>NZ_CP169421.1:4732500-7749849 GCF_050917515.1 Streptomyces sp. JL2001 | reverse complement strand
CACGGGCCCGGGTCTACGCCTTCTTCCGCCGCCGGCGCGAGCACGGGCTGATCGCCCAGTTCCACGACCGACCGCGCGGGACGCTCCGTGAACGCAAGGGCCGCGAGGGCCGCGAGGCCGAGCCCACCGCGGGGATCATCGACGCGCAGTCGGTGCGCGCCGCCACGACGGGGCCGGCCGTCTCACGCGGCGACCACGGCAGGAAGAAGGCGCCGAGCCACCAGTGTGGTGCCCGGCGTCTCAGCGTGCTCGGCTGCGTAGGTAAGGGGGGAATGGGCGAGGCCCTGGTCGTAGGTCGGCCGTCCCCGGAGCCGCCACCGGTAAGTAGTGCCGTCCAATGAGCCGCGATCCCTTTGTGACCAGTGCCATGTCCCCACCCTAGTTCCAGCGGGTTGGCGGGGCACCAAGCCCACGGACCGGCCAGTTTGGTGGCCGATGAGAGGCTCACATACCCGCCGGGGCCCGACCGATCACGCCACCCGGTATCGCCGAGCGCGTGATGGCGAAGTGAGCCGGGGGTCAGTCCTGCACCTCGACTGACCAGACTTGCTCACGTCTCCCCCACCCGCAGCGCGCTGACCTGCAGAGGTTGTCACCCGGGGAGTGCCGCCCAGATAGCCGGCCCAGCCAGAGGCGGAGTAGCTGATGCTACGGCTGCTCGGATACCGCCGGCAGGTTGTGCCATGCGTGTCCGCAGGCGCCTTTGCAGTACGTCTCGCGGCGGCGGGTGTCAGCAACGGCGAACACCGAAACGAGGACGCGGAACGCCTTGACGTGTTCGGCGGAGGGCATGCCTGCGAACCCATAGCGGGGCGGGTCCATGCAGATCATCACCGAGGGGTTAGCGGTGGGCTTCACGCCGGACCGCGCCACCCCCACACGGCCGTCCACAGCTGTTATGTGCGCCTGCAACGCATAACCAGCGACTTCCTGCAGAACCATCTGCTGGCGCGTCGGGGCGAGGCCGGAGAACCAGCTCACACCATCGTCCAACGGGCGGAGCCCCTGGGCGATCTCGTTGACGACCAGTTCGGTCTCGCGCCGGAAAGTGCGGCCGACGGCGCTGCTCGGTTCGGTCATCGCTTGATGCTTTCATGACACCGGATCCAGGCGAAGGCTGGTACCGCACCCCAGACTGCGCAGGATCGTTCGGTCGGCCGCGAAACGACTCCCGAGGAAGCCGACACAGCACGGGCGGGCCCCGGTGCGGATCTCGTTCGAGCTCAATGCGCCGACCGCCTGAGCCCGGCCGGGTGCAGTCACCTCGGCCGGGACTCTTCCGACTGCATCCCCCAACTCACCGCCGCCGACGCAGGCGACCCAGGAGGCGGCCGGCTTGCGCACGATTGCGGGGGTCACGAGCGGCCTGACGAACCGCGGCAACAGCCCGCCGGCCCTGCGGACTGCGCGTGAAGCGCCTGATGCGGGTCAACAACGCTGACATTGCTCCTCCTTGAGGTTTCACCCTCTCGTGCCCCGATCCCTCGAAGTCATGCTCGGGTGACAGCGTGCCCACGCCCACGGTGAAGCCTCCGCCCTCGATCATGCTGGATGTCACGGAAACCCGGTCGAGTTCATCCCGGACTGGCCGTACTCTGGCCGGCATGGCCCACACGAAGACCTCCTTTGTCTGCCTGCCGTGTCGGGCCTCCTACAAGCAGTCGTATCCCGGTGACCACGAGCGGCTCTGCCCTCGCTGCGCCGAGCCGTTGATCCATGTGGGTGCTGCCTTCGCTGCGCCGCGGCGGCGCGACACTGCCGCCTGGCGGACCCTGTCGGTGCTTTTGAATGCCGGGGTGCGTTTCCACAAGAGTTGCTGTGGCGGCCCCGGCTATCGTCCCCGCACACTCAGCGAGGTGCGCGAGCGGATGGCCTACGCGCGAAGGACCGGGGAACCGTTCGCACGTGCGTTGGTGCGCCGCGAGCTGCCGTAGCCCTCCCCCTGCCGCCGATCCGCGGACAGCTCGGACCGTCGCTTCCCGAGGATCTCTCCCGGCGGGTCGCGCAGCCCGGCACGCCGGGCCCCACCGTGGCCATCCCCCACACCCGCCCAGCCGTCAGCCCAGACATCAGCCGCTGGGGGCACCCGGGGGTGCCGCAGGGGTCGAGCGACGCTGACGCGCAGGTGCTGAAGTGGACCACACCACCGCCGGGACCGAGCCCTGCGCGACTGCACCACGGGGTCGACGAGGTCCCGCGCAATGACGAGTGCCAGAGAATGTGTCCGCGTCACGCGTGTCCGCGGACGGGCACCCCAGCAGCGCCCCCATAAGGTGCTTTCTGTCCCGAACGGGCGCTCATCGCCCCGATCGGCTTCAGCGATTCTGGGAGGCGTACCTGATGGTTGTCTACGACGTCGGCTACTTCGTCGGCAGCTTGTCCTCGACTTCGATCAACCGCGTGCTGTCCAAAGCCCTGATCGGGCTGGCGCCAGAGGACCTGCGGTTCACCGAGATCCCGATCGGGAACCTTCCGCTGTACAGCCCTGACTACGACAGCGACTACCCGGCGGAGGCCCTCGCCTTGAAGGAGGCGATCACCCGATCGGACGCTGTGCTGTTCGTGACGCCGGAATACAACCGGTCGATTCCGGGGGCGCTGAAGAACGCGATCGACTGGGCCTCGCGCCCTTGGGGGCAGAACTCCTTCGACCACATTCCCGCTGCGCTCATCGGCGCATCGATCGGGCAGATCGGCACAGCGGTCGCCCAGCAGAGCCTGAGGGCGGTGATGGCGTTCTGCAACGCTCGGCAGATGACCGCGCCCGAGGCGTACATCAAGTTCACACCCGAGGTGTTCGGCGAAGACGGCGAAGTCAGAGACGAATCGACCCGCCAGTTCCTGAGCGACTTCATGAAGGAATTCCGCGAGCACGTCATCCGCGTGCTCACCGTGCTGCCACGGGAGTGACCCACGCCGTGCCGGTTACAGGAGTAGCCGGATCAGTGAGGTCATCGCCGCAGGCCCCCGGGGGTGGGCCGGCACCACAGAGGTCGAGCCGGATCTTCTCGCGCCAGGGCGTGGATCCGGCGCGTCAGACCAGGAGGCAGATGCCGGTCGGCAGCATCACCGCGGAGGTCGCGGCGTGGACGCCGTACGCGGTGGCCTTCGGCCCGCCGCTGCGCAACACGACGAGGGCGTCTCCAGCGGGTACGGCGGCGAACACGATCAGGTACCAGCCCGGCACCCACGGGGTAGCGGTGAGCATCAGCGCGAAGACGAACACCCCGGGCGCGAGCTCCCGCAGGCCCTTCACCCGAAGCCGCGGCCGGAGTCCGGGGTCGTCGACCAGTGAACCGGGGATGCCGAACCCGACGAAGCCCCGCAGCCCTGCGATAGCGGCCGGCCCCGCTGACGACGCGTTCGACACGGCGGCCCCACAGCCCACCCGCGCACCGGACACGGGCAAGAGGGAGACGGGCGAGCTGACCGAGACACTGCCCGCCACCCTGCTGGAGCGCGTGCTCGACCCCGACGGCTACCTGGGTGAGCACTGTCATCCCGGAGAAGACCGACAGCCAGGCCGACCGCCTACGCAAGGGCTCACCAAGCGCCCGGCCACCTCGAAGATCATTTCGTATGGAGCTCTCGAGGACGAGGGACGGTTGAGCCATACGGTTGCAGCAGCTCGCCCCATCCGATGCCCCCGACATCCAGCGCACCCGCCGGGAACACGGCGCTGATTCAGCTCCTGCGCCAGGCGGGTCCCCCTGGGCCCAGGAGCAGCACCAGCACGCGGCCGGCTGCGGCCACCAGCAGAACGCACGGGCCGGACAGCCCGCCGTGCAGCGCTCGGCCGTCCACGACGTGCTGCGCACCTCTGGACGTCCCCTCAACGACGCCACCCGCACCGACATGGAGTCCCGGCTCGGCGCCGAGGTCAGAGCCCGCGCCTACACCCCCGGCGGCTACTCCCCCGCGGCGACTGCGGCACCGACAAACACACCCTCGCCCACGAACTCACCCACGTCATCCAGCACGCCCAGGCCCCGTCGCCGGCACCGACAACGGAAGCGGCCTGAAGATCTCCGACCCCTCAGGCCCCTCCGACCCCTACGAACGCGAAGCCGTCATGCGGCCCCTTTCCGGTCTGACAGATCGGCTGTTGCGGCGCGGTGGTCAGCGATAGGCGGCGAGGAAGACGCGGGCGCCGGCGGCGGCGTAGCGGTCGAGGTCGGCTTCGGTGTCCTGGGACCGGCCGGTGAACATGGCCTTGTTCACCGGAATCCACAGCAGGAGGCCGGAGAAGTGGTTCGCGGCCAGGAGGGGATCGTCGACACGGAGCAGTGCGCCGGCAGCGTCGGCCAAGGCGGCCTCTCGCAGGTCGTGCAGGTCGCGTAGGCGTGCGGAGAGGGTAGGGCTGTCGGCGATCATGCGGGCGAAGTCAGGGCCGGAGAACCCGGCGACCGGGTCGGCGGCTACGACCGCTTCGGTGAAGGTGCGGCGCAGGGCCGACAGGGCTGACTCGCCGGCCTGGCGGTCGGCCACCGTAGAGGCCAGGGAGACGGTGAAGGCGTCCTGGTGGTCCAGGGCCAGGTCCTCCTTGCGTGGGAAGTAGTTGGTCACTGTCTTCTTCGCCGCCCGCGCGGCGGCGGCGATGTCGGCGATGTCGGCGATGGTGGTCTGCTCGAAACCCTGGGCGAGGAACAAGCCGGTGGCGACATCGGAGATGAGCTGCCGGGTCTCCTGTTTCTTGGATTCCCGCAGGCCCGTAGGTGGTGCGGATGGTCCTGCGCGGACAGCTCAGCCTCACCCAGGACGGTGCCGCAGTACTGGACTTGGACGGCACCAAGATCCTGCTGGATTTCGCTGATCCGCTCCCCGATGACGTCGCCGACACGTGGGCCGAGCTCTTCTTCGAGCGCGAGAATGTCAGTCTCTACCCCTACGAACTTTGACGAGGGATCAGGTTCCGTCCCTCTCCCGCCTGGCCTCAGAAAACCATTGGCATTCTTCGCCGGCAAGCCGCGGACCGGGTCGACCAGCCACCGGTGTGAGGCGGGAGTGGTCCGCCCCATCCTCGGCAGCAGCGGCCACACAGCCTCCAGCCGCTCCCACTGTGCATCCGTCAGGTCGCTACGAGCCATCCGAAAATCGTTTCACGACCTTGATCAACGCTTGCTTCCAGACAACAAGCTATGCGTCGCAGTAGTCAGCAGACATCGACATCCTCAGCACCGCGCTCAACGGCCCGGCGATGACCGAGACGACCGCCAGCGACGGCGACGAACCGCCATCCTGCTTCGCCCCCGTCCGCTGACGTTGCCGCTGAGGTTGAAAGGGTGGGGTGACAGGCTACGGAGGCTCCAGACCGAGTCCGGTCTCGGCTATGAAACCGACGAGGATCTGCGGTCGGCGTTGGATGGCGCGTAGGCGGTTCTTCACGAGCGGGGTGAGGTCGTCGATCGTGCGGGGTGCGAGGTTGGCCAGGGACTTCTTCAGGTGGGCCCATACGCCTTCGACCCGGTTGAGGTCGGGTGCGTAAGGCGGGAGCTTGACGATGGTCAGCCATTTGCTGTTGCGTTCGCAGAACTCCCGCAACGCCTTGGCGTGGTGAGTGCTGGCGTTGTCCCACACCACGATCAGCGGGGCACCGTCGAGCTGCCGGCGGGCAGAGGCCAGCAGGTCCGCGAACTCGCGGGCCCGGAAGCCCGTCTTCTCGCCAGTGCGGCCCCGGTACGTCTGGGTCCGGTAGATCAGACGGGTCTCGCGACCCGGTCTGACGCAGTTCATCCCGGCCATCAGGACCCGGCCCGTGGCAGCGGCGTAGCGCTGTCGCTGCGAGACCTCCAAGTCCTTCTTCAGACGGCGTGCGCGAGCGGACCGCGCCCGCCGTACGGCGCTGACCTGTTGTTCGGCCGCGGCGATAGCTGCGACGTCGAGGGCGCCGAGGAACACCAGGGATGCCAGAAGAGAGCGTATGGCGGGCGAGCGCAGGACGCCGAGAACGTCGCTGGGGCCAGGGTGCCAGCCACCAGACGCGAGCGGGGTGGACGGTGGCGAAGGCGAGCGAACCGGCGAGGGTGGCTGCGGCAGCGACGGCGAGGACGGCCAGGAGGCTGGCGGTGGCGAGGGAGTGCCCGTCGGCCCCGGCGGCGAGGATCAGCGCGACGGGCACCATGCCCATCGGGAGACGGCCGGTCACCGAAGCCGTCAGCAGGCGAGTGCAATAGCGGTGGCGGAGCACGGCGCGGAACGACGGCGGCGTACGCCGCGATGGCGCGGCAGGCGATGCCGCCGGCGGCGGGGACGTCGCGCGCGTGGCGGGTGCGGGTGGCTTGGGTGCGGGGTGCGGCGCCGGGACGGTGCGGGGGACGTCGCGGAGAGACGCGTGGGCCATCGACTGCTTGCCGCTGTGCGGGGGCTGAAGGAGGAGGGGCCGCCCGCACACCGGGCTTGCGGGGCGCGCGATGTGCGGGCGGCTGCAGCGGGGGCGGGGATCGTCCGCTGTGCCGCAAGGCCGGGCATGAGCGACTGGCGCCACGGCCTGCGACCGCCGCATGGCCCCCTCCCGGGACACGGGACCGCTCGAGTACGGACCGACCGGATCAGCGCGGCACCAACGCAGCGGGAAAGCAAGTGGGAGCACGCCGCGGGTGGGGCACAGGCATGGCCCGGGGTGGTCAGAGCGCGGCCGGGAACCTGTCCCAGACGCGGTGCCCGGCCAGGGCGTCCTTGACCTTCTCGACCGCCGTTGTGCCGCTGTCGGTCACGTCGATGCCGTCGCCCTCGGAGCCGATGCCGCCGGCCCGGAGCAGCTCCTCGCCGCTACCCCACGCGCCGATGGCCTTGCCGTGGCGGTAGGCCTCGGTGAGCAGGAGGAGGACCCGGGGGTCGGGGTCGCCGGCGGTGGCCATCCCTGCCTTGGCGTCCCGTGCACCGTAGGCGTCGGCTCCGTGCCCAGGCGCACCGGCGAGCAAGAGCGCGTCGAATTCGACGGAGCGGGCGTTGGCGAAGGTCCGCTGGATGGTGATCGGGTCCCCGGCGGTGCCGAGGGTGCCGCCTCGAGGCGCGATGACGAGAGGCACCATGCCGGCCGCCAGTACGGCCTGCCGGGCTGCGCGTACACCGTCCAGGTCGGCGCCCTCGTCGGCGACGATCCCGATCACGCGTCCGTCCGTCGGCCAGGTCGCTCCGAGTTGCGAGAGGGCGGGGCTCGGGTCGGTGTCGGCGAGGGGAACGGTCGCCTTGGGTGTCGGCAGCCCGAGGCCGGTGGCGACCTGTCCGCAGAGTTGGGGGTCGATGTTGGCCAGCACGCGCAGGGCGCGTTCCTTGATCGGCTGCTCGTAGCACTTGCTCAGCTCGAACGTGTAGGCGGCGATGATGTGCTCGCGTTCCGGCGGGGTCATGCTGAGCCAGAAGAGTCGGGGCTGGGTGAAGTGGTCCGCGAAGGAGGCGGAGGCTTCGCGGCGCTTGCTCGCGGCGGGGACCTTCACAGGCGTTTCGATGAAGGCGCCCGTGTCGGCGCCGGCGAGGAAGGGGCAGCCCTGGTCGAGGCTGTTGGGCCGGTAGGGGGCGACGCCGGTGTGCACGGCGGTCTGGTGCATGCCGTCGCGGAGCATGTCGTTGACGGGCGCGTGGGGGCGGTTGATCGGGATCTGGCCGAAGTTCGGGCCGCCGAGCCGGCTGATCTGGGTGTCGAGGTACGAGAAGAGCCGTCCGGCGAGAAGCGGGTCGTCGGTGACCTCGATGCCCGGGACGAGATGGCCGGGGTGGAAGGCGACCTGTTCGGTCTCGGCGAAGTAGTTGCTGGTGTTGGCGTTCAGGGTCATCAGCCCGATGGGCTGCACAGGTGCGAGTTCTTCCGGCACGAACTTGGTGGGGTCCAGGAGGTCGATTCCCTCGAAGGTCTGCTCCGGGGTGTCGGGGAAGATCTGGATGCCCAGCTCCCACTGGGGGAACGCGCCGGACTCGATGGCGTCGGCGAGGTCCCTTCGATGGAAGTCGGGATCCATGCCGTTGATCAGTTGAGCCTCCTCCCAGACCAGGGAGTGCACGCCCAGCTTCGGCTTCCAGTGGAACTTCACCAGCACCGTGGCACCGGCCGCGTCGACCAGGCGGAACGTGTGTACCCCAAAGCCTTCCATCATGCGGAAGGAGCGGGGGATGCCGCGGTCGGACATGTTCCACAGCGTGTGGTGGGTGGCCTCGGTATGCAGGGAGACAAAGTCCCAGAAAGTATCGTGGGCGCTCTGCGCCTGCGGGATCTCCCGGTCCGGATGGGGCTTTCCGGCGTGGATGATGTCGGGGAACTTGATCGCGTCCTGGATGAAGAAGACGGGAATGTTGTTCCCGACCAGGTCGAACGTCCCCTCTTCCGTGTAGAACTTGGTCGCGAACCCACGTGTGTCCCGGACGGTGTCGGCGGAGCCACGTGAGCCGAGCACGGTGGAGAACCGGACGAACACCGGAGTTTCGACGTCCTTGGCCAGGAACGCGGCTCGCGTCACCTCACCGGCTGTTCCGTAGCTTTGGAACACGCCGTGCGCGGCGGCGCCGCGGGCGTGCACCACCCGCTCCGGGATCCGCTCGTGGTCGAAGTGCGTAATCTTCTCGCGCAGATGGTGGTCCTGGAGCAGGGCGGGTCCTCGCGCGCCGGCCTTGAGGGAGTGGTCGGTGTCGTGGAGCCGGGCGCCCTAGGCGGTGGTGAGGTACGCGCCGCTCTGGGCACTACGGCCGGGCTCCGCACCGGTGGCCTGCCCTGTGGGGCTCACGGTTTCCGGGCCGGCCTGGTCGGGCTTGGGAGGAAGCGGCTCCACCGGATGCGTCGGTTCCGCCAAAGAGGGGGGCGCAGAGGCGGGTGTGCCCGGCAGGCGGTCGTCGCCGGCATCCGAGGTCGTGGGGGGATGCTCTGTCGTCATTAGCCTGCTCCCGAAGGGTTGGTCGGTCGGACGCCTCAGCCATGACCGCAGGCGTCGGAAATCAAACGGTGCGCTTCTTTGTCACCCGCTTCCGAGTGACTTCACGGCGTCTGCCCGGCGGCGATGGCCCGGGGGCGTCACCCCCCGGTGGCCACGACTTCCGACTGGGCGTCTTCGTGTGCGGCACGGCGGGACCGCGCCAGGAGTGCGCCGTGGACTTCGCCTACCCTGCACCAGAGGGCTAAAACGGCAAAGCGGATGAATCGGATGCGGGCCGGTAGCAGCCAGACGGCAGGGCGGGGCGGATCCGCCCGCTGCGGCACCGCCATGCACCTGCTCCGCCGCCGACGGCCTTGGGAGTGTGGGGAAGCCGAGGGGGTTGCGGGAAGCCCAGCTCCCGCAAGCAGGCGAAGGAGGGTGACCACAGCGGCGGCCACGGCCAGGAACTCGGACAGCCAGCTGTGTGCCGGCCTGTTTCAGAATCCCTGCGAGGAGAGGTAGCCGCCCCATCCGATGGGTCCCTGGATGTGCCGAACTGCTGCCAGCCGCGCGGCCACTCCCGAGTCCGACTGGGCAAGCCAAGTCACCAGGAACTTGCGAACCATGCCCCGACCCTCAGGACACCCCCTGCCAGCAGCCCTTGCTATCCCCTCGTGCGACGCGTCGAGAGCGGGGCGCCATGTGCTGCTCGCAATCGGATTCGGCACCGCTCACGTCCTGGTGCAGTGGGCACCGAGCGCCACGGATGCCTGTACCGGCCATCCCTATCCGGCGAAGGCAACAAATCGCTGAGCTGACCAGAGCCGGCTTCCTGCGGTCGGGCATCCTCAGTCACCGGCATGTGACGCCGGTGCTTGGGTCTGGAGCGTGGCGGCCCAGGAGGCGAGCAGGTGCAGACCCTGTTCGGAGGGAGAGGCGGGTTAGGCGGTGTAGACGGTGAGAAGTGACTGCTGTCGTGCGCGAGCGGATCGCTTCGGAGCGGGCGCGGTGGCTGGGACACCTCGACGAGTCGACCACGTGGATGCACGACCACGTGGAGAAGTTCGCCCTGAGCTGGCTTGTCGATCAGGTCCAGCGCATCGCGTTCGCCTACGTCACCACCGCACGTGGCGTGGTCTTGTCCGAGCGGACCAACGAGGCGAAGACCAGATACCTGAGGGACCTGACCGAAGCGGTGTGGCAGGTGCTCGGCGCCCGGATGTGGCAGCACAAGTTCGGCGGATGGGACGAGTGCGAGCGGCGTACCGCAGAACTCGCGCGTGAGCACGCACTCGATGGCGGACGGCAGGACGACCCAGCGCCGGTCGCCCGACGCGCTCCGCGTGCGGCTCCAGGGGTCGTCGTTGGCAACTGGTCTTGGTGGGCCAGCTGCCTTGGTCCTGCCGTGGTGAGGGGTGTCAGCCTGCCCCAACGGGCAGGGGCCCGACTCGCGTCTCAAGCCAGGCCGGCAGGTCCAGGAGCCGGACGCCTTCCTGCTCGTTGGGATCGGTCCGCGCGACCAGGCACACCATGTCCTCAGTGCCCGTGTTCACCGGCATGTGCGGGGTGTCGGCAGGGATGTCGATGTAGTCGCCCTCGCGCAGCACCACGTGCTCGGCCAACCCCTCCCCGTGCCACACCTCGACCTGGCCGGACTGGATGAAGATGGCTGACTCGTGACCCTCGTGCAGGTGAGGACGCCCCCTGCTGCCGGCAGGCATCACCAGCCGGTGCAGACACAATCGCTCAGACCCCGGGGACTGCGCACTGACACCTGCCCCGAACATGCCGCCCTGGACCCCCTGGTACTGCCCGGTCCGAACCACTGCACTGCCTTTGATCTGCCATAGGCGCAGTACAGCAGCGTGAACAGGGGTGTTCGAGCAGTTCACGCCAGTCACCGTTGCGGAAACGTCGGCGCGCACGGCACGACCTGAAGCGCCGCGAGGTAGTGCACGGCGAGCTCGTGGGGTGCGCATGGCGATACCGCGCCAATCCTTGAGTCGTTGATGCATCGTTGCGGTTCTTGTACGCCTGGCGGTCGAAGCCGGGCGGGCAGCCGTCGCGCGAGCCACACCGCTTGCGGTAGGCGATCGGATCAGCGGGTTCCGGGATCACCGCAGTGACCCCGCGGCGGCGCAAAGAGGTGCGGATCGCGGGAGGGATACGCGCGATCCGCGCTCACACTGTCCGGACTCGTCCTGGGTCTGCCGTTCCCGATCCCGGGCACGCGGATGCCGGACATGACGGCCCCCTTTTTCGCCCGAATGTGGGATCCGTCCACGCAGGCCCTGGACCAGTCGAGGCGGCCGGCCGCGTTCAGCTCTGCGAGCAGAATGCGGTGCAGCTGGTCGAAGATCCCTGCCTGCTGCCACCGCTCCCGTCTGCGCCAGCAGGTCTGTCCGGAGCCGAACCCCAGCTCAGGGGGCAGGAGTTGCTAGGCAATGTCGTTGCAGAGGACGTACAGGATGCCTTGCAGACACAGTCGGTCCGCCACCGGCCGAGGGCCTGGCGACCGCTCCGGCCAGGCCGGCAGCAGAGGCTCGATCAGTGCCCACAAGTCGTCATCCACGATCCACGGCCGAGTACTCACACCACCACGAACGGCCGAATCGTCACACCGGTCACGGTCGACCAGGACATCTCACCAAGATCCTGTTACGAGCTCTACGTACACACGACCGATGATCGACCGTCTGGACTGCACGCCACCAGGTGGTAGAGCCCTGGCAAATGTTCTGACAGCAACACCGGTTTCCTGGTCCGTTCCTACTCGGACCCCAAAGTGTCACAGGCGTTTGGGCGAAGCGGGCGCTGGAGAACCGACTGGGGTGCTCGCGGTGCGATCGGATTATGAAAGTCGGATGATTGAGACAGGTGAGCACAGTGCCCAGTTGAGGCGCCGCAGCGTGAACTATACGCGCTTTGAACGGTACAGCTTGCAGTTCTTCCACCCGCAACTAATCGTGCTGACCACCTGGCGCCTTGCAGCACCCTCGAAGACAGGAAGATCTCGATGACCACTACTCAGCAGCCCAAAACCGACGAAGGCCCATTCCAGCTTGAGAAGCTTGAGCCCGTCATGAGCGGGGGAAGCGTCGTTCAGGCAACAGGGGTCGAGTTCACGGCCTTGCCCGAGACGCTGGACAGCCTGGGAGTTTCATACCCTCCACCGCCGACGGACCCGCCGGCCGGCGACCTGTACGTCTGGACCAAGAAGACCTCCTTCGGAAACATCGTCCTCAACGATCCGATAGGAGGAAACGCGGCACTGATCCGGAACATGGTCGTCATTGCCAGGCGTGTTCGCCGCCCGCTCGTCACACCGCGCATTGATCTCACCATGGACTTCACCATCCAGTCCATAAACCGGCGGACGCTTACACCATTTGGCATCGACTTCGAATTCAAGGACCAAATCGAGGGTCAGCCCGGGGCAACCATCTACCCCTGGTATGACAACCGAGCGGACATACGGTGCGGCGATGTCGGGCGCCCGGTCCACGCGAGCAAGCGGGAGACTAGCTACATGAGCTGGTTCCCCGAATACGTCTGGCTCAGCCTTTCCATCTATGGCGTTGCGACGGTGAAATGCACCTAAGGGCTGTCCCGCAATCCCCGGCGGGCGCACGACGCCGGATACGGCCCTTCGCTGCGTTGTCGGGTCGCCCGAATACGCCCAGTATGTGAACGACCCTCCGCCTTGCGATGCACCACATCCGACGCCGTGCGCCAACCCGCCGCGGATTACGGGACAGCCCTTAGTACTCCAGTTGTAGATCGTGATCTTGCTTGTGGAGGCTGTATGGGAACGGGCGCGGCCCGCCGGGACCAGCAAGCGGTCCGGACCTGCCCTCGGACCGGACCGCTCGCCGCGTGCTACTCCTCGCTAGGCCGCTTGGCCCGCCGGGTGGAAGTTGATGCGTTCACGGATGACGGGGAAGCCGGCCTTGGCGAAGTTCGCGGCCATGGGGAAGTTGGCCTGGTCCGTCGCTCCGCTGACGAACTCCGCGCCCTGCTCGACGAGGAGGTGGGTGCACTCCGCGAGGAGGTCGTAGGCGTAGCCGCGACCGCGCTGTTCTGGGACGACTCCGATGAAGCCGATCGTCGGGCCGGAGGGGTTGTGGGCCGGGATGTGGATGCCGGCCAGGTCGCCCTCCGGCGTGTGTGCGATCTGCCACCATTCCCGTGGGGAGGGGCACCAGTGGAAGAAGTCGAGTTCCTCCTGGGCGGCCTGGTCGAGGCCGCCCTCCTCGATGGCCTTGAGCGCGTGGGCGTCCAGGGTGGCGGAGTGGATGCGGCGCAACGCGTCGAAGAACACGGTGTCGTCGGGTTCGGCGCTGAAGCGCAGGCGTCCGGGCCGCTCGGGCAGACCTCGCTCGGGGGTCCAGCGGTACAGGAAGCGTTCCACCAGGAGTTCGTACCCCGCGGCTCGTGCGGCGGCGAAGCGCGCCTCGGCTCCGGCGCGCAGGTGGGTCTCTTCCCGCCAGCCGCCGGGCAGGTTGATCTCGAGTTCGACCTGCCAGGGGGCGGAGCGCAGGAGTTCGGCCCCGGCCTCCTCCTCGCCCTCGGCCACGTCGAACCAGTTGATGTTGACGGGCTCCGAGTCGTCGGGGCCGCCCCACCACGCACCGCGTGCGACGACCTCGCCGTCGCGCAGGGCGACGCGCTTCCAGTCGGGGCGGAACTGGGTACGCCGGTGGCCCTCACCGGCGCCGAGGGGGTCGGGGTGTGCGTCGAAAAGATGTGCGTCGCTCGCCGAGAGCGCGCGGATGACCGGATCGGTCATGGATTCCTCCGGGATACAGGCTGCTTGGAGCGCTCCCGGTCAGAACTGACGAACTACGCCGGGACAGGGAAGAGGGAGCGCTGGAAAGGTGTGAACTGCACGGCACTCGCCTCCTTCCATCCGTCTCAGGGCGTGAAGCCACACAGTACGTGATCTTCCGCGGGTCCGTCCACGGATTTCCGCGCCCCTTGAAGGAAGGGGTTCGCGGAACGATGCAGAGCGCTCTCCACGGCCCGCGGGGCCGTAGGGGACCGTAGTGCTCCAGCTGTGTGGATTATGATCTTGCTGGTGGGGCCGTTACGGGAACAGATGCAGCAGCCGTTGAGCCTTTGATCATCGTGGGTGGGCCGGGAGCTGTACGTCCCGCGCTCCCTGGACGGGCGACCCGGACCGCTGCCGGGCGGCAGCGTTCGGCGAGGAAGCCGTCTTCGCGACCAAGCCGGAGCCGGCCCGCACGATGATCGAACGGTTCATGGATGCCGCCAGCTGCTGATCCGCCGCAACCGCGCCAGCGGCGAACTCGCCTACAACCGCTGCTACTCGCCGGATTAGGTGCCGGTGACGACGACGGTGCGGGTCGCGGGATCGAGATGGCGGGTCGAGGAGACCGCCCAGAGCGAGAAAGGGCTGGCCGGCCTCGATGAGCACCAGGTCCGCCTCGACCCCTTTGGGATCCGCTGGGTCACCTTTGCGATGCTCGCCCACGCCTTCCTCGCGATGGTCCGCGCGAACGAACACGCCCGGCAGTCCACCTCTGACGAGCTGGTCGGCCGGCCTCCCGCTGTCCTGCAACGAGATCCAGCGCTTGTTCCTCGCCCTCGCCATCCGGCCTCTCCGCGCTGCGGCCCACCGGCTGGGTCGGTCCGACTGGCGACGCCGCCATCAAAAGCGATCACGCATCAGCCATGACCAGCGACAAGCCGCATCCCAGACATGAAGATCACGGTCTACAGGTGGAGTACTAGATGATGTTGTGCGAGAAGAGTCCGTGGGGGCAGTTGGCGCACTTACCGTCTTCGCCGTTCTCCCACCCCACGCATATGACGCAGATCAGGCAGTTGATGGTGTCCAGGCCGGTCACCAGCCCCGCGCTCTCCAGGCGGGACCGGGCCCTTTTATGCGCCTCATCCAATTGACGCTGAAACTGTTCCAGGTCGTCCGCGTTCTCCTTGAGCGCCCGCTTCTGAGCTTCGGTCAGGTCGGTGTTGATACCCACTGCCCTGCCTCCCTTCGCAAGAGGATTTCTCTGTCCACTCCCATTTTCGTCCGGGCGGGGTGGGCGGGCATCCGGGACGATAATCGCTCGCGGTCAACTATTTCCCCGATAAACGAAGAAGAATCAACGACGTCCGTCCAGCGGTTCGCGACGGCCGGCTGCCGACGGGCCCACCGCCCGCCGCACAGACCCCCGTACAGCGCGGCCTGTCACATCCGGCGGGCCGCCGGCAGGGCGATCTCGGGTGTGGCTGGGGTCAGGCCGGTTCGGGGTCCAGGCGGATGGTCGAGTCGATGTGTAGGGCTACGGTCTCGCTGCTGGTCTCCTCGCCGTCCATGAGGTACCGCTCTTCCACATCCTGGCTGGAGGTGGCCGGCAGGTGGAAAGTAGCCATCTCGGTGCGGATCACGGTCACTTCATTCCTCGCGACCAAGCCGCGGACCGGGTCGCTCAGCAACGGGTGGGAAGTGGTCCGCCCCATCCTCGGCAGCGGCGGCAACAACTCCTCCATCCGCTCCCACTGCGCATCCGTCAGGTCGCCACGAGCCGTCCGAAGATCGTTTCACGACCCGGATCAACGCTTGCGTCCAGACGACGGTGATGCGTCGCAGTAGTCAGCAGATCTTGCCCGGCCCGGCCGCCGTGGCCCGCAGCAGATCCCGGAGGAGCGCGAAGTCCATCTTCTCCGGTCTACGGAAGCGTAGACAGCCCTTGCCCATGTCATGGCCCGCCAGCCGCTCAGCGAACGCCTCGCGGACATCGCTGCGCAGGAGGTAGAAGGAGATGTACTGCTTCTGGCTCGCGAAGGCGATCTCCCCGATGCCATCCCGCTCATAGGCGGGCATCCCGTGGGCCATCACCTCGGTGAACCCCTGCAGCTCTGCACGGCACAGTTCACGCAGCCGGCTCAGAGCCGCCTTGCGTTCCTCAGGTACTTCGGTGAGATAGCTGTCCACGTCTTCCGCCCGGCTTTGCACCATGATCCGAGCGTACGTGGAACGAGACACTGACCCAACATCTCCAAGACGTCCCAGGGCGCGTATCGAGTCGTGATCAATTTGCGGGGTGTTCCTTCGTGGCACGGTCCGGCCCGATGGACGGTCTTACGTGACGCGGCGCCTGGTCGACCGTCCACAACCGCTTCCGGCATGGGCGGGACGCCAGCCAGGTCAATGGGAGCGGCCTCGAACAGCAAAACGGGCAAGTGACCGAAAGTGATCCCGCGCTGGAAGAACGACGACGCATCCGGCGTCGGCGGAAACTCCGGCTGAAGGCCGCCCTCCTCGGACGTTCCAGAGGCGGGCAGACCGTCAAGGTCCGCCTCGCCGCCGACCGCAAGTGCCGCCCGGCGGCGTTCATCCTGACCACAGGCCAGGCAGCGGACAGCCGGCAGTTCACCCCCGCCCTGAAGAAGGTTCGGGTACGCGGGCCCGTCGGCCGACCCCGCGTCCGGCCGGACGCGGTCGCCGGAGACAAGGGGTACTCGTCCCGCGGAGACCGCGCCCACCTGCGCCAACGTCGTATCAAGGCGGTCATCCCGGAGAAGAGCACCAGGCCGCCAACCGGAAGAAGAAGGGGGCCAGAGGTGGCCGACCCGTCAGCCACGACGCCGATCTCTACAAGGAGCGGAACACCGTCCAACGCCTGATCAACAAGCTCGAAGCATGGCGAGGCATCGCCACCGATACGACAGGACTCCCGACAACCACCTCGCCGGTCTCCACCTGCGCGCCTCGATGATCTGGATCAAGGACCTCACCAGGACCACCCGCTGATCACGACTCGATTTGATCCTGGGTGACGCGCTGAGGTGCCGGACGCCAAAGGCGGGCAGGAGTCGAGTCAACGGTCGACCAGCCGTGGACGCGGGGCCTCACCCGCGGATTCCGCGTCGGTGTCGTCGGTGTCGACCGGGCCGCGGGGAAGCATCCGGTCCAGCCACTTCGGCAGCCACCAGTTGGTCCGGCCGAGGAGTGTCATGGTCGCCGGTACCAGCACCATGCGTACGACCGTGGCGTCGATGAAGATCGCGGTGGCCAGGCCGAGCCCGAACATCTTGGTGGAGGGGTCCTCGGCGACGACGAAGGACAGGAAGACCGCCACCATGATGAGGGCGGCCGAGGTGATGATCCGGGCGGTGCGCGAGACGCCCTCGACGATCGCCGTGCCGTTGTCGCCGGTGCGCAGGTATTCCTCGCGTACGCGGGAGAGGAGAAACACCTCGTAGTCCATCGACAGGCCGAACAGGATGGCGAAGAGGAACATCGGGATGAACGACACGATCGGGACCGTCGCTTCCAGCCCGATGAGTGCGCCTCCCCAGCCCCACTGGAAGACCGCGACCATGATGCCGTAGGCCGCGCCGATGCTCAGCAGATTCAGCAGTACCGCCTTGAGCGGTACGAGTACCGAGCGGAAGACCAGCATCAGCAGCAGGAACGACATCGCCAGCACGGCGGCGACGAACACCGGAAGACGTTCGCTGGTGCGTCGGCCCACATCGGACAGGCTCGCGGCGGCCCCGCCGACGTGCGCCCTGGCCGGGCCGTGCCCGATCGCCGCCGGCAGCACCTCGGCGCGCAGCCGGGCGATGGTGTCGGCCGTGGCCTTGTCCTGAGGGCTGGTGGTCGGGAACACCACGAGGGTCGCGATGCCGGTGGCCCGATCGATGTGCGTCGGCGCGACGGATGCGATGCCCGGATCCGCCGCGACCGTTGCGACGAGTCGGTCCAGCACTCCCGGATCACCGGTGGGGTCCGCGGCGATGACGAGGGGACCGTTGGTGCCCGGGCCGAACCCCTCGGCGACGAGGTCGTAGGCCCGGCGCTCGGTACGGCTGGGGGGCAGCGAGCCGTCGTCGGGCAGGCCGACGCGCAGGCCGAGCACGGGCAGCGTCGCGGCCAGCAGCAGCCCCGCCGCGCCGACCGCGTACAACACCGGGTGCCGGCTGACGTGCCCGATCCAGCGACGCCACCCGGCGGCGTGGGCGGCGCCTGCCGCCGGGTCCCGCCGCCGTGCGAGTCGGCCCAGCTTCCCGGTCCGCAGAGCCCGGCCGATCCGGCCGGCCCGGGCCAGGCGCGGGCCGGCCGCACCGAGGAAGGCCGGCAGCAGCGTCACCGACGCGAGCACCATCGTCAGGACGACGATCGAGACGGCAACCCCGCCCACCGTCATGAACGGCACGTTCGCGACCGCCAGGCCGAGGATCGACACGACGACGGTGCCGCCGGCGAAGACCACCGGCCGTCCCGCCGTTGCCACCGCTCGTCCGGCCGCCACCTGCGGATCGAGCCCGCACGCGAGGTACTCCCGGTGCCTGGCGAGCACGAACAGCGCGTAGTCGATGCCCACTCCGAGCCCGACCATGCTGCCCAGGACCGGTGCGAAGGTGGGGACCTCCGTCACCCCCGCCAGTACCGTCATCGTGGCGACCCCGACGGTCAGCCCGAAGACCGCCATGCCGATCGGCAGTGCGGCGGCGACGAGCGAACCGAACGCCAGGAACAGGATCGCGGCCGCGGCGAGGAGGCCGATCAGCTCGCTCGCGCCGCCGTCGGGGTCGGAGAAGGCGTAGAAGAGGTTCCCGCCCATCTCGATGCGCAGCGGCAGCTCGGCGCGCAGCCGGTCGCCGAGTTCGACGAGGGCGTCGAGGTCTTCGGCCGACAGCCGGCTCTGGTCGGGGTACTGCACCCGGACGACCGCGATCCGCCCGTCGGCCGAGACGAGGCCGCCGCGCACGGCGGTGTCACCGCCCGCGTCGAGCGCTCCCGCCGGGTCGCTCGTGCCGAGCACGTGCGGCAGCCGCTTCACCTCGGCCCGCAGCCGCGTGAGAGCGGTGCGCGCGCCGTCGTCGTCGAAGAACGTCGCACCGTCGTCGAGGGGGGTGACGACCACTTGGGCGGTCATCCCCTCCTGGCCGGTGCCTGCCCGCTCGATCAGTTCCGCGGCCCGTCGGGAGTCCAGTCCCGGAGCGGTCATCGAGTCCGCGGTCCGCCCGCCGAACGCGACGGCGGCGAGGACGGCGAGCGTGGCGGCGATCAGCCATGTCGCGATCACCCGCCAGGGATGGCGGGCGGCGCTTGCGCCCAGGCGCAACAGGGCTTTCGAGAGCATCGGGTCCTCCAACCACCTCGTCGGCCGTCCTTGTACGGCCGCCGATACCGAGGCTCGTCGCCGCGGCGCTCCGCGGCATCGGCCCGCGGGCCGCGGATCCGTCGGCCCCAGGGCGGAGTGACGACCCGTCCTTTCGGCCGATGCGCGGCACGTCGCGGTCCCTAAGCTGAGAACCGTGCTCCGAGACGACCTGCGAACCCTGTGGACCGAACCCCGGCCGCCCGACGCGCCCGCCCGGGTGTGGCGGGACTGGGCGCTGCTCGCCGCGGGCCTTGCCGGTGCGGCGCTGGAGGCCACCCTGCGCGAGGACGTCGTGTGGCGGCCGGTGGCGGTGGTGCTCACCGTATGGCTGTGCCTGCTGCTCCTGTGGCGCCGGACCCGCCCGCTGGCGATGGTGACGCTGGCGTTCGGCTCGGTGATCCTGCTTCCGGTGGCCTCGCTCGTCGCCGCACCGCGCGAGCCCGTCGGCCTGTACACCGGCGCGGTCGTGCTCGTGCTGGTGTACGCGCTGCCCCGGTGGGGATCGGGACGCGAGATCGTGCTGGGCGGCGCGGTGATCCTCGCGGCCGGCGCGCTGTGTTCCGTCACGGACGAGACCCCGGTCGTCGAAAACGTCGTGGGCTTCGTTTTTCTGCTGATGCCCGGCGTGGTCGGGGCTGCCGTGCGGTTCTGGGTGACCGCTCGCGAGCGGCAGTTGGAGCAGGTGCGCTCCCGCGAGCGCGAGCAGCTCGCCCGGGAACTGCACGACACGGTGGCCCACCACGTGTCGGCCATGGTGATCATCGCCCAGGCGGGCCGGGTGCTCGCGGGCACCGACCCGTCCGCCGCCGTCGAGGCGCTGGAGGGGGTCGAGGAGGAAGGGGCGCGCACACTGGAGGAAATGCGCGCCATGGTCGCCGCGCTGCGCGACCGCGGGGTCGGCGCCGAGCTGGCGCCGCCTGCCGGTGTCGCGGATCTGGAGCGCCTGGTGCGCACCCCGGGTGGTCGCCTCAGGGTCGACCTGGGGCTCGACGGCGAGCTGGGCGGGCTGCCCCCGGCCGTGGACGCGGCCGTCTACCGGATCGTGCAGGAGTCGGTGACCAACGCGCTGCGCCATGCGGTCGACGCGACCGAGCTCGTCGTTCGGGTCGCCGCGGAACGGCACACGGTACGGGTGAGCGTGCGCGACAACGGCCGGCGCACCGGCCGGGGTCGCGACGGATACGGACTTACCGGACTGCGCGAGCGCGCGACCCTGCTCGGCGGCACACTACGAGTCGGCCCGGGTACCGACCGGGGCTGGCACGTCGAAGCCGAACTGCCGAGAGCGAGGAGCGAGAGCGGTGTCCATTCGCGTCCTCGTCGCTGACGACCAGACGATCATCCGCACCGGGTTGCGGATCATGCTCAACGCCCAGCCCGGCATCGAGGTGGTCGGCGAGGCCGCCGACGGGCGGGAGGCGGTACGTCTCGCTCGCGAACTACGCCCCGACGTCTGCCTGTTCGACATCCGCATGCCCGTACTCGACGGGCTCGAGGCCACCCGGCTGGTCGCCGGCCCGGGCGTCGCCGACCCGCTGGCCGTGGTCGTCATCACCACGTTCGACCTCGACGAGTACGTCTACGGCTCACTGCGTGCGGGCGCCCGCGGATTCCTCCTCAAGGACACGGGACCGGACCTCCTGGCGCAGGCCGTACGGTCGGCGTCCGACGGTGAGGCGCTCATCGCGCCCAGCGTCACCGTCCGTCTGCTCCAGACCTTCGCGGACCTGCCCGCCGGCCGGCCCGTGGCCCAGCCGGTCTCCCCCGTCACCGCCCGCGAGGAGCAGGTGCTCCTCGCCGTCGCTCGCGGGCTGACCAACACCGAGATCGCCGACGCACTGCACATCAGCCTCAGCACGGTGAAGACGCATCTGGCCAGCCTGATGGCCAAACTCGCCGCCCGCAACCGGGTCGAGATCGCGATGTGGGCCTACGAAACGCGCCGTATCCTCCCCGGAACCTGAGCCGGGTTCCGGGCCATGTCCCATGAGTCCCCGCGTGGACATCAGTGCACCGGTGGGCTCACGTCCTTCCCGGGGTATTCAGTGCTACTCCTACATGGTTCACGGGGCAGGGTGCCGCTTCGTGTGCGGCAACGACACTGAGATCGATGTGGACTTCGCGGCCGACGGGAGAGGACTCTTCGACCTCTGGCGGCCGCGCAGGTCTGGGCTGAGCCTGCCGGAGCCTCTTGCTGTCACGGATCAGGGTCTGCGGGCTGCAGTGCGGTCGCTGCAACCGCTTCTGGACGAGGTGCGGCGCCGAGAGGTGCGAGCGCAGGGCATGTTCGGTAAATGCATGGGCGGGAGCAGGCGGATCATCAGGACCAGGCCGGCAGTGAACGGGACTTGACAGAGGCGGTCCGATGCCGTGTTCTCACAACAGGGGCGACGACGGTGGGGGAACCGATGGCGACAGCAGGAGACGACCAGCCCGGTGACGAACCCGCGGGCGGCGGCGGGAGCCAGGAGCACCGCGCTCCGAAGCCACCCAACGAGGACAACCACTACATTCGGAGAGACTTCATCCACGTCCTCCTCGTGATCCTCGCCATCCTCTTGCTGGGCGCCGTTCTCGCGACAGCCGGCGAGGGCTGCACCAGTGCGTGCGTCGGCCCCTAACACGTCGGCCCAGAGCCCCGATAGCGATGCTCGACCCAGCAGGTCGGAGGACCAACCCCGGGTCCCTCACGCTCGGGGACGGTGCGGGGAGCAGCAAGTCGGCAAGGTGGTGCCGGTCGGGCAGACGGGACCATCCCTCGCAGGCGCGCGGAGCAGCTCTACGCACCGGCGGCTGCGTCGCGCCGGCCGGGACCGTCGTCTTCGAGCACTGCGGTCTACAGGAGTGGATGGACGCGTCTGAAGGCGGTGGGCATCGAGGTTTCGGGGGGGCGGAGGAGCCGGCTTGTCAGTCCCCGATGTTAGCGTCGCGACCATGGCAAACCGTTCGTATCTCTACTCCGCAGACTCGATGCCGAACGAGGCAGAGCTCCCCCAGCGCATCCGATGCATATCCGAGCACAACTGGGACATCCCCCTCGCGCACAAGCTCCTGGTGGGGCGCGCAACGACGATCGTCCCGTCCATGATCTGGAACCCTCCCATCGGCATCGCCGCCGACTACGCCGGCGGGGCGGCCCTGCTCCGCGACCTCCTGCACGCCGTCGGCCAAGGCCTGGAGGGTGACGCCGAGTTCGCCGCATGCATGGCCAGGACCACGGCCCACCTCGAGAAGCAACAGGCGAAGTACTTCATCCTCGAGACCGGGGAGATCGTCTCGATGACCGACGACGATCCGGCAGCGAGCGTGCGGCATCTGGCCTCCGAGGACATCCCCGACGCCGTCGCCAAGGCCGAAGCGGCGATCACCGGCCAGAACGACGACTGGCTGGCCTCGGTCCGAGCCTACTGGCAGACGCACTTCGCGTCCTTCTACAGCGACGCGCTCTACTTCTCCTTCCCCAACTGACAGAGTCCACGGCGCGGTGGCATCTGCGATCCCGGCCTGACCCGAAAGCCACGACCGACCTACACGCGGCCGAAGACCCCGTCGGGCATTTCTCGGACCAGCCCCGTAAGCGCGGCGTCCACGCTCCACCCGCCGAAACGGCCACCTGTCGGGGTACTCCTCAAAGTGCTCAGCCACGTACGAGGAGACGCACCGTGTCGAGTGCCGTACCGGGCGGAGCCGGTGGCCAGGCAGTGACGCACTGTATGCCCTGGCACAGACGGGCGCGCCAGAAACGTGCGTGACGAGGCTACGAGCTTTTGGCATGATCGGTCAGTTGTCCTGCCGTACCCGGTTCTGGAGGAACGCCACGTCTATCAACTACGAACTCGCTCCGGCCTGGCTGCCGTGGTCTGCAGTCGATCCCGATCTCATCGCCTTCACCTGGGACGAAGCGGAGGCGTCTGAGATCACCACGGTGATCGCCTCGATGGTGCCTCCCGGCGATGCCGGGTGGGAAGAGAAGCACCGCTTCACCACCGAGGTCACGGCGCTCTTGGCCGCCCGATACGGTCGGTGGGTCTGCGGTTGGCATTGGGCGGTCGGCGAGGGAGGTGGCGGCGGCATCGTCTCCCACTGGTGCTGCTACTCCCACTCCGTGGGCAGGCCCGCGGCAACAGCCGCCAAAGTGGTCGCGTCGCTGCTGGAGTGGCGCGACTGGCTGGAGGAGTTGGCGGAGCGGTTCGAGCAGTTGGCTCCGCCCGCCGGAGCGGCTGCCGAGGACCGCAGTTGGCACCTGGAACGTGCGGCTACCCGACTCGTCACCGTGGTCATGGACCGCACTGGTGCCGAATGCGGCTGGTACGGGCTCTGCCACACGGTACTGACGTGGTTCCTCTCTTCCGCGGGCATGGGGGCGGAAGACGCGAAGGAGGCGGTCGCCACAGCGATCGGTGGACGGTTCAAGAGCTGGACCGCGCCGTCGCGGACCCTGATCGACGCCGTGGGAGAGGATCTCGCCGTGGATCTGACCGGAGTGCGGCCCTACCGTGAGCGCTGACGCCCTGGCCGCCTGGGTCCAGATGAGGAACCAGATCGACTGGACTTCCGCGGCCGGTGCGGTGCCGGCCCCGGTGGAGCCCATCGTGGACGGCTTCACCGCCTGGTGCGGGGAAGGAAGTCATTCCTCGGACCTCGATCGAGGCCACCGACTGCTCGCGGCGCTGGCTCGGTCGCGCACAGACGCTTCTCATGGGCTCCCTCTCACCCGCACGCTTCTGACCGGATGGCAGCAACTTGTCCTGGGCATCCCTGAGGTGCGGTTCCGACAAGGGGACGCCTTCGCCAAGGGTGGCCAGGAACGCTACGCACTGAGGCCACACACCCAGCGCGACTTTGAGCACTGCCTGCGCGATAGCGCCGATCCGCGGGTTCCCCTGGCATCCCGCGCGGCCAGGGCTTACCTCGACGTGGCCTTCTTTCACCCCTTCCCGGACGGCAACGCCCGCCTTGCCATGCTCGCCCTCGCCTACGTCCTGGAGCTGGAAGGAGTCCGACTGGACCAGGTCGGCCCCTTGCAGACCACGCGCTATGCGGACGACGCCGCCGGGGCGGCAGACCTGGCCGCCCTGGATTTCGTCCTCATCCGCTCCACCCACCAACGGGCCACCAGATTCCGCACAGCGTCGCGCCATCGACGCATGAGCTGACGAGACTCTCGGAGCACCACATCCGGAGGAAGCCCGAGCGGGTTCCCGGCGCCCAGTGACCCCCCCGCGTCAGGAGATCAGCACACAGAAGTGCGGCAGCACCGAGGGTGTCCGTGGTCGGCAGCAGACCGATCGCGAAGGCCGGCAGGCCCATCAGGTTCTGTCTGTCTCCCGTCTGACCTCCGCGCGCCGGCCAGGAGACCCCAGCCGGATGCTCCCGCGGGGCGGGCGGGCCCTGGTCAGATCGTGACCGGGCCGTGGGCGGTGGCGAACTCGACCGAGACCAGGCCCGGTTCCTCATCCTCGACCCAGGTGACGTCGATCTGGTCGAGGGGGTGGTCGGCCGGTTCGCCAAGGAATTCGGCGATGGAGGCGGCGTCGCCGGCGATGGAGACCCCATCGATGGTGGTGGAGGTGCGCGGGTCGGCGCTCGGGCGTTCCTCGATGGGGATCAACCACTCGAGGAAGTAGGGCAGTTGCGGGTCCTCCATCAGTTCCAGCAGGCCGATCTGCTTCCACCTCAGGTCGAACCCGTCGGGGCGGACACGGTGGCCCTCGGCAGAGGTGCGGCCGAGGCGGGCCTCGACCGGGGCGATGTCGTCGACGGAGACCACCCAACCGAGCCAGCCGCCGCCCTCGGCGGCGCGGCGCGCGACCGCCTGGCCGAAGGGTGCACGGTCGGCGGCGGGGTGGTCGAGTGTGGTGACGACCTCGACGTAGGTGCCGCCACTCAGCGGGAGAATGAAATTCCGGGTGCCGAATCGTGGGTGCACGCCCCCGTCGACGAACCCGGCGCCTAGGGCCGATCCGATCCACTGGACGGTCGAGGCAAAGCTGTCGCGGGCCACCGCATAGGACACGTGATCAAGTCGCACTGCGCCATCATCACCCGACAACCCACACGAATCCGGACGCCACGCCCGCCGCCCCGTCGCGTCCGCCGGGATTCAGCCGCGAAGCGGATCGATGATCGTCATCCCCGGGGCCCGGTCGAAGCCAGGCAGCAGCGCTGCCGCCTCGTCGAGGCCCACGACCCGCTCGATCAGCCGCTGCGGGGCGAGCGGTGCCGGCACAGGGATCTCGATTCGGCACGCAGCGGAGAACTCCGCCGCCGTGAACGCGGGACCACCTGCGGGGCGCGATGGTGTGCTCGCTGCTCAGCGTCCGTTCGCGGCGTCGAGCGCCTTGTCGAGGGTGAGGGCTGCCATGATCAGCGACAGATGGGTGAACGCCTGCGGGAAGTTGCCCAGCTGTTCCCCGCTCGGACCGACCTCCTCGGCGAACAGCCCCACATGGTTGGCGTAGGTCTGCATCTTCTCGAAGGTGTACCGGGCCTGGGACACCCGTCCGGCCCGCGCCAGCGCGTCGACGTAGAGGAAGGTGCACAGGCTGAACGTGCCCTCCGAACCGCGCAGACCGTCCGGCGATGCGGCGGGGTCGTAGCGGTAGACGAGGCTGTCGGAGACGAGCTTGCGGTCCATCGCATCGAGCGTGGAGAGCCAGGCCGGGTCCCGTGGCGCGATGAATCCGACCATGGGCATGAGGAGCAGCGAGGCATCGAGGACGTCGCCGTCGTAGTGCTGGACGAAGGCGCGCTCCTTCTCGCTCCATCCGCGTTCCATGAGCTGCGCGAACACGGCGTCCCTGGCCTTGCGCCACCGTTCCAGGTCGGCGGGTCTGCGGAAGCGCTCGGCGAGTTGCAGCCCGTGGTCGAAGGCCAGCCACGACATGACGCGGCTGTAGGTGAAGTCCTTGCGGCCGCCTCTGGTCTCCCAGATGCCTTCGTCCGGCCGGTCCCAGGCGTCGGCGAACCAGTCCAGGGTCCGGGCCAGCGCATTCCATCCCTGGGAGCCGGCCTGTTGCGCGAGCTCGGACCCCTGTGACACCGCGTAGAGGGCCTCGCCGTAGATGTCCAGCTGGAGTTGGGCGGCGGCGCCGTTGCCGATGCGGACGGGTGCGGAGCCGCGGTAGCCCTCGAAGTGCTCGAGGGTCTCTTCGGGCAGGTCGGGGTCGCCGTCGATCCGGTACATCGTCTGGAGCGGCTCCGTTTCCTCGACTACCTCTACCTCTACCTCGGCTTCACCAATGCCACCGCCTTCAGCCCCACCGACGTCATGCCACTGGCCCCGTGGGCCAAGATCGTCATGAGCGTCCAGGCCCTTCTCTCCCTTCTCATCCTCGGGCTGGTTGTCGCCCGGGCCGTGAACGTGCTTGCCTGACGATCCGCAGGCCCCGCGGGACAGACTCCGGCCGATGAGCAAGGACAGCGCTTCGACCCGGATTTCAGGAGGCATCCGAACGCCGGAGCCCATGGGATCGTTCGCGAGTCACGGCAGGAGTGGCTGGTCTGCGGGCACTGACGATCACCGGATTCGGGCACTGACGATCACCGAGACCCGACGGGCGGGCGAGCGCGTTCCCTGCTCACCGTCACGGGACGCGTGCCCGCGTGCGTGGCCGATCACTCGGCGAGCTAGGCCGTCGGCGTGCATCAGGCGCCCGATCCGCCGGTCCTTCGCATGGCTCCCGGGCCAGACGTGGTTGAGTTGCCTGCATGGCCAAAAACGACGACGGAGCTCTCTTCGGCAACCGTTTCCTGACCCTGCCCGCCCCCTCGGACACCTTCCCCGAGATGGGAATGGCCGCGACGGACGCGATGAGGCTGGTGGATGAGGACCTCGTCATGGAGGGCGATCCGCAGCGCAACCTCGCCACGTTCGTCACGACCTGGATGGAGCCTGAGGCGCAGCGGATCATCGCCGAGAACCTCCACCGCAACTTCATCGACCACGCGGAGTACCCCATCTCCGCCGAGATCGAGAAGCGTTGCGTGCGCATGCTCGCCGACCTCTTCCACGCACCGGGCAAGACCGCGGGATGTCGCACCCAGGGCTCGTCCGAGGCGATCATGCTCGGGGCACTGTCGCTGAAGTGGAAGTGGCGGGAGCGCCGCCAGGCCGCCAAGCTCTCGGTCGACCGGCCCAACCTGGTGTTCGGCGGCGACGTCCACGTCGTGTGGGAGAAGTTCTGCCGCTACTTCGACGTCGAGCCGCGGATCGTTCCACTCGCCGAGGGCAAGTACACGATCGGCCCGGACGACGTGGAGCCCCACCTCGACGAGAACACGATCGGCGTCGTCGCCGTCGTCGGCACCACCTTCACCGGCCACATGGACGACGTCGTCGGGATCGACGAACTCCTGCGGAACATCCGCAAGGAACGGGACCTCGACATCCCGATCCACGTCGACGGCGCCAGCGGCGGCTTCGTGTGGCCCTTCCTCTACCCGGACTCGAAATGGGACTTCCGACTCGAGCAGGTCCGCTCGATCAACGTCTCGGGACACAAGTACGGCCTCGTCTACCCCGGCATCGGGTGGCTCGTCTTCCGCGAGGAATCCGACCTTGCCGAAGACCTCGTGTTCTACGAGAACTACCTGGGTAAGACCGACGCGACCTTCACACTGAACTTCTCCACCGGCGCGGCGATGGTGCTCGCGCAGTACTACAACTTCGTGCGCCTGGGTCGCCAGGGCTACACCTACGTCATGAAGACCATGCAGGAGAACTCCCGCGCGTTGGCGAACAACCTGCGCGGCAGCGGTCGCTTCGAAGTGATCGGCAGCGACCTCGAGCAGCTGCCACTGGTCGCTTTCCGCCTCAAAGGCAAGCACGCCTACGACGAGTCCGACATCGCCTGGCAGCTCTCGGCCGAGCGCGGCTGGATGGTGCCGGCCTATACGCTCCCGCCCGACGCGGACAACGTGAAGATCATGCGTGCCCTGGTCAAGGAGACCCTGAGCCGCGAGCAGATCGATCGCCTGAGCCAGGACATCGCCGACGCGTGCACCACGTTGGACCACAAGGGCGCGGCCCACGAGATCGAGCGCGCCCAGGTCAAGCGCGGCACAGGCTACTGACATCCGCCATCGACGACCCCGGAAGGCAGGAACAATCGCCGCCGTCCTGCTCTGGGGGCATGGGTTCGGACTACACCCGTACGTGCTTGGGCGGTCGGCGCCCGGACGCCCTCTTCATCCAGCAGCTCTCGGAGGCCGTCCCATGTCGTCACGCACCCCGTCCGGCTCGCCCGCCCCGGCTCCTCCTCCTCGGACGCCGACGCCGTCTGGGAGGTGATCAACGGAATGTACGAGGCATACATGGCCGAGGACCGGACGGCCATCGACGCGCGGCTCGACCCGGAGGCGACGGTCTTCGATTCCGCAGCCGATCCGCTGCTCCTCGGCAGGGCTGACCTGGAGCGGCTGCGTGACGAGCGGCCGGCGTCCGGAAGCGGTCCGGCGGAGAGGGGCCTCGCCGCCTACGACCCGGTCGTCGACGTGTTCGGCGACACGGCCCTGTTGCGCTACTGGCTGCGCGTCGACTTCGCCCCGGGGCCGGACGGATCGCCGTCCCGTCCCGAGCTGGTGCGCAACACGGCGGTGCTGCGCAGGGCTGCCGGCTGCGGCTGGCTCATCGTGCACCTCCACGAAGACGTCCGGGAGCCGGGCGGGGTACCCGCGGCCGGTGGCTGACCGGGCCTGTGCGGCGCGCCTGGCCGACCCCCTGCATGCGTGCACGCCGCACACTCGTGTCCCGGACCGCCCTGGTTAACGTCCGTCCATTCTCCGGACAGCAGGGAGGCTGGAATGGCTTACCGGGTGGCCATGGACATCGGTCGCACCTTCACGGATGTCGTCGCGTACGACGAGATTCGCGGCACCTACATCGCGGCGAAAGCTCCGACGACGCCAGGTGATCTGGCCGAGGGCGTGTTCGCCGCACTCGGCAGGGTGGTGGACGATCCGCCGCGATCTCGTTCTTCGTGCACGGCACCACGCAGGGGCTGAACGCGCTGCTGGAACGCAAGGGCGCCCGCGTCCTGCTCCTCATGTCGGAGGGCATGCGCGACGTCTACAGCATCGCGCGGGGCAACCGGGAGCGCATGTTCGACCTGCACTACCGCAAGCCCGTGCCCCTGGTGGAGCGGCGGGCCACCGCCGAGGCCGGCGGACGGCTCGACTGACGCGGCGAGGAACTGCGTCCGCTGGACGAGGACGCGGTGCGGGCGACGGACGCTGTTGCCGTAGCCGGTGATGCACTTCCCGCCGGAAGAGACGGTCCTGGCGGGCCTGTTCTGCGAGTCGTAGACCTGCCACTCCTGCACCGACGAGCCGGTGCAGTCCCACAGAGTCAGCACTGTGCCGTTCGTTCCCGCCGCGTTCCCTCGAGGGGTGACGCACTTGCCGCTCTCCCAGTGGTAGAGCTCACCGGAGGTCAGCCAGTGGAAGCGCTGCATGTTGCTTCCCGTGCACCACCAAACGGCGATAACGGTTCCATTGGAGGTTTTGTTGCCCTCCGGGGTGGCGCACTTGAAGCCGCCCTGGGCATTCAGCCTGCCGTTCAAAGTGACGGCTGCGCTCGCCGTCGGCGCATTGAACACCGTGAGTGCAGCGAACACCGCCAAGAAGGTGGTGACAGTTCTGATGATCTTCTTCGTCCACATGTGAATTCTTTTCTCATGGTCGCGTAGCGCTGCTGTGCCCGGAAACTGAGGATCGGTTTCACTGCAGCAGCGCTACAGGTGTGGAGCGGTGAGATCAGGAGTGGGTGGTTGTCCCGTCATCGCTCTGCGAGTCGGGCATCCACACGTTCGTCTCACCGCGCTTGGTGAACTTAAGGCCCGGGTAGCGTGCTGTTGTGTGCATGGCGTGCCGCATTCCTGTGCCGCACGCGCAACGAAGGGGAGGCCGCCCGGGGGCGTTCCGGCTCCGGGAATCGGAGTCAACGGGGCACGCTTCGGGACGACGCATCGTGAAGCCCCGGCGTACGAAGCAGGTCGAGCTCAGCGAGAGCGATCTCGCCCACATCCGCAAGGTTGCCGGATACGTGGAACGTCGCCTCGCGCAGCGACCCGACGGTGATATCACCGACACCATGTGGCGCCACTCGCTCATGAATTGGGCCACGATCCCAAGAAGTGACCTTCACGCGGGCGCGTGCACCGGTCTGTGCAGGAGTGTGCGATGCCGTGCGAGTAGATCGGCGAAGGGACGACGTAGCCCCTCCGGAGCATGGGCGCCGATGTCCGCGGGCACCGATTCCGGCCTCTGCCCAGCGACGGCTCGGGGCAATCACGGGCCATGCGGAATCACGCCCAGCTATGCGGGCTGAGACCACTGGGCATCCGCCATCCGGAGCCCGGGCGCGCCACGGGTGGGACGGCGACGATGCCCCCGCGCGACGTGGCACATCATGCTCATACGGCTGATCGGGCGGCTCACCGAGCGCGTCCGGACCGCGGTGGCGTGGACTGTGCATCGCTGCCCCTACCGTTTCGGCGTGGCTGAGACTCCTCCTGAATCCCTCGTCGAGCTCCAACGAGTCGCGTATGCGGCCCGCCGAGAGGCGGAGGTCCGGGGAGTCTCTCCCGAGGCGTGGCGGCCTTGGGTCGAGAGCGCGGCAGTGGTACAGAACGCGATCGCGGAGCATGCGGCTGCCAAGGGGCTGGATCCGTCCGATCTGGAGCGGGCCGTGGAGGCCGCGGCTCGACGGGCGGAGTCGGACGACGGCGCCTAAGCCCTCGCAGGGGCGACCCGCGCCACCGTCCCACATGAGAGCAAAGGGCACACCTGGCTCTCGGCTCCCGGCGAAAGAGCGCACCCCGGTGCCGCCGAGGGACGACGCAAGCCGGCCAAGGAGCGGGCCCTCCACCGGCGAAAGCAAGCGGCGCAGGACACGAGGCCACTACGCCGCGCCCAGGAATGAGGGACATCCGCTCGCCTCTGGTGACTGAGCATGAAAGCCCTGCTACCACCCTGCTACCCTGGGTCCGTGAGCACCGACAGGAAGCAGACCCAGCTGCGACTGACGCCGGACGTCCTGGCGGCGGGCAAAGACGCTGCCGCCGCGCGCGGGCTGGACTTCAACAGGTACGTGGAACGCCTGATCGCCGAGGACACCTCCGGTGCCCGTGCCGCCGGCATGGCTGCGGCCCAGAAGCTCCTCGACCGGCATGGCGACTTCCTCGACGATCTGGAAGCCGACCTCGACGCCGGGCACGCGCCTGCGCCCAGCGGTCGGGGCGCCGCTGCGTGAGCATGTCCTTGCACGTCGACCTGTCCTGGATCCTCGAGGTGGCCGAACGTGCCGGCCGGTCCGACCCGGCTCCCGACGACCTCGGTGTTCCGCTCGCCGCGGTCGCGCGTCACCAAGCCGAGCTTCTGGACCAGGCCGTGTACGGCGGCCCCTATGCGCGGGCTGCAGCTCTCGTCCACACCCTGGGCCGATGCCGCTGGCTCGAACGCTCCAACCTGACCGTCGCCTGCGCGGTCGCGGTCATGTACCTCAATGCCAGCGGCATCCCCGCAGATCCCACCCGCGAACAGCTCACCACCCTCGCGCACGAGCTCTACGACCCCCGCTCCACAGCCGCCCGCATCGCCGACCTCCTGCACACCTGGCAGCCCTGACCCATCGGGCCGCATGACGCGCCGCACCGGGGGCATGTGCCGGACGACAGGCACCGTTCACGCGAATGGGTGGAGGATCGTCATGCCCACCGCACGCGAGATCATGACCCCTGACGCCACGTGTATCGGCGCCCAGGACAGCGTCCTGGACGCGGCCAAGAAGATGACCGACATGGGCGTAGGCGCGCTGCCCATCTGCGGCACCGACAACAAGCTCAAGGGCATGCTCACCGACCGAGACATCGTCGTGAAGGTCCTCGGAGCGGGTAAGGACCCGGCCTCCTGCCAGGCCGGCGAGCTCGCCCAGGGCGAAGCCGTCACCATCGGCGCCGACGATGATGCCGCCGAGATCCTGCGCACCATGACTCGGCACAAGGTGCGCCGGCTGCCCGTCATCGACGGCCACTCCCTCGTCGGCATCGTCGCTCAGGCCGACGTCGCCCGTGCCCTGCCAGACCCTCAGGTCGGAGACCTCCTCGAAGCCCTGTCGGCCGACTGAAACCCGCAGGCGCCCTGGACGCCCGGGGCGCCTGCGTACCGAGCGGTGCGCTGAAAGGCGGTGGTCTCATGGCGAGCACCGCGCTCATCGTGATCGACATGCTGAACACCTACGACCACCAGGACGCCGACGCCCTGGTCACCTCGGTGCGCGAAGCGCTGCCGGCCGTGGAAGAACTGCTCGAGCGCGCACGGGCCGCATCAGTGCCCGTGATCTACGTGAACGACAACTTCGGCCAGTGGCGCTCCCATCACGGTGAGCTCGTGCGAGCAGCCCTGGACGGGCGCCACCCCGAACTCGTCGAGCCGATCACTCCCGACGAGGACTCCCTCTTCATCGTCAAGGCCCGCCACTCGATCTTCTACGAGACCCCCTTGGCCTACCTGCTCGGGCAGCTCGAAGCCCGACGCCTCGTCCTGTGCGGACAGGTCACCGAGCAATGCGTCCTCTACTCCGCGCTGGACGCCCACATCCGCCACTTCCATGTCTGCCTCGCCCCCGAAGCCGTCGCCCACATCGACCCGGCACTCGCCCACTCCGCCCTGCGCATGATGCAGATCAACATGTCCGCCACCCTCGTACCCTTGGACGACCTCTCCTTCGAAGACCAACGACCCTGAAATCCTCCAGCGGCCGGCCAAGGGACTTCCGCGCCGGCAGGGCACGCGTCCGGCGCTCCGCCCACGCGCGGGGCACCGAAGACCTTGCATCGCAACAAGGCGCTCCTCTCCCGCGGAGAGGGGACCGCGCAGGCGTCGAATCTGCACCCACTCATGAGCAGGGCCCCGGCCGGCGCCAAGCCTGCTGTGTTCCACTCCGGCGCGCAGCGCACGAGTGGCGCCGGACCCGGCCGTCGGCCACACTCATAGACGCTGAGCTGGGCATTTCGCATGTCTGGAGCGAGTCCGGGAGGCGATCATGGTCATCAGCCACACCCTCAGGGACGGCGTGCTGCGCGTCACCCTCCTACGGGAACTCGATGTCACCACCCGGGCCGCGGCCGCCCTGGAGATCGAGGCCCTCGTCGCCAGCAACCAACCCGGCCAGGTACTCGTCGAACTCCCCACCCCGACGCCCTCCCCCGCTACTCTCAGCGCCCTCGCCCGCGCGCACCGGATGTGCGAGAGCATGGGCATCCCTCTGTCCGCCACCGGGCCCGGAGCAGTCTGGGACCACGGCGCCGCCGGCCATGCATCCGAGCGGCTGACGACCGGAGCCCGCCGCGAGCGCTGACCTGCTGCGGCAAGTCGAGCCAGCCAGGGTTGGCTGTGCCGGATCAGTGGCCGAGGGCGTTCTTGAGTTGCTGCTTGGTCATCTTGGAGCGGCCGTCGATGTCGCGCTGCTTGGCTTCCTCGTACAGCTCGTCCTTGGTGCGTTCGGACGAGCCGCCGCGGGACTTCTCCCCGCCCCGCTGTGAGGCAGACTTCCCCTGGGTGGAGCTGCGGCTCGCCGTCTTGGACTCGCCCGAGCGGGCGCGTTCCTTGTTCACGGTGCGCGACGCCATCTCCTTCGCGCGGTCTTCGGACATGCCGCGCTTCTCTCCCGACTCCTTGATGTGCTCGTACTGGCGTTCTCGCTTCGGGCTGGAACCTCGGGGCATGACGTGCCTCCCGATCGACGGTGATGTCACGGTCATGGTGCGGGTGCCCCGATCCCACCGCATCTCACACACCGCCGTCCACGGAAACGGTCACCGAGTGCCGGAGCCCGAGGCCGGGGGCGCCCCCTCCGCGGAGCGGGTCCGGGTAACCGCCGAGCGGCAGGGTTCCGCTCCGGCACGACGCGCCCTCGTTCGAACCTGTCAGAGGCTGACGTGGAGGACGCAGATGTCGTCGCGACGGACGTCCGGCTTGACCAGAGAACGCAGAATGCCGTCCAGGCGTCCCCCGCAGGCCCTCGAAGCGTCGGCCAGGCGGGCCAGGCCGTCATCCAAGGGCTCGCTGGGCTGCTCGATCAGCCCGTCTGTGTAGAGCAGCAGGTGGTCGCCGGGAAGAAGACGTAGGGTCGCCGCCTCGTAGCTCGGGTCGGCCACTCCGCCCAACAGGACGCCCGCCGGCGCCGGCAGGTACCGGGCCTCTCCCCCGCGCAGGAGAAGGGGCGGCAGATGGCCGGCCTGAACCCAGGTGACTTCTGCGGTGGCGGGATCGTAGCGCGCCATGATCATCGTGGCGGTGCTGGAGCTCCGCTCCGAGGTGTGCAGCAGGAGTGTGTTCAGTCGCTGGAGGATCGTGGGCAACGACGCTTCGGTGATCGCCATGCCTTTCGCGGTGAACCGCAGCTGGGCCATCGTCGCCACCGCGTCCAGGCCGTGACCGGCGACGTCACCGACGACGAGCAGAACGCTCCGGTCGGGCAGCTCGATGGCGCTGTACCAGTCGCCCCCGACGTTGAGTCCTTCCTGCGAGGGCTGATAGGCCACATCCACGGTGAGGTCGGCCAGATGCAGAGACTGGTGGGAGAGCGGCAGGAGGGCGTGCTGAAGGCGGGCGGCCAGTTCGCGCTCGGCGGTCAGCGCGCTTCGTTGGATGAGGGCTGCCTCCTCCTGGTCCAGGAGTTGCCGCTCGGCCTGTTTCGCTGCGCTACGGTCCTGGAAGAAGCCGTGGACCTCCACCGGCTTTCCACGGACGTCGGTCTCCGCTTCCGCGACGATCCGCAGGTGCCGGATCCCACCGCCAGGGGTGGTGATCCGAAAGGTGTGGTCGATGGATTCGCCCGCGCCCAGCAAGCGCTGCACGGTGTCACCCAGGGCAGGAAGGTCCTCACCGACCACGAGCTCGGGAAGCTCTTCGAGGGTGACAGGTCCCAGGGAGGGGTCTCGGTCGAAAATGCGGTAGACCTCGTCAGACCACGTGATCACGTTCTGCGTCAGGTCCCAGTCGGCCCATCCCATCTGTCCCAGCCGCTGCATCACCGCCAGACGACGCTGCTCGCGCTCCCCGCTGTCCAGCCGGACCCAGGAGACGATGAGGCCGCTCTGGCAACCGGCGACGCGGACAGCGAATCGGGAGAGGCGTGGCAGACCGGCGACGACTTCCTGGTACTCGAACGGTTCACCCTCGAAGCGGACTCCGCTCTCCAGCGTGCTCAGGTACCCCCGCCACAAATCCGTGCCGGCGACGGTGGGGTAGGTCTTCAGGACACTCAGCCCGATCAGCTCCTTTCCCCGGCGCGATGCGATGTCGACCGCATCGGGCGACGCCGCCGTGATCCGGAAGTCCACGACCGCTCCATCGGGTCCCCGTTCCGGCATCAGAAAGATCGCCGAACCCGGTAGCCCGTCGAGGACCTCCTGCACGACGGGACTCGACACGGCGTCGCCCGATCGCAGCGGGTGGCCGGGCACGTACTGGTTCGAGGCGAAGGGAGAGTCGTCATCCATGCCGCGGCCCCGCTCCCCTGGCTCCTGACGGTCAGTCATGGACAGAGCATGTCACGCTCCGGCGCTCGCTCCGAGACTGGACATCCGGACACAGACTCCGGCTCCGCAGCGGAGACGCACGACTCCGCTGCCCGGTGGCGGCGGCGCGCGTGGCCGATGTCGAGAGCCGGCGAGACCGTGACGCGGTCACGGGGCAGGATGCCCGGAATCGGAAGAGCCAGGGGAGGCGACTCCCTCGCCTCCCGCGGCTCGGCGAGTGCTCAGTCGATGCAGAACTCGTTGCCCTCGATGTCCAGCATGGGGATGCACGACTCGTTCTCCCCATCCGCGTACAGCGTTTGCACGTGGGTGGCGCCGAGCGCGACCAGTCGTGCGCACTCGGCCTCGAGCGTGGCGAGGCGCTCGTCCCCCACGAGCCCGGTGCCGACCCGGACGTCGAGATGGACCCGATTCTTGGCGCTCTTGCCTTCGGGGACCCGCTGGAAGTACAGGCGCGGGCCCTCACCCGAGGGATCACTACAGGCGAACCACGCATCCTGCTCCGCGGGAGGCAGGGTGCGGTTGAAATCGTCCCAGGTGGCGAACCCCTCCGGTGGCGGGGCTGCGACATACCCCAGCACCTCGCACCAGAATCGAGCGACGCGCTCAGGTTCCGCGCAGTCGAAGGTGACTTGGAATTTCTTGATCACTGACATCGGCGCACCATAGCAGGGGCCCTCCGCCGCTCCTTCGCCTGGAAAGACCCGTCCCCTTCCTTCGCCCGGCGCCACCGGGTCCTCGCGGCGCACCTGCCGGTCACACGTCCTCACCGGGGATTCCGATGCCGGTACCGGGAGCACTGGGCGCGGGGTTCCGGGGCCGCCCGCGCATCGGCGGCATGACGGCGACGTCCGGGGGTACTCGGGCGCCGGCGCGTCCGGAGGCGGCGCGCGAGAGGGGGGGTGGGTTGGTCATGGCGCAGGGTGCTTTGACGCCTCGGGAGACAGCGGCCTGGGATCAGCTGGCAGCGGACCTGGCAGATGGCGCCCGGTGCGCAGGCCGGCCGATCCGGCGGGCAGCCCCCGCACGGGCGGCGGTGCTCGCGGTCCTCGCAGCGCTGGTGTGCGCGCTGTCGCTGCTGGTGGCGGCCCGGGCCACCGGCTTCGAGGTTCTGGCCTGGGCCGGGGTGATCATGTGGGTCGCGTCGGTCCTGGCCGTCTCCCACCTCCTCGGCCACGGGCCCCGACCGCCCTGGCGGTAGGAGCGGACACACCTGCCCCGTGCGAGCCCCGAGAGCCGAGCCGCGAGGGCGCAGTGAGCCACAAGGCGTTCAGGGAAGCCGAGTTGGCGCGGCACGCGGAGCTTCACCAAGGACGACACCACGCCCCACCTCGGCTCACCCCTCGGTGTCAGATGCGCGCGATAGCTTCCCCGCATGGGTGTGTATCTGGTGAGCATCGGCGCGGAAGAGTGGTTCGGTGACGAGGAGGGCGGATGGGGCGAGGTCGCCTCGACGCTCAATGCTGAGCTCGGGCGGCGAGGCATGCCTCCCTACCTGGACGTACCTGCGGAGACGGACTTCGCACCCGGATCCGGGCAGGCCTTCGAGGAGAAGATGGCCCCGCTCATGACGGGGTTTCTGGCCCTCTGCGAGACGCACCTGTCACGCGAGGAGACGGAGACCCTCTGCGGCTGGACCGTCCTCGTGCCCTTCTCGCTCCATGAGGAGATCTGGCTGCCCATCGACGCCGACGACCACGACTCCATGGTCGCCGGCGCTCCCCAGGTGTTGCCGCTGGCCAAGAGGCTGGCGGCTGCCATCGATCTGCCTTCGGATGTTCCGGCGACCTGCGACAACCTCGATCTGAGCAGGTGGTTCAGGGACCGGAGTAAGGAGCCGGCCGCTCCTCGGACCGGGGCGTGGAGCAAGGACCCGGACGCGGCGTTCTACGTCGCGGTGTTCCTGCGCGCTGCTCAGCACTCGATCCGGCGGGGCTGCCCCATGGTCTACAGCTGACGCCCACTCGGTCCCGGTGGGCGTTCAGCGGGCACGACGAGACCGTGGCCGTTCGGCAGGCGCCACGCGGGATCGGACCCGCTGCCCGCGGGGTGCTCCGCCAGGTGGAGCCTGGCGGAGCACCCCGCGGCTGTCACTGCGTGTTGTACGCGATGATCGCGCGGGCCAGGTCGCCCGGCTGGAGGCCGTCCGGGGCGCCGGTGACGTCGTCCACGGCGACGATGTTCAGGTTCTTCCGCAGCTCCGGAGCCTTCCAGGGGCCGAGCAGTTCCTGGTGGAGGAGTGCGTTGTAGGACGCCGCCCGGTCCAGGAGGAACGTGCGGGTGATCCCGGAAGGGCCCCGGAGGGTCGCCGGCGCCTGGCGGATGGGGGTCATGCGCCAGCAGGCGGTCGCGCTGGTGACGGGAGTGACGTTGCGCAGGTGGTCCGGCGGGCAGGACCAGCACTGCCCCTGCCAGGGGAAGGCGTCCATGCGGGGATCCCAGAAGGTGCCCGCGGGGCAGTTCCACGCCCACGTCTCGTTCCGCACGTACGTCGCGGCGGTGCTGACGGCGCGGCTGGGCAGCCAGCAGGCGTCGCCCTGGGTGACGGGGGTGATGTTCCGTACGTACTCGGCCGGGCAGGACCAGCACTCCCCTCCGTTGCGGGGGTCGTAGAAGGAGCCTGGGACGCAGGTCATCGAGTCGGGCAGCGCTGTGAAGCTCTGCTGCAGGCCGGCGAGGCCGAGGAGGGTGTCCGGCTGGACGATCCCGGCCATGACGAAGAACTTTCCGGCGTCCCCTCCCGGTTCCCGCGCGAGGGCTGCCCGGTCGCGCGCGAGGGTCTCCGCGAACAGCGCCTGGGGACCGGCGAAATCCCTGAGGTAGTTGCCGGCCGGCGGGCTTTCCGCGGGGTAGCTTCCGCGGCCGGACGAGGTGGCGGTGGCGCTCCAGGCCCAGTCCCGGTCGGCCAGTCCGGAGTCGTCCAGCAGGATCACGCTCTTCCCGGCGGCGACGACGCTGCCGTAGGTCGAGCCGGGGGCGAACTGGGACCGGGAGGCGAGCCTCGCCGTACCGGCGACGGCGGCGAAGCGGTCGTACGCCTCCGCGGTGGCCGCGGGCAGCTCCGCCGCGGGGGCGCTCACGGACAGGCTGATGACGACGAGCTCCGACGGGTGCGCGGCGATCCATCGGCCGATCTGGTCGGCCTCTCCGTTCGGTTCGAAGAACGGGGCGCCGAGCGGGGAGCCGTGGAAGGTGAACCACTGGCCGTCCTGCTTGCACAGGCGCAGGTCGACGTACCGGGATCCGTTCGAGAGCTGCTCGGCGATCGACACGCGTTGGGTCCTGGCGACGCTCGCGGCCAACTGCGGGAAGCCCCTGGCCAGGTCGTAGATGTAGCCGGTGCGGCACTGCCCCGACCGCGCGGTGATGCTCCAGGATCCCGCGTCGTGGCTGCCGGGCATGGCGATCCGGTTGAGCGGGGTACCGGCGATGCGCGGAGCCAGGTCGCCCATCCAGGAGTCGAGGCGGACCTGCGCCGCCGCGGGAGGAGTGTCGGCCCGGACCTGGCCGGCGGTCGGCAGCCACACCATGGCGAGTGTCGCCACCAGGACGAGGAGACGGGCCGACGCGCTTCTTCGTGGTGCCGTACTTGTTCGCGATGCGGACATGGGCTCATGCCTCCGAGGGGCATACGCGGGCGCGTGGTTCGGGCGCGGCCTGAGGGGCTGCACAGAATGCCACGATCACCTTGACGAGACCATGCCAATCACTGCCCGCTCGCAACATGTCCGAATCCCTCCCACCTGGGACCGGGCGCCGCCCGAGGACGCCCTCCCGGCCTGTCCGGAAGACGACGACCCGAGCGACGGCAGCTGTCGAGGACGCCCGGGCTGCCGTTCTGTCGGCCCGCCGTCCTCGTCGCCCCACGGATGGCCCGCCGACAGCGGGGCCACGTGCCGGGTGGGAGTGGCACGTGGCCCCGAGCGGCTGCTCGTCCGCCTCCGGGCGAGGTCAGACGTTACGGCGGTACTGGCCGCCCACCTCGAAGAAGGCGTCGGTGACCTGCTGCAGCGAGCAGACGCGGGCGGCTTCCATGAGGACGCTGAAGACGTTCCGGCCTTCCATGGCCGCGCTCTTGAGGGCCGCCAGGGCAGCGTTCGCGGGCTCCTGGTGCGAGGCCTGGTAGTCGCGGACGCGGTCCAGCTGGGACTGCTTCTCCTCCTGCGTGGCGCGCGCCAGCTCGATGGCGACGGGCTCGGCGTCCGCGGCGTGCGGGTTGCGGAAGGTGTTGACGCCGATCAGGGGCAGGGTGCCGTCGTGCTTGCGCTGCTCGTACAGCATCGACTCGTCCTGGATGCGGCCGCGCTGGTAGCCGGTCTCCATGGCGCCGAGAACGCCGCCGCGCTCGCTGATCCGTTCGAACTCGGTGAGCACCGCCTGCTCGACCAGGTCGGTGAGCTCGTCGATGACGAACGCCCCCTGGAGCGGGTTCTCGTTCATGGCGAGGCCCCACTCCCGGTTGATGATGAGCTGGATCGCCAGGGCCCGGCGGACCGACTCCTCCGTGGGCGTGGTGACGGCCTCGTCGTAGGCGTTGGTGTGCAGGCTGTTGCAGTTGTCGTAGATGGCGATGAGGGCCTGGAGCGTGGTGCGGATGTCGTTGAAGTCCATCTCCTGGGCGTGCAGGGAGCGGCCCGAGGTCTGGACGTGGTACTTCAGCTTCTGGGAGCGCTCGTTGGCACCGTACCTCTCCTTCATCGCGACGGCCCAGACGCGGCGGGCGACCCGGCCGAGGACGGAGTACTCGGGGTCCATGCCGTTGGAGAAGAAGAACGAGAGGTTCGGGGCGAAGTCGTCGATGTCCATGCCCCGGGCGAGGTACGCCTCGACGTAGGTGAAGCCGTTGGCCAGGGTGAAGGCGAGCTGGCTGATGGGGTTCGCGCCGGCCTCGGCGATGTGGTAGCCGGAGATGGACACCGAGTAGAAGTTGCGGACCCGGTTCTCGATGAACCACTCCTGGACGTCGGCCATCATCCGCAGGGAGAACTCGGTGGAGAACAGGCAGGTGTTCTGGCCCTGGTCCTCCTTGAGGATGTCGGCCTGCACGGTGCCGCGGACGTTCGCCAGCGCCTTCGCGCGCAGCTCGTCCGCCTCCTCGGGCGTGGGCTCCCGGCCCTCGTCCGCCCGGAAGCGCTCGGTCTGCTGGTCGATCGCGGTGTTCAGGAAGAACGCCAGGATGGTGGGGGCGGGGCCGTTGATGGTCATGGAGACGGACGTCGTCGGCGCGACCAGGTCGAAGCCGTCGAAGAGCGCCTTCATGTCGTCGAGCGTGGCCACCGAGACGCCGGAGGTGCCGACCTTGCCGTAGATGTCGGGGCGCTCGTCGGGGTCACGGCCGTAGAGGGTGACGGAGTCGAAGGCCGTGGACAGACGAGTGGCCGGCTGGCCTTCGGACAGCAGCCTGAAGCGGCGGTTGGTGCGGAACGGGTCGCCCTCACCCGCGAACATGCGCGCCGGGTCCTCGCCGTCCCGCTTGAAGGGGAAGACTCCCGCGGTGAAGGGGAAGTGGCCGGGCAGGTTCTCGTCGCGCCAGAACCGCACCAGCTCGCCGTGGTCGGTGTAGCGGGGCAGGGCGACGCGGGGGATCTTGTTGCCGGAGAGGGACTCGCGCATCAGCCGGGTACGGATCTCCCGGTCGCGTACCTTCACGACCAGCTCGTCCTTCGCGTACGCCGCGACGACGGCGGGCCATCCCTCGATCCGGGCGGTCACGTCGTGAGGCAGCTGCTCGCGGGCGCCTTCGAGGAGCTCCTGGACGCCGGAGCCGTCGTGGCCGGCGGCGACGAGTTCCTCCCGGACCGCGTCCAGGCGCTGGACGCGGCGGGCGGCCTCGGAGAGGGCGAGGGTCTCGGAGTGGTACCGGCGGACCGTCTCGGTGATCTCGGCGAGGTAGCGCACCCGGTCCGAGGGGACGACCCGGCGGATGCCCGAGGAGTGCCGGACGTCGACGGCCGGCAGCGTGCCCTCGGACAGCGACAGGCCCTCGGCGGCGAGCAAGGTCGTGAGGTGCTGGTAGAGCGCGGTGACGCCGTCGTCGTTGAAGGTGGCCGCCGAGGTGCCGTAGACGGGCATCTCCTCCGGCCGCTTGCCGAACGCCTCGCGGTTGCGGATGAGCTGGCGGGCGACGTCCCGCATGGCGTCGAGGGCACCGCGCCGTTCGAACTTGTTGATGGCCACGACGTCGGCGAAGTCGAGCATGTCGATCTTCTCGAGCTGGGAGGCGGCGCCGAACTCGGGCGTCATCACGTAGAGCGACGTGCCGACGAACGGCACGATCGCCGCGTCGCCCTGGCCGATGCCCGGGGTCTCCACGATGACGAGGTCGAAGCCGGCGGCCTTCACGACGTCGATCACGTCGGCCAGGTGCTCGGGCACCTCGTGGCTGCCGCGGGTGGCCAGGCTCCGGAAGAACACCTGGCCGCCGTCCAGCGAGTTCATCCGGATGCGGTCGCCGAGCAGGGCGCCGCCGCCCCGGCGGCGCGTCGGGTCCACGGCGATCACGGCGATCCGCAGCTTGTCCTGCTGGTCGACGCGGAGCCGGCGGACCAGCTCGTCGGTGAGCGAGGACTTGCCGGAGCCGCCGGTGCCGGTGATGCCGAGTACGGGGACCGTGCGCGCCGCGGAGGCGGCGCGCAGCTCGTCCAGGAACGCGGCCGGAAGCCGGCCCAGCTCGGCCCCGGTGACGGCGCGGGCGATGGCGAAACGGTCGCCGGCCAGGACGGCGGACGCCTCGACGGGCTTGGTGTCCCACAGGTCGAAGTCGCAGTCCTGGACGACAGAGTTGACCATCCCGGCGAGGCCCATCCGCTGCCCGTCCTCCGGGGAGAAGATGGTGACCCCGCTCGCCCGCAGCCGGGAGATCTCCTCGGGGACGATCACGCCCCCGCCGCCGCCGACGACCCGGACGTGGTCGGCCCCCTGGGCGCTCAGCGACTCCACGAGGTACTCGAAGTACTCCACGTGCCCGCCCTGGTAGGACGAGACCGCCACACCGTGCGCGTCCTCCTCCAGCACCGCGTCGACCACTTCCTTGACCGAGCGGTTGTGCCCGAGGTGGATCACCTCGACGCCCTGCGCCTGGAAGATCCTCCGCATGATGTTGATCGAGGCGTCATGGCCGTCGAACAGGGCGGAAGCGGTGACGAGGCGTACGGGGTTCGCGGGACGGTGCAGATCGCTCATGGGGCCCTCCGGAGCATGCGGTGGAGCTCATACCCCAGAGATACTAGGACGTCCTAGTAAATTGCAGGGGGTGACTTCATGTGACGGCGAGCACAGTACCCGCCGGGGCGCGGTCCTCGGGATCGCACCCTCGGGATCGGCGTCCGGCTGCGGTGAGTGGCGGGCGGGTGGCAAGCGGGCGCGCACGCGCCCGGGCGGGAGTCGGTCCGGGGGCGGGACGGGTCCGCCCTGGGTGCGGGGCGACGTGGAGGCCGCAGGGAACGGCGGCGCCGGTACGGACCGATCGGTGCGCCGATCGTCACCGGGTGCGCCCGCCTTCCGTCCGGCGCGGACCCCTGCAACCGGGTGCGCCCGCCTTCCGTTCGGCGCGGATTCCTGCAACCGGCTGCGCCGCCGCCGGCCGGACAGTCCGGTCGGCGGGTCCCCCAGGGGCGAACAGCCGAGACCGAGAACGGCTTCCCTCCGGCCGCCACGTCCCACGGCTCGTCGCGCGCTCCGGTGACCGTGTCCCGGTCGGAACCGTCGGCGACCCGGTCAAGCCGTCCGGCCCGTCCGGGCAAATCCGGTCAGGACGTCGAGCAGCCCCGTGTGGTCACATCCGCCAGTACGTGCCGGAACGGGAGTCGACGTGCACCACATGCCTGCCGACCCGGACCACGTGGTAGTCCGGACCGGCCCAGGAGCCGCTCTCCGTGTCGTCGACGGGGAGCGGTCTCCAGATCTCGAGGAAGGTGCTGCCGTCGGTGTTGGTCCCTCGTTCGACGAGGTCCGCGCCCTTCCAGGTGAGCATGCCGCTGTCTTCGCCGGGCTCTCCCGTGAGGTGGTGAAAGTGCACGTGGGAGCCGTCGAAGGAGGTGCGGCCGGCAAATCCCCGGCTGTCGGCGAAGTAGGGCCCGGTCTGGAGCCACACCACGACACGGTCCTCCGCCAGGGGGCCGCCGTTCCGGCTGATGCCGTGTCGCACCCACGCGCCCCGCTCGGGAACCGGTACGCCGGGACCGTTCGGTGTCGGGGTGACGTCGCGGGCGGCGCCCGTCGGCTCAGGCATCGGCGGCGATGTCGCTGTCGTCGACCGCCAGCAGGGTGAGCGGGATGTTCCCCTTCACCGCCTGCGCGTAGGGGCAGACCGCGTCGGCCCGGTGCAGGAGGGGCAGGAGTTCCGCCGCCGTCCAGCCCGGGAGGGCGACGGTGAGGGTGACCGCGAGGCCGTAGCCCGCGGGGGTGTCTGTGGTGCCCAGCTGCACTTCGCATGCGACACGCGCGGCCGAGGCGTCCGCTCCGAACTCGTCCGCCACCTCGGCCAGCGCGGAGGTGAAGCAGGCGGCGAAACCGGCGGCGAAGAGCTGCTCGGGGTTGGTGGTGCCCGGCACGTTCTTGCGCGGCGGGGCCAGTCGGACGTCCAGGCGGCCGTCGCCGGTGGCAACCGATCCGGTGCGGCCCCCACTGGCGTGCGCGGTCGTCCGGTACAGGGTGCGGGTGAGTGGCACGGTCACGTTTCGGCCCATCTGTGCGACGAGAGAACGCCTCCCGGGTCCGGGCGGCGTGACGGCGCCTCCGCTGGGGAGGTCCGTGGCGCGTCGTCGTGCGTGACCGGGTACGGCGCATCTCGTCCGGGGCCCGGGATCGGGCCGCCGGACAATCTAGCAACGGAAGGGGGCACCGGAACGGGGAGGTCCGGTGACCTTCCTCACCTGCGAGGATCGACGCCCGACCACGGCTGAGCACGTCGGTCGTCGCCGGGATCGGCCCCCTCGGCGGTCCGGGCGGCGGGCCACGCGGCGGAGCGGGAATCCGTTCTCCCCGGTCGAGGGATCTTGCGCAACGCGTCCAGTGGACGCATGATGTGCGTCCACTGGACGCGTCGGAGGAGGGGCCGCGACGACGCGACGGCCGAAGGAAGGGGTGTCCATGACGTCCGACAGCCGCACACCGTCTGTCCCCGAGCCCCCGGAGCCCGGCTCCCCGGCCTGGTGGCAGGCGCGCTACACCGAGCGCGCGCGGCGCCGGCCCCGCGCGGGCGGGCTGACCCTCGCGCGGATCACGGCGGGCGCGCTCGAACTGGCCGACCGCGACGGCCTGGACTCCCTCACCATGCGCAGTCTCGGGGACCACCTCCAGGTCCGTCACACCTCCCTGTACCGCCACGTGGCCAGCCGGGAGGAACTCCTGATCGAGACCGTGGACCACATGCTCGGCGAGATCCGGCTGCCGTCCCTCACCACGGACTGGCAGACCGGCCTGGAAGAAGGCGCGAGGGAGTTCCGCCGGGTCCTCGCCGCCCATCCGGCCCTCGTACCGGCACTCACCAGTGGCCAGCTCCTCGGACCCCATGCCCTGCGCGCCCGCGAGCACGCCCTCGGGCAGCTCCTCGACCAGGGATGGGACCCCCGCACGGCCGTACACGTCTATCTCACCGTCACCCACTTCGTGATCGGCTCGGCCGTACTCGACAGCGGTGGGGCGGCCCGGACGGGCCCGCAGCGCGCGGCCATGACCGAGCTGTTCGCGAACCTGTCCCCCCGGACCCACCCTGTCGTCCGCCGACACGCCGAACTGCTCAACACGCCCGACGGAGAAGGCGAGTTCACCTTCGGACTTCGCGCGCTGACAGCAGGTCTGGGCCGGCTCCACACCGAGGAGATCGACGCATGAGGACCACACCGCTCCTGCCGCCCTGGGATCAGTGGACCGCCGGCGGCGCCCGCGTCCCGGTCGGCGGTCACGAGATCTTCGTGCGCCGCGACGGTCCCGCGAACGGGACACCCGTCACCCTGCTCCACGGCTTTCCCACGTCCTCCCACGACTGGGCGCCGATCGTCCCCACCCTCGCGGCGGCCGGACTGCGCGTCACCACCCTGGACTTCCTGGGCTTCGGGGAGAGCGACAAGCCGCGTCGCCACACGTACTCGGTGCTCGAACAGGCAGACCTGGTCGAGGAGGTGTGGCGGCGGACCGACACCGGACGCACTGCCCTGGTGGCCCACGACTACGGCGTCAGCGTGGGGCAGGAACTGCTCGCACGGGATCCGGCGCGGGTCACCCACATGGTCTGGCTCAACGGCGGGCTCTACCCCGACCTTCACCGCCCGGTACCGACCCAGCGCCTGCTCCACGGGCCCCTCGGCCCGCTCATCGCCCCGCTGACCACGCGCCGCAGGTTCGGCGCGACCCTGCGCGGCGTACTGGGGCGAGAGCTCTGCGACGCGGACCTCCGGGAGTTGTGGGCGGCGGCGTCCCGAGCCGGCGGAAAACGGCGCGCGCCGCGACTGTTGCGCTACATCGACGAGCGCCACAAGCACAGGGAGCGGTGGACCACCGCCCTGGAGAAGTACCCCGGCCCGGCGCTCTTCCTCTGGGGACCGGCCGACCCCATCAGCGGCGCGCATGTACTGGCACGCGTGCGCACCAGGATGCCGGGGGCCTCGGTCGTCGAACTCACCGGACCGCCCGCGGTCGGGCACTACCCACAACTGGAGGACCCGGCAACCGTCGCGGAGACGCTGCGCTCCTTCCTGACGTCCTGAGAGCAGGAGGGCCGTCGCGATGGGCGACCCGCCGCGGCGGGAGGCCCCGCGCCTCTCACGGCATGGTCGCCCGCCGCGAACTCGCTCCGACAGCCCGGCGAGTGGCTTCTCCGGCGTCCCGGCGACGCGATGCACCGGCGACCGGACAGCCGGATCGCCTGCCACCCGACTCAGGCGTGTCGTCCGCGGTTTCTCCAGCCCGTCCGGCAGGACGGGGCCGCGCAGGCCCCGGAAAATTCGCGGGCCCCGCTCGGGCACTTCATGGGAAGGTTCGGCTCGGTCGACAGAGGGGTGGCAAGCATGGGGCTCGATTACAGCTACGAGATCATCACGCCCGCGCGGAACGTCTCCCGCGCCTTGGCCGAGCTCGCGAAGCTGGCGCCGGAAGGCCGTCGGGTCCCCCCACTGATGGTCACCCTGCCCGGCGGTGAGCAGGTCGTCGTCCCCTTCACGTCCCACTTCGACAGCGAACCGGTCGACTGCTCGTCAGGCAACAGGTTGGAGCTCGACACCTCGATCACGTTCGGCGTCGACGACGCGGTACGCGCGTACTGCGAGGACTCCCGTACGGAATGCGATGAGTTCGGGCGGGTCGCCCTCGGTTACATCTACCTCACGGTGACGTTCGCACCCGAGCGGCACCCGGATTTCGCGTCGCTGGTGTTCACCGCGGCCACCTCGCGGATGAGCAGGCTGTTCGAGCGATCCGCAAGTGTCAGGGCGACGTTCACCGGTCTCACCGTCGCGAGCGGCGGAGTGGCTTGCCTGCTCGACACCGAGACCGACACGGTGGAGGTGTGCTGGCTCAACGGCCGGCCGAGCCAGGAGACCGTTCCCAGCTCCTACTTGGCGGGCTATGACGACTTCGTGGCCAGATGGCGCGGCTGAGACCTCCTGCCAGGCGCTCACTCCGCACACCGCTCGCGCTCCGGCAAGGTGCCCCCGCCGATGACGGGAAAGGGTGACCGGCACAGCCACCACTCCGCAACACCGGTACCACGCCCGCCAGGCGCGGATGGAGCGCAGGCTCAGCGGACGCGCCGCGACCGCGGCTCGTCCTTCGCCGCCTCCATGTCGGTCAGACCTCCTTCTCGTCCTTGTCGCCCGCGCCGGCCCCGGCCGCCCTGGCATCGTCCGCTCCACCGCCGGCGGAGGCCCGCGTGGCGGCCTGCCCCGGGTCCAGCGCCTCGCGGACGGCGGCCAGGATGTCCTTGGTGTCGGCGCCCAGCGCTCGCGCGGCGGAGGTGAAGTCCCGGGCCAGAGTGGCGAGACGGGCGGAGTCGTGCGTGGGGGGCACGGACGGGAGGGCCGCGACCCTGGTGCCCGCGCCGCGGCGCGTCCGGATCAGCGCGTCGGCTTCCAGCTCGCGGTAGGCGCGGGCCACCGTGCCCGGCGCCAGTCCGAGATCGGCGGCGAGCTGCCGCACGGTCGGCAGGCGCTCGCCCTCGGCCAGCCGGTCTGTGCGGATGAGCGCGGCCAGCTGCGCGCGGATCTGCTCGTACGGCGGTACCAGGCTGGTCGTGTCGACGCGAACGGCGGGGTCACTCATCGTCGTCGGTCCCCTCGTCGCCCGCCTCGTCCTCGACCGCCCTGGGCGCCACCACGGTCACCAGGGACCATCCGATGGTGAACAGGCTCAGCAGACCCAGCGGGCAGATCACCACGATGGTCGCGGCGCCCAGCGGCCCGGCGCACGCCTGTTCCGTCAGCGCGACGAGGATCATCAGGACGACCAGCAGCAGTTGGCTCGACACCAGCCGCTCTCCGCACCACCGCCCCGGCGGGGCCGCCGGGCCGCTCCCGTCAACCGACAGGGGCCACGCCCGCCAGGCCGGAGCGGACGAGGGCGCGCGTCACGGCGGAGAGGTCCGGCACGTCGCCGTCCGGGTCCCGCAGCCGCGCCAGCAACGCGTCCACATCCCGCAGCCGGCCGGCCTCGGCCTGGGCCAGGACCGCATCCGCCGCGGGTTCGCCGTCCACCGGAACGAGGCGCTCGGCCAGCAGCCCCACCGCCTGCGCTCGGTCGACCAACGCGCTCATCCCGCAGTCCAGGCCGTCGTCGTCGAGGTCCTCCGGGTAGGGCGCGCGGGCCCAGGTTCCGTTCTCGTACCAGTAGACGCAGCCCAGCTCGTACCCGGCGAGCCGATCCCGCAGCTCCTCCCACGGCAGCCAGGCCGGGGCGCCCGCGAGCATGTCGACCGGCGGCTGGTGCCACTTCGCCGCGCTGGACTCGTCCTCGCCGTACAGTACGTAACGGCCCTCGGCCATCCGGGACATCACCCACCAGGTACAGCCCGCGTCGTCCCAGTGGAGGCCGTCGTCGTCGATCCAGCGGCCGGTGCGGTGCCCGCTCGGCCGGCGTTCGGCCGCGGTGGTCGCCCCCAGCGAGGCGAGCAGGGCCCAGCGGGCCCACAGAACGTCAGCGGGCGGCAGATCATCCGGTGATCCCGGACGGTTGATCGTCATGGCGACCACCGTACGGGCACGGCCGGCACCGGCGGACGCCCGGCCTGCCCCGGACCGGTGCCCGGGGACGCAGCGTGGGTCGCCGCCCCCGGACACGCGGCAGGTCAGCGACCGGGGACGGACATGCGGACGGACGGCCGGGGCGGTGCGCCCCTCCCCCGCGGACTCACTCGGCCGCGCGACAACAGCGCGTGGCTCGGGGATCATCGGGCGATGACCACAGCACCGCATCGACTGTCCCTCCGGGTCTTCGTGCCACCGCTCGGCACCACGCACGCCGGCGTGGAATGCCGACCGATCGTCGACGGACGAGACATCCTGGCCGACGTGTTCCACGAGGGCCCGGCGGCGGACCCCGGCCGTCTGCTGGGCCCGAACGCGCCGCTGCACGCGACCGACGTCCCTCGGGAGGTCCGGCTCGCCGAAGCCGCGTGCACGGAAGCCTGCTGCGGCGCCGTCCACGTCACGGTGAGACGCGAAGGGCCGTACGTGATCTGGAGCGGCTGGCGCAACCCGGATGACGCCGAGGGGGTCGATCTCCCGGAGTTCCGGTTCGACGCCGCCGCGTACGGGGCGGAGATCCAGCGGGCCACGGCGGACCACAGCTGGGAATGGCCCGCCCGGACGGTCGCCAGACTGCTGGAGGAACGGCTCCGGGAACACCCCGGCCGACTGGCGACGTGGGACTGCGAGCTGCACGCCGTCTCCGCCCCGCCCTGGGAACCCGAGCAGATCACCGTCTTCCTGTTCCATCCCAGCCGGCCCACGACCGGGCAGGACCACCCGTGGCTTCAGTTCAGAATGACCATGCCGATCTCCGGAGACGATCCGGCCGTCCAGGTCGAACCCCTTGCGGCGCGGATCACGGCCGGAGATCCCCGTCAGGTCGCCGAGATCTGCGGAGGTTCGCGGGAGTTCGCCGACCGGCTCGGTCACCCTTGGCTCGGGCCCCGGGGACGCGCGTGAGGACGGGCGCGGCCCGGAGCACGACATCCCGGGAAGTCGATCAGCGGCTCTCCGGCCCGGCTTCGGGGCCGGCCCGCTCGGCGACGAGTTTCGGATCCCGTGGCCGGACCCTCGGAGCGGACGACCACTCCGTGACCCTGGCGGCCACGTACGTCGGCGGCATCGCTGGTTCGGGCGTGCCCGGTTCGCGCCCTGCACACCCCTCACGGGCGCTCGACGCGCGGCCGTGCATTCCGACGGCGCCAGGCGTGCCGGGCAGCCACTCGGTGAGCAGGTCGACGATGTCGCGCCAGGCCCGCCGCGCACGGAAGCCGACGCCGGGGAGGCCGGCCTGAAGGCGGACCACGGTCACCAGTTCGACATGATCAGCCGCCGTGAGGCAGTCTCCCTTCGAAAGCCGGCGGGCTGTGCTCAGCGCAGGGGTGAGGCAACCGCCGCGGACCGGGAGAGACATGCCGCCGAAGAAGATCCAGGACGAACAGGAAGTTGTTCGCTGGTTCATGGAAGGTCGCACGTACGAGTGGATGCAGCAGACCTACAGGGACAAGTACGGGATCGACACATCGATCCCCATGTGGTCCGCCTTCCGTCGGCGCAGGGGCATCGACCGGCGCAATCTTCGTGACGACAACCTGCTTCCCTGGAAGATCAACAGGGAGCACCGGTACCTGTACCCGGCGATGATGCTCCGTACCGAGGCACGACTTCGGGCAGGCAAGGAGCTGACCGCTCGGGACGGCCAACGGCTGGCCAGGTGGAATGCCATGCTCACGGACGGCCGCCTCGTCGTGCACTACGACGCGTCCACGGAGCGTGGCTGGTTCTACGTCCCCCGCGAGGAGAGTGACACGGACATCATTCGCCGGCCGGCCCTGGCAGATGGAAACAGGGCTGCGGACTGAGCGCCGTCCCGCGTGGGTGTCGGGATACGAGGCGTTCCCGCGGCCTCCCTCGCAGGAGGCCGCGGAGGCGGCCGTACCCGCGTTCGCCGGCTCGGCGATGCGGCCGCGGAAGGCGCTGCGCGGAACCCGCTCACGGAAACCAGAGGGAGACCTTCCCCAGGCCACCAGCCCCTCGCGCTCGTGGAACGCAGGCGTGCACGCCTGGTCGGATCCGGTCGGACACCTCGCCGACGCTCGGCGGCCCCCGTAGGTCTCGACGGTCGTCATGCCGCTCCGTCCAGGACTTGATCTAGACCTCGCTCTAGATCGTAGCGTCGGCCCCATGACCACAACCGCTCAGCAACCGCTCGGTTCGCCCTTCTCCGCCACCAGCAGCGCGCACGACGTCATGGACGGCGTCGACCTCTCCGGCAAGTCCGCCCTGGTGACCGGGGGCTATTCCGGACTCGGCCTCGAGACCACCCGGAGCCTGGCGGCCGCCGGTGCCCGTGTCATCGTTCCGGCACGCCGCCCCGACACCGCCCGCACCGTCCTCCAGGACGTGCCGGGCTGCGAGGTCGTCGCCCTGGACCTCGCCGATCTCGGCAGCGTGCGTGCCGCCGCCGCACAGATCGGCGACCGGCTCGATCGGATCGACATCCTGATGGCCGTCGCGGGCGTGATGGCCACCCCCGAGCGACGCGTCGGGCCCGGCTGGGAGGGCCAGTTCGCCGCCAACCACTTCGGGCACTTCGCACTCGTCAGCGAGCTCTACCCGCTCCTGGCCGCCGCGGCCGGCGCGCGCGTCGTCGTGAACGGCTCCGCCGGACACACCCTGACCGACATCCGCTGGCACGACCCGCACTTCCGCACCGGCTACGACAAGTGGCTGGCATACGGCCAGGCCAAGACCGCCAACGCCCTGTTCGCCGTACACCTCGACGCCCTCGCACGCGACGACGGCGTCCAGGCGTTCGCCCTCCACCCCGGCAAGATCATCACGGGGCTGCAGCGGGAGATGAGCCTCCGGGAGCAGATCGACCGGGGGTGGGTGGACGAGCACGGCAACGTCGTCGGCGCCGGGTTCAAGACCCCCTCCCAGGGCGCCGCCACGGGCCTGTGGGCAGCCACGTCACCCCTCCTCGACGGACTCGGCGGGCTCTACCTGGAGGACTGCGACGTCGCGGCCGTATCCCTCCCCGAGCAGCCCATGGACGACGGCGGTGTCCGCGACTACGCCATCGCTCCCGACGCTGCCGCACGGCTCTGGGACCTGTCCGTCGCGGCGACCGGCGCCGCCCCGATCACCCGATGAACCCGGGCTGAGCGCACCCGTAGCTCCGCGCACACCTCCCTGGCACATGGGCCGCCGGGTGCACCACCGCGCCACACCGCGCGAGGTGAGCAGCCGGCCGTGGGTTCTCGTACGCCCACGAGCGCGCAAGCCGACCTCAGGCGGGCGCCCCGAGGAGCGACATGACGCCGATGCGCTGCGGGTTCCGGCGGTACTGGTCGCGCCGGGCGGCGTGGACGCTGCGTCGGGCGAGGCACAGGGACCCGGCCGGGACATGGCAGGTCGGGCAGGACTCCGAGTAGGCGCCGTGACCGAAGCGGGCCGCAGTCTCGTGCGCGGCGTCGTGGGCGGCGTCCGCCGCGCGAGACGGCAGCACGCGGGCGAGGCGCGACATCGGACGCGGCCGCCCTTCGTGTCCGGGCAGGGAGCGGACGGTCGAGGTGAGGCTCATGGAGGGCTTCTCCTTACTGCGGGGCGAGGGCCGGCCGCCCCCGTCTACCCCGTGGTGACCGACTCACCCCTGGCGGCGATCGCGGTCGCCCGGAGACATCTCGCCCCGGTCCACCCGGTGGCAGGCGCGCACGGCTGCGCACGCGAAGGGACGGACCTCCTGACGGGTGGCCGGGGCAGGCACCCGACTGAGATCATGCGCCGGTGAACTCAGGGCTCCCCGCCGGCTGGACGATCGAGCGCGTGCGCGCACTTTCCGGAGACCCCGGCGCAGCACCGCTGTCGTGCGATCGGCTCGTCGTCGTCGAGTCGGCCGGTCCGGGCGGCTACGAGCCTCTGCGGCCCGATGTGATGCTCGCGTTCCACGACCTGTGCCTCGCGAGGGACGACGGCGAGTGGTTCGTGGGGCAGCTCGACGAGGACGGCTCGGTGGTCTGCTGGGCCTCCTACGGGTCCGACCTGGCCGAGGCCATCCGCGGTCTCCGAACGGCGGCCCGCGTTCTTCGGCGGCTTCGCCAGAGATTCTCAGGGGACACCATCTCCGACAGGGAGGGGGCGACGACACCCACGACGAGGCGGCCGTCAGATGGCTGACCTCGGCCGCCCGTAGCCGTGCGCCTCGGGTGCCTCGTCGCGCCGCGAGCGGCCACGGTGTGCTCCGGACAGTCACGCTTCACGCTCAGGGGCCGATCGCGGGCCGCCCCCACCGCCCCCACCGGCAGCCCGGCCGTCGACCGCCGTGTCGCCATTCGGGTGCGGTGTGAGCGACGGCGCGAGAACGCCGGGAATCGGAGGACCGCTCCCCGGCGTTCTCGCAGCATGGGTGAGACATCCCGGTACAGCGACGACGAGCCCGGTCCGGCCGGCTCGTCGACCGCTCGCGCGCGCCTGGCTGCCGACCGCGCGGACACCCTCGCGCGCGCCGCGGCGCTGAGCCGCGACTTCGACGAGATCGTCGCGGCCAACAGCCTCGTCGCGGTCGACGACGAGCACGACCCCGACGGCGGCAGCACCGCCTTCGAGCGGGCCCACGTGGCCTCCCTCATGGCGCAGACGCGCGACCACCTGCGCGAACTGGACCAGGCGTTGGACCGGCTCGAACAGGAACGGTACGGGCGGTGCGAGGATTGCGGCACGGCGATCCCGCCGGAACGGCTGGAGGTCCGGCCGGCCGCCACCACCTGCCTCCGCTGCGCGCAGTCCGACCGGCGGCGGCCCCGGCGCACCGCCTGACGCCGACCCGTGTCGAGAACCGCCTCCGCCAGGTGGGCCGCACATGTCCGGCCCCTGTTCGGCGCGTCCGGCTCGTGTCCGGCGGCCGGGCTGACGTCGGACGGCGTCCGCCGAGCGACGGAGGCCGCGTCGTCTTCAGCGGAGGCGGTGCATCTGGGCGAGCAGGCGTGCCTGTTCGCGCTTCAGCGACTCGCGCGGGCGCCGTCGCTCCTCACCGACGCCCGGGGCGCGGCCGAGTCGCCCCGTACCCGGCTGGCCTTGCCCGCATCCGGACGGCCCGCGCGGACCTGCACGCGACGCGGCCCGCGCGTTGCACGGGGTGCGGCCCCGGCCGGATGCCGACCCTCGCACGCCGCGTACGTTTCCAACGGGCCGAGCAGGTCACGCGGCCGCAGCCCCTCGACGGGACCCGGACAGCAGCGGGTCAGACGGCCACGACGGCGCTGGTGATGTGGCAGTTGTAGTTGTCGCCGTTCACCCACGAGTACGAAGGAGGATTCGTGGTCGTGGACTTCCGGGTGATCCACGGCCCGTAGATGGTGGTCACGTAGGGATAGTTCGGCGAGGAGCACGTCGCCTTCACCCGGTAGCTGCCGAATCCGCTGTTGCAGTAGGCGCCCGCCGTGTTGTTCCCCAACGTGGTGCCGCAGTTGTAGACCGCCGCCTGGGCCGGGCTCGCTCCGACGATCAGCGATGCCGACAGCCCCACCGAGGCCACCACGGCCTGCACCGTCGTCTTGGTCCTACGTCGCATCCCGAGCTCCCTCACAGCAGGCCACTTCATGATCAACATCACCATAGGGAGCGCACTCCGCCCGGTCAACGGCATTCCGCAGAGCCGTAGTTCGCACCCGGGCAGCGATCGCCGGGATAACGGGAGTGGTCGCGCTGGCCCTCATCGTCGTAGCCGTCGTCTGCGTCGTAGCGGTACTCGCGGGCCTCTACATCGAGATGGACCACTGAGGGTCGTCTCGCAACCGCTGCTCACGGTGATGGGAACCGCACGAGCGCTCGGTCCGGGCCGGGCGTCACGCCACCCGCTGGAAACCATGGGAAGTGGATGCGGGGCTCGTCGCTTCGCCGGCGGAGCCCTCAGCGGCGCCGAGCGGTGAACGTGTGCGTGATGCCGGTCTGCCATCCCGGCAGCGGCAGGGTGCGCACCTGGGTGAAGCCGGCGCGGCCAAGCCGCTGCGCGAATTGCGTCGCGGTGTCGAAGTCGAGGACGCTGCGGCGCAGGTGTTCGTACAGGGAGGCGTCGCCGTTGAGTCTGCCCCACGGGACGACGAGTCCGCTCATGACGGCAGACCAGATGGCGCGATGGACGGGTCGCCCGCCGAGCGCGTATTCGTGTACGACGAGTCGCCCGCCCGGGCGCAGTACGTCGTGTACGAGGCGGAGGACGGCGTCGGGGTCGGCCAGGTTCCGGAAGAGGTAGGCGGCGAAGACTGCGTCGTAGGGTCCGGTGAAGCCCGCCGTGGTCATGGATTCGACTGGCACGTGGGCGAAGGAGACGGAGCCGGGCCACTGCTTGGCTTGTGCCCGTCGCAGCATGCCGGCCGAGGCGTCCACTCCCGTGATGGTGGCGTGCGGGGCGGCGTGCAGGAGGGCCTGCGTGGACGCGCCCGTTCCGCAGCCCAGGTCGAGCACGGTGAGGCCGGATCCCTCGTGGGGGAGCCCGAGGCGGCGCGCCGAGCGGCGGAGATGACTGTGGTATCCGGGGCTCGCCGAGGTCATGCGGTCATAGGAGCGCGAGGCGTGGTCGAAGGCGGCGGAAAGGTCGTGGTCGCGGAGCAGGGCCATGGTCGTCCTCCAAGCTGATCGTCACAGCTTCGGGGGGTTCTGCACGGGGAGGTGGATGCCACGCCGGAGTCCGTCGGCAGGGTCGTCCTGAGGGCGCGTGCGGGATTTCGACGCCTCGGTGTTGTTGAGGCCGCGCTCGTACGTCGTGAGCGTCGGTGAATGACCTGGTCGGCCTAAGTTCGGATGCATCCGAGGGCTGGAGCGGTACGGAATCGAGTGAGCGGTAGTCCGTAACCGCCGGCAGCAAGGGAATCCCTATGCGCACTCTCGATCCGTTTCTCATCGACCAGGACGTCACGGCGGCCGTCGACTCGGTGCTCCGCGACATCCTCCGTCGGCGCCAGAAGGAAGCGGAGGCAGTGGATTCCCTCTTCGCCGCGGACATCGCCGACCGCGTGGCGCGGTTCACCTTGCGGGGAGGCCGGCGTCTGCGGCCTCAGTTCGTCTGGTGGGGCATGCGTGCCTGCGGCGGAGACGCCGCGGTGGCGGATGTGACCTTGCAGGTGGCGGGTGCTCTGGAGCTCGTGCAGACGTGTGCCCTGATCCAGGACGATGTGATGGACGGTTCTCCGCTGCGCCGGGGGCGTCCGTCGGTCCACGTGGACATAGACGCCCAGTACGGCACGCAGGGGCGCGAGCGCCCGTGCGGCACGTTCGGGCGTGCCGCGGCCGTCCTTGCCGGGGATCTGGCTCTGGCGTGGGCCGACGACACCTTCGCCGAGGCGATGACCGGTACTCCGTCCACGGGGCCGGCGACCGCCCTGTGGCGGGCGATGCGCACCGAGATGGTCGCCGGCCAGTACCTGGACCTGCATGCGCAGGCGACGGCCGATCACTCGCCGGCTCAGGCGGTTCGCGCCGCGATGCTGAAGACAGCGACGTACTCGGTGGAGCGCCCGTTGATGCTGGGCGCCACCCTCGCCGGCGGCTCCGCCACAGCTGTCGGCGCTCTCGGTGAGGTCGGCAGGGAGGCCGGTGTCGCTTTCCAGCTTCACGACGACCTGCAGGGGGCGTTCGGTGACGCCGATGCCACCGGCAAGCCAGCGGGCGAGGACCTGCGTGGGGGCAAGTCGACGTATCTGTTGGCCGTCGCCAGGGAGCGTTGCGAGGCGCGCGGAGACCGCGTGGGAATCCGGGTACTCGACCGGGTCCTCGGCGCCCGGTCGGAGGTGGCCGAGGAAGAGGTGGCCGAGGAGGAGGTGCAGCGGGTGCTGGAGCTCCTGGTCACCAGCGGGGCGCGCGACCGGGTCGTGGAACAGGTGGAGCAGCTCTGCAGCCGCAGCGAGGACGCTCTGGAACGAGCGGGGCTCGATCCTGCGGCCACCGCTCGCATCGGCCGGCTGCTGAGGGAGGCTTGCGGCCGGTCCGGCGGCAACGGGGCTCAGCGCGTCCCGGGCTCGGGACCGGTGTGTGCGGGCACCGAGGGTGCGCGGATCGGGGGCGTGCGGTGAAGGCGCTACCGGGCCGGACCGATCATGTCGTCGTCGTGGGTGCCGGCTTCGCCGGCCTGTCCGCCGCGCTGCACCTGCTCGGCGCGGGACGGCAGGTGACGGTGGTCGAACGGGACGAGCAACCCGGCGGCCGCGCGGGTCGCTCCGAGCGGCTGGGCTACCGGATGGACACGGGCCCGACCGTCCTGACCATGCCCGACCTCCTCGACGAGGCGTTCGCGGCGGTGGGCGGGCGTCTCCGGGACCACGTCGATCTCATCGCCCTGCATCCGGCGTACCGCGCGGCGTTCGCGGACGGCAGTTCTGTCGACGTGCATACCGACCCGGAGGCCATGGAGACGGAGGTGGCGCGCTTCGCCGGGCCGCGAGAGGCCGAGGGGTACCGCAGGCTCCGCCGATGGCTGACCGATCTGTACGGACTGCAGATGCGCCGGTTCATCGACGCCAACTTCGACTCTCCCGTACAGCTGCTCCACCCTGATCTGGTGCGACTGGCGGCGGCGGGCGGCTTCGGGCGTCTCGATCGCGCGATCGGCCGCTTCCTCGAGGATGAGCGCCTGCAGCGAGTGTTCTCCTTCCAGTCCTTGTACGCCGGAGTGCCTCCGTCGCGGGCCCTGGCCGCCTACGCCGTCATCGCCTACATGGACACCATCGCCGGCGTGTACTTCCCGCGGGGCGGCATGCATGCCGTTCCCGTGGCCATGGCCCAGGTCGCCGCGGCTGCCGGGGCCACCTTCCGGTTCGGTGCGGCCGTACAGCGTCTCGAACGCCGAGGGGACCGGATTGCCGCCGTCGTCACCCAGCACGAGCGGATTCCCTGCGACGCGGTCGTCCTCACCCCCGATCTGCCGACCTCGTACGAGCTGCTCGGGCGTCGTCCCCGGCGTCCCGTCCGGCTGCGCCACTCCCCCAGCGCGGTCGTCCTGCACGCGGGAACGACCCGGACATGGCCCCAGTTGGCTCACCACACGATCTCGTTCGGATCCGCCTGGAGCGGCACGTTTCACGAGCTCACCCGTACGGGGCGGTTGATGAGCGACCCGTCCCTGCTGATCACCCGGCCGACCGCCACCGACCCGTCGCTGGCCCCGGACGGTCGTCATCTGCACTACATCCTGGCGCCGTGCCCGAACACGGAGGTGGGCCCGGACGCGGTTCGCTGGGGTGAGTTGGGGGGCCGGTACAGGGATGCGTTGATCGTGGAGCTGGAGCGCCGTGGTCTGTGCGGGCTGGGCGAGTCGATCGAGGCCGAGTGCCTCGTGACGCCGGCGGACTGGTCGGGCATGGGGCATGCGGCGGGGACCCCGTTCTCGGCGGCGCACACGTTCGGGCAGACGGGGCCGTTCCGGCCCCGCAATCTGGTGCGCGGCACCGAGAACGTGGTTCTCGCGGGGTGTGGCACCACCCCTGGGGTGGGTGTGCCCACGGTGTTGATCTCGGGCAAGCTCGCGGCCCTGCGGGTCACGGGTCGCATTGCCGGTGGTGGACACCGTGCCCGGAACGCTCGGGCGGGCGTGGTGGCCGGGACCGGTGGCGGCGGTCGGGGTGGTGCGGCGTGACGGCCCGGGAGCTGGACGCGGCGGGAATCATCCATCCACGCCTGCGCGCCGCCTACGCCGCCTGCCGTCGGCTGAACGCGCGTCATGGGAAGACGTACTTTCTTGCCACCCGGCTGCTTCCCGTGGACCGAAGGTCCGCGGTGCACGCGCTGTACGGATTCGCGCGGTACGCCGACGACATCGTCGACGATCTGGGCAGCCAGGCGGGCGTGGATGAGCGGAAGGCGGCTCTGGACGCCCTGGAGTCGCAGTGGCAGGTCGCGATCCGGGGTGGTGAGGTGTGCGAGCCGGTCGTCCTGGCGGCCGCGGACACCCGTGCGCGCTACCGCATTCCGGCGCGCCATTTCATCGACTTCCTCCGCTCGATGCGCAGTGACCTGTCCGTCACCGACTACCCGACCTACGCCGACCTGGCGGCCTACATGCACGGCTCGGCGGCTGTGATCGGGTTGCAGATGGTTCCGGTTCTCGGCACGGTGGTGCCCCGTCCGGAGGCTGAGCCGCAGGCGGCGGCCCTGGGCGTGGCGTTTCAGCTGACGAACTTCCTCAGGGATGTCGGGGAGGACCTCGACCGCGGCCGTGTCTACCTGCCGGCCGACCTCTTGGCGGCCCACGGCGTCGACCGGGACCTGCTGCTGTGGAGCAGGCTGACGGGGTGCCGGGATGCACGGATCACGCAGGCGCTCAGGGCGGCCGCCGCGATGACCCGCTCGGTGTACAAGGAGGCGGAGCGCGGCATCGCCCAGCTGGAGCCCGTCTCCGCCCCGTGTGTCAGGACGGCTTTCGTGCTGTACCGCGACATCCTGGCGGCCATCGAGAGCGATGGGTTCGCCGTGGTGCACCGCCGGGCGGTCGTCGGTCGGCGTCGGCGGCTTTCGGTGGCCGCGCGTGGCTTCGGCCGTGCTCTCGCTGCCCGATCGTCCCTCCCCCGCCTCGGTCGGCTGTCTCGGAGAAGCGACGACGGCGACGAGGCAGCCGGCCTCGGGGCCAGCCAGAACCCGGGAACGACTGTCGGCATCGCGGCGAAGAGGGGAAGCGAGTGACGGTGAACAGGACGCGGCCCATGGGACGCATTCCTCTGAGACTGAGGCGGCGGCCCGTGGCCTGGGATCGGCAGCGGTCGACATGGCGTGCGGCACGCCCGGCCGTGATCGCCTCCGCGGTCAAGCGGGCCAGGGCGCGTCCATCCGGAAATTGGTACGTCGTCGCCGCCGGCCGCGACGTGCGCTCCGACAGCGCGCTCGGAAGGAACGTCGCAGGGGTCGAGCTGGTGCTGTGGCGCGATGCCCACGGGGTCGCGGTCGCGGGCCCCGGTGCCTGCCCGCACCTGGGCGCGCCGCTGAAGGACGGTGCCGTCACCTGTGGCACGCTGATCTGCCGCTGGCACGGAATGAGCCTGAACGGGAAGTCGTACGCCGGCTGGGAACCACTGCCTGTCCACGACGACGGAGTCCTGGTGTGGGTACGGCTGGACGGCGTGGGCGGCGAGTCGCCCACGGAACAGCCTGTGGTGCCGGTACGTCCGGCCGCGAGGAGCTCGTTGAGCGCCGTGTACACGGGCGTCGGGGCGTGCGAACCGGAGGACGTCGTGGCGAACCGGCTGGATCCCTGGCACGGAGCCTGGCTGCACCCCTACTCCTTCGTCGATCTCGAGGTCCTGACGGTGCCTTCCGACGACGTCACGGACGAGGACGACGTGCTTCTCGTGGATGTCGCGTTCAAGGTGGCCGGGCGCGCTGTCGTTCCCGTACGCGCGGCCTTCAGCGCGCCGGAGCCCCGGACCGTGGTGATGCGCATCGTGGCGGGCGAAGGCGAGGGCTCCGTGGTGGAGACCCATGCCACGCCTCTCACGGAGCCGGGGGCGGCCCGCCCCCGTACCGCGGTGATCGAAGCGGTCGTGGCGGCCTCGGACCGCCGCGGGTTCGCGATCGCTCGTGCGGCGGCTCCCTTGCTGCGCCCGGTGATGCGCGCGACGGCCGGTCGGCTGTGGAGGGACGACCTCGCCTACGCCGAGCGCCGCTGGGCGCTGCGGAGCCAGGGACGGTTCCCGGGCTGAGCAGGAGGACCCCGTCGGTCTCGTCGGGCGCGGATCAGCCGGCTCACCGGAGTTCGGCCACGCGTGCGAGGCTGCGGAGGAGGGCGGATCGGCCGTGTGCCGGAACGGTCCACAAAGTCTGCCCGCGCAGGCCCCACCGGCGCAGGTGGGCGTTGGCTGCCAGGAATCCGGTGGTGGCGGCCCGCTCCATCAGGGCCACCGGGAGGTCGGTCCGCACGAGGTCGCCGGCGACGGTGACGCGCGGGTCCGGGGTCGAGACCGTGGGCCGGTCCCGGTGGCTGCCGACGGCGAACAAGGGGCAGTCGGCACGCCACAGGTGGTGCTGGTCGACGACGCGGGCGGATCGGGTCTCGGGGTAGACGCGGTGCAGTTGTTCGATGAGGTCCTCGGCCAGGCGCTCGCGGTCGGCCGAGGGATCGGCCGCGTAGGCGTGGAGTTCGATGACGCAGCCGCCGGTCTTCTGTGACCAGCGGGCGGCTTCGCCTTCCCAACGGTTCAGCACGCTGATGTTGTCGAGGGGGCCGTAGCCGCTGGTGCCCAGGAATCCGGGGCGGTGGGAGGCGACCGGCCGGTCGAGCCAGATGCGGGACACCAGGAAGGGGGGCGCGACGTGGAGGCGGCTGATGCCGGCGCGCCAGGTGTCGTCGCAGAGGTGGGGTGAGTGTGCTGCCAGGGAGCGCAGGCCGGTGGTGTCGAGCGCGAGGACGACGGCGTCTGCGTGGTGAGTACCCGCGGTGGTGACGAGGGTGAGGCCTCCGTGGGCGGAGGGTTCGATGGCCTCGACGGCGGTGCCGGTGAGGATGTCGGCGCGATGGCTTTCGAGGTAGCGGGCGAGCGGGTCCCACAGGGCTTGGGGGTAGGGCTCGTCGGGCACGTCGAACAGCAGGCCTTCGGAGGAGCCGAGGAAGTAGATGTGGAACATGAGGGCGAGTTCGGCGGCCGAGAGGTCGCGCGGGTCGGCGAAGAAGCTGCGGGAGAAGACCTCGAAGGCGAGATGGCGGGCTGCTTCAGGGAATCTGATCCGCTCCAGCAGTTCGTGGGCGCTGATGCCGTCGTAGTGCTCGTACAGCTGTGGGAGACGGACGTCGAGAAGCGGCAGGGCCGCGCGTGCGTCGAGGCGGCGCATGTCGCGCCAGCCGAAGCTGGGGCTCAAGGCCGCGAATCCCAGGGCGCTCCAGGGCGGGGTACGCGGCACCCGGGCGAAGCTGTCGTAGAGGCCCGAACTGTGCCGGAGCGGGTAGTCAGGCAGGCGCCGCAGTCGCTCCAGGGCCGGGTCGACGCGCCTGAGGAGCCCTCGGAGGTTGTAGTACTGCCGGAAGAAGGCGTGAAACCCGCGGCTCATGGTGACGCCGGAACCGTCGGCGAGTTGCAGGGGCCAGCCGGCCAGGCGGCCGCCGAGCGTGCCCTCCCGTTCGTACAGGGTGACGCGGATGCCGCGCTCGGCCAGGAGGGTGGCCGCGGCGATCCCGGCGATGCCCGCTCCGACGACGGCGCAGCGGGGCGCCGCTCTCCCCGCACGCGTGCGGCCTGGAATGGCGGGAAGCATCACTGCCTTGCGGTCGCGTCCGCGGCGAGCTGCCGTGACGGAGAAGTCGGTCATCTGCGCTGGCTTTCTGGCCGGGGCCGGATCAGTGAGGTGTGCGGGAGAGCAGAGGGAGTTCGGCCGCGGTGCGCAGCATCGGCAGGATCGGGGTTCGCAGCCCGATGAGCAGGTCCTCGGCCGGCCGGGTGTCACCGTCGAGAAAGCGCAGCAGGCGCTCGGTGGAGACATCCCGGAAGAGGCGGCTGAAGAACGGGGCGCCAGGGATACGGCCCGAGCACAGACCGCGGAGCAGGGTGGCGTCCATGCTGAGGTGGCGAGGCGGGTACGCGGGAGGTGGCACGGGTACACGGCCGTGGTGGAGCGCGTCGGCGACCGCGCGTGTCTGGCGCTGGATCGCGGTGAAGGCGTAGCCGGTGGAGGGCCTCACCGCTCCGCCGGCGGCTCCGATACGAAAGACGTGGCGTCCGGCCCGCCGCTGGTGGTGCGCGTCCGTCATGGGGATGACGCCTTGCTCGGTCCCGAGGATGTCGAACCGGCCGAGGCGAAGAATCTCGTCCGTGTAGTGGCGCAGGGCTGCGTCGTAGGCGGGTGCGTGCAGGGCGGACGGGCTGAACTCCGTGTACTCCACGAGGGCTTCTCGGGGGCCGGTGGGCAGCACGTAGCCGAAGGACAGACCAAGCCGGGGCTGCGGGGTGCGGAAGTCCATCAGTTCCACGACGTGGGGGTGGAGCACCGGCTGGTGCGTGCGTACGAACCAGCCGCGGAAGTGCTGCAGGAGAGCCACCCGAGAGGACACGGTCCGGGGTGGGCGGGAGTCGAAGACCCACCGTGCTCGCAGGGCGAGCGGGGCGCCGTCGGGTGTGCGGCAGGTGAGCTCGGCGCCCTCGTCGAGGTCGTCGATGTCGGTGACGACCGCATCGATGCGGGTGAGTCCGCCCAGCCGTGGCAGCAGGCCACTGGTGAAGTCGGGCGAGCGGAGCATCTTGTACCGGTAGGCCCCCATGCCGCGCACCGGGCCGGAGCCCTGGGAGTCGCGCACGCGCAGTGCCCCCCAGGACGCGGTCAGGAGGTCGTCGTACTCACCGGGACCTCGCTCCCAGTAGCACCAGGTGCGCTCCGGGGGCCGCAAGGGGCCTACGGGAGCGTCGACGAGCGTGACGCGAGGTACGACGACGCCGGCTGGAGGGTTGAGCAGACGCCAGGCGAGCGACAGCCCGGCAGCGCCTGCTCCGACGATGACCACATCACTGCAGGTCGACGTCATCCGCTCTCCCTCGACGACGGGTTCGGCTTCGCGCGGTTCGGGCACCCTCGTCCGGCCTGCGCGGGCACGGACCGGCTCCCTCCGGGCGTCACGGCACCATGCCCGGGTCGGGCGTCAGGCACCATGCCCGCCATCGTCCCGTCGACCGACGCGAAAACCGTGATCGACACAGGCGAGTCGCTCAAGGCGACCCGAGTCACCCATGGGGATCCGTACCGGCGTCGACGGCGCCGGACAGCCCCGGGTGGATCAGAAGGCCGGCCGTGGGTGGATCAGAAGGCGACGACTCGGGCGATGAAGAAGCCCGCCACGATCACCGCGCCGATGACGACGAGCCAGAGCCAGAAGGCCGGATGCTCCCAGATGCCTCCGTCGGCACGTTCTTCGTGCGCCTCGGCAGTGGACCCTTCAACCGGCGGAGTCTCCTCCGGTGGTACGAGTGGATCGGTCATGATCAGAAGTTCCCGTCGTCGAGAGCCAGTCCCCCTCCCGGGTCGCACGGGCGACGCCAGGATGCGGGTGGGGTAGCCGTCGGCCGGTGCGCTGCCGTTCTTCAGCCCCGTGTTCTTCAGCCCCGGCCGGCATGGCGCGGACCTCGGCCCGGCGCATGGGGCGCGGCCCCCGCGGTCCTCTCGCCGGCCACGGGAACCGGGAGTGATCGCGTGTCGAGGGCTCCGAAACCGATGAGCGGCTGCCCACCTCGATGGATGGCAAACATGATGTTGTTCCGCCGTCACCCGCGATCGGATGGGATCGTCCACCGTCGCACTGTGTCCTCCTCGACGGTGAGCCACGTGCCGTCACCGAGCGGCACGGCGGCGACCCCTGCCAGCTGCGGGTAGTCGACTGCGGCGAGGGGCCTGAGCGTGTGGGCGTCGAGGAGGAGATGGGTACCCTCCTCCGCCCACTGCTCCTCGGCCGCCACGACCAGCACCCGTTGGTCGTCGACGAAGCCCGGGGTGTAGCCGACGAACACCCACTCCTCGGGCAGCACGTCGCCGGCCTCGACCAGGACGTCGTCGGCGCCTTCCTGCGTGCGGCAGAGGTAGCCGCCGCCGACGTCCTGGCCGATCAGCACCCCGTCCGCGCCGAGGCCGACGTAGGTTCCTCGGCGGTGCCCGCCGCCCTGATGCCGAGCCCGCCGTCCGTCCAGGTGACCAGAAGGCAACGGGTGCCGTCCTGGCCCATGGAGGCGGTGAGCAGGACCTTGCGGCCGACGCTCCGCCGGCGGCGGGAGGAGGTGGGTGAGCCGTTCCACGTCAGGGTGCATCAGGGTGTCTCCGGGAGGGGGCTCAGGGCTGGGGAAGGTCAGGAGGGTGACGCGGTTAGTCGTGCCGCGCCTTCGTGGGCTGACCAATGGTTGACGTCCCAGCGTCACGGCACCGGGAGTGGTCCCGGGCCGCCCGAGCGATCCAGGGCAGCCCCGCGTCCACATGCGTGGGGGGACGTGCGATCAGGAGTGCAACTCGTGGCAGTTGAAACGGGATCCGTCGACGTCAGCCGTTCGGCGCCTCGAACGTGTGCACCGCAGTACGGAGGGTCTCTAGACCGGGCTGCGCAGGGTTGATCAGTACGACGAAGTCCGGCAGGGCTCCCGGAACGGGCCGCCCGGCTTCGTCCTGACTGCCGGATTCGGCCTGCCAGTCGATCAAGTGGACGACCACGGCATAGCGGCCCACGGGGATCACCTCGAAGCGGAGCCCCGCTCGCGACGACGGTCCCTCTTCGTTGCCTCGCGCATGCGCTCGGCATCGACCGTGAACAGGCCGGCCGCTGCCCAACGGACAGCAGACGGGCCAGGCCCTCTTGACCGGCTTCACTCTCCGAGTGCGAACGACGCCCGAACCTGCCACTTTGTGCCGTCGTGAACGATGAGCTCAACCGACGAGACGTGGGAGGTGAACGGGAGCCCGCCCGCGAGGTCGGCCTCGATCTCCTCCAGGACGGCGCCCTCCTGACCCTGAGCGATGGTCAGGTGCGGGACGATCTCTGCGAATCGGCCGCCGTACGGCGGAGCCTCAGGCCAACGATCGGCGATCGCCTCCGTGAGCTGCCGCAACGGCGTGTCTGGCTCGGGAACGAGATAGAGCACTTCCGGAAGCCGTCCGCATCTCGCGAACCGCAGGTCGAAGGCCGGGTGGCTGCCCAGCATGTCCGCGAGTGCAGTGTGGACCAGCGCGTCTATTCGACTCTCGTCGAGGAACGGGAAGAGCACGGTGACATGGGCGGGAACACCGGCCCGGGCTGAGGGGTCCAGCCGTTCACGCCACCTGCGAACGGACGGCTCCGCCTCAGGGATCCGGACGATGAGTCCCGTACGGCCCGCCCAGAACCCCCTGGTGATTTCCTCTGCCATGACCTGCATGGTGTCAGTTCTGCCGCGGACTTCGCAGGTTCTCTTCAGCAGCACGATCGCGTCGATCGGTGCAGCACGTCAACGCGTTGGATGGGCACGAGCGTTGCGTGCAGGACCTGGTGTCGGCACGGTCGGCCGGCGGCCCGCACCTGTCACGATCCGTAGGCACCTGGGAGCAACCACAGAAGCTGCGCCGGAACCGGTCGACGTACGAAGCATGGCCCCCTGGTCCGGCCCCTACGACGGACCGCCGACCCGGCGCCGATCCGGACGACGCTCCCTAAGGGCTGTCCCGTGATCCGCGGTGGGTCGGTGCACGGCGTCGGATGCGGTGCACCGCAAGGCGGAGGGTCGTCCTCATACTGGGCGTATTCGGGCGATCCGACAACGCCGCGAGGTGCCGTAGCCGACGCCGTGCGCCAACCCACCGCGGATTACGGGACAGCCCTTAGCTTGATCTTTAACGTGCGTTGTCGAACGGTGGGTCGTACTTGATCACTCGGTTCGGTAACCGCCGTACACGGAAGCGGCCTTCGTCTGAACATGTGCTCCGACCAAGGAACACACACGTCCAGCACGAAGGCCGTGAGGATGAGTCTGCAGCATCACGATGCCCGGCGAGAGCCGTTGGCGGATCTGTCACGCTTCCGGGGCGAGTTCTACTCCTGTCTCACCTCCCGTTCGGACGCTCTGTTCGAGCTGACGGATGCAGTTCTGTGCGGGGACGGGCCGGTGAGATCACTGGCCGAACTGTCGCTGGTGGGCGAACACCGACGCGGGCACGGAGGGCTCTACGCCGCCCTCGCCCAGGGCCGCATCGACGCCGACCGGATGCGACACACCCTGGCTTCGGTGCCGCTGCCACGAGCAGTCGACGGCCGAATCGTCCTGGCCGTCGACGTCACCTGCTGGCTGCGGCCGGACGCCCACACCTCACCGCAGCGGATCCTCTGCCACACCTACGGCCGCGGCAAGGACCAGCACATCCCCGTTCCCGGCTGGCCCTACTCGATCGTCTGCGCACTGGAACCCGGCCGAAGTTCATGGACCGCGCCGCTCGACGCGTTGCGTCTGGCGCCCGGGGACGACACCGCCACCGTCACCGCCCGACAGCTGCGCGACCTGGTCGAGCGGCTCATCACCGCAGGCCAGTGGCAGGCCGGGGACCCGGACGTCCTCATCATCGCGGACGCCGGATACGACGCACCCCGCCTCGCCTTCCTCCTCAAGGATCTGCCGGTGCAGGTGCTGGCCCGGATGCGCTCGGACCGTGTCCTGCGTCGCCCGGCACCGCCCCGGCAGCCTCACACCAGGGGCCGGCCGCCCCGGCACGGAGGCGAGTTCGTCTTCGGACAGCCCGACACCTGGGGCACCCCGGACACCGACACCGTCACCGACACACGCCTCTACGGCACCGCCCTCGCACGCTCCTGGAACCGGCTCCACCCCAAGCTCACCCACCGCTCGTCCTGGGCCGCGGCCGACGGCACCCTCCCGATCGTCGAAGGGACGGTGATCCGTCTGGACATCCAGCATCTGCCCAGCGGCGCCACCCCGAAGCCGGTCTGGCTGTGGTGGTCGGGAACCGACGCAGACGCAGCGGACACCGACCGTCTCTGGCAGGCATACCTGCGGCGTTTCGACATCGAGCACACCTTCCGCCTGTTCAAGCAGACCCTCGGCTGGACCTGCCCGAAGATCCGCACCCCCGAGGCGGCGGACCGCTGGACCTGGCTGATCCTCGCCGCCTACACCCAACTACGACTGGCCCGACCGCTCGCGGCCGACCGCCGCCGCCCCTGGGAAAGGCCCGTTCCCGCGGACAGACTCACCCCCGCACGGGTCCGCCGCGACTTCCGGCACATCCGCCCGCAAGCCGCCTGCCCGGCCAGAGCACCGAAACCCACCCACCCCGGACCCGGACGACCACCCGGCCGCAAAAACACCCGGCCCACCCCACGCCACGACGTCCACACACCCCGCAACACACAGCCGGCCAACCAGCGAGCGAAGAAATCGACCACCCCACGGCCCCGCCGCACAGGTTAAAGATCAAGTTAGGGGAGGCGAGCGAGCACGTGGGCGTCGAGGAAGCCCCGTTCGGAGGCCGGGTCGTGGAGCAGGCGGGCGACGATGTCCAGTCCGGCCGCGGTCAGGAGTTCCGCGAGCCGGTCCACGGGCCAGCTGTAGGCCGGCGTCACCTTGTGGTCGAAACGGACGGGCTCGGGCCCCTCGGTTCCGAAGAACGAGACCAGGAGCAGACCTCCTGGCGCCAGAACCCGTACCTGCTCGGCGAGCAGCGCGGGCAGTTCCCCGGGTGGGGTGTGGATCATCGAGTAGTGGGCCAGGACGCCGCCGAGGGTGCCGTCCTCGACCGGCAGCGCTTCCATCCGTGCCTCGTCGAACCGAAGCGTTGGATGGGCCCGCCGGGCATGGTCGACCATGGCCGGGGAGAGGTCGAGCCCGATGGCGTCCAGCCCCAGGTCGTGCAGCATGGCCGTCAGGTGTCCAGGCCCGCACCCGACGTCGGCTGCCCGTCGGTTCCCCGTCCCGCGCACCAGCTCGGCGAAGGTGCCGATCATGTTCCGCGAGAACGGTTGTGTCTCCAGCCGGTTGGCGAACTTCGACGCATAGAGCTCCACGACCCCGTCGTAGGCCGCCCTGGTCTCCTCCTGATGTCCCCTCACGGGAAGGGAAGCTAGCACTCGCGCACGTTCGCAGGTCCTCCTGGTCCGTGGCGCTTCACCCGTGACGGGCCGGCTGCCCGGCCGCAGAGCCGGTGGCAAACGGAGCGCGGGGTCGCCGGGTCCTCTGTACCTCCGACGCGGGAGGGGCGATCGATTGACGGCCGACCACCCCGATGCCGGTACGGGGCTCAGGTGTGGATGCGGCTGTTGGTGCCGTCGTGGTGGTCCGCGTGCTCGTCATCGAACCAGTAGTCGCCGGCGGCCAGATAGCGGAACGAGTGCGCGCTGTGCGCAGGGAGGGACACGCGAGCGGCTCGGGTGCCGTCGCCGCGGGGTTCGAGGGGGTGAGCGGTGGGGTTCCAGTGGTTGAAGTCCCCGACCACGCTGACCGGCCCGTCCGGGCTGTTCTCGGGCAGGACGAAGGTGACCTGGGTCCGGCCCTTGAGCCGCTTGCGTTCGAGCACGGTGATCTCCAGCCGTAGTAGTCGGGGTGACCCACGCGTCGTCGCCCGCCCCCTCACGGGTTCCGGGTCGAAGTCGCCGCGGGCATGTCTGCCGGCCACCCGACCGGTCGCTCGCCATGACCGCACGAGTGACGCCCAGAGGGTGGAGGCAGGGGGCGGGTCCGTTGCGGGGCCCGGGCCAGGGTTCCATCGACCGGCCGGGCCCCGCATGCGTGGACTCTCGTCGCCCTGCCACCGTGACACGAAACCGCCCCCACCGCCGCGCCAGGCCCTTCGGATATCGGCCGTTCGGGCGACCCCACCGAAACGGGGTCCACGGTCATGCATCCCGGGGACGACCTCCACGCTGCTCCGGTGAGAGCCACCGCACGGGCACCTGCAGACCACGCCACCGCCGTCGTGGAGACGGGGCAAGGACCGCCGCGCTCCGCCCACAGCCGCGCTCCCGTGGCGACGGGCAGAGCGGGCACGTACGGCCGCTCGCCGGGCTGCATCCTCATGCTCGTGCGTACGGCTCAGCGCACGGGCGAGGGCGAATCGCGGTCTGCGAGGATGTCCGTATGGACGTGCGGAGCAGGAACCACGTGACGGTGACCGGGCGGGCCGGCGCGCCCGTGGTGGTGCTGGCGCACGGGTTCGGGTGCGACCAGAACATGTGGCGTCTGGTGGTGCCGGCGCTGGAGCGGGACTTCACCGTGGTCCTCTTCGATCATGTGGGTTCGGGGAACTCGCGGCTGTCGGCCTGGAGCCGGGAGCGGTACGGGACGTTGGACGGCTACACCGACGACGTGCTGGAGGTGTGCCGGGAGCTGGCGCTGGGGCCGGTCACGTTCGTGGGGCATTCGGTGAGCGCGATGATGGGGGTGCTGGCCGCTGCCCGTGAGCCGGAGGCGTTCGCCGGGCTGGTGCTGCTCGCTCCGTCCCCGTGTTTCATCGACGACCCGGCCACGGGCTACCGGGGCGGATTCAGCGCCGCCGACATCGACGAGTTGCTGGAGTCGCTGGACGCGAACTATCTCGGCTGGTCGGGCGCGATGGCCCCGGTGATCATGGGAAATCCGGAGCGTCCCGAACTGGGTGAGGAGCTGACGAACAGCTTCTGTCGCACGGACCCGGAGATCGCGCGGGTCTTCGCCCGGGTGACGTTCCTGTCCGACAACCGCGCCGACCTCGCGGCGGTCGGGGTGCCGACACTGGTCGCCCAGTGCTCCCACGACGCGATCGCCCCGCCGGAGGTGGGCGCGTTCGTCCACGAGCGGATCCCCGGAAGCCGACTGGTCACGCTGAACGCGACGGGCCACTGCCCCCAGCTCTCCGCCCCGGAGGAGACCGCCGCGGCGATCGCCGCGTTCGCGGGAGCGACCCCGTGATGTCCACAGCCGACGAGACGGACGGCGGCAAGGACCCGGCCGAGGACAGGGCGCCGACGGACGAGGAGGCCCGGTTCTCCGAGCTGCTGGAGGACAGCGTCGAGGACCTCTACGAGCACGCCCCCTGCGGGTACCTCTCCACCCTGCTGGACGGCCGGATCGCCAAGGTCAACGCCACGCTGCTGGACTGGCTCGGCTACGAGCGCGGCGACCTGGTCGGCCGCAGGCGCTTCTCCGACCTCCTGACCGTCGGAGGCCGGCTCTACCACGAGACCCATTTCGCACCGCTGCTGCGGATGCAGGGCGAGATCAGCGGTATCGCCCTGGAACTCAAGGCCGCCGACGGCTCACGTCTGCCCGTCATGGTCACCTCGACGGTCAAGACCGGCAGTGACGGACAGCCCCTGCTGATCCGCACCACCCTCTTCGACGCCCGCGACCGCCGCGCCTACGAGACGGAGCTGCTGCGCGCCCGCCGGGAAGCCGACCTGGAGCGCGACCGCCTCAAGCTCCTGAACACCACCCTGCAGAACACCCTGCTGCCGCCCGTGCTGGCGAACGTGCCCGGCCTGGACGTCGACGCGTACTACCACATCGCCTCCGTCGACGAGGTCGGCGGCGACTTCTACGACCTGTTCCCCCTGGCCGCCGGCACCTGGGGCCTGTTCCTGGGCGACGTGTGCGGCAAGGGTGCCGCCGCGGCCGCCGTCACCTCCCTGGCCCGCTACACGCTGCGCGCCGCCGCCGTCTACGACCCGGACCCGACCGCCGTCCTCGCCAACCTCAACACGGTCCTCAGCCACGAGTTCAACGGCACCGACCCGCGCTTCTGCACGGTCGTCTTCGGTCTGCTCACCCCCGACCCCCAGCGAAGCGGCTTCCGCATCACACTGGCCAGCGGCGGACACCCCCCAGCCCTGCTGATGCGCGCCGACGGCACCGCCGACTACCTGCCCACCCCCGGCGGCCAGCTCATCGGTGTCCTGCAAGACGTACACATCTCCACCACCACCGTCCACCTCGCCCCCGGCGACACCCTGCTCCTGCACACCGACGGCCTCACCGAGGCCCACACCGCCGCCGGCCCCGACGGCCGCTACGGAGACGACGCTCTCCTCGACTTCGGCCGTGCCCTCGCCCCCACCACCGCGTCCGACACCATCGGCGCGGTCCGCGACCTGCTCGACACCTTCACCGGCGTGGACGACGACACCGCCGTCCTGGCCGTCCACGTGCCCCGAGCCCTCAGTGAAGAGCCACAGTGACGAAGCAACTGACCCTCCGCATCCGCACCACCGCCACCGGCGCGGTCATGGAACTCGCCGGGGACCTCGACCACCATACCGCCCCCGAAGTACGCGACGCTCTCCCACAGATCGACCTGCGCCGGGGGCAGCAGCTCGTCCTCGACCTCGGGGCGATCACCTTCTGCGACTCCAGCGGCATCACCGTCCTGATCGCCGCCCGCAACCATGCCCTGGCCGCCGGCGCGGCCATCGCACTGGCCGCGGTCCCCGAACGCGTCACCCGGATCTTCCGCATCGTGGGCCTGGACCAGGTCTTCCCCAGCCATGCCAGCGCCCAGGCCGCGGAGGACGCGTGGCAGCCCAGCACAAGCTGACCGCGGGCCGGGCCTTCGGCGCAGGATCAGCAGACCGCCGCCGAGGTGGACCAGGCCGGCCGGGCGAGCAGGGTGCGGTCGACCCGGCCCCTCGTTCAGGCCCTCAGCAGGGGCCGGCTTTCCAGTAGTAGGCGACGAGGTCGGCCCGGTACTGCGGGTCGGCTCGTTGGTCGGAGGAGAGGTACTGCGGCGCGTCCTCGACCTGCCCCTTGGTCAGGCTCAGGTGAATCGTGCGTGTCCCGTGGTCCATCCGCGTCACGGCGCCCGCGGGGATCAGGAGCTTGCCGAAGATCCACGCTCCCGCGTCCACCACGAGATACGCGTCGTCTCGTTCGTCGGAGTGTTCGTCCACCTCACCGATGGGGCCGTCGGTGGCCTCCACCTTCCATCCCGCCAGATCGGTACCGATCACGTGGTCGCACCCGGGACCGAAACACCATGGACTGTCCGTCATCTCGCCGCTCCTCGCTTGCATGGCGTCGTTCGCGCGACGACCTTGCACCCACCTACCTCGGAAATCCCCTCCCATGCACGATCACGGGCGGCTGAGTCCGGCGACGAGCGGGTGAGAGCGTGCCGGCCTGCCGTCGTGCGTCGGGCACAGCTTCCCGACACGACGGGCGACCCGCGGGCGACCCGGGCGCGGAGAACGAGGAAGGTCCCGAGGGGAACATCGTGCGAGTCAATACACCTAGGTCCTGTCCGGGCGCTCTTCGAGGATCGGCCCGCGGCGTCGGATGTGGTGTATCGCAAGTCGGAGGATCGCCCTCGTACTGGGCGTACTCGGGCGACTCCGACAACGCCGCGAGACACCGCAGCCGTCGTGGAGTGGCTGCTTGGTCATCTTGGAGCGGCCCTCGATGTCGCGCTTTTCGGCTTCCTCGTCCAGCTCGTCCTCGCTGCGTTCGGACGAGGCGCGACGAGCAGGTGGGCGGTGGGGTCGTTCGGGCCGCCTGCCGCCTGGGGCGGGGGCGGGCGCCCGCCGGGAGAGCCCGGGGAGCTCAGGCGGCCAGTTTCGTCGCGGTGCCGCCCGACGCCACACCCGGGCGGGGACGACGGACCTGCGGGGTCAGGAGGAGGGTGTCGGCGACCTCCAGTGCCTCCTCGATGCTGGTCGAGCCGGTGATGTCGCAGAGGGCACGGGAGATGTTCCGCAACGCCTGCGCGTCTCTTCTCTCACCGCGCGCCTGGGCGATGCGCAGATCCGCGTAGCGGGCCAGCATGGTTCGGATGTCGTGCGAATCGGGTGCGAGCACAGATCGGTCCCTTGGTAGTCGGCCGGGGCGTTCGTGTTCCCCGTCGACGCCCGGGCATGCCTCCTCGGCATGGCCGGTCGGGAGCAGGGCTGTCGGGAGCACGGCTGATCGGGCGGGGTACTCCGCGCACTTCCCCGCGGCCGCCCGGCGTGGCGGCCTCACCGGGCGATTCGTGCTCCGACCGCCCGGAGGTACGTGGTGCCGACCGCGCCGGCGGCGCGCCCGTATCCGTATCGAGCGGGTAGGGAGGCCTCGATCGGGCAGTGGCCCGCCATGATGACCCGTCGGCAGCACCGCCCCTCCGACTCGGGACCCCTGAAGGACCGGGTCGTCGTGGTCACCGGCGCCGCTCGGGGGCTCGGTGAAGGGCTGGCGCACGCCCTGGCCCGGCGCGGCGCCCGGCTGGCCCTGCTCGGTCTGGAGGAGGAACGTCTCGCCGTACTGGCGGCGGCCCTGCCGGGCCGGTCGGCCCACTGGACGGTCGATGTCGCCGACGCGGACGGACTCGCGGCGGCCGCAGAAGCCGTGCGGGACGCCCTGGGCGAGCCCTCCGTCGTCGTCGCGAACGCCGGCGTAGCCCTCGGCGGCCCGCTCCTGGAGTGCGAGCCCGCGGCCTGGCGGCGGGTCGTCGACGTCAACCTCGTCGGCAGCGCGCTGACCGTCCGGGCCTTCCTCCCCGGCCTGCTACGCACGCACGGCTACTACCTCCAGGTCGCTTCCCTGGCGGCTCTCGCTCCCTCGCCGCTGCTCACGGCGTACTGCGCCTCCAAATCCGGAGTGGAGGCGTTCGCGCACGCCTTCCGCGCAGAGGTCGCCCATCAGGGGGTAGCGGTCGGCATCGCCTATCTGAGCTGGGCCGACACCGACATGATCCGTGCCGCGGACGAAACCGCGGTCTTCCGCGAGCTGCGCACGCACATGCCCTGGCCCCTCTCCGCCACGCACGGCACCGCGCCCTTCGTCCGCGCCATGGTCCGGGGCATCGAACGCCGATCCGCCCATGTGTACGCCCCACGGTGGCTGCGCGGCGCCAACGCCGCACGGGCGTGCCTGCCGTCCGTCATCACGTACCGTTCCCGGCAGGTCCTCGCGGCGCACGGGGACGCCCCCTTGCCGACCACCGGCCTCCTCGGCCCCGGCGGCTCTGCCGCCGGCAGCGCGGGGCCCGACCACCCAGAGCTCCGTGCCGAGGAGGAGCCCCGGCCTGCGGAGTAGCCCGGGGCCCATTCCGGTGGTGGGTGTGCCGAGCGGGGGCGAGAGCGAGGTGTGCGGTGAGGCCGCAGCGCCTCCGTCGTGCCATCGACACCGAGATCGAGAACGGCTACCTGAACCCGCGCCGCAGCGTCCGCGGCGCCGACGAGACACTGCACCGTGCACGGAAGGCCGTCTCTCTCGCGGAGCGGGCCATGGATCATCTGCGTTCGATGACCCGAACCCTGCACCACGCACTCGACAGCGAAGAGCTCGGCGACCTCCCCGCGGGTTTCCGGCCCCGGTTCAGCTCCGTGCTGCGGGCGGCGGCCTCCGCGATGGCAGAGATCGGCCGGACCTCGCCCACCGAGCCGGGTCGCCTCGACGCCAGGTTCGACGGAGCGGATGCGGATCTCGACCGCGCGGGTGAGCAGGAACGGAACGCCTCCGCGGATTCTCCGGCCGTGCACGCCCTGCAGGGCACCCTCCTCACGGACGCCTCACGCCTCCTCGACGACCTCCGCGCCGGGCGACGCGACTTCATCGCGACGTCCTGACAGGCGGTACTCACCGTCCGCGGTGTCCGAGCCCCGTCTCCTCGAACCGCTGCCACGGTCTCGACCGTCCTGTGACCGTCGCGCGTCGGACACCGGGCGGTTCCCGTGATCTCCCGCCCCGGAGGAGGACGGCGGGTCTCCGAGCCCGGCGCCTGGAGCCGTGCCGACCTTGGGCCGGGTGCCACGTCCGACTGTTCATGCATGAGTCGCTCGTGAGGGGCAAGCCGCCAGACATGCACCGCACACCGAAGCCGCAGAGCAACGAGGGGCGCGAGCCCGAAGCCGCCCGTGGTGCCGAGAGCCCGGGGCCTGACGAGCAGGTCGAGGAGCAGGCGCCGGATCAGCCCTCGCAGCTGAACAGGCGTTCGTGGATGGCGGTGCTCCGGGGCACGGTGAAGGAGTTCAAGAACGACGAGCTGGCCGACCGGGCGGCGGCGCTGACCTACTACGGGATACTGGCGCTCTTCCCGGCCCTGCTGGTCCTGGTGGCCCTGTTGGGTCTCGCCGGCGAGTCGGCGACCAAGCAGGTCCTGGACAACGTGCAGAAGCTGGCCCCCGGCTCGGCCCGCGACGTGATCAGTGGCGCGGTTCAGCAGCTGCAGGGCAACGCCGGTGTCGGTTCTCTCGTGGCGATCGTCGGCCTGGCCGTCGCGCTCTGGTCGGCCTCGGGCTATGTGGCCGCGTTCATCCGCAGCTCCAACGCCGTCTACGACGTGCCGGAAGGCCGCCCTGTGTGGAAGGTCCTTCCGCTGCGACTCGCGCTGACGCTCACGCTGATGATCCTGGCCGTCGCCAGTGCCCTCATCGTGATCTTCAGCGGCGCGCTCGCCCGGGAGGCAGGTGCTGCTCTGGGGGTGGGTGACACCGCACTGACCATCTGGTCGATCGTGAAGTGGCCGGTCCTGGTCCTGCTCGTCACGATCATGATCGCCATCCTCTACTGGGCCGCTCCGAACGCCAAGGGCCGCGGCTTCAAGTGGATCACCCCAGGCAGCCTCCTGGCCCTGCTGATCTGGATGATCGCCTCGGCCGGCTTCGCCTTCTACGTCGCGAACTTCGGCTCTTACAACAAGACCTACGGCGCCCTTGCCGGGGTGATCATCTTCCTGGTGTGGCTGTGGATCACCAATCTGGCTGTTCTCCTCGGCTTGGAGTTCGACGCCGAACTGGTCCGCCAGCGTGCCATCGCCGGCGGATACCCCAAGGACGAAGAGCCCTACGTGGAGCCGCGGGACACGCGCACCTGGAGCGACGAGGACCGCCGCCGTATGGAATGACCGACACGCACGGAACCTCCCTGCGCCGCAGTCAGGAAGCAAGCGCCCCTCCCACCGGACGCACCCCGCGCCGGCCGGACGCGACCGGCGTGTGCCCTCGCGGTCGTGCTCACGGCCGGCCACCGGTGACGTGCGCAGCAGCGTGACCCTGCGGAACCCGCTTCTCGAGCGCGCTCGCCGCGAGTCGGGGAGGAAGCATGGAAGAGCGGTGACAGCGGGCTGCGGCCGATCGTCCGCGTGGCTGCGGCGGCGCGCGGCTCGTGACAGATTCTTCGGACTGCGACGGCCCCGGAGGGCGGGATGTCGAGAACGTGCCGTCGGCTCCGTCCCAGGCACATCAGTGGCCGTCACTGGCCGCACGAGAGAGAAGGAGAAGCCTGGCATGGCGATCCAGCGGATGGACAACGTGGGCATCGTCGTCGAGGACATGGAGGCCGCCATCGCGTTCTTCGTGGAACTCGGGATGGAGCTGGAGGGCAGGGGGGAGGTCCAGGGCCTCTTCGCCGACCAGTGCACCGGACTCGACGGCGTCCACTGTGAGATCGCGATGGTCAGGACCCCGGACGGGCACAGCCGGCTCGAGCTGGCGAAGTACCGCAGCCCCGCGGCGATCAGCACCGGGCCGCGCAACCGGCCGCACAACATCCTGGGCACGCACCGCGTCATGTTCGCCGTCGACGACATCGAGGACACCGTCGCCCGCCTGCGCCCGCACGGCGCCGAGCTCGTGGGCGAGATCGCCCGGTTCGAGGACAGCTATCTGCTCTGCTACGTCCGCGGCCCGGAGGGCATCATCATCGGCCTCGCCGAGCAACTGGCCTGAGCAGGCGGACCCGAATCGGCGCTCGTCGGCGACCTCATCCGTCAGACGGGCGGCCGCACCGCGGCCGTGACCGGGCCGGTCACGCAGCTACGCCGTAGCCACGCCGCGGACCCCGTCGGCCGGGAGGACGCGCTCCGGATCGTCGCGCTCCTCCAGGCGCTGGGATCGAGGGATGCCGACGCGCAGTCGCGGCCACGTCGACCCCTCCCAGCGGCCAGTCGCCACGACCCGACCGTCAACGCCGGTCCGGGCCATGTCACAGATCTCCGGGCCGACTTGTCTGGAGAGTGAAAGACAGACGGTGACGTGGACGGATGGTGGACATGCGCGTGCTCGTACGGGGCGGAGGGGTTCCGCGGCAGTGGTCGGGGCCCCGGCAGGATCCGCCGGGTGTGATCCTGACCGAGGGAAACGGATTCGCGAGCGCCGAGGCCCAGCGGATGCTCCGCCGGCAGCTGCGTCGCCCGTCGGGGCGGCCGAGCGATGAGCAGGAGCCCGCGTGACGCGAACCGAGGAGTTCCAGCAGCTGCGGCCGCTGCTGGCATCGATCGCCTACCGGATCCTGGGCAGCGTGACCGAGGCGGAGGACGCCGTCCAGGAGACCTGGCTCCGTTACGAGGCCTCGTCGACCCCTCCCGACTCGGTCAGGGCCTATCTGGCAGCCGTGGTCACGCGGATTTCCATCAACGTCCTGCGTTCCGCCCGCGTCAGGCGGGAGGAGTACGTCGGGCCGTGGTTTCCCGAGCCTTTGCTCACGGACCCCTACGAGGACCCCGAGCGCTCGGCCGAGCTGGCGGACTCGGTGTCGATGGCGGCGCTCCTGCTGCTGGAACGACTCACCCCGCTCGAACGCGCGGTCTTCGTGCTGCGCGAGGTGTTCGACTTCGGCTACCCCGAGATCGCCACGGCGGTGGACCGCTCGGAGGCGGCATGCCGCCAACTGGCGGTCCGGGCGCGCCGTCACATGGCGGAGGGTCGACCGCGGTTCGAGGCCGACCGACGTGAACGCGAGCAGCTCGCGACACGGTTCTTCGGTGCCTTCGCCGAAGGAGACGTCGACGGTCTGCGGGAACTGCTCTCCGCGGACGTGAAGTTGGTCGCGGACAACGGTGGCAGAGCTCCGCAATGGGCCGAGGGCTTCTTCGGTGCCGACCACGTCATCGAGGTGCTCGTTTCCTCCCTCCCGGCGTTCGTGCGCATCGGCGGTGTCGTGGAACCGTGCCAGGTGAACGGCCGGCCGGGCGCGATCTTCCGTGTTCAGGACGGGAAGGTCATCAGCACCTGGACGCTCGACGTCCTCGACGGGCGGATCCAGGCGATCCGCACGGTGAGCAACCCCGAGAAACTCAGGCACGTGGGTCCCGTCACGGACGCCTGGGCGGTCCTGCGCGACATGCAGCGGGCCGCTACGGGCCCCGGCTGATCGGCGGCGCCACCCGCATCGGAGGGCGTGCGGCAGCCCTGTACCGCCTCGTCGACGAACTGCCGCCATGGGCACGGGCGCTCCGCCGCTCCGCACCCCTCCCCTGACTTTCCACCCGACGACATAGCGATCAGGAAAGAACCCCATCATGCACATCACAGTCTTCGGGGCGAACGGTCCGACCGGCCGCCTCCTCACGGGCCAGGCACTCTCCGCCGGACACCGCGTCACGGCGGTCACCCGGCAGCCCGCCGCGTTCCCGCTGCGTCATGACCGGCTCGAGGTGGTCGGCGCCGACGTCCTCGATCCCGAGGCCGTCGACGCCGCCGTGGCGGGGCGGGACGCCGTACTCTCCACGCTCGGCGTGCCGGCGGGGAGAAACCCGATCAGCACCTACTCGCGCGGTACCTCCCACATCGTCGCGGCGATGGGCCGCCACCGGGTCGGGCGGCTCGCCGTGGTGAGTTCGAGCGGAGTCGAACCTCACCGCTTCTCCGACGGCGGATTCCTGTTCAACCGAGTGCTCCTGCCGTACGTGACACGGGTACTCGGCAGAACCCTGTACGACGACATGCGGCGCATGGAGGCACTGGTGCGGGCCAGCGATCTGGACTGGACGATCGTGCGCCCGAGCGGGCTCTACCACCTTCCGTCGGTCACCGACCACACGCTGGTGGAAGGCCACGCGGACGGGAGGTTCACCGCCCGCGTCGATCTGGCCGCCGGCCTGCTGCGACTGCTGGACGACGACCGGCACGTCCGTTCCACAGTCAGCGTCATCACCACCGTCGACAACCCCACCTTGCTCCAGTGGATCCGCCGCGAGGCGCTGACCAGGAACGACGATCCGACCTGACGACGACCGGACAGAACATCGCCGGAGCAGCACCCGCTGGACGGAGCCCGCGGTCGGGGGCGTGTCCGGGCCTGTGCGAAGCCCTCGCGACGAGGAGGACAGCCGCAGACAGATGTGGTGCTATAGCCCCCTTTGTCCGACCCGCGCGAGCCCCCATGAGGGTCGTCTGGTCTTGGGAGCGCCGCGAGTGACGTAGTGTTGCTTCTGCCGACGCGGGGTGGAGCAGCTCGGTAGCTCGCTGGGCTCATAACCCAGAGGTCGCAGGTTCAAATCCTGTCCCCGCTACTGAACGACGTGAGGCCCGGATCCTGCGGATCCGGGCCTCACGCGTGCACGCGACACCGCACCAGGCCGGGGGGTACCGGGCTGGATGACCGGGCGATTCGGTACCGCGAGGCAGATTCCCGACGAGCGGCAGCGTCCGGCTACGCCTCTTCGTAGGGGACCGGCTCGGTGCTGGTCCGCACCTGGTACGGACGCAGCCGGTGCGCGCGGTCGGATTTGGGGACCTCGACGTGGCGGAGGCGCTCGGACACCTCTCCGGGAAGCCGGCTGGTGGGGGGCCGGTGCGGGTGCGTCGTGGGGTCGGGGGGTGGTCCTTCCTGGTCGCGCAACTTGCTTCCGAAGGCGACGGCGCCGACCAGAACCGCTACGACGATCAATCCGATCACGAGGTGCACGGGAGCCTCCAGTAGGGGCGATGTACCTTTTGCCCGCATTTCGCGTTCAGCGAGTCGCCGGATGCACGGCGAGCCCGGAAGGAACCGATCGGACGAACGTCTTCAGCGGCGCACCCCTCGGCGCCGGCAACGGCTACCCCCGTGAGTCAGGGCACGGGCGGTCGGCGCGGGGCATCCGGTGCACTCGCGGGCGATTCGGGGGATTCGCCTCCGATGGGCGGGTAGCCGAAGACCATGAACCCCATTGACATCACCCCGCTCCGTGCCGTGGCGCTCGTCTGCACGCTCTCCCCCTCCCCCACGCCTTCCAGCTCCGAACTGCTGGCCGAACAGACACTGGCCGCGCTGACCGACCACGGAGTCACCGGAACCGTCATCCGGATCGCCGACCACGCGGTGAAGCCCGGAGTGGGGACCGACATGGGCGGCGGGGACGCGTGGCCGGGCATCCGCTCCGCGATCCTGGACGCCGACATCCTGATCCTGTCCACGCCCATCTGGCTCGGGCATCCCTCCAGCGTCGCGCAGCTGGTCCTCGAACGGCTCAACGCCGAGCAGGGCGAGAGCGACGACGAGGGCCGCATGCTCACCTACGGCAAGGCCGCGGCCGTCTGCGTCGTCGGCAACGAGGACGGCGCCCACAAGGTCAGCGCCGACCTCTTCCAGGGGCTGAACGACGTCGGCTTCTCCCTCGCACCGAACGCCGTCACGTACTGGGTCGGCGAGGCCATGCAGGGCACCGACTACCGGGACCTCGACAAGACCCCCGAGAAGACCGAGGCCACCACGGCCACGCTCGCCGCCAACACCGCCCACCTGGCAAGGCTGCTGAAGGCGGCCGCCTACCCCCCGTCCTCCTGATCAAGGACGCTCACGACGACGCTCACGACTCGCCCCACCCGCACGGAGGAATCCGATGACGCCCCACGAAGATGCCGCCCTCCCCGACCCGCCGTCCCGCCATCCCCGGCCGCCGCAGGCGGAGCAGCACCAGGAGCATCCCGGCTCGACCGAGCGCATGGACCCCCGGCCCGACCACGGTGAGGAGTCGTACCAGGGCCATCAGGTCCTCGCCGACCGGGCGGCGGTCGTCACCGGAGGAGACTCCGGGATCGGCCGGGCGGTGTGCCTGGCCTTCGCACGTGAGGGTGCGGACGTCCTCTTCACCCACCTGCCCGAGGAGGCGGACGACGCCGAGGAGACCGCGCGCCTGGTACGGGAAGCCGGCCGTACGGCCATCGCCGTACCGTGCGACCTGCGGGACGAGGATCAGTGCACGAGCGTGATCGAGCGGGCGGCGGGCGAACTCGGCGGCGTGGACATCCTCGTCAACAACGCGGCCTACCAGATGTCGCAACCCGACGGCATCCAGGCGATCACCACGGAGCAGTTCGACCGGGTGATGAAGACCAACCTGTACGGCATGTTCTGGCTCACTCGCCAGGCCCTGACGCACATGCCACGTGGTGGGTGCGTCATCAACACGACCTCCGTCCAGGGATACCAACCCAGCCCGCATCTCCTCGACTACGCGATGACCAAGGCGGCGATCATCTCCTTCACGCACGGTCTGGCGCAGATGCTCGCCGAGCGCGGGATCCGGGTGAACGCGGTCGCGCCCGGACCCGTGTGGACCCCGCTGATCCCCGCGACGATGCCGGAGACGAAGCACTTCGGCGAGCAGTCGCCCCTGGGCCGGGCCGCCCAGCCGGCCGAGATGGCGCCGGCCTACGTGTTCCTGGCCTCTCCCCAGGCCGGATACATCACCGGGGAGATCCTCAACGCGACCGGCGGCACGCCCCTCCCCTGACTCCTCTCCCCTGGGCCGTGGACCGCCGACGGACCGGAGCGGAGCGGATCGGACCGGAGCGGTCGCGTCCGCCGTCGGCACCGGCACCGGCACCAGCACCGGCACCGGCACCGGCACCGGCCGCTGTCCCCGGACCGTTCCCGGCGTCCCGGCAGGCCCGGCCGGGTTCAGGACGCAAACTGCCGGATTTCGGGGGCGGAAATCCGCGAGAGCGGGGAAGCCGTGAGGCATGAGCACTACGGAGCAGCGAGTCGACGGCCAGGACGAGGCCCCCGTGTTGGAGGCGCTGGAGAGGTACCACCGAGCAGGGGAGGTGGCGTTCACACCCCCCGGGCACAAGCAGGCGCGCGGCGCCGATCCTGACGTCCGCCGGGTGCTCGGCGATGCGGTGTTCCATGGCGACGTGCTGGCCAGTGGCGGCCTGGACGAGCGCCGGACCCGCGGGCGGGTCCTGGAGCGTGCCGAGAGGCTGATGGCCGAGGCGGTGCATGCCGAGCACACGTTCTTCTCGACCTGCGGCAGCTCACTCTCGGTGAAGGCGGCGATGCTGACCGTCGCCGCTCCCCACGAGAAGCTGCTCATCGGCAGGGACGCCCACAAGTCGGTCGTCGCAGGGTTGATCCTGTGCGGCATCCAGCCGATCTGGGTCGAGCCCGCCTGGGACCCCGAGCGTCACCTCGCCCACGCACCCACGGCCCAGGCGTACGAGGAGGCGTTCCGCGCCCACCCCGACGCCCGCGGTGCCCTGGTCACGAGCCCCACCCCCTACGGCTCGGCTGCCGAGCTCGCCGCCATCGCCGAGGTCTGCCACCGCCGGAGCAGGCCGCTCGTCGTGGACGAGGCGTGGGGCGCCCACCTGCCCTTCCACCCGGACCTGCCGACCTGGGCGATGGACGCCGGAGCCGATGTCTGCGTCACCAGCATCCACAAGATGGGCAGCGGCCTGGAGCAGGGATCGGTCTTCCATCTGCAGGGCGGTCTGATCGACCCGGCCGACCTGGCCTCGCGGGCCGATCTGCTGGGGACGACGAGCCCGTCCGTCCTGCTGTACGCGGGGATCGACGGCTGGCGCCGTCAGATGGTCCGGGACGGCAACCGGCTCCTCTCCCGCGCCTTGGATCGGGCCGCACACGTCCGAGCCGAGATCGAGAAGATCGACGGGCTCCACGTCAACGACGCGGCGGACTTCTGCGGCCCCGGCCTGGCCTTCGAGTTCGACCCCCTGCCCGTGGTCATCGACCTGTCGGACCTCGCCGTCACCGGATACGACGCCGCGGACTGGCTGCGCGAGAACCACCACGTCGACATGCACCTCTTCGATCACCGCCGGATCAGCGCCCAGCTCACGCACGCGGACGACGACGACACCACGGGCACCTTGCTGACGGCGTTGAAGGACCTGGCAGGCAACGCGTCGGAACTGCGGCCCGCCTCGTCCGTGGAGGTACCCTCCCCGGCGAGCCTGCGCATGGATCAGGCGCGACTGCCGCGTGACGCCTACTTCGCCCGCACCGAGGACGTCCCTCTCGAATCGGCCGCCGGCAGGATCGCAGCAGAGATGATCACCCCCTACCCTCCGGGCATTCCCGTCGCCCTCCCGGGGGAACGGCTCACCGAACCGGTCCTTCGGTACCTGCGCACCGGAGTCGACGCGGGGATGAACGTGCCCGACCCGGCAGACCCTCGCCTGCGGACGGTGCGGGTCGTCGCGGCCGCCGACTCCGCGGGTGGCTGAATCCGGGGCCCGGCCGGCATGGCGCGGGCCACGTCCCAGGCGCGGAGGGCGCGGCCCGCATGGTTCCCTCGCCACCCGTCGGAATCGGGAGTGATCACGTGGCGAGGCTTCATAACCGAAGAGCGGCTGCCCACCCCCATGGACGACAAACCTCACGAACTGCACATGTCCGGCACCTCGCGCCGGCGACTTCGTGGCTGTTCGAACCCCAGGCGCACCGACCGTTCATCGACCGAGGCCGGGTTTACGCACTGGTCGCGAACTCGGTGACCCGTGCCGGCCTCATCGGCCACCGGTCCCCCGCGGCTGATTCGACCTGGTGCGGGGTAGTCCTCGGCGACGCGACGTGACACGCTGCGAGCACCAGCCAGCCTGGTCTGGTGGGAGACCCCGCGCCGTCCGATGGCCACCTCAGGTGACCGTGGACGGGTACGGGTGGTCACGCCCGGCTGTGAGCGACATCGATGTCGCGCTCTTGACGGCCACCTTCCGGCAGAAGCCGGCCGTGATGGGCTTCAACCCGAACGGTGAACCCTCATGCGAACCTTTGAAGTGAACGTCGACGAGCTGCCCGACCGGACGCTGATCGTGATTGCCGGGGAACTCGACATGACCACGTGCCCCACCGTCACCGAGGCCGTCCACGCCCTCCCCCTGGGTGGCAGGACCCTCTCCCTGGACCTGTCACGGCTCGCCTTCCTCGACTCCAGCGGCCTCAACCTGCTCCTGGAACTGCGCCTCCGCGTGCAGCAGGAGGACGGCACGCTGGAACTCCGCGGGGTGCAGGAACGAGTCCTGCGCGTACTGCGCATCACCGGGGCCGAAGGTCTCTTCCACCTCAGCCCTCGACCTCCGACCGCAGCAGTCCCCGGCCACGCCGCGTAGGACGCGACCACGGAGCACCGGGGTACCGGTCGCCCATGACGCACAGGCTCCCGTCGGACGACCAGGGCAGGGCCGGGGCGAGGGCGACGTCAGTCCGGTGCCCGCCCACCGGCTTCATTCCGTACGGTGATCGTGAAGAGGGCGCCGTCGGGGTCGGCGAGGGTCGCACGGCGCTCGGTGGGCGTGCTGAGCACGGGCGGGACGAGACGGCCTGCGTGGCGTTCGGCCTGCGCGACGGCAGCGTCGAGATCGGCGACGGAGAAGTGGACGTGCCATCGCGGACGCACCAGCGGGTCGGGGGCGGTCCTGACAGCGCCCCCGCTGATGCGGGCGACGATGTCGTGGCCGTGGCGCAGGACGACCTGGGAACCCTCGTAGGACACCTGGCACGATCCGGGTCGCTCGGACGCCCAGTCCAGGACCTGCCCGTAGAAGACGGCTGCTTCGAAGGCGTCCCTGGTCCGCAACTCGAGCCAGGCGGGAGCCTTGCGTGCACCGATCCTCCACCCTGGCTGGAGCCTGCCCTGCCAGATCCCGAACGTGGCGCCGTCCCGGTCCGCGGCCAGCGCGGCCCGGCCCGTGCCGAAGGACAGGGGCCCCACCGCGACGGTGGCGCTGCGCTCACGGATCCGTTCCGCTGCCGTGTTCGCGTCGATCACGGCGAAGTACGGCGTCCACGCGACCGCCGCGGGCTGCCCGGCGAGCACGCCCAGGCCGCCGACCGGCGCACCGTCCTGCAGCGCCACGCAGAAGTTCTCGCCGCGCCTGTCGGGCCGGAAGTCCCAGCCGAGGACCGCGCCGTAGAAGTTCTGCGCCGCCTCGAGATCCCGGGTCAGCAGGCTGACCCAGCAGGGAGCACCGAACACCGTGTCACTGAAAACCGCCACACCGACCCTCCATCCGTCCCGACCCCCGCGGCGGTCGGTTGTTTCACCGTCGTCGCAAGCCGGAGCATTCGACCCGTGGGGGCGCCCTTGCGGCCGGCCCGTCGCGGGTACCGGCATCCGCCGATGAGCGCCGCGAGGTCAGCTTGTCAGGCCCCTTCGTCCACTCCAGGCAGCCACTCCGCCGTGCCGGCGCGAGCGGGTTGTCGGCGTCGTACTCGCTCTGCGGGAGGAGACCTCCGGGACGTCGGCACCTGCCCTCAGCGCTCTGCGGAGGGGCGGACTGAGCGGCGCCCGAGCCCTCGACGGAATGCAGCGGATCACGGCGGAGTCGGAGGCTCGAAGCGCGAAGCGCGGTGAACGGGATACCCCCGGATCACGGGCAGCCGGGGGTGATCGTTCAGCTCGAGAGGAGCCGGTTGAAGAAGGACCGGTACTGGCGCAGGGCCAGGCGCAGGCTCTCGGTGTCGACGTTCTCACCTTGGTTCCACTGGCCCTCGAGGCCCTGCCTGCGCTCGGCGAACGTGGCGGCGAGCGTCTGCATGACCTCGGCGACCAGTGTGTCGGCGGCGTGGACGGCCTCGCGCGGGTCGTCCACGAAGCGGTTCTGGATCTCGTGCCACTGGTCCCGGAAGTTCTGTCCGTCGCTTTCGCCGAGCAGCGCCGAGGCGTCCGCGTCGGCACTGTCCGTCGCGGGTTCGCCGGCCTGCCCGTTCCTCGGCCTCTCGGGCGCCGCGGCCTCGTCCGTCGTCCTGGCGTCCTCGTGGTACCGAGGTGCCTCGTCCCGGGTCTCGTCCGGCATGTCGCCCCGCGGCGGCGCTTCCTTCACGGGCCCGGCGGTGCGGGTGTCGTCGCTGATGTCGGCGCTCTCCCCGGGGTACATCGGCGGTGCGGAGCGCCCTCCGTCGCCCTCCGCGGTCTCGCGACGCCCGGCGATGTCCTCTGTCGTCAGTCCGCGCTCGGCAGATGACGATGTCTCGTGGTCTCGCATGTCCTTGCCCTCCACGGTGCCCGGGGTGCCCCCGGGCCGTCTGCCGTCCGAGCCCCGAGGGAGCGGGGCCGGTCTGTCGGGTCCGCGGCCGCTTCACGAACGGTCGGGGTCCCGGTGGTCGCTGTCTTCGAGCAGTTCCTCGAACAGGGCGCGGTAGTGCACCATCGCCCCGCGCAGCTGTTCTGTGGTGACGGGCTCCGAGGAGCTGAGGGCGAGGGTGTCGTGGGCCGTCCGGTAGTGCTCCAGGGTGCGGCCGTGCTCGACGGAGAGATCCCGCATCTGCTGTTCGTAGCCTTCGGTGGGGTAGCCCCGCTCGCGCATGAGTGCCGTCACGAGCCGGTCGGCCTTGCCGACCGCCTCGTCGGGACGGTCCACGAACTCCTCCTGCACCTCGCTCCACGACTGCTGGTACTGATTCCTCGCGGCAGCCGGAAGCGGGCGGATGTCGAGGGAGTCATGACGGCTCTCGCGGGCATCGAGGTCGTGTTCCGCCTCTCGCCTGCTGCCGGCGTCCGCGACGGTCCGGTCGTACTCGGGGCCGAAGCGCCGGCGGAGCCGGCGCCGCCGTCGCATGGTCACCGTGACGACCGCTGCGATCACAACGATCAGCACGACGACGGAAATGGTGATGGCCAAAAGCGTTCCTGTTGACATTGCACCGGCCCCCTCGGGCTGCCTCGTGCCGAACTGCCCCCCGCCCCTGCCCGATGGGATTCCGCCGAAACGGCGGTCGTCGAGTGCCGTGCAAACCCGTCGACACCGCGCCGCTGCCCGGCGACGGTGGACCGGATCGGGCGGTCTCCCGGCGGAACGCCGAAGCCGGCGGCGGGCACCGGTGCGCCCATGGCACATGGCCAGACCGGACGGGACGCGTTGCACCGGTTCGGGGCCGGGCGGCTGGGCAGTCGCCCATCGAGGCCACCGACGAAGGGATGCGCTCATGTCACGTCAACCCAGCTCACACCCCCCGCAGGGCGACGGGACCAGCAGGCACCCGGGCAAGGAGCAGCACGGTTGGTCGCCCGATGTGGACAGCACACGGCAGGAGGAGAATCCGAGCGCCGAGCGTTCCTTCCACACCGAGGAGAACACGCCCGACACCCCCTCCCGCTCGAAGCGCTCGTCCGGCAGCCAGAAGGCGGACGAGGGTACGCCGGTCGAGAGCCACGGCCGCAGAGGCGAGGATCAGTCCGAGAAGTCCGGCGGCCAGAAGGGCCACCACGACCTGGGCCGCCGCGGACGATCGCAGCGCCCCAGTGGCGGGAAGGACGCCGAGGCGTACACCGGTGTCGACCCCCAGGAACCGCCCGAGCGGAAGCGCCGCGGATAGCGGGCACATGCCCCGGCCACCGGCTCCCGAGGTCGGTGGCTCTCGGCCCGAGGGCCTGCGCACCGCGGACCCGCTCCCGTCTGTTCCCGATCGTCGCCGGAAGGAGAAGCGCCTCCCATGGCCGTCCGTCATCAGCTCATCAGATGCTCTCCGAAGGCCGTCTGGGCGGTACTCGCCGATCCGAGCCGCTACCGGGACTGGGTGGTGGGGCCTTCCGACTCCATCCCCCTGGACACCCACTGGCCGCAGGTGGGCGCCCGCCTGCAGTTCACCCTGCGACTCGGCCCCTGGTCCGCGGACGGTGTCACGACGGTCCGGCACTGCGAACCGGGCACGGAGCTGGAGCTGGAGGCGATGGCCGGCGCCCTCGGCACGGCGAGGATCTTCCTGCAGCTGCGCCCGTGGGGCAAGGAGACGCTCGTCGTCTGCGACGAGCACCCCCTGCGCGGCTTCGGGGGGACATTCCACAACCCGGTGAGTGAGGCCCTGCTGCAGATCCGGCATCGGAGCATGCTGCCGCGCCTGGCCAGAGCGGTGGAGCGGCACGATGCGGCGGATCACCATGCCTGACGCGGTGGTGATCGGATCGGGACCCAATGGACTGGTGGCCGCCAACCTCCTGGCGGACGCCGGCTGGAGCGTGGAGGTCCTGGAGGCCCAGAGTGAACCGGGGGGCGCCGTGCGCAGCGACCGCGGCGTCCACCCCGAGTACGTCTCGGACCTCTTCAGCGCCTTCTATCCGCTGGCCGCGGCCTCACCCGTCCTCGCCCACCTCGACCTCGCGGCCGACGGCCTGCGCTGGAGCCACGCCCCGCGCGTCCTCGCCCACCCTTTGACGGACGGACGGTGCGCGGTGCTGGAACGCCGCGTGCACGACACCTCAGCCGGGCTGGCCGCGTTCGCGGCGAACGACGCGAACGCCTGGCAGGACATGTACGACGAGTGGCGCCGGGTGGGCCCGGACCTGGTACGGACCCTGTTCACGCCCTTTCCGCCGGTCCGCGCGGGACTGCGCCTCGCCCGCACCCTGCGGGCCTCCGGAGGGCTGCGGCTGGCGAGGGATCTGTCACTGCCCGTACGCCGCCTGGGCGAGGAGCGGTTCGAAGGCGAGGGCGGCCGCCTCCTGCTGGCAGGCAACGCCCTCCACGCCGACCTGGCACCCGAAGCGGCGGGCAGCGGGGGGTTCGGTTGGCTGATGTCCATGCTCGGGCAATCCCACGGCTTCCCGGTACCGGTCGGCGGGGCCGGCGCCCTCACCGCAGCACTCGTCCGGCGGCTGCAGCGCCGCGGAGGCGTGGTGCGATGCGGGGAACGCGTCGTGTCCGTCGACGTGCGGAACGGTGCGGCCGTGGGGGTCCGCACAGCGGGAGGGGAGGCGATCGGCGCACGCAGAGCGGTGCTCGCGGCCGTGTCCGCTCCGGCCCTCTACCGAGATCTCGTGGCCCAAGAGCACCTGCCGTCCCGTCTGTTGCGCGACCTGGAGCGGTTCCAGTGGGACTTCGCGACGTTCAAGGTCGACTGGGCGCTGAGTCGCCCCGTCCCCTGGACTGCGCCGCAGGCGGTCGGAGCAGGGACGGTGCACCTGGCCGAGGGGGTCGACGCCTTGACACGGTTCGCCTCGCAGATCGCCACCGGCGCCGTGCCCGACGCCCCCTTCGTCCTGTTCGGCCAGATGACCACGGCGGACGCCGCCAGGTCGCCGGCCGGGACGGAGTCGGCGTGGGCCTATACCCACCTGCCGCAGCGCATCGGCTCCGACGCGGGCCCCGACCACATCACCGGCCGGTGGGACGCCGGCGAACAGGAGGCCTTCGCCGACCGCGTCGAGGCTCAGGTGGAACGCGTCGCACCCGGATTCCGCGCACTGGTCCGCGCCCGCCGAATCCTGGCGCCGCCGACCCTTCAGGCCATGGACCAGAACCTCCACAACGGGGCCATCAACAACGGGACCGCGGCGCTGCACCAGCAGGCCTTCTTCCGTCCCGTGCCGGGAACCGGCCGACCGGAGACCCCCGTCAAAGGCCTGTACCTCGCCTCCGCGGCGGCCCACCCCGGCGGAGGCGTCCACGGCGCGCCCGGAGCGAACGCCGCCCGCGCCGCGTTGAGGCGCCACGGGCTCCATCGCCTCCTCCATCGCGCCCAGCGGATCTGAACGCCGTCGGATCTCCGAGGGCGGCCGGTATCTCGACGTTGGGCACCGCTTGGTGCGTGGCAGTGTCCGCACTCCGTCGCCGCCCGTCGCGGTGATCATGGTCGACCACCTCTCCCCGCGGCGTACGGGCCCCGGAGGGGACCCTGCGTGATGCCGACTGGTCGCGCACGGAGCGTGAGTCACCGTGACCCGTAGGGCATGAGGTCACTCAGACCGGCGCCGGGGCTGTGATCCCCCGCATAGGAGCCACGTCACGTCCTAAGGGAAGTAGTAGACGCAGGCCCCCGCAATCCCGCGCCCAGGTGAAGGGCGACAGGTCATTCCAGACATTTGCTATGCGGTGGGGTAGTACGTCACATCCTTGCTCTCACCTCGGTGTGCCCCTAACCATGGCTGTCGTTCCGGGGACCCCGGTGCGGGCCGAAACGGCAGAGCATGTTCGCTCGGCCGGCCACCTCGCGGAGAGCTTCTCCGCTTCCGCTGTGCGGCCATTCGGTCGCCATCCCCACGTCGTCGCCGCAGATGGAGAGCTACTCGCGTATGACCGCCCCCACGCAGAACACCACCAGCCGCATCACCCGATTCCGCAAGCTGTCCGTCGCAGGCATAGCCACCGCGGGTGCCGCAGCGGCGGCGCTCACGCTGGCCCCGTCGCCCGCTCACGCAGCCCCGGTGTCGGCGAATGTCTCGGCGTCCCAGGTGTCGGCGGCGCACGCTCCGGCGGCGAAGAAGGCGAAGAAGCAGTACGCCGACAACCTCGACGGCTGGATCAAGGAAGCCCTGGACATCATGAAGTCCAAGAACATCCCCGGCACCTACGAGGGCCTTCACCGGAACATCATGCGTGAGTCCTCCGGTAACCCGAACGCCCAGAACAACTGGGACGTGAATGCGCAGAACGGCACGCCTTCGAAGGGCCTGCTCCAGGTCATCCAGCCGACCTTCGACGCCTACCACGTCGCCGGCACGCCGCATGACCTGACCGACCCGGTCGCCAACATCACGGCGGCGGCCAACTACGCGGCCGACAAGTACGGCTCGATCGACAACGTCGACTCCGCCTACTGATCCGCCCTTCCCGGCTCGACGACCGCTCAAGGGCTCGGGTCGGGCGAGCACACGGTGGCACGCAAAAACGGGCATCCCGTAGAACCGCTCTGCAGCCGGGCGACGGCGCCATGCCCGCCGGCCGGGTTCGATCGTCGTTCAGGGCGAAACCGGACCCGCATGGCCGGCTTCAGCTTGAGGTCGCGCGCGGAACGGCTCACCGGCCCCGCGAGCGCCACCCGCGGAAGGGGCCGCCGCATGCGACTCGGCCAGGCCGGCTCGGGCCCCGGTGTCGTCGGCCGGCGTGATGGCGCGGGCGGCCACCGGGCCGGCGTGAGGCTCTCCGAACGCGCAGGCCAGTTCGCGGACTTCCGGGTCAAGATGGCTGGGGCCAAGAACAGCGCTCCGGCCTCGCCTGACCACTCCGTCCCCCTCCTGATTCCCGCCGGTGTTCGTCGCCGTCCCGGCGAGCCTCGGCGCGCGCCACCTCGACGACCGTCCTCCACGTCAACACCCCATCATGGAGGGGAATCTGCCGCGACCGTCGCCGTCGCCCTCCTCGCCACCGCACCCGTGATCGCCGGCGCGGTGGGGTCAGACCCGACGACGCAGCGGGTGTTCAGCACATGGTTCGTCAACCCCGTTGGCATTAAGGGCTGTTCGTGCTGCGCCGCGCGATGACCCCCCTGCGCGGGTGATGCCCTCAGCCTGCTTAAATGATCAGACTTTTGCAGCAAAGTGGAACGGGGATCCCGGATGAATCGTCTGACGAAGGTCGGTCTGGCGGCAGGAACGGCCCTGCTGCTCACCGCGTGCGGTGGTGCAGCGGACGGCGGAAGCGGAACCGCGGCCGAGGTCGGCGACGGCGGGGGCGGCGGGAAGCCCACGGACGTCAAGGCCGCGTCGCTCGGGCAGGCGGACAGCCTGACCGTGGCCTACTGCCACGAGATACCCAGTGGGAACGACGAGGACCCGGTGTACGGGCTCACCCTGCGCTCGTATTCGGCGAAGAGCGGCGCCCTGGTCGCAGAACGCAGCACCGTCCTGCCCAAGGGCGTCGAGCCGAACACGGTGTGCGACAGCGGAGACTTCCGAAGCCTGTCCACCTACGCCTTCAACAAGGACTTCAGCCTGATCGCCGGCACCACGCATGCGGGCGCGTCCGAGCGAGCAGCCGCCTACGACCTCGGCACCGGTCAGGAAGTCTCCCCTCCGGACCCGGATGCCTTCACCGTCCGCGCGGAGAACAAGGGAGCCGCCTTCCACCCGACTTCCGGACTCCTCTGGTACGACGAGAAGCCGGCCGACGGCGGTGAGGACGGCCTCGGAACCCGGGACGCGAAGGCCGGCTACACGACCGAGAAGCACCTCACTCCCTCCCAGGCCGCCGGCGTCGTCACCCAGGACGCCGCCACCCTTGCGACAGCAATCGCGGCGAACTCGCAGCCGAAGGCGGTCACTCCCTCGGGTGGCATCGTCGCCGACCTGTCGAGCAGCCTGGCAGAAGGCCCGGTCCTCATGCTGAGCCGCGTGGCCGCGGACGGAGCTTCCGGCGGCGGCTACAAGCTGACCGAGCTCGAGACCACGGGCCTCGACGGCAGGGAGACCTGCGCCCCGGCGTTCTGGCGTGACGAGACCAATCTGGTGTGCGGTACGGAGCAGATCACCCTCGCTGCCGACTACTCCAAGGTCGTGAAGAGCCAGGACCTGGTTCCGGCCAACGACCGCTCCAACATGACGCCGGTGCCTTCGCCGGACGGCAAGCACTTCGCCTTCCTCTCCAGCGGCGAAAACGGGGCGCTGACGCTCTACCGCGGCGACCTGAGCACGCCTGGCGCCCAGCCGGTCAAGGTCGCCGACCTGGAGCCGCCGATGGACGGCTCCGACGACCACCTGGAAACACTGGTCCGCTGGAACTGACCCACGACCGACCGGCGAAGGCGTCGAGACCGGCACCGGCACCGGCCCCTACCGCCTGGCCACCACCTGCGCGCGAGCCGAACAACCGGCGTCACATGCCGACTTTCACGGCAGCTCAGCGGCCCGTCGTCCGCAAGGACGGCGGGTCCGGTCAGTCATCGAGGGCTCACGCTCTTCCAGTGATCGTTGCGTGCGAGACTTCGGGCCACGCAGAAGCGCACCGGGAGGGGCGGACGATGAGTGTCTGGGCCTGAGTCTTACACGTCGGCTCAGCGGAGGTGTCGTCGGACGAAAGGTGCCGTTCCCAGGACAAATACAGTGAAGGCGACCGGGCTGAGCGGTGAGGTTGCTGTGCTGGATGCTGTAGGTCGCGTACCAGTTGGCGGCGAGATCGGTCGTCATGATGGCGCAGACGAGGTCTGTTCCCCGACGCTTGCCGCTGATCAGAAGCACAGCTGCGAGCGGGTCGAGGAGCGCCAGCGAGGACCAGTAGAGGTTGAGCCACCTCGGAGCCCAGTCGTAGGCCGCTGCGCAGTGGGCCCGGCTGGGGCCGTTGCTGCCGACGGGCAAGAAGCCGGGACGGTATCCGATTCGGACCCGGCGGCAGGTGATCAACGGCACAACGGGGGTGGACACGGTGGGACCGGGCGTGGCAGTCGGGCTGCTGCATACCTGGGTCGTCCCCACCTGTGGGGCCGATGACCGTTCGTCCGCACCGGAGTACGCCGGCTCGAACGAAAACGCTCCGGCCGGCTCTCCGCGAGCGTGCGGCGTCGGTTACAAGGGATACGGCACCAAGACCAGTCCGGTCGATACGGCCCGCTTCGACAAGGTGGTGGGCGAGCTCCGTGACCGCGACTGGCAGCCGTCCGGGGAACGGGCCGAGCGCAAGGGCAAGGACGGGGCGGTCTTCGAAGTCCGGGTCATCCTCAAGCAGCGCGGCTGGACGGTGGTGACGCAGTACCGGGCTCTGGGAGACGACGGCGACATCAGCTTGATGGCCTACGACGACGCGTGCATGAAGCAGAACGGCCCCGGAACGGGTCCGCTCGACTGACCGCTGCACCCTCACGCAGGGGCAGCTCGGCTCCCCGGGCTCCGCGCACGGGAGTGCCGGTTCGACGGGCCCGTTTCACGGATCACCGCCTGGCACCGCAGACCACCAGCTGCTGGCCGCTGAGGCGTCTACGAGGAGGCAATCTTGCGGATGTAGGAGGTGAGGTGGTGCTTCTCGTACAGGATCGAGTCGGCCTGGAGCGCGGGAAGAGGCCTGCCGTTGACTTCCATCGCGGGTGTGCCGGTGGCCGAGGAGTCCTCCATGGCCTGTTCGGAGGCGTCGACGTAGGCCTGGTACTTCATGGTCCTGACGGCCCTCTCGAAGCGGGCGCTGTTCAGCTCCGGAACCATGGCGGCCATGGTCAGGAGGAACTCGTCGGTGTAACCGTCGACCGCCTCTTCGGGCTGGTGCGCGTAGAGGGTGCGGTGGTACTCGATGAACTTGCCCTCCTCCAGGGCGGCCCGCAGGGCGTTGACCGCCTTCTTCGAGCCGTCGCCGCCGAGTCTGTCGTCGAGGAAGGAGGCGAAGGTGTAGTGGACCTGGACCGATCCCCTCTGCGCCAGTGTCCGTAGCTCAGGGCCTCCACCGGTGCTCTCGAACTCCTCGCAGTACGGGCAGCGAGGGTCCTCATACACCTGGACCGTGACCTTGGCGGCAGGGTCCCCGACCATGATGGTCGTCCCGTCCGCCGCAAGCGATTGCGGTATGTCCGCCACGCTGCCGAAACCCGATCTCTCCCGACAGCCAGCGGCAGACATCCCAAGGGCACCTGCGACCACAAGACCCGCGAATCTTCGCCTGACCAGCATGAACAACCCCCCTGATGGTGAAGGGATCCGACTCTACGCGGGCCATCGGCGCCAGCAGCAGCCACCCCTCACAGACAGGGGCGAGGCGGAACGGACTCCTCCCCGCAGACGATGGCAGCCGCAGCCGACGACCTGCAGGACCTTGCCGCTCTCTGGAATGTCGGCGAGGCCCGTGCCCACTGCATCGTCGAAGCGGCCGTCGCCGCGCTCGTTGCCGGGCTCGACAGCCCCACTCAGCATCCTGGCCGGATGCACCCGCGCCGAGGCAGAGTACGAACTACCCGACCTCCTGCCCGCCGTACTCGATGAGCGGGTCGTGGTCGTTGCGGTCGGCCGTCAGGTTCCCGGCTGAAAACCGGTTGCTCCCTGGTCAGCCTGCTTGGTGGGATGCGGGAGCTTGACGTCGGGAGGGGTTACAGCTTGGCGGTCTTCGGGTGCGCGGGTTGCGGTGCGGTACTGACGGCGGCGGTGTCGGAGGTGGCGTTGCCGATCCACCTGGCCGACACTCACTGGGAGACACTGCACCCGCCGCTGCTGGAGGCCGGGTCCTACGCCGTCGACCCTGCACCGTACGGGCCGCCGTGGCAGCAGTGGGACGAGGTCGGGGAACGTGAGGCGGCGGCGCGGGGGCGCTTCGCGCCGTTCGGCGCGCTGTCCGACGGACCGTCGAACACCGTCCTCCTTGCGCCCGGCGACATGCGCAGCACCAGACTGATCGTGGAGCGGGCCGGGGGTTACTGCTTGGGGATCGACGGGAGGGACGGGCCGAACCTTGCCTGCCTGGAATGCGATCTACCGGTGGGAACCCGGGTGGACGACTGCGGGTGCTGGCAGGTCGTCCGGCTCATCCCGCAGTCGGTGGTGCGCCTGCCCGGCCCGCCGGAGCGGCCGGTCATGGACTGGGCGGAGCTCCTGGCCACCGGCGCGCTGTGGCACCGGCTGAGCGAATACCGCGACATTCCGGCAGGCGTGGCTCTCGCCCACGTGGTGGTGGCCGCAGAGGGCGACCCGGTCGAGGTGACGCCTGGACCGGTCGCTGAGCTCCTGGGCCGGGCACTCGGCGCTCTGCTACCCGCCGGGGAAGGCGCGAAGCGGCTTGACCTGGCGGGGCCGGGGTTCGGCGAGTCGACAGCCGACCTGGTGCTGGTGCCGGTTCATCCCCAGACCGGAGACATGTGGCAGCCGCGCACCGGGGCGATGCCGGTACCCATGGATGCCGCGCTCTGGGCCGAGCTCGCCTTCCCACCGCACCGCACTCGGCTGCCGGTGGTCGGCGGGCTGCCGGCAGGTGTGGAGCGGGACGACCCGCTGCCGCCCCACTCGTGGTACCCGTTCCAGCCGTCCAAGGAGGCGTTCCGGTACACGCTCGCGCGGACGCCCGCCGTCAGGGAACCGTGGCTGCGGGCCATCTACGAAGGCGGATAAGGAAACCCCTCGACGAGCAACGCCATGTGCCGGGTGTTCCCGGCATGGACGGTGAGCCCATCTGGCCTGTCGACGGCCGGATCGGATACTGCGTACGGATCGACGACGAGGTCATTGGGCCAGTGACCAGACGGACACCCCGGTGGAGGCCGCGGTCAGGTTCACCACCCCTGCCAGCGCGAGCAAGAAAGCCACCACCGCATCCGGGCCCCCTCCGATCGAGCCGGTCCGGACCGGCCGCCGCTGTCCGTACCGAGTGCGGCGCATGGCCGTGGGTAAGCGCGGGGGCGGCCTTGGCCTTCCGGCCCAAGCCCCGGTCGTACGCCGGTCGTTCCCGGCCCAGCGGCAGAGGGGCTGATCACCTCGGCACCTGGGCGAGGACTCCGGTGAGCACGCCCGTCAGGGCGTCTGTCGCGCACGCGGTGACGAGGTCAGTCCACCGAACGGGAGCGGGGAGAAGGGAGCCGGAAGAGTCCGTTCAGTCGGCGCAGGGCCTCGGTGTCGCCGCTCGCCGTGGCGGCCCCCGTCGCGATCGCCTCGGCGAGGGTCTGCTTCTGGCCGGTCACACCGATGAATACGTCTTCGCTCATGGCGATCGTCGCGTCCGGGTGCTGGGCGGGGCCGTGCAACGCCTCGATCGTCCCGTCGTCGATCCGGGCGTGGAAGACCTCGTCGCCGACCCGGAACTCGTACACGGCGCGGAGTCCGGCTGCGGCCTTCGCCTCGAAGCAGGCACGGAGCCCGAGGACCGCCCAGCCGGGGTGGAAGGTTTCGGTCTCCCGCCGTTCGCCCATGGCCCACTTCATTCCCCAACGGGCCAGGGACAGCACGGCGGGACCGAGTTCCTGTCCCGCCTCGGTGAGGGCGTAGGCGGGGGTCCGGGCGGGCGGCGGGAGCGTGATCTTGTGGACGAGACCTTCGCGTTCGAGGTGCTTGAGCCGGGCTGCGAGCAATCCGGTGCCGAGGCCGCGCAGGCTGGTCTGGAGGTCGCCGTAGCGTTTGGGCCCGGTGAGCAGTTCGCGGATCAGCAGCAGGGTCCAGCGATCGCCGACGAGGTCGAGGGTGCGCGCGGTCGCGCAGTACTGGTTGTACGTTCGCTGCTCCACGTCCTCATTCTAGACTTCGCGCTTCTTGTTTCTGAATCGCCGGGTTTCTGGGTCGGCGGACGTCCAGCAAGAGCCGGGCGAGCGGCTCGGGATCGGTCAGCATGACGTCGTGCGGGCCGTCGAGCGCGCGGGCCCGGTAGCCGAGGGCCGCGCCGAAGCGGTCGAACGCAAAGGTCGACGGGCGGCAGTGGACGGCCGTGCCGGGTATCGCGTCGACGCGCCCGGTCAGCCGGGTGGTCTCGGTGAAGGTACGCAACGGCTGGGGAACCAGGCGTCCGGCCAGCCAGGCCGCGTCGTCGGGGTCGACGATGCCGAAGGCGGCCGGGGGCGGGGCCGGGATCAGGAGTCCGTCGGGCGAAGCCGCGGCGACCGCGCGCATCGCGCCGGCGAAGACCTCGGGGGCCAGGGCTAGCAGACCGGCGCCGTCGGGTCCTGCCCAGCCGTCCACGAGGACGATGTGGTCGACGGTCCGACGCGCCGTGTCCGCTGCTTCTCGGACGACCAGGCCTGCGTAACTGTGGCCGACCAGGACGACTTCGTCGTCGTCCCGGACCGCGTCGAGGGCCGCGGCGACCGTCCGGGCGTGGTCGTGCAGCCCGCGGTCGCCAGGCGTGCCGAGGTCCGGGGTGGTGGTGCGGGCGCCGGCGGCGTGCAGCAGGGGGACGACGCGGTCCCAGGCCCAGGGGCCGTGCCAGGCGCCGTGGACGAGTACGTATGTGGTGGTCATCGGGTCTCCTCGCGCAGCAGGGGCAGCAGCTGGTCGGCGAACTCCTCCAAGCCCGCCTCGTGGTCGTCGGTGGCCAGGCGGATCACCAGGTGCCGGGCGCCGGCCTGGACATAGCCGGTGAGGTGGTCGGCGGCCTGGCGGGCGGTGCCGGCGAAGAGGCACTGCACCGCGGCGACGCGTTCGGGCGGGGCGTCGTAGTAGCGCTCGACGCTGCTCCGCAGGCGATGGCGGGCCCGTTCCGGGTCCCGGTCCAGACAGAGCGTCATGTACAGGGCGGGAGTGACCGGGCGGGCGGGTGCGGACTGCCCGATGGTGCGGAGTTCCGCCGCGTACGTCGTCGCTGCGGGCGGGTAGGGAAGCCATCCGTCGGCGAGACGGGCCACGCGTCGCAGCGCCGTTCGGCCGCCACCGGCCAGCCAGACCGACGGCCCTCCCGGGCGGGTCGGCGGCGGCGCGATCCGTACGTCGGTGAAGGCGAAGTGCTCGCCCTGATGGGACACCGGTGCCCCCGACCACAGTCGCCGCATGACGTGGATCGACTCCTCCAGGCGGTCGAGGCGGCGGGCGTACGGGATGCCGAGGGCCGTGAACTGGGCACGCGTGGCCTCGTTCGGGAAGCCCCCGCCCAAGCCGGCGACGAGTCGCCCTCGGGAGAGCCGGTCGAGGGTGGCCAGTTGGTGCGCGAGCAGGATCGGGTGACGCAGGGCCGGCAGCAGCACCGCCGTGCCGAGCGTGATCCGTTCGGTGGCCCGCGCCGCGGCGGCCAGGAGCAGCAGCGGGTCCGCTCGCGGCCGTGTGACGGGGCTGTCGCCGGCCCACAAGGAATCGAGGCCGAGTTGCTCGGCCCGCCGGGCCTGGGCGACCAGGCGCCCCAACTCGTGCTCTGCCCGGACGGTCTGATCACGCGTCGGCAACAGGTAGCCGATCTCCAGCCGTGTCATCGCCCCTCCCGGCGGCCGTGGAACTTCCTGGTCGCCAACCCTAGCTCTTGACTTCTTGATTTTGAAGTGCAGACTTCCAATTCAGGTAACCGAGAGGAGAGTTCCATCATGACCAAGGCGCTCTACACGGCACAGGCCCACGTCACCGGAGGCAGGAACGGTCACGGGCGCACCGCCGACGGACAGCTCGCGCTGGATCTACGACAGCCGAAGGAACTGGGCGGCGACGGCACGGGAGCCAACCCCGAGCAGCTCTTCGCGATCGGATACGCCGCCTGCTTCGGCACCACCCTCGCACTGGTCGGAGAGCGCGCCGGAGCCACGGCCGAGGACGCGGAGATCGAAGCGTCGGTCTCCCTGCTCCCGAACGGCGCCGGGGGCTTCGCGCTCTCCGTCGAGCTGAACATCTCGCTGCCCTCGCTCCCCGCCGAACAGGCGGTGGAACTGGTCAGGACCGCACACCGGATCTGCCCCTACTCCAACGCCACCCGCGACAACATCGACGTCACCCTGCGCGTCGGCGGCACCAGAATCCGGCCGTGACCGCTGCCGGCGTGCGCCGCTACGAACGTGGGTCTCCTCCAGGGGCGCCGCCTGCCGCGAGGCCAGAACCGTACGCACCCGTCTCCCGCCCGGCGTCGGGCGCCGCCTGACGACCCGAAGGGCCGCACCGATCGATGGCCATGGCAGCGCCGCATGGGCTCTGTCGGCATACGGGCAGCGGGTGTGTACTGGAGGCTTGCTGCATCGAGGGGGAGACATGCCGCGAACACCCGATGCCGGAGCACCCGAGCCTGCGCGCAAGGAGGAGCCCTGGCTGTCCGGCCACAAAGTCGCCGAGCTGTGGCCGGTCCGTAAGGACTGGCTCCCGAGCGCCGCCCGCCGTGCCGACGTCCGCGTCCGCCAGTACGGCGGCGAAAGCCGAGGCACGTACGGGGCCGCACCCACCTACTACCACTACCACCCCGAAGACGTGCGGAGGGCCGCAACCGCCATCACCGAAGGCCGCATCGACATCCCGACGGTCTGGCGCACCGACACCCCCGACGGCCGCCGCGCCGAGAACTGGAGCAGACTCCGACTCCGCCTCACCTGCGCGGTCCTCCTGGCCCCGATCCTCCTCCCCCTGGCGCTGGCGATCTACCAGATGGTGACCTGAAACCCGGACCGGCCGGCAGCGAGCCGAGGCCGGGGCGGCAGGCAGGCAGGCAGGCAGGCAGGCAGGGACATCAACCCACGCAACTGGGACCGCCGGGGAGGCACCGGACGGGACGATCAGGCACGCGATGGTCGGCACGACCGAGTGTGCACGCTCGTCGCACGGCCGCCTGGGGCAGCCGGTCCGCCGCAGGCCGTCGCGTCACCACTCAGGGTGGACATCGTGACTGTCGTATCGAGCACCGGCTTCTGTCTGCCAGGGCCGGAAGCGGCCCGGGCCGGATTGCTGGTGGGCATAGGTGACAGGTTCTTCTGTGTCGTCGGTGACGATCACGGCTCCTGACTTCTCCGCGCAGCGCAAAGCATGCGTCCAGTGACGGCCTCGGTGGCCGGTCCGGTAATCGGGGATCTTGCATTGAGTCATCGGAATTCTCACCGCCCGAGTGATGCGGTCGCGCACTCCGCCCGGCACAGGACGACCGTCTAGCGCCGAACATTCCGATATACCCCAAATATAATGATTGAATACGTAATGGTTTGAAAGAATTGGGCCTCGCCGGGCCACCGAGGCTCGCGCCCAAACCCGGGAAGCGCTCCTCGCGCCTCCCGTCGCCCCTCTTCCACTGACCGGCTTCCATGACCGGCTTCCACTGAGGAGAACGATGCGATCGCGCGTCTCGGTCCTCATCTACAGCAGTAACGCGAACACCCGCGCGGAGGTGCGCCGCGCGCTCGGCAGCAGACCCGCGGCCGACCTCCCGCCGATCACGTGGCACGAATGCGCGACGCTGCCCGCCGTGCTCCAGACCCTCGACAGCAACCACGTAGACGCCTGCGTACTGGACGGCGAGGCCACGCCCGCAGGCGGCATGGGAGTGTGCCGACAGATCAAGAACGAGGTCTTCCAGTGCCCGCCCGTCCTCCTGCTCATCGCCCGCCCGCAGGACGCCTGGCTCGCCGGCTGGAGCCTTGCCGACCACACCCTCACCTCACCGGTCGACCCCCTCGAATGCGCCGCTGCCCTCTCTGCGCTGCTGCGCGCGCAGTCGCCCGGCCGTACCGACTGAGCTCTTTCAGAGCGGCCACTGATCGGGTGGCGGGCCGGCGCTCCGCAACTCACGAGGCTCCCGTGCGTGGAGAGAGATGCTCGCCGTCGCAACTCAACAGCACAGGAGCCTCGCTGGTTCCCCGTCCTGCCGCACTCGACCTGCCCCATGCTCTGGTCGAGTGGGTATCGATGCTCATCGTCACCCGTGAAGGTGACCGCCGATGCAAGCTCCCGGCCCCACCAGCGCGCCCTCGTCGGCCTGACCTACCTGCGTCGGCACGACACGCTCGCGGAGACCGCCGTCGGCTCCGGGATATCCATCGGGACCGCCCACGCCTACGTCACGGCCGCCGTCGGCCACCCGCCCCACCGGGCACCCGGTCTGCTGCGGGGGTCCTGCGCGAGACGGATCCTGATCACGTCCTGCTCGACGGGACGCTCGCCGAGTGCGACCGGTCGGTGACAGCCGGGTCGACCGGCTCACGACCAGACAAGTCGACCTTCGGTGAACCGACAGACCGGGGAGCTTCCATCGGCGATCCTCGTCAGCGTCTCCGCCACGGAGTCGAAATACCGGGCCATCGACTCGTACTCGCCCGTAACCGTGGGGCCACCCACGAACCAGCTGCCGACGCGCCCGTCCCGCACATCGAGGAACTTTCCCATCCAGCCGTCCTGGTCCGACAGGAACGGGATCCACTCGTTGCGCCAGAACGGGTAGTCCGGCTGGTCCGGAGGGTCGAATCCACAGGACGTGGCGCGGTTCGCGTAAAGCCTCTCCATCGCCCGGATACCCAGAAAGAAGCTTCCCTCGTCGGGGAACCCGTCGAATCCGCAGCACATCACGTCGTCGTCGACGTCTTCCTCCGGCAGATCCAGATTGTTCTGCAACAGCCACGTCCGCAGGTCCCCATGCAGGGAGATCCCCATCCGTTCCTCGGCTGCCGCGAGCATCTGTTCCGTAGCGGGCCCGGGCAGATCCGCGTGATCGGCCGGCGCGTGCTCCCGAAGAAGACTCATCACACGCGACCAACTCTCCGCCACACTCATCGTCCTCTGCCCTTTGGCCTCTCTACAGGGATGTCTCCGTCCGACCACGCCACTGGCGAGGTTGAGAAGTACCGGCCGGAGAACCTTGCAGGGATGGTACTTCGAGCGTGTGTTCCATCCCTCCCCGCGATCATCTTCCGCCCCGAAGCGCAGGATCGGCCCCACGGCGTCACCCTGGGGTGGCGAAGCTGAAAACGCTCACTGATGACAAAGCGGGCCGGCGCACCTCCACCCCGCCGGTACCGGGCTGCAGGCAGGCAACGTCAGATTCCGTGTGCCGCCCTCAGGTGGCCACATCGCACCACTCGATGCCGTCGCGCCAGGGCCCACATGAGCGCCCTGCGCGACGCGCACCCGAACATGGACAGCGGCCCTGGCGTCATGGCGTGAACAGGCCGGCAGACCCTGTCACCTCGAGGAGGCGGGCGACCTGGGGACTGGCGTCGGTGATGGTCAGGGTGCGGCCTTCGTCGAGAGCCTGCAGGCGCAGACGCAGAAGAGTGTTGAGGCCGATGGAGTCGCAGAAGGTGACGGCAGACATGTCGAGAGCGAGGCCAGCTCGGTCGGGTGACGTGGCCATGGCGCGCATGAGGGTCGCCCTGAGGTGGCCTGCGCTGTCGAGATCGACCTCTCCAGCGATGCGGACCCGAGTGTGCGCCGAGCCAGGAACTGCGACCACCGTGACTGTCGAGTCCGTCGACCGCGTGCCGGCCTGTGGCACGGGGTGCGCAACAGAAGCCATGGAACCTACCCCCTGAAGTTGCGGAGCCGCAGAAACCCTCTGCTTCCATCATAGGTAGCCGATTACACGAAATCTAGTTCGCGCAATTGGCTACGCGAGATGACAGGAGGCATGATGCATGTATGGGTGAGGGAGCAGGCGACGTGCCGAAGTGGACCTTTCTGACCAACCACGCCCGGGTGCTGCTGGCGATCTCCCGCGATCCCAGCGTCCGCCTGCGTGATGTGGCCCTGACCTGCGGCGTCACCGAGCGCACCGTGCAGGCGATCGTGGCCGATCTCGAAGAAGCCGGCTACCTCACGCGCACGCGGGCGGAGGACGGCCGACGCAATCACTACGCCCTCGCGCTGAACACGCCGTTCCGACACCCTGCTGAGGCTGACCACGACGTCGCAGGTCTGATCGCTCTCTTCACCGAAGGGTCGACCGACGATGCCACCCCACAGGCGCTGACGAACGCACGGTAGCCCGCTCGGCCACGGTGGTGCGCGAACGCGGACCGGAACGCGCACGTCCCGGGGCGCACGGACCGTTGTCCCGTAGCGGGCGGTGGGCGCCTGAGGCGGCGGCCAGGAACACCGTCGAGGGCGAGCAGGGGCCCCACGCGACGACGTTGGCGATCGGGCCAGGCAGACGGGCGAGCGCGCGCTCCGGGGCCGCTCGGTCGAGACCGCGTACCGGCTGTGAGGTCGTCGACGGCTGCCACGACGGGATCGGTCCCGAGGCAGCTGTGACCGCGTCCGGGGTCACATCGGCTTGCCCCGAGGCGGAGCTCCCGGGGCAAGCCGAATGACGTGGCCTCAGATGACGCCCTGTGCCGTCATGGCCTCGGCGACCCTCAGGAACCCGGCCGCGTTGGCGCCGAGCACGTAGTCGTCCGGGTTGCCGCCGTACGCCTCGGCGGTGGTACGGCATTGACCGTGGATGTCGCGCATGACCTCGGCCAGCCGGGACTCGGTCTGCTCGAAGGACCAGCTGTCACGAGCGGCGTTCTGCTGCATCTCGAGCGCCGACGTGGCCACGCCACCCGCGTTGGCGGCCTTTCCGGGGCCGAAGAGGACCCCCGCCTCACGGAACACCGCCACCGCCTCGGGCGTGCAGGGCATGTTCGCGCCCTCCGCCACCGCGCGTACCCCGTTCTTGACCAGCGCCACAGCGTCCTCACGACCCAACTCGTTCTGAGTCGCGCACGGCAGTGCGACGTCACACGGAATGTCGAACACCGTGCCACGGGCCGAGAACCGCGCGGACGGCTTCGCGTCCACGTAGGCGGAGATCCGGGCCCGCTGCACCTCCTTGACGTCCTTCAGCAGGTCCAGGTCGATGCCGTCCTCGTCGACGAGGTACCCGGACGAGTCGCTGCAGGCCACCACGCGGCCGCCCAGGGCATGAACCTTCTCCACCGCGTACAGCGCCACGTTCCCGGATCCCGAGACCACCACGCGTCGCCCGTCGAAGCCGTCGCCGCGCGTGGCAAGCATCTCCTGGGCGAAGTAGACCGCCCCGTAGCCCGTGGCCTCGGTACGGGCGTGGGAGCCGCCCCACCCCACCGGCTTTCCGGTGAGAACGCCGGACTCGTACCGGTTGGTGATCCGCTTGTACTGCCCGAAGAGGTAGCCGATCTCACGACCGCCCACCCCGATGTCACCTGCCGGTACGTCGGTGTGCTCTCCCAGGTGACGGTAGAGCTCGGTCATGAAGGACTGACAGAATCGCATGACCTCGCCGTCCGAACGGCCCTTGGGGTCGAAGTCCGCGCCGCCCTTGCCGCCGCCGATCGCCATTCCGGTGAGCGCGTTCTTGAAGATCTGTTCGAACCCCAGGAACTTCACGATCCCGAGATTGACGCTCGGGTGGAACCGCAGCCCTCCCTTGTACGGTCCGAGGGTGCTGCTGAACTCCACGCGGAATCCGCGGTTGACGCGGACGGCGCCTCGGTCGTCGACCCACGGCACCCGGAAGATCAGCTGCCGTTCCGGCTCGACCAGCCGTTCCACGATCCCGGTTTCGACGTACTCGGGGTGCCGGTCGAGGGCGGGGGCGAGGGACTCCAGCACCTCGGCAGCCGCCTGGTGGAACTCGGCCTCCCCCGGGTTCCGCCGGCAGACCTCCGCATACACGGCATCGATGTGTTCGCTCACGTTCACCGCTGTGTCCCACTTTCCTCGGCTCAGGATCCGTTCGACCCGACGGTGTGCGCTCCGGGCGTCGCCGATCCGGACTTCTTCGGGCTGAGCCGATCAGACATCCGATCCGCCGTCCAGACCGCACGGCGCGCGCATGCGTGGGGACGAGGTCGGGGAGGAAAGCCGTGCGGCTGAGAGGTAGGGGTGCGCGTGGGAGGGTGCGGGCCGTGGCGTGGCGGCGCGGCACCGTCGATCAGCCGAAGGCTTTGACCGCCTGGTAGTAGGTCCAGGCCGTGCTGTTGCACGTCGTCTTCGTGGCGCCGCTGTAGTTGAGGCACACGCGCTTGAGGTCCTCGTACAGGGCGCTGTCCAGACGGGACTTGTTGGCGCTGAAGGTGCCGGCGGCCTTGTAGTTGCGGTAGGCGAAGTCGTGTCGGGCGCACGACATCGAGAAGGGGAAGCCGAGGGGGTTGTCCGGCGAGGTGGAGCAGTAGTCGGTCGACCAGTCGAAGGCGTAGGCGGACCAGGCACCCTGGTTGGCTCGGGCGGCGGCCCATTGGTTGTAGCTCGACGCGCTCGTCTGCGTCCAACTGGAGAGCACCTGGGGCTTGTCGGCAGGGGCGGCCGTGGCGACAGTGGCGGTGGCGACGGTGGTGACCAGGGCAAGGGCCGAGGCGGACAAGCCGATGGAAAGTCTTTGGTGCATCCCACACCTCCATGAGACTGCGGCCCACCGACGAGCCGCAGGTACATGACAAGATGATTGACGGGGCAACAGCGTTTGTATAGACCTTGGCGTGTCGGCTTTCGCGAGAGTCAGCTGCGGGACCGGCCCGCAGGCAAACGGACCGGGGCGGAGCGGACAGACCCCAGGATCGGTCGTGGACGGAGGTCGAGGCCGAAGGGCCGTCCAGCCCGGGGGTCCCCCACCGCCTCGGGCGCATCGGGCTGCCGCTTCGGCCCGTCTCGGCGAGTTCGCGCGTGGCCTTGGTGGCCACAGCAACGGCGACATGAGATCCCCCGCGGACAGCCGGCGCGGCCAGGACGAGCAGCGCGCCGCCGGCGGTCCGGCAGCAACGTCCACGACGCGTCGGCGGCTCCTCGGCCCACGTGCCGCGTTCGGCCGCCCCCGGTAGGCTGACGTTCGAGGCTCCGCAGGGAGGTTCATCATGCGCCGCACTGTCTGGTCCGCAGCCATCTCGGTCGGCCTGGCCACGATCCCGGTCCGGGTTCCGTCCGCGAGCGGGTGGGATCGGACACCGTGAACACTCCGCAGGACAAGTCGAGTGCATCGGGTACGTCGAGTGCGTCGGGTCGGACCGACCGAGACGTCGACGATGCGGTCCTCGCGGCCCTGTTCTCCGAAGCCCAGGTCGGTCTGCATGTCCTTGATACCGAGCTGCGGTTGGTCCGGTACAACTCCGCGGCCCGGCATATTCGCGCGTTCCCACTCGAGGAATTCCTCGGACGCAGGCTCATCGACGTGCTCCGGGGTCTTGACGTCGCGGAGGCGGACGCCATCGAGAACGTGGTCCGCGGGGTGCTGGACACCGGCAAGCCGATGCGCGATGTGCTGGTGACGGTGCGTTCCCGGCACGAGCCGTATACCCGGGTCAGGGCATCGGTGTCGTGGTACCGGCTGGAGGACCCGCACGGGCGTCCCCTGGGGGTGGCGGGCGCGATCGTCGACGTCACAGAACGTTACCGGGCCCAGGAGCGACTCGCCCTGCTGGACCGGGCCGCGGCCCGTATCGGCCACACCCTGGATCTCTTCCGCACGGCGCAGGACCTGGCGGACCTCGCGGTCCCGGAGCTGGCCGACATCGTGACGGTGGACCTTCTCGACCTGGTCCTGCGCGGCGAGGCGCCGGCACCCGGGCGGCACGTCGAGAGCCTCCCCCTGCGACGGGCGGCCTGGCGTGCGCTCGATGACACCGAAGAGCCGAGTACACCCCCCGTGGGGGAAGCGAACGTGTTCCCCGCGGACACGCCGTACCGCCGCAGCGTGGCCGACCTTCGGCCCCGGCTGATGGAACGGCTGGACGCGGACACCGGGTGGCTCGCCCAGGACCCTGTCCGGGCCCGCGCGCTGCGCAGGGCCGGGGTGCACTCGATGATGGTGGTTCCCCTGTCCGCGCGGGGCGTGGTGCTGGGCCTGGTCTGCTTCTACCGGGCGCAGTGCCCGGAGGCGTACGAGGACGACGACCTGGCGCTCGCCGTCCAGCTGGCCGCACGTACCGCGGTCTGCCTGGACAACGCCCGGCTGTACGGCCGCGAACACTCCGCCGGTCAGCTCCTCCAGCTCAGTCTGCGGCCGCCCGAGGTACCTGCGCACACCGCGGTGGAGACCGCACACAGGTACCGCCCCTCCGGCCCCAGCGGCGACTGGTTCGACGTGATCCCCCTGTCCGGCGCCCGCATCGCCCTGGCCGCCGGCGACATCCCCGGCCGCGGAATTCGTGCCGCGGCGGCCATGGGCGAAATCCGGGCCGCCATCGGAGCCCTTGCAGCCCTGGACCTGCAGCCCGACGAGCTCCTTGAGCGCCTGCACGAACTGGTCACCCGGCTCAGAAGCCAGCAGCCCCGGCATGACGGCGCCGACGGGCGAACCGTAGGCGCCACCTGCCTCTACGTCGTCTACGACCCGGCGACCCGGCAGTGCAGCATGGCCCGGGCGGGCCATCCGCCTCCGGTCCTCGCCTTCCCCGACGGCACCGTGCAACTCGCCGACATCCCCCAAGGACCGCCCCTCGGACAGGGCCGCCCCGCCTACCGAACCGTCCAGCGGGAACTGCCCGAAGGCACCCTCGTCGTCCTCAACAACGCGGCCCTGGACCCCACCGGTTCCCCCCACCGAAGCGGGGAACGACTGGACCTCATCCGCGCCGCCCTGGCTTCTGACGGCAGCTCCCTGGAACACATCTGCGACGCCCTGCTCGACCTCTTGGCCCCGGAGAGCCGCCAGGAGGACGCGGTCCTCCTCCTCGCCAGAACCCGTGCCCTTGACCCCGGCCGGCTCGCCTCCTGGACACTGCCCCCGGCACCCGAGGTCGTGTCGCAGGCACGCAGCCTCGCCGCCGGCCAACTCGACACCTGGGGCCTGGACGACCTCGAGTACACCACCTCACTCATCGTCAGCGAGTTGGTCACCAACGCCATCCGCTACTCCCGCGGACCGATCGCCCTGCGCCTGATCCGCGACCGGTCCCTCATCTGCGAGGTCTCCGACACCAGCAGCACCTCACCGCAACTGCGGCACGCCGAGGACACCGACGAGGGCGGCCGCGGCCTCTACCTGATCGCACAGATGGCCCAGCGCTGGGGCACCCGTCCCGGCCGCCGAGGCAAGACCATCTGGACCGAGCAGGAACTGCCGTGACCGGCCGAGCGGGCTCCATCGGCTCGCCCTGCCCGCTGCCCCTGATCCCCACGATGCCGGAACTGCCCTCTCCGTCCTCCGCGAGACGGATGGGCCAGACGGCCCGACCGACATCCGCGGCCCGAGTACGGACACTCACCGTCGATCGAGCCGGGCCTGGGACACCTACCGCGCGGCGCAGGAGTCCGCGGGGGACGCATGCACGTGCCTATCGAGGCGCGTCGACCGCGTGGTCCTCCGCGTCCCTCAGCTCGCGCTTGAGGATCTTGCCCGTGGCGTTCATGGGCAGGGCGTTGCGGAACTCCACGAGGCGGGGGTACTTGTAGCCCGCCATCTGGTCTCTGCACCAGTCGATCAGCTCCTGCTCGGTGAGCGTCGACCCCGGGGCGCGGACCACGCACGCCTTGATCTCCTCGCCGTGGCGGTCGTGCGGCACACCGATGACGGCCGCCATGCTCACGGCGGGGTGGGTGAGCAGCACTTCCTCGATCTCGCGCGGGTACACGTTGAACCCACCGCGGATGATCATGTCCTTGGCGCGGTCGACGATGTAGAACCAGCCGTCGGCGTCGCGGCGGGCCAGGTCACCGGTGCGGAACCAGCCGTTGCGCATCACCTCGGCGGTCGCCTCGGGCCGGTTGTAGTAACCCTTCATGATGTTGTGGCCGCGTATGACGATCTCGCCGATCGCGTCGGCGCCCTGGACCGGTGTCCAGTCCTTGTCGACCAGGTCCACCTCGACACCCCAGACGGGGCGTCCGATGGAGCCCGGACGCACCTCCTCGCCGGGCGGCACGAAGGTGGCCGCCGGGCTGGTCTCCGAGAGGCCGTAGCCCTCCATGATGGTGACCCCGAAACGCTCACGGAACCGGCGGTGGATCTCGACCGGCAGTGCCGACGCTCCCGACCCGGCCATCCGCAGGTTCTTGGCGATCAGCGGCAGGTCGACATCGTGCGCCTCCTCTTCGAGCAGGGCCCAGTACATCGTGGGAACACCCGCGAAGAAGGTGACGGCATGACGCTGCATCAGGGCGAGGGCCGAGCGGGCGTCGAAGCGTGGCAGCAGCACGAGCGTCGCCCGGGAGGCGATGCCGGCGTTCATCTGCACGACCTGGCCGAAGGAGTGGAAGAGCGGCAGGGTGATCAGATGGACGTCGTGCTCGACCTCGCCGAACAGCTTGTGGCAGGTCAGGACGTTCAGCATCACGTTGGAGTGGGTGAGCTCGGCGCCCTTTGGCCGGCCGGTGGTACCGGAGGTGTACAGGATGAGCGCGGTGTCGCCGGACTCGGTGGCCACCGTCTCGAAGTCCGCGCTCCGTGAGGCCAGCGCCGCGGTCAGGGTCTCGGCACCCGCGATCGGGGAGACCTCGGTGGGGGCGGCGGTCATCAGGAAGAAGTTCTCGCACCCGGCGGTCTCACCGAAGCCGGACCAGCCCTCCTGCCCCATCGGGAGGTCCGCGGTGCCCTCGAAGCAGAAGTACGCCTTCGCCTCGGAGTCGGCCAGGTGGTACGCGATCTCGCGTCCCTTGAGCAGCACGTTGAGCGGGACGACCACCGCGCCGGCCTTGAGGATGCCGTAGTAGACGATCGGGAACCAGGGCAGGTTCGGGCACGACAGTGCGACCTTGTCACCGGGCTGGATGCCGCGCGAGCGCAGCAGGTTGGCCACCTGGCGGGCGGCCGTGTCCAGCTCGGCGTAGGTGAGCCGCTGGGTGCCCAGGACGACTGCCGTGCGGTCGGGCACGATGCGGGCGCTGTTCTCCAGCAGGGCGGCGAGATTGAGCATGAGGTCTCCGTTGGGGATGCTTCGGCGGGCGCCGAAGGCGTGGCGGATACGGGGCCGGCGGGACCGCGGGCGGCCGGGGGGTCAGCCCCGCAGCGCGGAGGCGAAGAGTGCGGGCAGTTTCGTCAGGCTCGGCGCCGCCGTGAAGCGGGTGAGGCGTTGCACCGTGGTCAGCGCGGTGCGGTTGGTCACGAAGTACGGGGGGCGGGGTGACAGCGACGGGTCACCCGTGACCAGGCCCCGGGGGGCGGGGGTGAAGGGGGCGCGCAGCACGGTCTTCTCGATGTCCTCGAGCATGAACGCGTTGTGCACGAAGCCGATGCCGCTGCCGATGTCCTGCCGGGTGTGACCGGGGAAGGCGCCCCACGGGGTGAAGCCGAGGAGGAAGCCGACGCCCGACCAGCAGTTGACGCCCAGGGTGCCGTAGCGCAGGTCGGCGATGGCGGTGCGCACCGCCTCCCGGTGGGCCTTCTCGGTCTTCGGGTGGACGATCAGGGTGGCGCCGAGGGTGCCGGGCAGGGTGTCGTTGGCGAAGTCGACCGCGTGGCGCAGGAATTCGGCCGGGCCGGCGCCGGGCAGGCGTACGACGCCCAGGGCGCTGCCGAAGACCTCGTCGGTGACGAGGACGTCGTCGTGGTGGTCGGTGATGTCGGGGACGAGCAGCCGGCAGTCGTCGCCGTGCGTCTCCGCCTGCGGGTGGGCCTCGCGTACCGCGGCGAGGCGGCCCGCGGCGCCGGGGTAGTAGTCGGTGCGCGGGGGCAGTTCGCGCAGCACCCGCCGGACCTCGTCGAGCAGCCGGTCGGTGCCGTCCCAGTCGCGTGGCAGGACAAGGATCTGGCTGGCGATGCAGTTGTGGCCGGAGTTGTTCATCTTGCTGGTGACGATGTGCTCGGCCTGGAAGCGGAAGTCGGCGTCGCTCCACGGGCCCGGCGCCACGATGCACGGGCTGACGCCGCCGAGTTCGCTGCTGAAGGGCTTGGTGATCAGCGGGAGGTCGTCGCGGCGGCGTTGCTCCGCGTCCTCGTCGGTGCCCCAGACGATGGCGTCGTGGGTGCGGTCGCTGCCGGTGACGTGGATGGTGTCGACGCCTTCGTGACGGGTGAGATAGGCGCCTTCGGCCGGGCCGCCGTCGACGAAGCGCACCCAGCCCCGTTCGACGAACTCGGCGAAGACGTACTCGAAGTGGGGGCGCAGGTAGGCGTTGACCGGGTTCATCTTGGCGATGACGACCTGGCCCTCGGCGTAGAGCTTGTGCAGGATGTCCAGCGCGGTGATGGCGGCGACATTGCCGGCGCCGAGCACCAGGGCCAGGGCCGGGTCTCCCTGCCTGCCCCGGTACTCTCCCGCGGCGCCCGCCCGCGTCTGCTCCGCGGTGACGCCGGGGCGCATCCACACCTCGGCGCGGAAACCGTTGAGCAGCAGGGTGTCCCAGCCGGTGGCGGGGAAGACGTCCACGCGGGTGCGGCCGTCCTCCTCGTGGACGGTCCTCCCGTCCAGCGGGTCCCTGCCCGCGGCGATCCGCCGAAGGACATGCAGAAGCGCCGCGGCGTTCTGGACCAGGGCCCAGGGGCCGCCCGTCCAGTCCTCGGCCGCCCAGGGGGAGTCCGGTTCGACCTCCTTCGCCTGGCTGCCCGCGGCGGCCATCTCGGCCGCACGTGCGACGACGCGCGGCTGCAACCGCTCCAGGAGGGCGATGCGTTCGGTGAGCGGGGTGGCGGACCAGGACTCGGCGTTGCCGCGTACGTCGGCCACGGTGCGGTCGAGAAAGGAGGTGTCGAGGGTGCTGGTGTTCAACGTCGTCCCCTGCGGAAGGTCGGGAGCGGGAAGGGCGGGAAGGGTGGGGCCTGCCCCGTGCGTGGCGCGAGGAGCAGGCCCTGTACCTGTCGTCAGACGGCAGGCCCGTACCTGTCGTCAGGCGGAGAGCAGGCGGGCGTCGCGGTCGGGGTTGATCAGCGTGACGGCGGCCGTTCCGCCCACCAGGAGCCAGGCACCGGTGATCAGGACCGCGTACTGGTAGCCCCCCGCTCCATGGGTGTCCACGAGGCTGCCGATCAACGTCGGGGCGATCAGACCGGCGGTGGTCACCACGGCGTTCATGAAGCCCAGGGCACCGCCGCGACGGTCGGCAGGAGCCAGCTCCATGATGGTGGTGGCGGCGATGCTGCCCATCGCTCCGGCGAGGCCGAACGCGCCGAGCAGCAGCACGACCGTCACCGCACCGGCCGGGGCCACAGGCAGGGCCAGACAGGAGACACCGGAGACGAGCAGCAGGACGCCCCCGACCCAACCGCGGGCCCACCGGCTCGCGATACCGCGGCGCAGCATCCATCCGGTCAGGCCCGCCTGCCCGAGCACCAGGATTCCGCTCAGACCCCAGAACAGCATCAGCAGCTGTGTGGACACGGCCGACGAGTAGCCCAGCCCGTCACGGAGGTAGGAGGGGAGCCACACCAGGGCGAAGGCGATCACCCAGTAGGTGCTGAAGTAGCCGATCGTGACACCGATCCACGTGCGGGTCGCGAGGATCCGGCGGTACGGCATCCTGGGCTGTGCCTGGCCCAGGGTCACGGCCGCCGTCGCCTTGTCCGTTCCCGGCCCGTCGTCGGAGGACGCCTCGGCCGGGGGGTCGCTGTCCGACGTGGTCGCGTACGGCCCCTCTCCGCCGAAGGGAATCCACAGCAGCGCCCACACCACGCCGACCAGCGCCACCGCGGCGACGGCCGAGCGCCAGCCGTGCTGGTCGATCAACCACGTCAGCACGGGAGCGGCGACCAGGACCCCCAGCGTGACCCCCAGGACGATCAGCGCCCCGGGCAGGTTGCGCCGGTGGTTGGGGAACCAGGACAGGGTCGTCTGCTGGGCGACCGGATAGGCGGGCCCCTCGGCGGCGCCGAGGAGGACACGTGAGGCGATGAGCACCGCCAGTCCTCCGCCGATGGCCAGTGGCGCCTGGGACACGGACCACAGGACGGCCATGATCAGCAGCAGCCACTTCGGCCGAATGCGGTCGGCGAGCAGCCCCACGGCGGCACCGGAGATCGAGAACAGCAGGAAGAACGCGCTGCTGGCGAGTCCGAAGGCCGATGCGGACAGGCCGAGGTCCTGTCGGATCTCCTCCGCGGCCAGACCGAGCAAGGACTTGTCGGCGAAATTGATCATCATGAAGACGACGAGCAGCGCCGTGACGATCCACGCGCGGCGTCTCGTTCTGCTCGGCACCCTCGGGGGGCCGGCGGGCACGGCGGGTGCGACATCGGTGTCGGTCACAAGGACTCCGCGGAGACTGGATGGGGAGGGGAGAAGGGGCCCGGGGCTCGATCAGGAGAGCGGGACGCCGGCGATGGCGATGCGCTCCATGACACGGCGCTGCGGGAAGTAGTCGTTGATCGCGTAGTGCTGGGTGGCGATGTTGTCCCAGATCGCGACGGACCCCGGCTGCCAGCGGAAGCGCACCTGGTACTCGGGGATCCGGGCCTGGAGGACGAGCTCGCCCAGCAGTTCGCGGCTCTCCGCGTCCGACAGGCCGACGATCCGGGTCGTGAAGGGCTCGTTGACGTAGAGCAGCTTGCGGCCGGTGCGCGGGTGGCGCACGACCACGGGGTGCTCGACGGCCGGCAGGTTCTCGCGATGCGCGGCGAGCTGGGCCTCGGTCATCAGCGAACCCCAGCTGGGCACCCAGTCGTGCACCGCGGTGAGCCCCTCGATCCGGGCCTTCATGGACTCGGTGAGGTTGTCGTAGGCGGCCGCCATGTCCGCCCACATGGTGTCGCCGCCGGCGGACGGGACCTCGACGGCGCGCAGCACGGAGCCGAGGGCCGGCGCGGCCATGAACGAGTGGTCGCTGTGCCAGATGTTCTCCGTGCCCATGGCCATGGCGTCCTTGGCCAGCCGGGAGACTCCGACCGTGTCGCCCCTGGGGAAGAACGGGTTGGCCTCCGGCTCGCCCCACAGTGCGGAGAACGCGAGCTGGGACTGCGGGTCGAAGCCGTGCTGGTCGCGGAAGAAGAGCACCTTCCACTCCAGAAGGGCCTGCCGGATCTCCTCCGCGACGTCCTCGCCGATCGGGAGGGAGAGGTCGACGCCCTCGATCTCGGCGCCGATGTGCGGGGTGAGCGGGCAGATGTCCAGGAGCCGGTAGTCGGGCTGGGGCGCGTCCGGCGCGATGCGGTCGAGCGTGCGCTTGCCGTAGTGCATGAGCGGCTTGTCGAGCGCGGGGGCGGGGGTGGTGGCAGCGCTGTCCATGGGTCCTCCGTAACGGCCGGAAAATCGTTACCGGAAGTATCGTTATCGGGGTGCGGGTAGGCAAGGGCTTGGCGGCACGAAAAAACGGGGTGCGGGAAAGCCCCGGATGCCAGGCGTCAGCCGGTGGGGCCCACAGCTCGGGCCACGAGCTCGACCAGCGTCTCCACGAAGCGGGCGTCGGGCATCTCCTGCTCACCGACCAGCCGGAAAAGCAGCGGTGCGGCCACCAGCGTGGCCGCGGCCCGGACATCGGTGTCCGGGTCCACGTCACCGCGGACCATCCCCCGTTCCAGGATGCGCCTCGTCTCGCCCGTGATCCGCTCGGTGTACTCCGCGTACTTGCCCCGGGCCGCACCCGTCTCGGCCGTCGCCCCGATCAGGCCCGCGATCAGCCGGTCCGACCCCGGCAGTCGATACGCCTCCAGGCGAGCGGTGAGGACGAAGCGGAGCTCGGCGCGGAAGTCGCCCAGATCAGGCACCGACAGGACACCGAGACGGCTCTCGGCAGCGGCGATGATCAGATCCTGCTTGGTGGGCCACCGCCGGTACATGGCCGGCTTGCTCACCCCGGCGCGGGACGCGACGGCGTCCATCGTGACCGCGCCGATCCCCTGCTCGGTGACCATGTCCACCACCGCGGTCAGGACGGCTGCGGTGACCCGCTCCTCGCGCGGTCGCCCTGGTCCTCGTACCGCCCCGTCCGGCCTCATCTCCACCATGCTCAGAGCCTACGTTCTCCGCCGGACCTGCCGGGACGAGGTGAGTTCGTCGACCGAGCTGATGGACTCCTGGTAGACGTCCGCGTAGGTGCGTGAGTCCTTGACCAGGTCGTCGCAGAACGCGGCGACGTCGCTGCCGATGAGTTCCAGGACCCCCTTCCCTGCGACGACACCTTCCTCGAAGAAGTCGACGATCCCGGGGAGCAGGGGTCCGTCGGGCAGGTCGATCGGTCCGACCTTGAACAGGTACTTCTGCATCTCCTTGTAGACGATCCGGTAATCCGGCGGGAGCGCCTTGACCCGAGCCGTGTGCGCCCGCCACTGCTTCTTGCCCTCGATGATGTCCTGGATGCCCACGTCAGCCTCCCAGCCGGCTCAGTTTCCTTGCGACGTTCCTGTTCAACTGCTCGCGCCACCGGTCGCGATAGGTTCGAGCCCCATGTCCTCCGACCAGCGCCGTGCAAAAGCCCCTGATGTCGTCGCCGAGCACCTCGCGGACGCTCTGCCCGTCCGCCGCAGTCTCTTCGAGCAGCCCGAGGGCGGCGTCGAGGATCGGCATCAGGTTGCGGCCGGTGAAGTCGCCATGGGGGAAGAGGTGGTCCTTGATCTGCGCCCAAGCCGCCCGGTAGTCATCCGGCAGGGCCTCGGCCCGGGCTTCGAACGCCTTCCAGTCCCTGGTGAGATCGCTGCCCGTGATGGTCTCCCAGAAGTTCATCTCCCGCCCTCCTTGAGTCTGTCGATGCGTGATGAGACGTACTGCCATTTCGTCCAGAACTTCGCGAGTTCCTCGCGTCCGGCCTCGTTGAGCGCGTAGAACTTGCGCGGCGGGCCGACCCCGGACGGCCGTTTCGTCACCTGGACGAGGTGGTTCCTCTCCAGTCGCAGCAGGATGGTGTACACCGTCCCCTCGACGACGTCGGTGAAGCCGAGCTCGTTCAGTTGACGGGTGATGGCGTATCCGTAGGTCTCCTCTCTGCAGATGATCTCGAGTACGCACCCCTCGAGCGTCCCCTTCAGCATCTCCGTCAGGTCGTCCATCGCGAGTCCTCCTCGACCCAGCGGTACTACGTAGCACCGAGTACCACTACACGGTACCACTGAGTAGTGGGCGAAGGCAGGGGGACTACACCTCGCCCAGGCGGTCCGGCAGACCGAAGAGAGGGGAAGAGACGGGCGTCGACGTGGAGGAGCATGTGCGACTCCTCCACGTCGTAGCGGGAGAAGGCCGTGGCATACCGCACGGCGAACGCCGCCGCTGAAGGGCCGGGCGGCCGGCGACCTGGCTCTGCACGTCCCGCACGTGGGGCGTGGACATGCCCCCGTAGTTCGAGGGGGTTCGGGGTGGGTGCCACGCGAGTGAGCCCCGGCAGGTGGTGCCGGGGCTCAGCAGGAGTGGTGTGTCAGCGGTCCATCAGGACGAACACGCCCCACCCGAGGTATTCGCGCTGGTACCTGGCATGTTGGACAGGTGCCGCGGCGAGTTCCGCACGCATGTCGTCGGCGAGCTCGTCGTCGGGGTTGGCGTCGAGCCAGCGTCGCATGTTGAGCCACTGTGCCGCGACGTACCGGTCCCAGCTGTCCTGGTCGGCAAGGACCATCTCGACGACATCACAGCCCAGGGCCCTGAACTGTTCGAGCAGTTCCGGCAGCGGGAGCAGGTCGTCCTTGCGGGCCATGTGGCAGCCCTCGACGGCGCCTTGGTCCTCAGGCTCGCGGCGCCAGTACGGTTCGCCGATCAGCATCATGCCGCCGGAGGCGAGGCTGCGCCGCAGGAGTTCGACGGTACCCGCCACGCCGGAGCCGATCCAGGTGGCGCCGACGCAGGCGGCGATGCCGACGGGATCGTCGGCGACATGCCCCGAGGCGTCCGCGTGCACGAAGCCGACTCGGTCGGCAACGCCCAGCTCCACGGCTCGCCCACGGGCGGCGTCGAGGAAGACGGTGCTGATGTCCACCCCGGTGCCGGCCACACCGTGGTCCCGGGCCCAGGTGCAGAGCATCTCGCCCTTGCCGCAGGCGAGGTCGAGCATGCGGGTGCCCGGCGACGGGCTGATGGCCTGACCCAGGATGGCCAGTTTCTCGCTGGTGAACGGGTTGCAGATGCGATGGCTGCTCTCGCGGATGGTGAAGCTACGTGGCAGATCCACTACAAGGGTTCCTTCGGTCCGTGGAGGTCAGAACGGCTGGGCAATGCGGCCGACGTGAGTTGGCCGCGAGTACCTGGACCGTCATCAAATGCACCTCTTCGGATGTGAAGGCTGGGACCGGTCGAGGCTAGGGCGGCCGAGATCACCGTGTCCATCGCATTTCACGACCTGCCGGCACGCGCCTCATACGATGCGGGGCCGCCGGGCGACCGGCGAGGGCCACGCCGCCAACTGCGCCGCGTGGCAATGGAATCAAGGGAAGTACAGCGACGCCTTCTCCAATACATGGCCCGTAAACATGCCTCCCAGGGCGACCCGACCGCGGTACATCGTGGTCCGCACGTGGTCCGGGGCGGTCTCGATCGTGAGGGGGCGGCTGATCAGCGTCGTCCCGAGGATCCGAGCGTCCTGGGAGGCCCATTGCGCAGCCTCGGGTCGGACACGCTCGCTCACCAGGGCGGGGAGCACCAGTGCGGCGTTGCGGGCACCAGGTATGCCACCGCGCAGGCCCTTGGCGTAGCTCATCGCCCACGTGGTGAACTCCCCCAGCGTGGCCACGTCGATCTCGGGGACTGCGGCCGCGAAGACGAACAGCTCGGTCTTCGTCCCGAACCAGCGGACCTTGCGGTCGGCGCGGCACCCGGTCACCACCCGGCGGCCGTTCCAGGGAGGCAGGGTCACCGTACAGCCGTCGGCCGTCAGCCGTTCATGGAGCGCTTGAAGGTACGTTCCCGCGGTGTCGGTGGTCGGCTCGGGAGCATCTGAGTTCATGCGTGGATCCTCCAACACCCTTGATCCGCAGGGGAAGAGGGCACAGAAGGCCTGACGGCCTCGGAGCACTTGCGAGGGAGAGAGCCCCTGCAGATGGCCTACCTGTACGCCATTCGCCATGCGATCAACCCCTCCCCCACCGCGCCTGCTGGATAGGCGCGCCGGGCGAACCGCCACTGCCGGTCTGTCGGGTCTCCCGCGCGACGAGGCAGAGGGCTCGGAGGGGGCGCGACAGCCGCCCCAGGGCGCGGGGCGGGGAACGCGGACGTCCCGGGCCGCCGGCTGCAGCCTGGGACGCCGCGGTGGGTGCCGTGGGGGATCAGCCCGTCTCTCGTCCCGGGCTCGTCCGATCGGTCGGATCTTCCGGTGGTCGCGCCGGGTGCGGCAGAGCTGAGGTTATGGATGCGACACCGGACCATCCATGAGCATCAACCTCAGGAGCCACACGATGCGCCCCATCAGAGCAGCCTGTCTCGGCACGGCCACTGCGCTGGTCACCCTTCTCGCCTGCACCCCCGTTGCCGCCGCCTCCGCGGCGGGCACCGTTTCCGCCCAAGCCAAGGCCAAGGACCGGGTCATCACACTCATCGGCCGGCTCGCGGAACAGTCGCGCTTCCCCGTCAACCCCGGCGGTGCCGCCGCCCAGGGTGATCGGACCGTCGTCCGCTCCCTCCTCTTCGACAAGGCCGGCAAGCAGGTCGGCGAGACCGCCGGCACCTGCACCACCACCCGGGTCACCGATGGCGGAGCGGAGGTGTGCACCGTGACCTACACCCTCCCGGGCGGCCAGCTCTCCGTCCAGGGGATGGTCTTCGGCCACCTCATCCCGGGCCCTCCCCCGTCGTTCGACAACGGGATCACCGGCGGCACCGGCGAATACGCCCGGGCTCGAGGCACGGTCCACGCCGACACGATCGCCACGGGAACGAGGCGCTTCACGATCAACCTCAAGGGCTGACTGCCTGCCCCCGCCCGGTGAAGTCTGGCGGGGGCTCCTCTACGGTGACGCTGCACTCGGCAGGTCGATCAGTCGCCGCCGCGGTCGCCGAGGCTCACCTCAGCCGATTGCGTGGCCGTCCGACCTGTCCAATTCCCCACGCGCTCACACGAACCCCGGGGCCCCTCCCCCGCCACGCCCCTAGGTGGGGATGTCCAGGGCGGTCCCGTACAGGCGGGATACCCGGAGCGCGATGGTCACGCGCCGGTCAGGCTGCTGTTCTTGCCCACCGGGGGCCGCCCCGTCGGCCGGGTCCACTATCTCCACCTCTCCCTCCGCAACGGCGAACGACCACACGTCCGGGCCACTGACGTGCAGTGATGCGTGCGGGTCAAGGCGCAGCTGCCGGACCTTGAGACGATTGGCGGTGGAGGAGACGCGCAGCACACGTTCCTCGGCGTTCCAGTCATAGAGGACGGTCGACAGGTGCGGGTGGCCGGTGCTCCGCACACTCGCGAGCACGCCGAACTGCCCCTGGCTCAACAGCCGGGAGAGTTCCTCGTCGCTGAGCGCCCGGGGGGCCGGGCCATCGTTCTGAGTCTGACCAGTAGTGGTCTCCGTGGCGGAGTGCCGGCTCATGGGTATCAACCTTCGGTTCGAAGCGAGAGGGGCGGCGACGGGACGGGAGCGACCCCGCAGGGGCGGACTCGTAGGCGTCTGTCACTCGGGCAGCGGGCGAAGGACACCAGGGGACGAAGTCGGATGGCGCACCCACGCGCCCCCTCCCCGTCCGCTGACCCAACAGAAAAGACTGTAGCAGATAGTTTTGTTGCAGACGATTATGTTCGGGCTCCTCCGCCCCCTGCTGCCGACGGCGTAGATCTCGGTACCAGCCTCCTCCGGAAGCCATGCCCGGGGTCGTACCAGGTCCGAAAAATCGCTTGAGTCCGCGGCGGCGGCGCCGACAGGATCAGGGAACACCGATGAGTTCTTTCCGGCGCTGCGGTCTGTCGGTGTGACCTGCTACGTGCGGAGAACACTCACATGACGGAAGGCGCCATGCTCGCACCACACGCCACACCCACCCTCCCGCCCGACCGTGTCACCGCCGTGTTGCGGATTCTCGTGCTGTCCACCTTCGTCGTTCTCCTCAACGAGACGATCATGGTCAACGCGATCCCGCGACTGATGCGCGAGTTCGAGGTCACGGCGGCGGCCGCGGGGTGGCTGTCCACGGCCTTCATGCTCACCATGGCCGTCGTCATCCCGGTGACGGGGTGGTTCCTCCAGCGCGTGACGACCCGGACCGCCTTCGGCCTGGCCATGGCGCTGTTCCTCGCCGGCACGGCGCTGGCAGCGGCCGCGCCCACCTTCCCCGTGCTGTTGATCGCCCGCGTCATCCAGGCCAGTGGCACCGCCGTCATGATGCCGCTGCTCATGACGACGCTGATGACCCTGGTGCCCCCGCACGACCGCGGCCGTGTCATGGGCAACATCACCCTCGTCATCTCCGTCGCACCCGCCCTCGGCCCCGCGGCCTCCGGTGTCCTGCTGCAGTTGGGAACATGGCGCCTGCTGTTCCTGGCCGTACTGCCCATCGCCGGAGCCATGGCGTTCGTCGGTCGGCGCCAACTGGTCAACATCGGCGAGCCGCAGGCGGGCCCGATCGACTGGTTGTCCGTCCCTCTGGCGGCAGCGGGCTTCGGCGCCCTGGTCTACGGTCTGAGCGGCCTCGGCGCCGGGGACGAAGCCACGGCGGTCGTGCCCCCGGAGGCCACGACCCTGGTCGGTGCCGTGCTGGTCGGCCTGTTCACTTGGCGGCAGCTGGCGCTGCAGCGCTCGTCCGCACCGCTGCTGGACCTCCGAGCCCTGACGTTCCGTCACTTCTCCGTGGCGCTCGGCCTGATGTGCCTGTCCTTCATGGCACTGATGGGCGCGTTCATCCTGCTGCCGATCTACCTGCAGGAGGTGTGCGGCCTGACCTCGCTGCAGACCGGGCTGCTCCTCATCCCCGGCGGCCTGACCATGGGCCTGCTCGGACCACAGGTCGGGAAGCTCTACGACCGGCTCGGCGCACCGCGGCTGGTCGTCCCCGGAGCCGCACTCACAGCGCTCTGCCTCACGCTGTTCGCCTTCACGGGCCAACAGACCTCGCCATGGCTGGTGCTCGCCCTTCACGTGGCACTGAGCGCCGGGATGGCGTTCGTCTTCACCCCCGTCTTCACCTCCGGCCTGTCCGTACTTCCGCCGCACCTCTACCCCCACGGGTCCGCCATCCTGGGCTCGCTCCAACAGGTCGCGGCCGCCGCCGGCACCGCCCTCGTCATCAGCGTCATGTCGGGACGCGCCGCCACGGCGGCAGCCGAAGGCGCCGACCCCACGGACGCCCTGGCCACGGGTATCCGGTGGGGATTCGGCATCGGCGCCATGCTCGGGGGGCTGGCGGTGCTGGTCGCGCTGCTGGTCCGTACTCCGCCCGTTCCGCAACAGCCGGCCGCGCCAGAGGCCCAGGACGAAGACGGCACGACGGCGACCAAGACCGCCGCTGAGCCCGCATAGCGGCCCGGAGTCTTCGGCGAAGGCGGCCCGATGTGGTCGGGCCTACTTCACTCGCCGGACAGCCATGACGAGGCTTGAGCTGTACCGGTGCTCGTCATCCCCGGCCCTGCCACCGGCCCGAGGCCCGGTCCAACCTCCGTGGACGCTTCTCGGAAGGCCCCCGTCTAGGATGACGACCGCGCGAGGATGGCGCATGCGGGGTGACGTCACGCGAGGTCGTGCCGGTCGCGCGGTCTTCCGTGGGTGAGTCGTCCGACCGGATGCGTCCGGGTAGCTGTTATACGGGGGAGAGATTCGGTGTTCGGAATCATCAGGCCGTGCCGTCATCGGCTGGGCGAGGGCTTGCGTACCGAGTGGATGGCGCACCTGTGCGGGCTGTGCCTGGCGTTGCGCGGAGAGTACGGGCAGTTCGCGCGGGCGGCCACCAACTACGACGGTCTGATCGTCTCGGTACTGACCGAGGCGCAGTCGGAGCGAACCGGCGACTGGCGGCGCGGGGCCGGTCCGTGCCCGCTGCGCGGGATGCGGTCCGCGGACGTGGCGCAGGGCGAGGGCGCGCGGCTGGCGGCGACGGTGTCGCTGGTGCTCGCCGCCGCGAAGATACGTGACCACGTGGCCGACCGCGACGGCCTGTTGGGACGCCGCCCGATGGCGATGGCAGCACGCCGGATCGCCGACGGCTGGGACCGTGCGGGTGCCGCAGGCGGCGAGCGACTGGGCTTCGACACCTCGGTGCTGCTGGGGGCGGTCGAGCGCCAGCCGCAGATCGAGCGGTCGACCGGCCGAGGTGGCTCGCTGCTGACGGTCACGGAGCCCACGGAAACGGCAACCGCCGCCGCCTTCGCCTACACCGCCGTACTCACTGACAGCCCGGACAATGCGGAACCGCTGGCGGAGGCCGGTCGCCTGTTCGGTCGACTGGCGCACCTGCTGGACGCGGTGGAGGACCTGGACGCGGACGAGGCGTCGGGCGCGTGGAACCCGATCGCCGTGACCGGCGCGGACCGCGCGGAGGTGCGCAGGCTCTGCGACGACGCCGTCCACGGAATCCGGCTCTCCCTGTCCGACGCCGTGTTCGTCGACGGTCGACTGGTACGGGCGCTCCTGGGCAGCGAGTTGGAGCGCGCCGTCGATCGCGTCTTCGACCCCCGGCATCGCCACCATCAGCGCCACCGCCAGACGCCGAGCCTGCGCATGCTGCCTTGGCTGGGTCGCCGTACGGCGATTCAAGAGCCCGCGGAGACCGGCACCGGCACGGCTTGCGGCGTCGGCGTGCTGGCAGGTGCGGCCCCGGAGGGCGCGCCGACGGCATCGGGTCGGCCGCCGGAGGGAGAGTGCCGGCGGTGTCGCGAGCAGCGCCGGCTGTGTGGCGATTGCAGGCTGTGCTACAACTGCTGCCGCTGCGACGACGACGCGGATCCGGGTGAGGGAGAGCCCTGGCAGTTCGGCGACGGCAACAGCAACAGCGGTGGCTCGAGCCGGGATGCTTCCGGCAGGGACGGTTCCGGCAGGGACGGTTCCGGGGGTGACGGCTGGTTCGGCGGGCATGGCGGCGGCAACTCGTCAGGCTCCTCGGGCGGTTCGGGCGGAGGTCACGGGTCCGGTGGCTCTGGTGGTTCCGGCGGGGGCTCGGGTGACGGCTGTGGCGGAGGCTGCTGCAACCCGTGCAAGTGCTGCTGCGACTGCTGCGACTGAACGCCGGACGGACCATGCGGGCCGCCGAGGGGAACCGGTGCGAAGCTTCTCATCACGCGCGCCCCGGGAACGACCTTCGCGGCCGCCATGGACGGGTTCATGCTGAAGCCGCCTGACCGGGGGCCTGTGGCTGGAACGCGGGCCCCGCGGACTTCTTCGCGTACCCTCTCGATCGGTCAACGCCGCACCCGATAGCGCAGGTGAAGCACCCGGTCGCCCTGGATCACCACGTCAGGACCCTCCAACAGGTGCTGCGCCTGGACCGACCCGAAGTAGCGCTTGCCGGACCCGAACACCACGGGTACGACGTCCATGCGCACCTCGTCGACCAGGCCCGCGGCAAGCACCTGGCCACCGACGTCGCCGGCGGCGACCTCGACCATGCGGTCACCCGCAAGCTCCTGCGCCTTGGCCACGGCTGCCTCGACGCCGTCGACGAAGTGGAACGGCGCCTCGGGGTCCCAGCCCTCGGGCTCCGGCCGGTGCGTCACCACGACCACGTGGTCGATCCCGCCCGGAGGCTTCCCGTCCCAGCCGTCCGTCATGTCGAAGACGTGGCGGCCGACGATTGTCGCCCCGATCTGGTCCCAGTACGGCCGGATGTAGTCGTAGGACGGCTGCGACACCTTCACCTCGCCGCTCTCGTCCAACGGGACGTCACCGCTGGTCAACCAGTCGAACAGCGGTCCGGGCTGGTCATTCTCGTCCGCGACGAAGCCGTCCACCGACACCGAGCTGTACATGACCACCTTGCCCACGGGGCTCTCCTCTGCGTTGGGATGCCCCAAATTAGCGCGTGATGAGCGGTCTCTCCTGTAAGTGATCAATCGGCCGGACGGTCCGACCGGTCCGACAAGGCACGGCCGCCGTCACGTGGTGCGGGCGAAGTCGCCACCCACCCTGAAGGTCTCCCGGGCCGCGTCGGCAGTGGCCTCGTACCGGTCGGCCACCGCGTTGCGGCCGCTGGTCGCGTGGTCGTACTGGCCGGCGAACACATGGGTTCCCGCGGGTACCGTCCGGCCTCCCCTGAGTTCCCAGCGGTAGACCAGCGTGCCGTTCTGTTCGTGCACGGAGCGGGTGAAGTCCGCCTCGGGCAGCGTCTGCCACAAGCCGCTGCTCTCGACGCCGCCCGTTTGCGCCACCCGCAGTTCGACGGTGAGCGCGGTCAGCGGCTGTCGGGTCTTGAGGGTGACGTTGCTCTGCGACCAGTGGGCCTTGCTGCCCGGGTCGACGGAGCCGTCGGCCCACAACGGACCGTCCTCCGTCCCGACTCCGCCGGAGGGCCGGGACGGTGTCGGGGCGCCGCTCGTGGCGGGTGAGCCGGTACGGCTCGGGTCGGGATCCGGAGTGCGGGCGGGCGGGGTGGCCGTGGGTACGGGTGTGCGGCCCGGCTCGCCGGAACCGCTCCGGTCCGGCTCCGGGGGTGGGGTGGCCGGCCCGGACCTCCCGGGACCGGGTTCGGCCGGCAGCGGGCCCGCACTCGTATCGTGCCGCGGCACCGCGTCCTGGAGGGCCTCGGCCGCGACGTAGCCGGCGACCAGCAGGGCACAGGTCGCGGCGATCGTCGCGAGCGTGACCCGGTGCCAGGGCGCGGCCACCGTGCGGCGGCGCCGACCCGGCCGCGCGGGCGCGAGGCCGGCCGTACCGCGCTCCACCCGGGCCAGTATCCGGGCGCGGTCGGGCTGGTGCGACTCGGCCGCCTTCCGCAGGTGTTCGCCCACGTCGGTCATCGCTGAACCCTTTCCAGGAGTGCGCCCGCGTCTCGTGCCGCCAGCAGTCGTTCCAGCTCCGTCATGCCCTTGGACGTCTGGCTCTTGACGGTGCCGACCGATATGCCCAGGGCCAGGGCGGTGTCCTTCTCGGACAGGTCGAAGGCGTGCCGCAGGACGACGCACGCACGTTTGCGGAAGGGCAGCCGAGCCAGGGCCTGCCGCACGTCCATCACCACCGCCACGTCCGGGTCGTGCACCCGCTCGGGGCGCGTGGACCAGAACAGGGCGACGCGACGGCGCTCGCGGACCGCGCTGCGGATGCGGCCGCGTGCCAGGTTGGCGACGACACCGCGGGCGTAGGCGACCGGGTGGTCGGCCGACCGCAGCCGGTCCCACCGGTGCCAGAGCGCGACCAGCGCGTCGGCGGCGAGATCGTCAGCGGCGTCCACTTCGCCGGTCAGGAGGTGGGCGAGGCGCGCGAGTTCGGCGTAGTGCCTTTCGAAGAAGGCGTGGAACTCGTCGGACGCGTCGTCGACGACCATGTGCGGGGTTGCCTCTCGCTGTGCTGTGGCCACGCCCGTGGCCGGGTGCTGGTCTTGCCGGCGGGGGCATGACCACCTTTCTTTTCACCGGGCGCGTATGCGGTGCACCGGGGCGTGGGCCGGGGTACCGCTCCCGCGGGCCCAGGCGCTGCGGGGATCGTGTCCGCGGGCTGCCCGGGCCGGAATCGCTCCGGCCCGGGAGTCTTCATCCCGTCAGCGCCTGGGTGGGCCGCGCGTACGCGGACGCGCTTCGGTGTCGGAGCCGTCCGCGCCGCCGTGCGGCCCGGCACGTCGTCCCGTGATTCTCGCGTCTGCCCGCCGCGAACCGGACGGACTGTGCCCGGTCTCACTTCATCGCCGCGCCGACGGCCTCGGTCCCGGTGGTGAGGAAGGTGGTCTCCGGCAGCGAACCGTCGGCCTTGCGCGGGCCGTAGGCCGTCGTCGCGTCCGTGCTGCGCAGCAAGGAGCGCCCGTCCGGGAAGGCGCCGCCCGCGCCCTTGGCGTCCCAGCTGTTCGCGGCGGTCACGGCGCGGGACCCCAGCTTGGCCGTGCCCCGGGCATTCTGCGCGGCGAGGTTCCGGGACAGGCGCGAGGGCGAGGAGAGGAAGAAGAAGCCGTCCGCGTGATTGGCGTACGCCGTGTTGCGGTGCAGGATCAGCGCCCCCGGGTTGCTGTTCTCGGTGAACCCGTGGAGCCGGTTGTTCCAGGCGGCGTTGCCGGTGACGACGTGCGCGGCGCTCGCGCCGCCCCCGCCGAGCTTGAAGCCGTTGCCGTTGCCCTCGAAGGCGGCGTCGTTCCAGCGGTTCTCCCCGTTGCCGAACGCCCAGCTGCTCTCGATCCGTACGGGACTGGCCCACTGCCACAGGTCGAGGCCGTCGTCGGCGTTGTTCCAGAGCCGGGCGCCGACGACCTTGTTGTTCGTGCCCGACCCGAACTTGATGGCCAGGCCGTCCGCGTTCTGGCCGTGGGTCCTGGCGTCGTAGTTGTCGTACGAGTCCAGGTTCTGGATGAGGTTGTCGTTCGTACCGTCACCGCGCAGGGTGAATCCGGAGTCGCCGTTGCCGTGGGTCCGCAGGTTCCTGAAGACCCCACCGACGGAGGAGGTCAGCACCACCCCGTGCGAGGGCGAGTTCCGGAACGTCAGGTTCGACAGTGTCCAGTAGTCGCCGCCTATCGCGGTCAGCCACTCCCCCGCGGCGAGCTTGGAGCCGTCGACCGTCGCCTTCTCCGTGCCGTAGGCGGTGACGGTGATCCGCCGCGTCGGGGTCCCGTCGGCCTGGCTCTTGAGCGTGCGCGTGGGCAGGTACGTGCCTCCGCGCAGCTGGATCACGGTCCCGGGCCCGGCCTCGGCGAACGCCTGCTCCAAGCCGGCGGTCGTGGAGACGACCACGGGCCGCGCACTCCCGGCCGCGGTGGCCTCGCCGCCGCCGGGCGCAACGGCCAGGTACAGCCCGCCGGCCCCGGCCGTCAGGGCCAGAACTGCCGCGACCGAGAGCGTACGAGTCCTGCGGTGACGTCCTGCACTGGTACTCATTGTGAGGGTTCCTCTGCACGTGTGGGGAAGGGCGGCTCCCGTGGAGGAAGTCGCCTACCCGTGCAGTTGCCACTGAGGGCCGGAAGGTTGCCGCTCCGGCAGGACATCTTTTCTGTCGCTCTCGCGCGTCGCGCCTTTGCGGGAGGAAGAGTGTTCGCAAGGGGCGGTGTTCGCGAGCGGCCTCCGGCCAGCCGGCTGGGCGGAGGCCGCTCACCGTGGCATCCACCGGTCGGGAACGGTGCTCGATCACAGCCAGGTGATGGCCAGCCAGCCAGTCACGGCCGCAGTGGCGATGAGGCCGACGTTGAGTGTGATCCGGCGGTCTTCGCCGGTCAGGTGGACGGCGATCGCACCGATCTGCAGGAGCACGAATCCGATGGCCGCGACCAGCGCCAGCCAGGGTGCGACGCCGGTCAGGGGCGGGAGGATCAGCCCGATCGCGCCGAGTATCTCGACCGTTCCCAGCGCCCTCACGGCGGGCAGGGGTATGCGATCGACCCAGGCCATCATCGGACGGAGTTGATCTCGGCTTCGGAAGACCTTCATCGCGCCTGCGTAGAGGTAGAAGAGGGCGAGCAGTCCGGCGACGATCCAGTACGCGATGTTCACGATTCCCCTCCGCGGTCACCGGTTGCAGGTGACCCGTCGATTCCTGGGGCGGGCGGCCCTGGAGAAGGCCGGCGCCAGGTCGGTCATGTACCGAGTGCACCGCCAGAGACCTGCGACTGTCCAAGACCCATTCCGCAAAGCCGATGCCGTTTGGGTATCGTCGCAGCGTGGAGCTACGTACCCTGCGCTACTTCGTGGCGGTCGCCGAGGAACTCCACTTCGGCCGGGCCGCCACTCGACTGCACATGAGCCAGCCGCCGCTGAGCCGGGCGATCAAGCAGTTGGAGACCGAGGTCGGCGCCCTGCTGTTCGCCCGTTCGCCTGCGGGCGTCACGCTCACCGCTGTGGGCGCAGTGCTGCTGGATGAGGCGCGGGCCCTGCTCGACCATGCCGACCGCGTTCGCGTACGCGTGACCGCGGCGGCCGGCGTCGCGACCCTCACCATCGGCATCCTGGGCGACAGCACCGACCCGGGAGCGACCCGGCTGGCCGCCGCTTACCGTCGAAGCCACCCGGGCGTCGACGTCCGCATCCGCGACACCGACCTGACCGACCCGACCTGCGGGCTGCGCGTCGGACTGGTCGACGTTGCCCTGACCCGGGCGCCGTTCGACGAGTCCGCCCTGACGGTGCGTGAGCTGCGTACCGATCCGGTGGGCGTGGTCCTGCGCGCCGACGATCCGCTGGCCGGCCGCGGCCGGCTGCAGCTGGCCGACCTGGCCGACCGCCGCTGGTTCCAGTTCCCGCCGGGGACCGACCCGATCTGGCAGTCGTACTGGAACGGCGGCGTGCCGCGCGAGGGACCAGTGGTGCGCGTCGTCCAGGAATGCCTGCAGGCCGTGTTGTGGAACGGCACGGTCGGCCTGGCACCGCTCGGGCACGACCTGGGCGCCGAGCTGGTCGTGGTACCGCTGATCGACATGGCACCAAGCCGAGTGGTGGCGGCCTGGAACGAGGGTGACACCAACCCGTTGATCCGATCGTTCATCGAGATCGCGACAGCCGCGTATCGCCACTGAGGACCTGGCAAGCCGCGCTGCCGCAGCTCGAGGCAATTCGAGGACAGTGGTTCTCGGGACTCACTCTCGAAGCAGCGAAGACAACTGCCACCCGTTCTCGGGCTCCGGTCCCCTTTCGCGGAGGCTCGCGGATAGTGATGCCCGTGGTGTGGTGGGATGGCCGGACTCTGCCGTTGATCTGCCAGGAGGCCGTCGTGACGTCTTCGTACCCGTCCCTGACTCATGCCTTGGCCGAGGCTTTGGTCGATGTCCTGCGGTTCATCGACGGCAGCGAAGACGAGCAGATGGATCCGGATGACGCGGTCAACGTACTGGAGGGCGTCGCACACGTGGTCAGCACGCTGCCTGATGATCAGCGACGGGAGCTGATCGTGCTGGTCGGGGAGATGGCAGCCGTCGAGGCCGACCCGGCTCGCCGCGAGTTCCTCGTGGAGTTCCCGGAAGCCTTCGGGCTGATCGACGATGCGCCCTGAACGCTTTCAGGCCGAAGCAGGCTCACGGGCGCGGCTGAGATCCGGATCCCAGGCACTCGGCACCCAAGCCTGGCTACAGGCGGGTCACCTCGCGGCCGGAGGGCGCGGTCGGTCGCGGTGAGCGCGCCAGGCGGCGAGCGCTTCGACACGGCTGCCGGCTGGATGCTCGGCATGCCAGTCACGCAGGAAGCGGTTGAGCTCGAACTGTGAGCCGATCTCCTGACGCTGGGCCGCGGTCCGGCGCGTGGCGTGCCAGTGGGCGACGGCGTCGGCCAGGGTGCGCCCTGCGCCTTCGGCAACGAACGTTCGCATGGAGGCGTCGAAGTGGAAGCCCGGGCCGATCTCGCGGCGGAAGTACTCGCGCAGCACCTGGCTGCACCGCTGGCCCTCGGGAATCACGGTGGAGCCGTTCACCGGCGCGGCGAGCTGGTGGCCGGCGCCCCGCGTCCGGGAGGGCGCGGCCGGCGGGGCGACGCCGTCCAATGCGGCCCGTAGTCGGTCGGTCAGCGCCGTCTTCCCACCGCCCCGCGGTACCCCGAGCTCCCGGGCGAGCACGGTCAGCTCGGCCAGCGTCCAGTACCAGCGGGCCAACTCGCTCCCGCTCAACGCCGCACTCAGCTCCGGTCGCGTCTCGGCGTCCATATTCGAACTCATGTCCCCATGATAGGTCCCTGTCTCGGCCAGGACCTGGTCGAGGCGTCGTCGCGCGGTGGCGGTATCAACGGTCACGTGCCCCGAGTCCCGGCCGGCAGCATGAGGGATCTGTCCGCGGGCTCTAACCGCTTGAGTGACAGCCCCGCGCCGGCACCTACCCGTCGCGGAAAGCCTCAGGTACCGCCCATAGGGTGGCCTGTTGTTTCTGTGACGTGGGAGGGGAACCGGATGAGACCGATGAAGTCGGGGCGGCGTGGGCGGTGGGCAGGGGCGGTGGCCTCGGGTCTGCTGTGTGTGGGGCTGCTCGCGCAGCCGGCCCAGGCCGCCGATGTGCCGAACGGCTCGGTGGTCGCCGCGACCGTCACCACGAAGGCGCCCGAGGCCCACTGGACCCTGGCCTCTACGGAGACGACCGCGGTGCAGGACATCCACCGGACGAGACTGGCGACGTACGCCGACCAGGCCGAGGCGCGCGGCATCCCGAGGCGGACCGTCACGCATGTGCTGGGCGACCTGAACGCGACGGGTCGCCCGCTCTGCCACTCGACCCATGCGTCCGGAGCTCAGGGGTTCTGCTGGAACGACACCTACGGCGACGACACGGGGACGCAGTGGGTGCCGCAGGGCATCGCCGGATCGGGCGAGTCCGCGGCCAACCAGCAGATCGTGAACGGACGCCGCGTCGTGGTGGCCAGTTGGTCCAACTGGCTGACGCATCCGTCGTATCCGAGCCAGCCCAACCAGTTGATGCGGGTCACGTTCACCGACGTGACCGACCCCTCAAGGGTCAGCTACCGTCACGCCCTGCTCGTGACCCCCACCGCCACGGGCTTCGAGCAGTTGCGGGGCCACGCTGACTCCGTGACCTGGTATCGCAACTACTTGTACGTCTCCACCGGCGCCGGGCTCGCCGTCTTCGACCTGAACCGTGTCTGGCTCATGGACGAGAGCGTCGGGAGTGTCGGCGCGGCGAACGGTGTGTACGGGGCGGCCTGGCACAAGTACGCGCTGCCGCAGGTGAACCGCTACCAGCACACGTTCGACAACCCCGAGAAGTCGCCTCAGGACGACCCGAAGAGCTGCGGCACCCGGGCGACGCACAACCCGCCGCCGTGCTTCGCGGGCATCTCGCTCGACGACAGCGGCGCACGGCCGGCGCTGGTGACCACCGAGGTCGCCGGGGTGCCCGCCGGTCAGCAGCAGTCGTTCAACACCTCCGGCGCGATCGTGCGCTGGACGCTGGACCCGAAGACCGGCCTTCTGGCCACGGGAACGGACGGCGTTGCCCGGCCCGAGGCGGCCTACACCTCAACGGTCAGTGGCGCTCAGGGAGTCGCGATGAACCGCGGTCGGGTCGTCGTCTCGGCGCCCTGCCCCGAGTACATCGAGGGGAAGACGGAGATCCCGACCTGCCTCTACCACGCGTGGCCCGGTGAACCGGTGCGACTGTGGACCCGGACGGGCGTCTACGGCGAGAACGTCATGTACTGGCCCGCTACGGACGAGATGTGGACGCTGAACGAGAAGCCCGGCGACCGCACGGTCTTCCACATCGGGTGGCCGAAGCCGACCGTGCCCGTGCGGTCCCTGTCGGGCGCCTGGGGTGACCTGACGGGTGACGGTAGGCCCGACCTGCTCGCCGTCCGGCCCAACGCCGGGACGGGCAGCGGCGCGGGCAACGGCAATCTGGTCCTCTACCCCGGGGCACCGAGTGGTGTCGGAGCCCGGAAGTCCGTCGGCGTGAGCTGGGACCCGGTACGTCTGCTGACGGGCGTCGGACGGCTGGACGGTGACGCGTGGCCGGACTTCCTCGCCGTCGACGGCAATGGGGATCTGTGGCGCTACCCCGGCATGCAGAGCGAGCTCAACACCCGAGTCCAGCTCTCCGGCGGTTGGGGTGTCGTCTCGTCGATGTCCGGCGTCGGCGATCTCACCGGCGACGGCCTGCCGGACCTCATGGCCGTGTGGAACACCGGGGACGCCTACCTCTACCCCGGTGCATCCGGCGGGGGCCTCGGTACCAGTATCAAGATCGGTACGAGCTGGAACTCGATGCGGCTCCACTCCGGGGCGGGCGACCTCGACGGGGACTCCCGGCCGGATGTCCTCGCGGTGGACGGCCAGGGCGTGTTGTGGCTCTACCCCGGTGTGCACAGCGGGCTCGGGCCGCGTGTCCAGCTCTCCACCGGCTGGGGCGCGGTCAGCGCGATGACCGGGGCCGGCGACCTCACCGGTGACAACCGACCTGATGTGCTCGCGGTGTGGAGCGACGGCAGCGCCCACCTCTACCCCGGCACGTCCGGCGGAGGGCTCGGCCCGAGCACCTCCGTGAATCTCGGCTGGGGAACCGCCTGAAAGAGAGACGCGGTCTTCCTCGCCCATGCCACCGACCGAGGCCGCACCCTGATCGACCGGCATCTCCGGGACTGAACGGGTGACCGTCAGGCAAGAGATGGCCGGACGCCGCCGGACGCCTGGGCCCGCTCGCGATCAAGGTTCGGCGTGACGGGGACACCAGGCAAGCGAGGGGGCGGTCCCGCGCACGTGCGAACGGAGCGTGGGACCGCCATCCCGTCCCTCCCGAGGTTCCCGACGCGGGGACTTGGCGGGCGGGCCCGCGCCCTGCTCAGCTCTCTGGTGAGGCCGGTCACGCGCGCACGTGGGCAACCCGCGCTTCATCCTGGTGGGCAGCGGGCAGTACGGGGTCGGCCTTCTTGAGGACATGGCGCCAGGAGATGACACGGGGCCTGCGGCGAAGGAGCGCTCGGCGCTCGCGTTCGGTCATGCCGCCCCAGACGCCGAACTCGATCCGGTTGTCCAGCGCTTCCGCCAGGCAGTCGATCCGCGCGACGCAGCCGTTGCACACGCTCTTGGCCCGCTTCTGGTCCGCACTCGGGCCGAACAAGTCTTCCGGGTCCGCTGTCCGGCAGTTCGCCTCCTCGGACCAGTGGTCGTTCTTCTCCACAGCGTCTGTCCTCCCCGTCGGGTCCGTGCCCCCTCCAGGCCGCGAGCCTATGCCGTTCGATGGCTGCCTGGACGGTCCGTCAACCTCTCACAGGACCAGCAGGGTTCTCCCGCCGGGCGCACGGGGTGGCTCGAACCCTGCCACGGGGCGGTACTCGTGAGGGTGGTGTATCCCGGGGCTGCCTCACCTGCACAGGTGCGGCGAGTAGCATCCGGCGGACAACACCCATCCCCTTGAAGGAGCGTGGCTGTCGTGGCCGACGAGCCGGTCAATCCCCCGATCCGGACCAAGTACGCCGAGCAGCTTGCCGCCGACCTGGCGGCCAACCAAACCGAGCAGGCAACCCTCACCGCGCGCCTGAACCAGCTGCGCCAGGAAGAGAAATGGCTGGCCAGCACCCTGGAGTCCCTGCCTTCATCGGAGGGTGTCCAGGTGTCATCACCGGCCGCCGACCAGCCGGCGGGCGTCGCCGTCCCGGCCCCTGACCCGCGAGAGGAAGCGGCCGTGCCGCAGCCACGGACGGAGAGGACCGCGAGCAGTGCGCCCCCGGCGAAGAAGACCACCGCGTCGAAGCGCACCGCGAGCAAGGCGGCGGCAAAGCCCGCTCCGGCGAAGAAGACCGGAGCACGGAAGACCGCGCCCGCGAAGAAGCCGGAACCTGCCGAGGCGGTGGCCAAGAAGACCATCAAGTCGCAGGGCCCCACCCTCGGCGAACTGCTCGCCGGGCTCCTCTCCCAGCAGCCCGGCGAACCCAAGAAGGTCGCCGAGATCCGTGCCGAACTGGAGACGGCGCACCCCCGGCGTGTGACGTCGGAGCAGGTGGTCCGCAACGCTCTGACGAAGCTCGTCGCACAGGACAGGCTCGAGAAGGACAACCGCCAGGGCGTGGTCCTCTACACCTGGCCCGCGGCCTCGACGGCTCCCGCCACCGAAGCGAAGGACGCCCAGCCGGTCTAGGGCGTGTTGCGAAAGTCCCGCCTGCCTCGCGACGCCTGGCACGCACGCTCGCCGCGTTGTCGGGATCGTCCGAGTACGCCCAGTACGAGGGCGACCCTCCGCCTTGCGATCGCACGCACCAGACGCCGCGAGGCCCGCCCTTCGGGCGGACGTCGGTACTTTCGCAACACGCCCTAGCCGGCCCTGGCCGGAGTTTGAGAGAGGGAGGCCGCAGGGGGTCGGCACCAGAAGCCCGATGAGCCGGGCGGCGCCCCCGGCCGGTCAGCCGCCCGAGCCGGGCCTTCCGCTCCTCGGCCCGCTCGGACGGGACCACGCCCCGCGCGTGGGCGCCCGGCAGGGAGGCGCGGGTATCCGTTGCCGAAACAGCGGGGCAGCGAGATTGAACGTTCATCGTTCCCGCTCCGTATGCCTGGGAGACCTGCTGGCAGGGGTACCGGGGGCGCCGGCACCCGCGGCGGGGGTCGGCGGCATCTCCGAGGAGGGGTCCGACGGCCGCCGCAGGAGACAGAGGACGTCATGACACGCAAACGAGCCAGGGGAAAGTACCGCGCGTACCGAATCGCCGGAGTGGGCGTGGTCGGCGCCGGCGTGATCGCCGGCACCCTCGCCGCGGCCGGCGCCTTCGCCGGGCAGAGCGGCGACCAGACCCGTGCCGCCGGTGCGCAGAGCATCGTCTGCCCGTCCGTCGAAGGGCTGCCGGAGATACCGGCCGCGGCGCAGGACGAGGTCACCAGGAATCTGGAGCTGCTGGACGAACAGCTCACGGAAGCCAACTCCCGCTTGGCGCGGTCCCAGGGCGAGGGCGGCCCGAACTTCGTGCGGAACGCGATCCTCGGGCCGCTGGAGGACAAGCGAACGGCTGCCCTGGACCGTATCGAGACGGCCATCGGTCGGGTCGCCGAGAAGCCCGAGGGGCTGGAGAGGTTCGCGCCCTGCGGGCTCGGGCGCGGTGCCGGGCGGGGCGACACCGAGAGCGACACCGAGAGCGGAGGCCAGGAGGAGTCCCAGGGTGAGCCCGGGGCGGGAGCTGCTTCCACCGTCGACTGCCCGGACGTGGCGAGCAGGTTGCCGAGCGACATCCCGGTCGGGGCGAGAGGCCAGGTCGACCGTGAACTCGCGGCGCTCGCACGGGAGATCGGTGCCGCCAACGACCGGCTGGCCCGTTCCCAGGGCGAGGGCGGCCCGAACTTCGTCGACAACGCCATCCTCGGTCCGCTCGGCAACAAGCGGAAGGCGGTGATCGATCGCATCGAGATCGCGATCAGCCGGGAGGGCGGCGCACCTCCGACGGGCCTCGACGGGCTGGCAGAGTGCCGGCTGAAGGGCTGATCCACAGGGCCTCGGGTCGAGGGTCGCTTGGACCCGCCCTGGTCCCGAGGCTCCCCCGGCGGATCTCCGACTCAGGTCACCAGGGAGCATCTTGTCGATCTTGCCGGGCTCCCGGCGTCCCGAGACGCCATCTCCCCCGTTGTCGTCGGGAGGCGGCTATTCGGGCAGCGGTCGGTCCTGGACGACGTTCTTCATGACAAGGGTGGATGTCAGGCGCTGGACGCCCGGGAGCCGGGCGAGTTGCTGGTCATAGAGCTGCTGGAACGCGGCCAGGTCGGCAGTCTCGCCCCGGAGGAGGTAGTCGGGCTCGCCGAACGGGCGCTGAGCCTGCAGCACGTGCGGGACAGCGGCCACGGCCTCTTCGAAGGCGGTGACGGTCTCGGGGCTCTCCCAGCGCAGAGTGGCGAAGACGAGGGCCTCGAACGTCAGGCCGACGGCAGCCGGGTCGACGACGGCGCGGTAGCCGCGGATAGCACCCTCGCGTTCGAGGTCGCGCAGCCGGCGGTGGCAGGGCGAGACGCTGAGCTGCACGCGAGCAGCCAGCTCGGTGATCGTCAGGCGGCCGTCGACCTGCAGCTCGGTAAGACGAGTTCCCCGGCCGCGCTCACCGCACTGACCGTGGCGGGGGCCGGCTACCTGCTGTGGCTCGGCTGGGGCGTCCTCCGGCAGCCGACCGTTCCGGCGGCGACCGGAGAGAGCGCGGACACCTCCCGCTTGCAGGCGATGCTCAAGGGAATCGGGATCAGCGGACTGAACCCGAAGGCACTGCTGCTCTACTTCTCGTTGTTCCCGCAGTTCATCGACTCGGCCACGGGCTGGCCGGTCGCCGCGCAGACCGGTCTGCTCAGAACGATGCACCTGACCGCGTGCGCCGTCGTCTACCTGGCCGTCGGGGTGCTGGCCCGCACGGTGCTGGGCACCCGGCCTTCGGCCGCCCGGGTCGTCACCCGTATCAGCGGTGTCATGATGATCGCCATCGGCGCCCTCCTGCTGGTGGAACGCCTGGCCGGCTGAGGACTCCCGACGAACTCGCGCCTGCCGCGATGAACCTCGGTGGCCGGCTCGGCAACGTCGCCGTCTGCCTCGCTTGTCGCGAAGGGCCTTCCTCACGGACTCCGGGACAGTGCCGTGCCCGCCGGTCCCGGAACCCGCCCCGGGAGGTTGCCGGGGCGGGTTCCGGGAACTCATGACGCGTTCCGGTCAGCCGGCGGTCGTCTCCCGGTGGGCGCGGATGATGTCCGCGTACCGGCGTCCGCTCGTCTTCACGGTCCGCTGCTGCGTCGCGTAGTCGACGTGGACGAGGCCGAAGCGCTTGTCGTAGCCGTAGGCCCACTCGAAGTTGTCGAGCAGGGACCAGGCGTAGTAGCCGGCGAGCGGGGCGCCCTTGCGCACGGCGCGGGCGCAGGCCGCGAGGTGCTGCTCCAGGTAGTGGGTGCGCTCCGGGTCGTGGACGGCGCCGTCGGGGCCGACGGTGTCGGGGAAGGCCGAGCCGTTCTCGGTGACGTAGAGCTTCCGCACGCCGTAGTCCTCGGTGAGCCGCAGCAGGAAGGACTCCAGGCCGCCCGCGTCGATCTGCCAGTCCATGCCGGTGCGGGGCACGTCGGGGAGGCGTACCTCGCGGGCGTACGGGACCGGGCCCGACGGGTCGTCGGCGACGGTGACCGGGAAGTAGTAGTTGAGGCCGTGCCAGTCGAGCGGTGCGGCGATGGTCTCCAGGTCGCCCGGCTTCTCGGGGAGTTCCACCCCGTACAGCTCGCGCATGTCGGCGGGGAACCCGCGGCCGTGGACCGGGTCGAGCCACCAGCGGTTGGTGTGGCCGTCCGCGCGGGCGGCGGCGGCGACGTCCTCGGGCCGGGTGGAGGCCGCCTCGACGGTGGAGTGGTTGGTGACCAGGCCGACCTGGGCCCCGGGGGCGGCGGCACGGATGGCCTGGGTGGCGAGGCCGTGGCCGAGGAGGAGGTGGTACGAGGCGCGGACGGCGGCCGTGAGGTCGCTCAGGCCGGGGGCCATCCGGCCTTCGAGATGGCCGATCCAGCCCGAGCAGAGCGGCTCGTTGAGGGTGGCCCACTGGGTGACCCGGTCGCCGAGGCGTTCGGCGACGACGGAGGCGTACGCGGCGAGGTGTTCGGCGGTGGCGCGCTCGGTCCAGCCGCCGTGGCTGTCCCGGACCCGGTCCTGGAGGGCCTGCGGGAGGTCCCAGTGGTACAGGGTGACGGAGGGGTGGATCCCGGCGTCGAGGAGGGCGTCGATCAGACGGTCGTAGAAGTCGAGCCCCGCGGCGTTGACGGGGCCGTCGCCGCCGGGGAGGACGCGCGGCCAGGCGATGGACAGCCGGTAGGCGTCGGTGCCGAAGCCCTTCATCAGGGCGATGTCCTCGGGCCAGTGGTGGTAGTGGTCGCAGGCGGTGTCGCCGTGGTCGCCGTTGTCGATGGCGCCGGGGACGCGCGAGAAGGTGTCCCAGATGGACGGGGCCCGGCCGTCCTCGGCCACGGCGCCCTCGATCTGGTAGGCGGAGGTCGCCGTGCCCCAGGTGAAGTCCGGAGGGAAGGCCTCCAGGTCGAGCGGGGTGGCGGAGTCGGTGGATTCGGACACAGGGAACCTCTTCGTGATCGGTGTGCGGAGGGACGTCACTTGACCGCACCCGCGGTGAGGCCGGCGACGAGGTAGCGCTGGAGGAGCAGGAAGCCGACGACGACGGGGACGCTCACCACCAGGGAGGCGGCCATCACCTGGTTCCAGTAGACGTCGTTCTGGGTGGCGTACCCCTGGAGGCCGACGGCGAGGGTGCGGGTGGTCTCGTCGGTCATGACGGAGGCGAAGAGGACCTCGCCCCAGGCGGTCATGAAGGCGTAGACGGCGACGGCGATGATGCCGGGCGACGCGGCCGGGACGATGACGCGGAACAGCGCGCTGATCGGCCCGCAGCCGTCGACCTTGGCGGCCTCGTCCAACTCGCGCGGGATGGAGTCGAAGTAACCGGTCAGCATCCAGATGGAGAACGGCAGCGAGAAGGTCAGATAGGTGAGGATCAGGCCCTCGCGGGAGCCGAAGAGGGCGATGCCGGTGGCGTTGCCGATGTTGACGTAGATGAGGAAGAGCGGCAGCAGGAAGAGGATGCCGGGGAACATCTGGGTGGAGAGGACCGTCACCGTGAAGACCCGCTTGCCGCGGAAGGAGTAGCGGCTGACGGCGTACGCGGCGAAGATCGCGACCATCACCGAGAACACCGTGGCCGCGCCCGCGACGACGATCGAGTTCACGAAGTAGTCGGCGAGCGGGACGGTCTCCCAGATGTCGACGTACGGGCGGAGCGTGAGCCCGGAGGGGATCCACTCGAACTTCCCCGACACGTCCTCGAGGGGTTTCAGGGAACTGGAGATCATCACGTACACCGGCAGCACCACGAACGCGGTGAGCAGGGTGAGGAAGATCCGCCGCGTCCAGAGGAACGAGCGGGGCGCCGCCATCGGGGAGCGCGCGGCCTTCGGGGACCGGGGTGCGGTCATCGGGGACCGGGCGGTCCGGTGCCCGCGTGCGTGCTCAGGCATCGGTGGCCTTCCTTCCGCGGCTGGTGAGCAGGAGGTAGACGCCCGTGACGACGAGGAGGAAGAGCAGCAGCAGCACGGACATGGCCGAGCCGGTGCCGAAGTTCCACGTCTGGAAGGACGACTGGTAGATGTGGACCGAGACCAGGTCGGCGGCCTCGGGCGCCGCCTTGCCGAAGAGCACGAACGGCGTGTTGAAGTCGTTGAACGTCCACAGGAACAGGACGAGCACGAGAACCTGGTTGATGGAGCGCAGCGACGGCAGGGTGATGTGCCGGATCTGCTTCCACACGCCTGCCCCGTCGAGCGCGGCCGCCTCGTACATGTCCCGGGGGATGTTCTGCAGGCCGGCCATGACGGTGAGGAAGGCGAAGGGCCAGCCCTTCCACACCGAGACGATCAGCAGGGCCCAGAAGCTGTTGTCCCCGATGAGCCAGAAGGCGGGAGTGTCGCCGATGCCGAGCTGGTCGTGGAGGACGTGGTTGATGAGGCCGTTGTCCCGCTGGAACATGAAGGCCCAGGTGATGACGGCGGCGTAGACGGGCAGCGCGTACGGGACCAGGAAAAGGGTCCGCAGGAAGCCGCGGCCCCGGAAGTTCTCCTGGAGGAAGACCGCGGCGGCCGTGCCGAGGAGCCAGCACAACCCCACGGACAGCACGGTGAACAGGCACGTGGTCAGGAAGGACGTGAGGAGCGCCTGGCCGACGGGGGCGTCGAAGTCGATCGCGACGGTGTAGTTGTCGAGACCCGACCAGGGAGCCTCGCTCCAGTTCCGGATGTAGAACTGGGTCAGTTCCCGGAAGCTCATGGTGATGCCCATGAGCATCGGCACGAGGTGGACGAGGAGTTCGAGGATCAGGGCGGGCAGGAGCAGCAGGTAGGGCAGTGCGACGCGGCGACGCCCGGAGCGGCGCGGGGGGCGCGCCTCTCCGGGTGCGGCCTTGCGCACCGCCGGCTCGGTCGGGTGAGCGACGGCGGTTTCGGTCATGGTGGGGTGGCCTACTTCTTGGGCATCTGCTGCTGGGCCTTTTCGAGCTTGGCCTTCACGGACTCCGTGGTGACCGCGCGGCCGGCGGCGGCGTCGGCGAACAGTTCCTTGACCGCGGTGCCGACGACCGTCTCGAACTGCGACTCCTCCGGGACCTGCGGCAGGGCGGAGGCGCTGGTGGCGAGGGTGTCCCGGAGGACTGCCAGGGCCGGGTCGCTGAACGCGGGGTCCTGCTGGGCGGTCTTGACCGGGGGTATGGAGCCGTAGGCCTTGTTGAGGGTCTTCTGCTCTTCGTCGCTGGTCATGAACTTCACGAACTTCATCGCGCCGTCGAGGTTCTTGGTGTTCTTGAAGACGGCCAGGTTGATGCCGGCGACCATGGAGTTGGTCTGCTTGCCCGCGCCGGGCTCGCCCGACGGGACCGGAGCGGGGGCCACTCCCCACTCGTCGTCGTTCATGCCCTGCGCCTTGAACGTGGCGGACGCGGTCTGCCACAGGACCATCGCGGTCTTGTCCTTGGCGAAGTCGCTGAGGGACTGGTTCTGGGCGTACTCGGCGTTGCCGGGGGCGACGATCTTGTGGGTGGCCATGAGGTCGACGTACTGCTTGACGGCGGCCACCGCGCTGTCGGAGGTGAAGTCGGCCTTGCCGTCGGCGGTGAAGAAGTCGGCTCCGTGCTGCTTGCCGAGGACGAAGACCTGGTGGATGTTGTTCGAGAGGTTGGCGCCCTCGACGCCGATGGCGGCCTTGCCGTCCTTCGTCAGCTTCTGGCCGGTGGCGATCAGTTCGTCCCAGGTGGCCGGCGGCTTCTCGATGCCGGCGTCCTTGAACATCTTCTTGTTGTAGTAGAGCGCGTACGCCATGGAGTAGAGCGGGACGGCGGCCGGGTCCTGCGCCTGGACGCCGGTGGAGCCGAGGGCCGACTCGACGAAGCGGTCCTTGCCGCCGATGGCCTCGAAGTTCTTCGCGTCCCACGGCAGCAGCGCGCCGGTGGACTGCAGGGAGGCGCTCCAGGTGTTGCCGATGTTGAGGACGTCGGGGCCCTGGCCGGAGGTGGCCGCGGTGAGGATCCGGTTGAGCAGGTCCGCCCAGGGCACGACCTCCAGCTTCACCTTGATGCCCGTCTGCTTCTCGAACCGGTCGAGCTCGGGCTGCAGGACCTTCTTGTCGACCTCGATGCTGGCGCCCTGGTTGGAGGCCCAGTAGGTGAGGGTCTTGGGCTGCTTGTCGGACCCCGATCCACCCGTGGAACCGCCGCAGGCAGCCGCCGTGAGGACGAGGGAGAGGGTGACGGCACCGACAGCCGCGGCTCTGATTCTGCGCATGGGTCCACGAGTCCTTATCAGGGGATGGCGGAAGCCGAGAGGGGTGGGGAAGCTGCGTCCCGCATGAGGCAACCACCGGGCTCTCGGCTTAATTTAGGATGTGAGTTAAACCTCGGGAGAAGGTCGCGTCAAGGGGTGCCGCAGCTGTATGTTGCGCGTAGGGCCGAGGGAAGAGGGTGTCCGGTGAGAGTGCGCAGCGGTCGTACCGTGCGTGACCTGCGGAGGGAGAACCGCACGGCGGTTTTGCAACGGTTGTATTTCGACGGGCCTCTGAGTCGCTTCTCGCTCGGGCCGGTCACGGGCCTCAGCTCGGGGTCTGTCAGCAACGTGGTTGCGGAACTGGTCGCGGACGGCCTGGTGGAGGAGGCCGGCAGCGTGGACTCCGCCGGCGGCCGGCCCCGCACGCTCCTGCGCATCCGCCAGGACAGCGCCTGCATGATCGGCGTCGACATCGGTGAGACGCGGGTCCGGGTCGAGCTCTTCGATCTGGCCCTCACCGAGCTCGCGCGCACGGAGAAGCCGCTCACCGTGAACGGGCCGCTGAGAGAGAGCCGTTACGACGTCGCCGTCGTGGTCGCGCACGTACGTGACGGCATCGAGGAGGTCGTCCGGCAGGCGGGGGTCGAGCCCGAGCAGCTGCTCGGCGTGGGCGTGGGAGTCCCCGGCATCGTCGCCCGGACACCGGAGGACGGCGCGGTGGTGCACGGACAGACGATCTGCTGGGACGCCGTGCCGCTGGAACGGTTGCTGCGCGCGTCCGTGCCGCTGCCGCAGTCGGTGCCGTACTTCATCGACAACGGCGCCAAGACCCTCGGCCAGGCCGAGATGTGGTTCGGCGCCGGACGCGGCGCGAGCAGCGCCGTCGTGGTGCTCTTCGGCTCCGGAGTCGGCGCGTGCGTCGTCAGCGACGACCTGCGATCCGCCCGGGCCGTCGAGTGGGGACATCTGAAAGTCCGGGTCCGGGGGCGCCGTTGCCGCTGCGGCGCCCAGGGCTGCCTGGAGGCCTACGCCGGAGCGGAAGCGCTCCTGGAGCGCTGGCGGGAAGCAGGCGGCCTCCCTCCGGCCGACGCGGATGAGGAGACGGCCCTGACCGCGCTGCTCGCCTCCGCCTACCCGCCGGGCCCCGGGGCGGAGGTCGACGGGACCGCGCTCGCCGTCCTGGAGGAGACCGCCGAGTACCTCGGCGCCGGCTTCGCCGACCTGATCAACCTCTTCCAGCCCGAGCGGATCCTCGTCGGAGGATGGGCGGGCCTTCAGCTCGGTACCCGGTTCCTCGACAGTGTCAGGGATTACGCCACCCTGTACGCCCTCTCCCACCCCGCCTCCCACGTGAGCGTCGAGCTCGGCGCCCTCGGACCGGACGCGGTCACCGTCGGGGCGGCGATCCTGCCGCTCGCCGACTTCTTCGACAAGGGCGGCCGCCGGGAGCCGCCGAGGATCGAGGAGGCGACGCCGGCGTGGCAGACCTCGCTCCGGGAACGGGCGGCACAATGAAGGCGCCGTGGGGCGCTGCCCGGTGACGTCGTCTCGTCAGGCCGACTCACGCACGACGAGTTCAGGGTCGAAGAGCACGCGCGCAGGCCCGCTCCCGGCCCCTTGCAGATGGCCGGCCAGCAATTCCGCCATCGCGGCGGCCATCTTCTCGACCGGCTGACGCACGGTGGTCAGCGGCGGCCGGCAGGTGACCGCGATGGTGGAGTCGTCGAAACCGACCACGGCCACGTCATCGGGCACGCGTCGTCCCTGCTCCCGCAGGATCTGACAAGCCCCTTGGGCCATCAGGTCGTTGGCCACGAACACGCCGTCGGTATCCGGGTGCCCCTCAAGCAGACGGATCATGGCTGCGGCACCGCTGTCGAGGGTGAACCTGCCCTCGACGACCGGCGCCGGGCCCCGGCCCGCACGAGCCAGGGCGTCACGGAAGCCGGCGAGCCTGTCACGGCCGGCCGGAAGATCCTGCGGCGCGCTGATCGCCGCGGGGTACCGGCAGCCGCGGGCCAGGAGGTGTTCGGCGGCCAGCCGCCCGCCCTGGTAGTGGTCCATGTCGACGTAGCTCACCGGCAACGGGTGCGGCGGATCATGGGCCGAGCCAGGACCTGGGCGAGGGCCGAGGCGAGGGCCGGACAGGACCTGGGCGAGGACCGGCCGGTGCCCGAATCGTGTTGACCGTCCCCGGCGGGCAGTGCTGAAGTCGGCACGTGGACAGCATCCCCGCCAACCGGCGGCTCTGGAACCGGATCAGCAGCGCCTACCAGCACCAGCACGACCCCCAAATCGGCGCCGCGCCCCGGCTGTGGGGCATGTACTCCATCCCCGACGCGCACCTGGGCGCCCTGGGCGACGTCACCGGCAAGCGCGTCCTCGAACTCGGCTGCGGCGCCGGGCAGTGGTCCAGGGCGCTTGCCGCCGAGGGCGCCACCGTGGTCGGGCTCGACCTGTCCGAAGCCCAACTCGCCGCAGCGGGCCACGCGATGGGAGCGGCCCGCTACCCGCTGGTGCAAGGCGCCGCCGAACGACTCCCCTTCGCCGCCGACAGCTTCGACCTGGTGTTCTGCGACTTCGGTGGGCTCAGCTGGGCGCCCCCGCACCTGGCCGTCCCACAGGCCGCACGCGTCTTGCGCCGAGGCGGGCGCCTGGTGTTCAACGTCGCCAGCCCATGGTTCGAAGCTTGCTACGACGAAGCCGCCGGCCGCGTGACCACGACGCTGCAGAAGGACTACTTCGGGCTGAACACCATCGCCGAGGGCGACGGCGCGACCAGCTACCAGCTCACCTACGGCGACTGGGTCAAGGTCCTGCGCGGCGCGGGTCTCGTCATCGACGACCTCATCGAGCCGCGGCCCGAACGGGGAACACCCAACGGCTACAACGAAACCGACCCACCCGACTGGGCACACCGCTGGCCGGCGGAGCTGCTCTGGGTCACCCACAAACCGTGAGTTCCGCCGCGCCGAGACGTGAAGGCATCCCCTCGCAGACACGCCCCGGTTCCGTGCCCGCATGGGTCCGCCGGGGCGCCGGGGCGCCCGTCGGGACGGGTGGCCCGGTGTGCTCTCCCGCGGTAGGGGCACGATCATCGGCCTGGCCGAGGCCGATCCGCTCCTATGACCGCGGTGTGCTGTCCGAGCGCCACTGGGCGAGACGGGGGTGTCCCGGCAGTTCGGCGCGGCCGGTCGCCCACAGCAGGGTGAGCCAGGGATCCGTGCCGCCCGGAGCCTCGGGAAACAGCCGGGCGAGCACCCGTGAGCAGAGAGCGGAGGGCGGGGTCCAGGCAAGCCCGAGGCCTTCCGCCAGATCGTGCATGTGTACCAGCGTCTCTTGGAGCGCCAGCGCCGCGAAGCCTTCGGGGTCCGACACCCCGGCGGCGTGGTGGGCGCGGACCCGGGGCGACGTGGTGCGCACCATGGCGACCAGCAGCGCGCCGCACGCCTCCAGCACCTGCAGCAGGCCGGCTGGACCCGCGTCACGGTCCGCGAAGAGGAAGACCGGGGGTCCGCCCGGCCTCTTCCGGCTCAACGCGATGGGCACATGGGTGTCCAGCGGTGGGCTCTGCGGCCCCAGCTGCACCGCGTAGTAGAGAAGGTCGTTGGCGAGGTGCTCGGCGGTCTCCCAGCAGTCCCAGTCAAGCGAACCGGCCCTACCGTCCCACCCCTCCGGGGGTGCGTCCCGAAGGACGCGCACGGCGAGCCGCACGGCAAGGTCGACGTCGTCCGCGGTGACGGGAGACGACACTGATCCGGTTTCGGCTGATCGAGACATCGCAGCACCGTATCGCGAGGGAAGAGGGCAACCCCTTCCGGCTTCCAAGGATCCAGTGCTGTGGCCGGGTAGGTTCACCGGGGGCAGGAGCAGACGAGCGGTTCGGTGAGTTGGACTGCCTGTGCGTTCTGTGTCGTCTCGCTCGGGCTCCGCGCCGGTGACCTGGACCGGTCCGCCCCGGTCGGCTCCCTTCCCGGGTACCGGCAGGTGTGGTTCCCGGCCGCTCAGTCCTGGCGGGCGCCGCTCGGCCGGGCGACCGTTAGATTGCGCCCATGGACGCCGCCGTACTCGACCTCCGGACCCGGATGCGCGACGAGTGCATACCGCCCGATCTCGTCGACCGTCTGCTCGACCTCGGTCACGCCGCCGTCGTGCACGCTCAAGCCGTGGCCGAGGACGGTGACTGGTTCTGCGCCCGCGCGTGGGCGCGCCGACTGGCTGACCAGGGCGAGCTGGACGAGGCCCTCGGCGTGCTGTCCCCGTACGTCGAGACGGGCTGGTGGACCGCGGCCGCCGAGACCGCCCGGCTGCCGGAGGCGGCCGGCCGGGGCGATGAAGCCCTTGCTCTCGTCCGTCCTTTCGCACAGTCCGGGGAGCGGTTCGCGCTGCGCGATCTGGCGCTGCGGCTCGCCCGGCACGGACGGGCCGACGAGGCCTGCGCGCTGCTTGTGCCGCACCTCGCGGACTGGTTCCTTGCCGAGGCTCTGGTCGAGGTGGGTGGCGGGCTGGACCGGGACGAGGAGATCGCGGCGCTGCTGGCGGCCCGGATCGCGCCGGGGCGTTCCTGCGTGCGGTGCGGCGGCGTGGAGTGCGCGGCGCGGAATCCCGAGCCGTCCAACGCAGCAACTCTGCTGGCGGAGGTTCGTGAGAGACAGGGCCGTACGGACGAGGCGATCGAACTGCTGCGCGCGTACGGCACTGTGGTCAACAATCGTGACCCGCTGGCCGGCCTGTTGATACGGCACGATCGCATCGATGAGCTGCGCACCTACGCGGCGCAGGAGGACCGGGAGGAAGCCGCCCGTCAGCTAGCTCCTGTCCGGGCGATCGGATGTGTCTGTCCGGTTGGGGATCGCTGATGCTTCCTGCAACACCGTTCAGGGAGTATTCCGAAAGTGGATCGAGCTAGTGTGATCCGGTGACGGAGACACAACAACACCGCGACATAGGCCCTCCCGACAGTGCCTCCGACGAGAAGTCGACATTGCTGGCGTTCTTGAACTACGTCCGCGAAGCAGTGGCCGTCACGGTCCAGGGCCTCGACGACGAGCAGGGGCGAACGCCCGGAGTACCTTCTGGCACCAGCGTTCTGGGCCTGGTCAAGCACCTGACGGCGGCCGAGCTCTACTGGTTCGCCTGGGCCTTCGAGGGTGCCGATGTCGAGCATCCGGACTTCGGCATGGATCTCTCCGAGGGGGACAGCGCGGACCGTCTCCTCGCTGCCTATCGCAGTGCCATCGAACGGTCCAACGAGATCATCGAGCGCTGCGACGACCTGAGCCGTCCGTGTGCCCGGGCGGCAGGCAAAGCGGGCACCGTGCGATCGATGCGGTGGGTGCTGGTGCACATGGTCGAAGAGACGGCTCGCCATGCCGGTCACGCCGACATCCTCCGTGAGCAGGCCGACGGTTCCGTCGGCCGGTGACGCACTGCCTCGCTCGATCTCGCGCGTTCCGCGAACGGTAGGCGCATGCGGACCGCCCCCGTGATGTCCGCCAGACGGGGCACTTCGGCGGCGTCGCCGAACACGATGCACCGCGGTGATTCTGCCACTCGCTAGCTTCTTGACCAGGTGTCCTCGCGCAAATGGATGCCCATGGGCGCCTCCTTGTGACGGCAATTGACTGCAGCCCGAGGCGAGGAGAACGGCATGTCACGACCTGTCACTGTGGGAGTGGACGGCTCCGAAGGTAGTGCGGCGGCGGTGGCCTGGGCCGCCGACGAGGCGGCGCTCCGCGGTGACGGCCTGCGGCTCGTGTACGCCACCCGCTGGGCGCCGCATCAGGTGGCGGCGATGAAGGTGTCGCACGAGGACCGCGCCGGCGCCGCGGAAGGGCTGCTCGCCGCGACCGAGCAGCGGGTCCGGGCCCGGCGGCCGGACGTCGTCATGACCGCGGAGGAGATCGAGGACGCTCCCGCCAACGTGCTGCTGGCTGCCGCCTCGGAGGCGGAGTTGCTGGTGGTGGGGTCGCACGGGCTCGGCAGTGTCCGCGGCTTCATGGTCGGTTCGGTGGGACAGGAAGTCGTCGCGGAGGCGAAGAATCCGGTCGTGCTGGTGCGCCCTGGGTACGGAGCCGACGACACCGTGGCCGCCGGCGGCAGCGGCCCCCGCAAGGTGGTCCTCGGACTCGATGTGAGCGATGTGAAGGAAGAGCTCCTCGCGTTCGCATTCGACTTCGCCGGGCGGCACGGCGTCCCGCTGCAGATCGTGCACACCTGGCACCACTCGTTCCTCCCCCACCACGCAGCGGCCGACGACGCCGAGACGGCTTCGGCGCTCTCCGAGGCGGTAGCGCCCTTCCGGGACAGGTTCCCGACGGTGGAGGTGGACGAGGTGGCCGCTCCGGGCCGGCCGGCCGAGCACCTCGTCGAGACGGCGTCGGACGCGCGTCTCGTGGTCGTCGGGCGGCGCAGGGCGGCAAAGGGCTCACGCATCGGATCCGTCACCCACGCGGTGATCCACCACGCCGACTGTCCTGTGGCCGTCGTGCCGCACACCTGACGGACGACGTCCTCGGGGCGGACAAAGGGGTGGCCGCTTGTCCGGCTCACCTGACACGATCCGGGTGTGACCACGTTGTTCCTGATGGTCGGCCTGCCAGGGGCCGGAAAGACCACGAGGGCCCGGCAGCTCGCCGGTGAGCACGGCGCGCTGCGCCTGACTCCCGACGACTGGATGCTTCCCCTGTTCGGTGAGGCGGAGCCGGACGGGAAGCGCGACGTGCTGGAGGGGCGCATGCTCTGGCTGGCCTTGGAGGCGGTGAAGCTGGGCACCGACGTCGTGGTGGACTTCGGCTGTTGGTCGCGGGACGAACGCTCCGCGATCCGTTGGTTGGTGGAGGCCGAGGACGCGTGCTTCCGCATGATCTACCTGCCCGTGGACGAGGAGACCCAGCGCGCCCGGATCGCCCATCGCTGGGCGACCGCCGCACGGGAGACGTTCCCGATGACCGAGACCGACATCCTGCGAGGGCGGGCGCACTTCGAGGAGCCCGACGCGGCGGAACTGGCTGGCCGCGCGGCCTCCGGCCCACCCTCCGGGGGCTGGCGGGAGTGGGCTGCCGACCGGTGGCCGTCGTTCGCGTGACTGCTCCGAGGACTCCTCACGAGATGATCTCCGAGGTGATCGGATCACTCCGGGAGTGGCGATCCGGGGGTGTGGGGGCGGTTCGGCCGGAGTCGCGGCATCTACCGCGAGGGCTTCCGCGCCTCGGCCTTGAGGCCGCGGAGTGTCCACAGTCCGTACAGAGCCAGCAGCGGTTTGACCACCACCCACTCGCCAGGGCGGTAGTCATGCCCGCGCACGAGGCTCTCAGCAAGATCAGGACGCTGTCTCCGCAGGTACACGCGGGCCTTGAGCGCGTGGGCCGGCTGGGAGACGATCTTGATGCGATCGACGTCCTCGAGCAGGGGGATCACGTTGGTGATGTTCTCCCAGGTCGTCCTGCTTCGGTCTTCGAGGAGCACCGTGCCGTCGAACTTGAGCACCGACGTGGCGTAGTCGGCCATCAACTGGGCCTCCGCAGCACCGTTGCCGATCGCACCGCCGGTGAAGATCACGCGCGTGGCACGCGCACTGTCAGTGGTGAGGGAACGGATGCCGGCACGTACCCGCCAGCGGTTGATGACGTTCGCCGCCGCTTGCGGGTTCCGGTAACCCAACACGACCACGGCTTCGGCACCGCTCCCGGCGCTCCCGCCGCTCCCCACGAGAGCTCGAGACCAGCGCCAGTTCAACCACTCGCCCCAGGCCAGGGTCGCAGCCCCGGCGATGGCCAGTCCTGTCCTTCGTCGCATGGGTCGACTCTAAGTGGCCTTTGTTGTTCCGGACTTGAAGAGTCGTCGCCGAGGTGCCCGGCCGCACGGCGAGGCCGGAGCACCCACAGGCACGACGCCTGGCGTACCGCCACCACCGGCGTCCTCGCAGCAGTGCGCAGCTTGTCACCCGAGCGGTGGGGCGAGGACGTCTGCAATGGCCGACCGGCGGGGACTGTGAAAAGCGCTGTCCGATCACCGGAGCACGGTGATAGACACCCGGAGTGGAAAAGAATCTTGAGTTCCCTGACCTGTTGCGACTGATCGATGAACGGTCGACCGCCTTCCGCGCCGTGGTCGCCGCCGCGCCCGGTCTCGACGCGCAGGTGCCGACCTGCCCCGGGTGGACGCTGTTCGATCTGGTGAAGCACCTGGGTGGGGGAGACCGTTTCTGGGCCGCCATCGTCGGCGCGGGGTCTGCCGACGCTCCCCCGGCCGAGGCCGTCGCCGCGCGCGCCGCGCTGGAAGTGCCGCAGGAGCGTGAGGCCCTGCTGGCCTGGCTGGAGGCGTCGACGCAGCTTCTGCTGGGTGCCCTGCGCGCGGCGGGACCGGAGAGCGGTTGCTGGACGTGGTGGCCCGCGTCGCAGTCACCGCAGACCGCCGGCGGCACCGCCCGGCACCGGGTCCAGGAGACCGCGGTGCACACCTACGACGCCCAGCTCGCCGGGGGCTCCCCGCAGCCGCTGCCGGTCGAGCTGGCACTCGACGGTGTGGAGGAGTTCCTGTTCACCGTCTGCGCAACGCCGAGTGCCTGGCCGCACAAGCCCACGGCCTTCGACTTCCACGCCGCCGAGGGCCGCTCCTGGCGCCTCACCGTCGACGGCGACGGCGCACGCATCACCCGCATCCCCGCTCCCACCGCCGCGACCGGCGAAGACTCGGACGCAGCCGGCGCGTCCGTCCACGGAACGGCCAGTGAGCTGGTCCTCTACCTGTACGACCGGATCCAGGCCGACTCCTTGCACGTTGACGGAGACGCAGGGCTGCTCGACCTGCTCCGCGCCTGGGAGCCGGAGGAGAAGTAGGACGTAGCGGGGGCGGTTGGCCGCGCCTCGAGCCGGTAGGACACGACTCTTCGCCGGGTTCGTCGCGCGGCACCGGGCTCGAACCCGCGACCCCCGAGTCGAGCCCCATCGCACCCGCCGTCCCCGGCCGGTCACCGGGGAGTCCGGAGCATCCCCCGGCGGGCGAGTCACGGTCGATGAGGCTGCGGCGCCTCCGTGAACGCCGTGGCGTGGTCGGTCGCCCACTGGCGAAGCGTTCGCGGCGCTGTCCCGAGGATGTCGGCCACCGTGGTGGTGACGTACGCGGGCTGCCCGACCGCCGCGCTCCACGCGGCGAGCAGCATCTCGATGACCGAGTCGGGCGCCGTACCCCTCGACAGGCTCCGGAACTCGTCCGGCGTCATCTCCTCGCACACGATCCGGCGGCCCAGGGCGTCACCGATGACGCTCACCTGCGCGGCCTGGGTCAGCGATTCGGGGCCGGTGAGAACGTAGTCGCCTCCGACGTGCCCGTCCTGGTAGAGCGTCCGCGCCGCGACGGCCGCGACGTCACGGTCGTCGACCGGTGCCGTCTCGGCAGCGGCGTACGGCCACCGGACGACGTCGCCGGCCCGGATCGCGGGCGCCCACCAGGCCAGCGAGTTCGACGCCAGCATGCCCGGCCGGATGATCGCCGACTCCACCCCGGTGGCCGCGATGAGCTCCTCGATGCCGGCGTGCAGCGCCGCCATGGGGTTGGGCTGCTGGAAGAAGGGGTGCGGCGTCCGGTGCGGGGAGGAGAGGAAGACGATCCGTCGCACGTGGGCCGCCAGCCGCTCGACGACCGCCGCGGTGGTCGGAGACGGGGCGGTCCAGACGAGGAAGACCGCACCGGCGCCCTTCAGCGCGGGGTCGAGAGACTCGGGCACGGTGAGGTCGCCGGTGAAGACCTCGACGTTCGCCGGCAGCGTCCCCGCCGCCTCGGATCGATGGGTGAGGGCGCGGACCGGCACGCCCTCGTCGAGGAGTTGGTCGATGACGAAGCGGCCGATCCGGCCCGTCGCCCCGGTCACGAGCACGGGAGGGATGTCTGTCTGGTTCATGCCGCCCATAAAAACGTTACTCGGTTAAAAAAGCAACCCGGTCATGAATGTTACGCTGGGCAGATGAGCGAGCCGACGGGGCTGCGGGCCCGCAAGAAGGAGCGGACGCGCGACGCCATCGGCGACGCGGCCGTGTCGCTGTTCCTGGAGCGCGGCTTCGACCGTGTCTCGGTCAACGACGTCGCCGCGGCGGCCGAGGTGTCCAAACCGACCCTCTTCCGGTACTTCCCCACCAAGGAAGACCTGGTGCTGCACCGGTTCGCGGACCACCAGGGCGAGGCGGCGCGCGTCGTACGCGACCGCGGGCCCGGCATCCAGCCGATGGCGGCGCTGCACCGGCACTTCCGGGCCGGCCTCGATCGCCACGATCCGGTCACCGGCCTCAACGACCACCCCGAGGTGGTGGCCTTCCATCGGCTGGTCTTCACCACACCGAGCCTGGCGGGGCGACTCACGCGGTACCAGCTCGAGGACGAGGAGGCACTGGCGGACGCCCTCGGCGAAGGCATTCAGGCACGCTTGCGAGCCGCCCAGGTACTCGCGGTTCAACGGGTACTCGCCCGGGCCAACTGGCAGAAGATCGCCGACGGCCGTACCGCCCGCGACGTCCACCCCGAGGCCGTGGCCGACGTCGACCAGGCCTTCGACCGACTGCGCTGACGCACGACCGGTGCCGGAAGGCTCCGCGGCCCGGTACTCGCGTGCCGCGGGGCCCGGCCTTGCCGCCTCCGTGGGTGCGGCGGCTTCACCTCCTTCGTCCGGGCCCGGCCGGTGCGCTGGTCAGCCCGGCCGGCACGCCCCGGTGCATGTCCCTGAGCGCGCGGTGCGCTCCTCCACGGGCGGAGCGCACCGGCACTCCGAACGGCTCTGAGCGGCCGGGCCCTCGAGGAGACGGACAGAGCCTCGCCGGCCGGGCTCCGACCGAGTGGGACCGTCCCTCGGGGCGGCCGCCGGTCATGATCGATTGTCAGTGCCGGGTGAGACGGTAGGTGCATCGGGTCGGAACATCCGGTCGGAAACGAGGGGGAGTTCTCCATGTCCGGAAGTCAGAACTACATCAATCACGTCGCTCTTGTGCTGGACGCCAGTTCGTCGATGTCGCACCTGAGCCGCAAGGTCGTCGAGGTCGCCGACCAGCAGATCGCGTACCTTGCCCGTCGTTCGAGGGAGCTCGATCAGGAGACCCGCGTCACGGTGTACGTCTTCGCCGACAAGGTGGAGTGCGCCATCTACGACAAGGACGTGCTGCGGATGCCGTCGTTGGGGCAGCTGTACCGGGCCGGTGGGATGACGGCCCTGCTGGCGGCCGCGCTGAAGTCCCAGCGGGAGCTGGCGCAGACCGCGCAACTGTACGGTGACCACAGCTTCCTGACGTTCGTGCTGACCGACGGACAGGAGAACGCGAGCCACCGCTCTCCGGACGCGCCCTCCAAGGATCCGCGCGTACTGGTCCGGGCCGTGGCCGAGATGATCGAGACGCAGGGCGACAACTGGACGCTGGCCGTCCTGGTGCCGGATCAGATGGGCAAGCGTGAGGCCACGCAGTGCGGGTTCCCGAAGGACAACATCGCGATCTGGGACGCGACGAGCACGCAGGGGCTGGAGGAGGCCGGCCAGGTCATCCAGGAGGCCACCGAGAAGTTCATGGTCGGGCGTAGTCAGGGTATCCGGGGATCGCGGGCGGTGTTCTCCACGGGCGGGGAGGCGGTCAACAAGGAGGCCATCGAGGCGGCCGGCCTGACCCCGGTGGATCCGTCGACGTACCAGCTGCTCCCGGTGGCCCGGGCCGCGGCGATCCGGGACTGGGTCGTCGAGAGCGGGCACACGTACCGGACCGGTGGGGCGTTCTACCAGTTGAGCAAGTCGGAGAAGATCCAGGCACGGAAGCAGATCGCCGTACTGGAGAAGAAGACCGACCGGGTGTACACGGGACCCGAGGCCCGGGCGCTGCTCGGCCTGCCGGACACGGAAGTGCGCGTCAAGCCGGACCACAACGACGACTTCACGATCTTCGTGCAGAGCACCAGCGTGAACCGGAAGCTCGTCCCCCAGACACGGCTTCTGCTCATGCCGTAGGGGTGCCGAGCCTGGCCGGCGCCCCAAGAGGTCATGGGCGGGCCTGAGTTGCGGGACCCGCCCCGGCCTCGTCACGACCGCGTGGACCGTGTCGTGGGTGATGCCGCCGGGACCCGTCCGCCACCGGGTCCCCGCCCGTCGCCCGGTAACGCCCCGGCGTCGTGCCGAACTCGCGCCGGAAGGCGTGCGAGAGGGCGTACGGCGAGCTGTAGCCCACCCGCCGGGCGACGCTCGCCAGCGGAGCCTCGGTCTCCCGGAGCAGGGCGGCGGCGCGGGTCAGCCGCCACCACGTCAGGTACGCCATCGGGGGCCTGCCGACCAGCGTGGTGAAGCGGCGGGCCAGCGTGGGCCGGGAGACGCCCGCCTCGGCCGCGAGCCGGTCGGTGGTCCACGGGGCTGCCGGGTCGGAGTGCAATGCGCGCAGCGCGGCGGCGGTCACCGGGTCGCCCAGGACTGCCGGCCAGGCTCCGGCCGTGCTCTCGGCCAGCCAGGAGCGGATCGCGTAGACGAGCAGCAGATCGAGCAGGCCGGGCAGCGCGATGCCCGAGCCGGGCCGCAGCTCGTCCAGCTCACCGCCCAGCAGCTCGACGGCGGCGCGGAGTTCGGGGTGCGCGCCGGCGCGGTTCGGCAGGTGGACGACGGAGGGCAGCTCCGCGAGGAGCGGGTGCACGTGATCGCGGTCGAGCCGGTACTTGCCGCAGAGCATCTCCACCTCTCGCTCTCGGGAGACGGGCAGGGCCGGGCGCGGCAGACTGCCGTCCCGCCACGGTCCGAACGGCACCGCCCGCGCGACGGTCGCCGGGTCGGCGGGCGCGTCGGCGAGGACGTGCCCCGTTCCGTGCGGCAGCAGCACCACGTCCCCGGGGCCGAGCACGACCGGCGCGCCGCCGTCGGGCAGCAGCCAGCAACTGCCCTGGAGCACGATGTGGAACCCGGCGCCGTCGTACGGATCGAGCCGCGCGCACCAGCGTCCGCCCACCCGTACGCGGTCGGAGGAGGGCCGCCCGGTGCGGACGGCGAAGATCGCGTCGCTGACCACGTCCATGGGCGGTAGCGTATCCGCCCCGGTCGCGGCGGTGAGCGTCTCGCGCATCGAGGGGAGCCTTGTGAGCATTGAGCGGCTCAACCACCCCTCCCTAGGGTCGGTGTCATGACCAACGAGATTGCACCGAGCATCGTCCTGGGGAACGTCGAGATCACCCGGATCGTCGAGTGGCAGGGGCCGTTCGGCCCGGCCCGCGGCCTCGTCCCCGACGCCGGGGCCGAGGTGTGGAGGGCGAACGAGGAGTGGCTCGCGCCGGACCACTGGGCGCCGGACACCGACAGCGCGGTCATGGCGCTGCAGACCTGGGTGCTGCGCAGCGGCGGCCGGACCGTCCTGGTCGACACGGGCGTCGGCAACGGGCGTGAACGGCCCCACTCGCCGCACTTCCACCGGCGGCAGGGGGACTTCCTGGGCCTCCTCGAGCGGGTGGGCGTCCGTCCCGAGGAGGTCGACGTCGTCGTGAACACCCATGTGCACGCCGACCACGTCGGCTGGAACACCCGTGCCGCCGACGGTACGGACGGGGAGGACGGCGCCTGGGTGCCGACGTTCCCGAACGCCCGCTACCTGGTCCCGGCGGCCGACGACTTCCACTTCGGCCCGGGGAACGCGTACGGCGGCGGGCTCCAGGAGGAGGACCGGCTGGTCTACGAGGACAGCGTCGCGCCCGTGCACCGGGCGGGCCTGATCGACCTGTGGGACGGGTCCCACCGCATCGACGAGAACCTCGTCCTGGAGTCGGCGCCCGGCCATACGCCAGGCTCCGCGGTCCTGCGACTCGCGTCGGGCGGGGACAGGGCGGTCTTCGTCGGGGACCTCGTGCACAGCCCCGTACAGATCCTCGATCCCTCCCACGGCAGTTGCTTCTGCCTGGACGTGCACCGGGCGGCGGCCAGCCGCCTGCGGATCCTCGAACGCGCCGCCGACGAAAGGGAGCTGGTCGTGCCCGCGCACTTCGGCGGGGCCGGTGCCGCCGAAGTGCGCCGGGAGGGGAAGGGCTTCGGCCTGGCGCGTTGGGCGGCGTTCGGCACGGGGTGAGGGGGGAGCCGACGGGTGCCGGGTCGGCCGCCCGGCCCGTTCCGGGCGGACGGGGGGGCCGAACGTCCTCCGCCACGGCCTGCCGGGCGCCCGCCAAGGAGTCCCACCCCGCCCTGCCCGGGACTCCGTGCAGAGGGCCGACCGGCCCCCGAGGGGGGGCCGGTCGGTCGTGGAGCGGAACGGGTGGCCCCCGGGGCCTCGCCGTCCCCGTGACGGGGGCCCGAACGCCACGGTCGCCCGGCGATGCGCCCGGGCGACCACGACGCCGGACACCGAGCCGGACCGCTGCGGCCCAGGCCGCTGGATGGGCCTCATGGCGACCCGTCGATGGGAGGTTTCCCGGTCGAATGGACCAGCATCCTGGCCTTGGCCGCGGCCACCTTCGTCGCGTCGCTCCTGGCCACGATCGGGCCCGCGCGCCGCGCGGCGGCCATCCCCCCGGCACTCGCGGTCCGCGTCACCGAATGACGGGGCGCGCCATGGACACCGCGGCGCGCGCCATGGGGTGTCTTCGAGGTCGAGCAGGTTGTGCCGAGCGCGACCGCGTGCCGCTCGTGCTTCCACGGGGCCGGATACTCGAGTGCGGCTGGGACGGGGCGGGTCTAGCGTGGCGGTTTCGCGTGTCGTGAGGAGGGTTGCGGTGCTGGTCATGCCGGGGCGGCGGACGTCGACGATGGAGCTGCTGGCCGCTGAGGCGGCGCGGCGGGGGATGATGGTCCTGGCGGCGGAGGAGACCGGCGCGTCGGTGGGACCGGCGTACTGGTACGGCGGGCCGGTGGCGGGGGCGCGGTTGGCAGGACGGCTCGGGTTCGCGTTGCTCGAACCCTCGGACGACTGGCTTGCAAAGCTCCCGGAGGAGTTCACCGGGCGGGAGGTCCGTGCGGCAACCGTCGCCGACGCATGGGCGATCGACCGGCCGACGTTCGTCAAACCGCCACGGGACAAGTCCTTCCCGGCGGACGTCTACGCCGATGGCTCCCGGTTCCCCGCCGATCTGGACCCGGCCACGCCGGTGCTGCTCTCCGAGGTGGTGACCTTCGCCGCCGAGTACCGGCTGTTCCTCCTTGACGGGCGCATCGCCGCGGGCAGCCGATACGCGGTGTACGGGCGGCTCGACCCCCGCCCGCTCGACCGGCGTGCGGCCATCAGCGGGGAGATCGCCGACTTCGTCGACGGCCTGGTCGCCGCGGCCGGGCCCACCCTGCCGAGCGCCGTGGTCGTGGACGTCGGACAGCTACTCGACCCGTACCGCCCGGGCCACCGGTGGGCCGTGGTGGAGGCCAACATGGCATGGTTCTCCCACGCCTATGCCGCCGACCCGGCACGGGTCCTGGACGTGGTGCTGCGGGCGGCGGGCCCGCGCGAGCAGGTGCGCGAACGGGATCTGCCGTTCGCGCGGCACTGAACCGAGGGGTGTCAAGCCGACCCCTCAGGCATCCGGGAACCAGGCACGCCCCTGGGCCCAGTGGGTCACCCAGCCCGTGAAGCCAGGGGTGCCGGGCATCAGGGCGTCGGGTGACTGGGGACCGAAGGGCATCGCGCCCTCGCCGGCGATCTGCCAGACGTGACCACGCTGCGGCCCGGTGACGATCAAATGCCAGTACATGCCGCAGCCGTCGGTGCCCAGCAGCAGCGAGCCGTGGTCGAACACGGGGCCAGTCCGGGCCTCGAACTCCTCCACCGTCAGCGCCGACTCGTCGTCGTCCGCTTCCCACAGCCATGCCGCCGTGAGGGGGAAGGGCTCGGCCGGCAGGCGTTCGGGGCGGTCCGAGCCCCAGTCGGGGGGCGTGTGCGCGAGGGGCAGCAGCCCGTAGTAGGGCGGTCCGGCGCGCAGTCCGTCGCATATCTCCGCCACGAACGTGCGATAGGGCTCCGGGAGCACGATGCCGTGCTCCGCTTCGAAGGACCGCACCGTCTCCCAGCCGGCCGGCGGCACCGCCTCGGGGTGCGACGCGAAGATCTCGCGGAGGATGGCCAGCTCGGCCGGGTCGCATGTTTCCGTGTTCATGGCGGCCATCATGCAAGATCCCGAAGCGGGGCCCGGACGACGGTGCCGGAATCGTTCGGCTCCCCGGTCCGCGCGGAGTCGTCGACGAACGCGGCCAGGTCCGCCTCGGCGGGCGCCCAGGGGGCTGCGCCCGATGCGACCGCGACCGGCGGGCGCACGGGCGAGTGTCCGGATCGGGAGCCGCCGTTCGGATCACCGGAGAACGGCCCTTCAGGTGATTACCCACGCCTCATGCGCCGGACCGCTGTCGAGCGGGGTACGACGTCCCCTCGAGAAGAACCCTGATCCCCCGTGAGGAGCTCGGCCATGTACGCAGCAGTCCGGCGGTACGAAGGGGTGATCGATCCCGCCGAGGCGGGACGCCTCGTGAACGAGGGCTTCGTGCCGCTCATGCGCCAGGTCTCCGGTTTCGTGGCGTACTACTGGTTCGACGCCGGGGACGGAGTGATGGTCTCGACCAGCGTCTTCCAGAACCAGGCCGGTGCCGAGGAATCGATCACGAGAGCGGCGGACTTCGTACGCGACAACCTCGCGTCACTGCTCCCCAACCCGCCTCAGGTCATGGCCGGGGAGGTGCTGGCTTCCGCGTGACGACCCTGCGTCGCGCGAGCTCTCCGGCCGGACGTCGGGCGGCCGCAGCCCGGGCGCGCCACGCGGCCCGACGCACGGTCCGGTGGCCGGACCCTGACGTACGGCCCCACGCCCCGACCCGGACCGCGCCCCCGACGCGGATGGCCGCGGTGGGACGCCGGCCTGCTCGACCGACCCCTCATGGCCGGCCGGCACGCGTCGATCGCCGGTCATGAGGGTCCGCATACACTTCGTCGGCGAGCGCACCGACGTGGACGACCGATCCGGTACGCGGTCGTCGCCTGCGGCGGGGTCGCCGCGCAGGTGTGTTCCGCACCCGTACCGCACTCAGCAGGGGGCTTGGCCATGCACCGCTTCGACGTCGAGACGCTGACGGCGGGCCCCTGGCGCAACGGCGGAGGCGCGACCAGGGAGATCGCCTCCTGGCCGGCGGGCGCCGAGGAGTTCGGGTGGCGCGCCAGCGTCGCCGACATCGAGCGGGACGGGCCGTTCTCGGCGTTCCCGGGCATCGACCGGACGCTCACCCTGCTCGCGGGCGAGGGCGTGCGACTGGCCTGCCCCGGGATGTTCGACCGCCTGCTGACACGCCCGGGCGAGCCGTTCGAGTTCTCCGGCGACCACGCGCTGACCGCCGAACTGCCGGGCGGAGCCTGCCGGGTGCTCAACATCATGGTGCGGCGCGGCCGGCGGACGGCGCAGGTGGGCCGGGTCACCGGCCCGGTGGTGCCGCCCGTGGGACATGCGGGCGTGCTGTACGTGCTGCGCGGCCGCTGGCAGACAGGCACCGACGAGGGGGCCCTGACCTCCGGCCAGGGCCTTTGGTGGAGCGGGGACGAAAGGGACGCGCCAGGCCAGGCGATCGCACCGCTCTCACCCGACGCCGCCGCGTTGTGGGCGGACATCGTTCCCTAGGAGAAGCCCGACACCCAGTCACCGTGCGTGGAGTGGCTGGACCTGGTGCTCGGCCACGTGCACGCATCCCGGCTGCCCGTGTGCCCGAGCGGCTGCCCCAGTGGGCCCAGGAGCGCCCGGTTCAGCCCCAGGTCCTGCCTGCCGGCTCCTTGATGGTGCGGTTGATCCGGTTGAAGAAGTTGGTCAGCGCGATCTCCAGGTTGATCGCGCCGATCTGCTCCTCGCTGAAGTGGGCGTTGACCTCCTCCCAGATCTCGTCGGTGACGCCCTGGGCGCCGTCCTGCAAGCGGGTGGCGGCCTCGGCCAGCGCCAGTGCCGCGCGCTCAGCATCGGTGTAGAAGGGCGCCTCGCGCCACGCCGCCACGTTGTGCAGCCGCTCGTCGGTCTCACCGGCCTTCTTCCCGCCGGCGACACTGGCGTGGACGCACGCCGAGCAGCCGTTGATCTGGCTGGCGCGCAGGTGGACCAGAGCGAGCAGCTTCGGGTCGACACCCCCGGCGGCGATCGCCTTCTGGAGGTGCTGGATCGCCGTCCACACATCAGGGCTGTTCGTGTTCTTGTTCTTGAGTCGGTTCTCCATGCGGGAGGGCTCTCCTTCATCGGGTTACGTTCCGGCGCCTGTGCGCGTCATCCCTATGACGGAGCAGCTGCCAGGGAGGTAACAACATGACCGGCACCCCTCGTGCGGACTCGATCGCCGAAGCCTTCGAGTCCCACCGTGACCGGCTCCGCGCCGTCGCCCACCGCATGCTCGGCTCACACGCCGACGCGGAAGACGTGGTCCAGGAGGCGTGGCTGCGTCTCTCCCGCCAGGACGCCGACACCATCGACAACCTCGGCGGCTGGCTGACCACCGTCGTCGGCCGCATCAGCCTCGATGTCCTGCGGTCGGGCCGGACGCGCCCAGAGGTATCCCTCGACGACCAGCTCCCCGCATTCACCGTGACGCTCGACGACGCCCCTCCTCCGGAGGACCTCGTGGCACTCGGGGACTCCGTCGGCCTCGCGCTTCTCACGGTCCTCGACTCGCTGCGCCCCGACGAACGGCTGGCGTTCGTGCTGCACGACGTGTTCGCCGTGCCCTTCGTCGAGATCAGCACCATTCTCGGCAGATCCGCCGACGCGACCGAAATGCTCGCCAGTCGCGCCCGCAGGAAGGTACAGGCCGCCCAGCAGCCGGCGAGCGCCGGACGGGAACAACGCGAGGTGGTCCAGGCCTTCCTGGCCGCGGCCCGCGACGGCCGGTTCGAGCAGCTGCTGCGGGTTCTCCACCCCGAAGTGAGGTTCACCGTCCACACCGCGAGCGGCACGTTCGTCACACTCGGGGCCACCGAAGTCGCGACCCGTGCGCGGGTGGCCGGCAGCGCGGCGCGAGGACACGGGGCGACCGTCAACGGCCGCCCTGGCGTCATCTCCTGGGACCAGGACGGCAACCCGCTCTCCCTTCTGACCTTCACCGTCGCCGACGGCCGCATCACCGAGCTCACCGCCGTGGTCGACCCGGCCGAACTCGCGCTGATGAACCTGCCGGACCCGGTGTGGCCCAAGGCCCGGCAGGCCGACCCGGACCGGGCCTGATCGCCTGTCGGCGCGATTCCGGATCGGATCGTCGTCCAGCGGCCCACGAGCAAGCCCTCGTGGGCCGATGACGGGTGCGCGGAGTCCGGGCCGTCCGGGGGACACGCGGTCCATATCCAGCACGTTCCCCGCTCCTCCGGGGCATCCCTTGGTGCAACGAAAGGGAGACATGATGCCGCTCTACCTGTCGAAGTTCAGCTACACACCGGAGACGTGGGCGAGGCTGATCGCCCAACCCGAGGACCGCGCGGCGGCCGCTCAGGCGTACATCGAGTCCGTCGGCGGGAAGCTCCACGGCTTCTGGTACGCCTTCGGCACGCACGACGGCTACAACCTGTGGGAAGCACCCGACAACGTGTCCATGGCCGCGGTCGCGCTGGCGATCAGTGGAGGCGGCGCACTCAGTACGTTCGAGACGACGGTCCTCCTGAGCATCGACGAGACCATCGACGCCCTGCGGAAAGCCGGACGAGTCCAGTACCGGGCGCCCGGTACGCAATGACCCGGACCGGCACCGCCCACCGCGGCCGGCACGCGACTCCGGGCAGGACACAGGGTTCCCGAGAACGCGTCGGGATCCGGACAGTCTGGGGGCGTGGGCTCTGCCACACGCCGGGCCGCAGCACGAAAGATCCTTCACGAGAAGATCGCCTTCGCCGCAGGATTTTCGCTCCCCCGCCCTCCCGTGCATCCGCACAACAAGATCAACTTCGTTCAGGACTGCACTATTCACGCTAAGTTGTCCACTTCGCGGCCAACCGCCCTCCGGCGATTTCCGCCGCGCCGACACCCCCGGATAGTGATGGGCCCTGCCGGGGGCATATGACCAATCCCCCGGTCGCACAGACCATCTGGGGGTATTCCATGTCCAGCATCACCCGCCGCCGGGTCCTCGGCGTCGCCGTCGGAGCCGCCGCCTCGGGCATCGCCCTGGCCGGCTCCGCCGCCGCCGCTCCCGGGGCCGCGCCGACGGCCGGCCCGGCCCCTGCCTCCTTCGACGAGGTCTACCAGGGCCGCCGCATCAAGGGCGGCGCCTCGCACGGCGGCGGACACCACGGGGGACACCACGGAGGCGGCTACTCCGTGACGATCGACGGCGAGGAACTGCACGTCATGCAGAACGCCGACGGCACCTGGATCAGCGTGATCAACCACTACGAGCCCGTCGCCACGCCCAAGGCACTCGCCCGCGCGGCCGTCCGCGAACTCCAGGGCGCGCCGCTCGTGCAGCTCACCCTCGCCTGATCCGATCCAGGAGCCACACCACCATGACCGTACGCAAGAACCAGGCCACCCTCACCGCCGACGAGAAGCGCCGCTTCGTCGACGCCCTCCTGGAGCTCAAGCGCTCAGGGCGCTACGACACCTTCGTCACCACGCACAACGCCTTCATCATGAGCGACACCGACAGCGGCGACCGCGTCGGGCACCGGTCGCCGTCGTTCCTGCCCTGGCACCGTCGCTTCCTCATAGAGTTCGAGCAGGCGCTGCAGTCCGTCGACGCGGCCGTCGCTCTCCCCTACTGGGACTGGACGGCCGACCGCACCTCCCGCTCCTCCCTCTGGGCTCCCGACTTCCTCGGCGGCACCGGCCGGGCCCGCGACGGCCGGGTGACGGACGGCGCGTTCGCCCGCGCCGGCAACCGCTGGACGATCAACGTCCGCGTCGACGGCCGGGACTTCCTCCGGCGCGACCTCGGTGCGGGCGGGCGCCAGCTGCCCACCCGCGCCGAGGTGGACTCCGTCCTCGCCATGGAGACCTACGACACGGCCCCCTGGAACAGCTCCTCGGACGGGTTCCGCAACCATCTGGAGGGCTGGCGCGGTGTGAACCTCCACAACCGCGTCCACGTCTGGGTCGGCGGCCAGATGGGTACCGGGGTCTCGCCCAACGACCCCGTGTTCTGGCTCCACCACGCCTTCATCGACAAGCTGTGGGCCGACTGGCAGGCCCGCCATCCCAGGTCGACCTATCTCCCGGCCGCGGGCACCCCCGACGTCGTCGACCTCGGCGACACCATGCGCCCGTGGAACGACGTCACCCCGGCGGACATGCTGGACCACACCCGCCACTACACCTTCGACACGGCCGCCTGACCTCGCCGAAGCAGCTCCCCGGACCCCGGCGCCCGGGCCGGGAACGGCGCGGTGCGGCCCTCCGCCGCCCGCGCCGGGGGCTCGCGCACACCGGTCGCGGAGGCGGCGGGGACGGTGCGGACGACCGTTCGCCGGCGCCCGGCGTCCCGTTCAGTGCGGCGGGGGTTGCCGGTCCAGAGCGTTGCCGATGGTGCAGCCGCCCTCTCCGGGCATCCGCTGGATCCGGGACGGCACCCACACCTCGGTGGCGCCGGGGGTCACGCTCGCGAGAACGCAGTCCTGCGCGTCGAAGCCGTTGCCCTTCAGCGACAGCAGGACGCCGACCCGGCCGCCGTCCGCCTTCACCTCGGTACGGATCGCCGGAGGCAGATCCAGAGCGGCGAGCGAACGGCGCACCTCGGCCTCGCCCACCCGGCCGCCCTCCGGTACCCGGGGAAGTTTCGCGCGGAGTTCCTCGTACGGCAGCCGGGGCGGTTCGGGTGGCGGAGCGAACGTCAGTACAGGACCGTCCGGGCAGTCCACGCCACGGGGATCCTCACCCCACTCCGCTTTCGGCGACACCCGCACCGTGAAGCAGCGCCGCACGACGACCTCCTCGACGTCGAGCCACTCGTTGTACGCCGAGCCGGACGTGCGGACGACCACGTCGACGCCGTCCCCGTCGTGCGTCGAGGCGCCCGTCACCCGCAGCACCTCCACCCCGTCGATGCCGGAGGCGGAGCGCCCGACCTCCTCCGCCGTGCGCGGACGCTGACCGTAGAGCCTCTCCCCCGCCTTCCTGGCGGCCTCCCGTGCGTCGTCCGTCGCCCTGCCCTCGGAGGACTGGACCACCCCACAGGCGGCGGTGAACAGCAACAGCGGTACGAGCAGCAGCAGTCGGCGCATGCGTCCACCCTTCCGGAATCCCCGACCGGCGGTCCACCGCTCGGGTACTCGGGCCGGCGTAGGTGATCGTACTCAAGCCCTCAGGGCTGTCGTCCGCCTCACCCTCGCCCTCCCCCGCCCTCGTCGGTGGGCCAAAGGTCACCTCCCTGCGTCTCCACCCTTGCTTCACCTATCGAATCTCGATAGATTTCCATCGCAACGCGATGGAAGGATGGGCTATGGGAAAGCTGACAGTGCGTGCGCTGCGTGCCGTGCTCGCGGTGGTGCTCGCCGGCACCGTGTTCGTACAGGCATTGATGATGTGGGTTCTGGTCAGCGGGAACGACCCGGAGGACGGGTCGCTCCCGCTGACCCCGCTGCGCGTGATCACGATCCTGGGCATGGTGGCCGCCCAGGTCGCCGTGGTCTGCGTATGGCGGCTGGTGACGATGGTGCGACGCGGAACCGTGTTCTCCCACGCCGCCTTCCGGTACGTGGACGGCGTGATCGGCGCGATCGTGGCGGCGGCCCTCATGTGGTTCGCGGTCACGGCCATCAATGCGCCGGGCCAGCGGGAGGACCCGGGCGTCACCGTCATCATGGGCGGGGTCGGCGTGGCCATCCTGGGGGTCGCACTCATCGTGCTCGTCCTGCGGATGCTGCTCGCCCAGGCCGTCGCGCGTGACGGCGAGGCGGCGCAGATGCAGGCCGAACTGGACGAGGTGATCTGATGCCGATCGCCGTCGACATCGACGTGATGCTGGCCCGGCGGAAGATGTCCGTGGGCGAACTGGCGGACCGCGTGGGGATCACGCCCGCCAACCTCGCGGTGCTCAAGAACGGCCGCGCCAAGGCGGTGCGCTTCGCCACGCTCGCCGCGCTCTGCGAGGTGCTCGAATGCCAGCCGGGCGACCTGCTGCGCTGGGAGGTCGAGGAGGCCACGGGCGAATGACGCGCCCCGGGGCGGGCACGTACCGCACCGCCCCGGCCGGTGACCGCGACCCGCACACGTGACCTGCCGGGACCGACCCGCGCACGTGACCTACCGGGGCCGACCCGCTCCCCCAACGCCCCTACAGTGAGCGGATTTTACTGGTCTGACCACTAGACCACCTGTCCTCTGACTCGTATGGTCTCACCGTGCCTTTCCAACCAGTCAACAGACGTTCGGTTCCTGACGAAGTGTTCGATCAGCTCTTCGGGGAGCTCGTCAGCGGCGGCCTCGCCCCGGGCGAGAGCCTGCCCAGTGAGCGTCGCCTCGCGGAGGTGCTCGGCGTCTCGCGCCCCGCGGTCCGCGAGGCGCTGCAGCGGCTCGCGCACGCGGGGCTGGTGGAGGTCCGCCAGGGGGACGCCACCACGGTGCGGGACATTCGCAGAGCGGGTGGCCTCGACCTGCTGCCCCGGCTGCTGTTCGCCGGAGGGGAGATCGACCTGGCCGTCGCCCGCAGCATCCTCGAAGCCCGGCTGCACGTGGGTCCGAAGATCGCCGAGCTCGCCGCACGGCGCGGGGGGCCGGCGTCGTCCGCGCGGCTCCAGGAAGCTGTCCGGGCGCTGAAGGAGGACACCGGCCCCGTCGCCCGACAACGGCACGCGCTGACCTTCTGGGAGCTGGTCACGGATGCCGCCGAGTCCGTGACCTTCCGGCTGATGTTCAACGGCCTCCGAGCCGCCTACGAGCCGGCCCTCGACGCCCTGGCCCATGTCATGGCCGTCGAGGTGGACCGGACCGACGCGTACGACGCCCTGGTCGCCGCGATCGCCGCGGGCGACGCGGGCCGCGCCCGCAGCTGTGGCGAGGATCTGCTGCGCCCGGCGACCGAAGCCCTGATCGGCATCATCGACCAACTCGAGGAGAGCCATGAACCTACGTAAGGCGATCGAGCGACGGCGGGGCATGAAGGACGCCGCCGCCATGGACGCCCGGGTGCGCGTCCAGGCGGACGAGACCGCCCTGACGGCATCTCGCCGGACCGACACGTCTCTGATCGCGGTGTTCCGGGCCTTCTGGCGCTACCCGTCGCCTTGGATGATCAGCGGTGTACTGATCGCTCTGCTGGCCTGCCGCATCGCCTGGGGGGACTGGCGCGCGAGCGACGCCTGGGCACCGCTGGTCCTGCTCGCGTCGTTCCCCGTACTGGAATGGCTGATCCACGTCTTCGTGCTGCACTGGCGCCCCCGGAAGGTCGGCGGCGTCGTCCTCGACACCCTGCTGGCGAGGAAGCACCGCGAGCACCACGCGGATCCCCGTGACGTCCCCCTGGTCTTCATCCCCTGGAAGACACTCGTCTGGGTCATCGTCGGCTACAACACCGCGGCCCTCCTCGCCTTCCCGCGGGTCGGCCAGGCCCTGACGTTCATGGTGACGGTGGCGACGACGGGCCTCGTCTACGAGTGGACCCACTACCTGATACACAGCGACTACCGGCCCCGAAGCACGACGTACAAGGCCGTCTGGCGCAACCACCGCCTCCACCACTACAAGAACGAGCACTACTGGTTCACCGTCACCACGACCGCCAGCGCGGACCGCCTCCTGGGCACCTACCCCGACCCGGCCACGGTCCGGACCTCCCCCACCGCCAAGAGCCTCCACGGCGCCCCCTGAGACACCCACGCCCCGCGGGCCCTCACCCGCCCCCCATCCACCCGCCCGCGAACGCCGGTGCATGACGCGCGCGGCCCCATGAGCGGACCGGCGAGAGGCCTTCCGATACTCGATTGACCGCCCGCACGACGTGCGGCTGAATAGGGGCATGACTGGCATTCAAGGCACTTACGACCCCCTCTTCACGGCCGTGCCCAACAAGCTTGCGGAGCTGCTGGAGGCCGGTGATGCGGGCGGGTCCGTGGCCGTCTTCGTGGACGGGGAACCGCTGGTCGACGTCTGGGGCGGTTTCGCGGACGCCGAGCGGACGACGCCGTGGGAGCGGGACACGATCACGGGCGTGTGGTCCGTCACGAAGACCATGACGGCTCTGTGTGCGCTGGTCCTGGTCGACCGCGGCCGACTCGACCTGGACGCCCCCGTGGCCCGCTACTGGCCTGAGTTCGCGGCCGCGGGCAAGGACGGGGTACTGGTGCGTCACGTCCTGTCGCACACGGCGGGCCTGCCCGAATGGGATGTGCCCGTCGCCCTCGCCGACTTCTGCGACTGGTCCAGGGCCACCGGCCTGCTCGCCGAACAGAGCCTGCGCTGGCAGCCGGGCGCCGACGGCGGGTACCACTCCCTGACCCAGGGCTTCATCCTCGGCGAGGTCCTGCGACGCGTCACCGGGCGCACCGTGGGCGAGTTCTTCGCCCAGGAGGTGGCCGGCCCGCTGGGGGCGGACTTTCACATCGGCCTGCCGGCCGAGCACGACCACCGCGTCGCCCCGGCGGTGCCCCCGCCGGGCCAGGACGAGGGCTACGCCGCGAGTGCTTCCGGGCCCGACGCCGAGCCCGCCTCCGGGACCGGCGTCACCGTCCGGGACGGCAACACCACCGCTTGGCGGCGCGCTCAGATCCCCGCCGCCGGCGGTTTCGGGAACGCCCGCTCCGTCGCCCTCGTCCAGTCGGTCATGGCCTGCGGGGGAAGCCTCGGCGGGGTTCGCCTGCTTTCGCGGGAGAGCGCCGACCTCGCCCGTACCGAACAGTTCGAAGGCGACGACCGGGTGCTGGGCATGCCGATGCGCTGGGGGCTGGGCTACGGGCTGTTCGGCACCACCTACGGCTGGGGCGGCTGGGGCGGCTCCCTCCTCATGATCGACCCCCAGGCCCGCATGACCGTCGCCTACGTCACCAACCAGGTCCGCGAACCCGCCGAGGAGACCCGCGGACTCGATCTGGTCATGGCCGCCTACGACGGCCTCCAGGGGCTGCATTCCTGACCGCCCGGGCCTCTGCGCGGTGTGGCGGGCAGGGAACGTCGGCCTCCACGCCATGCGGCCACGGGTGAACCCGCAGACGCGGCATCCCGACTGTCCCGTTCCGTGCCGAGGCCGGACCGGAACGGGGGACGGAACCCTCGGCGCTGTCCTTGCGCCGCCCGAGCACGGGATGGCAGAACGCGGGCGTGGCCTGCTTGACCGACCGGACGGCCGCCAGCAGAGTCGGGAGGCGGCACCGGGAGCCGCCCGACTCCGCCGACCGGTTCGCCCGGCCCCGGTTCAGACGGCACCGACACCCAGGAGCGCCTCGTCCGATGGTCCTCGATCTGATCGTGATCGGCACGGCCATCACCCTGGGGCCTTTGCACAACACCGCCTTCATTCTGCTGCTCTCCTCGCGGCGCGGGACGCGCAAGGGTCTGGCCTTCCTGTTGTCATGGCTGGCCGACCTGGTCGCGGTGATCGCCTGCGTGTTGCTGCTGACCGGCGGTCAGCCCCCGGCCCGCCACAGCGCGCCGTCGACCGCCGTGATCGCCGTCAAGCTCGCGATCGGTCTGGCACTGCTGCTGTACGGCTTTCACCGGCGGCGTCGGCCGCCCCGCCCGCACGGCCCGCCACGGTGGACCGCCCGGATCGACGACGCCTCGCTGTCGACGTCGGCCGGCCTGGCCTGGCTGCTGCAGCCCTGGGCACTCGTCGGCGCCGGCGCCGCGACCGCCGTGGACGCGAACCTCTCCACCCTCGCCGACTGGCTGGCCCTGACCGGCTACTGCCTGCTGGCCACGCTCAGTCTCGTCGTCATGGAGACGTACACGGTCCGGGCCCCCGGGGTCGCGAACGCTCGGCTGAACGCCCTGCGAAATCAGCTGGAGCAGCGTCAGGAACAGCTGGTCGTCACGCTCTCCATGGTCCTCGGTCTGTGGCTGACGGCCCGGAGCATCGTCGAGCTCGTCACCTGACACGGGCGGCCACGGGTCGGCGGAGTCCCCGGCGAGAAGACCATGACGGCCGAGTGCCGCGAGCCCGGACGTCGACTCGCGCCCGGGGCCGGCCGGGCGGGTCGACGTCGTTCCGGTCGTCCGAACCGGTGACCGCGGACGGAGCGGGCGACCGCTCCGGGCTGTCGTGCGCCCCCGACCGGTCGGCGGACGTACGGTGGCGGGCCGAGCCGGGTGCTGCACGGAGTGGGCATGGGAGGAGTCGCGGTGGGACAGGACGGCAACGGCGGGCGGCCGGATCGAGGGCGCGGTCCCGGGCCCACGCGACGACAGGTGCTCGGACTCGCGGCGGCGGTCGCCGTGTCGTCCGTGCCGACGGGTGCCGCCTCCGCGGCGGAGAGCGGGGCCGGCTGGTTCGACGTGCGGGCCGAGAACCTGCTTCCCGGCGCCGCGGACTGGCGGATCACCCACGCCGGGTCCTCCCGCGCCATCGAGGGCTTCGCCGACCGCGGTTCGGTCCTGCCCGGCGAGACGTTCGCGCTGCGGGTGTCGACGACCGCGCCGTCCTACACCGTCTCCGCGTATCGCATGGGCTGGTACGGCGGAACCCGGGCCCGGCTCGTGTGGCGTTCCGCCGCGCTTCCCGGGCTCCTCCAGCCGGCGGCACGGGTCGACGCCGCCATCCGGATGGCGTGGGCCGGGTGGCAGGAGAGCGCGCGGATCGACACCGCCGGCTGGCCGGAGGGCTGCTACCTGCTGCGGCTGGACACGGTCGGCGGCACGCGGGCGCAGCGGTACGTCCCGGTGACCGTGCGGTCCGCGTCGACCGCGGGGCGCACGGTGTTCGTCAACGCGGTCGCCACCTGGCAGGCGTACAACCGCTGGGGCGGAGCCGACCTGTACAAGGGGACGACGGGCAAGAAGGGTTCGCGGTCGCTGGCGGTGAGCTTCGACCGGCCTTACCGCAATGCGCACGGTGCCGGTCTGTTCCTGACGTACGAGGCACCGCTCCTTGCGCTGGCGGAGCGGATGGGCCTCCCCCTCGCGTACGCCACCGGAATCGACGTGGCGCGCGAGAGGTCCCTGCTGTCCGGGGCGGTGGCGTTGCTGTCGCCGGGGCACGACGAGTACTGGAGCCCGGAACAGCGGCGTCACGTCACCGAGGCCCGGGACGCCGGCATGAACCTCGCGGTGTTCGGAGCGAACTGCTGTTACCGGCGCATCCGGTTCGAGGCCTCCACGGCCGGTGCCGACCGGACCGTGGTCTGCTACAAGGACGACTACGCGCGGGATCCGGGGTACCGCCGCGGGCTGCCACCGACGAACGACTTCCGGCGCCGGCCGGCTCCGGAGCCCGAGAGCGGTCTGCTGGGCGTGATGTACGACGGGTATCCGGTCGACGCGCCCTACGTGGTGGCCCGGCCGGACCACTGGCTCCTGGCGGGCACCGGGGTGGCCGCGGGCGACTCCTTCGCGCACCTGGTGGGGGTGGAGTACGACCGGGTGGACCTCCGTTATCCGACGCCGCGACCGATGGAGGTCCTGGCCCACTCGCCGGTGGTGTGCAAGGGGCGTCCGTCGTACGCGGACACCGTGTACGCCTCCCTGCCGTCCGGCGCCGGTCTGTTCGCCGCGGGGACGATGCGCTGGGTGGAATCCCTGGAGGCGTACGGTCCGGGCGGGGGTGGGGTGAACCACGGGCTGGACGGACGGGCCGGGGCGTTCACGCGCACGGTGACAGGAAATGTGCTGCGGGAGTTCGCCCTCCGCCCGGTGGGGCGCGCACGCCCCGCGGTGGACACCGTGGCGCTCCATTACGGTGCGAAGGGTGCTCCGGCAGGAGCAGTCCCCGGCGTGTAGCCGGGGCGGGGCGGCGGGGGGTCGCTAGCGTCGGGCCTCCGATCCGCCGACCGTCGACGGCGACACGCCCACGCGCCGGTCCCCCGCCTCAGGGAGGTCGCGTTGCTGCGTACCGCCACCACCGTCGCCGTGCTGACCGCGCTGGTCTCAGGAGCGGCCTGGGCCGGTTCGCCGGCCGGCCGAGCCGCTCCGGGACACGGGACGAACATTCTCGTCGTCGGCGTCGACAGCCGCACCGGGCTGTCGAGGGCCGAGAAGAACCGCCTGCACGTCGGGGGCAAGGGGTGCAACTGCACGGACGTGATGATGCTCGTGCACCTGTCGGAAGACCGTCGGCGCATGAGCGTGGTGTCCCTGCCCCGGGACTCCTACGTCGAGTACGCCGACGGCAGCGGTGTCCGCGGCAAGATCAACGGCGCGTACGCCCGCGGTGGCGGGACACTGGCCGTGAGGACGGTCGAGAAGGTCACCGGGCTGCACGTGGACCACTACCTGGAGACCGGGTTCACCGGCTTCGAGAAGACCGTCGACGGGCTGGGCGGCGCGACCCTGTGCACCGACAAGCACCTGAGGGACGAGAACTCCGGACTCGACCTCGCACCGGGCATGCACCACGCGGACGGCAACGGCGCACTCCGTTACGTCCGGGCCCGGCACGTCGAGCGGCCGGGCGATCTCGGCCGTGTGCGGCGCCAGCAGCGCGCCGTCTCCGACCTGCTGACGCGGCTGACCGCCGAGGGGGCGCTGGCCGATCCGGTGGCGGCGGCCGGGACCGCGGCCACCCTGCTGAAGTCGGTACGGACCGACGGGCACACCGACGCCTTCGACCTCGCCCGCATCGGCATGGCACTCGCGCGCCTCGGTCCCGGGCGGACGGAGTTCGCCACCGTCCCGATCCGGCTGTTCGACCACCGCGTGCCGGGAGTCGGGTCGACGCTGGTCTGGCACGAGGCCCGCTCGCGGGCCTTGTGGAAGGCCCTGGCCCAGGACCGGCCGATCACGGGCGACCGGCGTATCCAGCCCGTCCCCAGGACTCCGGTGTCCAGCAACCCCGCCGGAATCAGGGTGCGGGTGGACGAGGCCGCGGCGGCATCGGCGCTGAAGGCCGGAGGGTTCGTGGTCACCGACGTCTCGGCCACCGCACCACTGGTCCGTCCCGACGGTCCGGCGGTGATCCGCTACCCGGCGGGACGAGAGACGGACGCCGCCACGCTGGCGGCGGCGCTCCCCGGCGCCCGCAGGCAGGTCGTCCCCGGCCACGGCCACTTCGAAGTGACCGTCGGATCACGGCAGGTGACGGTCCGCAAGGTCACCTACGACCGGAACGTGGCGGAGGGCGCCCCGGTGACCGCCGACCGCCTCGGCTGCCTGACCGGGCGGCCGAGGCAAGCCCCGGGGCCGGCCGTCACCGGACACGAAGGGGACTGACACCCCAGGCGCGGGTGTGCCCCTCGCACGGTGTCCGGCGCCCGGTCGTCCTGCGGCCGCCCGGCAGTCCGCCGAGGGAGCGAAGCCGGGGCACAGGGCGTGTGGGTGGGGCCGGTCAGGCCCGCGGCGCGGGCGCCGGTGCGGGAGCTCGGTTCCAGTGCATCCGGGACCAGGGCAGGGCGAGCTCGCTCAGGTCGGACACCTCCTGCGGGGCGAGGCCGGTGATGTCCGCGGCCTCCTCGTGGCGGGCGTGGACGGTGTCGGCGTAGCGGTGACCGGTGTCGGCGGCGACGAAGAGGACGGTTCGCTCGGGTGAGCGGGCCCGTTCGTGACGGGCTGCGAGGTACGCGGCGCCGGTCGACAGGCCGGCGAAGACCGCGTGGCGTCGCAGCAGGTCGACGCTGCCGGCGAGGGCCGCGTCGAAGGAGACCCAGTGGAGGGTGTCGTACAGCTCGTGAGTGACGTTGCCGAAGGGGATGGAGCTGCCGATCCCGGCGATGATGATCTCGGGGTCGGTGACGTGTTCGGCGCCGAAGGTGACGCTGCCGTAGGGCTGGACGCCGACGAGTTCGACGTCGTCGGCGCCGGGTCCGGCCGTTCGCAGGTGACGGGCGAGGGCTCCGGTGGAGGCCCCTGAGCCGACCCCGCCGACGACGGTGAGGCTCCGTGTGCCGACCGCTCGGAGGATCCGGTCGGCGACCGTGCGGTAGCCGAGGTAGTGGATGTCGTCGTGGTACTGCCGCATCCAGTGGTACTCCGGGTGGTGGAGGAGGATCTCGTGGATGCGCTCGACGCGCCGCTTCTGGTCGAGTTTGAGGTCGCTGCACGGTTCCATCTGCTCCAGTGTCGCCCCGAGCACGGCGAGTTGGGTGCGCAGTGTGCGGTCGACGGTGGTCGAGCCGACGATGTGGCACCGCATGCCGTAGCGGTGGCAGGCCAGGGCGAGGGCGTAGGCGTAGATGCCGCTGGAGCTGTCCAGCAGGGTGTCGCCGCGGCGCACGGCTCCGGTGTCGAGCAGATGGCGGACGGCCGCGAGGGCGGAGACCACCTTCATCGTCTCAAAGCGCAGGCAGACGAGCCGTTCGTCGAGGTGTATCAGGTCCGGCCGGCCGATCGCCTCCGCGATGTGCTGGTCCATGCAGGAGCTCCTTGGTCGTGGTGAAGGTCGTGAAGATCCGGGTGGTGGGGATGCCGTGCGCGTCGAGGGCGCGCAGGCAGGCGCGTACACGTCGGTGCAGGCCGGGCGCGGCCGGGTCGAAGAGCACGCCGGCGACGGCGCCGCTGTGCGCGATCTGGACGCCCACCGCACCGGCGCGCCGGGAGATCGCGGTGAGGGTCTCGAACTCGGGGTGCCCGAGGATCCGTTGGCCGCGGTGGGCGCTGGCGGTGGCGACCTCGCCGAGGAGCTGCGCGTCGCCGGTGGCCACCGCCCGGCGCAGCAGGGTGCGCAGTCGTTCGAAGGCTCGCAGGTCGGCGTCGTCGGTCTCGGCGGGCGGGCGTGCGGGGAGGGAGAGGGTGTCCACGGGGGCGCCTCCGCCGAGGGTGCAGCTCACCACGACCAGCGGCGGCAGGGCCGGCCCGAGGACCTCCAGGACCCGGCCCTCGCGCTGGGCGAAGAGCACCGGGCGGCCGTCGAGCATCAGCGGGTCGCTGGCCAGCTCGGCCCGCACGGCCAGCCGGGCGACGGTGGCGGGAGCCAGTCGCCGGCCGTACGTGTCGGCGACCGCGCGGACGGCGGCGATCACGTCGCTGGTGGAGCTGCCCATGCCCAGGCCCACCGGCAGGTCGCCGACGAGCCGCAACTCCCCGCCGCACGCGGGCCGGCCGGCCTCCTCGGCGCACTGTGCGACCGCGAGGGCGGCGGCCTTCGCGGCCTTGGTGCGGTCGGCGGGGACGACGGTGAGCACGTCGGGCGGGGTGCCGGGCCGGGGATGGAACTCGGCGCTGCTGCCGGGGCCGGCCATGGGCAGGGTGACCAGCCCCGCACACCGGCGCCCGGCGTCGTCGAGGAAGGTGCCCTGGAGGATCTCTCCGTGATGGCACGGGGCGTGCCCGGTTCCGAGGGGAAGGGGTTCCGCACCGGGTGCGGACGTGCGGGCGGCGGGGATCACGCGCCACCCACCGTCCGGTAGCGGTAGAGGACCGTCTCCTCGGCGCTGAACTGCGAGAAGGGGAACGGTTCCGCGGACAGGGCGGTGACGCCCGAGCCGAGGAAGGCGCGGGCGACGGCGCTGCCGCTCTGGGCGTAGACGATCAGCGGGACGCCGCGGGAGCGGCAGCGGTCCAGGATGATGTCGAAGGAGCCGTTGCCGAGGGTCATTCCGGTGGCGACGACGGCGTCGGCGCGGTCCAGGACCTGGTGCATGTCGTCGGTGACGGGGTCGCCCCACCGGGTCGTCCGGAGGTTGAAGTCGCAGGGCAGTGGTTCGCCGCCGCGTTCGCGGATCGCCGCGACGAGTGGGTTGACGACGCCGATGAGGCCGACTTCGGCGCCCTTCTCGATGTCCAGCAGGCCGGCGATGGCCGCGTCGCGGGCGTTCGCTCGTGCCTCTGGAGTGCCGCCGGGAAGGATGACGGGCTCGGCGTCGCCCGCCGCGGCTGCCGCGCGGTGGGGGCGGCGGTCGGAGAGGTAGGCGTCGAGGGCCGCGATCCGCAGCGGCTGTGGCGCCTCGCGCAGCAGCACGTCTAGGCGGGTGCCGGAGGCGTCGCGGCAGACCGAGGGTTCGACCTGGCCGGCCTCGAAGGCGCAGCCACCGAAGGAGGAGCCGAGGCGGACCAGGACGTACTGGTTGAGGTAGGTGGTGTCACCGCCGGCCAGTCGGGTGCCGTGGTGGATCCAGAACACGCTGGTCGCGACGCGTTCGGACGGGAGCGGGCCGTGGCCTCCGGCCAGGACCTCCTCGATGAGCGTCTCGACGGTCGGGGCGGTGGAGGGCGCGGGGGTTGTCCGGTTCATGGGGTTCGCGCTCATGGGGTTCGTGCTCATGGGGTTCGTGCTCATGGGGTTCCTGCTCATGGGATTCCTGTTCGTGCTCAGGGGGTTCTGGAGTTCACGGGGTTCGCGTTCACGGGTCTCGCGTTCACGGGGCGAGTTGGGCTGCCGGGGTCGGGGGTGGAGCCGGGCGCGGGTCGGCGAGTGGGCCGCGGTAGGTGACCGTGGGGTGTCCCAGGGCATCGGTGGTGAGGGCGGCGTCGACCTCGAAGACCTCGGCGAGCCGCTCGGCGGTCAGAACGGCGCCCGGGGGGCCGGAGGCGATCAGGCGGCCGTGGTGGAGCAGCAGCAGCCGGTCGCAGTAGCGGGCGGCGAGCGACAGGTCGTGCAGCGCGACCAGGACCGTCTGATCGCTGTCGGCCAGCAGCCGCATGAGGTCCAGTTGGTGTCGGACGTCGAGGTGGTTGGTGGGTTCGTCGAGCAGCAGGCCGTACGGTTGCTGGGCCAGTGCCCGGGCGAGGTGGGCGCGTTGGCGTTCGCCGCCCGAGAGCGCCTTGAAGGTGCGGCCGGCGAGCGCGGTGAGTCCGACTCGCTCCAGCGCGGCGGCGACCACCGCCCGGTCGGCGGTGCCCGGTCCGCGCCAGCGGTCCCGGAACGGGGTCCGCCCCAGACCCACGACGTCGGCGACCCGCAGATCGCTTTCCGCGCCCGAGTCCTGCTCGACGAAGGCGACATGGCGGGCGATCCGGCGCGCGGACCAGTCCCGTACGTCGGCGCCGTCGTAGCGGACCGTGCCGGTGTCGGGAGCCCGGAGGCCGGCCAGGCAGCGCAGCAGCGAGGACTTGCCCGAGCCGTTGGGGCCCAGCAGCCCGACCGTCTCGCCGGGGGCGATGTCCGCGCTGACGCCTCGTACGACCGGTGTGCCCGACACCGACCAGCTCAGGTCTTCGGCGGTGATCCTCACAGCTCACCCCGCTTGCGCAGGACGAGGAGGAAGAGCGGCACACCGAGCAGCGCGGTGATCACGCCGACGGGAACCTCGCGGGGTGCGAAGGCGATCCGTGCGAGGGTGTCCGTCCACACCAGGAACACCGCGCCCGCGATCGCCGCGTACGGCAGGAGTACCCGGTGCCGCGGCCCGACGAGGAACCGCACCCCGTGGGGGACGATCAGACCGACGAAGCCGATGGCGCCGACCGTGGCCACCGCGACCGCGGTCAACGCGGCCGTGACGACCAGAAGCAGCATCCGCGTGCGGCCTACGGCGATCCCGAGGGACGCGGCCGTGTCGGTGCCGAACGCGAGTCCGTCGAGGGCGTTCGCACACAGCCACGCGGCGCCCAGTCCCAGCGGCGTGACGATCGCGCAGACCACGACGGTGTCCCAGCGTGCCGGTGCCATCGAGCCGAGGAGCCAGTGGGTGACGGCCCGCGTGGTGTCCGCGTCGGCGGAGGCCATCAGGACGAGCGAGGTCAGGGCGGTGAAGAGCTGGCCGACGACCACGCCGGTCAGGACGATGCGGACCGAGTCCGGCCCGCTGCGCAGCAGCAGGAGGAGCAGCGCGAAGGAGAGGAGCGCGCCGGCGAGGGCCCCGCCGGTGACGCCGAGGGTGCTCGCGCCGACCCCGAGGACGACGACGGTGACGGCGCCCGCGGAGGCGCCCGAGGAGACGCCGAGGAGGTAGGGGTCGGCGAGCGCGTTGCGGGTCACGGCCTGGAGCACCGCGCCGCACACGGCGAGCGACGCGCCGACGAGGGCGGCCATCAGGACGCGCGGCAGTCGCAGGTCCCATACGAGGGAGTCCACCAGCGGGGGCAACGGTGCGACGGGCAGGCCGAGTCGGGCACCGAGGACGCGTCCGAGATCCCCCCAGCCGACGTCGGCGGTGCCGAGGCGTACGGCGGCCGCCACGGAGCCGGCCAGGGCGCCGGCCGCGAGAAGGATGCGGACCACCCGCATCGCGGCGGACGGGCCGGGCCGCCCCGCCGACCCGGCCGGACGAGCCGTCGCGGGGCGGGGGGTGTCGGATTCCGCCGCCCCGTCCCGCTCGCGGGCCGTCGGCAGAAGCAGGTCGACCGGCGGGGGCAGATCGACCGGCGGGGGCAGGTCCGTGGCCAGGAGGTCCGTGGGCAGGAGGTCCGTGGGCAGGAGGTCCGCCGGTCCGCCGCGGGTGTCCGGGTCAGCGGACATATCCGAGGTCCTTCATCCCCTGGGCCAGCAGTCCGAGAGCGTGCACGGAGCGGACCGAGGGGTCCAGTTCGATGCCCGGCACTTCGAGGATCCTGTCGTCGCGGACCGCGGGCAGCCGGGAGATCACCGGGTGTGCGTTCATCGTGGCGCGCTTCTCGGCGGCGCTGTCGCCCGGCCGCCCGCGCTCGGAGAGGTCGCCGATCACGATGACGTCGGGGTCGCGCTCGGCGATCTCCTCCCAGGAGACCTCCGGCCAGTCCTCGTCGACGTCGTCGAAGGCGTTCTCGGCACCGACGATCCGGCTCATCTCGCTGGGCAGGCCGGTCCTGCCCGCCACGTACGGCATGCCGTTGAAGACGGAGTAGAGGTAGACGACGGTGGGCCGGTCGGCTCCCTCGGGGAGCTCGGCGGCGTTCTCGCCGGCCTTGGTGACGGCGGCCCGCTGGTCGGCGGCGAGCTTGCCGGCCCGCTCCCGGGCGCCGAAGACCTTTCCCAGGTTCTCGTAGTCGGAGAAGAGGAGTTCGAAGGGAGTCGTGCCGGCCGGGCTGTGCTGCGGACAGTCCACGGCGCTGACGAAGGTGGGGACTTGGAGGGCGGCCAGTTCCTCACGGGTGCCGGCCCGGTCCGCGGTGAACAGGTCCGTGGAGCCGGCGACCGCGAAGTCCGTTGCGCTGGAGCGCAGTTGTTCACCCGTCGCGATCTTCGGGGCGATGACCGGGACTTCGGCGTACGCGGCCGCGTACCGCGCGGGGATCTTCGTCTTGAGGTTGGCCGTACCCGCCATCCGGTCCTGGAGGCCGAGTTCGAGCAGGGTCTCCGTCGAGGTCTGGTCGAGAGCGACGGTCCGCTTCGGCGGCTCGGCGAAGGACAGCCGGCGGCCGCAGCTGGTGATCGAGGCCGCCGTGGCGGAGGCCCGAGCGGTGGGCTTCGTGTCCGCCCGGGAGCCGTCGCCGGCCGTTGTGGAGCATCCCGTGGCGGCGAGAGCGAGGGTCAGCGCGATGCCGAGGCGGGCGGGATGGACGGGGTGGCGCATGGGTTCTCCGGTCTGCGAGGGCAGGCATGGGTGTGGTCGTGCACGGGGCGGGAGTGCCGCACCGAGAGAGTACTGTAATGGTATTCATTTTCATTAACGTCGGAAGGGTGGTTCCCTGAACCGCCCTCACCTCCCGAGGAGCAACCACACCGTGGCGACCACACCCGCGCCCGCAACGGCCACATCCACGCCCCCTCCCCCGCGTTCGGTCCTGCGGGACACCGCGTTCCTGCGTCTGTGGGCGGGCACCACCGCCTCCGGGCTCGCGACCTGGGCCCTGCCCTTCACACTCGGGCTCGCCGTACTCCATCGCGACCTCGGTGCCGCCGGTCTCGGCCTGGTACTCGCCGCACGCACCGCCGGCTTCCTCGCCGCCGTCGCCGTCGGCGGCGTACTCGCGGACCGGCACTCGCGCCGCGCCGTGGTCCTCTGGTCGGCCCTCGCCGCTGCCGCCGCCGCGCCCCTCCTCGCGGCCGGCCTCGGCCGCTCGCTCGTGCTCATGACGGCCGCCGCCGCCCTCGCGGGCGCCGGCCAAGGAGCCTGCCGACCTGCGTTCCAGGCACTCACCGCCGAGACCGTGGCACCCGAACACCGCCAACAGGCCAACGCCGCGGCGACGATGGCGGTGCGGGGCTCCACCCTCGCCGGTCCCGCCCTGACCGCACTGCTCGCCACCCTCCTCGACACCCAGGCCCTCCTCCTCGGCATCGGCCTGCTCTGGCTGATCGCGGCACTCGCGCCCGCCCGACGGACCGCCCCCACAACGGCGGAGCCGGTCGCCGCGGTGGCGCCACGCGCCGGATGCCGCGCCGAGTTCATGGAAGGGATACGCGAGGCGCGCCGCCACCCCTGGTTCCTCGCCGGGCTCGCCGCCCTCGCCGCCGTCATCACCCTCGGGTACTCCGCGACCAGCGTCGCCCTGCCTCTGATCAGCCGGGACCGCTACGGCACCGCATGGGTCCTGGCGGCAGCCATGACGGCCTACACGGTGGGCGCCCTCGGCGGAGCCCTGCTCATCTCCCGTTGGCGGCCCCGCTCCCAGGGCTGGGCCGCCTTCGCCGGCCTCGCCGCCTACGGCGTCGCCCCGCTGAGCCTCCTCCTGCCCGTCCACCCCGCCGTGGTCGTCGCCGCGTACGCCGTCGCCGGAATCGGCATCGAACTGTTCAACGTGCCCTGGTTCACCGCCACCCAGCGCGAGGTCGCGCCCGACAAACTCGCCCGCGTCTCCTCGCTGGACTTCCTCGTCTCCTACGGACTGGCACCGGTCGGCCTCGCCCTGATCGCCCCCGCCATCGACGCGTTCGGAACCACCGCCGTCCTCGCCGGCTGCGCCGCCGCCTGCCTCCTCGTACCGGCGGCGGCGGCTCTGGTGCCCACGACCCGCCACTTCGCCCGGTCGGGCCCCACCACCTCTGACCGTTGAGGTGCCGCCGGTGAAGTCGTCCCGCCGCTCAGGCCGATCCGGCGGTCGGGCCCGGTCTCCGTCGGGCGACCGAGCCAGTCTCTCCGTCGGGCGACCGAGCCAGTCTCTCCGTCGGGCGGGCCGACAACGAGCTGGACGACCAGAACCCGCCGGGGACCGTGTCCGGCTCATGAGCACGGTCCGCTTCGACGTCGGCGACCTGGACGCCATGCGCGCGCGACTGCGCGCCGAGGGGTGGACCTGGCGGAGGCAGTGCAGGACATCCCCGGTGTTCACCCGGTTCGGCCGGACCACCGATCCCGAGGGTGACCGGACCGAGGTGCGGCAGGCCGCCCGACGCGTCTCGCGCAGGCGGTGACAGGCCGCACGAGGGATTGTGCCTACCGTCGGTCGCGCAGCTCGAGAACGTATGCCGCGGTCAGCGCGACTGCCCGGTCCTCGTCGTGCACCAGATCCGCGAGGGCACGCGCTGCCGTGACGCCCGGGATGTCCGCGAGCGCCTGCGCCAGCCGTCGGCGTGCGGACGATCCAGGAGTGCCGCTGCCGGCGAGGCAGTCCACGAGCCCGGCCGCGATCCGCTCCGCCACCGCGGGATCAGCGGCCAGCGTGCCCAGCGCGTCGGCTGCGTCGGCGTCGTTCCTGTCCTCGACGATCATGTCGATCAGCGTCGGGACCGCCTCGGCCGCCCCACGAGCACCGAGCGCGAGCGCCGCGTACCCGCGGACCACGACGTCGGCGTTCGTGAGGGCGGCCTTCAGCACCACGGTCGACGCACCGTTCGGAATCTCGGCGATGGATCGGACGGCACGCTTCCGCACCTCGGGCGCGGGTGAGTCGAGGCCCTCCGTCAACAACGCCAGCCCGTCCTCGCCGGATTGCGCCAGCGCCCACCGAAGGGCTCCGGCGACGTTCGGGTCGGACTCGCTCAGCACGGCTTCGACCAGTGCTTCGACCGGCATGGGGACTTCCTCGACCGCGGACAGGGCCGCGCGCTGCCTTGCCCCCGGGCTCGTCGACCCCAGGGCGTGGAGGAGCGCGACGACCTGGAGGACGTCCTCCCAGCCGGCGGGTTCCGCTGCTCCGATCCGCCGGAGCCGCGTGAGCAGCTCCGTCTCCGCCGCGATGCGGTCCCGCGTCCGACGGGTCAGGTCGTCGACGAGCTCCGCGGGCGCGAAGCCGGGGTCGTCGAGCGCGCGCCCGATGTCGCGCAGCGACAACCCCAGCGACCGCAGGCTCTCGATGTGGAAGATGCGCCGGATGTCCTCGCCGGAGTACTCCCGATAGCCGGAACCGGTACGGTCCGACGGCTGCACCAGGCCGAGCGATTCGTAGTGCCTGAGCATGCGGGCGCTGACACCGGACCGTCGCGCGACCTCACCGATCAACACTGCCTACCGCTCCTCCGGACCGGAACCGCCGAGGGCCACGACGCGCTTCGACTCCTCGACGGCGAACTCGAATCCGGCTTCCGGATCGCGCCACAGCCGTTCCGTGGCCCTCGCGTGTGTGCGCACGCCGGGGTCGACATCGTTGGCCGCTGCGCCCAGGATCGGCAACATCACCTCCCCGAGCGCGATCAGCGCCCGGCTGAGGCTCCGCCGCGTCTCGCGTCCACCGCGCCCGAGCTGCCTCGCCAACAGTACGGCCAACGCCCGCTGCTCATCGTCGGGCACGAGCGCCACCGCCGCCCGCCAGGCGCTCCGGGCCACCTCGTCGTCGGCGTCGGACAGCAGCGCCGGCGTGATCGCCGGCCACGCCCGCCGGTCCCCGATCTTGGACAGGGTGTGCAACGCCTGGCTCCGTGCCTGCGCACACTCCGAGCGGACCTCCTCGAGGAGCGCCGGGACCGTCAGCGACGCCGCGTGCCGGGTGAGTGCCCACGTCAGTGTCTCGCGCACGGAGAAGTCGGGCTCTATCGCGCATCGCTCGACGAGCTTGCCGATGGACCCGGGGTCCGGGTTCGTGCCGATCGCCAGCGCCGCCTGCATCCGGACCGACGAGCTGTCGTGCTCCAGCCCCTGGAGCACACGCATCGCATACGTGGCCTCTTTCGTCCTGGTCATGGGGACCACCTCCTCGGCCCCAGTGAAGGCCTTGTCACGGTGTCAAGGTCAAGCGGAACGCCTGACCAGCCGGCGGCACCGCCGCGGGTACCGTCGCCACGGCCGGCATGCGCGGCCGAGGGGCTACCCCGGGCCCGTGGGTGTCTCCGCCCGGCCCGCGGGCAACCGCCATGGGGTCGCCGGCCGGTGCATAGCGGCCATGGAGCTGGGCAGGCGCGGAGCCACGGAAAGCCCACTCGCCCTGTAGGGACCGGTATGGATCATCCCCGGCCGTCTGCTTCCCAGCGCCGCGATCTCGTCTTCGACGCGAGCGGCCCCGAGGCATGCAACGCGGGAATCACCTGGGCCCGTCAGGCACTGGCCGACTGGCACTTCGTCGATGACGGCGACGCGCTGCTCGTGGCCGCGGAACTTCTCACCAATGCGGTGAGACACGGAGGCGGCGTCCTGCGTCTGACGCTGCGGCACGACCGGGACAGCTTCCGGATCGCCGTAGCCGACCCGAGCCCGTCCGTCCCGCACCTCGGCCCGCATCGGCCGGACACCGTGGGCGGGCACGGCATCTTCATCGTCGATCACATCGCCCAGCGCTGGGGCTCCCGGCTCGAAGGCACCGGAAAGACCGTATGGGCCGATCTGGATGTGCCACCTCGCGTCTGACACCCGCACGTCCGGCCGGCCATTCCGCGGACGGCGGGAAGCGGTGTGCCCGCGGCCGTCCGGTGGTACGCCGTCGATCCGGCCGGGCCGCACCCCCGCGGGAGCACGACCCGGCCGCTACGCGCGAGTGAGGTGCTGGTCCAGGACGGCCCGCAGCCGGTCGACACCCGCGGCCTCGTGCACGCCCCGCTTGGGCAGGACTCCGAGGCACGTGATGTTCGGGTCCCGGCTGAGCAGAACGAAGTGACCTGCCGTCTCGCGATAGCCCTGGAAGGCCGACCACTTCTGGACCATCGTGCTGTGGTCGGTACGGCAGGTGATTCCGGCCGCGGACACGGTGGCGTGGTACTCGCCCTGCCATCCGACGGTCCGCTGCACGTGGGCGGCCTGGAGCCGCGGGTAACCCCACACCACCAGGACGACGATCAGCACCAGGACCGTCGAGATCATGTCGACGGTCCCGCGGGCCATGGCCGCGAGGAGCCATTGGCCCACCCACAGTGCGAGGAACACGCCCCGCAGCACCAGCCCGGTCCGCTTGATCCGCTCGCGGACCCGCAGGGCGGCCAGCGCGTCGGCGGACTGCGGCCGGTACACCAGCTGGACGGTGGTCCGGTCGTCCGCCACGTCGTCGACGGCCTCGGCGCTGTGGATGCCTTCGGTGCTGCGGCCCTCGGCCATGATGCCTCCCCCGGTACGAAGAACTGCGGATCTTACCGAACGTCAGTGCAGGGCCGGGCGGCGGTGAGTCAGTTCCGGCGGACCAGCGTCTCCAGGCGCCCGGCGGATCCGTCCCTGGTCGGCACGAGGACGAACGCCCGTGGCCGTGAGACGACTTGAGGCTCTTCGCCGGCGTCCCGGCCGAACGCCTCGCACGCACACCATCGCCGTCGCGTCCGACGACTGCCGACTCCGCAGACAGGGGAACGGCTCTCCCCCGCGAGCGGGGAGAGCCGTTCCAGGGGCGCCCGGACGCGGCGCTCAGGCGTGTCGGTGGGAGAGACGGTTGCGGGTGACGAGTCGGTAGAGGGCCAGGAGGATGACGGAGCCGATGATCGCGGCGATCCAGGTCGAAAGGTCGAAGAAGCCGTCGATCGAGTCGACGCCGAAGATCACCTTTCCCAGCCAGCCGCCGAGCAGCCCGCCGGCGATTCCGATCAGTGTGGTGACGATGATGCCGCCCGGGTCCTTGCCCGGCATCAGGGCCTTCGCGATGAGTCCGGCGAGCAGCCCGATGAGAATCCAGGCGATGATGCCCATGATGTGCCTCCTCATCATGGCTTGAAACCGCTGTCAATTTCGCATCTTCACCGTTCGCGCCCATCCAAACTTCGCAGCAGCCTCTATCTTCCGCACCCACCGCCGGCGTGGAGCCAACCCGCGGTCAGCCGGGCCACTTGCCCGTCAGGCGCCTCGTCGCAGTGGCACCCGCACGGTCGACGGCGGCCTTGACGGCGGCGAAGATGGCCCCCTGCAGTGCGGCGGCCAGCAGGATCTCCCGCCACGTCCGATCCTCGTCAGTTGCGTCCGGAGCGTCGTCGTCGTGCCCGAGCGTCTTCCACGCCTGTTTGAAGGCTGTGGCGGCGAGGGCACCACCTGCGGCTCCCAGGGCCAGGCCCACGGGTTTGTAGGCGATCTTCGATGCCTTCATGTGTGCCTCCGGGGTACGTCGGACGAACGGGACCACCGCAAGTGCGGTGGCTGTGTCTCGTGACGCGGTCTCGCGTCGCGCAGCGGAACGTGACCTGGCGCCGCTCCGTGAATCGCGACTACCCGGTTCGTGGCCCGGCATTCGGGCGGGACGCCCCGCGCGAAGGCGCCTCGGGTCACCCGCTCACGACCGCACCTCGTCGATCCAGCGGCGCAGCGCGGCCACGTCCTCCGGCGCGGCGTGCTCCCGGGCGTACGTCACGACCACGTCGTACAGCGCCCCTTCCAGGTGCTGCTGCTCCTCGAACCGGCGGAGCACCGCGCGGGAGAAGTCGCCGACGGAGCGGTCGCCCTTCTCCTCGGCCTTGGCGGCGGCGTCGTGGAAGGCCGCCGCGACGAGCAGGTGGGCGGTGGCCTCGTCCTCCGGGGTCACGGTCGGGCTCCGGCTGTGTGGGTCACACTCATCGCTCAGGTCTCCCCTGCTCGTTCCTGGCTCCTCAGGAGAAGCATGGTCCGGATCGATGCGGCCGATGCCCCCGACGCGGCAACTGCCGGCAGCGCGGATCGAACCGTTCGCGGAGTCGCCCGTCCGGCCGCGCCGAGACGCGGCCGGACGGGCCGGTCGGCCGGTCAGGCCGCGGGCTGTGCCTGGAGGAGTTCCGCCTGGCCGAAGAGAAGGGCGTAGCCGGGTGGGAGCCGGCGCAGGATGCGCGCGACGAGCTCGGGCCCGGCAAGGCGGGCGACGACCGCCAGGACGGCACCGACGTCCCAGCGGGCGGCCGCCGGAGCGCCGCCGGTGCGGGCAGCCAGGTCCTTGACGAAGCCCCAGCCGGTGAGTTGTCCGGTGTCGGGGATCTGGGCGGTGAGGGTGAGTGCCGCCTCGACGGGCAGGCAGCGTGCGAGATCGACGCGCTCGTCTCCGACCACCTGGCGACCGAGGGCCGCGAGGACGCGGCCGACGACTTCCTCGGCACGTTCACGGGTGGGGTAGGCACCCTCGTAGCGCACGCGTTCCAGCATCTCGTCGAACGTCGTCGCGGTCGGGACGGTGCGGGGTCGCGGCTGGTCGTACATGATGGTGCGGTTCCTTCGTTTCGACGGTTCGATGTCGGGCCGATGGCTCGGTCTCCGGCCGGTGGGGACGGTCAGGTGGCGGGGAGGCGCCCGAAGAGAAGGTCGTAGCCGGGTGGGAGCTGGAGCAGGACCTCGCGGGTGAGCGTCTCTCCGGCCGCGGCGGCCACGGCGCTGAGGACCGCGCCGATGTCCCACAGGGCCGTTCTCTCGGTGGCGCCTTCGATCCAGGCCGCGGTCGCTCGGACGAAGCGTTCGGGCGAGAGCGGCTCGGCCGCCTGCAACGGAGCGAGAAGGACCAGGGCGTAGGCCTCGGGAAGGCGGGCGGCGAGCTCGGCTCGCACGCTGCCGGCCAGGTGGGCGCCCAGCAGAGCCAGAACGACGCGGGCCACCCGTTCGGCTTCCGCCCGGGTCCGGTACTCGCCGCGTTCCTGGATCTGGTCCAGGAACACCGCTCGCTGTACGGGCATCACGTCACCTCCGGAGCGGGGTGAAGGGGTGAATCGCGGAGGACGGGTGCGGAAGGGGATCGCCTCCCCGTCCTCCGCGACCGTTTCGGGCCGGTTCAGCCGGCGATCTGCTGACGGCCCGAAGCGCCGCCGACGGCGATCTTGCGGGGCTTGGCACGCTCGGCGATCGGAATCCGCAGGGTCAGGACACCGGCTTCGCAGGCGGCCTCGATGTGCTCGGTGTCGAGGGTGTCGGCCAGCATGATCTGGCGGGAGAAGACACCGAGGGGGCGCTCGGAGAGCTCCATCTGCACGGCCTCGCCCCTGGCGCCCGGGCGGCGTTCCGCCTTGACCGTCAGCATGTTCCGTTCGACGTCGATGTCGATCGCCTCGGGGCTGACGCCGGGGAGATCGAACACGATCACGTACTCGTCGCCGTCGCGATACGCGTCCATCGGCATCACGGACGGCTTCGACCAGGTACCCGACGCGCCGGAAAGCTGCTGGACGATCCGGTCCATCTCGCGGAACGGGTCGGTGCGCATCAACATCGTTCAACACCTCCAGTTGATCCAGGCAGTAACTGCCAATGCGCTTCAACTGATCCCGTTGTAACATGTCATCGAAACGATGACAAGTTGCAGTGTCATCAGGAGGATGACGCACACGGAGAGAGAGTCATGGACGAGGCAGTTCACCCCGCCGCCCGGGTCCCCTTCCTTGCCGCCGCCGCGGCGCTGGAGACCATCGACCGAGCCGTCAGGGACGCGCAGCCACCCACAGCGGGACCGGCGCCGGCGCTCCCGTCGGCGCCCGCCCCCGACTCGGGGCCGGACCCGGCGCTGGCCGCACTGGTGATGCTGCGCGAAGTACGTGAGCAGCTCGCCGGCTGGGAATCCGTCCTGATCGAGACCGCCCGCGACCGGGGTGCGAGCTGGGCCGAGCTGGCGGAACCCCTCGGGGTCGCCAGCCGCCAGGCCGCCGAGCGTCGCTACCTCCGGCTGCGCCCCGGCGCCGCCGGAAGCACCGGCGAGCAGCGTGTCCAGGCCACGCGCGACTCCCGCGCGGCCGAGCGCAGCGTCACCTCCTGGGCCCGCGACAACGCGGCCGACCTACGCCGGCTCGCCGGACAGATCACCGCCCTCACCGGCCTCCCCGAAGGCGCCCTGGGCGCCGTCGGGGAGTTGAACCTGGCCCTCGCCGACGACGACGCCGCCCTTCTCGTCCAGCCGCTCACGGACACCAGGCGTCACCTGCGCCCCGAGGACGCGCAGCTCGCCGCACGGGTCGACGCCGTGACCCGGCATACCGACCAGCTCCGCCAGGGCACCAACAGCAAGCGCGGCACGTGACCTGCCGGAGGTGGTCACCATGACTCCGCTCTTCGACTCCCACCGGCCACAACAGGCGCATCAGGCGCATCAGGGCGGGACCGACCGGCTCGCCGTTGCCGTGACGCCGACCGCGGGCGGCGTCCTCGTCAGGGTCCGCGGAGAGATCGACTTCGACACCGCCGGCCCCCTGAAGGCCACCCTGCTGCACGCCACGGTGACCTGCGACGGCGACCGCGTCGTCCTGGACCTGTCGGATGTCAGCTTCTGCGACGCCACAGGTCTGAACGCACTGCTGCGCGCACGCCTCTGGGCACTCGGCGAGCATCGCCACCTGACCATCGCGGCGGCCGGCCGGCCGGTGACCCGTCTCCTCGACATCACGGGGGCCGCCGCCCTCTTCAGAGACGCGCCGTAGCGCCCTACGCCACGGCGTCTGCCGCGAGCGCCCGCCGGTACGCCACGTGCCCGCCCAGCGCACCGGTCACGGCGACCCCGGCCAAGCCGCCCAAGGACCACAGGACGCCCTTCGCCGGGCGGCCCCCGAGCCGCGCCGTCAAGGACACCGCGTAGCACGCGACCGTGGCCACGTTCGCGAGCGCATGGGCGAGGCCCACCCGTGCCTGCTCGGGTCGCAGGTCCGCCCAGTCGACCCAGCCCGCGATCGCGGCCGGGCCCGCCCCCGCCAGACCGACCGCGGTCAGCGTCGTCGCCGCGCCACGGGCTCCCGGCACGGTCGTGTCGAGGACGGCAGCCGAGAACCAGCAGCCGATCGGCACCTGCACCAGCACGGGATGGACCGGGTGGCCCAGCGGCCTGCCCCGCAGCACCTCGCGCGCCCTCCCCAGAGGGAGGCCGCGGATCCTGCGTTGAAGGGCACGGATCGCGGGATCCGCCACGGTCGTCCGCTCCAGACGGTCCAGCATCGTGAGCCACCAGGAGGACGCGGTGTCGAGCACCGGCCCGGGTCCGTCCGTCGCGAAGGCATCCAGGGCATGTGTGTTGTTCATGCCCGACGCCTACCCGGCGCCGCGCCGCCGGTCGCGTGTACGGCGTCGACTGCGCCCGAACAGCCCTGATGCGGAACGCCGGCGCGTGCCGCTTTCCCACGGGGGTGCCTGCTCGATGGCGCCGCCTGCCGCCGCCCCCGCCCTGCGTCCGGCGGCGGACGCGGTGCACCGATCCAACCGGGCCTTCTTCCCGGAAGTCACGGAGAAACACACCTGATTTCCAGTGGAATAGCAGATGCAGAGCGGGGCACAAGGGCGATCGGAGGTTGATATAAATGGTTCCCCTGATTCTCGTCCTGCTTCTCGCGCTGATACTCTTCGGCGCCGGTTTCGCACTCAAGGCCCTGTGGTGGGTCGCCGTCGTCGTCCTGGTGGTATGGCTACTGGGATTCGTCGTACGCCCCGCCGGGCACGGCGGCCGCAAGAGCCGCTGGTACCGCTGGTAGAAGTCGCCCGAGAAAATCAGCCCACCGGCCCCGAGGCCGGTGGGCTTTCTCGCTTGTCCGCCGCTTTCTGCACCACATCCACATTCCGCCCGGCCTAAGGGCTGTCCCGTAGCCGTGGCCGGGCAGAAATACCGCGCCTCTTTTCCCGCTTTTCCGTCTGCGCGTTTTCCGTCTGCGCGGCGGTTTCAGCACCTCACGTCCAAGGCGAGTCCGGCGTCTTCGGTTCGGCGCCGCGGGGCTCGCCGGCGCTCTCCGGGCGGGGATGCAGGCCGGGGCCCCGGTGGGAGCCGGACAGCGGGGTGGGCGAGAGATCGGTGGGTTCTTCGCCGGGTTCCAGGAGTGTGTCGGCGGCGCCGACGATCAGAGGGTCGGGTCGCCCCACCGCCGTGCCGTCCTTCTGCTCGTAGTCGACGCGCTGCAGGAGGCTGCGCATCGCCTCCAGACGCCCGCGGCGCTTGTCGTTGCTCTTGACCACCGTCCAGGGCGCACGTTCCGTGTCGGTGGCCCGGAACATGTCGACCTTGGCGGTGGTGTAGGCGTCCCACAGGTCCAGGGACGCGAGGTCGGTGGGCGACAGCTTCCACTGCCGCACGGGATCCACCTGCCGGATCGCGAAACGGGTCCGCTGCTCGGCACGCGAGACGGAGAACCAGAACTTCACGAGCAGGATCCCGTCGGCGATCAGCATGTCCTCGAATTTCGGGCATTGCCTCAGGAAGAGTTCGTAGTCCTCCGGGGAGCAGAAGCCCATGACCCGTTCGACACCGGCGCGGTTGTACCAGGAACGGTCGAAGAAGACGATCTCCCCGGCGGTCGGGAGGTGGGCGACGTAGCGCTGGAAGTACCACTGCCCGGCCTCCTGCTCGGACGGCTTGGACAACGCGACGATGCGGGCACCGCGTGGGTTGAGCCGCTCCGTGAACCGCTGGATCGTGCCGCCCTTGCCGGCCGCGTCCCGGCCCTCGCAGATCACGACCAGCCGAGCCCCCGTCTCCTTCACCCAGCGCTGGAGCTTCAGCAGCTCGATCTGGAGGATCCGCTTGGTCCGCTCGTACTCGCGCCGCCGGATCTTGTGGTCGTACGGATAGTTCTCCTGCCATGTCTTGAGGGGAGCTCCGGTCGAATCCAGCAGTACCGGCTGCTCCGGCCGCTGGTCGTCCACGCTCAGTCCTGCCAGCAGATCCTCGGTCTCGGGCCGCTGCGCCCCGTGGTGGTTCATACCGAGCCCCTACCCACCGGACGGGGCCGCGATCATCACCGAGATGCGGACGTCCGAATCGACCCGCCGCACGTCGGACACCTCACGCCTCGCACTTCACCGCCCGATCTGCCGGATCTGCCCGATCTATCTGATTCCGCGAGAGACTTGCGTATGAGGACCATCCGGCCCTCCCTCGGTCCCCGCCGCGCGCAGAGACTGGAAGCATCCGCCCGATCAGGAGGTCCTCCCATGAGTGCTCTCGCTGCCCCGCGACTCACGGCGGCACTGTCCGCGGATCACCGCGACCGGCTGATGAACTGCGCCAGCCCGGCGGACTTCCCCGAAGGCACGCGGCTGTTCGAGGAGAGTGGATACGCCGACCGTTTCTGGATCGTCCGCACCGGTACGGTCACCCTGGACGTTCCGGTGCCCGGCAGGCGGCCGGCCGTGATCGACAGCGTGGACGCCGGGGAACTTCTCGGCTGGTCGTGGCTGTTCCCCCCGTACCTCTGGCACTTCGGCGCGGAGGCCATGACACGTGTGCGGGCGTACGAGTTCGAAGCCGCGACCGTGCGCCGGCTGATGGACGCCGATCCGAGCTTCGGCTCCGCCCTGGGGCACTTCGTCGGGCAGATGCTCGCCCATCGCCTCGTCGCCGCCCGCGTACGGCTCCTTGACCTGTACGCCCCGCATGGCAGCGGCCGGTAGGCACCCGCCCGTGCGCGCCGGCGCGGGCCGGCCGGGCGACGGTCGCAACGACGGCCCTCCCCCGTACACCCGCGCAGGTCAAGCCGGAAGTGGACGCCTGGCAGGAGACCACCGATGTGCTACACGCCGCCTTCGCATTCCACCGTGAGTGACGTCATGACCCACACCGCCATAGCGGTCGGCCGCGACGCGCCCTACAAGGAGATCGTCGCCCTCATGGACCAGTGGAAGGTGAGTGCGCTGCCCGTGCTGGAGGGGGAAGGGCGAGTCGTAGGGGTGGTCTCGGAGGCGGATCTGCTGGTGAAGGAGGAGCTTCGAGGTGCGGAGCCGCGCCCCGGCGAGTCGGACGAGGCAGCCAGAGCCGGCGCGGTGCGGGCCGGGGAGCTCATGTCGAGTCCGGCGGTGACCGTGCATGCAGGCGCCACTCTCGCCGAGGCGGCGCAGATCATGGCCCGGCGGAGGGTGAAGCGGCTGCCGGTGGTGAACGAGCTGGGGATGCTGGAAGGCGTGGTCAGCCGAAGTGATCTGCTGAAGGTGTTCCTGCGGAAGGACGATGAGATCGAGGCGGAGATCCGTCGGTCCGTGTTGGTCGGGACCGCGCTCGCTGCTCTGGACGTCACCGTGAGAGAGGGTGTGGCCACCGTGAGCGGCAGGCTGACGGACCGGTCGCTGGTGCCGCTTCTGGCGCGCGCCGCACAGGCGGTGGAGGGCGTGGTGGACGTGCGGATGGAGCTCGCCGCTGAGAACGGGGCTTCTTGACGGACCCTCCGGCGGCGGACGGCGATCGCCGGGCCGGGGGCACGGTGCCGCGGGCCGTGTGGGACGGAGCCGCCACGCGTTCCGGTGTGTCACGGTGACGGCGGTGCGCCTCGTCCGGGGCCCGTGCCGGCCGGTGCGGCCCGATCGGTCCCGGCACTGGGGACCGTTCGGCCCTCGCAGTTCACCGGCCCACGGCGGACGGTGAGAAGGCGGGGGAGCCCTCCGCTCCGACGCTCGATGAAAGAGGTGCGGCATGGAGCGCCTGAAGGTCGCCGACCTGATGACGGACCACGTGGTCTCCGTCGCTCCTCCGGCACGGTTCAGGGACGTGGCGAAGCTGCTCGCCGAGCACGACATCACCGGGGTTCCCGTCCTCGACGAGGACGATCACGTCGTCGGGGTCGTCTCGGAGACCGATCTGCTGGCACATCGAGGACTGACCGCGCGGGAACTGATGAGTACGCCGGCCGTCACCGTACGCGCGGAGGAACCGGTGGCGGACGCGGCACGGCTCATGGTCCGCCGTGGGGTGGAGCGCCTTCCCGTCGTCGACGAGGAGGACCGGTCGGTGGGGATCGTGACTCGACGTGACCTGCTCTGCGTGTTCCTCCGCCCGGACGCCGAGATACGACGTCGCGTACAGCAGGGGGTCCTCGCGGAGACGCTGGGCATGGCCGAGGAGTTGGTCGCCGTCCATGTCCTGAACGGCGTGGTGACGCTCGACGGCCGGGTCCGACGGCGCAGCCAGGCCCGGGCGGTCGTGGGGCTCGCGGAGCAGGTGGACGGTGTCGTCGCCGTCGTGGACCGGCTGTCCGTCGACGAAGACGTCTCCCGCTTCGCCGCCTCTGAGCCATCCCCTCAGCACCCCGTGCGGTGAACCCCCGACGCCCGTCACCCCATGTGGGTGTGACGGGTGCGGGTGTGACGGGCTCTCAGGTCAGGCGAACGTGGTGGGGCGACGATGACGGGCCGACGACCGGCGCATGCTCAGTCGGCTGCCGGAGGGTCGGCGACCGTCACGGCCGTGTGCTGCGGCCCGCCGAGCGCGACCTTGATCGCACCGGTCTCGGCCGCGCGGCCGAACACCTCGTACGCCTCCTCCATCTGCCCGAGCTCGAAACGATGCGTGACCAGTTCCCCCGCCGACAGCCGGCCGGCGGCCATCATGCGCAGCAGCATGGGCGTGGACGTGGTGTCCACGAGCCCGGTGGTGAGGGTGACGTCCTTGATCCACAGGTCCTCGAGGTGCAGAGTCGCAGGTCTGCCGTGGACGCCGATGTTGGCGACCCGGCCGCCCGGGCGGACCATGCGGGTGCACATCTCGAAGGCTTCCGGGAGGCCCACGGCCTCCATGACGACGTCCGCGCCGAGACCGTCGGTCAGGTCCGTGACGAGCTGCTCCGGCCCTTCGCCCGCGGTCGCGGTGGCGTCCGCGCCGAGCTTGCGGGCGGCGGCGAGCCGTGATTCCACCGGATCGACGGCGATGATCCGGCTCGGGCTGTAGAGCTGTGCCGTGGTGATGGCGGCCAGGCCGATGGGGCCGGCGCCGACCACGACCACGGTGTCGCCCGGTCGCACGCCGCCGTTCAGCACACCCACCTCGTACGACGTGGGGAAGATGTCCGCCAGCAGGACGGCGTCGACGCTGTCGACCGCGCTGGGCAGCGGGTGCACGGACAGGTCGGCGAACGGTACTCGGACGTATTCGGCCTGCGTTCCGTCGATGAGGTGTCCCAGGACCCAGCCTCCCCCGCCGCGGCACTGACCGTAGCGGCCCTCGCGGCAGAAGCGGCAGCGGCCGCAGGCGGAGATGCAGGAGATCAGGACGCGGTCTCCCGGCCGGACGGTGCGCACGTCGCCGCCTGTCTCGACGACGGTGCCCACCGCCTCGTGGCCGAGGACACGACCGGGCTCCACCTCGGGGACGTCGCCCTTGATGATGTGCAGGTCGGTGCCGCAGATGGTGACGGTGTCGACGCGGACGATCGCGTCGGCGGCGTCGATGATGCCGGGATCCGATACGTCCTGCCAGGCGGTGTGGCCCGCGCCCTGGTACACGAGTGCCTTCATGACGACGCCTTCCTGCGATGCCCCCGGGTCCCGGATGACGGAACTCACCACCAGACTCCCCCGTGACGCACTGCCCCGCATGAGCCGGTCGGTCCCCTGGAGGGACCCGGCGGGCCCATCCCGCCCGGCCCCGCGTCTGCGAGGGTGGATGGAGGACCCGCCGACCACTCGTGCATCGCCGCGACGGACCGGGCGAACCCCCACGCCCGCCCGGTGAGGAGCAGGCCATGACCAACCCGTACACCGTCGCCGACGTGATGACCGAGAGGGTCGTGGCGGTGCGGCCCGGCGCGGAGTTCAAGGAGATCCTCGCCGCCATGGAGCGAGGGAAGGTGACCGCCGTCCCGGTCGTCGAGGGCGAGGGCCGGATCGTCGGCGTCGTCTCCGAAGCGGACCTCCTGCTCAAGGAGGAACTGCGGGACCACCGCCTCGGCCTCATCGAACAGCTGAAGCGCCTGGACGCCACCGCCAAAGCCGGCTCCCGGCTGGCCCGGGACCTGATGACCTCCCCCGCGGTGACCATCCGCTCCGAGGCGTCCCTGCCACAGGCCGCCCGAACCATGGCCACCCACCACGTGAAGCGACTGCCCGTCGTCGACGAGCACGGCGCCGTCCAGGGCATCGTCAGCCGATCCGACCTCCTCAAGGTGTTCCTCCGCCCCGACGAGGAGCTCGCGTCCGAAGTACGCCGCGATGCCGTCGAGCACGTCTTCCCCCTGTCCCACCAGGACGTGGACGTACGGGTCGAAGCCGGTGTCGTCGTCCTGGCCGGCCACGTCCGGGACGCCTCACTGATCCCGCTCGCCACCCGACTGGCACGGGCCGTGGAGGGCGTGGTGGACGTGCGGTGCGAGCTCACCGGCGAAGCGGGGGGGTAGCCGCGCAGCGACGTCCCCCGTGCGGGTGGCCGGCCGGCCGTGCATGCTCGAAGTGTGTCCGAAGTGACGACGACCGACCTGTACGAGGTGACGATGGCCCTCTCGTACCTGCGGGAGGACATGCGCGGCCCGGCCACCTTCAGTCTGTTCGTGCGCGACCTTCCACCGGGCCGCGGTTTCCTCGTCGCCGCCGGGCTGGAACCGGCCCTGGACCACCTTTCCCGCTACCGCGTCGGGCAGGCGGACGTGGAGGAGTTCGCTGCCGTGCTGCACCGGCCCGTCGCGGACCTGGCGCCGCTGCAGGGCCTGTCCTTCGACGGGCAGGTGCGCGCCGTACCCGAGGGGCGGATCGTCTTCGCGGGCGAGCCGCTCCTGGAGGTGACGGCGCCCCTCCCCCAGGCCCAGCTCGTGGAAACCGGACTTCTGATGCTGCTCTGCCACCAGACCGCGGTGGCCTCGAAGGCGGCGCGGTGCATGCTGGCCGCCGCGGGGCGGCCTCTGGTGGACTTCTCGCTGCGCAGGACGCACGGGCCGGAGGCCGGTATGCAGGCGGCGCGACTCTGCGCCCTGGTGGGCTTCGCCGGCACCAGCAACGTCGCCGCCGCACGCCGCTACGGCATCCCGGCGGCGGGCACGATGGCCCATTCGTACATCGAGGCCTTCGCCTCTGAGGAGGCCGCGTTCCGGGCCTTCGCCCGCACGCATCCCGGCCCGGTGACCTTCCTCGTCGACACGTACGACACGGCCCGAGGAGTCGCGACGGCGGCACGCGTCCTGAACGACCTCGGCCTCGGCCCGGAGTGCGCGATCCGGCTCGACAGCGGCGAGCTGGGCGCGGAGGCCCGCCGTGCCCGTACGGCACTTGACGCGGCAGGACGGGAGGATGTGCGGATCATCGTGAGCGGCGGCCTCGACGAGTACGGCGTCGCCGCACTCGTACGCGAAGGTGCGCCGATCGACGCCTTCGCCGTGGGCACCAAGGTCGGCACCGCGGCCGACGCGCCCTATCTCGACGCGGCGTACAAGCTGGTCGAGTACGACGCCCGTCCCATGATGAAGCTGTCGGTCTCCAAGGTGACGGCACCGGGCCCCAAGCAGGTCTTCCGCGGTCCCGGACTGCGGGATGTCGTCGGCTTGGCGAACGAGGAGCCGCCCGCGGGCACCGAGCCGCTGCTGCGGCCGGTGATGCGCGGCGGACTGCGCACCGAACCGCCCGCTGCCCTGTCGACGGCCCGCGCCCGCTTCGAGGCCGATCTCGCCGCGCTTCCCGAAGAGGCGCGCCGCGTCGACGGGCCGATCGCACCGGTGCCGGCGGCATCGATGCGGCTGACGGCCCTGACCGCGATCGTCCGGCACCGGCTCGAGGAGCAGGCGGGCACTCCGCGGAGGCCGCCGGGATGAGCCGCAGCCGTCGCGCGTGCAGGAGTGCCCCCCCTTCGATCCCGGCATCCGCGCGGCTTCGTCGGGGCGCCGGGCGCGGACCGGCGGCGGGCGGAGAGCAGGCGCGGTCGTCCGCGTGCGACTCCGCCGGAAGCCCGCACCCGGCCCGTGCCGGACGGGCCGGGAGCCGACTCCGCCGGAAGCCCGCACCCGGCCCGTGCCGGACGGGCCGGGAGCCGATGCCGGTGAGGACGTCGTTCACGTCAGGTGATCGTCCGTCGCTCGTCGTCGCGGGTCGCCGAAGCCGGGCGGGACGATCTCCACGGGACAGTGGGAGTGGTGGATCAGGCTGTGCGCGACGCGGCCCAGGGAGGGGCCGACGCCCAGCGGGCGACGGCCGCGCCCCATCACGAGCAGGTCGGTGCGGGCACTTGCCTCGACGAGGATGCCGGGGACGCTTGTGCCGGTCTCCACGTGGTGCCCGATGATCAGCCCGGGGTAGAAGTCGCGGACGTGGTTGGCGAGGTCCCTCACCTCGTGGACGCGCCGATGGGCGACGTCGTCGAGGTCGTCGAGCATGGAGGTGATGCTGCCCATGTGGGTGAGCACGTTCCACACGCTGACGACGCGGAGAACCGCTTTGCGGGCGTCGGCCTCGGCGGCCGCGACCAGCAGCCATTCGAGGTCGTCGGCGCCGTGGACGGCCGCGGTCACGGAGCCTGTCTCCGGACGCTCGGCCTCCCCACGTACGACGATGACGGGTACGTGGGCCCGGGCGGCGACGCCCAGTCCGATGGAGCCCAGCATCAGGGTGGAGAAGCCGCCGAGGCCCCGGTGTCCGACGACGACGGTGCCGTGGAGGGCCGCGGCCCCTCTGAGGCCGGCGATCGGTTCCCGGCGGCTGAGTTCCGTGGTCACGGTGAGGTCCGGGAAGCGTTCGTGGACCGCTTTCGCCGTCTCTTCGAGCAGGTCGCGGCCTGCTTCGCGTACCGACTGGACCGTCTCGGCGGTGGTGTGGCGGGCGCGGCTGTCGGTGTCGGCCGCGTGGACGAGGTGCAGGGGGCGGTGACGGTGGTCGGCTTCGGTCGCGGCCCAGAGCGCGGCGGTCCACGCGGAGGGCGACCCGTCGACACCGACGATGATGTCGCCGAGTTCCGGCCGGCCGAGGGTCTCGCTGGTCATGGTTCCACCTCCGGAACTGCTCCACCTCAACGCTATCCCGGTGGGCGCGCCCGGCATGGGCCGTTCGGCCCTGATCGAGACCTGCCCGGCCCTGCCGCCCAGGGGGCGGCCGGCGTCAGGCTGGGATGCGGGGAGGCTGTTCGAGGAGGTACGTGATGACGGCCCACGTCACCGTCGGTCTGGACGGTACGGAGGAGAGTTTCGCCGCCGCTCGCTGGGCGGCCAGGGAAGCGGTGCTGCGTGAAGTGGCCCTGCACGTGTTGCACGTGGACGAGTGGCCTGCCGCGCCCGAACTCCCCGACTCGTACGTCCACGCCGTCGCCGAGCGGGCGGACAAGCTGCTGCAGAAGGCGGTGAACCAGGCGCAGGAGGACCATCCGGGACTGGAGGTCGTCGCCGAACGGGTGGCCGGCAGAACGGCCGACGTGCTGACGGCCGCGGCGAACGAGGCGGACCTGACGGTGCTCGACTCGCGCCGCCTCGGCGGCGTTTCCGGCTTCGTCGTCGGTTCGGTGTCCCTGGCCGTGGTCGGGTCGGCTCGGCACCCCGTCGTCCTCCTGCGGGCCGACCGCGCGGCAGGCCGTCCGATGGCGGCGCGAGGCGGGATCGTGGTGGGCGTCGACGTGTACCGCCCGTGCGAAGCCCTGCTCGCCTTCTCCTTCGGGGAGGCAGCCCGTCGGGGTGTTCCGTTGCGGTTCCTGCACAGCTGGACACTGCCGGCGTCCTACGGCTACGCAGCGATCATGGATCCTCAGGCGGGCGAGGAGCTCGGCGAACGCATGATGGACAACCTCGACGAGCTGGTCGATCCGTGGCGCAAGCGGTACCGGGGTGTCGAGGTCACCGCGAAGGCCGTCGTGGGTTCCGCTGCCTACCAGTTGGTGGAGGCGTCACGCACGGCGGACCTCGTGGTGATCGGGCGTCGCAGCCGGAGGATGCCGATCGTTCCCCATCTGGGCCACGTCGCTCACGCGGTCATCCACCACAGTCCGGCACCGGTCGCCGTGGTGCCGCTGCCCGCATCCCGGACGAGGAGGTGACCGATCATGACGCGACACATCGTGGTCGGCCTCGACGGCACGGAGCAGGCTGACGCCGCCGCGCGATGGGCGGCGCAAGAGGCCGGGCTGCGCGGCACGGGTGTGCACCTGGTGCACGTGCGGGAGCCCTCACCCGAGGCGCTGCTGCCGTTGTCGTCGCGCCGGCCGATCGAGTCCTGGGCCGAGGACCTGCTCGAGCGCACCGCGACTGGGCTACGGGAACACCATCCAGGCCTTCCGGTCACCACCGGGCTGCTTCCCGCGGAGCCGGTGAGCAGCCTCGTCGCGGCGGCCGAGGACGCCGAACTCCTGGTCCTCGGATCCCGCGCGATGAGCGGCGTGGCCGGCTACCTGGTCGGCTCGGTCGGCATGACCGTCGCCGGCCGGGTCGAACGCCCCACGGTCCTGGTGCGGGCTGAAGGAGTCCCTGCTCCCGGTGGTCCGGTGGTCGTGGGCGTCGACCTGCGCCACCCCGTCGACACCATCCTGGGGTTCGCATACGAGGAAGCGGCCCTGCGCCCCGGCGGGGTGCGTGTTCTCTACGCCCAGCAGCTCTCGCTCCTCGGCAACCTCGGACCGGCCGTCGTCCCTGACGTCCGTCTCTCCGTCGCCCCGGAGATCCAACGCTCGCTGGACGACCTCCTGGCCGGCTGGCACGCGAAGTACCCCGAGGTGCCTGCCACCGGCGCGGTGGTGATCGGCTCCCCCGGCCAGGAGCTGGTGCGGGCGGCACAGCACTCGCCCCTGCTGGTGGTGGGCCGTCACGCCCGCCGCTCCGCACTGGGCACCTCTCTCGGCAGCGTGGCCCACGCCGTCCTGCACCACGCTCACGCTCCGGTCGCCCTCGTTCCGCACCTCTGAGGCCCGGGCCCTGCCCGCCCCTGACCGCTGCCGGAACCCGTCGGACCACGGGGCTCGGGTTCGCCGCCGCCCTGGCCCCCGGCGCACCCTGAGGCAGGCAGGGCCGGACGATGCGGGCCGCCGGACCCGGCCTCGACCCCGTACCGCCTGCTCATGGCTCCTGTGCAAGGCGTTCGACCGCGAGCAGGGCCGCGTCGTCACCGAGATGGCCGCCCGCGTAGGCCCGCAAGTCGGCCTTGAGACGGTCGAGCAGGGTCGGCGGGTCCTCTCCCACCCAGGCCGTGAGCCGATCCGTCAGGGGGTAGAAGGCTCTCGTCCGGTCTCGGGCTTCGACGACTCCGTCCGTGTAGAGGAGCAGCACATCACCCACGTCGAAGGGGAAGGTCTCCACCGTCACGTCCGGGGCGATGACACCCGACAGTCCCAGTGGAGGGCTCGGGTCGGCTGTCTCCAGAGGGGTGACGCCGCCTGCTCCGAGGAGCAGCGGCGGCGGGTGCCCGCAGTTCACGAGGCGCAGGACGGGCTCGTCGTCGGGGATGTCCAGCACCAGCGCGGTGACGAAGGCCTCGTCGGAATCGTCGGCGTCGTCGGCCTCATCGGCGTCGTCGGTGGCCGCCGCCGTCGAGTCCTCGGTCTCCTCCGTCCACGAGCCGACTCCCGCCTCCAGGTGCTTGATCAGTTCTGGCAGTTCCTGCTCGCGGGCGGTGACGCGGAAGGCGCCCAGGACGAGTGAGGCCTCGCTGATCGCGTCGAGCCCCTTGCCTCTGGCGTCTCCGATGAGGAGTCGGGTCCCGCTCGCCGTCCGGGCCATCGCGTACAGGTCGCCTCCCATCTGCGCCTCTTCCTCGGCCGCCAGGTATACCGAGGCGATGCGCAGGGGACCCGCCCGGTCCGGGATCGGTCGCAGGACGACCTTCTGGGCCGCGTGGGCGATGGAGCGCAGCCGTTTCACCCTGCTCTCGTCGCGCTCTCGCAGGTGGGCGAAGAGGGTGGCGATGACCGAGATCAGGACCAGAGCGATGATCTGGTAGGTGTGGTTGAGATCGGTGATGCTCGTTCGCGCGAGCGCCACGACCGACTGGGCCAGAACCGCGACGGCGCCCACGAAAGCCGTCATGCGCGGCCCCGCGAACGACGCCGTCACGGCAGGCGCGGCGATCAGGAACGGTCCGAGGTGAACGTCGGGAGGGACGAGAACGTCGACCACGGTCACCACCGCGATCAGCACGAAGGGCACGACGAGCAGCAGGCCACCACCGCGCCGGTGGAGGCGCGAGACGAGGGCCCTTCGGCGTGCATCCACGTGAAAGACATACCTCAGCCGCTGGGGCATGCCCGGTCGCCTGGTCCCATCCCTCGCGGAGTACGCACCGGATGGACCACTCGGGCCGACGCGGCAGCTCCGTGCTTCGGCCTACTGTGAAGGCACCCCCTGGGAGGGAACCAGCACCAGTCGGCCGCGTAGCCCGCCGGCGGCCAGCCGATCGTGCGCCTCGGCCGCGCGCCCGAACGGCAGGACGCCGGCGACTCGCAGCGTGAGGTCCATGGCGGCGAGTTCGGCCAGGGCGGCCCCGTCGGCGCTGATCCACTGCTGGTGAACCCGGATGCCCCGCAGCGGGAGCGGGGCCGAACCGCCGACCACCGTGACGTAGGCGCCCCTGGTGCGGACGGCGGCCAGGGCGCGCACACCGAGCCCTGCCGTGTCGAGCGCGCCGTCGACTCCGCCCGGAACCAGGCGCCGGACGTCGGCCGCGAGGTCGCCGACGTCCCGCCCGACGACCCACGCGGCACCGAGGTCGCGTACGCAGGTCTCGTCGCCGGGGCCGGCCTGGGCGATGACGCGCAGACCGCGCCGGTCCGCCAGTTCGACGGCGAAACCGCCGACCGCACCCGCGGCTCCCGTCACCAGGACGGTGTCGCCCTCGGCGAGGCCGAGCAGGTCGAGTGACTGGAGGGCGGTGAGGCCGTTCAACGGCAGCGTCGCCGCCGCGGCGGCGGACACACCGGCCGGAGCGGCCGCGACCGCGGTGGCGTCCAGGACCAGATGTTCGGCGTAGGCGCCCAGCGACACGTCGAGCAGGTCGCGCAACCCGATCACCCGTTGTCCCGGCGTGAACACCCGGACGCCCGCTCCGACTCGGTCGATCACACCCGCCACGTCCCATCCGATGCCCGTGCGCTCACGGACCGCCATCAGTCCGGCTTCGACGAGCGCGCCGGAACGGGTGGCCAGGTCGACGGGCTGGACGGTCGCGGCCTCGACGCGGATCCGCACCTGCCCGGCGCCCGGCTCGGGCACCGGAACCCTCACCGACTCGAGCACCTCGGATCCGCCGTGACCGCGGGCCACCACCGCCCACATCAACTCTTCAGCAGTCATGCTGCGGAACCTACGGACTGTTACTCTCCAACGGGAAGTACGCACTTCGAGGTGCCTCAGGCACCGGGAGGAGAGCCATGCCGACCCGCACCGCCGCCCAGCGCCGGGCCGAGGCGAGCACCGCGTACGACGCCTACCTCGCACGGTGCCCCGCACGACAGCTCCTGGACCGCATCGCCGACAAGTGGGTCAGTCTCGTGGTCAACGCCTTGGCCGACGGGCCTCAGCGGTACTCCCACCTGCAACGCACGCTGGCGAGCGTGAGCCAGAAGATGCTCACGCAGACCCTGCGTCACCTGGAACGGGACGGGCTCGTGTCGCGGACCGTGATCCCGGCCGTCCCCGTCCGCGTCGAGTACGAACTGACCGCGCTCGGCCGTTCGCTGCTCCCGGTCATGTGCGCGATCAAGGGCTGGGCGGAGGACCACATGGACGAGGTGCTCGCCGCCCGCGCGTCCCACGACGCCGCGGGCTGACCGACCGGGAGGCCTCCGGGTTCCGTTTCCGCCCGAGCCGAGGCGACCGCCGGTCGCCGGTCGCAGGTCGCAGGTCGCAGGTCGCAGGTCGCAGGTCGCCGGAGCATGGCAAGGCTTCCCGCCGGCGCTCGCGACAGAGCTGTCACAGAGTTCCAAGATCGCTTGACCCTGCCTCGGGGGAAAGCACGACAGTGTCTCCGTGGATCACTTCGGCGGGGGATGCGCCCTCGCCGGCCGGCAGGACGGAAGAGGGGGACTTCGCGTGACAGCGACCTGCGTCATTCTCGACATCGGCGGCGTACTGGAGATCACGCCGGACACGGGATGGGTGCAACGGTGGGAAGAACGGCTTGAGCTGCCGGCGGGCACCGTGAACGAGCGGATGCGCGAGGTGTGGCATGCCGGAAGCGTCGGGAGCATCAGCGAACGGGACGTGCACGTACAGGTGGCAGCCCGCCTGGGTCTCGACGCCCATCAGGTCGAAGGCTTCATGGCCGACCTCTGGACGGAGTACCTGGGGACGCCGAACGAGGAACTGATCGATTATGTGCGCGGATTGCGGGGTTCGTGCAGGCTGGGCATCCTGAGCAACAGCTTCGTCGGGGCCCGGGAACGGGAGACGGCGCTGTATCGGTTCGACGAACTGGTCGAGCAGATCGTCTACTCCCACGAGATCGGCATCGAAAAGCCTGACCTGCGGGCTTTCGAAGCCGCTTGCCTCAGCTTGGACGTGCGCCCGGAGAACTGCCTCTTCATCGACGACGTCGCAGTCAACATCGAAGCCGCCCGAGCGGCGGGCATGCAGGGCCACCTGTTCGAGGACAACGCCCGGACCATCGACCGGATCGCCGCGCACGTGAACACCGGCCCCCTGGTTCCGGGGCGTGTCCCGCTCGCGTGATGCCGGCCTGCCCGCCACACACCGGTTGCCGCCCGGGCGTCGAGGTGGCCGATCACCCGGCATCGGCGTGTCCGGGCCTGGCCGCTGCGGCACCCGTCAGGAGCGGCCCGGAGTGACCAGGCCGGATTCGTAGGCGAGGACCACGAGTTGGGCGCGGTCGCGGGCGTGGAGTTTGGCCATGGCACGGTTGATGTGGGTCTTGGCGGTCAGCGGGCTGATGACCAGGCGGTCGGCGATCTCGTCGTTGGACAGGCCCTGTGCGACCAGGACGACCGTCTCGCGTTCACGGCCGGTCAGCTCCTCCAGCCCGCTGCCGGCCGGGGTGGGAGGCCGCTGGGCGACGTACCGGTCGATGAGCTTGCGGGTGATCGCGGGCGCGAGCAGGGCATCGCCGCGGGCGGCGACGCGAACGGCGTGCAGGAAGTCCTCCGGCACGATGTCCTTGACGAGGAAACCGGCGGCGCCGGCGCGCAGTGCGTCGAAGACGTACTCGTCCATGCCGTAGTTGGTCAGCATGACGACGTGGACGCGGGCCAGGGCCGGGTCCGCGGCGATGCGGCGGGTCGCTTCGATGCCGTCCATGACGGGCATCTGGATGTCGATGAGCGCGACGTCGGGCAGCTGTTCCCTGACGCGTGCCAAGCCCTCTCGGCCGTCCGCGGCCTCGGCCACCACCTCGATGTCGTCCTCGAGGCCGAGCAGCGCGCGGAAGCCGCTGCGGATGAGCGGCTGGTCGTCGACCAGCAGGACACGGATCACGTCGCTCCGTTCACGGGGAGTTCGGCCTGGACGGTGAAGCCGCCCGCGTGGCGCGGCTCGGTGCGCAGGCGGCCGCCCAGGGCCGCGACGCGTTCGTGCATGCCGAGCAGTCCGAGGCCGGGCGTCTGCGCGGAGTGCGCGGTGGCTGTTCCGTTGTCGTCGACGCGGATGGCGAGGGCGTCCGGCCGGTGGTCGATGAGCACGGAGGCCGTGGTCGCGGCGGCGTGCCGCGTGACGTTGGTGAGCGACTCCTGAACGATGCGGTAGGCGGTGCGGCCCACCGCCGCCGGTACGGCGTGCGGATGTCCACGGATCGTCAGCGTCGTGTCCAGGTCGGCCGTGTGGAACCGTTTCACCAGGTGGGGGATGTGGTCGAGCCCGGGTGGCGGGGTGGTGTCGTCGTCGCGCAGCGCCTCGAGGGTCGCGCGCAGCTCCCGGCTCGCTTCCCGGCCGGCCTCCTGGATCGCCAGCAGTGCCTCCGGCACCTGCTCGCCGCGCCGCCGGGCCACGTGGACGGCGACCTCGGACTGCAGGGTGACGACCGAGATCTGATGGGTGAGGGCATCGTGCAGTTCCCGCGCGATGCGCAGCCGTTCCTCGTCGGCCCGGCGTCGCGCGGTCTCCTCGCGGGTGCGCTCGGCCTCGTCCGCCCGCCGCTCGGCCTGCCGCACCGCCTCCCCGGCGGCGAACGCGGCGATCAGCCAGGCGATCTCGATGGTGCTCCGGACCTGCGCGACGCTCTCCCGCGCGGGCCCGTCGTGGGAGGCCAGGGCGGTGAGCTGGAGGAGGACGAGCAGGGCCAGGGAGGCCGCCAGCGCCACGGTCCGGTGTCCGGCGCGTACCGCGCCGTAGACCGCGACCAGGTAGGAGACCGCGAGCGCCTCGAACCCGGCCGCCTGGTAGCCCACCGCGAGCAGCCCGGTGACGGCCAGGACGACGAGGGGCGCCCGGCGGCGCGCGGCCAGCGCCAGCCCGCCAGCCGCCAGCAGCAGGACGCCGATCAGCTCGCCTCCCCCGGCCGGGGGTGGCCCGGACAGCCCGGTGCCCAGCAGCAGCGCCGCGACGCCCACGGCGATCGCCCAGTCGGTGACGTGGGCCGGGAGGGCGAACCGTCCTTTGTCCATGGGTGCACCGTAGCCGGGCGTGGAGGTGGGCGACTCCGGCTCATGGACGAGCGGTCGACTACTGCGGGTGCGGTATGGGGGCGCCGGCCTGCTGCATCCGCCGTAGGGGGCTGCAGCGGCGGCGGCAGCGGGAAGTGCCTGCGTCCGTCGGACGACCCGCAGGGGATCGGGCGCGCATGCTCAAGGCACATCGAATGCGGAATCAGCGACGGAGAAAGAGGAGAACGGCATGAGTCCTTCAGCAGCGCTGATGGCGGCCGCCGAGGGCGGGATCATCGGCGACGGACGGACCGGGGCCAACCTGGCCCTGGGGGTGGGGCTGCTCGGCCTGGCCATCGGCCGGCTGGCCCTGGGCCGCGCCGGAAACCGGATCAGCAGCCGGAGGGCGCGCACCGGCGGGAGGACGGCCATCGCGGTGGGGCTGGCCGGCACGGTCCTCGGGGTGCTGCATGCGGCGACCGCCGGTGGCGGTCCCGGCACCGGCAACGGACTCGTCGGCGCCATCGTGGCCATCCCGCTGGGGCTGGGCGCCGTCCTTCTCGGCCGCCGGGCGCTCACCCGCCGCCGCGCCGAACCGACGGCCGGTCAGGTGGCCGGCTGACGCCGCCGGCTCACGGCCTGCTGTGATCGAGCAGGCGGTGGGTCAGCTCCATCAGGCGCCCGCGCGCCTCGGCGTCGTACGCCTGGTCATGGGCGCGCGCGTCCGTGAAGCGGTCGAAGTAGCGGCCCGTGGTGGTGGCGAGCGCCGGGTCGAGGAGGAGCCGCACGGTCGGCCGGACCCCCTCGTCGGTGCCGATGACGGGGGTCAGGCCGTACGCGCGGACGCCCTCCGTGTCCATGAGGTGTGCCGGGTGCAGGGTGTTCACCGTGACTCCGGTGCCGTCGAGTTCCGCGGCCAACTCGAAGGTCGCCATGATGAGCGCCAACTTGCTCCTGCAGTAGGCGCGCAGGCCCTCGTAGCCCCGCTCCAGCATGACGTCGTCGAAGTCGACGGCCTCCTGGCCGATCGAGGCGACGTTGATCACGCGGGCGGGGGCCGAGGCGGTGAGCAGGGGAAGCAGTCCCCTGGTGAGGGCGTATGGGGCGAGGTGGTTCACGGCGAAACGGAGTTCGTGGCCGTGACGGTTCAGCTCCCGCCTGAGCGGATCGGAACCGCCGCCGGCCACCGCGTTGTTGATCAGGCCGGAGAGGTGCGGCTCCGTCGCACGGATCTCTTCGGCCATCGCGCGCACCTGGTCCAGGTCGGACAGATCGGCGAGGTAGGTGCGGACGGTGACGTCTTCGCTGGTGGCCCGTGCCTGGGCGGCCACGGACTCCAGCCGGTCACGGTCACGGCCGTGCAGCAGGACGGTGCCGCCGCGCGAGGCCAGGTCGAGCGCGAGAGCGCGGCCCATGCCCTGGGTGGCGCCGGTGATGAGAGTGGTGCGCTGGGTCATGCGATCACCTTGGCAGTGAGCCGGGAGGGGAGGGAGGGTGTGCTGAGCCTGGTGTTGTCACCACCAGGCTCGACGGCTCCGCTTCTGTCGCCGGTCGGCCGCACGGACGAGCGTTCCCCTTCATCGACGGCGCGGGCTCGGTGGCGATCGAGGGGGCGGAACCGGGCTTCTTTCGGGCTCGGGCGTCACCTGGCGCGGCCGATCGTCGTCGGGCTCCGGTGTCCGGGCCACCCACATGCCGTGTCACGCATGTCGTGTCACGGACGTTTGCCCGCGCAGCGAGGTGGAAGAGTTGAGTCCGACGTACAGGTCGGCCGACCTGCGCCCGACCGGGCCGATCCTCCTCGACTCCATGACTCGAACGGGGCCCCGCCGATGCGCCTCTACGCTCAGACGCCCGCACGTCGGAACCGGCAGGTGCTCGTCGACCTGATCGCCGTACTCCTGATCGCCGTGGTGGTGTGGGGCGCCCTCGCGGTCCGCGAAGCGATCATGCGGCTGGCCGAGCCGGGACGGAAGGTCGAAAGCGCGGGCGACGGCCTGGCCGCCGAGCTCGGGAACGCCGGCGACGCGGCAGGGGACGTGCCGCTCGTCGGCGGGCTGCTGAGGAAGCCGCTCGAGTCCGCAGCCGACGCCAGCACGGGGTTCGCCGACGCCGGAGAATCGCTGCAGCAGGCCGTCAGTCAGGTGGCCGACGTGACCACGACGGTTCTGATCGTCGTCCCGGTGGTCTTCGTACTGCTGCTGTGGCTTCCCCCGCGCCTGCTCTGGATCCGGCGCAGTACGACCCTTCGACGCCTCGCCGACGCGCCCGGAGGCGCTGACCTGCTCGCCCTGCGTGCCCTCACCGGCCCGCCCCGCGACCTCGCCGCGCTCCCCGTCCCGCCCGGCGGTTTCGCCGACGCGTGGCGCCGAGGGGACCAGCGCGTCATCGCCACCCTCGGCGAGGTCGCACTCAAACGGGCGGGCCTGCGGCCCTGACCGGAGGATCCGTCACGTGCACGGCTCGTTCACGCCGGGCGAGGAGCGTCGGCGCCACCGGCCGGGCGGTCGTGCCCACCTGGTCGGCGGACGGTTGCGACGAGCCGTCGCAGCGCGGCGTGGGCGGGTGGGCCCCAGGTCGCCTTGCCGCCGGGGCGGCCGCGGAGACCGGCCTCTCCGATGTGGATGCCGCCGAGGGCGCGCAGCACCGCCCAGCCGCGGGCGCGGCGCAGCGTCGCGGTGTCCGCGGTCGGTCGATACGCCTCGTGGAACCGGTCGGCGGCGCCCGTCGGCAGCAGTATCCAGGGGGCGGCGAGGTCGCAGGCCGGATCACCGGCGCAGAGGTCACCGAAGTCGATCACGCCGCAGAACGTACCGTCGGAGGTGAGGATGTTCGCCGGATGCAGGTCGCCGTGGAGCCACAGTGCCGGGCCCGTCCACCGGGGTGCTGCGACGGCGTCCTCCCAGACGGTGCGGACCGCCTCGGGGTCGGGGATCAGGCCCAGCTCCGTGGCCGACGCAAGCCCCTCGGCGAACCCCTCGGCATGGTCCGCCAGCGGCCCCCCGCGGCCACGGCCGGCGGGCGCCCCGTCGAGGGCGGGACGGTGAAGAGCCGTCAGAAAGTCGGCCAGGCTGTTGGCCGCGTCCTCGGCTCGTGTGGCGGGGGCGCGGTCGGCGGGTTCGCCCGGCACCCAGGTGGTGACGATCCACGGCCGCGGGAACCTCTCGGACGGCTCCCCGAGGCGCTGCGGGACCGGGACCTGCAGCGGGAGGCGCGGGGCGAGGGCGGGCAGCCAGGCGTGCTCCTTGCGCAGCAACGCGTCCGCGGACTCCGTCGCCCAGGGCAACCGGACAGCGAGGTCGTCGCCGAGCCGCCACAGCTGGTTGTCCCAGCCACGCGCGCCGAGCCTCACCGGGCGGTCGGCCAGGTCGGGATGCTGCTCGCGCAACAGGTCCCGGACCAGCTCCGCGGTGATCTCGATCTCGGTACGGGTACGGTTCATGCGAAGCAACCGTACCCGGGCAGGGCTCCGCCTCGATCAGGCGACCGGCAACACCGAGTGGGCGGGCCTCGGGATCCTCACGGCATCGGGCCGGGTCGATCTGACGGCGAGTGACGTCCGGTACGGCGACACCGCCGAACCGGGTGGGAGAGGGAGCGCGTGCGCACTCCCTCTCCGGGGTGCGGCGACAGACTCACCGTCCTCAGTCGCTGCCCGCGTGCGTGGCTGCGGTCGAGGACGCCAGGACCCGGTCGGTCCGGGCCACCGCCTCGTGGGGCACACACGGCGTTTCCATCCGCGAGACGAGATCCGTCAAGGAAGCGATCGCGCGCAGGAAGTCCCGGTGCAGATAGCCGTCGCCGTCCGCGGTGACGGCGGCTCCCGTCTCCTGGAGCTGCTGGGCGATCTCCTCGATCGTGGCGGACAAAGGTGAGCCGGGCGGTACGTCCACCACCTTCCCGCCGATGACGATGAGCCCGCCGTCGATGCCTTCCGCTCCGAAGAGCCTTGTCTCGGGTCCGGCCAGGAACCGAAGATCCGGCCGCTGCGTCACGCTGAGTCGCGCCGTCCGCGCGGCGGCGTCGATGTCCAGGACCTTGACCCGAACCAGAGGGCTCGCCCCCGTCGGGTCGTCGGGGTCGCCGCGGAGGAACTCGTCGCCCTCCCGAAGGTCCTGCCGGCCGCCGTTCTCGGTCGCGGTGAGGAGGTACGACCGGTTGTAGGTGAGTTCGTGCACCAGGACGCACGGCTCGGGAATGGCCGCGTCCCAGCGTTCCTTGACACGGAACTCGAAGAAGTACGGCCCGACCCGCGCGCAGAGCTGCCCGGGCAGGTCGTGTCGGTGGAGCGGTCGCAGGTCGACGAGCGCGTCGGTCTCCGTTCCTCCCGCTTGCCAGACCCGCGTCATGTCGAGCCAGCCCTTGCCCCACATGGCGGCGGCGTTCAGGCCGGGGCCGATTCGCCAGATCGGTCGCCCGGAGCTGTCCAGCTCCGTGTAGACCGGGTGGGGCGCCATATAGGGGGTGCGATTGCTCATGAGGTCCCAGTGGTCCCCGTACTCGTAGCCGCCGCCCCACGAGTGGTCGAGACCGTGTACATGTCCCATCTCGTGTCCGACGAGGCTCGGGGCCAGTGAGGTCATCCCTTCCGAGTCCCTGCCGTCACCGGAGACGGCGCCTTCGGGCATGCCGAAGAGGTCCGTGGGGGGATGGGTGACGACGAAGATCCGGTTCGCGTAGGGCGACAGGTTCTCGCCTGCGTTGAGCGTGGCCTGCCGCGCCCAGGTGATCAGGTCCCTGCGACCTTGTGGGTTGCCTCCCGACCCGACGTAGTCGGATTCCTTCTGTGCGAGCCGGTGCCAGCCGAACACGCGTGAGGTGCTGAGATCGAGATTCCCGTGGGACATGTCCTGGTAGAAATCGACCAGGTTGAATTTCCCGGCGCCGGCACTCGTGCACATCTCTTCGAAGCGCTGACGGGTGAAGGGGGTCGGGGTCGTGGCGTCGCTGAACTGGACCAGCAGGAAGGCCCACGGGTAGGCCGGCTTTCCCGGCACGCGGAGGAAGGCGATCTCCTGCCAGTCCTTGGCGAACGATCCGTCGGGGATGACGGTGACGTCCTGGAGGACGTTGTTGCTGTTGATGGTGCCGATCAGACCGCGGCCCTTCGACGCGCTGTAGTACAGAATCCGGTCACCACTCAACGCGGTGATCTGCGTCCAGTCCTTCGCGAACGACCCATCCGGAATGACAGTCACATCCCGCAGGACGTTGTCGCTGTCGATGGTGCCGATCAGACCGCGGCCCTTCGACGCGCTGTAGTACAGAATCCGGTCACCACTCAACGCGGTGATCTGCGTCCAGTCCTTCGCGAACGACCCATCCGGAATGACAGTCACATCCCGCAGGACGTTATTGCTGTCGATGGTGCCGATCAGACCGCGGCCCTTCGACGCGCTGTAGTACAGAATCCGGTCACCACTCAACGCGGTGATCTGCGTCCAGTCCTTCGCGAACGACCCATCCGGAATGACAGTCACATCCCGCAGGACGTTATTGCTGTCGATGGTGCCGATCAGACCGCGGCCCTTCGACGCGCTGTAGTACAGAATCCGGTCACCACTCAACGCGGTGATCTGCGTCCAGTCCTTCGCGAACGACCCATCCGGAATGACGGTCACGTCCTTCAGAACATTGTTGCCGTCGACCGTACCGATGACCCCACGACCCTTGGACGCGCTGTAGTACAGAATTCGATCCGACATCACGTAGCCCTTCCGCACCGCGTCCGCGCCTGCCGGTCACCAGAGGCGACGTGCTGGTGGAGCCCTTCGGATGGCATCTTCGCCCGGCGGCGTTCCGGCATGGCGGCATCGCTCGCGAGAACGGCGGATTGCCATGGAAGTCAGGGGCGGCGCTGTGCAACCACTCGTTTGACCTGCCCCCTCGGAGAGCCTCCGCATGCCGGCCGGGGCGGGCACCGGGCTCTCCTTCAATTATCGGCGTGGCCTCGATATACGCGAGCCGGGATCTCGCGGCGGCGAGGTCAGGCCGCCTCAACCCGCTGACACACTCCGGTAGTTGCCGCTGCCCGCTCCGGGTCGTCCGGCACCGCGGCGCGGGCCCCGGCGGTGAAGGGGTGAGCACCACTGATGACCGAGAAGAAGGCGAGAGCGGCCGGACGTCGACGTGCGTTGCCGGCCGTGGTGGGCCTGAGGGACCCGTCCGGCCGAGGATGCCGTTCCGATGCGAGGGTTTTCGGCCACGGCGCCCGGGCCTGGTAGCGCTCCGGGGAGGCGGCAGGAGGTCAGCGGGTGGCCTGAGCCGGGGCTGGGTGGCGGCTGGCCGATTCCCCCGGGCAACGGCCAGGCGCGCGCCCGTGGGGGATGGGCGCGCGCCCGCTGTGTTGCCGAAATACCGGGGCGAGCCCCGTTGCAGCGCCGCATGGGGGTGGAATGCGGCGCTGCCCGGACCGATCGTGGCGTGAAATCTGCTATCGAAGCATCCGGAGGCGGGGGTTTACGGATACCTATTCAACTCGACGCCGCTTCCAGGGCGTCTGCGAGCTGCTGGCGGGAGTGCACGCCGGTCTTCTGCAGGGCACGGGCGACGTGCTGCTCGACGGTGCGCGGAGAGAGGTGCAGCGTGGTGGCGATCTCGCGGTTGGACATGCCGGCGGCCGCCAGTTCCGCGACTTCCGCCTCGCGGGGCGAGAGAAGGTCCCCGTATCGGGGGCGACCGGGCGGTCGGCGTTCCGCGGCGGGCTGGTGATGACGCAGGTCGGCGCGGATGCGGGCGGCGTCCCAGGTGGCGCCGAGCGTGTCGAAGACGGTGGCGCAGCGGGTGAGCTCGGTGACGACGGTGCCGCTGTCGTCCTCGAGGCTGAGGCGGCAGCGGGCGGCGGCAGCCGCGGTGAGGGCTTGGTGGTAGGGCCGGGGCAGCCCCCGGTAGGCGGCGGCGCTGGTCTCGTAGAAGTCCACGGCCTCGGCCGTCTTCCCCGTCCGCTCGGCCAGGATGCCCCTGGTCCATGCGAGGGCGGCCTCCGCGGACGGCGCGTCCCGGCCTTCCAGCCCGGCGGCGAACTCGTCGGCCATCGCGGCGGCGGTGGCTTCCTCCCCCGCTCGCAGGGTCGCCTCCACCGCCCAGGGTGCGAGTTCCGCGGCCCAGGACCAGATCCCCTTGTTCCGCAGCCGCTTCCAGGCGACGGTGGCCTCGGTGGCCGCGCCGGCGAGGTCGTCGTGGGCGAGGGCCAGTCTGATCAGGGCACCGGACACGGTGGCCGAGACCGGCACGGGGCCGGTGTCGAGGTCCGCGGCTTCCGGACCGGTCAGGTGGGTGACCGTGTCGGCCCACTCTCCTCGGGAGAGGGCCAGCAGTCCGAGGACCATACGGGCATCGGAGGCGAGGTAGGGCATGTCGCCGGCTTCGTCGGCGAAGGCCCTGGCCCGGTCGGCGAGGCCGGCCCACGCTCCGGTCGCCCAGTCGAGGACGAGGGTGCAGCCGCGGCCGGTCCGTTCGGCGTAGGCCGCACCGCTACGAGCGGCCAGAGCGACGCCTTCGGCCAGCAGCGTCCGCGCCTTCTCGTAGTGGCCGAGCCAGACCGCCGCGTCCGCGGCGTTGCACAGCCCCCGGGCGGTCTGCTGGCGGCAGCCGACGAGCCTGCTGTCACGAGGCAGACGCTCGACGAGTTCCCATGCGGCCGGATCGCCGGTGTTGAGCAGGACGCTCACCCGGTTCGCCGCGACCGCGGTCTGCACCACCGGGTCTCCCGACTCCTCCGCGACCGCCACGGCGCGCTCGATCCAGACGACGTGCTCGGTGAGGGAGGGGCCGGGTCCGTAGGGCATCGCCAGGGCGGACATCGCCCGGGCCTGCGGCACGGGTCTGCCTTCCAGCTCGCCCACCGCGCGGGTGAGCTCGGCCCGCCCCTCGGTGACCTGCCCCATCTGGTTGCACTGGAGGAGTCCGAGGTCCAGGCGGATCTCGCCCCGCACTCCGGCGGGGAGCCCGGAGTCGGCCACGATGTGCCGGAGGACCTGCAGTGTCTCGTCCGAGCGCAGGCCCACCACGGCACAGCGGGCGAGCAGCGTGGCGAGCCGGGACCGGGCCTGCCCCGGGACGGGGCCGGTGGCCAGCGACGACTCCAGCAGACTCACCGCCCGCTGCTGCTGTCCGGCTTCCTCGAACCTCTCGGCGGCCCGCTCGACGGCGTGCAGCCACCCCCGCTCGTCGCCGCAGGCGAGGCGATGGGCGGCCACACGTTCCCATTCGACGGGCTGGCGCGCTGCGAGCAGGCGTCCGCTCCGCCGGTGCAGCACCTCGCGGTCCGGTCCCGTCGCCGCGGCACGGACAGCGGCGGCGGCGAGCGGCGAGGTGAAGCCGTACCGGCCGTCGCCGCGTTCCTCCAGGACGGCGGCCCGGAGGGCCGCGGCCAGGGCGTCGTGGGCCGCCCGACCCGTGAGACCGGCGACGGCGGCGAGGTCCCGGGACGTCGCGGGCTCGTCGAGAACGGCTGCGGCGCTCACGATCGGCCGGTGCTCCTCCGGCACGGCGGCGGTGCGACGCAGCACCAGCGCCTCCAGGCGTGGCGGCGTGCCCAGGCGGTCGAGGACGACGGGAAGCGGTTCCCCCGTGGCGCTCGGCGACCACGCGGCCAGTTCGTCGAGCAGGTCGGTGAGTGTCTGGGCGACACCGCCGGAGACGCGGTGCAGGCGGTCGACCAGGTCGGCCGTGCAGCGGTCGGCTCCGAGCACGGCCTCGGCCGTCGTGCGCACGGCGGTCACGTCGAGCGGCGCGAGGACGTGACGCACGACGGTGAGCGTGGCGGGAAACTCGGTGCCGGGACCCAGGACGAGCCCGGGCGCGGCAAGCTCCTCGGGGCGGTAGCTCAGGACGCAGGCAAGGTGAGGGGGCGGGTCGGCGAGCAGCCGGCTCAGGCTCGCGACGTCGGCGGCGCGGGCGCGGTGGACGTCCTCGGCGATGAGCAGGACGGGCCCGGTGCGGGGCGGCGGCCCGTCCGGGGTCGTACGAGTCGGCCCGGTGCGGGGCGGCAGCCCGTCCGGGGTCGTACGGGGCGTGAGGGCCGTGTGGGTCGTCCGGTGCACGGTCGTCGGCAGGTCGTCCGTCAGCCGGTGCACGAGGCGGCTCTTGCCGGTCCCGGCGGCGCCCTCGACGAGCAGGAGCAGGGGCCGTGCGGGTGCGTCCGGCGCCAGAGCCGCTTCGAGGCGTCTGCGCAGCGTGACCTCGGCGTCGCCCGCTGTTCCGGGGAGGTCCGGGTTGGCTGTCACGAGTCCTCACGCGCCTCAACGTTGATTGCGTATACGTACTCAGTCTGCCCTGATTGCCGCACGCTCCGGTCGGCGGGCACCGTGGAGTCTGTCAGGCCTCGCCGTCCGCCGGACGCCGGGCCCGCCGCCGACGGAGTCGGCTGCCAGGCAGGAGTCCCGCGTGAGAGACGTGACGTGTTCGAGCCGCGGTGGGGCGCGCCCGGGGCAGGAGCCGCTGGGAACGGAGCCCTTCGAGCGGGTGACGTCCGGTTCCGGATGCGTCCTGGCCGTGGCCGTACTCCCTGCGTGTCCGCGAGCCGTGCCCTGCCTGCGGCGGCTGACGACGGTCGTGGCGCGTGCCCGCCGCCTGTCCTCGGCGGCGGAGGAGGCACTGGGTGTGATCGTCAGTGAACTGGCGACCAATGCCGTCCTGCACAGCGGCAGCCCCGATCTCGTGGTGGCGCTGGAGGCCGACGACCACTCGGTGACCGTCGGGGTGCGCGACCACGGGCGGTGGCGGGAGCGCACCGCTCCGCGCTGTGAGGCGGTCGACATGCATGTGGAATTCGGCCGGGGGCTGGACCTGGTCGACGCCTACGCCGTGGACAGGTCCGTGCTGTCCGACGCCCGGGGCACGCTGGTGCGGGCCGTGATCGCCCTGTGACGCGGGCACGCGTGGGTACGGGAGACGGGAACCTCCGTCTGCCCGGAGACCGAGTGCTTCGGCCACCTCCACGAAGTGCCGAAGCCGACGGAGCACCGCTTCGCGACGGCCGACCGGACCCTGGGCGCGCGCCGGCACCGACGCCGGCCGGTGGCCCGCGGATCCGGCTCGCTGCCGCGGCACCCGCCGGTCCACCCCGAGGTGTCGCGAGCGGCGTGGTCCGGGGGTCCGTGGTGGACTGAAGGCTTCGGCTGCCGAAGGGAGACGCCATGGACGAGCGGGTACTGCGCGGCCGGGTCGCCGTCGTGACGGGCGCGGCGCGGGGCGTGGGGGCCGCGCTGGCGCGGGAGCTGGCCGGGGAGGGAATGCGTGTGGCCCTGCTGGGCAGGGAGTGCAAAACCTTGCACGCGGTGGCCCGCACGCTGCCCGTCGAGGCGCACTGCTACGCGGTGGACGTGACCGACAAGGCGGGCATGGCACGGGTGGCCGAGCAGGTGACGGACGACATGGGCCCGGCCTCCGTCGTCGTCGCGAACGCGGGTATCGCCGCGACGGGTCCGTTCGCCACCGCCGATCCGGACCTGTGGGAACGCGTCGTGAACGTCAACCTGCTCGGCAGCGCCACCACGGCGCGGGTCTTCCTGCCCCAGCTCGCCCGGACCCATGGGTACTTCCTCCAGATCGCCAGCACCGCGGCCTTCGGAGCGGCGCCGATGATGAGCGCGTACTGCGCCTCGAAGGCGGGCGCGGAGTCGTTCGCGCAGTCGCTCCGCGCCGAGGTCGCGCCGCGGAGGATCGGCGTCGGCATCGCGTACCTGCATTGGACCGGTACGGCGATGACCCAGGACATCGACGAGAATCCGGTGCTGGTGGCGCTCCGCGCCTCCCAGCCCCGCTTCGCCGGACGGGTGCACGACGCGGCGCAGGTCGCCCGCTGGCTGCGCCTGGGGGTCGAGCGGCGCGCGACCAGCGTCTACTGCCCTCCCTGGCTCCGGCTCATGGAACCCCTGCGCCCCCTCTTCCCGTTCGTCGTCGCCCGCGTGGCCCGCCGTGCCCTGGCGCACGTCGACACGCGCGCCGTCGAACAGTCGGCGGGTGTCCTGGGCGCAGGGGGCGCCGCCGACTGGCACGGTGGACGCGTACCGCCCACGCCCTGAGCGGCGGCGCGCTGCGGCCCCGGTCCGACGTCGGCCGGTCGAGTACGGTCAGGCGTAGTGGCGGTAGACCGCCTCGGCGACGCAGGCCGGCTTCTCGCTGCCCTCGACCTCGACGGTGAAGGTCAGCGGCATCTGCACGCCGTTGCCCTTGACGTCCGCCACGGTGCCGACGGCACCGTGCAGGCGGAGCTTCGCGCCGACCGGCACGGGACTGGGGAAACGGACCTTGTCCAGGCCGTAGTTGACGCTCATGCTGGTGCCGGTGATGGTGAGCAGCTCGCCGAAGAGCGGGATGATGAGGGAGAGCGTCAGGTAGCCGTGGGCGATGGGGGCGCCGAAGGGCCCGTCCTTGGCCTTCTCCGGGTCCGTGTGGATCCACTGGTGGTCGTCGGTGGCGTCGGCGAAGGTGTTCACCCGGTCCTGGGTGATCTCGAGCCATTCGGAGCGGCCGAGGTCGGCTCCGCTGAGGGCCTTGAGTTCGTCGAGGCCGTTGGCGAGGGTCGGCATGGAGGTCCTTTCGATGGCAAGGGCGACGGTGGGCCGGGCCTGTGAGAGCGCTGCCCTGATGTCCGTCACGGGTGGGGGCGGTGGGCGGGACCGGGCGCGTGGGTGTCGCGCACGGCGGGCTTGACGATCTTTCCGGAGCCGGTGCGGGGCAGTCCGTCCGTGAGGACGACGGACTTGGGGATCTTGTACTTGGCGAGGCGTCCTCGCAGATGGCCGAGGATGTCCTCCTCGGAAGCGCGGGTGCCGGGCCTGAGGACGACGACGGCGCGGCCGACCTCGCCCCAGACCCGGTCGGGAATGCCGATGACCGCGCATTCGGCGACGGCGGGGTGGCCGAGGAGCGCGTCCTCGACCTCGGCCGGATAGACGTTCTCGCCGCCGGAGACGAACATGTCCTTGACCCGGTCGACGATGTAGGCGTAGCCGTCGGCGTCGGTCCGCGCGATGTCGCCGGTGCGCAGCCAGCCTCCGTCCGTGAAGGCGGCCGCGGTGTCCTCGGGCCGTCCCCAGTAGCCCGTCATGACGTGGGGGCCCTGGACGAGGACCTCGCCGCGTTCGCCGGGTGCGGTGTCGCTGCCGTCGGGCAGGACGAGCCGGGTGTCGGTGAAGAAGTGGGGGACTCCGGCGGAGCCGGCCTTGGCCGCGGCCTGCTCCCGGTCGAGGAAGAGGACGCCGGGTGACGCCTCGGTCATGCCGTAGCCCTGGCTGAAGGCGAGGCCGCGGTCGAGGTACGCGGTGATGGTGCGGGCGGGGACCGGTGCTCCGCCGCAGTTGAGCGTGCGCAGGCTGGAGAGGTCGGCGCTCGCCCAGCGGGGCCGGGCGGCCATCGCGTCGTACATCGTGGGGACGCCGAACATGTAGGTGACTCGCCGGTGCTCGATGGTGTCGAGGACCCGGTCGGCGTCGAACGCGGCGAGCAGGACCACCCGGCCGCCCTTGAGGAGGGTGGGCAGGCAGGTCATGTTGAGGCCGGCGGTGTGGAAGAGGGGGGCGACGACCAGGGTGACCTCGTCGGCGGTGAGGTCGGTGTCGACGAGGACGTTGACACTGTTCCAGGTGATGTTGCCGTGCGAGAGGACGGCCCCCTTGGGGCGCCCCGTGGTCCCGGAGGTGTACATGATGATGCAGGGGTCGTCCGGTGCCACCGCCTCGTCCAGCGGGCCGGTTCCGGCGCCGGCGAGGAGTTCCTCGTAGCCGAGCGCGCCGTCGTCGGGGGCGGCGAGCGTGATCCGGTGGGGTACCCCCGCCTCGGCTGCCGCACCGCGGGCCGCCTCGGCCTGCTCAGGCGCGTGGACGAGCACGGTGCTGCCCGAGTCGGCGAGGTTGTGGGCCAGTTCCGGTGCGGCGAGGCGGGTGTTGAGCGGGACGAAGACCGCGCCGAGCACTCCGGCGGCGAACAATGTCTCCAGGAAGGCCGGGTGGTTGGGGCCCAGGTAGGCGATCCGGTCCCCGCTCGTCACGCCCAGAGCCCGCAGGCCGTGGGCCAGGCGGAGGACCCGCCCGTGGAGTTCGCGGTAGGTGAGGGTGCGTTCCTCGTGGACGACAGCGATCCGGTCGGGGGTCCTGCGGGCCCGGCGGGCCGGCCAGGAGCCGATGCCTTGGTTCAACACGAGCGGCTCCTTCAGTCGGTGGACAGGCCGAGCAGGCGGGCGGCGTTCTCCTTGAGGATCTTCGGCCGGACCTCGGGCTTGATGTCGAGCTTCTCGAAGTCGGCGAGCCACCGGTCGGGGGTGATGACCGGGTAGTCGGAGCCGAAGAGGACCTTGTCCTTGAGCAGCGTGTTCGCGTAGCGCACGAGCTGCGGCGGGAAGTACTTCGGCGACCAGCCGGACAGGTCGATGTACACGTGCGGCTTGTGGGTGGCCACCGCCAGCGCCTCGTCCTGCCAGGGGAAGGAGGGGTGGGCGAGGATGATCCGCAGTTCGGGGAAGTCGACGGCGACGTCGTCGACCAGCATCGGGTTCGAGTACTTCAGCCGGATGCCGCCGCCGCCCGGGACGCCGGCGCCGATGCCGGTCTGGCCCGTGTGGAACAGGGCGGGTACGCCGAGTTCCTCGATGGCCTCGTACAGCGGGTGGGCGAGCGGGTCGTTCGGGGAGAAGGCCTGGATGCTGGGGTGGAACTTGAAGCCGCGCACCCCGTACTCCCCCACCAGGCGCCGTGCCTCGCGCACCCCCGCGCGGCCCTTGTGCGGGTCGACGCTGGCGAACGGGATCAGGACGTCGGCGTGGGCGGCGCAGCTCTCGGCGATCTCCTCGTTGGAGATCCGCGGGTGACCGGTGGCGTGTTCGGCGTCGACGGTGAAGACGACCGCCGCCATGCGGCGCTCCCGGTAGTGGTCGGCCATCTCGTCGACGGTCGGCTGCCGGTGGCCGTGGGCCTTGAAGTACGTCTCGGAGGCGCCGAACAGCTCCGGGCTCAGGGCCCCGTGGCCGTCCTTGGAGACCTCGGCGTGGGTGTGCATGTCGATGGCGGTCAGCGCGTCGAGGTCGAGCGCGGGCCCGTGGGGGCGGTCGGTCATCTCACGCCTCCGGGGCCTGGGGCGCGGGGATGCCGTAGGTCTCGGGCGCGGCGCCGACGCCGGCCGGCCACTCGGCGGCGATGGCGTCGGCGCTCCAGCCGCCGGCGGCGAACGCGACCGCCTTCTCCTTCGGGTGTGCCCAGAGGGCCAGCCGGTCGCCGCCGATGCCGATGGCCTGTCCGGTCACGCCGTCGGAGGCGTCCGAGGCCAGGAAGGTGATCAGGCCGGCGACGTCCTCGACGGTGCCGAGGCCCTCGTCCTTGCGCAGCCAGTCCGGCAGCGGCTCGCCGGTGCGCTCGGCCTCGTCGATGACCGGGGCGAACGCCGGGATGGTCCTGGTCATCTCGGTGGCGGCGACGGGGACGACCGCGTTGACGGTGATGCCGGCGCGGCCCAGCTCCATCGCCCAGGTGCGGGCCATGGCGACGATGCCGGCCTTGGCGGCGGCGTAGTTGGTCTGGCCGAAGTTGCCGCGCTGGCCGGCGGGCGAGGAGATGAGGACGAGCCGGCCTCCGGTGCCCTGTTCGCGCATGCGGACGGCCGCCGCGCGGGCGCAGGTGAAGGTGCCGCGGAGGTGGACGCGGACGACGTCGTCGAAGTCGTCGTCGGTCATCTTCCACAGGACGCGGTCGCGCAGGATGCCGGCGTTGGTGACGAGCACGTCCAGGTGTCCGAACGCCTCGACCGCCGCGTCCACGAGTCGCTGGGCGGCCTCGCCGTCGCCGACGGCCGCGACGACGCCGGTCGCCCTGCCGCCCTCGGAGGTGAGGGAGGCGACGGCGGCGTCGACGGTGTCCTTGTCGACGTCGTTGACGACGACGGCGGCGCCCGCGGCGGCGAGCGCCTGTGCGTAGGCCAGTCCGAGACCGCGACCGCTGCCGGTGACGACGGCGACCTTGCCCTGAAGATCCATGAGGGGCCTCTCGTGAGGGAGGGAAGAGGAATGCCGAAAGCGCCGGCCCGGGCCGGAATCGACAGGAATCCTGATGAACGCCAGTCTGGATAATCAACAGGATTCCTGTCAATGCCCTACCCTGGGGAGACGCCGCCGGCCTGGTGGCGCGACCACGGGGACTTCAGCCACCCGCGCCGAACACCACCACCACGGGAGGTCGGACATGAGCACCTCGCTGCTCTACCTGATCAAGAGGACGGAGCTGGCGGTGCGCGCCCGCCTCGAGGAGCTGCTGAAGCCCGCCGGGATCACCGCGCTGCAGTACACCGCCCTGACGGTGCTGGAGCGGCACGACGGCATCTCCGCCGCGCAGCTCGCCCGCGACTCCTTCGTCACCGCCCAGTCGATGGCCGACATGGTCCGCGCGCTGGAGAGCCGTGACCTGATCCGCCGCGAGCCCAATCCCGCCAACCGCCGCGAGCGCCTCATCCTGCTCGCCACCCCGGGGCGGCAACTGCTCGCCGAGTACGCCGAACCGGCCCGCCGCCTCGAGGAGCGCATGGTCGCCGACCTGAGTACCGAGGAGATCGGCGTGCTCCGGGAAGCCCTGGTCAGGACGTGGCGGTCGCTGTCCTAGGTGTATTGATCACGGACGTTGTTGACACGGTTGGGTCTTGAACATGGCGAAGGCCCCCGTGTGTGGTGGAGGTGTCGAATCTTCACCGCACGGAGGCCTTCGTGTCCCACCGTAATGCCCGACTGACCGTCTTCGGGAGACGACTGCTGGTCGAACGTGTCGAATCGGGCCGTCCGGTCGCTCATGTCGCGGCCGAGATGGGCATCTCCCGGGCCACCGCCCACAAATGGATCCGCCGTTGGCGAGCCGAGGGACAGGCCGGGCTGCACGACCGTTCCAGCCGCCCGCACTCGACACCGCACCGAACCCCGCCGGCGATCGAGGCCCGGGTCTGCGACCTGCGCCGGGACCGCAAACTCGGACCCGCCCGGATCGGCCCGATCCTGGGCCTGCCCGCCTCCACCGTCCACCGCATCCTCACCCGCCACCACCTGCACCGGCTCACATGGCTGGACCGGCCGACCGGCACGGTGATCCGCCGATACGAACGCGACCGGCCCGGCGAACTGATCCACGTGGACGTGAAGAAACTCGGCCGGATCCCCGACGGCGGCGGCCACAAGACCAACGGCCGCGAGGCCGGCCGGCCGATCCGCGGCATGGGCTTCGACTACGTGCACTCCGCCGTCGACGACCACTCCCGCCTCGCCTACAGCGAGATCCACGCCGACGAGAAGGTCGCGACCTGCGCAGGCTTCCTGACCCGCGCGGCCGCCTTCTTCCACAGCCACGGCATCGACCACATCGAGCGAGTCCTGACCGACAACGCCTGGGCCTACCGCAAGGGCCTGGCCTGGAAAAACGCCCTCGCCGAGCTCGGTGCGACCGGAAAGCTGACCCGTGCCTACCGGCCGCAGACCAACGGCAAGGTCGAACGCTTCAACCGCACCCTGCTCGACGAATGGGCCTACCTGAAGCCCTACCACTCAAACAACGAGCGCACCGAAGCCCTGGCAGACTTCCTCCACACCTACAACCACCACCGCTGCCACACCGCACTCGGCGGCAAACCGCCCATCACCCGTGTGAACAACCCTGCGAGTCAATACACCTAGGAGCATCTCCAGGACCAGGCCGGGGACGGTGAGGTGGTCGGCGAGCGCGGTGAGCTCGGCGGCGTCGCGGCCGAGCCGCTTCATCTCGTAGACGGTGAGGATGACCCGGCAGTGCGGGGCATGCGCCTTGACCTCGCGGGCGGCGCCGAGGGCGGCCTCGAACTGGGGGCGGACCCGGATGTGGGTGCTGATCTTCTGGCCGCGAGCTGAGTGACGACGTCCTCGCACTCCCGGCCGGACTCGACCATCTCGATCACGGCGGCCAGCTGTCCCTGCGCCCGCCTGAGGCGGTTTCAGGACCGACTTCATCGATTCTTCGTCCACCTGCACCGGAATTCACCCCCTTCGCCCCCCACCAGGCACGCCTTGGAGCAAGCGTTCTTACACTATTTCGATGCCGCATCCTGGTGGACACGGACCATCGGCCGAGGGCGGGACGTCCTTGAGCGCCTCCGTATTCGGGTGGCGACCGCGATGGTCACCCCGGCTCCGAGGACGGCCCAAGTGGCGGGGTGGGTCCAGACGGCGGTGTCCAGCTGCTGGGCGAGGACGAAGACGCCCATGACGACGACGAACCAGCCGAACGCCTTGCGCAGCGCGTCCTGCGGGATGCGTCCGGCGAGGCGGGCGCCGATCAGGCTGCCGATCACAGCCGCCACGGTCACGGTCAGGGCGATGCCCCAGTCGACGGAGACGCCGGAGAGGTGGCCGGCGAGTCCGGCGAAGGACTTCATCGCGATGACCAGCAGCGAGGTGCCGACCGCGATGCCCATCGGCAGTCCGCCGAGTATGGCCAGGGCTGGAACGACGAGGAATCCACCGCCGGAACCGACCAGGCCGGTCACGGCGCCGACGACGAGACCCTCGACCGCGATGTGCTTCAGCGGCAGGTCGCTGTGGGCGGGCCGGACCTTCTTCGCCCCGTCACGCGGCTTGCGGAGCATCGCGTAGGCGGTGGCGAGCATCATCAGCGCGAACGCGATGAGCAGGACGGTGCCGGGGATGTACTCGGCGACGCGGCCGCCGACGTAGGCGCCGGCCATGCTGAAGGCGCCGAAGAGCAGCCCGGTCCTCCACCGCACTCGGTGGGCCCGCGCGTGAGGGATGAGGGCGGCGAGGCTGGTGACGCCGACGACGAACAGCGACGTGGCGATGGCCTCCTTGGTGTCCTGTCCGACGAGGTAGACCAGGATCGGGACAGTGAGGATGGACCCGCCGCCGCCGAGGATGCCGAGGCTGACGCCGATGAGCAGAGAGACCGCGACGATGAGGGCGGTCACGACGCGCTCCGCAGCTCCGCGATCACGGTGCGGACGTCGGTGCGCGGGCCGCGGTTGTACGGGAGCTTGGAGAGCAGCACGCCCATGGCGCAGGAGTTGCTCAGCGCCGCGTAGGTCAGGCCGGCGCCGATCGCCGTGCCGATGAGGTGGGCACCGGGGACGGCGATGCCGATGAGGCCGGTGGCCAGGACGACCGAGCCCGCGACGAGGCGGACCTGGCGCTCCATGTCCCACCGCTCGGGGCCCCGCTCCACGGGAGCGCTCGTCGCCTCCCAGGCGGTGATCCCGCCCTCCAGGACACGGAGGTTGGGCAGACCGGCCTGTGCGAGGGCCTGCTCGGCCTCCTTCGCCCGCTGTCCGGAACGGCAGACGAGCACCACCTCCTCGTCCAGGTGCGAACGCAGCTCCGCGCGGTGCTCGCGCAGGGTGCTCAGCGGCACGTTGTACGAGCCGGCGATGTGGGCGGTGCGGAACTCGCCCGGGGTGCGCACGTCGAGCAGGCGCGGGGCGTGGCCCTCCTGGACGAGACGGTGCAGGACGGCGGGGGTGATCGACTGGATGGTGCGCTCGGCGCTCATGCGGGACTCCGGAAGGTTTATACGGGTGGGGGTATGCAGTACACCGTGGGCCGTGGCGACGGCCCAGGCAGACAGGGGTGAGGGGCCGGTCGCGGGCGGGGCAGTGCGGCCCCGCCCGCGACGGGGCGGAGGAGCGGGGCATAGCGGCCCCCGGCTCCGGCGCGGGCCGGCGGTGCACGGCGGGAAGAGCCCGGATGTTCCGTGCCCGTCGGCGGTTGGTGAGCGGTCGGGCGGTCAGACCTCGGCGGATCCGGCCGCGAGGGCCCAGGCGGCCCAGCCGCCGAGGATGTCGGAGACGTCCTCGATGCCGCGGTGGCGCAGCAGGCTGGCGGCGATGGAGGAGCGGTGGCCGCCCGCGCAGTGCAGGACCAGCGGCCGGTCGGTGGGGAGTTCGCCGATCCGGGAGGACAGTTCGCTCAGCGGGATGTGCAGGGCCTCGGGGATGAAGCCGTTGGCCTCGCGCTCGCCGCAGGTGCGGACGTCGACAACGAGCGGCGGGTTGTTTCCGGCGAGGACGGTCTTGAGGTGGGTGGCGGTGAGGCGGCTGGCGGGGGTGACCTCACCCTCCATCACCCGCAGGGCGTCCTGGGGATTGCGGACGTAGCCCACGACACGGTCGAAGCCGATGCGGGCGAGGCGGGTGACGACCTCCTCCTCCCGGTTCTGAGGCGCCATCACCACCAGTTCCTCCGCGGGGTCCAGGACGGTGCCGGCCTGTTCGGCGAACCGGCCGTCGGCCGGCACGTTCACCGCACCGGTCAGGTGCCCGGCCGCGAACTCCTGCGGATCACGCGCGTCGACCGCCACGGCGCCACCTGCCCGCAGTCCGGCGAACTCCTCCAGGGACAGCGGACGGGCCGTGGCTGCGGAGTCGTACAGGGGCCGCTCCCTGCGGTTGAGGTCGGCGTCGTAGGCGAAGTAGCCCGGTGCGGCGGACTGTCCCGCCGTCACCAGCGCGACGAACTCCTCCCGACCCATCGGGGCGCAGGCGTAGTTGGTCGCCCGCTGTTCCCCGATCGTGGAGGACTTCTCCGTCGACAGGTTCTTCCCGCAGGCCGAGCCGGCGCCGTGGGCGGGGAAGACTCGGACCTCGTCCGCGAGGCCCATCAGCTTGTTCTGCACACTGTCGTGCAGCATTCCGCCCAGCTCCTCAGCCGTCACGCCCACCGACGCCAGCAGGTCGGGGCGGCCGACATCACCGATGAACAGCGCGTCACCCGTCAGGACCCCGTACGGGACGGCGTCGACGGCGTGTTCGTAGACGAGGACGCTGATCGACTCCGGGGTGTGCCCCGGTGTCTCCATGACCTCCAGCACCACATCGCCCAGGGCGATCCGCTCGCCCTCGGCGAGGTGACGGACCGGGTACTCCGTCTCCGCCCGCGAGCCGTAACCGATCCACGCGCCGGTCTCGTCGGCCATCTCCAGGTGGCCGGCGACGAAGTCCGCGTGGAAGTGGGTGTTGATCACGCCGACCACGGTCAACCCGTGCGCCCGCGCATCGGCGAGGTATTCCGACACGTCCCGGCGCGGGTCCACGACGACCGCCTGACCGGTCTGCTCGTCGGCGATCATGTACGACGCCTGGGACAGGCAGTCGAGGTAGTACTGGGCGAAGAACACGGCGAACCTTTCGACGGAGAAAGCGGTCGCGGAGCGGAAGCCACGCGAGACGGGAAGAAGTGCGCTGAGGGTGGGCGGCCGGCCGTTCAGGCGGCCCGGACATCCGTGCCGCGCACGACCGGGCGACCGGCACGGGCCCACCCGGAGGTGCCGCCCGCGACCGAGACCGCGCGGAGGCCGGCGGCTTCCAGGTGCTCCGCGGCCCAGGCGCTCCGGTTGCCGCTCGCGCAGATCACGTAGACGAGCCGGTCGGCGGGGAGCGCGGCGAGGTGGGCGCCGAGCTCGGAGAGCGGTGCGGTGCGCACCCCCGGTACGTGACCGGCGCGGTACTCGTCCGGTTCCCGTACGTCGATGGCGAAGGCGCCCTCCGCCAGTTCGGAGGCGAAGACGTCCAGATCCACTTCACGCATGGAAGGTCACCCTTTCAGATACCCCCCGGGGTACTTACGACGCCGACTGTAGGCAGAGGCGGCGAGAGAAGTCAAATACCCCTAGGGGTATCCCCCGTCACGGTCCCCACTTCTGCGGGAAGGGGCGGAGAAAATACCCGTGGGGGTATGGTGGTCTGCGGATATCGGAGTGGATAGGAGAGATCGAGATGACACGAGGGATCACGGCGAGGCGGCGCTCGCCCCCCGTCGCCCCCTCGCCCGGCGCCGTGCGGCTGGGCCTTCGGGAGAACCGGGCGCAGTTCGTCCTGCTCGTCCTCGTCACGGCGGCGGTCGGGGCGCTCGTCGGTCTGGAGCGGACGACGGTCCCCCTGATCGGCACCGAGGTCTTCGGGCTCGCCGGGAACCTGGCCGTCTTCTCGTTCATCGTCGCCTTCGGCCTCGCCAAGGCGCTCACGAACCTTGCCGCCGGTGTGCTCACCGCCCGTTTCCGGCGCAGGCAGCTCCTGCTGGCGGGCTGGCTGATCGGCGCACCCGTGCCGTTCGTCCTCGCGTGGGCGCCTTCGTGGTGGTGGATCGTGGCCGCGAACGTCCTGCTCGGCGTCAACCAGGGGCTGACGTGGTCGATGACCGTCAATATGAAGATCGACCTCGTGGGACCCGGCCGCCGGGGGCTCGCCACCGGCCTCAATGAGGCCGCCGGCTACGTCTCGGTCGGTGCCACCGCCCTGCTCACCGGCTATCTCGCCAACCATTACGGGCTGCGCCCCGCCCCCGAGCTCATCGGCGTGGTCTTCCTCGCCGCCGGACTCGGACTGTCCCTCCTGGCCAAGGACACCGCCGCCCACCTGGCCCTCGAACTCTCCCGCCACCCGGCGCCCCCGGGCGGCGAGAACGGCAGGCCGTCCTTCAAGGAGACCTTCGCCCGTACGTCATGGCGCGACCGGTCGCTACGTGGTGCCAGCCAGGCGGGTCTGGTCAACAACCTCAACGACGGCCTGACCTGGGGCGTCTTTCCGCTTCTCTTCGCCGATCACGGACTCGGCATCGCCGCGATCGGCCTGATCAAGGGGCTCTACCCGCTCGTGTGGGGCATCGGCCAGATCCCGGCCGGCCACCTCGCCGACAGGGTCGGCCGCAAGCCGCTCGTCGTGACGGGCATGCTGGTCCAGGCGGCGGCACTCCTCCTCGCCCTCCTCCTCGACCGCCCTCTTCTCGCCGGAGTCCTCTCCGCCTTCGGCCTGGGTCTCGGCACCGCGCTGGTCTATCCGGCGCTCATCGCCGCCGTCTCCGACCACGCCCACCCCTCCTGGCGGGCCCACGCCCTCGGCACTTACCGGTTCTGGCGCGACATCGGCTACGCCGTCGGCGCCCTGACGGCGGGCGTCCTCGCCGACGCGCTGGGCCTGGATGCCACTGTCCTCGCCGCCACCGTCCTCACCGCGGCCTCGGGCCTCCTCGCCGCCCGCTGGATGACCGACCACCCCCGAACCTGACCGACACACGCTCCGCCAGGGCCCCCTCGGGGCGGCCCTGGCCGAGGCGCCGGGCGGACGGAGTACGAAGGGTCCAGTAGGGTGAGCCGCCGCCGTGCCCCGCCTCCGCGCACCGGCGGGCACCGCTGACCAATCGCGTACGGAATCCCGGGTGCCGGGTGGTCAACGCCCCGGGTTGTTTCATAGGCGGTCGCTCGTGAAACACCCATGATCTGCCGTTCCGGGAACCGCTCCCAGCAGGCCGCGCACCTGCTCGCCGAGCGCGGTGTTGCGGCGGTCGACGTCACGGGCGGGATGTGCGCCTGGGCCGATCCGGGTCTGCCCGTGAAGGACGCGCACGGGGCGGCGGGCACGGTCACATGACCGCGTTCGTTCTCGTGCTGCTCGCCGGGGCTCTGGTAGGTCTCGCCCTGGGCACTTGGGGCTGGCGGGAGCATCCTGACCGTCCCCGCCCTGATCTACCTGCTCGGCTTCAGCCCGGCCGAGGCCACTACCGCCAGCCTGATCATCGTGATCGTCACCTCGCTCACCGCGCCGCTGGCTCCCGCCCGGGCGGGAATGGTGCGCTGGCGGGCCGGTCTGCTGTTCGCCGCGGCGGCCGGCCTGCTGTCCGCACGCATTCCCGCCGCTGTGCCGACCATGGCATTCGCAGCCCTCGCCATGTTCGCCGGGCTGCGCATGCTGCGCCGGCGGACACCGTCCGAGGACGCGACGGCGTCGGCGCCCCGCGCAACGGGAGCGGGGGCCGTGCTGGGCGCGGTGACCGGATTCCTCGGCGTCGGCGGTGGCTTCCTCGCCGTCCCTGCCCTGGTGACGGCACTGGCGGCACCGATGAGCGCCGCCGTCGGCACCAGCCTGCCGGTCATCATCGCCAACGAAGCGGTCGCCCTCGCGGCCCGCGCGTCCACCCAGGTCAGCCTGGACTGGTCCCTGATCATGCCGTTCATCGCGACGGCGGTCCTGGGCGCCTGCGACGGCAAGCGGCTGTCCGCGAAGGACCAGCCCGCCGGCCTGCAGCGGGTCTTCGGCACACTGCTGCTGACCGTGGCCGCCGTGATGGCGACCGGCGTCCTGCTGTGGAAGACCCGTGGGGCCAGCCGCGGACGCCCCGTTGTCGGTGCGTTTGCGGCAGGCCCCACGGGATGCGAAAACTCTCAGGCCAGGGAAAGGAACAGCTTCTCCAGCCGGGAGCGCATCTGCGTGGAGTCCTGTACCTGCGGGTCCTCGCTGGTCATGCACTGCTGCAGGCCCGTCGCGATGATCGAGAACCCTGCCCGGTCCAGCGCCTTGGAGACCGCCGACAGCTGCGTGACGACGTCCTCGCAGTCCCGACCCTCCTCGATCATCTTGATCACTCCCGCGAGCTGACCCTGCGCCCGCCGCAGCCGGTTCAGCGCCGCCTTCAGTTCCTCGGCACTCATGTCGAGTTGCACACCAACCTCCTCACATACCCCCATGGGTATCCTACCGTGGGAGGAACCGCCCAGAAAGGGCGAGTCCGAGGGCGCCGAGCCGGTCCTCCATTATTTCGCGGTAGTGCTGGCGCAGTTCACCGCGCTGTCCGGGGCTTCCTGAACCTCGATGATCCGGACCGCCGCAACACCGCGGTGCGGGCGAGTATCCAGGCGGCGACCACTCTCCTTCCGTCGGAGGGCGACCGGCGCTTCGCCGAGCTCGGTGTGTTCGCGGAGGACGAAGCGATCCCGCTCCCCGTGATCGCGCTCCTGTGGAGGGTCACCGGGGGACTGGACGAGGCGAGGTCGCGGCTGCTGTGCAAACAGATGGCGGATCTGTCGCTGCTGACGATGGCGGATCTGTCGCTGCTGACGATCGATGCCGGCGTCCCCGGCGGAGCCGTCGCTCTGCATGACGTCGTACGTGACTATCTGCGCGCCGAGCTGGCGTCGGATGTTCCGGCGGTGAATGCCGCGCTGCTGAGCGCGATCGCCGCCACCCTCCCTCCTGATCCGGCCGCCGGCGCGGCGTGGTGGGAGTCGTCCGAGGGGTACGTTCAGGACCATCTCATCGAGCACCTGGTGGATGCGGGGCATACCGTGCAGGCGGAGGCCGCGGCGGGCAGTCTGTTATGGGTGCGTGCTCGGCTGCATCAGCGGGGCCCGACCGCAATCTGCCGTGATCTGGAGCGCATCGGCACCCGCACCGCGCTGTCCTTGTCGAGGCAGCTGGCGCGCGCGGCCCACCTCCTCTCCCCCACCACTCCGAGCCACGCGCTCGACGCGATCCTGTGCAGCAGGATCACCGATGCGCCGCACTGGGACCCCTCCGCGCTCCTCGCAGTCACCCCTGCTCTGGTCAACAGATGGTCCCCGCCCGACCTGCCGGACCCGGCGTTGATCCGCACCCTGACGGGTCATACCGAATACGTGAACTCCGTCGGCGCCGGCCCGGACGGCGCATGGATCGCCACGGCCGGCAACGACAAGAGCGTCCGTATCTGGGACCCCGCCACCGGCACAACCCTGCGGACTCTTCCCGGCCATACAGGATGGGTGACCGGCGTGGCCATCAGCCCCGACGGCACGTGGCTCGCGACAACGGGCGACGAGGGCACCATCCGTCTCTGGGACCCGGCCACCGGAACCCCTCTCCGCACACTCACCGGCCACACGGCAGCCGTCAACTCAGCCGCCGTGAGTCACGACGGCACCTGGCTCGCCAGCGCCTCGAACGACAAGACGGTCCGTATCTGGGACCCCACCACCGGAACCGCACTCCGCACACTCACCGGCCACACAGGTTGGGTGACCGATGTGGCCATCAGCCCCGACGGCACGTGGCTCGCCACCGCCGGCAACGACAGGTCCCTCCGCATCTGGGATCCGGCCACGGGCAGGCTCCTCCGCACACTCACCGGCCACGCGGATTGGATCAGGGCACTCACCGTCAGCCCGGACGGTTCGCGGATCGCCTCCGGAAGTGACGACAAGACGGTCCGGATCCGGGATCCGGCGACCGGTGAGTCGTTGAGGACGCTCACGGGCCACACCGGTGCCGTGAACGCGGTGGCCTTCAGCCCGGACGGCACGTGGCTCGCTACCGCCGGCAACGACAGGTCCATCCGTATGTGGGACCCGGCCACCGGCACCCCGATCGAGACTCTGACCGGGCGTGCCGGCGCCATCACCACGGTGACGGCCGGCGCACGGGGCATCCTCGCCACGACCGGCGAGGACGGCATCGTACGTAGTTGGGACGCGTCGACGGGTACGTGCATCGACACCTGGACCGGTCATACGGGCGCTGTGAACGCCGTGGTCCTCAGCCCCGACGAGGTCTACCTCGCGACTGCCGGGGACGACGGCACCATCAGGCTCTGGCTGACCTTTGCCGGGAGCGCCGTTCGAACCCTGACGGGTCACACGGGTGCGGTGAAGTCGGTCGCCTACCATCCCGACGGAAACCTGCTGGTGAGTGGGGGTGACGACGGAGTGGTGCGCCTTTGGGATCCGGCCACGGGGGAGATCGCCAACCGCTTCTGGGGCCGCCGTGGCGCGGTCAACGCGGTGGCGTTCAGCCCGGACGGCAGCTGGTTCGTCACCGCGGGCGAGGACGCGACGGTTCGACTGTGGGACCCCGACACCAGGTCCCACGAGCAGCTGCAGACCGGGCACGTGGGCTCGGTGGAAGTACTGGTCGTCGGCGAGAACGGCCGGCAGATCATCACCGCCGGCGACGACGGCACCGTGCGGATCTGGGACGTGGCCACAGGTGCGGTGGTGAGGACCTTGAGGGGACACGGAGGCGCAGTGACCTCGGTAGCGGTGAGCTCCGACGGCGCACGCATCGCCACGACGAGCATCGGTGGTGCGCTGCTCGTCCGGGAAGCCGGCCGCGACGAGCCGCTGACCATGATGCGCACGGACTCCCGTCTGATGTCCTGCGCCTGGAGCCGCGATGGTTTCGCCCTCTTCGCGGGCGGCGGGGAAGGCCTGTTCTGCTACGACTTCCAAGCCGGGTCACCCACTGTGTGAAGCCGTCGGATTCGGGGCGCGCCTCGAGAAGGGGAACGCCGGTGGAGAGGCCACCTCACGGATCGCCACCACCGGTGGCCGCCTCAGTGGTCAAAGGTCATGAGCTCCACCGTTCGCAATACTCGATGTGGATCTCGCGGGCGTCGCCGAGGACGCCGGTGCACAAGCGCAATCGTGTGCAGAAGTGCGAGAAGACCGAAGGGAGATGACGCTTGTGCTCCCTTGCAGTGCCGTGGCCGAGTTCGTCGGCGCGGGCGGCGGGACGCCGCGGGCTCGGTCGGCGTCACTCCCCCGCCCGAGGGTCCGTCGACGGGCCAGAACGTCCGTCGACGGACCAGGATCCTGCCTGCGCGACCCCCGAGCCGGCAGCCGCTCTTCCCCGCCCACGCCCTCGCGCCCCCGCCGGCCGGAGGCTTGGAGACCTCCGGTCAGGACAGGATCTCGACGTAGCCGTCGGTGCCGTGCACGCGGATCCGCTGCCCGTCGCGGATCAGCCGGGTGGCCTGCTCCACGCCCACGACGGCCGGCAGGCCGTACTCCCGGGCGATCACCGCGCCGTGGGTCATCAGGCCGCCCACCTCGGTCACCAGGCCCGCGATGCCGACGAACAGCGGCGACCAGCTGGGGTCCGTGAAGGGCGTGACCAGGATGTCGCCCGCTTCGAGATCGGCGTCCGCCATGTCGAGGATGACGCGGGCCCTCCCCTCGACGGTCCCGGCGGACACCGCCAGTCCGGTCAGGGCGCCGGCCGGCACGTCGTCGCGCCGGTACGACCCGGTGACGGCCTCACCGTCCGACGTGAGCACCCGGGGCGGCGTGAGCGCGTGGTACGACCGGAACGCCTCCTTGCGCTGCTCGATCAGTCGGCCGTCGGCCCGGTTCGAGCGCGCGACTTCGTGGAACTCCTGGAACGTGAGGTAGAAGACGTCCTCCTTGTCGGCGAGCACACCGGCCCGTTCGAGGCGCCCGGCCTCCTCCAGCAAGGCCTGCTTGTAGACGAAGTAGCGGCTGATGATGCCGTACTTCGGGTACTCCCGGTATCCGATGAAGGTGCGGACCCGATCGATCATCCGCTTGGTCTCGTCGGCCTTCCGCTCTCCGTCCGGCAGGGCGCGGAGGCGTGCCAGCACGTCCTGTTCCTTCTTCTGCGCCTTCTCCCGCCCTTGCTCGAAGCGCCGTTCGGCTGCGCCCGGGTCGAAGTTCCTGACGTTGTCGAGGATCACGGGCACGAGCGTGGAAGGGCGCTCGCGCCAACGCGGCCTCGTGATGTCGATCTCGCCGACGCAGCGCACGCCGTACCGGTCGAGGTACGTCTCGATGGCGTCGCGTGCTTCGGTGCCGCCCGTGAGCTTCGGCAGCTCGTCCAGGAAGCCGTCGTCCTCGACGCCCTGCAGGAAGGACACCACCTCCGCGTGCGGGCGGATCACGTCCGCGACGTCGAGCAGCGCCAGTCCCATCTCCGACGTGATGTTGTCGGGAGCCGACAGGGTGAGCGTGTCAGCCGCGTTCTTCTCGCCCAGCCACTCCCCCAGCTTGTCGTTGAGCCACCATGTGGACTCCATCCCCGCCATGAGCGCCTGAAAGCTCAGCGGATCGCTGAGCACCCGCTTGTGTTCCTCGAACGCCTCCAGCAGGAAGTCGAACAGCGCCGGTCCGCTCTTCGTCCGGATGTCACGCTCCAGGGCGGCGATGGACACCTCGCTGCGCTCGATCAGCTCGGCGACGACGGCCGGATCGGTCTCGATCGGGTCGGGCGCGCCGGCGGCCGGAGGTCCGCCGGGGACCACGTCCGGGAGCGACGGGATGAAGTCCTCACGTTCGAGGACGGTCTCCAGAGCGTCCCTGACCAGCGGATCCCCCTTGCCCACCGCGTCCAGGAGGGCAGCGCGGCTCGCGGGCGAGGCCAGGCGCCGGGTGACGTCGACGAACAGCCTCCCGCCGGCCTCGTGCATCGGCACCATGGCCGTGAGCTGCCACATGGAGAACCCCAGGGGCTTCATGGGGTCGGTCATCATCTGCCCGTGGCCGACGGAGACATAGACGTGCTTCTCCTGGTCGCCGGCCTCGGGGATCGGGAACAGCGTCGTGATCGGCCGGCTCTGCACGATCCGGAAGTCGTCGTCGACCAGGCACCATTCGATGTCCTGCGGGCGGCCGAAGTGCGCTTCGATCCGTCGCCCCAGCCGGACGAGCCGTACGACCTGCTCGTCCGTCAGGGCCGGCTGCTCCTGAAGCTGCGGGGCGATCGCCACTTCCTCCGTACCGCCCTCCAGCAGGGCGTGAACGGCACGCTGCTTGGCGCCGATCGTCCTGGCGACGACTTCGCCGTTCCGCACCTTGAAGACGTCCGGGTTCACCAGGCCGGAGACCAGGGCCTCGCCGAGACCGAAGCCGGCGTCCACGGTGGCGACCTTCCGGTCTCCGGTGACGGGGTCGGCCGTGAACAGGATGCCGGCCGCGTGGGAGAAGGCCATCCGCTGCACGACCACGGCCATGTGGACCGTGCGGTGGTCGATGCCGTTCCGCCGGCGGTAGGTCACGGCCCGCTCGGTGAACAACGAGGCCCAGCAGCGGCGGACGTGCCGGAGGATCTCCGGCGCCCCCACGACGTTCAGGTAGGTGTCCTGCTGGCCGGCGAACGAGGCGGTCGGCAGGTCCTCCGCCGTCGCGCTGGACCGGACGGCGTACGCGGCTTCCTCACCGCACCGGTCGAGCGCGCGGGTGATCGCCGTCGCGAGATCGCCCGGGACGGCGGTCCCTTCGATGGTCCGGCGAATCCGCGCGCTGAGCGTGCGCATGGCCTCCCGGTCGTCCGCGTCCACGCGCGACAACCGGTCGAGCAGATCATCGATCGACGGTGCTTCCGCCATGACCCGCCGGAAGGCGTCCGTCGTCACGCAGAAGCCGCCCGGCACGTGGACGCCTTCGATCCGGGACAGTTCGCCCAGGTGCGCGCCCTTGCCGCCGACGACCGCGACCTGCGCCGCGTCGGCTTCCTGAAGGTCCAGCACGTACTGCTCGCTCACTGCGACACCTCCGAGGCTGCCGTTCTCCCTGTCACTGCGGTGGCCGATCGGGTCACCGGCGCCTTCCACTCCGTCGAACCTGTTGTCGCGCACGTCCTCATCCCTCGTTGCCCTGCCTCTGGCGGGCCGGCCGGCCGCTCCGCCCCGACCGGGCGGTGCGCAGGCAGGCACCCCCCGTGTCGAGCACCCGCGGCCGCCCTCCTGTCCCGCCACCGTCCGACGTCACCACATCCCGCGGACGTCGCCGACGAAACACACCGTCGGGACCCCGTTTCCGCAGGTTGTGGGCATAGGCCGACGATTGTGCGCCCTGACCGGGGCCTTGTGGCAAGTCCCCCTGTGCGCTATAAGTTGAGAGCGGCAAGGAGAGAACTCTCCTTGCCTTTCGTATGTTCCGCGCCCGGGAACCGACAGGCGCTCCGCGCCCTGCGTGAACAACTCCCCTCACCGCGGTCGACTTCGGCGTCCGACCACCCGGCCGCCGACGGCGCGGCGTTCCGTCCGTCGCGCTCGCCTCACCGGCCCCCTCCGACGCTCCGCGTCCCCGGGCGCACGACCCCCCAATTGATTAGGTAGACTGGTCTACCTAATCAGAGGAGGAGTGGCATGCCCGAGACCGCGCCCGCGACACCGCGGCCCGCGAGACGGCGAGGAGCCGCGCGACAGAAGCTGCTCGCCGCGGCCGCCCGGCGCTTCTACGCGGACGGCGTGTCGGCCACCGGCATCGACGCGATCACCGCCGAAGCGGGCGTCGCGAAGATGAGCCTGTACAACAACTTCTCCTCCAAGAACGAACTGGTGCTGGCGTACCTCGACGCTCGGCACGAGGAATGGCTCGGCCTGTACCGGGACCGGCTCCAGGGCGCCCGGGACGGCCGCGACGGAGTACTGGCGGTCTTCGACGCCTACGCCGACCATGCCCACTTCGCCTACGAGCGCGGATTCCGTGGCTGCGGACTGCTCAACGCGGCGGCCGAGCTGCCCGCCGGGGACGAGGGCCGGGACGTGGTACGCCGTCACAAGGAAGAGGTCGAGGCCCTGCTCGCCGAGCACGTCGGACAGCTGGTGCCCGACCGGCCCGAGGAAGCCCGGGCGGTGGCCGAGCAGTTGGCGTTCCTGCTGGAAGGAGCGATGGCACGTGCGGGCCTCGAGGGCTCGGCAACGCGGGTCGAGCGTGCGCGGGCGATGGCAGCCGACCTGCTGGCGCGGCTGTGAACAGGCCCGAGGGACGCAGGACCGCGTCCGCGGGCATGGGGTCGCTGTGCGTCCTGGCCGCCTCGTTGCTGTGGGGCACGACCGGCACCGCCGCGACGTTCGCCCCGGCCGTGGGACCGCTGGCGATCGGGGCCGTCGCCATGGGCCTGGGCGGACTGCTCCAGGCCTTGATCGCCGCGCCCCGGATCCGACGCGAGGCCCCCCGCCTGCGCGCGCGGCGTGGTGTGGTGCTGCTCGGCGCCCTGGCCGTGGCCGCGTACCCGTTGGCGTTCTACAGCAGCATGCACCTGGCAGGGGTCGCCGCCGGAACGGTGGTCTCGATCGGCTCCGCCCCGCTCGCCTCCGCGCTGATCGAACGGGTCGCCGACGGCCGCCGACTCACCCGTCGCTGGATCACGGGGGCGGTTCTGGGACTGTCCGGAACCGTCCTGCTCTGTGTGGCCGAATCCGCCGGCGCGCCCTCCGGTCCCGAAGCCCGCTCCGTCGGCACGACCGTGCTCGGCGTGGGCCTCGGCCTGGTCGCCGGGCTCACCTACGCCCTCTACTCCTGGGCGGCGCACCGCCTCATCCACCGCGGCGTGAGCTCCGCCGCGGCCATGGGCAGCGTCTTCGGGATCGGCGGACTGCTGCTCCTCCCCGTACTCCTGGCCACCGGCGCTCCCCTGCTGGAGTCAGGGCCCAACGCGGCCGTCGGTGCCTACATGGCCCTCGTCCCCATGTTCCTCGGCTACGTCCTGTTCGGCTGGGGCCTCGCACAGGTCCCGCCGAGTACCGCCACCACGCTGTCCCTTCTGGAACCCGCCGTCGCGGCCATGCTCGCCGTCCTCGTCGTCGGCGAGCACCTCCCCCTGCTGGGCTGGGCAGGCGTCACCCTGGTCGTCGGCTGCCTCGCCGTGCTCACCACTCCCTCCCGCAGCATGACCGAGCGCCGCACGGTCGCCGAGCGGCACGCCCCCGCGCCCGGCGGGGAGGGCGCGCACCGGCCTCACCGTGCGGCGGTCGAGGACGGGGATCTTGCGGCCGCTGGAGACCGCTGAGGCCCCTCCGGGCGGGGGCGACGGCGAGGGACTGCTCTCCCCCTCGCCCAGGGGCCAGGTTCCCCTGCGGCTCGGAGGCTCCCGGCCGAAGTCGCCGCGCCTCCACCTCTGTAGAGTGCGGCACGGATGTGGGCCGCGACGGCGACCGGGGGGCACCGTGAGCGACGTAGTGACCGATCAGCGCGCCACGGTGCGGCCGTGGCACGTCTTCGCGTTCGGCTCCGTGCTGGCGTCGATCGCGTCGTTCGAGCGGGTGCACGGTCTGCGGTCGGGCCGCCAGTACGTGCTGTGCCACCAGTCACCCGCTCTGAACCACCTCACACTCGTGGCGCTCGCGCTGGTCGCCGGCGCGTTCCTGATGGCCGTCGTCGGCGCGGCGACCGCGACGATGCGGAGCACGCCCTCCCGCCCTCCGTTCCTGATCGCCTGCATGGTGGCCGCCCTGGCTTTCGTGGTGGCTGCCGACAGGGTGGACGCCGGCGGCGAAGAGCGGGCGGCGCAGCTGACGGCCGAGGCCGTCGGTGAAGGCAGGTGTGACTACACGCCGCAGGTCTACTCGGCCACTCCCGGCTGGTTCTCCTGGTGATGCCGCCGGGGCGGACTCAGTGCCTGAGCAGCCACAGGACCCGGTCCCACGACAGCAGGTGGTACACGATCAGCGCACCGGCGAGGATCACGGCGAGGCCGTGGTACCCCTCGGCGTACAGCGCCGCCGCACTGCCGAAGAACACAGCCAGCTCCAGCAGGAACCGCAGCGGACCAGGTGTCGCAATCACCGTCCCCCCGGACCGGGACGCGTCGTCCGGGGTGGCGAACACTCCCCACAGCGCAGCCACAGCCAGCGGAACGGCGACAACGGAGACGTACCGCAGGGGAGCCGGCACGGCTGCCCAGGCCCAGAGCCCGAAGCACGTCAGAGCCAGCAGCTCCAACACGAATCTCACCCCGAGAGTCAACGGGTGAAAGCCATACCCCCACGACATACGCGCAATTCCTTCCGCCGCACCCCCTCCATGATCACAGACCGTCGAACGGGAAGACCACCCATCGGACTTGCTCATCGACAGGGCGTCTCCACCCGCCTGCACCACCTCGGTGTCGGCCTCACCACCCGCCGTGAGTGGCGGCGGTGACGGCGGTCGACCTGCGGGTCGCCGTGGCCCGTGCTCGGCGCGTACCCCGAGCCGACGACTCGGCGTGTCTCTTTACCGAGCCGGGCGGGCGGATGCGACCAGAATGGGGCGATCATCCCGAGGTGCTCCGGAGGTCTCATGAACGGTCCCCGCCAGGCCGACCCCAGCCCGCCGACGCCTTTGGACGGGACCGTCGCCGCCGTGGTGGACCGCAACGGCATCCTGGTCTCGTGGACTCCCGGAGCGGCCCGCCTGCTCGGTCACCAGGGCCCGAATCCGGCGCCCCTGGGCCGTCGGGCACGGGATCTGGTCGCCCTGCGCCGCCCCCTCGGGGGACCCGAGCCCTGTGGGGGCGCCCCGGGCGGCAGGGTGCTCGGCCTGCGTCATCGGGACGGCGGCACCGTGGACGTCTGGGTGCGGCTCATGCCGCTCGCCTCGAGCCCCGAGGGTGACGGCGTCCTCGTACTCGGCCTCCCGATGGACACCCTGGCGGACTGGCGCGACAGCCTGGCCATCGGCTTGGCGGCGCTGCGGCAGGAGGAGTTCCAGATCACCCTTCACGACAGCGAGCTGCGGGTGCGGCGCAGCAGTCCGGAGGTCGCCCGCGCCGGGCGGCTGAGCGCGGGCGGGGATCTTCTCCGCGAGATGCCGCGGCTGGGTGTGGAGGGATCCGCGAGCGACGTGCTGCGTGAGGTCATGGCGACGGGCGTGTCCGTGGTGGACGAGTCCGGCCTCCTCCGTGGGGCCGTACCGGACGCCCGGGACCGCGTCTACGCGCTGACCGCCGCCCCGGTGCGCGACCTGTGGGGGCGGATCGACGGGGCGTTCTCCTCGCTCATCGACGTCACCGAACGCTTCCGGTCGGCGGACAGGCTGGACCTCGTCTACCGGGCCTCTCGCGGAATCAGCCGGAGCCTGGTGGCCGAACGCATCGCCGAGGACCTGGTGGACTTTCTGGTGCCCGCGCTGGGTGACCTCGCGGCCGTGGAGTTCTTCGAGGGGCTCGGTTCCGGCACGGAACCGCCTCGCCGGGTGGAGGGCCTGCGCGGCGACTTCCGGCGCGCCGCCGTGAAGAACATGCACGGCCCCTGGCCCGACGACCAGGTGGCCGTGGGCGAGTTGCTGCCGGAGGTGCCCGACGGGCCCGGCTTCCGCAACCTGGAGCGAGGGGACGTGCTGGTCGGCAACGGGCCCGGCGACTACCTGGAGTTCCTCGGCAACGGCCCCGGCGTACGCCGTATGACTCCCGCGGGCGCGCACGCGTCCATGGGAGCCGCGCTGGTGGCGCGCGGGCACGTCCTGGGGTACGCCCAGGTGTTTCGCACGCGGCGGCCGTACTCCTTCGACGGGCAGGACGCGAAGCTGATGAAGGAGATCATGAACCTCGCGGCCCTCGCCATCGACAACGCCCGCCGCTACACCCATCAGCGCCGTACGGTGGCGGCGCTGCGCAGCAGTCTCCGGCCGCCGGTCTCGGGCAGCACCGCCGCCGTGGACACGGCCGGCTTCTTCCAGGCGGCCGCGGGGGACACGGGTGTCGGCGGGGACTGGTTCGACGCGCTCCCGCTGTCGTCGTTGCGGACGGCGCTGGTGATCGGTGACGTCATCGGCCACGGGTTGCCCGCGACGGCGACCATGGCACGCCTGAGGACGGCGATCCACACGCTCGCCGATCTCGACCTCGGGCCCGACGAGTTGCTGACCCGTCTGGACGACCTGGTCCAGCGCATGGCCGCCGAGGCGGAGCACCCCGACGCCGTCGGCGCCACCTGTCTCTACGCGGTCTACGACCCGGTGACGCGGCTGTGCCGGTTCGCCAGCGCGGGCCATCCTCCACCGGCCGTGGTCGCCCCCGACGGGAGCGTGACCCTGATCGACGTCACCCCGGGCCCGTTCCTCGGGGTCGGCGGCATGCCGTTCGAGATGGTCGAGATCGAACTGGATCCCGGCAGCGTGATCGCTCTGTACAGTGACGGGCTCCTCACCGGTGACGTCGCCGGCGCGGGCTCCGGCAGTGCGGTCGACGCCGATCTGATCGACCGCCTGCGCGACGCGTGCCGGCCGGGGCGGCCGCTGGAGGCCGCGGGCATGGATCTCGCCGCCTCGGCCGCCCACGGTCGTCGGCACGCCGATGACACCACCGTGCTCCTGGCCCGGACTCGGGCGATCGCCTCCGCCGACGTGGCCGAGTGGGAGTTCCCCAACGATCTGGAGGCGGTCGCCCGGGCGCGACGACTCGTCAGCGCGCAATTGGACCGATGGGGTCTCGACGATCTGGTCTTCACCACCGAACTCGTGGTCAGCGAACTGGTCACCAACGCGATGCGCTACGCCGGTGGTTCCGTCGGCCTGCGCCTGATCCGTGACCAGGTGCTGGTGTGCGAGGTCACCGACACGAGCAACAGCCACCCGCGGCTGCGCAGGGCCGTCAGCACCGACGAGGGCGGGAGGGGGCTGTTCCTGGTGGCTCAGGTCACGTCGCGTTGGGGCAGCCGCTACAGCGAGTCGGGCAAGACCATCTGGACGGAGCAGCCCATCTCACGGCAGGAACCCCCGCAGCCGTGACGCGGTCGGCCTTGCGTGGGGTGGCTGTCGGCCCCTACCGACCCGAGAGGGTCCTGGGTGGTCCGAACCGGCCCACATCGACACGCTCTATGTCAGTGCTGTGACGTTGCCGGACCGGTTGTGTGCGGATGTCGCTGTTCGGCAACGCGCCGTCACGGCCCGTCCCCTGGCGGCGACCTGTCCCGTTTGCGGCACATGACGAAGCATGCACACGAACATGACGAGTACGTCTCCGGAGTCCGTGCCGAGCTTCTGGGCGACGACTGGGCGGACGCACCCGACCCCGCCGACCATGAGCACGTGATGTGCCCGTTCTGCGGAGCACTGGAAGAGGCCGACCGGAAGGCAGGCCGCCGGACCGACCGGAAGCCCGGAAGGTGACGCCCGCCCTCGGGCACTGACCGCCGCGGAACCCGGGGCGCGTGGAGCCGCCGGGTTCGCGGTGCGGGCGGCGTGGTGCAGGAGTCGCGAAGCCGGAATCCTCACGCCACCGCGGCCGGCGGGGCGCTCCCCCGCGGGTCAGTCGATGTCGCTGAGTCCGTCGCGTGCCAGGCCGAACTGCCGTGGGTGGTCGCCGGCTCCGGGCAGCGAGAGGGCGGCCTGGAACTCCTGCCGTGCCTCGGTGCGGCGGCCCGCCGCCGCGTAGGTGCTGCCGAGACGGATGCGGACCTCCATCTCCAGGCCGGCGCTCGCGTGCCGGGTGAGCGCGGCCAGGGCCCGGTGGTGGGTCTCGACCGCGGCGTGCAGGCTGCCTTCGAGCTGTTCCACGGTCGCCAGGCGGGACAGGCTCGCGGCGCGCAGGGGCAGGTCCTCGGCCTCGCGGGCCAGTTCGGCCGCCCGCCGCAACAGGTCCTTGGCCTCCGTGTACTGGCCGAGGGCCAGGTGGGTGTCGGCGGCGAAGCACAGGACGTTGCTGATCGCCCTGGGCCGGCCGTTCTTCTCGGCGATGGCGAGTGCGGCCGCGTTGTGCGCGAACGCCTCCTCGTGCCGACCCTGCTGGGAGCGGATCGCACCGAGGCTGCAGAGCGAGATCCCGGCCAGCCAGCTGTCGTCCAGCCGGGCCGTCAGGCTCACCGCCTCGTCCAGGTGCGCGACCGCCGCCTCGATGTCCCCCAGCATCCATTCGGCGACGCCCGTCCCGGCGATCGACCGGGCCCGCTCCCGCGGGTCGCACCGATCGCCGCCGTGGCGCAGCGCTTCGGTGAACCAGCTCCGTGCCCGGCGGAGCCGCCCGAGGTAGAGGTCGACCATGCCCGACCAGTTGCGCAGCGAGACGGGCATCCGCCGGTCGGTGGCCAGGTCCGCGCAGGGCAGCGCAAGTTCCAGCGCGGCCTGGCACTCGTGGTACTGGCCCTGCCGGACCAGGAATTCGATCAGGGCTTCGGCGATCCAGCAGGCCTCGTCGAACCGGTCGGCGGCCGCCGCGTAGGCCACCACGTCGACCAGTTCTCCGCCCGCCGCGTGCAGCCATGCGGAGGCTTCCCGCCAACTGCCGAAGGGGGACGTCGTGACGTCGGGGCCGGTCGAGAAGCCCTCGGGACCCCAGTCGCCGGCGGTGCGGCCTGCCACGGTGTAGAGGCGCAGGACGGCGGCGCGGTCCGCGTCCGCCTGCACGGGCGCCTCGCCGGCGAGGCGCCGCGCGTGGGCCCGTACGAGATCGTGCAGCCGGTAGCGGCCGGGGTGCGGCTGCTGCAGCAGGCTCGCGTCGACCAGGCCCTCCAGCAGATCCTCGGCGTTCTCCCGGGAGTCGCCCAGCATCGCGGCGAGGGTGAGCGCGTCGAATCCGGCGGTCGGCACCAGTCCCAAGGCACGGAAGGTGCGCTGCTGTTCGGGCGTGAGCTGGTCGTACGACATCCGGAAGGCGGCTTCCACGCTCCGGTCCTCGGCGCGCAGCTCGCCGAGGCTGCGCGCGTCGTCCGACATCCGGCCGGCCAGGAAGGCCAGGCTCCAGGACGGCCGGTTCTGAAGCCGGGCGCTCGCGATCCGGAGCGCCAGGGGCAGGCCGCCGCACCGCCGGGCGAGCTCGAGAGCCGCCTCGGGTTCCTGGTCCGCGCGGGGCTCCCCGAGGAGCTCGCGGAGCAGGCCGACCGCCTCGCCCGTGCCCAGGGGCTCCACGGTCAGCCGTAGGTCGGCGTCGAGGCCGGGCAGCCGCTGCCGGCCTGTCACCAGGACCCGGCTCCCCGGTCCTGCGGGCAGCAGGGGACGCACCTGCTCGGCGCTGCGGGCGTCGTCGACGACGACCAGCAACCGGAGTGCGCTCGTGGCGGCGCGCCAGGCCGTGACCAGGTCGTCCAGGTCCTCCGCGTCGTCGGGGGCGTCGGGGGCGTCGGGGAACGCGTCGCCGCCGGCGCGGACCGTGCGGAGCAGCCGGCGCAGTGCGCGTCGCGGGCCGCCCCTCTCCTCGGGGGCGCCGTGCGCGTGGAGGTCGACGAACAGGCACCCGTCGGGATGGGCGTCGGCGAGCGACCAGGCGGCGCGCACGACCAGGGCGGTCTTGCCGACCCCCGCCGTGCCGTCGACCGCGACCACGGACACGGCCGTCGGGGACATGGGCGCGGTGAGCAGGGCGAGTTCCCTCTCGCGGCCGACCAGGCAGGCGGTGTCACCGGGGAGGTCGCTGCGACGGGACCGGGGAACGACGGCCGGATCGGACCCGTCGCGGAGCCGACGGTCGGGCACTGCTCGCGCGGGGTCCGGCGGTGCCTGCGCCGGGTCCAGCGGTGCTCGCGCGGGGTCCGGCGGTGCCTGCGCGGGCGGGTTGCTCCGGGGAGCGAGGACGGCGGCCGCGTGCGGTCCCGCCGACCGGCCGAGCAGGAACCGGTCGTCGCGGCGCAGGACGGCCTGGTGGACGCCGCGCAGTTCCTCGCCGGGCTCGACACCCAGGTCGTCGAGGAGTCTCCTACGCGTCTCCTGGTGGACGGCCAGCGCCTCGGCCTGTCGGCCGCTGCCGTAGAGCGCCCGCATCCGCAGTGCGGCGAGCGGTTCGTCGTGCGGCCGGGCCAGGGGCGCGGCCAGGAGTTCGTCCAGCGCGTCGGGGTAGCGGCCGAGCGCCATCAGGCATTCCGCCCGGTCCTGGTGCAGCGTGCGTCGCCGGCGGGCGAGGCGCTGCCGCTCGCTGTCGGCGAGCGGCCCCGGCAAGCCGGGCAGGGGTTCGCCGCGGAACAGCTCCAGGGCCCGACCGCCGTGCTCCAGTGCGGCGTCGAGGTCTCCGGTGACCTTCGCGTGCCGGGCCCGGGATGCCTCTTCGGCGAGCTCCGCGAGGTCGGTCCGCGCCTCGGCGGGCACGAACCGGTAGCCGCCGCGTCCGCTGTGGATCACCGACCGGTCGGGCCCGGCTGCCGCCGCGTCGAGCGTCTTGCGCAGCGCGTAGACGTAGCTCGGCAGGACCTGACGGCCCGTACCCGGTGGGTCCGCTCCCCATACGTCGGCCAGGAGTTGGTGATGGGTGACGAAGCTCGGCGCGCGCAGGATCAGGGCGGCGAGAACCGCCTGCCGTCGTATCGGGCCGAGCGCGAGCGGTGCGTCGCCGCGCCGGGCCCGGACCGGCCCGAGCAGGTCGATCCGCAGATCCGCGTTCGTCCCCGCCCCGCCTCCGCCCGATCCCTGTGCGTGCACGCCCACAGCCAAGCCCCCGTGTCCCCCGTGCCTGCTCACTCTCTCAAATCCCTGGTTCATGCGGATTTCATCGGCCTTGCAGCGCCGCACGGAAGAGTCTGCCCGGTCGCGTCGGGGGCCGCCGCCGAACCGAACGGAGAGCGGGCGGCCGCCCGGTGTGATCATCGCCACGCGGGCCGGCGGCCACCCTCCGGCCGGCCACTGAGAGGGGACGTATCACCATGTCGCACGTCAACCGCGCACCCGGCACAGGGCCCACCCGCCGCGGTGGGCGGTGGGAACGCTACCGGGTCGCCCACCCGTTCTCCCTGCAGGACCAGGCGGCCCTGTGGGGATCGATCGTGGGCGTCGTGGCGCTCGCCGTCCTGCTCGGCTGGGCACTCGACATGAAGGGCGGCGTCATCATCGTCGCGGCCGCGCCCTTCATCATTTCCTGGTTCGAGAAGCGACGCACGGCGTTCCAGTTCGACGCGGCCGGCGTCCGGTTCGGCGAGGCCCTGCTGCCGTGGACCGATGTCACCGAGTTCGTCGTGGCCACCCCGCCGGACGGCCCGCACGCACTCATCGGCGCGCGGCTGCACTCCGGCGCGTCCCTGCCGGCGGGCATGGCCGTCCCGCCGCAGCACCCGGCCATGCCCGCACCCGTCCACGTTGCCGTCCCGCGTGCCCGGTTCGATCTGGCGAAGATGGTCCACAAGGCGCGCAGGTACGCCCCACCGCACATCCGGATCGTGGTCGCCGAGCCGTCCGGCGAACGCGTGGCGACCTGACCATGTCGCACCCGCACCAGCCCTGGTACAACCCCCGCCCGCAGCAGCAACCGATCGCGGACAACCCGTACGCCCCGCACGGTCTCACCCCGGCACCGTCGGACCGCCGGCGGCGCTTCGGCGGGAGGCCGGTGATCGCCGCGGTCGTCGTCCTGCTGGTCCTCGCGGCATGCGGAGGGCTGTACGCCGTCACCGGTGGCCGGTCGGGAGGACCCTCCCGGCCGGTGGCGGAACAGCCGCCCCGATCCGGTACGCCTTCCGCCTCCCGCCCACCTGCGGTCCGCACTCCCCTGCCCGGTCGCATCCCGACGTCGCAGGAGATCAACGCGGGCCGCGAGCCGGGGGACGCGACGGCCTGGATCGCCGACGACCCGACCGACCTGCCCCGGCGCAGCATCAAGCTCCACGACCTGTGGGTCGTCGGCGACACCGTCGTCCAGGCCGTGCACCGGAAGGTGACCGCCCGGCGCCTCACGGACGGTGCCGAGGTGTGGAGCGTGCCGCTGCCCGCCCCGGTCTGCGAGACGCCGGTCAACCCGACCCCCGACGGCAGGGTCGTCCTGGTGTACAAGAGCAACCAGGCCGTGCACGGGAACCGGTGCAACCAGCTGCAGATGATCGACCTTCGAACCGGGAAGGCGGGCTGGCACAAGGAGCTCAACGAGACCGGCTCCATGGACGACACCATCATCGTGAACTCCGCCATCAGCGGCGACGTGCTCGCGATCGTCCAGAGCATGCGGGCCGCCGCCTACCGGGTCGGTGACGGCGCCAAGCTCTACGACATCCCCCTGGAGAACCCCGGCAAGTGCTACCCCGACGACGTGGCGGGCGGCCCCCGGCTCCTGGTGAAGTCCGACTGCGCGATCGGCGTCGACCGCGGCAGGAACAACAGCCAGCTCCGCGAGATCGACCCGCGCACCGGCAAGGTCCGCTGGCGCTTCCGGACCCAGCAGGGCTGGGTGGTGGGCAAGGTGCTCTCCGTCCTCCCGGTGGTCGTCACCACGTTCCACGCCGAGGAACGCACCGAGAACTGGCGGGTGGTCGCCCTGGGCCCCGGCGGAAAGCTCCGCACCACCGTCGACGCCAGGCCGAAGGGCTTCAAGTACTGCGCCGACATCGGAGACTCGGGCGAGAACATCCAGAACTGCAAGGGCGCCGTCGTCGGCGACGACACCGTCTTCCTGGGCGGCAACGACCGGGTCGGCGCGTACAGCCTCGGCACCGGGAAACTCGTCTGGGGCGTGAAGTCCGAGGACAGCACGCTCCATCCGCTGCGTGCGGAGGGCGGCGGGTCCGCGGCCCTCGTCTACGAGGCGGCTTCATCGCACCGGCCGGGCGGGATCATCCGGTTCGGAAAGGGCGGCGTCGACACCAAGAAGCAGGTGCTGCGGCATCCCGAATCGGCCCGCGCCACGGAGGCCCGCATGGACGCCGGAGTCGTCGCCTACGTGAACGGCCGGATCGTCATCACACCGTCGGGCGTGAGCGGCGACGACGCGAACCCGGAAGCAAGGATGCTGTCCTTCGCGCCTGGGCCGCCATGACCGGGCTCGGGGAACGGTCCCGCACGGGGTGAGCGGTGCCGGCCGCTGATCGCCCCTGCCTCATCGCCCCCGCCGCAGGGCTCCGGGCAGGGCTCATCCCCCCGGCCTCAGGGCTCCGGACAGGGCTCATCCCCCCGGCCTCAGGGCTCGCGAAGGCGTACGGCGAGGGCGGCGATGTCGTCGTCGAGGCGCCCTCTCGTGTAGTGGAGGAGGTCGCGGTGCAGGGCCGTGAGCAGTTCGCGGGGTGGCGTCGGGGGCTGCCGGCCCATCCAGGCTGCCAGCGGGAAGAACTCGCCGTCATGCGCGCGGGCCTCGGCGATCCCGTCGGTGTAGAGGAGCAGCAGGTCCCCGGGGTCGACGTCGTAGGTGTCGACGACGTAGCGATCGCCGATCAGCTCCGCGAGGCTGAGCAGGGGCGAGGGGGTCGCGGTCTCGAGGACGCGGAGTCTGCTGCGGTTCAGGAGCATCGGCGGGGGGTGGCCGCAGTTGAGGATGTCGATGCGTCTGCCCCCATGGGAGATCTCGACGAGGAGGGCCGTCGCGAACCGCTCCATCGTGCCTTCGGGGGGAAAGGCCGCGTTGTAGCGCATACAGCTGGCGTCCAGCCTGCGTGCGACCTCGACCAGGTCGGCCTCGCCGTAGGCCGCCTCCCGGAAGGCGTTGACGATCGCCGCGGCCGCCCCCACGGCCGGCAGGCCCTTGCCCCGCACGTCACCGATGAGCAGCCTGACGCCGGACGGCGTTTCGACCACCTCGTAGAAGTCCCCTCCGATGCGGGCCTCCGCCGCGGCCGCGAGGTACAGCGACTCGATCTCGACGTTGCCGAAGCGGCGTGGCATGGGGCTCAGCACCACCTGCTGGGCCGCGTCGGCGACCAGCCGCACCTGGAAGAGGGTGCGCTCCCGCTGGAGCCGGACGTGGCTTCCGTACGCGGCCGCCACGGTGACCGCGATGATTCCCGCGACCGTCCACCATGTTCCCAGGTCGGGGAAGACGAGGCTGAGGCCGATCATCAGCAGGAGGCAGACCGTCCCGAGCAGGATGGTGGGGAGGACCGGCCACATGGCGGCCGCCAGGGCCGGCGCCGCGGGCAGGAGGCGGCTGAAGGCCATCTCCGGCGGCGTCGCGTAGGCCAGGCTGGCGATCACGACGGTCAGGATGACCGGCGACATCCGAACGAGCGTCCCCCGGCCGTAGCGCCGACGGAGCCGCAGCCGTCCAGACTCGATCACGCTTCCCACAATATCTTCGCAATGCGGGCATAGCGCTCTGGCGAACGGAGCCGGCCGCCCGCCCCTCCCGCTCCCCCGTGGTCGATGAGCGCCGTCATCGCACGCGCCGCGCACCCCCCGGCTGCCGCTGATCGGTCTTCGTCGGCCCGGCCGATGGGCCGGTTCCAGCCCGCTATGGCGCCATCATTCGAACGCACGTTTCACTCGGTCGACCGGAGGCCCCCTTGACCGCTTTCCCTCCCGCGATCCGCGCGGTCACGCAGCGCTCCCTGCCGTTCGCGGCGGCTCGCCTGCCGCCGGACGCCTCGCCCGGCCCGTCCGGGCAGATGCGGGTGAGTCCGGGCCCGTCCGGGCAGATGCGGGTGAGTCCGTCCTGGCGGGTCAGGGCGCGCCGGAGGCGGTCGTCACGGTGGTCCACTTGCCGTCCTTCACCGCGTAGACCGTCAGTCCCCGGTTGAGCGTGTCGCCGTAGGCGTCGAAGGCCACGCGGCCCGTGACGCCGTCGAATCCCAGTCCGGCCACCGCCTGGGGCATCTTCGCCCGGGCGTTCTCGGGGAGGGTGCCGCCGTTGGCCTTCACGACGGCCTTCACCGCTTCGATGACCGCCCAGGTCGCGTCGTAGGCGTAGGGGCCGTACGGGCCGGCCGTCTCGGGGTATCCCGCGTCGCGGTACGACGTGAGGAAGGTGCCCCCTCCCGTCAGGTTCTCGGCGGGTACGCCGATGTTGGTGGCGAGGTCGCCCTCGGCCTGTGTGTTGGTCGTGAGGAACTGTTGGTCGAAGATGCCGTCGCCGCCCATCAGGGGGATCCGCGCGCCCGCTTGTTTGAGTTGCTGGGAGAGGGGCCCGGCGGTGAGGTAGTCGCCGCCGAAGTACACGGCGTCGGCACCGGACGCCCGGATCTTCGAGGTGATCTCCGTGAAGTCGCCCTGCTGGGTCGTGACGTGGCCGGCGCCCACGACGGTCCCGCCGAGCCTGGTGATCTCGGCCGTGAACCCGGAGGTGAGGGTGGTGCCGTAACTGCTGTTGTCGTCGACGACGTAGAGCTTGCGCTTCCCGGCCTCGCCATGGAGATAGCGGGCGGCGACCGGCCCCTGGTCGACGTCCGTCGCGACGGTGCGGAAGTAGGTCGGGTGGGGCCGGGCCTTGGTGCCCTGAGCCCAGTCGGGGCCCAGGGTCAGCATGGGGTTGGTGTTGGCGGGCGACACGTTGACCAGGCCGGCCTGTGCGAGCGGTTCCTGCATCTCCTGGGCGACGCCGGAGTTGAGCGGTCCGACGATGCCCAGCACCTGCTTGTCGGCGACGAACCGCGCGGCGTTCAGACGGCCCTTGGCCGGAGTGGCCTCGTCGTCCAGGGCCTCGATCGTGAACTTCACGCCGGGTACGTGCCCGGTGCGGTTGGCGGTCCTGGCCGCCAGGTCGGCCGAGTTCTTGATACCGACGCCGAAGGAGGCCAGACCGCCGCTGAGCGGTGCGTCCACACCGATCACGACGGTGACGGGGGTGGCGCCCGAACCGTTGCCGCCCGCGTCGTCGCCTCCGCCGCGCTGGTCGTCGTGGTTGAGGGTCCAGGTGAGGACGGAGCCGACGGCGAGCGTGGCCAGGGCGGCCGCGAGGATGCTGGAGCGGCGGGTGAGGGCGCGCCGCCGGACGGCCGGCTCCTCGTCGCGGCCGTCCCGGTCGTTCCCGCCGAGCCGGACCGTGTCCTCGGCCGGCGGCACGGGCGGCGTGGGCGGCCGGTCCGGTAGGGGCCGGCGGGGGGCGTCGACGGTGGGCACGGAGTCCGCGACGGTAGGCGTCGGCGGGGAGGGCGGGGACGGCGGTTCTGCCTCCCCGTCCGTCTCGGGGCGGGCGTCGTCCGTCGCGGCGTCCGGCAGGGATGCGGGAGTGGGCTGAGGTGCGGGTACGGACCCGGAATCGGGCTCGGGCTCGGGCTCGGCACCTGCGTCCACCCGAGAGCGCGACGAGGACGGGGACGGGGACGGTGACGACGTGGAACTCAGCGCCGACGCCAGCAGCTCGGCGGCCTCGGCGGCTCCGGGTCGGTCCGCCGGGTCCTTGGCCAGGAGCGCGTCGAGCACGGGCGCCAAGGCACCTGCGCGGGTCGGGGGTCGGTGGGGGCGGGTGAGGATGGCCACGGCGAGGGCGTGGAGCCCCTCGGCGTCGAAGGGGGGCTGCCCTTCGACGGCGTGGTAGAGGGTGGCGCCGAGCGCCCACAGGTCGTTGGCGGGGGTCGGACGCTTGCCTTCCAGCTGTTCCGGCGGCATGTACTGCGGGGTGCCGATGACGATCCCGCTGTGGCTGAGCTTGGTGGTGGCGTCCGCGAGGTGCGCGATGCCGAAGTCGGTGAGGACGACGCGGTCCTTGGTCACGAGCACGTTGTCCGGCTTGATGTCGCGGTGGACGATCCGCGCGGCATGCGCCTCGGCGAGTGCGTCGAGCACGGCGGAGCCGATCTCGGCCACCCGTCGCACGGGCAGTCGGCCCTCCCCCCGGATGGCCGCGGCGAGGGACTGTCCCCGGATGTACTCCATGACGATCACGGGGGCGCCCCGGTGTTCCACGACGTCGTGGATGGTGATGATCCCGGGATGACTGAGGGTGACCGCCGCACGGGCCTCGCCGGTGAAGCGCCGAAGCAGCGTGGCACGGTCGCCGTCGTCCAGCCCCAGCGGGAAGACGATCTCCTTGATGGCGACCTCGCGTCCGAAGAGCTGCTGGTCGACACCTCGCCAGACCCGGCCCATCCCGCCCTGGCCGATGCGTTCGACCAGCTGGTACCGGCCCGCGATGAGTTCTGAGTTGTGCTCGGTCACGCGGACACTCTAGGGGGTGTCTTGTCGATCAGGCCGAGTCGCAGGACCCCGCGAGCCCGGCCTGATCGACAAGACACCCCCGAGGTCCCGGTGGGCCGGCCGGGTGACAGAACGCCGAGCTGCTCCACGGCCCGGCCGTCCACGCCTGGCTCCCTGCTCACTCGCCCGGTCTCCCCCGGCGTGCGCGGCGGGATGCCCGCGGCTTTGGTGGAGAGGTCTCTTGCACGCCCCTACGTATGCGGCCAAGGGGGCCTCACCATGGACCTGCGGTTCAGAACACGGAACGTCGCGTCGGCGTCCGACTTCCTGTCGGTCGCCGAATGCCGCGACATCATCCGGGCCATGGAGGAGGCGCCGCGGGAGCAGGCGCAGGTCGTGCGCGCCGGGCAGTCGGTCCTCGACCCGTCGCTCCGCCGGTGTTTCGACCACCATTGCCCCGACGCCGTCACACGAGCGCTCGGCGACCGCCTGGCCTCCCACTTCACCTCGCACCGGGTCGAGTTCGAGTCCGACGCGGACTACCTGTACGGCCCCTACTTCATGTCGTACGAGCCGGGGAGCTACTTCCGCGCGCACCGGGACGTCGCCAACCACAAGGACGATCCGCCGCGGCTGGCCGCACACCGCTGGTCGCTCCTGCTCTACCTCAACGGACGCGAGGCCACGACGGATCTGCCGACGTTCGACGGGGGCGCGCTCACCCTCTACGAGACCGACCCGTCCCTTCGCGATCGCCGGGTCGTCATCATCCCGGAGCCCGGCATGCTGGTGCTGTTCCGGTCGTCCCTGATGCACGAGGTGGCGACCGTCCGCGAAGGCACCCGGTACGCGGTCGCGGGATGGATGTCCAGTTCGAGTTCGCATGCCCTGGGAGGCCGGCGATGAACGACCATGCCGTGGTCAACGAGTCGATCCGCATCCAGGTGGCGGCCGGTGACCTTCCCGTCGAGACGAAGACCGCGCTGGCCACGTTCTGCCGCCGCAACCGGTTCCCGCACCTGTACTTCGAGACCCTCGAACCGCTGCTGTCCCGGAGCGGCCTCGTTCTCGTGCTGGCCACGACGGACAGGCCGTGGCCGCCGAAGGGGATCGGCTCGCAGACGGTCGAGGCCGTGGGCATGGCGTTGATCGGCACGGAGCGGCGGGCCCACCTCACTCCGGTCCTGACGGACCGTGCGCATGCCACCAACCTCGGCCTCGTCGGCGCGGTGACCAAGCACCTCCTGGAGCACCTGCGGGACGCCGACGTGTCCTCGGCCGGATATCTCGTCCGTGCCGGTGATCGCGGTCTCGAACGGGCCCTGGAACAGGCGGGCTTCGCCGAGTCCGAACATGCCGCCACGCCCCGCAAGGTCCTGGACACCCTGAACCTCGGTCAGGTGAGGGTCGGGGACCTCCTGGCGCTCGCCCTGGACGACCGGGAACTCGATCGCCTGAGTACCTACCACTTCGCCCTCACCACCGGCTTGACCGCCTATCTGCGGGACTCGCTCCGGTACGCGGCGCTCCTTCCCGGGCTGATCGATCTCGCCGCCACCCTGCCGCCCGGCGGGGTGCCGCCGGGCACCCCCGGCCCCGCCTGATGGGGGCGTCGTGGAGGGGGCGACCGGGGAACCGGTCCACCCGTGCCTGAGCCGACGGCCGAGCCGCCGCCGCTGTCACTGGTCGTGGCGAGCCTCGACGAGGGCGTGGAGCTTCTCGAGACGGTGAGGTCCGTCCACGCCGGATCCGTCGTTCCCGCGGAAACCGTCGTCGTCGACGACGGGGGCACGGACGGCAGCTGCGCCGCCCTGCGGAGCGACGCGTGGCGCGCGCGTGGGGTCGTCGTCCACCGTGTCGAGCGCGGCGGTGTCGCGGCGGCGCGGACCGCGGGCGCCCGGCTCGCGAAGGGGGCGCAGCTGGTCTTCCTGGACGCGCACTGCCGGCTGGAACCCGACTGTCTCGCCCGGTTGCGTGCCGCCCTGGCCGCCGAGCCCGGTGCCGTCCTGGCGCCCGCCATCCGCGACGTCGGCGGCACCGAGTACGGCTGCGGTGTCCGACTGGTCGACGCCGCGCTGCGGTACCGGTGGCTGCCGCCCGGCCCGGAGGACGTGCCGTACCCGCTGCCCATCGCGCCGGGGGGATGTCTCGCGTTGAGCCGGGCCACCTTCGACCGCCTCGGCGGCTTCGGAGAGTTCAGGGAACTCGGCTTGGAGGACGTCGACTTCAGCCTCCGTGCATGGCGTGCGGGGATCGACGTCCTGGCCGTCCCCTCGGCGAGACTGCAGCACCGCTTCCGGCCGAACCCGCCGTATCGTCTCGGCTCCGCGAGCCGCGCCTACAACGTGGCCCGGGTCGCGCTCGTCCACTTCGAGGGCCCCCGCCGCGAGGCGTGCCTGCGCAGGATCATCGGAACGCCGAGAGCCGCCGAGGTCCTGGTCGACGCGTTCGCCGGCGACTGGGAAGAGCAGCGGGCCAGGCTCGCGCAGACCGGTTCACGGACGGTCGAGGAATTCTTCGCCACGTTCGGCGACTGGGGCCGGCGGAACTGAGGGGTTCGACCGACGGCCGTCCCGCCGTTCGTCCGTCGCGTCACCCCGGGCGATCCGACCTCAGGTCCTCCTGTGCAAGGATGCTCGGGCCGAATGGGGAGGTGGTCCATGCCGGAGCGTCGCGCAGTGGTGGTCGGGGCCGGAATAGGCGGCCTCACGGCCGCCGTCGCACTCCACCGCCGCGGCTGGCACGTCACGGTCCGCGAACGCGCCCCCGAGCCCCCCACCGCCGGCGCCGGCATCGGCCTGGCCCCCAACGCCCTGCGAGCGCTCGACGCCATCGGCGTCGACGCCGCCTACGCCGCGGGGAGCCACGTCCCCGAGACCATGGGGATACGGCGAGCCGACGGCCGGTGGCTCACCCGGAGCGGCACCGCCGCCATGGCGGCTCGTTACGGCCGGCCCCCGATCGCCGTCCCCCGCCCGGCCCTCACCGCCGCCCTGGCCGCGGCGCTGCCCCCGAAGACGATCCGATACGGCGCCGAGGTGACCGGCGTCGAGGACACCGAGGGCCGCCCGACGGTCCGTACGGAGGACGGTCCGTGTGGTCCCGTCGATCTGGTCGTGGCCGCCGACGGCATCCACAGTCCGCTGCGCCGCGCGTACTTCCCCGCGCACCCCGGCCTGCACTACGTCGGCGAGACCGCCTGGCGGGCCCTCGTGGACGCCCCGGACCTCCGGATACCGTCGATGAGCGAGACCTGGGGGCGGGGTGAGCGGTTCGGGATCACCCCGCTCTCCGACGGCCGGTTCTATCTGTACGCCACGGCGCTCGTTCCGGCCGGCGGCCGGTCCTCCGACCACCGTGCCGAACTCCGCCGGCGATTCGGTTCGTGGCACGACCCGATTCCGGCGCTGCTGGACCGGGTCGACCGTCTCGACCCCGAGGACGTCCTCCGGAACGACCTCTACGATCTGGCGGCCCCGCTCCCCCGCCTCCACCACGGCAGGGTCGCCTGGCTGGGCGACGCCGCCCACGCCATGGCACCCAACCTCGGCCAGGGCGGCTGCCAGGCCATCGAGGACGCGGTGATCCTCGCCCGCCTCCTGCCCGCGGGAGACCGCGGTGCCGAGGGTGACACCGGTGAGGGCGCGGGCTCCGTCCCGGCCGCTCTCGCCGCGTACACCGCCGCCCGCCGCGACCGCACCGACGCGGTGCGCGTCCGTGCCCGCAGGGTCGGCCGCCTGGGCGCCCTCCGGAACCCGCTCGCCGCGGCGGTGCGCGACCTCGCGATCCGTGCCACTCCCGACCGCCTGGCCCTGCGCGGGATGGACGACCTGTTCAACGGCTTCCGCCTTCCCGCGTAGCGTCGTACCGCGGTCTCTGAGCAGGGTCCGGCGGCCCGCTCCCCGGCACTCCTCCGCTGTCCTCCCGGTACCGGTCCGATAATCGATGGGGCGCGGCCAGGCCCTCAGGGCACAATGCTCGCGATGATCTCCACTGCAGACGAGCTGCTCGCTGCGCTCGAACCCCTGCCGCACGCCGCCCGGCTCCGGTACACCGCCGTCCACGCTCACCGCCTCGCCGCCCGAGGCGAACTGGGTCCCGTACTGGCCGCGTTGGGCGCGCGCGGATCCTACGAGCGCCGGCTCGCCGCGCTGGCGGCACTGGCCGGCGGCGCGTGGGAGTACCTGGCGGCCCGGCTCGGCGATCCGGACCCGGTGGTCCGCCGGTACGCGCTGCGCTGCGCCCGGCGGCTGCCCGTCCCGGACGCCCGTGTCGAGGCCGCCTACGACGACGCGCCCGCCGTGGTCCGCGGCGACCTCGCACGGCTGCTGCGCGACGGGCGGCGGCCGGGACTCGCCGAGCGCCTGGCGCTTCGGGTGCGCACCGAGTACGGCGACCGGGACGCGGCCCGCCTGCTGCCCGGCTGCTCCCCTGAGTTCACCGCACGGCTGCTGCCCGAACTCGCCGGGTCGCTCGCGTACGAGGACTGGAGCCCGCTGGCCGTCCGCCACCCCGTCGCCGTCCTCGACCATGCGGACCGGGAACTCGCCGACCTCCCCGAGCAGCTGCGTGCCTCCTGGTGGAAACGGCACGCCACCGGAATCGCCGCCGCCCTGCCCGCCGCCCCGGGGCGCGTACTGGACCTGCTGGAGCGGTACGGCCCCGACAACCTGCCAGGCCCGGTGCACGAGCGGCTGGGCGACCTCGTGGCGGCGGATGCCGAGCGCGTGGCCTGCTGGCTCGCCGCCCCCGGCCGGGCGGCCGCGCGATGGGAGCGGACACCCGGACGGGCTGTCATGCGGCAGCTGGTGGCGGCGGATCCGCCGTCCCTGCCCAGGCTCGGAGCCCGGTGGTTCCACCGGGGAGCCTTCGGTGTCCTGCTGCGGTCCGTCCCGCCGGCACGCCGGGCCGCCTTCCTGGACACGGTCGTCGCCGCGGGAAGCGCGCGCAGGAACGTCCGCGCGCACGACGGGGTCCTCGCCCTGCTGCCGGCCGCGGATCGGCACGGCCGGGCCCGGGCCGCGGTCGGGGCACTGCGCGCCGAGAACGAGACCGGCTGGAACCTGTGGGGCGCGCTCGCCCTGCTGCCGCCCGCCGAGGCCCGCCCCGAACTCCTGGCCGCCCTCGGTACCGGTGACTCCGACGATCGCGGGACGCTCTGGGACCGGCTGGCGGCCAACGCCGGCCTCACCCGTGATCCGCGGCAGGTCGCGGAGGTCCTCGCGCTGGCGGCAGGCCGCCTGACCAACGAGCGCGACCCCGTACGCGGGGAGGCCCTGTCCGCCTTCGCCGATCTGCCGGCACCGCTGATCGTGGCAGCCCTGGCGGCCGGGGGCGGGTCCGCCGGAGGCGGCACCGGGGCCGACGCGCTGGAGCGGTTGTGCCTGGACGCCTTGCGGGCCCGGGACTGCTCGTCCGGGACCCGGCACACCGTCCGAACCCTGGCCGTGACCCTGCTCGCCGCGGTCGGCGACGCCGCGACCACCGCGAACGGCCCCACCGGCAAGGACGGGGCCACCCGCACGGACCCGGCCGCCGCTGCCGCCGCCCTGCGGACCGCCGTACGCCTCGTGGAAGCGCTGACCGCTCACACCGGCACGGTGGACCTCGGCCGTCTGGGTCCCCTGCTGCGCGGCAGTGCGATGGAGGCTGTGCTCGACGCCCTCGGACCGTGGCTGGACCGGGCCGCCGCCCGCGGGGACGTCGTGCCGCTGCTCGCCCTGGTCCGGTCCTGCGGAAGCCGCGCGTACCGGAACCCGGAACTTCAGGACCGCCTCGAACAGGCCCTGCGCACCTGCCCGGACGGGCCCTTCGGCGAGATCGCCGCGGCCTGGCTGGCCGACCGCGCGACCCGCGGCGACCGGGTGGCCGAGCTGCTGGCGTGGGAGCCCTCCGCGGCCTTCCTGCCTCCGGTGCTCGCGGTGCTGGCCGCCGAGCGCACGGACCTGCTGGACCGCGCCCTGCCCGAGAACCCACTCCCGGGGGGACGCTTCCCGGTGGCCGGCACTCCCCGGCCGCTGCCCCCCTTCCGGTTCGCCGACCGGTGGCTGCCCCGGCAGCAGCGGGCGGCGGTCCGGCTGGCGGCGGACGTCGTGGCCGATCCCGGCCGTGGTCTGGACGAGCGAGCCGCGCTGCTGCGCGCGGTGGCCCCGGTGCCGACGTACGGGCGGGCACTGCTCCGGCGGTACGCCGCCCCCGTACCGACCGGGGACGGCGGCACGGCGGAGGCCTCGACCGGTCACACCGAGTCGGCTCTGACGGCAGCGGCGCTCGAGGCGGCCGCCCACACGGACGACCCGGGCTCGGCCCTCGGCGCCCTGCTCGACCACGCCGGCGACGACCGGGCCGCGGCCGCCTGGTCCTCGGCCGGCCGCGCCGCCGCCCACGCCCGTCCCAGCCAGGTCGCGGCCCTGCTCCGGGAGACTCTGACCAGCGAGAGCGGAGTCAAGGTCACCGTCCGCAAGGCGGCCGCCCGGCTCGCCGCCGACCACCTGCCCCCGGGGGCCGCCACCGCCCTCCTGTCCGCCGTGGGCCGCGCGCCGGGCATCCACCCGGACGTGCACGCCACCCTCGTCGGGCTGGCTCCGGCCCTGCTGCCGGCCGACGAGATGTGGGCCCTGCTGGAGGCGGCGACCACCGACGGACCGGAGGCCGCCTGGCGCACGCTCCTGGACGTGGGCCCGTCGGACCTGGCTCCGGCCCACCGGTCGCGGTACGGCGAGCTCATCGCCCGGATGCCCTTCGTCGCCGAGCAGCACGTGGCGGAACAGGCCCTGTTCCACCTCCGTGACTGGGCGCGCTACACGCCCGCGGCCGGTACGGCGCTGGTGGACGTCTACACCGACCTCGCCTCACCGCTGAACGAGCGGCGGGCCGGCTACGCGCTGACGGAACTGGCCCAGTCCCGACTGCCCCACCCGATCGGGGGCGTGGAACCCGGCAGCCTGACGCACGACGTCGTGGACCGGCTTCTGACGCTCGTGGCGGCCGGCGAACCGGAGGGCGGCGGGGGCGGCGGGGACCTGCCGGCACGGCGCCGCCTGCACTCCCTCCTCGGCTCCTCGATCCGGGACCGCGCGATGTGCGCCGCCCTGGCCCGGCAGCTGAGGGCCGAACCGGCCGTCACCTCCACCCGCACCGCCCTGCTCGTGCGGGCGATCGACCTGGCGGCAGCCGAGCCCGAGCTGCTGCTGTCGCTCCGCGAGCTGGCCGCCGCGATCGCGGGACGTCCCGTCCTCGCGGCCCGGGTGGCCGAGGACCTGGAGGAGTCGCACCGGTACGGCGACCCGCTCGCCGACCTCACCCCCGCCCTCGCCGCGGTCCGCGCGCTGGGCGACGACGGAGGTCTCGTGGAAGGCCTCCTCGCCGTCGCCCTCGCCACGGCCCTCGGCACCCGCCACGGCTGGCCCGACACCTGCCGCGCCACGGTCGTCGCACTGCGCCGCCACGCCGAGCAGGAGGTCCGGGAGGCGGCGTACGTCACCGACGTGGGCGCGGCCTGATGGCGCGCCGCTCGGCTCGGCTCGGCTCCGTGGTGGGGCGGGCTCGGCGCCCGCGTCGATGCCGACACGTGATGCGCGATCCTCGGCGCCTGTGTCGATGGCCGTGGCGGTGGTGTCTGGCTCAGGCCGCTTCCGCAGACCTATGATCATCACGGCACCTTTCGGGTGCTCGCCGTCCTCGGCGAGGTCGCCGAAGCGCTCTCGGCCACCAGGAACCGGGGCGTTCTCGCGTGGCTGCTCACGCAGCGGATCGGCCCCATCTCGGCGTGAGCCGGGTGGGGCAGATCGAGGAAGCCCTCGCCGCACGGCGCGTACCGCTCGACGACGAGCACCTGGCACGCTTCGCCCGAGCACGGGAGCGGCGACCACGGAAGGAGACCGATGACCACCCTGACCCCGGCGGCCGCGGCCGACCGCACCGGCGTCTCCATCGACACGCTGCGCTACTACGAGCGCGAGGGCCTCATCGGCCCGATCGGACGCTCCGCGGGCGGACGCAGGGAGTACACCGAGGAGGATGTCTTCTGGATCGGCATGGTGACGTGCTTCCGTGAGGCCGGACTCGGCATCGCCGACCTGCGCGCCTTCGTCGCCATCCTGCGCACGGAGCACTCCGCCCAGGACCGGGTCACCTTCCTCCGCGAGCGCCGTGTGGCGCTGGAGCAGCGGGTGGCGGCGCTGTCCCGGGCCATCGGAGTCCTGGACGAGAAGATCGCGTACTACAGCTGAGCGCCGGTGGGTTCCGCCGGCGCCACGCGCCTCCGTCGACTCGCCCGTACGCTCACCGCACGGTTCGGCCCCGCCCCACCGGCACGGGGTGGTCGGGGCCGAGTGGTCCGGCTCCGCACACGCCTGGATGTTCGCGTGGACCGATGGGCCGGCCGTCGCGCAGGTGCGGGCCGCCTGCCGGCAGGGCCGAGAACACCGGCGCCGTCAGCACCGCGGAACGGTAAATGCTTCGACAACGCCCCGCCGCGCCCGGCACAGTGGCGGCTCGTGACGAGCAGTGAACTGTGGAACCAGGCGACCGCCGAACGCTACGACGCCGGGGAGACCGAGATGTCCTCCGCCGCGGTCCTCGAACCGACACTCGCCTTCCTCACCGAACTCGCGGGGGACGGGCGGGCGCTGGAGTTCGCGATCGGAACCGGACGCGTGGGCGTCCCTCTCCGGGAAAGCGGCGTGCCGGTGGCGGGCATCGAACTGTCCGAGCACATGGCGGCCGTCCTCCGGCGCAAGGTCGACGAGGACACGCTCCCGGTGACCATCGGGGACATGGCCACGACCGTCGTCCCCGGCGAGTTCGCCCTGGTCTATCTCGTCTACAACACCGTCTCGAACCTGCTCACGCAGGAGGAGCAGGTCGAGTGCTTCCGCAACGCCGCACGTCATCTGGCGCCGGGCGGCCGCTTCGTCGTCGAGCTGAATGTGCCGCCGTTGCGGTTCCTGCCGCCCGGCCAGGTCGCGGTGCCGTTCGACGTCTCCGAGCGGCATCTCGGCTTCGACACCTTCGACCTGGTCGAGCAGATCCTCGTCTCGCACCACGTCACGCGCGAAGAGGACGGCCGGTACCGCCGCGGCGCCTCCCGGCACCGGTACGCCTGGCCGGCGGAGCTCGATCTGATGGCGCGGATCGCCGGACTCGAGCTGGAACGCCGCGTCGCCGACTGGGACGGGGCGCCGTTCACCGATGACTCCGCGAAGCATGTGTCCGTGTGGCGCAAGCCGGCCTGAGGTCAGGGTCGTTCGGTGCGCCGGTCCGGCATGAACGGGCGCATGGGCGCGCCGGAACGGTTGCTGCCGGGTCCGGAGTCGGCGACATCCGCCGCCCGGCTCGGTCGAGCCGGGCGGCAGGGGCGTCACGGCTTCGGCAGGACGCAACCGGGCCGGTTCAGATCGATCACGTTCCCCGCGCCGACGCAGGGGACGATCGTGTACGTCTGCTGCGCGTAGTTGATGCCCTGGCGGACCGTCACGGTGCCGCTCTGGTCGATCTCGCACGGGTTGTTCACGGTGCAGCGCTCACCGCTCTCGTTGCCCGTGTTGTTGACGGCGACGACCTTTCCGGTGGTCGTGTCGATCACCGGCGAGCCGGAGGTGCCGCCGATGGTGTTGCAGGACGAGGTGTAGCGGACGGAGTCCTTCCACGTCCACTCGCCCTCCTTGAGGCGGTACGCGAATCCGTCGACGTTGCAGCTGTAGACGCGCTTCCAGTACCCGGAGACCACCTTGATCGCCGAACCCTGCGCCGGACGGACGTCGTCGAGGGTCAGCGCGCTGATGCCGTACTGACTCTGGATCTGCGCGTACGTCTTGGTCAGCTGGTAGATCGAGATGTCCGTGTCGGTCATCGTCGCGTAGGCGATCTTGCCGGCGCGCAGGGTCGCGACCTTGGAGCCGGCCGAGTTGAGGAGCGAGAACGAGCGGCTGGACCGCTGGTCCTTGACGACCTCGCCGGCCGCGGGGAAGCCGGTCTCCAGGCAGTGCCCGTTGGAGAGGACCAGCGCGGGGTCGCCGGGCAGGGAGCCGGGAGTGCGTACGAGGGAGCCGGAACAGTTGCTGAGCGCGACCGTCCCCGCGAAGTCGACGGCGACGGCCGTCGCGGCCTGGGCACGAGGCGCGGGGGCCGGGGCCTGCGCCACCGTGTCCCGCGGTGCGGAGGCCACGGCCGGGGCTGCCGCCGCCCCGGTCAGGAGCAGGGCGAGCAAGGCGCCGGTGAGAGGCTTGTTCATGTGGGGGTTCCCCTCCGATGACGATGCGACCGAAGATCCTTCGGTTGTCATGAGCATTCTCGAAACATCGGACGCGCCCCACAAGAGGGCCTCTTGAGGCACCTGGCACCTCCGCCCCTCCGCTGACTTCGCGTCAGGTCACCGTAGCCGTCCGGCTGCCCGGAACCTCCCCCGCCGAACCTCCCGAACCGGCTCGCGCGCACCGCCCCTCATCGCCCCCGCTGCCGGAGTTGCCGCATCGCCGCGTCGCGGGCGCGGCGGGTTCGTCCGTGTGCGGCGAGGCAGTGGGCGACAGTGCGCGCCGGCTCCCGGGCGCCTCTCCACCGCGTCGTACGGGCCTGTCCGGATGGCGGACAGGCCGCTGTAGGGTGACCGCCATGCCCTGCGTACTCGTGGTCGAAGACGACCCCAGCATCCGTGCCTCGCTCATGGAGATCCTCTCGGAGCACGGCCACACGGTGCGCAGCACGGGCGACGGTTTCGGCGCGCTGCGCGAGGTCGCCCAGGGTGCGCTGGACGCGGTGGTACTCGATCTCGGCCTGCCCGACCTGGACGGTGCCGACGCGCTCCGCATGATCCGCGGCATCTCCAACGTGCCCGTGGTGGTGGCCACCGCCCGGGACGACGAGAACGAGATCGTGAAGCTGCTGAACGCCGGGGCCGACGACTATCTGGTCAAGCCGTTCTCCGGGGCCCAGCTCATGGCCCGGCTGGCGGCGGTCCTGCGGCGCAGCGCGGCACCCGGCCCGGCCGCCGGGCAGCCCCAGCCCGTCGACCCGATGAGTCCGGTGACGGTGGGCGAGCTCGCCGTGGATCCGCTGGCCCGCTCCGCTTACCTGGCAGGGCACGAACTGGTCCTCACTCGCCGGGAGTTCGACCTGCTCGCCTTCCTGGCTCGGCACGCCGGGACGGTGATATCCCGGCGGCGTCTGCTCACCGAGGTGTGGCGCGAGGCGTACATCGAGGACCAGACCATCGACGTGCACGTGTCCGCGCTGCGCCGCAAACTCGGCGAGCGGGCCTCCGCGCCGCGCTACCTGCGCACCGTGCGCGGTGTCGGCATCAAGCTGGTGGCGCCGCACTGAGGACCGGCGGGTGGGGGCGCCAGGGCGCGGATGCCCGACGTGAGGTGATCAGGCCGGGGTGCCGAAGTCCTGGGTCCACCAGGGGCCGCCGTCGGTGCTGACGCCGACGCCGATCTCGGTGAAGCCGCAGTTGAGGATGTTCGCGCGGTGGCCGGGGCTGTTCATCCAGGCGTCGACGACGGCCGCGGCGTCGGCCTGTCCCTTGGCGATGTTCTCGCCGGATCGTGACCAGGTGTACCCGGCCGCTTCGATGCGGTCCTGTGGCTGGGTGCCGTCCGTGCCGGTGTGGGAGAAGTTCCCGGTGGCGGCCATGGCGTCGCTGTACTCCTGGGCGGCGTCGGTCAGGTCCGCGTCCACCGTCAGGGCCTTGCATCCCGCCGCGGCGCGCTCGACGTTCACCAGGCGTACGACCTCCTGGGCCTGGCTGCCGCCCCCCGGCCGGGAGCCGCTGTCGGACGTGGTGGCCGGCGCCTTGCCGGCCGGGGACCTGCCCGGCGCGGTCGCCGCCTTCCCGGCGGTGCCGGAGGCGGCGCTCTTCGACGCCTCGGGTGTCTTCGACGGGGACGGCGTCGCCGAGGAGGTCGTGGGGGCGGCTGTCGTGGGGGTGGGTGCGACCGTGGGGGGCGCGGAGGCGGAAGAGGGGGCGGTCGCCGTGCCGGACGTGGCTACGTCGAGGGCGGTCGACCCCGCCTCGTCGGCCGGGGAGCCGGTCAGTTCGGCCCCCGCGAGGCAGGCGGCCGCCACGGCCAGGGCGCCGATGCCCACCACGGCTGCTCTGGCGCGCGGGGTGCGGGGGGCGCGGTGCCCACGGCGTCCATGTGCGGCACGGGGGCTCATCTCGGGATCCTCCAGGGGGTGTGCGGGTCGGGCGCGGTCAGGCCGGGGCCGACGAAGGGGATGACGGCGAAGGGCGGCGGGGTGAGGTCCGCCGCTTGCCGTGCCCGGATCGTAGGCGGGCCGGGGCGGCCGGAACGCCGTCTGAGGGATGCGCTCAGGAGGGCCTAAGCAACTGTTCAGGTTCGGCGCCGCTCCGTGACCGCCACGGAGCACCCCGCACACGGATCCCGGCGTCCGCGGGCGGCTCACCCGGCCGCGACAGGGCCGGTTGCCGGCCGCCCACGGCGGGCGGGGTTCCGGCCGGCGCCGGTGCGCCCGACGCACCGGGTACGGGGCCGCCCTGACGAGCAGGCGGGGGCCGCCCGAGCGGCGAGCCGGCCGTCGGCCACACTGATGCGGTGCCCCGCCTCACGCGCTACCTCCTCATATGGCTGTCGTGCACCGCAGCCAGCGTCACCGCAGTCATGCTCACGGTGTACTTCGTGATCGGCCTGACCCGTCCGACACCGCCCGCCGCGCGCTCGGTCCAGGCGGTGTACCCCTCACCGTCCGGCCTCGTGGGCGTGCCGGCCTCGTCCGCGGCCCCCACACCGAAGACGTCGTCGGCCACCCCGACCGGAACGCCCGTGAAGGCAGCCCCCACCACGCGGACGCCGTCCCCCTCGCCCACGCGGGCGCCGGTCACGGCGACGCCCGGCCCGTCGCCGAAGTGCACCGGCGGTCCGGGACTGCACACCGTCCCGTCCGAGGGCGGCAAGGTCACCGTCCAGTACGGGCGCACCAGCGTCTGCTTCATCTCCGCCGTGCCCGACCCGGGATTCCGTACGAGCACGCAGCAGACCGATCCGGACACCCTGGTGGTCGTCTTCACCAGCGACGACCACCGTTCGGAGATCACCGCGACCGTCGTGCCGACCGCAAAGGCGAGTGTCCGCGAGACCCGCCTGTGAGCCCCCGCGGACCGGATCCGCGCTGACCGGATTCGCGCTGACCGGGTCGACGCTGACCGGGTCCGCGTCCTCGCCGGCCCGCACCGGCTCCCGGGCCCCCGCCGCGCCCCAACCTGAGCAGTTCCTTAAGCATCTCTGATGACCAGCATCAGGACGGCTCCAGGCGGGTTCGCCGCCCCTATGCTCACGGTCGGTCAGGACGATCACTCCGGCCCCGGCGGACATGGCGCCGGGCGGCGTTCTGGCCCGGCTCCGGCACCGGCCGCCTCCAGGCCCCGGAGACCTCACCGCGACACAAGGGGTTGATTCGCCATGGCCGCACACCGGCGTCCACGCACCGCTGGCATACCGGGACTCGTCCGACTCTCCGCCGTCTCCCTGTCGGTGGCGACCGCGGCGGTGGCCACCGCCTGCGGCGTCGGCGGCTCGCGGAGCGACGACGCGCAGAGCGTCTCGGTCGCATCGGTCCCGGACGCGCCCACCGAGCAGAGCCCCACGGACCCCGGACCCACGACCGCTTCGGCCGGCACGCCCTCCCCCGCCTCCGCCTCCCCCACGTCCCGCCCGGCCGCCTCCTCGCCCGCCGGCAAGAGCGCCGCCGCGAGAACGGCGGCCCCACGCCCGGCCAGAACGGCGAGACCCGCCGAGTCCGCCAAGCCGGCCGCCACGAAGGGCGGTTCGGGATCCGGCTCCTCGGGCTTCTCCTCCGGCTACCCGACCGGCGCCGACGCGCGCGGAGCCGTCAAGGCGGCGGTCGCCGCGGCCAGGGCCGACGGGAAGAAGGTGCTGATCGACTTCGGCGCCAACTGGTGCGGCAACTGCAAGGCCGCGGACAAGGTCTTCGCCACGCGTGACGTGGGCGCCCTGCTCGACGCCTCGTACCACGTCGTCAAGGTCGACATCGGCAGTCAGGACTCCGGCGCCTTCGACCTGCTGCGCGACTACTGCTCCGGCCAGGGCGCGTACAAGATGCCGGTGCTGGTCGTCCTGGACGGCAACGGGAACGTCGTGACGGAGACCCACTCGACCGGGAACCCGGACCTCACCACCGCCGGCCTCAGCGCGTTCCTGCGGAAGTGGGCCTGATGGCGGCCGGGCGCCGCGGACGCGCGGCCGCCGCCCTGCTCCTCCTGTCCGTCGCGGTCACCGGGTGCGGCGGGGCCACCTCGACCGGAACCGACGGCCCGGGCGCCGGACCGGCCGCGGCGGCCAGTGCCGGTACCGCGGCGACCGCGACCGTCCTGCCCGCGGCCCGACGCCCGCCGGCCCCCGACACCGCCGGCCGCGACCTGGCCGGCCGGGACCTGGCCCTGCGCTCGTACCGCGGCAAGGTCGTCGTCCTCAACGTATGGGGCTCCTGGTGCGCCCCGTGCCGTGCGGAGGCCCCCGAACTGGAGGCACTGCGCGGCGCCCTGGAGCCCCGGGGCGTGCGGCTGGTGGGCGTCAACGTCCGCGACCGGTCGACCGGGCCCGCCGTGGGATTCGAGAAGACGTACGGCCTGCACTACCCGAGCATCCACGATCCCGACGGGAAGCTCCTCCTGGCCTACCCGCCGGCGCTGCTCAACCCGCAGGCGATCCCCTCCACCCTCGTCGTCGACCGGCAGGGCCGGATCGCGGCCGCCGTCTCCGGACCGGTCACCCGCGCGCAGCTGGAGCCGTTGGTGACCCGCGTCGCCGAGGAGGAGTCGTGACCGGCCCCGGGTGGACCGCGCTCGCCGCCGGTGTGGACGCCGGCACGGTGTCGGGCACACTGCTGCTGGCCGTGCCGGTGGCCGCGGCCGCGGGCCTGGTGTCGTTCCTCTCGCCCTGCGTCCTGCCGCTGGTGCCGGGCTACCTCAGCTACGTCACCAGCCTGTCGGTGGCCGACCTCGCCGAGGCGGACGGCGGCAGGCGCGGCCGGATGGTCGCCGGAGCCGCCTTGTTCGTCCTCGGCTTCAGCAGCGTCCTGGTGTCCGGCGGCGCCCTGTTCGGATACGTGGGACGCAACCTCCTCGCCTACCAGGACACCATCACCCTGGTCCTCGGCCTGTTCACGATCGCCATGGGCCTGGCCTTCGCGGGCTGGCTGCCCGGCTTCACCCAGCGGGAGCTGCGCAGCCGGCGCCGGCCCGCCCTCGGTCTGGCCGGCGCGCCCCTGCTGGGCATCGTGTTCGGCGTGGGCTGGACCCCGTGCATCGGTCCGACCCTGGCCGCCGTCCAGGCGCTGGCCTGGAACGAGGCGAGCGCGGGGCGGGGCGCCCTGCTGATGGTCTGTTACTGCCTCGGCCTCGGTGCGCCGTTCCTGTTGACCGCGCTGGCGTTCCGGCGGGCCCTCGGCGCGTTCCGCTGGGTCAGGAGCCACCACCGGGCCGTCATGCGGGGCGGCGGCGCCCTGTTGGTCCTGGTCGGGGTCCTGCTGGTCACCGGGCTGTGGTCCGACCTCGTCTACGCCCTGCAGGTACGGGTGGACGGCACGAGCGCCGGTCTGTAGGCGGGCGCCCGCCCCCGGTCCGGCACGGCGCCGCCCGACACACACCCCCTGGCACGAAAGAAGGACGAAGCACGACATGACACGACACACACCTCCGGTCCACCCGAACACCCGCGTCCACCTGAACACCGGGGCCCACCCGAACACCCAGGTCCACCCGAGCACCCGGGTACGCCGCACCGCGCGGGTACGCCTGGCCTGGGCCGCGGCCGCGGTCCTCGCGGCCACCTCGCTCACCGGATGCGGGCAGGAGGCTCAGGCACAGCGTCCCGCCGCGGTCACCGAGTTCAACGAGAACGGTGTCACCGTCCGGCTGAGCGTCTCCGACTGGAAGGCGTCCGCGGGCACCCTGGTCGCCACCTTCACCCCCGACGACGCCGGCTTCCACCTGTACAGCACGGCCCTTCCCGCGGACGGCATCGACGGGGTGGGGCGCCCCACCGAGCTGCGGACCAGCGGCACGGTCGCCGCCGCCGGCGAGCCGACCGTGGACGCGCCCGTCAGGACCATCGAGGTGCCGGGGGTGCGCGGCGCCGTTCCCGTGTATCCGGACGGGCCCGTCACGGTCACACTGCCGATCCGCGCGACCGCGCCGGGCAGGGCGAACGTGCTGGTCGGCTATGCGAGCTGCAGTTCGACCGAGGGGTGTACGATCCCCGTGGCCGACCGGGCCGTACCCCTGCTCACCAGCGAGGACGGCTTGTCGTTCGACGCCGGCTGACGGTTCGCGGCCGCCGCCTCCGGGGCAGCGCGGGGCGGCCGCCCCGCGGCCGGAACCCGTGCCGGACGCCCGTCGGAGCCCGCCAGGGCGCCACACCACAGACCGCCCGCACCGCAGACGGCGCGGCTCACCCGTTGGAGCGCTGTACCCGTGACCCGACGTCCCCGAACACCCGGCGAAACGGACGGACCCGCGCGGTGAGGCGCTCCCTGGCCGGGGTGGCCCTGGCCGTCACGTCGATGGTCGCCCTGTCGTTCCTGATCCCGCTGGGACTGCTGGTGATGTCGCTCGCCCGCGAGCAGAGCATCACCGCGGCCGAGCAGAGCGCCGCGGCGATGGCCCCGATCCTGGCGCTCACCACCGACGCGGCCGAACTGCGCGAGGCCGGGGCCGGTCTGCGGGCCGCCGAGCACATGGTCATCCATCTGCCGGACCACAGCACGGTCGGCGGCGCGGGGCACGCCCCGCCGGACCTGCTCGGCCGGGCCGAGGACGAGCGCGAGTCCATCTCGCGGGACGTCCCCGGCGGCTGGATCTACCTGCAGCCGGTGATCCTGCCCCAGGACCGGGTGGCGGTGGTGGAGAACTTCGTGCCCGACGACGAGCTGACCCGCGGCGTCGCCCTGTCGTGGAGCGTCATGGCCGGCCTGGCCCTGGTGCTGCTCGCCGGCTCCGTACTCGTCGCCGACCGACTGGGCTCGGCCGTCGTCACCGCCGCCAAGCGGCTGGCCGAGGCGTCCCGCAGGCTCGGCTCGGGCAACCTCGACACCCGCGTCCAGCCCAAGGGACCCCCCGAACTCAAGGAGGCCGGTACGGCGTTCAACACCATGGCCGACCGGATGACGGACCTGCTCGCGGTGGAACGGGAGCTGGTGGCCGACCTGTCCCACCGGCTGCGGACCCCGCTGACCGCGCTGCACCTTGCGGTCGAGCGGATCACGCCGAGCGCCGACACCGGTCGCATCCACGCGGCCGTCGCCGAACTGGAGAAGGAACTCAACGCGATCATCGCGGAGGCGCGCACGCCGCTGGCCGTCGGACCGCTGGGCCGGGTGCTGCGCGGGGAGGACTCCCCCGACGGGCCCCGCCCGGGTACGGAACGCTGCGAGGTCGCCGACGTCGTCCGCCGGCGGGCGGCGTTCTGGGCCGTGCTCGCCGACCAGCAGGAGCGCCCCTGCCACCTGCAGATCACCGACGAGGCGACTCCCGTCTGCCTGCCGGAATCGGACATCACGGCGGTCGTGGACGCGCTCGTGGGCAATGTCTTCCGCTACTCGCCGTGGGGCACGGCCCTGGAGATCTCGGTGCACCGCACCGCACACACCGTGGAACTCGTCGTCCACGACGCCGGTCCCGGCATCGCGGACCCGGACGGCGCCCTCGCCCGCGGCGGCAGCACGGGCTCCTCCGGGCTCGGCCTCGACATCGCCCGCCGCGCGGCCCTCGCCGCCCGCGGCTCCGTCCGCATCACCCGCGGCCCACTGGGCGGTGCCCACGTCGCCGTGACGTTCCGGCTCTCCACGGATCCCGCGCAGGGCGGCCCACGCTCCCGCCGCCGGACCCGCACCGCCGGCCGCGGCGCCTGAGGGGCACCGGACCGGGACCGGGGGAAGCCGTTGCGGCGACTCGGCGGAACCGCCGGGCAGCACCTCCGCCGAGGCAGGGCGCGGGCGTCACGCCGGATCGCGGCCGGCAGGGCCGGCGAGCCCAAGGTCCGTGCGCATGGCCTCGCGCAGGAACTCCAGCGGCTCCCACAGCTCGTCCAGCCGTCGCTGCAGTTCCTCCATCGTGATCTCCGGCCCGCGTGGTCCGGTGTCCAGGCGCTGCACCAGGCCGTAGATCCGGCGCACGGCGGCGTTGACCCGGCCCACGGCCTCGAGGACCTCGTCGGAGACGAGGATGTGAGCCTCGGCGTGCTGGACCACGAACGCGTTCCACCGTTCGGCAAGGTCGGCGCGGCGCGCGTCCTCCAGGGTCCCCGAGCGCCGGAGGTCGTACGTGCACGCTGCCAGCACATCCCGCACGGCCCGTACGGCCGCGCTGAACCGGATGTATCCGGCCTGCCGTTCCGCCAGCAGCCGGTCCTGCCGATCCCGGTCGCGGTCCTCCCTCCTGTGGCGCTCGGTGTGCTCCAGTTCCAGTTCCCGCAGGCGCTGGGCGGAGCGCTGCGTGAACCACACCGAGACGAGTGAGACGAGGCCGCCGAGAACGGCCGCCACCAGTGCCAAGGCCGCTGCCCCCTCGATCGTCATGCAGCGGACAGGAGCGCGCCCCGCCGACACACGGCCCGGCCCGGCCCCACGGCCGTCCGGCGCTGCCCGTCCGGCCCCGGCGCGTCCGCCGCACGGCGAAGGGGAGAAGTACACGAAAAGGCCTGCACAGGTGTGAAGCACCATAATGAGAGCGTTGCAGCCTCGACCGGGCGGTGATCCTTCCATGCGCTCGACCTCCTCTGGTGACGACGGCCTTCTCGCCGGCGTCGCCACCGCGCTGATCGACGCCCGGGGAGTCGTGGTGTCCTGGTCCGACGCCGCCTCGCGCCTCCTGGCCCGAGAGGCCGAGGAGGTACGGGGGCGATCGGTCCTGCGCCTGGTGGCCGAACCGGCCGGGCTTCCTCGCGGCCTCCCGGACGCCGGCGGCCGTCCCCTCGACGGCACGGTGCGGCTCAGCGGCGGAGCGGGCGATGTGTACGTGGAGTACCGCGTGCTGCCCACGGCGTCACCCGATCGCCTCGTCGTCCTGGCCGTGCCCGCCGACCGGGCCGCGGACGTACGGCACGGCACCACGCTGCTGCGTGCGCTGCTGGCCCAGGACGCCATCGGTGTCGTCCTGCGGGACACGGACCTGGCCGTCGTACTGACGAACCGCACGCCCGGCCTGTTCGGCGAGGTGCCGTACCGGACAGGCACCCGGCTCGCCGACGTCATGCACGCCGAGGACGCCGAGAAGGCGGAGGCGTCGCTGCGTGCGGTGCTGGAGACCGGCGATCCGGTGGTCAACCGCAAGCAGCGCGTACGCTCCCTCGCCACCCCTTCGGCGGAGTGGGACTTCTCCGTGTGCGCCGTGCGGCTGGAGGACGAAGGCGGCCGCCCCGACGGGGTCGTCGTCCTCCTCACCGACGCCACGGAGCAGTTCCGGGCCGCACACCGGCTGGAGCTGCGCCATCGGATGTCCAGCACGGTCGGACGGTCCCTGGACATCATCCGGACGGCTCAGGACATCGCCGACGTGCTGGTGCCCGCCTTCGGCGACCTCGCCTGGGTGGACCTGGCGGAGGACGTCCTGAACGGCGACGAGCCGCCCAGGAACTTCGGGGGCGGTGACCTGCACCTGCGCCGCGCCGCCGTGTCCCCCGGGGACGCGCCCTGGGCGCCGGAGCTCCTGCAGCCGGGGGCGAGCATCCCGGCGCTTCCCGACCGCCCTCTGCTGCGTCTGCTCCAGCAGGGGCGCGCCATCACCGTCGACCGCGCGACCCTGGAGCGCGGTCTGGCCGACCCCGACTTCGTGCGCGCCACGGCTCCGGAGAAGGGGCACTCGCTGGCCGTCGCGCCGCTCTTCGCCCGGGACCTGGTGCTGGGCGTCGCCGCGGTCTGGCGCACCGAACGACCCGAGCCGTTCGACCAGCGGGACATCGACCTGCTGTCCGAGGTCGCCTCCCACGCCGCGCTGGCGGTGGACAACGCACGTCGCTACACCCGCGAGCACCGTGCCGCCGTGGCGCTGCAGGAGCACCTACTCCCGCAGGCCGTCACCCGCACCACGGTGCTGGAGACGGCCGGCCACTACCTGCCGGCCTCCGGGGGCGCCGAGATCGGCGGTGACTGGTACGACGCCATCGCCCTGCCCTCGCTGCGCACGGCCCTGGTCGTCGGGGACGTCGCCGGCCACGGGCTCCACGCCAGCGCGACGATGGGGAGGCTGCGCACCGCCGTCCACACGCTGGCCGACCTCGAACTCCCTCCGGACGAGCTGCTCGCCCATCTCGACGACCTCGTGGTCCGGTTGGCGGCCGAGGCGGAGCCCGGGCAGCGCGACGCGGTCGGCGCGACGTGCCTGGTGGTGCTGCACGACCCGGTCGCAGGCCAGTGCACGGTGGCGGCCGCGGGACATCCTCCGCCCGTCCTCGTCCTCCCGGACGGCACGGCGGAACCCGTGCCGATCCTCCCCGGACCGCCGCTCGGCGTCGGAGGAATGCCGTTCGAGACGACCACGGTCGACGTGCCCCCGGGCAGCCTCCTCGCGCTGTTCACCGACGGTCTCATCGAACGGTGCGGGGGCGAGGTGAGCGACGTCGTCGCCCGGCTGTCACCACCGCACGACCCCGCGCGCCCGCTGCAAGCCCTGGGGAGTGCTCTCATCGCCTCGGACCGTCCCCATGCGGCGCGCGACGACACCGCTCTGCTGCTGGCCCGCACCGCGCCCCTGCCCGCCGACGCGGTCGCCGAGTGGGAGTTCCCCACCGATCCGGCGGCCGTCGCCGGCGCCCGCGCCGCCGTCACGGAACAGCTGGCGGCCTGGGGACTCGACGACATCGGCTTCACCACCGAACTGATCGTCAGCGAGCTCGTCACCAACGCCATCCGCTACACGAAGGGCCCCGTGGGGTTGCGTCTGATCCGCGACACCTCGCTGATCTGCGAGGTCAGCGATCCCAGCCACACTCAGCCCCGGCTGCGACGCGCCCTCACCACCGACGAAGGGGGCCGTGGCCTGTTCCTCGTCGCCCAGATCGCCGGTCGGTGGGGAAGCCGCCACGGGCCCGAGGGCAAGACCATCTGGGCGGAGCAGCCGCTGCCGTCGTGACGGGGCGGTGCCTGCGGCCGGGGAGGCAGCCGTGACGCGAGATGACGCCCGTGAAGTGGCTGGAAGGATTCCCGCCCGGGGAATCGGCAGCGCGGCTCGGAACGGCTTGACCTGCCGTTTCACGCCCCTTCGATACGGGCACAGGCGGACAGCCAGTACGTTCGGCCCGGGAGGGGACGCCGATGCTGCTCAGCCACGATGCCCATGACGGTGCGCTGCGAATCACGCTGCACCGGAACCTCGACATCACCAACCGTGCGGCGGCGGCGCTGCAGATCGAGGCGCTGATCGCCGCCTACCGGCCCGCCCGCGTCGTCATCGAGCTGACCAGCACCCCGCCGTCCCTGGCCACGCTGAGCGCGATCGCGCGGGCGAAGAGGAGGTGCGAGGGCCTGGACATCCCCCTCGCCCTGGTCGAGACGGCCGCCGGACCGGTGCCCACCGCCGGGCCGGACCCGGTCCGCGAGGCCGGCGGAGACCCCCGCCTGCCCGGGCAGGCCTCCGCCGAGGCGACCTCGTAGGCGGTCCCGGCAGCAGCTGTGACCCGCGCCGGCCGGGGGCAGGCCACCCGGCCGGCAGGACCGGCCGGGCGGGTCTCCGGAGTTCGGTCTCGATGAGCGCGTCGGCTGGCTCCCGTCGGCCCCTCTCGTCACACTCGACCCCTGGCCTGTCAGGTACGCACTCCGCGTACCGGGAGCCGGTCCGGGAGGCACACATGGTCATCGACCACACGCTCGCAGACGGTGTCCTGCAGGTGAGGCTCCTGCGGGAACTCGACATCACCACCCGGGCGGCGGCCGCCCTGGAGATCGAGGCCCTTGTCGCCGGCCACCGGCCCGATCAGGTACTCGTCGAACTCCCTTCCCCGGTCCCGTCACCCGCCACTTTCAGCGCTCTCGCCCGGGCGCGGCGGATGTGCCAGAGCCTGGGCATCCCGCTCACCACCACAGGTCCCGGAGCCGACTGGGACCGCCGAGCCGCACGGCCGGATCCCGTACGCCTGGAAACCGGATCCCGCCAGGACCGGTAGCTCACCGTGCGGCCCCGGCCCTCGGCCCTCCGCGTCCGGGCACCCGAGGTGTCCGCCGCCTCCGGGCCGGGCAGGCTGCGGAAGCAGCCGTGGACCATGGAGCCGGGCAGGACCAAGGAGCGTCTTGTCCGGGCGGCGTCTCGCACCACTCCCGGATCGAGCCGTGTCAGTCGCTGCTGACAGGATTCAGGGGTGCTGATCCAGGGATACGAGGACGGGCCGCTCGTCGCCGGCGAGTCGCTGATGACCCGTCCAGGCTTCTGGTCGAGCTACTTCCTGCAGGTGTACGGCGACGACCCGGGGGACACGCGCCCGGATCCGGAGTGGTTCGGCGATGACGCCGCCGATACCGATGCTCTGTCCGAGGTGCTCTTCGACCCGGCGCGTTGGCCGGTGTTCCGGGTGCCGGCCGGAGACGGCCCGGGAGTCGTGGTGATCTGCCGCAACCTGCCGGGCGAGTACGGCATCGACCACCTCCTCACCCGTCCGGGCCGGAGCGACGCCGGGCAGGTCGCGAGCCGGGATGGGGGCTTCTCGGGGACAGGGCTGACGTGGGACGAGCTGGTTCGCCTCGCGGACACCCCGCCGTCCGCCGTCACCGAAGGCGTCGAGGACCCGCCCGCCCGGCTCCTGTTGCTTCTCCCCCTGCTCGGCAGCGCGGAGGTGCCGGAGTCCGCGAAGCCCAGGCTCCGCGCTGCCCTCGTGTCGGCCGGTGCGCCGCGGGACGCCGCCTCCGCCACGGCGGAGCATATGCTGACCCACCTGACGGACAGGTCGCTGCACGATCCCGCCTGGGGATCGCCGCTGAGTGGCGGCTGAAAGCGTGTCGAAGGCGCTGACGGCCCGTGGCCCGCAGCGCCCGGGAACCCGTACCGGCGGCTCCGCGGACCGGACACCGGCCCTTCGATCGCCTCCTACGGTCACGGCCAGAGCGGTCCGGCCGGTTGCGTGCCGCCGGCCAGCACCAGGAGCACGGCGTCGGCTCCGGCCATGGCCATGATGGCGGCGAACGGCAACCGCCCGCCGGAGAGTGCGGGCGGGCCAGCCACCGAGATCAGGCAGAGCACCAGCGTCGTACCGATCAGGACTCCCCCGCTCAGGGACACGGATCCGGTCGGCCCGACCGCCAGCACCACGCAGGAGGCGAACGCCGTCACGGCGGCCCACGCCGTCGAGGCGCGCCGTCCGAGTCTCTGCGGAAGTCCGCGCACACCTCCCGCGAGGTCGTCCTCGATGTCCGGCAGCACGTTCGCGAAGTGGGCGCTGGTGGCGAGCATGGCTGCCGCCGCCGTCAGCCACCAGGGCGGCCACGGCCGGCCCGGGAGGGCCAGCGTCAGGAAGGCGGGGAGCAGGCCGAAGGCGACGGTGTACGGCAGCCAGGAGAGGACCGTGCGCTTGAGCCACAGGTTGTAGGCCCATGCGGCGGCGACGCAGCCGAGATGGACCGAGCCGGCCAGGAGTCCGCAGGCCAGCGACAGCGGAACGCAGGCGAGCAGGGCCACGAACGCCGCCGTGCCCACCGCGCCCGGTCGCAGTGTCCCCATCGCCAGCGGCTTGTCCCGGCGTCCGGCGGCCCGGTCGCGGCGCAGGTCGACCCGGTCGTTGCACCAGCCGACCGACAGCTGGCCCGCGGCCACCGCGGCGACCGCCTCGAGGCCGGCGGCGGCACCCAGCCCGAGGGCGGAGGCCAGCAGCGCGGTGAGGCCCGTCACCGCGGCCGCGGGCACCGGGTGACTGGCCTTCAGAAGAGGCAGGAGGAGGGGCGTTTCGACGGGCGTCGCCCCCGGCGGATGCCCGGTGCGGTGGCGGGGTCCTTCTTCGGTGGTGGCGGGCATCGCACCACGCTAAGGGCCGGCCCGTCATCCGCGGTGGGTCGGCGCGCGGCGCTGATGCGGTGTGTCGCGAGGCGGAGGGTCGTCCTCGTGCCCGGCGTACTCGGGCGATCCGGCAACGCCGCGTGGGGGGCACGGCACCGCCGGCCGAAGGCGGGGGGGCGCCGTGGGCGCCGGGCGTCGTGCGCCCGCCGGGGATCGCGGGGCAGCCCTGCGGGGACGGCGCGCCCGCGAAGGCCGGGTTCAGGCTGTGGGCGGCGCCCTGTCCCTATGTTGGAGCGATGACGCGCGTCCTCGCGGTGAGCACGGCCTTCCCTCCGCACCGCTACCTGCAGCAGGAGATCACCGACGACCTGGTCTCCAGCCTGCCACCGGGGACCGACAGCGGCCTCCTGCGCCGACTGCACGCGGCGGCCCGCGTGGAGACGCGCCATCTCGCCCTGCCCCTGGACCGCTACCGCGACCTCGGCACCTTCGGCGAGACCAATCGGCTCTTCGTCGAACTGGCCGCCGACCTGGGGGCCGACGCGGCCCGGCAGGCACTCGACGAGGCGGGCGTGCGCCCGGAGGAGGTCGACCTGGTCGTCTCGACGACCGTCACGGGGATCGCCACGCCCTCCCTGGATGCCCGTCTCGCCTCCCGGATCGGCCTGCGGCCCGACGTCACGCGCATGCCCCTGTTCGGGCTCGGCTGCTCGGGGGGCGCCGCCGGGCTGGCTCGCGTCCACGACCACCTCGGCGTCCGGCCCGGCAGGACCGCTCTGCTTCTGTCCACCGAACTGTGCTCGCTCACCTTGCAGCGGGCGGACATGTCGATGGCGAACCTGGTGGCCGGCAGTCTCTTCGGGGACGGGGCCGCCGCGCTGGTGGCCGCCGGCAGCGGCCGCCACCGTGCGCCGGCGGTCACGTCCGGAGCTCCGGACGTGACCGCCGCACCCGGCGTTCCCGGCGCCACGGTCGTGGCCGCGCGCAGTCGCCTGTACCCCGGGACCGAGCACCTGCTCGGCTGGGACGTCGGCGAATGGGGCTTCAGCCTGGTACTGGGCCCGGAACTCCCCGATCTCGTCCGGCTCCAGGTGAGCGAGGAGGTGGAGTCCTTCCTCGCCGAGCACGATCTCAAGCCCTCGGACGTGACGGCGTGGATCGTCCACCCCGGCGGCCCCAGGATCCTGGACGCGCTCGCCGAGGAACTCGGCCTGCCGGACGCGGCCCTCGCCACGAGCCGCCGCGCCCTGGCCGCGACCGGGAACCTGTCCTCCGCCTCGGTGCTGCAGATCCTCCGTGACACGCAGCTCGCACAACCGCCGCCCGGGACGACGGGGTTGATGATCGCCCTCGGGCCCGGTGTCTCGTCCGAACTCGTCCTCCTGACCTGGTGAGGGTGGCATGACGCCATACGCCGTACTGATCCTCCTGGTCACCGCCGAGCGCTTCGCGGAACTCGCCGTCGCCCGCCGCAACGGCGCCTGGAGCCGAGCCCGCGGTGCCCGCGAGTACGGGGCCGGGCACTACCCCACCATGGTCGCCCTGCACACCGCGCTGCTGGCCGGCTGCCTCGTCGAGCCGTGGCTGGCCGACCGGCCCTTCCTGCCGCTGCTCGGCTGGCCCGCCCTCGCCCTCGCCCTCGCCGCCCAAGGGCTGCGCTGGTGGTGCATCGGCACCCTGGGTCCTCGCTGGCACACCCGTGTGCTGATCGTCCCCGACCTTCCGCTCGTCACCTCCGGCCCGTACCGGTATCTGCGGCATCCCAACTACGTGGCCGTCGTCGTCGAGGGCGTGGCCCTCCCCCTGGTGCACACCGCGTGGATCACCGCCCTGGGGTTCTCGCTCCTGAACGCGGCCCTGCTGGCGACACGCATCCGCTGTGAGAACTCGGCGCTGGCGCCGTCCCGTTCCCTCTCCGCCCCCGGCGCCGCGCCGTGATCGACCTTCTCGTCGTCGGAGGTGGTCCGGCGGGGCTGGCCACCGCGATCCACGCGGTGCGGTGCGGTCTCGACGTCGTGGTTGCCGAGCCCCGTCCGGCGCCCGTGGACAAGGCCTGCGGAGAGGGGCTGATGCCCGCGGCGGTCCGCGCTCTCCGGGCGCTCGACGTGCAGGTGGCCGGCCAGGCCCTTCGGGGCATCCGCTACGTCGACGCCACCGGGAGCCGGCGCGCCGAAGCCGTCTTCCGCACCGGCCACGGCCTCGGCGCCCGCCGCACGCTGCTCCACGAGGCGCTCACCGCGCGCGCTGCCGAACTCGGTGTTCCGGTCGTCCCCCATCGCGTCCGGCAGGTGAGCCAGCACGACACGCACGTCTCCGCGGACGGGATGAACGCCCGCTACCTGGTGGCGGCCGACGGGCTGCACTCCCCCACCCGTCGCGCGCTCGGCCTGACGGTGCGGCCGGACGCCCGGCGGCACCCACCGCGCTACGGGCTGCGCCGGCACTACGCCGTCGAGCCGTGGAGCGACCTGGTGGAGGTGCACTGGTCGGCCGAGTGCGAGGCGTACGTGACGCCGCTCGGGCCACGCCAGATCGGCGTCGCCCTCCTCACGTCCCACCAGGGCCCCTACGAAGCCCAGTTGGCGAACTTTCCGCTTCTGCTGTCCCACCTGGGCACGGCAGACGGGACACCGGTCAGAGGCGCCGGTCCGCTGCGTCAGCAGGCACGCTCCCGGGTCGCCGGCCGGGTGCTCTTCGTCGGTGACGCGGCCGGATACGTCGACGCGCTGACGGGCGAGGGACTCACGCTCGCCCTGGCCTCGGCGGAGGCGCTGGTGCGGTGCCTGCGGGAAGGCCGTCCGGAGGCGTACGAACACGCGTGGTGCCGCTTGTCCCGCGCGTACCGTCTCCTGACGACGTCCTTGCTCTGGGCCCGGAGCCGGCCTCGACTGGCCCCGTTGATCACCCCGGCGGCGGTCCGCTTCCCGGGTCTGTTCCAGCGCGCCGTGAACCTGCTCGCCTGAGCGCCCGTCAGCTCCCGGCCGCTTCCGTCACCGATCCGCCGCTCGCCCGCATCCCCAGGACCATCGCCGTCGCCGTGCCCCAGAGCGACAGCGCGGCGCCCATGCCGACCACCAGACGCACCGCCGTGTCCGAGCCGTCGACGAGGTGGACGACCACCCCGGCGGCTCCTGCCGCGACCAGCAGCCCCGCCGGGACCTTGAGGCGAGGCTGCTCGAACGTCGCCGCGAGGGGCACGAAGTGCAGCCCGACGACGACCGCGACCAGCGGCGGGATGAGCGCCGGTACGCCCGCCGCGGAGCAGCCCACGGCCACGCCGGCGATCAACAACCACTGGAGGCCGTTGACTTGATTGAACCGACGACGCCGCCCGCTGTCGGCGAGCGGGTCCGGCCGCGACCCGTCGAAGAGGCGCCGGGCCGTCAGCAGCAGGCCGGCCGTGGCCGCGACCCCGGCCAAAACCGCCACGAGCCAGACCGCCCCCGTGAACACGCTGGCACCGAGCAGCCACCAGCCGAAACCGAACAACGCAAGAATCCCCACCCCTGACTTGAACATGCCGAAACCCTAGACTCCAGGCGCCGGCGCCGCCACATGATCGCGGAGCGCCGGGGGCCGGACGGCCTGCGGCCGTCCCCCACGGGCCACCCGGCTCCCTCGCCTACTCCCGTAGAACCAGCCCGCCCTACACCTCGTCGTCGGCGTCGTCGATCAGATCGTCCTGGACACGCAGCCCCGCCACCCACAGCGGCATCATCCAGTGCAGGGCGAGCACCCCGACCAGCACCGGGAGCACCCACGCCCGCGGCTCCGCGTCCGACAGGACGCCGTAGCCGCCCGCCGCGCACGCGGCGGCCATCAGCAGCCACAGGGTGATCCGGTGGGCGAGGGCGCGCACCCGGTCGCGCTCGACGAGCTGGCGCTCGTCGAGCATGCGGCCGCGCAGTTCGAGGAGCCCGCGGGTGGAACCGTTGAGCATCCCGGTCAGCAGGACCCAGGGCACCAGCACCGCGGCGACGAGCACGACCGGCCCGAGCCCCGCGGCGGACACCGTGCCGATCCAGCCGCCCACCCCGACGCCGGTGAGCACGATGTGAGCCCCCACCAGAAGCCGACGGCGCCCCTTCGTCGCGTAGAAGGCGGCCGCCCGGCGGTCGTTCATCACGGCGTACATCCGCCGGTCGTAGCGCGTCGTGGTCATCACTGCTTCCTCCCGTAGACCTCGTCCGTGAGCGGCTGGAACGGCTCCAGGGAGAACAACGCCTCCACCGGCAGCGCGAAGAACCTGGCCACCTTCAAAGCCAGGTCCAGGCTGGGGTTGTACTGGCCCCGCTCGATATAGCCGATGGTCTGGTAGTGGACACCCACTGCCTCGGCCAATGCCTGTCGCGACACCTTCCGCTCAGCACGGACCACAGCCAACCTGTTGTGAACCTGCTCGCTCATGTATAAGAAGTACTACATTTGAGCGTAGGAGCACAACAGGCAATGCGGAAGGGGTGTCGCGGTCCGGGGGCGCGCCCGCCGTCCGCGCCGGGCGGGCAACTCGGTGACCTACAGCGCGGTTTCAGGCCATCACCGTCACGACGCGGAACCTCGGCGCGCGGGCATCGATGTCACGCATTTTGGCTCCGTGGGCGCGGCGGCGGGCGATGACCTCCTCGATGTCGTCGACGGCGAACATGACGCGTCGAACGCCCAGTGTGCGTACCTGAGACCAGCCGCCGGGCCGTGTGCATCCTCTGGCGGACCCGCCGCACAGGCGCCCACCGTGCACGGTGGGCGCCTGTGCGGCGGTCCATGGTCTTCCGGTGCTCGTCAGGAGGGGAAGGCGCCGAGCTGGCGCAGCTGCGTGAGGACGTCGACGACGCCGCGGATCTCGACGATCCGCCCCTCAGCGAAGCGGAAGATGAAGATCTCGTTGTAGCTGACGGACCTTCCGGTGGGCGGCAGACCCTGGTACGCGCCCTGATGGGTCCCGGTCACCGTGTTCCTGGCGACGACCTTGTCCCCCTCCGCGATCGTCTCCTCGACGGTGACACGGATGTCGGGAAACGCGCTCAGGAGCACGTCCCACACCCGCTTCAGAGCCTCCGCGCCCGTCGCGCCCATCGGTACCGGCGCGTGGAACCGCACGTCCGGTGCGACGAACTCGTCGATGGCCTTCGATACGACCGTCGGATCGCCGCTGTTCACAGCGGTGTGGAACCGGTTGAGCGCCGCCGTGTTGCTTGTTGTCCCCGCTGCCGACATGCGGTGTCCCCTCTGGATGCTGCTGGACGAAGTCTCAGTGAGAAGACGCCGCAGCCCCCGGGAATGTGACGCGACGCGTGTCCGGGTCGCAACCAGGATCAATCGGCCGTGAGGAACTCCGAGAGGCTCACGGCGGGACAACCGAAGATCTCCGACAACGCGCGCTGCTGGAACCCGGTCAAGGGGCGGACGAAGACGACCACGTCAGCGGCGGCCGCTTCCCGGGCGGCGGCCACCTCCCGTACCTTTCCACTCCCCAGCACCGTCCGTGAGGAGTAGGGCAACCCCATCGTCCTCACCCCTCCGGACGAGACTCCCCGCCGCTGCACGAACCGTCCGACGACTCGTGCGCCCCGCGCCGCCAGTTCCGTGGCCGCCGCGTCCATGCGGGCGACGAAGTCCTTCTCCTTCGCGGAGAAGTAGCCGACGACGAGCACATCGGCCCCCGCGACCGTCACGGGCGGCGCGACCCGGGGGCGTGCCGAGGCCGCTCTCGCACGGGGGGAGGGGCGCCGGTCGCGTCTACGGGGCTGCTGCACGAGCGCAAGGCTAAGGGCTGCCCCGTCGTGGCTGCCACCTGCGGCGACACTCGCTTTCCCCCGTGCCCGCGGCGCCTCGCCCCGCCGCGTCGGCGACCGCGAGCAGGTGGAGAGACGCTGCCGCAGGTGGGGCGGCGGTCGGGTCCGGTGTTTCGTACCCTGGCGGCATGAGGATGCGCCCCACTCTCAGCTGGACCCCCACCGAGGACCTGCCGCCGGGCATCACGGATCCGGGTCCGGTCGCCGACGCTCTGGCGGCCGGTGGGGTGCTGGTGCTCAGCGGGGCGGGCCTCTCCACCGAGTCGGGCATCCCCGACTACCGCGGCGAGGGCGGCAGCCTGAGCCGGCACACCCCGATGACCTACCAGGACTTCACCGCCGGCCCCCAGGCCAGGCGCCGTTACTGGGCGCGCAGCCATCTCGGCTGGCGCACCTTCGGCCGTGCCCGCCCGAACGCCGGGCATCGGGCGGTGGCCGCGTTCGGGCGGCACGGCCTGCTGTCGGGTGTCATCACCCAGAACGTCGACGGCCTGCACCAAGCCGCGGGCAGCGAGGACGTCGTGGAGCTCCACGGCAGCCTGGAGCGGGTGGTCTGCCTTTCCTGCGGCGCGTTCAGCCGGCGCCGTGAACTCGCGGAGCGGCTGGAGGAGGCCAACCGGGGATTCGAGCCGGTGGCGGCCGGTATCAACCCGGACGGCGACGCCGACCTCTCCGACGAGCAGGTCGGCGGCTTCCGCGTGGTGCCCTGCCTGGTCTGCGGCGGCGTCCTCAAACCGGACGTGGTGTTCTTCGGCGAGGCCGTCCCGCCCGCACGGGTCGAGCACTGCCGCCGGCTGGTCCGCGAGGCGGCCTCCCTGCTGGTCCTGGGCTCCTCACTGACGGTGATGTCCGGGCTGCGGTTCGTCCGCGAGGCGGCCCAGGCCGGGAAGCCCGTACTGATAGTCAACCGCGACCCGACCCGCGGGGACCGGCATGCCCTCACCCGCGTGGCACTCCCCCTGGGAGCGGCGCTCACCACCGTGGCCGCCCGGCTCGGCCTCCCCGCCGACGGCCAGGCCCCCTGACGCCCTGGCCGAGGTGACGGCAGCGTGGAGCGGCGGCGGTGCCCGGCTTCCGGGTGGGGTGGGGCGTGGTCCCGCCGCCCTGACGCGGTGCGACGGTAGGGTGCGGCCCGTGTCCGAGCATGAGCGCGACCTCGTCGGGTACGGTGCCGAGCCGCCGCACGCCGCGTGGCCCGGTGGCGCCCGCGTCGCCGTCAGCCTCGTCCTCAACTACGAGGAGGGCGGGGAGCAGAGTGTCGTCGAGGGCGATCCCGCCTCCGAGGGCTATCTGCACGAGATCATCGGCGCGCCACCCGTGGTCGGCGGGCGCGACCTGAACGTCGAGTCGATGTTCGCGTACGGCTCCCGGGCCGGGTTCTGGCGCATCCATCGCACGCTCGCGGCGCACGGCGTCCCGCTCACGGTGTACGCCGTGGGCCGGGCGCTCGAGCGCAATCCCCGGGTGGCGAGGGCGATGGCCGACGCCGGCTGGGAGGTGGCGAGCCACGGCTGGCGCTGGATCGACTACCGGCACGTGCCCGAGGACGTCGAGCGTGCGGACATCGCGCGCTCGATCTCGACGATCGAGCGGCTCGTCGGCCGCCGTCCGGTCGGCTGGTACACCGGCCGGACGAGCCCGCACACCCGCAGCCTCGTCGCCGAGGAAGGGGGCTTCCTCTACGACTCCGACGACTACTCGGACGACCTGCCGTTCTACGTCGAGGCCGCCGGCCGGCCGCACCTCGTGGTGCCGTACAGCCTCGACGCGAACGACTTCAAGTTCCTCATCGTGCACGGCTTCACGACCGCCGAGGACATGCTCGCGTACCTGGTCGACACGTTCGACACGCTTCACGACGAGGGCGCCGAGCGCCCGCGCATGATGAGCGTCGGCCTGCACTGCCGGATCATCGGCAGGCCCGGGCGCATCCGCGCGCTCGACGGCTTCCTGCGGCACGTCGCGCGGCGTGGCGGTGCCTGGGTCGCCACCCGCGAACAGATCGCCCGCCACTGGCTCAGCACGCATCCGCCGTCGCGCTGAGTGCGGGGTGCTGTGCGGACGTGACATCGCACGGGCTCGAACGGCCGCGCGCGAGGGGGCGCGCGCGAGGGGCCAGGGTCTACCGCCGACGGCGTGGCGGGGTGCGGCGCGGGCGCCGCATCAGCTGCGCGGGACGTCCCCGACGAACACGAGGCCGTCGATGGTCGGCAGGTGGGCCGGGTCGAGCGGGGCGTAGCCGAACCACGGGGAGACGCGCGGTGCGGGCAGGGGGGTGCCGAGGGCGGCGGCAAGGCGCCGGGGGTCGACGAGGCAGCGGTCCTCGGGGAGCGCGTACAGGAGCCCTTCGACGGTGTCCGGCGGCGGTGTGTCCACGCCCTGGTGCCGGATCGTGCCCAGGGCGGTCGCCAAGAAGGCGTACTCCTCCCCCAGCCGCGCGCTCGCCAGCGCACCGGCGCTCCACCACTCCAGGGGCGCTCCGCCCATCCTCATCGAGCTCTTCTCCCGCTGGAGGTGGGCGTTGTGGGCGTGGACGAGCACGGGGCCGCGGGCCGCAACTGCGAGGAGGTTGTCGGCCATCATCTGGTCCCGCAGCCCCACCAGTCGTGTCAGGCGGGCGGGTGAGGTGTCGGCCGTCCAGGAGTGGTAGCGGAGCAGGCCGACGGCGGTGCGGGCGTACAGGCAGGCCCGGTCCCAGTCCTCCGGCGAGGTCGCCGCGAGCAGCTGCGGGCTCTGGGCGGCGAGCAGGGCCGTCATGTCGTCGGCGTACAGCCGCAGTTCACCGGCCTCGTCCGACCGACCTATCGACCGGGTCGGGTCCATCATCGCCGCGGGTTCGGTCCATCGTTCGTCGGCGCCGAGGAGACGGCCGAGCGTGTCGGCCGTGCAGGGGAGCAGGGACGCGTCGACCCGGGCGGCGAGGTAGCCGTGGAGCGCGGTGAGGGCCTGACGAGGGCTCGCGGCGCCGCTGATCTCCAGCGGTCCGTCGATGCCTGCGAAGCGGAGCCGCTCGGAGGGGGGCAGGCCGTCGTTGTGGGTGCGCATCCAGCGCACGAGGTCGCGGTTGGCCGCCGAGGCGCCCCAACCGTGGCTGAAGCCGTGCTCCATGACCTCGTCGAGGCTGCCGGCACCGGAGGTGACGTGGTCGTCCACGAGGAGGCCCCGCAGGCAGTCGCTCTCGATGGCGATGGCCCGGTAGCCGTGCTGCTCGACGAGGTCGCGGAAGAGTTCGTTGCGGAGTTCGAGCAGCGAGTCCTCGCCGTGGGTGGGCTCGCCCAGAGCGAGCAGTCGGGGCCGGGTCGGCAGCAGCCGCATGACGGCGGCAGCCTCGACGGCATGGGCGGTGTCCTTGATGTCGGTCGCCATGCCTTCAACGGTATCGTTGAACCTCCGTTTGAAACTTCTGCGCGATATCGTCGGTCGCATGGGGAAGAACCTTCAAAGCTGTGCACGGCTGAGGCCGATCGATCTGGCGCGTGCGGGCGGACTGTCCACGCAGGCGGTCAGGAACTACGAGGAGGCCGGCATCCTTCCGGCCGCCGGGCGCACCCCCCACGGCTACCGCACGTACACCCCGCTGCACGCCGGGGCCCTCCGCGCGTTCCTCGCCCTGGTGCCGGGCCACGGTCACCGGACGGCTACGTCGATCATGCGGGCGGTGAACGGGGGCGGGGTCGACGAGGCGTTTCACCTCATCGACGAGAGCCACGCCCGGCTCCTCGACGACCGGCGAACCCTCGAGGCCGTGGAGAGCGCCCTGCGCGACCTGGAGCCCGACCGGGGCTCCGAGGCGGTGTGGGCGGGTGGTACGGCTGCGCGGTCCGGGCAGGCTACGGAGTCGGAAGCGGAGTTCGGATCCGGCGGCACCTTCATCGGGCCTCTCGCGGAGCGGCTCGGCATCCGGCCGGCGACCCTGCGCAAGTGGGAGGGCGCCGGGCTGGTGCGGCCGCGCCGGGACCCCCGGACCGGCTACCGCGTCTACGACGACGCCGACGTACGGGACGCCCGGCTGGCGCACCAGCTCAGGCGGGGCGGCTATCTCCTGGCGCAGATCGCCCCGTTGATCACCCAGGTGCGGGCAGCCGGTGGGCTGGCGCCCCTGGAGGCGGCGCTGCGCGACTGGCACGCCCGGCTCTCCGCCCGCGGGCGCGCGATGCTGACCGGGGCCGCGGAGCTCGCGGCCTACCTCGACGCACGCGGGTGAGGCTGCGGCCACGGAGACCGGGGCGGGAGGGATCGCCCGCCGCCCACATGCCCGATCGGGCCGGCCGAGCGGAGCGGGCCGGCCGAGCCGGTCGAGCGGGAGCGGGCCGGCCGAGCCGGTCGAGCGGGAGCGGGCCGGCCGAGCCGGTCGAGCGGGAGCGGGCCGATCGGGCCGGTCGAGCGGGAGCGGGCCGATCGGGCCGGTCGAGCGGGAGCGGGCCGATCGGGCCAGCAGATGCGCCGATGCGCCGATGCCGAAGGCGGGTCGGCGCGGCGGGATCGTCACCGCCCGGCGGGGCGAACCTGTACCGGCCCGCTCCGCCGTCACGCGGCCTGGCCGGCTCTCGGGCGGGATCTCCATTCGCGGCGCAGGACGAACGACCGCAGGACCGCGATCGCGAGGAACACCACGCCGAAGGCGGCTCGTTGCCACTCCCCGACCGTGAAGTACCAGTAGAGGCACATCACGCCGAAGGAGAGGCTCGCGGCGATGACCAGGGGCTCACGGATCCAGTACGGCAGGACGCGCAGTATCAGGTTGATCAGCATGCGGTCAGTTGAACAGGCGGGCCCCCCGCGCGCTGTGTCGGAAGCCACAGTTCCTCATGTGGTGCCACCGGCTGCGTCGGCGGCTGCTCACCGGTGACGACCTGCTCCTTCACCGCCCGTGTTCGAGACGGACGCGTGCGCTCAGCGCAGTACGACCGACAGCACGTCGGTGCCCAGGGCCGTGAGGTCGGGCAGATGGAGGGTGTGGCGGCTGGTTCGGCCAGCACGTGCAGCATCACGGTCAGCTCGGCCAACGGGGAAACCGCGAACCGCAGGCGCCCGCGCGGCACACCGCCGATGTCGATCCTCAAGGCCACCCCTCATGAGGACTCCCCCATCGGCCGGCGGCGCGCTCCGGTCGGCACATTCCGTCGGCGAGCCCGCCCCGTCGGCGGCACGGAGCGTGTCCGCTCCAAGATCGCACGTCAACTGCCCTGAGCTGTCGCGGCGTTGGGTGATACGAACGCGAGGGGGCGGCTTCTTCGTGTCATCTGCCAGTACGAACGGCCGGACCGGGCGCAGCAGACTTTCGAGCACGACGCGGCGGCCGGCCTGTGGATCCGGAGGCACCGGCGTGCCCGCGTACAGGCGAGGAAACCCGGAAGGGGACGGCACGTGAGCGTGCAGCAGTACGACAAGATCGGTGAGGCGTTCGAGGGGTTCAAGTCCCTGCCACTGACACGCTACGGGGAGGTCCCGAGCTTCCTGGGCCTGGTCGGGGACGTGACAGGCAGGACGGTCCTCGACCTGGCGTGCGGGACCGGTTTCTACAGCAGGGAGTTCAGGCGGCGCGGTGCCACGGACGTCTTCGGGGTGGACATCTCCGCCGAGATGATCGCCGCCGCACGGGAGATCGAGCAGCGCGATCCACTCGGTGTGCGTTACGAGGTCGGCGACGTCGCCGAGTTGCGGACGGACGGCCGGCGCTTCGACGTCGCGTTGGGGGTGCAGTGCCTCAACTACGCTCGGGACATCGCGGAGATGGAGCGGATGTGCCGCAACGTCCACCGGAGCCTCGTGCCCGGCGGGGAGTTCTTCGTGCTCGCCCAGAAGCCCGACTACGGGTTCGACTGTCCGTCCCTGGACACGTACGGGTTCCGCTGCGAGCCCACCGGGGAGGAGCTCGAGACGGGGCCGCAGGTGCGGGTCACCGCGCTCCTCGCCCCGGAGCCGATCAGCATCGTCTCCACGGCCCCGCGCCGCGAGGTCTACGCAGAGTGCCTGCGTGCGGCCGGGTTCGGTGAGATCGAGTGGGTTCCGCTGCACGTGTCCGCAGCAGGCGTCCGGGAGTTCGGGGACGACTTCTGGGCGGACCTCCTCGCCCACCCGCCGCTGGAGATGCTGCGCTGTCGCGCCTGATCACCCGCTGACCCGCCGGCCGTGGTGCCGAATCCGCCCGGGCCCGGCACCACGGCCGCCCCTCACCCCGGAGACGGCACCGGTCAACGGCGGACGCGGCGGGAGTCGGCGGAGTAGTCGGGCAGAGTCACCGTGCTGACCTTCTCGCCCATCCGGAGCATGCCGTTCAGCAACAGCGGCCGGGACAGCAGGGTGTTGCGGAGGCGTATGCCGGTGGCGGTTCCGGGCGCGAGGAACTTCCCGGTCCGGTCGCCGCCCGCCTGACAGCCCTGGGCGTACTTCCGCAGTCTGTCCTCGTACCGGGTGAAGGCCGCCCGATGGTCCCCGCGGCATCGCGCGAGCTCACCGGCCAGCACGTACGCGGCGACCACGGCGGTTCCGGTGCCCATGCCGCCGATGGTCGCCCCGCAGGCGGCGTCGCCGATGAGGCCCACGCGCCCCTTGGACCAGGTGGCGACGTCCGCGCGGCTGATGGAGTCGAAGTAGAGGTCGGGGGCCCGGCGGAGGGAGTCGAGCAGGCGGGGCACCTCCCAGCCGAGGCCGGAGAAGGCGTCGGCGATCAGCCGCTTCTGCCGGTCGAGGTCGTGCCGGTCGTACGACAGCTCGGGCGCGGCGAAGACGAAGAACGCACCCGCACGCGACGGATCCCGGTGGTCGGCGCCCACGGAGGCGAGCCGCCCCGGCACGTTGTAGCCGACCGACCCCCTGGCCGGCGCCGGGGACTCGTCGTGGGACAGCTGCCATGTGGCCGCGTAGTAGCCGAGGTGGCTGACGTAGTCGGCCTCGGGACCGAAGGCGAGGCGACGGACGTGGGAGTGCAGCCCGTCGGCTCCGATCACCAGGTCGAAGTCGCGTGAGGCGCCGTGCCGGAAGTCGACGCGCACGCCGGACGCGGTCTCGGTGAGGCCGGTGATCGAGTCGCCGAAGACGTACTCGGTGGTGGGGGCGCTGTGCTCGTGGAGCAGCCGGGCCAGGTCCCCGCGGACGACCTCGATCTCGCCGCCGGCGAACTCGGCCGGCAGGTGCAGCAGCGTCCGGTCGTGCTCGTCGACGAAGCGCATCGGACTCCCACCGGTCTGCACGCGGCGCAGTTCGGGGAGGAGCCCCATGCGTTCCAGGACGGTCAGGTGGGTCTCGCCGCGGAAGTCGACGGCCTGACCGCCCTCGCGCAGCGTGGGCGAGAGCTCGACCACGGTCGGGGTGAAGCCGTGGCGTCCCAGCCAGTAGGCCAGCGCCGGGCCGGCGATGCTCGCGCCGGAGATGAGGACGGTCTCGTTCATGGGTCTCCCCCGCTCGGAAACTGTGTCCATCGGACACGGATTAATACTGTGTACGATAGACACAGTTCGATGGCTTCGACAAGGCGAGGCGGAGGAGAAGCGTGGGCGACGAGCACGCCGAGGTGGTGCGGCTGTTGTGGGGTCCGCACCCCCAGCCGAAGCGGGGCCCCAGGCCGGCGCTCGATCTGGACCGGATCGCGCGGGCCGGTATCGAGATCGCCGACGCGGAGGGTTTGGCCGACGTCTCCATGCAGCGGGTCGCGGAGCGACTCGGCGTCACCAAGATGGCCCTGTACCGGTACGTGCCCGGAAAGGCCGAGCTGGTCGCGCTGATGGTGGAAGGCGCGATCGGCGCCTTCCCGATGGAGGCGACGCCGCAGGGGGACTGGCGGGAGCAGCTCGAAGACTGGGCGCGGCGCCTGTTCGCCGCCTTCCACCGGCACCCCTGGTCGCTCGACGCCACCGTCGGAGTACGGATCCCCGGCCCCGGGGAACTCTCCTGGATGGAGCGCGCCATCTCCGCGCTGGACGGCACGGGACTGAGCGGGGCGGAGCGGATGGACGCGGCCGTGCTGCTCGTCAGCCACGTGCGTGGCATCACCCAGCAGGCCCGCGCGGCCGGCCCGTCGAGCAACCCGGAGGCTCAACTCGGTGCAGTGCTGGCCGAGTTGATGCGGGTCCACGGCGAGCGGTTCCCCGCCCTCACCGAGGCCTTCGCTTCGGCGGCGCGGACGGGCGGACAGGACCAGGCGTGGGAGTTCGGACTGCAGCGCATTCTGGACGGCCTGGCCGTCCTCATCGACCGACGCACGCACTGACCGCGGAACGCGCGGCGGGTACGGAACGCGCGGCGGGGGCAGGGGCGATGGGGCGCGGGGGCGATGGGTGCGGGGGCGACCTGGCCGACCGCCTCCTGACGCGGCTCCCCCGTCGACCCGAGCCGCGCCGGGCCCCCTGCCGCCGTCCGCCCTCGGCCGAACGCGGCGAGAAGGACGGCGATCGCCCGGGCGCGGGCAACCGGCCCCGGTGCCGGAATGGGTGGCTCCTGCGGAGGATCACGGCGTGACCTTGCGTCCCGGCCGCCACCCCGGAACCATACGATGCACCTGCAAAGTGATGATCATTTTTCATGGGGGCAAGCGGTATGGGTTTTGACGAGGACTGGGCCGGCATCCGGTCCGGCGCACCGGCACGAACCCACGGCGCCACGGGGCCGGCCGGGACCGATCCGGGCGGCGCCACCGGACCGGCGGGCGGAGCACCCGATCTCGCCACCGCACCGGCGAAGAAGAAGGCCGCGGCCCACACGATCGAGACCGAACTGGAGCCCCGCACCGGCAAGGCCGCCCGGTGCGCCGACGCCGCCACCGCGGAGGCCGTCGCCGGCTTCGACGGCTGGGCGACCGCGAGCGGCCTGAAGACCGTCGAGGCCACCTGGGACAAGCAGGTCAGGACGCTCCTCGCCCGGCTCGCCACCGAGAGGGACGCCCTGCGCGGCACAGCGGTCGCCTTCGGCCGCCAGGAGCTGGACACCCGTACCCGTATCGCGGGTGTCGGACCGTCCTCGTGCATCGACCGGTACTGAGGGGGCGGACCGTGCCGACGTACGCCGAGATCATGGCCACCGACCTGGACAAGCTCGCCGACGCCGCCGACAAGTGGGACGAGACGGCGGGTGAACTGCACAAGGTCGAGGAGCGCTACCGCGACAGCGTCCAGTCGCTGCCGACGGCCCCGGCCTGGCTGGGCGAGAGCGCGACCGCCGCCCACACCCTCTTCGCCGCCACGCGCTACGAGTACCGGGCGGCGCAGACGCAGGCCAAGGCCACCGCGACCCTGCTGCGCAACGCACACGAACAGTTCACGCGGCTCAGGAAGCAGTTGGAGAGCGCACGCGCCGACGCCGTGGCGGCCGGCATGAAGGTCTCCGAACAGGGCAGGGTCGCGTACGACCACGGCCGCCTCACGCCGCAGGAGCGCAGCGCGCTGCACCACGATCCGGACGGCGCCCAGAGCGTCCGGGACGCCGAGGCGTCGTGGGCGGAACACCTGGAGGCCTGCGTCAAGGCCTTCGACGTCGCGGACCAGGACCTGAAGAAGGACCTGGAGGCCGTGGTCCGGGACGGGTACGGCAACAAGGGCGACGGGACGCTCGGCACCGGCTTCAACGGCGACGCGGGCCGGGTCGCCACGGCCGACGACAAGGCCCAGGACGTCCGGACGAGCCTCGCCTGGCTCGGGATGCGTGACGACGAGACGCTCGACGACTACGTCCGGCGACTGCAGCGCGACGGCCTCGCGAGGCTCACCGGCAACGAGCAACTGGCCGATCTGGTAGCCAAGTTCACCAAGGGCACGATCACGGCCGGCGCGTTCGCGAGCGCCCTGACCGCGGCCGGCCTGTACTCGTACAAGCTGTCCAAGGCGCTCCGGCCGCCCTTCGTCCATCCGACCGCGCCCGGCACCTTCCTGTCCCGGCAGTTCAACATGCGCCTGGCCGGGGCGGCTCCGGGCAGCATGCTCAGCAAGGTGCCGCCGGGTCTCGCCACCGCCCTGACCGGCTCCGACGAGGCCGCCATGTTCGGCGGTTCCCTGCGCAACGGCGCCTTCTTCCTGCCGACCGCGGCCGAGGCCGACCTCGTGAAGGTGGCGCAGAACGGCGGCCTCGCCAACGCGGCGAAGGCGGCCGGCTGGCTGCGCGGTGCCGGCGTCGTCGGCGGCGTGGCCGCCACCGCGTACGGAGTGGCCAACCTCGCCACGTACGACACGGACATGATCAAGGCCGACCCGGCGAAGTTCGCCTCGGACCTCAGTGGGACCGCCTTCAGCGCGTCGATGACGGCGCTGACGGTGGCCCCGAACCCGGTCACCCTCGGACTCGCCGTCGGCACGGGTGTCGTCTATGCCGGAGCACTGGTCTGGGACAACCACGAAGCCATCGGCAAGGGTCTGGAGGAGGCCGGGGACTGGATCGGCGACACCGCCTCCGATGTCGGCTCCGGGATCGCGGACGGCGCGAGGAAACTGGGCAGTGCGCTCAACCCGTTCGACTGAGCCGTTCGACCGAGCTCGCCGGCCGAGCCGTCCGACCGACCCCTCAGCCCCAGCCCTCTGACCCGTCCGTCCGACCGACCCGTCCTACCCGTCCGACCCGTCCGACTGATCCTTTGAGCAGACACCCTGGGAAGCCCGCATGCACACCGCTGTCACACCGTTCGACCTCCACGCGTGGAAGGAAGGGAACCGTCACGACCACCGCGCGGGCTGGAAGGGGGTCTCGCCGGAGTTCGGCGAGATCACGCTGACCTGCCCGCTCCCCCGCACCTCGCCCGAGTCGATCGTCTCGGAGGTGCGCGGCGGCCTGCTCCCGACCGCGTCCTTCGAGTCACGCGGGATGCACGTGGAGGGGATCAGGCTGCCGACCCTGAACCGGTCCACGCTCCGGGTCGGCGACCGCGTCGTGTACGTGAACCGGAACCGTTTCGGCGCCACCCTCGAACAGCGCGCCCTGGCCATGCGGTACGCCGGCGACCACTACCGGCTCGCGGCCCTCGACAAGCGCGGCTACGTGCTGACCCGCCTGCCCGACGAGGAGGACCCCGGCGTCACCGTCACCGTCCGCGAGTCGGGGCGCGGGAGCCGCCGCCGGCTCTCCGTCCGGGTCGCGGGGCGGGCCGAGGGCGGAGACCTGGCGCTCGGGCTGATCTTCGCCGGCGTCGACCGCTCGACGCTCACGCGGGTCGGTGCGGTGAAGGCGGGCATCTCCCGCGTCACCCACTTCTGGGCCGAGTCGCAGTACTGACCCGGTACCGGTCCTCCGCCGCGATCCGGTCCCGTACTGCCCGACCCGCAAGCCCCGCCCCTCTCTCCGTCCGCCGATTGCACCCTGCCGTTCCACCCTGCCGCCCCTGATTCCCGCGCTGCCCGCCCTGCCCACCCTGCCCGCCCTACCGAGTGAGCGACTGATGCCTTCCTTCGACGTGACCCGATCCCGTTTCCGGCTGTCCGACGACGACGTCCTCGTCCTCGCCCGGCTCGCGACCGGCCGGCCGGTCCCGGAGTCCATGGCGCCCGCCGCGGCACGGCTGCGGGACTGTGGTCTCACGAACGACGCCGGGGAACTGTCCGCGCTCCTGCTGCCCCTCATGCGGACCCTCGTCCAGCCGTCGGTGATCGTCTCCCTGGAGGCGGGAGGCCGGCAGGGCACCCTTCACCACGGGCTGTTGATCGGCGACGACCACGTCGTCTGCCACGAGACCTGGCCGGGCCAGGAGGAGGCGGAGTACCGGCTCGTGGAGCCGAGGACGGTCGTGTGGACGCTCGCCGACCTCGTCGGTCTACGGCAGTCGGGAGGCGCGGAGCCCGACGAGGAGGAGGTCGTGGAGACGACCGTGGGCGCTCTGGAGGCGGGGCTCGCGGCCCTGGAGAAGGCAGCGGGCACACCCGGCACGGAGGAGCGGACCGCGGTCTCCGCGGCACTCGGCGCGGCGGGCGCGACGGACGCCGGCGCCGCCCGGCTCGCGGAGCTGATCGTGGAGCTGCGCGCCAACTGGCGTATGACCGCCGCCTGGCAGGGACGCGAGGGCGGTGTGCGGGGTGTGGCGGCCCGCACGGTCTCCGCCTGGGACTGCGGTCCGCTCGGCTCGTGGCTGCGGGAGCTGCCCGCCGAGCCGATGACGGAGGGCGGGGCCGACGCGGGCAGCCCGTTCCGGCTGAGGCGCGTCGCCCCGAAGCGGATCTGGCAGGAGCTGACCTCGCTGCTCCCGGACGCCTCGGAACTCGTCCGCGAGCCCGCCCCGCCGCAGGTCTGACGACGCCCGGCCACCGGGCACGGGCACCTGGGGGCGCGGGGCGGCGGGGCCGTAGAGGGGGGCGGGCCGCGGAGGCGGGCCGCACGGGAGGTCCGCTGGTGGAGTGTCAGCGGGTCCGGCGGATACGGATCGGGCCGCGGGCCTTCGCCGGCTCGACCGGGCGGCCGTTCTGGGTGATCTCCACCTCGCCGGCCTCGACCAGCCGCCGGGCCGCTCGGCGGGCCGGTTCCATCAGGTCGCGCCAGCCGTCCCCGTCTCCCTTGTACACCGCCCGCGCGGCGTCGGAGGGACAGATCGTCGCGCTCGGGGCACGACGGTCCAGCAGCTCCAGGATGGCCCGCTCCAAGCGCCGTTCGGTCTGCCGTTCGCCGTCCGTCACTCCTCCAGTGTCCCCCGCCGGCGCGGGGCACGGGGGCGGCGACCGCCCGAGCTCCCGAGGAGCGTCCCGTCGATGTCTCCGGGCTCACGGCGCCGCGCCCGCTGATCCGTCGAGGGGCACATGGGACGCCCGGTACACGTGGGACGCCAGGGGCGTCACCCGCTGTTCCGAGCCAAAGGAAAGCCCTTTCACCAGGCCATAGTTGGCCGGGCGACCACGTGTACCGGCGCGCCAGGGCTTCTAGCATTCGACCACCCCCGCCCGCACCGGCGGGGCGCCCGGGGACAGTGCCTGACATGTACATGATGCTTCAACCGTTGTCGGTTGCACTACCCCTTCGCACCCTCGATGTCCTCGATCCATCGCACCAGGTCCGTGACGGCCGCCCAGGTGGCGCGCCGCACCCCCCGCCCCGCGACCGGGCGCACCCGTGCGCCCGCGCTCGCCCGGCACCGAAGCACTGGATGGGAGAACCATGAGAGTCCCCCTGCTGGTCAGCGGAGCGATAGCCGCTCTGTTCGCCTCGGCCCTGCCCGCGCAAGCAGGCCCGTCGTCGATCGTCGACCCGCCTCCGGACAGGATCGTCATCGACATCGCCACCGTGAACGGGTCCGGCTGCCCCCTCGGCACCGCAGCCATCGCCGTGTCCGAGGACAACACGGCCTTCACCGTCACGTACAGCGAGTACCTGGCCCAGGTGGGCGGCGACTCCTCCCCGACGGCGGCCCGCAGGAACTGCCAGCTCAACCTTCTGGTGCACGTGCCCCAGGGCTTCACCTACGCGATCGCCAGCGCCGACTACCGGGGCTACGCGTCACTCCGCCCCGGTGCGAGCAGCACCGAGAAGGCGTCGTACTACTTCCAGGGCTCGCCGAACACCGCGTCCCGGACGCACACCTTCCGGGGCCCGTACGAGGACAACTGGCAGGCCACCGACGACACCGACTGGGCGCAGCTCGTGTGGGCGCCGTGCGGTGTGCAGCGGAACTTCAACATCAACACCGAACTCCGGGTGAACGCCGGCACGTCGAACCCGGCCACCACCAGCTACATGACCATGGACTCCACCGACGGCGACATCAGCACCGTCTACCACCTCGCATGGAAGGAGTGCCCCGGACGCTGACGCCGCGCAGCCCCGGCCGGGTTCCCCCTTCCCGGCCGGGGCTCCTCCTTCCCCGCCCGGGTCGCCGACTGGTCCCCGCGACGGGATGGAGAGACGCTGGAGGTACGGGCCTCCGGGTGTGAACCGCGCGCCTCTGGCAGCGCCTGCCCGGGCCGAGAAAGGCCGCCATCATGCGTATGTTGTTGAAGGTCCAAATGGACACGCAGACGTCCAACGAGGCCATCAGGCAGGGCACGCTCCAGAAGACGGTGGAGAAGGCGATGGAGGCGATACGCCCCGAAGCCGCGTACTTCACCACCGAGAACGGCAGCCGGACGGCCTACATCTTCTTCGACCTGGCCGAGTCCGCCGACATGCCGAAGACGGCGGAGCCCTTCTTCCTGGAGCTGGGCGCGAAGATCTCGTACACCCCGGTGATGAACGGCGAGGACCTGGCGAAGGGCCTGGCCGCCATGGAGATCAGCCGCTGAACCTCCCGCGGCGGCGCACGGCGGCACGAGACCGGCGGCGCGGCCCCGCACGGCCGGCGGCGGCCTCGGGTCCCGCGTCCCGCGTCCCGCGTCCCGTAGCCCGTAGCCCGTAGCCCGTAGCCCGTAGCCCGTAGCAGAGCGACCGGCAGGCCGTACCGATGCGTGCGGAACGCGAACGGGTACGGTACGGGACGGGTACGGATCCATGGCCGGGGCACACGGGTCCCATGCGCGGACAACACGCACGTCCCACGAGCACCCTGTTCGGGCCCGCCTCCACGGCGGGCACATCGACACCTGGCCACAGCGGCCCCAGGCACTCACGTCCGGGCCGGCTCCGTGGCCGGCTCCGACGCCGGATCCTTGCCTACCGGGCGATCGACTTCCTGTCCACGCACATCCCGGGAGCGTCCGGGCCCGGCGAGGAACGGCTGCTGCTCGTCCACATCCGGCAGGTCGTCGGCCAGGTCCACTACCGGATCTGTGCCGACTGCGCCGAGGGGGTCATCACCGCCGTCGACATCGAGGAGCGCTTCCACAGCACCGGCCTGGGCACCCGGGCGCTCTCGCACCTGCGCTCCCGCCACCCGGGAATCACCTGGCGCAGCACATCCCACGCACGCACCACCCGTGACCTCCTGCGCCGCATGCGCATCCGCACGACCAGCGCGTCTGCCGTGACCTGCGCCCACGAGGCCGGGCCGCACCAGGGCGATTCCTGATCCACCGGTGACCACACACACGACGGGACGACTCTGCCGTCGACCCGCATCCTTTCGGTCCGATCGGGGTGTGGACCGGCCGGACCGGGGCAGTCGCTGTGCAGGTCCGGCGTTCCCCTCCCCCCTGGGGCGCCGGACCGCATCCGTGTGCGGGGTCTACAGGAAGCGTCTGATGGGCACGACCGCCGCCTCCCGCAGCCGCTGCACGGCCGCCCTCCGCCTCCAGCGCCGCGGGTCGATCGTCACGCTGCGTTCGAGGTCCGCGTCGTAGTCCTGATCGAGTGTGGCGGTGAAATCCTCGTCCAGGACGGCGAGCATCACCTCCTCGTCGTGGTCCATGGAGCGGCGGTTGAAGTTGGTGGAACCGATCAGTGACGCCACGCCGTCGACGGTGATGATCTTGGCGTGCATCATCGTGGGCTGGTACTGCCGGATGGACACGCCCGCCTCCAGCAGGCGGGAGTAGTGGTGCTGCCCGGCGAGCTGGCACGCGCGCTGGTCGGTGTGGGGGCCGGGGAGCAGGACCTCCACCGTGACGCCGCGACGGGCGGTGGCGCACAGCAGGTCGATGAAGTAGGTGTCCGGGGCGAAGTAGGCGGTGGCCAGGCGGAAGCGCTGTTCGGCCGAGGTCAGCATCACGCGGATGAGGGTCTGCATGTCCTGCCAGCCGAAACTGGCCGAGCCGCGCACGACCTGCACGGTCGAGGTCCCGACCTGGGCGTGTTCGGTGAACCGGTCGCGGTCGTCGAACAGTTCGTCGTGGCACTCGGCCCAGTTCTGCGCGAAGGCGGCGGCGATTCCGTCCACGGCCGGGCCGCGGACCTGCACGTGGGTGTCTCGCCACTCGCCGGGGCCGCGGGCGTCACCGCACCATTCCTCGGCGATGCCCACGCCTCCGGTGAAGGCGGTGTCCTCGTCGACGATGAGGGCCTTGCGGTGGCAGCGGTGGTTCTGCTTGAGCGGCGACAGCCACATCGGTCTGCGGAACCAGGCGACCTGTACCCCGGCGCTCTCCATGGCATCGAGCAGGCTCGGTTCGATCTCCTTGGCGCCGAAGCCGTCGAGCAGCAGGCGCACCCGCACTCCGTCCCGGGCCCGGTCGGCGAGCGCGTCGGCGAAGTCGCGGGCGATCTGGCCGCGCCAGTACACGAAGGTCATCATGTCGATGGTGTGCTCGGCTCCGCGTATCGCGCCGAGCATGGCGGGGAAGATCGCATCGCCGTTGCGCAGCGGCAGGAGTTCGTTGCCTTCGGTGGCCGCGATGCCGATCAGGCGCTCCAGCCGCCGGCGAAGGCGCTGCTTGCGTGCCTGCACATCGTCACGGGTCTCCTGACCGATGTCATCGGTGGGTTCCGCGTTCTCCAGAATGCTCATGCGGTGCCTTTCAGCGTCTGAGGATGGGGTGTCCGTCCGGGTCGGGCCGTGCCGGGGGCCGCCCCGACGAGCTCGGACGATGAGGACCGGGTCGGCGGGGTCCGCGGTCCCGCGGGTCGCCGGCCCTCGTGGGTCAGTCGTCCAGCGCGGCCAGACCGTCGCGCCGGCGCGCCTCCCGCTCGGCCGGGCTCTGCTCCCACCACGGCGTGCCGCGCTCACCGAGGGCGACTTTCGCCTGCTGTACGCGCTTCCGTGCGGCGCCCTCGGCTTCCGGGTCGTGAGCCCGCCGGGCCTGTGCGACCGCCCTGCGCGCCGCCATGAGGTGGACCCGCAGCCGGGCCCGGGCGTCGTCGGGCACCGAGGGGTCGGTGGCACGCCAACGCCGGCCGTCGATGACGACGTAGTGGCCGTCGGGGGTGGTGGCGGGCGGGGAGTTCCTGGTCACCGAGTGCGGTTGCCCGCTTCGGGTGGCGGCCAATCCTGCCGGGCGCCGTGCGGCTCGGACGAGAGCGCCGGGTGTCCGGACAAGGCCCTCGGTGGCAGCCCGTACACCCGAGGGCCGCTCACGGACGCGTGCGGGCCGGAACGCTCACCACGGCCCGGAGGTCTCCCGCATGACCGCGGCGGGAGTCCGGAAGTCACCGAGCCGCGCCCACGCGATCCTCACGCGCACGACGACGATCCCGGGGTCATGGAGGGAGGAAGCGAACTGGGGGAAGGCGGCCTCGTAGGCGTCGGCGCACCGCTCTCGTTCTTCACCGGACGGGATGTCGGCCAGCCCTTCCAGCTGGAGCGTCACCCCCTCCCGGCCACCGACGACCACGGCCACGCGGCCGTCCCGGCGCAGGTTGGCCACCTTGCGCGAGACCTCCCGGGCGTCCAGCACGAGTTCGCCGCCGTCGGTGATCGCCAGTGTGAGGTAGGCCGACTGCGGAGCACCCAGGGGCCCGAGCGTCGAGAGCACGCCGTCCCCGTGCTCGCGGACGAACGCCACCACCGATTCGCGGTCCAGGGGACTGTCGAGGAACTCCGTCACGAGGGAGATGCTAGGGCTGTTTTGTCGATCTTGCCGGGTGGCCGCGAGCATCATGTGTGAATGAGTCCCTCCGGTCCGGGTACGCGGCGCAGTGAGACCGAATGAGCGGCAGAGCCGCGAAGGAGGAGACACTCATGAGCATGGTGAAGGAAACCATCGACGTCGACGTCCCCCTGCACCACGTCTACAACCAGTGGACGCAGTTCGAGGACTTCCCGAGCTTCATGGAAGGCGTCGAGGACGTCCGGCAACTCGACGACGAGCACTGCCACTGGAGGACGAAGATCGCCGGGGTCAAGCGGGAGTTCGACACCGAGATCGTCGACCAGCTGCCGGACGAGCGCATCTCGTGGCGCACGGTCGCCGGTGATGTGCGGCAGAAGGGTGTCGTCACCTTCCAGCAGCTCGACCCCGCGCACACGCGGGTGAGTCTGGCCATGGACTTCGAGCCCGAGGGCATGGCGGAGAAGGCCGGTGACGCGCTCGGGATGCTCGACCGGCGGGTCAAGGGCGACCTGAAGCGGTTCAAGGGCTTCATCGAGGAGCGCGGCCGCGAGAGCGGCGGGTGGCGCGGCCGGATCTCCCCGGGCGGGACCGACGCGGGCCGTCCGCAGATGGGCGGACCGCAGGCGACACCGGGGTCTCTCCCGATCGACCCCGACGACATGCGACACGGCTGACCTTCTCGAACCCCTCGTCGGTCCTCCGGGCTCTCTCGGGAGCCCGGAGCGGACGCCCCCGCGTGCTTCGTGCACGCGGGGGCGTTCGGCATGGCGCTAGGGCGTGTTGCGAAAGTCCCGCCTGCCTCGCGACGCCTGGCACGCACGCTCGCCGCGTTGTCGGGATCGTCCGAGTACGCCCAGTACGAGGGCGACCCTCCGCCTTGCGATCGCACGCACCAGACGCCGCGAGGCCCGCCCTTCGGGCGGACGTCGGTACTTTCGCAACACGCCCTAGGGGTGTCTTGCCGATCAGGCCGGGTCAGTGAGCGGTGTCCTGGGGCTTCGGATCCAAGGCGGAGGAGAGAGGCATGGCGGAGCCATGCCGACCGACGACAACGCCGGAGACGGAGTCGCAGCACACCGCGAGCCCGGCAAGATCGGCAAGACGCCCCCAACGGGTACGGGTACAGCCACGGCACCGGGGTCTTCTTGCGTCGGCCCGCCCGCGTCGAGGGTCCTGGGGAGGTTCCGGGGGCGGACGGCGCCGGCTGGCGCCGGAACCCCGTCAGCCGTCGAGGTGGTCGATGAACGGCTGCCAGTCGATGTGCGCGCTCTCGCTGCCCGGCGGGACCAGTACGTACGTCTGGCGCACCATCTCCACCAGATGGTCGCGGTTCGCCAGAACGGTCGCGGTGTCACCGGGCGGGCCCAGGCGCAGCAGGACTTTGCCTCCGCCGGTGGGTCGAAGGTGGAGGTCGCCTCCGCCGGTGGGGGTGTGGGCACCCGCGGTGATCATGTCGCGGTCGACACGCCAGACCGTGACGTCCCCGCCCAGGATGTGGAAGGCGATGCCCACGGTGAACGGGGCTCGGGAGCAGTAGCTGAGCGTGGTGTCGATCCGCACCGGCCGCAGACCGGTGAGGAGTTCGGTGGTCATCGTCTGGGTGAGCGTCTGCGCGGGCGGAAGGCCGGCGGAGGCGGACTGGGGCACGGTGTTCTCCGGCTTCAGGCGTCGGGTGCGTGCGTCCCTGCGCTTCTGACCCGGGCGGGCTCCGTCACTCCACGCGATCGTGAAGTGACGGTGACGGTCGCGTCGGGATTTCGTGAGGACGGTCGGCCACGGGGGGGGGCGCGACGTCGGCGCCGCATCAGAGTCCGATGCGGTCCTTGCCCTTCTCCTTCAGTTGCCGGGCCTTGCCGCGGGCCTGCAGGGCCGCGCCCTTGGCACCGGTGTTCCTCTTGCCCGTCAGGTGCGCCACCTTGCGCATGACCTTCCCGACGATCTGCTCCAGTTGGGCCTTCGCCTTCTCTCGCGTGCTCATGTCCACCCTTTCGCAGCAGCTCCCCTTCGCCTTCCCGCTGGTCCGGAGGGGAAACGCCTGCCGGGAAGCCGGAGGAGCGGCGGCCCGCCCCGGCCCCGGACAGGCCGTGCGACCCCGCCTCGGGCCGGGAATCCGAGGTCCCGGCCCGGGCAGTGGGACGCGCGTGTTCCGACGCGAACCGGGCCGTGGAGTCGACCCGGCTCACGTCCGGCTGTGGCCCGGGGCCTCCCGTTCCGGTGCCTGCGTCACCCACCCTGCCGACACCTGTTCCGTCCGCTCCATCCGCTCCGTGCGCTTCCTGCCGTGGCCGCCGGTGCCGGTGCCGGCGATGCTGCCGATCCAGCCCAGGAAGAAGGCGGCGGGTATCGACACCAGGACGACCGTCTGGAGCGGGAACCAGTCGAAGTGCCGGTCGGGGAACAGCGCGAGGGGGTTGCCGGACGTGACGGGGCCGGACGCGAAGAGCCCGACCGCGCAGCCCAGTCCGCCGTACAGGGTCCAGAGCAGTCCGCGCCGGTTGTACCGCCTCCAGCGGAACGCGTACACGAGCGCCGGGAGCAGGGTGGACGCCGCCACCGCCAGGGAGAGGGCGGTCAGGAACTGGATGTTCCATCCCTGGAACCAGACGGCCAGCGTGATGCTCAGCAGTCCGACGACGGCGGACCCCACGCGCGCGGCGGCCACTTCGCGGCCCTCGGTCGTCCGCCCTTGGCGCAACGCGTGCGTGTAGAGGTCGTGCGCGATGGTGCCGGCCGCGGCCAGGGTGACGCTCGCGACGACCGCCAGCGTGGTGAGGAAGACCCCGGAGGCGACCAGGACGATGAGCAGGGCCCCGCCGGCGTCGGTGGACGAGCCGCCGGCCAGTTCGCCGGCGGCCATCACCAGCGCGCCGTTGGCTCCGGGATCGGCGGTCAGGATCGCCGGCGTCCCGATCAGGGCCGCGGCCGCGAACCCCATGAGCACCGTGGCGCAGCAGAACGCGCCGACGATCGTGATGGTGTGACGCACCGTGCGGCGGGCGTCGGCCTCGTCGGGCGCCGTGCCGAGCTGGGTGGCGACATGGGGCAGGCAGGCCACCCCGAGCACGATGGTGAGGACGAGGCCGACGAAGTCGAGGGTGGGTTCGGCGCTGCCGGCGAAGCGCAGTCCCGGGCGCAGGTAGGCGGCGGGCCGGCCGCTTCCCTGACGGGCGGCGTCGATGAGCGCGTCGGTGCTCCAGTGGAAGCGGTGGAGCAGGACGACGGTGACGGCCAGGGCCATGCAGAGCAGGACCACCGTCTTGATCACCTGGATGGTGACGGTGCCGCGCATCCCGCCGAACGCCGTGGTGCAGACGACGAGGGTGCCGATCATCACGACGGCGGTCTTCTCGACGCCGGGGCCGGACAGTCCGAGCAGCGCCGCGGTGGTCACGCCGGCCCCGGAGAGCTGCACGACGAGGTAGGGGACGCAGGTGCTCAGGGTGACCACGGCGACGGCGATCCGGGTCGCCCGCCCGGGAGCGTGCAGAGCGAACGTGTCCCCCAGGGTGTAACCCGCCCGCCGGCGCAGGGGGCGGGCGAGCAGCAGGAGCACCCCGAGCGAGAGGACGGTGCACAGGGCGATGAACAGGCCGTCGTAGCCGTAGACCGCGACGCTGCCCGTGGTGCCGAGGACGGTGGCGGAGGAGAGGTAGACGCCGGAGAGGACGAGGGCGCCGCGCAGGGGACGCAGGGTGCGGCCCGCCGTGTAGAAGTCGTTGACGCGGTCCCTCGGGGGACCGCTGAGGACGCAGAGGAACAGGACGGGCACGATGAAGGTCACGAAGCACCCGAAGATCAGTGTCCGGTTGCCGAGGTCGAGCGGTCCCGGTGCGGCGAGCAGGACGTCCGGTGCCATCACCACCCTCCCCTCGTACGGGCCGTGAAGTGTCCGCCCTGGTCGGGAGTCGCGGGGCGGGACTCCGCCGGGATGTCCCCCTGGGCGGCCGGTACGTCCGCAGACCGGTCGAAGCGCGCCGCCGTGACGACCAGCAGCACCGTCTGGAGAAGGAGCGCGGTCACGCCGAATCCGGTCCCGCCACGGTGGGGAGCGGCCATGACGTCGGTGGTGCAGACGAGCAGGACGTGGACGGCGAAGGTCGATCCGTTGATCACCGCGAAGGCGAGGCCGGGGCGACGGTGCGGGGAGGGGGACGGCTGGGGAGGTGGGGATGTGAGCGGGTGGGGCATCGCGGTCTCTCCTGGCGGGCGGGGGCGCGGCTGCTTCGCCCCTGAACGACGCCCACCACACCAGCCGCGTCCGCGGACCTCCATACGCCGGCCCGGCCCCGTTGCCCGCTCCCAGTCCCGGGTGGGTGCGGTTGTGCCGGCGCCCAGCGGGACGGGCCGACCGCCACGGGCGCGGGGAACGGCACGCGGGACCTGCCGGGGAGTCGGCCATCGGGGGGGTGCGGGGCCGGCCGACGCGGGCCTGTCGGGGAGTCGGCCGCGAGCCGGGCAGGTCCGCCGGCCGTCCTGCCCGGTCAGGCGGTCAGGTCCGCTGACCGTCCGGGTCGGGTTCGGCGGTGCCCAGTGCCGCCGCCGGTCCGAGCAGCCGGTGGGCGTCCAACGCGAGGGTGAGGTGTACGAGATCGCGTGGCCGGGCCAGGGCGAGGCCCGTGATCTGCTCGAAGCGGCGCAGGCGGTTCAGGACGGTGTTGCGATGGCAGAACATGCGGCGCGCGGCCTGGGCGGTGGACCCACCGCTCTCGATCCAGACGTCTACGGTGTCGAGCAGCATCTCCCGGTCGACGGGGTCGAGGTCGTACAGCGGCCGGAGGACGCGCTGGGTGAGCGCGGCGGACAGGTCGGGCCGCGAGACCAGGAGCCCTTCGGGCAACCGGCCGTCGAGCCGGGCGATCTCCCCGTCGCCCCGGCAGGTGCGCAGGGCGAGCCCGGCCATGTCACGCGCCCTGGCCAGGCTCTCCAGTCCGGGGACGACGGGGCTGACCCCGATGCGCAGGCCCGGGCCGGCCGCGAGGCCGGTCACGAACGTGTCCAGCGGGCCGTCCGCGAGATGGGCGACGAGCACGACGCGGTGTCCCCATGCCTGGTGCAGGACGCGGACTCCGGCGATCTCCGGGGCGCCGCCGGGCAGGCGACCGTACGGCGGCGTCGCCTCGACGACCGCCACCGCGAAACGTCCGTCGAGCGGGAGGTCGAGCACGTCGGCGGCGCTCCGGGTGAACCCGGGTTCTCCGCGGGCCTCCAGCAGGGCGGCGAGGATCAGGCGGACGCGTTCGGCGTGCCGGCCCGCTACGCCTTCGACCGCCTGCCGGTAGGCGTCGGCGACCATCACGGCGTCGCGGTCGTTGCTCTTCCACACCATCTCGGCGACGTGCACGAGTCCGCGCGCTTCGCCGAGGCCGTCCCGCTCGACGACGCCGACCAGCCCGTTCCAGACGCCGGAGCCGGCGACGCGGAAGGCGTGCAGCACCTCGTCGAGGGGGCGGCCCTGTTCCGCGCGGCGTATGCCGAGCTCCCGGGTGTAGCGCTCGACGTCCACGATCCTGCTCGGGTCGAGACCGGTCTCCAGCCCGTGGCGGATGCCGGTGCGGACCGTGGTACGCACGTCGGAGGGGGCCAGCACCGGGTCGGCGTAGTAGGGGACTTCGGCCCGGATCCTCGCCACGACACCGTCGGTGAAGTCCGTGCCGTAGGCGAGCAGGCTCCTGCACGCGCGGTCGAAGAGGAGCAGGGCCGAGGGGTCCGCGGCGCTGTCGGCCGACGGGGCGCCGAAGTCCGCGGGGAAGCGGGGGCGGATGCTGCCGGCGGCGGAACCGTTGTGCATGGACGCTCCAGGTGGACGGCGGGCAGGTGCGCCTCGCACGGTGCCGTCGTGGCGGCGCCGGTCGTGGCGCGTGCTTCCAGCGGGCGATCACGGGCACGGACGTGGGCCCGCACCGCTCCCGGGGTCGCCATGCTAAGCGGTCGGTCAGGCCGAGGCGAGGGCTCGGCCGAATCGTGATGTCCCGGCCCGGGCCCCGGGCTGGTGGGCGGCGACGGGTGGGTCGGTAGCTGGGCGCGGCCCCGGGGGTCGGCGGGTCCCCGGGCCGGGACGTTCCGCCCTGACGCGCCGTGGGCGAGTCGCCGACGGCTGCGTGCGGCGGGACCGGGACATCAGGCGAGTTGGTAGATGCTCTTGCCCGCCAGCCAGAACCCGAGCCCGAGGGACAGGATGACGACGGCCTGGTCCTGGTGGCCGGTGATCCAGGTGAGCAGTGACTGGAGCCGGGTCTCGGCGCGGGCGGGCTTGAACGTCGCGTACAGCTCCATCGCCAGGAGGCTGGCGGTGGCCAGGACGCAGTACAGCACCAGGACCAGCCAGGTGATCGCGTGGGAGAGGTTCGCGCCCATGACGGTCGCGGCGCCCGCCGCGACCAGGCCCCACGGTTGGAGGAGCACCGCCATGCCGGCGGCCGACCAGACCGAGATATGGCGCAGTCTCCCCAGCCATGCGGGTTCCTCACGAGGGCGTGGGCCCTTGCGCTGTTTGTGGACCCCGTAGGCGATCAGCCCGAGGCCGACGGCGAGCTTGACCGCGAGCGAGGCGGTCGAGGGAGAGCTGTTCAGGGAAGGCGGGGACCCGTTGGTGAACAGCAGGACTCCGGCGATCACCAGCACCAGGCAGGCGAGCCAGCCGAGGATGAAGGCGAGCCCCTTGATGATGCCCCGGTGCGCGGTGAGCAGCAGGATGAAGCCCATGATCGGGAAGGGCTCCAAGGTGATCGCCAGTCCGATCAGGATCAGGTCGAGTGTCATGGGCGGTCGCCCTCCGCCCCCGCCACCCGGGCGCCCCGGGCCGCCCGCCGCGCGGCGTCGTCCGGGCGCCGCGGCACGCCGCTGCTGCGCTGGCGCATCGAAGGCCACCTCCGTGATCGCGGTGCCTGTCCGGGGGCGTCCGGTCCACTGGACGCGATCGGGGACGCGATCGGGGACGCGCCCTCCGAACCCAGCCAGCCACGGAACCGCGGGCGGCGCGAAATCTGAGCCTCCGTTGGGGCGAGCGGCGGCGGGTGGAGGGGCGGACGGTGGCGGGCGGAGGGGCGGACGCCGCTGGTCATCGTCGCCCGCCGTGATCGCCGTCGTCGCCGTCGGCGGGGTGCTCGCCCTCGGCGGGGTGCTCGCCCTCAGCGGCGTGCTCGCCGTCGCCGTCTTCGTCGCCTGCCTCGCCGTCCCCGGCTTCCACGGGCCTGAGGGTGAGGCTTCCCAGCGGCTTGGCGAGATGCGTCTCCTGCGCCACGACCGCGCCCACCGTGATGGCGAGGGCGACCGCCGCGCACAGCACGATCAGCCAGGACAGGATCGTGAAGACCGGCCCCAGTCCCCCGTACTCGGCCAGCGTCCGGTTGAGCGCCGTCGGCATGTAGAACTGCGCACCGAGGGACAGGAAGGTCACCGCGGCGGCCGTCAGCACGGCGCCCGGCAGAAGCGGCAGCCATCGGACGAGGCCGCCCAGCAGCAGGTGCTGACTCCACCACCACAGTGCCGTCTGGCTCACCAGGGTGACGGGGACACCCAGCCACAGTCCGAGGCCGAAACCGTCGTGCAGGGGAGCCTGGACGACCAGGACGACGAGCCAGACGACGATCCACACCAGCCAACGCCAGGGCGCCACCTTCATCCCGCCCTTGGGGACCTGCCAGGCGCGTAGGCACAGCCGCTGCATCGCCCGGCTCACGGCGGTGGCCGAGACGATGACCATCAGCGCCCCCACGACGCCGGTGACGTCCTGGAGGGAGTCGGAGTGGGACCGGTACAGCTTCTCCAGCTCGGCGTTCGTGGCACCCGTCAGGCCGAAGACGGCCCGGATGGAGGTGACCAGCTGGTTCTGCACCCCCTCGGGGGCGACGGAGGCGAAGAGGAAGAGCAACGGGATCGCGGTCAGGAAGCACTGCGCGGCCAGCCGGGTGGCGGCGTCCAGGATGTTGACCGCCAGCATCCGTTCACTGACATGGGTGACGGCCGGAAACCGGGTCTCGGCCGAACTCCGCAGCCGCAGGGCGGTGGCCTTCGCCCTCTGGTACCTCACGCGCCACCACGACGGCCGCAGGGCACCGCCACGCCCCGACGGTCCCGTCCGCGTCCCGCGGCCCTTGTCCGCGCGGCGCTCCGCGGGCCCCTCGCTCCCCATCAGGCACGGAACGCGCCGCTCACGGGCAGCGGTGTGACGGTCGGTGTCATCGGTGTCGGTCCCGCGGTCGGCATGGGCGCACGCTCCTTCCCTGCGTACAGGGTGCGGGACGGAGTTCCGGGCGGCACGTCGGCACGCGGGGGAGATGCCGCGGTGCCGCGGTGCCGCGGTGCCGCGGTGCCGCGGTGCCGCGGTGCCGGCGTACCCGAGCGCGCGCGCCGGGTACGCCCGGAGCGGGCCGCAGGTACGCGCCGGATCCGCCTGTCGGGTGCGTACCGGAGCGGCGTCCCGTGCGAGCCGCGCGGATGCACAGCACCACGGGGCTCGACGGGGAGGTGCGGCGCGAGCCCTCTCCCGCTCCGCGCGCTCGCCGGCGCAAGGAGCATCTCCACGACCGCTCGCATCTCCACGACCGCTCCCGTGGCCGGCACCCGGGGGAACGCCGGCGCTGCCTCGACACCGGGTGTGTGGGCACGAACCCGCGGAAGCAGCCGCCGGCACGAAGGGCGAGGTGCCCGGCACCGGGGCGTCAGCTCACGCCAAGACGTCCACCTCATCTCTGTCGGCGGCCGGCCGGCTGACCTGACGGGCGATGATATGAATTGCAGGACAAGGCAGTTGCTGAGGCAGGACCGCCAAGACACGCAGGTGGGGGACCCGTACGTGGACGACGCAGTCGAGTTGGCCGACATGATCGCGCAGTTGCGCCGCGAGCTGAGCCGCGCGATGGCGGATGGGGAGGGCGCGGACCTGCGCTTCAAGGCCGAGAAGGTGGAGCTCGAACTCACCGTCGGCGTGGAGCGCTCGCGCGAGCCGGGGGTGAAGGTGCGGTTCTGGGTGTTCGACGCGAGCGCCGCGGCCAGGCGTTCCGCGACTGCCACCCAGCGACTCACCCTGACGCTGCAGCCGGTGACCGCGGACGCACCGGACCGGGCGCCGCTGATCTCCGATGACGAGATGCTCGGTGAGATCTGACCCCACGCCGCCGACCGGCGGAATCGATCCCCACCGGATCGCGGAGATCATCGTCACCGCCCCGAACGGCCGGGGACGCCGCGGATCGGGCTACCGGGTGACCGGCGCCGCGGTCCTCACCGCCCACCATGTGGTGGCCGACGCGGCGGCGGTGCGGGTCCGCTTCGACGCCGACCGGACGGGTCAGTGGAGCGCGGACGCGGCCGTGGCCTGGTCCGACGCGGGGTGCGACCTGGCCGTGCTGGTCATCGAGCCCGGTCCGGACGTCGTCCCCGTATCCCCCGCGGAGTTCGGCCGCGTCGGGGACGAGCGGCACGCGATCGTCGAGGTGCACGCCGCCGGCTTCCCCCTGTGGAAGCGGCGGCGGGGACCCGACGGCAGGCAGTTCCGCGAACTGCACCAGGCCGACGGCACCGTGGCCGCGCTGTCCAACCTGCGCACCGGCACGCTGGAGATCACCGTCCCCATGGCGGCGGCGGACCCCGACCCGGCCGTCTCGCCCTGGTCCGGGATGTCCGGAGCCGCCGTCTGGGTCGGGCCGCACATCGTCGGTGTCGTCGCCGAGCACCACCGCGGCGAGGGACTCGGCCGGCTCACGGCCGTCCGCATCGACCACGCCCTGCGCGGGATCGGCGAGGGAGGCCGGGCCACCCTGGCTGAACTGCTGCCCGTCACAGGCCCGGACGCGCTGCCCGACGTGACGCCGCTCCCCGGACCCGGTCCGTCCGCTCCCGTCGGCTCCCGGGTCATCGGACTGCCCGTCGCCCACGGGCTCGAGCTGTTCAAGGACCGTACCGAGGCGCGTGAGGCGATCGGCCGCCACCTGCGGGACCCCGCCGTCCGCATGGTGACGATCACCGGACGGCGCGGCATGGGCAAGAGCGCCGTGGCCGCCAAGGTGATGGACATGCTGGCGCACGGCGAGTGGCCCGGCAACGCACCCGCCCCCGCCCCGGTGGGCTTGGTCAACCTGAGCACGCGCACGTCGGGCATCTCCCTGGAGCGCGTCTTCCTCGACTGCGCACGGGTCCTCGGCCCCGAGACCGAGAGCCGCCTGCTGCGGGTCTGGGCGACGGACCGCGATGTCCGCGACAAGCTCGGTGAGCTGTTCGACGCGATGGAGGACCGGCTCGTCGTCATCCTCATGGACAACCTGGAGGACCGCCTCCACGACGACGGTCGGCTCGACGAGGAGGACGAGCTCTACGTCTTCCTCGACTGCCTCTTCCGCGCCCGCGAGACGCCTCGCCTCCTGGCCACCTCCCAGATTCCCGTCCGGCTCGCGCCCGAACTGCGACGCTTCGCCGCCGAGGTCGAGCTCTCCGACGGCCTCCCGCCGGCCGAGTCCGTCGCGCTTCTGCGCGAACTCGACCAGGACGGCAGCCTCGGCATCGCCCAGCTCTCGGACGCACAGCTGCTGGACGCCTCGGTCCACGTCCACGGAGTGCCGCGCGCCCTCGAACTCCTCGTGGGGGCCGTCGCCGACGACATGGTGGCGCTGCCCACGCTCCAGGACGTCCTCGAGGACTTCGCCCTGCGCGGCGACGTGGTCGCCGGGCTCGCCCAGGACCGGTACGCACGCCTCGGGGCCGACGGCCGCCTCGTCCTCGGGATCCTGGCAGCGCTGCGCACACCGGTGCCCCGCGAGGCGATCGAGTGGATCACGGCCGGAGTGGACCCGGACCTCGACGTACTCGGGGCGCTGGGCGAACTCCTGCGGATCCGCATGGTGTCGGTGAACCGGGCCACCCGTGCCTACGCCCTGCACCCGATGGACGCCGACCTGGCGTACGCCGCCATGCGATCGGACGGACCGCGGGGCGTGAAGGCGGTGGAGCGTCGCGCCGCCGACTGGTACGCACACCAGGCGGCACCGCAGGCGCGGTGGCGGCACCTGGACGACGTGGAGCCGCAGCGAAGGGAGTTCGCGCACCGGGTGCGTGCCGGGGAGCCGGACGCCGCGGCTCACGTACTGAGCTCCATCAGCGAGTGGATGGTGTGGCACGGTTCGGTGCTGGCCGCCATCTCCATGCATCTGACCCTGGAGGGAAAATTGACCGACGACCGCGCACGTCTGGCCCATCTGATCAGCTTCGGGCACGCCCGGCTCAGCGGCGGCCCCATGCAGGACGCGGTCACGCTGTTCACGGAGGCGGCGGAGCTCGCCGAACAGCTCGGGGACCGAAGCGCGTTGCAGAACGTCATGTTCGGGCTCGGGGACGCGCACCGTCAGTTGGGGAGGCTGGCCGGTTCCCTGAGCCCGCTGGCACGGGCCGCGACGCTGGCGCGGGACAACGGCGACGCGGAGGGCGAGGAGCACGCCATCCTCAGTCTCAGCCTCGCGCACAGCTACGTGGGCGACGGCGCCGAGGCACTCGCCGGCGCGGAGCGGCTGGCGGGGCTCGCGCGGACGTCCGGCAACCCCCTGACCGAGGCCCGGGCGTGGAACGCGCGCTCCATCGCGCTCCTGGTGTTGGAGCGCTGGGACGACGTCATCACCGCGGGCGGGGAAGCCGCGCGCGCCTATCGCCGGGCCGGCAGCATGGAGGCCATCACCTACGCGCTGAACGCCCAGGGCATCGCGATGATCGCCTCGGGCCGCGCGCGCGAGGCACAGGCCACGCTGACAGAGGCCCTCGACGAGGCGTCTCGGATGGAGAACCCGCGAGCGGAGGGCGTCTGCCTCCACAGCCTCGCCTGGGCCCACTGGGCCGCGGGCAGCCACTCGGACGCGGCCGAGGCGGCCGACCGGGCCGCGGTGTCGTTCCAGCTCGCCGGGGCAGGCGAGGCCGCCGCGGCGCAGGCGCTGGCCGAAGCCGCCCGGGCCCGGGCGGACGACCGGCCCCGCGAAGCGGCGGAGGCGCTGGCCCGAGCCGCCGCGGGCATCGGCGACAACGTCGAGATGGTGCGCCCGGCCTGGCTCACCGCGGAGGCGGAGCGGCTGCGCGCCGAGGGATGACGACGCCATGTCCCGCACCGGCCGGCCCGGCGCCCGGGCGGCACGTCGGCACGCGGGCGGCCCCCCTGCTCCCGGACACCGTCCGGACCGGCGGACCGGGGGATCGGCCGGTGGCGTTCACGCCGGCTGACGGGAGGCCGCCGGTGCCTCGGCGCCTGTCGCCCGCAGTGCCTCCTGGCGGCCGGGGCCTCCGGAGACGCGGTGCAGGCGGTACGTGCCGGGCTTGTGCGCCTCGTCGGCGAGGTACTTGACGATGCCCTTGCAGACGAGCTCCTTGAGCTTCGCGCCGGGACGGCCGTCGATGTGGAACCAGACCGCGACGTCGTGGCGGCGGGCGAACTGGAAGATGCCCGCGCGGCGGCCCAGGCTGATGCACTGTCCGGCGAACACCTGGTTGAGGTTCGCGGGCCGGTCACCGTCGATCCGGCTGAGCACCGTGTCCGCGGCCCGCGCGCCCAGCGGCATGGCGGCCTGGCAGCTCATGCGCAGCGGCAGGCCGGACGGCGCCGCCGAGTCCCCGGCGGCGACGATGCGCACGTCGTCCACGCTGGTCAGCGTCTCGTCCGTGAGGAGACGGCCCAGATCGTCCGTGCTGAGCCCGCTGGCCGCGGCCAGGTCCGGTACGCCGAAGCCGGCGGTCCACACGGTCACCGCGCTCGGGAGCTCGACGCCGTCGCCGAGTCGCACGGCGTCGCGCGTCACCGCCGTCACCCGGGCGTCGGGGCCTTCGAGGACGGTCACGCCGAGCCGGGCCAGGCGCCCGGCCACCGAACGCCGCCCCCGGGAGTGCAGGTACGGGCCGAGTACCTCACCGCACACCAGGGTGACGGAGCGTCCCGTCTCGGCCAGTTCGGCGGCGGTCTCGATGCCCGTCGGGCCGGCTCCGACGACCGTCACGGATGCCGATTCGGGAGTGGTGTCAAGGGTCCGGCGCAGCCGCTGCGCGTCCTCGAGGCACGCGATCGGGTAGGCGAACTCGGCCGCTCCCGGCACGCGCGGGTCGGCGCTGCCGCTGCCCACCGCGTAGACCAGGTAGTCGTATCCGACGGTGCCGCCCGTCGCCAGGGTGAGGCTGCGTCCGGGCGCGTCGATCCGGGTCACGGTGTCGACGAGGAGGGCGACGCCGTCGGCGAGGACGTCGCGGTAGTCGACGACCGCGTCGTGGGTCCCGCCCGCCAACTGGTGCAGCCGCACCCGCTCGACGAACCGCGGACGCGGATTGACCAGCGTGACGGCCACACCGGCGCGCTGTGTCAGGCGGTTGGCCGCCATGACGCCCGCGTAGCCGCCGCCGATCACGACCACTTCGATGTTCCCAGTCATGATGTCGTCTCCTTCGCTTCGAACGCTTCGCCCACATGACGCCGCCCGCGCGATTTCTGTGACATCCGGCCGTGACGATTTTTCGCGCGGCTTTCACGCGGCTTTCGCGCGGCGGCCCCGGGGGCCGTCCGACCGGCTGCGCACGGGTCCCGCCCGTCGCCCGCACCGTCCGAGCGCCCTCCCGCCGACCTGCGTGTCCGGCGGTCCCGGCCCGTGCACGGGCTCGGCACCGAGCACGCGAGTACCCCTCGTCCCGGCTCTCCCCCGGCGGGCCCGGAAGCCGTACCGTGGAGGCGTACGAGTCGAGGAGGGCCGCACATGAGCACGCTTCCGCACGAGTCGCCGACGCCCGGCTACGCGAGCCCGTACCGGATCGAGTCGGACGAGGGCCCGCAGACCCTCGCCGAGCTGCGTGCCGCCCTGGCCGTCATCGACCCGGCCGAGCTCGTCGCGTTCAACGCCAGGCTGGACGCGGCCCGGTTCGGCAGGGATCAGGCGGTGGTCATCACGCAGGCCCGCCATCTGGTCGCGCTGCGGACGCGTCCCGAGGTGCGGCAGGCCGTGGAGGCGTCCCTCGGCGCCCAGGACGATCTCATGAGCGCGGACGACCTGTGGGCCGAACTCGACAAGGGTGCTGCGTGACCTGGACGGTCCAGGTGCCGCGGCGCCTCTACCCCGAGTTCGCGCATCTCTCCCCCGACGGTCGCCGCGCCGTGCACGACGCCCTCGCCGCTCTCGCCGAGGACCCGCGGAGCTCCGCGTCGAGCGCGGAGCCCGTCCAGGCCATCGAGCTGCGCCGCCTCACCACCCGACCGACCACGGACACGGGCGTCACCATCACCCTGCTCTACCGCGTGCACCCGCCCCTGGGCCGCGCCAAGACCGGACGCGTCGAGATCGTCTTCATCATCGTCGGTCCCTGAGCGGGCCGGAGAGCGACCTGCGGCCGTGCGCGGTGTCGGGCGGCGCGACCGGGGCACGGTGTCGGGCGGCACGCCGGGGTCAGACGGAGCTGCCCGTCCCGGTGACCTCGCCGTCCTCCCGGTCCTCGTCCGATCCGGGCGCGGTCTCCGCCGGGCCGGTGAGGTGGTCCAGGACGTTGGTGACGTGGAGCATGCGCTCCAGCACGTCCGGGCGGTTGTCCAGGTACAGGGCGGCGCCGCGGGCGCCGGCGCGGCGGTGGACCAGCAGCAGGGCGGCCAGGCCCGACGCGTCGATGTGGGTCAGGGTGCCGAAGTCGAGGCGCACCTCGTCGAGGGGTTCCGCGTCGTCGGACAGGATCCCGGTGACCGCGGCGACGAGGTCGTCGCCGGTGTCGTAGTCGAGTTCGCCGCTCACCCGCACGTACAGCGAGGGGGGTTCGTGCACGACGTGGAGGGCGAACTCCGCGGGTGGGTGTCCGGTCATGGGCGGGGCCCGGGGGCAGGGTGGTCGGGACGCTGCTCCAGGGCGTCCCGGCCCTGCCGGATCGCGTGCCGCGCGCGGGGGAAGTCGCGCAACTGGCCGGCGAGGACGTCCAGGGCGAGGTCGAGGGACCGGGTGGGGACCTGGCGGGCGTGGAGGACGTCGGCGGTCCAGGTGAGGAACGTGGTGAACAGGTCGGCGTCGTCGACGTACAGGGCGGTGGCCAGGAAGTTGACGATGTGTGCGATGTCCTCCGCGGTGCGCTCGCGTTGGACGTCGCTGTACGCGCGCAGGGCGGGGAACCGCTCCTCCATGTCGGCCAGGGTCTGGCCGACCAGGCGGCGCCGGGTCCGGACGACCATCGTGTACTCCTGGTCGGCCAGGTGCGGCAGGTCGTCGACCGCGTGACGGCTGGCCGAGGGGTCCGGCCGGGGCATGCCCTCGGCCAGGACCGCCAGCGCGCCCCGCGCGTCGGCCGCCCACCGGTCGGCGCGCAGCATCCGGGCGTACCGGCCGTCGGGGCCGAAGGCGCGGCCGCCGGTCAGGACGGGGACGCCCACCGCCTGGCAGGCGGTGATGGCGCCGTGCGCGGCCGGCAGGTGGGTCGGGATCGATCCGGACAGCAGCACGGCGTCGGGGTTGGTCCGGTGCAGGTGGGCGACGAGGTGCGGGGTCGGGGTCTGGGCGCCCAGGAAGTCGACCCGCCAGCCGTGCAGGGCGAGGACTTCCGCGACGAGCCGTGCGGGGAAGGCGTGCCACTCGCCGTCGACGCACCCGACCGTGACCCGGCCCCGCGACGCCTGGGCGGGGGCTCGCTCGCGGCGGTGGGCGAGGGAGGCGATGATCCGTTCGTTGATGGCGGTGGCGGCGTGCTCCTGTGCCACCGTGATCCGGTCGGCCGCCCATTCGACGCCGACTCGCTCCTGGACGGGTGCGAGCACCTCCAGCAGCAGCGTCTCCTCCCGTACGCCGGTGTCGAGCGCGTCGTGGACCATCGCGGAGGCCGCGTGTTCGTCGCCTGCGGCCACCGCCTGCCAGAGCAGCTCCGCGACCGTGGCCGTGGCGACGGCGGTCGGATGTGTCACCGGTTCCTCCTCCGGTCCCGGCCGTACCCGTCGACGACGGTCAGCACGGGTGCCTTCGGGGCGCTGATGGCCACGAGGGCCATGTCGTCGTGGCGGCCGTCGCCGAGCCACTGGGCGGCCACCATCTGCAGCCGTTCCACGACCGCCTCCACGGGCATGCCCGCGCATTCGGCCAGGGCGCGCCGTAGCCGGTGCTCGCCCAGGAACTCGTCCCCGAGCGGGCCGCCCCGGGCCTCGACGATGCCGTCGGTGTAGAGCAGGCACGTCTCTCCCGGCGCGAGCACGGTCTCCACCGTGCGCGCCTCGACGGCGGGCAGAGCGCCGACGAGGGTGCCGCGCGTGGTGACCTCCTCCACCGTTCCGTCGGTGCGGACGACGAGCGGCGGCAGGTGTCCGGCGCTGGTCAGGCGCAGATGTGCCCGGCCGGCGCGGCGGCGCACGGAGGCCATGACGAGCGTGGCGAAGCGGGTGTGGTGCGAGGAGAGCAACGCGCCGTTGAGCAGGCTCAGGACCCGCTCGTGGTCGTCGGCCAGGGGCAGCAGGGCGTGCAGCGTGTTGCGGATCTTGCCGGTGAGGACCGCCGCCTCCAGGCCCTTGCCCGCCACGTCTCCGAGGACGACCAGCGTCTCCTGGGAGGCGTCGGCGCCGGGATGGACGTCGTAGAAGTCCCCGCCGACCCGCTCGTGGTCCCTTGCCGCCCGGTACCCGCCGGCGTATTCGACGCCGTGGACGTGCCGGAGCTCCGGCGGCAGCAGTTCGCGCATCAGGGTGGAGGTGATGGCGGCCTGTTCGGTGTAGAGGCGCGCCGCGGACAGGGCGGCTCCGGCGCGGGCCGCGAACAGGCGGGCGAAGACCTCCTCGCCGTCGGTGAAGGCCCGCTTGACGCCGGAGCGCAGCAGGATGAGTGCGCCGGCGGGCACTCCGTGGCCGGGGAGCGGCGTGACGATGACGGAACCGACCGGCGAGGCGAATCCCTCGGGAGTCACCCAGTCGGGCAGGTCGGCCGGGTCCATCCAGCGCGCCGGCACGGGCGGGAAGCCCTGGAGCGCCTCGGCCAGTCCGGGCACCGCGGCGATGTCGACCTGTCGTACGGACTGCGTGACGGGCGCGCCCTGGTGGGCGAAGGTCAGCGGGTGTCGCCGACCCTGGGGCGGGGCGACGAGGACGGCCGCCTCGGCGAGGTGTTCCGCGGCCATGGAGGTGATGACCTCCATGCAGCGCTGCACGTTCAGCGTGGACAGCAGGGAGTTGGAGACCTCGGCGAGGATCCCCGATCGCGCCTGGGCGTCGCTCAGGGCGGTCTCGGCGAGCCGCCTGTCGGTCTGGTCGATCAGCCACCACACGACGTCGCCGCCGTCGCCGAGTGTGGGGTACGCCTCGAGGAGCCGTTCTCCCATCCGTCCGGCCAGTGGGCCGGCCGAGGTGCCGGGCAGCCCGTCACCGATCCGCTCGTGGGCCTCGGACAGCCACGACGGCACCCGTTCGTGCAGCCAGTCGCCGGTCGCGGCATCGGGCAGGAGCTGTCGGGCGGCCTCGTTGAGCCGTACGAGGCCGCCGTGCCGGTCGACGACCAGCACGGGACAGGGCGCCTCGATCCACGTCGCGCCGAGGTGCAGATCGGCGTCGGGGGGACGGGCGGTGGGACGGCGGGGAGCAGACACAGACGGAGGCACGCTCGATGCGCACCTCACCACCTTCCTACGATGGAAAACAGAGACGGCAACCGTCTCGCACCCACCCCGCCGGTCGCAACCCGCCCCGAGAACCGGCACGTAAACCTCACACCTCGGTTGAGTTCGGATGGCCCGTTTCGAACAGAACCGCGTCTTGCGGTCGGATGAACCGCGGCCCGCCCCGTCGACCGACCACCCGTCCTTTTCCGTCCCTCCACCCCGGCCTCCGGAATCGACCGCGGGTATCCCGGCGCGGCCCTGCGTGTTCTCGGCGTCCGTATGGCCGCGGTGCGCGACCATACGGACGCCGAAACACGCTCGATCACCGACGTGACGCGTCGCGGGCGCGGGTCGGCATTCACGACCTCGGGTACACGAGAAGAGGAAGAAGGTTGGAAGTGTCCGGCAGCGACAGCGAGAACCCGGTTATCCCCTCCCCCACCCCCGCCCCCGCCGCGGATCGCCCCCGGACGAACCGGGACTGGTGGCCGCAGCAGATCGACCTACAGGTTCTCCATCAGCACTCGCCCCAGTCCACGCCCATGGACGAGGACTTCGACTACGCGGCGGAGTTCGCGGCGCTCGACGTCGACGCGCTGAAGCGCGACGTCATCGACGTGATGACGACCTCACAGGACTGGTGGCCCGCCGACTACGGTCACTACGGACCGCTCTTCATCCGCATGAGCTGGCATGCCGCGGGGACGTACCGGATCGCGGACGGCCGCGGTGGCGGCGGCTCCGGCGCCCAGCGATTCGCGCCTCTCAACAGCTGGCCGGACAACGCGAGCCTCGACAAGGCGCGCCGTCTTCTCTGGCCCGTGAAGCGGAAATACGGTCGGAAGATCTCCTGGGCCGATCTTCTGGTCTTCGCCGGCAACTGCGCGATGGAATCCATGGGATTCAAGACGTTCGGATTCGGATTCGGACGGCCGGACATCTGGGAACCCGAGGAGATCTTCTGGGGTCCCGAGGACACCTGGCTCGGAGACGAGCGGTACAGCGGCGACCGTGAACTCACCGGTCCTTTCGGTGCCGTGCAGATGGGCCTCATCTACGTCAATCCCGAAGGCCCCAACGGAAATCCCGATCCCCTCGCGGCGGCCCGGGACATCCGTGAGACGTTCGCCCGCATGGCGATGAACGACGAGGAGACGGCCGCGCTCATCATCGGCGGTCACACCTTCGGCAAGTGCCACGGCGCGGTCGACCCCTCGTACATCGGTCCGGAGCCGGAGGGGTGCCCCATCGAGCAGCAGGGGCTCGGCTGGCGGAACACGTACGGCACCGGGGTGGGCGCCGACGCGCTGACCAGCGGGCTCGAGGGTGCCTGGACCACCGAGCCGACCAGGTGGGACAACGGCTACCTGGACAACCTGTTCCGGTACGACTGGGAGCTGACGACCAGTCCGGCCGGAGCCCAGCAGTGGAAGCCGAAGGACCCCGCCGCGGAGGGCACCGTCCCCGACGCGCACGACCCGTCGAAGCGGCACGCGCCGATGATGCTGACGACGGACCTCTCGCTGAAGCTGGATCCGGTCTACGGTCCGATCGCGAAGCGCTTCCACGAGAATCCCGACCAGCTCGCCGACGCCTTCGCCAAGGCCTGGTACAAGCTGCTCCACCGCGACATGGGACCGCTCTCCCGCTACCTGGGCCCGTGGATCCCCGAGCCGCAGCTGTGGCAGGACCCCGTCCCCGCCGTCGATCACGAGCTGGTCGGGGACGCGGACGTCGCCGCTCTCAAGGAGCGGATCCTGTCCTCGGGACTGTCCGTCCCCCAGCTGGTCACCGCCGCCTGGGCGTCGGCGGCGAGCTTCCGCGGCACCGACAAGCGCGGCGGGGCCAACGGAGGCCGGATCCGCCTCGCGCCGCAGAAGGACTGGGAGATCAACAACCGGTCCGGCGTGGCCGAGACGCTGCGGACGCTCGAACAGATCCAGCAGGACTTCAACGGCTCGCAGTCCGGTGGGACCAGGATCTCCCTCGCGGACCTGATCGTCCTGGGCGGGTGCGCGGCCGTCGAGCAGGCCGCGAAGAACGCCGGGCATCCGGTCACGGTGCCGTTCGCGCCGGGGCGTACCGACGCCTCCCAGGAGCAGACGGACGTGGACACGTTCGCCGTGCTGGAGCCCCGGGCGGACGGATTCCGCAACTACCTGCGGCCCGGTGAGAAGCTCTCGCCGGAGACGCTCCTGCTCGACCGGGCCGCGCTGCTGACCCTGACCGCTCCGGAGATGACGGTCCTCACCGGTGGCATGCGTGCCCTGAACGCCAACTTCGGGGGATCCGCGCACGGCGTCTTCACCGACCGGCCGGAGGCGCTGACCACCGACTTCTTCGTGAACCTGCTCGACATGGACACGGAGTGGAAGGCGTCGCCGTCCAGCGAGAACGTCTTCGAGGGCCGCGACCGCTCCACGGGCGGCCTCAAGTGGACCGCGACCGCCGCCGACCTCGTCTTCGGCTCGCACTCCCAGCTGCGGGCGCTCAGTGAGGTCTACGCGGCCGAGGACGCGGGCGAGAAGTTCGTGCGCGACTTCGTCAGGGCGTGGGACAAGGTGATGAACCTCGATCGGTTCGACCTCGGCTGAGCCGGCTCCGCCGTACGTCCCGGTCCGCCGCCGGCCGGTGGGCCGGGGCCCGGCCGTTCCGGGCACGGTGGGCCGGGCGGCGGAGCGCCGGAAGGCGGACCGGCCGGGGGCCCCGGATCATGTGGCCATGACGGACATGGACGCTGCCCAGTTGTTGGATCGGATCCGGCGGGCCCGTGACTGGGCGCGGCGGCGGGAGCAGGAGTCGATCACCTCCTACGTGCCCTCGGACGACTCGTCGGAGTCCTTCGCGGCGACGCTCGACGGGGTGATCCACCGTGTCGTCGCCGACGTCCTCGACGAGATCCTGGAGCCCTCGTCCGAGGAACGCCCGACCGATCGGAGCTGATGCCGTTCGGGCCTCCGCGGCCCGGCGCCGGCTCAGGACGCCGTCGTGCGCGCCGCCTCCGGGCCGCCGGGAGCGGGGCCGGTCGCCTCGCGCGACACCGTCCTGCCCTCACCCGGGCTCCCGGGCGACTGCCGCACGGCGTCCCGCGCGGCGAACGCGGCCTGCAGAACCAGCAGATCAGCACCGCGGACCGCGTCGAGGCCGGTGAGTTCCATCGCCTTGCGCAGGCGGTAGTCGACCGTGTTCGGATGCACCTGGAGCCGGGCGGCGGTGCGGCGGCGGTCGAGCCCGCACGCGACGAAGGTCCGCAGTGTGTCCGACAGCTCCGGGCGCGCGTCGAGCGGGTCGAGGAGTGCGGCGAGCCCGGCCCGGGCCGGGCTCGGACGGCTCAGCTGGTACTCGAGCAGGACGTCGTCGAGCAGGTGGAGGCCGGGGCCGCGGCCGGATGCCTCCGCGATCTCGCGGACCTCGCCGGCCAGCCGGACGGCCTGGGATACGTCCTCCGGTGCGGCGGCGGCCGCGCCCGCGATCAGCTCGGCTCCGCACATCCGGCCGAGCTCGTCGATCAGCCGGGAGAGCCGTTCCCGGTCCACGGCGCCCCATTCGGCGGCCGGCCTCTGGTGCGGGATCAGTACCAGCCCGCCGTCCCCGGACAGCGCGGAGAGCGGGACGCCGGTGGTCTGGCGCTGGAGTTCGTTGCGCAGGCGCCGGAGCTTGCGACGCACGGCGACGCCGGTGTTCACATCGGGCAGCAGCTCGTCCGGGTGCGGTCCCAGACCGATGCTCAGAACCAGGTAGCAGGGTGGCAGGTGGATGCCGGCACGGGCCGCTTCGGCGTGCGGGCTGCCGCCCTCCAGCAGCCTGGACAGCAGCGACTGGAGGGCCACCTGCCGGTCGCCGAGCGCCGCCTGCCGTTCCTGGACGTATCCGGCGGCGACCGCGCAGCTCACCAGGCGCAGATAGGCGAGCAGCCGGCGCTGGGCCAGCAGGACGTCGCGCAGGTCGCCGGGCTCGGCCGCCGCCAGCACCTGGGCGGCGCACTCCTCCGCACCGAGGTGGTAGGCGCCGACGACGGACTCCAGGGGCACCCCTTCGTCGGCGCGCCGGGCCGCCGACTCCCGGATCTCGGCCTGCTCGGTCTCCCCGGGCAGCTCGCCGGTACGCAGGACCTCGGCGCAGCTCCGGATGCCGTTCGCCACCTGCCGGACGATCTCGCCCCGCAGCTGTTCCGAAGGCAGCGTCCCGTAGACGGGCAGCTGCTCGACGAGCCGGGCGACGACGGCGGACTCCAGGCCCGGCCGGGCGGCCAGGAGCCGTCGGTGCACCGGGATGCCGCCGAACTGCGGTGTCGGGTCGCGCTCCAGGTCGTTGTGCGTGGTCACAATCCACCTCACGAATCTCTGTCACGTGGACCGGGGGCGCGGTCCCGCACCGCCGCCATCATGGTTTCCGGCTCGCTACCAGTTGGTAACACGGCAGGTCCGTGGACCACCAGACACGGCTGGCAGACGCCGTACCCGTCCCCCGCCGCACCCGCGCACCGTGACTCGGACAGGAGAACCGCCATGCCCCGGCACCTGACGCGGGCGATCACCTCCCGTCCGGACGCGCGCGATCACTCCCCGGCCGGACGCCCGCGCGCGGGCCGCGTCCGAGACGCCCGGTCCGGGATCCCACCGTCCTCGCCGCGCGGCGTTCCCCACCGCCCCCGGCCGGCCGTACCGGTGCGGCGCACCCGGTAAGACCCCGTCACCCCCACTCCATGAATCGAGGGGCCATGCACAAGGCTGCCGTTCGACTGATCTCCCTCGCCGCGGCCGGAGCCGCGGCGGCCATGACCGCCGCCCCCGCAGCCGGGGCCGCGCCGGTGACCGCTGCCGAAGCCGCGCCCGCCACGGCGTCGGCGGCCGACCCGTTCTACTCCTACACGGGCAGCACGCCCCTGTCCTCGTTCACGCCGGGCACCGTGCTGGCGTCGCGGACGCTGCAGTACCACCTGCTCGGCCTTCCCACACCGGTGCGGGCGATCCAGCTGCTGTACCGCACGACGGACGCGCAGGGCCGGCCGGCCGCCAACGTGACCACCGTGGTGCGCAGCCCCTCCGGCGACGGCACCAAGGCGGTGTCCTACCAGTCGTTCTACGACTCGCTCGACCCGGAGGACGGGCCGTCCCGGGCGATCGCCGGCGACGTCACCCTGGGGGGCCTCATCCCGAACGTCGAGGCCCTCGTCCTGGTGCCGCTGCTGACCCAGGGCTACGACCTCGTCATCCCCGACACCGAGGGGCAGCGCGCCGACTTCGCCGCCGGGCCCGAGTACGGGACGAACACGCTGGACTCGATCCGCGCCGCGACCAGGTCCGCGGAGACGGGGCTCGGCTCCGCCACCGCGTTCGGTCTCGTCGGTTACTCCGGTGGCGCCATCGCCACGAACTGGGCGGCCGCGCTCGCGCCGGGCTACGCCCCGGACGTCAACCGCCGCCTGGTGGGCTTCGCCCAGGGCGGTCTGCTCGTGGACCCGGCGCACAACCTGAGGTACGTGGACGGCTCGCTGTCGTGGTCGGGTGTCATCCCCATGGCGGTCATCGGGGTGTCCCGCTCCTACGACATCGACCTCAAGCAGTACCTCAGCGGCTACGGACTGGAGGTCTACGAGGAGCTGGAGCAGGGTTCGATCGTCGACGCCCTGGGCCGCTACCCGGGGCTGACCTGGAAGAAGATGGCGAAGCCGGAGTACGCCGACCCGAACTCGATTCCCGCGTTCGTGGAGGCGATGAACAGGATCAACCTCGGCTCGGCCCCCACACCGACCGTCCCGGGCTACATCGCCCAGGGCGACGCGGGCGTCCTGGAGGGGACCTTCGCCGATCCCCCGGGCATCGGCACGGGCGACGGGGTCATGGTCGCCGGGGACGTACGGGCCCTCGCCCGCCAGTACTGCGCCACCGGCAACCCGGCCATCAGGTACAGCCAGTTCGGGCTGCTCAGCCACACGGGTGTGCCGGTCGCCTGGGCTCCCCTCGCGCTCGGCTGGCTGAACGACCGGTTCGCGGGCAGGACGGCCCCGTCCGACTGCGGACGCATCCCCGCGGGCAACTCCCTGGCGCCGGAGAAGCCGACGCCGTCCTCGTGACGTGCCGGTGTGGGGCCGCCGCGTCTCCTCGGAGGCGCGGCGGCCCGGCGACCTCCCGGGTCGGCCGGCGCGCCCCGGGGCCCGTCCCGGCGGCCGGGCGCCGCGGACGCGTGCGCCTTCGTCCCGTGCCGGCCGATGAGTCCGCGCGGCGCCCGGAGTCCTGTCTGGTGGAACACCAGCCCCGACGAAGGAGTAGCCGTGACACAGGACGTCTGGCCGATGGTGCACGCCGAGCGGGCGGCACTGATCGAGGACCTGGCCCGGCTCGACGACGACCGGTGGCGGGAACCCTCGCTCTGCGAGGGGTGGACCGTGCACGACGTGGCGGCCCATCTGGTCGACACGGCCCTCACGACGCGCATCGGCTTCGTGGTCGGACTCGCCCGGGCGCGATTCGACTTCGACCGGCAGAACGCCGTCGGCGTGGAACGCGCACGGGGGGCCGACCCGCGGGAGACGCTGCGCCGTCTCCGCCGGGTGGCGACACGGACCTCGACCCCGCCGGCCCCGCTCGACAGCCGCCTCGTCGAGGAGGTCGTCCACGGCGAGGACATCCGCCGACCCCTGGGCCTGAACCGCCCCTACCCGACGCAGGTCGTGGTCAGGGCCCTCCTCCTCCAGACCCGTACGCCCGCGTCGTTCGGTGGCGCCAAGGAGCTGCTGAACCGGGTCCGCCTGACGGCGACGGACACGGACCTGGCGATCGGAACCGGGCCGGAGGCGACCGGTCCCGCCCTTTCCCTGCTGCTCGCCGTGTCGGGGCGCCGGGTGGCCCTGGACGAGCTCTCCGGGCCGGGTGTCGCCATGCTGGCGGCGGGTTCCTGACGGCTCGTCGACGATTCCCGCTCCTCTTCCCCCGCTCGAACAACCTTGTCGAACGGCGCTGTCAGTGGCGCGCGATAGCTTCGGGATTGTTCGAGATCACGGGGTGAGAGGGGTGAATTCGTGGGTGTCAGGCATGCGTTGAGCGTGGTCCTGGTCGACGTCAACGACGAGGTGGTGACGGCCTGGCGGTCCGCGTTCGCGGACACGCCGGAGGTCGAGATCAGGCGGGGTTCCCTTCTCGATGTGGACGCCGACGCCTGGGTCTCCCCCACCAACGAGCGGGGTCGGATGGACGGTGGCGTCGACGCCGTCGTCAAGCGGTACCTCGGTGCGGGCATCCAGGTGCGGGTGCAGCGGGCGATCCGCGACCGGTTCGGCGGACGCCTGCCGGTGGGCAGCGCGGTGTGTGTCCCGTCCGGGGCGGACGTACCCCGGTACCTGATCTCGACGCCGACCATGCGCCAGTCGTCGCAGAACGTCAGCGAGACGATGAACGTGGCGCTGGCCTGCGCGGCCGCCTTCCAGGCGGTGCATCTGCAGAACCGGGCGAAGCCGGGCAGCATCCGGTCGGTGGCCCTCGTCGGGATGGGCGCGCAGACCGGGCAGGTGCCCGCGAAGGTGTGCGCCAACCTGATGTGGACGGGCTACACCCTCTTCCACGACCACGGCTTCGCGGACTACGACGAGCTGCGGGCCGCCGTACTGGGGCAGCTCGACGACATCGAGGGAGCGGGGTCCGCGCGGCGGGTCCGGATCAACGTGCCGCAGCGGCCTTCCTTTCGTCACTGACCCGAATGCCACGCAGACCGGTGCCGCCCAGGGCGCGGACACCGGCGACGACCCTGCCGCATCCGTTCAGCATGCCGGGGCGCCCGTGGAGGCGTCCGGTTCGAGTACCGGGAGTTCCACCCTCGTGAGTGATGTCGACGTGACGGCCGCGGACGAAGCCGGGTCCCCGGCCGGGGACCCGCTGGGACTGGCCGACCTGTTCACCGGTGGCGGCGAGCCGTGGCTGCCGCTCCTCGGACCGGTGATCGAGGCGCAGCCGGGAGCCGCCGACTTCATCGGCCCGAAGCGCAGCCCGGAGGTCGTTCCGGTGCGCGAGCTGACGTTCCAGGCGTTGAAGCCGCATCCGCCGGAGAAGTGGAAGGTGGTCGTCTTCGGACAGAACCCCTATCCGCGGGCGGAGAGCGCGACCGGCATCGCGATGTTCGACAACACCTTCAACGACTGGAAGGACAGCCAGTTCGGAAGGGTCGTCAGCATCCGCTGCCTCATCAAGGCGGCCGCGATGTGGAAGTACGGCATCGTCAAGAAGACTCCGATCGCCGACGTCCGTGCCCTCCTGAAGAAGGAGGACACGGTGCAGCCGCCCGAATGGTTCCAGGCGATGCTCACCCAGGGCGTGCTGCTGCTGAACGCGTCCCTCACGGCGAGCGCGGACGGGGCGATGGCGACCGATCGGCACACGTCGTTCTGGCGCCCCGTGGCCGAGCAGATCGTCGAGGAGATCCTCCGGGCGAAGCAGGACGCGGCGGAGGAGGACGACCGGGGGGTGGTGTTCGCCTGGTGGGGCGCGCACGCCCGCAGCCTGAAGAGGGTCGTCCAGCGGCTGGAGAAGAAGTACCCGGGGGTGCAGGTCCGCCACCTGGACCACGCCAATCCGGCGGCGCAGGGGGACCTGTTCTGCGAGGGCGACCACTTCGCCCAGGTGAACGACGCCCTGGCGGCGGTGGGGGCCGAGCCGGTCGACTGGCTGCCGCGGAAGGGCTGGGACCAGGGGACGGGCGGAAGCGGCGGGCCGGCGGACGGTGGTGTCGCGCAGCGGATGGGGGCGTTCATCGCGTCCACGATGGAGTTGCACCAGCTGTATCTGGAGCGGCTCACCAGCGTCAAGGACGAGGGCCTCGTCCTGCCGCCCGTCACCGGGGTGTTCGACACGCCGCTGATGGACTTCCGGAAGGCCGTCGAGCCGGTGTCGCGGGTCATCGCGCACCTGGATCGGCACATCGACCTGTCGAGCCGTTTCGGCGAGACGAAGGCCACGGAGGCGGCGGCCGCGGGGGCGCCGTCCGGCGAGGCCGTGGGCGCCTTGTCGGCCGACGCGATCTCGGCCCTCTACCTGTACACCTGCGAGTCGGGCTTCTACCGCGAGATCAACGCCGTACTGCGCTCGTCGGATCGCGAGCGTGTGGTGCCGTACCTGCCGTACCTGCGGTTGCTGTTCTCGGCGATGGAGGCGCTGCCGGCGCAGACGCGGCCGCTGTGGCGTGGTGTGGCGCTGGATCTGCGGTCCCAGTACCCGCTGGGGCGGACGGTGACGTGGTGGGGCGTCTCGTCGTGCACGTCCGAGCTGGGTGTGGCCCGCGCGTTCCTCGGCGGGCGTGGCCGGCGGACGCTGTTCGAGGTGACGCCCGCGCGGGCGGTGGGCATCCGGCGGTTCTCCGCGTTCACGGGTGAGGAGGAGTACATCCTCGCGCCGGGTACGCAGCTGAAGGTGACGGAGGTGAAGGCCGAGCGTGGAGGTCTGTGCACCGTGCGCCTGACCGAGCTGGAGGGGGCCGGCCTGGTGTCGTGACGTCACGCCGGGTGTACCAGGGTCCCGCACCGTGACCCGTGCGGCGGAACCCCCGCCACCGGGCGGGTGTGCGGGGGGACCGGAGTGCGGGTTCACCGCAACGGTCGACTCGCGCGGCTCGCCGGGCGCGACCGTACGGGTGTGCGGTCGCGTCGCTCCGGCAGGACCCGGCCCTCGGTTCCCGGCCCGGCCGGCCCACGCCGTGGCACGGGCGAGCCCCCGCCCTCCGGCCTCCGGTCCGGGGGCGGGGGCTCGCCCGTGTGCGCCGGACTCGTGGTGCGCGCCGCCGCCCGCCCGTGTGCCGTTCCTCCTGCGCTCGGCTAGACCTGGATCAACGCGGTTCTCGCCCGTCGGACGTGATGGCCGACCGCCCTGGTCCGGACACCACCGACACATCGACACACCGGGAGGAAGCCGATGGTCACCCGTCGCAGCGTGCTGGGTGGGGCCCTCGCCACAGCCGGACTTCCGCTTCTCGCCCCGCTCGCCGCATCGGCGGGCACCGCGCACGCGGCGGGCGCGCGGCCGTCGCCCGGCACCGGCGAGGCCCGTCGCGTGGCGCCTTTCACCACGGCCATGCCGGTACCGGCCGTACTGAGCCCGGCCTCGACCGCGGGCGGGCAGGACCTCTACGAGCTGACCATCCGCAGGGCGACCGCCGAGATCCTGCCCGGAACCGCCACCGACGTCCTCACCTACGACGGTCACTTCCCCGGTCCCGTCATCCACGCCCGCTCCGGGCGCCCGGTCGTCGTCGTGCACCACAACCGCCTCGACATGCCGGTCACCGTGCACTTGCACGGCGCGAGCGTCCCGCCCGAGGGCGACGGCAACCCCATGGACGTCTTCGGCCCCGGCGCCTCCCGGACGTACGTGTACCCCAACGGTCAGCCCCACGCCTCGCTCTGGTTCCACGACCACACGCACCACATGGAGTCCGAGCACGTCTACCGGGGACTCTCCGGCAGCTACCTGCTCACCGACGACATCGAGCAGAACCTCCCCCTGCCCACGGGCGAGTACGACGTCCCGATCACCATCCGCGACGCCCGCTTCGACGAACACGGCCGGCTCGTGTACGCCATGGGCGACCGGAACCGCACCACGATCCTCGCCAACGGCCGGGTCACCCCCTACTTCGAGGTGGCGGCCCGCAAGTACCGCTTCCGGCTGCTCAACGGCTCCAACCTGCGCTTCTTCTCCCTCAGGCTCGCCGACGGCACCCCACTGACCCAGATAGCCTCGGACGGCGGCCTCCTGGAGCGCCCCGTCACCGTGCCGGTCCTCACCCTGACGCCCGGCGAGCGGGCGGACGTGGTCGTCGACTTCTCCCGGTACCCCGTCGGCACCCGCCTGGTGCTCGCCAACTCGGGTCCGGGGCCCGCCGACCGGGTCGGTCAGGTCCTCCGGTTCGACGTCGTCCGCACGGCCGAGGACCCCAGCGACGTCCCCGCGGTGCTGCGTGCCCTGCCGGCCGCAGCCGACCTGCCCCCCGCCACCGTCACCCGTGACATCGTCCTCAGCATGGACGAGGACGGTCGTCCCGATCCCCACGCCTTCCTCAACGGGCAGATGTACGACCCTGCGCGCATCGACACCACCGTGGCCTTCGGGACCTCCGAGATCTGGAACGTCACCAACACCAACACCCGCACCCCGCACAACTTCCATATGCACCTGGTGCAGTTCCGGATCCTCGAACGCGGCGGACGGCCCGCGGCGCCGGGTGAGGCGGGTCTGAAGGACACGGTGCGGGTGTCGCCCGGCGAGACGGTGAGGCTCCACGTCACGTTCGACGGCTACCGCGGCGACTACCTGTACCACTGCCACATGCTCGACCACTCGGCCATGGGCATGATGGCGACGCTCCGGGTCCGCTGACCCGGCCGGCACGGGCCCGACGGGTGATCTTCACGCGGGTCGACGGGTGTGGGGCAGGCGGACGGTGCGGTCGCGCTCGATACTCCGGCCATGAGACCCGTCCGTCTGTCATCGTTCCCCCGCCTCGCCTCGATCGGCGCCGTCATCGCTCTCGTCCTGCCGGTCGCGACAGCCGGAACCGCGGCGAGCGAGGGTGACCACCGTCGCCACTGCGCCGGCTCCCGGATCCCCGAGACCGGCCCCGCCCGTGAGGTGCTGCGCATCGCCCAGCGGGCCAAGGCGGAGATGGACCTCGAGTCCGTCATCGTGCGGGTCACCGTCGGCGGCCGCGAGGTGGTCACCACCGCGCTCGGCGAGTCGATGACGGGCGTCCCCGCCGACCCCGCCATGCACTTCCGGAACGGCAACATCGCGATCAGCTATATGGGGACCGCGCTCCTGCGGCTGGTCGACGAGGGCCGGGTCGACCTCGACGACCCCGTGGCGCGCTGGCTGCCCGATCTTCCCCAGGGCGAGCAGATCACCCTCCGGATGCTCGGCGCCTCCACCACCGGACTCGTCGACTACGTCCCGGATCCCGCGTTCGGGAAGGCGGTCGTGGCGAACCCGTTCCGCCAGTGGACGCCGCAGGAGCTGGTGGGCATCTCGACCAGCAAGCCCCGCTGGTACGACCCCGGTACCAACTGGAGCTACTCGCACGCCAACTTCGTCCTCCTCGGCGCCGCCCTGGAGAAGATCACCGGAACCCGTCTGGACGTGCTGCTCCAGCGCAAGGTCCTCGGTCCGCTGGGGCTGCGCGAGACCCGGAACAGCTTCACGCCCGACATCCCGGCTCCCGTGCTGCACGCCTTCGCCTCCGACCGTGGGACGTACGAGGAGTCCACCTTCTGGAACCCCTCGTGGACCACGGCTCCGGGCGCGGTGCAGACGACCGACATCTGCGACCTCGCTCGTTCGGCTGCCGCCATCGGCTCCGGAGAGCTGCTCTCCCCGTCCGCCTACCGGGAGCTGCTGAACCCGGGAACGGTGGGCCTGGGCCGGCCGACGAGCACGTGCCCGTCGACCGTGTGCCTCCCGAACACCGAGGCGACCCACTACGGCATGGGCCTGCTCGTCCTCGGCGACTGGATCGCGCAGCACCCGCTCTTCTTCGGCTACGCGGCCGCCCAGGCGTACCTGCCGTCCGAGCGCCTGGCCATCGCGGTCTCGACCACGAACGGGCCGAAGGCGCCCGGCGGCCACGTCGCCCAGACGATCACCCAGCGGATCGCCGCGGCGCTCTCCCCGGAGCACCCCATTCCCGACTTCGGCTGAACCGCCCGCGGCCCGGTCCTCCGCCGCGGAGACCGGGCCGCGGGGGGTTCGGCGGAGGCGCGGTCAGGCCGGGAGCGGCCCGCCGGTGAGCGCGCGAGCCGCGGCGAACTCCTCCCGGGACGCCTGTTCGGCCAGCTCCAGATAGCCGTACGCGTCGTCTCCGACCGGGACGCGGAGGGGCGTGGGGCCGTCGGTGGCCACGATGCCGAGGACCCGCGCCGCGAAGTCCTCGGGGCGGCCGGTCTCGGGATTGTCCGCGAGGGCGCGGGCGCCTTCCAGCATCTCGCGGTTGGTGACGTCGTACGCCGGGACCCGGTGGCTCGACTCCGTCATGGAGGTGCCGTAGCGCGTGGCGAACATGCCGGGTTCGAGGACGGTGACGCGGATGCCGTGCGGGGCCGCCTCGACGGCCAGCGCCTGGCTCATGCCTTCGAGGGCGTGCTTGCCGGCGACGTAGGCGGCCAGGCCGGGGAAGGCGATGCGGCCGGCCACGGAGGAGACGTTGAGGATGTGGCCGTGTCCCTGGGCGCGCATCAGCGGCAGGACGAGTCTGCTGAGTCTCCAGGGGCCGACGAGAAGGATCTCCAGCTGGTCGCGGAGTTCGGTGTCCGAGACTTCCTCGACCGCGCCGAACAGTCCGATGCCGGCGTTGTTGACGAGGATGTCGATGCCGCCGAGCCGGTCGGCCGCGACGCGGACCGCTTCCTCGCAGGAGGCGGCGTCACGCAGTTCGAGCGGAACGGGGACGATGCGGCCGGGCCAGGTGGCGGCCAGGTCCTCCAGGTCGGCGGTCTTGCGGGCCGTGACGACCAGTTCGTCGCCGACCCTGGCCGCGGCATCGGCCAGGGCGTGCCCGAGTCCGGAGGAGCATCCCGTCACCAGCCAGCGTCGTCCCATGCGTTCCCCCTGATGACCGCGTCGGTCCGGATGACCGAGGCGGACGTGGAGGCGCCGGCGTGGCGGGCGGGCGTCGGGCCTGGCGGGCCTCTGCCCTCGGGGGCCGGTCGCGCGTCGTCGACGGTTCCGTCCCTCCCCACGGCTGCCGGGCCTCCCCGTCGTCGCCACTGCCCGGTCGTTGGCAGCAGTCCATGGTCACGGGCGCCCCGACGTCCCGTCATCCCTCCAGTGGGGGCGTGCGGAAGCGCGCGGGCGCACGTGAACGACGGTCCGGCCCGTGGCGTGCACCGGCGCACGGCGGCGGGACCGCCCCTGCCAGGGACGGTCCCGCCGTACTCCGTGCTGCGTGCTGCCGCTGTCAGCCGATCTGGGCGCCGAACACCGAGAGCGCCTCGGTGACGGGCTGGAAGAACGTCTCGCCACCCGAGGAGCAGTCGCCGCTGCCGCCGGAGGTGAGGCCGATCGCCGCGTCCCCCGCGAAGAGCGAGCCGCCGCTGTCGCCCGGCTCGGCGCAGACCGTGGTCTGGATGAGCCCCTCGACGACGTCGCCGTTGCCGTAGTTCACGGTCGCGTCGAGTGCGGTGACCTCGCCGTCGTGGACCTGGGTGGTCGAGCCGCTGCGCTTGACCTGCATGCCGACCGTGGCGTCGCCCGCCTTGGTGATGGGCTGGGCGGTGCCGTCGTAGAGGTTCACCTCGCTCGGGTGCGGGGTGTCCCCGTCGTACTTCACCAGCGCGAAGTCGTTGCCCGGGAACTGGGAGTCGACCATCGAGCCGATGGCCGCGCCGCCCGCCGAGTCGGACCACTCGCTGCCGGCCTGACCGCAGTGGCCGGCGGTGATGAAGTGCGGCGCGCCGTCCTTCACCACGTTGAAGCCGAGCGAGCAGCGGCCGCCGCCCGAGTGGATCGCGTCGCCGCCCGCCGCGAAGGGCTTGAACTGCCCCGCGCTGCGCTTGAGCTCCGCCTTGGCGCCGAGGCTCTTGACGACCTTCTGCAGCTCGGCGAGCTTCGCGCCGGCCACCGTGCGGTCGGCCGTGACGATCACCTTGTTGCTGACCGGGTCAGTGGCCCAGGAGGTGCCCGGGATGGAGGCCTTGTCGGTCAGGGTCTTCCGCGCGCCGGTCAGCTCGGCGAGGCTGTGCTCGACGACGCGGGCCTTGCCGCCCGCCTCGCGCACGGCCTGCGCGGCGTCCTCCGACACCACGTTCACCACCAGCGCCCTGGCGTCGGCGTCGTAGTAGGAGCCCGCCTCGGCCGTGCCGAGATCGGCCTTCAGGGAGCGGGCGAGCGTCCCGGCGGCCGGCGCGCTGAGCGCCTTCACGGAGAACTGCTCGGTGCTGTCGCTTGCGTTCGCACTCTGGAACGTGACTCCGGCGATGACCAGCGCGGCGACCGCTCCGCCCGCGACGCCGATCCTTCGCCGGGATATGCGACGGTGCTTCAAAGTGACCTCCTGTGGGGGGCCGTGCCAGGACGATGTGGGGCGTCCGGGTACGGAGGATGACCCGCCGAACTATTCCCAGGCGTCGCAGTCGCACACAAGGCCGTCCTTCGGACGCGCACACGACAACACGGCGGCGTTCACGGCGTCTTCACGAGAAGGGCACGCATCCGGGGTGCGGGGAGGAGCCGCCAGCGGGCGGGCCCACGGTCGGGAAGCCGGCCGGTCGCCACGTCTCGTACCGGTGGACGACGCCCCGCGGCCCGGAGCCCGTCGGCGCCCGAACGACCGTGACACGAGGGTCACTTCACGGCCGTCGAAGGAGAGGTCGTGCCGTCGAGCGGGCAGCGTGGCGCGGGATGGCATCCCTCGGGCCGTCGGCGACTAGGTCCTGTCCGCGACCTGCCGGCGTCGCGTCCCGCGAGGCCGCGGACGGGCCCCGCTCCCCCGCCGGCGCCGTCGGCCGGCCGTACCGTTCCCCGCCCCCGCGCGACCGGTTCACGTACCGCCGTCGCGGGCGACGGTTCCTCCCCCGTCCGGCCGAACGAGGGGTCCGTGACACGGCCTTCCCGAGCAGGTCCGGGCGGCCGGTGGCCGGCTGCCGGGGCAGAACCCTCCCCCGGCGGTGATCAAAGCCGTCGGACCTGGGTACAGATGGGGAGCCGTTCCCCGCACCTCATGCCGGCCCCAGCAGAGGAAGAAACCCATGGACCCGTCTCCCCACCGCGACTCGGCGGACGTCATCGTCGTCGGCGCGGGACCCGCCGGCTGCAGCGCCGCCCACCACCTGGCGCTCGCGGGGCACGACGTCCTGCTGCTGGAGAAGGCCACCTTCCCCCGGGACAAGATCTGCGGGGACGGCCTCACCCCGCGCGCCGTGAAGGAACTCGTCGACATGGGCGTGGACATCGGCGGGGAGGGCTGGGTCAGGACGAAGGGGCTGCGGGCCTACGGCTCCGGGACCACGGTGGAGATGCCCTGGCCCAGCGTGGCGTCGTTCCCCGACTTCGGGCTGGTGCGCAGCCGCATGGACCTCGACCACCTGCTGGCCCGCAGGGCCGTGGAGTCAGGGGCGCGCCTCCTGGAGGGGACCAAGGTCACCCAGCCGGTTCTCGACCCGGCCACCGGCCGCGTCGGCGGCGTGGTCGCCTGGCGGGACGGCGCCCCTCACACGTACCGGGCGCCGCTGGTGGTCGCCGCCGACGGGGCGTCCAGCCGGCTGGCCGTCGCGCTCGGCCTCCACCAGCGCACGGACCGGCCGATGGGGGTGGCGGTACGCCGCTACTACACGACCCCGCGCCCCGACCAGGACCATCTGGAGGCCTGGCTCGACCTGGAGACCCGCGACAGCCGGGGCAGGACGTACATGCCCTTCGGCTACGGGTGGGTCTTCCCCGTCGGGAACGGCACCTTCAACGTCGGTCTGGGCAGTTTCCACATCGGGCGCAAGCCCGACCTGGACCACCGGCAGCTGTTCCGGGAGTGGACCGCGCGCCTCCCCGCCGACTGGCGGTTCGACGACGCCCACGCCACCACCCCGCTGCGCGGAGCGCCGCTGCCCGCCGGGCTCAACCGGCGCCCCCAGTACACCCGCGGTCTGCTCCTCACCGGCGACGCGGGCGGCATGATCAACCCGCTGAGCGGCGAGGGCATCGACTATGCGATGGAGTCCGGCCGGTTGACCGCCGACACCGTCACGCGGGCGCTCGCGCAGCCCACCGCGCCGGCGCGCGAGGAGGCCCTGCTCGCCTACCCGGAGGCCGTCCGCGCGGCGTACGGGCGCTACTTCACCGTGGGCCGCCTGGTCGTCCACGCCCTCAACCACCCCCGGGTCATGAGGCTGGTCGCCACGCGGAGTCTCCAGCGGCCCGTCCTGCAACGCTTCATGTTCAAGCTCTGGGCCAACCTGACGGACCCGTACAGCAAGGACGCGCTCGACCGCGTCATCACCGCCATCCAGCGGGCGGTCCCGGCGGCCTGACCCTCCGTCCGGCGCCTTCCGCGGCCCGGTCACGCGTTGTCAGTGGCTCTGGTTAGTCTCCTCGCATACCGCAGCTCAGGGGCGTCGTTCCCCTGGTTCGAGCTGCGCGGATTCCGACGGGACAGGCGGAGGGGCACGGCTCATGGCGTGGCTGACAGCGGATGAGGGGTACGAGATCACCCTCGAGGACGGGCGTGTGGTCGCACGGCGCTCCGGGGGACGGCAGTTGAAGACGCTGCCGAAGGCGTTGCGCGACCATCCCGAGGTCGACAGGCTGCGGCGGCTCGCCGAGTGGCTGGACCGGCACACGGCGTCGTGCGTGGCCCAGGTGGACACCTGGATGGTGTCCTCGCTCCCGGTGCCGACCGAGCTGATCGCCCGGGTGTGGCCGGACGAGGCGTGGCGGTCGGCGCTGCGGGACATGGCCGTGGTGGGCGACGATCCGGACGAGGTCGGCTTCCTGCGGGACGCCACCGCGGCGGGCGAGCTGAAGGTGGTCAACCTCGACGGCGAGACCGTACGGCTGTCCCCGCGCACCGTGACCCTGCCGCACCCCGTCCTCCTTCCGGACCTGGACGACGTGCGGGACTTCGCGGCCGAGCTCGGCATCACCCAGCGGGTGGAGCAGATCCACCGGGCCACCTGGGCCAGGCCGGCGGCCACCGGGCAGCCCGGGACCGCGACGGAGGTGCGGGACTACGCGGGCGGGAAGTTCGCCTCCCGCTTCGGTCTCGCGGCGCGTGCCACGGGGCTCGGCTACTGGGTGTCCGGCGGCTACGCCACGTGCAGGGTCCGCGACGGGGGCCGGAGCACGGAGGCGTCCGTGTGGATCGGCGAGCCGTACTGGGACGGGGAGTCGGAGACCGGCGGGCTCGGCTGGCACGACGAGGACGGCCGCGCGGTGCGGCTGAGCGAGGTCGGGCCGGTGGCCTGGTCCGAGGGGATGCGCATGGCCGCGGCGCTGTACGCCGGCCGCACGATCGAAGAGGGTGGGGACGCGTGACCAGCACGACCGCTTCCGACAACAGGGAGCTGCTCAAGGCCGGGGCGGTGCTCCCGGCCGACGCCGAGGGCGCGGGCGCCTCCGCGGTGGCGCTGACCGCGCGCACCTACCGGCACCCGGTGCTCGGGGAGGAGCGGGTCGTCGTCCGGCTGGCCGCGGCCGAGCTCGGCCCCGCCGAGGACCTCGCCGCGGGCTTCCTGGGACTGGAGCGCGAGGGCGAGGCGACCGTCGTCGGCCTCGGCCAGCGACAGGAACTCGGCTTCCCGGAGTGGGTGCTGGTCCACCACCCCGAGGACGGGCACCACGCGCTGGCCGTCGTGCCGGAGCTGGACCGACTGGCGCGCCAGGCCAAGACCAAGCCCAAGGCCGCCCTGGACGCCTGCCACGAACTGGCCGGGCGACTCGCCTCGGCCGTCCCGCACTTCCTCCCCGTCTTCTACGAGCAGGCCGCGCGGGTCTTCCTCGCCGTCGAGAACGCCACGTACGCGGGCCAGTTGTTCGGCCGGGCCCGCACCAGCGAGGCCCAGCACGGCCTGCCGGTCGACGAGGACCGGCTCGACGCCGTCTTCCTGGAGTTCGCGCTGGCCGGGGCGCTGCCCGTGAAGGTGCTGACCGGCTACGGCAAGGAGCTCGCCACCCGGCTCGCCCCCGCGGAGGCGTACGAGCGGTTCCGGCGGCTGTGCGTGCGCCGGACCGCCGGCGGTCTCGCCCCGTCCGCCCAGGTCGCCGTGGAGCTGCGGCGGCTGGCCCGGGCCGCGGGTCTGTCCGGCAACGAGGCGGAGCAGGAGTACGTCGCCGAGCTGCTGCCGCTGCCCGCCACGCTGCGGGCGGCCGCGGGATGGTGGAAGGCGCACCGCACCGCGCTGGTCGACCTGGCGCGCCGCGTCCCGGCGGTACGGGGCACGTTGCTGTCGATCATGCCGCCCGGGGACGACGGGGAGCAGAGCGTCCAGTGGCTGGGGATTCTCGCGGAGTCCGGCGCGGACGCCGGCCTGACCGACGCGGACGTGCCGGCCGAGGCGCGGTGCGCCGACGGCGCCGCGGGCTGGCTCGAGCGCTACCACGCGGCCCGGCACCGGGGCTGGGGCAGCCGCCCCACGCCGCCGGCGCTGCTGGAGCTGGTGGACCGGGCGGCCGGACGGCTGCGTGCCGACCTGGCGGCCCGGCCGGACGGCCAGGGCCTGCGGATCGGCGTCGAGGACGCGAACCTGCTGGATCTGCTGCTCTCCCTGGACGTCCCGGTCGCCGACCCGGACGAGGACTCGCGCGGCCGGCGGCACCTGGCCCTGAACCTGTCGGACTGGGCGAACGGGGAGCAGCGCCGGGACCTGGCCGCGCTCGCCGCCGACGAACGCTTCCGTCCCGCCTTCCGGCGCGGTGCCGACAGCTACAACAACGGCTCCTCCGGCGCCGATGTGATGCGGAAGCTGGCCGGCACGGCCGGCGGCCGCCCGATGCTCACCGAGTGGATGCGGGGCGTCGCCCGCGCGTCGGTCGCGGCCGGTCTGCCCGCGCTGCCGAACGCGATCGCCCGGCTGACGTGGCTGCCCGCCGAAGCCCTCGCGCTCGCGCCGCAGGAGGTGGCGGCCGCGGCCGGTGCCGATCTCGGCGAGACGCTGGCGCGCACCCTGCGCGGCGGTCTGTTCGAGGAGCTCGGCTGGCCCGCGTGGGAGGAGGCGCTCGCGGAGCTCGCTCCGGGGCGCAACAACCGCGACGGCCTGACCGTGGTCGAGGCATGGCCGTACCTGATCGTGGCCAGTACCGCGCAGGTGCGGGTCATCGACGCCGACTCCACCGTGCTCACGCACGATCTGCGCGTGCCCACGGGCCACTCCTACCGGTACGGCTTCCACTACGTGGACGGCGCGCTGCTGGTGTTCTGGGGGACCTACGGCCAGGAGACGCAGGGCTACTGGCACACCGCGCCGGACACGGTGTTCCCCCTGTCCCACAGCGGGAACTACTGGTCCCTGCGGTCGGAGCACCTGAGCCTGCCGCTGCCGACCGGTGGCCGGACCTCCGGAGGCGGCGTCCTGCACAGCGGCGACACGAAGCTGCCCGCCGAGCGGGCGGTGCTGTCGGACGGCACCTCGTACTGGGTGTGGGAGGCGGGCGAGAACCACGGCGACGGCGGCTGGGCCGAGTACGACCCGGCCGAGGGCGCCTACGGCCGGCGCTCCCTGCCCGGGTTCCTCGCCGACGCGCTGCGCCCCCACGGCACCGGGGCGAAGCTCGCCGCGCGTTCTTCGTGGGTGCGGCCCGCGCCCTCGGTGGACGGCTCGGCGCTCGGCACGAGCGCGTCCGGTCTGCTGGGCTGGCGCGTCGTACGGCTGCCCGGCAACGGCTGGCACGCCGAGGACACGACCGGCCGCGTCGTCACCCTGCCCGAGGGCGCGGACATGCCGATCACGGCGCTGACCTTCCCGGGCGACGAACGGCCGCGTGCCGTGACCCACCAGTGGCGGTCGCTGTCGCTGACCGATCCGGACGGCGTGGTCACGGCGACGACGGACGGCGACCGGAACGAGCTGTACGGCACGGCCGGCCCCGCTCTGCCTCCGCTGTCCCACCTGTACACGCTGCGTGCCCGGGATCCGCAGGGGTCGGCCGTGCTGCGCGCCGCCGACGCGGAGCTGGCGGGCACCCTGCTGAAGGCGGCGGCCGCGGCGGAGCGGGCGGCCGACGTTCCGGAGCTGGTGGCCACCGCGCTGCCGGGGATCTCCGCCCCCGAGCTGATCGCGGGGGTGGTGAAGGTGCTCCGCTTCGCCGTGCGGCAGCAGAAGGACCTGGATTCCGTGGCGGCCCGTCTCGACCCGGCGGCGCAGACCGCGGAGGTGCGCGCCGAGGGACCGTCCGACCGTCTGGTCGGCGAGGCGCTGAACGGCGTCGTGGGTTCCGGGTACTACCGATGGGGCGCCGACTCGGATGTGACGCACCGTTTCCTGGAGGGGCTGGCGTCGGCGGTCGCCGACGCGTCCGCCACGGCGCCTCCGGGACGGCTGCACTACGACCTGCCTTCGCTGCCGTACTCCGCGCTGCCCTTCACCTCCCTGCTGGACGAGCCGGGCGCGATCGCCTACCGGGCGGTCGCTCCCGGCAGCGGGGACGAGCAACGGGAGGCGCTGCTCGGCCTGCTCGGGAAGGTCGACGCGCTGGGTCTGGGCTCGGCGGCGGGTTCGGCCGGTCACTGGCGCCGGGTCCGGGTCCACCTCGGCACGCCGCACCTGCACGCCGCCGACGGCACGGAGCGCAACGCCTGGCACCGCTGTGTGCTGCCGCTGGGCGGTGGAGCGGTGCTGGGGTTCGCCGAGGACAGCACGAACGTCGACGACGGCCGTGAGTTCGGGGCGCTGCTGTACCACCCGCAGGGTCGGTTCGAGGTGCCCGGTCCCTATACGGTCCGCGGCGAGTCGCCGGTGGGTGACCGCGGGCGCGGCGCCGACTGGCTGGCCGGGTTCCTGCGGGAGGCGACCGCCCGGGGCGCGGCTCCGTTCGTCGCGGAGGCCGCCGAGGAGTTCGGCCGGCTCACCGGCGCGTCCGGGGCGCTGTCCCGGCTCGTCCTCGCCGGCATGCCCGAGGTGGACAGCTGGCAGAACAACTTCCTGCCCACGGAACTGCGGAAGACGCTGGGGCTGAAGGTGTCCGAGGCCGGACACGCCCGCGACGAGCTGCGCGCGCTCTCCGTCGAGGTGCGCCAGGCCGTGGTGGCGGCGCTGGTGCCCGACGATCCGGCGCTGCTGTGGACCGAGGGGCCGGACGTGGCGTCGGCGGCGGCGGTGTGGAACGCGCGCGTGGGGCGCCGCCGGCGGGTGCCCGACTGGCTGGCCGGGGAGGCCGCCCGGGCCACGCGCAGCGGCTGGGCCGTCCATCAGGCGCTGCCGGCTCTGCTGGACCCGGCGTCGGCCCCGGAGCTCAGCGTCGACGTGGAGTGGCACATCAGCGGCGACCGGCCGGCGCCGGTGGTGGCGACCGAGGCCCCGTTCACCACGTCGGTGCTGGCGGGGGCGATGGGTCTGACGGCCTGGCTCGCCCACCGGCTGCCTGCCGGCGATCCCGTGCGCGCGGCCCTGCCCGGGGCGCTCACCGCCGTCCGGCAGCGGCTGGCGGCACCCGGGCTCCTGCTGTCCGCCGGCGGCTACACGAGCCTCGCGGACTTCCGGAAGGTGGCCGGCACCCCCACCGAGACGGCGCCGGACCACGAGCGGTACGGCGCGGTGCTCATGGCCACGCACGACGGGCAGCCCGAGCCCGCGCTGCGGACCGCGCTGCTCGACTCCACCGGGTCCGATCCGTATCTGGCGGCGCTGCGCGGCCAGGACCAGCAGCCGACGCAGGCCGAGGCGGCGCTGCGCCGGGCGCACGACCCGGCGTTCGCGCGGCTGCTGGCCGATCCGGGCGCGCCCGCGGCCGGTGCGCCGGACGCGGAGGGCCTGTGGTGGCCGCAGGATCCGTCGCGCTCGGTGCCCGCGCTGGTCGCCGAGGTCGCCGAGGCCCGCGGACTGGGAGCGGACGCGGCCACGCTGTACCTGATGCTGCTGGCCATGCCCGATCCGACGGACCGCAACACCGCGCGCTGGACGGGGTGGAAGCCGGCGCGCGTCAAGGCGGCCCGGGCCGAACTGGCGGACACCGAGCTGGTGGTGTCGGCCGTCCGGGCCCGGGCGGGGCGCGCGCTGTTCCTGCCCGGGGCGTGGGCCGAGCAGTCGGCCCCGGTGCTGCCGGTCGAGCGGTGGAAGCTGCCGATGTACGGGCCGGTGTCGGGCAGCCGTCCCGTCCTGGGCCCGCTGGTGCCGATCGAGCCGGCCGCGGAGCTGTTCGCGCGGGCGTGGCAGCGGATCCTCGACGGCGACGTCCCCCGCTTCGAGGAGCTGAAGGTCCGGCGCACCAGGCGCCGCCGCTGACCGGCCGCCGCCGTCCGCCGTACGGTGCGGCGCACCCCTGCCCAGGTGCGCCGCACCGGCCGCCCCGTATCCGTTACCCGTACCACGCAGAAGGATTCCCGCATGACCGTCACCGAACAGCCCGCCCCCGCCCGGAAGGTCCAGGCGGCCGAGGAACGTCACGCCGCCGAGCTCGCCTTCCTGGCCGCCCAGGACCCGGGCCCCCGTCCGCCCGGCTGGGCCCTGACCCCGCGCGCGGTCGTCACCTTCGTGTGCGGCAGCGGCGGCGAGGAACTGGCCCTGCCCAAGCGCCGCGCGGGCCTTCCCTCGAAGCTGGAGATCACGCCGAAGTTCGTCGGCGAACGCGCGCTGGTGGAGCGCTGTGTGGTGACCCTCGCCGGAGAGCGCGGGCTGCTGCTGACCGGTGAGCCCGGCACCGCCAAGTCGATGCTGTCGGAGCTGCTCGCGGCCGCCGTCAGCGGCACCAGCGCGCTGACCGTGCAGGGTACGGCGGGTACCACGGAGGACGCGTTCCGCTACGGCTGGAACTACGCACTGCTGCTCGCTCAGGGCCCCACGTCGGAGGCCCTGGTGGACTCCCCCGTGCTCGCCGCGATGCGGACCGGCCGGGTCGTGCGGGTCGAGGAGATCACCCGCTGCCTGCCCGAGGTGCAGGACGCCCTGGTGTCCATCCTCTCCGACCGCCGGATCACGGTGCCGGAGCTGACGGCCTCCGCGGACGCGGTGGTCACCGCGGAACCCGGCTTCACCGTCATCGCCACCGCCAACCTGCGGGACCGCGGTGTGTCCGAGATGTCCGCAGCGCTCAAGCGCCGGTTCAACTTCGAGACGGTGGACCCGATCGCGGACGCCGACGCCGAAGCCGTCCTGATCCGCCGTCAGGCCGTCGCCGCGGTACAGCGCGCGGGCGCGGCCTTCGGGGTCGACGACGCCGTCCTGGACGCGCTCGTCACCGTCTTCCGGGACCTGCGCTCGGGACGCTCCACCGAGGGCTGGGACGTGGAGCGGCCGGGGACGGTCATGTCCACCGCCGAGGCGGTGCAGGTGGCGGCGTCGCTGGGGGTCGCGGCCGCGTACCTGCCGGGCGGTGACGTGCTGGACCTGCTGCCGGGCCATCTGCTGGGCGTCGTCCGCAAGGACGATCCTGCCGACCACGCACGGCTGCTGGGCTATTGGGACGGCCCGGTGCGCCGCCGGGCCGAGAGCGGCTCGGCGATGTGGCGTCGCCTCTGGGACCTGCGCGGGAGCCTGCGTTGACGAGTGTCGATCCGCGGCAGGCCGTGGACGCGCTGGCCGCGTCTCGGGAGCCGTACCTGCTGGGAGTGCGCCACCACAGTCCGGCGCTGGCGGCGGTGGTGCCCCGCCTGCTGGAGGACGCGGGTGCCGAGGTGGTCTGCGTGGAGCTGCCGGCCGACTTCCAGCCGTGGCTGGAGCATCTGGCGGACCCGGAGACGGTTGCCCCGGTCGCGCTGGCCGGGGCGGGCGAGGCGGGCCGGCTGGCGTTCTACCCCTTCGCGGACTTCTCACCGGAGCTCGTGGCGGTGCGTTGGGCGCGGGAGCGCGGGGTGGAGGTCGTGTGCTGCGACCTGCCGTTGTCCGACCCCGGCTGGTCGCCGGCGAGCACGGCACGGCAGCGGGGCGAGGAGGCGGACGACCGCGCGGGTGACGGCGAGGCGGGACTCGGGACGGACCCGGGCGCCGACTCCGTGGCCGGGGGCGCCGGTTCCGCCGGCGGCGCGCTCTCCGCAGAGCCCACCGCCACGCCCTCGGGTGTCCTTCCCACCGGTCCGGACGCCGGGGAGACGCGGGGGCGCGCCTCCTTCGCCGGGGCGCTCGCCGCCGCCGGCACGGGCCGGGAGGGTGAGGACATGTGGGACCGCGCGGTGGAGGTGCTCGCTCCGGGGTGTTCCCCCGAGGCGGTGCGCCGGGCGGCCCTGGGCGTGGGCTGGGCGCTGCGCGCCGACGGTGCCGTACCCGCCACCGACCTGGCACGCGAGGCCCGGATGCGGCAGGTGATCGCAACGGCCTCGGCGGGAGGGCGTCGCGTCGCCGCCGTGGTCGGTGCCTTCCACGCGCCGGCGTTGCTCGCGGACAGCGGCACGGACCATGACGCGGGCGTGGACACGGGTACGCGGGACCAGGTGCCGGCGTACGAGGGTCCGGCCGGTGCGGGCCCGGCGGCGGTCCCGGCTCAGGCCGGTCCCGACGCGGCCGGGTCGAGCGCGGCCGGCCGCCCCGCGCACCGTGCCTCGACCGGCGGCGACCGCGCGCCGGGGACCGCCGGTGGAGCGACGGCCGGGGGCGCGGTGACCTCCTTCGTGCCGTACTCCTTCGACCTGCTCGACTCCCGGTCCGGCTACCCCGCCGGCATCCGCGACCCCCTGTGGCAGCAGGCCGTGCTCGCCTCGGGCGGCGAGCCCGAGCGGATCCGGGTGGCGGCGTCCGCCGCGGTGACGGGTCTGTGCCGGGAGCTGCGCCGCGCGGGTCACACCGCCGGCACGGGCGAGGCCGCGGAGACCCTGCGCCTGGCCTGCGACCTGGCCGCCCTGCGCGGACTGCCCGCGCCCGGGCGAGGGGAGCTGCTCGAGGCCGTCACCACCGTCCTCGGGCAGGGCGAGCCGCTCGGCCGGGGCCGGGCGCTGGCCCGTGCCCTGGAAGCCGTGTTCGTCGGCACCGCGCGCGGCCGGATCAGCCCGCACGCGCCCCGTTCGGGTCTGGGCCCGTCGGTCGAGGACGAGCTGGCCCGGCTGCGGCTGCCCCGCCCGGAGGAGCCCGAGCCCCGCGAGGTCCGGCTCGACCCGCTCCGTTCCCCGCTCGACGGCCGCCGCGAGGTTCTGCTGCAGCGCCTGCTGGTCATCGGGGCGTCGTACGGCGAGCCCGTCGCCGTGGCCGCCACCGGCGACGGCACCGCGCTCGGTACCAAGTGGCGTCTGACATGGACGCCGTCCGTGCCCGCGCGTCTCGATCTCGCCGGGGTCCGTGGGGTGACCGCCGAGCAGGCGGCCGCCGGCACCCTGGGCGAGACCGCGCGCCGGGAGGCCGCCGAGGGCGGCCCCACCGCCGCCCAGATCCTGACCGGGCTGACCGCCGCCGCCCGCTGCGACCTGCCCGAACTGGTCGACGCACGGCTGCGCGAGGCGTCGGTTCTCCTGCCCGAGACCGCCGACCTGCCGGAACTCCTCGCAGCCCTGGATCTCCTGGAGGGCATACGCCGCGGCCACTACCCCGGCACCACGGAGGAGGCCCGGACCACCGCCGGCACGTTGACGGACGAGTTGCTGGAGGCGGCCGTACGGTCGCTGCCCGGTCTCGCCGGAAGCGACACCCCCGCGGACGCGGGCGCGCTGGTGGCGCTCGCGGACCGGACGGCCGCCCGGCACCTGGGACTCCGGCTGGACCGGGCGCTCGCCGAACTCGCCGCCGAGGCCGCTCCGTTGATGCAGGGCGCGGCCCTGGCCGTACGCGTGATGCTGGATCTGGACCCGGCCGCCGGCCTGGGTGAACGGGCGGCCGGCTGGGTCGACGCGGCGACCGCTCCCGACGCGCGGCGGGCCCTGACGAAGCGGCTCGCGGGACTTCTCACGGCCGCCGGGCCGCTGCTCCAGGCCTCGCCGGAAGCCCTGACACCGCTGCTCGACCGGGTCGACTCCCTGGGTGACCAGGAGTTCCTCGACCGACTTCCGGCGCTGCGGGGCGGGTTCGACGCGCTCGCCCCGGCCGCCCGCGACCGCCTGCTCACCACGGTGACCGAGCGCCTCGGCGACCGGCTGGACCTCTCCCTCGACGCCCCGCCGGAGCTGCTGGCGCTGTGGGCCGCCGCCGACGCGGCCGGTCTCGCCGCGCTGAAGGCCCTGGCCCTGGCCGCACCCGACGGGTCCGACGGGCCGCGACCCGTGGCCGGTCCCGTCACTCCGGCCCCCGTCCCCGCGGACCCGAACCCGGACCCCGCCGGACCGGCGGACCGGCGACTCGGCTCCGCCGACCGGTGGCGCCTCCTCCTCGGTCGTCACAAGGAGCGGCTGAGCGCCGACGCGCGCCGCTACGCCCGCGCCCTGGACGAGCTGTACGGCAGGGGCCGCGGCGAGGGCGCCGACGACCTGGACGGTGGTGCCGGGACGGGCGCCGGGCAGGATCCCTCCTTCCCCACCGCCCGGGAGTGGTCCCAGGAGCTGGAGGCGCTCTTCGGGGCGGACGTCCGCGAGGAGGTCCTCGCCGAGGCGGCCGACGCGGGGCGCTCCGACGTCCTCACACAGCTGGACCCGGCGGCGGTGCGCCCTTCGGTGGAGCTGCTGAGTTCGGTGCTGTCGCTGGCCGGCGGCATGCCCGAGGCACAACTCGCCCGGCTTCGGCCGCTCGTGAAGCGGCTCGTCGACGAACTCGCCCGGGAACTGGCCACCCGCCTGCGCCCGACGCTCTCCGGCCTGACGACGCCGCGCCCGACCCGCCGGCCCGGTGGCCGCCTCGACCTCGCCCGTACCCTGCGCGCGAACCTGGCCCACACGCGCCGCACGGACGACGGCCGCGTCGTGGTGGTGCCGGAACGGCCGGTGTTCGCCACCCGTGCCGGCAAGGAGTCGGACTGGCGCCTGATCCTGGTCGTCGACGTCTCCGGCTCGATGGAGGCCTCGGTGATCTGGTCGGCGCTGACCGCCGCCGTGCTGGGTGGTGTGCCGACCCTGTCGACACACTTCCTGGCCTTCTCCACCCAGGTGGTGGACCTGACCGACCGCGTGCAGGACCCGCTGTCGCTGCTGCTGGAGGTCCGGGTCGGCGGTGGCACCCACATCGCCGCGGGGCTCGCGCACGCCCGCTCGCTGATCACCGTGCCGAGCCGCACCCTCGTCGTCGTGGTCAGCGACTTCGAGGAGGGCGCCCCGCTCGCCGGACTGCTCGCGGAGGTGCGGGCGCTGGCCTCGTCGGGCGCCCATCTGCTGGGCTGCGCGGCCCTCGACGACTCCGGTGCGCCCCGCTACTCGGTGCCGGTGGCGCGCCGGCTCGTCGCCGCCGGAATGCCGGTGGCCGCCCTCAGTCCGCTCGCCCTCGCCCGCTGGGTGGGCGACCGCCTCCGTGGAGAAGCCCGTTGAGCCTGGAAGTCCTGCCGCCCGTCGCCCCCGAGGTGCTCGCCGACGCCGTCGAGCAGCTCAGCGCCCGGCTGCGCAAGAAGCTCGACGCCGCGATCGCCGGCTGCGCCGAACACGCCGTCCCGTCCACCGGCGGCTCGGTCGACGTGCGCTTCGGCGAGGACGCGGTGGTCACCCTGAGCCCCGGCCCGTCGGGCGCCGTCACGGCCCCCGAACAGGCGGTCTGCACCTGTCTGCTGGCCCCTCGCTGCCTGCACCGCGCCGCCGTGCTGGGCGCGGCCCCGATCGCGGACGCGGACACCGTGTCCGTGACCGCGGAACCGCCGGCGGACGGCGGGGATGCCTCCGCCGGCTCCGCCGCGGAGCCGGCGGCCGCGGACGCCGCGTCGCCCCCGAGCGTCGGTCCCGGCCCCTCCGTCGCCCCCGTCGTCGAGGCCGAGGATGCGGTGAGCGTGCTCGGCCCGGCGCAGGTCCGGGCGGCGACCGTGCTCTGGGAGGCGGCCGCCGAGGCGCTGTCCGCCGGTGTGACGGCCGGTGGGGCGGTGGTCCAGGCCGAGCTGCTGCGCGCGGCCCACACCGCCCGGCTGGCGGGGCTGCCCCGTGCCGAGGCCGCCGCGCTGCGCGTCGTACGGGGTCTGCGGGCCGCGCGGGAGCGCGGCCAGGGTCAGCGGCTCGGCGATCTCACCTCCTCCTTCAGCGAGTTGCTGGCCGGCGCCGTCCGGCTCGCCTCCGGGTCGGCGGGTACCGGCGCCGCCGGCAGCGCGCGCCGCGCCTACGAGGAGGGCGGCAGCCTGCGGGTGTTCGGCCTGTGCCGGGAGCCGGTGCTGTCCGCCACCGGCTACGGCGGTGTGTCCACGCACCTGGTGGGTGCCGACGGCCGCTGCTACTCGGTGTCCGACGTGCGCCCCGGTGGTCTGGGCCGGGCCAGGGGGGCGGGTTCCGCGTCGGTGGCGCTGGGCGGCGGGGTCCTCGACCATGCCGGGCTGGCGCGCGGGGGGCTGCGGATCGTCGGGGCGACCGTCTCCGCGGACGGACGTCTCGGAGCGGGCCGCGGTGTGCGGGCCACCCCCCTGCGCGGGGTGGACTGGTCGGAGGAGCCCGCCGCGGCGTTGTTCTCCCGGCCGGTGCGCGAGGCGATGGCCGCCGCACTCGGCGGCGGCCCGCAGGAGCAGGGCGAGCAGTCGGAAGCGCCGTTGCTGGGCTGCGACGTGGAGGTGGTCGGCGCGGCCGGGGAGTATCTGGTGGTCCGCGTCGCCGGCGGCGGTCCGCTGCTGCGGTTGCGCCCGGCCCACCCGCATCCGGACCTGCCGCACGCCGCCAACCTGCGCCGGATCGCCGAGCACCCGGGGCTCGCCCTCCGGGTGCTGGGCCGGCCCGACCTCGACCGGGCGGCGACGCTCCGGCCGCTGGCGGTCGGTCCGGTGCCGGGGGCGTCGTACACCCCGCGGCTGCCGGAGGAGTGGCTGGGCCGGGCCGATCTGGGTTACGACCGCCTCCAGGGCAGCCACTTCCCGCGCGGGGCGGCCCCGGACGTGTCGGGTCCGGTGACGGCCGGACCGGACCCGCTGGCCGACGCGCCGCTGTGGCGGGTACGGCGCCTGCTGGAGACGGGGGTCGCCGGTGGCCGGCGTGCAGTGGCCGAGGCAGGGCGCGGGCCGGACGCGGCCGGTCTCGTCGCACCGCTGCGCCGGGCGGGGTTCGGCGGGGCGGCGGATCTGGCGGAGGCCCTGACGGCCGAGGCGGACCGCAGGCCGCGCGACGTCTTCGGCCGTCTCACGGACGCCTCCGCCGACGGCTACGCGCGGGCGTGGCTCGCGGCCTCGGTCCATCTGGCCGCCGCGGAGAGGTCGCTGGTGGCGGCCTCCTGGTCCTGAGCGGGCGTCGCGTCCACCGGTACGGGAGGCCGGTGGACGCGACGGTCCGACGGGCCGGGTCGGTACGACGGGGCGGGACGCGGGGCCGCCGCCGGAGGGACGGCGCGGGCGGCCTCGCTCACCCGGCGCGGACATCATCCGGCCGTGACGGGCAATGAGGACTGTCATGACGACGCAGAGGGACGCGGCCGCGAGACGTTCACGGCTTCTGGTGCTGGTGCCGGCGCAGGTGAGCCTGATGGTGGGGCTGGGTCTGCTGGTGACCAGGAATCCGGTGGCGGACCTGCTCGGCCCCGTCGAGGACCGGGTCAGCCACACGTTCGCCGCCCACCGCGCCCCTCCGGCCGACGCCGTCTCGGGCTGGCTGTCGATGGCTGCCGGCACCCAGGCGATCGTCGCGGTGACCCTGGTCTGCGTCGCCGCACTGTTGGTCCTGCCCGGTCCACCGCGGTGGGCGGAGGCCGTGTTCCTCGGCGCGTCGGTCGCCGTGCAGTCGGCGGTGTTCCTCGTCGTGACCGTGTGCGTGGAGCGGCCCCGCCCCGCCGTGCCGCATCTCGACGCGGCGCCGCCGACGTCGAGTTTCCCGTCCGGTCATGTCGGGGCCTCGGTCGCCCTGTTCGGGGGGCTGGCCCTGCTGGCGCTGACCCGGCTGCGGGGTCCTGGGCGGTACGTCACCGTGGCGGCTCTGCTGCTCGTCCCGCCGTTGGTGGGGCTGTCGCGGCTGTACCGGGGCATGCACCACCCCACCGACGTGGTGGGCGGTCTGGTCAACGGTGCGCTGACGCTTCTGGTCGTCGGATCGGTGTTCCTCGCCGGACGCGCTCCGGGCGGCGCCGCCGACGACCACCGCCGCCGGCCGTCCCCCTCCGGTGCGGCCCCCGGCATCCGGACGGCCGGGCGGGTCGTCGTCGTCCGTCATCCGCATGCCTGCGACGACCGGCTCGCCGACCGCGTACGCGCCGTCCTGACGGCGCACGGCCATCCGGATCAGCGATGGACCCTGACCACGGCCGAGCAGCCGTGCGGCGAACTCGCCGAGGCCTGTGACTCCCCCGCGCCGAGCCGGGACGGCCCGGTCCCCGGGCGCGTCGACCTGGTCGTCGCCTGCGGAGGCGACGGGACCGTACGCGCCTGTGCCGATGTGGTGGCCGGGACGGACATCGCGCTGGCGGTCGTTCCCTGCGGCACGGGCAACCTCCTCGCGCGCAACCTGGGCCTCCCCCTGGACCCGGCGACGGCCTTGGAAGAGGCCCTGGGCGGGGACTGTTTCGGCATCGACGTGGGGCGGGTGCGGGGCGACGGCCTCAGTCCCACGCGGTTCACCGTCATGACGGGGGCGGGCTTCGACGCCGCCATGGTCCGCGACGCGTCGCCGCGGCTCAAGGCACGGCTGGGCTGGGCCGCCTACCTCCTCGCGGCGGCCCGGCACCTCAGGGATCCCCGCACCCGGGTGTCCCTCCGGGTGGACGGCGGACGGCGCCGCCGCCACCGGGCCCGCATGATCGTCGTCGGCAACGTCGGCACGCTGCAGGGAGGAGTCGAGCTGCTGCCGGGGGCGCGCGCCGACAGCGGGCGGCTGGACGTCGTGCTGTTCGACCCGGACGGCGCGGCCGGGTGGCTCGCCGTGACCGGGCATCTGGTGTCCCGGGTCCTGCGCCGGCGCTCCACGGGGGCGCGACAGGTGCCGGGGCCGGCGGCCGATCCGGAGACCGGCGAACGGTCCGTCGCCGGTGGCGCTCTGACGTACTACCGCGGCCGGCACATCGACATCCGCTTCGCCGGGGCGCAGCCCCGAGAGATCGACGGAGACACCGTCACCGACGGCCGCCGGCTCACCGTGGAGACGGAGCCGGGCGCGCTGCGCGTACGGCTGCCGCGTGCTCCGGGGCCCGCCGCGGTACGGCCCGCCGCCCCCGCCCCGCGCCGAACCCGCAGGAGCGACGGTGCGCCGCTGTCACCCGGAGCCCCGAACCGTCCCGTCCCACCGGACGTCCTCGCGCCGCTCGCACCGAGGCACACACAGTCAGGATCATGATGGGCACCGCCACACGTGTACCGCAGAGACGTGACGTCCGGGGCGAGGAACTGTCCGGCGACGAGGCGTGGGCCGCGCTGCGCCGCTACGGGGGCTGGCGGCTGGCCCGGGATTCCTTCGTGCGGTTCCGTTACGCCGACGGTTTCAGCCACTCCCGCGCGCTGGCCCTGCAGACCGTGCTGTCCATCGTGCCGCTGGCCATCGCCGCCATCGGGCTGTCGAGCGTGCTGCACACCGAGGACATCGGCCGCGTCGCCGAGCTGACGATACGCCGGATCACCAGTGGGCCCAGCCGGGAGCTGGTCGACGACGCCCTGCGCGAGAGCCGTCGCCACGCCGACGACGGCGGCCAGGCCGCCCTCTGGCTGGGCCTGCTGTTCTCCCTGGTCAACGTCACGACCAGCCTGTGCCAGGTGGAGCGCGGCGCCAACCGCATCTACGGGAACGAGCGCGACCGGCCGTTCCTGCACAAGTACACCCGGGGGCTGGTGATGGCCGCGCTGGCCGGGTTCCCGCTGGGGCTCGGCTTCGTCGTCACCGTCCTCGGCAGCGATCTCACGCACGCGTTCGCGCAGGTCCACCATCTCGGTCCCGGCACCGTCCGGGCCTGGGAGATCCTGCGCTGGCCGGTCGGGGTCCTGCTGGCCGTCCTGGCGACCAGCGCGATCTTCCGTCTCTCGCCGCGCCGCGCCCAACCGGGCTACACCTGGCTCGCGTTCGGCGCCGTCGTCTACCTGGTCCTGTGGATCACGGCGACCTGGGCCCTGAGCCTGTACGTCGGCGCGAGCGGCTCCTTCACCACCGTCTACGGACCCCTCAGCGCGATCATGGCCCTGCTGCTGTGGTCCTATCTGACCTCGCTGGCCCTCTTCCTCGGCCTCGCGTTCGCCGCACAGCTGGAAGCCGCGCGTGCGGGCCTGAGGGAACCGGTGGGCCGGGACCCCGGAGTCTGACCACGTCCCCCACGAGCCGGCCGCCTCTCCCCACGCGACACGTAAGGAAGTCGACGCCCCCATGGCACAGCACCCCACGCGATCCCGACGGCCCGCCGTCCGGGCCCTTCTCACCCGGCACGGCGGTGCCGACGCGGCCTTCGGGACGCGGCTCGTCCTGGCGGCGCTCGCCACCGCCGTCGCGGCCGTTCCCTTCGCGCTCGCGCTGGTCCTCGTCGAGTCCCGGTGGCCGCCGCTGCACCGGCTCGACCGGACCACGGCGGAGCGGCTGCACCAGACCGCCCTCGAACACCCGGGCTGGGTGCGCTTCCTGGAGTTCCTGACGGGCTACGTGTGGGATCCGGTCGTGATGCGACTCCTGGTCGCCGGCGTGGTGGTGTGGCTGCTGACCCGCCGCGCGTGGCGGCTGGCGGCCTGGGCGTCCGTCACGGCGGTGGCCGGCGGTCTGACCGGCCTGCTGACGAAGCACGCGGTCGAACGCGCCCGCCCGCACCTGCCCGATCCGGTGTCCCACGCTCCCGGATACTCCTTCCCGTCCGGTCACGCGATGACGGCGACCACCTCCTGCGCGGTGCTCCTGCTGGTCCTGCTTCCCCTGGTGCCCCGCGCCTGGCGCCCGCTGCCCTGGGCGCTCGCCGTCACGGCGGTCGTGGGAGTCGCGTACACCAGGGTCGCGCTCGGCGTGCACTGGGTGAGCGACGTCGTCGGGGGATGGCTGCTCGGCATCACCGTCGTCACTGCGACGACCCTGGTCTTCGAAGCCTGGCGTCTCGACGCCGGGCGCCGGCGTACGACGCCCGCGGAGGGCCTGGAACCCGAGATCTCCTCGACCACACCGGAACCGCCCCTGGCGCTGCGCCACGCACCACGGGCCCCGGACGGGCCGCATTGATCCGCCCGGCAGGCGGCCTTCCCGTCGACGGGAGACGTGCGCGCTCCCGACGTGGTCAGGCGGGGGCGTCGAGCAGCCGGGGCCCGTTGTTGCGGACGCTGTTGACCGCGGTCGACACCGGACGCACCTCCAGGCGGCCGCCGCCGGGGGTGTGCAGCAGCGCGCGCAGCGCGTGCACGTCCTGGTGGGCCGGGTCGAGCCAGGCTTCGTAGTCGGCGGGGTCGAGGGCGAGGGGCATCCGGGGGTGGACCCGGCCGGCCGCGTCGGTGGCCTCGGTGGTGATGATCGTGCAGGTGGTCAGCCAGGCGTCCGGATCGTCCTTCGCGGCGACGGCCGGGTCGCGCCAGAACTCGTACAGACCCGCCATCGCCATCGGAGACGCGTCCTCGGGCCGGATGAAGTACGGCTGCTTGTACGCCTTCGCGTCCGCGGTCGCCGCGACGGACTCCCACTCGTAGAAGCCGTCGGCGGGCAGCAGGCACCGGCGCGCGGCGAAGGCCTTTCGGTAGGCCGGCTTCTCGTGGACCGTCTCGACGCGCGCGTTGATCATGCGCGAACCGACCCCCGGGTCCTTCGCCCACGACGGCACCAGCCCCCACCGCAGCGGGCGCAGCCTGCGCTCCAGCTCGCCGGTGTCGGGGTCCGGCCGTTCCCAGACGGCCCACACCGGATCGGTGGGGGCGACGTTCCAGCTCGGCGGGATGGTCTCCTCCGGATTCCAGCGGGCCTCGAAAAGACCGGCCAGATCCTGGGGTGCACGCGTGGAGGCGTATCGGCCGCACATGCCGCCACTCTCCCATCCCCCGCGCCGGGAGCGCGACATCGACCTCTGCTCGCGTGGGTGCGGCCCGCGTGGCGTCGCGTCGGTACGGGGCACCCCCTTGAATTAGCCCGCGCATGCAAGTATTGTCTACGCATGTAAGGCGCGCTTGCATTCAAATGCGGCGCCAGCACGGCGGGGGATCGACTCTCTCGCCCCCTCACCTCGCAAAGGCACCCGCATGTCCCTCAAGAACCTCCTTCCCGGCCGTCTCGGCTTCGGTACCGCCCCGCTCGGCAACATGTTCCGCGCGATCCCCGACGACGAGGCCCGCGCGACCGTCGAGGCCGCCTGGGACCACGGCGTCCGCTTCTTCGACACCGCCCCCTTCTACGGCGCCGGCCTGGCCGAGACCCGTCTGGGCGAGGTGCTGGCCGACAAGCCGCGCGACGTGTACGTTCTGTCGACCAAGGTCGGCCGGGTCGTCCTCGACGAGCACGAGACCGCCGCCCGCGACCTGGGCGAGAAGGGCGGCCTGTTCGAGCACGGCAACCCGAACAAGATCGTCCACGAGTGGACCGCCGAGGCCACCGAGCGCTCGATCGAGGGCAGCCTCAAGCGCCTCGGCACCGACCGCCTGGACATCGTCTGGGTCCACGACATCGCCCAGGACTTCCACGGCGACCTGTGGCTGCAGAAGTTCGAGGAGGCCCGCACCGGCGCCTTCCGCGTCCTGTCGCGGCTCCGCGACGAGGGCGTCATCAAGGCCTGGGGCCTCGGCGTCAACCGCACCGAGCCCATCGAGCTGACCCTCGCACTCGACGAGCCGCGGCCCGACGGCTTCCTCCTCGCCGGCCGTTACACCCTCCTCGACCACGAGCACGCCCTGGAGCGCCTGCTCCCGCTGGCGCAGGAGCAGGGCGTGGACATGGTCGTCGGCGGTCCCTACAGCTCCGGCATCCTCGCCGGCGGCACCCACTTCGAGTACCAGCAGGCACCGGCCGAGATCATCGAGCGCGTCGGGAAGCTGAAGGCCCTCGCCGCGAAGCACGGCGTGAGCGTCAAGGCCGCGGCGCTGCAGTTCTCCCTCGCGCACCCGGCCTCCGCCGCGGTCATCCCCGGCGCCACGCGGCCCGGCCGCATCGCCGAGGACACCGCCGCCCTGAACGAGGGCGTCCCCGCCGCGTTCTGGACCGAGCTGCGCGCCGCCGGCCTGGTCGGCTCGGCCGCCCCGCTCCCGCACGGCGCCTGACCCCGACATCCCCCACGCAGCACCCACCCCAGGAGAAACGATCATGGCCTCCACGTCCGTCAGCCGCGTCCTGCCCGCCTCGCCCCAGCAGGTCTGGGACCTCATCGGCGGTTTCGACGCCCTGCCCGACTGGCTCCCCTACATCCCCGAGAGCACCGCGCTCGAAGGCGGCCGGGTCCGCCGCCTGACCAACCCCGACGGTGACGTGATCGTCGAACGCCTCATGGCCTACAACGAGGTCGAGCGCTTCTACACGTACGCCATCCTGGAGGCGCCGTTCCCCGTCACCGGCTATCTCTCCACCCTCCGCGTCCACACGGTCGAGGGTCGGGACGACCTCGTCGAGGTGCAGTGGTCCGGACGCTTCACGCCCGACGGGGTGAGCGACGCCGAGGCGGAGGAGCTGTTCGCCGGGATCTACCGCGACGGCCTCGACGCCCTCCACCGGACCCTGTCCGCCTGACCCCACGGGTGGCCGCGGCGCGCCGCCGGCCGCCCGGACCGGATCAGGCCGGGTCGGCCGCGGCGGCCGCCGGGGGCACGTCCGGGTCGGGGGTGTCCCAGGGCGGGAGGATCGCCAGCTCCGTCCAGGCGGTCAGCGTGTCGCCGTCGACGCAGACGATGCCGCAGGTGGCCGCGTACTCCATGGCGGGCGCGGTGAAGGAGCTGGTGGTCACGACGACGGCCACGTCGGCCTCGTGGACGGTGAAGCAGGTACCGCCGAACCGCTGGAGGTCCTGCGAGCCGACCCGGTTGTGGTCGGCGTAGTGCTTGCACTGGACGACGACGCGGCGTCCGTCCGCGGTCGTCGCTATGACGTCGGCGCCCAGATCGCCCGCGCCGCCGACCACTTCCACGGCGGAGCAGCCGTCCCGCACGCAGAGCGCGGCGATCGTGTGCTCGAAGCCGTCGGCGTCGACCGCCGCGTGGTCCAGGGCTTCGGGTCCGACGTCGGGCACGTCCGGAGCCGTCGTCACGTACGCGTCCGCCGCGTCCCACGGCTCCGCCGGAGGAGCGGACAGCCTCCCGCGGACGGGCGAGACGCTCCACCTGATGATCACCATCGCGACGACCAGCGTCGCGACGATGAGGAGCGGCAGCACCGCCGTACGGCTTCCGGCCGACTCGACCGTCTTGAGGAAGAGCGCCAGGCCGCCGACGCACGTCCCGACGAGTCCGACCGCCAGCACCACGTCGCGGCCGATCGGCACGGTACCGCGCCCCGCAACTCGCCGGTCCTGTCCCGCTGTCGTCATACGGGTCCCCTCCCTCACGCTCCGCCGCCGGCACCTCCACCGCGGTCGCGTTGACCGTCTAGCCGCGATCACGCACAGCAAACAGCGGAGATCAGGCGGCGGGTCCCGAACTCACCGGCCGTGCGTGAGGTGACCGGTGACGAAGGGGGCGGTGAGTCCGCGGCACGGGACCGGACCGGGCGGGCGGGCGACCCGCCGACGTCGGTGGTCGGCGGGCCGTGGCCCGGTTCGTGGCAACACCCGGACCGGGCAAGGGCCTTCGCGTCGGTCGGGGGGCACACCACACGCGTCGGGCGGGGTCACGCGACGCGGCGGCGCTCGGCCATCGGTCCCCGCGTCCGGGTCCCGCGCCTGCGCCCGTGCCCGTGTCAGGCGGCGCGGCCCCCTGCCGTCGCGCCTTCCGGCTCGATCAACAGGGGCGGACCGGCTGGTGGTTGTGGACGAAGCGGGCGGAGACCCAGCCGTTGAAGCCCTGGATGCGGTACCAGACGGGGTTGCCGTCGACCCAGCCACCCCGCTTCTCGCAGTTGAGCAGGATGCGCTCGTGCGGACGGAGCACCTTGACGATGTTCGAGTAGATCGTCGGCTTCTGGCGGACGTTGAGCGGCGCGTCGGAGACGACCTCACCGATCGGATACGCGGCGTTCGCCGTCACGTGGCCGCGGGTCGGGTCGTGCCGTTCGGTGGCCCAACCGGGGGCGGCCACGGGGCCGATGACCATCGCGGCTCCGACGGCGGCGACGAGTGCTCTCTTCATCTCTGGCCTGCTCTCCACACGGCTCGGGTGACGGCTGCGGGCGTCGACCGTTCGGCGCCCGCCGCCTGCCACTATCCGCACCGAGCGCGCGGCCGCCGCCCTGACACGCCCGGCCCGCCGTGGATGCCGCCCGTACGAGGGTGTCGCCGGTCGCGGCAGCGCGCCTTCCCGGCGCTCCGTTCGAGATCGGTCCCGCCCGACGCGCGTGATGCACGGGGCAGGAAGGGCCCCTCGTGCCGACCGTGATGTGTTCCCGCCGTGAGGGTGAGGTAGGGGCTTGGTGGGGGAAGCCTTGACCAGAGGTTCGCTCTTCACGCCGAACCATGACACGAGGAGCACGACGCATGCGGCTTCAGGTGAGCACCGAGCCCGAGGACGGTCCCGTCCGTGTGATCCACTGCGCGGGCGAGTTGGACGTGGAGTCCGCTCCCGGCCTCCAACAGGCAGGCGAGGAAGCGGCCTTCGAGTCGGGCGTACGGCGCCTGATCCTCGACGTGAGCGGGCTGACGTTCGCCGACTCCAGTGGCCTGAACTGCCTGATCCGGCTGCATCAGATGGTGCCGCTCGTCCTCAGCGGGCCCGTGCCCGACCAGCTTCTGCGGCTTCTGCAGGTGACGGGCGCCGACGAGATCTTCCCTCGCGCCGGGAACGTGGACGCCGCCCGCGACATGTGAGGGCGCCCGGCAGAGGCGGTGGCCCGTTCCGGGGCACCACCCGCGGCGGCGCGGCGGACCGCGCCGCCGCCGACGGCACCCGTGGGGCGGCACTCGGGGCGGGTGTTCAGTCCTCGTCGACGCGGGTGTAGCGGCCGCGCGCCCACAGCGGCAGGCCGAACCAGCACACGAGGTACCAGGCCAGGACTCCGGACACGAGCCAGGGCACGTACCCGTCGTGGGTGGCGACCCGCAGGATGAGGAAGAGTGCGGACACCAGGGTCGCGAGGAGCAGGACCAGCCCGGTGAAGGTGAGGCGGGACGCCCAGACGACCGTCTGCGGCTTGATGCGCCGCCCCGAGACGATGCGGTGGAAGGCCACGGGGCCGATGAGTGCGCCCGTGGCGAGCGAGCCGAGGACGACGGTCACGAGGTAGATCGTCCGTTCGGTCTGCCCCAGCGACTGGAAGTGCGGCGTGAACACCACGGTCAGCAGGAAGCCCAGCAGGATCTGCACGCCGGTCTGCGCGACCCGGATCTCCTGGACGAGCTCCGACCACTGCCGGTCCGCCCTCTCCTCGGGCGTCTCCCGGCGCCTCGTCGCCCGTTCGTCCGTCTTCTGCTCGGATATCGCGTCGTCAGCCATGGCGTCCGCCTGCCCGCAGACGGGCGCCGCACTCCCCCGGCGGGCGCACGGACTCCCCCGCCTCCGGGCTTCCGCGCCTCCGCCGTTCCGCCGCCGGCGCTCCGTCCTGCCGGTGGACGCATCTGAGGATCGCCCCGGGCGGACCGTCGACGGCCGGGGTCCTGCCCGCGAAAACCCACCTGCGCGGCGGCTTCCGGCCTGCCAGGATGGCCGCGGGAGGGAAGATCTTGGACGAGACGCAGCACTTCCGGCAGGCCCTGGTCGCGTGGGCGGCCGGTGGACCGGGAGCGGACGCGGCCGCCCGGGCGGCGCGCGAGACGGCCGGCGGGGTGCGCTCGATCGTGCTCGTCGAGGGAAGCAGCGACCGGGCCGCGCTGGAGGCACTGGCGACGCGCGCGGGCCGCGATCTGACCGCGGAGGGCGTCGTGGTCGTGCCGCTCGGAGGTGCGACGAACATCGGGCACTTCCTGGACGTGTGCGGTCCCCCCGGCCTGGACATCCCGCTGGCCGGCCTCTACGACATCGGCGAGGAGGCGCACTTCCGGCGCCACCTGGAGCGGGTGGGGCTGGGCTCCGGACTGACGCGCGAACGGCTGGCGGGACTCGGGTTCCACGTGTGCGTCGCCGACCTGGAGGACGAGCTGATCCGCGCCCTCGGTGCCGAACGTGTGCAGCAGGTGATCGAGGAGGAGGGCGAGACGCGGCCCTTCCGCACGTTCCGGACCCAGCCCGCGCAGCGGACGCGGCCCGTGGAACACCAGTTGCGCCGGTTCATGGGCACCCACAGCGGACGCAAGGCCCAGTACGCGCGCGCCCTGATCGCGCACGTGGACCTCGGGCGGGTTCCCCGGCCGCTGGAGGACCTGCTCGCGCACGTCTGACGGCGGCGGACGCGCTCGCCCGGGACCCACGGCGAGCGCCGGCCGCGAACCGCCCGGGCGCTGTTCGCGGTCCCCGTGCCGCCGCTATGGTGATCACCATGTCACCGGGGGAGATCACCACCGCCCTGGGTGCCCTGCCGCCCCTGGAGTCGGCCGAGCACCACAGCGCCGCCATGACCGTGTGCACCTCGCTCGTCGACGCCGATCTGGAGGCGTTGGAGCGGGTGATAGGGGACGACTCCGACCCGCTGCGCGCCTTCAACGCGTTCTACGTCCTGCTCGCGCGCCATCGGCGGGCCCTGGACGGCAGCCGCTTCCGTACCGTGTACCTCCGCCATGCCGCACGCTTCGGCTCCGTGCCCATGCGGGCGTTGCTGGAGTCCGACCTGGCACTGCTGGACCCGATGGGGCCGAACCTGGCGGCGGCGCTGCGCCACGCCGCGTCGGCGCTGGACGCCTACCCGGGCAACCTCGCTCTCGTCGCGCACCACGCCAGGGTGCTCGCCGAGTACGGATGGAGTGGCGCCGACGTCGCCGACGAGGACCTGCGGACCGCTCTGGCGCAGGTCGACCGGGCGGTCGAGATCAGCCCGGAGCAGCCACGCTACCGCGCCGTGCGGGCACAACTCGCGGCGCTCACAGGCGACTTCGACACGGCACTCACCCAGATCCAGCGAGCCATGGATCTGGAGGACTCCGCCCGCTCGGGATACGCCGTACGCGTCGTCGAGTACCACCGCATCCGGGCCGACATCGTGCTGCGACGGGAGACCGAGGCCATCCGCAGCGGCCTGCGGGAGACCGCGGAGCGTCTGGAGGCGTCGATGCAGGCGCAGGTGGAACAGGTCACGCGGGAGACGCGGGCGCACGAGCAGGCCGAGATCACCCGGCTCCGGTCGGAGACCCTGGGCAGTCTCGGTCTGCTGGCCGCGGTCATCGCCTTCATCGTCACGAGCACGCAGATCGCCCAGGACCTGCCGCTGCGGGACGCGCTGCGGCTGCTGGCCGGTCTGGCGGGCATGCTGACCCTGGTCTTCACCGCCTTCGGCGCGGTCTTCGGCGTGGGCCGCCACACGCGCCTCGCGCTGCCCGCGCTGCTCGGGGTGGCCCTGTTCGCGCTGGCGTGGATCCCGGCCTGAGTCCTGGCCGCTCCGGTCCGGCACGGCCCCGGCCCCGCCGGACCGGAGCCTCGTACGGCTGCCTCGCACGCCCCATGGGCTGTCCCGCAGCCGGCGGGCGCCCGACGCCGGCTACGGGACAGCCCTGAGGTGGGCGAGCTTGTCGGGGTTGGTGACCGAGAAGACGGAGGCGATCGTGTCACCGCCGGGGACGAGGTCCACGACGACGACGGCGAGGGGGCTGTCGCCGGAGAACACGAGTGCGCCGGGGTCGGCGGCCACCCGCCGGTAGCGGATGTCGAACCCCTGCGGCGGCATGGCCCGGGCCACGGCCGCGAACACCGCGGCGACCCGGTCGCGGCCTCGTACGGGGTGGAGGCTGACGGCGGGCCCCTTGCCGCCGCCGTCCGTCCAGAGCGTCACGTCCGGTGCCAGCACCTCCATGAGGGCCCGCAGGTCGCCGCCCAGCGCGGCCTCGGCGAACTTCTCGGTGACCTCCGCGTGGACGTCTGGCCGGGGCCGGTGGCGGGGGCGGCGGTCCCGCACGTGGCGGCGGGCCCGAGTGGCGAGCTGACGCACGGCCGCCGGGGACCGGTCCAGGATCCCGGCGATCTCGGGGTGCGCGAAGCCGAACACGTCGTGGAGCACGAACACGGCGCGTTCCAGGGGCGAGAGGGACTCCAGCACGACGAGGACGGCCATCGAGAGTTGCTCGGCCCGCTCGGCGCCGTCGGGTGCCTCCTCGGTCACCCGGGGCTCGGGCAGCCAGGAGCCGACGTACGTCTCCTGGCGGCGGCTCATGGCGGCGCGCCGGGCGAGTGCCTGGTTCACGGCCGCGCGGACGAGGTACGCCCGGGGGTTGTCCACCGGCGCGGCGCCGGGCCTGCCGTGCCGGGCGGCCCAGGCCAGCCACACCTCCTGCAGCACGTCCTCGGTGTCGGCGACGGTGCCGAGCATGTTGTACGTCACGGAGAACAGCAGTTCACGGTGACCGAGGAACGCGTCGGTCACCGCGTCCGGGATCCGGTCGGCCGGTCGGGCGGCGATCCGCCCGGACCGCGGCTCGGCGATCCGCTCGGCCGGTGGGTCGGGTGTCATGTCTTTCCTCCTCGTCTGCCGTCACCGAAGAGTGCCGTGAGTACGCGGGTGTGACATGGACGGATCCGGGTGTGACACAGCGCACGGTCCGGGCCCGCGATGTCACACCCGGCGGAGGCGCGACCTCTGTGGTGGCGTCCGGGGAGGAACGGCCTCCCCGGCACGAGCGGCACGTACGGGAGCCCTTCAGATGCGTACACGGATTCATGATGTCCATGTGTTCGACGGCCGGGACCGACTCGGTGTCACCGAGGTGGTGCTGGAGGACGGCGTCATCGCGGCGGTCGGTGGCGGTACGGAGGACACGGGCGGCTGGGACGTCGAGGTGGACGGGCGGGGCGGCACCCTGACGCCCGGTCTGATCGACGCTCACACCCATGTGTTCGACGGCAGCCTGGCCGAGGCACTGCGGTACGGGGTGACCACCGAGGTCGACATGTTCTGCCTGCCCCGGCCGTTGGCCCGGCACCGGTCGCTGGCGCAGGAGAGCGACGACGTGGCCGATCTGCGCAGCGCCGGCACCGTGGCCACCGCGCCCGGCGGCCACCCCACGCAGCTGCTGGCCCTGCTGACCGGAAGCGTGCTCGACCCGGGCGATGTGACGGAGCTCGACTTCGTCACCCGGCCCGAGCAGGCCGAGGGGTTCGTCAAGGCCCGGATCGCCGAGGGCGCCGACTTCCTGAAGATCGTCATCGACGACGGGACGGTGCACGGAACCGAACTTCCCGTCCTCTCCCGGGAGATCGCCGTGACCCTCACCGCGGCGGCGCACGACGCGGGGCTGAGGGTGGTCGCCCACGCGATCACCGCCGCCGAGGTGGAGGTGGCCCTGGACGCGGGCGTCGACGGGCTCGCCCATGTCTGGGCCGACCTCGCGCCAGGGGACCCGGTGGGGCGGCGGCTGGCCGAACGCGTTCGTGAGCAGGGCGTGTTCGTCGTGAGCACCCTCGCGTACTTCGAGGCGATCGGCGCGCGGGGGGCGGGCGCCGGCGCCTGCGCGCCGCCCGGCCGTCTCGCCCACGCCGTGGGGGCACTGCGGGCCCTGCACCGGGCCGGAGCGCCGCTGCTCGCGGGGACCGACGCCACCCCGTTCGCGCCCTCACACGGCGCCGGACTGCACCGCGAGCTGGAGCTGCTGTGCGCGGCGGGGCTGGACGCGCGGGAGGCGCTGGCCGCCGCGACCGCCGTCCCCGCCGAGCACTTCGGCCTGTCCGACCGGGGCCGGATCGCCCCCGGCCGCCGCGCGGATCTGCTGCTGGTGGCGGGCGATCCGACGCACGACGTCTCCGCCCTCGCCGCGCCGACCGCCGTCTGGCGGCGCGGGGTCCGCCACGCCCGCTGACACCGCCCGAACCCGGAGAGGAACACCATGACGCACGATCGTTTCGTCCTGCTCGAGTCCGGGGCCGCCCGGCCCGGCCGCATCCCGCTCCCGCCCGCGTTCTCGGTCAAGGCCCGGACGCACGACACCGAGGGCCGCTTCTCCCTGCTCGAAGTGGTCCTCGCCCAGGAGATCCCGCGCCATGTCCACCACATCGCGGACGAGAGCGTCTACGTGCTGGAGGGCGAGCTCCTGGTCGATGCCGAGGACCGCACCCACGCCCTGACGGCCGGGCAGTTCGTGCTGCTCCCCCATGGGGTACCGCACGCCCTGCGTCCCGGCGCCGGACGGCCGCCCCGCGTCCTGCAGATCTCGTCGCCGGGCGGCTGGGAGTGCTTCGTGGAGGACCTCGTGGAGGCCCGGCCGGCACTCACGTCGGCGGGGCGGCTCGACCCGGCCCGTCTCAACCGCATCGCCGCTCGCCACGGCATCACCTACGAGGACCGGCGACCGGACTGACCACGTTCCGCCTGTCACGCCTTCGGGGAAGACCGCGGACTCTCCCGGCCACCCCTTGCGGGCGGGACACCCCCGGTCGCGGTCGGGCTCGTCGCCGACGCACCGTCAGGGAGCGACGGAGAGGACGAGCTTGCCGGTGGTACGGCCGGTCTCGCCCCGCGCGTGGGCGCGGCCGGCCTCGGCGAGCGGGAACACCTCGTCGACCAGCACGCGCAGCCGTCCGCTCTCGACCAGGGAGGCGATCTCCCGGAGGCCGGCGTGGTCGGGTTCGACGAGCATGAAGACGGCCCGGACGCCGCGCGCCTCGGCCTCGGCGGTGGGGAAGGCGGCGTCCGGCGGGATGATCGTGACGAGGGTGCCGCCGGGCCGGATCGTGCGCAGGGAACGTGCCCAGTGGGCGCCGCCGAGGCTGTCCAGGACCACGTCGACATCACGGACGGTCTCGCCGAAGTCCTGGGTGCGGTAGTCGATCGGTTCGTCGACGCCGAGGTCACGCAGCAGGTCGTGTTTCGTGGCGCCGGCGGTGCCGATGACGTACGCGCCGCGGGCCTTGGCGATCTGGACGGCCAGGTGCCCCACTCCCCCGGCGGCGGCGTGGATCAGGACGCGGTTGCCGGGGCGTACGTCCGCGGTGTCGACGAGGGCCTGCCAGGCCGTCAGCGCGGCCAGGGGCAGCGCGCCGGCCTCGACGGGGGTCAGCCCCCGGGGGCTCGGGGCGAAGTGGCGGGCGGGGGCGGCGACGTACTCGGCGTAGGCCCCGGCGACGTGCGGGAAGCGCGGCATGCCGAACACGGCGTCGCCCACCCGGAAGAGGGTCACCCCGTCGCCGACCTCCGCGACCACTCCCGCGACGTCGAAGCCGAGGGTGAAGGGCGACGGTGTGCCGTCGGGGAAGACGCCGCGCTGCCGGGTCTTCCAGTCGGCCGGGTTCACCCCCGCCGCCCGCACCCGGACGAGGATCTCGCCCCGGCCGGGCACGGGGCGCGGTGTCGAGACGAGGCGGAGGACCGCCGGGGGGCCGGCGACGTCCTGGGTGACGGCGCGCATGGTCGAGGCTGTGGTGGTGAGGTCCATCGGGCGGGCTCGTTTCGTCGGTCGCCGTGTGCAGGCTGCGCCGTGATTCTGGCGCGCCCTCAGATTCGCCCCGGTGGATCGCTCTCCAGTAGTGGCCGGATGGTCATGATGTGCAAGGATCGGGCCAACCCCCGGCTGCCGACCCTCGACGATCGGCAGGACTCCCCTCCCTCGCCCCAGGGTCTGTCCGGTGACGGGACCCGGGGAGCCGTGGCGGCGGGTCGGCCCCGATCCGCCGGCCCTTTCCCGCCTGGGATACGTCCGTCCGCCCGGGGTAGGCGCGGGCCATGACCGTCACGAAGACAAGCATGCTCGTACTGGACTGCGCGGAGCCGCAGGCTCTGGCGCACTTCTACGCGGAACTGCTCGGGGGCGAGATCCAGGTCGGCGAGGACCCCGATCTGATCGAGGTCATCGGCGGATCGGGCGTCCGTCTCGCGATCCACCGGGACCACGGCCACGCCCCGCCGAGCTGGCCTCGCCCCGAGAACTCCCTGCAGGCGCACCTTCGCATCCTGGTGGGTCCCGAGGACATCGACGAAGCCGAGCGCGAGGCCGTGTCGCTGGGCGCCCGGCCCCTGGACTCGGACGCCGAGGAGGGGCCGCGCGAGGCGCGCCTCTTCAGCGACCCGGCGGGGCACTCCTTCACCATCGCGGCGACCGGCTGGTCGGTCTGACGCCGCGGAGCACGGCGTTGCTCGCAGTCGGCAGTCGGCAGTCGGCAGTCGGCAGTCGGCAGACCGTGGACCGGCGCCGCCCCTCCCCGCACTCCGGACGCGGGGGACGCGCCGGACGGCCTGAGTCGGGGCACCCCGACTCAGGAGCGAGGGCCTGTCCCGTGCGCCACACTGCCCCCATGGATCAGGGGGTCGCCGCGCTCGTCGGCGCGGTCGTCGGCGCGGCGGGGGCCACGGCCGCCGCCTTGATCACCGTACGGTCGAGCGCGCGTGGGGTGCTGGCCCAACTGCACCAGCAGAGCGCGCAGTTCACCCGGCAGTCGCTCGGAGCCGCGGAGTACGCGTCGATCGAATTCGACTTCCGGACGGACTTCCGCGCCTTCACGGAAGCCTGCAACCGGGCTCTCGACGACGAGGGCTCCGGGTCGGTTTCCTGAGGCCGTCGCGACGGGCCGGTGTGCTCGGCGCGTCCGGGCGTTCCACACACGAGGGCGCTCCGGCGACACACCGTCAGGAACCCCCGCGACGGCGGCCCGTGACCGGTATCCCAGACGCTCCGGTCCGGCTGGCGGCGGAATCCGGACACCGGATCGCGCGGGGCGAACGGGAACGATTACGGCATCGCGGGGCGCCCGCGACCGGACCACCGGCCCACGGGACTGCGTGACGTCCGACGCGGCAGCGACGTCGGCAGACCACCGGGACGCCGACGGGACGCACGCACCTGTGCGCCCGCCGCCTCTCCCTGCGAGCTCCCACCACGCCACCCTTCGAGGGGCGCCGTCCGGCGTGGGAGCGCGCCCACACCGCCAGTTGAGCTGGCGAAACGGTAGGCCCCGCTCCGGTTCTCGGCCCGCGACCCCTCCTCGCCCAGCGCGGAACCCACCCCCCTGAAACCCCGTCAGCAAACGTCCGCATGTGTTCGCGCGCCACGCCTCACCGACCCCTGCCGCCCCACCCGTCCAGACCGCCGGCGATCACCGCTCCGTCGCCGAGCACCTGAACGCGCGTAGATCGGCCGAAAGGCGTTCTTGCCGCGGACGCCGTCCGGATTCGAGGATTCCCTCGTCGAGATTTGACAGGTTCATGGCGGCTCACCCGTCGACCAGGACCCGTCTCATCGTTGCACGGCCCGTCCACCCAACGGGTCCCACTCCCCCACCGGAGGATGTAGTGAACCTCAAGCGTCTGTCCCCCCTCGGCGGAACCGCGAAGGGCGTCCGGCTGATCGCCGTGGCCTCCGCGCTCCTGGCCGCCTCAGCGCTTGCCGTCCCCGCGTCGTCCGCGGCCACCGCCCCGGCAGGCCGCGCCACCGCCGCCCAGCTCGCCGTCGCCTCCGACGCGGTGCTCGGCGCCGACGTCCCCGGCACCGCGTGGTACACCGACCAGGCGACCGGCAAGATCGTCCTCACGGCCGACTCCACCGTCTCCGCCGCCGAGATCGCCACGATCAAGAAGGCAGCCGGCGACCGCGCCGGTGCGCTGGAGATCAAGCGCACCCCCGGCACGTTCAACAAGCTCATCGCGGGCGGTCAGGCCATCTACGCCGGCGGCGGCCGCTGCTCCCTCGGCTTCAACGTCCGCAGCGGCTCGACCTACTACGCCCTCACGGCCGGCCACTGCACCAACATCGGCAGCACCTGGTACACCAACTCGGCGAACACCACCGTGCTGGGCACCCGGGCCGGCTCCAGCTTCCCGACCAACGACTACGGCATCATCCGCCACTCCAACGCCTCGGCGGCGGACGGCCGTGTCTACCTCTACAACGGCAGCTACCGCGACATCACCGCCGCGGGCAACGCCTCCGTGGGCCAGTCCGTCCAGCGCAGCGGCAGCACCACCGGCCTGCGCAGCGGCACGGTCACCGGCCTCAACGCGACCGTCAACTACGGCAGCGGTGACGTCGTCTACGGCCTGATCCAGACCAACGTCTGCGCCGAGCCCGGCGACAGCGGCGGCGCGATGTTCTCCGGCAGCACCGCGCTGGGCCTCACCTCCGGCGGAAGCGGCAACTGCAGCAGCGGCGGCACCACGTTCTTCCAGCCCGTGACGGAGGCCCTCAGCGCCTACGGCGTGAGCATCTTCTAGGGCGCGTCCTCCGGATCCGCCGGACGCGGCGGATCCGGACCACGCCCGCGCGCGTGCACCGACGGCCGGCGGTCCCCCAGGGGCCGTCGGCCGGACGGCTTCAGTCGGGAGACCGGGCACGCCCGTCGCCGGAGACAGCGCTCGGGCGGATATCCGGTTGAGCGGACCACACCGCGGATCGTAGGGTCGCCGATCATCGACGTGTAGCTCAGCAGCAGAGCACCGGGCTCGGGACCCGGAGGGCGCGGGGGCGGAACCCGCCACGTCGGCCATGGACGACAACGCTGAGCAGCAGCAACCGAGTACGGGGAACCGGGCCGCGATCGTGGCTCCTTCCTACGCCGTGGACCAGTGGGCGAAGGCCCTGACGACCGCGCTCGCGCACGACGACGCCGGAACACGTCGCCGAGCGGCCGAACGGGGCCGCCGCTGGCAGGCCGTGCTGGAGGGTATCCGCGAGGGACGTCTGACGATCGGGTCGAGGACGCCGGTCTCGGGGCTGCCCGCGTGGGTGACGCCCGAGGTCGAACGCGGCGGATTCGCCACCGGCTCCGCGAGCGCGGCCGGCCCTCTGCTGCCCCATGAGCGGGACACCGCACGGCGGTTCGGACTGCCGGTCACACGCGAGGCGCTGTTCGCCCACCACCTGACCGAGCCCGGTCTGCGGGAGCTCGCCGACCTGCTGGACAGCGGACGGTACGAGGTGACCGTGCCGGAGGAGGCCGCGCTGCTCATGGTGGCCTGGCTCGCCCGGGCGGGCGAGGTGGACGCAGCCGTCGCGCTCGCCGGGGAACTGGCTCCGCACGCGCGGGAGCTGCGCTTCCTCCCCCGCCCCTCGGAGGTACGTCTCGGCGGCGCCGGCAACGTGAGCCGGCGGACCGTGGCCGAAGCACGCGAAAGCCTGGACCGGCGGCGGCCCCACGACGCGGTGGAGACACAGCGGGAGGCGCTGACGGTGTGGAATCCGTTCGCCGACCGGGTGCTGGCGCACTGGCTGGCGACCACCGACGCCTCGGGGCGTGTCCTCGAGCGGTGCCCCGACGAGCGCTGGTACCGCGCGGGCGCAGAACTGCTGGCCGAGTACCGCAGGCTCGCCGACGCGCACACCCGCTGCCGCAAACACCGGGACCCGAAGGGGAATCTGGGCATTCTGATCGGCGCGCTGCGGGAGAGCGTGGCGCGGCGTCCGCTCGAAGCGCGCCGACTGGGTCTGCTGCGCACCGCCGTCGCGGCCATGGTGCGCCGCCGCGGCGAGCCCGGTTCGGCCCGGCACGCCGCCCTGCGCCGTGAGCAGGCGGCGCAGGGGGCGCTCCCTTCCCACCACGCGTTCGCGCGGCTGGCACGCCACAGGCTCGCCGGCCTCCCTCACGAGGGAGGAGCCTCGGACGTCGCACCGCTGGTCGCCGACGTGAGCGCGCGCGAGGCACGGGAGTGGGACCTGCCGGCGGGGGCCCGGCTCGCCGCGCCGGTCCGGCGCATCGTCGAGGGGACGCTCGAAGCGCCCCTCGGCACGCTCGTGGAACGCGGGCTGGTGCCGTCGGCCGAAGTGCTGGCCGAGCTGCTTCCCCAGCTGGTGGCGGCCACGACGGCGCGGACGTACGCGGGCGACACGCTCCCGACGTTGATGGCGGCCAACTACCGCGCATTCCGCCGGCGCAGGTCCCTGCTCCTGCTGAACCTGGAGCACCAGGTCCGCGTGGAGGAGCTGCCCTGGGTCAGGGCCGTGGACGGGCACCGGAACGACGGCCCCGACGGCGGGCGGGCCGCCCGGGAGCTGCTGCGGGAGCTCGGTGAGACCGCCGTGCGCGCGTTCCCGGGAACGCTCCTGCCCAACGTCCTGGTGCGCGAGCTGTCCGTACTCGCCCGGCAGGCGGATCTCGGAGCGCCGCTGGTGGAGGAGCTCGCCGCCGACATCTTCACGGGCGGCTTCAGCCCCAAGTTCCCGGCCGCCGCGCGAGTGGCGGCCGAACTGCTCGGCGGCACGCTGTACGAGCGGTACTACGGCATCGACTACGCGGCGGTGCGGAACCTGGCCGTGCTGGAGGCGAGCCGGAACCTCCTGCGTTCGCGTCCGAGCCGGACGTCCCCCGGGTTCGACGCGCTGTGCGCGCGGCGGGCGGGGAATCCCGGTTCCTGGTCGGTGGCGGGCAACGGCAAGGTCATCGAGCAGGCGCAGATCCTCACGACCCACAACCTGGCCACGCTCGTGGCACGTGTCGGCGTCACCCCGGGCCCCGGGTCCGTGCGCGGCGGGCCCCGGGACGCACCCGGGGCACACGGCGGTAGGGGGACCGAGGACGGCTGGGCGGTGCTCGCGCTGCGCGGCTTCGACCTCGTGTGCCGGCTGACGGCCCGGCTGGACGGCCCTGCGCGGGCACGGGCCACGGTGAAGGACGCCGCGTACGCCTGGCGGCAGATGCTCTTCCACCTGTCGCTGTCCGAGCCGGCGACACGAGCGCTCGTACCGGACCTGCTGGCCGAGGAGGCGTCGCGCCGTTCGCCCCGGGTCGCCGAGCGGCTGGCGCCCGCGCTGGCCGGCCTGCGCTTCGTCGCGGACGGCGGTTCCTTCGGCCCGGACGGCACGGCGCTGGACGGCGCGGCGCGACGGCTCCTCGGCTGGAGCACCGAGGCGCACTGGCTGCTCGCGCCGCCCGCGGGAGCGTCCCGGTGACGCCGTACTCCCTCGCGTTCTACCTGGACGTCGTCACCACCGGGACCGTGCTCGGCGCCCGCCCCACGGACCCGCCCGAGCGGCTCACGGAGATCCTGGGGACGGACTACGCCGAGAACGTCTCCGGCCGGCACCACATGTGGCGTGACCACGGTCTGGTCGAGTTCTTCTGGGAGCGTGGCGGCCCCACCGATCCCTGGGTCGGCCACCATTTCACCCTGCAGGTGCACCGGCTCGCGCAGGGGCGCCGTTCCCTCGTCAACGCGACGCTCCGCGACCGTTACGGGCGCTTCGCGCCACGCCTCCGGTTCGACAAGTTGAGGAGGCTGCTGGACCGGCGCGGCGTCCCTCTGGTGGAGATCCCGGAGGCCGCCGCGAACGTGCCGTACTTCCGGACCTTCCGGCAGCCGGACTCGCGGGTGGCCGTCCGCGTCATCGGCACCTACGGCCCCTACAGCACGCCGGACTCCCTGCGCGTGGGAGACGTCTACAGCATCCAGGCACCGGTGTCCGGGCCGGTCGAGTTCCGGGACAAGACGCCGGGGTGAACCCCCGTGTGGGGGAAGCGAGTTCGGGGCGCCGGCCCGCCCGGTGGTTCAGCCGGCGGCGGTGGCGCTTCCGGCCTGCCGGGCGACGCCGGGCCCGTCGTCGGCGGCCGTCGTGCCCGGCGTCGGCGGCGCGCTCGGCCCGGTGAGGGCGCCGGCGAGCACCAGCGCGAAGCCCACCAGGTGGAAGGGGAGGGCGATCGCGGATATCACCTGGAAGGCCATGTACGGGCCGGAGAGGCGGACGAGGGTCTCCAGGACCAGCGGACCGAGGACGGTCACGAGCGGCGCCGGCACCATCACCAGGCAACCGGCCAGCGCCAGGCGGGCGTTGCGCCCCCTGCGGCGGATCGAGACGGCGGCCACGATCGCCCCGATCAGCGGGGTGAAGATCGCGAAGCCGGTGAGCAGCAGGCTCACGAGGGCGGCACTCGTACGGTCGGGCATCGGACTCCAGGGGGAAGGGGGAACGGCGACCGCGTGAAGATACCCGTCCCCGCCCCGCACGTACAGCCGATTCCGTCGAGCGAACACCCTCGCGCCCCACGCCGCGTCAGGGCTCGCGCCGGCGCGGACCGGACGGGCCCCGACACCGGCGGTGACCTGCGGGACCTCGGGCACGACGGCGCATCGTCCCGGCCGGCCGCCGAGGTTCGCATCTCTCCGACACCCCGCGCCGCGACGGATGCGAGGCTCGGGAACGGGCCGTGGGCAGCGCCGAAGCGACCCATCTGAGTGGGCGGTCGGGGACGCCGGGCGCCCTCCGCGGTGCGGCGGGCGGTCCGGCGGCGGACACGACGCGCGTCCCGGCCCCCGGGGTCCCCGGCGTCCGGAGCGCCGCCGGCAGAACGCCCTGCCTACCGGCGGCTGTTCGCGGCCTGCACCTTCATGAACTGCTGTACGAGCAGGGGTTGGGGCACCACGGGCGCGGCGCCGGTCGTGGTGGCGGAGACGAACACGATCAGCACCGATCCCTCACGGACCAGGGTGCAGGCGGTGGGCTGGGGGCCCCTGCCCTCCAGGCGGTACGCCACGGTCTCCTCGCCCACCGCGAACGGCTTCAGCGCGGTGACCTTCGTGAAGTGCAGTGCGCCGCCGCCGCCGTAGCCGCCCGCGCAGGCCGCCACGGCCTTGCGGACGTCGGCGACGGACGAGGGCCGCGGTGGCGAGAGCGTGGCCACCCCGCGGGGGCGGGGCACCCCGGCCGTGCCGCCCGCAGTGGGGCGGGGCACGCGGTAGGCCGAGGACGAGGGCGGCGGCCACTCCGGCCCGTCGTTCACGCGGTCAGCGGACGGTCCGTCGCCAGGATCGGTGCGGGCAGTTCGGTGGCACCGCGCAGATAGCTGTCCGCGGCGGCCGCGGCGGCGCGGCCCTCCGCGATGGCCCAGACGACCAGGGACTGGCCGCGTCCGGCGTCACCCGCCACGAACACCCCTTCCGTGCCCGCGACCGCCGGGCCCGCCCCGGGCGGTGGCGGGCCCGCCGGTGGGGCCGCCGCCGCGAAGAAGGGGGTGCGGGCGAAGGTGCCGCGGTCGTCGAGGGTGAGCCCGAGCGGGGCGGTCAGGCGCACGTCGTCGCACGGACCGCGGAAGCCGAGGGCGAGCAGCACCAGGTGGGCCGGGAGCGCGCGCTCCGTACCCGGGCGGGGGCGCCTCGTTCCGGGTTCCACCTCGCTCAGGACGACGGCACTGACGTGGCCGGCGGCGTCGCCGTCGAAGCGCATGGTGACCGAGGCGAAGGCCCGGGGGTCCGCGCCGTCGCGGTCGCGCGCCTCCTCGTGGGCGTGGGAGGACCGGTGGATCCTCGGGTGCACGAGCGGCCAGGGCTCGTCCGCCGTACGGTCGGGGCCGGGCATGGGATTGATGTCGATCTGGACGACGGATGCGGCGTTCTGCCGCAGGGCGGTGCCGAGGCAGTCCGAGGCCGTGTCACCGCCTCCGACGATCACGACGTCCTCGCCCCGGGCCGAGAGGGCCGCGGGGGGCCGCCCCGAGGTGGCGGCGGCGCGGTTGGCGGCCGTCAGGTACTCCATGGCGTGATGGACGCCGGCCAGTTCGCGCCCCGGGCAGGGGAGTTCGCGGGGTTCCGTCGCACCGGTCGCGACGATCACCGCGTCGTGCACGTCCCGCATCCGTGCCGCGTCGAGGTCGTGGCCGACGTCGACGCCCGGCATGAACCGGGTGCCCTCCGCCTCCATCTGCGCGATCCGGGCGTCGAGCCGGGCCTTCTCCATCTTGAAGTCGGGGATGCCGTAGCGGAGCAGTCCTCCGGGGCGGTCGGCACGTTCGTAGACCGTGACGGCGTGGCCGGCGCGGGTGAGCTGCTGGGCCGCCGCGAGGCCGGCCGGGCCGGAGCCGACGACGGCGACGGACCGGCCGGAGAGCCGGGAGGGGGGCAGCGGGCGGACGAGCCCGCGGTCCCATGCCTCGTCGGCGATCGCCTGCTCGACGTTCTTGATCGTCACGGGCTCGCCGGTGAGCGCGAGGACACAGGCGTCCTCGCAGGGTGCGGGGCACAGGCGGCCGGTGAACTCGGGGAAGTTGTTGGTGGAGTGGAGCCGTTCGGAGGCCGTGGCCCACTCGCCGTGGGCGGCGAACACGTTCCACTCCGGGATGAGGTTGCCGAGGGGGCAGCCGCCGTGGCAGAAGGGCACGCCGCAGTCCATGCAGCGCCGGGCCTGGGACGAGACCAGCGGCAGCAGCGGCCGGCCCGCGTGCACCTCGTGCCAGTCCCCGAGGCGCTCTTCGGTGGGCCTGGCGGGCGCGGGCCGCCGGGAGATGTGCATGAAGCCGGCGGGATCGGTCATGGCACCCTCGGCAGGGCTGTTCAGGGGTCCGGTAACCGTTCTCCTCAGCGTACGCCCGCGGCGCGCCGGCGGCGGCGTACCGGGGCCGCCCGCCGGACGTCCCCGGGCGCCGCTGCCGCCGGGGACGCCTGCCGGGCCCCGTCGCGGCCGACGTTTGAGTCCGGCGATCGCGCGCATGCGGTGAAGGAGGCAATCGACGGATTCACCGGGATTCCACGAGGAAGAGGAGCGCATCATGGGTGTCATCTCCTGGATCGTCATCGGTCTGCTGGCCGGGCTCATCGCCAAGGCGCTGACGCCGGGTCGTGATCCGGGCGGGCTGATCGTGACGACGCTGATCGGCATCGCGGGCGGGCTGCTGGGCGGCTGGCTCGGCAAGCAGATATTCGGCATCGACTCCATCGACGGCTTCTTCGAGCTGTCGACCTGGATCGCGGCGGTCGTCGGATCGATCATCCTGCTGCTGATCTACCGGGCGTTCACCGGTGGCCGCTCGCGTCGTCGCGCCTGACGTCGAGCCCGGCGCGCCCGTCGGCAGGGGTGACGTCCTCCCCCGCCGAGGGCCCGACGCGCCGGGCCACGCGTCCGCCCGGGCCGGACGTACGGTCGCGACAGGATTCGGTTCCCGGCCGCCGCGTCGCCGGTGGTCCGCGACCGCCTGGCGGATACGATCAGCGGATGGTCACAGTTCGTCGCGCCGGGCCGAACGACGGAGACGTCCTCGGTGAGATCCACGCCGCGGCCTGGGAGGCCGCCTACGCCCCCTTCTTCGCCACCGAGTTCGCCGTGCAGGGTGTCAGAAGCCGGCGCACGCGCTGGCACGCACGCATCGCCCGGGCGGCGGAGACGATCCTCCTGGCCGAGGACGACGGGATCCCGCTGGCCGTGGCCGTCTTCGCGCCCTCGGCGACACGGCCGGGCCTGGCCGAGATCCACAGCTTCTACAACCACCCCGACGGCTGGGGCAGCGGCATCGCCGCCTCGTTGATGACCGAGACGCTGCGTCACCTGCGGGACGACGGCTTCACTCGGGTGCACCTGTGGACGCTGCGGGACACCCCGCAGTCCCGCCGCTTCTACGCCAAGTCCGGCTTCGCCGAGAGCGGCGCCACCCGCACCTTCGACTTCGGCGACGGGAACCCTCTGGAGCAGGTCGAGTACGAACGGGCGTGCTGACCGGCCGCCCGTCCCGCTCCCGCCGCCCCCTGGACCGGCCGGCCATCCCCTCGGACGTCGCGGGCCGGCGGGAGCGGGGCGGGCGTACTTCCCCGTCGGCGCGGGTGCGTCCCCCTCGCGGCCCGGCTGCGGCCCGGCCACCGCCGTTCCACAATGAGGAGGGATCCCGCCGACGAGCGTCGGCGGCGTTCGGGCGGCGTCGGCTGAGAGGACCGGCCCATGCGCGCTGTGGCTTCGCCGGCCGCGCGGACGGGGGCCTTCGTCGCCGTGTCGGTGTCCCTGTTCTGCATCCAGCTCGACTTCTTCGCGCTGAACCTCGCCCTCCCCGGTATCTCGGACGAGCTCGGCGTCACGGTCTCCGTGGCTCAGTGGACCCTCTCCGCGTACATGCTCGCCATCGGCTGCTGCTTCGTCGTGGGCGGCCGGATCGGCGACGTCTTCGGGCGGCGGGGCGCACTGCTGGTGGGCATCGCCCTGTTCGCGGCGGGTTCCCTGGGATGCGCGCTGGCACCCGGCCTGGGGCTGCTGGTGGCGGCCCGGATCGTGCAGGGGGTCGGGGCGGGATTCGTCTTCCCGGTCTCGGTCTCCGTGATCACCAACGCGTTCCCCGAGGAGACCCGCGCCAAGGCGCTGGGCGCCGCGTTCGGGATCGCCAACATCGGCACGGCGCTGGGGCCCTTCGTGGGCGGCGGGTTCACCGAGGGGCCCGGCTGGCGGTGGATCTTCTGGGCGATGGTGCCGTCGGCCCTGGTCTCGCTGCTCGTGGCCTGGGTGTACGTGCCGGACTCGCGGGACGACTCGGCGCCGCGCGAGCTGGACCTCGTCGGCTGCCTCCTGGTCGTCGTCGGTCTCGCCACCCTCACGCTGGCCGTCGAGCGGGGCGACTCCTGGGGCTGGGACCACCCGCGCACGCTCGCGCTCCTCGGCGTGGCCTCGGTGGCCGGCGGGGCTTTCGTGGTGCGGGAACGGACGACGCCGCACCCGTTGATCGACCTGCGGCTGTTCCGCAACGTCCCGTACGTCATGGTGACGGGCATGGGATCGATCGCGAACATGGGCTACGGCGTCACCGTCTTCGTCGCCACGCTCTACCTGCAGGGGGTGCGGGGTCTGTCCCCGCTGGCGGCGGGAACGGTCTTCCTGGCGCCCGCCCTGCTCGTGGCGCTCAGCGGTCCGCTCGGGGCGCGCCTCGCCCGCCGCATGCGGCCCACCGCGGTGATGGCACTGGCGGGCGCCGTGGCGGGGACCGGGATGTACGCGCTCACGTACGTCACGGCGTGGTGGCTGTACATACCGGTGTTCGCCTGGTGCGGCTTCGGGCTGGGGCTCGGCTGGACCTTCTCCGGTGTGGCGACCCAGCAGGTCGTCCCGCCCGCCAGGGCGGGAGAGGCGTCGGGGGTGCTGCTGACGTTCCTGGTGACCCTGGGAGCGATCGCGCTGGCGGGCGCGGCGGCCGCGATCTCGGCGGCGACGCCGGAGCGGCCCGCCGAGGACGTCTACGACGCGATCCTGCGGCTGGGCGGGGCGGCGATCCTTGCCTGCTCGCTCGCGGTGATGGCCGTACGCCACCGCCTCGTCGTCCTCGGCAGACTGCCGCCGCTGTCCCTGCGCACCGCGGAGGGTGAGGAGCGGCTGCCGGAGCACCGGTCGTGACGGCGGGGACGGACTCACGACCGGCTGGACTCCCGGGGCGGTGAGCGGCCGGTTCGGCGCGGCGCGCTCGGCTGCGTCGCTCCGGGTCCGGGCCCGCCCCGGGTGCCGGTGGCGCCCGGGGCGGGAGCGAACGCGAACGGCAGACCTGCCGCCCGGTCCGGTCAGGGCTTACGCGTTCGGGTCGAAGGGGATGCCTGCCGGCTTGGCCTTCGTCAGGTGGGAGGCGAAGGAGTCGTCCCTCAGACCGAAGTGCCCGCTGCCGAAGTCGGCCTGGGTGAGCTTGTCCCGCAGGGTCGGCGGGTAGCCCGACCAGCCCACCAGAGCGGGGAACTGCCAGGCGCGGCGGTGGTTCTCGGGCGGCTCGTCGTTGTTGTTGGCCGCGCGGAAGCAGTGGGTCCCGATGCCGTCCTTGTGGTAGACGATCTTGGGGTGGGTGCCGTCCCAGCGGATCTGGTCGCGCGTGTGGATGTCGAAGTCGCCATGGGCGGAGGTCGCCACGTACTTGGCCTCACCGTCCTGGATCCACACCACCACGTGCTCCCAGTCGTGGCGGTGGCCGCCGAGGCTGATGCCGGGAATGGCCTGGTCCTTCTCGAAGTACAGCGCGTAGATGACGGCGCACCAGCCGTTGTTGCACTTCCAGCGGGAATAGCCGTTGGTGTTGTCGAGGTCCGAGGCGTCGCGGCAATTGCCGTTCAAAGCGCCGGTGGGGTTGAGACCGCTGTTCAGCGCCCCGCTCGACCCGATGGCGGGGGTCGGGTAGCAGCCGTCGGTGTCGTAGTCGTAGGCCGGTTGGAAGGTCAGCTCGATCGCCTCGGCCTGGGAGGGCAGGGCCGGCGGTGGCGCCGCGAAGGCCGCCTGGGGAACGGCGACGACCAGCGCGAGGGCGGCGCCGACGACCACTAAGGGTCGCTGGATGTGACGGTTCATCCGCAATGCGGGCCTCCTGGACATGGGGGGTTCGGGGGGTGGCACTCGGATCGCGGCCGACGTCGGCCGATACGCCCGTGCATCATTCGCGAACGCGGTCGGCACGGCAAGAGGGCGGACAGCCCCTCTTCACCGCCGGACGAACGCGGCGGCTGTGCTCCACGCATCGCTTGAGACCCGCTGTGAGCTGGATATCAGGTGGTTGACTGTCCGTATGGACCTCGCGCGAGCACTCCCCTCCCGCACGGACGCGCTGACGAACCGTCGCCGGCGGGACACCGGCCGGTCTTCCCTCCTCCACCGACGGGACGGCCGGCGTGCGCGAGGGTGACCGGCCGCCCGATCCCGGCCTCGCCGCGAAGCCCCGCCCCACTCCCCCGATCGACCCCGAACTGGGCTTGGCGCTGGAGGCTTTGGGCGACGAGGCACGGCAGCCGTACACCCCGGGGAACCTCGCGTCCCGCCGTCGGCGGGACGCGACGGCGCGACCTCGGCCGACGCTCCGGGAGCTGCGGGCCGACGGTCGCTTCGAGGTCGTCGAGCTGCGGGCACCGGGAGCGCCGGGCACCCGGGACGTCACGCTCGTGAGCGCCCGGCCCGCCTGCATCGCCGGCCCCCTGCCGGTGCTGTACTAGATGCACGGCGGCGGCATGATCACGGGCAACGCGCGGTCGGTCCTTCCGCGACCGCTGCGTGCCTGGTCCGAACCGCTGCAACGGGCCGTCGTCTCCGTCGAGTACGGGCCGGCGCCGGAGGCGACATATCCCGGCCCGGTGGAGGACTGCTGCGCCGGACTCATCCGGGTGGCCGCGCACGCGGCCGCACTGGGCATCGACGCGGAGCGCACCGTCATCGGCGGCAAGAGCGCCGGCGGCGGACTCGCCGCGGCTCTGGCTCTGCTCACGCGTGACCGCAACGGCCCCGCGCCGATCGGGCAGTTGCTCGTATGCCCGATGCTCGACGATCGCAACGACGCCTTCTCCGGGCCCGGCCGCTGACCTCGGTGGGCCGGTGCGGTGCCCGACGGGCGGCGCGGTGCGGCCACACGACTGCGCCGCCGCGGCCACGGGGCCGGAGGGCCGCGGTTCGCCCGACGGGCGGCGCGGTGCGGCCGGCGACCTCGCCCCGACGCCAGTCCGGCAGCCCGGTCAGCTCTCGGGCGGTTGCTCGGTGACCCGCGTCCCGGGGTGCGCCAGGGAGCAGACGAAGGCGACGGCCAGGGCGATCGCCATGCCGTAGAAGACCCACTGGTTGGCCTCGGCGAAGTCCATCCGGATCGCGTCGCCGGCGCTCTGCAGGGCCTCGGCCACCGGCCCGTCGCCGGACGGACCCTGCCCGTCGGGATGGCCGGTGACCGACTCGGCGACCTGGCGGGCCGCCGAGTCGGCCTCGTCCGCGGGCAGGCCGCGGCCCTGGAGCGTCGACGAGATCCGGTCGGTGGAGACATGGGTCAGGACGGTGCCGAAGACGGCCATGCCGACGGCGGCGGCGTAGTTGCGGACGGTCTGCGTGATGCCGGTGACCTCGCCGTACGAGGCGCCGATGGAGCGGTTGACGGCGTCGGTGGAGGCCGGGGCGAGGAGGAATCCGATGCCGGCGCCGGAGAGGGCCACGTAGGGCCACTGGTCGTGCATGGACAGGTCGGTCATCTTCTGCGCCCAGAGGTAGAAGCCGACCGCGCCGAGCGCGCATCCGATCTTCATGGCGGGGCGCGCGCCCCGCTTGTCCAGGATCTTGCCGCCCCACTGGGAGGCGATGCCGAAGCCGATGAAGAAGTACAGCAGGAACAGCGCGGCCTGGTTCGGCGAGGCGCTCAGCGACACCTGCGCGTACACCGAGGCGAAGAAGAACACCGGCACGAAGGCGAGCATCGCGAAGAACAGCACGAGGTTGTCGATCGTGAAGGCCCGGTCGCGGAAGACGTCGAAGTCGATCAGCGGCTGGGAGGTGCGCCGCTCGTAACCGAGGAAGACCAGCAGGATCGCCAGGCCGCCGACGATGCACGCCCAGGTCGCGACGCTGCTCCAGCCCCAGGCGGACGCCTGCTGGAAGCCCAGCACGCTCAGTCCCATGCCGAGCGCGACGAGCACGGCGCCGACGACGTCCAGTCGCTCGGGGCGCCGGCTCTCGGGGATCCGGGCCAGGACGGTGAGCACGATCGCGACGACGGCGACCGGCACGTTGACCCAGAAGATCGCCCGCCAGGTCCAGGTGGTCAGCCAGCCGCCCAGCAGGGGACCGATCGCGGTCAGCGCGCCGGACAGGCCGAAGAAGAGCGCGAGGGCCCGGCCCCTTCGTTCGACCGGGAAGACGGCGATGACGACGGCCAGGGCCGCCGGGAACATCAGGGCCGCGCCCAGGCCCTGGGTGGCGCGGAAGACGATCAGCCAGGTCTGTGCGAGGCCGCCCTCCGGCACGCAGCCGCACAGCACCGACGAGACGACGAAGAGCAGGGTGCCGATCAGCATGATCCGACGGTGTCCGAAGAGGTCGGAGAGCCGTCCGCCGAGCGCGAAGAACGCCGCGAGGGAGAGCAGATAGGCGTTGACGACCCATTGCATCCCGGAGGCGGAGAGTCCGAGTTCCTGGGTGATGCTCGGGGCGGCGATCGAGACGATGGTCTGGTCGATGAACGTCATCGACACCGCGAAGAGCATCGCGGCCAGGGCGAGTCGCTGTCGGGGCGCCTCGGCTGCCGCGGCGCCGGTCGGTCCGGAGGACGTGGATGTACCTGCCATGGACGGATGATCTCCCCGGACCGCTCCGCCCGCATGCCGGAGCCCGCCCAGGGGTGGCCGGCGGCGCGGCGGACGGAAGGGGGCACGTCGGCCGGGCCGGGTCGGGTCGGGTCGGGGCCGAAAGGAACGGCATGCCCGCACCTGCCCGTCCTGGGCGGCGGCTCCTCCCCCGCGGGGGGCCTCCGTCGGGTGCACCCGACGGAGGTACGAGCGGATCGCGGCGGTGGCGCCCGGTCAGCGGCCCGGCGGTGACGGCGTCGGCCGTGCGGCGACCGAGGGCACCGCCCCACCGGCGGTACGGCGCGGGACACGGGTCATCGGCCGAGGGTGTTCATCAGGATGATGGCGACGAGGTCCGCGAGGATCACGGCGATGACGCCACTGATCATGAACCAGGCTCTGCGTGATTCGTCCATGCCCGCACGTCGCCTCCCGACTCGGGGACAGCGCCGGGCGCGGGTCCGGCGGATCCGGATGCCGCGCCGTCGGCCTGTGACCATGATGGACCGGTTCGCGGCGGGGCACAGGTCGGGGCACCGGGCCCGCAGGGCGGGCGGCGGGCAGGCCGGGTACGGCGAGGCCGTCCTCCCCGGGGACCGTCCCGCGGTCAGGCCACCCAGGTGCCGGTCATGCCGACGACCGCCGAGCCGTCCCGGTCCGCCAGCTTGACGCCGGTGAACTCGCGCGCCCACGGCGAGGTCTGGATGCGGAAGGCCGGGGTCTCGGCGCCGAGCGCCTCCATGACCGCCTCGGCCGCGCCGGCCGGGGTCTGGGCGCCGTCGAGGAAGCTGCCCACCGTGCGGTCGATGTAGTGGCGCATGGCGTCCGCGTACGGGCCGGCCGCCGCGAGGCGGGCCTCCACGTCGAGCCCGATGTTGTTGACGAACTCCGTCGCCACGGCGCCCGGCTCGACGACGGACACGCGGACCCCGACGGCTCCCGCGACGGGGGCCAGGCTCTCCATGTACCCCTCGACGGCGAACTTCGCGGCGCAGTACGCCTCGTTGAAGGGCTGGCCGATGACACCACCGACGCTGGTGACGGTGACGAGACGGCCTCCGGTGGCCCGCAGGTGCGGCAGCGCGGCCTTCGAGACGTTCACGACGCCGAAGAAGTTGACCTCCATGACCTCGCGGACGTCGTCGACCGACTCGAGCTCGAGCGTGCCGACGTGCCCGGCACCGGCGTTTTTCACGACCGCGTCCAGCCGCCCGTAGTCCGCGATCACGCCGTCCACGGCGGCGGCGACGGAGTCCGGGTCGACGACGTCGAGCTGCCGGATGTCGAGTGCGACGCCCGCCTCGGCGGCGGCCTTGCGCAGGGCGTCGGCCCGGCCGGTGTCACGCAGGGTGGCGATCGTGCGCCAGCCCGCCTGTGCCGCGGCGATCGCGGCGGCGAGGCCGATACCGGAGGAGGTGCCGGTGATCAGGACGGTGCGGGGCTCGCCAGCGGAGGTGACGGGGAGGGTCGACATGAGGGGTGCCTTTCACGGAACGTGATTTATGTGCGTGTACACACACCATACGTTTATGTGCGTGTGCACGCAACCTCTAGACTGCCGATATGGCGAAGAAGCTCACCGAAGCCGAGATGCCCACGGCCGACTACGCGTTCTACGGGCTGGTCTGGGCGGGGACCGTGATGACCGACCGCGTCGACCGCGCCCTCGTGAAGGCCCACAACCTCCCCGTGTCGTGGTTCGAGGTCATGCTGTGGCTGGCCTCCAGCCCCGATCCGGTCCCCGCGTCCGTCCTGGGCAACAGCACCCTGCTCAGCCGCAGCCAGGTCTCCCGGGTCGTCGACGCCCTGCAGACACGCGGACTGGTGACCCGTACGCCCTCGGCACGGGACGCCCGGTCCGTGGAGGTCTCCCTGACGGAGGAGGGGCGTCGCGTCTTCGCCGAGGCGGACGCCACACGGCGCGAGGCACTCGGGCGCGTCTTCACCGAGCTCCTCGACGAGAGGGACCTCGAAGCGCTGGCAGCCGTCTGGCGCAAGCTCAAGGCCGAGAAGAAGACCGGGGAGCCCGAGACCTTCTAGGTCCTGTCCGGGCGATCTTCTCGGGCCCGCGACGACGGCTGCGGCGTCTCGCGGCGTTGTCGGAGTCGCCCGAGTACGCCCAGTACGAGGGCGATCCTCCGCCTTGCGATACACCACATCCGACGCCGCGGGCCGATCCTCGAAGATCGCCCGGACAGGACCTAGGTCGGGGTCCGGAGGACGGGAAGGCGGCCGCGCCGGGACGACGTGCGGGGTGCCGGGCGGTGCGGGGTGCCGGGCGGGATCGCTCGGCGCGGGCCCGCGCCGAGCGGTGCGCAGTCGAGGTGGTAGCGGCGTCAGCCCGGGTGGTCTTCGGGGGCGAGAGTGGCGGCCGCCGCGAAGAGGCGGGCGCAGCGCTGCGTCATGGCCTCGGGCGTCTGCTCCGGATGCTTGAGCCACCAGCGGACGAGTGTGGCCACCAGGTCCTGCCAGACGTACCTGAGCGCGTCGGCGTCCAGCGGGTCGCGGGATCCGGCCGCGCGGAGCAGTTCGGCGGTGCCCCCGGCCGCGAGGTCGTCGATGACCGACCAGTAGACCGCCGCCCGGCGGGCGGCCTCACCGCCGGGCGGCAGCGTGGTGTCGTACAGCACGAACCATGCCTCCCGCCGCCCCTCCAGGGCGGTGAAGATGCCGTGGAGGACGCGCAGCGGCGTGTGGGGCGTGGTTCCGCCGGGCCCCATGGCCGTGCGGATGGCCTCCAGGAGCCGTTCCCCCACGGGTTCCAGGCAGGCGACGTACAGGTCCTCCTTGGTGCCGCAGTACTGGTGCAGCAGGGTCTTCGTGACCCCGACCCGGGCGGCGATCGCGGGGAGGGAGGCGGCCGCGTAGCCGCGACTGCCGAACTCGTCCGTGGCGGCCTCCAGCATCTGCTGTCGGCGGCGCTCCCGCGGGACTCCCTTGGTGCCGGCTTTCGACGGTGGGGTTGCCATGGACGGATATTATCAGTAGGTAATTTACCCACAGGTAAATTACTGCGATCCCTGGAGCGCCCATGTCCGGCACCACCCCGCAGCCGTCCGGTTCCCGCACCCGCTCCTGGTGGGGGTGGGGCTGGACGGACGCGCATCCCGGCGACGCGGAGTGCGTCGCGATGGGCGCAATGCTGCCCGGCACCCTGAGCCGTCCGCTGCCCGTGCCCGAGGTCCGCGACCTCGGCATCGCCGACCCCGCGGTGGCGCCCCCGCGGAGCCTGTCCGGTCTGGTGTCGGCGGACCCCGGGGACCGGGCGGCCCACGCCATGGGGAAGGCGTACCGGGACGTGATACGCGCCCTCCGCGGCCGCCCCGGCCGCGTCCCCGATCTCGTCGCCCGGCCCACGGACGAGGCGGGCGTCGCCGACCTGCTGGACTGGGCCGGCGACCGGCAGATCGCGGTCATCCCCTACGGCGGCGGTTCCTCGGTCACGGGCGGCGTGGAGTACCGCGGTGACGCCCACCGGGCGGTGCTCTCGCTCGACCTCACCGCCATGGGCCGCGTCCTGGAGGTCGACACCGAGAGCCGCTCCGCCCGCATCCAGGCGGGCGCTCTCGGCCCGAGCCTGGAGAACCAGCTGCGGCCCCACGGCCTGACCCTGCGGCACTTCCCGCAGAGCTTCGAGTTCTCCACCCTGGGCGGCTGGCTCGCCACCCGGGCCGGTGGCCACTACGCCACCGGCCGCACCCACATCGACGACTTCGTGCAGTCGACGCGTGTCGTCACACCCGCCGGCACCAGCGCCTCGTGGCGGCTGCCGGCGTCGGGTGCGGGCCCCTCCCCCGACCGCCTGTTCCTGGGCTCCGAAGGGGCCCTCGGGGTCATCACCGAGGCATGGGTGCGCCTGCAGGAACGCCCCCGGCACAAGGCCTCGGCCTCCGTCGCCTTCGCCGACCTCCACGACGCGCTCCGGGCGGTGCGCGCCCTCGCGCAGTCCGACCTGTCCCCCGCCAACTGCCGCCTGTTGGACGCGGGCGAGGCCGCTCTGTCGGGAGCGGCGCAGGACGGCTCCGCCGTCCTGGTCCTGGGGTTCGAGTCGGCGGACGGACCGGTGGCCGGCCGACTGGAGCGGGCCGTCGACCTGGCCCGCTCGCACGGCGGCCGACACGAGGGCGCGTCCGGCCGGGGCGGCGGGGGCGACGACACGGCCGTGGGCGCCTGGCGCTCGGCCTTCCTGCGGATGCCCTACCTCCGCGACGGGCTGGCCCGGATGGGCGCCGTGGCGGAGACCTTCGAGACGGCCGCCACCTGGGACCGGATCCCGGGCCTGATCGACGCGGTGCGGACCGAGGTCTCCGAGGCGGCGCTCAAGGCCACCGGGCACCCGGCCACGGTCAACTGCCGCCTGACGCACGTCTACCCGGACGGCGCGGCTCCCTACTTCACCGTGCTCGCCGCAGGCCGCCCCGGTGACGAGGTCGCCTTCTGGGACGACCTGAAGTCGGTCGCGAACGAGGTCCTGCACCGGCACCGGGCGACCATCACCCACCACCACGCCGTCGGCCGGGACCACCGCCCCGGCTACGACCGCCAGCGCCCCGAACCGTTCGCCCTCGCACTGCGGGCGGCGAAGACGGCGCTCGACCCGCGGGGCATCCTCAACCCCGGGGTGCTGGTGGACTGACGGGCTCGGGAACGGGGGCGAGGGGCAGGGGGCGAGGGGCAGGGGCCTCACGCGAGGGGCAGGGGCAGGGCCTCACCGGAGGTGACGCACGGCGCCGGTCGACGGGGAGCCCGTGTCGTCGACTCCCTCCCCGCGTTATAGATCACGAACATCCCTTTTGGGTATGGCTTGTTCCCGCCCTTCCGCCCCCACTCGTCCGGAGGTCCGTCATGACGGCCGAACATCCCAGCAACGCGCAGGGCGGAGCCGCATCCGCACCCGCCGGGCCGTCAACGTCCGTGCCCACGGAGCGCGTTCTGGACCTGGCGGGATTCCGGTACGTGTGCCGCACCGCGCCGAGCCGGCGTCCCGGTGCCGAAACCCTCCTGGTCCTGGGCGGGTTACTGCAGGACCGCCGCTCGTGGCTGCGGCACGAGCGGCGGCTGACCGAGGTCTGCTCGGTCGTCACCGTCGACCTGCCCGGTTACGGCACCGCCGACTTCCTCCCGGCCTCCTACGGCACCGACTTCCTCGCCCGGGCCGTACGGAACCTGGTGACCGAACTCGGGCTGTCGCGCGTGAACCTGATGGGCGCCTGCTTCGGCGGCAGCGTGGCGCTCCGGTTCGCCGAGGAATCACCGGAGTTGGTCGAACGCATGATGCTGGTGGGTGTGGCGACGCATCTGCCGGAACACCACGTCGCCGCCCTGCCGCGCTGGGACGCGATGCTGCGACGCGGACAGGTCGACCTTCTCGCCCGGGAGCTGACCGACGTCTTCATGCCGCCCTCCGGCGCGTCCACGGTCCGCCGCCACCACGTCATCTCCCGCCTGCTCTACCAGCAGATCTCGGGCCAGGACCCGCACCAGCTGCACAGGTCCGCGGAACACATCAGCCGGCTGATGCGGCACGCGTGGTACGCGCCCCGGGGCGGCGCGACGTGCCCCGTCCTCGTCGCCACGGGTGAACACGACACCCTCACCACTCCCGCCATGGGACGCTCGGTCGCCTCCCGCATGCCCACCGGCCGCTTCCTGACCATCCAGGCGGCGGATCACCTCGCCCCGCTCGAACGCGTCGCCGACTTCGCCGACCTCATGGTCCGCTTCTGTACCGACGCCCCGCTCGACGGCCTGCCCTACGCCTCGGCCGTGGAGCACCCGTTCGCGCCGGGCTCAGTGCTGCCGCAGCAGGCCGCCGCCCGGGGGCACACCGGACACGCGCGGGGCACGCTCCTGGCACGGCATGCCGTGGGCGGCGCCGTCTGAAGTGGGCGGGTTCCCCTGCGCAGGGCCGTCGGGGGCGGGTTCCCCTGCGCAGGGCCGTCGAACGCCCGGCGGGTCACCCCGATGCACGGCCGAGGCCCCCGTGGTCTTCCACGGGGGCCTCTGTCTCCGCCGGCGATCCGACGGCCCGGACACGCCGGATTCATGCGCCGAGCAGGCGTTCCGTCACCTCGCGGTAGGTCCGCAGGGTGAGCCGGAGCTGTTCGGTGTCGGCGCCCCGGTCGCGCGCGTCGCCGCCCTGCTGCCAGCCCGCCCGCAACGCGGTGCGGCGGTCCTTGAGGGAGGCGATGAGCTGCTCCTCCGTCTCGTCGAGGACGTCGGCCGCCTTGGCGACCGCGTCGCGCGGCGAGTCGACGAAGCCGGCGAGCGCGTGGTGCAGGCGCTGACCGAGACGCTCACGGTCCCGGTCGCCCAGCAGCGCACCCGCAGGACCGTTCCCCTCGGGGGCGGTGGGGCCGTCGCCGGCCGTGTGGTGGTCACCACGGCCGTCTCCGGGCGCCACGCCACCGGGCTCGGGGGCCTGGCCGTCGGGTGCCGGCCGGTCCGCAGCGGCCCGTCCGCGCGGCGCGGCGGGGGTCTCGGCGGGAGTCTCCTTGCGGCTCCCCCCGTTCCTGCCCGTGGCGCTGGGGGCGTCAGACGGTGCGGCGGACTGGGGCGACTTCGACAGCGGAGAAGCCGGGGTGCCGGTAGCCGGCGGCGTGACCGGGGGTGCCGGCGGCGGCGCGGAGGGGGACGGCGGGGCCGTACGGCCGGCGCGCTGGGCGGGTACGGCGGGGATCACGGGATCGTTCTCCGATCCGCTCTCGGTGCGGCCTTCCGTCGACTGGTCCCGGTTCTCGCGTGCCATCACGCACCACTTCCCTTCGGCTTGAGCAGGTGTCCACGCCGGTGCCCGGACGTCCCGTGCGGTCGGGCCGTGGCGACGGTCGCCGAGTCGGCCGTGGTCAGGTGGTCGAACAGGGCCCGGGCGTGCACCAGGGCCTCGCGCAGTTCCTCGGTCGACGCGGATGCGGAGTCCGCGCCGCGACGGGCCGTGCGCAGTCCCTCCACCTGGCGCGGGTGGTGCACCGACAGGGCGTCGAGCTGCTCCTCGGGCCGGTCGGCGTCCGGGAAGCCCCGGGTCGCCGCGACGCGCCCGATGAGCGCTCCGGCGTCGGCGACGGCCTGTCGCGGCGCGTCGACGAAGCGTTCCTGGAGCGTGGTCCACTGAGCGGTGTACTGCTCGCGGACGGCGGGCTCCAGCGGAAGCGGCTTGAGGTGGCCGTACCGCTCGGTCCGCTCGCGCAGGTCCCGGTCGGCGGCCTCGGCGTCTCCGCCGTGCCGTGCGAGTGTGCGGTCGTACTCGGGGCCGAAGCGCCGCTTGAGCGAGCGCGTGCCGCCGCTCGGGCCCATCCGGGCCCGGAGCAGGACTCCGGCCGCCAGCAGCACCACGAGCACCGCCGCGATGATGAGAACTGTGGTCAGGATCGACATGGCCGCCTTCCTGGATCGTGACTCCTGGCTGTCTGTCCGCTACTGCTTGCCGAGCGCTCGACGGTTCGGCTTGCCGGTTTTCCCGGGACCAAACCCCGGGGTCCCCGACCTCGCCCGCTCGGCGGAGTGTTCCGGCCGCCGAGGGAGGCGGGTGCCGCAAGGCGGCGCGGCTGCCTTGCGGCAGGTGGGGGCGCGGGTCCGTCCACGCACCGTTGGGCCATCGTTCACGGCACACCCACCCACCGGAGGGCGGCCGTTCGGCCCGTACGGCGAATCTCGTGCCGCCCTGCAGCACAACGACCCCGGGACGGACACCATCGTGACGGACTCACGCGCGCGCCGACGGCGCCGCAGCATCGCCCTCCTCGTCGCGGCACCGGCGCTGGCCGCCGGCGCCCTCACCGCCGTCCCGGCCCAGGCGGCCCCGGCCGACGACATCCGAATCAACGAGGTGGTGACGACCGGGTCCGTCGAGGACTCGATCGAGCTCTACAACAAGGGGACCACCACCGTCGATCTCTCGGGCTGGATCCTCAAGGACGACAACAACGGCTCGAAGTACCGGATCGGCTCCGGCACCACGCTCGCTCCCGGCGCGTTCCGCGCCTTCGACGTCCACGGTTCCTTCGGCCTGGGGTCCGGCGACAAGGCACGGCTGTACCTGGCGGACGGCAGCACGCTGGTCGACTCCTTCGGCTGGAGCACCCACTCCGCCCCGTCGTGGTCGCGCTGCCCCGACGGCACCGGCGCGTTCGAGGCGGCGACGCTGACGCTCGGCGCCGCGAACGACTGCGGCACCGGCGGCGGGGGCACCACGCCGGTGACCTGGCCGGGCAGTGGCACGGTGACCACCGCCGACGCGCCGGACGTCTTCGGCCAGGACCTCAGCGGCCTCTTCCAGGAGGGCGGCGCGATGTGGGCCGCGCAGAACTCCGGCAAGCTGTGGCGTCTCGTCCCGAACGGCTCGGGCGGCTGGACCCCCGACACCTCGAACAGTTGGGCGTCCGGGAAGACGCTGCGCTTCCCCGGCGGTTCCGGCGCGCCCGACAGCGAGGGAGTCACGCTCACCGGCGCCGGGTCCGCGGGCGGTGTCTTCGTCTCCAGCGAGCGCAACGGCGACGCGTCCGGCACCAGCCGCCTGTCCGTCCTCAGGTACGACACCACCGTGTCCGGCTCGACGCTGACCGCGGCCAAGGAGTGGAACCTGACCTCCGACCTGCCGTCGGTGGGCTCCAACCTCGGCCTCGAGGGCATCACCTGGGTCCCCGACGGCTACCTCACCGGAGCCGGCTTCAAGGACGCCTCGACCGGAGCGGCCTACGATCCGGCGCACTACGGAGCCCACACCGGCGGTGTGTTCTTCGTCGGGGTGGAGGGGACGGGCGCGATCCACGGCTACGTCCTGCAGGACTCGGGCGCCGCGACCCGCGTGGCCACGATCGCCGGCGGTACGGCGGGGGTCATGGAACTCCAGTGGGAGCCGCAGGCCTCACGCCTGTGGGCCGTCTGCGACGACACCTGCGGCGGGCGGCACCGGACGCTGCAGGTCGACGCCTCCGGCGCCTTCGTCACCACCGCCGTGTACGACCGCCCCAGCGGCATGCCCGACCTCAACAACGAGGGCTTCACCCTGGCGGGCGCCGGTGAGTGCGTCGGCGGGACCAAGCCCGTCTACTGGTCCGACGACAGCAACACGAGCGGCCACGCCCTGCGCAGGGGCTCCGTGACCTGCTGAGGCGTCGGAAGGCGGGGCGGGGCGTCCGGTGGGCCGCACCGCCCCGCTCCGGAAGCGGCGGGGCGGCCGGTCGGCCACCGTCGCATCCGAAGCCCCGCCGGCAGGTGAATCACGGGTGTCCGGCCGGCGGGGTACGAGCCGCCTCGGCCCGGCTCGTCCGTGGCCCGCGATCTCCTCGCCGTCCCTCACATGCATCCCCAGGGCGGAGGACGAGACGATGAGCAGCCCGGAACCGGAAGAGGAATACGGCGCAGCAGCCGACCTCCATGCCTATCTCGGCTACGAGGACATCGCGGCCGCCCTGGACTGGCTCGCCGCGGTCGGGTTCCGGCTGGTGGCCCGGCAGGACTCGGCCGATGGCGAGATGGTCCACGGCGAGGTACGCCTCGGGTCGGTGGTCCTCATGATCACCGGCGACGAGGTCGGCCACGGCAGGCCGGCGTTGCGGGACAGCAGTACGGGTGGCGGGCTCTATCTGTGCCTGCCGACGTCGGCGGCCGTCGACCAGTGGTTCTTCCGCGCGGTCGCCGCGGGAGGCACTCCGGTGATCGAGCCCGAGGAGACCCCGTGGGGCGCGCGACGCGCCAGGGTCCTCGATCCCGAAGGCCACGAGTGGAGCGTCGGCACCTACCGGCCGGGATAGCCGTGCCGGCCGTGCCGAGGCATCCGGCCCGACGCCGGGATCCCGCGGGATCCCGGCGTCGGGCCGGATGCCTCGGTCGAAGGTGCTCAGCTGCGCCGGGCGGCGAGTGTCCCCGCCACGGCAAGGAGGCCCGCCCCGGCCGCGTAGGCGACCCACGCGTTCGCGTCGTTGACGCCCGCCAGGCCGGACTGCTTGGCCGACGGTGACGCGTAGGCGCCGTCGAGGGTCTGCACCTTCAGTGCGAGGTCCTTGTCCGCGGCGCTGCCCCAGGCGTAGACGACGTTGCTGGTGCCCTCCTTCAGGTCGAGGTCGGCCGGTCCGATCGCCACCGTGTCCGTGCCCGCGAGGACGACATCCGCCGGCACCGTGCCGGCGTCGACGACGGCCGAGTTCTGGTTCGGGTTCGTCAGGTCCTCGAAGAGCGGCTGTCCGCCGGCCCGTACGTCCACGGCGGGGGCCGCGGCGACGTGGCGCACGGTGAGCCGGGCCTTGTCGGCAGGGACCTTCGACACGTCGTTGACGAAGGCGTCGAGCCGCGGTTTGCCGTCGGCCGAGAGGTGGGCCACGACCGTGGCGTTCGCGCCCGCGGGCACGTCGACGGTCTTCTGGAGGGCAGGTGTGCCCTTCGGGTCGGCTCCGGCCTCGAAGACCTTCAGGTCGTACGAGCCGGCCGGCAGCGACTGCGGTTCGGTCAGGGTGCCGGGCTTGAAGTCGGGGAGGAGTTCGTCGCCGTTGGCGTACACGTCGACGGTCAGGCCGGGGACGGCGTGGAACACCGAGATGGTGGCCTTGTCGTCGTCGGCGGACGCCGGAACAGCCGCGCCGAGCGCCAGAGCGCAGGCGCCCAGGGAGGCGGCTATCACGACGGGGGTTCGGGTGTTCATGGCCGAGGGGTCCCTTCCAGGCGGTTCACTCGCGCGGAGCCCCCTCCTGGACGTGCGCTCCGTTGCGAGTCGGTGAGTACCTGGTCTTCACCGGCCCCCGCACCGATGGATGCACCCAGGGGGTGTGCCGCCCGCACGCGCTCCCGCCGGCCGTGGAGCCGCGAGGCAGCCGTTCGGCCGGGTGGAACGTCACGGTCCGCGAGGGTCCGGGTACCCGGCGGAAGCGGGGCCCGCCCGCGGGGTGAGGGCGCGGGGTCCCGATCTGCGTCGGGGGGAGGCGCGGGGTGATCCTGGAAGAGGGCGCGCCGGCCGGGGGAGGCTCGTGGGCCGCGGCGCGGACCAGCGGCCGAGGGAGTGACGATCATGAACGAGCCCGTCCCGAGCCTTCCGGTCACGGTGACCGCCACGCTCGACTCCCCGCTGTCGCGCTGGCTGTGGCTGGTCAAGTGGCTCCTCGCCCTCCCCCACTGGCTGATCCTGGTCTTCCTCTGGATCGCCTTCTTCTTCGTGACCGTGGTCGCGTTCTTCGCCATCCTGTTCACCGAGCGCTATCCCCGGTCGCTGTTCGACTTCAATCTCGGGGTGCTCCGCTGGTCCTGGCGGGTGTCCTACTACGCGTACGGCGCGCTCGGCACCGACCGCTATCCGCCCTTCAGCCTGGGTCCGGAGCCCGGATATCCGGCGCGGCTGGACATCGCCTACCCGAAGCGGCTGTCCCGCTCGCTGGTCCTCGTCAAGTGGTGGCTGCTCGCCATCCCCCAGTACCTCGTGATCGCCTTCTTCACCGGCGGCATGCGCGCCGGCTGGTGGAGCGGCGGCCTGATCAGTCTCCTGACCCTCATCGCGGCCTTCGCCGTCGCCTTCACCGACCGGTACCCGCGCGATCTGTTCGCGCTGGTGATCGGCCTGAACCGGTGGGTTCTGCGGGTCGCCGCCTACGCCGTCCTGATGACCGACGCGTACCCGCCCTTCCGGCTCGACCAGGGCGGTACGGAGCCCGCCCTGTCGTACCGGGCCCCGGGCGCACCGTGACGGGCCCGCCCGTCACGGAATCGGTGCTCCCGAACGGTGGTCAGCGCTCGCGGCCGGGACGGCGGTGCGGGGTGCGCGGGGCGCGTCGTCGGGGGCCGGTGTCGGGCACGCCCTCGCCCGGGGCGCCGGCCGACGAGAAGCCCCCCGGGACGGTCGGTCGTGCGGGGCCGGGGACCTGGGCGCCCGTGGGCTGAGCCGGCCCGGCGGCAACCGGTCGGGGGCGTACGGACCGGGCGACGACGAGGGCGTGCGGAACGAGCGGCGCGCAGGCTTCGCAGACCTCCTCGACGCTCCAGACCTGCCCCACGCTCGGATCATGGCGCACGATCAGCACCACGCCGCCGGAGCAGCGCACCTTGAGGTCCGCGTGGGTCTCGCAGTGCTCGGCCCGGCAGTGGCAGGAGGCGTGGGGACGGACGGTGGCGGCCTTCGCGTGGGCGGCCGCGTGCCGCGCGGCGAACGCGCGGAGCGCCGCGAGGTCGCGGGATCGGGCCGGCATCCTGCAGCCGGCGGTGGAGCAGGTGAGGGTCGCGGTCCGGTCCGCGTGGCCGGTGAGCCGGATCGTCCAGGCCCGGCCCGGGACGCGGTCGGTGGAGGATTCGCTGTAGGTGGTCGTCACTCGGTCGTCCGTTCACTGGTGCTCGCTGTGGGGTTCGGCCCACCATGCGCTGACTGCCCGTCATGTGGTCCACAGGGTTTCTCCCCGCTCGCGGGCGTTCCCAAGCCGTGCTTCCGCCTGCCGGGGAGGGTGTCCCGCGCGTCGGCCCGGAAAGGGCGCCGCCTACACTCGCTAGCCGTTGCCACCGACGGAGAAGGACCAGCACCGTGAACCTGCAGGACCGCGCCCATACAGCGCCCAGCGACGCCCCGATCTACGCAGGGCTCGTCGAGGAGCTGGGCGACATACCGACCGAAGTGAGCCGGGCTGCCGAGCAGGTCCTGCGTGAGGCCGGCCAGGCCGTCGACTTCGGCCGGATGCGCGCCGCGATCTGACCGTGCCCCGGTCGTCCGTGCGGACGGCGGGTAGCGACGACTGTCCCCCGGCCTCGTCCGGGGGGACAGCCGCCGCGCCCCTTCAGCTGCGGGGGCGGCCCATGACGATCGTGGCCGCGCTCAGGGCCGCGGAACCGAGCACGGCCAGGACGTGCGTCGAACGACGACGCGTCGGGCCGGAGCCAGAACTCCCCGACGGGCTGTCAGCCGGATCAGGAGCCAGGCGACCCCCTCGCTCCGACGCCGGTCAGACGCGTTCCAGGGGGTGGTGCGGGAGCGGCGGGAGTTCGACCTGGACGGGGTCGTTCGGGCGGACCGTCCCGCCCTGCCGGACGACGGCCATGATCCCCGACTTGAAGGTGAACTCCCCCGACACGGGATCGAGGGCGAAGACCTCGCCGAGGAGCCCCGGACGGAAGTCGTTGATCTTCGAGCACGGGTTGCGCAGGCCCGTCACCTCCAGGACCGCCTGATCGCCGAGGCGGAGCAGCGCGCCGGTGGGGAGTCCGAGCAGGTCCACGTCGCGGGTCGTGATGTTCTCGCCGAGTTGTCCCGCGGAGACGTCGTATCCCTTGAGCGCGAGTTCGTCGAAGAGCTCCTCGTGCATCAGGTGCACCTGGCGCAGGTTGGGCAGGTCCGGCTCGTAGGTCCTGTCCGGGCGATCTTCGAGGATCGGCCCGCGGCGTCGGATGTGGTGTATCGCAAGGCGGAGGATCGCCCTCGTACTGGGCGTACTCGGGCGACTCCGACAACGCCGCGAGACGCCGCAGCCGTCGTCGCGGGCCCGAGAAGATCGCCCGGACAGGACCTAGGTCATGCGAAACTGGTGGCGGATCGTCTCGCCCGCGTGGACGTCCCCCTCGACCCCGAGGCCGGCGAGCAAAGTGACGGACGCGCGCGTGGGTTTGCTGAAGGAGTACGCCCCGTCGCTGCACACCGCCGTGACCCGCCCGGTCATCGCCCACCCCTCCGCCGTCGCTCCGCAGGCGAGTTTCCCACGGGACGTCCGGCCGGCGCGTGCGCCCCTCGATCGAGGGCGGACACGCGCCGGTCCGCGCGGCGATGAGCGGCGGGCTGCGGACCGAGCCGGTCCGTCAGAGCACGTTCTTCGTCGCGCTGACGACGACGCACTCCTTGTACTCGCTGCCGTCGGCCTTGCCGGGGTACGCCGTGGTGGCCTCCGTCTGCTGGGAGGCACCCGCCTTGACCGAGAGGCCGGTCACCTTGGCGGTTGCGCGCGTCGTGCCCGAGCCCGCGGCGCCGCGGAACTCCATGGTGACGCCGTAGGTGTAGTCGAGCGATCCGTTGTTGGTGACGGTCAGCCGCGCGACCAGGTTCTTGCCCGAGGCGTCCAGCTTGCAGTCGTCGATCCTGACGTCGCGCACGGCCTTGTTCGCGCTGGATCCGCCCGGGGCGGAGACGCCGCCGGTGCTGCCCCCGGTGCTGTCGTTGGTGTCGTTGCCGTGGCTTCCGCTGGACGAGCTGCCGGAGCCGGAGTTCGAGCTGCCGCCGCAGCTGCCGCCGTGGGAGCCACGGGCTCCGGTGAGCGCGAACAGGGCGATGCCGAAGACGGCGACGGCGCGGACATGGCGAAGCTTCACGTTCAACCCCCGTTGAAGTGTGGATGAGTGAGAGGGCCCGGATTGACGGGCGCACGTCACCCTAACAGTGCTCGGAGACCACTTTTCCCACCCGCCGACCGCCTCGGACCGCCGGGCGGACCGTCACAACGCGGGGAAGTCCAGGAGCGGGACGTCGGCCGACTTCTCGGTGAGCTCGGCCCACACCGTCTTGCCCTCCCGCTGGTGGCGCGTGCCCCAGCGCTCGGCGAGCTGAGCCACCAGGAGCAGCCCGCGCCCACCCTCCTCGAAGAAGCGGGCCCGCCGCAGGTGAGGTGTGGTGCTGCTGCCGTCCGAGACCTCGCACATGAGGGTGCGGTCGTGGATGAGGCGCAGGCGGACGGGGGGCCGGCCGTAGCGGATGGCGTTGGTGACCAGCTCGCTGACGACCAGTTCGGCGGTGAAGACCAGGTCCTCGAGTCCCCAGACTCCCAGATGCTCGGTGACGCGTGCCCGGGCGCCGGCCACGGAGGCGGGGTCCGCCTCCAGGTCCCAGGTGACGACCTGATGTGCTCCGAGGGTGCGGGTGCGGGCGAGGAGCAGCGCCACGTCGTCCTCCGGACGCCCCACCGGCAGCAGGGCTTCGAGCACGGCGTCGCAGGCCGACTCCAACGAGGGTGTGTGCCGGGCGAGTACGCTCCGCAGCCGGGTGAGGCCCGTCTCCACGTCGTGGCCGGGGGCCTCGATCAGGCCGTCGGTGTACAGGGCGAGCAGGCTGCCCTCCGGCAGGTCGAACTCGGCGGCCTCGAAGGGCAGTCCGCCCAGGCCCAGCGGTGGCCCGGCGGGCAGGTCGAGCGTCTCGGCGGCTCCGCCCGGGGTCACGAGGGCGGGCAGGACGTGCCCCGCCCGTGCCATCGCGCAGCAGCCGGTGACGGGGTCGTAGACCGCGTAGAGACAGGTGGCCCCGATGTCTCCCGAGGACTGCGCCTCCGGGTCGGTGGAGGCCTCGACCGACAGGCGCTCGACGACGTCGTCGAGATGCGTGAGGAGTTCGTCGGGCGGCAGGTCGATGTCCGCCAGGGTGCGTACGGCGGTCCGGAGGCGGCCCATGGTGGCGGCGGCCGGGACACCGTGTCCGACCACGTCGCCCACGACCAGCGCGACACGGGCGCCGGACAGCGGGATGACGTCGTACCAGTCGCCTCCCACGCCCACGTCGGAACCGGCGGGCAGGTAGCGGCAGGCGACGTCCACGGCGGACTGGGCCGGTGTGTGCTGCGGGAGCAGGCTGCGCTGCAGTGCGATCGCGGCGGCGCGGGCGTGTGTGTACCGGCGTGCGTTGTCGACGGCCACGGCGGCCCTGGCGGCGATCTCCTGGGCGAGGAACAGGTCCTCGTCGTCGTAGGGATCGGGGTTGCGGTTGCGGGCGAACTGCGCGACGCCGAGGGTGGCGCCTCGGGCCCGCAGCGGCACCACCATCGTCGAGTGGATCTGGGGCGCGCCGTCGAAGCGCTGGTCGTCCGGATGCGCCGGTGGGGACCCCGGGACGGGAGGCCCGACGCGGTGATGGCGCGACGGGCGGCCGGTGACCAGGGCGAGCGCGGGAGGCGACTGTTCCGGGTAACTGTGGAGCTGCTGGGGCGCGATCGCGGTCTCCGGCAGGTTCTCCCTTCCGGTGTCCCCCTGGACCTGCTCCGGCTCCGGCCGCTGGGCGACCCGGCGGACGACCGACGTTCCGGTCACGGGATCCCCGCTCGCGGTGAAGGCCGAGTCGAGCAGATCGACGGTGGCGACGTCCGCGAAGCGCTCGACGGCCAGGTCGGCCAGCTCCTGCGTCGTCCGGCCGATGTCGAGGGTGGTCCCCACGCTCATCCCGGCTTCGTTCACCACGGACAGCCGCCATTGCAGCCGGCGGTCCCGCTCGTCCTGGAACGCCTCGACGCTGCGCTCGGAGGTGTGGTCCACGTACTCGGTGCCGAGGGCGACGAGTCGGCGGGTCGCCGCGCCGATCAGCTCGGCGTCGTTCGTGAGCAGCGAGAGTTCTTCGAGCATCCGGTCCAGGACGAGGCCCTGGGCAAGGCGGAAGGCGCGCAGCATCGCGCTGACGGGCTTGCCGAGCTGGGCGAGCCGCCGCGCGCGCTCCACGTCGATGGCCGGCGGGGCGATCCGGCTGGGCTCGATGCCGTGTTCGAGGGCGAACAGCACGCCGCCGATCCGTTCGGTGGTGTTCTCCGCCGCCATCCGCGCGAGGTCCGGCTCGTCCCACAGTTCGGGTACCTCGTGGCGCAGGCGCCGCTCCACGTCGTGGATGAGCTGGTCGGCTTTCAGGCTCAGCTCATGTGCGGCACGGGACAGGAGTCTGTCCTCGGCGAGGTCCACGGTGACGATGTTACGCCGCCCCTGTTCCACCGCCAGTGAGCACGGAACGCGGCCGTCCTGACCGCCCCGTGGGGCGATGACGGACCCTCGTACGGGCAGGGTGTCCGACGCGCGCGCCCGCTCGCGGTGGAGGGCCCGTCAGGGCACCTCACCGAGGACGAGGGCCAGGGCGAGGATGACGGTGAGGGTGGCGAGACCGGCCATCGTGTAGCGCGCCGCCCTCGTCCCGCGCCCTGACCGGTCCGGCACGGAACACGAGGGGCCGCACGAACCCAGGCCGGCCTCCTCGTGGTCGAGCCAGTAGGCGTCGAGGAGGGCGGCGGGGTGGGCGAAGCCGTCTGATTCGTCGCGGTGGTTCACGCGGGGGACAACGGCTCGGGCCGACCACGGGTACGCGGCCGGCCGCGACCGTCATCCGATCGTCACGTTGCATATCCCGCGGGTGATTGCACCGGGCGCGACAACATGGGCGTGCGGGGGAGCGACGCGCGGGGACGACGGAAAGCCGCGACGGACCTCGACCGCCCGCCGCTGCCTTCTGGCGGAAGACCGTAGGAGGACCGGAGGCGGAACGTCGTACGCGTACGGGCCGGATCGGCCTGGTCAGCCTCCGAGTTCCTCGGTCACGCAGAGGATGTTGCCTTCGCTGTCCTTGAACCAGGCACCTCGCATCGTGTCCGACTCGACGACGCCGTCGACCGTCTTGATGCCGGGCAGGTCGTACTCCTCGAAGGTCACGCCCTTGGACCGCAGCGTCGACATCTCCGCGTCGAGGTCGTCGACCTTCCAGCTCGCCAGCGTGTGCGCGGCCTGGCCGCCGTGGGGTGTCTCGTAGAGCCCTATCGTCGTACCGCCACAGTCGAACCGGGTGTCCTCCTCGGACTCCTTGGTCATGGTGAGGCCGAGGGTGTCGGTGTAGAAGCGCTTCGCCCGGGCCAGGTCACTGACCGGAATGATGGCGACTATCGGTGACTCCGACAGCATCGCGACCACCTCCTCCTTCCAGGCTACGCAGGCTCCCGCCGGGCCACAGGTCGAGCACGACCACGGGCCGCCCGGGAGGGCGGACGGTGACCGCGCGGACACCGACAGGTCGCGACGGCGAAGCCCGCACCCGCGGTGCCCTTCCGCGCGCTCCCGCAGGGTCGGTGACCGGCGGATGTCCCTCGGGCCGAACGCCGACCCGCAGCGGGTCGCCGAGGCGGGCCGGACCTTCGACATCGGCTCGACATCGGCCGGACACCGTTCATGCCACTGTCATACGCACCCCTTGCCGCCCGCTCGAACGCTCGTTCATGATCTGCGGCATGCCAGCAGACCTCCGTGCGGATGCCGAAGCGCTTCCGCACCTGCCGCGCCGGGTGCGTATCGGATACGGGCTCGGCTCCCTCTGCTCCTGATCAATCCGCTGGTCGGAGCGGTGTCCGACCGGAGCCGGCTGCGCGGCGGGCCACGCCGGCCGTTCCTCCTCGTCGGCGCCTGCACCGCGCCTCGGTCGTGCTGTACCGGGACGCGGAGCTGCGCCGCCACCAGTACTTCGCCCACGCGGCATGGCCCGGCTATCCGGTCGTGAACCCGACGGTGCAGGGGACGAAGTCCGGCGGTCTGCTCGCCCAGGCGTGGGCGGTCCTCCAGCACGTCGGCGAGGACGGCTACACGGCTCTGGCCGGCCGGGTGGCCGAGGCCTCGGACCGGCTGCTGGCCGGGCTGCGCAAGATCGACGGCGTGCGGGTGCTGGGCGAACCGGCGGCCGGGCTGGTGGCGTTCACGGTGCTCGACGGCCGAGCCGACGGCGTCCCGGACCTGAGCCTGCTGCTCCACCTCGCCGACGAGATGCGCGCCCGCGGCTGGTACCTCCAGCCTCAGCTCTCGTTCGACGGGCTGCCGCCCAACCTGCACCTCACGCTCACGCCCGCCACCGTCGGCCAGGTGGAGTCGTTGGTCGAGGACCTCGGCGACGCGCTCGTCTCGGCCCGGGCGCTGCCGCCCGTGACCGTGGATCCCGGGCTCGCCGAGCTCGCGGCCGGGCTCGATCCGGCGACGCTCGGACCGGACGAGGTCGCGGCCGTGCTGGCCTTCGCGGGTCTCGCCGGCGACGCGGGGCTGCCCGAACGGATGGCCCCCGTCCTGGTGCTGCTCGACGCACTGCCGGGGCCGCTGAAGGAGCGCCTGCTCACGGAGTTCGTCGGCTCGGTGTTCCACGTCTGACGCCGCGCCCTCCGCTTCCGGCTCGAGCTCGGATCGCGCGGCGGCCGCCCCCGCCGCGCGTCGGAGCGGGGCGGGGACGGCTCGTCGGCTACCGCGCGCGGTGCACGCCGGACACCGCGTCGGGTCGCGTCCGGAGCGGCCGCAGGACTGCCGTCCCGTCGTCGATCCCGACCTTCATGGCGAAGTCGAACCGGTCGACCTCCACACACAGTTCGACATCGGCGGGGTGGGCACCCCGTCGCCGGCCGCTGCGCAGGTCGTCCGCGGCCGGGGAGGTGCGGGCACGGTGCAGATAGGGTCCGGCGTCGGGGCGGTCCCCGGCCAGGAGCCGATCCAGGTACGCGGCGCAGGCCAGATCCTCGGCGGCACGGCCGTCCTCGCCGGTGGCCACGAACGTCACCGATTCGGCGCCGGCGTCCGCCAGTGCCCGGGCCGTCGCGCCGGCCACGACGAAGCCGGCACACAGCACCAGTTCCGCCTCGACGACCGCCAGGGCCCCGACCGTTCCCGCTGTGGTCTTCTGAATCACGGTGCGGCCGGCCAGGTCGGCCTCCTGCATCAGGCCAGGGGAGTTGACCAGGTCGAACCCGCTGACCGGCGCCCCGTCCTTGAGGGCGAGCCAGCCCGGGTGACACGCCTTGATCGCCAGCGCCTCGTCCGCGTCGGCAGCGAGAACGATCTTCTCCGCCCCGCGGTGGAAAGCCCACGCGGCCGTGGTGAACGCCCGCATCACATCGATCACGACAGCCACCTGTTCGGTGCCGTCCACGTCGGGTATTCCGACCACTCGCGAGTCCATGCCGGGATGGTCGCAGCCCACGGCCACGGACTGAAGGGGACCACACGCCACGTCGACGGCCCATCGGCGACTCGGGATCCGGGCTGATGCCCCGCGGGCGCGCGCTCGAAGGCTCCACCTGGTTCGGTTCGGGCGCGCGCAACGGGAGGTCCCGGGGGATCCGTTGCCCGGACGACGGCCCCGCGCAACCGCCATGTCCCACTGCCCGGCGGCACGATGGAGCATCGCCGCTATGCTGCGCACCATGATCGAATCAGGGCAGGGCCTGGACGACGCCGGCGTCGCGACGGCCGCCGCACGCGCCGGCGCCGACGTCGTGCGCGCCCTGTACGGGCAGCGGCTCACGCGCGTGGACAAGGGGGCCGGAGACTTCGCGACCGCCGCGGACCTGGACGCGGAGGAGGCGATCCTGGGCGTGCTCCGTGCCGCCCGGCCCGGCGACGCCGTCCTCGGTGAGGAGGGTGGGCAGCGGGGCGCCGCCGCGTCCACCCGTCAGTGGTTGGTGGACCCGCTGTGCGGCACGCTCAACTACGCCGTCGGCAACATGCTCGTGGCCGTCAACGTGGCGCTGCGCGGGGGCGCGGCGGCGGTCGCCGACCCGTTCGCCGACGAGGTCTTCGGCACCGACGGCACACGTGCCTGGGTCCGCCGCGACGACCGCGACACCCCGCTGGCGCCGACGGCAGCCACCCGCCTCGTGGACGTCAACCTGGACCCGCCCTTCCCGAGCGCGCCCGGCTTCCGGGCCGTCGACCTGCTGGCCCACCCCGGCTTCGTGGAGAGCTTCCGGCCCCGGGTCGTGTCCACCACACTGGCGCTGGCGTGGGTCGCCGCCGGACGGCGCGCCGCGTACGTCACCGACGGCGGCGACCTGTCCGGGAGCGTGCACTTCGCCGCGGGGATCGCGCTGTGCCGGGCGGCCGGTTGCGTGGTATCCGGTGTCGACGGCGCCCCGCTCGGGCCGGCCGGCCGCGGGCTCGTCGCGGCCGCCGACGCCGACACCCACCGGCAGCTGATGGCGATGATCCGCGGCTGAGAACACCGCCGGGGCGGCCCCGGGCCGACGGTCCGCCCCGGCGTGAGGCCCCTACTGCTCGCGCAGGCCCCAGGGGGACCCGTACTCGGTCAGCAGGTCCAGGAACGGCCGGGGATCGAAGGCCTCGGCGCCGAGGACCCCGGCGCCCTTCCAGGTACCGGCGGCCATCAGCTCCAGCGCGACGACCGGGTTGATGGCGGTCTGCCAGACGACGGCCTGGGAGCCGTACTCGCGCATCGACCACTGGTTGTCGACGACGTGGTACAGGTACACCTCGCGCGGCTTGCCGTCCTTGACACCCTTCACCCAGGTGCCCGCGCAGGTCTTGCCGTGCATCCGGTCGCCGAGCGTGGCCGGGTCGGGCAGGCAGGCGGCCACGACGTCGCGCGGGGAGACCTCCGCACCGCCGGGGACGGTCACCTTCTCCGTACGGTCAAGGCCGAGCTTGTGCAGGGTCTTGAGGGTCTCGATGAACTCGTCGCCGAGGCCGTACTTGAAGGTGACCCGCCGGGCGTCCACCCAGCGCGGGATGAGCAGCACCTCCTCGTGCTCGACGTTGACGCACTCGACCGGGCCGATGCCCTCCGGGAAGTCGAAGACCTCCGGCTCGCTGAAGGGTGCCGTGGTGAACCAGCCGCGGTCCTTCTCCCAGATCACGGGCGGGTTCAGGCACTCCTCGATGGTCGTCCAGATGGAGAAGGACGGGGCGAAGTCGTAGCCGTCGACGGTCAGGTTCGCACCGTCGCGGACGCCGATCTCCTCGATCTCGTCGAAGAGCTCCTCGGCGGCGTAGCGGGCGAAGACGTCGGAGAGGCCGGGTTCCACGCCGACGCCGACCAGGGCGAGGCGACCGGCCTTCTCCCAGTCCGCGGCACGCTCGAACTGTGCGTCGCCCAGCTTGACCCCGCACTCCTCGAACGGTCGCTGCGGGTGCGGGTAGGACAGCGACATCGCCATGTCGAGGTAGTCCGCGCCGGCCGCCAGCGCGGCCTCGAAGAGGGGCGGCACGAAGCGCGGGTCGGTGGCGTTGAGCAGGACGTCGCACCGTTCCCCGGCGAGCAGGGCCTCGACCGCCGCCTGGTCGGAGGCGTCGACGCGGGCGGAGCTGAACCGGGTGCCGGCGTCACCCAGCGCGGCCACCGCGGCCTCGGCGCGGGCGAGGTCGTAGTCGGCGACGACGATGTGGTCGAAGAAGGAACGACGGGCCGCGATCCGCGTGATCGCCGTGCCCACGCCACCCGCTCCCACAAGCAGTACTCGCATGACAGGGCTGCCTTTCTCGTACGGCAAGGCCGGGGCCTTCGGTCCGCCCATGGAAATCCTGCGGCCTCACATGCGTCAATGCTGTTGGCATAACCTGGGAAAGAGCAGAGAAAGGAGCAGCTATGCCGAAGAAAGTGGTGCCGGAGGCGGCACGCAGGCGCAGAAAACCAACCAAGCTCGGCGTGGTCCTGTCGGAGCAGCTCATCGTCGAGACCGCGCTGCGGCTGCTGCAGCAGCCCAGCCGCGAGGGCCTCACGGTGCGGCGGCTCGGCGCGGCCCTCGGCGCCGACCCGAGCAGCCTGTACCGCTACTTCCGCGGCGCCGACGACCTCACCCTGGCGATCGCCGACGCGCTGATCGGACGGGCCATGCGGGGCTGGCGGGGTACCGGCGACTGGCGTTCCGATCTGCGCGAGCTGGGGGTCCGGATCTACTCGGCGTACCTCGCGCACCCGCAGGCGGCGGTCCTCACGGCCAGCCGGGTCAGCGGCCGGGCGCACGAGATCGCCGCCGACGAGGCGATCCTCGGCGTGCTGCGCTCCGCCGGGCTGCCCGACCCGGAGGTGGTGCGGGTCTACCACGCGTTCATCGACCAGACGTTGGCGTTCGCCGCGCTCGACGCGGCCGGTCTGGCGCTCCCCCACTCGGCGCGCGCCGCCGACGAGGCGGTCTGGCAGGCCACGTACGCGCGGCTCCCCGCCGAGACCCATCCGCACATCGCGGCCACGGCCCCGCTGCTGGTCGCCCACATGAACGACAGCGCCTACCCGGTCGCGCTGGACATGCTGCTGGACAACGCCGCGGCCACCCTCGCCCGTACGCGGAGGGCCGCCGGCGGGAGCGGGGCGGGCAGCGGCGGCGACGGCGCCCGCGGGGAGTGAGCCGGCGCCCGGCCGTCGGGCACGGAGGCAGGCGGAAGGGCGGCGTACGCAGGTACGGGGGGCGTCCCGGCCCCGGGGTTGGCCATTTTTTCCGTCGACGCATTCGGCAAGCGTGGCGGCCCCCGCCGGGGCACACTGTGCACCAAGGGGCATCGGACCGTGGCGGGAGGCCGAAACAGTGAACGGCGGCAGCCGCAAACGGCGCCTGACCAGCCGGGGCTCGGCGGGGAGCCGCGCGTCGGCCGACCGCTCGGGCAGAGCGAGCCCGCGCTTCCGCCGCAGCAGGGGGCATCAGCCGCCGGACCGGTTCACCACCCGCGGTCAGCTCGCCTGGCTGAACTCCGCCACGTCCCGGATCGGCACCACACTGGATCTGGAGCGCACCGCGCGGGAACTGGCCGAGTTCACCGTGCCCCGCTTCGCGGACGGGGCCGCGGTCGACATCCTGGAGAGCGTCCTGCGCGGGGACGAGGGCGCCCGCTGGACCGGTTCGGGCGTTCCCGCCCTGCGGGCCACGGCCCTGTGCGCCATCGAGGAGCTCTCCTCGCTGGAGCCGACACCGGTCGGAGAGACGTTCGTCCACGCCGAGAAGCAGCACGAGACATTGCTGCACCGGTACTGCCTGCGGCAGGGCAAGCCGGTCCTGCTGAGCCGGATGAGGGACCACGACTTCGCCCGGGTCGCGCCGACGGCGAGCGCGGCGGCGAAGATGCGCGCCGCCGGCGTGCACAGCTACCTCGCCGTGCCCCTGATCGCCCGCGGGCTGCTCCTCGGCAGCGCCGACTTCGTGCGCGCCGCCGGAACGCCGCCGTTCTCCTCGACGGACCTGGCGCTGGCGGAACAACTCGCCTCCAAGGCCGCGGTCTTCATCGACAACGCCCGGCTGTACGGGCGCGAGCGCGAGCACGTCGTCTCCCTGCAGCGCAGTCTGCTGCCGCGGGCGACTCCGCTGACGCCGGGCCTGGAGGTGTACGCCGAGTACGCGCCGGCCACCGCCCACCACGGTGTGGGCGGCGACTGGTACGACGTGATGGCCCTGCCCGGCGGGCGCACGGCCCTCGTGGTCGGCGACGTGATGGGGCACGGGCTGCCCGCCGCGGCCACCATGGGGCGCCTGCGGACCGTGGCGCGGACCCTGATGACCCTGGACATGGCCCCGGAGCGGGTGCTGGCGCGGCTGGACCTGGCGACCCGTGACCTGGAGGACGAGCAGGTCGCCACGTGTCTCTGCGCGGTCTACGATCCGGCCGACTCCACCTACACGCTGGCCAGCGCCGGACATCTGCCGCCGCTGCTGGTCGACGGGCCGGGCTCGGCCGACTTCGTGGAGGTGCCGATCGGCGCGCCGCTGGGGGCCGGGGTGATCCCGTACGACCCGCTGCGGGTGCGGGTCCCCGACGGCAGTCATCTGGTCATGTACACGGATGGGCTCATCAAGTCCCGGACCGAGGACCTGGACACCCAGCTGGAGCGGTTGCGGACGGCGGCCCTCGGACTCGCGCCCGGCGCGCTGGAGGCGGGCGGCCTGCTGGAGCGCGCGCCGGCGGGCGCGGCCCGGTTCGACGAGGCGGTGCTCCTCGTCACGGAGGGCGCCCCGGCCCCGTCAGGCGACCTGCGGGTGTGGGAGCTGCCGAAGGACGGACGCGCCGCCTCCGTCGCCCGCGGCCTCGTCACCGACCAGCTCGCGACGTGGGGGCTCGCGGAGCTCGCCGACGTCTGCGAGCTCGTCGTATCCGAACTCGTGGGCAACGCCCTGCGCTACGGGAACGGTCCGGGCGAGCTGCGGCTGATGCGGGGCGAGCGCCTGATCGTGGAGGTCTCCGACACGGGACCCGACCTGCCCCAGATCCAGCACGCGGAACTCAGCGACGAGGGCGGCCGGGGTCTTCAGCTCATCAACATGCTGTGCCGCAGGTGGGGTTCGTGCCGCACCGTCACCGGCAAGGTCGTCTGGGCGGAGCAGAACCTGCCGTCCTGAGCGCCGGGTGCCCGCGGTCCGCGGCAGGGCGGACATGCGGCCCCGGCGGCGACGCGCCCGGCCCGTCCGTCGTTCCCGGATCTCCCGCCCGCCGACGCGACGGCGCGAAAGGAGCTTTCGCGCCGAAGCGCGAAAGAACGTCTGTGCGGATATCACCGGACCGTCACGTCCGATATCCCTTCCGCCTATTCCGCGGGCCGCATTCCGTCGGCGCGATTCACTCGTACGGGATTCGCCGGAAAGAAGCATCCAGGACAACGCCGCACATTTTCAGCCGACTTGAATGTATTCCCGCACGCCCCGCGATGATGACGCCGACTCACCGCCCACACCCCGGCGCCACCGCCTCGACCAGCGGGGACACCTCCGCGCGGGGCGAGCACGCCCGATGCGGGCGGCCACCGCGCCAGCGAAGCATCGGCGCCCCTCCCTTCGCCGGGAACTCCAGAGCGAGCGCATCGCGTCAGATTCCTGCCACGTTTCAGTCACTCGCCACGACTGAAACTCCGCGTTCACTTTCCCTCAGGCAAAGCAAGGTAAAGTCGCGCTTGACCGGCTGTTGACCACCCCTTGACGACCCTTTAGTTCGACGGGCGCCCGCGACCGCCCCCTCTGCCCGGAGCTCCCGGTCCGCCCCCGGCGGACCCGCCTCCGGCACTCCCCCACACCTCTCGCACGTCCGGCGCGCCACGTGGCGCGCCAGGAGGAGTCACGACATGCAGCCCCTCATCGCCCACGCCCGATCCTTCGGACAGCGCCCCGAGGAGTTCGGCAGGCTGGCCGAAGGCCAGTCCCCCCAGGTCCTGTTCATCACGTGCTCCGACTCGCGCGTCGTCCCGGCGCTGATCACGGGAGCCCGCCCCGGCGAACTCTTCGAACTGCGCACCGCCGGCAACATCGTGCCGCCGTACGGTTCCGGAGGCCCCAACAGCGAGGCGGCCACCATCGAGTACGCGCTGGAGGTCCTCGGCGTCCGGGACGTCGTGGTCTGCGGCCACTCGCACTGCGGCGCCGTCGGAGCCCTCGTCCGGGGCGACGACCTCTCGTCCGTACCGGCCGTACGGGACTGGCTCGCGCACGCCGCCGACGCACCCGCCACCCCGGACTCCGCCGACCCCGCCGTCGCGGCGGCCGTGCAGCACCACGTCCTCGCCCAGGTACTGCGTCTGCGGTCGTACCCGTGCGTGGAGCGGCGGCTGCGCGGCGGGCGACTGCGCCTGCACGCCTGGTACTACGAGGTCCACACCGGTTCCGTGCTCGAGCACCGCCCGGCGAGCGACACCTTCGAGGCCCTGTGAGCGCGTCCGCGAGCACTCGGCCCGCGTTCCCCCATCTTCGGCAGGACCTCGCCGCCTCGCTCGTCGTGTTCCTGGTCGCCCTCCCGCTCTGCCTGGGGGTCGCCGTCGCGTCCGGCGTGCCGGCCGAACTCGGCCTGGTCACCGGCATCGTGGGCGGCCTCGTCGTCGGGCTCCTCCCCGGCAGCAGCCTCCAGGTGTCCGGGCCGGCGGCCGGGCTGACCGTCCTCGTCTTCGAAGCCGTCCGTCACCACGGTCTCAGCACGCTCGGCGTGATCGTCCTCGTCGCCGGGCTCCTCCAGATCGCGATGGGGGCGCTCCGGCTCGGGCGCTGGTTCCGCGCGATCTCGCTCTCGGTCGTCGAGGGCATGCTCGCCGGCATCGGTCTGATGATCATCGCCGGCCAGCTCTACGCGGCGGCCGGGGCGGCCGCGCCCGTCTCCGGACCGGGCAAGCTCGCCGGACTGCCGGGCGCCGCCGCCCACGCCCTGACCGACCCCGCCGCCCTGGTCTCCACGGCGATAAGCGTCGGCACCATCCTGGTGATCGTCCTGTGGCGGCGGATGCCGCCGAAGGCGCGGATGGTCCCGGGCGCGCTCGGCGCGGTGCTGCTGGCCGCCCTGGTCACCTTCCTGCTCGACCTGCCCGTGGCGACCGTCGAGGTGACGGGGCTCCTCGGAGCCGTCCGGGTCCCCGGGCTCGACGCCTTCGGCGACCTGGCGACCCTCTCCGTGATCGGCACGGTGCTGGCCTTCACCCTGATCGCCTCCGCGGAGAGCCTCTTCAGCGCCGCCGCGGTCGACCGGCTCCACGACGGCCCCCGCACCCGGTACGACCAGGAGCTGATGGCGCAGGGCGCCGGCAACACCGTGTCCGGCCTGCTGGGCGCGCTGCCCCTGACCGCCGTCATCGTGCGCAGTTCCGCCAACGTCCAGGCGGGCGCCCGGACCAGGGCGTCCCGGGTGCTCCACGGGGTCTGGCTGCTGCTGTTCGCGGCGCTGCTCCCGGCCACGCTGGAGCTGATCCCGCTGCCCGCCCTCGCCGGTGTCCTCATCCACGCCGGCTGGAAGCTCATCCCCGTCCGGCAGACCCTCGACCTCTGGCGCGGCCACCGGGGCGAGGCGTTCATCCTGGTCGCCACCGCCGTGTCGATCGTGCTGGTGAACATGTTCGAGGGCGTCCTGATCGGCCTGGCCCTGTCCGTCGTCAAGACGGCCTGGGACGCCTCGCAGTTGAAGATGGAGGTGACGGACAAGGGAGCAGGACCGGTCCGGGTGTACCTGTCGGGGAACGCCACGTTCCTGCGGCTGCCGAAGATACTCGACAGCCTGGAGGCGCTCCCGCAGGACCGCCCGGTCGAACTGGACCTCGCCGGACTCCACCACCTGGACCACGCCTGCCGTACCGCCCTGGAGACGTGGGCGGGCAGCCACAGCTCGGCGGGGACGGAACCGGTGAAGGTCACCATTCCCTGAGGCTGCGGGCCTTCTGCCGAGCGGGGCACGGATGCTGGAGGTGACCGGCGCCACCGCCCCACTCCCGGCCGTTCCGGGGCGGCGGCGCCGATCGCCGTGACGGCCGTCCGCCCGGGAAGGAGCTCGGGCGGACGGCCGTCGCGGGGCGGGAGCGGGGTCAGCAGCCGCCGCAGTTGTAGAACGTCACGTCCCAGTGGTTGCCCTCGTCGGCGTAGACGTTTCCGGCGCCCGACTTCCACTGCGGGGCGCCGTCGCCGCGGACCCCGATGTAGGTGAAGGTGTTCTTGACGTAGTTGGTGACGCAGGTGGCCTTGCCGAAGTCGAGCTTGTAGCCGTTCCAGTGCGAGTACGTGCCCGACGCGTGGCCGGTCTCGGTGCCGCCGGTGATGTTCAGGGCGCAGCCGCTGGCGCTCTTGAGGGTCTGGGCGCCCTGGGCGGTGGCGAGGTTGAGCTGCTCGAAGGACGTGCAGGTGGGGTTGTTGCGGTCGGAGCAGCCGCCGGACGAGGACCAGGTGATTCCGGAGCTGCGGAACATCGACGTCGCCGTGGCATGGCTGATCTTGGTGACCGCGTGGGCGTCCGTGGCGCCGCCGAGGACGCCGACTCCGGGCGCGAAGAGCACGCCGAGGACGAGGGCCAGGGCGGTGAGGACGGCGCGGACGCGGCTGCCGGCCGGGCGACCGGGGTGCGCGGGGGAGACGTCCGGGGTCTGGGGGGACTTCATGAGGTGGTTCCTCCTGGGAGACGGTGTGGCTGACGGGGTGACAGGGATGCGGTGCGGCAGGTCCGCACCCCGGGGTCTACACGCGTTGATTCGCGACAAGAGTGATCCCCGGGGAGGGTTCGGGTGCATTTCAGGCCGCGGAGCGGAAGGCCGGGAGGTAGCCGCCGGAATGGCCGGTGGCCGTGGGGTGGTAGCTGTTGGACACGGGCACGGTGACGCTGTGCAGCCAGGCGTCGCCCGAGCAGATCTCGTGGCCCGTGAACTCGTCGACCACGCTGGAGTAGGTGAATCCGGCGTTGGCGGCCTGCTTCGCGAGCATGCCGTTGAGGGCGTCGCCGCCCCGGTTGATGGCCGCTCGCTCGGTCTCGCTCAGGCCGGCGATGCAGCCGCCGTTGAGCTGGTAGAAGCGCGGGTATCCCAGCACGACGACGCGCGCCTGCGGGGCCCGGCCGCGGATGGCGCCGTACAGGGAGGTCAGGGCGGCGGGCAGGGTGTTGTTCACCTGTGCGACGGCGTTGTTCACCGCGTTGACGCAGGTCGCCTCGCTCTGCAGCACGCAGGTCTGCATGACGTCGGCGAAGCCGATGTCGTTGCCGCCGGCCGTGACGCTGACCAGGGTCGTGGAGCTGGTCAGCGGGGACAGCTGACTGTTCTTGACGGTGCTGGTGGTGGCTCCGGAGCAGGCGGTGAAGGAGAACGAGGCGGGGGCGTTGGCCGCCGCCCACAGGGATGGATAGGCCTTGCTGCTGCGCTGACAGTTGCCACTGTCGGACAGGTAGCTGCCGGCGCCCACTCCCGAGGAGTAGGAGTCGCCGAGGGCGACGTACCGCTCACCGGCCGTCGTGGCGGCGGAGGCCGGCTGGGCCAGACCGACGACGGCGGCGATCACGGCCAGCAAGGAAGGAGCGACCCACGCCCATCTAGACGTGTGCATGACAATTTACTCCTTGGGGGGATGTGGGGGCCAGGAGTTGTTGAAGCGTCACTCTTGTAGCAGTGATCGGCACCCGCGCGATAGACGCCTGAAACAGTTTGTTGCAGAACGCCTCGGCCGGGGCCGGACGCACATCCACGTCTGACAGGGCGTCACTTTCGTGGTGCGGTGACCGGACCGGGCCGTCGTCCCACGCCGCACCCGCCTCCTGGAGCCTCTCCCCCACCCGTCACCGTGCGGTCTGCCACCCCGGAAGTGCCGGCAGGACCTTCTCGGCGACGCGGCGCAGCGTCGCGTCGTCGGGAGTCGCCCCGTCGGTGCGCCACAGGGTCACGTCGTAGGAGCCGCCGCTGTCCCGGGCGTCCTGGGCCACCATCAGCGTGCGTGCCGGAACGCCGGGGCCGCTCCGCGCGTCGCTGCCGTCCAGCCGGAAGCTGATGCTGATCGTGCGGTCCGAGTACACCACCGCCGGACGACCCAGGATCTTCTGCTCCTGAGCGCCCCTCAGGTACTCGGCGGTGTCGGCCATGGGCGCCTTGTCATAGGAGGCCGTCAGGGTCACGGTGTAGGTCGGGAACTCGACCTCCGCCGACGGTGTGGCGACCTCCTCGTCCGAGCCGAACCGGTGCGACCCGTCGCTGCCGGTGACCGAGCTGGGTGCCTCCCCCGGCGTGCCCAGCAGCGCGGCGAGATCGGGGCGGAAGAGCGCCTCGCACAGCCGCTGCCCCGTGAGCTGCCGGGACGCCTTGCCCGGCTCGGGCGGAGTCGCTCCGGGCTTCCCGTCGTCCTCGCACGAGGGCGTGTACGGCTTGCTCCCCGCGGACTGGGACACCACCTCCCCGTACGCCCACAGACCCCCCGCCAGCACGGCGATCATCACCACCGCCGTCACCGCCTGCCCCCATGCGCCGGCGCCCTTCGGAAGCGCGTCGATGTCGTGTGCCATATCCCCCCACCTGCCGTGATCCCCCGATTCGTGCCCCGGGACATTAACCCGTGATCATCGGGGGGACAAGGAGGTTTCCCCCGCCCCGCGGTCAGCGGCGCCCGGCGCCGTCCGTGGACGCCGCGAGGACGCCGAGGACCGACAGGACGACCACGGCGCACAGGAGCACCAGGGCCACGACCGCGGGCGTGGGGTAGCTCCACAGGAGGAGGGTGAGGGCCCCCGCCGCGACGACGGTGCCCGCGGTCAGAGCGCGGTGCGTGCGCAGCCATTCACCGAAGCGGCCGGTGTCCCACCCGTTGCGGACCAGGGCGTGACCGGCGGCGCCGACGCCCCGGCCGGTGGCCGAGCGGACCGCACGGGCACCGCGGCCGGGCCCGTACAGATAGGCCGCCGATGTGGCGATCAGGGAGATCACGAGCACCGTCAGCGCCGCCTGCCGGAGGAACCTCACCAGCGTGTCGTAGACGGCCGCCGCGGCCTCCTGCGACTGCGCCACCGGGGCCACCGCGTCCAGGTAGCCCTGCCGCACCAGGGAGAGCCCGACGAGCAGCCCGCACATCATCACGCCGATGCCGATGCCCGCGCACATCACCGCCGTCCGGCGCGAAGGCGCGGCCCAGACACCGAGGCCGGTGATGACGACGACGGCCGCCGGGAGCCAGGGTCCGAGGACGCCGAGCCAGCGGGCGGCGTCCCGGGCCTCGTCGAGCCGTTCGCTCCGGAGCAGCACGATCGAGGTGTCGGCTCCCGGGATCGTGTCCGCGTCGACGAGCGTCGTGCCGACGAGCTGTTCCTGCATCTCCTCCACGACGACGCCGACGTTCAGCGTGAGCGCGTCGCCCTTGACCTCGATCGAGCCTCCGCCCTCCCCGGTGAGGACGCTCGTCGCGGCGGTGTGGGCACCGCGGTTGACGTTGTCCCAGGCCTCGGCGAAGGCGTCGCTGGTGACCACCTTCTTCACCACGTAGCGCACGGCGGTCGTGAGACCGCTCTTGAGCTGGTCGTCCAGGGATCTGGCCGCGTCGACGAGGAAGCGGGGCGCGTCGCGGTCGGCCAGGATGTCGGCGAGAGCGTCACTGACCTTGCGGACGTCGACGCGTGCGACGACGCCGTCGGTGACACGGTCGACGAGCACGTCCTGGACGGCGGGATCACGGGCCAGCGGCGCGACGGTCTGCTCGTAGCGCTCCACGTCGTTGATCTGCGAGCTCGCCCACGCCGCCACCACGCCGACGGGCGCCAGCAGCACGGCCAGGGCGAGGAGCACGGACGCCACGGAGATCCGCAGCCGGCGGTGCCGGAGGCCGGCGTGCCGCCGGAGGTGTTCGTACTCCGCCCGCTCCGATGCGTCCAGCGGGCGGTTCGGCTCCCGGGGCCCGGGGCCCCGCGGACCGGAGTCGGCGGGTGGGTCCATGAGACTCCCTCCGGGCGCGGTCCTCGGTGCGCCACGGCGCTGTGCCCCCGCGGTCGGGCGGCCGCCGAACCGGCGGCGCCTGTCTCCATGGTCGGCCATCGACACGCGGCCCGCAGGTCGCCCGGCGGACGCGGAGCCCGGCCGCGGACGCCGCGCGGCGCCCGTGGTCCCGGGCATCCGCGCGCGTGGGCCGGGTCAGCCCGCGGCCGGCGGTCCGGAGTCCGGCAGCGCGGTGTGGTCGGGGTGGCCTTTCGTGCGGCGCGCTTCCTTGAGCTCCGCCTCGTACAGGTGGTCGCGGCCGTCCGCCAGCTCACCGCGGACCCGGCGTTCGAGATCGCGGAACGGCTCGTAGTAGGTGCGGTCGTAGGCCTCGACGATCTGGTACGTCCAGTGGCCCGGGATGACGTTGCGGCCGAGGATCTCGCGGAGCACCTCGGCCGCCCACTGCCCGTGACCGGCCCGGCGCAACAGGTCCACCGCACGGTCCAGTTCCAGGTCGGCACTGCCGGTCAGCTGGTGGAAGGAGTACAGGTGGCCGCGCGCCCGCTCGGTGGTCTCCAGGGCCTTGCTCAACGCGCCCAGCGCCTCCACGGTCGTGTCGCTCACTCCAGGGGGCCGGGTGTGGTCCCGGTCGGGTGCGTCGTCGCTGTCGTTCATGGATGCCCTCTCCCCGGGCCCGCGGCGGCACACACCGACGGAGCGGCCGCACGGCCCGTCCGGGCGAACGACGGGCTCGCGCCGGCTTCGGCGCGGCGCACGCGGCCGACCGGACGCGCCACCCCCACCGGGGTACGGCACATCCGGTCGGCCGCCGATGCACGCCCGCCCGCTACATGTGCGGCTTGCCGTAGTACAGGCCGAACCGTTCCAGGTCCTCGGGATCGCCCGCCCACTTGTCCTCGTCGTAGGCGGGGGCGCGTTCGATCTGGTCCTTGGTCCGGTCGAGGTGGACCTTCCGTTCGGCGCTGTCGATCCGCTCGACGGTGCCGGCCGGGAGGAGGACCTTCCGGCCGAAGATCCACACTCCGGTGTCGACCACCAGGTAGGAGGAGCCGACGTCCTCGGTGTGACGGTCGATCTTGCCGATGCTCCCGTCGACGGCCTCGACCTTGTAGCCGATGAGGTCGGTGCCCCGGCGGTGGCCGGTGCTCGGGTGGTAGCCCCAGATGTCGCCGTCACTCACGGCGTGACCTCCCTTCAGCGCTTCGTCGTCCCCCGCCACAGGACGAACGCCAGGGCGAGTGCGGCGGCCCCGCCGAGCACGAGGCCACGGTGCCGGTTCACCGCCGAGGCGGCCTCCGTCGTCTTCTCGCGCAGCGGCTCGGGCGTCTTGTCGCGGGCCGCCTCCAGCGCGTGCGTCGCCTTGTCCTGAGCGCGGTGACCGACCTCGGCCGCCCTGCCCTTGGCGTGCGCGGCCTTGTCCTGAGCGCGGTGGCCCACCTCGGCCGCCCTGTCCCTGGCAAGCGTCGCCTTGTCCTGAGCGCGGTGGCCCACCTCGGCCGCCTTCTCCCTGGCGGCCGTGGTCCTCTGCTGGACCTGGGCCTTGATGTCCGTCTTCGCGGCGAGGGCCTCGACGGTCTGTCCGAGCTCCTCGCGGGTCCCCACGACCTGTGCGCGGAGCTCCTCGGCCGTGGGAGTCTGCCGTCCGTTGCCGGTCTGGTCGGTCATCGGTGTGCACTCTCCTTGATCGTGGTGATGTCGGCCTTGACACTGTCGACAGTCTGTTCGGGGGTGACCGGGGAGGCCCGGCCGACCTGCTTCTTTCCGACGGCGGCGAGGACCCCGGCGAGCGCGAACAGCGCCACCGTGACGACCAGCGCGGACAGCCACAGGGGCCACACCAGGCCGAGGGCGATGACCGCGGTGGCCACGAGCGCCTGCGCCGCCAGCGCGGCCGACAGGCCGGCGCCGCCGAACAGCCCGCCGCCCCGCCCCAACCGCCGGCCCTTCTCCGTCATCTCCGCCCGGGCCAGCGCCAGTTCCTCGCGCATCAGTCTGGAGAACTGGTCGGACGCCTGCTTGACCAACTCCCCCACCGGCTCGTCCTGACGAGGGGGCGGCGGGCCCTGTGATCTGTCCATGCGCTGTTCCTCCCGAGGATTGCTGCGGGAACGTGCCGCCGGTACGCCGACGGCCCGGGCGACCGCCCCGCCCTTCGGCGGACACGGCATGGCCCGGCGGGCCGCGGGACCGGCGTACCGGCCTCCGCCACCGCGCCTACCCGCTCTCGCGCACCGCATGCGACCCCTCCATGGTCCCTCGGATCGCGCGGACGGGCAGGCGGCGATGTCACACGATCCTCACAAGGGGCGGTGATGACCCGGCACATCCCGGGCACCCGAACGGCATCCGGCTGTCCACCCCACGGAGGTCCCGGTGATCGCCTTCGCCCTGTTGCTGCCGCCCCTCCTCCTCGGGCTCGTCTTCGCGCTCGACCGCTACGAGGACTACATGAGGGCCACCACCCGCGCTCCCCGCCACGCGCGTCGTCTGCGCCTCGTGCCGGATCCCCCGCCGGCCCCGGCCCCGGAACCGCCGCTCGCCGCGGTGCCGCCGTCGGAGCGTGCGGCCTGAGCGGCGGAAGGGGATGTCCGGGGGCGCGTGCCGGGACCGGGAGCGCTGAGCCTCGGCGGAACGGGTACAGCTCCTGCATGTCCCCCTCCCCCGCCTCCCCCGCACCGGCCGACCGCCGGCCTCCCGCCTGGCCCTGGTACGTCGGCGCGGCCGCTGCGGTAACGGCCACCGCCGTCGCCGGCGGCCGCTTCGTCGACCCCGCCGGCACCTGGTACCGCGCCCTGCGCAAGCCGTCCTGGCAGCCGCCGCCCTGGGCCTTCGGCGCGGTCTGGACACCGCTGTACGGCTCCCTCGCCTGGGCCGGGGGCCGCGCGCTCGCCACGACCCGCGGCGGCGAACGCACACGGCTCCTCGGCAGCCTCGGCCTGAACCTCGTCCTGAACGCGGGCTGGAACGCCCTGTTCTTCGGACGCCGCAGCCCACGGGCCGGACTCGCAGGGACCGTGCTGCTCGATCTGAGCAACGCGGAGCTGCTGCTGCGCGTCTCGCGAGCGGATCGGCCGGCGGGCCGCGCCCTGCTCCCGTACGCGACCTGGTGCCTCTTCGCGACGGCCCTCAACGGCGCCCTGGTCCGCCTCAACCCGGGATCGGGCCACCCCGGCCCCCGTGCCGGTCGCTGAGGGCGCGGCCGTTCCCGCACCCCGCCGCTCCCGGCAGGCGCCGCCGGGCGCCTCAGGTCCGTACGAGGCTCGCGGCACCGAACGACACGTCGAAACGGTCGCACCAGATGCTGACGCTCGCGTACTCCTCCCAGTCGACGCCCGTGGGCAGCGGGTAGTTCTGGTCCCCCTTGTTCCCCTTGAGCTTGCCGAGGCTCACATGGCGGCCGTCGTCGAAGACGTGCCAGCCGGCCTTCCCCTCCCGCACCGGCGCGTCGCTCAACCACACCCGGACGTCCGGTCCGCTGCTCGTGTCGAGTCCCTCGACGCGGAGCACGGCCGTACCGTCCGCGAGGCGCACGATCCGCGCCGTGCCCGTCGTCGGGTGCTCGTGGCTGACGAAGGCGCCTCGGGCGACGGTGACGGGTTCGGCCGGCGGCGCGGGCGGAGGCGTGTCGGCGTGCGGGGGTGCCGTGGGCGCGGCCGCCGAGGGCGGCGCCTCGCGCACGGTCTCGTCCACCCACAGCGCCCAGGGCTCGAACCACACGAGCCCGGCGATCGCCGCCGGGACCAGCACCGCCGCCCCGCCCCGCCACCACGTCCTCCGCACGCGCCCCACGGCGCACCTCCTCGTCTCGCCGTCCGCTCCGACCATCCAAGACGAGCGGTGACCGCGGCGGGAGGTCCGGCCTGATGACGAAACCCTTACGTCCGCGGCGTGGACACCTCCGCGGCGGGCCGCCGGTCCGTAGCGTCCCGGACATGCGTGTACTCGTCACAGGAGGAGCCGGATTCATCGGCTCGCACATCGTCACGGCGCTGCGGGAGGCCGGGCACGAGCCGGTCGTCCTGGACGCCCTGCTGCCCAGCGCCCATCCCACCGCTCCGGAGCCGCCGGCCGCGGAGTTCCTGCACGCCGACGTCAGGGACGCGGCGCGCGTCCGCGCGGCCCTGCGCGGGGTCGACGCGGTGTGCCACCAGGCCGCCATGGTCGGCCTCGGCAAGGACTTCGCCGACGCCCCGGCGTACGTGGGCTGCAACGACCTGGGCACGGCCGTGCTGCTCGCGACGATGGCGGAGGCGGGGGTGCGCGAGCTCGTCCTCGCCGGGTCCATGGTCGTGTACGGGGAGGGCCGCTACACCTGCCGTCGACACGGCCCCGTCCGCGCGGAAGCGCGCCGCGCCGAGGATCTGGCGGCCGGCCGCTTCGAGCCCCGCTGTCCGGCCTGCGGCGCCGCGCTCGACCCGGGTCTGGTGGCCGAGGACGCGCCGGCCGACCCCCGGAACGTGTACGCCGCGACGAAGCTCGCCCAGGAGCACCTGGCGGCGGCCTGGGCGCGGGCCGTGGACGGGACCGCGGTCTGCCTGCGCTACCACAACGTCTACGGTCCGGGGATGCCCCGGGACACCCCGTACGCCGGGGTGGCCTCCTTCTTCCGCTCGGCCCTCGGCCGCGGCGAGGCGCCCCGGGTCTTCGAGGACGGCGGGCAGCGACGGGACTTCGTCCACGTGCGGGACGTCGCGGCGGCGGCCGTGCTGGCGGTGCAGGCGGCCGGTGCCCTGCCGTCCGGTGCCCTCACCACGTACAACACCGGCAGCGGGGAGCCGCACACGGTGGGCGAGATGGCTTCGGCCCTGGCACGGTCGTACGGCGGGCCGGAGCCGGTGGTGACGGGGGAGTTCCGGCTGGGCGACGTCCGGCACGTCACGGCCGACTCGGGCCGGCTGCGCCGGGAGCTGGGCTGGCGTCCCGCGGTCGGTTTCGCGGAGGGGGTGGCTGACTTCGCCCGGTCGGGGCAGCGGGCCTCCGCGGCGGTCCGGGGCTGACGCCGCCGTCGCCCGCGAGGTGCCCGGGCCCACGTCGTCCTGCCGCGCACCGTCCTCACGCCGTCGGCAGGGTCACCTCGAAGCGGCAGCCGCCGGGGACGTTGCGCACCTCGGCGCTGCCCGCGTGGGCCTCGACGATGCCGCGGACGATGGCCAGGCCGAGCCCGGCGCCGGCGGGCGGGGTGCGTGCCTCGGTGCCGCGCCAGCCGGTGTCGAAGACCCGGGGCAGATCCTCGTCGGGGATGCCGCCGCAGCCGTCGGTGACCGACAGGACGACGGCGTCCTCCCTGATCTCGGCCGCGACCGCCACCATCCCCTCGGCCGGGGTGTGACGGATCGCGTTGACGAGGAGGTTCGCCAGGACCCGGGTCATCTCCTTGCCGTCCACCTCCACGGGGACGGGCTCCACCCGCTCCCCCACCAGCCGCACGCCGTGCTCGCGGGCGAGCGGGTCGGCGCCGCTGAGGGCGTCGCCGACCAGGTCGTACACGCAGACGCGGCTCAGGCTGAGTCCCAGCGTGCCGGCGTGGATGCGGGACAGTTCGAAGAGGTCGGTGACCATGGTGGTGAGGCGTTCGACCTCGGTTCGTATCTGCCGGTGATAGCGGGCGGGGTCGGCGGCCATGCCGTCCTCCAGCGCCTCGGCCATCGCGCGAAGGCCCGCCAGCGGGGTGCGCAGGTCGTGGGAGATCCAGGCGACGAGTTCCCGCCGTGACGTCTCCAGCGCGCGTTCGCGCTCGCGGGAGGCATCGAGTCTGGCGCTGGTGGCGGCCAGTTCGCGGGTGAGCGCGGCGAGTTCGGCGGTGGCGACGCCGTCGGGCGCGGAGAAGCCGCCGCCGTCTCCGAAGTCCCGTGCGGCTCGGGCCAGGGCCCGGCTGCGGGCCACGACCCAGCGTCCCAGCACGAGGGCCGTGCCGAGGGAGACGAGCGCGGCCATCGCGACGACGACGGTGACCACCCACAGGTCGTGGGAGGACAGGAACATCGCCTGTGCGACGGCCAGCGTGCCGGCGAGCATCGCGGTGACCGTGACGGCGGCGACGACGGTCAGCGAGAGGGCGACGGAGCGGTGGCGCACGAGGCGCAGGACGACGGCACCGGCGACTCCGGCGCAGGCGGCGCCCGCGAGTGCGAACACCGCGATGAGCAGGACGTCCTTCACGCCGCATCCTCCTCGGAGTCGGCGCCCTTCTCGGGGTGGGCGGTCTCCTCGGCCTCGAAGCGGTAGCCGACGCCCCACACCGTGCGGATGTGCCGTGGCCGTGCCGGGTCGTCCTCGATCTTGGCGCGCAGGCGCCGCACATGGACGGTGACGGTGGACAGGTCGCCGAAGTCCCACCCCCACACACGGCGCATCAGCTCCTCCCGGGTGTGTGCCGTGGCCGGGTGTTCGAGGAAGTAGGCGAGCAGATCGAACTCCCTGAGCGTGAGCGCGAGTTCGGCGCCGTGCCGGGTGGCCCGGCGGGTGGTGGGGTCGACCGTGAGAGCGCCGGCGCACAGCACCGGGCGTGGTGACGCGTCCCTCGCCCGGGTGCGGCGCAGGACGGACGTGACGCGCAGGACGAGTTCCCGGGGGCTGAACGGCTTGGTGACGTAGTCGTCGGCACCGACCTCCAGGCCGGTGATCCGGTCCTCCTCGTCGCCGCGTGCGGTGAGCATGATCACCGGCACCGGCCCGGCGGCCCGCAGCCTTCGGCAGACCTCCAGCCCGTCCAGGCCGGGCAGCATGAGGTCGAGGACGACCAGGTCCGGGCGGCGGGACTCGGACCGCCGCAGCGCCTCGGGGCCGTCGGCCGCCCGGTCGACGGCGAATCCCGCCCCCTGGAGGTAGCCGGTGACCACCTCGGCCACCGTCGGGTCGTCGTCCACCACCAGGATCCGGGCGGTGCGGTCCGCGGCGCTGTGCTCGTTCATGCCGCACAGCGTCCCATCCGGGTGCCCGGGCGGCCACGGCCAGTCGGGCGTACGACGGTCGACGTCCGCGTTTCGTAAGGAGTTCCGCGGCCTCCGTGAGTCGCGTGATCCCTACGGTGAGACGCGTGATTCCCATGACCGTTGATGTCGTCCTTCCCTGCCTCGACGAGGCCGAGGCCCTGCCCTGGGTGCTGGCCCGCATCCCGTCCGGCTGGCGGCCGATCGTCGTCGACAACGGCTCCACCGACGGCTCGGCCGCACTCGCCGCCCGGCTCGGCGCCACCGTCGTGCGGGAGTCCCGGCGTGGCTTCGGTGCCGCCTGCCACGCCGGACTGCTCGCCTCCGACGCCGAGTTCGTCTGCTTCTGCGACTGCGACGCCTCGCTCGACCCGGGTCTGCTGCCCGGTCTCGTCGCCGGGGTGCGCGACGGATCCGCCGATCTCGTCCTGGGCCGCCGCCGCCCGGCAGCCCGCGGCGCCTGGCCGGCCCATGCCCGGGCGGGAAACGTGGCGCTGTCCCGGCTGCTGCGCCGCCGTACCGGGCTGCGACTGCGCGACCTCGGCCCGATGCGGGCGGCGCGGCGCGAGGCGCTCCTCGGCCTCGGCCTGTCGGACCGGCGCAGCGGCTACCCGCTGCAGATGGTGGTGCGGGCCTCGGACGCGGGCTGGCGGGTGCGTGAGGTCGACGTGCCCTATCTGCCCCGGGCGGGCCGGTCGAAGGTCACCGGCACGTGGAAGGGCACCTGGCAGGCGGTCCGCGACATGCGGCGGGTGCTGGACGAACCCGCGATGGTGGGTGAGCGCGCGTGACCGCGCTCCTCGTCATCGCGAAGCAGCCGCTGCCGGGCCGGGTGAAGACCCGGCTCACTCCCCCGTTCACGCCCCGGGAGGCGGCCGCGCTCGCCGAGGCGTCGCTCGCCGACACGCTCGCCGTCGCCGCGCGGGTCCCGGCCGCCCGGCGCGTCCTCGTGCTCGACGGGGAGCCGGGCGACTGGCTGCCGGCCGGTTTCGAGGTGGTCCCGCAGGTCGCGGGAGGGCTCGACGCCCGGCTGGCGGCCGCGTTCGCCGGCTGCTCCGGGCCCGCGCTGCTCATCGGCATGGACACTCCGCAGCTCACGCCCGGACTCCTCGCGCCCGCGTTGTGCTGGGACCGGCACGACGCCTGGTTCGGCCCGGCTGCGGACGGTGGCTTCTGGGCCCTCGGACTCGCCGTCCCCGACCCCGCCCTGCTGCGGGGCGTGCCGATGTCCCGGCCGGACACCGGCAGGGTCCAGTACGAGCGGCTGACCGCGGCGGGACTCCGCGTGGGCCGCCTGCCCGTCCTGCGGGACGTGGACACCGCCGACGACGCGCGACGGGTGGCCGCTTCGGCCCCGGGCGGCCGGTTCGCCGCCGTGCACAGGTCGTTGACGGCGACGCCGGCAGGGGCGGGCGCGTGATGACGACCGCCTGGCGCTCCGACCCGTACGCCGACGCCCTGCGCAGCGGCCGGGGGCCGCTGTTCCTGCGCCGGCCGGACGGCGGCCTGATCCCCTTGGAGGTCGAACGCTGGTGCGAGGCACCCGACCACGCCGACCGCTCCGTCCTGGGGCGGTGCCGGGGAGCCGTCCTCGACATCGGCTGCGGTCCCGGCCGGCTGGCCGCCGCGCTGGCGGCCCAGGGCCGGCCGGCCCTGGGCATCGACGTCAGTCCGGAGGCGGTCGCCCGCACCGTGCGGCTGGGCGGCACGGCCCTGTGCAGGTCCGTCTTCGACCCCCTTCCGGCCGAGGGCCGTTGGGACACGGCCCTGCTGATCGACGGGAACGTGGGGATCGGCGGTGATCCGGGAGCCCTGCTCCGCCGGCTGCGGCGCGTGGTCTCCGGGTCCGGCCTGCTCATCGCCGAGTGTGTGCCGACGGAGGTGGACGAGCGCTGCGAGGTGCGGGTCGACGACGGCCGCGGCGCCTGGGGAGAACCGTTTCCCTGGGCGCGCGCCGGCGCCCGCGCCCTCGCCGCGCACGCGGCCCGCGCGGGCTGGACCGTGACCGAGCACTGGACGCTGCGCGGTCGCTCCTTCCTGGCCCTGGGGGGTGTCCGGGCCACCGCCGAGGGGTGAGCGGCGACCGCCGGTCAGTCGTCGCTGCCGACACGCTCGCGACGTCGCGCCCGGCGGCGCCGTTCGAGGAGCAGCGCGCCGGCCGTCACGGCCACCGCCCCGAGGACGATCACGAGGTTCCGCCCGTACGGCAGCGGCAGCGCCGACGGGTTGGGCGGTGCTCCCGGGCGCAGCAGCAGCGGCAGCGTCACCAGCAGTACGCTTCCCGCGACGATCGAGGCGCCGCGGAGCAGACCCCGGTCACTGCGCCTCACGAGCAGGAGTCCGAGGGCGAGGAGCAGCGGGGCGAGGATCGCATCGTGCAGGACGACCGCGCCTGCCAGCCACACCAGCACTTCCGCCGGGGCAGGCTGGGCCGCGATCCGCCAGACGCCGATGCCGATCATCACCAGCCCGAGGCCGCCGGTCGCCCACCGGAGCGGGCTCACCGTGCTCACAGCACCTCCAGCCGGTGGACCCACTTGGTCTGCAGGACGCCGGGCCGGTCGGGAGCGATGATCCGCGCCGGGAAGCCGTGGTCGAGGGAGAGCGGCCGCCCGTCGAGGGTGAGCGCGAGGAGCGTGAGCGGATCGTCGACGTACTCCGCGCCCATCTCCATCACCCGGTAGGCACCGGCGACCTCGAGCGACGTGACCCGCAGGGCGGCGGCGCCGGGCCGGCCGCCGGCCAGCTCGACCAGGTCGCGGATCCGCACACCGCCCCAGCCGGCCTCGACGCTCCAGCCCTCGACGCAGGCGATCGGAAGCCGCACCCCCGTCCGGGGCATCGCCCGCAGCGTGTCGAGCGTGAGCGTGTACGGGCGGGGGCCGGTGACGTCGAGCCGCCACTCCCGCAGACGGGACGCCGACACCCCGGCCGCGGCGGCGGTCCGGTTCACCGGCAGCCCCTGGGGGCCGTGGTCGGGATGCCGCGGCGCGAGCAGATCGAGCGCCTTCAACGGGGTCAGGGCCTGGCCGACCGTGGTCACCGTCACCACGCCGACCGCCGCGCCCACCCCCAGCAGCAGCGAGCGCCGGTCGGCGGCGTCCTCGGCCGGCAGTGCGAGGGTCCCCGCCGAACCCCGGCGCCAATGAGCGCTGATCTCCGGTGCCTTGACGGCGACGTGCAGGAGGATCGAGCCGGCCGCGACCCAGGCGACGGCGAAGTGCACCGGGACGAAGGAGAACGGCCACGGGTACCACTCGACGATGTTGAGCAGGCCGGTGAGCACCTGGAAGACGGCGGCGGCCACCAGGACCGCGACGGAGAGGCGTTCCAGCGCGTGACGGAGGGAGCGGACCGGCGGCCAGGCGAACAGCCGGGGGTACACCGTCCACAGCTTGGCCAGGAGGAGCACGATCGCGGCGAGCCCGGTGGCGACGTGCAGCCCCTGGCTGAGCCGGTAGCCCCACACCGGCCGGGTGGGCAGGTCGTCGGCGAGCCAGGCCGGTGGGTGCTGGAGGTAATGGCTGACGAGACCGGTGACGAAGCAGACGGCGAACGCCGCGCCGAGCCAACGGCCGACGGCCGTCGCCGTGCGCGCGTCGTGCAGGGGGCCGGTGAAGGCGGGCGGCCGGAAGGGGGGCCGTGCGGATCGCGGTCCACGCGTACGGGAGGTCATGGCGTCCATGACATCGTCCCGCCCGCCCGAGCGGACGGTTCGACACCTTACGAAACCCGAACGCCCCGACGGGTCGCCCGTCGCGGCACGGCGACCGCTGCGAGGCTGCGCCCATGACGCGCGTCCGCCCCGCCACCCTGGTTCCGACGGTCCTGCTGCTCGCGGCCCTGACCGCCGCCGTCGCGGCGCTGCTGCACGGGGGTGCGCGCGGTTCCGCCTTCCTGGCCGGGTACGCGGCCGCGTGGGTCCTCTTCGCGGCGGCCGTCATGGGCCTGCGCCGGGTGCCCGGCCGGGCGGTCGTCCCGCTGGTGCTCGCCGGCGCCGTCGCGGTCACGGCGTCCGGTCTGGTGGCGGCGCCCCGCACGAGCACGGACTCCTTCCGGTACGCGTGGGACGGGAGGGTGCAGGCCGCCGGCATCTCCCCGTACGACCACGCTCCTGCCGACCCCGCTCTCGCGGGCCTGCGCGACCCGTGGCTCTTCCCCGGGGCCGCGGTCTGCGCGCGGGAGGACCCGGATCTGGCGCCGGTTCACGACGGCGGCTGCACCCGGATCAACCGGCCGACGGTGCACACCGTCTACCCGCCGGTGGCGGAGGGGTGGTTCCTGCTGGTGCACACGGTGTCCCCGGCCGCCTCCCGCCACAAGGCTCTCCAGGCCGGTGGCGCCCTGCTCTCGCTGGCCGTGACCGGACTCCTCGTCGCCGTCCTGCGCCGCCGGGGCGTCGTGTGGCGGGCGGCTCTGTGGGCCTGGTGCCCCGCCGTTCCGGTCGAGGGCGTCGACAACGCCCATGTCGACGTCCTCGCCGTGCTGTTCGCGGTCGCCGCGCTCGTCGTCGTGGCGCGGCGGAGGGTGGCGGGCGGGGTTCTCCTGGGGCTCGCCGTCGCCGCGAAGCTGCTGCCCGTCCTGCTCGTGCCCGGTGCCCTGTCCAGGGTGCGGAGGCCGCGCACCGCCTTCGCGGTCCTGGCACCGGCGGCGGCGACGGTCATGGCGCTGTACCTCCCGTACGTCCTGCTGTCGCGCGGCTCCGTCCTGGGGTATCTCGGCGGCTACGCGCGGGAGGAGGGGTACGACGACGCCTCGTCCGGCGGCAGGTACGGCCTGCTGCGGCTCGCACTTCCCGACGCCTGGGCACTCCCCGCGTCGATGGCGGCCCTGGCCGCGCTCGCGGTGGCGGTCTGGTGGCGGGGCCGGCCCGAACACCCGTGGAGCGGAGCACTGGTGACCGTGGGGTGCGCGTTCCTCCTGTTGACCCCCGGCTACTCCTGGTACGCCCTGCTGCTCGTCGCCCTGGTGGCGCTGGACGGCCGGTGGGAGTGGCTGGGCGTCGCTCTCGCCGGGGCGGTGGCGTACCTCGCACCCGAGGCGACGACGGCCGCGTACGGCGCCGCGGCGGCCGCGGTCTGCGGGGGCCGGTGGATCCGCCGGCGCACCGCGGGTCCGGCCCCGGCCCCGGCCCGCCGCCCCTTGGCGCACCCCGGCAGGGCATGAGATCGTCCGCGGGTGACTTCTGCCGCGGACGGGGCGACGGCTCCGGGACGACCGGACGACCGCCTCGCGTCCGTGCTGCGCTTCGCCACGGAGCTCGTCGCCTGGGTGGCCACGCCGTGGGCGCTGGCCGGCCGCTCCTGGGTGCTCGCCGTGCTCTCCGTGGTGGTCCTGATCGGGCTGCCGACGCTCTTCGCCACGCCCGGGGACAAGAACACCGTGATCGTCGCCGTGCCCGGCTGGGTCACGGTCCTGCTCGTCCTGCTCCAGCTCGCCGCGGCCGTGGTCTCCGCCTGGTTCGGCTGGCCCGCGTGGGCGGCCGTCCTCGTCACCCTGCTCGCCGCCGCCACCCTGGTCACGGAGCGGCCGCGCCGACGGTGGCTGCTCGCGGGGGGCCGGCTCGGTTAGCGTCGTAGCAGGGAGACCCGGCGACGCCGGGTCCGGAGGAAGGAGAACCATGCCGCTCGAAGGTGAGTACGAACCCAGTCCGTCGACGTGGGTACGGAACCAGGTCGAGCTCTACGAGTCGTCCGGTGGCACGAAGGGCACGACGATGCGCGGTCTTCCCGTCGTCCTCGTGACGAACCTCGGGGCGAAGAGCGGCAAGATCCGCAAGACGCCGCTCATGCGGGTGGAGCACGAGGGTGCCTACGCCCTCGTCGCGTCCAACGGCGGCGCGGTGAAGCATCCCGTCTGGTACCACAACCTGGTCGCGTACCCGCAGGTCGAGCTGCGGGACGGACCGCAGGTGTGGGACATGAAGGCCCGTATCGTCACGGGCTCGGAGCGCCAGGCGTGGTGGGAGCGGGCGGTGGCCGCGTTCCCCGACTACGCCGACTACCAGCGCAAGACCGACCGCGAGATCCCCGTCTTCGTCGTCGAGCGCACCCAGTAGGAACCGCCGGGGAGGCGCCAACGGGCCGCGGCGCACCGCCGGCCCGGGCAGCCGCGGGGCGGACCATCGGGCGGGGAGGGCACGGCGTGCGTGACCTCCCCGCCTTCTTCGTGCCCGCGTCAGCCGATCGCGAGCGGGGCCTCCGGGGCAAGGGCGGCCGCGATCCGGGTGGCGACCACCTCGGCCGTGTTGCCGGCCGGGGTGTCCGCGGTCTTGGTCGTGGAGACCGCGATGGCCAGCCGCCTGGCGGGCAGGTAGGCCTGGATCGCCGCGTACCCCGAGAAGGACGGGTTCTGGAGCACCCAGCCGTTCACCACGATCACGCCCATGCCGAAGTGCTTGGCCTCGGTCTGCTTCAGGCAGATCGAGGCCGGGCAGGTCGCGGACGCGCCGCCGAGCCCGACCGTGCCCGGATTCACCAGGGTGCGGTACGCGCGGGGCGACAGGAGTTCACCGCTGCCGATGCCCTCCACCGAGCGGGCCAGGTCGCAGATGTGGGTGGTGATGACCGCGCCGGGCGCGGTGGTCCACGACGGGTTCCAGAACGTGGACTCCTCGTAGAGGCCGCGGTCGGAGGTGAAGGCGTGCAGGACGGGACCCGGGATGTCGGGGGTGAAGTTGTTCTGGGTGTCGCGCAGACCGAGGGGGCCCGTCACCCGCTGCTTCACGAGTTCGTCGATCCGGGTACCGGTGATCTTCTCCAGCGCCTCGGCCAGCAGGACGTAGTTGGCGTGCGAGTAGCTCCAGCTGGTGCCCGGCGGGTACCAGAACGAGTGGCTGAAGGGGAAGGCGAGCAGTTCCTCGGGGGTCCACTGGCGGAAGGGGTGCGGCCCCAGCTCGGCGCCGAAGGCCGGGTCGGTGACGTAGTCGTGCAGGCCGGTGGTGTTGGTGGCCAGCATGCGCAGGGTGATCTTGCGGGCGTTCGGCAGGTCGGGCAGCCAGCGTTCGACGGTGTCGTCGAGGCGCACCTTCCGCTCGTCGACGAGTTGCAGGAGGGTCGTGCCGATGTGCGCGAAGGCGACGGAGCCGGCACGGAAGTGCATGTCCGGCTCGGCCGGCACGCCGGTCATGGACTCGCCGAGCGCGTCGGTGACGACCTCGCGTCCGTCGATCGTGACCCGCAGCTCCACGGCCTTCAGCCGGAGTTCGTCCTTGGCCTTGCGGGTGATGCCCAGGATCTGGCGGCCCTGCCCGCCGAGGGGGCGCTGGGTCCGCACGCAGTCGCGTCCGCCGTGGTTGCCGGGGCCCTCGGGGGAGGCAGGTCCGGCGGCGGTGGCGGGGACCGTGACGGCGAGGAGTGCGGCGCACAGCAGGGCCGTGCTGACCGCTTGCACCCGCGTGCGCACACGGGTGGGGAGGGGGGTGCGTGTCATGCCCGAACTATGTCCGCAGCTGCGTGGCCCTCGCGCCGAACACTCCGGGCGTGGCCGCGGACCCCGCCCATGTGGTGCACACCGCGGACGGCACAGGGCGCCCGCTGCCGGAGCGGGCGCCCTGTGCCGGGGGGAGGGACTCTCTCCACACGCCCTAACGGCGGCTGCGGACGAGCAGGTGGAGGAAGTACGGCGTGCCGATCACCGCGGTCATGAGGCCGGCGCCGAGCTGGGCCGGGGCGATGACCGTGCGGCCCACCAGGTCGGCGGTGCACACCAGCGTGGCACCGAGCAGTACAGCGACGGGCACCACCCGGGCGTGCTGGCGGCCGACGAGCGCGCGGGCCGCGTGCGGTGCCACGAGACCCACGAAACCGATCGTGCCCGCGGCGGCCACGGCGGTGGCGCTGAGCACGACGCTCAGCACGAGGAAGCCCAGCCGGCCGCGCCCCAGGCTGAGCCCCAGGAGCCGCGGGGTGTCCTCGTCGAGCGACACCAGGTCGAGCTCGGTGCGCCGGATGCCCGCGGCGGCCAGGCCGACGACGAGCACGAGTGCGAGGGGCACCACGTCCGGCAGGGTCCGCCCGTAGGTGGAGCCGGACAGCCAGGTGAGGGCCTTCGTCGCGTTGAACGGGTCGGTGAGGATGATCAGCATGCTGATCAGCGCCGCCGCTCCGGTCGCCACGCCGAAGCCGACGAGGACGAGCCGGTTCTGCCGGAAACCGCCGCGCGCTGCGAGGCCGAAGACGAGGACCGAGCTGACCGCGGCCCCGGCGAACGCCGCTCCGGCCACGCCCCACGACCCGGCGAGCGGGACGGTGGTCACGAGCAGGACGGCGCCGAGGGCCGCGCCGCCGGAGACGCCGAGGACGGCGGGTTCGGCGAGCGGGTTGCGGGTCACCGCCTGGACGAGGGTGCCCGCCAGGGCGAGCGCCGCTCCGGCGAGGAGCGCGGCCAGGACGCGTGGGACGCGGGTGTCGAGCACGAAGGTGACGGTCCGTCCGGCCCGGCCCTGGAGCCAGTTCAGCACGTCGCCCAGCAGCAGTTTGCTGTCGCCCAGGAGCACGGAGGCGATCGCCACCCCGAGGACCGCGGCCACCAGGACGGCCGTCACGGTGAGGAAGCGGCGGCGGGTCCTGATCCGCAGCCGGTCGGCCTCCGCCGGGCCGGCGGTGTCCCGGACGCGGGTGGCCATCACGATCAGGAACACGGCGCCGACGAGGCTGGTGACGACGCCGGTCGGCACGGCGACCGCCGTGTCGGCGGGGACGACCGCACGCAGGAGCACGTCCGAGCCGAGGACCAGGGCGGCGCCGCCGAGGCCGGCCGCCGGGAGTGCGGCGCGCGTCCGGGCGAACGCGCGGACCCGGCGGGCCAGCGGGCGTACGAGCGCGGGGGCGCACAGTCCGACGAAGCCGATCGGTCCCGCGAGGGTCACGGCCGCGGCGGACATCAGTGACGCGAGCACGACGACCGTGACGCGAGTGGCGCGGACGGGGACGCCGAGACCGCGGGCGGCGTCGTCGCCGAGGGCCAGGGCGTCGATCCGGCGGGTGAGGAGCAACAGTCCGACGAGCCCGACGAGCCCGATCGGCGCCATCTGCAGGACGCCGTCGAAGCCGTTCTGCGCGATGCTCCCCTGGTTCCACTGGTAGAGGCCCTCGGTCTCCCGGGGGAACAGCAGCAGCATGCCCTCGGTGACGGCGGTGAGGCCGAGGGTGAGGGCGCTGCCGGCGAGGACCAGACGGACGGTGCCGGTGCCGAGGCCGGACAGGCCGAGGACGACGGCGGCCGCCGCGAGCCCTCCGGCGAACGCGACGCCGGAGGAGGCGTACAGGGGCAGGGAGACGCCGGTGACGGCGGCCAGGCCGAGTGCCAGATAGGAACCGGCGTTCACCGCGAGGGTGTCGGGTGAGGCGAGCACGTTGCGGCTGACGGCCTGCAGGGCGGCGCCGGCCATGCCGAGGGCGGCACCGACGAGCAGGCCGGCGGTCATGCGGGGCAGTCGGGAGGCGATGACGACGGAGGCGTCGGCCGGGTCGGCCCCTCCGGTGAGGGCCTTCCACACCTCCGGGGCGCCGACGGCCGCGGTGCCCTGGGTGATGTCCACGACCGCGAGGGCCGTGACGAGCAGGATCAGACCGGCTGTCACCGCGGCCGCGCCCGTCCGGGACGTGGCCGTCGACGGACGGGTGGCGGGGGTGGTCGCGGTGGCGGTCATGGCCCTTACTTCGTGAGCGCGGCGACGGCGGAGTCGACGTACTTGCCCATCGACTCGGGGCCGCCGAACATCCAGATGCCGTCGGGCAGGCGGTGGACGTCGCCCTTCTTGACGAACGGCAGCGACGTCCAGACCTTGTCCTTGGCGAGGACGCCGGCGAACGGCGTGCTGTTCTTGTCGCCGTCGCTGCCGATGTAGGCGAACTGCACGTCGGCGCCGAGCTTGGTGAGGCCCTCGACGTCGGTGGCGGCCAGGCCGTAGCTCTCGTCGCCCTTGACCGTCCAGGCGTTCTTCAGGCCGAGCTTCTCGTTGACCGCGCCGATCAGCGAACCGCTGGTGTAGGGCCGGATCGAGACCTGGTTGGAGACGACGTAGCCGTCGGCGAAGGCGTAGTTCGCACCGGCGAGGCCGGCGGCGGCCAGGGCCTTCCTGCCCTCGTCCAGCTTCGCCTGGAACTGCTGCTTGAGCTGCGCGGACTTCTCCGTCGTGCCGGTGGCCCGCGCGATGAGGTCGAGGTTCTTCGTCATCTGCCCGATCGGGTCGGCGGCGTCGGCGGGGCGCACCTCCAGGACCGGGGCGATCTTGCGGAGCTGCTTGACGGCGGCCGGCGGCAGGTCGCTGGTGGCGACGATGAGGTCCGGGGCGAGCTGGGCGACGGTGTCCATGCTCGGCTCGCCGCGCGTGCCGATGTCCTTGGGGTCGTTCTTGAGCGGGACGGCGGTGTCCCAGGTCTTGTAACCCTTGACGTCGGCGACGCCGACGGGGTCGACGCCGAGCGAGACGAGGCTCTCGACGACGTTCCACTCCGTGCCGACGACCTTCTTCGCGGGACCGTCGAGCTCGACCTTGGTGCCGGAGGCGTCGGTGAGCGTGATGCGCTCGGTGGGCTTCTTCGCGTCGTCGGCGGCGGGCTCGGTCGTCCCGCAGGCGGTCAGGGTGAGCGCCGCGGCGGTGGCGGCGGCAGCGGTGAGGAGGAGGCGTCTCATGGGGTGGGGCTGAGCCTTTCGTTTCGCGTGTGGTGGCGGCCGATGGCGCGGGTGCGCAGCCGGCCGGTGAGGGGGTCGGTGTCGACTTCGATGCGGATGCCGTACGTGTCGGTCAGCCGCGGGGCGGTGAGGACGTCCTCGGGGAGGCCGTGCGCGACGATCCGTCCCGCGTGGAGCAGGGCGATCCGGTCGGCGACGGCCGCGGCCTGGTCGAGGTCGTGCAGGACGGCGCCCACCGCGATGCCGTGGTCGTCCGCCAGGTCGCGTACCAGGTCGAGGAGTTCGACCTGGTAGCGCAGGTCCAGGTAGGTGGTGGGCTCGTCGAGGAGCAGGACGCCGGTCTCCTGCGCGAGGCAGCCCGCCAGCCAGACGCGCTGGAGCTGCCCTCCGGAGAGGTGCTCGGCACCGCGGTCGGCGAGTTCGGTGACGCCCGTCATGGCCAGCGCGCGGTCCACCGCGGCCCGGCCGTCGGGGTCGGCCTTGCCCCAGCGTCCCCGGTAGGGGTAGCGGCCGAACTCGACGAGGTCACGCACCGTCAGTCCGCCGGGGGTGGGACGGCCCTGCGTCAGCAGGGCGACGCGGCGCGCGAAGTCGCGGGTGCCCAGGGCGAGTCCGTCGGTGTCCCCGTCGAGGAGGAGGGTGGCGGTCCGGGGCTGCTGGAGCCGGGCGATCGTCCGCAGGAGGGTCGATTTTCCGCTGCCGTTCGGTCCGACGAGGACGGTCACCTCGCCGGGACGCAGCGTCAGCTCGGCATCGTGGACGACGTCGACGCCTTCGTACGCCACGGTGACACCCGTGGCCGACAGTTGATGACCACGGGGCCGTCCGGCCGCGGAGGTCTCTTCACCAGCAAGCACGACGCAAGGTTAGCCTATCCTTACTAGATCTTGAAAGAGGGCCGACCGATCGACCGCAAGGGGGAATTCGGCCAAGGTCGCGACGGGCGTGACACCCCTTCACCAGCCCCTCCACGGGCCGGGAGGGGGCCGGCCGACGACGTCCACCCGGGACGCGCACGGCGCGTGGGCCGACGGCGTACCGCCGCAGGCGCCGGCTGACGCGCCGTGGTGTCATACGGAGGTCAGACCCCAGAGAGGGATTCGAGCGGACCGGGCGGACCACGTGGACGGACCCCAGGAACCCCGGGAGCCCCGTACGGCGGCCTCCGCCGGGGCGGAGGCCCCCCAGGAGCGCCACGCCGGGTGGCTGGAGCTCTTCTTCGACCTCGTGTTCGTGGCCCTGGCCGCCCAGCTCTCCCATCAGCTCCACGGGGACCCGAACCTCGGCGACTTCGCCCTCTTCCTCGCGTTGTACTTCCCGCCGTGGTGGATGTGGGTCAACCTCACGGTCTCGGCGAACCTCTTCGTCGAGGACACGGCCCGACGCCGGCTGCTCATGCTGTTCGCGATGCTGTGCCTGGCGGTGATGGCGGCCGCCGTTCCCGAGGCGGCCGGAGACCGGGGCGCGGCCTACGCCCTCGGCTACGCCGGCACCCGTCTGGTGCTGCTCGGGCTGTGGTGGCCCGCGACGAGGTTCCCCGACCCCCTGCGCGTCCCGCGCTGGCGCCCCCTCAGCTACTGCCTGGGCTCCGGCGTCCTGTGGGCGGTGTCCGCGGCGGTGCCCTCGCCGTGGCGGTACTGGATGTGGGCGGCGCTGATCGTCGCCGAGATGGTGCTGCTCCTGACCGCCCGCGGCCACGGCGTCCCCGGACAGATCGACACCGGCCACCTGGTGGAGCGGGTCGGCCTCTTCGTCATCATCGTGCTGGGCGAGTCGGTCATCGCCCTGGTGACCTCGTTCGACCACCACTGGACGGGGCAGGCCGCGGTCGTCGCCCTGCTGGGCTTCGTCCTGCTCGCGGCGCTGTGGTGGTCGTACTTCGACTTCGCAGCCACCTCCGCCGAACTGGTCTTCGGCTCCGTGCAGGGCCGCGAGCTGTACGTGCTCGCCCGGGACGTGGGCGGCTTCCTGCACTTCTTCGTCACCGCGGCCGTCCTGTGCATGGCGGGCGGACTGGCGACGGCCGTGGAGGAGGCCGGGCACCCCCACCTTCCGCGCGGCGCCGTCTGGGCCCTGGCCGGCGGCCTGGCCCTCTACCACGCGGCCCACGCGACGATCGCCCTCCGCTTCCGGCGCCCGCTGCGGCGGGTGACCGTGTGGGCGGTACCCGGCATCGCGATCCCCGTGCTCGTGGGGCTCGGGGCGGATCACCTGGCCCCGTGGCTGGTGGTCCTGCTGATCGCCGGCGAGGCGGTCGCGCACCTGTTGTACGCCCGCGCCCTGCTCCGCCGCCGCAACGCCCTGTACCCCGGACGGGTGTGACCCGCCGGAGTACGGCGCGTCCCGGCGGACGCGCTGCATCCGGATGCGGCGCCGCGGACGAACCGTAGGCGAGGACGACCGAGAGAGGGTCCATGCCGCATGCCGCCCGATCCGCCCCCGACGGGGCGGGCTCCGAAGGGGTTCCGCTGGTCTGGAGGGTCGCGCCCGACGGCGGGCGGCCCGCGGGGCGGACCTGCGACCACGCCCGGGCCGTGACCCTGCCGACCGGCGAGGAGCCGCAGGCCTGCCGAGAGTGCGTCGAGCGCGGCTGGGACTGGGTACGGCTGCGCTGGTGCGCATCCTGCGGCCACGTAGGCTGCTGCGACAGCTCCCGCGGCGGTCACGCGTACGCGCACCACGCCGCGACCGAGCATCCCGTGGTGGTCTCCCTCGCCCGCGACGAGGACTGGGCCTGGTGCTTCCCCGACGAACTCTTCCTGGTGCGTGCCGCGGAGCCGGAGGCGGACCGGCCCCGGGGCGGCTGAGGGTCTCCGTCCCACGGCGGCTCGCGCCTCCATGACCGGGTCCCGGAGGCCACGAACGGCCCCACGGCCTCCATCCCGGCCCGGACACCGGACGTCACGGACGATCCCGCGGCCTCCGCCCACGAAGGGTGCGCGCGGGTCGGCGCCTTCGGCACCGATCGGCGCTCCCTGGCATGCACGGAGAACGTCACCTCCCTAGCATGAGTGCGTACATGTCCCAGTTCTGCCGGATATGCCGGGCGACAGCGGAGTGAGGCAGTCATGGCCGCAGAGGATGCCGCACCCGGGAACCGGGCCGAGGGTCTGAAGGCGAACGCGATCGGCTTCGTCGACGCCCTGGTCATCGGGCTCAACTCCACCTCACCCGCGTACTCCCTCGCGGCGGTCATCGGCCCCATCGTGGCTCTCGTCGGGATCTACGCGCCCGGCGTGATGTTCGCGTCCTTCGTACCGATGCTGCTGATCGCCTCGGCCTTCTACTACCTGAACAAGGTGGACCAGGACTGCGGCACCACGTTCTCCTGGGTCACCCGCGCGATGGGCCCCTGGATCGGGTGGCTGGGCGGATGGGCCATCGCGATGACCGGTGTCCTGGTCGTCGGCTCCCTCGCCGACGTGGCCGTGAGCTTCGCCCTGCTGGCCGTCGGCCTCGACGGCTGGGTCGACAACGCCTTCGTACGCCAGTTGCTGACCGTACTGCTCATCATCGTGATGACGGCCGTGTGCGTCATCGGCACCGAGCTGTCCGCCAAGGTGCAGAACGTCCTCATCCTGGCGCAGGTCGTCTTCCTGCTGGTCTTCGTCGGTGTGGCGCTCTACAGCGTCTACGCCGGCACGAGCAAGTACGACTCCGTCGAACCCGCGTTGAGCTGGCTCAACCCGTTCGGCGCCGGCGGCGCGGCGCTCTCCGGCGGGCTGCTGCTGGGCGTCTTCATCTACTGGGGCTGGGAATCGGCGGTCAACCTCACCGAAGAGGTGGAGGACTCCGCGACCGCACCGGGCAAGGCGGGGCTCTGGTCGACGGTCATCCTGCTGGTGACGTACGTGTCCGTGGGGTTCGCGGTCGTGGCCTACGCCGGACCGACGTTCCTGGCCGAGAACGCCGACGAGGAGGAGTTCGTCTTCGCCCAGCTCGCCACGGACGTACTCGGCGGCTGGGACTGGGTCCTGCTGCTGGCGGTCTCCACCTCCGCCATCGCCTCCACCCAGACCACCATCATCCCGGCCTCGCGCACCGCGCTCTCCATGGCCCGCCGCCGGGCGCTGCCCGCCTCCTACGGCCACATCAGCCCCCGGTTCCGCACCCCCGACGTGAGCACCTGGTGGGTCGCCGGCATCGCCATCGCCTGGTATCTCGTGGTCAACCAGATCAGCAGCAACGCCCTCTTCGACTCGCTCACCGCGCTCTCGCTGCTGATCGCCTTCTACTACGCGCTCACGGGCATCGCCTGCGCGGTCTACTACCGCCGCCATCTCCTCGAGAGCGTGCACAACTTCCTGCTGATCGGCCTCGGCCCGCTGATCGGCTCCGGGCTGCTGGCCTGGCTGCTGGTGAAGTCGGTCGCCGACATGTCCGATCCGGCGAACTCGTACAGCGGCACGTCGTGGTTCGGGCTCGGACCGCCGCTCGTCATCGGGATCGGCATCACCGTCGTCGGCATCGTCATCATGTGCGTGTGGCGTCTGCGGGCACCCGCGTTCTGGGCGGAGCGTCCGGGCGTCGTCGACCCCGAGCTGGTTCACGGCAAGGAGGCCTGAGATGTCGGTCGTGCTGGGTTACGACGAGTCTCCGGGCGCCGCCCGCGCGCTGCGCATCGCGATCGAGGTGGCCGCCGCGTTCGACGAGCGCCTCGTCCTGGTCTACGGCGCCGCCGTCCCCGGTCCCACGGGTGAGGAGTACCGGTCCCACTACGAGGCGATCCGCCAGGCGGGCCGCACCGGCCTGGAGCACGCGGTCACGGAGGCCGACCGGGCGGGGGTGGCGAGCGTCGTCGAGGTCATCGACGCGAAGCCGGCACAGGCCCTGATCGAAGCGGCGAACCGGCACGCGGCGCGGGTCATCGTGGTCGGCAGCTGGGGCGAGAGCCCGATGCGCGGCGCGCTCCTGGGCTCCACCCCGCACAAGCTCCTGCACATGTCGAGCGTCCCGGTGCTCTGCGTACCGTCCGAGGGCTGAGCCGCACCGGCAGACTCGGGCCGCGGGCGGGCCGGTGCGGGTGCGCGGGACGCACGGGCGGGCAGGTCGCCGATCCGCCGGAACTCCCGGGTGCGCGAGCGATGAGTTCCGGCCGCCTCGACGGTCTGTCCTGGTGTAGTCGAACGATGGAGGAAACAGACATGACCGAGCCCGAGACCCGGACCCACACGGTGGAGGCGGACGGCGCCACCGTGCACTACGACGTCCGGGACGCCCGGACCGGCGGCGCAGGTGACGGCGCCGGCGAGCCCGTGCTGCTCCTGATCGGATCGCCGATGGACGCCACCGGGTTCCGCACGCTGGCCTCGTACTTCCCCGACCGGACCGTGGTCACCTACGACCCGAGAGCCGCGGGACGCAGCGTGCGCACCGACGGCGCGGCGGAGACCACGCCCGAGGAGCACGCGGAGGACCTGCGTCTGGTGATCGAGGCGCTGGGCGCGGGACCGGTGGACCTGTTCGCCAGCAGCGGGGGCGCCGTCAACGCGCTGGCGCTGGTGGCGCGTCACCCCGGGCTCGTCCGGACCCTGGTCGCCCACGAGCCGCCGACGGCTCAGGTCCTTCCCGACCGGGAGGCGGCGCTGGCGATCTGCGCGGACATCCACGCGACGTACCTGCGCGAGGGTACGGGGCCGGCGATGGCGAAGTTCATCGCGACGGTCAGCCGCAAGGGCCCCTTCTCCGACGCGTGGCGCGAGGAGCCCGCGCCGTCCCCCGCCGACTTCGGTCTGCCGACCGAGGACGACGGGTCGCGTGACGACCCGCTGCTCGGGCAGAACATGCTCGGCTGCACCGCCTTCCGGCCCGACTTCGCCGCACTGCGGGACGCCTCGACGCGGATCGTGATCGCGGCCGGCAAGGAGTCCGAGGGCGAGTTCGCCGCACGTGCCGCGGCCGAGGTCGCGTCCTCGCTCGGCACCCCCCTGGCGGTCTTCCCGAGCCACCACGGCGGTTTCCTGGGCGGCGAGTTCGGCCAGCAGGGCGCTCCGGCGGAGTTCGCGGAGGCCCTGCGCGAGGTCCTGGCGGCGTCCGACTGACGCTCCCCGAGGGCCGTCCGGCCGGGCCGTCGGACGGCCCTCGGCCCGCGTCCCGGGTGCCGGCTGACCCGGCACCCGGGACGACGCGTCGGACCTGGTCGGGCGGGCCCGGTCGGCACCCTCCCGAGAGGGATGAGACGGGCCCCACGGGATCGGGGTCCGTCGTCCGTTCGGTGAGACGGGCGCGTCTCTCGGCCCGCGACCCCGAGGGGCCCGGCGGACGGGCATGCGCCGACGGCTACGGGGTACCGGAGCCCGGGGCGTGAGGCGGGTCTCCGGAGGGCCTGCCGTTCCGTCAGCCGTGCCGTGGAGCGCGGTGCCGACCACCGTGGCAGAACGTGCGGAGCGGAGTGACGTACGACAGCCTGGCACGGTCGCCCCTCGACGACCACGAGGACAGGAGTCGTGTCATGAGCGCCAGAGACGGCGTCGCGATCGGGACCGTCACCACCAAGGTGCCGGCGCGGCTGGACCGGCTGCCGTGGTCGCGCTGGCACTGGATGATCGTGATCGGCCTGGGGACCGTGTGGATCCTCGACGGCCTCGAGGTGACCATCGTCGGCAACATGGCCGGCCGGCTCTCCGAGGACGGCAGCGGGCTGCCCATCACCGACGCGCAGGTCACGGGTACGGCCGCGGCGCTCTACGTGGCCGGCGCCTGCTCGGGCGCCCTGTTCTTCGGCTGGCTCACCGACCGCTACGGCCGGAAGAAGCTCTTCCTCATCACCCTCGCGGTCTACCTGGCGGGAACGGCGCTGACCGCGCTCTCCTTCTCCGTGTGGTGGTTCTTCCTCTTCCGCTTCCTGACCGGCTTCGGCATCGGCGGTGAGTACGCCGCCATCAACTCGGCCATCGACGAGCTCATTCCCAGCAAGTACCGCGGCCGCGTCGATCTGATCATCAACGGCAGTTACTGGCTGGGCGCCATGGGCGGCGCCCTGCTCTCCGTCGTCGCCCTCGACACCGACATCTTCGCGATCAACGTCGGCTGGCGGCTCGCTTTCGGGCTCGGCGTCGTGCTCGGGCTCGTGATCCTGCTCGTACGGCGGCACGTTCCGGAGAGTCCGCGATGGATGTTCATCCACGGCCGCTCGGAGGGAGCGGAGGAACTGGTCACCTCCGTGGAACACCAGGTGGAGGAGGAGAAGGGCATCGCCCTGCCGGAGCCGGAGAACTCGATCACCATCGAGCAGCGCAAGTCCATCGGGTTCATCGAGATCGCCCGGACGCTGTTCCGCTCGTATCCCAAACGGGCGGTGCTCGGCTTCTCCCTCTTCATCGGGCAGGCGTTCCTGTACAACGCCATCACCTTCGGCTTCGGCTCCATCCTGGAGAAGTTCTTCGACGTCCCCACCGGCAACACGGGGTACTACTTCGCCGTCATCGCCTTCGGCAACTTCCTCGGCCCGCTGCTGCTCGGCCGCCTCTTCGACACGGTCGGCCGCCGCACCATGATCGCGGGCACCTACATCCTCTCGGGGCTGCTGCTCTTCGGCACGGCCTGGCTCTTCGACCGCGGCAGCCTGGACGCGACCACGATGACCGCCTGCTGGTGTGTCGTCCTCTTCTTCGCCTCCGCCGGAGCCAGCTCGGCCTACCTCACCGTCAGCGAGATCTTCCCGATGGAGACCCGGGCGATGGCGATCGCCTTCTTCTACGCCATCGGCACGGCGGCCGGCGGTATCTCCGGCCCGTTGATCTTCGCCGAACTCACCGAGAGCGGAGTGGTCGGCGACGCCGTCCTCGCCTTCTGCATCGGTGCGGCGCTCATGGTCCTCGCGGGGCTCGTCGCGCTGTTCTTCGCCGTGGCGGCGGAGGGCCGGTCGCTGGAGGACATCGCCACGCCCCTGTCGGCGAAGTCCGCCGAACCGGCAGACGCGGGCGGTACGCCTTCGGGCGGCGCCACGGCGTGAGACGGCGGGCGGCCGTGGGGCAGCCCGGCACGCGGGGCGAGCGGCACGGCTCGCCATCAGTGTGTCAGGCGGGTCCGGACCAGGGCGGCGGCCAGCCGGGGCAGGTCCTCGGCGGGGACGAGTGCTGCCAGGCCCTCCGGTGTCTCCGGGAGCCCGAGGACGCGGGCCGCCTCCAGGGCCCGGCGGTCGAAGGCCGGCCGGAGTTCGGGCCACAGGCCCTGCAGCTCCCGGCAGAAGATGTCGGCACCGACCGGCCCGATCCGGGGGACCTCCCGGAGCAGTTCCCTGATCCGGCCGGGCTCCCGGCCGGCCCGGTCGCGCAGCCGCCTCAGGTCCCCGCGGTAGGTGTCGAGGAGGAACTCGGCGCCGTGCCCCAGGGCGTCCGCCGTGCTCTCGTCGTAGCGCCGGTAGTGTGCCCGGCCGAGGGCGTCGACTCGCTGCTGCCAGCGTGCGTCGGCCATGGCCCGGGGCGTGCGCATGCCGGCCGCGAAGAGTTCGCGCGCGGCCGCGACCGCGATGTCGGAGCGGATCCGGACGGAGAAGAGGACGGTAAGCACCAGCACCTGGTACAGCGGGGCAGGGGTGTTCCGCAGCCGGACACCCGCTTCCCGAGCGTGCGTCCGGCCGTGCTCCGCCAGCAGTCCGCGCACCGTCTCCCGCCGGTCCATGGGCTGTCGCCTCCCGGATTCACGGAGGGCCGCCGAGCCGGTCGGCCGGCGTCCTGCCCGGCCCCTGCCCCGGGGCACCCGGGTACACACGGCGAGGCCGGGACGAGCCCCCACCTCCGCCGACGTCAGGAGGTGGGGACTCTGCCGGTCTTACCGCCGTCAGGACCCGTCCGGATGCACGGGGGTGCGAAATCGACGAGGAATTCCCCGCCTCGCACCGGCCACGGACGAGAACGCCGCGCGGCATCGTGCCGAACGGGACTCCCGTGCATGCATGCATGCGTTCGAACGGGGCACCCGCCTGCTAGGCAGTCCGCACAGCCGTCGCCTGTGGATTCCCCCTCCACGGGCGGCGGCGCCCTCGGGGCCGTCACTGCCCTCGCCCTTGTCAGTGGGATTCGGAGCAAACGGAGGACACCATGATCATCTTGGGGCTCATACTGCTCGTCATCGGCTTCGCCACGGGAATCGGCTTCCTGTGGACCATCGGCGTCATCCTCGCCGTCGTCGGCGCCGTTCTGTGGATTCTGGGAGCCGTGGGCCACTCCGTCGGCGGGCGCAAGCACTACTACTGATCACCCGCCACCCGCCACCACTCGCAGGGCCTGGGACCCGTACCCCGCGTCGCAGGTGGCACCACCGCCCCCGGGCGCGAGACGAGCCGATCCCCCGTCGGCTCACCTCGCCTCCGGGGGCGGCTTCATGCCCGGGGGCGGCGTCAGGCTGTGCACGGCCGCGAGAACGAGCACGACCGCGGCGACCGGCAGCAGCACGGCGGTGACGGACCAGCCGAGCCGCACGAGGTACGCGCCGATCAGACCGCCCACGAACATCGCGAGGACCGAGGCCGACCGCCGCCGTACGGCGCCGGACCCGTAGCCCAGCGCGGGGTCGTGACCCAGGGCCGAGCCGCTGAGCAGCGCCGTCATCCCGCGCGTGACCACGGTCGTCGGCATGTCGGGGATGTTGATGCGCAGCGCGGTGACGTTGCGGATGCCCATCGGGAGCGCGAGAAGGGCGATGACGACCGAGTGGCGGGCCGACGGCGCGCCTTCCGAGGGGACGACGCCCCACCCGGCGAGAGCGGCGAGGGCGATGAGCAGCCCCTCCGTCACGAGCGCGATGATGAACCACCGGTGCCGGTGGGCGTCGAGCCGCACGTCCATGCGCGCACCGATCACCGCTCCCACGGCGAAGGCCCCGATGGAGACGACGGGCGCGACGACCGAGAGCCCTCCCTGACCCGCCAGGCCGAACGCGAGGAACAGCAGGCTGCCGGTCTGCGTGGCCGTGAACACCGGCCCCAGCTGCAGCACCGAGACCGCCTCGACCACGCCGGTCGTCAACGTCAGGATGGCCATGAACGGAGTCAGGGACCGAATCCTCCGGTCCGGGTCCACGCTCATGTTGGCTCCTCCGGGGATCGACTGCTCCGAGTCTCCGGGCCGAGGCCGCACGAGTACGGCATTGCGCCGAACGGGGGCAGCGGCGGATTCCCCGGGCCACCGAGTCCCGGCCGCCGGCCAGGATCCGGATGCTCCCCGGCCCGACCGCCCGTCAGGAAGCTCTTACGCTTGCGCGATGACCATCGCTCCCGTGATGTCGATAGCCCTGGCCGACACCGGCCGGCCCTCGCTCCGCCCGCTGCCGCGCAGGGCCGCGGAGTTGCTGGCGGCGCTCGACGCTCCCCCGCGCCTCGTGGCGCACCTGCGCGCGGTGCACGACGTCGCGGTCCAGCTCGTCGACCGGCTGGAGCGGGATCGGCCTTCGCTGCCCTTCGACCGTGAGGCCGTGCTCTTCGGGGCCGCCACGCACGACATCGGCAAGACCCGCCATACCGGAGAACTGTCCGGCCCCGGTTCCGCGCACGAGGAGGCCGGCCGGGACCTCCTGCTCGCCCACGGGGTGAGCGCCGAACTGGCGCGCTTCGCCGCCACTCACGGCTCCTGGGCCGCCCCCGGCGTGGACTTCGAGGACCTGCTGGTGAGCCTGGCCGACAAGATCTGGAAGAACAAGCGGGTCCCCGAGCTCGAGGACCTCGTCGTGGACGCCCTCTCACGGGCCGGCGGCCGGGCGAGGTGGGAGGAGTTCATGGCGCTCGACGAGACGCTGACCCGCATCGGTGACGGGGCCGGCGAACGGCTCGCGTACCAGATGTCCTATCCGGTCGCGGCCGGCTGACGCCGCGTGAGGCGGCTGCTCGCGGCCGGGCGGGCCGCTGCGGCTGCGGCTGCGGGAAGGCCTTCCCCGCCTCGTACGAGGACGGCCGTCCGCGCCGATGTCGCACGGCCGACGGACCGCACTGTGTGGCAGGGGTGACAGGAGTCGAACCTGCGGCATCCGGTTTTGGAGACCGGCGCTCTGGCCTCTGAGCTACACCCCTTCGATGCCTGAACCTTCGCACGGGCGGCCTCCCCGTCGCCACCGCATTTGATCGCGGACGGTGGACCGGGAGCGTCGGCGACGTCGGTCGACCGGAGTCCGGGCGACCGACCTCGCCGTCAGCGTGCCGCGACCGGCCATCGCCGGCCCGTGCGGCTTCGACACGCGACGGGTCTCCGCGACGGACCGCGATGCCCTGCCGCGGCCCGGGCCGCCCGTCGGGTTCCCGCCGCTCGGCGGACGCGGTCAGTCCAGCTGGCCGCCCTAGTCCGGGAGCTTGAAGGCGCGTTCGGCGTGGCCGCCGACGATGTCGGTGGTGTTGTTGCCGATGTTGGCGATGATCGTGTAGCCCTTGGCCTCGATCTCGGCCCGCTTCTCCGTCTTGTACGCGCTCACCTCGGCGAACAGGTCGGGCAGGTCGCGGACGTACAGGCCGTCGACGGGGTAGCCGGCCTTCTTCAGGTTCCAGTCCGTGAGGGAGTAGATGATGCCCGGGCGGGCGGTGACGAAGTAGACGGCGACACCCCGGGAGTCGGCGTACCGGGCCAGGTCGCGGACGGCCGCGACGGCGGGGGTGGGCAGCTGCCAGAACGGGTGGAAGTGCGTCTCAAGGGAGGTGTTGTCGATGTCGAGCACGATCGCCTGCTTCTGCGTGCCGGCGTTCGCGGAGCGCGCCTCGATCCAGGGGCGGGCCTCGGCGACGACGGCGGCGACGTCCCGCTGCCAGGTGGCGTAGTCGACGCTCTGGGGCGCGAGCGCGGTCGCGCCGACCGAAGCCGGGACGGCGGTGCGGGACAGGCTCGCCTCCGCGGCGGTGGCCGACGTGACCGGGACCGCGACGAGGACGAAGGTCGCGGCGAGTGCCGCGGCGGTGCGTGATGTCGTGGCGCGTGCATGCATGGGGGGTCTCCTGGGGTGTGGAACCTGTCAACGGCCCGGTCGTGGAGACCGGGCCGAAGAGTTGTCATGCTCGCGCTACATGATGACCGGCAGGCGACATCCTCACTACCGGTCGGTAGCAACTTTCTTGTCGACGCGTGTCGCCCGCCATCCGGACGCCACCGTTCCATCGTCGGGAACCCGACGCTCCGTCACCCCTCGCCGGCGACCACGCCCCCGCTCGGCCGCCGCAGCACGAGCAGCCCGCCGACACCGGGGACCAGGGCGCGCCACCGCGCCCCGGCCGAAGCCGGGGGTTTGAGCCGGACCACGAGGATGACGGTCAGATAGGCGGTTCCGTGGACCGGACCGCCGAGGGACGTGACCACCTCGGCGTGCTCCGTGACGAGGTCGAGCAGCAGCAGCGCGAGGGAGACGGCCTCGACCGCGGCCGCGATCCGCAGAATCCGCACGGTCGTCACACCCCCGTCGTGGAGCCGGGGCGCACGATCATCAGGACCACGACGGCCGCCCAGAGCAGGTTGAAGATCCCCGTTGTCATGGCGAGCCGCGCCGCGGCGGAGCGCCGAGCCTCCGCGCCACCCGTACCCGCATCCGTACCCGCGGCCTCCCGGCGCGCGCCGTCCGCCGTGCCCGTCCGGACGGCGGACCGGGGCATGCCGGGCGCGGTGCGGTGGGCGGTCGTCCCGCTCGGCGGAACGGCGGTGCTCGCCGCCCTGCTGGTGGCCGCGGCGCTGGCCGCCACCGGCCCGCTCTCCCGCCGCCTGCCGCACCCGGAGCGGCTGCCCCTCGTGGTCGCCTGGACCGGCACCACCTCGGCGGTCGCCCTCGCGCTGGGCGCACTGGCGTTCACCGTGGCGTCGGCGGCGGTCGCGAACTGGCCGCTGACGGCGGCCGCTTGCCTGGCCGCCCTTGCCTTCCACGCGCGCATCGCGGCCTCGGCACGGGCCTGCCGCCGGTGCGCACGCCTGCCGCTCGCCGGCACCTGAGGTACGCGCCTCCGCGGCGATCGCGGCGGGTCGCCCGGTCCCCCATGTGATCATGAGGTCGCTGCCGCCGCCCGGCGGCGGAAGTCCCACGACGGAGGCTCGACGACGATGGCGGACCAGCGCGTGTACCTCGTGACCGGCGGCGGAACGGGCATCGGTGCCGCGACCGCCCGGCTGCTGCGTGAAGCCGGCCACCACGTGGCGATCTCCGGTCGGCGCCCCGAACCGCTCCACCTCGTCGCGGAGGAGACGGGCGCGCTCGCCGTGCCGTCCGACATCGGCGACCCCGACGCGGTCCGCGCGCTCGTCGAGGCGACCGTCGCCGCGTACGGGCGGCTGGACGGCCTCGTCCTCAACGCCGGCATCGGGCGCGGCGGGAGTGTCGGCGACGTGACGGTCGAGGACTGGGACGCCGTGATGCGGACCAACCTCACCGGCCCCTTCCATCTCGTGCGCGCCGCCCTCCCCCATCTGCTGGACGCCCACGGCTCGGTCGTGGCCGTGGCCTCGGTCTCCGCTCTGCGCAACGGTGCGGGCAGCGCCGCCTACGCCACGTCCAAGGCCGCGCTGCTCCAGCTCTGCCGCTCGCTCACGGTCGACTACGGGGCCGCCGGCCTGCGCGCGAACACGGTCTGCCCGAGCTGGGTGCGGACCGACATGGCGGACCGCCGGATGAACCGGTTCGCCGAGGAGGCGGGCCTGGGCGAGGGCGGCGTCGACCTGGCGTACGGGGAGGTCACCCGCGTCCTGCCCGCCGGGCGCCCCGGTGAGCCGCGTGAGGTCGCCGAGGCCGTCGCCTGGCTACTGTCGCCGGCCTCCTCCTTCGTCAACGGCGCCTTGCTCACCGTCGACGGCGGTGCGACCACCCTCGACCCGGGAACGCTCGCCTTCGACTACCGCATCGAGCCGCGGGCACCGCACGCCTGATCCCGGGGGCGGCTCCTGGAGGCCCGCGCCGGCGCCCCCCGCCCCGTCCGCTCGCCCTCCCGCCGCCCGCGCCCGGCCCGCTCGCCCACCACCCCTCCGGCACCGGGCGCGGCTCGCGGAGTGGTTCCACGGAATCGGAACGCGGCGGAGCGATGATTTCCGAGCCGTCCGACGGTCGGTACCAGTGAGAACCGGAACCTTTCGCGACGAGATCAGGAATCGGGAGGGCGCCATGCCCCGGATCACCCCCAACCTCTGGTTCGACACGCAGGGCAAGGAGGCCGCGGAGTTCTACTGCTCGGTCTTCCCCCGCTCGGAGATCAGGAAGGTCTCCTACTACGGCGAGGCGGGGCCCCGCGAGGCCGGGACCGTGCTGACGGTCGACTTCGTCCTGGACGGCCAGCCGTTCACGGCGATCAACGGCGGTCCGGACTTCACGTTCGACGAGGCCGTCTCCTTCCTCATCGACTGTGCCGACCAGACCGAGGTCGACCACTACTGGAGCAAGCTGTCCGACGGCGGACAGGAAGGCCCGTGCGGCTGGGTGAAGGACAGGTACGGCCTCAGCTGGCAGGTCGTACCGGCCGTCCTGGAGGAGCTGCTGACGGACCCGGACGAGGCACGCGCCCAGCGGGCGATGAAGGCCATGCTCGGCATGGGGAAGCTGGACGTGGCCGCGCTGGTCGCCGCCGCGGACGGAGCCTGACGCCGGAAGGCGCGGAGCGGCCCGGAGACCCATGACCGCCGCCCTCGCCCCCTCCCGGACGGCGCCGAGCGGCCACGGGGGGCGAGCGCTCAGCCGCCGAAGCGGACGAGGTGCTTGCCGCGCGTCCCGCCGGCGGCGAGACGCTGGACGGCGGCGTCGAGGTCGGCGGGCTCGTACACGGCGGCGACGTCGATCCGGGCCCGGCCGTCGCTCAGGAGGCGCAGGGCCTCGACCGCACTGGCGGCCAGGCGTTCCGGCGCGGTCCTGCTGAGCAGGTGGCTGTTGTAGGTGAGGACGGAGCGGCCCTGCGCGAGCAGGTCGTCGGCGTCGATCGGGACGGACGCGGCGCCGCCCATGGCGCCGTAGGCCACCAGTCGGCCGTGCGGGGCGAGACGGTCCAGGCCGGCGGCGCGGACCGGGCCGCCGACGGGGTCGAGGATCACGTCGAAGCGCTCGTCGCCGAGGGTCTCGGGGAAGCCGTGCCGGGAGACCAGCCGGTCGTACCCGAGCTTCGCCGCGTAGTCCGCCTGATCGGGATCGCCGACCACGCCCACGATCCGGCCGGCTCCGGCGGCGGAGGCGAACTGCGCCGCCAGACTGCCGACGCCTCCGAGCGCGGCGTGGACGAGGACGGTCTCGCCGGGCCGGACGCGGGTGACGGTGTGGATCAGGTCCCAGGCGGTCGGGCCGGCCCATCCGAACGCCGCGGCCGTGCGCGTGTCGAGGTCGCCGACGGGCAGGGCGAGGACCGCGGGCGCGACGACGGTCTCGGCGTACGCACCGGACGAGGTGAGCGCCGTGACCAGTTGGCCGACGCGCGCGGGGTCGACACCCTCGCCGACCGCGACGACGCGGCCCGCGGCCTCGAAGCCGGGGACGAAGGGACGCGGCACGGGGAAGTACCCGCCGCGGACGAGCACGTCACCCCACTGGATCCCGGCGTACTCGACGCGTACGGCCACTTCGCCGGCAGCCGGGACGGGCTCGTCGAGCGAGGTGAGGGTGAACCTGTTGTCGGTGTCGAGAACGACAGCCTTCATGAGTACGGCCTCCTGTGCTGACTCAGTATCCTGATACTGACCACGGTAGGCAGACTCAGGTACCTGAGTCAACACAGGAGGCTGAGACAATGGGCGGGGAGACGGCCGGGATTCCGGCGGAGGAGTACCTGTGCACCCGCATCCGACGCGCGGAACAGGTGCTGACGGCGCATCACGAAGCGGTCCTGCGGGGCTACGGCCTGACGATGACGCAGTACACCGTGCTGCTCACGCTCTCCAGGGAAGGCGGCATGTCCGGAGCGCAGCTGGCGCGGGCCTGCGGGGTCACGCAGCAGACCATGGCCCCGGTGCTGACGGGACTGCAGAACAAGGAGCTCGTCGTCCGCAACGCCTCCCCCGTGCACGCCAAGGTGCTCATCGCCTCGCTCACCGAGCAGGGGGAGGCCCTGTTGAACCGGGCCTACGAGGAGGTGATCGTCCTGGAGCGCGCCCTGACCGACGCGTTCAGTCCGGCGGAACACTCCGCGCTCGTCGAACTCCTCGAACGGGCGACGACCGTCCTCGCCGACCAGACACGACGGGCGCAGGAGGACCGCGCCTGACGGTGGGGCGGCCCGGCGCCGCCGGTTCTCACCCTCGGCGGCCGTTCTCGCCGAGGGGCAGCTGGTAGAGGGCGAAGGCGCGGTCGATCACGGGCTGGGCGACGTTGCGCACCCGTACGCCGCCCACCGTCATGCCGTGTTCGGTGCCGTGGTGGGCGTGACCGTGGACGGCGAGGTCGGCGCCCGACGAGTCGATCGCCTCGGCCAGCAGATAGCTGCCGAGGAAGGGGTAGATCTCCAGGGGCTCGCCCGCCAGTGTGTCCGGTACGGGCGCGAAGTGGGTGAGCGCGATGCGGACCGCGCAGTCGGCGTCGGCCAACTCCCCCAGCGCCGTGTTCAGCCCGTCGGCGGACCGCCGTGCCGTCCGTACGAACGCCTTCATCTCGGGCTCCCCGAACTCCCCCGCGCAGCGGCCGACGAATCCGCCGCAGAAGCCCTTCGTCCCCGCGACGCCGACCGCGTGCCCGGCGACGGGGAACGTCGCCGCCTCACCCTCCAGGACGGTCACGCCGGCGGCCGACAGCGCGGCGGCGACGGCCTTCTCCTCGCCCGCGTGGTAGTCGTGGTTGCCGAGGACCGCGACCACCGGGACGCCGATGCCGGCGACCTCGCGCGCGACCACCTCCGCCTCCTCCACGGTTCCGTGCCGGGTCAGGTCTCCGGCGAGCAGGAGCAGGTCGGCGCATGCGGGCAGGACGGAGAAGGCGGGGCGCAGCAGCCCGGAGCAGTCCGTGCCGAGATGGATGTCGCCGACGGCGGCCACCCGGACGAATCCCCCGTCCGTGGTGGGGATCGAGTCCACCTCCGCGGCGGCTTCCGCGGGGAGAGGGGTGATCCCCTCCCTGCTCACGGGTGTCGGGACACCGGCGGACGCCCCCGGACTCGGTACGTCCGGAATCACCGGCGCGGTCACGACAGTTCCTCCATCCGGTCCGGCGCGTCCGCGCACGAGACGGCGAGGTCGGCGCGCACCGTGAGGCCCGCCAGCTCGGCGTGGGCCAGGCGCAGGATCTCGTCGCGGCGGGCGGCGGTCGCCACGGTGCCGCTCAACAGCACCGCGTCGCCGCGCTGTTCGACCCGTACGCCCTGTTCGGCCATCGGGTCCCCGGCGAGCCGCTCGCACAGCCGGGCGATGCGGTAGTCGTCCTCGTGTGCGCCGGTGTGCGCGTGCTCAGTCATCGTCGGTCCGTTCTCCCTGCGTTCCGGCGGGCGGAATCACGTCCAGCAGTTCGAGGAGGTAGAGGAAGGCCGCCGCCATGGGCTGCTCGCCCGTCTCCGCCCGCACGCGCTGCCACGCGATCCGTTCGCGCAGTCCGCGGGCGACCGGCAGCAGGGCCCCGAAGTCACAGTGGTGCTCGGAGAGCGCCGCGAGCCGTCCGACCATGAGGTCGGTCGGGTCGACGACCGGCATGTGGACGGAGTCCACCGGCAACGTCCAGGCTCTTTCGAGGAGTTCGTCGGTGACGGGCCGCCCGGCCAGGGAGAAGATCAGGTCGATCTGCTCCCCTCGGCTGCGCGCCTTCACCAGCCAGTCCTCGGGCGGCTCCACGATCTCGACGCCGTGCCGGCGCAGCAGCCCCGTGACGGTCTCGGCGTCCTCCCTGCGCACGGCGAAGTCGGCGTCGTGCTGGAGCCGGACCGGGATGCCGTGCGCGTAGGCGGCCACGCTGCCCACGAGGGCGAAGGCACAGCCCGAGTTCTTCAGGACGCCGCCGATCTCCTTCGTGACCTCCAGGATGGCCTGCGTGTGGTCCGGGGGCAGCGCGTCGGGCCGTGACGCCGACGCGTCGCCGCCGTCCGTCGCCCCCTGCGCATGGCCGGGCGAGGCCGGGGTGTCGTCGTACTCCTCGTGCCTGAGGTGCATCCGCTCCTCCTCCCACGGACGACCGTCGCCCCGTGGCGGGTCGGGACCTGCCTGTACCCCGTGTCCGCAAAACCATCCCTGGGCCCGTACGGAAGGCCGGGGACCTCCGCCCTTTCGGCCACCGGAACGCCCTCGATCCGCCGGACGCGGGTACGGCTCGTGCCCGGGAAGGCGGCCCGACCGGGTTTTCGGCCCCGGGATCGCGAGCAGGCGCCCCATGACGGAACCCTCGGACGAGGAGGCACGCATCATGCCGGATGTCAGGAAGGACCAGGACGTCGTCGCGGTGATCCTGGAGGACCACCGCGCCATGGAGGAGCTCTTCCGCCGGATGCGGAGCGTGGAAGCCGACCGCGCCAAGGCCCTCGAGGAGTTCTCGGCCCTGCTCATCGCCCATGGCGAGGCGGAGGAGGCCGAGGTCTACGGAGCGCTCAAACGGTTCAAGGGCGTCGACGACGAGGAGGTCGAACACGGTACGGAGGAGCACGCCGACGGCAACAAGGCGCTGCTGGCACTGCTGGAGGTGGACGACGTCGGCTCCGAGACATGGGACGAGCGGCTGGAGGACCTGGTCGAGGCGGTGTCGCACCACGTCGACGAGGAGGAGCGGACCATCCTCAACGGCGCCCGGGAGAACGTCCCCGACGAACGCCGGGCGGAGCTGGGCGCCGCCTTCCTGGCGGAACGCGAGAAGCAGCTGGCGTCCGGCTGCGGCAGCGTGGAGCACGTGCGCGCCGTCGTGCACGGGTGACCGGCACGGGGCGGCGCGGGATCCCGGACGCCCGCGCGCCGAGTGACGGACGAGCCGGGCCACGACCGAAGGGAGTACGACCGTGAACGAGCACGAGGAACGAGGCCACGCCGCCCGGACGACGCCGTCGCAGGCGGAGGGCGAGAGCGGCGACCGGGAGTCCCGGCGAGAGGCCGAGGAAGCCGTGGCGGACCGCCCGGGCGACACCGATCCGCAGGGCGCCGACGGACACGCGGCCAAGCGGCAGAGCCCCGGCATCGGCCGGGAGGAACAGACCCGGCCGCACCGGGGAGGCGGGAACGCGCGGGAGGACGAGGGTCGCTGACCGGGGCGCGACCGTCGAACGGCCCGGGCCGAAGAGGCCCGGGCCGTCGCGTCGCTCCCGCCCCGATCAGGCGTCCCCGTCCGCGTCGCTCCCGCCCGGTCAGGCGTCCCCGTCCGCCGCGATCAGGCTGAACGGGCCGGACGGCAGGGTCCGCAGGAGGTCCGCCGGGTCCTGGTGCACCTCGCCCGCCCCCGCGGCCTCCAGCTCTGCCCGGGCGATGCCGCCGCACAGCAGCGCCGCGGACCGCACACCGGCCCGTCCGGCGGCCTTCATGTCCCACACGCTGTCGCCGATGAACACGGCGCGGTCGGCGCTCGCGCCGGCCAGGTCGAGGGCCTGGTGGACCGGCTCAGGATGGGGCTTGCCCCGGTCGACATCGTCGGCGCTGGTCGTCGCGTGGACCGCGTCGTCCGCGTCGATCGCACGGCGCAGCGCCTCCAGTTCGGCGCCCGAGGCCGAGGTGACCAGGACGACGCGCCAACCGTCCGAGGCGAGCGTGCGCAGCAGGTCCGGGGCGCCCGGCAGCGGGCCGAGGCGGTCGAAGTAGGTGGCGTAGAGGACGTCGTGGGCGGTGCTGATGCGCTCGCCCTGCTCACGGTCGTGGCCGGGACCGAGGAGGTGCGTCAGCAGGTCCGGGCCCGGCAGGCCCAGCGCCTGGTGCACGGCGTGGGTGGGGATCCGGTGCCCGGCCTGCCGAAACGCCTCCCACCAGCAGGTCACGTGCAGGGCGTTGGTGTCGGTCAGGGTTCCGTCGACGTCGAAGAGGGCGGCACGGACGGTCATGGCCTACTCCCGCCCGCTCAGGCCGGACCCCGCCGCTCCGGCCGCGGCCAGCGGAACGGTGGCGAGCCCCGCTCCCCGGCCGAGGCCGGCGAGGAACTCCCCCACCGCCTCCTCGGCGCTGAGGGCCGGTGTCCAGTCCAGTTCGTCGCGGGCCCGGCCGGCGTCGAGGAGGGGCAGCCGCAGCACGGCGTCGAGGAGGCCGGGCGCGGCGGGCACGAGGTGCATGCGCCAGGCGGCGGCGAGCGCGGCCCGGGCGGCCGCGGCGGGCAGCGGGACGGTGCGGGTGTCCAGCAGGCGGGCGACCGCGGCGGTGTCCAGCACCGGTTCGGCCACCAGGTTGAACGGGCCACGGACCGGGCGCACCACGGCCGCGTGGTAGGCCCGGGCCGCGTCGTCGGTGTGGAGGGCCTGGAAGCGCAGACCCGCGACGGCCGGCAGCGCGGGCAGCAGCCCGGGACGGATGATGCGCCAGGGCAGGAGGGGGCCGGCGAAGATCCGGCGCTGCTCGCTCGCCGCTTCCTCCTTGAACAGGAACGCCGGCCTCATCCGGACGACGCGCAGCTCGGGATGGGCGAGCTGGAATCCGTCGAGGTAGCGCTCCAGGTAGGCCTTCTCCCGGGTGTAGGCGGCGCCGGGCCAGCCGTGGGTGGGCCACGACTCGTCCACGGGGCGGCCGTCGGTGGGACCTGGCGAGTAGGCGCCGACGGACGAGGCGTGCACCAGGGCGCGGACACCCGCGCGGGCGCAGGCCTCGAAGACCCTGATGCCGCCGAGCACGTTGGTGCGCCAGGTCTCGACGGGGTCGTGCGTGGGCTGGAACTTCCAGGCGAGGTGGACGACGGCGTCCGCCCCGGCGAACAGCGCGTCGAGGTCGGCGCCGCCGGGGTCGATGTCCGCCGCCACCCAGCGGACGCCGCCGACGTGGAGTTCGGGGGTGCGGCGCGCGATGCCGACCACCTCGCCGACCATCCGGTCGCTCGCGAGTTCCCGGACCACGCTCGTGCCCGCGTTGCCGGTGGCTCCGGTGACGACGACCCTCATGACGTCCACCCCTTTCCCGTCGAGAGTCCGCGGGGCGCCTCCCCGTCGGCTTCTCCTTCGATCTCTCCGGCCTCACCCTCGGCCGCTCCGCCGACGGAATGCCCTCGCTCCTCCGGGGTCCCGGGTTCGGCGTCGAAGCAGCGTCGTGCCGCGTCGGCGGTCAGGTCCTTCAGGACGTCGGCCTGGCGGTGGGCCCGCGCGAGCAGCCGGTCGAGTTCGTTCACCGGCAGCCGCCGGTCCGTCTCGGCGTCGGTCCTGAGCGACTCCCAGAGCGAGGTCTTGCCCTCCACACCGATGCGCATGGCCTCGAGTTCCAGGACGTCGCTGAGGGGTGAGCGGGACAGCAGGCGGCCGTTCGGCTTGGCCCGGCCCGCGGTCTCGGCGAGGCGCCCCAGGGCGATCCGCCGCCGCTTCACGGGGACGTCGAGCGCGGTCATGAGGGAGCGCAGGCTGTCCCGGTCCTGCGCGATCTGTTCGGCGAGACGGGCGAGGGGCGGACCGGCCGGCGTGTGGCGCTGGTTCCGGGCGGCGCGCCGGATCAGGGCGACGCCGCCGCTGGAGCCGGCGAGGTGGTCGTTGAGGTAGATGCCCAGCATGCGTTGCGGGTCGGGAGTGGCGGAGCGTCGCTGTCCGGCGACGTGGCGGGTGTTCATGGCGCTGTCCGATCGCAGAGGCTGTCCGGTCGCGGGGTTCACCGGGACGGAGGGGCGGGGCGGGGCGCGTCCGCCGCCGGTCGGCAGGAGACGGACACCCCTAGGTCCTGTCCGGGCCCGAGAAGATCGCCCGGACACCCCTAGAGGTCGCGCAGGGCGGGCAGCAGCTCCGTCCGGGCCCAGTCGAGGAACGGCTCCTGGTGCCCGCCGCCGATCTGGACCAGGGCCATCTCCGTGAACCCGAGGTCGGCGTAGGGGCGGACGGCCTCGGCGAACTCCTCGACGTCCGACCCGCAGGGGATCGCCTTGGCGACGTCCTCGGGGCCGACGGTCTCGGTGGCCTGTGCGAAACCGGCCGGGCCGCGGAGTTCGGCGTTGACGCGCCAGCCGCCGAGCGACCAGCGGAACTGCTCGTGGGCGCGGGCGACCGCCGCGTCCCGGTCGGGGTCGTAGCAGACCGGCACCTGGCCCACGCGGGGTTTCCCCGCTCCGCCGTTGCGGTCGAAGTCCTCCAGCAGGCTGCGCTCGGCCTCGGTGGCGACGAGGAGGTCGGCGTGCCGGCCGGCCAGGGCGCACGAGCGCGGGCCCGAGACCGCGATGCCGATGTCCGGGGCCTGCTCCGGCACGTCCCACAGAGTGGCGTTGTCGACGCGGAAGTGAGGCCCGTCGTGGTCGACGGTCTCCCCCGCGAGCAGCCGGCGGATGACGACGACCGCTTCCTCGAGCCGTTCGAGACGCTCGCGCGGGCTGGGCCATCCCTGGCCGGTGACGTGTTCGTTGAGGTTCTCGCCGGAGCCCAGTCCCAGACGGAACCGGCCCTCCGAGAGCAGCTGCACGGTCGCCGCCTTCTGGGCGACGACGGCCGGGTGGTAGCGGTAGGTGGGGCAGGTCACGTACGACATGAGCGGGATGCGCTCGGTGGCCTGGGCGGCCGCGCCGAGCACGCTCCACGCGTACGGGGAGTGGCCCTGTTCGGCCAGCCAGGGGAAGAAGTGGTCGGAGATGACGGAGAAGTCGAACCCGGCGGCCTCGGCGCCCACCACGTGATCCACCAGCGCTCGCGGTCCGGCCTGCTCGGTCATCATCGTGTATCCGATGCGAACCATGCCCTGCGACTGACCGGGCCCCTCACCCGTAAACCTCGTGGACGTCGTGGCCGGACCGGCGGGCGGGCGGCGCGCTGCCGGGGCCCGGGCCCCGGGGCCGCGCGTCCGGGCCGGGCACCCGCGCGGCGGGGAGCGCATACGCCCGGGCCCGGTGGGGCAGTCGCGGCGTGTCCACGGCACCCGCGAGTGAGGAGCGTGACCATGAGGGCGTTGACCTGGCACGGGCAGCGCGATGTCCGTGTGGACACCGTGCCCGACCCGGGGATCGTCGATCCGACGGACGTGATCGTCCGTGTCACCTCCACCGGGATCTGCGGTTCCGATCTGCATCTGTACGAGTTGTTCGGCCCCTTCCTCGACCCCGGGGACATCCTCGGGCACGAGCCCATGGGGATCGTGGAGGAGGTCGGTCCCGAGGTCCGGACGCTCGCGCCCGGGGACCGGGTCGTCGTTCCGTTCAACATCTCCTGCGGCACCTGCTGGATGTGCGCCCAGGGGCTGCACTCGCAGTGCGAGACGACGCAGGTGAAGGAGTACGGGATGGGCGCGTCCCTGTTCGGCTACACGAAACTCTACGGCCAGGTCCCCGGCGGCCAGGCCGAGTTCCTGCGGGTCCCCTTCGGCGACACCCTGCCCGTCAAGGTGCCCGACGACGCGCCCGACCAGCGGTACCTGTACCTCTCGGACGTGCTCCCCACCGCCTGGCAGGCCGTCGCCTACGCGGACGTCCCGCCCGGGGGCACCGTCACCGTGCTCGGACTCGGACCCATCGGCGACATGGCGGCGCGTGTCGCGCTGCACCGGGGCGCGGGCAAGGTGATCGGGGTGGATCTCGTGCCCGAGCGGCTGTTCCGCGCGCAGGACCGGGGCGTCCTCACCCTCGATCTCGCCGAGATCGGCAAGGACGTCGGCGACCGGATCCGGGACCTGACGGACGGACGCGGCACGGACGCCGTCATCGAGGCCGTCGGGATGGAGGCGCACGGAGCCCCGCTCACCAAGGCCGCCCAGCGGCTCACCGGGATGCTGCCCGACACCCTCGGCAAGAAGCTGATGACCCGGGCCGGCGTGGACAGCATGGCCGCCTTCCACACGGCCGTCGACGCGGTCCGCCGCGGCGGCACGATCAGCCTGGTCGGCGTCTACGGCGGCTCCGTGGACCCCGTCCCCATGCTCACCCTGTTCGACAAGCAGATCCAGCTGCGCATGGGCCAGGCCAACGTGCGGCGCTGGGTCGACGACATCCTGCCGCTGCTCGGCGACGACGATCCGCTCGGGGTGGACGACTTCGCCACCCACGTCCTGCCGCTGGAGGACGCGCCGCAGGCGTACAAGACGTTCCAGGCGAAGCAGGACGGCATGATCAAGACCGTGCTGACGCCCGGCCCCTGACGTAGCCCGGGCGAGGGCGGCCGCCGGGGCCGTCCCGCCCATCAGTACGCCGCTCACCGCGCCCCGCCGCCGGCCCGCACTCCCGTTCCTGTCTCGGACTCCCGTTCCCGTCCCGGACGCTCCCCCCGCCGTCGCCGACGAGGGCAGCGGCCCCGGGCGGCGACGGGGAGACGGAGCACGCCGCGTGGCGGGGACCGGCCGGGACCCAGAGGATCGAATCCGGGAGCAGTGGGCTCCGGAGCGAACCGAGCGGCGACGAGGGAGGCCGGCGACCGTGCCGACATCGAGCAAGGACATCACCGGGGCGCCGTGCTGGGTGAGCCTCACCGTCCGGGACCCCGGGGCGGCGATGCGTTTCTACGAAGCGGTGATGGGCTGGCGCTTCGCCTCCGCCCCGGCGGACGACGGCTTCACCGTCGCCTTCGACGGCGACTCCCCCGTGGCGGGTGTCGGAGCCCTCGCGGACCGCCCCGGCGCGCCCGTCGCGTGGACCCCGTACTTCGCCGTGGACGACGCCGACGTGACAGCCGCGCGGATCCGCGAGCGAGGGGCCACGATGGCGGTGGGCCCCCTCACCGCCGGCGCCGGGCGGGCGGGGCTCGCGACGGATCCCGCGGGCGCCGTCTTCGGCTTCTGGCAGGGTGCCGTGATCCCCGACTGGTCGGTGGGCCACGGGGGCGCCCCGGCGTGGCTGGAACTGCGGACGCGGGACGCGTTCGCCGCCGCCGTCTTCTACGGCGAGGTCCTCGGCTGGGACGGGGAGCGGGACTGCTGCGTGGCTTCGTACGAGCACGATCGCGTGGTCCTGCGCCACGGGCACGACACCGTCGCCCGCCTCGGCGGCGGGGCTCTGGAGGAGTCCCCGGACCCCGAGGTGCGCCCGCACTGGCACGTCCACTTCCACGTCTCCGATCTGGAGGCGGCGGTCGAGGCGGCCACCCGGGCGGGCGGCCGGTCCGTGTCCCCCGTGGACACCACGCGCACCAGTCGCTCGGTGGCGCTCGCGGACCCCGAAGGGGCGCACTTCACCCTCGTCGCACCGCAGTGATTCGGCCGCCGCCACGGGGTGAACCCGGAGGTGTCGCGCGGACGGGACGCACCGCCGATGTGCAAGGCGCCCGGGATCGGGTAGTCGCGGGCCGTGATCGCCCGTCCGCCCGCGCCCGTCGCCGTCCGTGACCCGCTCGGGCACCGTTCGTGACCGCACCGCCGCGCCGCACCCGGGCCGAACCCGCCGGGCGGCGCGGACGGTGCGGCCGACCAGGAGGTACCCCCGTGACGACCATCGCCCCGACGTACCCGACCCTCGCTCCCGGACTCGTCACGCCGCCCGGCGTCTACCGGCCGCAGGCGGACACCCTGCTGCTGGCCCGGGCCCTGGCGCGGGAACCGCTGGATCCGGGCGCGGACGTCGTCGAGATCGGGACCGGGACCGGTGCGCTCGCGCTGCGCGCGGCGGCCAGGGGTGCCCAGGTCACGGCGGTCGACGTCTCGTGGCTCGCGGTGCTGACGGCTCGCCTGAACAGCAGGCTGCAGCGGCTGCCCCTGCGGGTGCTGCACGGCGACTTCGCCGGCCGCACCCAGGGCCGCCGCTTCGACCTGGTCCTGAGCAACCCTCCGTACGTTCCGTCCCCGGACGACCGGCTGCCGACCCGCGGCCCGGAGCGGGCCTGGGACGCGGGGAACTCCGGCCGGCGCGTCATCGACCGGATCTGCGCGGCCGCCCCCTCGCTGCTGCGCCCCGAGGGCGTGCTCCTCATGGTGCACTCCGGGATGTGCGACGCGCGGGCCACCGTCGGGCTCCTGGAGGACCGCGGGCTCGTCGCGGAGGTGACGGAGCGGGCGTCGGTGCCCTGGGGCCCCGTCCTGCGCTCGCGCCGGGGCTGGCTGCGGGAACAGGGCCTCGCCGCCGAGGGTGCCGAGCAGGAGGAGCTGGTGGTCGTCCGTGCCCGCCGTTCCTGACCCCGCCCCGCAGGCGGCCGCGTCGCGCCCGGCCCGCGCGGTCCGCGTCGAGCGGTCCGGCCCGGTGCTGATCGAGGGCCCGGTGGAGATCGAGCTCGACGACGGGACGACGGTCCGTTCGGACCGCTTCATGGTCGCCGTGTGCACCTGCCGCCGCAGCCGCACCTACCCCTGGTGCGACACCAGCCACCGCCCGCGGGAACGCTCCGCACCGCCGGCCGAGGACGGGAACACATGACGCATTCCACCACCATCGGCACCACCCGCGCGGCCTCCACGTCCGCTTCCGCGGCTCCCGGGCCCCCGCCGGGATCCCCGCTCGTGGAGGGCCGCGGGCCGCTGTCGGACGCCGTGGTCGAGTCCCTGCGCGGCGGCACCGCGCCCGGTCACCTCCCCGGTGCCGTCCGGGCGGCCGACCCCTGGGGGGAGGACCTCCATCTCGCGCTGTACCTGCTGTACGAACTTCACTACCGCGGGGTCGACGGCGTCGACCCCGAACGCGAATGGGATCCGGACCTGCTCCGGCTGCGCCGGGCGCTGGAGGACCGGTTCCTCACCGCGCTGCGGGAGGAGACCGCCGACGCTCCGGACACGGTGGACGAGGCGTTCGCGCCGCTGCTCGTCGAGCCGGTCGACCCGGGCGACAGCCTCAGCCACCGCCTGGCGGCCGAGGGAGAGCTCTGGCAGCTGCGCGAGTACGCCGCCCTGCGCTCCCTGTACCACCTCAAGGAGGCCGACCCGCACGCCTGGGTGATCCCGCGGCTGACCGGGCGGGCCAAGGCGGCGATGGTCGCCATCGAGTACGACGAGTTCGGCGCGGGCCTCGCCGACCGGGTCCATGCCCGGCTCTTCGCCGACCTGATGCGCGACCTGGGGCTGGACCCCACGTACGGGCGCTATCTGGCGGACGCTCCGGCGCCCGCGCTGGCCGTCGTCAACCTGATGTCGCTGCTCGGTCTGCACCGGGCCCTGCGCGGGGCGCTGGTCGGCCACTTCGCCTGCGTGGAGGTCACCTCCTCGCCCGGCTCGCGACGCCTCGCCAAGGCCATGCGCCGCTGCGGGGCCGGTCCGGCCGCCGAACACTTCTACACCGAGCACGTGGAGGCCGACGCGGTCCACGAGCAGGTCGTCCGCCACGAGGTCATCGGTGGACTGCTGGCCGACGAGCCGGACCTGGAACCGGACGTCGCCTTCGGCTGCGCGGCCACCCTGCTGCTGGAGGACCGTCTCGCCGCCCACCTCCGTACGGCGTGGGACCAGGGCGGGTCGGCCCTGCGCGGGCGCTCGGGACCGGCGTGAGGCCCGGCCGGGACGCCGCGTTCACCCGTCCGTCGCAGGGGTAGTCGCTGTGGGGACGACGTCCGTCGCGGTCCGCAGCCGATCGCGACATGCTTGTACCCGAGAGGAGACCCCCATGTCCGAGAACCAGTCCACCTCCCGCGGTGACGACGTCTACCAGCCCGAGCCCATGGACGGCTCCGACCGTCCGAGCGACGAGCTCGATCCGGACAACGCGCTGGGCACGACGCCCACGGACGCCATGGGAGAGCCCGGATACTCGCCGCCGGAACGGCCTCGGGGCGTCACCCGGCACGGCACGACGGTCAACGAGCAGCGGGAGGGCGAGTCGCTCGACGACCGTCTGGCCCAGGAGCTGCCCGACGGCCCCGTCGTCGCGGGCGACGGCGTCGGGGATCTCCCGGAGGGCGAGGGGGAGCCCGTCGACCCGGAGTCGGGCGCGACCCGCGCCGGACGGCTCACCGCGACGTCGGATCCGGGCGCGGCCACGGTCGTGGCCGAGGACGTGGGCCTGGACGACGGCCTCTCGTCGGCGGAGGAGGCCGCGATGCACGAGGAGACGGGCATCGACGGCGTGGAGGCCGACGCCGGCTGACGAACCCGGCCGGCCGTGCGCGTCAGCGCGCCGGCACCGCGGCGCGGACGGCGCCGTGGACGGCACGGGCCAGGCGCGCGCCCCACAGGGAGCGGGGGCCGGCGAAGCCATGGGTCTCCTCGCCGGGTCGGGGCTCACGGGCGGCGACGCAGACGGCGTCGGTGGGCGTGCCGGAGCAGTCGTACCCCGCGTCGAGCAGCGCCTGGACCTTGGCCTCGGTGGCCGTGGCGACGGCGTTGACCAGTGCGGCGTCGGTCAGGGCGACCGGCAGGGCCACGACGATGTTGATCGTGCCCGGTCCGGTGGTCCCGGGTCGCGGCTCCTCGGGTGCGGCTGCCCATCCCCGTACCGAGACGCCCGCGGTGGCGACGGCTTCGACGCCGCCGTCGGTCGCGACGGCGTGCCGGGAGACGTCGGCGGCCGTCATCAGCCCGACGCCGTTCCCGCCGACCCCGGCCTCCCGGGCCAGATCCGCGAGATGGCGATCCGGGTCGGTGCGTCGATAGCCATGGGAGACCTGGGCGTTGAGGACCCAGGCGCGTGCGCCGATGCCACCGCCGAGGACGGCGCTGCTGATCATCCGCCAGCCGGAGCCCGCCCGCCACAGCAGCGCGTGGAGCCGCTCGCCGTCCTCCACGCGGATCAGCGACTGCACGTCGAGGACGGAGGCGGCACCGCGCGGCGGCGGGGCGAGGGCGGTCACCGGTCGAGGCTCCTTGCGAGATCGAGGACCGGCTGATCGTACGCGCGCGTTTCCCCCGCCCGACGAGGGCCCTCGGAAGAGGTGGCGCGGTCGCGTTTGCGACGGCTCCGGGCGGTGAGGCGCACCAGTGTTCCCGTCGCCAGCCCTGTGAGGAGCGCTCGTGTCCCCCGACGCCGGCCACGCTCGCCCCGGGCCGACGGGGACGGCCGAGCCGTCCCCGCTGGTCGTCTGGGCGAACTTCTTCTCCGACCTGGCCGTCGACCTGACCGCCGGGCCCTCGGCCCACGCGGTGATGCTCCGCTGGGCTCGTCAGGCTCCGCGGAAGATCTGGCTCACGCGACCCGGCGACGTGCTGGTGACGCCGGTACCGCCGGGCCCCGACCTCACGCGCTACGCCTGCGGCCTGCTCGGTCTCCCGCCGGACGGCGTCACCGTCCTCGCCGTCCCCGCCACGGCCGGAGTCGGCATGGCCGAGTCGCTGGACCGCGCGGGGCTGACGGACGCGCTGCGCCGGCTCGTCGCCGACCGCCCGGGTGCACGGCTCCTCCCGCTCGCCCTGGACGCTCCGACGGTGGCCCTCGCGGACCGTCTGGGGCTGCCCGTGGTCTCCTACGGCCGCCACGGCGTGCCGGCGTCCGCGGTGGAGGTGGCGTACCGGCTCAACACGAAGAGAGGGTTCCGTGCGGTGGCGGACGAACTGGGGCTGCCTACGCCCCCGGGCCGGGTCTGCGACGGCGCCGGGCTCGACGAGGCGGTGGCCGCGGGGCTGCGCCGGCACGGGCGGGTCGTGGTGAAACCGGACCGTTCGGCGGGCGGGTACGGCATGAGGTTCCTGCCGGACGCGGGCACCGGCGGAGTCTTCGGACCGCGCCCGGCCGGCGGCTGGGTGGTCGAGCGATGGATCGCGGGTGCCCGGTCGGTCAGTGTGCAGATGCGGGCGGGTCCCGGCGGTCCGCGCGATCCCTTCTGCGGCGAGATGCGGACGGTGGCCGGCGCCTACTGCGGCTACGGGTCGCCGCTCGGTCCCGACGCGGACCCGACCGGACGCCTGGTGACGACGCTGGGCCGGTGGGGCAGGCGCATCGGCCGCTACCTCTGCGCCCACGGTTACGCGGGGCCGTACGGGCTCGACGCCCTCCTCGCTCCCGACGGCACCCTCTACGCCTCCGAGTGCAATGTGCGCCGCACGGCCACGACGACGGTCCGGGCCATGGTGGCCCGCCTGAGCGAGGAGGCCGGTACCGGCCCGGCCGCGTGGCTCTGCGCGGAACACCGGACGCTGCGCGCGCTCACCTTCGCGGAGGCATGGGGCGTGCTGCGCGCGGGCGGGCTCGACTGGTCGGCCGGCAGCGGCGAGGGGGTGGTCCTGCACGAGGGAGCCCCCGGTGACGGCACGAGCTGGCGGTACACCGTGATCGGGCCGGACGCCGCCCGGCTGACCGCACTGCAGGCCCAGCTGGCGGACGCGCTGGGCTTCGCCCCGGAGGCGGGGCGGGACGGCCCTTAGTGCGGCGCGGCGCGTCGGGCGGGCGGGCGGCACGTCGGGCGGGCGGCGCGCCGCAAGGACGGGCTCGACGGGTCAGTCGGCGGGCTCGTCGGGTGTGGGGTGCTCGGGGTGGACCGTGCCGCTGCGGGTCCGGCCCCGGGGGCCCGTGCCGGACACGTCGGTGTCGGCCAGTCGATCGTCCTCGTCGCGCGGGTCGGGATCCGGAACGGAGAGCGGGTCCTCGCCCTCGGTGGCCTGCTGGTCCTCACGGTCGCGCGGAAGCGGTTGGTCCGACCGCTGCGGGGTCTGCGGTTCACGCATCCTGGTCACCTTCCCGGCACGGCCCGAGGAGCATCGCCGTGCCTCGTGCGGCGGGGCCGGGACATCCGGCGCCCGGTGCGGTCCGGCGGCGTGGGCGCGTACGGATCGCGCGCCCCGACGCGCCGGCCTTCGGACCGCTGCTGTCCGGATTACCGCTCGCCAAACGCACGGCGGCTCGGGCGGCGCCCGCTCCGGGCGCGCGACCCGGTCGGGGCGATCGGAGGTAGCAGGTCCGGTCGGGGACGGTGAGGGGTGGGGCAGATGATCACGCCGTCGAGCGGTGGTGTACGAAGTCATCCGTGAAGGAACAGGAACAGACCGAGCCCTCGACCGTGCGCGTGTTCGTGGCGCTTGCGCCGCCGGACGAGGCGAAGACGGAACTGGAGAAGGCCCTCCGGCCCGTCTACGACGGGTACCCACGGCTGCGCTGGAACCGCGTCGAGGACTGGCACATCACCCTGGCCTTCCTCGGTGAGCTCCCGGCGACGTCGGTTCCGCTCCTGCGGGCGCCGCTCGCGGACCTCGCGTCGGGGCGTCCGCCTCTGGAGCTGGCACTGCGCGGCTCGGGGGACTTCGACGGACGGGTGCTGTGGAGCGGGATCGACGGGGACGTCGACGGTCTGCAGGAACTCGCCACCGAGGTCCGTGCCGTGGTGAAGGAGTGCGGGATCCCCTTCGAGGACCGGCCCCTGCGGCCGCACCTGACGCTCGCTCGGGCCCGCCGCGACGACCTCTCCGCCATCGCGGAGGCGGCCGCCGTCATCGCCGACTTCGCGGGCCGTCCGTGGCAGGCCGGCCGGCTCCACCTGGTCGGCAGCAACTTCGGGCGGGGCCCGGGGCCGATCCGCTACCGCGACATCGAGGCGTGGCGCTTCGACGGCGGGCACTGAGGGAAGCCGTACGTACGGGAGCGGGCGGCGCCGTCGCGGTTCGGCGCGCGGCGCGGTCGGCCGGAGCGGGACGTCCGAGGGGCGGCGTCCCGGGGCAGCCGTCGACGGCCACGGCCGGAGCGCGGTGTCCGTGGTGTCGGCGGGGACGGTGCGCCGGTCGGTACCGAACGGACACGCCGTCTGCGAACAGGCTCCGTTCGAGCAGGTCACCGTCCCGTGTGACGGGTTCACTCTCCGGGGTATGGCTCAGTCGGACAAGGACGAGATGTGACCGCTTTTCCTGTATTCGTGCCTTTCAGCGCCCTCCCACCGCCTACTGGGCCCATGCACCCCGGGAGACCCTCATGACGCTCCTCGACCTCCTCCGCTGGATCCTTCTCGCTCTCGCCGTTCTCGCCGCGTGGCTCGTGATCGGCGTCCTCGTCGCGCTCGTCGTCTGGCACCCGTTCGCCCGCCGCCACAAACAGGCGGGGCGGGGCGTACCGCGCCCGGCACGTCGTTCCGGCCTCCCTGTCGACACCGCGCTCTGCCACGCCACCGCACCGGGACCGGGATCGGGGTGGAAACCGGGACCTGGACCTGGACCTGGACCTGGATCGGGGGCGGAGCCGGGGCCGGGCGCGGAGCCGGGTGGTGATCGGCGCTGCGAACTCGACGCCGGACACGGTGGCGGACACCGGCACGGGACCACCCGGTGGGGTGACGACCGCGACTCCGACGACCGCGACGACCGCGACCCCACGCATCGGATCGGGGAGGGCTGACCGACCGGGACCGACCGGGGGGAAGCCGGGCGGCTCGCCGCCGCCCGACACGCACCGCCTCCGTCCACGGGAAGTGGCGGAACACTCCAAGATCGACCCGTGATCGTTGTGCCTGGTGGGGCCACCGTCCGTGTCTCGTCCTGGAAGAGACTTGCAGGACGTGGCGGCACTGCCGTTCGCCGCGCCTCGGACCGATCGACCCCAGGACTGCCATCGTGAGCGAGCGCGTACTCATCCCCCGCAACCGGGGCTTCCTCTTCCTCGACGCCCACCCGGCGGGCTGCGAGCGGCTGGTGGCCGACATGTGGCGGGCGTGCCCCGACTCCGCCGATGTGCCGGAGGGTGCGGGACCGGTGGCTCTGGTCATCGGCTCGTCGGCCGGTTACGGCCTGGCGGCCACCATCGCCGGACTCAAGCGCGCCGGCATCCGCGGTGTCATGGTGTCCTTCGAGAAGGCCCCCACCGCCCGGCGTACCGCCACGGCCGGCTGGTACCGCACCGCCGCCACCGCCGACATCGCCCGTGCCGCCGGCCGGGATCTGGTCTTCCTCAACGGCGACGCGTTCTCCGACCGAATGAAGGACCAGGTCGCCGACCTCATCGAGGACCGATTCGGCGGCAGGCTGGACTACCTCGTCTACTCGGTGGCGGCACCCCGGCGCACCGACCCCGACACCGGGACCACCTATGCCTCCGCCCTCAAGCCGATCGGCCGGGCGAACCGCACCAAGACCCTTGTCTTCGACGACCAGGGCGTTCCCGAGGTCCGTGAGGTCGAGACCGGCCCGGCCGAGGGCGACGACGTCGAGCAGACGGTGGCCGTGATGGGCGGTGCGGACTGGGAGCGGTGGATCGACCACCTGACGGGCCGGGGCCTGCTCGGCGACGGCTTCGCCACCGCCGCGCTGTCGTACATCGGCTCACCGCTGACGGCGGCGATCTACCGGCAGGGCACCATCGGCGCGGCCAAGGCCCATCTGGAGGCCACCGCCCGCAGCCTGGACGAGCGGCTCGCGAAGACGGTGGGCGGGCGGGCCGTGACCTCCGTCAACGGTGCCGCAGTCACCCAGTCCTCCACCGCCATCCCCGGCATCGCCCTGTACACCGGCCTGCTGCGCGGGGTCCTCGGGGAGGACCTGGTCCCGCCGGTGCGTCAGCTCGCCTCCCTGTGGGACCAGTTGACCGGTGCCGCCCCGCTCGTCCTGGACGACGAAGGGCGGGTCCGCCTGGACACCTGGGAGCTCACCGACGACGTCCAGGCGGCGGTCGCCGCACGCTGGGAGGACGCCACGACCGACACCATCGCCGGCCTGGCCGACCTCGACTGGTTCCACGCCGAGGTCCGGCGCCTGTACGGATTCTCCGTGCCGGGCATCGACTACACCGCCCCGGTGACCACCGACGTCCCCTGGCCCACCCCCACCGCCTGACCCCGGCGCGCGTCGCGGGTCCCGCTCGTTCATCCGCCGGTCAGGCGCCCCGGCCCCTCACCCGCGGGCGCGAGGCCCCCGGCCGGGGCGGCGGGTGCCGTGGCCGGGGCGGCGGGTGCCGTGGCCGGGGCGGCGGGTGCCGTGGCCGGGCGCGCACCGAGCCGCGCCATGACGCGGCGGCTCAGCAGCGCGTACTCGTCCTGGAGCCGGCGCCACTCGCTGCGGGGCGGGCGGGGTACGACCTCGCCTCCCGTGACGATCTCCTCCGGCCCGAACTGCTCGCGGGTGAGGTCGATCTCGACCCCCATGCCCAGCCGGTTCCACCAGTGGTAGTCCACGCGTCGACCGTCGACATGCACCTCCCCGCGGATGAGCTCGCCTCCCAGCAGGTCATGGAGCACCATGGCCGTCACGCCGCACTGGTCCCGCGCAGGGTTGTCGGGAGTCCAGCGCGCACGGAACTCGGGCGTGCACGTCTCGGCGCTCCAACTGCTGCGGACCGCTCGTTCGATGTCACTGAGAAGCAGGACTGTCATGCCGGCGATCCTCTCAGCCGGCACCGACAACGGCTCCGCTCCACGGCGCGGCTCTCGCCTCCGGCGACTGCTCCTCGTCCGGCGGATCGCCACAGGCTGGAACACGGCCGCGCGCGGCCTGCGTCCGCACGTCGGTCGGAGCGGCCCGGGCTCCCTCCTCCCTGCGCACAAGGACACCCGCCCTGACTTCAGGCGGCGGGCCGGCCCCCGCGCAGTTCGAGGCGGTCGCCGACGAACCGGCCCCGGAAGCCGGCGTCGTGGGACACCACGACCAGGGCTCCCGGATAGCCGGCCAGGGCCTCCTCCAGCTCCTCCGCGAGGGCGGGGGCGATGTGGTTCGTCGGCTCGTCGAGCACGAGCAGGTCGGCGGGCCGCGCCACCAGCCGCGCCAGTTCGAGCCGCCGCTGCTGCCCCACCGAGAGGCCGGCGACCGGGGTCTCCAGGTCCTCGGCTCCGAAGAGTCCCCAGGCGAGCAACTCGTCGGCGAGTTCCTCCGCCGGACCCCGGCCCGCCGCGTACGCCTCCAGGAGAGTGCCGGCGAACGGCACGCGCGCCGGCTCCTGGGGCAGGTAGCCGATCCGGGCGCCGCTGTGCCGGACGAGCCCCCGGTCCGCCGGCAGGTCGCCGGCGAGGACGCGCAACAGGGTGCTCTTGCCCGCGCCGTTGGGACCCGAGACGAGCAGCCGGCTGCCGGCCTCGACCCGCAGCCGGGGGACGCGCAGTCGCCCGCCCACGGCGACGTCGGCGAGTTCCGCGAGCACGCCTTCCGTCCTCGTCGCCGTCAGCGCGGCGGCGAAGCGCAGCGGTTCGGGCGGCGGTCCCACCGGGTGCGCCCGCAGCTCCTCCAGGCGTACGCGCGCCGTCCGCACCTGGCCCGAGAGCTTGGACTCCGACGAGCGGCGGTGCTTGCCGAAGCCCTGGCGCGGATCATTGCCGGTGGCGGCGAGCCGCTGTCCGGCCGCTTCGACGAGCGCTTCCGTACGGGCCACCTCGTCGAGCCATTCGAGGTGCTCCTGGGCCTGGCGGCGGCGGGCCGCGGCCTTGGCCGTGCGATAGCCGGTCCAGCCGTCTCCGTACCGGCGGACCGCGCACGTGTCCCCGTCCACTTCGAGGATGGCGGTGGCGTAGTCCGCGAGGAAGGCCCGGTCGTGGGTGACGGTCACGACGGTGCCGCGATGGCCGGCGAGCCGTTCCTTGAGCCAGCGGGTGGCGTGGACGTCGAGGTGGTTGGTCGGCTCGTCCAGGAGGAGGAGTTCCGCGCCCGAGGAGAGCACGCACGCCAGCGCGAGGCGGGACCGCTCACCGCCGGAGAGTGTGCCGAGGGCGCGGTCGCGGGCCAGCCGGCCGATCCCCAGCGCGTGCAGGGCGGCGTCCATGCGGGCGTCCGCCTCGTAGCCTCCACGTTCCTCGAAGGCGTGCAACAGGTCGCCGTAGGTGTCGAGTTGCTCCGGCGTCGCGTCGGCGAGACCGTCCTCGTACCGCCTGATGCGCTGTTCGAGTTCGCGCAGCGCGGCGAGGGCGGCGTCGACGGCGTCCTGCACGGTCCGGGACGGCGGGAGCGAGATCGTCTGGGCGAGATGACCCACACCGCCCGGCGCGCGGACCGTGATCTCGCCCTCGTCCGCGGTGTCGGCTCCCGCGAGCAGGCGCAGGAGGGTGGACTTGCCGGAGCCGTTCTCGCCGACGACGGCGATGCGTTCACCGGGGCGGGCGGTGAAGGAGACGCGTTCGAGGACGGTGCGGGGGCCGTACGCCTTGGAGACGTCCTTGACGGCCAGCTGGGAGAGTGCGCGCTCGCGCATGATGGGTGTTCCTCCGGGGAGGGCCTGGGAGACAGGCCGGGGTCATGGGCCTGGTGGAGGGCAGCGGACTCGGACCGTCGGCCGGCCGACGGTCACCGCGTGCCCCTCCCCGGAATCAGAGGAAGAAGTAGTACGAACCCATGCGGCCGATGCTAGACGACGGAGGCGGCCGCTCCCACCGGATTTCCGGGCGTCCACGCCGGGCCGCCCGCCCCCCGGTCCGCCCTCGGTCCCGGACAGGACCGAGCCGTCGGAACGCGCGTGCCGTCGGCCCTTCCCACCGACCGAGCGGGCGGCCGCACGGGCGGGGACGCCTCGGCCGCGGGGCGGACCAGTATCGTGCCCGCATGATCACCCCGGCCCATCGCCCGCTGTTGTTCCTGGACGTCGACGGACCGCTGATCCCCTTCGGCGCGGCGCCCGACGCGTATCCGACGTACGCGACGGGCGACGACCGGCTCGACTTCGCCGCCAACCCGCTGCTGACCCGTATCGATCCCGCCCACGGGCCGCGGCTGGCGGCGCTCGCGTGCGACATCGTCTGGGCCACGACCTGGATGGCGGACGCGAACGAGTGCGTCGCGCCGCGGCTAGGGCGTGTGGCGAAAGTAGCGCCGTCCGCCCGGAGGGCGGGCCTCGCGGCGTCTGGTGCGTGCGCTCGCAAGGCGGAGGGTCGCCCTCGTACTGGGCGTCCTCGGGCGATCCGACAACGCGGCGTGGGGGCCCCTCCCGTGCCCGAAGGGCTACGGGGGAGTGCGTGCCAGGCGTCGCGAGGTGGGGGCACCTCCCGGGCGAAGCCCAGGGGGAGGGACTTTCGCCACACGCCCTAGGTCTGCCTCCGCTGCCCGTGGTCGACTGGCCGGAGCCGTCCGCGAGGGACGAACGGGACCACCGGATGGGGCTGCACTGGAAGACCCGCCCCCTTGTCGCCTGGGCGGCCGGGCGGCCGTTCGCCTGGGTCGACGACGAAACGACCGACGCGGATCGCGCGTGGGTCGCCGCCCACCACCCGGGCGAGGCGCTGCTGCACCGGGTCGACCCCCGCCGGGGCCTGGACGAGGACGACTACGCGGCGCTCGACGCCTGGCTGGACCGGGTGCGCTGACGTCCGCATCCGGCACCAGGGGTGCCGCGTCGATCCCGTCGACGGTCTCCCGCCCCTGGGATCCCGGCCGTTGAGATCCGGGCCACATCTGGGCTGAACGCGTTCAACTCCAAGTCTCCGCGGGCAGGACGCGAGGGAGGAATCGCGCGGGGCGACGATCTCGGGGGGCGTCATGATGTTCGGGTATTCGGATGAGTGGTGGGTCCTGCTGTTCTTCCCGGTGCTGTGGTGGGTGCCGTTCGGGCCCTTCATCATGGGGACCCTGGGCTGGTGGTGCGCGAGCCGCCCCGGCTGGCGACCGCGCCTGTGGTCCGTCCTGCTCCCGCTGGAACCGGTGGGGGTCTCGGCGACCGCCATGATCCTGCCCCTGAGCGGCTGGGACGACCCGGCCCGGCTCGACGACGTCCTGGGCTACCTCGCCGTCTACGTCGGCGGCATCACCCTGTTCCCCTGGCTCCTGGTCTACGGCATCACCCGTACGCGGCGGGCGCTGCGTGCCCGGCGAAGCGCGTTCGACGGGGCGGCCGCAGACGGGGCCGCCGAGGGACCGGCCCAGGGATGACGGATCGAACGGCGGCGGGCGATCGGGACGTGGCCGCACCGTTCCACCGTGACGGCCGCTCCCGGCACCCGGCCGTCCGCGTCCCGGGCCATGAGGAGCACCACCTCGTGGACGTGGGGACGGCCCATCGCGCCAGCATGACGAGCCGGCCGGATGCCTCCTCGTCCGCGTCGCGCCCCAGGGCACGGGACTACCGTGGGACGTGGCGCGACGCGGACGGAGGGAGTGGTCCCGATGACCGACCCGCGAAGGGTGCCGCGGTCCTGCACGCTGCCCGGCGAGGAGCAGCCCTCGCGGCTGGCGGAGTGGGACGCCCTGTTCGCCGGCCGGCTGGCCCTGGTGTCCAGGCCCGGGCCGCTGCTGCTGCACCTGGAGCTGGACGGCGGACCGGGCGTCGGCGACCGGGTGCGGGATCTGGTGGCACGGGAGAGCGCCTGTTGCTCGTTCTTCGCCCTCACACTCACCGAGGACCGATCCGACGCACCGGGTGAGGACCTCGACCGCCCGCCCGGGACGGGCGACGGGACGGGCCGGGGCGGCCGGATCCGCCTCGGTATCGCGGTGGACGCCGCGCACGAGGGGGTCGTGGAGGCTCTGGCCACCCGGACACGCGCCTTCGTCGGCCGGAACTCCCCCGGGGTGCGCGCCGGCGGCCGGTCGCTCCGAGCTCTTCCCGGAGCGACCGGCCGCCGGTGACGACGGACCGCGAACCGCCGTGACTACCGTGCGACCGCCCGGCAGTCGGTGGTGGCCGGCTTTCCGGCGAGGCGGTCCGTGACCCAGTCGACCGCCGCTCCCTGGTCCGCGATCAGCGGCAGGAAGTGGTTGAGGAGCTTCTCCGGCAGGGGGAGGATCCTGACCGGCACGTACGTCACCGGGGCGCCCTTGGCGCACCAGTCCGCGGCGAGGCGGCGGGCCTGCTCGTGGGGTACGAGGTCGTCGCTGGTGCCGGTCGCCAGCCGGACCGGGGAGCTCGGGGTGAGCGAGCCGAGGCGCTGCCGCGCCAGGAAGGTCTGCAGGGCCGGCTCCCCCTTCACGACGTCCGCCAGGGACGCGCCGCTCTTCGTCCATGAGCTGCTCGCGCGACCGCCGTACGCGAAGAGGCCGTCGCCGATGCACATGCGGGACAGATCGTTCAGCGCGGTCCGGCCCTTCTCGTTGATGTGGGTGTCGACGATCGGCTTCAGCGCCGGCTCCGACTGCAGGAATCCGTTGATCGACCAGCCGAGGGCCGCGCTGAGCGAGCTGCCGTCGACGGCGTGGAGGACCGCGGTCAGGTCGGCCGGGGGCGCTCCGACGTAGGAACCGGCGAGCTTCACCTCGGGGGCGTAGGACGCCTGGAGTTCGGCGGCCGAGGCGGTCGCGCCGCCGCCCTCGCTGTACCCGTACAGGCCGACGGGCGAGTCGGCGGTGACCGACGCCTGGGGCAGGGCGCGCGCGGCACGCACGGCGTCCAGGACGGCGTGCCCGCCGTCCAGCCGGTTGACGTAGGTGTGCGGCCGGTCGGTCGTGCCGAGCCCGACGTAGTCGGTGACGACCACGGCGACGCCCTTGCCGAGGAACCGGTAGATCGCCAGGTTCTCGTACCCGATCGAGACGGAGCCCTCGTCGAGCGACAGCGGCTTCCCCAGGGCCTTGGAGGCGGCGCACTCGTCGCCCTGTCCCATCGTCCCTGGGGCGAGGGCGACGACGGGGCGCGGGCCGCCGCCCTTCCACGGCGTGGACGGTTCGATGTAGGCGCCGGTGACCGCGACCGGTCCGCCGGCCGAGTCCGTGGACTTGTACATCAGGCGGGTGGCCTTGCCGGGCAGCGGTCCGTGGACTCCGGGCAGGCTGAGCGCGAGCGGGAGGGCTTCGGTGCGGATCAGGGATCCGTCGGCGGCGGGGAGATCGGCCGGCGGATCGTAGAAGGCGGGGTCCGCGCCCGCCCCTGCCGTCGCGACGGTCGTGGCGCTCTGCGGCGCGGCCGAGGCCGGGGGTGCCACGCCGGCCTGGACACCGAGGCCGGCGAGCACACCGAGCGCGACGGCGGGCAGACCGCGGCCGGCCCTGGCGGTGCGGCCGCCGGCCCGCGGGCGCGGGGCTCGTTCCGCGGTCGCGGGCCGGATGGCCGGATCGGCATCGGCGTACGAAGGGTGCGGGGGGTGCGGGTGCTGAGGGTTCACGCGGCTCACTCCTACTTCGAGGGGGATGGTGCGCGTTCTCGGCCCGCCCGCGGCGGGCGCGCGATGCCGTCGACGGTCGCGGCCGACTCCGTTCCGGGCATGGCGGCGAACGGTCCCGCAGGGATCCCGTTGCGTCGGTTCACGCCCCGGAAACAGTTGTTACTGACCGGTCAGTTCAGGAGGGTAGAGCTGGATGTCACTGAGTGACAAGATGTCTGCGTGCGCCATTTCCGCGACCGTTATCCTGTGCACCTCGCTGACCGAAGGACGGTGCACACCGGTGCGTGACACGGCGCCAGATCACGCGGCGGCGGATCCCGCGCTCGCCAAGCCGTCGTTCGTGGAACGACGCAAGACGGAGCTCCGGCTGGAGATCGCGCGCGAGGCGGTGCGGCTGTTCACCTCACAGGGCGTCACCTCCACCACGGGCGAGCAGATCGCCCAGGCGGTGGGCATCTCCGCCCGCACCCTCTGGCGCCACTTCCCCACCAAGGAGAGCTGCGTCCGCCCCCTCCTCGCGGCGGGCCTCGACGCCGCGGTCGAGGCCCTGCGGCACTGGCCGGCCGGCACCCCGCTGCTGGACTTCGTCACCGACGCGGTCGGCGACGGCGACGGCGAACTGCCCACGGCCGAACCCGCCGTGCTCGACCTGATCCGCATGACGCGGACCGAACCGGCGCTCCGCTTCGTCTGGCTGCAGGCCCACGACGACGCGCTGCCCGTACTCGCCGGCCTGCTCGCCCGCCGGTCCGGGAAGAGCCCGGACGACCTCGCCGTACGCGTACACGCCGCGACGCTCAACGGCGCCCTCGCCGTGGCCGCGGAGGACTTCGCCCTCCGCTTCGCCGACGACGCCGACGCGCCCGCACGGGAACTCACCGCACGTCTGCAGGCCGCACTGCGAGCGGCCTCCGAGGGACTTCCCTACTGACCTCGGGCCCACACCCCGCCACGACGCACCGCCCCGGCGGCGACGTCCGGCACCTGCGGAACGGCGCGATCCCACAGGAGCCGTACGGCATCCCGGCGAATCCCGTCCGCGGGGAGCAAGTCGTACACGCCCTCGTGCGAGGAGGACGGGAAGCCCGGAGCGACTCCGCCCGAGCCGGGCAGCCCGAGTCGTACGGCACCTCAGGCGCGCCGGGTGCCGCCCGGGGCCGTACGGCACCCGGCCGCCCCGGGCGGTCCCCGCGCACCCCGCAATTCACCTCCCCGTCGGTCCTGCGACGTCCCGCGGCCGCCCACCCGCGAGAGCGTGTGCGCCGCACCGTCAACCCCACTGGAACTGAGGACCCATGACGACACGTCCGCTGTCACGGACCGCAGCGCTCGCGCTGACCGCGGTGGTCACGGTCGGGGCGGCCCTGCCCGCCGAGGCCACCGGCGCCGCCGGCCTCGCCGCCGTCCAGCCGCGCGCCGAGACCGCACCCCTGTTCGACGACGCGGCGGGGGGCGACGCCAACGCCGACGACCCGGCCATCTGGCGCAACGCCGCGGCCCCGGGGCGCAGCCTGGTGATCGCCACCGCCAAGCAGGGCGGGCTGCGCGTCTACGACCTGGACGCGCGGGAGATACAGTCGGTCGCCGCGCCGGCCGGCCCCGGACCGGACGACGCGCCGGGCCGCTTCAACAACGTCGACCTCGTGCACGGCCTCGGCCTCAAGGGTCACAAGGCCGATCTGGCGGTGGTCTCCGACCGCGGCAACGACCGCCTGCGGATCTACCGGATCGACCGCGACCGCCCGGGCGGGCCGCTCGGCGACGTCACCGACCCCGCCGCGGGGCCCGTCTTCTCCGCCGGCCAGGGCGAGATCAACGACCAGGCAACCGCCTACGGTCTCGCCACCTGGACCGACCCGCGGACCGGCCGCGCCTACGCGCTCGTCAGCCGGCGCAACCGCACCCGGATCGCCCTGCTGGAGCTGCTCGCCACCCCGGCGGGCACCGTCACCTACCGGACGGTGCGGACCCTGGACCTGCCGTCCTCCTTCACACTGCCCGACGGCACGGCGTGGACCCCGTGCGCCGAACCCGGCGAACTGCCCCAGGTCGAGGGCATGGTGGTCGACCCGGCCGCCGGCGTGCTGTACGCGGGCCAGGAGGACGTCGGCATCTGGCGGGTCCGCGCCGACCTCACCGGGACGCCGCGGATGGTCGACAGGGTCCGCGAGTACGGCGTCCCCGGCACCTATGACGAGGAGACCGAGGAGTGCACGCCCGGCGCCGACCCGGGCTACGGCGGCACGCACCTGACGGCCGACGTGGAGGGCCTGACCCTGCTGACGGAACCGGACGGCGACGGCTACCTCCTCGCCTCCAGCCAGGGCGACGACACCTTCGCCGCGTACGACCGGGAGCTCGCCGAGGACAACGAGTACGAGGGCGGCTTCCGTGTCACGGCGGCCTCGGCCGCCCTGGACGGCTCCGAGGTCTGCGACGGCGCGGCCGTGCTGCACGCCCCGCTCGGCCGCGCCTACCCGCACGGCCTGCTGGTGGTCCAGGACGGCCAGGAGACCCCCGCGGACGGCGACCGCGAGGCCACCGGGTTCAAGTTCGTCGACCTGGGTGACGTGATCGAGGCGCTCGACTGACCGGCCCGCCGGGTCCGCACCTCGTCGTCCCGGGCCGCACCCGGTCCCCCGCCGGGCCCGCCCCCGTCCCGGGCCGCACCCGGTCCCCCGCCGGGCCGCGCCCTCCGCCACCCGGCGGGTGGGTGCGGCCCGGCGGGCATCCGGCCGGTCCGATCACAGATCACGACTCTCCCGGTCCCGAGCCCGCCGCTGTGGCACGATGCCAAGGGTGACCAGCAGACCATCCGCGGAGGAACGCCTGCGCGATCTCGCGCGGCTGCGTCGTGTGCGCGACCGCATCGACCGGGAGTACGCACAGCCCCTGGACGTGGAGGCCCTCGCCCGGGGCGTCCACATGTCCGCCGGGCACCTGAGCCGCGAGTTCCGGGCCGCCTACGGCGAGTCGCCGTACAGCTACCTCATGACGCGCCGCATCGAGCGCGCGATGGCACTGCTGCGCCGCGGCGACCTCAGTGTCACCGAGGTCTGCTTCGAGGTCGGCTGCGCCTCGCTGGGCACCTTCAGCAGCCGCTTCACCGAGCTGGTCGGGATGCCGCCGAGCGCCTACCGGCGGGAGACGGCGACGCCGTCGCCCGAGATGCCCTCGTGCGTGTCGAAGCAGGTCACGCGACCGATCAGGAATCGAGAAGCGCGGTCTCCGGGCCGCGGCTAGCGTGGCCGTCATGGACTTCGCGCCGCACGGGGGAACGGACAACCGGCCCCGGCCCCAGTGAGGGGCCGGGCCCGCCCGACGCACGCGGAGCCGTGTGCGCGACGGGCCGGATCGAGCCGGGCGACGCCGAACGACAGGGAGACGGGGAAGGCTCCCCGCCCGACAGATGGAGACACGATGAGCAGGGCCGCCAGGTCGACCACGAAGTCGTCCGCTTCGCACGTCGCCGACAACCACGATCTGATCCGGGTGCACGGCGCGCGCGAGAACAACCTCAAGGACGTCAGCATCGAGATCCCGAAGCGCCGGCTGACGGTGTTCACCGGGGTGTCCGGCTCGGGCAAGAGCTCGCTGGTCTTCAACACGATCGCCGCCGAGTCCCAGCGGCTGATCAACGAGACCTACAGCGCCTTCGTCCAGGGATTCATGCCCACGCTCGCGCGGCCCGAGGTGGACGTCCTCGAAGGGCTGACCACGGTGATCACCGTGGACCAGCAGCGGATGGGCGCCGACCCGCGCTCCACGGTCGGCACCGCCACCGACGCCAACGCGATGCTGCGCATCCTCTTCAGCCGGCTCGGCAAGCCGCACATCGGCCCGCCGAGCGCGTACGCCTTCAACGTGCCGTCGGTCCGGGCGAGCGGCGCCATCACCGTCGAGCGCGGCGCGAAGAAGACGGTGAAGGCGACCTTCAACCGCACCGGCGGCATGTGTCCGCGCTGCGAGGGCCGCGGGTCGGTCTCCGACATCGACCTCACCCAGCTCTACGACGACTCCAAGTCGCTCGCCGAGGGCGCGTTCACCATCCCCGGCTGGAAGTCGGACAGCTTCTGGACGGTGCGGGTCTACGCCGAGTCGGGCCTCCTCGACCCGAACAAGCCGATCCGCAAGTTCACCAAGAGGGAGATGCAGGACTTCCTCTACCGGGAGCCCACCAAGGTGAAGGTCGAGGGGGTGAACCTCACCTACGAGGGACTGATCCCCAAGATCCAGAAGTCCTTCCTGTCCAAGGACAAGGAGGCCATGCAGCCGCACATCCGGGCGTTCGTGGAGCGGGCGGTCACCTTCACCACCTGTCCCGAGTGCGACGGCTCCCGGCTCAGCGAGGGGGCGCGGTCCTCGAAGATCAAGCGGATCAGCATCGCGGACGCCTGCGCGATGCAGATCAGCGACCTGGCCGAGTGGGTCCGCGGTCTGCAGGAGCCGTCGGTGGCACCGCTGCTGGCCGCGCTGCAGCGGACCCTCGACTCGTTCGTGGAGATCGGCCTCGGTTACCTGGCGCTCGACCGGCCGGCGGGCACGCTGTCCGGCGGCGAGGCGCAGCGCGTCAAGATGATCCGGCACCTCGGCTCCTCGCTCACCGACGTGACCTACGTCTTCGACGAGCCGACCGCCGGTCTGCACCCCCATGACATCCAGCGGATGAACGACCTGCTGCTGCGGCTGCGGGACAAGGGGAACACGGTGCTCGTCGTGGAGCACAAGCCGGAGACCATCGCGATCGCCGACCACGTCGTCGACCTCGGCCCCGGCGCCGGTACGGCCGGCGGCGGCGTCTGCTTCGAGGGCACCGTGGAGGGGCTGCGGGCGGGTGACACCGTGACCGGCCGCCACTTCGACGACCGTGCCGCCGTCAAGGAGTCCGTACGGACGCCCACCGGCGCCCTGCAGATCCGCGGCGCGACGACGAACAACCTGCGCAAGGTGGACGTCGACGTCCCGCTCGGGGTGCTCGCCGTCGTCACCGGGGTCGCGGGGTCGGGGAAGAGCTCGCTCGTCCACGGGTCGATCCCCGCCGGCGAGAACGTGGTGTCGATCGACCAGACGCCGATCCGTGGCTCGCGGCGGAGCAACCCGGCGACGTACACGGGTCTGCTCGAACCGATCCGGAAGGCGTTCGCGAAGGTCAACGGGGTGAAGCCGGCGCTGTTCAGCGCCAACTCCGAGGGCGCCTGCCCGACGTGCAACGGCGCGGGTGTCATCTACACCGACCTGGCGATGATGGCCGGCGTCGCCTCGCCGTGCGAGGACTGCGAGGGCAGGCGCTACCAGGCGTCGGTGCTCGAGTACCGCCTCGGCGGGCGGGACATCAGCGAGGTGCTGGCGATGTCGGTGACGGAGGCCGTGGAGTTCTTCGGCGAGGGCGAGGCGGCCACGCCGGCCGCGCAGCGCGTCCTCGCCCGGCTCGCCGACGTCGGCCTCGGCTACATCAGCCTCGGCCAGCCGCTCACCACGCTGTCCGGCGGCGAGCGTCAGCGCCTCAAGCTGGCCACGCACATGGCCGACAAGGGCGGGATCTACGTGCTCGACGAGCCGACGACCGGGCTGCACCTCGCCGACGTCGAGCAGCTGCTCGGGATGCTGGACCGGCTCGTCGACTCCGGGAAGTCGGTCATCGTCGTCGAGCACCACCAGGCGGTGATGGCGCACGCCGACTGGATCATCGACCTCGGGCCGGGCGCGGGCCACGACGGCGGCCGGGTCGTCTTCGAGGGCACGCCGGCGGACCTGGTCGCCGACGGTTCCACGCTCACGGGCGAGCATCTGGCGGCGTACGTGGGCGCCTGACGGCCCACGGAGCGGCACCGTCCCCCGGACCCCTTCGCCGACGCGGACCCGTCGGCGAAGGGGTCCGGGTGCGTCAGCCCTTCACCGCGGTACCGCCGGTGACCCGTCGGACGGGCCGGAGCCGTCCAGTGGGACACCGTGCCCCGGCGCGGCGGTCCCGCTCGTGCCGTGCTCGCGCGGCCGGCCCAGGAGTTCGGCCGGAGCCGTTTCGCCGGCGACCGGGCCGCGGTCGCCGGCGAAGGCCGTGGTGAGCAGGACGAGCGCCGCCGCGTACGTCGTCATGACGAGGACGGGACGGCCGGTGAAGTCGAGGCCCGCGGCGCCGAGGCCGATCAGCAGGTCGGACAGCACGAACACACCGCCGCCGAGCGCGGCCCGCGGGCCCATGACGTGCGCCGTCAGGGCCATGGCCACCAGCGCCATGCTGTAGACGGCGATCGCACCGGCCAGCACCGCGTCGAGCGAGGGGACGAGCGCCGCCACCGCGCCGGCCCACACGGCCGCGTACGCCAGGCAGAGCGGGCGGCGGGCGCGCAGGTACGGAACGGCTCCCTGCCCGACGAACGCGGAGATCCAGCAGAGTTGTGCCCCGAGGAAGAAGGCGATGCCGATCCCGAAGGCGGCGGGGCCCGGGACCAGCAGTGCCACGTCCCCGGCCGTGGCGAAGCCGAGGCCGGCGAGCACGCGCGTGTGCCGGTCACCGGTGCGGCGCCACAGATGGAGGGCCAGCACCGGTGCGAGCAGCGGCTTGGTGGCCCATTGCAGGGCCGGCCAGCGCAGCGCGACGGCGGTGATCTCGACGACGGCCAGCAGCCCGAAGACCGCCAGGAGCGGGGGCGGCCGGTGGACGGCTCCCCCGGCGGGGCCCGGTCCGGTGGATCGATCGGGGGTCGCCATGTCAGGCCTCCGTCGTCGGGGTCCAGCCGGGCGGGCCGAAGAGGTACCCGGCCCGGTCCCGCCAGCGCCCGGCCGTCCGTACGTCGCGCCAGGCGGCCCGGTACTCGTGGAGGGCGACCTTCAGCGGGTTGTAGGTGTCGATGTTCTTGGTCAGTCCGTAGACGACGCGCTCGCCCTCGGGCTCGAACGTGCCGAAGAGCCGGTCCCAGACGATGAGGATGCCGCCGTAGTTGCGGTCCAGATAGACGTCGTTCGAGCCGTGGTGGACGCGGTGGTGGGACGGTGTGTTGAAGACCGCCTCCACCGGGCGCCACAGGGTGCCGACCCGCTCGGTGTGCAGGAAGAACTGGTAGACGAGGCTCACGGACTGCTGGAGGAGGATCATCCACGGCGGGATGCCGAGCAGCGCGAGCGGCAGCCAGAACGGCAGGCTCGTCATCGGCGTCCAGCTCTGGCGCAGCGCGGTGGAGAGGTTGTAGCGGACGCTGGAGTGGTGCACCGAGTGGCTCGCCCACAGCACGCGTACCCGGTGATGGGCGCGGTGGAAGGCGTAGTACGCGAGGTCGTCGGCGAAGAACAGCAGGACCCAGGTCCACACCGAGGACGGCGAGAGCTCCCAGGGGGACACGGAGTAGAGCGCGGCGTAGGCGAGGACCGCGACCACCTTCCACGGCAGGCCGATGACCTGGCTTCCGGCTCCCATGGACATGCTCGTGACCGTGTCGCGGATCTCGTATCCGCGTTCGTCGCCGTCCGGGAGGAAGCGGTAGGACAGCGCCTCCACCGCCACCAGCAGCACGAAGGCGGGGATCGCGTACATCACGGCGGGTATCACGTCAGCGCACCGCCTTTCCGGTGACGGGCACGCTGCGGGCGAGCAGTTCGCCCGCCAGGCGTTCGGCCTGCTCGGGCTCCCGGGCGGCGATGTGTGCGGCGAGCCGCAGGTGGGCGTCGACGTCCAGGAGTTCGGCGGTGCGCAGGTCCACCGGCACGTCCGCGATCGGCAGCGAGCCGTTGATCAGGCTGTTGAACGCCAGCAGGTAGGCCAGGTTCCCGGAGCCCTCGACGATCAGCCGCCACCAGGCGACGTCGGCGGCCCCCAGCGCGGCGAGGTCGGGACCCGCCTGGGTGTAGCGGCCGGCGGCGTCGACGATGCGGGCCGCGGTCTCCTGGGAGCAGCGCAGCGCGCACAGCCGGGCCGCGTCCGCGCCGATGCAGGCCCGCATCTCCAGTGCGTCGCGGGCGAGTCCGTCGAGGCTGCGGTCGTCGTCGGCGCGCGCGATGCCGACGGCGAGGTCGAGGCCGGCCGTGCGGCGCCAGTCGAGGACGAGCGTCCGGCCGCCGTGGCTGACGTCGACGAGCCGGGCCTGCTGGAGGCGCTTGACCGCCTCGCGGACGGCGTGGCGGTTCACGCCGAACTCGGCGGCGAGGTCCCGCTCCGCCGTGAGCGCGTCGCCGGCGGCGTAGGAGCCGGCGAGGATCCGGTCCCGGAGCAGCCCGTAGAGCTGATCGGAGACGGCCTCGCGCCGGATGGGTTCCTGACGTTCCTGGGTCATGGCGATCAGAGTGGACGCGCCGCCATCACTGGTCAACTGGTTGGACCAGTCGAATTTCCGGAGCCGGAGGAAGCGGCTCCGCCAGCGGTACGGGGGCGCGGCGGGACGCCGTTCCCCCGGGTGCCTCGCCGTGGGGTCAGGTGCGCAGGCGCGCCACCGCCCATTTCGCCCGCGTGGACAGCGGGGCGAGCTCTTTCGCCGACTCCTTGCCGATCAGGTCCAGCAGGCGGCGCGCGTGGGCCATGGTCGCCCGCGCGAGCCCGGCGTCGGCCGCGTCGATCGCGGCGAGCGTGAGTTCGAGGTGCTGTTCCGTGATCAGCCGGCCGAGTCCGCGGCGGAGCAGACCGGGGTCGCCGGTGTCCGTCGCGGCCCGGCCCCGGGGGCCGTCCGCGCCGACCGCCGCCCGGGCCCGCTCCAGCGCGTGCCCCGCCGCCTCGAGGTCGCCCTTGAGCCGCTCCAGGCGGGCGAGGACGTACGCCTGTGACGCCCGGCCGGCCGCCGTGTCCTGCAGCGAGAGCAGGTCGGCCCGGGCGCGCGCGGCCTGCGCGTGGTCGCCTGCGCGTTCCAGCGCGCGGCTCAGCCTGCGGAGCCGGTCGGCGTCCGGGCCGGTGTCGTCCAGCAGCCGGATGAGCGCGATCCGGGCGTGTGCGACGCGCTCCTGACGCAGGGCCAGGTCGGCCCAGGCGAACTCCTCCTCCGCGGTTCCCTCCCGCTCCCGGCGTCTCGTCTCCGCGGCGCGGGCGAACGCGACCGCGCCGGCGCGGTCGGCGACCTGCCCGTCCGTCGCCGACCGCAGGAGGGGGATGTCCGCGTCCCGGGCGTGGGGCGCCACCAGCGCCGCGGCCAGCCATCGTTCGGCGTACCACTCGGTCCGCTCGGCGTCCTCGCGCGCGAGGAGGAGCCGCAGCAGCGGGAGGTCGTCGTCCCGCGGGTCGTACGAGGCCGCGTGCAGCACCCCCGCCCGGAGCACCGGATCCCCGGCCGCCGTCTCCCGGGCCCCGGCGTCACCGGCTCGCATCCGTTCCAGCGCCTCCCGGCCCGGTCCCAGGACCACCTCGCGCAGCGGGCGCCGGGCGGACTCGTGGACGCGGTACGCGCGGAGTTCGGCGGAGCCGAGGAGGACGTGGTCCGGTTCGGTGCGCAGCGCGGCGGCCTCCGACCGCGCGACGAGTTCTGTCAACGGCCGGTCCGGCAGCCCGAGGCCCGCGAGCAACCGGGCCCGCTGCTCGTCCAGTTCGGGCGCGAACTCCTCCTTGGCCTCGGTGTCGCCCGCCCGCAGGACGGCCGCGAGTTCGTCCTCGCCGAGATCGGCGGAGACCTCCTCGCACCACCAGGGCAGCCGGATCAGGATCTCGAGCGCTTCGCCGACGCTGTCGGCCAGCAGCGCGGCGTCGCCTTCGGAGGAGGCGTGGAGCACGGCCCCTCCCTCGCAGAGGAAGTAGGTACCGCCGGTGTCGTCCCCCGCGATCGGCTCCAGCGGGGCACCGGACGCCAGATGCACGTCCTCGACGTGACGGGCGCGCTCCAGATCGAACTGGAACGGAAAGGCCGCGAGGGCGGCCAGGTCCGGATGTCGTCGCAGCAGTTCCAGCACCGGGTCGGTCATGGGCCCACCCTAAGAGCTGTCCGGAGGCGAGCCCGCGCGCCCGCAACCCGTCTCCGGGATCACCCGAATCGTGGCCGGGCGCAAGGGAGTTCCGAGGTCTCCGCGCCGGCGGATGGGCACGGTCGTGCGGGGTGACGACGGTCGGCGGCGAAAGCCCGCCCCGGCCCTGCCTCACGTGCCCGGGTTCGCCCGCCGGCGGTCACCGGTGCCCGAGCCGACCGAAGCCGGGACCCTGGGACCGCCTCTGACCTCGCCTTATCATTGGCCTGGACTATTGCGGAGAGTGATCAGCTCGGGAATGATTCCCCGTCGTGACCCTCTTCCTCACCGTCGTCGTCGGCGTGTTCCTCGCCGTGCTCTACCGCCTCGTCATCACCCCCCGCCGTGTCACCGGTTGGGTCGGAGAGCACTTCGTGGCGTCCGCCTACGGCCTTCCGCCCCGTGAACAGCTCGACCCGCGGCGCCCCGGCCCGCCCCCACCGGCGCATCGGGCGGAGGAGAGGCAGGCCGTGGCCGAGGCCGCGTGGGAGGGAGACTGGAAGCCCGCCGAGCGGTACGTCCGCGCGGCAGGCGAGGACTGGGACGAGCGCTGGGCCCGGTTGGAGCTCCTGCAGCAGGTCGCCCGGGAGGACGACGCCTGGCTCCACGCCTGGCGCGTCGCCGAGCCCGGGAACTGCGACGCGGCCACGCTCCACGCGAGCATCACGGTCCACCGCGCCTGGGAGATCCGGGGCAGCGGCTACGCCCACGAGGTCATGACCTCGGACATGAACCGCTTCCGCGCGATGCTCCCGGCCGCGATCGAGGAGGCACGGCAGGCCGCGCTGCTGGACCCCGCCGACCCGGGCCCCTGGGTCGTCATGGTCACGGCCGCACGCGGAGCCCAGTACAGCCGCGCACAGTTCAAGCCCCTCTGGGCAGGGCTCGTCGCCCGCGCACCCCACCACTACGAGGGGCACTGGCAGGCCCTCCAGTACTGGTGCGCCAAGTGGTTCGGCAGCGACCGGCGGATGATGCGGTTCGCCCGCCAGGCCGTTCGCAAAGCGCCGCCCGGCAGCCCGCTCGCCGGAATCTACCTGCACGCGCTGAACGAGCTCACCGACCGGCCCATCTCCGCCGCGCTGCCCGTCACGCCGATGACGAGGAACCTGCTCAAGCGGATAGCCGCCTCGTTCGACCAGGTCGAGCCCGACGACGAGCGTCTGCCGACCCTGCGCCACCTGCTGGCGCACTACATGCTCCGGTCGATGATGTACGCGCCCGCCCTGGAGCAGTTCCGCCTGATCGGGCCGTGGTGCGGCGCCCATCCGTGGCGCGCGGACGGGAACCCGGCGACGGCTTTCGAAGTGGCCCGCGGCACGGCCGCGAAGCTGTCCCGGACCCGTCCCTCCGCCACGCCGCAGGTCTACGGGATGGGCCGCTGAAGAGTGCTCCACGGATCACCGGGGAGCCCTCCGACACAGCACCGCCTCGCGGCGGTCGGACGTGTCGTCACATCCGACCGCCCGCGAGGTCGGTCGACGCCGACCTGGTGGTCGTTTCCGGTCGGAGCACCGGAAGGCGCCGGGTGCGCCAGGCGGGGGCCGACGCCACGGCATATGCCCAAGGTTCTTTCGCGCACGACCCTGTTGCATCCGAGCCCCCCGGTGGCAAGGTGTCCCTGCGCGGTCCTCGCAGTCCACCCCCGGAGAGGGAACGCGCGACGGCCCCGCCCGCCCCGCGGCGGCGGGGCCACGCCGCCCCTCCCGGCTCCCCACGGGAGGGCTGTGGCGCGCCCGCGCCGGGTCACGCCCCGCCCCGGGACCTCCGACGGGTCACCGTGACCGGCCGCCCGCGCGGCCTCGCCGCACGGCGTCGACGGCCTGCCGGCAGCCGAAGAGGAAGGTGTGGGCGCCGAAGAGCACGGCGACCACCAGCAGCGTCGCGTCGGGCCAGGTCAGAGCGAGGATCCCGAGGACCACGCTCGCCGCACCCAGAAGCCCCGCGGTCAGGCGCCCGCTCTCGCGGTCCTTGAGCGCGGCGGCCGTGCGCAGGACTCCGGTGACGCAGAGCACGACGCCCAGGATCACCCGCAGCAGGTCCAGGGACAGGTCCGGCTGTGCCAGGACCAGGACGGCGGCCACCAGCCAGAGGAGGGCCGAGGCGACCTCCGCGAACGGCTGCTCCGCCCGGGACGCGTGGAAGAGCTCGGTCAGCCCCGTCGCGGCGAGCGCCACGGCCACCACCACGAGAAGGACGGTGAGGGACGCGAACGGCCGGAAGACCAGTACCAGCCCGACGGCGGCGCACCCCACCCCGGCGCACAGGGCGAGCCACCAGGGAATCCTGCCGAGGGCGCGCGCCGCCGTGTCCCCGGCCTCTCTCACCGACCGCATGCCCGCCAGCCTCTCGCCGGGCCCGCGCCGCCCTCGCTCGGCGGACCGGCGGCGGGCGCCCACACGTCTCTCCCCACAGCATGCGGCGCGGCCGCTCCTCCCGCACCGCCAGGGCATCCTGCCCGGCGGCGGGAGCGGAGCGGCCGCGCCGCCGGCCCGTACGGGGCCTCGGTTCCCGCCTCCGGGCGGGACCGAGGGTGCCGGCTACACCACGAGGAGGGGCAGGGAGGGGACGGCGACGGCGACAGGGGCCGGCGGGCGCGTCCCACGGGCGGAGAGACGGCCGGGCGCCGGCCGTTCCCACTCCGTCACCGCGCCGCCCGCGCCGCCATCGCCGCCCGCGTCGGCCGGGAGCGCGATCTCGGCCCAGGTGGTGTGGCTGTCGTCCGAGAGGCGCGATCCCCAGCCGGAGCACAGGGCGTCGATGAGGAAGAGGCCCCGGCCCCGCTCCCCGAGCGTGAAGGACGGGTGCCGCCACCGCGCGCGGACGCGGGCCACGTCCATTCCGCGCCCCGCGTCGCCGACCTCGACGTGGACGGCCCCGCCGGCCGGAGCGAGTACGACGGACAGCGTGACCGGCGGTCCTCCGTGCAGCGAGGCGTTCGCGATCAGCTCGGTGACGACGAGCATCACGTCGTCGACGACGGAGGCGCACCCGCGGGCCGTGAGGCCGGCACGGATCTGCCCCCGCAGGACGGTCTTGCTTTCCGGTGTGCGTGCACACCCCTCAACGATCCTCATCGGACTACACCCCAAAAGACGCTTTACCTGTCATTCGGCACGAGAGCCCCTCTCGGATTGCCTGCCGAGCGGATTTCCCCGGTTCCCGGCCGTTTCCGCAGGCGATCGCGGGGTCGCGCGGGCGCCTGGCCCGGTGATCGGCACCCGACCGGTTCGGGCACGGATCGTCGGGTCCGGCAGGGTGGGTCCTTCCTAACGTGGTGGGCGAAAGGGAAGGAGCGCGGGATGCTGGAACGGCTGAACGAGGCCATGGAGCACATCGAGTCCCATCTGGATCAGCCGATCGACGTGGCCGAGCTCGCGCGGACGGCGATGACGTCGGAGTACCACTTCCGGCGGATGTTCTCGGCCCTCGCGGGCCGGCCGTTGTCGGAGTACGTCCGGCGCCGGCGGCTGTCCGTGGCGGGCGCCGAGGTGCTCGCCGGTGAGCGGACGCTGCTGGACATCGCGACGCGGTACGGCTACGGCTCGGGCGAGGGGTTCGCGCGGGCCTTCCGTGCGATGCACGGGGTCGGTCCGGCCGACGCCCGGCGGACCGGTGCCGCGCTGCAGTCCCAGCCCCGGCTCTCCTTCCGACTCGTCGTCGAAGGGAACAGCAGCATGCGATACAGGATCGTGGACAAGGAGACCTTCCGTGTGGTCGGCAGGAAGGCACGGGTGCCACTCGTCCACGAGGGCGTCAATCCGGCGATCGCGGCGTTCATCCGGGGCATCGGCCCCGACACGCTGGAGCGGATCGCGGCCTTGTCGGACCAGGAGCCGGCGGGCGTCGTCGCGGTGAGCGACCAGCTCGACCCGAGCCGGGCGGAGGGCACCGAACTCGACTACTACCACGGGGTGGCGACCTCGGCCGACGCCCCCGAGGACATGGACGCCCTGTCCGTCCCGGCGGGGTCGTGGGCCGTCTTCGAGAACGCGGGCCCGTTCCCGCAGGCACTCCAGTACCTGTGGCGGGACGTCTTCACCCAGTGGTTCCCGTCGAACCCGTACCGCAGCAGGCCGGGCCCGGAGATCCTGCGGGTGAGCCTGTCGGAGGACGCGACGGAGGCGACCGCCGAACTCTGGATCCCGGTGGAACGCGCCACCGTCTGAGCCACGCGCACGGGGCGGAGCGGGTCGGGAAAACCGGCCCGCTCCGGGCCGCGCGGCCTGCCGGACCGCCCACGGGAAACCTCGGGCCTCGCGCCGGCTCCGTGAGAAGATCCTTTCGCCCTGCCGCATGGCGACCGTGGAAGGTGACGATGTACGCGATATCCCTGGGTGACGACGGTGCCGAGCTGTGTCCTCTCGAAGCCTGGCAGGCCGGGGAGTTCCTCGCCCACATCGACCGGGGGCGGGAGTTCATCGGCCGGCACAACGGGCTGCCCGACGTCGTCACGGACCTGGAGTCGAGCCGCGCGTTCCTCCAGGCGTACGCGGACAGGACCGCGGCGGACACCGGCCGCATCCACGGCATCCGGAGCGACGGCGTACTGGTCGGGGCGGTGATCCTGCGGACGCTGGACGTGACGCAGGGGCTCGCCGAGGCGGGCTGCTGGCTGGAGCCGGCGGCCGTCGGCCGGGGTCTGGTCACCCGGGCCGCGCGGGTTCTGCTGGACTGGGCCTTCGACAGCAGGGGCGTCCACCGGGTGGAGTGGGTGGTGTCCGCGGGCAACGCGCCGAGCATCGCCGTCGCCCGGCGTCTGGGGATGACCAAGGACGCCGTCCTGCGCGAGAGCCACCTCTACCGCGGCCGGCGTCACGACGAGGAGGTCTGGTCCGTCCTCGCGCCCCACTGGCGGGCCGCCCGGCAGTCGTCCTGACCCCGTGCGCGGCCCGGGCGGGCGAGGGGCGTCAGCGCGGCCGAGGTTTCCGGGAACCCGGCACACCGCGTGGAGCGTCCTTCGCTACGAGGCCGGTCCGAGGGGGGTACAGGATGAACGACGAAGCCGAGAACCGTGGTCCTGACGAGGGCGGTGTCCGCCGGCAGAACAAGTGGTGGACCATCGGCACCCTCGTCGCGCTGGTGGCGTGGGCCGTCTTCCTGTTCTCCCTCTACGAGGATCCCGGCCCGATCTGCGGGACGGGCCAGGACAAGCACCCCTGCTGAACCGGCTCTGCCGGCAGTGCCTCCCGCGGCGCCGGTGCGGCGGCCGCGGGAGGCGTGTCGGGGGGCCGCCGGTCAGCCCACCGTCCACTTCTGGTTCGCTCCGCCGGAGCAGGTCCAGAGCTGGAGCCGGGTGCCGTTGGCGGAGCTGTTGCCCGTCGCGTCCAGGCACTTGTCGGCCTGCGGGTTGACGATGTCCCGGGCGGCGGTGGCGACCCAGCGCTGGGCGGCCGTGCCGTTGCACTCCCAGAGCTGGACGGGCGTGCCGTCCGCGGTGCCGCCGGAGGCGGCGTCGAGGCACTTGCCCAGTGCCCGGATCGTGCCGTCCGCGCCGACGGTCCACTGCTGGGCCGCGGTGCCGTTGCAGTCGTAGAGCTGCACCGGGGTGCCGTTGGCCGTGTTGGCGGCGGTGACGTCGACGCACTTGCCGCCGAGTCCGCTGATCCGTCCCGCCGTGCCCGGGCTGTCCCCGGTGGTGACGCGGACGTGGTCCACGACGAGCTGCTGCGGGAAGGCGGTGGAGCCGTCCGGGTCTCCGGGCCAGTAACCGCCGACCGCGAGGTTCAGGATGAGGAAGAAGGGCTTGTTGAAGACCCAGGTGCGGCCACCGAGATCGGCGGGCGTACGGGTCTGGTAGACGGTCCCGTCGACCGACCAGGTGATCCGGTCGGGGGCCCAGTCCACGGCGAAGGTGTGGAACGCGTCGGCGAACGCCTGTCCGCCGGGCAGCGTGTAGCCGGCGCCGATGCCGCCCGCTCCGGAGTAGCCGGGCCCGTGGAGGGTGCCGTGGACGGTGAAGGGCTCGAAGCCGACGTTCTCCATGACGTCGATCTCGCCCGAGTTCGGCCAGCCGACCTGGCCGAGGTCGTTGCCGAGCATCCAGAACGCCGGCCACATGCCCTGGCCGCGGGGCACCTTCATCCGTGCCTCGACCCGGCCGTACTGCGCGGTGAAGCGTCCTGCGGTGTTCAGCCGGGCCGAGGTGTACTCACAGCGGCCGTACCAGCAGTTGTAGTTGCCGGGGTTCTCACGGCGGGCGGTGATGACGAGATGGCCCTGGCCGTCGAGCGCGGCGTTGGCGGTACCGGCCGTGTAGTACTGCCGTTCGTGGTTGTTGACGTTGTCGCCTGTCTCCAGCTGCCAGCGACCGGCGTTGACGGCGGCGCCGGCGGGCCCGTCGAACTCCTCGGCGAACGTGACGGCGGCCGCCTGGGCGGCGGGCTCCGCCCGCGTGGCGCTCGCGGCGGCGGGACCGGGAGCGGCGGCCGCGAGGCCGAGTAACAGGGCGGCGCCCGCGAGGGCCGACAGCGCCGACCTCAGGGGGCGTCGGGGGGTGCGGGAGGAGTGCATGGCTCTCTCTTCCGTGTGGGGGGAGGAGTGGGCCCCTGCCGGAGGCCGAGGGCCGCAGGGAGACGGCAGGTAGGCATGGGCATGACATGACTCCACGTCCGGCAGATGGCCACTTCTTTGTTGCCTACCTGATTTAAGAAGTAAGTTAAGTGACCGTCAAGAGCCTGGCGGGACCTGGCTGTTCTGTCCCGGGAGGTTGTGGACGGGTGAGCCAGGTCTCGGCTGAGGGATCTTGAAGGGGTGTGACCCAGACACGCCGGAAACCCGCCAGAACTGGATCTCGGCCTGCTGAGCGCCTGACGCCGTCGGGGACCTTGGCGATGACGGTCGGCCATGCCCTCGGCATCTCGGTCTCCAAGATCCCCGACCTCGTCACCCGCGATCAGCTCGGCGTCTCCTCGCGGCGTCCCATGGCGGCCGCATCGGGTACGACGAGCAGCTTGCCGGTGGTGCGCCGAGCCTCCAGGTCGCTGTGGGCCCGGGCGGCCTCGGACAATGCGTAGCGGCCCGTCACGGTGACCTCGAGCGCCTTGGAGCGCACCCACTCGAACACATCGGCTGCCCGTCGGAGCAGTTCGGACCGATCGGCGATGAAGTCCCCGAGGCTGGGCCGGATCAGGGTCAGCGAACCGCCGTGGGCGAGCCGAATCGGATCAAACGGAGGCACGGCACCACTTGCCGCGCCGAAGAGCACGAGATGGCCGCGGGTTCGCAGGCTGGCGAGGCTCGCATCGAAGGTGTGCGCGCCGACGCCGTCGAAGACGACCGGCAGTCCCTGACCGCCGTTGAGCCGCCTCACCTCGGCTGCGAGATCGTCGACCGCGGAGGAAAGGATCACCTCAGCGGCCCCGGCACGCTTCGCCAGCTCGGCCTTCGCCGTGGTCGACGTCGTGCCGATCACCCTGCCGCCGAGATGGGTGATGAGCTGGGTCAACAGCAGCCCCATGCCACCAGCAGCCGCGTGCACGAGCACCGTGTCGCCCCCCTGAACCGGGTAGGCGTCCTTGACGAGATAGTGCGCGGTCATGCCTTGGAGGAGCACGGCGGCGGCCGTCTCGAAGCCGATATCGTCGGGCAGCGGCACCAGCCGGGAGGAGTCCACGACGGCCCGCTCGGCATACGTGCCGGGAATCTCCACCCAACCGACCCGGTCCCCGACCGCGACGTCAGCGACGCCGGGTCCCACTTCGACGACCGTGCCGGCGCCCTCGGAGCCCGGGGTGAAGGGCAGCGGGACGCTGTACCGGCCTTCGCGATGGTAGACGTCGAGGAAGTTGACCCCGGATGCGGCGACCTCCACGACCGCCTCGCCCGGACCCGGCCGCGGCGGGTCCACCTCGGCCTCCCGCAGCACCTCGGGACCGCCCACTTCGTACACCTGAATCGCTCGCATGACCCCTCCGATGATCGGCTCGTCCCACCACCAACCCCGTTGATGGCGATCCGATTCCCGGCGAGCAGACCAGCCCGCCACCCCCGCCGAGAGCTGAGACGCCTGCTTTGCACCGGGTCCGGGACAGGACCGAAGCCGTCAAGGGTCGACGCATGCACCACCGCCGCTTCCGCACCGCCTTCGGCCAACCACCGCAACCGGCGCAGCCTCCGGGGCCCCAGCCCGCACGGGCTCCGCACCGCCGGCGCTCACGGCGCGGACCGGTCCGCCCGGCTTCATCACACGGGAGCGGACATGCCGACGGCGCCCGTACCGCGGTACGGGCGCCGTCGGCGACGAGAGACGCGAGGCCGGGTCTCAGCCGCGAATGATGTTCTCCGCCTGCGGGCCCTTCTGGCCCTGCGTGATGTCGAAGGTGACGGTCTCACCCTCCGTCAGTTCGCGGTATCCGTTGCCGGAGATGTTGGAGTAGTGAGCGAAGACGTCCGGTCCGCCGCCGTCCTGGGCGATGAAGCCGAAGCCCTTTTCGGAGTTGAACCACTTCACGGTGCCGCTGGCCATGCTTGTCCCTCTGGTCAATTCAGCAGCGGCACGGACGGCCGCTGCGGCGCGCACTGCGAGCGCCTGATCCAGTATTCCCCGTCCCGCCCCGTGCCTACACCCTTTGGCCCGATCTTGTCGGGCGACATCGGACGGCACGGTCACTGCAGGCGCCACTTCTGGTTGGCCGCGCCGGTGCAGGTCCAGATCTGCGCCCTGGTCCCGTTGGCGGAGCTGTTGCCGGAGGCGTCCAGGCACTTGTCGGCCGGCACGTTCACCAGATCGGCCGATGCCGACTCCGGTCGCCACTGCTGGGCGCCGGAACCGTTGCACGTGTGGAGCTGCACCTTGGCGCCGTCGGCCGTCGCCCCGGAGGTCACGTCCAGGCACTTGCCGAGCGCCCGGACCGTGCCGTCGGCGCGTACGGTCCAGCGCTGGGCCGCCGTGCCGTTGCAGTCCCAGAGCTGGACGGCCGTACCGTCCGCGTCGGCGCCGCCCGCGACGTCGAGGCACTTGCCGGCCAGGCCCACGAGGGTGCCGGTCCGCTCGGAGCCGCCGTCCTGGCCGCCCGACCAGGTGAAGGTCGCGGACGTCCGGCCCGGCAGGGAGTAGGTGTAGCGCTGGGATCCCCAGTTGACCGTGAGGGTCTGCGCCGCGGTGGAGTCGTTGTAGGCGATGAGCGCCTTCGAGCCGTCCGGGTTGCGCCAGGCGACGTTCGGTACCGCGGTGCTGCCGGTGGAGGCGATCCGGTGCGCTCCCGGTTTCACGAACTTCGTCAGGTGCCCCATCGTGTAGTACTCGACGGTGTAGTCCACCTGGCCGTGCCGGGAGTCGCCGTTGTGGACCGTGATCAGCCCGTCGCAGGTGCCGCAGCCGCCGTTGTGCGGTCCCCGGTTCTGGTCGACCGCCAGGGACCACTTGGTCACGGACTTCGCCCAGTTGCGGGTGTAGTCGATGATGTTCGTCATGTCCTCGCGCTGCTGGTGCCCGATCCAGGTCCCGCCGGAGTGTTCGGTCTGGAAGGCGTCGAGCTGCGGGTAGCGGTGGTGGACGTCCGTCTGCTTCGCCACGTCGCCGCCGTAGCCGTGCCAGGCCACGCCGCCGAAGTTCGGGTGGTCGCGCACGGCCGCGTCGTCGACCGTCTGGGCGGCGTAGGCGTCGTAGGTGTCCCAGTTCCAGTCGTGGGCGAGGACCTTCGCGCCGAGGCCCGCCGACCGGAGCTTGGGCAGCAGCTCGCTCCTGGTGAAGTAGGCGAGGCCCGAGGCGTTCCAGCTCATCGACGGGTAGCCGGCACAGCAGGTCGGCTCGTTCTGGGCGGTGACGTAGTCGACCGGGACGCCCTGGTCCCGCCACGCCTGGAGGTACTTCACGAAGTAGTCGGCGTAGGCGCCGTAGTGCTCGGCCTTGAGCCAGCCTCCGTTGAGGGAGCCGCTGTCCTTCATCCAGGCGGGCGCGGTCCAGGGGGAGGCGACGAGCGTCAGCCCGGGGTTGAGCTGGCGGGCCTGCCGGGTGAGGGGCAGGACGTCCTGGAGATCGTGGGCGAGGGTGAACCTCGCCAGGGTGGGGTCGGTCTGACCGGCCGGCAGGTCGTCGTAGGTGTAACCGAAGCGGGCGAGGTCGGAGCCGCCCATGGGGTTGCGTACGAAGGAGAGCCCGATGCCCTCCGTCGGTGAGAAGAGCTTCCGCATCGCCTCGTCGCGGGTCGCCTGGGAGAGGGCTCCGGAGCCCTTCATGAGCCAGGCGGCGGTGTCCGTGAAGGAGGCGCCGCCGCCGGTGAAGGTCTGGTAGCGGGTGTTCTCGTCGACGGTGATGTTCGTGCCGCCACCGCCGGTACCGGCCTGGAAGGCGACCGGGGCCTGCTGCTGGAGGCCGCGGGTGACGTGGCGCCCTCCGGCGTCGTCGGTGGTGGTGAGCCAGATGTTCACCTGTTCGCCCGCGGCCTGCGCGGTGCCGGCGGTCAGACCGGTCAGGCCGGCCGTGGCGAGGGTGCCGGCGAGGAGTGCCCTCGCGAGCCGGCGGCCGAACCGCGGCCGCTGCGTCGATCGGATCATGGCGGTGCCCTTCTCGGCGGAGTGTGGGGGTGGCGCTGTGGACCGAGTGATGGACCGAGGCGTGAGTGAACTGCCCCCCGGGTCACCCGTCAAGGCTTCTCGCATTCAGACCTTGAACGAACAACTCCCGCCTCGAGACGTGAACTTGGGAATCCAGCCGTTGTCGACGTGAACTCTTGACGGCATGGCGGCCTGCCTGTTGACTCGCCGCACCGCGCCGGAACCGGTTCCGGAAGCGGTTCCGACAGCGATGTCAGCACACGGCGGCCGGTGCCCGTACCGCCGTCCGTCACCGACGGGGAGGCCCCTGATGCGTGTCACGATCGCCGACGTCGCACGTCAGGCGGGTGTCAGCAAGACGACCGTGTCCCGGGTCCTGAACGCCGGTGCCGAGGTGGACGCCGGCACCGCCGCCCGTGTTCGTGAAGTGATCGCCGGCCTGGGCTACGTACCGAGCTCCGGGGCGGTCGGCCTGGCGCGTGGCAGCAGCCGCATCATCGGCATGCTGACGCCGTCGCTCACCTGGCCGTGGATGGGCGAGGTGCTGCAGGGCGTCGTCGACACCGTCGAGGCGGCCGGTTACGGGCTGCTGCTGTTCACCTGCAACCGGGGCGCGGACTCGGTCGGCCATTTCGCCGCCCAGGTCTCGGCCCGGGCCTTCGACGGGCTGCTCGTCGTCGAGCCGGAGAACACCCTCGACACCATCACGGCCATGCACCGGCGCGGCCTGCCCGTCGTGATGATCGACGACCGCGGCCACCACCCGCTCTTCCCCTCGGTCGCCACCACGAACCGGGCCGGCGGCGCGTCCGCCGCCGCGCACCTGCTCGCCTCGGGGCGCACCCGCCCCCTTGTCGTCACCGGACGACGTGACTTCGGCTGCGTGCGCGAACGGCTGGCGGGGTTCCGCGAGGTCATGCCCGCCGATCTGGTCATCGCGGGCGAGTTCACCGAGGACACGGGGCGCTCGGCGGTCGAACAGGCGCTCACCCAAGGGTGGGACTTCGACTGCGTCGTCGCGCACAACGACCTGATCGCCGCGGGCGCGCTCCGGTCCCTGCGCGCGGCGGGGCGCGTCGTCCCGGACGACGTGGCCGTCGTGGGCTTCGACGACATCCCGATGGCCCGGCACACCGAACCGCCGCTGACCACGGTCCGCCAGCCCATGCGCCGCATGGGCGAGACTGCCGCCGGAATGCTGCTCGCCGCACTGGCCGGCGAGCCCGTCCCCGTCGAGCCGGTCGTCCTGCCCACCGAACTCGTCGTCCGAAGCTCCGCACCGGCCCGCTGATCCGGCGCGGGCCGCGTCGCCGACCCCCCGTCACCTTCCCTGCCGCTGTCCCCCGTTCCCCTGTCACCCGCACGTCCGTGTCGCGCAGAAGGAGCCGCAATGCCACGATCTCGCCTCGGGATCCGCTTCAGGAGCAGAACCAGTACGGCGGCGATCGCCGCCACCGCCCTCCTCGGCGGGCTCCTCGCCGGAGCCCTGCCGAGCGCCGCGGCCGACGAGCCCGCGCCGGTGGCCGTCGACCGCTTCGAGGGGGAGGTGCCGTTCGCGAATCCGCCCGCGGAGGGCATCTTCACCTGGGGCAGCGACGCCGACGACCCGCCGACGCTGCGGATCGCCGACCGGGCCGACGCCCCCGAGGGCGGCAAGGTCCTCGAAGGCGGCTACGACATCAGCGGCTGGGGCGGGTTCAGCCACGACTTCGCGTTCGACAAGCCGGCCCACGACTGGACCGCAGCCAAGGGCATCCGGTTCTGGTGGTTCGGCCAGAACACCGCTCCCCTGCCGCCCGGCTCCGGCAAGCGCATCCACTTCGAGCTCAAGGACGGCGGCGCCAACGGCGAGGCCTCGGAGCTGTGGACGACGTCCTTCACCGACGACTGGGAGGGCTGGCACCTCGTCGAGATCCCGTTCTCCGACTTCCAGTACCGGGCCGACTACCAGCCGGTCGGCGGCATCGACCAGGTCCTCGGACTGAACGAGATGTGGGGGTACGCGCTCACGCTGCCTCCCGGCGCGCCCGGCCGCTTCGCCCTCGACGGCGTCGAGCTGTACGGCAAGGCGGAACCGGCCCTCACCACCAAGGTCGTCGTCGGCGCCGGGGTGTACCCGGTGACCGAGGGCGGCACCGCCGACGTGAAGGTCTCGGTCGCCACCACCGGCTCCGGGCCGATCGCCGAACCCGTCACGGTCGCGTACACCACCGGCGCCGGCAGCGCCGAGTCCGGTGCGGACTACACCCCGGTCTCCGGCACCGTCACGTTCCCGGCGGGCACCGCCTCCGGCGCGACGCGCACGATCGCCGTGACCACCAGGAAGGACGGCGCGGCCGAGTCCGCGGAGACGGTCCCGCTGACGCTGACGGTCACCGGCGCCAAGGCCCCGGCCGAGAACCCCGTGGTCGTGGTGGACGCGCACGGGCTGCCGTACCTCGACAAGCGGCTGCCGGTGAAGAAGCGCGTCGCCGACCTGCTGGCCCGCATGTCCCCGGCGGAGAAGGCCGGGCAGATGACGCAGGCCGAGCGCAACGCCCTGCGGTCGCAGGGCGACATCGCCGCCTATGACCTGGGCTCGCTGCTGTCCGGCGGCGGGTCGGTGCCCACGCCCAACGCGCCCGAGGCCTGGGCGAAGATGGTCGACGCCTACCAGCTGCGCACCCGGGCCACCCGGTTCCAGATCCCGCTGATCTACGGCGTGGACGCGGTGCACGGCCACAACAACGTGATCGGTTCGACGATCATGCCGCACAACATCGGCATCGGCGCGAGCCGTGACGCGAAGGTCGCCGAGCGGACCGGCGCCGTGACCGCGAAGGAGGTGCGGGCGACCGGCGTCCCGTGGGACTTCGCCCCCTGCCTCTGCGTGACCCGCGACGAGCGCTGGGGCCGTTCCTACGAGGCGTTCGGCGAGGACCCGGCTCTGGTGACGGCCATGGAGACCGTGATCAACGGCATGCAGGGCGCCCGCAACGGCAAGGACCTCGCGCGCAACGACAAGGTGCTGACCAGCGCCAAGCACTTCGTGGGCGACGGCGGCACCGCGTTCGGCTCCTCGACCACGGGCTCGTACACCATCGACCAGGGCGTCACGAAGGTCACCCGGGAGGAGCTGGAGGCGGTGCACCTGGCACCGTTCGCCGAGGCCGTGAAACGCGGTGCGGGCACCGTCATGCCGTCCTACTCCTCGCTGGACGTCCTGGGCGACGACCAGGGCCCGGTGAAGATGCACGCCAACGCCGAGATGATCAACGGCGTCCTGAAGGACCGCATGGGCTTCGAGGGCTTCGTGATCAGCGACTGGCAGGCCATCGACCAGATCCCGGGCGACTACCCGAGCGACGTCCGGACCTCGGTCAACGCCGGGCTGGACATGATCATGGTGCCGACCAACTACCAGGACTTCACCAGGACCCTGAAGGACGAGGTGGCGGCCGGGCGGATCCCGCAGTCCCGGATCGACGACGCGGTGTCGCGGATCCTGACGCAGAAGTTCCGGCTGGGCCTGTTCGAGCGGCCCTACGCGGACACCACGAACCTGGCCGCGATCGGCTCGGCCGAGCACCGCGCGGTCGCCCGTGAGGCCGCCGCCAAGTCCCAGGTGCTGCTGAAGAACGAGGGCGCCGTCCTGCCGCTGAAGAAGTCGCAGAAGGTGTACGTCGCCGGTTCCAACGCCGACGACCTCGGCAACCAGGCCGGCGGCTGGACCATCAGCTGGCAGGGCGCCTCGGGCCGGACCACCACCGGCACGACGATCCTCGAAGGCATGCGGAAGGCCGCGCCGGACGCGCGGATCGACTACTCGAAGGACGCCTCGGCGGCCGTCGACGGCTACGACGTCGGTGTGGTCGTCGTCGGCGAGACCCCGTACGCCGAGGGCTTCGGCGACGTGGGCAACGGCAACGACCTCGAACTGACGGCCGCGGACAAGGCGGCCGTCGACAGGGTCTGCGCCGCGATGCCGTGCGCCGTCCTGGTCGTGTCCGGCCGGCCGCAGCTGATCGGCGACCGGCTCGGCGCGATCGACGCGCTCGTCGCGTCGTGGCTGCCCGGCACCGAGGGCGACGGCGTCGCCGACGTCCTCTACGGGAAGCGGCCCTTCACCGGCCGGCTCCCCGTGACCTGGCCGAAGTCCGAGGCGCAGCTGCCGATCAACGTCGGCGACGCGACCTACGCCCCGCAGTTCCCGTACGGCTGGGGTCTGACGACCCTGGGCGCGCAGCCGGCGCCGGTCGGCGGCGAGGTCACCCTGAAGGCCATCGGCCTGGCGGCCAAGGTCCTCCAGGCGGCCGGCCGGGGAACGTCGCCGGAAGGGGCGGAACTGGTCGGCCGGGCGCGGCTCGTCGTCCAGCACCGGATCGGGCAGGACATCACCGAGGCGACGGCGAAGCCCTTCGCCGAGGCCGACCACCTGCTCCTGACCGGGGACCTCACCGGCGCCGTCGGCAAGCTGACCGCCGCGTACCGGGCCGCGGGCTGATCGAGGCACTCCCCTGGCGGCACTCGCCCGCTCCGTCACCCCCGGGTGGGCGGAGCGGGCGGGTGCCGCTCGTGCGTGGGGCTCCGTTCCGGGGTGGCGCGGGCACGAACGGATCATTCGAGCGGACAATACCGACAAAAAGGGCTAGATTTCCCACTCGGTGAGCGTGCGTGACAACCACGCCCGTCCCTTCCTCGAACCGGGGGTCCCCTTGACTCAGGATGAGCCGGCCACGGTCCGCGCCTGCCGACGAGGTGGTCGATGACCGCGGCGGACACCGGAGCCGGCGCGACGACCGACAGCGCCCCGCCGGCGGCCAAGCTGACCCTCGTCACCCTGACCATGATGGTCGTGGGCTCGATGGTCGGAGCGGGCGTGTTCTCGCTGCCCAGCCGCTTCGCCCAGGAGACGGGGGTCGCGGGCGCGCTGATCGCCTGGACGGTCGCGGGCCTGGGCATGCTGATGCTCGCCTTCGTCTTCCAGTCGCTCGCCGTGCGCCGCCCCGACCTCGACGCGGGCGTCTACGCCTACGCGAAGGCGGGCTTCGGCGAGTACCTCGGCTTCTTCTCGGCCTTCGGCTACTGGGCCAGCGCGTGCGTCGGGAACGTCACGTACTGGGTGCTCATCATGTCGACGATCGGCGCGATCGCGCCCGCGCTCGGCGACGGGGACACCCTCCTCGCCGTCGTCCTGTCGTCCTTCGGACTGTGGGGCTTCTTCCTGCTGATCCGACGCGGCGTCAAGGAGGCGGCGGCGATCAACCGGATCGTGACGGTGGCCAAGGTCGTCCCCATCCTGGTCTTCGTGATCCTGGCGCTGTTCTACCTGGACACGTCGGTGTTCGCGGACAACTGGGCCGGTGCCGACTACGCGGGGTCGCTCTTCGACCAGGTCCGGGGCACCATGCTCGCCACGGTCTTCGTGTTCCTCGGCGTCGAGGGCGCGAGCGTCTACTCCCGGCACGCCAAGCGCCGCGAGGACGTCGGGCGGGCCACGATCCTGGGGTTCCTCAGCGTCTTCGCCGTCTTCGCCTCGGTCACGATCGTGTCGTACGGCATCCTGCCGATGGCCGAGATCGCCGAGCTGCGGCAGCCCTCGATGGCCGGGGTCCTGGAGGCGGCCGTCGGCACCTGGGGCCAGGTCTTCGTCAGCGTCGGTCTCATCGTCTCCGTCCTCGGCGCCTACCTGGCCTGGACGCTGATGGCCGCCGAGGTGCTGTTCGTCGCGGCCAAGGACAAGGACATGCCGCGGTTCCTGAGCCGTGCCAGCTCGGCCGACGTGCCCGTGCCCGCGCTGCTCATGACCACGCTGCTGAGCCAGGTCATCCTGGTCGTCACGATGTTCTCGGACGACGCGTTCAACTTCGCGCTCGACCTCACCAGCGCGCTGAGCCTCATCCCGTTCCTCCTCGCCGCGGCCTTCGCCGTGAAGGTGGCCCGCGCCCCGGCCGGTGATCCGGCCGTGGCGGGGCGGAGCACCCGCGGGGAACTGGTCGTGGCCGTCGTGGCCACCCTCTACACCGCGTTCCTGCTCTACGCGGCCGGGCTCAAGTTCGTCCTGGTCTCCTTCATCCTCTACGCGCCCTCCACGTTTCTGTTCGTCAAGGCGCGTCGCGAGCAGAACCGGCGCCCCTTCTCGCCCGGCGAGGCCGCGCTGTGCGCCGTCTCGATCGCCGGCGCCGTGATGGGCGTCGTCGCCCTGGCCGTGGGCTGGATCGAGCTCTGAGCAGCCCCGGCCCGCTCCACCTCCCGGCCCCGCCCCGCGCCGCCGCATCCCGGAAAGGTCCCCCATGACGAGCCACGACACCACCGACTCCCGGCCGGCCCTCGGCGTCCACTCCGAGGTCGGACGGCTGCGGAAGGTCCTCGTCTGTTCGCCGGGGCTCGCCCACCGGCGGCTGACGCCGACGAACTCCGACGACCTGCTCTTCGACGACGTGATGTGGGTGGAGAACGCCCAGCGCGACCACGCCGACTTCGTCAACAAGCTGACCCAGCGGGGCGTCGAGGTCGTCGAGCTGCACAACCTGCTCACCGAGACGATGGCGATCCCCGAGGCGCGGGAGTGGCTGCTCGATCGCAAGATCATCGCCAACGAGGTGGGGCTGGGGCTCATCGACGACACCCGGGCCTTCCTGGAGTCGATCGCTCCGCGTGCGCTCGCCGAGTACCTGGTCGGCGGCCTGTCGACGGCGGACCTGCCCGAGGACCACCGCTCCGGTTACGTCTCGCTGGCCCGCGAGGCCACCGGCGCGCGCGAGTACCTGATGCCCCCGCTCCCGAACACCCTCTACACCCGGGACACCACGTGCTGGCTGTACGGCGGCGTGACGCTCAACCCGCTGTACTGGCCCGCCCGGCACGGCGAGACCCTGCTGATGAAGGCCGTCTACCTCTTCCACCCCGACTACCGGGGCAGCACCGTGTGGTGGGGCGACCCGGAACAGGACTGGGGCCAGGCCACGTTCGAGGGCGGCGACATCATGCCCGTCGGAAACGGGGTGGTCCTCATGGGCATGAGCGAGCGCACCTCCCGTCAGGCCATCACCCAGGTCGCCCTCTCGCTGTTCGCGAACGGCGCCGCACGGCACGTCGTGGTGGCCGGCATGCCGAAGCTGCGGTCGGCGATGCACCTGGACACCGTCTTCACCTTCGCCGACCGCGACATCGTCACCCTGTACCCGCGGATCATGGACGCCGTCCACACCTTCTCGCTGCGGCCCGCCGACCGGGCACCCGGTGTCGAGATCACCGACGAGGGCACGACCCCGTTCGTCGACGTGGTCGCGAAGGCGCTCGGCCTGCCGGAGCTGCGGGTGATCGAGACCGGTGGCGACGTCTACGCCTCCGAGCGCCAGCAGTGGGACAGCGGAAACAACGCCGTCGCCCTGGAGCCGGGCGTCGTCTTCACCTACGACCGCAACACCCAGACGAACACGCTGCTGCGCAAGGCGGGCGTCGAGGTGGTCACCATCGTCGGTGCCGAGCTGGGGCGGGGCCGCGGCGGCGGCCACTGCATGACCTGCCCGCTCATCCGTGACGCGGTCGACTTCTGACCGGAGGAGCGGCGGGCAGGACCCGGTCGGGGGTGTCGGCCTCCAGGGCCGCCTCGTCGGCGTACACGCGGAAGCTCCCGTCGGTCAGGCGCAGCACCGGCCACGTCCAGTTCTCGCCGGCCTCGGGCACGAGCACCTGGGTCGTGGCGCGCTCGGCGTCGTGGACGACCACCGTCATGATCGAGCAGCCCAGATGTCCCATGGAGGGGATCAGCTGCTCCGGGTGGTCGTCGGGGCCGCTCGCCTCCACGACGTAGAACCGGTCGTCCAGCCAGTAGCCGGCCTCGTCCAGCCAGAGGTCCGGCGCGAGGCGTACCCCGTCGACCCAGACGCCCACCGGGTCGACGGGCGGTCCGAGCCGCAGGTGCACGGCTCGGTGCCGGTCGTTCCCGGAGAACTCCACACGGAGACCCAGCGGGGACCAGCAGTCGATGAACGAGCTGCACGCGCCGGGGACGGGACCCGAGCGGATCCTGGAGCCGGCCGGCGGGTCCTGCCGGCAGAGCCGCGGGTCGCGGCAGGGCCGGTCGACGCGGCGGCTGCAGCCGAGACCGAGGGCCGCGCAGTCGCGCGGGGCCGCCCGGGTGAGGATCTCGGCCAGACGTTCCCGGTGCCGCTCCACGTCGTCGGAGGCGGATCTGTCGGGGCGCCCGTCCGTCCACCAGGCCCGGAGTTCGCGTCCGGTCGGCGAGATCTCGAGCCACTCGTGCCACACCTCGATCTCCCAGCGGTGCGGGGAGAAGTCGTCGTCCACCGGCGGCCCGGTGTCCGGCGGTGCCTCCTCGATCGTCGCAGGCGTCTTCTTCCTGCCCCAGCGCCATCGCACAGCGGCTCCCCCGCTCCCCCGCGGCCCGGCACTCCGGCCGGCTCCCGTCGAGCCTAGGGGCTGTCCCCCGCGAGGTCCGAGCGGATTTCCGTCGCCCCGCGCGGGCCGGGACGGGCGGACCAGAGGCGCCAAGGGCCGCGGCATCGGAGGCCGACGCACCCGCGGCGCGACGTCGACCGTTCGAATAAATGCCGGATTCATCAGATAATGAGCGTTATGGCACAGAAGGCATCCGCGACGCATCGACCGCCGACCCTGACCGTCAAGGGCCGCGACATGCGTCTGCGCACCATCGGCTTCCTGGTCCTCGCCGCGCTGGCCATCTGGTTCATCGCGGCCAACACGGGCTCCGTGACCATCAAACTCTGGATCCCGACGGTGACGCTGCCGCTCTGGGCCGTCCTGACGGTCACGCTGCTGGTGGGCATCGTCTTCGGCCTCTTCATCGCCCGCCGGCGCGCCACCCGGTCTCGCTGAGCCTCCGGACCGCACCGCACCCGGGCGGGGAACCCCCTCCTGCCGCACGCGACACACGCCGGGCGGCGGACGTGCGGGAGCCGCACGGCGCGGACCGCGCGCGTGCGGCTCCGGTGGGGCGGCGACGCTACGGGGCGAAGTCGCCGATCACCTCGCTCATGTTGTAGCTGTACAGCTCACGCTTGCAGGCACCGCACGACGCGCTCGGCGCGTGCTCGCTCAGTGACCACAGCTGCGGCGGGAAGCCGTCGCCGCGGCCGTGCGCGAGGTAGAGGTCCTCGGGACCGAAGGAGCTCTGCAGCACCTTCGCGTTGCCGACCAGCTGGGAGGTGCCGTCGACCGTGCCCACCGCCGCCTGGAGCAGTCGGCCGTTGTCGTACGCGTTGCTGCGGTGGAAGTACCACTTGCCCTCGTAGCGCGTCACGCCCTGGATCTTGTGCCAGAGGGGCTCGCTCCCGAAGGCCGGGCCGGTCGGCAGGCCGTAGGCCGCGTCGGCGTTCGCCTTCGTACCGGCCGCGGCCTCGACGGCGGCCGCGACCGAGGCCATCGGGTAGGTGCCGACCCGGCCCGGGCTGGAACCGCCGTTGTTGGTGTTGCAGTACTCGCCGAGGACCAGGTGGTCCGTGTCCGTGCGGTCGAGCGAGACGTAGGACGCCTTCGGGCGGGCGGTGGCGTAGCACTGGTTCTTGCTGGTGTCGCCGGTGGTCTTGGCGGCGGTGAACCGGAGCGAGGCCACCTGCGGCATGACGTAGCGGTAGCCGTAGCCGTACCAGACGTTGCTCTGCCGGCCGATCCGCTTCTTGTCGACGACGTCGCTGACGAGGCCGTCGAGCGTCGGGTCGTTGACGTCGGCGTCGTTGTCCGGGTTCAGGTCCATGATCTTGCGCAGGTCGAAGACCCGGAGACCGTTGGAGGTGTCGGCGACGTAGAGGTAGTTGCCGTACCAGACCATGCCGCCCGCGTGGATGCCCGTCTGGGCCTTACAGGTCTTGGTCACGGAGGTGGTGCACGTGCCCTCGCGCGCGTGGAGCGCGTCGAAGGAGATGTGGTTCTTGGAGTTGACGTAGGGCCAGACCAGCAGCACGTGGCGGTACATCCGGGTGGCCTGGTTGAAGAAGCTGACCCTGATGCCCTTCTCGTTGCAGGCGTCCGAGGCGCTGTCCTGGACGCAGTTGTCGCGTCCGGCGGTGTAGTCGCTGCGACCGGGATTCTCGTTGTCGTACGCGGCGACGGCGATCGGTTCGGCGTTGGACGTGCCCCAGTCCTCGTCCTCCTGAGCGTCCGAGACACCGGTGATGGCCTGCGGGATCCACTCGGTGGACGTGGCGTCGTCGCTCTTCCAGCACACCCGGTGGTTCACGGCGAGGTCGGGACCGTAGATGCCCGCGGTCCCGCAGGCGCCCTCCCAGCCGGACTCCCGGTTGGCCTCCTCCATCAGGTCGGTCAGACCCTGCTTCGGAAGCGCGCCCTCCAGCTGGCCCACCAGGCCGGCGAGCGAGGAACCCGTCTCCAGCTGGAAGTCGCCCGGCCGGCCGGGCACCGGGGCGGCGAGCGCCTGCGCTCCGGCCGAAACCGCCGTGCGGGCCGAGGCCGCGGCGGAGGCGGACACGAAGTCGTCCTGCTCACCCTCGGGTTCGTCCTCGAAGCCGTCCTCGGGCATGCCCTCGACCGGATCGCCGACGGCCAGGGCGGCGCGCGGGGCCCGATCGGGCGCCGCGGAGGCGCCGGCGGCGGGGAGGAGTCCGGACACCAGGGCACCGACCAGGACCGCTCCGGCGAGATGGCGTATTCGATGGGACGGATTTGTCATGTAAAGGACCTCTCGCGGGAGAAACATGCTGGTCAGACGCGTTCCTGACGATGCGTCGGGCGCGCGGGACCCACACGCTAGCAAGCGGATTCGAGGCCCCCTGAGAACATGTGAACGAATGTCACCAATCCCACACGTCTGCGGGTCGTGCCCCACGGCCGACGGCCGGAAAGCCGCCCGGCACATGCTCGGCGAACGCGGGCGCGGGCACTCGATGAGACCGGGAGGGGGTGCCGTGACGCGTGCGCCGCCGACGGGTGCGCCGTGACGCGTGCGGGGGGCTCAGCCCCGGACGCCGCCGATCCGCATACCGGGTCGGCGGGCGTGCACGGTCAGGTACGCGAGCCCCCGCCCACCCGCGGCCAGGCCGCGGGTGGCGCCGTGGGGCAGCCAGACCAGGCTTCCCTCACCGATCGGGAGCGGCTCGTCGGGGCGCAGGAGGGTGCCGTCGCCGGCCACCACGAGGAGGAGGACGTCGAGTTCCGGCTCGACGTGGGTCTCCACGCGTGCTCCGGGCGGGATGCTCACCACGTTGGCGTCCAGCTGACGGCCGGATTCGGCGAGGCGCCACACGGCACCCGAGCGTCCCAGGGAGATCGCGGCCAGGGCCGCGGTGTCGCACAGGACGTGCGCCACGGGTGCGCTACCGGAGTGGTCGGGACCCCCGGGTCCGCCGTTCGCTGCCGAGACCATCGGGTGCCACCGTTCCTCCGCTGTGCGGCTCGTGCCCCACCCCGTCCGCGGCTCTCGCGGAGCGGGCGGCGGTGGAGCAGGAACCTAGCACGCGCGGGGCCCCGCTTGTCCGGGTACGCACCGGTCACGGCCGCCCGGTCCGCGTCGCCTCCCGTCGGCCCGGGTTTTCGGCGAGGGCGGCGACCTGGTCGCTGATCATGTCGAGGATCGCCGCGAAGGCCGGCTCGTCGTCTCCCAGGACCAGGAAGTTGAGGGTCAGCCCGTCGGTCGCGGCGGCCAGGTAGCGGGCCAGTACCGGTGCGGGGACGGCGAGTTCGAGGCTCATCGCGGCGCCGAGCTGCTCGATCAGTTCGAGGTAGATCTCGCCGTAGCGCTCGTGCTGGCGGCGCGCCAGCGGTTCGAAGCCCGGGGTGCGCAGCGCGTACTGGGTGAGCTCGTAGGTGAGCATGTGCTCCTCGGGCTGGGCGCGGACGTGGTCCCAGTACGCGCCGAAGCCGGCCCGGATCGTCTCCCGCACCGTGTCGCGGGGCCGCAGTGCCTGCTTGACCACCCCCACGTAGTGGTCGGTGATCGCTGTGATCACCGACTCCAGGAGTGCCTGCTTGGAGTCGAAGCAGTAGTGGAAGACGCTGAGGGACACGCCCGCCTCGGCGGCGATGGACCGGGTCGTCGTCCGCGGGACGCCGTCGCGGGCCATCGCCCGGATCGCCGCCTCGGTGAGCTGCCGGCGCCGTTCGACGAGCGGCATGCGGGTCATGCGAAGTCCCTCTCGGTGGTACGGCCGTGACCGGGCGGACCGGTCTCCCGGTCCGCCCGGTCACGGGCTGTCTGTGCGCGCCCCGGCGATTCCCGGGCCGTCGTCGCACGGTCCGCCCACCGGACGCGGCCGTCATCGCCGGTCCGCCCCCGATGGGCGTGCCCGCCCCACGCACGATCCGTGGGGCGGTGCCGTCAGCTGCTGTAGACGCCGACCTCGTGGAGCGAGTAGCCCCACCCGGTCCCGCGCTGCACCCCGCTGATCCGGACGTACCTGGCCGTGCTTCCCGCGAACTGGGCCGTGTCGAGACCCCCGTCGCCGGTCGTCGTGGACCAGGCCGTCCGCCAGGTGCTGCCGTCGTCCGAGAGGTCGATGCGGTACGACCTGCCGTACGCGGACTCCCAGTCCAGCGTCACCCGCTTGACCAGCTGCGGCGATCCGAGGTCGAGGCGCAGCCACTGGGCGTCGCTCCACTCGCTCGCCCAACGGGTGCCCCGGTCGCCGTCCACGGCCCGGCCGGGCACGTACGACACGAAGGGGTTCCACCACTCGCTGGTGGAGGCCGAGGCCGGTGCGTGGGCGGCCAGGTTCACGCCGGCCCGGTGCTGCTCGGAGCCGCCCCAGGTGTCGAGGTAGGACTCGGCGCCGCGGAACATGTCGTCCACCACGCCCTGCCCGCCGACCAGTCGGACGTCCTCGATCCAGTCGGGGACCAGGCCGTAGTGCGAGGCGCCGTCCGTGTTCAGGTCCCACGTCCGCTGCCCGGTGGTCTGCCGGTCGATGACGGAGCCGCCGTCGGTGCTGCGGAACGGGTAGCGCACCGGGTTGGGGGTGTCGGCCCCGCGCGGGCCCGGCCAGCCGCCGACGCCGTTCATGTCGGTGCCGTAGCCGTAACCCACGTGGTACTTGTCCCGCAGCGCGTCGGTCCGCTTCGCCTCCGCGCTGAAGGCCTCGGAGCCGCTCATGTACTGGGCGATGAAGCCGCCCAGCGCGTAGACCCGCTCGGTCCAGTTGAGGTCCATCCAGCTGTGCGAGGAGATGACGCCGGGGTACGACTCGGACTCCAGGATGTCCAGGGCCCGGCCCGCGCCCTTGACGCTCATGTGGTCGATCTCGAGCATCATCTTGCGTTTCATCATGCCGCGGACGGCGTACTCGCCCAGTTCCGTCAGGCCCCGGGTGTTGCACTGGGCGTCGGACGCGTACGAGGGCACCGCCACACCCGCCGGAAGCTCGGCCTCCGCCTTCGGGGCGGCGGCGAGTCCGATCGGGTTGTCGTGCTGCGGGCCCTTGCACGTCTCGGTCTGCCAGAAGGTGCCGGTGGACAGGAACTGTCCGACGTTGATCGCGGTGCCGAGCGCACCCTGGTCGAACCGCACCCCGCACAGGGCATTGTCGAACTTGTGGCACAGGAACATGCTGCGGACCCCGAGCCGGTGCAGCTCGTCCAGACCGCGGTCGATGTCGGCGCGGTCGCACTGCGCGATGTCCAGGATCTGCTTGCAGCCGAACGGCTCGGAGGTCTCGACGCCGAGGACGACCGCCAGCTTGCCCTGCTTGATCACGTCGCGGGCCTGGGCCGAGTCGAGGACGATGCGGAACCAGCCCTTTCCGGCGCCGCCGTACATCTTGTCGATGTAGTCCTGCATCTCGTACATCTTGCGCGCCTGCAGGCGCAGCGAGGTCATCTCGTCGCAGCTGCGGTCCTTGAAGAAGTAGACCGAGCAGATGACGCCGTTGGTGACGAGGTCGTTGACGAGCACCCGCTGGCCGCCGCGCCAGGCGCGCTCCACCCATGCGTAGTAGTTCTGCTGGTGGGTCAGCGAGTCGTGGGCCGGCCAGTCCTTGAAGGTGGGCCAGCCGTTGGGGTCGTGCTTGCCGTCCCCGCCCTTGGTGATGAAGTCGAAGACCGCCAGCGAGCCGTCGGGGTAGTGCTCCGGACAGTCCTTGAGCGCGTCGGCGACACCTCCCTCGGAGAAGGCCTTGCCGCAGATGAGGCGGCCTCCGAAGGCCTCGTTGGACATGATGTGGTTGTGCGCGTCGACGAAACCGCGCACCTCGCCCTGGGCGTTGGTGCCCTTGAACGGCTCGCCCACGACGTCGATCTCCGAGTCGGGCGCGGGCCGGGCGACGGGGTTCCACCAGGCGCCGTCGGCGGCGGAGCCGGGTGCGGGAGCGAGCAGGACGGCCATCATGGCCAACAGCAGTGACAGCACCGCCAGGGGTTTACGCCTGTTGCGCGTGGGTCGCGTCATGGACATCACTCACGTCTCCGGTCGGCGGACGGCGCGGCTCTGAGAGTTGTCATGTTCCGCGCGAGGGTTGGTCGAGAATCCCGACTGAGGGAAGCAGAGTCAAGAGTCCGGGACGGATGACCTGATGGACGATCTGACGGATCGTCGGATCGGGGACGTACGCGGAGGGCGCGGGGAGGACGGGGTGGGGGGGGAGGGTGGGGGACGCGGGTCGGGTGGGGCGCGTGGACCGGCGGGTGCACCCGGTCGCCTGTCGCGTGACGCGCGCCCACGCCCGCCCACGCGCCGGGAGTCGTGGATGATGGAGTGATGTTGATCCGTACGGAGAGGACACCACGGCCACCGGGGGCCGTCGCCCCGTGCTGACGCCCGCCCGGGAGAGCACCGGCGCCGACGCGCACGGATCCCGGCAGGCAGAGCCAAGGCACAGGGCACCGGGCTCAGAGCACAGGGCACCGAGGTCAGAACACAGAGAGACCGTCACGACGAAAGGGAGCGCACCGTGAACCCGGCCGAGGAGGCACGGCACCCGCTGAACTCCGCCAGCGTCCAGAACACCAAGCAGACCGTCCTCGAACTCCTCGGCCGCGCGGGAGTGTTCGGGGACGAGGCCGCGATGCTCGTCGCGCTGGTCGAGGCCGGCGCCCTCACGGAGGCGCACGGCGAGCTGGGCAAGACCGGCGTCGAGCTCCCGGAAGGGCGGGGCGGGGAGTACGCCGACGGCTGGTCCGACGGCGCCCACGCCGCCGGAGCCGCGCTCGGCCGCCTCGCCGACCGCCTCCTGCAGGAGGCCACCGCGACGGGACCGCACGGGGGCTCCCGCGCGGACGGCCGGCCGCTCCCCCCGGTCGGATTCGTGGACGTGGAACGGGCGAAGGTCGCCGTGACCCCGCTGTACCTGGTCTTCGCCCACGCCTCGGACTTCGACCCCGAGGAGTCGGACCGGGTGCTCACGGCCGTGCTCGGCACCATGAGCGCCCTGGAGCGGGCCGGGTACGCGGGCCGGCTGGACGAGTTCACCCGCGCCCACGGCGAGCGACTGACGCAGCTGTACGCGGACTACGGTCCCGGCAGCGCCGTCGGCATCCACAGCCGCTACTCCCTGGCCCACTCCCCCAGCGGCATCGCCGTACTCGAACGCCTCAGCACCGCACCCGAGGAGCTGCGCGCGGCCTGGGACTCCGCGGAGCTGCCTCCGGCATGGCTGGAGGGCCTGGCCAAGGCCTGGGGCGACGCCCCGGCCGCCTGACGGGCTCCCCGACGCCGTCGGCGCCCCGCGCGGCACGCCGCTCCGGGCCGGGTTCGCACCGGATCGGGGCCGCGGCGGCCGGGCCGGGAGGGCGGCTCGGTCGTGCGCCCCGGTCGGGCCGGGCGCGGCCCGGGAGAAGGAGGGTGGAGGCAGCGGGGAGCGGCAGCCGCGGGCCGGCCGAGCAGGCGGTTGAGTACCGCGGTTGAGTACCGCTACTCAGGTCCGCGCGGGGTCGCGTCAGCACGATGGAGGCCAGTCCCGTCGAGCTCAGGAGACCCGCGCACATGCTCAGCCGCCTCGCCGACGCCCTGGTGCCCGCCTTCGGACGTCTGACGGTCACCACCGACCCCGGCGCCACGCTCGCCCCCGGCAGCGTCGTCGTCGCCAACCACACCTCGCTCGCCGACCCCGCGATCGTCCTCGCCGCGCTGCGCCGGCTCGGCGTGGAGCCCGTCGTCCTGGCGACCGCGGGACTGTGGCGGGTGCCGGTGCTCGGCCGCGCCCTGGAGCGCGAGGGGCACGTCCCGGTCCACCGGCGGGACGAGCGGGCCGCGGACGCCCTGACCGGCGCGGCCCGGGCGCTGGACCGGGGCCGCGTCGTCCTGATCTACGGCGAGGGCGGCCTGCCTCGCCGCAGGGACGCCGGGGAGGCGGCGCCCGAGGACTTCCGCAGCGGACTGGCCCGCCTCGTCGAGCGGACGGGGGCGCCGGTGGTGCCCCTGGGTCAGGCGGGCGCCCGGCGCGTCACGTCCGGCGGCGGCGCCAAGCAGCTCGCCGGCCTGTTCACCGCGCCGCTGCGCCGGCCGCGGCTCCACGTGCACGTCGGCACGTCCGTCGCGTTGACGGGCGGGGACTGCGCCGAGCGCACGGCCCGGGCCCGCGAGGCCGTGACGGCCGCGTGGCGGACGGCGGCCTCGCACCTGGGCGAGCCGGTCGCACCACGGGCGCTCGCCACCGCGGGAGCGGCGACGGCTGCCGCGCGCCCCGGCCGCTGACCGGCCGGGCGGGCAGCCAGGGCGGCCGGGCGAGGGGGGCCTGTCAGCGGAAGTCCGCCGCGTGGTCCACCGCCCACTCCTGGAAGGACCGGGCGGGGGTGCCCGTGATGCGCTCCACCTCGTCGTTGACCGGCTCCGGATGGTCGAGCATCTCCGCCTGGGCCGGCAGCACGGCCTCCACCAGCTCCGCCGGGTACCCTGCGGCCTTCATCTGCTCGATGGCCTCGTCCAGCGATACCTCCTCGAACCGCACCGGTCGCCCGATCGCCTCGCCGATCAGGGCCGCCTGCCGTTCCTGGGTGATCAGTTCGGGGCCGGTGATCAGGGGGCGGGTCCCGAGCAGGGCGTCGGTCGTCAGCGCCTGAACGGCGACCGCGGCCATGTCCGCCTCGTGGATCAGCGGGCGGGCCAGCCCTGCCAGCGGCGCCCGTACCGCACCGGTGGTGCGGACCTCCTCCGCCCAGCCCAGCGTGTTGCTCGCGAACCCGGTGGGCCGCAGTGCCGTCCACTCCAGGCCCGATGCCTCGATCAGCCGCTCCAGCTCCGTGTGGAACATGGTGATCGCCTCACCGGGCTCCTCCTTGTCGCTCCCCACCCCGGCGGATGACAGGTACACCACCCGTCGAGCGTGCTTCCCGATCATGTCGATCACGTCCGACGCGCCCTCAGCGCTCAGGAACGGCCACACCAGGAAGACCGAATCGACGCCCTCCAGGGCCGTGCCCAGCGACGCGGGATCACCGAGATCGCCGCGCACCGCCTGCACACCCTCCGGGAAGTCCGCCTCCCTTCGTACCAGCGCCCGCACGGGCACCCCCGCCGCGTGCAACCGGGTCACCACCGCGCCGCCGACCTTTCCGGTCGCGCCGGTCACCAGGATCCTGGGCTGTGTCATCGGAACTCCTCGTCTCGCCGTTCGATGGGACGACCCTCGTACATCAACCAAGGTTCAGGTCAAGCACCGGCCGGAGTGGCCGTCAGGTGCTGTTCCGGCCGGCGATCCGCCCGCGGTGGCGCAGGCGTGGTCCCGTGCGCGCCGTTCACTCGTCACGGTGGTGCGGTCTCCCTCGGCGCCGTCCGAGGCGCCGTGGTCGGGCACGGTGGCGCCATGCACCTGCGCCGCGTCACTCCGCCCCTCGCCATGGCCGCGCTTCTCGTCACCACCGGCTGCGTCGCCGTCCCCGACGTCCCGGCACCGGCGGTTTCGGCGCCTGCCGCGGGGAGGAGCCCCACCCTCGTACGGCCTCCGGCTCCGCGGCCCGCCTGGCCGGTGCCCGCGCAGCCGGCACCCCGGGAGACGCTCGCCGAGACGGAGCCCCTCGGGAACGAGAAGCCCGCCCGCGAAGCGCGGGCGGGGAAGGCTCCGGGGCAGGCGCGGGAGCGGACACGGCGCGACGCCGACGAGGCGGCGCGGACACCCCGGCGCCGGCGCCCGGCCGTCACACCGGGGCCGGCGAGGCCGGACCGCGCGCAGCCCGGGAAGCGGCCCGCGGGTCAGGCCCCGAGCCTGCGGTCCCTGTGCCGCCAGGCGGACGGCTCCCACGCCGTCCCGCCCGAGATCGTGGACCTGTGCCGGGCCACGTACGGCCGTTGACGCCTGATCCCGTGCGGTGGCGGACCCGGGAGCCGGCGTCCCACGCCCGCGTGGTCGCGCGGGTGCGGCCCTTCGCGTCCCTGCCGCCGCCGCCGTCCGCGTCGCCGGCCGTGGCCGAGGGGCTCCGCGGGGCCTCCTACCCCCGCCGCTCCCTTGCGTGAAGGGGGCATGGCGTTCCAGGGTCCGACCGGCGCGGCACGGTGCTGTCGCACGCCGCGGTGAGCGAGGAGGAAACGTGATCACCCAGGGCACGAGCGTCACGGGCCGGTGTGACGCCTGTGGCGGCGAGACCGACTGCGACGTCGGCCAGTTCGTGGAGGGCGGGATGCTCCACTGGGGCACCGAGGGCCGGTGCCGGTCCTGCCCGAACGGCTGGTGCGAGGAGGACAGCGGGCCGGTGACTCCGGACGGGATCCGCGACGCCCTCCTGTCCGCCCACGGCCCGGCCCGGCTCCGTACCACCGGCCGTGCCGGCGGCTCCGCACCGGTGATGAAGGCGCTCCGCTCGGCCCGCCCGATGTCGCTCGCGGAGGCCCGCGCCACCGCCGCCCGACTCTTCGGGACCGGCCTGGCGGGCACTCTCGTCGAGACGGAGTTCCTCGCCGACCTGCTGCGGCGGGCCGGCGTCGACGTGGTGGTCGAGTTCCCGGCCCGGAGGCCGTGACGCCGGCCCCGCCGGACGTCCGACGCGGGACGCTCGGCCCCGGCCCCGGCGCCGGAGCAGGCCGAGTGCCCCGCACCTGACCGCAGGTCAGGCCGTGGCGCCGGAGGCGGGGCGCGGTGCGGTGCCGGCGTCCGGACCCGGCGCGACCGCGTCCGCGTCCGCGCTGGTGTCGCCCGTGCCGACGCCCGCAGCGCCCACCGGATCCACCGCGTCCGTGCCCGGCGTCGGCCGGGCCGGGATCAGGAACGCCACGACCGCGGCGGCCAGTCCCACCCCGCTGCCGATGATCATCGCGGTGCGGAATCCGGCCTCGGACGGCAGCAGGTGCCCGCCGAAGTCGGTCGTCATCTGGGCGAGGACCACCCCGATGACGGCCGCCGAGACCGAGCTGCCGATGGAGCGCATCAGGGTGTTGAAGCTGTTGGCCGACGCCGTCTCCGACTGCGGGACCGCGCCCATGATGAGCGCCGGCATCGCCCCGTACGCCAGGCCCACGCCGGTGTTGCAGATGAGGGTGACGACCAGCAGCCCGCCGGTGGACCCCATCAGCGGCAGGGAGGAGGCGTAGCCGACGGCGATGACCAGGCTGCCGACGCCCAGGGTGATCTTGGGGCCGCGAGCCGCGGTCAGCTTGGCGCCCAGCGGGGCCAGCACCATCATCATCAGGCCCGCCGGGGCCATCCACAGGCCCATGGCCAGCATGGACAGTCCCAGTCCGTAGCCCGTGGCCTCGGGCAGCTGGAGCAACTGCGGCACCACCAGGGACTGGGCGTACATCGCGAATCCGACGAGGATCGAGGCGGCGTTCGTCATCAGGACCTGGGGACGGGCCGTGACGCGCAGGTCGACCAGGGGCTCGTCGATGCGCAGCTCCCACGTCCCCCACGCGAGGAGCACGACGAGTGCGGCGCCGAGGAGGCCGAGGGTGGTGCCGCTCGTCCAGCCCCAGTCGGAGCCCTTGGAGACGCCGAGGAGCAGACACACGAGGGCGCTGCCCAGGCCGAACGCGCCCAGGAAGTCGAAGCGCGCCGCCGCGGGCCGGGCATGGTCCGCCGGCACGCGCAAGGCGATGAGGACGCCGACGGCCAGGCTGAGGGCGGCGGCCACCCAGAAGAGCACGCGCCAGCTGGAGTTCTCGGCGACGCCCGCCGAGAAGGGCAGGCCGAGTGCGCCGCCGACGCCCATGGACGCGCTCATCAGGGCGATGGAGGAGCCGAGCCGCTCCGGCGGCAGGACGTCGCGCAGGAGGCTGATGCCGAGCGGGACGACGCCCATGCCGAGGCCCTGCAGGCCGCGGCCGACGATCATCGGGACCACGGAGGACGACAGGGCGCAGACGACGGAGCCGAGGACGAGGGGCGCGACGGACACGAGCAGCATGCGCCGCTTGCCGTACATGTCGCCGAGCCGGCCGGCGACCGGGGTCGCCACCGCGGCGGAGAGGAGGGTCGCCGTCACCACCCACGACGCGTTGGAGGCGGTGGTGTCGAAGAGCCTCGGCAGGTCGCCGATGAGCGGCACCACCAGCGTCTGCATGAGCGCGGCCACGATGCCCGCGAAGGCGAGGACACCGACGACACCACCGGGGCGGGCGTCGGTCTTGGAGCCGGTCACTGGTTCTCCCTACGCATGGGTCTGGCGCGATGTCGCCCGAACTGTCGATGTGCATCATACATATCCCTTGCACCATGCACTCTTCATGTATCGTGCACATCACAGGAGCCACGCACCGGCGGTGATCAGGGAGCGGAGGCGACGGAATGCCGATGGCCGGGTCACGGGAAGGGCTTGGGAAAATGCCTTCCATGGAAAAGCCCACGCACCTGATCGAGTTCGAGACCATGCTGATCGGGCGGCACTCGCATCTGTTCAACCCCGGCGCGCGCAGTGCGGAGGGGCGGCTCGACCGGAGTGCGTACGTCGTGCTGAACCGCATCCGGATCGACGGGCCGATGTCCATCGGGCAGCTCAGCGACGCCTTCGGGCTCGACGCCTCGACCCTCAACCGGCAGACCGCCGCGATGCTGAAGGCCGGGGTCGTGGAGCGCATCCCCGACCCCGACGGCGGCATCGCCCGCAAGTTCAGCATCACGGACGAGGGCCGGCGCCGGCTGGACGCCGACCGCTCCGCGAACCTCCACGGCCTGGAGAAGGTCCTGTCCGACTGGTCGCCCGACGAGGTGGCCGACTTCGCCGCCTACCTCAGGCGCTTCAACAGCGACATCGAGCGCCTGGAGGGACGCCCCTGGCCCCGCCCCTGAGACGGGGCGTCGCACCGCGGGCCGGTGGCGGCCCTGCCCGTCAGATGCGGTGCACCGTGTGCAGCCGCTTCGCGTAGGTGCCGGTCCCGTCCAGCAGCGAGGCGCCGCCCAGATCGGCCATCGTGGGCCCGTTGCCGGTCTTGCGACTGGAGAGGAAGCGCCGCTTCCCCGCCCCGTCCAGGCCGAGGTAGATGCCGACGTGGTCGACCGTGGCCGTCGGGCCGTCATCGCCCGAGTCGGCGTTGAACAGCACGAGGTCGCCCGGCTGCAGGGCCTGCGCGGCGGGCGGGTTCGTGCCGTCGGTCCGGTCGACGCGCACGCCGGGCGCGTAGTCGGCCATGTACCGGGAGGCGCGCGGGATCCGGGTCCGGGAGGTGTCCTGGCCCGCGGCCATCGGGACACCCATGTGGTAGCCGAAGACCATGCGCGTGTACCCCGAGCAGTCGAGGTTGCCGACCTGCTGGGCGGTGGGTCCGGTGTACGTGCCGTCCGGGAAGGTCCACCCGAGGCCCATGTACTCGTGGAAGTCGGCACCCTCGTAGCGGTAGCCCTGCGGGTCCAGGTGGCCGTAACCGGCCGCTCCCAGCACCTGCTTGCCCAGGGCCGGGCCCGCCCCGCTGCGCACCGCCGGCGCGTCGGCCAGGAACATGGCCGCGTAGGACAGCACGTCGGGCTCGGTGGAGCCGGCCCACCCGCGGATCACCTGCTCCAGCTCCGGGGTCCAGGTGCCGTCGAAGGGCTGCGGCAGCACGCGGACCCAGTCGCGGTGGGTGACGGCGGGCGGCGCCTCCCAGGTGGCGGCGTCCACCTGGAAGCGGCTCACGGTCAGCTTGACCGGCAGGTTGGTGCAGCCGTCGTTGGCGAGCGCCCGCAGCCCCACCCGCCCCTTGGGGGAGCCCGCGTCCGTGACGTCGACGGTCCACGCGGCCGGCTCGGTCGCGCCGCTGCGCCACGCCTTGACCCGGACCCGCTCGCCCTCGCGGAGCACCCGGATCGTCCAGTCGGTGCCCGCGGGCACGCCCGTGGCGACGGTGACGACAGGGGACAGCGGGGTGACGGCGTCGTCGACCTCCTTCTCGACGCGCAGCTCCACGGCGCCCGTGGTGAGGAAGGAGAGCCGGGCCCGACGGTTGGTGTGGACGTCGACGTATCCGAAGGTCAGCGCGTACGAACAGGCCTGTCCCGTGGGGACCTTGTCGAACCTGGCCACCGCGCGCACGTCCACGTCGGTGATCTCCGCGTCCCGGAGACTGGCGTGACGGCTCGCGAAGTCGGTGGTCAGCGTGATGACGCCGCCGCCGGGGACCACCGCGTAGTCCGTGTCGACGGGCCCCAGCGTGCTCCAGGCGCCGCCGCCCGGCGACGTGCCCCAGTACGCCCGGTCCGCCTCGGGGAGCGACAGGTCGGGCAGGGTGCGCTGGAAGTCGTCCACGAAGGGCTTCTTGTTCTCCGTGAACGTCCGCTCCGGCCCCGGCACGACGACGGTCCGCGCGCCGTGGGTCAGCAGGGCCACCCGCCGACCGCCCGAGGTCACCTCGGTGCGGACCGGCGTACCCGGCAGCACGGTGGCGGTGAGGGCGCCGTCGAGCGTCAGCCGGGTGAAGTACGAGGCGTCCAGCGGAGGTTGCGTCACGGACGAGCGAGGCGTGGTCAGTCCGGGCACGGTGGCCGTCGTGGCCGCGGCGGCGGTGGCGGCACGGGCCGGAGCGGCGGCGAGACCGCCGAGCGGGACGGCGGCGGCGGTGGCCGCGAAGGCGGCGAGCAGACCGCGTCGGGAGGTGTTCGACATGAGGTCATGATCCGGTCGCACCGCGCGCACGGTGACACCACCCCGCCCCCCTGTCCGATGCCTCACCATGTGCGCCTCCCGCCCCGATTCGACCCGGCGCGGGCGCCGCCGGTCGGAGTCGGTCGATGACGCGCGGTCACGACCGCACTTGGATAGGGTGCCCGTCGGTATCGGCGTTCCGCACGGGGAGAAGTGAACATTGATGAGTGGTCAGCAACCGTCCCGGGGTGGCGCCCCACACGTCTTCCAGCCGCTCGCCGCGGACGACCCGACCACCATCGCGGGCTACCGGCTGGCCGCGAAGCTCGGTGCGGGCGGCATGGGCAAGGTGTACCTCTCGTACACGCCGGGCGGCCGGCCCGTCGCCATCAAGGTGATCCGGCCGGAGTTCGGTGAGGACGCGGAGTTCCGGCGCCGGTTCGCGCAGGAGGTGCAGTCGGCGCAGCGCGTGCAGGGGCTGTTCACCGCACCGGTCATCGACGCCGACACCGACGGCGCCCAGCCCTGGCTCGCGACCGCGTACGTCCCCGGCCCCTCGCTCGCCGACGCGGTGGTCGCGCACGGCGCGCTGCCTGTCGAGGCCGTGCTGCTGCTGATCGCCGGCATGGCCGAGGCCCTGCACGTCATCCACGGCGCGGGCATCGTGCACCGCGACCTCAAGCCCTCCAACGTCCTGCTCGCGGCCGACGGTCCGCGCGTCATCGACTTCGGCATCGCCTACGCCGCCGACGCCACCTCGCTGACCGGCAGCGGGGTCACCATCGGCACCCCGTCGTTCATGGCCCCCGAGCAGGCCGCGGGCCGCCGGGTCACCGCGGCCACCGACATCTTCGCGCTCGGCCAGGTCGCGGCGTACGCGGCCACGGGCTCGCCGGCGTTCGGGGAGGGGACCTCGCACGGGGTGCTCTACCGGATCGTGCACGAGGAGCCGGATCTCGCGCAGGTCCCCGACCGGCTGAAGGAACTGGTCACCCGTTGCCTCGCGAAGGACCCGGAGGCGCGGCCGACGGTCGCCGAGGTGATCGCCCTGTGCCAGTCGGCGAACGCGGAGACGGTGCTGCGGCGCCCCGAGGACTGGCTGCCGGTCTCGGTGGCCGCCGACATCACCGTACGGGCGGCGGCGCCCGCCCCGGTCCAGACTCCGCCGCCCCCGTCGGCCGCGCCCTCCGTGGGTCACCCCGCGACGGCACCGGCGGCACCCGCGGCACCGCCCGCGGGCTACTCCCCCACCGCGCCGGCCGGACCCACGACCCCGCCGCCGACCGCCGCGGGCGCCTCCTACGCGCCGACCGCCGCAGGCGCCTCTCACGCGCCGACGGCACCGGCCACGCCTCCGCCGGGGTTCGGTCCGCCCGGGTCGTACACGCCTCCGCAGCACCACACGCCGCCGCCCGTGGCGGGGGGTCCGACGCATCCGCAGACTCCGCCGCCGGGCCACACCCCGCAGCCGTCACCGGCGCACGCCCATGCCTACGCGCCCACGCAGTACCCCGCCGCGCACCACCAGTCCGGGGGTTACCCGACCGCGCCGGTGCCGCCCGCGCCGGGTGGCAAGGGCAAGGGTGGCGCCAGGCGCGGGCTGCTGATCGCGCTCGCTGCGGTGCTGGTCTTCGGCGTGGCGGGCGCCGGCACGGCGTACCTCCTGCTCAAGGACAAGGACGACGGCCGGCAGACCACGGGGAGCGACTCCTCGCCGGGCGAGGGGAACGGCGACACCGCCAAGGGTTCCAGCGGCGGAAGCGGTGGGGACGCGTCGGCCGCGCCGAGCGACAAGCCGAGTGCCAGGACCCCTGAGCCCTCCACCTACCAGGGCATCAACCTCACCGCCGGCTACCACCTCACGCTCGGGGACGAGGACGTACGGCCGCAGGACGGCGAGGACGGCAACTACGAGCTCTCGTACGACACCGGCGGCTACCTCGACGCGGAGAGCACGGGCGGGAACCTGGTGCTCCTCGATCCGGGCCAGGAGGGCTCTCTCGACACCTGCCGCAAGGACACCCGGTTCACCAGGAACGTCTACGTGAACAAGCTCTCGAAGGGCCGCCAGGTCTGCGTGACCACGGGCTCGGGCCATGTCGGGCTCGTCACCGTCCAGGGGTTCTCCTCGGAGGACTCGCCGAGCACCTACATGACCCTGGACCTGACGGTCTGGCGCAACGCCGCCGAGTAGGGGCGCCGTTCCCGGCCCGCCGCGTCGCGCACGGCGGGCCGGAGGTCCACCCGGCGTCGGCGGGCCGGACAGCTGCCCGTCGGGCTCCGGCGCCCGGCCACTCCCGGGCTCCCGGGCTCCCGGGCTCCGACGCGGCTTCGGGGCCGGCCCGTGGTCTACCAGGCCACCGGCAGGCGCTCCGGGATGCGCTTCATGAAGCGCGTGCGCCACACGAGCTGGTCGACGGGCACGGCGAGCTGCAGGTCGGGCATCCGGTCCAGCAGCACTTCGAGGGCGATCTCGGTGTGCCTCTTCCCGAGCGCGGTCGCCGGGCAGTAGTGGCCGCCGCCGCCGAAGGACAGGTGCGCCGACGCGTTCGGCCGGTCGAGGTCCACGGTGTGCGGATCGGCGAACACCTCCGGGTCCGTGTTGGCGGCCTCGACGAGGACGAGCACGAGCTCCCCCTTCCGCACCTCCACGTCACCCAGCCGGACGTCCTCGGTGGCGAGGCGGGGCAGTCCGTCGGCGATGGAGAGGTTGATCCGCAGGAGCTCGTCCACGGCGGCGGGGATCCTCCCCGGCTCCTCGCGCAGCCGTGCCCAGACGTCGGGGTGCTGGAGCAGCGAGAAGATCGCCATCGTGAGGAAGCCCATGGTGGAGATGACGCCGGCGCCGAAGAAGGTCACGCCGACGGTGGCCAGCATCTCGTCGGTGAGATGGGCGTAGTCGGGGTCCGCGCGCAGCGCGGCGAGTTCGGCCATGAGACCGGTGGTCGCCGGGTCGTCGAGCCGCTCGACCATGTAGGCGATGTCCCGGTCCCAGTTGAGCCGCGCGCCGGTGACGGGGCAGGCCGAGTTCATGAAGGCGATGTCGAGACTGGCGGCGAGGCGCGGAGCGTCCGCCTCGGGTATGCCGAGGATCCGGCAGTGGAGGTGCTCCGCGTAGGGGTTGGCGAAACGGCCCCGCAGGTCGGCCGGCGGGCCGTAGGCGACGAGCCCGTCGACCAGTGCGGTGGCCTCCCGCCGCATCCAGTCGGTCAGGTCGCCCGTCTTGGGGTTGATCGCCTTGAGCACGGCCTTGCGGAGTCCGGCCCCGGTGATGTTGCCCATGTTGTTGACCACCTCGGGCGGGATGGTCAACGCGTACTGCCGGGGGACGCCGGGAGCCGAGGTGTCCTTCAGGCTGAACCGCGGATCCTCGAGCACCTGCTTGCACAGCGGGTACGACGACACCAGCCAGGCCGGATCACCGGCGATGGTGCGGACCCGCTTGACCGGCTCGCGGCGCAGGGCCTCGATCTCGGGCGGCAGACGGTCGCCGCGCGGGGAGAAGGGGAAGTCGGTCAGTACCTCAGTGGTCATGGCGGTCTCCGTCGCTCGGCGTGACGATGGCGTGGCCCTGGTTGCGGGAGGCACGCAGGCCGGAACCGCGGGAGTAGAGCAGTTCGGCCATCGGCAGGAGCTGGTGGTAGCAGTTCAGGGAAGAGGGGACACCGAGGACGGCGGGGGTGTCCAGGAAGAGCGGGGCCTCGGCGCAGACGTACCGGAGGCACACCTCGCGCTGACGGGCGGTCGGCGCCTGCCCGTCGAGGACCTTCGAGGAGAGGAAGGACTCGACGAGTCCGTCGCAGGCCGCGAGGAAGTCCGCGTCCGTGGCGAGCAGGTCGTCGAGGTGCTTGCGCAGGAAGCGGTAGGCGGGGATGTCGAGCAGCGCGGACATCGGGCGTCCGCGGAGCCGCTCCCCGCCGGGATCCAGGCCGGCGACGGCGTTGTTCACCTTGGCACGTACGCCGCGGAGGTTCTTGACCGCTTTGCGGCGGGCCTCGTCGGGCGGATAGCCGAGGGCCTCGTACATGTCGTCGACGTGCAGGTCCGTGTAGATGAGGTCGACCTGCTCGAAGTTGCGCAGTCCCCAGGCGGCGAGGTCGGCGACGCGCTGTGCCGAGAAGTAGCTGTTTCCCGGGGAGACGCCGATGACGGTGTGGGCGCCTTCGAGGTGGATCACTTGGCAGTGTCGCGTGTACGGCTGGACCTTGAAGCTGTCGGTCGCTGTCGTCAAGTGAGGAGATGTCCTTCGGGCCGCTAGTCCCGTGGGGCCTCGTGCCCCTGGTGTGGCGGCGACGGCATGAAGTTACCGGCGATCTTCACAGAGTGACGATTTCAGAAGCGAGGTGGCGCGAAATCAGCGACATGTGACGGGAATTGACCCCTAACGACTGTTTGGGATGATCCGTCCCTGGGCAAGGAGCCGCGCCGCGCGAGCCGGCGGAGGCCGACTCGCGCGCGCCGGTCCGGACCGGACCGGCGGCGGGTCGGGGCACTCCGATCCGCCGCCGGCCCCGGCCGCGGCGCCAGGTCAGGCCGGGTCACGTCACGTCACGTCACGTCACGTCACGTCACGTCAGGAGCAGTTGCCCGCTCCCGCCGCCGTGCTCCTGGTACTCCCCCGGATAGGCGCGGTCGAGCACTCCCACCATCCGCGGCGAGGACAGCCGGAGCTGGATCATGTCGCGGACGGCCGGCCACTCCTCGTCGAGGACCGAGTAGAAGGCCGTGTCCCGCACCACGCCGTCCAGGCCGCGGGAATGAGCCCGGCGGACCCCCTCGCAGGTGGCCCCGAGCCGTTCGATGGCGGCGCGCGAGCGGAGGTTCCGGGCGTCGGCCCGCATCGTCACGCGCCGGACGCCCCAGGTCTCGAAGGCGTGCCGGAGCATGAGCAGCTTCGACTCGGCGTTGATCCCCGACCCCCGCGTCTCGGCGGAGATCCAGGTGTTGCCGATCTCGACGGCGTCCGGCACGGACGTGAGCGGGTCACCGTGCGGCACGCCGGTGGTCGGCGGCCACACCAGCGGGCCGCGCCAGTAGTCGAGTTCGAGGAAGCGGGTGGACCCCACCACGCGTCCGTCCGCCGTGCTCACCATGGCGAACGGCAGCGCCCTGCCCGCCGCCTGATCGGTCAGGGCGCGGGCGATGTAGTCGCACGACGCGTCCAGGCCGTCGGGCACCGGTGTGTAGGCATAGGCGGCACGGTCCAGTGCGCCGGCCCACGCGAGGCCCTCGGCATGGCGCATGGCCAGCGGCTCCAGGCGCACGGTGCGCCCGGCAAGGACAACAGGTACTGGCACGGAACCTCGGGTCTTTCACGCGCAGGGGTCATCCCGGCCGATGCCCGGCACGGAACGGGTGAGGTGGTCGCCGGATGCCGAGCGTCCTGCCGGATACACAAACAGGCAGGTGAGACGCTTCCGCACCAGTGCGAAGGAGGACAGTATGCAGCCCCGGCGGCTCCCAGAACAGAACCTGAAACGAAGCCGAGGACACGGCTTCGTGAATGCCCGGAACGAGCCCTGATCCGACGTCTCACCAAGTGGACGATCTTGTCCGGCAGGCGACTGTGGCCTTGTGCCGCCACCTCTCCGAAGCCGGCCTCACAGCGCCTCTGACCTGCATCGACGGTGCCCGGCAGGCCGGCCGGAGCGCCGGCGGACGGAGCGGCGGGCGAAGCGGACGCGAGGGAGTCGACTGCGCCGTCCGGGGTCCACGGAAGCAGACCCTCCACCCCGGAATCAACCCGTCCGGCCGGGTCCTCACGGCGGCCGGCCGAGGCCCCGGGCGCCCGCCGGACCATGGCCCGGCCGCACGGCCTACACTCCGCTCCATGAAGATCGTTCCTGTGGGCGTCGCCGAGGACCTGGCCCCCACCGGCGTGCTCCGGGCGTCGATCAACCTGGGCAATCCGGTGCTCGCCCAGGGCACCCCGGCGGAGCCGGCCGGTTTCACCGTCGACCTCGCCCGGGAGATCGGCGCCCGCCTCGGCGTCCCCGTGGAGTTCGTCTGCTTCGACGCGGCACGGAAGTCGTACGAGGCGATGGCGACGGGCCGGGCGGACCTCTGCTTCCTCGCGGTCGAGCCGGCCCGGGAGGCCGACGTCGCCTTCTCGGCGCCGTACGTCGTGATCGAGGGGGTCTACGCGGTGCCCCGGGACTCGGCCCTGCGGACGGTCGCCGACGTCGACGCGGAAGGTGTGCGGATCGGGGTCAAGGAGGGGTCGGCATACGACCTGTTCCTGACGCGTACGCTGCGGCACGCCGCTGTGGTGCGCGGGGCGGAGGGCGTGGACGCGTTCCTCGCCGAGGGTCTGGACGTCGCGGCCGGCATCCGGCAGCCGATGACGGAGTTCGTCGCTCGGCACCCCGAAGTGCGGCTGATCGAGGAGCGGTTCATGCAGATCCGGCAGGCCGTGGGCACGACGGTCGCACGACGTCCGGAGACCGTCCGTTTCCTCCGTGCGGTGGTCGAGGAGCTGAAGGCCTCGGGCTTCGTGGCCGACGCCCTGCGCCGCTCGCACCGGTCCACGGCACTGGTCGCCCCGCCCGCCGGAGACGATCCTCCGGGACGCCACCCGCGCTGATCCGCCGCCGGCCCCGTTCCGTCGCCCGCCGGTCCCGTTCCGTCGCCCGCCCCGCCGCGCCGCGGGACACGCGCGGGCGCGACGACGGGCCGGACGCCTCGCGCCTACTCGAAGCGGCTCGTGTCGCCCGCACCCCGGCGGACGATCTCGACGTCGCCACCCGAGAAGTCGATCACGGTGGTCGGCTCCGTGCCGCAGTCACCGGAGTCGAGGACGACGTCCACCACGTGGTCGAGTCGTTCCTTGATCTCCCAGCCCTGCGTCAGCGGCTCCTCCTCGTCGGGCAGGAGCAGCGTGCTGGAGAGCAGCGGCTCGCCGAGCTCCTCCAGCAGGGCCTGGACGACGGCGTGGTCGGGGATGCGGACACCGACCGTCTTCTTCTTGGGGTGCAGCAGCTGCCGCGGTACTTCCTTCGTCGCGGGCAGGATGAAGGTGTAGCTGCCGGGCGTCGCCGCCTTCACCGCGCGGAACACGTCGTTGTCGACGTGCACGAACTGGCCCAGCTGCGCGAAGTTCTGGCACACCAGGGTGAAGTGGTGCCGGTCGTCGAGCTTGCGGATCGAACGGATCCGGTCGATCCCGTCACGGCTGCCCAGCCGGCTTCCCAGCGCGTAGCAGGAGTCCGTGGGATACGCGACCAGCGCACCGGAGCGGATGCTGTCGGCCACGCCGCTGATGACGCGCCGCTGAGGGTTCTCGGGATGCACGTCGAAGTATTTCGCCATTGGCCCAGTCTAGTTACCCGGCTCCCACCGGGCGGGACCGTCGGCTCCCGACCGCTCATGTCGGGCGCGGCGCGGGCACGCGGAGGAGCGGGGCCGGCCCGGGACGGCGGGCCGGTGCGGGGTGGACAGGACGGAGCGGCGCGGCCGTGGCCGCGACGGCGTCACCGTCGGTCGGACACCGGTCAGGCAGCGGGGCGGACGGCGGCGAGCAGCCGCTGGCGCACCACGATCGCGTTGAGCCGGATCGTGTACGGGGCGACGTCGGTGAGTTCCAGGGCGCCCGCCCCGGCCTTGTCCAGGCCGACGGTCACGTCGATGCAGAAGGCGATCGCGTACAGGTGGTCGCCGGTCTCCGCGTCCTGCAGGGCGAAGAACAGGTCCCGGTAGTAGGCGGTGCGGTCCGCGCCCTCCTCGTAGTACGACAGGCCCGGCTCGCCCTCCTGGGCGGCGAGCCCGGTGAAGGCGCCGGCGAGCTCCCGCTCGACGGTGTCCCAGAACCCGGCGGCGGCGAACTCCTCGGGGAGCGCCTGCCGCACGGCCTCCTTCAGGGACAGGACCATGACCAGGACGGGGGCCTCCTCCTGCAGTCCCCACCCGCGGACCATCTTCACGATGTCGCTGTCCGGGATAGCCGCGGCAGCGTCCCGGATGTTGTCGAAGTCGAAGTTGACCGTGGCGGGCGCGATGGACTCCTGGAACCGCCGCTCGATGCCGCGGGCCTGTTCCAGGTGTTCGGGACCCACCTCGATGACGGTCTTGAACGTGGCGGCCATGACTCCTCCTGTGGCGTGGTGGTGATCAAGAGGGGTCAGTATGACGATCCGCGGGTTCGGGAGCGACGCCGTCCCGCCGTGCGGGACGGCGGCCGGTGCCCGGGAGCCGTGGAGCGGTCCGCCGGCCGGCGGTCAGCCGCGCACGACGGCCAGTTCGGCTCGGTCCGGCGCCTCCGGGCCGCCGGCCGTGCCGGACCCGGGCCCACCGGCCCGCCCTGCCCCACGGGCGGGTGCGTCCAGGTCGACCAGCCGGCGCCGGTCGAGCGGGGACTCCCGCCGGTCCAGGCGCTCCTCCAGGAGCCCGCGGGCGGTGTCGCTCTGGCCTCCCTGCACCAGCGCGTACAGCAGCGTCTCCTCGACCACCTCGCGTTGTGCGGCGCTGCCTCCCACCCGCCGCAGGGAGGGCAGCAGGCCGCGGAGTTCGCGTGCCGCCGCGGTCCACCGTTCCTCCAGCACGGCCTCCAGGGCGCGGCAGAGCGGGACGACGACCTCCCGTTGGACGGCGTCGGCGCCCGCGGCGTGCGTACGGAGCCGGCGCAGCGCGGGCAGGTCCCCGGCGGCGGTGAGGGCGACGGCGCCGTGCAGGGCGGTGAACGCCGTCGCGGGCCGTTCGACCAGGTCGCGGGAGACCGCGTCCAGTACGCCGTCGACGGGCACGCGCCCCGTCCAGTTCCGGGACATGTGGGCCCGCCACAGCAGCGATCCCGAGTCCACCAGCGCCCGTACCCCGGTCACCTGGCGCGGTGCGAGCTGCGAGTGCCAGCGGCGGCGGACGGCCGCCGCGTCGTCCAGGGCGAGTTCGTGCAGTGCCACGTGCCAGGAGAAGTGCGCACGGTGCACGGCGCCGCGCCCCTGGCCGCCGATCCACCCGTCGAGCCAGTCGCGGCCGACGCGGTGGTCGCCGGACTCGTAGTGGACGTGGGCGAGGGCGTGGACGGCGTGGCCGGACGCGGGCTCGGCGGCGAGGGCGACCCGGGCGAGTGCGCCGGCCTCGTCGATGCGCCCCTGTTCCTGGCGGAGGAAGGCGAGCAGCGAGGTGTGGAACCAGTGGCCGTCGTACGCCGGCGCGGTCCGTTCGACCAGCCGTTGCGCCAGCGTGCCGTCGAGGTCACCGACGCCGGCGAAGGCGATCGTCGGCACCGCGATGCTGAGCGCGAAGGCGTCGCCGGGATAGCGGTCCAGGTGGTCGATGAGCGCCGTGTCACCGTCGCGGTCCGCGCCGGTGCCGGTCGCCGTGTGCGAGGCGACGCGGCGGGTGACGACGTCGACGAAGGAGCGCTCCCGTTCGTCGCCGCGTTCCCGCACGCTGCGCTGGGCGTCGGCGAGTTCCCGGGCGACGTCGACGTCCGCACCGGACTCGTGGCCGAGCAGGGCGAGCGCCGCGTGCCCGAGGGCGAAGCCGGGGTCCAGTTCGGTGGCGCGCGCGAACGCCTCCACCGCCTTCGCCCGCACGGTGACGACCCGGGCGAGGCCGCTGCGGAAGGACGACGCCGCGGCGGCGTGCGTGGACAGCGGCAGGCCGAACTGGTCCGTGGGCCGGCGGCGGGTGGCCCGGTGGGCTGGCGTGAACGGCGCGAGGACGGCCTCGGCGACCTCCTTGGCCTGGGCGCGGATCTCCGGGATGGCGGTGGTCTCCCACAGTTCGCCGCGGCGGGGCGAGCCGAGGGTGTACAGCTGCCGCCCGGCACGCCCCCGGACGTCGACGAGCCGGCCGGCGTCCGTGGCCACCCCGATGCCCAGCGGGCCGGGCGCGGCGAGGCCGTCGGCCAGCAGCCCGCTCCAGAGCGGGTCGCCGGCGCCCTCGGCCCGCAGGCCCGGTCCCGTGCAGTCCACGACCCACGCGACCCGCAGTTCCCGGCCGTCCGCGAGCCCGACGGCGAGGCCGCCCTCGGCGGTGGGCGTGGCGGAGGCGATCCGTCCGGCGTGCACGCGCAGCCGGCGGGCGGACCGCAGCCGGGCGACGGTCTCCGCGGTGGCCGGAGCCATCCGGTGCCGGTGCACGTTCCACCGGGTGGCGTCGCGGCCGAGGAACTCGGCCCGTTCGTCGTCCCCGAGGCCCTGCCACAGCCCGGCGATCCGGGGCCGGAGCCCGTCGAGGGCGGGCCGCCAGTCGCCGTGGTCGCGCAGGCAGGCCGCGAAGTGCCGGCGCAGGGCCGTACGGAGCCGGTTGAGCGGCAGGTCCTCCAGCCCCGGGGGCGGGGGCACCGGCGGCAGCGGGGCGACGGCGTGCGGCCGGGGCAGCAGCCCGCTGCGCGACACGGCGTGCACCGTACGGCCGGGCCGGTCCAGGACGAGGGCGAGGTCGACCGCGGTGAGCCCGGTGCCGACGAGCAGGACGTCGTCGCGCTCCCCCACCGCGTCGAGCGCGCCCGGCGCCCACGGACGCCCGACGAAGCGCTCGGAGGCGGTGAGTCCGGCGGGTGCCCAGCCGGCTCCGCCCGCGGCCGGGCCGGTCGCCAGGACCACGCTGTCGGCGGTCACCGCGCCCCCGTCGGCGAGGGCGAGGGTGACGCGTCCGTCGGCGGCCTCGGTGCAGCGCGTCGCCCTGGTCCGCAGCCGCCGCACGGCGACCGTGCCGTGGGCGGTGATGATGGCCCGCCCGAGGGTGTCGGCCAGGTAGGAGCCGAACCGGTACCGGGAGGCGAAGTCGGTGGCGTCGACGGCCGATTCGCCGTGCCGGCAGAGCCAGCGCAGGAAGTGGCCGGGGTCGTCCGGATAGCAGCTCATGCCGCCGACCGGGACGTTCAGCCGGTGCTCGGGGACCTCGGTGGCGTACGCGGTGCCCCGGCCCGCCTCCGCGGCCGGGTCGATGAGCAGCAGGTCGATCGGGGTGCGCCGGCGGGCGGCCGCCTCGCACAGCTGGACGGCGACGAGCGCTCCTGCCGCGCCGGCGCCGACGACTGCCACGGTCGATCGCGGATGAGCGGTCACCACGGGTACCTCCGAGCAAAGGCTGGTCAGGGGTGGGACGGACTGCCGAGGGTCGTGCGCCGACGCGTGCGACCGTGACGGGCCGCCGAGCGGATCGCGCTCGTGCCCGGCGTCGGCCGCCGGGCGAAGTTCACTATGTCGATGAACAATGTGCAGTGACAACCCCGCCTCGCCGACAACGCGCGCATCCCCGAATGACGTTGGCGAGAAAGCGCGCATCGGCCGCGCACGGGTGGACGAACCGGGTGTCCGCGGAAGGACGCATTCGCGCCGACCGTGAGACATTGAGCCGGTGAGGATCTCAGCAAGAACGGACTACGCGGTCCGGGCGATGGCCGAACTGGCCTGCTCCCCGGACCGTCCCCTCAAGGCGGAGGACATCGCGGCCCGCCAGGACATCCCCGTCCGCTTCCTCTTCGTCGTCCTCAGCGAGTTGCGCCAGGCGCGGCTGGTGCGGAGCGCGCGCGGCCCGGAGGGCGGCTACAGCCTCAGCCGCCCTGCCGGCGATATCACCCTCGCGGACGTCATCCGCGCGATGGACGGCCCCCTCGTCAGCGTGCGCGACCTGAAACTGACGGGCCTGGAGTACCAGGGCGCCGCGGCGCCGATGCCGGACGTGTGGCGCGCGGTCCGCACGAGCCTGCGCCAGGTCCTGGAGGGCACGACACTCGCCGACCTGGCGGCGGGGACCCTGCCCCAGCTCGTCCGGGACCGGGCCCGGGAGTACACGGACGACGTACGGCTCTATCCCTGAGGTCCCCTGCCGACGCCACGGGCGCGAGCCCTCGGCGCCCCCTGCGCCTCGCGCGCCGGTCCCCCTGTACACGGTCCGCCGGGTCGGAGATCCTTCGGAGCGTGACTTCTTCGCAGAGCGATCCCACCTGGCCCCGGAACATCAGCGTCGTCACCCTCTTCGCCGAGGACCTCGAGGCCACGAAGAGCTTCTACGAGGAGGTCTTCGGGCTTCCGGTGACCTTCGAGGACGAGGACTCGGCCGTGTTCGGCTTCGGGAACATCCTCGTCAACCTGCTGAAGATCCCGGCCGCGGGCGAGCTGATCGAGCCCGCCCGGGTCGCCGATCCGGCGGCCGGGGCACGCCTCCAGCTCACGCTTCCGGTCGACGACGTGGACGCGATGTGCAAGCAGCTGACGGCCCGCGGGGTGACGTTGCTGAACGGCCCCGTGGACCGCCCCTGGGGTGTGCGGACCGCCAGCTTCCAGGACCCCGCCGGTCACATCTGGGAGATCGCACGGTGACCGCTGCCACCGCACCGGACGTCGAGGTCCGGGCGCTCCTGTCCGCCCTCGCGTCCCAGCGCCGCCACGTCCTCGGCATCGTCGACGGCCTGGACGAGCGTGCCCTGCGGCAGCCGGCCCTGCCGTCCGGCTGGACGTGCCTGGGTCTCGTGCAGCATCTCGCGCTCGACGTGGAGCGGTTCTGGTTCGGTGCGGTGGTCGCCGGCGACAAGAAGGTGATCGCGGCGCTGGACGACGCGGCCGACGCCTGGCAGGTGGCTCCCGGCGTCTCCGCGCAGGAGGTGCTCGACCGCTACCGCGCGGAGACGACGCTCGCCGACGCGGTGGCCGAACAGCTGCCGCCGGACACTCCGTTGGCGTGGTGGCCGCATCACCTCTTCGGCGAGCCCCATCTCCACAGCCTGCGGGACGTGCTGCTGCACGTCATCACCGAAACGGCGTGCCACGCGGGCCACTTGGACGCGGCCCGCGAGCTCCTCGACGGCCGCCGGTGGCTGGTCCTTCCCTGAGACCGAACCCGGGATCCGCCGGTCCGTGAGGGCGGCGAGGGCATACGCCCGTCCCCCGGCGAGCACGGCGGGGTCCGCCACCAGACATGTCGTGACGCCTTCGCGGCAGGCGTCACGACGAGTCGGGTGCGCTCTCCCGGACGGGAGCCTTGGATGCCGGGCGTTCCGGACCGCCGGCCGGGGCGGCGGCACGCAGCGCCGCTTCCACCCGTCGGTTGCCGGTCATGGATGCCGTGACGGCCGTCATCGCCAGGAGGAGGACGGCGGCGGCGTAGAGCGGGGTGCGGATGTCGTAGGCGGTGGCCAGCCAGCCGCCGAGGAAGGCCCCGATGGGTGCGGCGCACATGGCCAGCATGCGGGAGGTGGAGGCGACCCGGCCCATGAGGTGGGCCGGGACGATCGCCTGCCGGAGGGAGGGCCCGAGCACCATCGTGGCGCCCATGCCGGCGCCGCAGACGGCGAGCGCCAGCCCGGCCACGTACGGGTTCGGGGCAGCGGCAAGGCCCAGGATGGCAAGCCCTTCGACTGCGGCCGTACAGGTCAGCGCTGTGCCGGTGCCGAGTCGCCGGCCGAGGTAGGAGGCGATGCCCGCCCCGAGCAGACCGCCGGTGGCCTCCGCGGTGAGGAGCAGGCCGAAACCGTAGGTGTCGATGCCCAGCCGGTCGTGCGCGAAGAGGGCGAGGACGGTCTCCACGGCGAGGAAGGCGACGTTCCCGACCGCCGGGCGGAGCGCGAGCCCGAGCAGCAACCGGTCCCGGAAGACGTACGAGGCCCCGGCACGCGCCTGCCGGAGCAGCGACTCGCGGACCTCCGGCACGGGCCGCGGTATGGCGGGCAGCGTCCGTACGAGCAGCGCGGACACCAGGAACGACACCGCGTCGGCGAGGAGCGGAACCGCCCGCCCGAGCGCGAGCAGCGCGCTGCCCGCAGGCGGCCCCGCGAAGCCGGACATGGCGGTCTGGGCGCCGCGCAAGCGTGAGTTGGCGCGCTCCAGGAGTGCGGGGTCGCGGCCGAGCAGATCCGGCAGATAGGCCGTGGCTGCCGTGTCGAAGAAGAGTCCGCCGAGGCCGAGCACGAAGGCGACGGCCGCCAGCAGCGGAATGCTCAGCACGTCGAGCGCGGCCGCTGCCGCCGGGATCACGAGCAGCACCGCACGCGCCGCGTCCATGACCCACATCGTGCGCCGGCGGTCCCAGCGGTCCACCAGCGCACCGCCGAGCACCCCGAAGAGCAGCCACGGCAGCGTCCCGGCGGCCGCGACGACGGCCAGGGCCATCGGCTCCCGCGTCAACGTCAACGCGAGCAGCGGCAGCGCGGCATGCGACACCCCGTCACCGAGCGAGGACACCGTCTGCGCGGTCCACAACCGTCCGAACCCGGTCGGCAACTTCCGTACGTCCGAGGTCACTTGGCGCCCCCCTGGGCCTGCTCGCGCGATGCCGGGTGGAACAGTGCGAAGACGAGTGACGCGTCCGGCAGCGACGGATCGGACAGCTCCCGGTACTCGTCCGCCAGTGCCTGCAGCCGCGCACCCAGCTGCGCGAACTGCTCCTCGGTGAGCCGCAGATGCGCCATCCGTACGTGCCGGTCGTCCACCGGCGACGCCTCCAGGTCCGCCACCGCATGGCGCATCAGCACATCCGGCCCACCCTCGCCCGGATCCGGCAGCGCGATCGACCGCGCGGCCATCGCGTAGTACCGCTCGGTGACACCCCGCACCTTTCGCGTCCGCACCACCTTCACCAGGCCGGCCCGCTCCAGCAGCCGTACGTGATAGCTGGAGCTCCCCTTCGCCAGGCCCACCCGCTCGGCGATCTGCGTGATCGTCGCGGGCTCGAAGCGGAGCACGGCCATGATCCGGTGGCGCGTGAGGTTGGAGACGGCGCGCAGCTGTTCGTCCGTGGTGACGTGCAGCGTCTCGGGAAGGTCATCGGTAGGCATGCACGCAATGGTCAACGATCCTTGACCATTGCGCAAGGGGATTGCGCGCGGACCTCCAGAACCTGCTGACCGGCGCGCGAGACCTCCGTCGAAACCCCCTTCTCTTCCGGGATCACGCCGCACTCGGCACGTCGCAGCGCCTCTCGCCGGTCCGCGGCCGGGTCCGGAACGCAGAAAAGCCCCGCACCATAAGGTGCGGGGCTTTCCCACAATGATTGTTCGGCGGCGTCCTACTCTCCCACAGGGTCCCCCCTGCAGTACCATCGGCGCTGAAAGGCTTAGCTTCCGGGTTCGGAATGTAACCGGGCGTTTCCCTAACGCTATGACCACCGAAACTCTATGAAATAAACAAACTCCAGCCGACAAGGGGCGAGTTCGTTACTTCAGAACTAACACAGTGGACGCGAGCAACTGAGGACAAGCCCTCGGCCTATTAGTACCGGTCAGCTCCACCCATTACTGGGCTTCCACATCCGGCCTATCAACCCAGTCGTCTACTGGGAGCCTTACCCTCTCAAGGAGGTGGGAATACTCATCTCGAAGCAGGCTTCCCGCTTAGATGCTTTCAGCGGTTATCCCTCCCGAACGTAGCCAACCAGCCATGCCCTTGGCAGGACAACTGGCACACCAGAGGTTCGTCCGTCCCGGTCCTCTCGTACTAGGGACAGCCCTTCTCAATATTCCTACGCGCACAGCGGATAGGGACCGAACTGTCTCACGACGTTCTAAACCCAGCTCGCGTACCGCTTTAATGGGCGAACAGCCCAACCCTTGGGACCGACTCCAGCCCCAGGATGCGACGAGCCGACATCGAGGTGCCAAACCATCCCGTCGATATGGACTCTTGGGGAAGATCAGCCTGTTATCCCCGGGGTACCTTTTATCCGTTGAGCGACGGCGCTTCCACAAGCCACCGCCGGATCACTAGTCCCGACTTTCGTCCCTGCTCGACCCGTCGGTCTCACAGTCAAGCTCCCTTGTGCACTTACACTCAACACCTGATTGCCAACCAGGCTGAGGGAACCTTTGGGCGCCTCCGTTACCCTTTGGGAGGCAACCGCCCCAGTTAAACTACCCATCAGACACTGTCCCTGATCCGGATCACGGACCGAGGTTAGACATCCAGCACGACCAGAGTGGTATTTCAACGGCGACTCCACCATGACTGGCGTCACGGCTTCAAAGTCTCCCACCTATCCTACACAAGCCGAACCGAACACCAATATCAAACTGTAGTAAAGGTCCCGGGGTCTTTCCGTCCTGCTGCGCGAAACGAGCATCTTTACTCGTAGTGCAATTTCACCGGGCCTATGGTTGAGACAGTCGAGAAGTCGTTACGCCATTCGTGCAGGTCGGAACTTACCCGACAAGGAATTTCGCTACCTTAGGATGGTTATAGTTACCACCGCCGTTTACTGGCGCTTAAGTTCTCAGCTTCGCAACCCCGAAAGGTCACTAACCGGTCCCCTTAACGTTCCAGCACCGGGCAGGCGTCAGTCCGTATACATCGCCTTACGGCTTCGCACGGACCTGTGTTTTTAGTAAACAGTCGCTTCTCGCTGGTCTCTGCGGCCACCCCCAGCTCACGGAGTAAATCCGATCACCAGTGATGGCCCCCCTTCTCCCGAAGTTACGGGGGCATTTTGCCGAGTTCCTTAACCATAGTTCACCCGAACGCCTCGGTATTCTCTACCTGACCACCTGAGTCGGTTTAGGGTACGGGCCGCCATGAAACTCGCTAGAGGCTTTTCTCGACAGCATAGGATCATCCACTTCACCACAATCGGCTCGGCATCAGGTCTCAGCCTTAATGTGTGACGGATTTGCCTATCACACGGCCTACACCCTTACCCCGGGACAACCACCGCCCGGGCTGGACTACCTTCCTGCGTCACCCCATCGCTTACCTACTACCATCTTGGGTCAGCGGCTCCACCACTCCCCTTTGCCCGAAGGCTCCAGGGCGGCTTCACGGCCTTAGCATTAATGGGCTCGATATTGGGCGTTTCAAAGCGGGTACCGGAATATCAACCGGTTGTCCATCGACTACGCCTGTCGGCCTCGCCTTAGGTCCCGACTTACCCTGGGCAGATCAGCTTGACCCAGGAACCCTTAGTCAATCGGCGCACACGTTTCTCACGTGTGTATCGCTACTCATGCCTGCATTCTCACTCGTGAACCGTCCACAACTCGCTTCCGCGGCTGCTTCACCCGGCACACGACGCTCCCCTACCCATCACAGCACCCGTTGGGGCTTAATTGCTGCAATGACACGACTTCGGCGGTACGCTTGAGCCCCGCTACATTGTCGGCGCGGAATCACTTGACCAGTGAGCTATTACGCACTCTTTCAAGGGTGGCTGCTTCTAAGCCAACCTCCTGGTTGTCTCTGCGACTCCACATCCTTTCCCACTTAGCGTACGCTTAGGGGCCTTAGTCGATGCTCTGGGCTGTTTCCCTCTCGACCATGGAGCTTATCCCCCACAGTCTCACTGCCGTGCTCTCACTTACCGGCATTCGGAGTTTGGCTAAGGTCAGTAACCCGGTAGGGCCCATCGCCTATCCAGTGCTCTACCTCCGGCAAGAAACACACGACGCTGCACCTAAATGCATTTCGGGGAGAACCAGCTATCACGGAGTTTGATTGGCCTTTCACCCCTAACCACAGGTCATCCCCCAGGTTTTCAACCCTGGTGGGTTCGGTCCTCCACGAAGTCTTACCTCCGCTTCAACCTGCCCATGGCTAGATCACTCCGCTTCGGGTCTAGAGCGTGCAACTCAATCGCCCTATTCGGACTCGCTTTCGCTACGGCTTCCCCACACGGGTTAACCTCGCTACACACCGCTAACTCGCAGGCTCATTCTTCAAAAGGCACGCAGTCACGACCCATTGGGTAAACCCAATGAGCGACGCTCCCACGGCTTGTAGGCACACGGTTTCAGGTACTATTTCACTCCGCTCCCGCGGTACTTTTCACCATTCCCTCACGGTACTATCCGCTATCGGTCACCAGGGAATATTTAGGCTTAGCGGGTGGTCCCGCCAGATTCACACGGGATTTCTCGGGCCCCGTGCTACTTGGGTGTCTCTCAAGCAAGCCGTATGAATTTCAGCTACGGGGGTCTTACCCTCTACGCCGGACCTTTCGCATGTCCTTCGCCTATTCATACGGTTTCTGACTCGCCTCACAGCCGGCAGACTGTGAAAGAGAGATCCCACAACCCCGTATGCGCAACCCCTGCCGGGTATCACACGCATACGGTTTGGCCTCATCCGGTTTCGCTCGCCACTACTCCCGGAATCACGGTTGTTTTCTCTTCCTGAGGGTACTGAGATGTTTCACTTCCCCTCGTTCCCTCCACATGCCCTATGTGTTCAGGCATGGGTGACAGCCCATGACGACTGCCGGGTTTCCCCATTCGGAAACCCCCGGATCAAAGCCTGGTTGACGGCTCCCCGGGGACTATCGTGGCCTCCCACGTCCTTCATCGGTTCCTGGTGCCAAGGCATCCACCGTGCGCCCTTAAAAACTTGGCCACAGATGCTCGCGTCCACTGTGTAGTTCTCAAGCAACGACCAGCCACCCATCACCCCACCACAACGTGGCGAGTTCACTGGGGCCGGCATCGCGAAGATACAAACCTTACGGCCGTACCCTCAGACACCCAACAACGTGCCAAGCGTGAGCCACCGTCCGTCCCTTCCGTTCCACGCCGAAGCAGTACTAGGAAGACCTTCAAATCACTCACGCCAACTAATCAACGTTCCACCCATGAGCTGACCGTGCAGAACGTTTGCCTGCAATCGGTACTGTGCTCCTTAGAAAGGAGGTGATCCAGCCGCACCTTCCGGTACGGCTACCTTGTTACGACTTCGTCCCAATCGCCAGTCCCACCTTCGACAGCTCCCTCCCACAAGGGGTTGGGCCACCGGCTTCGGGTGTTACCGACTTTCGTGACGTGACGGGCGGTGTGTACAAGGCCCGGGAACGTATTCACCGCAGCAATGCTGATCTGCGATTACTAGCAACTCCGACTTCATGGGGTCGAGTTGCAGACCCCAATCCGAACTGAGACCGGCTTTTTGAGATTCGCTCCGCCTCACGGCATCGCAGCTCTTTGTACCGGCCATTGTAGCACGTGTGCAGCCCAAGACATAAGGGGCATGATGACTTGACGTCGTCCCCACCTTCCTCCGAGTTGACCCCGGCGGTCTCCTGTGAGTCCCCATCACCCCGAAGGGCATGCTGGCAACACAGGACAAGGGTTGCGCTCGTTGCGGGACTTAACCCAACATCTCACGACACGAGCTGACGACAGCCATGCACCACCTGTATACCGACCACAAGGGGGGCACTATCTCTAATGCTTTCCGGTATATGTCAAGCCTTGGTAAGGTTCTTCGCGTTGCGTCGAATTAAGCCACATGCTCCGCTGCTTGTGCGGGCCCCCGTCAATTCCTTTGAGTTTTAGCCTTGCGGCCGTACTCCCCAGGCGGGGAACTTAATGCGTTAGCTGCGGCACCGACGACGTGGAATGTCGCCAACACCTAGTTCCCAACGTTTACGGCGTGGACTACCAGGGTATCTAATCCTGTTCGCTCCCCACGCTTTCGCTCCTCAGCGTCAGTAATGGCCCAGAGATCCGCCTTCGCCACCGGTGTTCCTCCTGATATCTGCGCATTTCACCGCTACACCAGGAATTCCGATCTCCCCTACCACACTCTAGCCTGCCCGTATCGGATGCAGACCCGGGGTTAAGCCCCGGGCTTTCACACCCGACGTGACAAGCCGCCTACGAGCTCTTTACGCCCAATAATTCCGGACAACGCTTGCGCCCTACGTATTACCGCGGCTGCTGGCACGTAGTTAGCCGGCGCTTCTTCTGCAGGTACCGTCACTTTCGCTTCTTCCCTGCTGAAAGAGGTTTACAACCCGAAGGCCGTCATCCCTCACGCGGCGTCGCTGCATCAGGCTTTCGCCCATTGTGCAATATTCCCCACTGCTGCCTCCCGTAGGAGTCTGGGCCGTGTCTCAGTCCCAGTGTGGCCGGTCGCCCTCTCAGGCCGGCTACCCGTCGTCGCCTTGGTGGGCCATTACCCCACCAACAAGCTGATAGGCCGCGGGCTCATCCTTCACCGCCGGAGCTTTCAACCAGCTTCCATGCGGAAGCCGGTGTTATCCGGTATTAGACCCCGTTTCCAGGGCTTGTCCCAGAGTGAAGGGCAGATTGCCCACGTGTTACTCACCCGTTCGCCACTAATCCACCCCGAAGGGCTTCATCGTTCGACTTGCATGTGTTAAGCACGCCGCCAGCGTTCGTCCTGAGCCAGGATCAAACTCTCCGTGAATGTTTACCCGTAATCGGGTGCACACATCACGAGAGCGGAACGACCAGTCGGAATAGGACCGGTCGTTCACAGCGTCCTCGCTGTGTTTTTTGCCTACCTGCCACAAGGGCCAGTAGGACTTCAAAGGAACCTCGACCATCCGAAGATGGACGGGGTATCAACTAATCTGGCGTTGATTTTTGGCACGCTGTTGAGTTCTCAAGGAACGGACGCTTCCTTCGTACTCACCCTCTCGGGCTTTCCTCCGGGCATTTTCCCTTCGGTCTTGCATTTTCGAGTCTATCAGACTTTCCATCCGATTTTCCCGGTGCTTTCCGTGCCTGGCGCTTTCGCTCCGGGCCCTTCCGGCGGTTCCGACTCTATCAGACCGTTTCCGGCCTGATTCCCAGTCAGCGGGTTCTGTCATTGCGGCCGTTGGGCCGTTCCGACGTCCCGAACTCTAGCGGATCATTCCGGCGCTTCCCGCATCGGGCCGCCGAATCCCGAAAACGGAAATGAATTCGGGCAGGCCGAAATACATCCCGGAGGGAGATCGTGCTGGTGTTGGGGTTGCCGCGTGAGCGGCGGGAGTTGCGGCCGCAGAGCCGTACGGTTCCGTGGCAACTCGGAGGACCTTACGGACTCGGACGGCGCGGGTCAAGTCGCGGAGCCGGTGGCTCCGCGGCTCGTCCGGTCAGTCGCCGAAGTAGTGGGCGACATGGGCTTCCGTCACCGCCGCGAGCGTGGGCGGGCTCCACCGGGGGTTGCGGTCCTTGTCGACGACCTGGGCCCGGATTCCCTCGATCAGGTCGTGGGAACGGAGTGCCGTGCAGGAGAGACGGAACGCCATGTCGAGGACGTCCTCCAGCGAGTCCAGGGACCGGGCCAGGCGCAGGGCGGCCAGGGTGGCCTTGAGGGCGACGGGCGACCTGGCGAGCAGCGTGGTCGCCGCTTCCTTCGCCTCGGTCACGCCGGAATCCGTCAGGCGGTCGATGACGGACTCCACCGTGTCCGCGGAGTAGCAGGCGTCGATCCAGTCGCGCTGCGCGGCCAGATCTCCGGCCGGCGCGGGCTGGGCGAACCGGGACAGTGCCTCGTGCGCGGGAGACCGGGTCAGTTCGTCCGCCAGGCCGGGCAGGTGCTCCGAGGGGACGTAGTGGTCCGCAAGGCAGGCGAGCAGCGCATCGGCCGCGCCGACAGGTGCGCCGGTGAGGGCGAGGTGGGTGCCGAGCTCGCCCGGGGTACGGCTCAGCAGGTACGTACCCCCCACGTCGGGGACGAAGCCGATGCCCGTCTCCGGCATGGCGACGCGGGAGCGTTCGGTGACGACGCGGACGGAGCCGTGGGCCGAGACCCCGACGCCGCCGCCCATCACGATGCCGTCCATGAACGCCACGTACGGCTTGGGGAAGCGGGCGATGCGGGCGTTGAGGCGGTATTCGTCTCGCCAGAAGTCGACGGAGGCGGAGCCGCCGGCGCGGGCGTCGTCGTGGATGGCGCGGATGTCGCCGCCGGCGCACAGTCCGCGTTCCCCCGCGCCCTCGATGACGATCGTCTCGACGGCCGGGTCGTGCTCCCAGGCGGTGAGCGCCGCGTCGATACGGAGCACCATGGCGTGGGTGAGGGCGTTGATGGCTCTCGGCCGGTTCAGGGTGATGAATCCGGCCCGGCCCTCGGTGCGCAGGAGGACGTGCGACTCCTCGGCGGTGGTCACCGTACGGACTCCGTCCGGTCGAGGTCCTCGAACAGTCGCATGGTCACGCCACTCCCCCCTTCGGAAAGGATCTTCCGGCCACCGTACCGCCGCCGCGTGCTCGGTCCGGAGGGCCCTCCGACCGTGCGTGGGATGCGGAGAAGGCCGGGCCGGGCAGGTCAGCCGCGCCCGCGGGGCTTGCCGCGCTTGGCGCCCTTGGCTCCGCCCGAGCCGCCGCGCGAGGCGCGGCCGGGAGTCGGCTTCCCGCCGCCGGGCCGTCCGCCCGTCTTGCCGGTGGTCTTCCCGCCGGTCTTGCCGGACCCTGGCTTGCGGGCGGCGCCGCCCGCCTCGGAGCCCTTGCGCGCGGACTCCGCCGGGTTCTGCCGGCGGCCCCGGGTACTGTTGACCGTACGGCCGCGGACGATCCCGATGAACTCCTCCACCAGGTCCGTGGTCTCCTCCTCCGGCCACGACAGGGCGACGCGGGACTCGGGGGCGTCCAGGACCGGCCGGTAGGTCAGGTCCTTGCGGTGGTGGAGGCGGGCCAGCGACTGGGGGACGACGAGGACGCCGATGCCGGCGGCCACGAGCTCGATCGCGTCGGCCGTCGTGGCGGGGCGCTCGAGCGCCGGCCGTCCCGGCAGCCGCTCCCAGTCGAGGGTGTCGTCGAGGGGGTGCAGCACGGTCTCCTCGGCCAGGTCCGCGGCGGAGACCTCCTCGACCGCGGCCACGGCGTGGTCCTTGGGGATCACGACGACGGTGGTCTCGGTGTAGAGCGGGATGGCGCTGAGGTCCGTCCGGTCGATCGGCAGCCGCACGAATCCGGCGTCCGCGTCGCGGGCGCGGAGCATGTCGGGCGCTTCGGCGGCGGGGACGCCGACGAGGGTCAGGGGGACCTCGGGCAGTCGCTCGTTCCAGATCCGCACCCATTTCGTGGGCGTCACTCCGGGGACGTAGGCGAGCCGGAACGACGGGGATTCTACGGAGCTGGTCACTCGGCCAGCTTACTGGCCGTGGTCAGAGGTAGCGCACATGCTCGATACCCTTGACGGCATGACGTCGCACCAGACCGCCCAGACGATGAAGCCCGCGACCGCGGCGAAGAAGCTGGGTGTGTACCTCGAAGCCACCCCCGCCGCATTCCAGGAGGGTGTCGTTTCGCGCACCGAGTTGAACGAGCTCCAGGCGAACCCGCCCGAGTGGCTGGTGGAACTGCGACGCACCGGCCCGCACCCCCGCCCGGTGGTGGCGGCGAAGCTCGGCGTCTCGATCGCGGGCCTCGCGCGGGGCGGGGTCACGGACCCCCTCACCACCGAGCAGATCGACGCGCTCAAGAACGAGAACCCGGAGTGGCTCCAGAAGGAGCGTGCCACCCAGGCCGAGGTCCGCAAGGAGACGGTGCGGATCAAGGAGAAGAACGCCGAGAAGCAGGCGAAGCGGGACGCCCGCTGACACGGGAGTCTCCCCCCGACCGCGGCTTTCGCCGCGAGCGGCGCGTAGTACCGGGATTCACCCGGCGTCCTCGGGCGCCGGGTGCTTGTTTTCCGGGTGTCCGGCGGTGTGCCGGGCTCGCCGTGGCCGGCCGTGGGGGCCGGGATCCTGGGATCCTCTGCTCGGGTATGGCTCGGCCCGCGGCGCCATCCGTCGGTATAAAGGGTGTATGGGACGTATCGAACGCTACGAGCTGACTTTCCCGGTCTCGGGCGACTCCATCGTGGTCTCCCGAACCGACCGCAAGGGAGCCGGCGGGCACCCGGTCTACGCCGACGAGACCGGCATCGTCCAGGCCGAGATCGACGAGGCCGGCAACGTGCGCATGGTGGCGAGCGGCGGACAGCAGCGGCACGACGTGCCGTCGCGGGCGGTCCCGCTCGTCTGAGGGCTGTCCGGGCGTGGCCGCAAGACCTTGCCGGGCTCGCGCCCTCCCCCGGGCCTGACGGCGACGTCCACCTCTTCGTCTTCCGGATCTTGCGCGGCTCCCGGGAACCTCGCGGGCGGCGGGGAGGTTCAGCAGGCATGGCCGTCATTCACCACACCACCATGAGTCCCGGCAAGCTGGAGCTCCTCGCCTCCTGGCTGCCCTCCCAGTCCTGGTACATCGGCAACGGGAAGCCGCCGGAGCCGGTCAAGGCCGGCGGGTTCCGGCTCGACGACCCGGACGGCGAGGTGGGGATCGAGTTCATGGTCGTCAGGGACCTCTCCGCCGATCGGCCCGTCGCGTACCTCGTGCCCCTCGGCTACCGCGGAACGCCGCTCGACGGGGCGGACCACGCCCTGGTGGGTACGTCCGAGCACGGGGTGCTGGGCACCCGCTGGATCTACGACGGCACCCACGACCCGGTGGCCGTCGCGCAGTTGCTCGCCCTGCTCCGGGGCCGCGCCGAGCCTCAGGCGCAGAACGACACCGGAGTGCACGACCGCTCGGTGGTGCCCGCTCTCACACCGGCCGGGTCCGGCGTCGTCCTCGGCCCGGCGGGGGACGTGGCGTCCTCGGTCACCCAGGGCGGGGACGCGACCTTCCTGCACGTGGCGGGCACACCGGGTGTCACGGTCGAGGTGCGGCGGGTGCTGCGGCCCGGCGGCGAGCCGGACGGCGAGGTCCTCGGCCATGTCACGGCCGGGTGGCGGTCCCCCGACGGCGACGAGCAGCGCGGTCCGTTCCTCGTGCTGCGTCCCGCGCAGGGCTGAGACCGTCGTGCCGACGGCGCCGCCGCGGGTCCGGGGGGGCGCGCCGTCCGCCGCCGGCGGATCCGGATCCGGTCCGTGGATCAGAAGACGGACAGGCCCGTGATCGTGGTGAAGCGGTCGAGGGCCGCGACGCCCGCCACCGAGTTGCCTCGTTCGTCGAGTCCCGGGCTCCAGACGCACACGGTGCAGCGGCCGGGGACGACGGCGATGATGCCGCCGCCGACCCCGCTCTTGCCGGGCAGACCCACCCGGTAGGCGAAGTCCCCCGCCGCGTCGTACGTGCCGCAGGTGAGCATCACCGCGTTGACCTGCTTGGCCTGACTGCGGGTCAGCAGGCGTGAGCCGTCGGCCCGGATGCCGTGGCGGGCGAGGAAGCCGGTGGCGAGGGCGAGGTCCGCGCACGAGGCCGCGATCGAGCACTGGCGGAAGTACTGCCGCAGCAGTGTCGGCACGGGGTTCGCGATGTTGCCGTAGGAGGCCATGAAGTGGGCGAGCGCGGCGTTGCGGTCACCCCGGTCGGTCTCGGAGGCGGCGACGTCGCGGTCGAAGTCGAGGTCCGGGTTGCCGCTCTCCTCCCGGAGGAAGTCGAGCAGCGTGCCCGAGGCGTCCCCGGTGAGCTGGTGGAGCTGGTCGGTGACGGCCAGGGCGCCCGCGTTGATGAACGGGTTGCGGGGGATGCCGTTCTCGTACTCCAGCTGGACCAGCGAGTTGAAGGGGTTGCCGGACGGCTCCCGGCCGACGTGCTCCCAGAGGATGTCGCCCTCGCGGGCGAGGGCGAGGGCGAGCGTGTAGACCTTCGTGACGGACTGGGTGGAGAACGGCTCCTGCCAGTCCCCCACGCCGTACACGGTCCCGTCGAGTTCGGCGACGGCCATCCCGAAGCGGCGGGTGTCGGCGGCGGCGAGCGCCGGGATGTAGTCGGCGGGGCGGCCGCGCCCGGCGAGATCCTCGATCTCCTCGGCGATGCGCTCGAGGACGGGCAGGAAGGACAGGAGCATGATCGCCATTCTGCCGCGAGGGGGGCCGGGAGGGCGGGCCGGGGCACGGGCGGCGTCGAGGAACCGGCCGGGCGGGGCCGGGACGGCGCCCGCCCCGCCGGCGGCCCGGGTCGTGCCGGCCGAGGCGGGGTGAGGGCGGCGGGACTCAGACGGTGGCGGGGGCCCCGGGAGCCGGGGAGTCCGCGGGCGCCTCGAGTTCCCAGGCGTGCCGCTTGAAGTCCCGGACGAAGTCCGGGTGGTCCTCCCAGTTGCGCGCGACGCCGCGCAGGACGTCCCAGTTGTGCTCCAGGGCCTGGTCGATGATGTGACGCAGGGTGGGTTCGGCCGTCGCCCGCTGCTCTGCGAGGCCCTTGACCGCCGCCGCGGCCTTGACGGTGCCGAGGAGCGCGCGCAGCGCGCGGGAGGTGTCGTCCATGCCGAAGCCGTGCTCGCTGCCCGTCTCGGCGTCGAAGAGCGGGCGGAGGCGTGCCTCGATGAACGCGTGGATGCGCTCGAAGTGCCGGACGTCCATCAGGGTCTCTCCCTCTCCTGCCGCGCGCCGGTGCGGCGCGTCGGCGTACCGCGTGGTGACTCGTGCCGGGGCGGCGCGTCGGCGGTGCGACACCGCACGTCGGGCGTGCCCGTACCCATCATCGCGTGACCGGGTGGCGGGACGGCCGACGGGGTCGCGGCGGCGCGTCGCCCCGGGGTGCCGGTCCCTCCGGCCGCTGTCACGGCAGGTGCACGGCGTCGGCCCGGAGGTGCCGCCACCGGGCGTGGGCCGGGAGTTCGCCCTCGGCGCGGTCGTGCGGAACGCTCCAGACGTGGACGTCCGCCGGGGTGCGGTTGGCGCCGAGCGGGGCCCAGCCCGGGTCGCCGCTCGTCGCGAAGTCGGCCCAGGCGCGGACCATGCGCCGCGAGAGCGCGCGGTCGTCCGCGTCGGCGGGACCGCCGGTGAGGAAGTCGATGCCCTCGGCGTCGAGGGTGCCGAAGGCGAAGGGCACGTCCGCGGCGTGCCAGGCGCGTACGGCGCTGCCGTCGGGACGGGTGCGGCGCCGGTCGAAGCGGGCGAGCAGGGCGCGTCCGCCGGCGCGGGTGTGGGCCTCCGCGAGGCGGACGCTGTGGGTGGCGAAGACGGCGTCGCCGGCGATCGCGAGGAAGACGTCCCGCACGGAGGCGTGGGGCATGAGGGAGCGGTAGTCGGCGGCGAGCCGAGGGGGCAGCCGCTGGTCCGCGAGGTAGCGGGCGAGACCGTCGTCGGTGGTGACCGGCGGCATGCTGCCGACCTCGTGCATCAGCCAGTACTCCTCGGTGGTGTGGCACACCAGGAGGTCCACCTCCGTGGCGGCGCCGGCGGCGAGGGCTTCCACGGGTTCGGTGGTCAGCAGGTCGCCGTCGAGGACGGGGCCGTAGAGCACGGTGTCGTAGTGCAGGGGGCCGGCGAGAGGGTCGGCGGCGTACCGCCGAGCGACCTGGTCGGACGCCTCGACGAGGCGCTGCGGGTCGGCGGCGCTGAGGGCCTCCGCCGTCGCCGGGACTCCGGCGGCCCCGGCGACCTCGCGGGAGAGGGCGGCGGCGAACTCCCGGGGGAAGTAGGCGTCGGGAACGCTGTGCACGAGGGCGCGGCGGAAGAGGCCGCCGGCGCGGTGGCCGGCCATCAGGCAGGCGACGGAGCCGCCGCCGGCGGACTGCCCGGCCACCGTCACGTTGCCGGGGTCGCCACCGAAGGCACGGATGTTCTCCCGCACCCAGCGCAGGGCGGCGATCTGGTCGAGCAGACCGCGGTTGTCGGGAAGTCCGGGCACATGGCCGAACCCCTCGAATCCCACGCGGTAGTTGCAGGTCACGACCACCAGGCCGGCCCGGGCGAGTGCCGTGCCGTCGTAGTCGGGCTGGGCGGAGGAGCCGAAGGTGTAGGCACCTCCGTGGATCCAGAAGAGCACCGGCAGTCCGCGTCCCGGCTCGCCCACGGGGGACCAGACGTTGAGGCTGAGGACGTCCTCCTGTCGTGGGTCCCAGGCCGGAGCGCCGGGAAGTTCGGCCGACTGCGGGGCGACGGGCCCGAAACGGGTGCAGTCGCGCACCCCGCTCCAGGGCGGCACGGGCGCGGGCGCGCGCAGGCGCCGGGCTCCGAAGGGCGGTCGGGCGTAGGGGATGCCGAGGGCGACGTGTATCCCGTCGACGACCGTTCCACGGATCCCGCCCCGGTGTGTGGTCACGGTCTCCTCGGCGAACCGCCCGGGCACGGCAGACCTCCCTCGTCGTGCCGGCGGCGTGTCCGCGGCGGGACAGGCTCCCACGGGGATGTGGGCGCGGCAAGCGATTTGATCTTCGTGGCGGGTGGCCGGGACGGCGGTGCCCAGGGGTCGTCGGCGGTGGGCCCGTTCAGGCCCCACGGATCCTTGTCGGGCGACCTGCGGGTGCGGTACAAACGCGCGACACACCGGGGGCGGGAACCGGCCATCAACGGCCTGCCGCAGCCCGGATATTGACGTGCACACAACCAAGTGGGGGCTGTCATGCAAGGACGTGGGGAGAAGCTCAAGCAGCGTGCGAGCGCGTGTCTGGTGCTGGGAGCCATAGCCGTCGGGCTGTTCTGCTTCGTCGGGAGCGCCTCGCAGAAACCGGTCGGCTGGGGCGCCGCCTACGCCCTCGGCACCGCCGTCACCGTGGACCTGCCCGGCTCCTGCCGCATCGAGACCATCGGCGACGACGGCAGCGCCAAGTGCGAGGGCACCCGCTGGACCGCCGACGGACAGGCGCACACCGGAACGCTGTTCGCCTCCTCCGAGGACGTCCAGCGCGGGAGCGACGGCTCCCTCTCGTTCACGGGTGAGGCGAAGGCTCTCGGCGAGCGCGCCTACGGCAAGCCCGCGACCTGGCTGACCGTCTTCCACCTGGCCGCCCTGGGAGTCGCCGCGCTCTGCGTGGTCGCCCTCCTCGTCTCGCTGATCGCGGCGGCCCTGCCCACGCGGCGCCGCGCCTGACGCCGGCCGGGCGGCTGAGCAGGACGACCGGGTTCGGCCGGGCGGAACGCTGTCGCCCGCGCACAGGCGTGCACCTCCGCGCGGGCGGAGGCGCACGCCCGATCCACGGGAACCGGCCGTCCGGTCGCCCGGCCCCGGGCGACCGGATCCCGACAGGGCACGGCCCTGACCCGGGCCTCAGCCCCTGCCCGACCTGAACAGGAAGTCCTCGATCGCGCCACGATCGGTGTTCCAGTACGTGACCAGGGGGTTGGGGCCGACGTTCAGGAAGTCGACCTCGCCGGACACGGCGATGTCGAGCGACGCGACGTCACGGTTGCTGCCGAGGGCGCGGTCCTGGTAGCCGAGGGCGAACGACTCCACGGTGACGGTCCCCTCGCCCGCCCGGAAGAGGCGCACGCCCGCGTACGCCTTCTGCTTCGGCTTGATCGTGGCGATCGCCCTGGGCTTGGACTCCATCGGGCCGATCGGGGTGTCGGCGTTCTCACCGAACCCGACGTACGGGTAGTGGTAGAGGGTGCAGGTCCTGCCGCCGGCGTTGGTGGCCGTGATGAGCAGGTGCTGACCCGAGTCCCGTTGCCAGAACGACGTGGTGATCGACAGGTCCGGGTCCGCGCAGGCCGGCGCGGCGGCCTGCCCGGTGCCGCCCGGTGTACCGGAGCCGCCGGCCTCGGGCGAGCCGCTCGGGCTCGCCGGACTGCCGCTCGGCTCCGGGGTGCCGCTGCCGATGGCGCCGGGCTCGGTGGATCCGGTCGCGCTCGGCGGGCCGGACGGCCCGCCGCTCGCACCGTCGTCCGTTCCGCCCGCCTCGCAGGCGGTGCCGGCGAGGAGCGCTGCGATCACCAACGCCCCCAGGGCGTAGGTCCTCCCGCGCTCGCGTGCAGTGATCATGGTGTTCCCCCGTGTGTCCGCACGGCCCGATCGGGCCGACTCGCGGAGTCTGCCCCGCGGACGCGCCGAACTCCTCTCGGCCGGGGGACTGTTACCGATCAGGGTCACGGAGGGCACGCTTCCGTTCCGATGCCGGCCGGGGCGCCCGGCGTGTCGTCACCGGGCGAGTTCGTCCCGGGGGCCCATGACGATGACGGGTTCCCTGGCCGGGTCCAGCGCGCGGAGCAACGAGGGCATCACCTCCCGGGCGAGCGAGATGCAGGCCTGGGTGGGGCCGCCGTGGTCGACGTGGATCCAGACGCCGCCGCCCTTCTCCGCGCCGAGGGGGCGTTCCTTGTTCAACGGGGTCGTGCCGGGGACCCGGTTGTAGTCGATGGCGACGACGTAGTCGAAGGAGCCCTCCAGCGGTTCGCCGGCGAAGCCGGTGCCCTGGACGCTGAACGCCTCGTCGTGGTCGTAGGGCAGCCGTGCGCCGGGGTCGGGCAGCCGACCACCGGCGTCGCCGATCCGGAACACCCCGATCGGGGAACGCAGATCGCCCGCGGAGTGGTCGTTCGTCCAGCCCCTGAGCGCGTTGTGCGCGGGCCACGGCCCGGCCTTCGGGCGCCAGCGGTTCGTCGCGTCGCGTTCGTACAGCACCGCCGTGGACGTGTTCGTGTCGAGCGTGCGGCCCGTCACCACCAGCGCCTGGGCGGTGCCGTCCGGGATGGCCGCCTTGGTCCGCGGGCCCACCCCGGGGATGCGGTCGACGGGGGTGGGGTCGGCCGGTGTCGCCGGCGGTCCGGGCGCGGGGGCCGCCGGGTTCGCGGCGTCGGAGCGGCCGGCGGGTGCGGAGGGCTCCCGCGTGCAGCCGGGAAGCAGCGCGAGCACGCACACGCTGCTGACGAGCGCGTAGGCCGCGGCTTGGCGGACGGGCATGGGGCAGCATCCTCCGACACGAGAGAGGCGGGCAACGCGGGATCCGTACCCGATCCGCGCCTTCCCCCGCTTCCGGAGCGGCACACTCACCCGTCCAGGGCAGCGGCCGGCGGTGGTTCGGGTCCTCGCGGCACCCGTTCCCGGACGGACGGAGGCGTGCGTCCGCCCGCAGGGGCGTGATCCGTTCGCGGCCTCCCCGAACCGACGGAGGGTCAGGATCCCTCGGCGGGCGCTCCGAAGTGGTCGCGGAACCAGTCCGCCGCGAGGGTGCCGACCTGTTCCAGCGTGCCGGGTTCCTCGAAGAGATGGCCGGCGCCGGGGACGACGACGAGGCGGTTCTGGCAGCGCAGCCGCCGCAGGGCCGTTTCGTTCAGCTCGACCACGGTCGTGTCGTGGCCGCCCACGATGAGGAGGGTAGGAGCCCGTACGCGATCCAGCCGGGGGCCCGCCAGGTCCGGCCGGCCGCCGCGTGAGACGACGGCGGCGATGTCCGGGGCGGGCTCCGCCGCGGCCCACAGCGCGGCGGCCGCACCGGTGCTGGCGCCGAAGTAGCCGACCGTGAGGCGGTCGCCTCCAGGGCGGGCGAGGAGCCATCGGGTGGCCGCGGTCAGGCGGCCGGCGAGGAGCGGGGTGTCGAAGACGTTGGCGCGGTCCGCCGCCTCCTCGTCGGTGAGCAGGTCGAAGAGCAGCGTGCCCAGACCGGCGCGGTGCAGGGCCTCGGCCACGGAACGGTTGCGCGGGCTGTGCCGGCTGCTGCCGCTGCCGTGCGCGAAGAGGACGATCCCGGTGGCGCCCGGCGGCACGGACAGCCGGCCGTCGAGTCGCACGTCGCCGGCCGTGACGAGCACGTCGTACGCGCCGGGCTCCAGCCCCGGGCCGTCCGAGGAGGCCCGGCCGTCCGAGGGGGCCGGTGCGTCCGGCGAGGCCCCGACGTCCGCCGCCGGAGCCGGGCCGGCGCGGTGGCGCTCCAGCGCGCCGAGGACCTCCTCGTCGGACGTCTGGGAGAAGTCCGTGTAGAACTGGCCGATCGCGTAGAAGAAGTCCGGCTCGTGCACGCACACCGTCTCGTCCGCCGCGTCGCCGACCCGCTCCGGCCATCCGTGGGGCGCGACGGGCACCGCGAGGACGACGTGCGCGGCGCCCCGCGCGCGGACGACGAGGCAGGCGGCGAGCGCGGTGGCACCGGTCGCCAGGCCGTCGTCCACCACGAGCACCGTCCGGCCGCGCAGCGAGGTGGGCTCGCGCTGCCCGCGGTAGCGCCGGGCGCGTGCTTCGAGCACGTCGCGCTCGCGCTCCTCGACGGCTGCCAGGTCACGGCCGGAGACGCCGGTCTCGCTCACGACGCTGTCGTTGAGGACGCGGACACCGCCCTCGCCGATCGCGCCCATGGCGAGTTCCGGCTGGTGGGGGACGCCCAGCTTGCGGACGAGGCAGATGTCGAGGGGCGCGTCGAGGGCGTCGGCGACCTGCGCGGCCACCGGCACGCCGCCCCGCGGAAGCCCCAGGACCACGACGTCACGGCCCTTGAGGTGGTCCAGGCGGGCCGCCAGTTGCCCGCCGGCGTCGATGCGATCGGTGAAGTACATGATCTGCTCGTCTCCCTGCACCGCTCGGGGCGTGGACGCCCCCTAGGGGGCGTCTAGGGCGGGGCGGGCGGTCAGTGTTCCGTCCCGGGTCAGCGTGATCCGGGTGCCGTGGGGCCGGCTGATCCGGGCCAGTACGTCGTGGAGCAGGCGCGCGTCCGGGCCGGAGGCGTGTTCCAGCCGCAGGCGCCGGGCCCGCATGGGGATGAGGCGCACCTCCCGGAGCCGGCCGTCGTCGCGGGTCACCGAGGCGACGGGGAGCAGCCGCAGGTCGTCGCGGTACTCCTCGTAGCCGGAGATGCCCTCGTAGTCGTTGATCAGGTCGCCGCAGCCGTGCAGGACGAGTCTGCCGCGGTAGACCTCCAGGGGGCGGGGGTGGTGGGAGGAGTGTCCGTGCACGATGTCGGCGCCCCCGTCGATCAGGGCGTGGGCGAAGGCGATGTGGGAGGCGGGGAGGGCGTAGCCCCAGTTCGAGCCCCAGTGGAGGGAGACCACGGCGATGTCGCCGGGCCCCTTCTCGCCCCGTACCCGGGCCGCGAGCCGGGCGGCGGTGCGGTCGTCCGCCCGGGCGGCGAAGTCGACCCCGCCGCGGCGCGCGGTGGCCGCCCAGTCGCGCGGCACGCCGCTGGAGGACAGGCCGAGCGCGAGGACGAGCACCCGGCCGCCCCGGGGCAGGGGGACGACGGCGGGGCGGCGTGCCTCGTCGGCGTCGCGCCCCGCGCCGGCGGTGCGCAGGCCCAGGGCGCTCAGGGAGTCCAGGGTGTCGTGGAGACCGCCGTGTCCGTAGTCCAGGACGTGGTTGTTCGCCAGTACGCAGACGTCGGGCCGGACGGCGGCGAGGGCGGGCAGGTTGGCGGGGTGCATCCGGTAGTGGACGGCCTTGCCGGGAACCGGAGCCCCGTCGCCGGTCACGGCGGTCTCCAGATTGACGATCCGGGCGTCGGGCGCCGCGTGGTCCAGGGCGTCCAGGGCCTCGCCCCAGGGATATCCGGGGCCGACGGGTCGCGGGACGGGGCCGTTGACGGTCTCCGCCAGCGACACGTAGGTCCGCGCGTCGCTCACGTACCCCTCGGAGAGGGCGGGATCGCCGGGGTGGGGGAGGATCTGGTCGATTCCCCGGCCGAGCATCACGTCTCCGCTGAGGAACAGTCTGACCAGGTCAGTGCCCATACACCCAGGGTAGACGGCGCCACCGGGGGGTGCGCAGGGCGAAGGGTCCGGGGCCGTGCGACGAGGCCGCTCGGGACCGCGGAGAGGGGCCTCGCCCGGAGGCGACCTGACGGGTGACATCCCGCGCGGCTCGGCACGGGCTGCCCCGTTCACGGGCCCTGACCTGCCGATACTGCGGGCATGGGACGTTCACGCATCGCGGCGCTGTTGTGCACCGGCGCCCTTCTCGCCACCGGTCTCGCAACGGGCGCCGCACCCGGGGTCCAGGCAGCGGGCCCGGCCCCGGCGGCGATGCGCCCGGGCACGCACGAGCCGCGCACGCACGAGCCGGGCGCGGCGGCTGCCGCGACTCGGGCGGGCGCGCCGGCCCCCGCCGTACCGGCTCCGTGCGTCAACTCCCCTCTCCCCTACGGCTGGCAGGCCGCGGACGTGGTCCGGATCGCCGAGCAGGCCAGGAAGCAGCTGGACCTGGCGGCCGTGCTCCTGCGCGTGACCGTGGACGGCAAGGAGCTCGTGACCACCGGACTGGGTGAGTCGATGGCCGGAGTTCCGGCCGTGCCCGCCCAGCATTTCCGGGCCGGTGCGGTCGCCGACGCCGTCATGGGAACGGCCCTCCTCCGGCTGGTCGACGAGGGCCGTGTACGCCTCGACGACCCCGTCTCGCGATGGCTCCCCGACCTTCCGTACGCGCACCGGATCACGCTGCGCATGCTGGCCGCGTCGACGTCCGGGCTCGTCGACTACTCGACCGACCCGGCGTTCCTGGCGGCACAGGAGGACAACCCCTTCCGGCAGTGGACGTCCGAGGAGCTCGTGGCACGCGCGACGGGCAAGCCGCTGCTGTACGCGCCGGGCGCCAACTGGAGCCGGTCACGCGCCAACTCCGTCATCCTCGGCTCCGCGCTCGAGAGAATCACGGGGACGCGACTGGACGTCCTGCTGCGGCAGCGCGTCCTCGACCCGCTCGGCATGCACGAGACCCGCGCCGCGGCGACGCCCGAGATCCCCTCCCCCGTCCTGCACGCCTTCACCACGCAGGACGGTTCGTACGAGGACTCCACGTACTGGAACCCCTCGTGGACGACCGCTCCGGGCGCGGTCCTGACCACCGACATCTGCGACCTGGCCCGGTCCGCCGCGGGCGTCGGCTCCGGCGCGCTCCTCTCCTCCCGGAGCCGCGCCGCACTGCTCGATCCCGGCACGGTGGGCCTCGGCGGCCCCACCTCGACGTGTCCTGCCTCGGTCTGCCTGAAGAACACCGAGGCCACCCACTACGGCACGGGGGTGCTCGTCGTCGACGACTGGGTGGTGCAGAACCCCTCGTTCTCGGGCTACAGCGCCGTCCAGGCGTATCTGCCCGCCGACCGTCTGGCCATCGCGGTGGCGACGACCGAGGGCCGGCGGACGCCCGGCGGCAACACCGCCGAGCTCGTCATGACCCGGCTCGCCGAAGTCCTCGCGCCGGGCCGCGCCCCGCACCTGGGATGAGCGGTGTCCCGGCGGCGGGGCCGGATCCGCGGGGCGTCCGGCGACCTGTGTCGCCGCCGCGCTGACCGCCCCGCAGTGCCGGGCGTAGGGTCGTCGCCATGCGTGACCTCGTGCCGCTCCTCGTCCTCGCCGTGTCCGTGGCCCTGGTCATGGGCTGCTTCGGCCTGCTGGCCCGCCACGTCAGACGCCGTGGGACGGCCGGGGCCGCCCTGACCGCGGCCATGGCCGCGTACGACGAGGCGTTCCGCGTGACGGCCCACGAGTCGCACCACGAGATCCAGGCGCAGGCTCGGCGCAAGGCGCCCCTCCTGTCCCCCGGCCTCCCGGGACACGACGGCGCCCCGGGGCAACGGCGGGGAACCGGCCCGGGCCTCGGCCGCCGTGCGCGCCGGCCGAGGTGGCCCTTCGCCGCCCGGTTCACGAGGGCCCGGGCGGGGCGGTCCGGTCAGAAGTTGCCGTAGTTGACCTGCCAGGTCGGCAGGCCCATGCGCCGCCAGATCGCCACCACGCGGTCGCGGTCGTCGAGGGAGACGCGGACGGCGTACCGGTCGCGCACGTGGGCGTCGAAGAGTTCCGCCTTCACGATGTCGTCGCTGCGGCCGTCGTCCGACGCCCGCATCCACAGCTCGTCGTAAGGGATCTGATGGCGCGCCAGCCACGCCTCGGTGAGTGCGCGGTGGTCCTCGCTGCGGCCGGACAACAGCACGATCGTGTCGTTCTCGGCGTGGCGGAAGGCCCGCAGGGCGTCGCGGACCGAGCCGTTGAGCAGGTCGAGGTCGCAGCGCGTGAAGTCGTACGGGCCCCGGTCGCCGCGCAGGGCGAGCGTGCCGTCGATGTCGCACATGACGGCGGACGGCAGCGCCGGGTCGGCGACGTAGGGACGGACGCCCGGGCGGGCGCCGAGCCATTCGGCGGTCAGCCGCCAGCCGCCGCGGGTGGCCTTGGCGTGCTTGTCGGCGAGCAGGCGGATGATCTCCTCGCCGACCGGGCGCTCGCGGGCCGCGTCGCGGCGTACGCACTCGTCCACCGGCACGTCGGTGAAGTCGTGCACGACGAAGTCGGTCTCGAGGCCGGTGACCGCGGCCTTGAGCCGCCGCGGGATGTGCGGCGTCAGGTGGGTGTTGTCGACGACGACGTCGAAGCCGCCTTCGACGGCCGACCGGACCGCGGCGTCCTGGATGTCGAGGACCGTCTGCTCGTGGGCGTGCGACCGGCCGCGCTCGGGGGCGGGGACGTCGAGCATCGTGCGCAGGTCGTCGAGGTTGACGCGGCGCATCCGGCCCTCGGCCTCGGCCTGCAGTCGCCGGGCGGCGGTGGTCTTCCCCGAGGCGGGGAGCCCGGTCATGACGTGTACTACGGGCACGGGGTCAGTTCTCCTGGTCTGTGGTGAAGGGGTCGGCCGTACGCGGCCTGACGGCGCGCCAGACGAGCAGGTCGACCGGGCGTCCGTCGAGTCGCTGGAACATGGCCGACCGGATGCCGTCGTCGGCGGGCAGGGTCTTGACGGCCCTCGCGAACGCGCCGCGGTCGTCCGCGAGGTGGGCGAGGCTCGCGTAGGCGTCCTCGATGGCGCGCTCGCGGGCCGCCGCCTCGTCCTCCAGGCGGGCGATCACCCCGCGCACCCAGGTGTCGAACTCGTCCGGCACCTGCTCCAGGAGGGCGTCCAGCGGCCGGCCGCCGTCGGCCCGGATCCCGCCGAGTTCGGCCAGGGAGCAGCCCAGCCCCTGCGCCAGCCGCTTCGCGGACATGCCGGCGAACCGCTGGATGCCGTGGCTGCGCCAGATGTCGCGTTCGGTGACGCCGGTCAGGACCTTGTGGAGCCTGACGTACTCGGACAGCTTGGCCTTGGCCCGTACGCCCGACGCGAAGCGCAGGACGAAGCCCTCGGCGTCGGTGCCGGTGGCCGTGGCGCCGCCGGGCAGCATGTTCGACTCGGTCAGCTCGACCAGTTCGCCGATCGTCATGGCCGGCCAGACGGTGACGACCGAGCCGATGCCCTGCCAGTGGGACGCGGCCTCGGCGAGCGGGACCTCCGTGCCGTCCGCGCCGATCGCGGCGAGCAGCACCAGGTCCCGGCGGTCGCCGTAGTCCACGACGATACGATTCTGCGGGTAGATGATCTCGGCGAGGTAGGTCACCCCGGGGGTCAGCGCGCCGGTGTCGGCCCGGTCGAGACGGCGCTGTGCCCAGGTCGCCTGGGCGCTGATGAAGGAACCCTTGGACGCCACACGCCAGCGGCCCGCGTAGTGGAAGACCACCGCGAGACTGCCGTCCACCTTGTCGTAGATCTCGAACGGCTCGTCGGGCAGCGCGGGCGCGTACGGCCGGCCGGTCTCGTGCTCGCCGAGGTTGAAGAACTTCGGCAGCGGCAGGGCGACGATCTCACCGGTGGCGTCGTCGGCGACGAGGCCGCGGCAGCGCGTGGTGACCTGGTTCCAGATCTGCTCGTACTGGCAGGCCCGTGTGTAGGTGTAGATCGACAGCGGCAGTTCGGGGTGCGACTTCCGCGTGACGTGCCCGGCGTCGAGCGCGGCCGCGAGATCCCGCGACGGCAGCAGCTCGTGGAGAGTCAGGGTGCCCTGGCTCATGGGTTCCTCCTGGTTCGTGGTGACTCATTGTCACCTGCGGCGGAGCCGTGCCGACAGTGGTTTTCCGGGGGGCGCGGGCGGATGGGCCACCGTGCGCCGCTTCCGGGCGGATGGGCCCCACCGTGCGCACCGCGTCGGCCGGCGCGGACCGCGCGGTGTCCGGACCCCCTCGGCGAGTCCGTCCCACCGAGGTGACCGTGCGCGCCGCCGGGCGGGCCCGTACACCGGGCCGCGCCGACGTGGGGTCGTCCGATCGGACGACCCGGGGGTCGGCCGGTCGGTGCCCCGTTCCCGGCCGCCGGGCCGACCGGGGCGGGTCCGCGGCGGACCCAGGATGGAGTACGGCAGGCGGACCCGTCCCGCCTCCCGCGCAGTCCCCTCGGCGGCCAGAAGGAGAACGTCCATGCACACGAACGACCGGCTTCTGCTGGCGGCGGCCCGACGCGGGGACGTCGCGGAGGCGCGCGCGGCCCTCGCCGCCGGCGCGGACGTCGAGTGCCGCGACGACGAACGCCGTACGCCCCTCCTGCTCGCGGCACGCGCCGACCACGTGGCCGTGGCCGGGGTCCTGGTCTCCGCGGGCGCCGACGTGAACGCCCAGGACGACTGCCACGACTCGCCGTGGCTGGTCACCGGCGTCACCGGCAGCGTCGCCATGATGCGCACACTGCTGCCGGCGGGCCCCGACCTCGCGCTCACCAACCGGTTCGGCGGCGTCTCGCTCATCCCCGCCGCCGAGCGCGGGCATGTCGCGTACGTACGGGCGGTGTTGCACGAGACCGACATCGACGTCGACCACGTCAACCGACTGGGCTGGACGGCACTGCTGGAGGCCGTGATCCTCGGCGACGGCGGCCTCCCCCACCAGGAGATCGTGGAACTCCTGATCACGGCGGGGGCGAACCCCCTGCTCGCGGACCACGACGGCACCACGCCCGAGGCCCACGCCCGGCGGCGCGGGTTCCGCACGATCGCCGGTCTCCTGGAGGCGGCGTCGGCGCGCGCCACCGCGCCCGGCCGCGGAGCCACCCGATGACCCCGGGATCGCGCCCTTCCGCACGGGCCTGCCCCGCTCGGCGGCGGGCGTCGCCGCGGCTCCTCGTGCCCGCGGCGGCGGTCCTCGCCCTGATCACCGGCTGCGCGCCCGGAGCGGACGCCGGCGGCCAGGCCTCCCCCGCGTCCGCTCCCGCGACGTCGGCCCGGCCGGCGCCGGCCGAGGGGCCCCCTCCTCCGGCCGGCCGGCCCGTCACGAACCCCGCCGGGACGCTGCTCGTGGCCGACTTCGGCGCCGACACCGTCACCTTCGTCGACCCGGCGAAGGGCGCGATCGCCTCCGTGCGGGTGGGAACGGCGCCCTACGGGCTGGCGCTCGGCGCCGACGGACGCGCCTGGGTGGCCACGGCCGAAGGCGTGGCGGTGGTCGACACCCGGACGCGCGAGCGGATCGCGCTCGTGCCGTACGCCACCGACTCCGGTCCGGTCGCGACGGGCGAGTACCGGGGCGGCGGCATGGGCATCGCCCTCTCCCCCGACGGCGCGCATGCGTACGTCGGTGTCAACGTCCCCGGCGGCAACGGCACGCTGGAGATCGTCGACACCCGGGACCTCACGGTGACGGGCACCGTTCCCGTCGGCCGGCGCCCCTTCGACGTGGACGTCTCGCGCGACGGGGCCGAGGTGTACGTGACGAACCACGACTCCTTCGACGTGACCGTCGTCCCGGCGGCGACCGCGGGCGGCGAGGGAGGCACGCGGCGCATCGAGGTCGCGCCGTACGGCACCGAGGGCGGTCTCGGCTCCTGGCTGAAGCCGCACTACGCCGTCGTCCGGCCCTCGGACGGCAGACTGCTGCTGCCGTTCGAGGGCGAACGGCTGGCCGAGGTCGACCCGCGGACCGGGCGGACGGAGATCCGTGCGATGACGGCCGACACCCACCAGCACGGGGCCACCGTCACGCCGGACGGCACGCTCCTCGTCGTGGGCACGGGACCCGTCGACCCGGCCTCCGACCAGGGCGCGTCGCTCACCGTGCGCCGCCCGGACGGCACCGAGCGGATCATCCCGCTGGACGGGCCCCACGAGAACGTCGCGGTGTCGAAGGACGGCCGGACGGCGTACGTCACCGGCGGCTTCACGCGCGACGGCTCCTGGGACGGCCTGACGGTCGTCGACCTCGCCTCGGGCGACACGCGGCGGGTCGCGGCCGGCGAGCGGCCCCTCGGAGTCGTGGTGCTGTAGGGGTGCTCGGCGGCGGCCGTCACGTGCACGAGCCACGCGGGTACGGCCGCCCCGCGCCCTCCTGGCCGCGCGGGCGCCGGCCCCCCGGAACTGGCTCGTCGTGCCGGGCGTCCCTGCCGAAGGCGGGGCGTACGGCGTCGCGGCCGGGCGGGGGCCCGAGGCGGGACGGAGGGACGGAGGGGAGCGGCGTGGGCGAGATCGAGGGCGGGGCGCGGGGGCGGTGGCCGCGCGGGGCGGTGACGGCCGCCGTCGCGGTGGTGGCCGCGGGGCTGCTGCTGGGCCACGACAGGCTGCCCCGGTTGCCGGGGAACGCGACGAGCCTGTTGGAGACGTTCCTGCCGTGGCTCGGGCTGGTGGCCCTGGCCGGGTTCGTCGTGGCCGCCGTACGCCGCTCGGTCGTCGCGGTGGTGGCGAGCGTGCTGCTTCTCGGTGTGTGGGCCTGGGCGTTCCGGTCGGTGCTGCCGCCCTCGCCGGGCGACGGCCCGCACGATCTGACGGTGGTGCAGCACAACGTGAGCGACGAGAACGCCGACCCGGCCCGGGCCGTGCGGATCCTCCTCGGCGCGTCCCCCGACCTCGTCGCGCTGGAGGAGCTGACGCCGGAGCGGCTGCCCGTCTACCGCGCGGCGCTCGCCCCCACCCACCCCCATCACGCGACGGTGGGCTCGGTGGGGTTGTGGTCGAGGTATCCGCTCCGGGACGCCGGCCGCGTGGACATCAGGCCGCGTGCGGTGGCGGACGGTTGGGAGCGCGGGCTGCGCGCCGTGGTGACCGGCCCGCGGGGCGATCTCACGGCGTACGTGGTCCATCTGCCGTCGGTCCGGGTCCGCGCGACGGAGGGGTACGCCACGGGGTGGCGCGACGAGAGCGCGCGGCGGCTCGGGGACGCGATCGCCGCGGAGCACGCGGACGGCAGGGTCCTGGTCGCCGGCGATCTCAACGGCACGATCGACGACCGGGGCCTGCGGCCCGTCACGTCGCTGGTGGGGGCCGGCCGGGACGCGTTCGCGTTCAGCTGGCCGGCCCGTCTGCCCCTGGCGCGCATCGACCACGTCCTGACGCGCGGCGCGGTGGTCACGAGGACCTGGACCCTGCCCGGCACCGGGAGCGACCACCTGCCGATCGCGGCGCACGTACGGCTCTGAGGGTCCGCACCGCCGCGGTGGGGTCGGTGGTCCGCGGCCGGGCGAGACCGACGAGGACCGCGCGCGGACAGTTTCCGGCCCGGTGTCTTCAATTCGTCTGCGGAGCAGGGCATTCCATAGGCACCAACTGGTCATGTACCGTTCAAGCGCGCGGCGCTCGGACGTCCGTGCGACGACGTTCTACGCGCGCAGAGTGGGTTCCCGCACGCCCCCTCAGACGTACCGCCCACCCCTCACCCCCATGGAGGAACGACGGATGTCCCGAATCCGCAGATCCCCTCGCGCCCTCGCCGTCCTCGCCGCGTTCGGTGCGCTCCTCGGCACCGGCTTCGCCCCCGCGACGGCCGCCGCCGGCGCCGCGCCGTCCGCGGCCCCGGCCCAGGTCGCCGCCGCGACGACCGCCTACGACGCCACGTACTACGAGGACGCGATAGGCAAGACCGGCACGAGCCTCAAGTCCTCGCTGCACACGATCATCAAGACCCAGACGAAGATCTCGTACGACGCCGTCTGGAACGCCCTCAAGGTGACCGACCAGGACCCCGCCAACAGCAGCAACGTGATCCTGCTGTACAGCGGCACCTCGCGGAGCAAGTCCCTGAACGGGGGCGACGTGGGCGACTGGAACCGTGAGCACGTCTGGGCCCAGTCCCACGGGAACTTCGGCACCTCCGCCGGCCCCGGCACCGACCTCCACCACCTGCGGCCGGCGGACGTCCAGGTCAACAGCACGCGCGGGAACAAGGACTTCGACAACGGCGGCAGCCCGGTCAGCGGCGCGACGGGCAGCTACACGGACAGCAACTCCTTCGAGCCGCGCAACGCCGACAAGGGCGACGTGGCCCGCATGATCCTGTACATGGCCGTCCGCTACGAGGGCGACGACGCCTGGGCGAACCTGGAGCCCAACGACTCGACCACCAACGGCAGCGTCCCCTACCACGGTCGTCTCTCGGTCCTGAAGCAGTGGAACGAGCAGGATCCGCCGAGCGCCTTCGAGCAGCGGCGCAACGACATCATCTTCGGCACCTACCAGGGCAACCGGAACCCCTTCATCGACCACCCGGAGTGGGTCGAGGCGATCTGGTAGCGAGACCGTGCGCCGGACCACCGATGAATCCGGAGGTCCGGCGCCGGGCCCCGGCGCACGGCCGGGCATGGCAGCGCACGACACCCGGCCCCCGCGGCCGGGCGTCGTGCGTTCGGCCGCCTGGCCGCCTGGCCGGACATGACGCCACGCGGGTGATCGGGTGGGCGACTTCGTCAGCACTGGCGTGGTGCCCGGTCATTCCGTCCGACGAGGCGAGAGAGTGGACGGGATTATCGGCCGGCCCGACCCGGAGCCCCATCGACGTCGGCAACCGGGCGTGATTCGCCGCCCGACCCGCCCACTCGTCCACAGGGGAAAGCATCCATGACCGACACCGACACGTCCTACCGTGGTCTCCGCGCCCTGGTGATCAATTGCACGCTCAAGCGATCGCCGGAGCGGAGCCACACGCAGGGGCTGATCGACATCAGCAGCGGGATCATGGAGCGCCAGGGCGTCGAGGTCGAAGTGCTGCGAGCGGTGGATCTCGACATCGCGACCGGCGTGTGGCCCGACATGACGGAGCACGGCTGGGAGACCGACGAGTGGCCCGTCATCTACTCGAAGGTCATGGCCGCGGACATCCTCACCCTGGCTGGACCTGTCTGGCTGGGAGACAACTCCTCGGTCATGAAGAAGGTGATCGAGCGCCTGTACGCCTGCTCGTCGATCCTCAACGAGCGCGGCCAGTACGCCTACTACGGTCGTGTGGGGGGCTGCCTGATCACCGGCAACGAGGACGGCGCCAAGCACTGCGCGATGAACGTCCTCTACAGCCTCCAGCACCTCGGCTACGTCATTCCGCCGCAGGCGGACGCGGGCTGGGTCGGGGAGGCCGGCCCGGGTCCGTCGTACCTCGACCCCGGCTCCGGCGGGCCGGACAACGACTTCACGAACCGCAACACGACCTTCATGACCTGGAACCAGCTCCACCTGGCGAGGATGCTCCGGGACACCGGCGGCATCCCCGCCCACGGAAACCAGCGCTCCGAGTGGGACGCCGGCTGCCGGTTCGACTTCGAGAACCCCGAGCACCGTTGAGCGCGCCCCGGCGTCAGATGAGGTCGCGGTGGCGGCCCACCTTGGTGGAGAAGAGGTAGAGCGGGGGCAGGAGTGCGGCGGCGCAGACGGTCCAGAGCGCGGTGTGGGCGCCGAGGCGGGTGGCGAGGAGGCCGGCGGTCAGCGCGCCGAGCGGCATCGCGCCCCAGGAGACGAAGCGGACGGTGGCCATCACGCGGGACAGCAGTTCCGGGGGCGACTGCGTCTGCCGGTAGGTGCGGGTGGTGATCGAACCGATGACGGTGCCGAAGGCGAAGCCGGCGTTGCCCAGGGCGAACCAGTACGCGTCCCCCGCCGACGTGGTCAGCGGGGCGAGGAGAAGCAGCGAGCCGCCGGCCAGATCGGCCACGATGACGCCCCGCGCGGTGCCGAGGCGCGTGGTCACGCGGACCGCGACGGCGGCGCCGGCGAGCGCGCCGACCCCGTCCATGGCGAGGACGAGACCGAGCTGAACGGAGTCGAGTCCGGCCCCGCGGACCAGGTAGAGGGGGGTGAGGGCGACGAGGGCCGCGTTGAGGAAGTTGGCGGCGGTCGCCCAGATCATGCAGGGGCGCATGACCGGGTGCCTGGTGACGTACCTCCATCCGTCGCGCATCAGCCGCAGTGCGCTCTCGCCGGTGCGGGGCGCGGGGCGGCTCTCGGGGAGGGTGCGCAGGAGCACGGCGGAGGCCAGGTAGGTGGCGGCGTCCACGACGAGCGCGCCGACCGGGCCCGTCGCGCCGATCAGGACACCGCCGAGGGAGGGGCCGCCGGTGTCGGTGACGGCGTGCGTGCCCGACATGACGCTGTTGCGGGCGGCCAGCTGCCGGGCCGGGACGACGGCGGGCAGGAAGGTCGAGTTGCCGATGTCGAACAGCACGGTCGCCGAGCCGGTGACGAGCGCCGCGAACAGCAGGTGCGCATACGTGAGCGTGCCGATCCACGAGGCGAGCGGCAGCGATCCGAGCGCCGCGAACCGTACGAGGTCGAGCGTGACCTGGAGTCGGCGCAGCGGCACGCGCTGCGCGAGGACACCCGCCGGAAGGCTGAGCAGCAGCCACGAGACCTGCCCGGCGGCGGCGAGCAGGGCGACCTCGAAGGCGGTGGCGTCGAGGACGGTGAGGGCGACGAGCGGCAGGGCGAGGGCGGTGACGGCGGTGCCCGCGCCGCTGACGGTGGCGGCGGCCCAGAAGCGCCAGAAGACACCCGGCGATGAGGTCTCCCGTTCGTCGTCGCGTCGGTCGTGTTCCTGGATCGCTTGTGGTCCGCTCATACGGCCCACCCCCCGGGTCTTGTTAGTCTCTTTTGGGAACTCACTTGTTCAGGTGAGTTTCTATCCGGAACCGACCTCGTCGCGCAAGATGGTCCCGACGAGCGGCCGCCGTGCGCGCAGAAGTGGAGACGCAGTGACGAGGTCGGTTCCCGAGCGGGACGCCGCCTGCGCGATCGCGCAGGCCGCGTCGGTGGTCGGCGACTGGTGGAGCCTGCTCCTGATCCGGGAGACCGCCCGAGGGCACCACAGGTTCGACGTGCTCCAGGAGGAGCTGGGCATCTCCCGGAAGGTGCTCACCGAACGGCTGGCGCACCTGGTGGAGACGGGGGTGCTGGTGAAGGTCCCGTACCAGGAGCGGCCGACGCGGCACGAGTACCGGCTGACCGAGAGCGGCCGGGGGCTGCTGCCGGTCCTGCTGTCGATGCAGGACTGGGCCGACCGCTGGCTCCTCGGCGACGGCTCGCTCACCGGCACCGCCGACGAGACGAGCGCGGAGGCACGGCGCGTCGCGGACCTGACGGGCCGGCGACTGCCGCGCCTGCGGTTGCCCGGTCACCGGGACGGCGCGCCGGTCGACCCGGTGGCCGGCGGCGTGGCCACCGTCCTGTTCTGCTATCCGGCGACCGGGAGCCCCGGCCCCCTGCCGGAGGGCTGGTCACACATCCCCGGCACCGTCGGCTGCACGCTGGAGAACCGGCTCTTCCGGGACGCCTACGAGGACTTCCGCGCCGCGGGCGCGGAGGTGCACGGCGTCAGCACCCAACGCCCCGACGAACAGCGCGTGTTCGCGAGCCAGGAGGACATCCCCTTCACCCTCCTCTCCGACGTCGACCTCCGCCTCGCCGCCGCCCTGCGCCTGCCCACCTTCCGCGCCGGACAACTCCTGCGACTGAAACGGACCGTGCTGGTCGTCGACCGTGACGGCACGGTGCGGCACGCGCGGTTCCCGGTGACGGACATCCCGGCAGCGGTGGGCGAGGCGCTGGCCGAGGTACGGCGCCTGGCCGCGGAGGACTGACACCTTCGGGATTCCCGAGGGCAGACCGCTCGCGGACCTCCGTCGACCGTGGAAGGCGCGCGCAGGGGCGCCGGTGCGGCAACGGGCGGGACGGCTGACGTCGCTCGCCCCGGAGGCGAGCGCCGCGCCGCGCACCGCCAGGTCGTCGCCCACGCCCGGCTGCGGAGGTCACCTGCCCGATCGACCGCCCATGTCCGCGGCCAGCGCCGCGTAGACGTACTCGCTGCCCCAGCGATCGCCGTCGAGGTCGTTCTCGACCAGGTGCGCCTCCCGACGCATCCCGAGGCGCTCACAGACCCGCACAGACCCGGTGTTCTCCACATCCAGCCGTGCGTAGAGCCGGTGCACGCCCAGCCTGTCGAAGGCGAACCCGGCCAGCGCCCGGGCCGCCTCGGTCGCATAGCCGTGCCCCTCGTGACGTGGGTCGAGAGTCCAGCCGATCTCGGCCTGGGCGGCGCGGGCATGGGCCAGGGTGAGCGTCACCTCGCCGAGAAGGCCGGGCTCATCGCGTCGGCACACGGCGAGCGCCAGCTTGTCCCCGTCGGCGCACCAGACCGCGCGCGCCGCGCGCTCGGCCGCAACCTGTTCGCTGCGCTCCCGCGTGTGCGGCGGCCGGTACAGGTAGCGCGCCACGCTCGGCAGGCTCTGGTAGGCGTACAGGTCGTCGGCGTCGCCGGGCGTGAACAGACGCAGCGACAACCGGCGCGTGGTCATCGGCAGCAGAGGGGCGATGTCCATGCGGACCTCCGGGACGCGGATGTGGATCACGATGCGGACTGATCGTCGCATCACGATTGACGGGCAGCCACGCCTTTTCCACAGCAGCGCCCGACGGCCCCACTCACCACGAGGTGCGGCATTCCAGGAATTGCTCCAGGGCGCCGGTGGTGTCCCGGCGCGCGGAAGCCGCCGACGGCCGGACGAGATCGGCACGACATCCCCGTAGCACCCGAGTGGCGACGAGGCCGCGACCGTCTCCTGACGGCTGCCCGGAAGGGTCACCACGAGGCCGTTTTGGATTGTCGGAAGATCCTCCATACGATCCGCCAATGATCACGAGAAAACGGCTGGCGACCGGGGCCTGTGCGCTGCTCGCCGCACTGGCCGTCGGGCTCGTCCCGACCGGCGCCGCCGCCGACGAACCGGCGGCCAAGGAATCCCCCAAGGTAGAGCTGGTGCTCGACGTCAGCGGCTCGATGCGGGCCCGCGACATCGACGGCCAGTCCCGTATGGCCGCCGCCAAGCAGGCGTTCAACGAGGTGCTCGACGCGGTCCCCGAAGAGGTGCAGCTCGGCATACGGACCCTCGGGGCCGACTACCCCGGACAGGACCGCCAGAAGGGCTGCAAGGACACCCGTCAGCTCTACCCCGTCGGCCCGCTCGACCGGACCGAGGCGAAGACGGCCGTCGCCACCCTGGCGCCCACCGGCTGGACCCCGATCGGCCCGGCCCTGCTCGGCGCCGCCGAGGACCTCAAGGGCGGTGACGCCACCCGCCGGATCGTGCTCATCACCGACGGCGAGGACACCTGCGCCCCGCTCGACCCGTGCGAGGTGGCGCGGGAGATCGCGGCCAAGGGCATCCATCTGACGATCGACACCCTGGGCCTGGTGCCGGACGCCAAGACCCGTCAGCAGCTGACCTGCATCGCGGAGGCGACCGGCGGCACGTACACCTCGGTCAAGCACACCGAGGAACTCTCCGGCCGCGTCCGCGAACTGGTGGACCGCGCCGCGGACCCGGTCGTCACGCCGATCGCCGCCGCGGGCGCCGGGCGGTGCGCCGACGCGCCCGTGCTGAAGCCGGGCCTGTACACCGACCGCGAGACCTTCGGCCAGCACCGCTGGTACCGGGTGGACGTCCTGCCCGGTCAGGAGCTGCGTGCCTCCGTGAGCGTGTCCGCCGACCGCGCCGTGAACGACGACTACGGCGTGCTGCTGCGCGCGGTGACCGTGCACGGCCGTGAGATCGTCCGCGGCTCCGAGGCCGGCGACGGACGGACGGACCTGATCTCGACCGGCCTGCGCTACCCCAAGGCTCCCCGGGACGACATCGACGGTGAGAAGCCCGCGGCCGAGACCGTGTGCCTCCAGGTCAGCAACTCCTTCTCGGCACCGCCGTCGGTCAAGACGACGCCGGGCATGCCGATCGAGCTCGCCGTCGACCTGGTCGACGCGCCCGACGAGGCCTCCGACGTCGCCGCCTTCGGGCTCGGCCGCGGCTGGTGGCTGCTCGGCGTGCTGGTACTGGCCGGTTTCGTGGGCGGTCTGCTGTGGGGCTGGCTGTCCCGCTGGCGCGTCGCCGTCTGGAGGACCAACTGATGCGTACCGTACGCACACTCACCACCGCCCTGCTGACGGGCGCCGCGCTCCTGGGCGTCGGGGCCCCCGCGCTGGCCGACTCCCCGACGCCGAGCGGCAGCGCGAGCGCCGGGGCCGGGGCGGGGCCGACGCGCGCCGGCACCGGCTTCCGTGACGCCGCCTTCTTCCGGCAGGGTCAGGAGGCCACCGCGAGCGCCTCGACCGGCGCCTACCTCTACTGGGTGTTCCCCGCCGACACCGGGCAGCGTCCGACGGTACGGGCCACCGTGACCCTGCCGGACGCGGCCCTGCGGCACGGCGCCTCGACCTGGCGCGTCGACGTCTACGACGGACTGCGGCGCCGTCAGCCGTGCATGTACGGGATGCAGTCGCGCACCGCGGCGAAGGACGCCGCGTCCGTCGAGCTGACCTGCACCCTGCGGACGGTCCGGCCCTGGGCGGAGACCTGGGACGAGGACCCGCTGCCGGGCAGCTACTTCGTGCGGCTGACGGCCACCGGTCTCCCGGAGGAGGACCTCGGCCAGTCGTTCACCGCGCGGATCGGGGCGGTCTCCGCCGAGAAGGGGGGCGCGTACGCCGCCGACGGTGCGCTCGCGGCGCCGCTGGTGCCGGGCGCCACCACCGGGGACGAGTCCGAGGCGGACACCGCGAAGCCGTCGGCGGTGGAGGCACGTTCGCCCGAGGACGGCTGGTCCTCGGGCTGGTGGTCCGACCGCTGGATCTGGACCGCGGTGGGCGGTGTGCTCGGCGCGCTCGCCGGTATCGGCGGCTACACCCTGACGCGCGGCTCGGGTCGCCCGTCCCGGGTTCCGCCGGCGGTCTGACGGTCCGCGGATCCGGGGTGCGCGGCCGCCGCGCACCCCGGGTCCGGCCCCCGGGGGCGCGGTCACGGCGCGGCGGCGGCGTTCAGTGGCCGGCCGGGCGGACGAGGCCGGTGTCGAAGGCGAAGACGGCCGCCTGGGTGCGGTCGCGCAGTCCCAGCTTGACCAGGATGCGGCTGACGTGGGTCTTGACGGTCTGTTCGGCCACGACGAGACACGTCGCTATCTCCGCGTTCGACAGGCCCTGGGCGACGAGGGTCAGGACCTCCGTCTCCCGCTCCGTCAGCACTCCGACGCGGTCCTTGAGGGGGCTGCGCGGGGTGGCGCTGAGCCGGGAGAACTCCAGGATCAGACGTTTGGTGAGGTCCGGGGCGAGGAGGGCGTCGCCGCGCGCCACCACCCGTACCGCCTCGGCGAGTTCGTCGGCGGAGGCGTCCTTCAGCAGGAAGCCCGAGGCACCGGCGCGCAGGGCCTCGTAGACGTACTCGTCGAGGTCGAAGGTGGTCAGGACGAGCACCTTCACGGTGGCGCCGGCGGCCGTGGTGAGGATCCGGGTGGCCTCGATGCCGCCGGTGCCGGGCATGCGGATGTCCATCAGGACGACGTCGGGCGCGAGTTCCGCGACCTTGGTCACCGCGTCGGCGCCGTCCACGGCCTGGCCGACGACCTCGATGCCGGGCTCGGCGTTGAGCAGCACCGTGAACCCCTGTCTGACCATCATCTGGTCGTCCGCGATGAGGACACGGATGGTGCCGCCGGTCATGTGCCGTCCTTGGGGGTGTCGAGGGGCAGGGTGGCGGTCACCTCGTAGCCGCCGTCCGGGGTCGGCCCGGCGACGAGCTCGCCGCCCAGCATGGCGGTGCGTTCCCGCATGCCGAGCAGCCCGTGGCCGAGTCCTGGGGAGAGCGGGGCGGACGCCGGGTCGACGGGGCGCGTGGCCGGGGTGTTGGCGATCCGGAGGGTGAGCCCGGTGGGCAGGTACCCGGTCTCCACCCGCACCGGGGCTCCCGGCGCATGCCGCATCGCGTTGCTCAGCGCCTCCTGGACGATGCGGTAGGCGGACAGTTCGACGCCCGGCGAGAGCCGGCGGCGTTCGCCGCTGGTGGCGGTGTCGACGGACAGTCCGGCGGCGCGGACGTTGTCGAGGAGCTCGTCGAGCCGGTCCAGGGTGGGCTGCGGGGTGTGCCGTACGGAGTCGGCCGACGGGTCCTCCGCGCGCAGGACGCCGAGGACGCGGCGCAGTTCGGTCAGGGCCTCGACGGCGTTCTGGCGGATGCCCGCCAGGTTCTCCCGCAGTTCGTCGGAGGGGTTCTCGACGAGGTGGGGGGCCACCTGTGCCTGGATGGAGATCACGGACATGTGGTGGGCGACGACGTCGTGGAGCTCCCGGGCGATCCGTCCGCGCTCCTCCAGGACGGTGCGCAGGGCCCGCTCCTCGGCGGTGAGGACCTCCTGTTCGAGCAGTTTGTTCCGGGCGACCCGGCTCAGGCGCAGGGACGCGCCGACGACCGCCGCGATCGCGAAGGCGAGGGTGCCACCGACCACGTCCTCGTTGTGCACGATGCCCGAGGGCACGGCGGCGCTGCCCATCCCGGAGAGCACGGTGAGGAGGAGTGTGACGGCCGTGACGTACGGAGGGACCCGCAGCGCGAGGAGCAGCACCACGAAGGTGTGCACGACGATGCCCCAGACGCTCCAGGGCCAGAGCATGTCGACGCCGACGGTCGCGTCGGTGAGCTCGGAGGTCAGGAACAGGCTGAGCGTGGACAGCCACCAGGCCGGCACCGGTCGGCTCAGGGCGAGGACGAGGGAGGCGGCCTGGAGGACCACGAGCAGTTCGACGGGAGCGCTGAGGACGTCGATCGCCTCGGCGTACTCGGCCATCTTGGCGATGCCCGCGATGGTGGCGAGCAGCACGAGGTGTCCGTGCGGCAGCCAGCCGAACCAGGTCTGGCGGGGCAGCGGGTCGCGGGCCGTCGTCCACAGGTCGCGGCGCAGCCTGATCGCCGCCCTGCGCAGGGCGGCGCCCGGCGCCCGCCCGTCACCGTCCCCCACCCGTTCCCCCTTGTCGGTCGCGTCCACCCTATGCACGTCGTACCTGCCTTCTCGCAGCGGGTCGCCGCGCTCGGGAGCGGCGGCGGCCGCCCGTCTCGTACGTACGGAAGACGGCGACGCAGGCGAGCAGGGCGAGCGCGAACACCGGCAGCCAGGCGAGCCGGGCGAGGATCCAGGAGTGTCCTTCGGGGACGGTGTGCAGGCCGGTCAGGGGGCCGTGCCCGGTCGGTCCGCCGACGAGCAGGCCCAGCATCGTGACGGCCATCATCGCGGTCTGGTGCCACAGGAAGACCGTCATGGCGCTGAGGTTGAGGAGGGCCACGGCCGCCCAGACGGCGGGCCGCCGCAGGGTCCGGCGCAGCGGGCCGACGAGCAGGAAGGCGGCGCCGCACTGGGCGAGGCCGAAGGTGACGGCGGCGAGCGTGGGCGGGTTGAGGTTGGAGACGGGCGCGCCGGGCACGCCGACCATGGACGCCGGGTAGCCGGCGACGAGGACGAGCAGGACGGTGGCCACGGTGCCCGTGACCAGCAGGGCCCATCCGACGGCCCGTTTCCTGATGCCGTGCCGCGCCCACAGGGCTCCGAGGCAGTACGGGACGAGCCAGCCGGCCGCCACGTTCGTCCAGCCGAGCCCTTCGGGGCCGTCGAGGCCGAAGCGGATCACGTCGACGTGCAGCACGACGGCGAGCGGCCACAACGGGTGCACCTGGGCGACCAGGGGGGTCGCCGCCGTGAGGGCGGCGAGGACCAGCAGGAACCAGAGCGGGGAGAGGACGAGCTTGCCCAGCGTGTGCACGGTCTGCCAGGGCACCCCGCTCAGGGTCATCGCGAACGCCGCCGCGGCCCACACGACGAGGAGGACGGCCACGGGCCGGAACAGCCGGCCGAGGCGCGCGGTCAGCCAGTCACGGTAGGACGTGCCCCGGGCGAAGGCGCTGGTGTGGCTCGCGGCGGCGACCCGTCCGCCGACCAGGAAGAAGACGGCCAGGGTCTGGAACACCCAGGAGACCGGTGTGAACTCGGGCAGGCGGCTCAGGGGGCTGACGGCCCGTAGGGTGCCGCTGTCGTTGGTCAGGGCCGTGACGAGCCAGTGTCCGAGGACCACGCCGACGATGGCGAGGGCGCGCAGGGCGTCGAGGGCCCGGTCGCGGCCGGGTGGGGTGGCGGCGTCGATCCGGCGGGCGAGGTCACGCATCGGTCGGCTCCGCTCCCGCGACGATCCGGGCCATGTTCCGCAGGGGCACGGAGCCGGGGCGGAGGTAGTCGCTGTGGCCGCCGGGGCCGGCGTCGAAGACGCGGGCGCCGAACCGCGGGGCGACGGGGTCGGTGCCGAAGCCGATCTCCCCGAGGCCCAGGGAGACTCGGACGTGGGGAACGTGCGCGATCCAGTCGTCCGTGCCGCGGCCGGCCCACACGGTGGCCCGGGTGCCGAGGCCGGCGGCGCGGTCGGCGCCGGTGCCGGGGCTGCCGTAGAGCACGAGGCCGGCGACCGGGAGGCCGTCCGCGGCCTTGGCGCAGACGACGGAACCGTAGGAGTGGCACAGCAGCGTGAGGCGTGCCCGCGGTGCGGCGGCGGCCAGTTCACGGACGAAGGCGGCGAGGAGCGGGGCGGCTTCCTCGGCGCGCCCGGGGGTGGCCGCGGCGGCGCTGAGGGTGGCGGGGGTCCGGTACCCGAGCCAGGCCAGGACGGCGGTCCCGCGGCTCCGTTCGCGTTGCAGCGCGGCGGCTCCGGACCGGAAGCGGTGGCTGTCGAGCCGGGTGTCGGAGCCGGGCACGAGGACCGCTATGCGGGTGGCGCCGGCGAGGTCGCCGAACACCTCGACGCTGCGGCCGCCGTCCCGGCCGTCGAAGGAGAGGAGCCGGTGGTCCTCCCCGGCCATGGCCCGCAGGGTGGCGGCGCGTTCGCGGTCGCCGTGCGCCTCGGCCATGACCTCGGCGGCCCGGACGGCGGCGCGGTTGGCGTCGTACCGCGCGGCGAGGGCGCCGGGGTCGGCGAACGAGAGGGGGCCGAGCGGGGCGGGCGCGGGTGCGGGGACGGCGGACGGGCCGGCGGCGCCGACGGTGGGCACCGCCACCGAGGCGGCGACGAGGGCGGCGAGCAGGGTGCGGCGCAGCCGACGGCTGCGCGGGCGGGACGCCATGGCGTGGTCCTTCCGTACCGGGGCGGTTCTCGATTCCGGTGCCGAAGTTATGGATCACGCCGGGTCATTGACGTCCCACCAGGGGGGACACTTGCCGCGTAGCTCTGGAGTACTACGGGTAGGGGGCGCCGCGGGGCGGGCCTCATCCGGGGTGGGGCCCGGGGCATGCCCCGGCATCAAGGCGGCGAGGAGCGGGCGCCGCGGGGCCAGCCGTAGCCCTCGATGAACTGGTCGAGGACGGGGGACGCTCCCGTGGCGAGCAGGAGGCAGGCGCCGATGCCGTCGGCGAAGGTCGCCTCGGGGCCGGCGACCGCCCGTTCCATCCGCCGCGCGGAGCTGATGCCGATCAGGCCGCCGTCGACGACGTGCTGCCAGAGGGAGGCGTGGCGCCGCCCGGGGACGACCAGTTGGCCGGTGCCGGGCGAGGGCTGGGGACCCAGGAAGCGCAACTGGAGCTTGACCAGCGGGTCGTGGCCGCCCATGCCGGACCAGCCGGTGGCGATCTCGGTGCGGTGGTGCAGGTCCACGGCGCCGTACGTGTCGAGGAGGGCGAAGGCTTCGCGCAGTTGGGGGACGACCGCGAAGGTGCGCTCGTCCTCGTGCACCTCGAGGACGAGGACGGGATCCGGCGATCCGGGTCCCGGCCCGTCGTCGGGGGCCATGATCCCGGCCGCGGCCACGAACACCGTTCCCGCCAGGAAGTCCTGGCGGTGTCTGGCCTCGTCCTCGGGGGTGAACGGCGTCCAGCGGAGCTGCGGCTCGTGTGCCGGTTCGTCGGCCCGCTCGTCCGCCGGTCGGGGGTTCGGCTCGTCGTGGTCCACGGCAGGGAGGCTGCCCGCGGCGGCGCCCGGTACACGTCGGGTGCTCCCTCGGGCGCCGCCCGGCAGTGGATTTCAGCCCTGGGCGGGACCGGTCCAGTCGGCGGGGACACGGGCGAGGCGGACGCGTTGCGGGTGGTCGCCCACGGCGACGGAGGCGACGGCCCTGCCGGTGGCGAAGTCGATCGCGGTCACCCGGTCGGCGCCGCTCTCGGAGATCACGCAGGCGCGGCCGTCGCCGCTGACCGTGGCCCAGTAGGGCTTGGCGGCCTCCACGAGCGGCCCCTCGGCGAGGGTGGCCCGGTCGACGACCGTGGCGTAGTCGTCCATGGTGGCGGCGACGCAGAGCCGCTTGCCGTCCGGGCTCATCGACAGCCCGTGGTGACGTGAGTCGTTGACCCACTTGGTGCGGTCCGGATCGGTCGCGGGGTTCTTCGGGAGGGTCTTGAGGCGGGTGACGCGGTCGGTGGCGACGTCGTACTCGAGGAAGCCGTTGAAGAAGGAGACCTGGAAGTACAGCGTGGACTCGTCGGGGGTGAAGGCGACGGGCCGCACGGCGTCCGAGAGGTCCTTGCGGCCGAAGGCGTCGAGCCGGTCGCGCATGTCGATGACCCGGACCTGCTGGAAGGTGCGGGCGTCGACGACGGTGATGCGCCGGTCGCCCTTCGTCCAGTCGAAGACCGGATCGTCGAGGGCGGTGGTGACCTCACCGATCGACATGTTCCACAGGTGTCGCCCGTCGGCGCTGAAGACGTTCTCGTGCGGCTTGTCGCCGGTGGCGAAGGAACCGACCTCCCGGCCGTCGGTGATGTCGAGGACGTGCACCTTGTTGGCCGTGGAGGCGGAGACGGCGACGCGGGTCCCGTCGGGCGAGACCGCCATGTGGTCGGAGCGGAATCCGGCCACGGGGAAGCGCCAGTTGAGCGCTCCGGTGCGCAGGTCGATCGAGACGACGTCGGCGAAACTGGGGCGGGAGACGACCATGGCCGTGCCGTCGGGGGTGGCGTACATGTCGTCGACGAACTGGTCGTGGCCCTCGCCGGGCCCCTGCCGGATCCCGAGGAAGTAGGCGAGCTTGACCGGGTTGAGGGAGATCTCCCACATCCGGCGGCTGCGGTCGGGCACCACGTCGACCCGGCCGATCCTCCGGAACGACCCGGTCGACTCGATGACGTCGGCGGTGCCGTCCCAGTTGTTCCCGACGAACATCACCTGCCGCAGGCCGGCGGAGTCCGTCGCCGCGGCGGTTCCCGCTCCCCCGGCCGGTCCGGACGGCGCGGCGGCCACGGTCGCTCCCCCGCCGCCCGCGCCGAGCGCGAGGGCGGTGAGGGTGGCCAGCGAACCGAGCAGGAGGCGGCGTGCACCACGTTTCCGGGCAGCGGACATCCGAGTTCCTTCCGGGGCAGTCGGCGCCGACACCCGTGCGGGGAAGGCGAGTTACTCGAAAGTAAGCAGTCGCCCCGCACACCACAAGAGTCGGTACGGAAGTAGTCGCGGGCACCCCGCCGGCGCCTCGGCGACCCTGCCGACGGCCGATGGCGGAAACGAAACGGCCCCGGGACGCCGGACGGCATCCCGGGGCCGTCGCACGCCGCCCGGACGGGCAGTCGGCCACGATCCCTAGCCTCGGTCCCGTTCGTAGCGCAGCAGGACCACGCCGTTGCCGAACGTCCGACTCTCGGCCAGCCGCAGCCCGGTGACGACGTCCGTCGTCGGGAAGAGGGGCTTGCCCCTGCCGATGAGCACCGGGTGGACGTAGATCCGGTACCCGTCGACCAGGTCCTGCTCCATGAACGCGGCGGCGAGGTCCGCGCCGGAGAGCGCCAGGTCGCCGCCCGGCTGCTCCTTGAGGGCCCGCACCTCGTCGGCGTCGACCTGCCGGACGATGGTCGTGTTCCAGTCGGCCCGCTGCAGGGTCCGCGAGTAGACCGTCTTGGGCATGTCGCGCCAGATGGCGGCGAACTCCACCTCGATCGGCGAGCTCGCCGGATCCGCCCCCGCCGTCGGCCAGTAGTCCGCCATCAGCTCGTGCGTGACGCGGCCGGCGAGGAACCCGCCCATGACGCCCAGCTCGTCGTTCATGTGCTGGTGGAGTTCCTCGTCCACCCGGTGCCAGCTGATGTCGCGGTCCGGGCCCTCGATGTAGCCGTCGAGGGAGACACCCATCCACAAGATGATCTGCCGCGCCATGAATCGGTCTCCTTCGCTCTGCGCCCCACGGGGCCGGTGGACCCCTCGCGCCTACGGTTATAGGCCCCTCTCCGGCGGATGTCGGGGATCTCACCGCGGTCGGCCTCGTCGCGTGCCGCCGGACGGCTCGCCCGGCGCGAAAGCGACGGATCGGCGAGGCGGCCGGAATAGGTGCGCCGGGACGACGGTTCGGGTCTGGCGTGGCACGCGGCCGCACCCGCCCGGAAGGACATCACCATGAAGATCGGCATCATCGGCGCAGGCAACATCGGCGGCAACCTCACCCGCCGGCTCACCGCCCTCGGGCACGACGTGTCCGTGGCCAACTCCCGCGGACCCGAGACCCTCACCGCGCTCGCGACGGAGACCGGGGCGACGCCCGTGCCCGTCGGTGAGGCCGCGCGCGGGGCCGAGGTCGTCGTCGTCACCGTCCCCCTGCGGGCGGTCCCGGACCTCCCCGCGGATCTCTTCGCGGGCGCGGCGGACGGCTTCGCCGTGATCGACACCGGCAACTACTACCCCCGGGAGCGGGACGGCCGGATCGCCGCGATCGAGGACGACGGGCTCACGGAGAGCCGCTGGACCGAGCAGCACGTCGGCCACGCGGTGATCAAGGCGTTCAACGGCACCTACGCGTCGGACATCCTCGACCGGCCGCGCCCGGCCGGCGACCCCGAGCGGATCGCCCTCCCCGTGGCGGGCGACGACGAGGCGGCGAAGCGGACCGTCCGGGGCCTCATCGACGAGCTCGGCTTCGACACGGTCGACGCGGGCGGCATCGACGAGTCCTGGCGCCAGCAGCCGGACACCCCGGTCTACGGCCTGCGCGGCGACGTCGAGGCCGTGACGAAGGCGCTGGCCGAGGCGTCCCCCGAGCGCCCGGCCGGCTTCCGCGGCTGACGCCTCCGCGCGCAGCCGTGCGCGATGTCCACAGGACTCGGACGGCCCCTCCTCAGGGCGCCGTCCGGGAGGACGGGACAGCCCTTAGGGTGGTCGGCCGTGAGCGAATCCCTGCCGACGACCGCGCCCCCGCCCCCGTCCGTGTCCGAGGCGGCGAAGGACCCCCTCCCGCCGCACAGCACCCGTGACTCGTACGACACCGTCGCCGTCGCCTACCAGCGCCTTCTCGGCGACCGGATCGTGTCGGCACCCGTCGACGCGGCGATGCTGCGGGCCTTCGCCGAGGGCGTGCGCGACGACGGGCTGGGGCCGGTGGGCGACCTGGGCTGCGGGACCGGCCGGATGGCCGCGCACCTGCGGGGGCTCGGCGCGGACGTCTTCGGGGTGGACCTCTCCCCCGGGATGATCGCGGTGGCACGCGAGACCTACCCCGGGATCCGTTTCGAGACGGGCACGATGACGGCCCTGGACCTCGCGGACGGCTCCCTCGGCGGTGTGCTGTCGTGGTACTCGACCGTGCACATGCCGAAGGACGAACTGGTCGCCTCCTTCGCGGAGTTCCACCGTGTGCTGGCTCCCGGCGGCCGACTCCTGATCGGGTTCAAGGTCGGAGACGAGTGCGTACGGCTGCGGCAGGCGTACGGCCACGAGGTCGCCCTCGACGTCTACCGGTGGCCGGCCGACCGCATCGCGGAGTTCCTGGAGGCGGCCGGCCTCGACGTGACGGCGCGCCTGGTGCGGGAGCCGGCGGACGCCACGGAGAAATCCCCGCAGGCGATCCTGACGGCGCGGAAGCCGGGGACCGGGACGCCGTCCGGGGAGTAGTGGGCGGACGTGGTGGTCCGGCCGGCGCCGGACCACCCTTCGCGCGATGCCGGGGCCCGGGCCCGGAGCCCCGCCGTCGTGGCCTCCGGGGCTCCGGGGCTCCGGTCGCGGCTCAGTCGGCGTACGCCGCCGGTGGCGGGCCGGAGGGCGCGGCGCCCAGGGTCGGGGCGAGCCATTTGTCGTACGAGGTCTGCCAGGGGCTGCGGGCGCCGCCCTTGCGGTAGTCCTCCAGGATCGCGTTGACCCGGCGGACCAGATCCGTGTCGCCCTTGTTGAGTGCGACCCCGTACAGGGCGGTGTCCAGACGGGGGCCGACCAGGCGCAGCGTGGGGTCCTGCGCGGCGAGTCCGGCGGCGAGGGTGGCGTGGGTGAGGATGGCGTCGACCTTGCTCTGCTGGAGTTCGACGAGGCAGTCCAGGTGGCTCGCGGTCTCCACGGCCGTGGCGCCCGTGCCGGACCTCCGCAGCAGGTCGGCGGCCGAACTGCCCTTGCTCAGGCAGACCTTCCTGCCGCGCAGGCCCGCGTCGAAACCCTTGACGGGGGAGCCGTCGGGGACCAGCAACTGGTGCCCGGTCTCGAAGTAGACGCTGGAGAAGGCCACTTCGGTCAGCCGCTCGCAGGTGATGCTCATCGTGCGCACGATGACGTCGACCTGGCGGGACTGAAGGCGCGCGATCCGCTGACTGGGCGGCATGCTGACGAAGCGGACGGTGGCCCTGGGCCCGAGGATGTCCCGGGCGATCGCCCGGACCAGGTCGATGTCGAAGCCCGAGGGCTCCCGGGTCTGCGGGTCCCGCGAGCCCCAGAGGTAGCTGTTCAGGTCCACGCCCGCGACGAGATGACCTCGCCGGCGGATCCGCTCGACGGCCGGCCCGTCGACCCGCGAGGGGCGCGGTCCGGCCTTCCGGGGATCGCAGGCCGGCGCCCGGGCCGGCACGGCGGCCTCCGTACGGGAGGGCCGGGCGGACTCGTGCCGGGCGGCCCCGTCCGTGACGGCGGCGGCCGGGGCCGTCACCACCAGCAGGGCCATGAGCACGGGCCACACGGCGGCCCGCCCGACCGAGGACCCTCGGGGGTGCGCGAGGCACCGCTCCCTCAGCCGTCGTCGCATCCCGATTCCAGCGGCCACCCGCTCCACCCCCGCACAGTCGGCTCCCCGCGCCCCAGGCTACGCACCGGAGCACCAACACGTCCGGTCAACAGGCGAGTTGGAGGAGGTGGGGAACTCAGGGCGCCGTGGCCACAGCAGGGGCGGGCGGTGCGGGCACCGGATCCGCCCGCATGACCCGGGTGGGCCGCACCGGCATCAGGGACCGGCTCGACGGCAGGAGCTGCAGGCGGGGCATCGGCCGGGCGGACCGCAGCGACCGTACCGACCGCACCCCGGCCTCCGCCGTGCGCAGGACGCGACCTCCGCAGCCGCGGATCTGGTCGCGCGAGAGCCGGGCACGCTGACCGCCCCCGGCGATCAGCGCGTTGACCGAGGTCATCGGGTCGGCGCCCACCGACCTGGCGAGCAGCGCGCCCACGACCAGCGGGCCGAGCGCCACGGCGAGCGCCGATCCGGTGACGGTGACGTGCTGCATGCGGCGGAGCCGCCGGTCTTCCGAGGTCATGCCCCTATTCGACCAGCCGGGTCCGGCGCCGGGCATCGGTCGGCGTACTCATCGACGTACTCAACCGACAGCTACTCAGGTACTCAGTGCCGCGCCGGCCGGCCGCGCCCCGGACGGGGGCCGCCTCCTCCGCGCGCGGTGTCCTCCCCCGGACGCCGGCCCGGGGGAACGGACGGGCCCGGCACGGCCCGGGCGCCCGGGAAGCGGCGCGTACGCTGGGCGGACGAGGGACCGACCGGGCCGCGCGCGGGCGGTCGGCGCCGCCCTCCCCGTACCTGAAGGAGCACCGCCGCCATGGCCGAGTACCGCATCGAGACCGTCCGCGACGGCTACCGGAACTGGACCGCCCGTAACGACCGGGGCGCGGAGGTGCGCATCGGCGCCGCCGACGATCCGGACGTGCAGCCGTCGTTCACCCCGGTGGAGCTGCTGCTCGCGGCCATGGGCGGCTGCGGCGGCATGGTCGTGGACCGCACGGCACGCGCGGTCGACCACGACGATCTGCGCATCGTGGTGGAGTCGGTGACGGAGCCGGAGGACGACGGCCGGCTGGGCCGGATCCGGGTCAGCTACGAGTTCGAGCTGCCGGAGAGCAACCCGCGGGCGGCGGAGGTCTTCGCACGGGCGGTCCGCCTCACCCACGAGAAGTTCTGCACCGTCAGCCGGACCGTCGAGCACGGGGCCGCGGTGGAGGCGGTGCTCCCGGACGGCACGGTCGGCTTCCGCGCGGGCTGACCACCGCCGCCGGTGGGGTGACGTGCCCTGCGCGCGACGCCGTCCGGCCGGGCCCGCGCGCACACTCGGGTCGCGCAGGGCCGGGCGGACGCCCGCTACTCCTCGATCGCACCGCCGATCCGGCGCAGATGCTGCCGGAAGGTGTACGAGGGTTCCGCGTCCCGGCGGGCGAGGTAGTCGCCGAAGCCCGTCTGCGCCCGCAGCGTCTCACCGGACCTGATCCGGCGCGCCTGTTCGCGCTCGGTGCGGAAGAGGACGCGAGCCGTCTCAAGAACGGACTCGACCCGGGCCTCGGGGACGAAGACCACACCGTCCTCGTCCCCGAAGACGATGTCGTCGGCGGTCACGAGGTGGTCGCCGCAGCGGGCGCTGCGCAGTGCCTCGGGCTCGCGCGGGTCCACCCGCACCGGGCCCGGCGAGTGGCGTCCGTAGGAGAAGACGGGCACGCCGATCTCGATGAGGTCGGCGGTGTCGCGGTGCAGGCCCCAGACCACCAGACCGGCCACCCCGGCCGCCTCGGCCTCCAGGACGGCGAGGTCGCCGACACACGCCTCGTCACGGCGGCCCCCGTTGTCGACCACGAGGACGTCGCCGGGCTCGGCCCGGGTGAACGCCTCCAGGAACACGTCGACGCTGCCGTAGTGGCGTGCGGGCAGCACCCGCCCGGCCACGCGCTGTCCCGGCACCAGCGAGGCGATGCCGGCCGGGGCGACGCGCAGCTCCTCGCCGAGCCGGACGCAGGCGTCGGCGATCAACGGGGTGGAGAGCTCGGCGAATTCCTTCAGCATCGGGATTCCGTTCTCTGGGGGTGGCGCCCGGATCCGGGCGCCCTGCTCCGCGGTGGCGATGCTATCGCCGGGGCAGGCCACCGATCCGGTCGTGGCCCGGGCGCCTGCCCGGCGCGCGCAGTACGTTCACGCCGGACGCGGAGGCCGTCCGTGCCCGCCTTCCGAGGAGAGGTCCACCACCGTGACAGTGATCGCGCACCTCAGTGACATCCACATCGACGGCTCGCCCCGCAGCGTGGCGCGGACCAGGGCCGTCATGGCGTACCTGGAGACCCTGGACTTCGACTTCGGCGCCGTGGTGGTCACCGGCGACATCGCCGACCACGCCCTCGCGTCGGAGTACCTCCTGGTCCGCGAACTGCTCGACACCCGGCACCCGTTGCTCGTCTGTCCGGGCAACCACGACCGGCGCGACGTGTTCCGCGAGGTGCTCCTCGGGGCGCCTCCCGTAGCCGGGCGCCCGGACGCCCCGGTCAACCAGGTGCTGCGCGGCGACGGCTTCGTCCTCGCGCTCGGCGACTCCTCCGTGCCGGGGAAGGACGAGGGCTTCCTCGAGGAGGAGACGCTGGACTGGCTGGAAGGGGTGCTGGACGAGACGCCCGACGGCGTGCCGGTGCTGGTCGGCTTCCACCATCCGCCGACCTCCCTGGGCATGCCGTTCGTGGACGGCATCCGCCAGTTCGGGGAGCGGCGCCTCGCCGCGCTGGCCGAGCGCCGGCCGGCCATCGCCGCCTTCCTCTGCGGGCACGCCCACACGGCGGCCGCCACGGTGTTCGCGGGGCGGCCGCTGATCGTGGCCCCGGGAGTGATCTCGACCGGAAAGCTGCCCTGGGAGCCGTACGCCCATCCGGCCGACCACGTCTACCGGGACGAGATGGCGCCCTCGCTCGCCTTCCACGTCCTCGACGACGAAGGGCGGATCACCACGCATTTCCGGAGCGTTCCCGTTTGGGAGCCCGCCACGGGGTGACTCGCCGGGTGACGGCAGGGCGGAAGGAGAGGAGACGACCGTGTCTCTCGACGGCACGCAGGTCCTGGTCATCACGACGAACTACGGCACCGAGCAGGACGAACTGATGCAGCCCGTCGCCGCGCTCCACGCGGCGGGCGCCCGGGTCACGGTGGCCGCCCGGGCCGACGAGCCGGTCCTGACGCTGATGTCGGACCGGCGCCGGGGCGACGTGGTGATCCCGGACGGCACGTACGCGGGGATGTCCGCGGACCCCTTCGACGCGGTCGTCGTGCCGGGCGGCACCGTCAACGCGGACCGTCTGCGGACCGACCCGGAGGCGCGGCGGCTGCTCGCGGAGTTCGCCGCGTCCGGCAGGACGGTGGCGGCGATCTGTCACGGACCGTGGCTGCTCGTCGACAGCGGGCTGGCGCGCGGCCGGGAACTGACCTCGTACCCGTCCCTCCGCGCGGACCTGACGAACGCGGGCGCCACCTGGCAGGACCGGAGCGTCGTCATCGACGACTCGGGCGGCTACCGGCTGATCACCTCACGCAGGCCGGCCGACCTGAGGCCGTTCACCGCGGCGATCGTCGAGTCGCTCTCCGCCCTGTCCGCGCATCGCCAGGAGCGGCGGGCGGGGTGACGGCGGACGCGGGCCACCACGCAGGAGCGGCGGGCGGGGGGACGACGGACGCGGGTCCGACGAGGGCCGCGGAGCGCCCGGTGTCACCCGCCCCCGCGGTCTCCTCCCCCGCCGCCGTGCACGTGGCGCCGGCGGGTCGTCACTCGTTCCAGAGCGCGCGGACCCGGTGCAGGGGGTCGTGGGCCACGTGCGGCTCTACGTCCCAGACCATCGTGGCGCGGTCGGCGGCCGTGTAGCGCGGCCAGTCGGCGCCGGGGTCGAGGTCCCGCACGAACGAGACCCACGCCCCGTGCACGGCGTCGGCGAGCGCCTGCGGTGGATGGTCGCCCGCGGCCGCCGTGACGCCCTCGACGTCGAGCAGGTCGAAGGCGAACGGCAGGTCCAGACAGTGGAAGGCGGTGCCGTCGACCGGCGACTCCCAGGTGAACTCGTAGAGCCAGGTGGGCCGTTCCCGTGCGGCTCGGGCGTCCGCCACGGCGAGGGACGGGGCGCGGAAGGTGGCGTCGGTCAGGGCCTGCCCGAACAGACGGTCCGGGTCGACGTCGGCGTAGGAGTCCGCGAAGGCCGCCGCCCGGTCCGGGGCCAGGCCGAGGCCGCCGAGCAGCACCGGCAGCGGCGGGCCGTCGGGACCCGGGCCGGGTACGGCGTTGAACTCGTGCGCGGTGAAGCCCAGCATGAGCGGGACGTCGGCGCCCGCCTCGCCGGCCGTGAGGGCGTCGAGGACGGCCTCCGGGATCAGCTCGCCGTCGGCGAAGGGCGCCAGGGACAGCATCGGCGGGAGCCCCTCGCGGTCGGGGCCCGGTGCGCCCAGCCGGTCCTGGAGGTCGAGCAGCTCCTCGGACCCGAGCTCCCGCAGCGCCTCGGCCGTGGCGGGCACGCCGGTGCGCGCGGTGAACAGACGGGAGGCCGCGCGGGCGACTTCGGGCCCGTCCGGCCGCATCACGGCGCCGGAGACGGAGAGCGCGGCACGGAACAGGCCCCGGGCCGCGGGCACCGCCAGCAGGGTCTGGACGGCGCCGCCACCGGCCGACTGCCCGGCGACGGTCACCCGAGCGGGGTCTCCGCCGAAGCGGGCGATGTTGTCGCGGACCCATTCCAGGGCGGCGATCCAGTCACGGACTCCGCGGTTGTCGGGAGCGTCGTCGAGGTGGAGGAAGCCCTCGATGCCGAGCCGGTAGCCGAGGGAGACCAGGACGACGCCGTCCCGGTTGAAGGCGGAGCCGTCGTACCAGGGGCTGGCCGCCGATCCGGCGACGTAGCCGCCGCCGTGGATCCACACGAGCACCGGCAGGGGCGTCTCGGGGGCGGTGTCGGGCGTGAAGACGTTCAGATTCAGCACCCCGTCCCCCGGGACGGAGGGTTCGGGGATCGTGGTGACGTCGGCGAAGGGGCGGCGCTGGGCGGTCGGTCCGTACGCGGTGGCGTCCAGCGGCTCGGTCCACGGCTCCGGCGGTACGGGCGCGGCGAACCTGAGCGCGCCGACAGGCGGTTGCGCGTACGGGATGCCGAGGAAGCGCAGGCTGCCGTCGGCGCGGCGCTCGCCGCGGACGGGGCCGCCGGCGGTGTCGACCAGTGCGGTGTTCATGGGGCGGTGCCGGCTCCTGACGCGTCGCGGGACGCTCTCGATCGGTTCGACTGCTCGGCGGCGACCTGTCGGTGGACGGTGCCGGGGTGCTCGACGCCCTGGGTGAGGGCGAGGTGCCGTGGCAGGGGCCGCCGGAGTCGTCGAGGACGCGCCCAGCCTCCGCCCGGTGAACGGGCGGAGTCAACGTACGGGAACCGGAAGTGACACGTGTCACTTACACGTGTCACTCACGAGGTGGCACAGGGTGCGGCGCGGAATCCGCCGTGGGGACGAAGGGCGCGCGGGCGGCGGGCCCGGGCCTGGCTACGCCCCGTCGCCGGACGTCGCCGGGGCCGGTGTGGCCTGGTGGTGGTACATCCGCCAGCCGGTGTCGGCGGAGCGGCGCCAGAGCGAGCTCCTGCGCGCCCGCGTGCCCTCGATGACCGTCTCGTAGGTCAGCAGGACGATTCCGGACGCCAGGAGGGCCCCGGTCATGCCGGACGGCCGGTAGCGCGGGCCGGCCGGCGCGCTGCCGGACAGTTCGGGCAGGGCGTGGAGCATCTCCTCGTACGTCCAGCGGCGGCCTGACGCACCGATCTCCACGAACTCGGGGTCCAGGAGCTCGCGGGCGAGCGCGCGGGAGGTGCGGACCTCCGGATCCATCAGCCGCAGCTCCCCCGCGACGGCGGCGGCGATCGCCTCCCGCGCCTCCTGGTCGGGGGCTTCGGACGGACGCCCGGCCGACGACCCGCCCGGAGCCCGGTCCGGGCCCGTGTCCCCGGCTGCCGGCTCGCTCACAGGGCGATCCAGTAGCGGCGCTTGAGCCCGATCTCCGTCTGGCGGGTGTCCTCCAGGACGCCGCCGTTGCGCTCGATCGTGCGGGCGGAGGCGACGTTGTCGTCGTCGCAGGTCACCAGCAGGCGATCGATCCCCAGGGCGCGGGCCTCGGGCAGGACCGCGCCCAGCGCCCAGGTCGCGAGCCCGCGACGGCGGGCGGAGGGCCGGATGCTGTAGCCGATGTGTCCGCCGGCCCGCAGCAGGAAGTCGTTCAGCCGGTGACGCAGGTCGATGGCGCCCATGTACGCGCCGTCCTCGACGATCCACCAGTGCGTGGCGTGTACCCAGCCCTCCGCGAGCGGCCGGGACGGATCGGACTGCTCCCGCAGCCGTCCCACCCAGGCGGCGAAGACCTCGGGGCTGGCGAACGCGTCCTCCCGCACCAGCCGCATGCCGGCGCCGTCCTGGTGGGCGCCGGGGTTCCACTCGGCGTGCGCCTCGAGCCACGAGGTGTGGAGACCTGCCGTGGGGGCGATCAGTTCGGGCATGCGGGCGACGATAACAGGCCAACGGCCCCGATGATCAGGGCCTTTTCCGGCCGGATGGTCAGCGTGGCCGGGGCGTCGGCACGGCCGGTCGGGGAGGCGTGGCCGGCCCCCACACGCAGCGGGCCGTACGCCGGGGCGGGACGTACGCGCGGTCCGCCGGGGGGACGCGGCTGCGTCCCCCCGGCGGCCTGCGTCGTGCTCGCACCCCGCACGACGCACTCCGGCCCCCCGCTACTCGCCGGTCTCTCCGTCGATGCGTTCCCGCAGCAGGTCGGCGTGGCCGTTCTGCCGGGCGTACTCCTCGATCATGTGGGCGAGCACCCTCCCGGGGGTCCGGGCGACGTCGTACGGCGCGGCCGGTGGTCAGCCGTCGGCGCGTACCGCGTAGTCGCCGAAGCCGACCCAGTCGAGGGCCACACACGCTTCGTCGCCGAGCACCCAGGCGTCGTGCCCCGGTGCCACGGCCATGAAGTCGCCGGGACCCAGCTCGGCGGTCTCGCCGTCGTCCATGACGACCTTCATCCGGCCGCTGACGACGTACCCGACGTGGGACGCCTGGCAACTGTCGGTGCCGGCGATGGGCTTGACGTGCTTGGACCACTGCCACCCCGGCTCGAACACCGCGCGGCCCACCGCGCCGCGCTCGGTGGTCACGAGGTCCAGCCGCCCCTTGCCGTCCTCGAAGGGACGGGTCTCGTCCGCGGAGTCGAAGCTCCTGGACACGATTCCGGTCATGTTCGTGCGCCTCCCGGTGGTGCAACGAGCGCGCCCCGAGTCCACTTTCCAGGCTACGCCGGGCGGCCGGGCCCGGCCCTCCGGCCGAAGGGCACCCCGGCCGGCCGGCCCGACGCGGGCGCCTGGCCGGGATACGCCGTTGCCCGCCGGGGCGAGCGCCCGATAGCGTGTTCGGTATGACTGCCGGGTCGGCCATGGGCCGTGATCGAGTAAGGCACCCGGCCTTGGTGTGACCGCCGCCGGGCGGGCCCGAGGCCCTCCTTCGGTCGTCTTCCACGCGTCGCCGCCGCCCACGCGAGGCACGCGCGATCCGCCGCGTACGCGCACATCGTGCGTGCGCGTCCGCCGCCGACGGGTCGGTCCCGTCGGCGCATCGTTCCGGAAGACGCCCGCATGCCCCGCACGTCCCGTGCGCCGAGCGGCATGCCCTTCGAAAGGACCCTTCGTGGCCATCGAGCTCAACCACACCGTCGTTCACTCGCGTGACAAGCAGGCCTCCGCCCGGTTCCTCGCCGGCATCCTCGGCGTGGAGGTCGGCGCGCCGTTCGGGCCCTTCGTGCCGGTGGATCTCGACAACCGGGTGACCCTCGACTTCTACGAGGACCCCGAGCTGACCCTCGTCCCGCAGCACTTCGCCTTCCTGGTGCCCGAGGAGGAGTTCGACACCATGATCGCCCGGCTGGAGGTCGCGCGGGTGACGTACTACGCGGATCCGCACCACTCCGACCCCGGCCGGGTGAACCGGCTCTTCGGCGGCCGGGGCGCCTACTTCGCCGACCCGGACGGCCACAACATGGAGATCCTCACGCGCCCCTACACGCGCGTGGGTGCGGCCTGAGCGGAAGCGGAGGCCGGACCGCGTCCGGGCGTGCCGCATGCGTCGCGCCCGGGAGCCGTTCCGCCTTTCCGTCGGCTTCGGCCGTAGTTATGTGAAAGGTCACCCACTTTGGCGGTTCCCCGCATATCCGGGGTCCGCATTTTGTACAGATCCCTTACCGGACAGATCTACACATAAAGGCCAGATAAGCGCACAATGAAACCGCGGCGCCAGTCGCCGCAAAGCGGTCAGACGGGCAAGACGCCAGAAGGAGGCGAGTCGTATGGCCGACGTCTCTCACCGTCCTGGTGATATCAGGGGACACCCCGACGCGCCGGAAATGCGTGAACGTTACTCGCGCATGCTCCAGACGCGAGGCGTGACGGCGGTCGAGGAACTGGTGATCCTCGCCGGCATCTACGCCGCGGTCTCCGCATGGACGGTTCACTTCGCGGCAGCCCAACCAGAGCTCGCGATCAGCAACCTGATCGTGGGCCTCGCCCTCGCGGGCCTGGGGCTGTGCATGTCGATGGCCCCCGACCGGTCCCAGGACCTGAACTTCGTCGTCCTGCTGCTCGGCGCGTGGCTGATCGTCTCGCCGTGGATCGTCGCCCAGGACGCCGGAACCGGCGCGATCCTGAGCAACGTCATCACCGGCGCCTGCGTCTGCCTCTTCGCCCTCACGGCGGGCGGCCTGCTCATGAGCAAGACGAGAAAGTCGGGCTGACGCACCGAAACCACCCCCGGCGGCGTCGCGTCCTCTCCATCAGGACGCGGCGCCGCTCTTCGTGTACCGCCGCTCCGCGGGCAAATCCACCCACACCGCCCCTCAACGCCCTCTCGCAGATAACGAATTGACCCACGCAGTTTCGGCCACATAAGTTCTGCGTAAGCTTGCTCCACAGGGACAGGCTCCCGTATGCATCCCAGTCCTTGGGGGGACAAAGTGAACTGGTACCTCGACGTTCTCAAGAAGTACGCAGTGTTCAGCGGCCGCGCGCGCCGCAAGGAATTCTGGATGTTCTACCTGTTCAACATCATCGCGCTGATCGTGCTCTCGATCGTCGACGCCGCGATCGGCATCCAGCTGCTGAGCACCATCTACATCCTCGCGATCATCATTCCGTACCTGGCGGTCGCCATCCGTCGCCTGCACGACACGGGCCGCTCCGGCTGGTGGCTCCTCATCGGCCTGGTCCCGCTGGTCGGCTCCATCATCCTCATCGTGTTCTGGGCTTCCGACGGTGAGCAGCAGCAGAACGCCCACGGCCCGAACCCGAAGCTGGCCCCGGCGTACTAGTCACACCTCGTACGCAGCCCCCGGAAGGATTCCTTCCGGGGGCTTTGTGCATCCCGCCTCCGTCACGGCGGCCGCCGTGAAGCCCGCCGCAGGCCGGCGGACGCGGGGCCGCGGGCCCGTCACCCTCGTGCGCACGGGAGACGATCGCGCGCCACCGGATCCGGCAAGTCGCGGCCGTTCCCGCCGTGTTGTCCATATCGTGGTGATCATCCGTTGCACGACCTACACGAACAGAGGGGGACTGGTCCCGTGGAGCAGTTCGAGGGGCTCGAGCTCATCACCGTCACGAAGACCGCGGAACTGGAGTCCTGGCTGGAGACCCACCACGCCGACACTCCCGGCGTCTGGCTGAGGATCGCCAAGAAGGGCAAGGGCGGCGAGTCGCTGACGATCCCGGAGGTGCTCGACTGCATGCTCTGCTTCGGCTGGATCGACGCGACGCGCAAGGGCGGCGACGGGGTGTACTACTACCAGAAGTACACGCGTCGGCGGCCGCGGAGCCTGTGGTCGATGGTGAACGTCCGCAAGGTCGAGGCGCTGGAGGCGGCGGGCCGGATGCGCGAGCCGGGGCTCAAGGAGGTCCAGGCGGCGAAGGACGACGGCCGCTGGGCCTCCGCCTACCCTTCGCAGGCCGAGGCGACGGTCCCCGACGACCTGGCGGCGGCTCTGGCCGCCGACGACCGGGCGCGGACCTTCTACGAGCAGCTGGGCAAGACGGACCAGTACATGGTGATCCTGCGGTTGTGGCAGGCGCGCACGCCGAAGGGCCGGGCGGACCGGCTGGCCCGGATGGTGGGGCTCCTGGCGACGGGCGAGAAGGTGCGCTGAGGCGGAAGGCGCGCCGGGGCGGCGCGGCCCCGCCGGGAGTGCGGGGTCAGCGGCGCCTGCGGTAGAGCACCTGGTGCGCGTCGAACTCGACGAAGGACGCGGCATGGGTCATGCCGACGGCCTCCAGGAGCCGCCGCGAGCGCGCGTTCGCCTCCTGGGTCACGGCGACCACGCTCGGCGTGCCCTCCAGGGCCTGTTCGAGGGCGGCGGCCACCGCCTCACGGGCGTAGCCCCGCCCCCAGTGCTCGGGCAGGAACTGGTAGGAGACCTCCGTCTCGCCGTCCCGCGCCTCCGGCTCGACCGTCACCAGTCCGAGCAGCACACGGTCGGCGGCTCGCACGACCGCGTGGACGCCCGGTGCGCCCACCACCCGCTGCTGCCGGATGCGCACGATGCGCTCGGCGACCGGGCCGCCCAGATGGCGCCGCACCTCCGGGTCGGTCCACAGCCGGGTGACGGCCGGCACGTCACCGGTCCGGACGGGCCGCAGCAGCAGCCGCTCCGTGGTGACGGTCGCCGCCTCGGGGCGGTGGCCTGCGGCTGGTGCGGAGGAGATACCCATGCCTCCGATCATGGCAGCCCCGCCCGGCCGACCGGGACCGCGGCCCCTGCGGCTCGGGCCCACGGGCGCGGCCGGGCGGCCACCCCGGCGGGCGGGCGGGGCACTCGCCCGCGGGGGCCGGCACTCTCGTCACGGCACCCCGGCCGCCGGACTAGGGCGTGTTGCGAAAGTACCGACGTCCGCCCGAAGGGCGGGCCTCGCGGCGTCTGGTGCGTGCGATCGCAAGGCGGAGGGTCGCCCTCGTACGGGGCGTACTCGGACGATCCCGACAACGCGGCGTGGGGGCACCTCCCGTGCCCGAAGGGCTACGGGGGAGTGCGTGCCAGGCGTCGCGAGGCAGGCGGGACTTTCGCAACACGCCCAAGGTGCGGTCGGCCGGTCCGGGCGCCCCGCTCAGCCGCCGAGGGCCGCCGCCACGGACGGCCAGTCGGCCGCCATCGGCTCGTACGCCGGGACGGTCGCGGTGGCGATGTCCTTGTAGCCGCTGGACGTGACGACGCACACCACGGGACCGTCGGTCTCGCGCGTTCCCTGGGCCCGGCGGCCGGCGAGCCCGGCGGCCGCGGAGAGTTCGCACCAGAGCCCCTGGGCCGCCAACTCCCGCTGTGCCGACGCCATCTGCTGATCCGTCACGGTGAGTGCCGCGCCGCCGGAGTCCCGGACGGCGACGACCCCGCGATAGCTGTTGATCTCACAGTCGATCGCGTACGCGTCGGTCGGCCCGACGGCGACGCGGGCCGCGGGCCTGCCCGTGCGGACGGCCTTCGCGAGCGCCCCGGCGGCGGAGGGCTCGCAGCCGTACACGCGGGGAACCGAGGAGCAGCGGCCGAGCCGGGCGAGCTCCTGGAAGCCCTTCGCCACTCCGAAGAGCAACTCGCCGTACCCGGTGGGGAGATACACGGCCGCGGGCGCGCGGCCGAGCGCGAGACGGATCTCGTAGGCGATCGTCTTGTAACCCTCCGGGCCGAAGGGATGGCCAGTGTGGGACGCGTCGGTGAGGTTGCTGACGGGGTGGAATCCCAGCTCTCCGACGATCCGCCGCATCAGCGGCCGCACGGACTCGACCGGGACGGTCAGGACGGTCGCACCGTACGCGCGCAGATGGGAGGCGACCGCCGGCGGGGCGTACGGCGAGGTGAACACGGCGCAGCGCAGACCGGCGCGCGCCGCGTACGCCGCCGCGGCCGCCCCGTGGTTGCCGGACGAGGAGACGACGATCCCCGCCGCCCCGGACGCCACGGCGGCGCTCACGGCCACCCGGCTGAGGCGGTCTTTGTGGCTCCAGGTCGGGTTGCGGGACTCGTCCTTGACCCATGTGCCGTCGGGGAGTTCGACGAGCGGGGTGTTCCCCTCGCCGAGCCCCGGCGCCGCCAAGGGCGGCAGCAGCGGCGCCCAGCGCTCCAGGCCGTGCGCGGCGGGACGCTCGAACAGGTCGGCCGGGACCCGGTCGTAGTCGTAGTCGACGTCCAGGGCGTACGCGACCTCGGCGGTCGACGTCACGGGACAGCCGGAGGTCAGCGGCGGCCAGAGGGGGTGACGGACCCCGGGATCGGCGAGGGAACGCTGGGCGGTGGCGAGCGAGGTCATGCGACGGGGACACCGTCCTTCGGGTGGGGATGGGCCTGACGGGCCGAGGTCAGAGGAGCCTGCGCCGGATCGCCTCCAGGGCTCCGGCCCGGCGGCCCGGGACGCGTTCGCGCAGCTCGACCAGTGCCGGCGCCAACTCCCGTGCGCGCGAGGTGTCCTGGATCTGCTCCCACTGGTGGTGCGCCCGGTCGACGGCACCCTCGACGTCGGGGTCTCCGGGGCCCTGGCTCAGCCCGAGCCTGGCCTGGGCCGCGGAGATCCACAACTCGCTGCTGCGCGCGGGTTCCCCGGCCAGCCGCGCCAGGTCGGCGCGCACCTCCATCCAGTGCACCGCCTCCTGCGACCGTGCGCCGTGCCGTCGCAGGGCCTCCTGTTCCCAGGCCACCGCCAGCGCCACGGCCTCTCCGTGCCGGCCGGCCTGCGCAGCGGCGAGGATCGCGGGGTGAGGGTCGTAGGCGCCGGGCGCGGGCGCGGCCGGCCGCGGCGACGGAGTCGCGACGGCGGCCGGAGCGGGCACCGGGGCGGGCGGCGGAAGCGGGGCGGGCGGAAGTACCTGGGGCGGCGCCGGAGCCGGTACGGGTACCGGTACGGGTACGGGGCCGGGGCGGGACGCGGAAGCCGGGCCGGACGTGGACACCTGGCCGGACGCGGAACCCGGTCCGGACGTGGAGACCGGGGCGGGCACCTGTCGAGGGGCGGCGGCGCGCGGCGGGGGCGCCGCCTGGGCCGTCGCGCGCGCGGGACCCGGCGTGTCGGGAGAGGCCGCGGCGGCACGGGGGACGGTCCGCCGGATCCTGGCCGTCGCGGTCTCGCCGAGTACTCCGGGCACCGGGGGCGGCACCGCGCCCGTCACCGCCGCCCCGGGCAGCGGCGGCCCGGCCACCGCCACACCGGCCGTCGGCACACCGATCACGGCCGCTCCGGACACCGTCGCTCCGACCGCCGCCACGCCGGGCCCGCCGCTCTCCCCCGCTCCCCGGTCACCCGGCCCGTACGCCGTCGCACCGGTCCCCGCACCGGCCACCTGCCCCGTGCCCCACTCGCCGCCCGCCGCCCCGGGAGCCGGCCTCCCCGGTGCCAGCAGCAGCGCGTCCGGATCGGCCGTGCCGGCCGCCGCCTCCTCATGGAGGGCGGCGAACGGCGGGCGGGCGCCCGTGCGCCAGATCGTGGCGAAGGCGCGGAGGTACTCCGGAGTCGCGGGCGCGCCGCGGCGCGGGGCCGGCAGGACCCGGCCGTAGAGCAGCGGGCCGGGTCCCAGGGAGAGGAGACCGGGGGCGGCGGTCAGCCGCTGCCACAATTCCGCGTCGGCGACGAGGTCCACCACGACGGTGGTCGTTCCGGGTGCCCGCAGGGCGAGTTCACCCGCCAGCCAGTGCCAGGGAAGCCCGGTGTAGCGGAGCGTCGCGGCCGTGGTCCGCGCCAGGGCCAGGTGCGGCAGCTGCTGGCGGCGGTCCAGGTGCAACTGGCCCGCCAGGTAGACCGCGAGGGGTCCCGGGGCGGCCGCCGCGGCCCGCAACCGGGTCAGGACCGTCTGCGGGTCCAGGGGGTCGGCCAGTTCGACGACCGTCGCCGCCGGCGTGCCGGTCAGCGCGCTCGGCGGTACCGCCGCCAGCGCGGGCAGCACCGAGGCCGCGTCCATCGCTCGTCCGCGCCCCGCGGGCGCTGCCGCCAGCAGCAGCGCCGTCCCCACCGTGTCCACCTCGTTGCTCACCACAGCAGCACCGTAACCTTCTTACCGGCACTTACCGTTACCATCCTGAGGGCCGACCCCCGGCGGGCCTGCGGCATATGCCGCAAGCACCACCGTATCGAGTGTTGCCAAATCCCTTACGGCCTGTCGTCGCCTGTGCCACAGTCGTAACCGGGCCTTGTTCCACTTCCGGCCGTGCCGCGCCTGTATCGGAGTACGACATGCCGTCCCCTCGCTTCGCGGATCGTCCCGCCCAGCCGTCAGAGCATGGCACGGTGGACGCGTTGATCTCGCAGACACGGCGTCTGCGCGGAGATGTCGACGCCGTGCGCCGGGACGCCGTCCTGGACGAGGACGACCCCCAGAACCGCTGGCAGCGCGCCCTCTGTGACCTGGCCGTACATCAACTCGACGACCTCGGCGCCCATCTCGGGCAGCTGAAGAACGGCCTGCCCGACGACCTGCCGACCACGCCCGGTGCCGCGTACGGCGGTGCGCCGGCACCCGCTCGCGCGTCCGCCGGTTCTCTGCTGAGCCGCGTCGGGAGCGCCGAGTGGAACCTGCTGACCGACGAGGTCAGCTGGTCCGAGGAGTTGTTCCGGATCTTCGGCCGCACCGAGGAGAGCGGCCCCATGTCGCTCGACGAACTGCCGTCGATGGTCTTCGCCGAGGACCAGCCGCTGCTCCAGGCGATGGTGACGGACTGTCTGATCGACGGGAAGCCGATCGACGGCGAGTTCCGCATCGTCCGCACCGACGGCCGGGTCCGGACCCTGCACATGATGGGCGAGCCCGTCCTCGACCAGGACGGCTGCACCGCCTCCATGTGGGCCGTCTTACGGGACGTCAGCGAACTGCGCCGCAGCGAGCGCGCGGTCCGCGAGTCCCGCGACTCCCTCCAGCGCCGTCGTCACGTCGAGCGCACCGAGCGCAGGGTCGCCGTCGAACTCCAGGAGGCCGTCCTCCCTCCGTGGCGCGGTTCGCTGAGCTTCGCCCACGGCGGCCCGGGCGCCCCGCTCGACGTGGCGGGCCACTACCTGCCGGCCGCCAGCACCGGCCTCATCGGCGGCGACTGGTACGACGCGCTCGCGCTTCCGGACGGGGACGCGCTGCTGACGGTCGGTGACCTCACCGGGCACGGCGTGTCGGCCACCTCCTCCATGGCCATGCTGCTGGGCGCGCTGCGCGGGATGGCGGTGGCGGGAATCCGCCCCGCGGCCCTCATGGGCCACCTCAACCAGCTGCTCGAGACCTCGGTCCAGCCGGCCCTGGGCAGCGCGATGTGCTGCCGCTACGACCCGGCGCGCCAGACACTCTCCTGGGCGCAGGCCGGACACCCCGCCCCGCTGCTCTTCCGCGACGGGACGGGGCGCGCGCTGGCCAGGCCGGACGGCGTGCTGCTGGGCGCGACGGCCGCCGCCTCGTACGAGGAGGCGGAGATCCGGCTGCTTCCCGGCGATCTGCTGGTCCTGCACACGGACGGGCTGACCCGCGGCCATGACGGGGACGACTCCGGCACGCAACGGCTGCTGGCGCTCGCGCCACGGCTGGCGGCGGCACGGGACGCGCAGGACTGCGTCCGGTCGGTGGTCGCGGAGTTCGGCGAGGCGCCGCGCGACGACGACGCCTGCGTGATGGTGGTCAGGGTCGGTCGGTAGGGGTCGGAGGGAGCCACGGCGAAGAACGGGCGGTCCGGCTCCTGAGCTCGGACCGCACGAGGGGCGTGTCACTCCCGGGCGGTGGCCGCACACACCGGCGCGACGGGGCACCATGTCGTGCCTCGTTCCAGGGCATACCGGCGGAGCCGGTGTGCCCTTGTGTGTACGTGCGGGTGCCTGCCCGTCATGCCCGCCAGGGCCTGGGCGTGTGCGCGGGAGTGTGCGGAGTGGGGCACCTGGGTCCGTGCCCGTGACGTCGTACCCGGCGTCTCGCCGTCAGACCGCGCCGGTCCCCGGCGTGCCGGCCGACGGTGTCGGCAGGGCGAGCGCGATCTCCTCGCGCAGGTCCTCGATCTTCGAGTAGCCGGCGTACTGCCCGGTCAGCCGGTACATCTCGCGCAGCCGGTCCCAAGTGCGGTGCGAGGAGGTGTCCCCCATCGACACGAGGGCGAGCCGGGCATAGCGGTCGGCCTGCTCCGGGTCGTCGGCGATGAAGCAGGCCGAGGCCAGCGAGATGTAGTCGAAGAGCTTCGAGCGGTTGTGGCCGTTGCGCCGGAGTTCGAGCGCCAGTTTGGCGTGGCGCTGCGCCGGGACGGCGGCGGCCGGGTCGTGCTCCGCGAGGGTGCGGTAGGCGAGCGCCTGCATGCCGTGCATGTCGGCGTCGTCGAAGTTCTGCATCCAGCTCGGCGGCGGGACGTTGGCCCGGTCCGAGACGAAGAGGTCCTCGGCCTCGCCGAGCGTGCGCCGCATGGCCTGGCCCTTGCCCATGGACGCCTGGGCCCACGCCTCGATGGTGTGCAGCATCGCCTGCGTCCGGGGCAGTACCTCGTCGCCCGAACCGGACTTGGCGAGCTTCATCAGGTCGAGCGCGTCGTCGGGCCGGCCGAGGTGCACCATCTGGCGGGCGGCGCGGGACAGCGCCTCACCGGCCCGCGGCCGGTCGCCGCCCTCGCGTGCCGCGTGGGCGGCGATCACGAAGTACTTCTGTGCGGTCGGTTCGAGGCCGACGTCGTGCGACATCCAGCCGGCCAGCACGGCCAGGTTGGCGGCGACGCCCCAGAGGCGGCGCTGGAGGTGGTCGGGGTGGTGGTAGGCGAGCATGCCGCCCACCTCGTTGAGCTGCCCCACGACCGCCTTGCGCTGGAGTCCGCCTCCGCGCGCCGCGTCCCAGGCCCGGAACACCTCGACCGAGCGCTCCAGGGCCTCGATCTCCTGCGACCCGATGGGGGCGGCCTCGTAGCGGTCGAACCCGGCGGGGTCGGCGTGCAGGGGATCGGTCCGGCGGGGGGCGGCGGACGGACGGGTGGGTTCGGTGTGCAGCCAGTCGTGCATGGCACTGGTGAGTACGGAGCCGGCGGCGAGCGCGGCTCCCGCGCCCACCATGCCGCGTCGGTTGAGCATGAGGTCCATTCCCGTGAATTCGGTGAGGACCGCCGCCGTACGCTCGGGCGCCCAAGGCAGCCCGTCAGGGTTGTCGGTTTTCCTGACGTTCTGCCGTTTCCCGGCGCCACCGCGTCGTACGAACCCGAGGTCCTCGATGGTCACGACACGGCCGAGTCGCTCGGTGAACAGTGCTGCCAGCACCCGGGGGACGGGATCGCGAGGGGTCTCCCCCAGGTCGATCCACCGCCGCACCCGCGAGGTGTCGGTCGCCAGCTGCGGGTGGCCCATGGCCGCCGCCTGCCGGTTGACGAGTCTCGCGAGTTCGCCCTTGGACCAGCCGGCCAGGCCGAAGAGGTCTGCCAGGCGGGTGTTGGTTTGTCCGGTCACGTCTAAGCCCCCAGGTTCTCGGCTGAGTTGACAGTAACCCCCTGTCATAGGGCTGGCGACTATTCGCCAGGGTTCGCCAGGGTGCGCCCGATGTTCCGCCACCCGCGCCCGGGTGTCAGGTAGGAAAGCGCCACCCCGCCCCGGTAACCGGCCCACATTCCCCAGGGTGCGGCCCGGAGGCCGGGCGGGGCGACGCACGCAACTCGTCGGCACACGAAGGGATCTGTTTCCTCCATGTACACAGCATCGTCCTCCGTGTCCGCCCCGCCCCGGCCCCAGCACCGCACCGTGCCGGTCGGCAGCGGACCGTACCTCGCCCCCGTGACGCAGCCGGGCCGGGCCAGGCGGTGGGTGGCGAACGCCGCCCAGCCGCTCAGCGGACGCATCGACCTCTCGGGTCCGCAGGGCGCGCAGCTGAGGATGGCCATCGCGTCCGTCCACCGGATCTGCCCGGAGTTCAACCCCGTCCAGGTGCTGCGCCGCAGCGGCCGCTCCGTCCTCATCGTGGGAGCGACGGGACGCACGACGGCGGTCGCGAAGTGCTTACTCGACCACTCCCCCGCGTGGGTCGAGCGGTTCCAGCACGAAATAGCCGCCTACCGCTCCTTCGTCCGGCACCGCCCGCCGGTACGGGCCCCCCGGCTCGTCGCAGCCGACCCGGACAACTGCACGCTGGTCATCGAGCGGATGCCCGGACGCGCGGCGGCGCTCACCCGCCACCCCGTGGAGGCGCCGCCCCGTGCCGACGTCCGGGCCGCGCTCGGCGCGGTGGCCCGGCTCAACGCCTGGCGCCCGCCGGCCGGCACCTTCGACGCCCCGCTCGACTACGCCTCGCGGATCTCGCGCTACCACGAACTGGGCCTGTTCACCGACCGGGACCGCGACGACCTGCAGAAGCTGCTGCACGGCCTGGCGCACGCCGGTGGCCGTCAGGGCATGGGGCAGTTCTGTCACGGCGACGCCCTGCTCTCCAACATCCTGCTCTCCCCCACCGGCCCCGTGCTGGTCGACTGGGAGCACGCCGGCTGGTACCTCCCCGGATACGACCTGGCGACCATCTGGGCGGTGCTCGGTGACGCGCCGCTGGCCCGTCGCCAGATCAGCCAGCTCGCGCAGCAGGCGGGACCGGCGTCCCGGGACGCCTTCCTGGTCAACCTGATGATCGTGCTGACGCGGGAGATCCGTACCTACGAGACGGCGGTGCAGCGGACCATGAGGGAGGCACCGCCCGCCGGTTCGATCCCCGTCCCGTCGGGCGCGGTCTCGCCCGGCGAGGAGCAGCGGCGCCTGCTGCGGCGCCTGCACGACGACTGCGCCATGGCGCGGCGGGCCGTGCGCGCCGCGGTCGGCACCCGCTGAGGCGCGCCGGACCAGGAGACGGAAGCACGCCCCGCGTGCCCGGTGCCGAGAGCACCGGGCACGCGGGGCGTCGCCATGTGTCGGGAGGAGACACCCCGGGGCGGTGCGCCTTCCCGCGTGCTCGCGCGGACGCCTCCCCGGTCCGCGTCGAGCGGCGGCACCGAGCCGCGCCGGGACGCGTCCGCCCCCTCCGGGACGGCGGCATTGGTCCACTCCACTGACGCGCCGCAGGCCCGCGCACTGCCGTCGCGAAACTCCGGCGCACCGCTCCTGACATGGGAAATCCCGTGTCGTGAGGGGTGATTGACGGATCGTCCGGGAGCCGATACCCCTGTACGGGTCCAGCCCCGCACGCCCCGTCGTCACCCCCCGCCTCCGGAGGCTGCCTTGCACCGATCCGCGTCCCCCAGACGTGTCACCCGAGCGGCGGGCGCCGTGGCGTCCGCCGCTCTGCTCTTCCCGCTGCTCGCCGCAACGCCTCCCGCCACCGCCCGGCCGGAGGACTCCGGCAGCCTGCAGCAGCAGTTCACCGCCGCCGCCGAGCGTCAGGGCGTGCCGCGGAGCGTGCTCCTCGCCGTGTCGTACCTCCAGTCGCGGTGGGACACGCACGGCGGGGCGCCGAGCGTGACCGGCGGCTACGGCCCGATGCACCTGACGGACGCCGTGACGGCCCTCGCCGAGGCACCGCACCACTCGCACGGCGAGGAGGACGCCCGCGGCGACGACGCGCGCGCCCCCCGGACCGCGGCCGGCGCCGCGACCGCCGCGGCGACGACCCCGCCGCCGACGGCCGAGCAGCTTCCCGCGCGCCTCAGGACGCTGGAGCGAGCCGCCCGCGTGTCGGGGATCCCCGCGGAGGAGCTGCGGACGAGCACGGCGGCGAACATCGAGGGCGGGGCCGCCCTGCTGGCCGCCGCCCAACGGGAGTCGGGCCGGCCGCTGAGCGCCGACCCGGCCGACTGGTACGGCGCCGTGGCCCGCTACTCCGGTGCGGACGACACGGCGACGGCGTCGACGTACGCGAACGACGTGTACGAGGTGATCCGCTCCGGCGAGACCCGGACGACGGACAGCGGCCAGGTGGTCACGCTGGCGGCCGTTCCGGACGTGGCGCCCGCCACGGGCCAACTCGCCGCGCTCGGGCTGCGGACCGCGGACGGCGGCCCGACCGAGTGCCCGCGGACGGTGGCCTGCGAGTGGATCCCGGCGCCGTACGAGGAGTTCGGCGACGGGGACTACGGCAACCACGACAAGGCGAACCGGCCGGTGTCGCAGTCGATCGACTACATCGTCGTGCACGACACCGAGGCGTCCTGGGACGTCACCCTCAAGCTCGTGCAGGACCCGACGTACGTGTCCTGGCAGTACTCGCTGCGTTCCTCGGACGGGCACATCGCCCAGCATCTGCCGCTCAAGGACGTCGGCTGGCACGCGGGCAACTGGTTCGTGAACGCCAAGTCGGTGGGCCTGGAGCACGAGGGCTTCCTGACCTCGCCGGACGCCTGGTACACGGAGGCGATGTACCGGACCTCGGCCCGGCTGGTGCGGTACCTCGCCCAGCGCTACGACATCCCGCTGGACCGTCAGCACATCCTGGGGCACGACACCGTGCCGGGGACGACCACGGCGACGATCCGCGGCATGCACACGGACCCGGGTCCGTACTGGGACTGGGCGCACTACTTCCGGCTGCTCGGCCGGCCGATCACTCCGAGCGCGGGTCCCCGCGCGGGCGTGGTCACGATCCGTCCCGACTACAGCGCGAACCAGCCGGTCTACACGGGATGTGTGACGGCGGGCGAGGCGTGTGCCCCGCACGGCAGCAACGCCGTCCGGCTGCACACGGCGCCGAGCGCCGACGCCCCGCTGGTGAAGGACGTCGGCCTGTACCCAGGCGGCCAGGACTCGACGACCGGGGTCAACGACACCGGTGCGCGGGCGTCGACGGGCCAGCAGTTCGCGGTGGCGGAGCGACGGGGGGACTGGACGGCGATCTGGTACCTCGGTCAGATCGCCTGGTTCCACAACCCGGCGGCGCGGCCGACGGCGGTGAACGCGCGCGCCCTGGTGCTGACGCCCAAGGAGGGGGCGGCGTCGGTCCCGGTGTACGGGCGCGCCTACCCGGAGGCGTCGGCGTACCCGGCGGGCGTCCCGGTCCAGGCGGTGTCGCCGCTGCCGTACCGGCTGCTCGCCGGCCAGCGGTACGTGGTGGGCGACCGGACCCCGGGCGAGTACTACTTCGCGCCGGTGTTCGACACCACGGGCCACACGGTGGTGCGGGGGCAGGAGGAGTACTACGAGATCCAGTTCGGCCACCGGGTGGCCTTTGTGAAGGCCGCTGACGTGCGGGTTTCTCGCGGCTGAGGTCGACAGGCGCGGAGCGGCGGGGGGTGCCGGCGGACCGTGGGTTCGCCGGCACCCTCCGCCGTTCATATGACTAACCTCGGGACGGCGTGCGCCGTACGGGCGACGGGTAATGCTGGGCGGGCATCCGCCCCGCTCGACCGCGCTCACCGGAAAGGCCCCGCACGCATGGCTCAGCCCTTCGTTCTGCCGGATTTCTACGTCCCGTATCCGGCGCGGCTCAACCCCCATGTGGAGGTAGCCCGTTCGCACACCCGGGAGTGGGCACGGACGATGGGGATGCTGGAGGGCTCCGGCGTCTGGGAGGCGCACGACCTCGAGTCGCACGACTACGCCCTGCTGTGTTCCTACACCCACCCGGACTGCGACGCCGAGGCGTTGTCGCTGGTCACCGACTGGTACACGTGGGTCTTCTTCTTCGACGACCACTTCCTGGAGGTCTTCAAGCGCGCCCAGGACCGACCCGGCGGCAAGGCGTACCTGGACCGGCTGCCGCTGTTCATGCCGAGCGACCCGGCGACGGCCGTGCCCGAGCCGACGAACCCGGTCGAGGCCGGACTCACGGACCTGTGGCGGCGCACGGTGCCGGCCATGTCGCCGGCCTGGCGGGAACGGTTCGCCGAGGCCACCGAGGCGCTGCTGTACGAGTCCCTCTGGGAGCTCGACAACATCAACGAGGGGCGCGTCGCCAACCCCGTCGAGTACATCGAGATGCGGCGCAAGGTGGGCGGTGCCCCCTGGTCCGCCGGGCTCGTCGAGTACGCGGCCGGCGCCGAGGTCCCCGAGCAGGTGGCCGGCAGCCGGCCCCTGCTCGTCCTGCGGGACGCCTTCTCGGACGCCGTCCACCTCCGCAACGACCTCTTCTCGTACCAGCGGGAGGTGGAGGACGAAGGGGAGAACAGCAACGGCGTCCTCGTCCTGGAGCGGTTCCTCGGCTGCACCACGCAGGAGGCGGCCGAGGCGGTCAACGACCTGCTGACGTCACGGTTGCAGCAGTTCGAGAACACGGCGCTCACCGAGGTGCCCGGGCTCTGTCTGGAGAAGGGGCTGAACCCGGCGGAGTGTGCTGCCGTGGCGGCGTACGCCAAGGGGCTCCAGGACTGGCAGTCCGGCGGCCACGAGTGGCACCTGCGGTCCAGCCGGTACATGAACGAGGGCGTGGGGACCGGCCCTTCACGGCTCGACGGGGTGCTCGGCACCTCGGCGCTCGACGTCCGGACGCTGTTCGGCCGGCCGGCCGCCGCCCGGCTGCGCGCCCACACCCACGTGCCGCACCAGCAGGTCGGCGCCTCGCTGCTGCCCGCATTCGACCTGCCCTACCCCCTGTCACTCAGCCCGCACCACCGGGAGGCGCTGCGGCGCTCGGTGGACTGGGCCGAGCGCATGGGGCTGTTGGAGGACGTCTGGGACCGGCCGATGCTGGAGGGCTTCGACTTCGCGCTCTGCTCGGCGGGTCTGGATCCGGACGCCACCCTGGAGGAGCTGGAGCTCAGCGCGGAGTGGCTGACCTGGGGCACCTACGGCGACGACTACTACCCGCTCGTCTTCGGGCGGCCGCGTGATCTGGCCGGTGCCAGGCAGTGCACCGAGCGGCTCAAGACCTGCATGCCGGTGCAGGAGCCGGCGACCGGACCGGGGCTCGCCGTGAGCCCGATGGAGCGGGCGCTCGCCGACCTGTGGGCCCGCACGGCCGGCCCCCTGCACCACGAGGCCCGCGGCAAGCTGCGCGACGCGATCGACCTCATGCTCGACAGCTGGCTGTGGGAGCTGCACAACCAGGCGCAGCACCGGGTCCCCGATCCGGTGGACTACATCGAGATGCGCCGCCGGACCTTCGGCTCCGACCTGACGATGCTGCTCTGCCGGTTGCGGCAGGCCGACGCGCTGCCTCCGGCGGTCTACCGCACCGGGACCGTCACCCGGCTGGAGAACTCCGCCGCGGACTACGCCGCCCTCCTCAACGACCTGTTCTCCTATCAGAAGGAGATCGAGGTGGAGGGCGAGGTGCACAACGGTGTGCTGGTGCTCCAGAAGTTCTTCGACTGCGACTACCCGACGGCCGTGGCGATGGTCGACGACCTGATGCGCGGCCGGCTGCGGCAGTTCGAGCATGTGAAGAGGCACGAAGTCCCCTTGTTGTACGAGGACTTCGGCCTGGACGCGAAGGGCCGGGCGGCGTTCGAGGCGTATCTGCGCGAGCTGGAGGACTGGCTGGCCGGAGTCCTCAACTGGCACCGGAGCGTGCGCCGTTACGCGGAGGGCGACGTCCACGCGGGCGGTGGTACGGCGCTGCTGCGCCGGGGGCCCACGGGGATCGGCACCTCGGCGGCCCGGCTGGCGGCCCTGCTCGGCTCCGCCGCGCGGTGACCGCGGCGGCCGCCCCCGCGGCGACCGGGGGCGGCCGCCGGGTCCCGGAGGGGACGTCAGGGACGGTGGCCGCGGAGCTGGTCGAGTTCGCGGCGGTCGCGCTTGGTCGGCCGGCCGGTGCCCCGGTCGCGGACCGCGGCGACGGCCACGTGCTCGCGCGGCGGCGGGGGCGGGCTGTTGTCGACGTACGCCTCGACGGCCACCGGCGGTCCGACCCGCTTGGTGTGCAGTTCCTTGACCTCGACGATCCGCTCGCGGCCGCCGTGGAAGAGCCTGACCTCGTCGCCCGGTTTCACGGGCTGGGCGGGCTTGGCCCGGTCGCCGTTCACCTTGACGTGGCCCGCCCGGCAGGCCGCGGCGGCCTGGGAGCGGGTCTTGGTGAGGCGTACGGCCCAGATCCAGCTGTCGACGCGCGCGCTCATCGGCCCCGCTCCCGTCAGCCCTGCTGGAACAGCTCGGCGGGCAGGGGCTTGAGCAGCGCGTACAGGTCGTCCGTGATCGGGCGGTCCCAACTGGCGATCGTCACGAGGACGTTGTCGCTGCGGTCGAACTGCACGCAGGAGATCCGGCTCTCGGAGAGCTTGAGGCGGCGCACGATCAGCAGGTTGTCCCCCTGCATGACCGGCATGTCCTCGGTGTCGAGGACCTCGACCGGCTCGTCGTTCTCCAGGGCGGCGAGGAGCTGGGCGACCTCGAACGGGATCTGGCCGTCGGCGAGCTCGCGCGCCGGGGAGCCCTCCGGGAGGTTGCCGATGATCATCGCGGGGCCCCGGCCGCCGAACAGGTCGTAGCGCAGGAACACGCCCTGGCAGGTCCCGTCGGGGGCGGGCAGCAGACCTGCGCCGAGGTTCCCGGGCCAGTCGCCCGGGTCCATGGCCAGGACGTCGAAGTCCGGGCCCGCGGGAGTGGCGGGGCTGCGGCGGCGGAGGAAGGACATACGGCCATGGTACGTGCCCCGACGCCGTGTGCAGCGCGCCGGGGCGGGTCCCGTGGCGGCTCGTCGGTCAGGCGGGCGGGGCGCTCTCGCGGGGCTCCCGGCCGGTGTGCCGCAGGGCCTGCGCGAGGCCCGCCCGATCGGTGCCGAGCTTGCGGTAGACGGCGGAGAGCAGCAGTGTGACGGTGGCGTTGTCGGTGCCGAGGGCGACCGCCGCGTCCTCGCCACGGACGGTGAGATCGGCGGCGGCGCGCTCACGCGCGGTGAGGGTGTCGGTGCCGGCGGGGCGGAGGGTGCGCGGCCGGAGTCCGGCGGCGGCCAGCTCGGCCCTCGCCTCCTCGCCGAGGCCGTCGGCGCCGCACGTCTGGGCCGCCTCCAGACCGCGGTAGAGGTACTCGGCGGCCTCCCTCGTCCGGCCGCCCCGGCGCAGGGCCGCACCCAGGGCGACCAGGGAGCGGGCCAGCTCGTACGCGGCGGGTGAGCGCTCCAGCCAGTCGACGGACTCCTCCAGCAGCTTGACCCGCTCGCTGCCGCCCATCACCTCGGCGGTGACGCGGAGCGCCTGGCCGATCGCGGAGGGCGCACCGTACTGGCGGGCGCGGTCGACGGCGTCCAGGGCGGTGTCGCGGGCCCGGTCGGGGGTGTCCCGGACCTCGGCGAGGGCGAGGTGGAGCTGCCAGGGGCACCATGCGGGGTTGCGCATGCCGCGCGGGTCGAGGCGGCGTCCGACCGACGCCAGCTCGGCAGCGGCCTCGTCGGTGCGGCCCAGGGCGAGGAGGAGTTCGGCGTGGACGGTCTGGGAGTCGGGGAAGGTGACGGCGGCGGGGAAGGGCTCGCCGAAGTCGTGCGTACGGGAGACCTGCTCGGCCTCCCGGACCCGGCCGCGGGCCAGCAGCACCTCGATCATGACCCCGACGGCGTACCAGTGGGCGGGGGTGCGCGGTCCGACGCGTTCGGCCAGGCGCAGTCCCGCCCGGACGAAGTCCTCGGCCTCGACGAGCCGGCCGCGTCGGTAGCGGATGTACCCGAGCAGGGTGTAGGCGAACGAGAGGTGCGCGCCGCGCCAGCCCTGGCGCTCGAACTCGGCGGTGCCCGCCGCGAAGAGCTCCTCGGCCCGGCCCGGGCGGTCGGCGTAGAGGTACGTCAGCGCGACCAGGACCGGGACCTCGAAACCGCGGCTCTCGTCGGCCCAGCTCAGGCCGCCTTCCAAGGCGCGTTCGGCGTGGCCGACGGCGACGGCCGAGGGCTCGGCGCGCAGGGTCGCGTCCCAGGCGCGCAGGCCGATGACGTACCGCTCGGTGAGGTCGCGGCCGGTGAGCCGGTCGGCGAGCCGGGCCAGCCGGCGGGAGCGGGCCGGGGAGTCGGGTTCGTCGGCGCGGAAGGCGTCCCACATGAACTTCTCGGACTGCATGCGCAGCCGGCTGCGGGCGTCGGTGGTGAGCCGGGACTCCCGGGCGAGGAGCTCGGAGGCCTCGACGAGGCGGTCGCTGTGGGCGAGGACCTGGGAGAGGCGGTAGACGATGCCGTGGCGCAGCGCCGGGTCGGAGACGGGCTCCTCCAGGGCGGCGCGCAGGTGGTTGACGGTGGTGGCGGGCTCGGTGAGCAGTGAGGCGCTGCCGAGCTCGAAGAGGACCGCGGCCCGCTCGTCGTGGGAGGGGGGTTCGCGCAGGGCGCGGGCGAGGTAGCGGCGGGCCGCGTCGGGAGCTCCGGCGCGGAGGGTCTCGCGGGCGGCGGCGCGCAGCTCCTTGACCACCCAGGGGTCGCCCTCGGGGTGGGTCTCCAGGAGGTGCCGGGCGGCGGCGGTGGGTCCGAGGCCGGCGTCGACCACGCACCAGGCGGCCTGCCCGTGCAGGGCGACACGGGTGGCGGCGGGGATCGCCTTGTACACGGAGGTGGCGATCAGCGGGTGGACGAACTCGAGGGTCTCGGTGCCGGCGAGGATACGGGCCTCGCGGAGGTGTTCCGCGCAGTCGGCGACGGCCTCGTCGCCGAGACCGGCGACGGCGCCGGCGAGCTGCGGGGAGATCTCGGTGCCCAGGACGGCGCAGGCCCAGGCGAGCCGGACGGTGGAGGTGCCGAGGCGTTCGAGCCGGGCGATGAGGCCGCTGCCCTTGACCGCGGCGGCGAGGTCGCGCAGCTCGTGGGCGCCGTCGGCGGTGGGGGCGAGGCCCAGACCGCGGATCTTGGCGGCGAGCTCGACGGCCTCGAAGGGGTTGCCGGAGGTGACGGTCCAGTACTCGCGGCAGAAGGCGTCGTCGGCGTGGTCGCCGACGAGGTCGCGGACCAGGTCGGCGATGGCGCCGGAGGTCAGGGGTTCGAGTCCGAGGGGGCGCTGTCCGGATCGCCTGCCGGTGAACTCCTCTCCCGTGTCCGGGAGTTCGTCGGGCCGGTAGGCGACGACGAGGAGCATGGGGAGCTCCTCGGAGCGCGGTGCGAAGGCGGAGAGCCAGCCGAGGGACTCGGGGTCGGCCCAGTGGGCGTCGTCGACGACCACGACGAGCGGGGCGCGCCGGACGGCGAGGTGGGTGAGGACCCAGTCCAGGCCGTCGCGCAGGCCCTGCGGGTCGGGCGGGGCGCCGGCGACCGCGGTGCACAGGCCGAGGGCGGGTCCCACGATGTCGTACCAACTGCCCAGCTGGCGGCGGAGTTCGGTGTCGGAGGCGACGGCGAGCTGGGGCTGCAGGAGCTGGCGGGCGACGTGGAAGGCGACCTGCTGCTCCTGGTCCCCGCCGCGCGCGGACAGCACGGTGCAGCCCTTGGCGGCGGCGCGCCGGCGGATCTCGGCGAGCAGGGTCGTCTTGCCGAGCCCGGCGGGGGCCGCGTAGGCGAGTACGCCGCCGCGCGGGATACGGGGCGCCGGGGCGGCGTCGCCCCGTGCCTGCGGACGGTCGCCCTGCGGGAGGCCGCGCCCGGGCGGGGCGGGGAGGACCGGCTCGGCCTCGGCGCGGTCCGGCTCCGGGCCGCCGACGACGTGCAGGGCCGGGCCGCTCGGCCGGCGGCCGGCCGGATGGGTGCCCGGGGGCTGCCTGCGGACCGCCGCCTCACGGGGCGGCGGGGTCCGTTCATCGGGCGTCCGTTCATCGGGAACCCGCTCGGGTCCGCGCGGCCAGGGCACCTCGGCCGCACCCAGACCGGTGAGTTGGTTCAATGCCTCCTCGGCCGCGGCGAGTTCCGCCTCGCGCTCGAAGAGACCGATTCTGCCGCGGCCGGTCCTGCCGCTGTGTCGCTCCACGTTCCACCCCCACACCGGGGGCGCGCGCCCGGCGCGCGGACGAGTGCGGCCGGGCCGACAGGCCCCGCGAAAAGCCCAGCGTACGCCCGGAGGCACTCCTTGTGACCGTCAATCGGCAGACCCGGCGGAACGTGTCGACAGAGCCCGCAGCACGGCCAACGCCCCCTCCGCGCGCTCGTGTTCGACGAAGAGGTGATCGTGGTGGTATCCGGCCACGACGTTGCAGCTCAGACCGGCTTCGGCGAGTGCGCGGGAGACGGCGGCGGTCAGTCCGACGGCGTCGAGGGCGGAGTGGACCCGCAGGGTGATCCAGCCGGCCACGTAGTCGTAGGGGAGGGCGGCCCGGTCGGCGTCCTCCTGGCGCAGGACCAGGGTGAGCCCCTCGGGCTCGGTGACGGTGACGAGCGGGGTGATCCCCGGCGGGACGGGTCCGGGGACGGTGGTGAAGACGTAGCGTCCGGGATCGAGTTCCGGGCTCATCCCGGCCAGCAGCCGGCTCAGGTCACGTTCTGCGCTCATGGCCGTCAGCCTAGGGACCGTCCCGTCATCCCCGGCGGGTCGGCCCGCCGACGCGTACGGGGGAAGAGGACGGCCGCCTCTTCCCCCGTGAGCTCACCGCGCCGACCGCCTGCCCGGGGCAGGCCGGCCGGGTCAGGTCAGGTCGAACTCGCCCTCACGGGCGTTGACGACGAACGCCCGCCACTCGGCCGGCGTGAAGATCAGCGACGGGGCTTCGGGCCGCCCGCCGTTGCGCATCGCGATGAAGCCCTCGACGAAGGCGATCTGGACGTCTCCCGCGCCCCGGCTGCCCGACTGCCAGTCGGCCCGGCTGAGGTCGAGATCCGGCTTGTCCCAGCCCGCGAAGGCCTGCTGGGTGGTGGTGCTCTCCGACACGTCCGTGCTCCTCCCGCATCCCGCCTGGTCGTCGTCCGGGGCCCAGCCTAGCGAGGGGCACGGGGTGCCGACAGACCTCATGCGGTGGGTGGCCGGTCGCCGACCAGCCACATCGAGAAGAACTGCGCGCCCCCTCCGTACGCGTGTCCGAGCGCCCTGCGCGCGCCGTCCACCTGGTGTTCGCCCGCCTGCCCCCGCACCTGGAGCGCCGCCTCGGCGAACCGGATCATCCCGGACGCGCCGATGGGGTTGGTGGAGAGGACCCCGCCCGAGGGGTTCACCGGCAGGTCCCCGTCGAGTTCGGTCACGCCGGCCTCGGTCAGCTTCCAGCCCTCGCCCTCGTCCGCGAAGCCGAGGTTCTCCAGCCACATCGGTTCGTACCAGGAGAAGGGCACGTACATCTCGACGGCGTCGATCTGGCGCCTCGGGTCGGTGACGCCGGCCTGGCGGTAGACGTCGGCGGCGCAGTCCTTGCCGGCCTGCGGCGAGACGAAGTCCTTGCCCGCGAAGAGGGTGGGCTCGCTGCGCATCGCGCCGCCGTGCACCCAGGCCGCCGGCGCCGGCGCGCGCTCCGCACCCGCCCGGTCGGTGAGGACCATGGCGCAGGCGCCGTCGGACGACGGGCAGGTCTCGGAGTAGCGGATCGGGTCCCAGAGCATCGGCGAGGCCTGGACCTTCTCCAGGGTGATGTCGTGCTCGTGGAGGTGCGCGTACGGGTTCTTCAGCGCGTTGCGGCGGTCCTTGTACGCGACGAGGGAGCCGACGGTGTCGGGAGCTCCGGTGCGCCGCATGTAGGCCCGGACGTGCGGGGCGAAGAAACCGCCCGCACCGGCGAGCAGCGGCTGCTGGAACGGGACCGGCAGGGACAGCCCCCACATGGCGTTGGATTCGGACTGTTTCTCGAAGGCGAGGGTGAGGACGGTGCGGTGGACGCGCGCGGCGACCAGGTTGGCGGCGACCAGCGCCGTCGACCCGCCGACCGAGCCCGCCGTGTGGACGCGGAGCATCGGTTTGCCGACGGCGCCGAGGGCGTCGGCGAGGTAGAGCTCCGGCATCATCACGCCCTCGAAGAAGTCGGGGGCCTTGCCGATGACGACGGCGTCGATGTCTGCCCAGGTCAGCTCGGCGTCGGCGAGGGCGCGCAGGGCGGCCTCGCGGACGAGGCCGGCGATCGAGACGTCCTGGCGTGCGGCGACGTGCTTGGTCTGGCCGATCCCGACGACGGCCACGGGTTCCTTAGACACCTTGCCTCCTTGTTGTTGCCCGGACCGGGCGCCGGGGCGCTTCCCCCGCCTCCGGCCGGACGGCGTGCAGGCCGCCCGTCGGGGGCCGTACGGCGCGGAGGTGCCGGATCGGTGTGCGGCCGCGGCCCGCGGCCGGGCGTGCGTGGCTCACGAGGCGGGGTCCCCTTCCAGGACGGCGACCAGGTTCTGCTGCAGGCAGGGTCCGGAGGTGGCGTGGGCCAGCGCGCGGTCGGAGGCCCCGCGGTGGATGCGGGCGGCGGCCTCGCCGATCCGGATGAGCCCGGCGGCCATGATCGGGTTGGCGGCGAGCGCTCCGCCGGACGGGTTGGCCCTCACCGTCTCGTCGAGCTCGAGGACCTTGCGCAGCACGACCTCCTGGGAGGTGTACGGAGCGTGCAGTTCGGCGGTGTCCACGGGCCGTTCGAAGACGCCGGCGCGCTCGGCGGCGAGGCGGGTGGAGGGCGAGTCGGTGAGGTCGCGCACGCCGAGCGCGTGGGCTTCGATGCGGTGGTCCATGCCCCGGATCCAGGCGGGCCGGGCGCACAGTTCGCGGGCGCGGTCCCCGGCGGCCAGGACGACGGCGGCGGCGCCGTCCCCGACGGGCGGGCAGTCGCCGGTGCGCAGCGGGCGGACGAGGTAGTCGCCCTGCGGCCGCGCGCCGGGCACCTGGGCGTGCGGGTTCGCGGTGGCGTCCTGGCGGCTGCGGGCGGCGATGCCGGCGAGGGCGGGCTCGTCGGTGTCGCCCGCGTCGATGAGCGCCTGTGCCTGGAGCGCGGCGAGGGCGACGGCGTCGGGCCAGAGCGGGGCGAGGTAGTACGGGTCGAGCTGCCGGGTGAGGACGTCGCGTACGGAGCCGGGCGACGACTTGCCGTAGGAGTAGACGAGGGCGGTGTCGGCCTCCCCGGTCAGCAGCTTCACCCATGCCTCGTACAGCGCCCAGGCGCCGTCGGTCTCGACGTGGGACTCGGAGATGGGCGGCCAGGCGCCGACGCCGTCGAGGGCCATGGTGAAGGAGAAGGCACGGCCGGCGAGGTAGTCGGAGGAGCCGGAGCAGGTGAAGCCGATGTCGGAGGTCTTCAGTCCGGTGCTGCGCAGCACGTCGTGCAGCACGGGCATGACCATCTCGACCTCGGAGAGCTCGTCCGTGCGGCGCAGGTGGTCGGTCTGGGCGAAGGCGACGATCGCCACCTCTCGGTCCGGCGTCACAGCAGCTCCTTGTACGTGTCGTAGTCGGCGTCGGGCTCGCCGCAGGGGCGGTAGTGGTCCGGGTAGCGCCCGCCCTCGCTCCACACGGGTTCGACGCGCAGGCCCATCCGGACCTGGTCGTAGGGGATGCCGCCGATCCGGCCGTGGAGGGCGAGGCCGGCGCCGTCGAGGGCGATGTGGGCGTAGACGTAGGGGACTTCGATGTCGAGGTTCTTCGCCTTGATGTTGACGATGCAGTAGGTGGTGACGGTGCCGCGGGGACCGACCTCGACGCGGTCGGTGGTGGCGACGCCGCAGGTGGGGCAGGCGCCGCGGGGCGGGACGTACACCTTGGCGCAGGAGGGGCAGCGCTCGCCGACGGTCCGCTGTCCGGCGAGCGCGTGGAGGTAGGCGGTCTGGGCGCGGCCGGGGCTGTAGGTGTAGTCGAGTCGGGCGGGCGCGACGATGCCGGTGACGGGGTCGGCGAAGTCGCCGTCGTGTGCGCGGGGCGGCCGGGCCGTGGGCGCGCCGTCGTGCGGTTCGAAGCAGGCGATGTCGGTGATGGCGCCGGTCCGTTCGGCGGCCCAGCGGATCCGGACGCGCATGCCGGTGCGGACCTCCTCGGGTCCGGGGGCGTCGAGGGCGTGCAGCAGGGCGGTGTCGGCGCCGTCGAGCCGGACGAGGACCCAGGCGAAGGGGGTCGGTAGGGGCTGGCCGGTGCGGGGTTCGGGGTTCCAGGCCCAGGTGGTGACGGTTCCGGTGGCGTCGACCTCGACGAGGTCGTGCAGTTCGTCGGCCGTCTCGGGGTCGTACTCGACGGGCGGGACGAGCACGCGCCCGTTCCCGGTCCGCACCCCGAGGACGGTCCGCTCGCGCAGTCCGGTCAGGAAGGCGGACTGGACGGGCCCGAGGGACCGGGTGAACGGGAACTCGACGACGAGCGGGGCGCGCAGTGTCTCGGGGGCGGCTGTCATGGGGCGGGCTCCTTCTTCGGGTGTCGGCGTGCGGTCGGGGCGGCGGCGCCTGCGGCCGGCCCGTCACTCGCGGCGGTAGACCGGCGGGCGCTTCTCCGCGAAGGCGCGGGCGCCCTCCTTGGCGTCCGCCGTGTCGAAGACGGGCCAGCCGCGCTTCAGTTCGGCCGCGAGGCCGTCGGTCTCGGTCATCTCGGCGGTCTCGTACACGGACGCCTTGACCGCCTCGACGGCGAGCGGCCCGCACGCGTTGATCTGCTCGGCGATCGCGAGGGCGGCGTCCAGGGTGGTGCCGTCGGGCACGACCCGGCCGACGAGGCCGATCGCGGCGGCCTCCGCGGCGCTGTAGGGGCGGCCGGTGAGCAGCATCTCGAGGGCGTGGGTGCGGGCGATCTGGCGGGGCAGCCGGACCGTGGAGCCGCCGATCGGGAACAGCCCCCGCCTGACCTCGAACAGCCCGAACGTGGCGGAGGTGCCCGCGACGCGGATGTCGGTTCCCTGGAGGATCTCGGTGCCGCCGGCGACGCAGTGGCCCTCGACGGCCGCGATGACCGGCTTGCGGGGGCGGTGGTGGCGCAGCATCGCCTTCCAGTGCAGGTCGGGATCGGCCTTCATCCGGTCCCGGTACCGCTCGCCCTCCATCCCCTTGCCCGCCAGCGCCTTGAGGTCCATTCCGGCGCAGAAGGAGCCTCCCGCGCCGGTCAGGACGACGGAGCGGATCGTGTCGTCGGCATCGGCCTCCAGCCAGCCGTCGTACAGCCCCACCAGCATGGGAAGTGAGAGCGCGTTCTTGGCCTCCGGCCGGTCGAGTGTGAGCACGAGCGTGGCGCCTTCGCGCCGCACGGTCAGGTGTTCGGTGCCACCCATGGACGTCCTCCCGTCTCCAGACTGGAACAGGTTGCAGGAGGCGCGGTCGCAGTTCAATAGTTTTCTGACACCCAGTCAGATTCTTCTGCGCGAACCCTTCCCACCTCTGTCCGGCGGCGCTCTAATGACCGCCTGGCCCGTGCGGGCCCGGGCGGTCACGAGGTCAGGAGGAACGGTGGAGTACAACCTTGCCGACCTGTTCGAGTCGGTCGTCGACGTGGTCCCCGACCGCGAGGCGCTCGTGTACGTCGACCACCCCGGCACGGGAGCCGAACGCCGGCTCAGCTACGCGGAGCTGGACGCCGCCGCGAACCGCGTGGCCCACCACCTCCTCGACTCCGGGATCCGGCCCGGCGAGCACCTGGGGCTGCACCTCTACAACGGGATCGAGTACCTGCAGACCGTCCTGGCCTGCCTCAAGGCCCGGATCGTGCCGGTGAACGTGAACTACCGCTACGTGGAGGAGGAGCTCGTCTACCTCTACCGGGACGCCGACCTCGCGGCACTCGTCTTCGACGCCGAGTTCACCGAGCGGGTCGCGGCCGCGCTGCCGCAGACGGAGAAGCTGCGGCACCTCGTGCGGGTGGGGACCCCGCCCGAGGGAGCGCCGGCCCTCGACTGCACGGCCTTCCCGGACGCCGAGGCGGCGGGTTCGGCGGAACGGGGCTTCGCCGGGCGCAGCGCGGACGACCTCTTCATCATCTACACCGGCGGCACGACGGGGATGCCCAAGGGCGTCATGTGGCGTCAGGAGGACCTGTTCTTCGCGGGGCTGTTCGGCGGCGACCCGGCGGGCGAGCCGGTCAAACGGCCCGAGGAACTGGCCGAGCGGGTCGCGGCGGGCGGCTCGGGCATCACCTTCTTCCCGACTCCCCCGCTGATGCACGGCACGTCCACGCTCACCTCGTTCATCGCCTTCAACTACGGGCAGCGGGTGGTCGTCCACCGCAAGTACGTGCCCGAGGAGGTGCTGCGCACCATCGAGAAGGAGAAGGTGTCCAGCGTGTCCCTGGTGGGCGACGCGATGCTGCGGCCCCTGGTGGACGCGCTCCACGGCCCGCTCCGGGGGACGGACCTCTCGTCGCTGTTCAGCGTCTCCTCCTCCGGCGCGATCATGTCGGAGACGGTCCGCGCCCAGTTCCAGGCGCTCGTCCCGAACGTGCTCCTGCTGAACAACTTCGGCTCCTCGGAATCCGGTTCCAACGGCAAGGCGACGGACGACTCCGGGCCCGAGAAGGGCTTCCGGCTGGAGGTGAACGAGCGGACGCGGGTGGTCGACCCGGTCACGTACGAGCCGGTGCGGGTGGGCGAGCCGGGGCGGCTGGCGCAGCGCGGCCACGTCCCGCTCGGCTACTACAACGACTCCGCGAAGACCGCCGAGACCTTCTTCCGGAAGGACGGCGAGCGCTGGGTGCTGCTCGGCGACATGGCGACGGTCGACGAGCAGGGCATCGTCACCGTGCTCGGCCGGGGCTCGCAGTGCATCAACACCGGGGGCGAGAAGGTCTACCCGGAGGAGGTCGAGCAGGCGCTCAAGTCCCATCCGGACGTGTACGACGCGCTGGTCGCCGGGGTCCCGGACGCGACGTGGGGCAACCACGTCGCCGCCGTGGTCCAACTGCGGCCGGGCGCGGCCGCCTTGGATCTGGCGTCGGTGCAGGACCACTGCCGTACCCGGCTCGCCGGGTACAAGGTGCCGCGCCAGCTGGTGCTCACCGACCGCATCCAGCGCTCGCCCAGCGGCAAGGCGGACTACCGCTGGGCACGGTCGGTGGCGGCGGAGGACGCCGGCGCGTAGACCGGCCGGACGCCGGCGCGCGGGAGCGGATCCCGCACGCCGGTCCGCCCCGGAACGTGCTCAGCCGCTCGGTACCGCCGCGGCCGGGCGGTCCGGGGAGGCGGTGGAGCCGATCCCGAAGTCGCGCAGGGCCGCGAGGAAGGTCTCCGGCCGCGACGCGTGGATCAGGTGGCCGGTCTCGACGGTGACGAGGCGGCAGTCGGGAATCAGGCCGGCCAGCGACGACAGCTGCTCCTGCGGGAGATGGCTGTCCCGGCCCCCGCCGAGCAGCAGCGTGGGGGCGGCGATCGCCGCACAGCCCGCACGCCAGGCGGGGTCCGGCGCGTCGAGCTGGGCGTCGGTCGCGTGCACCACTCCCCAGTCGAGTCCGAGCGGACCCTCGGGGCGGGGCACCCGGCCGCGCGGCGGGTCGAGCGGGACGAAGGCCGGGGCCTCCTCCAGGACGAGCCGGCCGACCAGTCCGGGCTCGGCGGCGGCCAGGAGGAGGGCCGCGGCTCCGCCCATCGAGTGGCCGACGACGTCGGCGCCGGTCAGGCCCAGGACCGTCAGGAAACCACGCAGCTCGTCGCGGAACACGTCGAAGCCGTACCGGCCGGGCCAGTCGCTGAGCCCGTGTCCGCGCAGGTCCACGGCGTACACCCGGCGGTCCTCGGACAGCGCCTCGGCGATCTCGGACCAGTCGGCGCCGGATGCGCCGCGGCCGTGGACCAGGACGACCGGAGGCGCGTCCTCCGGACCCCGCACCCGGTACGCGAGACGGACCCCGTCGACGGTGACGGTCCGCACGTCGGGGTCGAGGAAGGCAGCGATCGGACGGGCGAAGGCGCCGGCGTCGTCCACCCACGGGAAGTGCCCGGCGCCGGGCTGCACCACGAGCTCGGCATGCGGGAAGAGGGCAGCGAGTTCGGCCGCGCGCGCCGGCGTCGGGCCTCCGTCCCACTCCCCCGCCAGGATCAGGACGGGCGCCGTGACGGCGGCCAGGGCCGCCCGGGTCGCCGCGGGGTCGAAGGCGCCGGGCGCGAAGTACAGCTCCGCGGCCTCCCAGTGCGCCTCCCGTCCGGCCGCGTGCGCCCGCGCGGCCTCGTCCCACCGTCCGTAGGAGAACGGCGCGACGATCTCCATCACCTCGGGCAGCGGGGTGTCGGGGCCGAGCGCGTCCAAGGCCGCGCGCGCCGACGCGTACCAGGGCTGGTCGGCGTGCACCTCCACGGCCTCGTCCCACTCGGCGTCGCCGATCTCGATGCCCACGGCGCGCACGCCGGGAGTGACCAGCACGAGCGCGCTCACCCGCTCGGGGTGCGCGGCCGCGTACAGGGTGGCGAGGTTGCCGGCGGCGGAGTGGCCGAGGAGGTCCATGCGCTCCAGCCCGAGGTGGGCGCGCAGGGCCTCGACGTCGGCCACCTGGCGGTCGCAGCGGTAGGTGGCGGGGTCGGCCGGCTCGGCACTGTGGCCGGTGCCGCGGAGGTCGAGCACGATGAGCCGGCGGTACCCGCTCAGCCCGCCGAGGTCGCCGAGGTAGTCGGCGTCGCGCATGGGGCCGCCGGGGAGGACGACGAGCGGTTCCCCCTCTCCCTTCTCGCGGTAGGAGAGTCGGGTTCCGTCGTACGTGGTGAACTGCGGCATGGGCCCGATCCTCGGCGCCGCTCGCTGATCTTCGCAAGCGAAATTCGCCGCCGACGTACGCGGGCCCCGGGATACGGTGGGGAGTCCTCCCCCGACCCGCGAAGGAACGCACCACCATGTCCGACACCCTCCGGGGCGACTGCGCGAACTGCTTCGGGCTGTGCTGCGTCGCACCCCCCTTCGCGAAGTCCGCCGACTTCGCGGTGAACAAGGCCCCCGGGGAGCCGTGCCGCAACCTCCGGGACGACTTCCGCTGCGGCATCCACACGAAGCTGCGGTCGAGCGGGTTCCCAGGCTGCACGGTGTTCGACTGCTTCGGGGCGGGTCAGAAGGTCTCTCAGGTGACCTTCGGCGGTGTCTCGTGGCGTGCGGCGCCCGAGAGCGCGGGGCTGATGTTCGACGTGTTCCTCGTGATGCGCGGGCTCCACGAGATGCTTCATCAACTCGGCCAGGCCCTGGCGCTGCCGGCCGCCCGCCCGCTCCATGACGAGCTGCGGCGGGCCGTGGCCCGGGTCGAGGCACTGACCGAGGGTTCGGCGGAAGCGCTGGAGAAGACGGGAACGGCGGCGGTGCGGGCCGAGGTGCATCCGCTGCTGGCACGGGCGAGCACCCTGGCGCGGGCGGCGGTGGGCGGCAGGACCAGGAGCCACCGGAACGCCGACCTGATCGGTGCCCGGCTGCGCGGGGCGAAGCTGCGCGGCGCCGAGCTGCGCGGGGCGCTGCTGATCGCGGCGGACCTCTCCGGCGCCGACCTGACCCTGGCCGATCTGATCGGCGCGGACCTCCGGGACGCCGACCTCTCGGGCGCGGACCTGACCGACGCGCTCTTCGTCACCCAGCCGCAGCTGAACGCGGCGCGCGGCGACGGCTCCACGCGCCTGCCCGCGGGCGTCGAACGTCCCGCGCACTGGACCCGGTAGGACCTGCCCTCCACCCGGAACGTCGGCCGCCCGGAGATGCCGGGCTCCCGGCGTACCCCCCGCGGACGCCGGCTACCGGACGGTCGCCGGCGTGTGGACGTAGGGCGTCGTGGTCGTCAGGGGTGTGAAGCCCAGGCGCAGGAGGATGGGGCGGCTGGTGTCGGCGGCGTCGACCTGGACGTAGCGGTGTCCGCGCGACGCGGCGATGCCCGCCCGGTAGGCGACCAGCGCCCGGTAGAGGCCGCGGCCCCGCCAGGACGCGACCGTGCCTCCGCCCCACAGGCCGGCGAAGTCCGTGCCCGGGTACAGCTCCAGCCGGGCCGCGCTGACCGGCTCGTCGCCGGCCATGGCGAGGACCGCGGCCACATCGTCGGGCGCGCTCGCGAGCCGGTCGAGGAGCTGGCGTCCGATGTGCGCGCTGTCCGTGCCGAAGGCCCGTTCGTGGACCTCGGTCACCAGCCGGACCCCGGCCGCGTCGGTGACCGGGACGAGCTGCACACCCGCGGGCAGGTCGATCCTCCGGGGCAGCGTGGCCGCCTCCGCGACCATGAGGGTCTCCTCGTCCTCCGCGGTGAATCCGGCCGCGAGGAGCCGCGCGGGCAGGTCGGCGGGGCCGTCGTGCCCGTACGCCTTCCACTCGAAGTCCAGTCCGAGGGCGTCGTAGTGGCGGATCTGATCGGCGATGGCCGCGTCGGCGTTCGTCGCGTCGAGGCCGGACCAGAGGATGCCGTTCCACGCGTGCCGTGGGCCGGTCTGGCGGACCACCCGGCCGGTGCGCTCGACGCGGCAGCCGGGGCCGTCGGGCCGTGCCTCCCGGCGAAGGCCGCGGTCGAACGAGGCGAGCGTCGCCGCGTGGGCGGTGCCCTCCGGGTGCTCCGGCGGGGCGTGGCGGGCGGCGGGGCCGGGCAGGTGGGGGTGGTCCATGCGGGCACTCCACCACCACCCGCCGGGCGCCGCAATCGGATTACCTGCGGGCGGTCGGGGTCTCGGGCCCCGGCTCCCAGAACTGGGCCAGGGCGCCCTCCTTGTACGGCGCCGGGCTCACGCTGAGCTCGCCGGCGAACGGCCGGTCGAGCACGACGACGAGGAGGAGGCTGAAGCCGATCAGGGCGGCCACGGCGCCGACGAAGAGCAGTTGCATGCGGCGGCTGCGCATCCCGTAGAGGAAGGTCAGCGGGATGATGACCAGTGCCCCGCCGACGGCCAGGACCTGCAGGAGCGGGGGGAGCTGCTGGCCGGCCATGGTGAGCCGGGCCCGGCGTTCGCCGGCCACGTCGTCGAGGCGGGCGGCGGCCTCCGCGTAGAAGGTCTTCTCGGACTCGGTCCTCGGCTCGAAGGACTGGAGCGCCGTGTAGAGATCGTCGAGCTTGCCGCCCGTGACGCGGTAGTCCGCCACGCCGTCGCGCATGAGCGGCCACTGCACCTCGACCACGGTGTGGACGTAGCCGCCGGCCGCGGCGTGCACGCGGTCCCGGTCCTCGGCGGGAAAGGCGCGGGCGTCGCGGACGATCAGGGCGATGTCGGTGGCCTCGGCGGCGACCACGTTCTGGGTGCTCTCCATCTGGGTCCACAGCGTGACGATCACGAAGGCGAGGATGATGCCGTAGATCGCGCCGAACATCCCGAGGACCACGCTCACCATGTCGTTGTGCTCGCCGTCGGCGATCTTCGGATGCCGGCGCCGCACCAGGACGCTGCCGAGGAGGGAGAGGCCGACGGTGCCGCCGACGATCAGGACGGCGAGGGCGAAGGTGTCGAGGTGGTTGAGCAGCCAGAGGATCACGCTCACCGAGGGTAGGGGCCCGTGACCGGCGCGACGCCCGTCACCAGGGCTTTCCGGGCGGGAACACCCCGAAGGAGCGACCCCTGTACGAGTGGTGGCGGAAAATCCGCCCCGACCTCTTGCCAGGGGCGGGGTACGGATGGATTTACTGGCCCGGACACATCTACCGAATGATCGGTCGCCCGTTTTGGGGCCGGGGCGGGAGTGGACGGCACATGACGGACCTGCTGGACAGTGGCGAGCGGCTCGGGCGCGCGGAGCTGGAGGCCCTCCAGCTGGAGCGGCTGCGGGCGACGCTGCACCACGCGTACGAGAACGTGGACTTCTACCGGCGGTCCTTCGACAAGGCGGGCGTCCACCCCGACGACTGCCGCTCGCCGGCCGACCTCGCCCGCTTCCCCTTCACCGTGAAGGCGGATCTGCGCGACCAGTACCCCTTCGGCATGTTCGCCGTCGACGAGTCCAGGATCCGCCGCATCCACGCCTCCAGCGGCACCACCGGGCGCCCGACGGTCGTCGGCTACACCGACCGCGATCTGGACACCTGGGCCGACGTGGTCGCCCGCTCGATCAGGGCGGCCGGCGGGCGCCCCGGCCACAAGGTCCATGTGGCCTACGGATACGGCCTGTTCACGGGCGGGCTCGGCGCGCACTACGGCGCGGAGCGGCTCGGCTGCACGGTCATCCCCGCGTCCGGCGGCATGACCTCCCGTCAGGTCCAGCTCATCCAGGACTTCCGGCCCGAGATCATCATGGTCACGCCCTCGTACATGCTCACCCTGCTCGACGAGTTCGAGCGCCAGGGCGTCGATCCGCGGTCCACCTCCCTCAAGGTGGGCATCTTCGGCGCCGAGCCGTGGACGGAGGAGATGCGGCGCGAGATCGAGGAGCGCTTCGCCATCGACGCGGTCGACATCTACGGGCTGTCGGAGGTGATGGGCCCGGGCGTCGCCCAGGAGTGCGTGGAGACGAAGGACGGACTGCACGTCTGGGAGGACCACTTCCTGCCCGAGGTGGTGGATCCGTTCACCGGCGAGGTCCTGCCCGACGGCGAGGAGGGCGAGCTGATCTTCACCTCGCTCACCAAGGAGGCCATGCCGGTGATCCGCTACCGCACGCGGGACCTGACCCGCCTGCTGCCGGGTACGGCCCGGGTGTTCCGGCGGATGGAGAAGGTGACCGGCCGCAGCGACGACATGATCATCCTGCGCGGGGTGAACCTCTTCCCCACCCAGATCGAGGAGATCGTGCTGCGTACGGCGGGAGTGGCCCCGCACTTCCAGCTCCGGCTGACCCGGGAGGGCAGGCTCGACGCCCTCACGGTGCGGGCCGAGGCCCGCCGCGAGGCGACACCCGACCAGCGCGCGGAGGCGGCCCGGGCGATCGCGGCGGCGTGCAAGGACGGGATCGGGGTGTCGGTCACCGTCGAGGTGGTCGACCCGGAGACGCTGGAACGCTCGGTGGGCAAGATCAAGCGACTGGTGGACCTGCGCGACACGGTCTGACCGTCACGCCGGGACCGGCCCGGGACAGGGCCGGTCGTCACGCCCCCGTGCCGAAGCGGTCCCGCAGCTCGCGCTTGAGGATCTTGCCGCTCGCGTTGCGGGGCAGTCCGTCCACGAACACGATCCGCTTCGGGGCCTTGAAGTGGGCGAGCTTCTCCCGTGCGTGGGCGAGGAGTTCGTCCTCGGTGACGCCGTCGCGCGGGACGACGACCGCCGTCACCGCCTCGATCCAGCGCTCGTCCGGCAGGCCCACGACCGCCACCTCCGCGACGCCCGGATGGGTGTAGAGCGCGTCCTCGACCTGCCGCGAGGCGACCAGCACGCCCCCGGAGTTGATGACGTCCTTCACCCGGTCGACCACCGTGAAGTACCCCTCGGCGTCACGCACCGCCAGGTCGCCGGAGCGGAACCACCCGTCACGGAAGGCCTCCCTCGTCTCCTCGGGCTTGTCCCAGTAGCCCTCGCACAACTGCGGTGAGCGGTAGACGACTTCGCCCGGGGTTCCGTCCGGCACGTCCTTGCCGTCCTCGTCGACGACCTTCGCCTCGACGAAGCGCACGGGGCGGCCGCAGGAGTCCATCCGGCCCTCGTGCTCGTCGGGGCCGAGCACGGTGGCGAGCGGGCCGATCTCGCTCTGTCCGAAGCAGTTGTAGAAGCGCAGTCCGGGCAGGCGCCCGCGCAGCCGCTCCAGGACCGGCACCGGCATGATCGACGCGCCGTAGTACGCCTTGCGCAGCGCGGACAGGTCACGGCTCGCGAAGTCCGGATGGTTGGACAGGCCGATCCAGACCGTCGGCGGCGCGAAGACGCTGTCCGCCCGGCCCGCCTCGACGAGGTCGAAGAGGACGGCGGGATCGGGGCCGTCGACGAGGATGTTCTCGGCACCGACCGCGAGGTACGGCAGCAGGAACACGTGCATCTGCGCCGAGTGGTAGAGCGGCAGCGCGTGCACCGGCCGGTCGTCCTCGTGCAGGTCGAGGGCGTCGATGGCGCTCGCGTACTCGTGGACCAGCGCCCGGTGCGTCATCGTCGCGCCCTTGGGCAGCGCCGTCGTGCCCGAGGTGTAGAGCAGCTGGACGCAGTCCCCGGCGTCCCGTTCGGCGTCGTACGGCCGGGGCTCGGCGAGCGCCGCGAGGAAGGAGTCCCCGGTGTCGCGCAGCTCCCGGACGGCCGGTCCGGCCGGCACGCGGTCCGCGATCCCCGGGTCGGCGAGGACCAGCGCGCTGCCCGACTGGCGCACGATGTAGGCGAGGTCCTCGCCCGTGAGGTTGTGGTTCACCGGCACGTGGACCAGGCCCGCGCGGGAGCAGGCGAGGAACGCGAGGAGGTACGCGTCGGAGTTGTGTCCGTAGGTGGCGACACGGTCCCCCTCCGCGAGCCCGTACCGCTCGCGCAGCACGGCGGCGCCGGTGCTGACCGCGGCGTCCAGTTCCGCGTAGGTCCAGGTCAGGTCGGCGTACCGCAGGGCGATCCGTCCGGGGGTGCGCTGGGCGGTCGCGCGCAGGACGCCGTCGACGGTGCGGGTGAGGAGTCGATCCATGGCGTGATCCTGGGCGGGTCCCGCGGGGCGGGTCAAGTACCCGGAGGACATCGCATGGCGCCGGACCTCGGATACCGAACGGGATGTTGACAAGGCGGCCGCGGACTGCGTGCATGGTCCAACCCGCTTTCCCCGCACGATCGTTGGGAGGAATCTTGCACGTCCGCACCCGCCTGAGACACCTCGCGCTCGCCGCCGCGGCCTTCGCCGTCGTGACCGCGTCGCTGCCGGCCTCCGCCGTCGCCGACTCCGCCGGCCGGCACGCACACCCGTCGGACCGGGGTCTCTCGGCCGTCATCCGGTACACCGAGTACGGCATTCCGCACATCGTCGCCAAGGACTACGCCGATCTCGGCTTCGGTACCGGCTGGGCGCAGGCCGCCGACCAGGTGTGCACGCTCGCGGACGGGTTCCTGACCGTGAACGGCGAGCGGTCCCGCTGGTTCGGCGCGGGCGGCGCCCCGGACGGCTCGCTCTCCTCCGCGACCGGCAACCTCTCCAGCGATCTGTACTTCCGCGGGGTGCGGGACGCCGGGACCGTCGAGGCCCTGCTCGGCACGCCGGCCCCCGCCGGGCCGAGCCGGCAGCTCAAGGAGCTGATGCGAGGCTGGGCGGCCGGCTACAACGCCTGGCTGAAGCAGAACAGGATCACCGATCCCGCCTGCAAGGACGCCGCCTGGGTCCGGCCCGTCACCCAGCTGGACGTCGCCCGGCGCGGCTTCGCCGTCTCCGTCCTCGGCGGCCAGGGGCGCGGGGTCGACGGCATCACCGCCGCGCAGCCGCCGGCCACCGCGCCGGCCGGCCCCGCGGGTGCGGGCGGCACGGCCTCGGCCGGTGCCCCCGACCCCGCGCGCACCGCCGCCGCGGCCCGGGCTCTGTTCGCGGCCGAGAACGCCACCATGGGCTCCAACGCGGTCGCCTTCCAGGGCGGGACGACGGCGAACGGGCGCGGCCTGCTGCTGGGCAACCCGCACTATCCCTGGCAGGGCGGGCGCCGGTTCTGGCAGTCGCAGCAGACGATCCCCGGCGAGCTCAACGTCTCCGGCGCCTCGCTGCTGGGGACCACCGTGGTCAACATCGGCTTCAACGACAAGGTGGCCTGGAGCCACACCGTCGCGACCGGGGTCACGCTCAACCTGCACCAGCTGGTTCTCGACCCGTCCGACCCCACCGCCTACCTGGTCGACGGCCGGACCGAGAAGATGACCAGACGGACCGTGAACGTGGCCGTGAAGGACGGACCGCCCGTCACCCGGACCCAGTACTGGACCCGGTACGGACCCGTGGTCAGCGGCCTCGGGGCCCAGTTGCCCCTGCCCTGGACGGCCACGACCGCCTACGCGCTCAACGACCCCAACGCGGCCAACCTGCGCGGCTCGGACACGGCGCTCGGCTTCGGCAAGGCCCGCTCGACGCAGGACCTCGTCGACACGCTGCGCCGCACCCAGGGGCTGCCCTGGGTGAACACGATCGCCGCGGATTCCGCCGGGAACACGCTCTTCACCCAGTCGCAGGTGCTGCCCCGCGTCACCGACGAGCTGGCCCAGCGCTGCTCCACCCCTCTGGGCCGGGCGACCTACCCCGCGTCCGGGGTGGCGGTCCTCGACGGTTCCCGGACGGACTGCGCGCTCGGTTCGGACCCGGACGCGGTGCAGCCCGGGGTCTTCGGCCCGTCGAAGATGCCGGTCCTGCGCAACGCGCCGTACGTGGAGAACTCCAACGACAGCGCGTGGCTGACCAACGCCGACCGGCCGCTCACCGGCTACGAGCGGATCTTCGGCACCGTCGGCACCCCGCGCTCGCTGCGCACCCGCGGCGGGATCGAGGACGTGGCGGCGATGGCGGCCCGGGGCCGGCTGACGGTGGCGGACCTCCAGGCCCAGCAGTTCGCCAACCGGGCGCCGGCGGGTGACCTGGCCGCCGCCGACACGGCGCGGGCCTGCGCCACGGTACTGCCCGGCGACCAGGAGGCCTGCCGGGTCATCGGCGCCTGGGACCGGACGGTGAACACCGACAGCGAGGGGGCACTGCTCTTCGACCGGTTCTGGCGGAAGTTCACGGGCACGGTGCCGCCGGCCGAGCAGTGGAAGGTGCCGTTCTCGGCGGCCGACCCGGTCCGTACGCCGAACACGCTGAACACGGCGGCGCCGGGCTTCGGCAAGGCGCTCGCCGACGCGGTCGCGGAGCTGCGGGCGGCCGGGATCCCGTTGGACGCGCCGCTCGGCGCCCACCAGTTCGTGGTGCGGAACGGGAAGCGCATCCCGGTGAGCGGCGGGACCGAGTCGCTCGGCATCTGGAACAAGACCGAGCCCGTGTGGAACGCGGCGGGCGGCGGCTACGTGGAGGTCGCGCACGGCACGAGCCACGTCCAGGCGGTCGGCTGGGACGGCGGCCGCTGCCCGGTGGCCCGCACCCTGCTGACGTACTCCCAGTCGTCCAACGCGCTCTCCCGGCACTTCAGCGACCAGACGGAGCTGTACACGGGCGAGCGCTGGGTGACCTCGCGGTTCTGCGAGAAGGACATCCTGCGCTCGCCGCAGCTGAGGGTGGTGTTCGTCAGGGGCTGAACGACAGGAAGACGAAGGCGGCGAAGATCGCGAGATGGACGCCGCCCTGGAGGAGTGTGGCTCGTCCGGGCACCACGGTCAGGGCGCTCACCACCGCGGTGAGCACGAGCAGGACCATGTGCAAGGCCCCCAGCCCCAGGATCAGGGGCCCGGACAGCCAGATCGAGGCGAGGGCGATCGCCGGGATCGTCAGGCCGATGCTGGCGATCGCGGAGCCGTAGGCGAGGTTCAGGCTGGTCTGCATGCGGTCGCGGCGGGCGGCACGGACGGCGGCGAGCGTCTCGGGCAGCAGGACCATCAGGGCGATGACGACGCCGACGACCGCGTTGGGGAGCCCGGCCGACTCGACGCCGTCCTCGATGGTCGGCGAGATGATCTTGGCGTTGCCGACGACGGCGACGAGGGCGAGCAGGAGCAGGCCGAGGCTGGTCCAGGTCTGGCGGTCCGTCGGCGGATCGGCGTGGTCGTCCTCGGGGTCGTGGGCGGGGGTTCCTTCCTGCGGCACGGGCAGGAAGTAGTCGCGGTGCCGCACGGTCTGCACGCCGACGAAGAGTCCGTACAGGCAGAGGGAGGCGACGGCGGCGAAGGCCAGCTGGTCGCTGGAGAACTCGGGGCCGGGGTGGCTCGTCGTGAAGCTGGGCAGCACCAGCGTCATCGTGGCGAGGGTGCAGACGGTGGCGAGTGCGCCGCCGGATCCCTCGGCGTGGAAGACCGCGACACGGGTGCGCAGGGCCCCGACGAGAAGGGAGAGGCCGACGATGCCGTTACAGGTGATCATGACCGCGGCGAACACGGTGTCGCGGGCGTAGGTGGCGGTCTTCTCCCCGCCGCCCGCCATCAGGGTGACGATGAGTCCGACCTCGATGACCGTGACCGCGACGGCGAGGACCAGCGAGCCGAACGGCTCGCCGACCCGGTGGGCGATGACCTCGGCGTGATGGACGGCGGCGAGGACCGCGACCATCAGGCAGAGCGCGATGAGGCCGACGGCGAAACCCGGTAGTCCGCGTCCCCAGGCGAGCGCGAGGGCCACCCCCGCCACGACCGGTCCCCAGGTCGTCCACTCCCGTGTCAGCCCCACCGCTTTCGAACTCATGATCACTATCCTGCCATAAACGGACGAACGGACTCCGGAGCGTGGGGACGCGACGCGGTCCCGCCGCGCGTACCCTCGTGTCCTCGTCGCCGTCCCCGGCCGGGCCGGTCGTGCGGGGACGGGTCCGGCCGCGGTGCCCGGTCCCCGCCCGGCGCGCGGCAGGACACCCCCTACAACGGACGCTCGCGGCCCTCCCAATAGGGCGCGCGCAGGCGGCGCTTGTAGAGCTTGCCGTTCGGGTCGCGGGGCATCTCGGAGATGAAGTCGACGGACCTGGGGCACTTGTAGCCGGCCAGGCGTTCGCCGCAGTGGGCGAGGATGGCGGCGGCCAGGGACTCGTCCGGCTCGTGGCCCTCGGCCGGTTCGACCACGGCCTTGACCTCCTCGCCCCAGTCGCCGTGCGGGATGCCGAACGCGGCGGCGTCGGCGACCGCCGGATGGGTGAGGAGTGCCGCCTCGATCTCGGCGGGGTAGATGTTGACCCCGCCCGAGATGATCATGTCGATCTTGCGGTCGCGGAGGAAGAGGTAGCCCTCCTCGTCCAGCACCCCGAGGTCGCCGACGGTGAAGAAGTCGCCGATGCGGTTCTTCGCGGTCTTCGCCTCGTCCTTGTGGTACGCGAATCCGCCGGTGCTCATCTTCATGTACACCGTGCCGAGTTCACCGGGCGGGAGGCGGTTGCCGTCGTCGTCGAAGACGGCCAGTTCGCTGATGGGCCAGGCCCTGCCGACGGTGCCCGGCTTCTTGAGCCAGTCCTCGGCCGTGGCGAAGGCGCCACCGCCCTCGCTCGCCGCGTAGTACTCCTCGACGCAGCTCCCCCACCAGTCGATCATCGCCCGCTTCACGTGGTCCGGGCAGGGTGCGGCGCCGTGGATGGCGTGGCGCATCGAGGAGACGTCGTACCGTCCGCGGACCTCCGCGGGGAGGGCGAGCAGCCGGTGGAACTGGGTCGGGACCATATGGGTGTGGGTGCAGGCATGGGCGTCGATGAGCCGCAGCATCTCCTCGGGGGTCCACTTGTCCATGAGGACGAGGGGGTGACCGATGTGCAGGGCGGCGCTCGCGAACTGGAGTACGGCGGTGTGGTAGAGCGGCGAGCACACCAGATGGACGTTGCCGTCGAAGGGCCGGATGCCGAAGATGCCGAGGAAGCCGCCGAGGTAGGTCTCCTCCGGGAGCTTGCCGGGCAGCGGGCGGCGGATGCCGCGGGGCCGGCCGGTGGTGCCGGAGGTGTAGTTCATCACCCAGCCCAGGGTGCGGTCGTCGGGCGCCGTGGCCGGCCGGCCGTCGAGCAGCTCGGCGAACGGCCGGAATCCCCCGGCCGTCGCGTCGCCGACCAGGTACCGGTGGGTGGCGGGCAGCCGCGCCTCGTCGGCCGCCGCCGTCGCCGCGTCCGCGAACCGCTCGTGGGCGACGAGGACCTTGGCACCCGAGTCGGCCACGATCCAGGCGATCTCGGGCCCGACCAGGTGGTGGTTGACGGGGACGAGGTAGAACCCGGCCTGGGAGGCGGCGAGGTGGGCGACGAGGAACTCGACGCCGTTGGGCAGGACGACGGCGAAGGCGTCGCCGCGGGCCAGCCCCGCCGCGCGCAGTCCGTGGACCAGCCGGTTGACGTCGGCGTGCAGGCGTCCGGCGGACCACGTCTCCCCGTCGGGGGCCACGAGGACCGTCCGGTCCGGGTCCGCGGCGGCCTGGGACCAGAATCCGTTGGGCTGTTCGCTCACGAGGCGCTCCGTCCGGCGATGCGGTTGATGCGGTCGACGGCCTGCTCGAAGCCGCGGGTGAGGTCGTCGAAGACCTGCCGGACGGAGCGTTCGGAGTTCATCCGGCCGACGATCTGCCCGACGGGCGTGCCGAGCAGCGGCTCGACCTCGTACTTCTGGATGCGGGAGACCGCTTCGGCGACGAGCAGTCCCTGGAGGGGCATGGGGAGGGTGCCGGGCCCGGCCGGGTCGTCCCAGGCGTCGGTCCACTCGGTGCGGAGCTGGCGCGCGGGCTTGCCGGTGAGGGCGCGGGAGCGGACGGTGTCGCCGGATCCGGCGGCGAGGAGTCGGGCGGTGAGCGCGCGCGAGTGGAGGTCCGCCTCGGTGGTCGTGAGCCAGAGCGAGCCGAGCCAGACGCCCTGGGCGCCGAGTGCGAGTCCGGCGGCGATCTGCTCGCCGCTGCCGATGCCGCCGGCGGCGAGGACGGGGAGCGGCGAGACGGCGTCCACGACCTCGGGGGTGAGGACCATGGAGGCGATCTCGCCGGTGTGGCCGCCGGCCTCGTACCCCTGGGCGACGACGACGTCGATCCCGGCCTCGGCGTGGTGGCGGGCGTGCCGTGCGCTGCCGGCGAGGGCGGCGACGAGGACGTCGTGGTCGTGCGCGCGGGCGACGACGTCGGCCGGCGGCGAGCCCAGCGCGTTGGCGAGGAGTCGGATGGGGTAGTCGAAGGCGACGTCGAGCTGGCTGCGGGCGACCTCCTCCATCCAGCCGGTGATGCGCCAGCCGGAGGCCTCGCCCTCGGGGAGTTCGGGGACGCCGTGCTTGGCCAGGGTCTCCCGGACGAACGCGCGATGCCCTTCGGGGATCATCGCCTCCACGTCCGCCTCGCTCACCCCCTCCACCTTCTTGGCGGGCATGACGACGTCGAGGCCGTACGGCAGGCCGTCGGTGTGGTCCTGCATCCAGTCCAGGTCGCGGGCGAGGTCGTCGGGCGCCGTGTAGCGGACCGCGCCGAGCACACCGAACCCGCCGGCCCGGGTGATCGCGGCGGCCACCGCGGGGAAGGGCGTGAAGCCGAAGATGGCGTGCTCGATCCCCAGTTTTTGGCTCAGCTCCGTCTTCATGGGCGGCAGGATGCCGCAGCCCGCCGGTCGAGGGAAGAGATTTTCTGATGCAGTGTCAGATTCTTTGCGGCGCCGCCCGCTTCCGCGAGGCCCTCCACCCCGGTAAGAAAGTTTCACGAGTTACGGGTGTGGCCGAAGGATTCTTTCAGGGACGTGGGAGAGGCTGGTCATGACGGAAGAATCGGTGGACCGGGGAATCGGCCGTCGCGCGCTCGGCGCCCGGCTCCTCGCCTTGGGAGGTGCGGTGATGGTCGGCTCGATCCCGGGGGTCGCCGCCGCCTCCGGACCGCCCCGGGGCGGGCGTACGACCCTGCGCCACGGAACGCCCGAGCGGGCCGGACTGCTCGCCGCCCCGCTGGAGCGGCTGGTCACCGACGCGGAGGCGTTCCTCGGCCCCTCCCCCGCCCACCCCTGGTACGCGGGGGCGGTCCTGCTCGCCGGGCGGGGCGGGACGGTCGCGCTGCACCGGCCGATCGGCGCGGCGGTACGGTACGCGGCCTACGACGAGAAGACGGACAGCGGCGTCGAACTGCCCGCCGACCAGCAGATCGCGATGACCGAGGACACCGTCTTCGACCTGGCCTCCGTCTCCAAACTGTTCACCTCGATCCTGGCGGTCCAGCAGATCGAGCGCGGTGTGCTGGTGCTGGAGGAGAAGGTCACGGCGTACCTCCCGGACTTCGGCGGCGGCGGGAAGCAGGACGTCACGGTCCGTCAGCTGCTCACCCACACCTCGGGGTTCCGCTCCTGGATCCCGCTCTACAAGGAGCCCACGCGGGAGGGGAAGCTGCGGCTGCTGTGGAACGAGACCCTCGCGAGTGCGGCCGGTACCGCCTACCTCTACTCCGATCTGAACCTGATCTCGCTCCAGCTGGTCCTGGAGGCGGTCACCGGCCGCCCGCTGGACACCCTGCTCCGTGAGGAGATCACCACTCCCCTCGGCATGGACCGCACCCGCTACAACCCGCCGGCCTCCTGGAAGCCCCGGATCGCGGCGACCGAGGACTCCCGGCGCCCCTGGTCCGGTCTCGACCGCGGCATGGTGTGGGGCGAGGTCCACGACGAGAACGCGTACAGCCTGGGCGGGGTCGCCGGCCACGCGGGGGTCTTCTCCTGCGCCTGGGACCTCGCGGTCCTCGCCCGCACGCTCCTCAACGGCGGGGCGTACGGCCGGGCGCGCATCCTGTCCACCGCCTCCGTCGAGCTGATGTTCACCGACTTCAACACGGCCTTCCCCGGCGACGAACACGGCCTCGGCTTCGAGCTCTACCAGCACTGGTACATGGGGGCGATGGCCACTCCGCGCACCGCGGGACACACCGGCTTCACCGGCACCTGCCTGGTCCTGGACCCGAGCACCGACACCTTCCTCGTCCTGCTCGGCAACTCCGTCCACCCGGTCCGTACGTGGCGGTCCGGCTCGGCCCCGCGGGTCGCGGCCGCCGACAACCTGGCGCGCGCCGTCCCGGTACGCCCGGCGCGGGGCCGCACCGCGTGGTTCTCCGGAGGCGAGAGCGCCACCACCGCCACGCTGTCCCTGCCGCCGCTGACCGCGCCCGCCGGCTTCGGCCGGCTGGACTGCGCCCTGTGGTGGGACACCGAGCCGACCGCGGACGCCGCCCACCTGGAGGCGTCGGCGGACGGCGGGGCCACCTGGGGGCCCGTGCCGTTCACCACCGTCCGGCCGGGCCAGGAGCCGCAGGCGCGTCCGGCGGGCTCGGTGAGCGGCTGGTCGGGGCGGGTCTGGCACCGGGCGGCGGCGGATCTGTCGGCTTGGGGCCCGCGACCGCTGCTGCTGCGCTGGCGCTACACGACCGACCGGCGCTACGTCGGGCGAGGGGTGTACGTGGACGGCCTGCGGGTCCTCGACCCCGCGGGCCGGCCGCTCTTCGACGCCGCGCGGCCGGCCGACGCGTCCCGGATCGAGGCGGTGGGCTGGACCCGGTCGGCGGACTGACCCGACCGCGGGGAACCGGCCGCTCCCCGCGGGGAGGCTCCCGGCGGGGGCCCTCAGCCCGTCGGTTCCGCCGCCTCCCGCAGGGCGGCCAGGACCGGGCTGATCAGGGGGTGCTCCTCGGCCCCGCGGCGCACCGCGGCGAAGACCCGCCGGGTGGGGGCGACGCCGTCGACCGGCCGGATCGCGACGTCGGTGAGGTCCATGCCGCGCAGCGCCGAGCGCGGGACGAGCGCGACCCCCGCGCCGGCCGAGGCGAGCGCCACGACGGCGCGGAAGTCGTCCGAGGAGTGTTCCATCTGCGGGGCGAACCCGGCGTACTCGCAGGCCAGGACGGTCACGTCCTGGCAGGGGTTGCCGGCGGACTGGCCGATCCAGGCGTCCTTGGCGAGGTCGGCGAGCGCGACGCACGCGTGGTCCGCGAGCCGGTGGCCGGGCGGCAGGACGGCGTCGAACGGCTCCGCGTACAGCGGTACGCGGGTGAGCCGGGCGTCGTCCTCGCCGGGCGCCCCCCGGTACTCGACCGCGACGGCCATGTCGACCTGACGGTCCAGGACCATCAGCAGGGACTCGTCGCCCTCGGCGTCCCGCACCCGTACCCGGATGCCGGGGGCGGTGCGGGCGAGCCCGGCGATGGCCGGGGCGACGGCCAGGCCGATGCCGGTGGCGAAGGCGGCCACCGTGACCGTGCCCGCCTCGCCGGAGCCGTAGGCGGCGAGTTCGGACTCGGCGCGCTCCAGCTGCTCCAGCACGGCGTTCGCGTGGCTGAGCAGGATCTCGCCGGCCGGTGTGAGCCGGGCCCCGCGGGCGCTGCGTTCGACCAGCCGGTGGCCGGTCTCCTGTTCCAGCGCCGCGAGCTGCTGGGAGACCGCGGAAGGGGTGAGATAGAGCGCGGCGGCAGCCGCCGTGACCGTACGGTGGTCGGCCACCGCCCGGAGAATGTGCAGCCGCCGCGCTTCGATCATGCCCCTAGTCTCGCAGGGCGGCGCGGGCGTCGACGAACGCGTCGACCGCGCGGTTCACGTCCTCGGTGGAGTGGGCGGCGGAGAGCTGGACGCGGATGCGGGCCTGGCCCTGCGGCACGACCGGGTACGAGAAGCCGATCACGTACACGCCGCGCTCCAGGAGCAGCTCCGCCATCCGTCCGGCCACCGACGCGTCGCCGATCATGACGGGCGCGATGGCGTGGTCGCCGGGGAGGATGTCGAAGCCCTCCTCGGTCATGCGGGAGCGGAAGAGCGCCGTGTTGGCGTTGAGCCGCTCGCGCAGGTCGCCCGCCGACTCCAGCAGGTCGAGGACCTTGAGGGAGGCAGCCGCGATGACCGGCGCCAGGGTGTTGGAGAAGAGGTACGGGCGGGAGCGCTGACGCAGCAGGGCGACGATCTCGGCACGGGCGGCGACGTAGCCGCCGGACGCTCCGCCGAGGGCCTTGCCGAGGGTGCCGGTGATGATGTCGACGCGGTCCATCACGCCGTGCAGTTCGGGGGTGCCGCGTCCGCCGGGGCCGACGAAGCCGACGGCGTGCGAGTCGTCGACCATGACCATGGCGTCGTAGCGCTCGGCCAGGTCACAGATCTCGGCGAGCGGCGCGACGTAGCCGTCCATCGAGAAGACGCCGTCGGTGACGATCAGCTTGCGCCGGGCACCGCCCTCGTTCGCCTCCTTGAGCTGCTGCTCCAGGTCGGCCATGTCGCGGTTGGCGTAGCGGAAGCGGCGGGCCTTGGAGAGGCGGATGCCGTCGATGATGCTCGCGTGGTTGAGGGCGTCGGAGATGACGGCGTCCTCGGGGCCGAGGAGCGTCTCGAACACGCCGCCGTTGGCGTCGAAGCAGGAGGAGTAGAGGATCGTGTCCTCCTGGCCGAGGAAGGAGGACAGCCGCGCCTCCAGCTCCTTGTGCACCTCCTGAGTGCCGCAGATGAAGCGCACGGACGCCATGCCGTAGCCCCAGCGGTCCAGCGCCTCGTGGGCCGCGGCGACGACCTCTGGGTGGTCGGCGAGGCCGAGGTAGTTGTTGGCGCAGAAGTTGAGCACCTCGCCGGGGCGGCCGCCGGCGGTGACGGCGACGGTGGCGGACTGCGGGGTGCCGATCACGCGCTCGGGCTTGTGCAGTCCGGCGGCGCGGATCTCGTCGAGGGTGGCGCGGAGGTCGTCACGGACGGAGGAGAACATGGGCTTCCTTCACGGGTCGGGCGGCCCGGCCGGCGAGGGGACCGGGCCCTGGGAAGAGGCGGGTGGACCGAGGGCGCCGCGGGCGCCGGAGCGGCGGCGGGCCCTGGGGCGGGCCCGTCCCGGCGGCCGGCACGCGGCGGGCGCTCCGGGGAACGGGCCCCGGGACCTCCCGGCCGCGTACGGCGGCCGGGAGGTCCCGCGGTCTCAGACGGTCCAGTCGAGGATGACCTTGCCGCCCCGGCCGGAGGCCGCGTCGTCGAACGCGGCCTCGAAGTCGGTGTAGGCGTAGCGGCCGGTGATCACGGGGGCGAGGTCAAGACCACCCTCCAGCAGGACCGACATCGCGTACCAGGTCTCGAACATCTCCCGGCCGTAGATCCCCTTGATGGTGATCATGGAGGTGACGATCTTCGCCCAGTCGACGGCGAAGTCCTCGGCGGGCAGGCCGAGCATCGCGATCTTGCCGCCGTTGGTCATGTTGGCGACCATGTCGCGCATCGCGCGGGGGTTGCCGGACATCTCCAGGCCGACGTCGAAGCCCTCCTTGAGGCCGAGCGTGCGCTGGCCGTCGGCGATCGTCTGCTCGGCGACGTTCAGCGCCAGCGAGACGCCCGCCTTGCGGGCGAGGGCCAGCCGCTCCTCGCTCACGTCGGTGATCATGACGTTGCGGGCGCCGGCGTGCTTGGCGACGGCCGCGGCCATGATGCCGATCGGGCCGGCGCCGGTGACCAGGACGTCCTCGCCGACGAGCGGGAAGGACAGCGCGGTGTGCACGGCGTTGCCGAAGGGGTCGAAGATCGCAGCGACGTCGAGTTCGACGGGGACCCGGTGCACCCAGACGTTGGCCGCGGGCAGGGCCACGTACTCGGCGAACGCGCCGTCCCGGCCGACGCCGAGGCCGACCGTGGCGCGGCACAGGTGGCGGCGGCCGGCCAGACAGTTGCGGCACTTGCCGCAGACGAGGTGGCCCTCGCCGCTGACCAGGTCGCCGACCTCGATGTCCACGACGTCACGGCCGATCTCCGCGACCTCGCCGACGAACTCGTGGCCCAGGGTCAGCGGCGTGGCGATGGTCTTCTGCGCCCAGCCGTCCCAGGAGCGGATGTGCAGGTCGGTGCCGCAGATTCCGGTCCGCTTCACCTTGATCAGTACGTCTCCGGCGCCGATCTCCGGCTCCGGCACGTCCGTGAGCCAGAGTCCCGGCTCCGCCTTCTGCTTGACCAGCGCCTTCAATGCCATGGCTCCCGACGTGCGTGTCCTGTGACTGAGGGGGTCCGGGCACGGCCGCACCCAAGATCCCTGAAAGAAATCTTCCTCATGCCGGGCCCGCGGTCCATCGAGGTTTTCTTAAGCGCGCTCACAGGTCAGCTTCACACCCCTGGTGGGGGTGGCGCACGTCGTCAGCGGCCGAGTGCCGCCATCGCCGCGTTGTGGCCGGGGATCCCGCTGACCCCGCCGCCCCGGACGGCGCCCGCGCCGCACAGCAGCACGTTGGCGTGTCCGGTCTCCACGCCCCACCGGCCGGCACCCTCCTCGGCGTACGGGAAGGACAGGTCACGGTGGAAGATGTGGCCGCCGGGCAGCCGCAGGTCCCGTTCGAGGTCCAGCGGGGTCTTCGCCTCGATGCAGGGCCGGCCGTCCGCGTCGAGCGCGAGGCAGTCGGCGAGCGGCTCGTCGAGATGGGCGTCGAGCTCGGCGAGGGTGGCCTTGAGCAGCGCGGCACGGGCGGCGTCGTTGTCGGCGGCGAACAGGCGGGCGGGGGTGTGCAGGCCGAAGAGGGTCAGGGTCTGGTAGCCACGCCCGGCGAGCTCCGGGCCGAGGATGCTCGGGTCGGTCAGGGAGTGGCAGTAGATCTCCGAGGGCGGGGCGCTCGGCAGGCGGCCTGCGGCGGCCTCGGCGTAGGCGGTGGCCAGCTGTCCGTAGCCCTCGGCGATGTGGAAGGTTCCGGCGAAGGCCTCGCGCGGGTCGACGCCGCGGTCGCGCAGCCGCGGCAGCCGGGTCAGCAGCATGTTGACCTTGAGCTGGGCGCCCTCGGCCGGCGCCGGGGGCGTCGCGCCGAGCAGTGCGGCGAGGGCCTGCGGCGAGGCGTTCACCAGGGCGTGCCGCGCCTCGACGACGCCCTCGGTGTCGGCCGTGCGGTAGGTGATCTCGGCGCGGGTGCCGTCCGTCTCGATCCGGGTGGCCTCGTGCCCGGTGCGGATCTCCGCGCCGGCCGCGCGGGCGGCGCCGGCGAGGGCGTCGGTGAGGGCGCCCATGCCGCCGACGGGGACGTCCCAGTCGCCGGTGCCGCCGCCGATGACGTGGTACAGGAAGCAGCGGTTCTGGAGCAGCGAGGGGTCGTGGGCGTCGGCGAAGGTGCCGATCAGGGCGTCGGTGAGGACGACACCGCGGACGAGGTCGTCGGCGAAGGTGCGCTCGACGGCCTCGCCGATGGGCTGCTCGAAGAGCATCCGCCAGGCGTCCTCGTCCCCGACCCGGTCGCGCAGCGCGGCCCGGGTCGGCAGCGGTTCGGTGAGCGTGGGGAAGACCCGCCGGGCGACCTCCGCCGTACGGCCGTAGAAGGCCTCCCACGCCTCGTACTCGCGGTCGGAGCCGGTCAGCGCGGCGAAGGAGGCCCGGGTGCGGGCGGGTCCGCCGCCGACGAGGAGTCCACCGTCGCCCTTCGGCGTGTACGACGAGACGGACCGTTTCCGCACGGCGAAGCGGAGCCCCAGTTCGCGCACGATCTTCTCCGGCAGGAGGGAGACCAGGTACGAGTACCGGGAGAGCCGGGCGTCGACACCGGCGAAGGGCCGGGTGGAGACGGCGGCCCCGCCGGTGGTGTCGAGACGTTCCAGGACGAGGACGGAGCGTCCGGCGCGGGCCAGGTAGGCGGCGGCGACGAGTCCGTTGTGTCCGCCGCCGATGATGACGGCGTCGTACGAGCGCTGTGCGGTCATGTCTCTTGCTAACACGGGAAGATCGCTCACGGAACCCCGCCTTCCGGAGATCGTCCCGTGGGGGGAGGTGGGTGACCGGAGGATCGGTCGCGCTTCCGCCGTCCTCGGATCGCGGCCGAGCGCCTGGAGTGACAGACCCCCGGAGTGAAATGCGGATGATCGCAGGGCCGTACGGGACCTACCCTCGCCGCCATGACGTCACCCACGCCCGCGTATCCCCCCAAGCCCGTGCCCGGTGACCGCATCGCGGTCGTCTCGCCCTCCGCCGGCCTCCCCGGGCTCTTTCCGTTGCCGTACGAACTGGGGCTCGGGCGCCTGCGCGAGGTGTTCGGACTCGAACCGGTGGAGTACCCGGCCACCCGCAGGATGGGAGCCACGCCGCAGGAGCGCGCCGACGACCTCCATGCCGCGTTCACCGACCCGACGGTGAAGGCGGTCATGGCCACCATCGGGGGCGACGACCAGATCACGGTGCTGCCGCTGCTGGACCGCGACGTGATCCGCGCCAACCCCAAGCCGTTCTTCGGCTCCAGCGACAACACCAACCTGCTGCTCTTCCTGCGCAACCTGGGCATCGTCGGCTACCACGGCGCTTCGGTGATGACCGAGCTCGGCCGCCCCCACAGCCTCCACCCCCTGACGGCCGACTCGGTACGCGCGGCCCTGTTCACCTCGGGTCCGTACGAACTCCGCCCCGCCCGGCGGTACCGCGACACCGACCGCGACTGGGCGGACCCGGCCACCTTCGCGACGGAACCGGATTCCCAGCCCTCGGACGGCTGGCTCTGGCACCGGCCCGACCGGGTCGTCGAGGGCCGCGCCTGGGGCGGCAACCTGGAGATCCTCGCGTGGCTGCTGATGGCCGACCGGGAGATCGAACCCGATCCCGCCGCCTACGAGGGCGGAGTCCTGTTCCTGGAGACCTCGGAGGAGCTGCCGAGCGGGGAGGAGGTCTTCCGGATCCTGCGCAACATGGGCGAACGGGGCCTGCTGGGGCGCTTCCCCGCCCTCCTCATGGGCCGCGCCAAGGCATGGTCCTTCACGCAGCCGCACGACGCGGACGCCAAGCGGCGCCATGCCGACGAACAGCGTGCGGCCGTGCTGCGTGCGCTGGCCCGGTACGCCCCGCACACCATGGCCGTGTTCGACGTCGATCTCGGCCACACGGACCCGCAGTTGGTGATCCCCTACGGCGGCTCCGTCGTCGTGGACGGCCCGGCGCGGCGGATCACCGTGACCTACTGACGCCGCGAGGCCCGCCCGTCGGGCGGACGGCGCTGCTTTCGCAGCACGCCCTAGTGCCGTGTGCTGCGGTCGCCGTGGCCGCGGCGGAGGGACGCCACCCGGCGGTGGAGGGCCAGGGCCTCCTGGTCCCGGCCGAGCCGTTCCAGGCAGTGGGCCTCGTCGTCGCGGCCGGCCAGGGTGTCCGGGTGCTCGGGGCCCAGGACGCGCTCGCGGGTCTCGGCGACCTGCCGGTAGACCGTGAGGGCCTCCTCCCAGCGCGCCAGCCAGCCCAGACCGACGGCGATCTCGCGGCGGCTCACCAGGGTGTCGGGATGGTCCGCGCCGAGCACGCGCTCGCGTACGGCGCACACGTCGCGGGATTCGGTGAGGGCCTCCTCCCAGCGGGCCAGCCGGCCCAGGTTGACGCCCACGCCGTGGCGGGCGCGCAGCGTCTCGGGGTGGTCGGGGCCGTGCACCCGGGTGCGGTCCTCGACCAGCCCGCGGTAGACCTCCAGCGCCTCGGCGCCCTGGCCGAGCCGCCCCAGACAGATCCCGGACTCGTAGCGCGCCGCGAGGGTGTCGGGGTGGTCGGCGCCCAGGACGGCGGCCCGCGCCGAGGCGACCTCGCGGTACACGGGGAGCGCGTCCGCCCAACGTCCCAGCCGGCCCAGGGCGTACGCGACCTCGTAGCGGGTCACCAGCGTGTCGGGGTGGTCGGCGCCGAGCAGCCGGGTGCGTGCCTCGGCCACCTCGCGCGTCGCGCGGTACGACTCGTCCAGGCGCCCCAGCCGGCCCAGGTTGAACGCCAGGTTGTGCCGGCAGCGCAGGGTGTCCGGGTGGTCGGCGCCGAGCGTGCGCCGCCGCGCGGCGAGGACCGCCTCGTACACCTGGTGGGCCTCGACGTGCCGCCCCAGGCGCCCCAGCGCGTACGCCGTCTCCTGGCGGGCCGCCAGGGAGTCCGGGTGGTCGGCGCCGAGCGTGCGCTCCCGTCCCTCGGCGACACGGCCGAACTCCCGCAGGGAGTCGTGTCGCCGGCCGAGCCGGCCGAGGGCGAAGGCGAGCTCGTGGCGGCTGGCGAGGGTGTCGGGGTGGTCGGGCCCGAGGAGCCGCTCGCGGTCTGCGGCCACGGCACGGTGCAGGCCCTCCGCCTCCTCCCAGCGGCCGTTCCGGCCCAGCCGTACCCCTTCCTGGTGACGTTCCGCGAGGGCGGGGGCCGGCCCGGCCGCGGGCGGCGTGGTCCGGGCGGCGAGCGTGGCGGGCAGGACGCCCGTCCCGGTCGTCCACCGGCCGGTGAGCCCGGCGGACGGATCGTGCGGGGCGTCCCCCTGCTCGGGGGAACCGGCGCCGGCACGGCGGCCGACGGTCATCCCTTTGGTCCAGGACGGCAGCCGGGTCGAGGGCAGCCGCTCGGCGACGAACGGAACGGCTGCCGTCTCGGGTACCGGCAGCCCCGCGGTGGCGAAGCCGGCGGGCGGGGTCGCGCCGGTGCGGGCGGACAGGATCCGGCGGCGCAGGTCGTTCGCGTCGGTGGGGCGCGCCTCCGGCGCCTTGGCCAGCAGGTCGAGGACGATCCGGTCCAGGTAGTCCGGGACGTCGGCTCGGTGGCTGCGCAGCGGCTCGGGCACGGTGTCGCGATGGCCGATGAGGATGGCCCACGGGTCGTCGAGGTCGAACGGCGGCGCGCCGGTGGCGATCTCGTACAGGACGCACCCCAGCGAGTAGAGGTCGCTGCGGTGGTCGACCTCGCCGCCACTGATCTGCTCGGGCGACATGTAGTGCGGGGTGCCCATGGCGATGCCCGTGCCGGTCAGGCGCGAGGTGAAGCCGATGTCCGCGCCGAGGCGCGCTATCCCGAAGTCGCAGATCTTCACCCCGCCGTCGCCGAGCCGCATGATGTTGGCGGGCTTGAGGTCGCGGTGCACGATCCCCTGCCGATGCGTGTAGGCGAGGGCGTCGGCGACCTGCTCCGCGATGTCGACGACGTCCTCGACCGGCAGGGGGCCCTGCTTGTTCTCCTCCAGGAGCTGGCTGAGATTGTGGCCCTCCAGGAGTTCCATGACGAGGAACAGGACACCGTCGGACTCGCCGAAGTCGTGGACGACGGTGACCCCGCGGTGCTGGAGCGAGGCGGCGACCCGCGCCTCGCGCCGGAACCGTTCGCGCAGGACGGTCACGAACGGGGCGTCCTGCTGCGGTCCCAGCGGTTTCAAGCACTTGACGGCGACCCGGCGGCCGAGCGACTCGTCGGTCGCGCGCCACACCTCACCCATCCCGCCCCGCCCGATCACGTCGTGCAGTCGGTACCGGCCCTGGATCAGCCTGGTTTCCGCCATCGCGTGCTGTCGCCCCCGTCGGTTCTCTGCGCCCTCCCCGGCCCGTCCAGTATGGCCGCCTGTCTGCGGAGTTTGTACGGGGCGGGTCGTGCCTCGGGGCCGAGACGGTCCATCGCTTTCAGGATGTGCCGCGGCGGGAGCCGCCAGCGCAACCGGGCGGGCACGGAGCGCAGCAGATTGGCCGTGGCGACGAGCCGGTGGGTGACCGTCTCGGGGGGCGACGCGGGACGGCCGTACAGCGCGTGGGCGTAGTCGGGCAGGGTGTCGTACGCGAGCGCCGCCACGCGCCCCCACAGCAGGGCGCGCGCCGGGACGAGCGCGGGCGGGACGGGCGGGCGGCGCAGGAAGGCGTCGACGGTCCTGGCGTCCTCACCGGCGGCGAGCTGCGGCCGTACGGCGTCGAAGTAGGCGGCGAGCGCGTCCCTGCTCGCGGGGACCCGCTCCGGGTCGAGGCCCACGAGGCGGGCGGACTCGCGGTGTTCGTCGACGTACCGGTCGGCCTGGGCGTCGCTGAGCACGATGCCGGAGCGGCGCGTCACGGTCAGGTACGAGTCGATCTCGGCGCAGTGCACCCAGAGCAGCAGGTCGGGGTCGTCGACGCCGAGCAGCCGGTGGATCCTGCGGACCCGCGCGCCGGCCGCCTCGGCGGCCTCGGTGGTGTCGTAACTGAGGGTGCCGACGAAGTCGGCGGTCCGCAGGAGGCGCCCCCAGGCGTCCTTCTCGAAGTCGCTGTTGGCCATCACACCGCGGACGGCGACCGGGTGCAGCGCCTGGAGGTACAGGGCACGGACGCCGGCGATCCACATCACCGGGTCGCCGTGCAGCTGCCAGGTGACGGAGTCGGGTCCGAAGAGCCCGGGGTCGGCGTCCTGCGTCATGACCTCAGGCTACGCCGGACCGCGCCCCGGGAGCCGGGGAACGGGCCGGGGCGCGGGCGGAACGGCGGTGCCGGGGGCGGGAGTCGGAGAGGTGACGGAGGAGAGGCCGCGGAGAGGTGACCCGGGAACGGCCCGGGGTCATGGGGAGCGCGCTTCTCTTCCGGACGCCCCGGGGCCCAGGACCCCCGGAGCAGCGGCGGCTAGCGCCAGATCGTCTGGACCGAGTCGAACTGGACCCAGGTGATCGGGTTGCCGCTGTTGGCGCCGTAGACCGTGACGGCTCCGGCGGGATTGGCCTCGAAGCGGCAGGCGTTGATGCCCTGGCTGTTGTTCCGCGGCGCGGCGGCCCGCGCGTACCAGGTGGGGCGGAGCCCGGCCGGAAGCGTGGCGATCCTGGTGTCGGCGGTGAGGTTGCAGGTCACGGCGCCCCGCGCCTGGAGGAACGTCGTACCGGCGATGGTGACGAGGCGGACCTGCGGGGTGGCGCCGGCCTGGGCGGTGACGCCGGGCTCCAGGAGGAGGTCGGCCCATTCACCGGCTTCGACGCCACCGGGCGCGGCGACGGCCGGGGTCGCGGTCGTCAGGCTGCCGGCGGTGAGGACGGCGGGCAGTGCGAGGGCGGCGCCGAGGATGCTGCGGCGGTCGTGGGACATGCGGGGTCGTCTCCTTGACGAGGGGGAAGGGTGGCGGCGGCGGGCGAGGTCAGCGCCAGACGGCGCTGAAGCTGTCCAGTTGGGCCCAGGTGACGGCGTTGGTCGCGCGGCCGCCGTAGAGCCGCAACTCGCGGTCGGAGTCGGCCTCGACGCGGGCGACGCAGACGCCGGCGTCGTTGTTCCGGGCGACGTTGGCGCGCGCGACCATCGTCGGGGTCAGCGCGTCGGGCAGGGTGCCGATGACGGCGTCCGCGTCGAAGCTGCCCTTGACGCCGCCGCGGAGCTGCAGCGTCGTCGTGCCGGCCAGGCTGATCAGCCGGCCCTCGGGGGCGTTCTGGTCCGCGGTGACACCGGCGGCGAGCGGGATCGGCGTCCAGTCCGTCAGGACCTTCACGCCGTCCGTCTCGGGCGCCTGGGAGAGCGACATGATGGTGCACGTGCGCGGGCCCGGGTCCTCGCCGGCGAAGCCGAAGTGCAGGTGCGGCACGCCGTCGCGCACCGAGACGGCCATCCCCTCCGGCTCGCGGTACTCCAGGCCGGGGGCGGCCAGGACGCGCTGCTGGTCCAGGACGGCGCCGGTGGCCCAGTCGACCGCGGTCAGGTACGTGTTGCCCGGCGGCGGGTTGTCGGGGTTGTCGTCGGCGATGGCTTCACCGGCGAGCATGTAGAGGACGCCGCCGAGCGAGGCGTACCCCTGGAAGACACCCTTCGGATCGGGCTGGGCGATGCGGGTGATCGGCTCCCAGATGCCGGCCGCGGCCTTCGCCAGGTCGTACGACTCGTACTTCATGCCGCCCGAGGAGAAGCGGACGACGAGCCGGTCCGTGGTGGGGTCGATGGTGCACGTGACGCCCGTGGCGCCGGCGGCGGGCGTGTAGGGCTGCGCGTGCAGCGGGGAGCCGTGGTCGAGGACTGTGCCGCTGCGGAACTCGAAGTGGGTGACGGCGGTGCCGTAGCCCTCGTCCTTGCTGTTCCTCTGGGAAGCGGTCTCCGTCCAGAGCCGGACCACGCCGGCCCGGTTCTCGACGGCCATGGAGACGCCGTGGCCGAAGCCCCGCAGGTACATGAACCCGGTGATCGCGCCGGTCTGGGTGAGCCGGGTGACGCACAGGTCGCCGTGCGCGATCCGGTCGGCGCCGCTGACCGGGCCCGACTCGCCGGTGAGGGTCAGGCCGCCCTGCACCACCTGCAGGACGAACACGTCCCCGCCGACCGGGTCGATGCCGAACGACTGCATCACCGTGGTGTTCTTCAGCGGGCGCCGGTGGAGCAGCTTGCCCACCGGCCCCGCGATGTCCATCTGTCCTTCGACACTGACGCTCAACGGCGCGGCTCCTTCTCGCTTCTCATGATCGCTCGGGCGGCCGACAGTCTGACAGGCCCTGGTCCGTGAGGCCGGTCGATTCCCGTTCGTCGGCCCAGGTGAAGGACTCGATGACCCAGGATCCGGCGGACGGCCGCAGCGTCAGCGTCTTGCGTCCCCAGGCGTTGAAGGCGGCCCCGTCCCGGACACCCCACTTGTAGTAGAGCGAGTGGCGGTGGGCGCGACCGGCGGCGAACATCGTCGTCGAGGTCACCTCGATCTCGGTGAAGTCCGTCAACGAGTCTCCGTTCAGCAGGATCTGACGCGGAGCCAGAAACGCGTCCACACCCGTCCGGTCGAGGCCGCCGCCCTCCGTGACCCGTTCGACGACCGCGTCGGGCGCGAGGGCCGCCCGGGCCGCGTCGAGGCGGACCGGCTCGCCGGCGCGGCGGGTGAAGGCGGCGAAGAACGCCGAGACGACGGCGTCGACCGCCCGCTGGTCCGCCGAGGGCCGCGGCCCACCGCGCCACTCGGCGCCGAGGACGGCGAAGGTGGAGAAGCTGCGCCAGGCGCCCTTCCGGAAGGCGCCGTCGCGGTTGACGGCCTCGTGGCGCATGCCGACGCGTCGCATGAGCGCGGCGGAGGCGACGTTCTCCACGGTGCAGACCCCGAGGACCCGGTGCCAGCCGAAGTCCTCGAAGGCGATGCCGAGCGCCGCGGTGACCGCCTCGGTGGCGATCCCGGTCCCGTGCACGTCGGGGTGGAAGGCGAAACCCACCTCCCCGGTCTCGGGTTCCCGCTCGTCCCGCTTGAGGAGCACCTCACCGACGACCCGGCCCGACTCGTCCTCGACGGCGAGATCGAGCCAGTCACCGGGAACGGCGAGCGCCTGACCGCCGATCATGCGCTCCAGCGTCTGCTCCGTCATCTCCCTGGTGTGCGGCTCGTGCGGCAGATGGCGCGCCACCTCGGGCAGCGAGCGGTGCGCGTGCACGGCGTCGAGGTCGTCGAAGCGCACCGGGCGCAGCCGGAGCCGCTTCGTGCGGACCGGGTAGTCCGGGTGTACGGGGGCGGCGGTGGACGGAGTGAGCGGGTGGGTCATGGAGGCTCCTCTGCGAGCGGTGGTCCGGCACAGTGTGCAGCTTCGGGGCCGGGGCCCGCAGGAGACCTCCGGCGCAGAGGCGCTCCGGCCGGGCCGGAAGTCCGCAACCGGAGTGCCTGGGCGGGGCGTTATTCGATTGCCGCGGGCCGAGCGGGTCGGATAGGAAGCTCGCATGCTGAGAGGCACCAAGATCGGGCTCAGGGCCCGGCACGAGGACGACATCCCGATCCTGCGGACCGAGCTCTACAACGACGTGGTCAACGCCGCGCGGGCCGAGAGCGGGCCGTGGCGGCCGGTCTCGCCCAGCTCGAAGGATCCGCGGCTCGTGGTGGACGACACGGAGCACGGGCACGTCCCGTTCTCCGTGGTCGAGTTGGAGGGCGGCACGCTCGTCGGCGCCGCGACGCTCTGGGGCATCGACAACCACAACCGGTGCGCGCACATCGGGCTCGGGCTGCTGCCGTCCGCGCGCGGCAAGGGCTACGGAACCGACGTGGTCGCGGCGCTGTGCCACTACGGCTTCGCCGTGCGCGGCCTGCAGCGGCTGCAGATCGAGACGCTGGCGGACAACCACGCGATGCTGCGCTCCGCCGAGCGCAACGGCTTCGTCCGCGAGGGCGTCCTGCGCCGCTCGGCGTGGGTGCTGGGCGAGTTCCTGGACGAGGTGCTGCTCGGGCTCCTCGCCCGGGACTGGAAGCCGGACACCACGACATGACCAGGGATTGAACGGCGGCGGCCCCGCTTCCGTATCCCCTGCGCCGGAACGTACGGGCGAGGGGGTCACGGCGTAGGGCGGGTGGGTGTGGTCGGCCGTCACCGCCGGGCCGACCGGCAACCCGCCTCTCCGTGGCCCCTCCCGGCCGGCCGGTCCTTCGTTCGGGCCGTGCACGAGATCCGTCGGCCGAACCGGAGACATGGCGTGGAACGAGGAACAAGGCTCGGCCGGTACCTGGCCTGCGCGCTGCTGGTGCCGGCCGTGCTCGCGGCTGCCCTGCTCGCCGGCGCGACACCGGCCGCGGCGCATGCCGTGGTCACCGCCAGCGACCCCCGCAGGGACTCGGTACTGACCACGCCGCCGGACCACGTGACGGTCACCTTCAGCGAGGCCGTCGGGCTGTCCGCCAACGCGCTCCGGGTCCTCGACCCCGAGGGCCGGCCGGTGCACACCGGCAGTCCCGGTCATGCGGACGGCAAGGCGGAGACCGTACGCGTGGAGCTCGCCGACGGCCTCGCACAGGGCACGTACACGGTCTCCTGGCGAGCGACCTCGGCCGACAGCCATGCCATCTCCGGCGCCTTCGTGTTCTCCGTCGGCGCGCCTTCGCGGGACGGCGCCGCCTCGGCCACCGAGCCGAACGGGAACGGCGCCGTCGACCTGCTCCAGGACATCGGGCGCTACGTCGCCTACGCCGGACTGTCCCTGCTCCTCGGGGTGGCGGTCTTCGGCCTGGTCTGCTGGCCGGGCGCCCTGGCGGTACGAGCGGTGCGCCGCCTTCTGTCGGCCGGCTGGTGGGCGCTCGCGGGTTCGACGCTCCTGCTGCTGGTGGCGCGGGCGGCATGGGAGAGCGGGGGCGGCTCGTCCGGCCCCTTCGACCCGCGGCTGCTGTGGGACACGGTGAGCAGTCGGCAGGGTCTCGCGCTCACGGTCCGCCTGGCCCTGCTGCCGGTGGCGGCCGTGGCCCTCAAGCGCTGGGTGCGCGCCGGGCCGGCCGGGCGGGCCGAGTGGGTCGGCGGGGCGGTACTGGCGGCGGGGCTCGCGGGGACGTGGGCGGTCTCCGACCATGCCTCGGCCGGCGTCCAGGTGCCGGTGGCGATGGTGTCGTCCGTGGTGCACCTGCTCGCGATGTCGGTGTGGCTGGGCGGGCTGGCCGCGCTGTTCGTGGCGCTGGCGCGCGCACCGCTCGACACCCCGGTCCCCGGCGCGGCCGTGGTCCGCTTCTCCCGGCTGGCGCTGGGGTCCGTCGCCGCCCTGGCGGTCAGCGGCGTCTATCAGTCCTGGCGCGGGCTGGGCTCCTGGGAGGCGCTGGCCACCCCGTACGGCCGGATTCTCCTCGTGAAGTCCGGGGTGGTGGCGGCGATGCTGGCGGTGGCGGCGTACTCCCGGAACCGGACCCGTCGATCGGTGCCCGTGCCGGTCGAGGAACCGGTGCCGGTCCCCGCGGGCGGCGGCCCGGGTCGGGGAGTCGGGGCCTTCCGCGTGCGCGGTGCTCCGCTGCCCGAAGGCGCGGCGGGCTCCGCCGAGCCGGGGTCCGTGGAGACCGGTCCGCGTCCTGCGGCGTGGCGGCGCGGTCTGCGCAGGTCCGTGGCGGCGGAGGCGCTGATGGGGGCGGTGGTCCTCGTGGTCACGACCGTGCTGGCGGGTACGCAGCCGGGCAGGGCCGACGCCGAGACGGTGACGGCTTCCCGGGTGACCGGATGGCCGGACGTGAACCTGGTCGCGATGCCCTTCGACACCGGCGGCGCCGGCATCACGGGAAGCGGCAAGATCCAGATCACGCTGGAGCCGAGCCGGGTGGGCCGGAACGCGGTGGAGGCCGTCGTCCTCGGCGCCGACGGCGGGTTCGTCTCCGCGCCCGAGCTCCGCCTGACCTTCACCCATGCCGAGGACGGCATCGGCCCGCTGGACGCCGGACTCGTCGACCGGGGCAGTCACTGGAGCAGCGACACCTTGACCCTTCCGGTCGCCGGAACGTGGACGATGCGGGCCACCGTCCGCACCTCCGAACTCGATCAGGTCACGGTGGAGAAGACGGTCGAGGTCGTGCGCTGAGCCCCGGCCGGAACCGTCTTCGGCCGGGGCCGGCCGGCGCGCCGGGCATCCGGGCACGGCGTCACGGGGACGCCGAGGGGACGCCGAGGGGACGCCGAGGGGGTGCCGAGGGGGTGCCGCGGGGGTGCCGCGGGCGGCGCGCCGGCGCCGCTGACGCACCCTCAGGCGCCGGTGGCCAGTACGGAGTCCAGCTTTCCCGCCCGTGCCTGTGCGACCAGATCCGCGAACTGGTCCGCGCTCATCTGGACGTGCTGGCCGAAGTCGTCGGTGATCCGGATACGCCTTTCGTCGGGCGCGTCCGCGTCGACGAACAGCTGCGGGCATCCGCAGTCGCACTTGCCGCAGAACGTCGCGACCGGTGCGAGCCGGGGGTTCTGGCTCATGTCACTTCCCTTCCTGGAACGCCGGGCCGCCGGTCCGGCGTGGGCCGACCTCCGGAACATGCCCGAACGGCCGGGGCGCACGCCCGATCCGGGTCGGCGACGGGAGCACGGTGCCCCGCCGGAGTGCATCGGCTGCTTCCGTTGCCCGCGCTCGGCGGGAACTCGGCATGTGCCCGGGGGGTGTGTCACGCGGAGCCGAGGTCGTCGGCGGGGCGGACGGCTCGGTCACGGACCCGTTGGCAACGATCGCGATGCAAGTGGGGACCATTCGGCCCCAGCGAGGTGCGCGTCCTGTGAATCAGACTGGTGGTGTCGGATCCCGGAGGTCCACATGAATACCGACCTGAGCGTCGCCGCGACCGCCGAGCCTCTCCTGCTCGACGCGGCTCTGCCCGATTTCGGGTTCTCGCGCTTGGAGTGCGCGGTGATCGCCGCAGCGCCGGACGTCGTGTACGGAGCAGCCCGTGATCTGGACCTGCTGTCCATCCACTCGCCACTCTTCGACGCGGTCATGTGGGCGCGTGGAATGCCGGACCGGGTGCGCCGCCGGCCTGTGGTCACCCCGCCGTCGATGCGGGTGTCCGATCTGTTCGACACCGACGCGGCTGGCGATCAAGGAGATCCGGAGCAGCCCTGGGTTGCCCTGGGTGAGCGCGCGGGTCGCGAGATCGTCTTCGGGGCAGTCGGCAAGGTGTGGAAGCCCACCATCGAGTGGCGCCGTGTCGAACCCGGTGACTACGCGGGCTTCGACGAGCCCGGCTGGGCGAAGATGGCGGCCGCCTTCGTCGTCCACCCCTACGGTGCACGGCAGTCCCTCCTGACCTACGAGGCTCGCACCGCCTGCACCGACCCGGATTCCACCGCACGGTTCGGCCGCTACTGGACGCTGGTTTCCCCTGGCGTCGGCATCGTGCTGCGCGGGGCGCTGCGGACGATCGGGAAGGCCGCCGGGGCGGCCGGAGAACGAAGTCCGAGAGGAGATGGGGCGTGATGCGCGCCGCGATCGTGTACGAAAGCTTGTTCGGCAACACGCGCGAGATCGCTGACGCGATCGGAGAGGGCGTGAAGGAGGCGCACCCCAACGCCGAGGTCGAGTGCGTGGCAGTCGTCGATGCGCTGCCGGAACGCATCGGCCCCACCGATCTGCTGGTCGTCGGCGGGCCGACCCACATCCGGGGCATGACCACAGGGATGAGCCGGAAGATGGGGCTGAAGTCCGAGGAGAAGCAGGCAGCGCAGGAGGAACGTCCCTTCGCACCTGAGGAGGGCTCCGAGGGCCCTGGCGTCCGCGACTGGTTCCACGACACACTCCCGAAGGTCCACACCGGTACCCATGCCGCTGCGGCCTTCGACACCCGGGCGGACATGCGCCTGGCCGGCGCCGCCGCCGGCGGCATCGCGCGCCGGCTGCGGGGACATGGTTATGAACTCGTCGCGGAACCTGAGGGATTCATCGTCGAGGACACCGAAGGCCCGCTGCGCGAGGGCGAACGGGATCGCGCGAGGGCGTGGGGCGCTGCCCTCCCCGTCCCTTGACCGGGTCTCATGGAAACCACGTGCGCCGGTGCAAGCAGCCGCCGTGGTCGACAGCGTCGGGGACGACTGCTCGGATGGTCGTGGCTGTTCGAGCCGTACCGTCGGCGCTTCGGAGCCGAAGCCATGACACGGGTACGAGCAGACGAGTTCGACGCGGCGGCAGCGCGCACGACGATGGACGCCGATCCGGGCTTCGGCCTCGCCCCGGACCACGTCGTCGGGCAGATGCTCGCCCACCGTGTCCGCTCCGCCCGTGTGTGCTGGATCTGAACGCCCCGCACGGGAACGACCCGTAGGTCCTCACCCCTCTGGGAGAACCTGATGCCCGCCTCGCGCTACACCGTCAGCGACGTCATGACCCACACCGCCATCGCCATCGGGCGTGACGCGCCGTACAAGGAGATCGTCGCGCTCATGGACCAGTGGAAGGTGAGCGCCTTGCCCGTTCTGGAGGGTGAGGGACGGGTGATCGGGGTCGTGTCGGAGGCCGATCTCCTGGCGAAGGAGGAGTTCCGGCGCGACGTACCCCGCCCCGACGAGTTCGACGCGGCCTCCAAGGCCGGAGCCGTAAGAGCCGGAGAGTTGATGACCAGCCCGGCCGTGACCGTCCACCCGGACGCGACGCTCACCGAGGCGGCGCGGATCATGGCCAAACGGAGGGTGAAGCGGCTGCCTGTCGTGAACGACGTCGGCCTGCTGGAGGGGGTCGTCAGCCGGAGCGACCTGCTGAAGGTGTTTCTCCGTACGGACGCCGACATCGAGCAGGAGATACGTCGGTCCGTCCTCGGTGAGACGGCCGTTCCGGCAGGGCTGGACGCCACGGTGGCTGAGGGAGTGGCCACGATCCGCGGTGCGCTCTCCGACCGGGCGCTGGCGCCGCTCCTCGTCCGCGCGGTGCGCGCGGTGGAGGGGGTGGTCGACGTCCGGATGGATCTCGATCCCGCCCCGGGAGCCGTTCCATGACGGACAATCCTCATGAGGCGGGTAGCCGACCGACATCAGGGGTCGCCATGTCCGATCCACCAGCAGCCACGGCACTCACACGCGTCTTCCTCGTGGACGACCACGAGGTCGTCCGCCGGGGTCTTCGCGACCTGATCGAAGACGAGCCCGACATGGAAGTGGTCGGCGAGGCGGCCACCGCCGACCATGCACTGGCCCGGGGGCCCGCTCTGCGTCCGGACGTGGCGGTTCTCGACGTCCGGCTGCCCGACGGTGACGGGATCTCCGTGTGCCGGGAACTGCGCTCGCGGATGCCGGAGCTGGCGTGCCTGATGCTGACCTCGTTCGACGACGAGGACGCCCTCCTCGACGCGATCATGGCGGGGGCTGCGGGGTACGTCCTCAAACAGATCAAGGGCTCTGACCTGGTGTCTGCGGTACGGACCGTGGCCACGGGCCAGTCGATGCTCGACCCGGCCACCACCGCCCGGCTGATGCGCTCGCTGCGCGATCCGGAGGCTGCGAGACCGCCGGAGGACGAGCGGCTCGCCGTGCTGTCGGAGAGGGAGCGGTCCGTACTCGGACTCATCGGCGAGGGGCTCACCAACCGGCAGATCGCCAAGCGCCTCCACCTGTCGGAGAAGACGGTCAAGAACCACATCTCACGGCTGCTCGGCAAGCTCGGCGTCGAGCGCCGCGTGCAGGCCGCTGTCATCGCCGCGCATGCCTACGAACACGACGCCGAGCAGTCGTAGGCCGCTCACTCGCGCTCGGCCGGCAACGGGATCCGCCACTCCAGCACAGTGCCGCTGCCCGGCTCCGCTCGTGCGAACACCGACAGGGTGCCGTCAAGACGCTCGGCCCGTTCGGACAGGTTTCGAAGTCCACTGCGGCTGCCACCCTGCGGAATTCCTATGCCGTTGTCGCTCACCGTCACCGCCAGCACGCCGTCGTCCACGACGACGGACACCTCCGCCCTGCTCGCCCGGGCATGCCGGGCCACATTGGTGAGCGCTTCCCCGAGGACGGCGAGCACCTCCTCGGCCGCATCCGGAGGCACGTCCGTGTCGAGCAGGCCCTCCATGCGCAGGGCCGGAGCGAATCCGAGCGTCGACGCGGCCGACTCCACGATCTTGACCACGCGGTTTCTGAGTTTCGGGGCGGTTCCGGGGGCGTCGTGTTCCCGCAGGCCGAAGATCGTCGATCGGATGATCTTGATGGTGGCGTCGAGGTCGTCGATGGCCCGGGTCAGTCGGTCCACGGCCTCCGGGTGCTCGACGAAGCGCCGGGCGCTCTGCAGCGTCATCCCGGTGGCGAACAGGCGCTGGATCGCCAGGTCGTGCAGGTCTCGGGCGATCCGGTCACGGTCCTTCAGAAGGCTTACCTGCTCGGTGTCGCGGCGCCGGTCGGCGAGCTCGAGCGCCAGGGCTGCCTGCCCCGCGAACCCGGGAAGAGCAGTGACCTCCGTGGCCGTGAAGGGAGGTCGCCCGTGGCGCCGCGCGAGGATCAGCACCCCGCTGAGTCGCTCCTTGGTACCGACCGTGACGGCCACTGCCGGCCCGAAACCCTTCCACCGCTCCGGCTGAACCGTGATGCGCGGCTCGTTCTCGACATCGACCACCGTGACCAGACCCTCCTGCGCCAGGGCGGCCTCGACCAGGGTTCCTTCGCTGCTCGGAAGGACGACACCCCGGTGAGCTTCGACCCCCTCGCCGCAGGCCAGCGAGCCCCGCAGCTCACCGCCCGAACCCACCAGGTAGAAGACCCCCATGTCGGCGCCCGCGATGTCCACGGCCTGTTCCAACATCCCGTCGAGGACCTGGGACTCCTCCGCGCCGGACAGGAGAGCGCTGCTCAGGTCGGAGTTTGCGGCCAGCCACCGCTGCCTGAGCCTGCCCTCCTCGTAGAGGCGGGCGTTCTCGATCGCGATGCCGGCCGCGACGGCCAGGGTCGTCACGACGGCCTCGTCCTCGGCGTCGAAGTCCGCCGCTCCCCGCTTCTCGGTCAGGTAGAGGTTGCCGAACACCTCGTCGCGTACCCGGATCGGTACGCCGAGGAAGGAGTGCATCGGCGGATGGTGGGGCGGGAATCCGTACGATGCCGGGTGCTCGGACAGCTCCGACAAGCGCAGCGGCTGGGGGTTCCGGATCAGCTCGCCGAGGAGGCCGTGTCCGGAGGGCAGATCTCCGATCTGCTCCCTCAGTTCGTCGCCGATGCCGATGGGGAGAAACTCGGAGAGTCCGTCGTCGTCGCCGATGACGCCGAGGGCCCCGTACTCGGCGTCCACGAGGCTCACCGCCGCCTCCACGATGCCGCGCAGCACCTGCGGCAGGTCGAGTTCGCGACCCAGAGACATGACGGCTTCGAGCAGCCCGTTGAGCCGGTCTCTGGTGCCACGCACCTCGTCGATGCGCACTTGGACCTCGTCGAGCAGTTCGTCGAGTCTCAGCCGCGGAAGCCTGCTCTCCACGGGCTCCGGGCCCCCACGACCCATCCAAACCTCCGGCTGCATCGAGCGCACGGGCCACACCCGAAGCGCGCACTATCACCGTAGACCGGAAGAGCTTCCCGTTCCTGTCGGGTCCCCTGGGTGGAAGGCGGTCCGTACGAGGCGGGCCGCCACGAATCCGGCGGGCGCACAAGCGATCGCGATGCCTGCGCCCGCCCAGCCGAGCGGCTCGGTCTCCAGGACGGACCTCAGGGAGGGCACGTACAGCGCCGCTGCGGCCAGCAGGGCTGAAGCGAGGACGGACAGGGGGAGGAACGGGTTCTCCCGGGTCAGGAGTCGGGAGCGCAGTCCCAGGACGACGCCGAGCTGCGCTGCGAGGAGGGCCAGGAAGAGGACGCTCTGCCAGGCGAGGTCCAGTGTCCGGGCAGCGAGTCCCGCGGCGAGGGAAGCTGCCGTGACGACGGCCGCGAGAATGAGCAGGCGCTGCCAGGCTCCCCCGCCGAGGATGTGCTGGTCAGGTGGGCGCGGGGGGCGACGCATCGCTCCCGGGGACGCGGGTTCGGCGCCCATGGCGACGCCCGTGAGGCCGTGCGTGAGGAGGTTGATCCACAGGATCTGACCCGCACGCAACGGCAGAGGAAGCCCCAGCAGCGGGCCGACGAGCATGACGAGGATCTCCGCCGCGCCGCCGGCCATGCCGTAGACCAGGAAGCGCCGGATGTTGTCGTAGACACGCCTCCCCTCCTCGACGGCCGCCACGACCGTCGCGAGCTCGTCGTCCGTGAGGACGAGGTCCGCCGCCTGCCTCGCCACCTCCGTTCCGCGCGCCCCCATGGCGACGCCGATGTCCGCCTGGTGCAGGGCGGGGCCGTCGTTGACCCCGTCGCCGGTCATGGCGGTCACTGCTCCCCTGGCGCGCCACGCCTCCACGATGTCCAGCTTCTGCTGGGGGTCGGTACGCGCGAAGACCCGCACCGACGTGAGGTCGGCGACGCGACCCGCGGTCACGTCCGCCCCGGTGACGACTCGGCCTTCCGTCTCGTTGCCGTCGCCCAGGAGAGCGACGTGGGACGCCACCGCCCGAGCCGTCGCCGGATGGTCCCCGGTGATGAGGACGGGAGTGATGCCGGCCGCACGACAGGAGGCGAGGGTCGCTGCGGCATGCGGTTTGGGCGGGTCGCTGAGCGCGACGAGGCCGAGGAGCGCGAGCCCCGACTCCGCCGCGGTGACCGGGCTCGGAATGTCGCTCCGCTCGCCCGATGCCACGGCGAGCACGCGGTACCCCCTCGCCGCCAGTCGCGCTGCCTCCTGCCGTGCCTCCGCGAGCGCGTCTCGGGCATCGAGCAGGACGGCCGGGTCGAGTACGGCTTCGGGCGCGCCCTTCATGCAGACGAGCACCCCGTGTTCGCCACTCTTGTGGAGCGTGGTCATGCGTCTGCGGAGGCTGTCGAAGGGCGCTTCTCCGACTCGGGGATGGGTAACCGACAGTTCCGTCGGCTCCGGGCAGCCCGTCTTGGCAGCGGCAGTGAGCAGTGCTGCTTCCATGGGGTCGCCCAGCGCCGTCCAGCGGCCTTCGGACGCCCTGTCGTCCGCCGGGCGCAGCGCGGCGTCGTTGCACAGGGCAGTCACCGTCAGCAGCTCCGTCAGCGGTTCAAGCTCGTCCGCCTCCACCGGCCTTCCGGCGATGAGGGCCTCACCCTCGGGTTCGTAGCCGACACCCGAGAGCTCGGCGCTCACTCGCGGTGTCCAGACGTGCTGGACGACCATGCGGCCCTCGGTCAGGGTCCCGGTCTTGTCGGTGGCCAGGACGGACACCGAGCCGAGTGTCTCCACCGCCGGCAGCCGCCGCACCAGGGCGTGCCGGACAACCATGCGCCGGGCGCCGAGGGCGAGGGCCAGGGTGACCACGGCGGGGAGGGACTCGGGGACCGCCGCCACCGCGAGGCTGATGGCGGTGACGGCCATCGTGCCGAGCGGGAGCCCGCGCACCAGGCCGAGGGCGAAGACCAGCACGCACAGCGCGAGCGTCGCGGCAGCGAGGACACGTCCGAGGGCGGCGAGTCGGCGCTGCAGCGGGGTCGGCTCGCGGCGTTCGTCGAGCAGGGCCGCGATGCGGCCGAGCGCGCCGGCCGCCCCGGTCGCCATGACTACGGCCACGCCTCGTCCCCGGACGACGACCGTGCCTGCGCTCAGCGTCGCACCGGGGTCCTTGTCGACGGGCACGGACTCCCCTGTGAGCATGGACTCGTCCACCAGTACGGCGGACGCCTCGGCGAGCTCGGCGTCGGCTGCGACGATGTCGCCTTCACCGACCAGGAGGACGTCACCTGGGACGATCGAGGCCGCCGGTAGGTCGCAGACGGCGCCGTCGCGCCGCACGCGCGCATGCGGGGCGGTGAGGGCCGAGAGTGCGGACACGGCGTTGTCGGCCCGGATCTCCTGCGCCACCCCGACGGTCGTGTTCACGAGGACGACCAGTCCGATGACGATGGCGTCGGGATGGTCGCCGATCGCGAGGGTCAGCACGACGGCCCCGAGGAGCACCATGATCAGCGGGTCGGTCAGCTGGGCCAGGATCCGCTTGTGGAGCCGTACGGGCTTTCTCGCGGTCACCTCGTTGGGGCCCGTCTCGGCGAACCGCCGGGCGGCCTCCTCCTCGGTGAGACCCGTGGTCTCCCGCACCGGTGCGGGCGCCCGGTCCTCTGCCGACGCCGTCATGGCCCGCTCACCCGGCAGGGACGGTGATCACCGGGCAGTGGGCTCTGTGCAGCAGCCCGTGGACGACGGAGCCGACAAGCATCCCGGTGTATCCGCCCCGGCCTCGACGGCCGACGACGACGGCAAGGGCGTGCTCGGCTGCGTCCGCGAGCGTCTCCACGGGGGAGCCGATGGGCACCTCGTGGGTCAGCCGGACGTCGGGATACTTCTCCGACCAGCCCGCGGTGGTCTCCGAGAGCAGGCGGCGCTCGGCGTGGAACAGCGTGTCACCGCTGTACAGGGAGAAGACGGGTGGTTGCCAGACGGCTATGGCACGAAGTGCGCAGTGCCGGAGATCCGCTTCCTCAACGGCCCAGGCCAGGGCTGCTCGCGAGGATTCGCTGCCGTCGACACCGACCACGAGGTACGGCCTCTCCTGCGTGACGTGTTCCGCGTCCCCCACGACCACAACCGGGCAGTGCGCCTTCGCGGTGACCGGGACGACCAGGGAACCGGCGCTCAGGAACTCCTCGGTACGACTGAGATGCCGGGAGCCCAGCACGATCATGTCGGCCTCGTGCGACAGGCCGGCCAGGGCTCCTGCCGGGACCCCGTCGAAGAGGGAGGCGGTGGCCTTGACGGCGGGCTGCCGGGCCTGAGTCCAGGCAAGCGCGGTACGCAGAGCTTCCGTGCCGGCTTGCCGCTGTGCCTCGTGACGAGGGGTGTCGTCGACGTGTTGGGTGTCGTGCTGCGGTGGTACCGCGACCACCAGCCGCAGTCCCCGTCCTCGCAGGTGAGCCTCGTCCGCAGCCCAGGCGAGCGCCAAGTGCCAGTTCCTGACCGGGTCGATACCGACGACGATGTCCCTGCGATCCGTGGCGCTGGTCATGACGTGCTCCCGTGTCCAGGTCCCTGCCGGGGGATGAGCTCCACAGGGCAATGGGCGTGCCGCAGCGAAGAGAACCCGCCAGGACCCCGGTGCCCGACGACGATGGTGCCGGTCGGAGCGGCGGCTCGCCGCGGACTGCCGGGAGCCGGGCCGGCGGACAGTTCCTTGACGACCGCCGGCTCGGGGTCGCGCTCCGTGACCGCCTCGGCGGTCCGGTCGAGCAGCTCCCTCCCGGCCCGTCGGCTCCTGACGATCTCTGCCTCGGACAGAAACGGGACCGGTGCGTCCGTGTCCGCCGCTTGAACGAGGCAGGGAGTGCTGCCCCGCAGGGCCGCCTCCGCAGCCGTCCGCATCACCCCGGGGTGTGCGGACGGTGATCCGTCGACGCCGACGACCACCCTGCTCGGACCGGGACGGACTGTGGTGCCGCTCATGGCTCCTCCTCGCAGGGTCCTGGGGACCTCCTTCCACCCTGGCAGCTGGTCCCGGTGACCGCAGGGGCCGCTGGGGGTAGAGCAGGACCAAAGGTCCCCACCTCCGGACTCGGCACCTCGCTCATGTCCCAGCCGCTGGAACGGCCCGAACTCCGTTCCGGCGCACGCGAGCCGCGATTCTCTGCGGCCGAGTGCCCGGGCCTCGGCCGTCACTCAGGCCTCCGGCGGGACGGGAAGCCTCACGACCGTGCGTGGAGAGCCGTCCGACGCGACTTCGGTGGCACCGTCTTCGGCCGCGTTCGAAGACCTCGTACGCCTTCGCCCTTCATGGCGCCCGCCGACTTCCTGTCGGGCGTCGCCGCGGGCCTCGTCCACCGGGCTCCGCGGAGCCCCCGGCAGCACATGAGCCGATCGGCCCCCGAAATGGCCCGCTCGGACCCTGCGGACCGGGCCGGTCCGGATGCGAGGGTGGAGACCGGCCCCACTCCGAGGGAGCGCTGACGATGTCCGTGGCAGCTCTGATCCCCGCTCCTGCCGCTCCGCGGCCGGCTCTGCTCAGTTTCCTGGGTGGTGTGGGGACGGTCACCGGCAGCAGGTTCCTGGTCGAGAGCGACCATGCCCGGATCCTCCTCGACTGCGGTCTCTTCCAGGGTTTTCGCGAACCTGCGGCACCGCAACTGGGAACGCTTCGCCCGCGACGCCGCGGACATCGACGCCGTGGTCGTCACCCACGCCCACCTGGACCACTGCGGCTATCTGCCCCGCCTGGTGCGGCAGGGATTCCGGGGACCGATCCTCACCAGCGCCCACACCGCCCGGCTCGCCGGGATCGTGCTACGCGACAGCGCACGGCTCCAGATGGAGGCCTCCCGGCACGCCAACGAATACGGCTGGTCCAAACACCGCCCGGCCAAGCCGCTCTATGACGACTCGGACGTCGAGAAGACCCTGGCGTTCTTCGACCCGATCCCCGTCGGCGAGGACGTCGAGATCATGGCCGGCATCCGGCTGACGCTCCACCACGGCGGGCACATCCTCGGCTCGGCATGGGCCCGCCTCACGCTGGAGGACGGCCACACTCTGGCCACCTCCGGGGACTTGGGCCGCCCTGGACACCCGCTGCTGCTGCCGCCCGAGCCGTTCTCGGGCGCCGACGTACTTCTCATGGAGTCCACCTACGGCGACCGCCACCACGACCAGGACTCCGCCCGGTCGGAGTTCGCCTCCGTCGTCGCCCGCACCTGTGCACGGAACGGCACCATCGTCATCCCGGCCTTCGCGATCGACCGGACCGAGGTCGTCCTGCACGAACTGGGCCTCCTGCGCGAAACGGGCGTCCTGCCCCGCCCGGTCCCCGTCTATGTGGACAGCCCCATGGCCCTTGCCGCGCTGGACGTCTACCGGGACGCCCTGCGCGAGCACTCAGCCGAGCTGCGGCCCGAGATCCTCGCACGGGGAGAGGGCGCGCTGAGCCCGGAACCGTTCCTCGCGGCGCGCACGGTGCAGGAGTCCATCGACATCAACAGTACGCACGGGCCCGCCGTGATCGTCTCCTCGGCCGGCATGGCCACCGGCGGCCGGGTCCTGCACCACCTCCACCGCCTTCTCCCCGATCCGCGCAACGCCGTGGTCGTGGTCGGCTTCGCAGCGGCCGGCACCCGGGCACGAGACCTGGTGGACGGAGCCCGGACGCTCAAGATGTTCGGCGAGTACGTGCCCGTACGGGCCGAGATCGCCGACGTACCCCACTTCTCGGCCCATGCCGACGCCGGCCAGATCATCGACTGGCTCCGTGGCGCGCCTCCCCCGCGCACCACCTACCTCGTCCACGGCGAGCCGACGGCGTCCGAGGCGCTGCGCGATCGCATCGACCGCGAACTGGGCTGGACGGCCGTCGTACCCCGCTCCGGGGAGGCCGTTCTGGTCCGCTGACCCGGTCCCTTCGGACCCCCAGCTGTGACCGGCCCAGCGCCCCACCTGGGCAGGACCGTTGCGCGGGAGTCTGTGGGAAGGACCGGAAGCACACCCCGAGCATCATGAGGATGCTGCTGAACGAACTCGCTCCGGTACCCGCAGCCGCTGCGGCAGTGTCGGCGCAGCGATCCCCGGATCGAGGCGCGGACGCGAGCCGGACGCCAGCACCGGGGACTCGCGGCGGAGGCTGCGCCCGATGGGGCGAGCGGGCGCCGCCAGTGGGCTGAGATCGAAGCCGGGGGGCGGGACTCCGTCACCGCTCGTGGGAAAGATGCCGGGATGACGTGGTTTGCGACGCCGGTGGGCGCTGTTCTGGTGTTGTTCATTCTCCGGGACGTGTTCCACACCCTTTGGCACCCGACCCGTCACGGCGGTCTGAGCAGGCTCGTGATGGTGTCGTTGTGGTGGCTGTCCCCGCGCCTCGGCAAGCGCCGGCGGTCGGCCGGTCTCGCGGGACCGCTTGGCATGGTGACGGTCGTCGCCGCGTGGGCGCTGACCGTGGCCATGGGGTGGGGGCTCATCTACTGGCCCCACATGCCGGAGGAGTTCTCGTACGCTGCGGGGCTCGTCCCGTCCGAACATGCGGGCCCGCTCGACGCCCTCTACATCTCGCTGGTCACCCTGGCCACACTCGGACTGGGCGACATCGCGCCGGCCTCCGGATGGCTGCGCGTGCTCGCCCCCATGGAGGCCCTTGTGGGCTTCGTGCTGCTGTCGGCGACCGTCGCCTGGATCCTCGGCATCTACCCGGCGCTGGCCCGCCGCAGAGCGCTGGCCCTGCGGCTGTCGCACGTGCGCCGCAGCCGGGCCACCGCCCAGGCCCTCGACTCCGACGGCGGCGCCGCGCTCCTGGACGGTCTCGCCTCGGCCCTCTCCACCATCACGGTGGACTTCCTGCAGTACGCCGAGTCGTACTACTTCCACGACGGGGACGAGAACACGTCCCTGCCCCGACAGCTCCGCTATGCCCTCGGCCTCGCGGACCAAGCCACCGAGGCGCACCACCCGGACGTCAGACTCTCCGCATCGGTACTGCGCAGGGCACTCGAGGACCTGGCCGTCGTGCTCGACGAGCGCTTCCTGCGCACCGGCGACGAGCCCGAGCAGGTCTTCGCGGCGTACGCCGACGACCACGGGGAACCCCCGGGGCCGGGTGGCCCTCCCCAGGACGGCGGCGGCGGGCGATCCTGAACGTGGGGCGGCGCCGGTCGAACGCGCGAGAAGGTGACGAGCGATGAGGCACCGCAGCGTCGCGGACCGCCGCTGGGCCTGTTCGACTTCAACCTCGGCGTGCTCCGCCGGTCCTGGCGGGTCTCGTACTACTCGTACGGCGCTCTCGGCACCGACCGCTACCCCGCCCTTCCGTCTCGACCAGGGCAGTCACGACCGGGGACGGCCGAGGTCCGCTGACGGCGCCGCCTGGCGCGCCGCAGCTCGTCCGTGCCCCACACCAGGACCGGGAAGGTCGCGACGAGGAGGACGACGTCCAGAGGAAGGGCAGCCGTACCGAAGAGATGCTGGAGCGGGGGCACGTAGACGAGAGCCGCCGTGAAAGCGAGCTCGAAGGCGATGCCGGCGAGCAGCAGCGGGTTCGTGAACACCCCGATGTCGCGCAGCGCCGCGTGATCGGTGCGGGCCGCGAACGCCGTGCCGACCTGACAGGTGACGATGCCGGCGAAGGTGGCCGTGGTTGCCGTCACATAGGCGTGGTGCAAGGGGCTGCCGGTACCCGTGGGGTCGCCTGGCTGCCACCCCGCGCGCCACAGGACGTAGAAGTAGCCCGCCATGACGAGGACCGCGGACGTGAGCCCCAGGTATCCCCAGCTCCGTATGAGCATGTCGCGGGAGATCACGCCCTGGTGCCGCGGCCGCGGAGGCCGCTGCATGACGCCGGGCTCGGAGCGTTCCCGGCCGAGGGCGAGGGCGGGCAGGGTCTCGGTGCCGAGGTCGATGGCGAGGATCTGGAGCACGGTGAGGGGAAGCGGAACCGCGCCGGCGGAGAGCGCGAAGACGAGGAAGGGCACGATCTCCGGAGTCGCGTGAGCGAAGATGTAGACGATGAACTTGCGCACGTTGTCATAGACACGCCGCCCAGCTTCGACCGCGGTCACGATGGTGGCGAAGTCGTCGTCGGTGAGCACCATGGTGGCGGCCTCGCGGGCCACATCAGTGCCGGAGCGTCCCATGGCCACCCCGATGTGCGCGCGGTGCAGCGCAGGGGCGTCGTTGACCCCGTCACCCGTCATGGCGACGATCTGGCCGTGCTCCCGCAGGGTGTCCGCCACCTTGAGCTTCGTCTCGGGCGAGGACCGGGCGAAGACGATCTCGTCGTCGCCTTCCGCGAGGAGCCGGTCCAGCTCGTCGTCGCCCAGCGACTCCGAAGCCGCGACCACGTGCAGCCGGGGTAGTCCGATGCCGACCTCCCGCGCGACGGCCGCGGCGGTGGCACCGCTGTCCCCCGTGACGACGTGAACCCGGATCCCGGCCTCGTGGCAGCGGCGTACGGCCTCCGCCACCTCGGGGCGCGGCGGGTCGTACAGCCCGACGAGCCCGAGCAGGGTCAACCCCGACTCCGCGTCCTGGCGGTGTGAAGGCAGCTCCGCGCCACTCGCCACGTCGCGTACAGCGACGGCCAGGACCCGCATGCCCTCCCGGGCCAGCTCCTCCGCCGCCGAGCGGGCGGCGTCCGTGGCGGAACCAGGACGGACACGGGCCAGGACCGCCTCAGGCGCTCCCTTGACCACGATCCGGAGGCGACCCGTCGCCTCGTCGTCCTGCACGACCGACATCAGGCGCAGCCGCGGATCGAAACGGAACAGCGCCCGCCGTCCCGCGTCGCGCCGACCCAGGTCCACCGAAGCCCCATGGTCGGCGGCCCCGGCGACGAGGGCGGCCTCGGTGGGGTCGCCGTGCAGTTCGCCGTCGGCTTCTCGCGTGACGGTGGTGCACAGGGCGCCCACCCTCGCCAACTCCTCTGCCCAGGGGCCAGGATCCGTCCCGTGGTCGACCGTCCACAGCGCCCTGAGACGCATGCTGTTGCGGGTGAGCGTGCCGGTCTTGTCCGTGCAGATCACGCTCGTGGAACCGAGGGTCTCCACAGCGCTGAGCCGTTTCACCAGGGCACCCCGGCGGGCCAAGGCGCGAACCCCGAAGGCCAGGGCCAGCGTGATGGTCGGAAGGAGTCCCTCGGGGACGTTGGCGACGAGGAGACCGATGGCGAACATGAGGGAGTCGGTCACCGGCAGTCCGACGGCCACCCCGAGGACGAGAAACACGACGCCCATGCCGGTTGCGACGCCGGCGATGAGCCACGCGACCCGCTTGACCTGCCTTTCCAGGGGGCTCGCCTCACGCCGGGTCCGCTGGCTGAGCGCAGCGATCCGGCCGAGTTCGGTGTGGTTTCCGGTGGCGAACACGATGGCACGGGCTTCCCCCTCGACACAGGTCGTCCCGCTGAACACGAGGTTCGGTTCCTCGAGCAGGGGGGCGCCGAGGATCCCGGCTGAGGCGATCCGTTCTGCCGGCACGGACTCGCCCGTGAGCATCGACAGATCGACCTCGACCCCGCCCTCGGTGACGTGAGCGTCGGCGGGTACCTTGTCGCCCTCCTCCAGGAGGATCAGATCGCCCGGTACGAGGTCACGGGCCTCCACGACGCGGGGCTGCCCGTCGCGTACGGCGCGGGCGTGCTCGGGCAGATAGCGGGCGAGCGTCTCAACCGCCCGCTCTGCCTGACGTTCCTGGAGCAGGGCGAAAGCCGCGTTGACGGCGATGACCGCGAGGATCGCCCAACCGAGGACCGCCAGGTCCGCGACGAAGGCGAGAACGGCTGCAGCCCAGAGCAACAGGGCCAGGGGATGGGCCAGCTGCCCGACCAGCTCCCGAATGAACGAGGAGCGCACCTTGCGCCGCACTTCGTTCGGTCCGTGGACGGCGAGGCGCCGGGCGGCCTCGCGGGCCGAGAGACCGTCTGGCCCCGTGGCGAGTTCACGACGCAGCCGGGGCAGCGGTTCACTCGGATCGAAGGGCAGCGCCTGGGTGGGGGGAGGGATCCGCTCCGGGCCGGCGCGGCTGCCGGCACGGTCCGTCATCGTCGTCCCCCGCAGCCCCGCTGCTGCGGCGCGGTCGCCCGGACCACGGCACCGCAGATCACAACGATCAACAGCACGAAGACCAGGGCGGTGCGCCTTGCGGGTCTCCTGGGCAGGTCGGTCCCGCTCCCCGGCTCGTGGTGGAGCATGCCGCACCTCCCGATGGGGTGTCTCGCCAACCTGGCGGAGGCCCCTTCAGTGGGTGGCGTCGAGTTCCGTTCCGATGTGGTGGGCCCATGCCCGGATCCGTTCCGGATTGCGGAAGTCGCCGCCCTTGCCCCGGGCCACCATGTGTCGGGCGACCGGGTCGGACGTCTCGGCGGTCACGGCGCCGCCGAAGGTCATGTGCTCGCGAGCGCCGAGCTTCCTCATCCGCCGGGCGACCCCTCGTACGGGCGGGATGTCGTGCTGTTCCGCGGAACTGTCGACGGGGCCGCTGCTGAAGAGCCACAGAGGCCGTTGCCTGAGCTGTTCCGCGTTGCGCCGGGCGCACCGTCGTGCCTTGCCGGTCCAGTGCCCGGCGTAGAGGGCTCCGCCGAGGACGACGCCGTCGTAACCGCTCACGTCGGTGACGGTGTCGGCCGGCAGGACGGCAGCGTCGAAGCCGTCGTCCCGAAGCGTCCGGCCGATCTCTTCGGCGATACCGGCAGTCGCGCCGGCCTTGCTGCCATAGGCGACCAGGACACGTTTGGCGTTCATGATTCGGCGCCCTCGGCCGGCTTGTCGGCCCGCTTCACCGGAACGGTCCGAACGGACGTGGTCTCCTCGTCGGGCATCGGGACGCGAATGGTGAGAATGCCGTCCGCGTACGACGCCTCGACGTCGTCGGCGGAGATCGTGCCCGGGAGGCGCACGGTCCTGCGGAACGATCCGTAGCGGAACTCCGAGTGCTCCTTGTCCTCCGTGCTCTCGCTGTGCTCGGCGCTCACCGTGATGAGGTTGTCGTCGACGGTGATGCCGATGTCGTCGTCCGGGTCCATCCCCGGCAGCTCGGCCCGCAACACGTACACGCCGTCACCGCTGGTCACCTCCACAGGAATGGAGTGAGCCGCCGTCGCGGGGCGCCACCCGGGCAGCCCTGGGAACTCCCGGTTGAACCAGTCGTTGAAATCGGGGAAGAGGCTGTGCCTGCGTTCCACCTTGCCTCCGGCCATTGTTCTGCTCCTCCTGTACAGGGCCCAGGACGGTCGCCGTGGACCCCAGTCGGTACGGACAATCGGCGGATCGGGTCTGCGGAGCCCGGTCCGGCTCCGTAGCCCACTCTTCCACTCACGAGGTCGCGTGGCGCAGTGCCCAAGGGGGCTGTCCGACGGGCCGAAAGGGCCTCATCAGGAGGGGACCGACCGGCCCCCATGGCGCCACAGCACCGGTGCTGTCAGCGGCAGATCTCCTCGACGAAATGGCCCACCCTTTCCTCGGGCAGGTGCCGTGCCAAGTCCGCCTCGCTGATCATGCCGACCAGGCGGTGGTCGTCTATCACGGGTACGCGGCGGATGCGGTGGTCCTGCATCGTGCGGAGCACCTCTTCGCTGTCGGCGCCCACGTCCACGGTGACCGGTTTGCCCTGGGCGAGGTACCCGGCCGTCATCTGGTGGGGGTCTTTGCCCTTGGCAAGGCACTTCACCACGATGTCGCGGTCGGTGATGATGCCGTGCAGCCGGTTGTCCGGCCCGCAGATGGGCAGCGCGCCGACACCCAGTTCGCTCATGCGTCGTGCGGCGTCCATGAGGTTCTCGTTCTCCTGCACGCAGCTCGCACCCGAGTGCATGATTTCCCTTGCGGTCGTCATGGCCGCGTCCTCCTTTCCGTCCCCCTGTTCGCGTTCCGGATGATCGCCGTCGGTTGCCAGGAAGAGTGTCGACGCGCGATGGGGTGTGCCGGACGCATGGGCGTCCCATCCGCCCCCTCCACGGGCAGCTGGTGGTTCCTGGGCCGACCGGGCAGCGAATCTCCCGTGGCCCCGCCCGCCGACCGCGCCGGACCGAAGCCCGGCGTCCCGGCCGACTCGGTGTCGTGTCTTCCTCGGCAGTCACTCCTTCCTTCGTCCGGTGGCGCTCCCGGGAGTCGTCTCCGCGCGGGCCACGTGCCCTTTGACCGCTGCGAAGCTGTCCGGCGCCACGGAGATGGTGTCGAGGCCGGCCTCGACCAGGATCGCGGTGAACGCCGGATCGTCGCTGGGTCGCTGCCCGCACAGTCCGACCGGCCGGCCGGCCGCGTGGGCGTGGGCCGCGAGGGTCCGGATGCTGCGGACGACGGCGGGGTCACGCTCGTCGAAGACGTGGGCAAGCGCCTCGGAGTCGCGGTCGACGCCGAGGGTCAGCTGGGTGAGGTCGTTGCTGCCGATCGAGAATCCGTCGAAGCGTTCCGCGAACTCCCTGGCCAGGATGATGTTGGCGGGTATCTCTGCCATGACGTAGACATGCAGCCCGCTCTCGCCCCTGACCAGCCCTTCGTCCGCCATCACCGCGAGCACCCGGTCGGCCTCGCCGAGGGTGCGGCAGAAGGGGATCATGACGACCACGTTCGTCAGCCCCATCCGCTCGCGCACGCGGCGCAGCGCGCGGCATTCGAGGGCGAAGCCCTCGCGGTAGCCGTCGCTGTAGTACCGGCTCGCACCGCGCCAGCCGATCATGGGGTTGGCCTCGTCCGGTTCGAAGGGTCGGCCGCCGAGGAGCTTGGCGTACTCGTTGGTCTTGAAGTCGCTGGTGCGCACGACGACGGGCGCCGGCCAACGCGAGGCGGCGATCCGGGCGATGCCACGGGCCAGCCGGTCGACGAAGTAGTCACCTCGGTCCGAGTAGCCCTCGGTGAGCCGCTCGATGACTTGCCGGTCGTGGGCGTCGAGCCGCTCCGGATGCAGCAGGGCCATGGGGTGGACCTTCACCTGGTGGGCGACGATGAACTCCAGGCGGGCAAGTCCCACTCCGTCCGCGGGGAGCCGCCACCAACGGAATGCTGCTGATGGATCGGCCAGGTTCAGCATCACCCGGGTTCGGGTGGCGGGGAGTTCCGCAAGGTCGGTGTCGGTCTCCTCGTACGGGAGCAGCCCTTGGTAGACACGTCCGCTCCCTCCCTCGGCGCACGACACCGTGACGGAATGCCCGTCACGCAGGATCCGTGTCCCGTTTCCGGTTCCGACGACGGCGGGGACGCCGAGTTCGCGGCTGACGATGGCGGCGTGCGAGGTGCGCCCACCGTGGTCGGTGACGATGGCGGAGGCCCTCTTCATGACGGGTTCCCAGTCCGGGTCGGTGACGCCGGTGACGAGGACGCCGCCGGGCGGGAAGCGGTCGAGGTCGACTGGCGCATCGAGCGCCACGACACGGCCCTGGCCGATGGCCTCGCCGACGGCGAGGCCATCGACGAGCGGTTCCCCAGGTGTGGCGGTGAGCCGGCGGCGGGTCAGGGTGGTGGTGCGCCGACGCGACTGGACCGTCTCGGGGCGGGCCTGGACGATCCAGAGCTCACCGGTGAGGCCGTCCTTTGCCCATTCAATGTCCATGGGGCAGCCGTAGTGCTCCTCGACGGCCGCCGCCCAGCCGGCGAGCGTGCGGATCTCCGCGTCGTCGAGGACCCGCTGGTTCCGCTCACTGTCGGGTGTATCGACCGTGCGGGTCAGCCCGGTGTCCGCGTACACGGCCTTCAGCCGTTTGGCTCCGATCCTCACGTCGATGACGGGATCGAGCGCCGGATCCTTCATGCTCGGCTTGAACACCGTGTACTCGTCCGGGTCGACCTGGCCGCTGACGACGGTCTCCCCCAGCCCCCAGGCGGCACTCACCACGATCACGTCCGGGAAGCCGCTCTCCGGGTCGAGGGTGAAGACGACCCCGGCGCCGGCGAGGTCGGAGCGGACCATGACCTGGACGCCGATGGACAGGGCGACGGCGAGGTGGTCGAAGCCCATCCGTTCGCGGTAGTCGATCGCCCGGTCGGTGAAGAGGGAGGCGTAGCAGCGCGTGCACGCCTCAAGGAGCGCGTCGGCGCCGCTGACATTCAGGTACGTCTCCTGCTGCCCGGCGAAACTCGCTTCGGGCAGGTCCTCCGCCGTTGCACTGCTTCGCACCGCCACCTCGGGCGACTCCCGGCCGATCTCCTCGGCCAGCCGCTCGTACGCCGCGAGCACGGCATCCCGCAGAGGCACGGGCAACGGTTCCACGAGAAAGAGGGACCGGATGGCCGCCCCGACCTCATCGAGTGGGGCACCCTCATGCAATCGGTCGATCTGCGCCTCCATGCGACGGCGGAGGTCTCGGGAGTCGAGCAGTTCCTCGTACGCCTCGGCGGTGGTGGCGAATCCTGGAGGGACGCGGATGCCCTCCTCCCCGAGGCGGGTGGTCATCTCGCCCAGTGAGGCGTTCTTGCCACCCGCTCGGCCGGCGTCGTGCCGCCCCAGTTCCGTGAAGGGTACGACGCGTCGTATCGGTCCCATGGTCTCCTCCACAGCTCTCGGGCCTCCTCAGTACGGCAGGGGACGGCCGGCTGGCGTACGCAGGTCGAGTGGGGCCGGCCTGCGGGGACGCCGGTGCCGGGGACTGATCAGGATGCGCTTCATGATGCTCGCCTCTCCGCACGACCGGCCGACGGACCGGGGGCGGCCTCTCGCCCCACCATCCCGCGTTGAGGTTGGCGCGCCCCAGTGCCGAGGGGGGCAGCGGGCATGGGCCGGTCGGTCGTGCCGGACCGGGACCGGTCGGCCCATGCCGGGTCGTCGGGCCCCTCGCGATGGGGGAGGGGGACGGTGATCACCGGACACGGGGCGCGGTGCAGCAGGCCGTGAGCCGTCGAACCCAACCGCATGCCGGAGTAGCCGCCACGGCCCCTGCGACCGACCACGAGGGAGAGGGATTCCTGGGACTGCAGGGCAAGTTGTTCGACCGGATGTCCCCGCACGACCTGTTGGGAGATGGCGACGTCCGGATACCTCTCCGCCCAGCCCGCCACCGACTCGGCGAGCAGCCGACGCCGCTCGGCCAGACCCTCTTCACCGTCGTCGTGGGCGAGGACGGAACGGGGCCAGACCCACACGGCCCGCAGCCGTGCCTCCCGCAGGCTCGCCTCCTCGACGGCGAAGGCGACCGCGGCCTGTGAGGCTTCGCTTCCGTCCACGCCGACGACGACGGTCGGTGGGTGCACGGTGGTGTGCTCAGGTGAGCGGACCACGACGACGGGGCAGTCGGCCTGTGCCGTGAGGGGGACGACCACGGAGCTCTCGCTGAACATCTCGGCCGGCCTGCCGAGACGACGGGAACCCACGACGACGCATGCGGCGTGCTGCGCCATGTCGCGCAGCACGGTCGCCGGCACACCGTTCACGCGTTCCGTCGCGATCCGCAGACCGTGGTGCAGTTCGCGGACGACGTCCTCCGCGTTGGCCATTGCCGATTCCGCACGGAGACGCAGGGCGCTCTGCCGGGCAAGCGCGTCGTACCGCAGCCCGTCGTGGGCCGGCAGTACGGCGACGACCAGTCGGAGCACCAGTCCTCGTCGCACGGCCTCGTCGGCGGCCCAGACGAGAGCGGGGACGGACTGTTCCCGGGGGTCGACACCGAGCAGTATCTCGTTCATGTCTCCTGGACCCAGGTCGCGAAGGCGGGTGGGACGATCTCCACCGGGCAGTGGGCGTGGTGGAGCAGGACGTGGGCGACTCGCCCCAGGGACGAGCCTGCGCCCAGGGCGCGGTGTTCCCTGCCCATCACCAGCAGATCGGTGTGGCTACTCGCCTCCACCAGGATCCCGGGCGTGCTCGTACCCGTCTCGACATGATGGCTGACGATCAGCCGAGGATAGAACTCGTGCGCGAGGTCGGCGAGCGACTTGATCTCGTGCACGCGTTGTCGCGCGAGCCCGTCGAGGTCGTCCAGCATGGTCGCGACACTGCCGACGTGGGTGAGCACGTTCCAGACGCTCACCAGCCGCAACGCCGCCTCGCGAGCGTCCGCCTCGGCAGCAGCGACCAGCAGCCAGCCCAGATCCGAAGCACCATGCACGGCGGCTGTCACCGAGCCCGACGCGGGACGGTCGCCGTCACCACGGACCACGATCACGGGCACCTCGGCGCGGCCCGCCACACCCAGACCGACGGAGCCGAGCATGAGCGCGGAGAAACCGCCGAGGCCCCGGCTGCCCACCACGATCGTGCCCCGATGGCCAGCGGCCGCCCGGAGACCGGCGACCGGCTCCTGGCGGCTCAGCTCCTTCGTGACGGCGAGGTCCGGAAAGAGGGCACGGACCGCGCTCGCGGTCTCGGTCAGCAGGTCGCGGCCCGCTTCACGTACCGCCTGGATCGTCTCGGCATTGGCGAAGAGCGCCCGGCGGTCGGTGTCGGCCGCGTGGACGAGATGCAGGGGCCGCCCACGGCGGTCCGCTTCGGCGGCGGCCCAGAGTGCGGCCGTGCGCCCGGAGGGGGATCCGTCGACTCCCACAATGATGTTGCCGAGCTCCGGTCGGGTGGGGGTCTCGCTCTTCATGGCTCCTCCTCCGAGGTACACACCAGGCTCGGGAACGCGTCCCGAGGCGACATCTCCCACACTGGCTCGTGGCGGGCCTCCTCGGGATGGGCCGTTCGGCCCCGATCGAGTCCTGCCCGGCCCTGCCGCCGGATGCGATGCGGCACCACCCGAAATGCGAAATCCGCTGACCGGTCCGGACCCGGGACGAGGACGGGGACGGGGACGGGACGGGAAGGACTCGAAGAGGGAGGAATGCCCTGACAGCCCAGGTCACCGTCGGTCTGGAAGGTTCTGATGAAAGCCTCGCCGCCGCCCGTCGCCACGACGCAAGCGGTGCTACGGGAAGGCGCAACTCACCAGAACATCACGGGCTCGACCACCTCTGATCATCTCGCTTGGCGCGTCCCTCCGGAACCCGCCTACCGGGACTGCAGCTCGCGAACCCGGGCGCGGAAGACGCGCCAGCGTCGCTCGTTCTCGTGCACCAGCGTGGCCGACCCCACCATCAGATCCGCCGCCCGGTCCAGCAGTTCGGAAGCCGAATACAGGTAGGAAGGGGCCACCCGCTCCCCGCCCAGATCGGCCCGCAGCGCCGCCGGGGCGAAGTCGACACGGGCCAGCAGGTCGAGGGAGCGTCGCAGCAGCCGCGCGACCAGGGCTTGCAGGCCCGCCGACTGCCAGTCGTCAGCGATGATCCGGTGCCGCTCACCGAGCAGGTCGGCCAGCGCCGGATACGCGGCCAAGCTCCCGGCCATCGCCCACGCTTGCTCCATCGCCCCGGCCAGCCAGACACCTGTCTGCTCAAGGTCATCCGCGAGCAGCCCGACCTCACGCTTCAGCCTCTGCAGTTCGGCCGGCTCACCCTCCCCTTCCATGAAGAGAATCCCCGACTCCGCGACGAGCCCAGGGACATTCAGGTCCTCCGTGCCGGCGAACGCGATCGCCGGCGCCTGCTCACCCACGCCGATCACGCTCCACCGGTCTGCCAGCGCCTTCAGCGCCCGAGACCGCGCCTGCAGCTCGCCGGCCTGCCGCAACGGCGCCTGTGAGTAGTACTTCTCATGCTCGCGGTGGAACCGCGCGAGATTGTCGATCAACTGCAACAGCGACTCAGGGGGGCTGAGCCGCGTCTCGTCCTCGGCCATGTCGGCAGTGTGCACCAGGTGCCACGCGTGCGGGCACCCGGGCACGCCGGGCACAGCGGACACGGGCCCGCCCGGCGCACAGGGATCATGTACGCGAGGGCCCTTGGTCAGCAGATCCGGCCCGGGTGCCGGGCGCGCCCGGCACCCGGATACGGCGACCGGTCACCCGGCGCGGCGTGAGCGTCACCAACGTGTCGCGCCCACCCCCGGCCCACGGCTCCGGGGGGCCGGCGTCCTTGATCCTCCGTACCGAGTTCTCGTCCGACACCGTGCGTACCGAACCGACGACAAGCACGCTCCAGCCCTGGCTGAACGCTTCGTCCAAGCGGTCCTCCTCGAAGGCGACTTCCGCGCCGGACGCCGAGGCGCGCGCGAGGGACGAGTCCTCAGCGGTCGCGAAGACGATCTCCCCGTCGACGATCTGGTAGTTCACGGGGAACACCGCCAGCCCGTCCCGCCCCTCGACGGCGACGCGGCCGACACCGTGCCCGTCCAGCAGCTCCCAGCACTCGGCCTCGCCGACGTCCTCCATCCGTGCCTGGTGCCCGGCGGCTCCGACGGGCGCGAGGTCCGCCCTGTACCCGGTGAGATCCTGGACGGTGGTCTCCAGGGCGTTCGCGAGCCGGACCAGGAACTCGACTCCCGGGGTCGGCACCCGCTCCTCGACGTAGGTGATGAAGCCGGGTGCGGAGCCGGCGCGTTCGGCCACTTCCTCCCGGGACAGGCCGAGCTGCGTGCGCCGTGCCGCGACGCGCCGGCCCAGGTCGCTCGTGACGTGCGAGGTGTGCCGTTCGTCGGCCGTGTTCATCACTGGTCTCCCTTCCTGGGCTCCGGACCTCGCTGGGGCACGACGGCGACCGGGCACGAGGCATGGTGCAGGGCGCGGTGGGCGACCCTGCCGAGCTCCAGACCGACGAGCCCGTCCCTGCGTCGTGCCCCGACGACCAGCAGGTCGGCGGCGGCAGAGCGATCGGTCAGGACTCTGTGGGCCGAACCCTCGGCCGTGGTCCTGCGCAGCCGCACACCGGGATGCTCGGACTCGGCCGTCTCCACGGCCTTGTCGAGCAGTCCGGAGGACCGTTCCGCGAAGTAGACTCCCCCGTCGCCGCTCGGCGTCGAGCGGTCGACCGGTTCATGAGCCGGCCGTCGCCAGGTGCGGACGATGGCGAGTTCGGCATCCCGCACCTCCGCCTCCTGGAAGGCGAACCGCACAGCCGGCGAGTCGACGTCTTGTTCTCCGACGCCGAGCAGGATGCGTCCGTGGCGTGCCTCCAGGGCATGCCGGTCGCCACGGACGACGACGACCGGGCAGTGGGCCCGGGCGGCCACGGTGAGGCTGACGGATCCCAGCAGAAGGTCGGCGAACTCGCCCCGCCCCCGGGACCCGACGACGAGGACCGAGCCCTCCCGACCCTCCCTGAGAAGCCCGGTGGAGGCGTCCTCGGCGAGGACGTCCGTGGTGAGGAGGAGGTCGGGTGCGCGGCGTCGGGCGCGATCGGCCGCAGTGCCGACGATGTTCTCTGCGAGGACCTGGCCCGAGGGCCGGTCCGTCGCCCACGTCGGCACGACTCCTTCGTACCGTTGCCACATCGAGGCATGGACGATCCGCAGGGAAACCCCGTGCCGTACCGCTTCGTCGACGGCCCAGTCCAACGCTGTGAGACTCACGTCCGACCCGTCGACTCCTACCACCAGGGGCGATTCCATCGTGCCCACCGCCTTCCGGGACAAGTGGTGGCCTGCTGCCACGCTCCCACCGGATGCACGGGCTGGGTAGGGCCGGTCGGTCCCGGTCGCGGCCCGTGCAGACCCCACGTGGAGGCGGCACCGAGACACGACGGGAGGAGGGGCCCATCCGCTTCTCGCGGATCCTGATCGCGCGGTGCGCGGCTCGAAGCCGCTTCCCCGCGTCCCTGGGGCGGGGCCCCTCCTCACTTCAAGGAAAGCACCGGCCGACCGTCCGTGCCAGGGACTGCCCGGGTCCCGACGTGCCCCTTTCGGCCCTTGTCGTCCGCCGCCCGGCGGCGACACCCTCGCAGCAACAGGACTCGGGGCGCCCAGACGTACCGGAGGGCGGTCATGACGCACTCGCGTACCGTCGACGACGTGAATGACCCATGCGGTGGCTCGCCTTCCACCGTGCGTCCCGGTCGGCCGACGGCCATAGGGGCGAACAGTCCCGGAAGGGGACCATTCGGCACTGCCCGCGGGTGGGCTTCGCACAGCAGGGTGAGATCCACCGGGGCCCCCGAACCACGATCAGGCGAAGGCGTTCGTTCGGCAAGCCGTGCACCGTGTCGTACCCGGCGCCGAGTTCACCGGGCTCGATCCCGGCGTGTCCCTGCGGGACACGTTCGAGATGGATTCGCTGGACTTCCTCGAATTCGTCGAGGCGCTCGCCGAACTCAGCGGGACGGAACTCACCGAGGACGACTATCCGGCCCTCGACAGCTGGGACGGCTGCGCCGCTCGCCTGGTGGGCGAGGCCGGTGCATCCGCACAGGGAAGGAGCGGATGATGCGTCACCGCAGGATCGAGCAGCTGATGACCCGTGAGGTGGTGAGCGTACGCGGCGACGCCCCGTTCAAGGAGATCGCCCGCGCACTCTCACAACACCAAGTGTCCGCTGTTCCCGTGGTGGACGGCGGGGGCCGTGTGGTCGGGGTGGTGTCGGAGGGGGATCTGCTGCGCAAGACCGCCGACCAGGCCGCCACACCGGGTGATCCGCCTGCCGTTCCGGAACTGAAGGCGTGGGAACGAGCGAAGGCCGAGGGGACGCGGGCCGAGGAGCTGATGTCCGCACCCGCCGTGTGCGCCCGTTCCGACTGGACCGTGGCGGAGGCGGCACGGCTGATGGAGGTCCAGGGGGTCAAACGGCTCGTCGTCGTCGACGACCAGGACCGGCCGGTTGGCATCGTGAGCCGCCGCGACCTGTTGGGCGTCTTCCTCCGTAGGGACGACGCCATTCGCCGGGAGATCGTCGAGGACGTTCTCGGCGACACACTGCGTCTCGAACCGACCGCCCTCGCCGTCGCGGTGCACGACGGGCGGGTGGAGATCACCGGCAGGCTGCCCTTCCGGGGCATGATCCCGGCGATCGAGCGCATGTGCACGACGGTGGACGGCGTGGTCTCGGTCTCCTGCACCCGTCTCACGTACGACGTCGATGACACCGAGCGAGGAGGTGGACGGTCATGACGCGGAGCGTCGTGGTCGGCCTGGACGGCACAGAGCAGGCCCAGGCGGCTGCGGAGTGGGCGGCCGGGGAGGCTCTGCTGCGCGGCACAGACGTACATCTGGTGTACGCGAAGGAACCAGTACCCGAGGCCGCTCTGTCGCTCGTGGAGCCCGAGTCCGAGGAGTCGTTGGCCAGGGAGATGATGGCACGCACCGCCGGTCAGCTGCGCGAGCGCCATCCCGGCCTGTCGGTGACCTCCCGGGTGTTGCCCTCCGGTCCCGTGCCGGGTCTCGTCGGTGCGGCCGAGGAGGGCGGGCTGCTGGTCCTCGGCTCGCGTGCGCTCGGCAGCGTGGCCGGTTACCTCCTCGGCTCAGTCGGCTTGACGGTCGCCGGTGCGGTCGAAACTCCCGTCGTACTGGTACGGGCCGTAGGCACGGCGAGCGATCCACGGGGCCCCGTCGTGGTCGGGGCGGACGCGCGGCAGCCCGTGGACTCCGTGCTGGGCTTCGCCTTCGAGGAAGCCGCGCGACGGCACACCCGGGTCCTCGTCGTGTACGTACAGCAGCTCCCGCTGCACGCGGGAATGGGGCCCGCGATGGTCCCGGACTTCAGGCTTTCCATGGTGCCGGAGATCAAGCGTTCGGTGGAGGTCATGCTGGAACCCTGGCGGGCGAAGTATCCCGACGTCGAGGCGGTCGCCCGCGTGGCGGTCGGATCGGCCGGACTCGAACTGGTGGCGGTCGCCCGGGAGTCCTCCCTCGTGGTGGTGGGCCGGCGTGCTCGCCGTTCGACGCTCGGCGCACACATCGGCAGCGTGGCCCACGCCGTCCTGCATCACAGCCCGGTGCCCGTCGCCCTCGTTCCCCACGACTGATCGCCGCCGCTCACTTCCCGGGCGTCGCGGGACACAGACGTACCGCTGTGACTCCGGACACGAGGAAGGACGGTTCCACGGGACTGCACCGGTGCTCACTGCGTGGTTCCGGCAGCCTTGCGCGTTCTCCATGCCGCCTGCGCACCTCCGCGAACCAGGTCACCGGGGCGGTGACGCGTCCGGGGACCGGCTTCACCGATCTGCGCCAACTGAGGTTCTTCGTCACGACCCCTCAGCGGCGGACCCGGGGCATGCCGAGGCCGAGCCAGGAGATGATCTCGCGCTGGATCTCGTTGTTCCCGCCGCCGAAGGTGAAGATGACGGCCGAGCGGTAGCCGCGTTCCAGCTCGCCGTGGAGGACGGCTCCGGCCGAGCCCTCCTTCAGCGCGCCGGCCGAGCCGACGACCTCCATCAGCCAGGCGTAGGCGTCGCGGCGGGCCTCGGAGCCGTAGACCTTGACGGCGGAGGCGTCCTGCGGGGTGAGGGTGCCCTGCTGGACGGCGTTCACCATCTGCCAGTTGAGGAGCTTCATCGCGTCCAGGCGGGTGTGCGTCCGCGCCAGCAGGCGGCGGACCCAGGGGAGGTCGATCACCCGTCGGCCGTCGGCGAGTTCGGTGTCGGCGGCCCAGCGCTGGACGTCGTGGAGGGCACGGATCGCCATGGTGCCGTGGGCGGCGAGGGTGACCCGCTCGTGGTTGAGCTGGTTGGTGATCAGGCGCCAGCCCTTGTTCTCCTCCCCCACGCGGTGCGAGACCGGGACGCGGACGTCGTCGTAGTAGCTGGCGGTGGTGTCGTGCGAGGCAAGGGTGTTGATCAGGGTGCAGGAGTAGCCCGGGTCCGTCGTCGGGACGAGCAGCATGGTGATGCCCTTGTGCGGCGGGGCGTCCGGGTCGGTGCGGACGGCGAGCCAGACCCAGTCGGCCGTGTCGCCGTTGGTGGTCCAGATCTTCTGCCCGTTGACGACGTACGTGTCGCCGTCCCTGACCGCGCGGGTCTTCAGGGCGGCGAGGTCGGTGCCCGCGTCGGGTTCGCTGTAGCCGATGGCGAAGTCGATCTCGCCGGAGAGGATCTTCGGCAGGAAGCGTGCCTTCTGCTCGTCGGTGCCGAACTGCATGATCGTGGGGCCGACGGTGTTCAGCGCCATCAGCGGCAGGGGGACGCCGGCCTGGGCGGCCTCGTCGAAGAAGATGAACTGCTCCATGGGGCTCAGTCCGCGTCCGCCGTACTCGGCGGGCCAGCCGACGCCGAGCCAGCCGTCGGCTCCGAGCCTGCGGATCGTCTCGCGGTAGAAGCGCTTCTGGGTGGCCGGGTCGGCATAGCGGGCGTACACGTTGTCCGGGACCAGCTCGGCGAAGTACGCCCGCAGCTCGGCGCGCAGGCGGTGCTGGGCGTGCGTGTACTCGAGGTGCATGGGGGCCTCCCGTGGCAGCGTCCTTGGAGCGTGCGCGCGACGGCGGCCACGGTAGAACGTGTTCCACAAATGCGGAAGCCCCGTGCGCACGGGCGGCGCGGCCGGGGCGGGCGGGACAGACGGGGTCGAGGCCCGGACGATGGAAGCGCCGGGCCGGGTCACGGCGGCGCGGCTCGCTCCCTCGGCCCGGTGAGGACCGGGCCGAGGGAGCGGGGCCGCAGCCGACCGCGGAGCCGGGGCCGGGGCCTCAGGGCAGGAGTTCGTCGAGGGAGGCGCGGCCCTTCTCAGCCATCCGCCGCTCCGCCCACGCGAGGCTCTTCGGATTCACATCGCGTCCGGAGGCGAGGACCAGGTCCTCCGCCGTGTATTCGCCCTCCGACCCGGCATGCAAGAGGCGGTCGGGCGTCGGGCTCTCCCCCGGAGATGTCTTGTCGGACTCAGCGTTCATGCCGCCTCCTACTAGTTCTTCCGGCACTCCATTCTCAGGGGCGGCTCCCGCTCCCGCATCCGGGCCGGGACGCGGCGGTCCGATCACCGCCCGGTGCCGCCCAGGATCCGCGTCGGGCCGGTGTCGGAGCCGCGTCGGCGGGGGCGGGGAGGCCGGCGGGCGAGCCACGACACGCGGGAGTCCTCAGGACGAATCCGCCGCCCCGGGTGACCGGGGTCCGCCCGGTCACCCCGCGCATGGTCCGGGTCACCTTCGGCGGCCCTGACCTGGGCGGCCTCTCGCTCGCCGGGCCGGACCAGCGGGTGAAGCCGTTCTTCCCCCGGCGGCCCGGCACCGAACCGGTCCTGCCCGCGCCCGGCCCGGCCCGGACGGCGACGTGATGCGCTGGTGCGCGGCCTGCGCCGGGCTGCCGGGGGCCGATCGTCCCTGGATACGGAGCTACACGTTCCGGACGCACGACCCGTCCGCCGCGACCCTCGACGTCGACTTCCTGCTCCACGCCGGGGGCGAGGGGGACCGGGCCGGCGACGCGCTGGGCGCGCCGGGCTCGGCCCGGGGACGCCCCGGGGATGTCGCCGGCGGGCGCTGGCCACGGGGGGCGTCGCGCTCCTGATGAGGGTCGGGGCACCCCCGGGGCCGGCCCCTCCCGGCTTCGGCGCGCACCCTCCCCGGGGCTCCGACGGGACGCTCCTCCGGTGCTCGGCCCGCCCCGGGCTCAGACGAGGCCAGCGGCCTCCTTCACCTGGAGGGCGGCGCCCTCCGCGTGGCACCGCGCGTACGTCTCCGGGGTGAGCGCGGCGCGCAGGGCGCGCTCCGCGTGCGCCCGCACCGAGGTCTCGGTCTGCGTGGTGAAGGGCCGGAAGCCGACCCCGTCGGCCGTGCCGGAGTGGGCGTCGTACGCGCCGAGCAGCCGGGCCCCGTCCTCGGCGGGGCCCGGCCGGCCGAGGCTCCCCTTGGCCCAGGCCGCCGTGGCGAACTGGCTGACCACGAGGTACGGCGAGACCAGGTAGGCGAGGGTCTCCAACTGTGCCACCGCGCGGGCGAGATGACCGAGCGCCTCGTCGTACGCGCCGTCGAGGCAGGCGAGCCAGCCGCGCAGTCCGCCGGCGACGCCGGCGAAGAGGTCGGGGGTGGAGGCACTGAACTCGGACTCCAGCAGATCCAGTTGATCGCGCGCGAGGGCCGTGTCCCCGTCGTGTCCGTGGTGCTGGACGAGGAGCAGTCGGGCCGTGCCGACAGCCTCGTTACCCAACTCCCCGGCTTCGCGGGCCGCTTCGGCGAACAGCTCCCGTGCTCCGGCCCGCGCCTCGTCGTCGGCGGCGGTGCGGACGCGGACGGAGGCGAGACGCGCCTTGAAGACCGGGACCTGCGAGCGGGCGCCGAGGTTCGCCGCCGCGTGCGCGGCCCGCTCGAAGTCCGCCGCGGCCTCGTCGAGCCGGCCCGCCCGCTCGTACGACTCGCCGCGTGCGCAGAGGGCTTCGGCGATTCCCCAGGAGTCCCGGGCGGCCTCGAAGGCCGCGAGCGCCTTCTCGGCGTCCTCGGGACGCTCCCCGAGCAGCTTGGCCCGCATGAGGTGGGTGAAGCCGGCCTCCCAGTCGTCGCCGTGGGCGTGGCAGGCGTCGAGCGCGGCGTCCAGGGTCTCGCCGAGGGTGCGGAACCCGCCCGTCATCAGCCGGGCGAAGAACCACATCGAGCCGGGCTGGCGGCAGTTCTGGGGCAGCCCGGGTCGGTAGGCGGCGACGACGGCGGCGAGCCGGGCCCGGGTGTCGGGCCGCTCCAGGGCGGTGGCCCCCTCGCCGCCCTCTCCCGCGAGGACGAGGAGCCGGCAGCCGCGCCGGGCCTCCCACAGCCGCTCGTCGTCCCAGGGCGGCGGCGTGTCGGTGCAGCGTCCGTCCAGGGGCGTGGCCGGGCGCACGGGCGGGGCGAAGGGGTCGGGGCCGAGGGCGGCGACGGCCGCGGACCAGGTCCGGGCCTCGCCGTGATGCGCGCGGAGCTGCCAGAACCAGCTCATGGAGAGCACCAGGGAGAGCGCCTCCTGCTCCTCCAGACGTTCGACGGCCGTCCGCAGCGCGGCGCTCACGTTGTCGTGCTCGGCCTCGAAGCGCCGGAGCCAGACCTCCTGCCCGGGCCCCCTCAGCCGGGCATCGCCGGTGCGGACGAGTTCGCGGTAGTACGTCAGATGCCGCCGCTCGGCCACCGCACGATCACCCGCCTCGTCCAACCGCTCTCCCGCGTACTCCCCCACCGTCTCCAGCAACCGGTAACGCATCACCCCCTCCTCCGAAGGAGCCGCCACCACCAACGACTTGTCCACCAACGCACCCAACACGCCCAACACCCCGGCCCCACCGGACCCCCCGCACACCGCCTCCGCCGCCTCCAGAGCACACCCGCCCGAAAACACCGAAAGCCGCCGCAACACCCCCCGCTCACCCTCGTCCAGCAGATCCCACGACCAGTCCACCACCGCACGCAACGTCTGCTGACGCGGCAACACCGTCCGCGCCCCCGACGTCAACAACGCGAACCGATCGTCCAACCGATCCGCGATCTGCCGCGGACTCAACAACCGCAACCGCGCCGCCGCCAACTCGATCGCCAACGGCAACCCGTCCAACCGCCGACCGATCTCCGCACACGCCTCCGCATCCTCCGACACCGTGAAACCCGCACGCGCCGCAGCACCCCGCTCCCCCAACAACCGCAACGCCTCACCCCGCGACAACGGCCCCACCGCACGCACGAACTCCCCCGGCACCTCCAACGGCTCCCGACTCGTCGCCAACACCGACACCCCCGGACACCGCGCCAACAACACCTCCACCAACCCCGCCACCGCACCCACCACGTGCTCACAGTTGTCCAGCAACAACAGCAACCGCCGCGACCCGCAATGCTCCACCAGACGCCCCACCGGGTCGTGGCTCGGCTGGTCGACGGCAGCGGCGGCGCTCCAGAGCTGCGTCTCGCGGGCACCGAGTGCGGTGAGGACGGCCGCGGGAACGTCGGACTCCCGCCGGACGGAGGCGAGTTCGGCGACGCGGACCGGCCCTTCGGCGCGTTCCGCGCCCTCCAGGGCGAGGCGGGTCTTGCCGACTCCGCCGGGTCCGGTCAGGGTGACGAGCCGCCCGGCGCGCAGCGCCGCCCCCAGCGCGTCCAGTTCCGCCGCCCGGCCGACGAAGGAGGTCAGCCGCGCGGGGAGGACCGAGCGCTCCACCGTCTCCTCGCCGACCAGCAACTCGGCGTGGAGGGCGCGCAGATCGAGGCCGGGATCCGCGCCGAGGCGGTCCGCGAGGAGGCCGCGGACCTCCTCGTACGCCTGGAGCGCCTCCGCGCCGCGGCCGGCCGCCCGCAGCGCGCGGATCCGCAGGGCCTGCAGCGGCTCGTCCAGCGGGTGCTCGGCCGCGAGGGCCGTCAGGGGCCCGAGCGCGGTCCGGGCGCGGCCGAGGGCCACGTCGGCGGCGAGCCGGTCCCGGCGCGCCTGCGTGTGCCGCTGCTCCGCGCGGACGACCGCGGGGTCGCCGTCACGGCCCGGGAGGTCGGCGAGCGCGGGCCCGTGCCACAGCCCGAGGGCCTCGTCCAGGATCCGGGCCGCCCGGGTCGCGTCCCCGTCGGCCAAGGCCCGGGACCCGTCCGCGGCCAGGCGCTCGAACACGTACAGGTCGATGTCCTGCGCGGTCGCGGCGAGGCGGTACCCGCCGGGGGTCGACAGGACGGCGTCCCGGCCGAGGGCCCTGCGCAGCCGCCCGACCAGCGCCTGCAGCGCCGCCGTGCCCTCCGCGTCCCCCGGCGGCGCGCCCTCCCAGATGTGGGCGACGAGCGTCGGGGCGCCGACGTCCCGACCGCCGGCGGCGGCCAGCGCCGCCAGCAGGGCCCGCAGCCGGGCACCGCTGAGCACGGCCTCGCGGCCGTCGTCCCGGACCGCCCGGCCGGGACCGAGGACTCGGTAGCGCGGATTCACCGGCCCATTCTGCCCGGCCGGTGAAATCTCCGGCGCGCCGTGTCGCCGCCATGGCGTCGGAGGGGTACGGGTTCGACAATGGACGAGATGACCGACGACGACCGGCGCACGCACAGTGGCGAGATCGGCCCCACAGAGCGGCTCGCCATGAATCGCACCGGCAGCTTCGACTGGGACCTCGACACGCGCACCATCGATGTCGACGAGGCCGGGCTGCTGGTGTTCGGGGTGGACCCGGACGGGTTCGACGGCCGGCCCGCCACGCTCGTCCGCGGCCTCGACCCGGAGGAGCGATTGCGGCTCGAGGCCGTGATCCGGCATGCCATCATCAGCGGTCAGACCTCGTACACGGCGCAGTTCCGCATCGGGCAGGACGACGGAACACCCCAGTGGACGCATGTGCAGGCACGTATTCTGCGGGCGCCGGACGGCATGGCCCAGCGGATCGTCGGGATCGTCCGGGACGCCTCCGCCGAGGTCGCCCACTCGGAGTTCGTGCTCGACCTGGAGAAGCGCCGCGAGGTCCAGACGAGCATCGTCGAACGGACCACGCACGCGCTGTCGCGTGCGGTGACCGTCGACGACGTGACGGCCGCCCTGACCGGACCCGGGGGGCTCGCGCGGCTGGGCGCGGACGGCCTCGCGCTCGGGCTGGTCGAGAACGGGTCGCTCAACGTCATCGCGCTCAGCGGCGAGTCGCTGGACGCCCTGAACGACTTCCGCACCCGGCGGCTCGACGGCGGCCTGCCGCTGGCCGAGGCGGTGCTGAGCGGGCGGCCCCGCTTCGTCTCCTCGTTCCCGTCGCTGGGCCGGGACTTCCCCGAACTCGCCCCGTACCTCCCCCGGCTGAAGTTCAAGGCCGCCTGCTACCTGCCGCTGGTCGCCCAGGCCCGCTCGCTCGGCGGGATGGCGCTGTTCTACCGGGGCCGTACGGCCTTCAGCGCCGACGAGCGCAACCTCGCCCTCGGGCTGGCCGCGATCGTCGCCCAGTCGCTGCAGCGCGCCATTCTCTTCGACGAGGAGCGGGAGCTGGCCACCGGACTGCAGGAGACCATGCTGCCCCGCCGGATCCCGGAGATCACCGGGGGCGAGATCGCGGTCCGGTACCACGCGGCCTGGAGCGGTCGTCAGGTCGGCGGCGACTGGTACGACGTGATCCCGCTGCCCCGCGGCCGGGTGGGGATCGTGGTGGGCGACGTCCAGGGCCACGACACCCACGCCGCGGCCATCATGGGGCAGCTGCGGATCGCGCTGCGGGCCTACGCGGGCGAGGGCCACGCCCCGTCCACGGTGCTCGCCCGGGCGTCCCGCTTCCTCGCCGAACTCGACACGAACCGCTTCGCCACCTGCACCTACGCCCAGGTCGACCTGGGCGGGGGCACGGTGCGCGCGGTGCGGGCCGGGCATCTGGGGCCGCTGATCCGGCACACGGACGGCCGCGTCGGGCGGCCCAAGCTGCGGGGCGGACTGCCGCTCGGCCTGGCGACGGTGTTCGGGGACGAGGAGTTCCCGGAGACCCGGCTCGACCTGGTGCCCGGGGAGACGCTGGTGCTCTACACGGACGGCCTGGTCGAGCAGCCCGGTACGGACATCGAGTCGGGTCTGGCGGTGCTGGCCGGCGCGATGAGCAGCGGACCGCCGCAGGCGGAGGCGCTGGCCGACCACCTCTCGGAACAGCTCTGGGAACGCTGGGGGGCCGGGGACGACGTGGCCCTGCTCGTCCTGCGCCGCAGCCCGGACCCGGGCACTCCGCGGGCGCCGCGCATCCACCAGTACATCCACCAGGCCGACCCGCAGGGGCTCTCGGACGCGCGGGCGGCGGTGGGACAGGCGCTGCGCGACTGGAGCATGGACGAACTGGCGGACGACGCCGAGCTGTTGACGGGTGAGCTGCTGGTGAACGTGCTGCTGCACACGGAGGGCGGCGCGGTACTGACCCTGGAGGTGCTGCCGGAGCCGGTGCGGCGGGTGCGACTCTCCGTGCAGGACCGTTCCAGCGCGTGGCCCCGCAGGCGGACACCGGGCGAGGCGGCGACCTCGGGGCGTGGCCTGCTGCTGCTCGACGCGCTGGCCTCGCGGTGGGGTGTGGAGCCCCGGGGCGAGGGCAAGGCGGTGTGGTGCGAGATCGGCCCGGTCCAGACGCCGGCGTCGGCGGTGCCGGGGAAGTCCGGGGGCTGATCACGGGCCGCGGGCCCCGCCCCGGACGCGGGTCCGGACGGGGCGGGCCGGCGGCGGGAGACGAGAGGTGTCGTGCGATGGATCCCGTGGCCGCGTTGGACCGGATCGCCTTCCTGCTGGAACGCTCCCAGGCCCCCACGTACCGGGTACGGGCCTTCCGTACGGCGTCCGCGGTCGTCGCGGCGATGGAGGACGGCGAGGCGGCCCGGCGCGCCGCCGCGGGGACGCTGGAGTCGGTCAAGGGCCTCGGACCGAAGACGGCGGCGGTGGTGCGGGAGGCCCTGGCCGGGGAGGTGCCCGCCTACCTCGCGCGGCTGGAGGAGGAGATCCCGGTCCCGGAGGCCGACGGCGGCGAGACGCTGCGGGCGCTGCTGCGCGGCGACTGCCATCTGCACTCCGACTGGTCGGACGGCGGCAGCACCATCGAGGACATGGGCCGCACCGCGGCCCGCATCGGGCACGAGTGGGCCGTCCTCACCGACCACTCGCCGCGTCTGACGGTGGCCCGCGGGCTGTCCCCGGAGCGGCTGCGCGAGCAATTGGACGTGGTGGAGCGGCTGAACGAGGAGTGGGCGCCGTTCCGGCTGCTCACGGGCATCGAGTGCGACATCCTGGACGACGGGTCGCTGGACCAGGAACCGGAGCTGCTGGAACGCCTGGACCTGGTCGTGGGTTCGGTCCACTCCAAGCTGCGGATGGACGCTCCCGCGATGACCCGGCGCATGGTGGAGGCCGTGCGCAATCCGCTGCTGGACGTCCTGGGGCACTGCACCGGACGCCTGGTCAGCGGCGGGCGGCTGCGGCCCGAGTCGGAGTTCGACGCGGCGCGGGTCTTCGCCGCGTGCGCGGAGTCGGGGACGGCGGTCGAGATCAACAGCCGTCCTGAGCGGCTGGATCCGCCGCGGCGGCTGCTGCGCCAGGCGGTGGAGGCGGGCGTCTGGTTCGCCGTCGACACGGACGCGCACGCGCCGGGGCAGCTGGAGTGGCAGATCTTCGGGTGCGCGCGGGCGGAGGAGTGCGGGGTGCCGCCCGAGCGGGTGATCAACACCTGGCCGGCGGAGCGGCTGCTGGCCTGGACGCGGGGAGAGTGACCGGCGCGCGGACGCCCGGGGAGTCACCGGGGGCGGCCGGTGCCGGATGCCCGGGGCCCGACCCGGGCATCCGGTGCCGGACACCCTGTCGGTCGTCGAGGGCTTCCGGCCGGACATCCCCCGTCGTCGGGGACCTCCGGCCGGACACCCCTCAGGCGCGCTGCCAGACGGTCGTCGCGTTGCAGAACTCGCGGATGCCGTGACCGGACAGCTCGCGGCCGTAGCCAGAGCGCTTCACTCCACCGAACGGGAGGGCGGGGTGCGAGGCGGTCATGCCGTTGACGAAGACCCCGCCGGCCTCCAGGTCGCGGACGAAGAAGGCGACGTCCTCGTCGTCCCGCGTCCAGACGTTCGAACTGAGGCCGAAGGGCGAGTCGTTGGCGACGGCGACGGCCTCCTCGATGTCGGTCACGGGGTAGAGCGTGGCGACCGGACCGAAGGTCTCCTCCTGGTGGATGCGCATCTCGGGCGTGATGCCGGTGAGCACCGTGGGCTCGTAGAACCAGCCGCGCTTGCGGTCCTCGGGGCGGGCCCCGCCGCACAGGACCGTGGCGCCCTTGGCCACGGCGTCGTCGACGAGTTCCTCCAGATCGGTGCGGCCCTGCTCGGTGGCGAGCGGGCCGACGTCGGTCGACTCCTCCAGCGGGTCGCCGACGGTGAGCGCGCTCATGGCGGCGGTGAACCGTTCGGCGAAGTGCTCGAACACGTCCCGGTGCACGATGAAGCGCTTCGCGGCGATGCAGGACTGGCCGTTGTTCTGCACGCGCGCGGTGACGGCGGTCTTGACGGCGCGCGTCAGGTCGGCGGAGGGCATCACGATGTACGGGTCGCTGCCACCGAGTTCCAGGACGGTCTTCTTGACCTCGTCGCCCGCGATGGCCGCGACCGAGCGCCCCGCCGGTTCGCTGCCGGTCAGCGTCGCGGCGGCGATCCGCCGGTCGCGCAGCACGGCCTCGACGGCGCCCGAGCCGATCAGGAGGGTCTGGAAGCAGCCCTCGGGGAAGCCGGCGCGGCGGAAGAGGTCCCCGAGGTAGAGGGCGGTCCGGGGGACGTTGGAGGCGTGCTTGAGCAGCCCGGTGTTGCCCGCCATCAGCGCGGGCGCCGCGAAGCGGACGACCTGCCAGAGCGGGAAGTTCCAGGGCATGACGGCGAGGACGGTGCCGAGGGGCCGGTAGTGGACCCGGGCCGCGTCGGCTCCGGTGTCCCGTACGTCGGACTCCGCGGGGTGCTCGTCGGCCAGCAGCCACGCGGCGTTCTCCGCGTACCAGCGCATCGCCTTGGCGCACTTGGCGGCCTCGGCGCGGGCCGCGGTGATCGGCTTGCCCATCTCGATGGTCATCGTGCGGGCGATGTCGTCGGTGTCCTCGTCGAGGAGGTCGGCGGCGCGGCGCATGAGACGGGCGCGTTCGGCGAAGGTCGTCGTGCGGTAGACGCGGAAGGTCTCGTGGGCGGCGGCGATGCGCCGCTCGACCTCCTCGGGCCCGTGGGCGTCGTAGGTGCGCAGTGTCTCGCCCGTCGCGGGATTCACGGTGGCGATGCCCATGTCTCGTCTCCTCCTGACGTCCACTCCAACGGAACCCTCCCGCGCCCCGGCCCCCGCCGCAATCGGAGGCGGTGCACGGGGGTGACGCGGCCGCGGCCGGCCCGTGCACCCCGGGGGTGCGTCTTCCAGAGGTCGCGCGGTCCGAAACGTGTCGGCGGTCCGGGCTTCTCCAGCCGCTTCCGGGCAGGGCCGTCGCGCAGGCGACCGGAGCGGGAGGGACCGGGCGGCGGCGTTCCGGTCAGGGCCGTCGCGCGGGTCCGCCGTCGGTGACCCAGAGCAGCGCGCCGGCGAGGTGTGCGCGGAAGACGGGGTCCCCGTACGCCTCAGGGGCGTGCCCGAGCGCCGTGAACAGGACGCGGCCCCGTCCCTCCTCCCGGCACCAGACCAGGGGGTGGTCCGCTCCGAGGGTGCCGCCGCGGTAGCTCGACTCGTCGGCCGTCGCCAGCACCCGCACGCCGCTCCCCCGGGGGTTGGCGGTGAAGTTGTACCACTCGTCGGTCCACGCCCAGCGGTCCGGCAGGCCGGCCGTCGCCGGGTGGTCGCCGTCCGCCACGCACACCACGCCCGGCTGGATCTCCGGATGGCCGTCGAAGCGGGTGCCGAGGAGCCGGCCGTAGAAGGGCCAGTCCGGCTCCGCGTTGGCCGCCGCGTGGACCGCGAGGAGTCCGCCGCCCCGTCGCACGTACGCCTCGAAGGCCGTACGGCCTTCGTCAGTCAGCACCGTGCCGGTGGTGGACAGGAGGACGACGGCCGCGCACCGGCGGAGCCGTTCGGGCGTGAAGTCCGCCGGATCCTCCGAGACCCGGGCCGCGAATCCCGCGGACTTCGCCAACTCGGTGAGGGCGGTCGCGCCGGCCGGGATCGAGTCGTGGCGGTAGCCGGTGGTGCGGGTGTAGACCAGGACGTCCCAGGCGGGTCCGGCGGGCACGGTGGGCACGGGTCGCACTCCAGTCAGTAAGCGCTTTCTCCGGGGACCGTAGCCGCCGGGATCCCCGCGCCGCAAGCGCCGTCCTCCCGCGGCCCGCGCCGCAGCGGCCGGGCGACCCCGACCGCCCACCGCGCCCCCGGTCGGGACGCCTCCCGGAATGCGTGAGGATCCATTGTCGTATCGGATACATCTCTGTATCTTTTGGCGCGCCGCGACACTCCCGTGCCCCCACGCACGCATCCCACCCTCCGAGGAGCCCGCATGAGCACCCTGCCGTCCGCACTCGCCGCCGCCGTGGGCCCGATGCCCGAGGGGGTCACGCTTCCGCTGCCGCCGGTCTTCGACACCGTCGAGGAGGAGCGGCAGTACCGCAAGGAACAACTGGCCGCCGGCTTCCGGCTGTTCGGCCGCCTCGGGTTCTCGGAGGGGGTCGCCGGGCACATCACGGTCCGCGACCCGGAGAACCCGGACGCCTTCTGGGTCAACCCGTTCGGGATGAGCTTCGGTCAGATCAAGGCGTCCGACCTGATCCTGGTCGACCACGAGGGCACGCTGCTCTCCGGCGACCGCCCCGTGAACCGTGCCGCGTTCGTCATCCACTCGCAGGTCCACGCGGCCCGCCCCGACGCGGTCGCCGCCGCGCACTCCCACTCGCTCCACGGCAAGGCCTTCTCCAGCCTCGGCGTTCCGCTCGACCCGATCACCCAGGACGCCTGCGCGTTCTTCGAGGACCACGGGATCTACGACGACTACCGGGGTGTGGTCAACGAGCTGGAGGAGGGCGAGCGGGTGGCGAAGGCGCTCGGCGGCCACAAGGCGGTCATCCTCAAGAACCACGGGCTGCTCACCGTCGGGCACTCGGTCGCCGAGGCCGTGTGGTGGTTCATCACGATGGAGCGGTCCTGCCAGGCCCAGCTCCTGGCCATGGCCGCCGGCACGCCGCAGCTCATCGACCGCGAGACGGCGCTGATCACCCGCGGGCAGGTCGGCACCCACCTGGCCGGCTGGTTCCAGGCGCGGCCCCTGTGGGATCAGATCACGGCGTCCGACCCGGATCTGTTCGACTGATCCCGGGCTCGTCCGGCTGCTCCCCGCCCGGCTCGGCCGTTCACGGGCCGGCCGGTCCGGTCCGGCCGGTCGCGGGCAGGTTCCCCCTCGGCGCCGCTCCGCGCGCCCCGCTCCGCGCCGACCGGGCGGGTCGACGCCTCCAGGAGCCCCGCGAGGAAGTCCCGTTCGAGCGCTCCCGGGGGCAGCTCCTCCGGTTCGACGTAGCTCTGGGCGAGGCCGCCCTCCCGCAGGGCGATCATCAGCCGGGCGAACCGGTCCGCGTCCACGGTCAGTTCGCGCCCCGCCCTGCGCAGCACGGTCGTCAGCCCGCGGGCGATCTCGGCTCGCAGTCGCGCGTCGTGGCGGGCCAGCACCCAGGCCGCCTGCGGGTCCCGGATCGCGTGCAGGGTGAACTCGGTGGTCACGAGGTACCAGTCCCGCTCGTCGGGCTCGACGCGCGAAGCCAGCTCCGCGAGCCGGTCCAGGGTGTACTCCTCCGCGGTCAGCGAGTCGACCGCCTCGGCGAGCCGGCGCACGGTCCGCTCGCTGTGCTCGTCGAAGAGGGCGAGGAAGAGTTCTTCCTTGCTGGCGAAGTTCGAGTAGTAGGCACCCCGGGTGTAACCCGCCCGTTCGCAGATCTGCTCGATCGAGGACGCGTGGAATCCGTGCTCGGCGAAGATCTCCAGCGCGGCCTTGAGCAGGGCCGCGCGGGTGCGGGGCCGGCGCCTGGTGACACCTCTCGGCACGGGGTCTCCCTCCTTCGTCCGGGGTCGGGCGCCCCACGATACCGGCGGCTCTCGCAGGCACGGATCGGTGCCGGAAGATAAAATTCACGCATGGGAGAGCGGCCTTTCGCGCCTGCCGCGCCCGAATTGGTCCTCGAGATCGACGGGGACGCGACCCTCATGAGCCCGGGTCACGTCTATCGCATCGGGCGCGACCCCACCAGTGACATCGTGCTCGCCGACGCCCGGACGTCCTGGCACCACGCGGTGCTGCACGTCGAGGGCGACCATTGGGCGCTGGAGGACGAACACAGTACGAACGGCACGTACGCGGACAGCCAGCGGGTCCGGGAGGACTACGCGGTGGGTCCGGGTTCGATCATCCGGTTCGGGCACCCCTGGGACGGCCCGTGCGCCGTCCTCTCACGTACGGCGCCGCCGCGGGAGCCCGATCCCCCCAAGCCCGCGCCCGCGCCCCCGCCGATGCCGGTCCCGGCGCCGCCGGCGCCCGCGCCGCCGCGTACACCGCCCCGGCCGTCGTCGGTGTCGCACCCGGGTGCCACGGGGACCTTCCGGCAGCCCACCTCCGTACGGCCGCTGCCCACCCGGACCGTGCGCATCGGGCGCGCGCCGGACAACGACCTGGTCGTGGACGACCTCGTGGTCTCGCGGCGGCACGCCGAGCTGCTGGCACAGGCCGACGGGACGTACTGGATCCACGACCTCGGCAGCCACAACGGCACCTACCTCAACGGCCGGCGCGTCGAACGCTCCCGGGTGACCCCGGACGACATCGTCGGCATCGGGCACTCGGCGTTCTGCCTGCTCGGGGACAAGCTCGTCGAGTTCACGGACACCGGCGAGGTCTCCCTCGACGTGCAGGATCTCGCCGTCACCGTGGACCACGGGAAGAAGACGCTGATGGAGGACGTCTCCTTCCCGGTCGGGCAGAAGTGCCTGCTCGCCGTCGTCGGGCCCTCCGGCGCCGGCAAGTCCACCCTGCTCGGCGCGCTCACCGGGCAGCGGCCCGCCGACCGCGGCACGGTCCTGTACGACGGCCGTGACCTCTACCAGGACTACGCCGAACTGCGACAGCGCATCGGGCTCGTACCGCAGGACGACATCCTGCACCTCCAGCTCACCGTACGGAGGGCGCTCGGGTACGCGGCCGAACTGCGCTTCCCGGAGGACACCGCGGCGACCGAACGCCGGGCCCGGGTCGACGAGGTGATCCGTGAGCTCGGCCTGGGCGAACGGGTCGACCAGCCCATCCACAGCCTCTCGGGCGGGCAGCGCAAGCGGGTCAGCGTGGCCCTGGAACTGCTCACCAAGCCCTCGCTCCTCTTCCTCGACGAGCCGACGTCCGGCCTCGACCCGGGCATGGACCGCTCGGTGATGCACATGCTCCGGGGGCTGGCCGACGACGGTCGTACCGTCATCGTCGTCACGCACAGCGTGCTGAGCCTGGACGTCTGCGACCGCCTGCTGGTGCTCGCGCCCGGTGGCCGGATCGCCTACTACGGACCGCCGGACGAGGCGCTGGGGTTCTTCGGCTTCGACGAGTGGCCGGAGGCCTTCGAGGCCTTCGAGAACGAGCGCGACCGGGACTGGGCGGGACAGTACCGTGCCTCCCGCTTCCACCGGCAGTACGTCGCGGACGCCATGGACCGGCCGGGTCTGCCCCCGTCGGGTCCGGCCGCGGTGCCGGAACCGGGGCCGCCGCCGAAGGCGCAGAGCTGGGGTTCCCAGCTCCGTACGCTCGTCAGGCGGTACGCGGCCGCGCTGGCCGCCGACCGGACCTTCCTGATCATCATGGTCGCCCTGCCGTTCGTCATGGGTGCGATGGCCCGCGCGTTGTCGGAGGGCAGCCTCAATCCCGAGTCGACGCTGAACGTGCTGCTCATCCTGTGCGTCGGCGGTGTGCTGACGGGTGCGGCAAACGCGGTACGCGAGCTGGTCAAGGAGCGCACGATCTACCGGCGCGAGAGAGCCGTCGGCCTGTCGCGTTCCGCGTATCTGATGTCCAAGATCGTCGTCCTGGGGACGATCACCGTCGTGCAGGCGGTGGTGCTGACCCTGGTCGCCCTGATCGGTGTGCCGCTGAACGTGCCGGACGGCAAGGGCGTGCTCTTCCCACCGCTGGTGGAGCTCACCCTCGCGGTCGCCCTGCTCGCCTTCACGGCGATGATGCTGGGGCTGTTCGTCTCGGCGCTGGTGCGCAAGGAGGAGGTGACCATGCCCCTGCTGGTCCTCCTCGCCATCGTCCAGGTGGTCTTCTGCGGCGCGCTGCTCACCGTGCGCGGGGCGCCCGTCCTGGAGCAGCTCGCCTGGCTGGTGCCGTCGCGATGGGCGTTCGCGGCGATGGGGGCGACCATCGACATCGGCGAGATCGCGCCGAGCGAGAAGACGACCGATCCACTGATGCACCACACCCTGGAGGCCTGGTTGTTCGACATGGGGATGCTGGTCGTCCTCTGTCTGGTGCTCGGATTCGTGGTCGCGCGGCTGCTGCGCCGACACGAGCCGGTGATCATGCGGAAGTAGCCCGGATCCCGCGGCCCGTCCGAGGCCGTCGTACGTCCCGCACAGCGAAGGCAGGCGGTCCATGGCTTTCCCCGTCACACCCCCCGTCCCCGAATACGTCCCCGACTTCCGGCCGACGCACGTCGTGCCGCGCGACGGGCTGCCCGCGTGGGAGGCCCCGGATCCCGGTCTGCCCACCGAACCCCTCGACGCCTTCCTGCCGGTGCAGCTCATGGAACGGGTCGGCGACTGGGGACGGATCCTGTGCTCCAACGGCTGGTCGGCGTGGGTCGACGCGCGGCTGCTGGTCGCGGTGCCCGTCGATCCGCCCGAGGCCCGCAAGCCGCTCGCCCGGACCGCGGACCCCCGGCAGCTGATCGCCCGGGCCGAGGAGTCCCTGGGCCGCTACCGGCGCGCGGCGGAGGAGCTGGCGGCGGGGCGCACGGACGGCGACGCCTTCCGGCGGCGCACCCGTGGGCTGCGGATCGGGATGGTCGTGGACGGCGAGGCGGTGTGGCTGTACGACGCCGAGCACGAACGCTGGGTGTTCTGCGACGGGACGGGGCTGACCACGTACGCGGCGTCGGTCGCCCCGTCGGCGGCGGCCGCCGTACCGGCCGAGGCGGCCGCGGGTGCGGCCGCGGCCGGGCACGAGCCCACGCAGGTGGTGGAGCGGTTCGACGAGGAGGGCGACCAGCCGCGGAGCGATCCGGCGGGCCCGCCGCCCACCCGGATCGTGGACCCCGGGAACCTGCCGGGTGAGCGCTGATGGCCGGGGCCACCCGGGGCGCGGATCTGCCGGCCGGCCGGGAGTCGGGGCTGGTGGGCAAGCAGATCGCGGGCTACCTCGTCCAGGGCGAGATCGGACGGGGCGGAATGGCGGTCGTGTACCGGGCGCGGGACCTGCGGCTGGACCGCACGGTCGCGCTGAAGCTGCTGGCGCCCGAACTCGCCCGCAACGACACCTTCCGCAAGCGTTTCGCGCACGAGTCGCGGGTGGCCGCGGCGATCGACCATCCGCACATCGTCCCCGTCTTCGAGGCCGGCGAGACGGAGGGCGTGCTGTACATCGCGATGCGGTACGTCGCCGGGCAGGACCTGCGGGCGCTGCTGGACCGCGAGGGCCCGCTGCCGCCGGCGACGGCGGGCCGGATCGCCGCCCAGGTGGCGTCCGCGCTGGACGCGGCGCACGCCCACGACCTGGTCCACCGGGACGTGAAGCCGGGCAACATCCTGGTCGCGGAGGGAACGGACCGGGATCATCCGGAACACGTGTACCTCACGGACTTCGGTCTGACGAAGAAGTCCCTGTCGCTGACCGGTCTGACGACGGTGGGCCAGTTCGTCGGCACGCTGGACTACGTGGCCCCGGAGCAGATCTCCGGCAAGCCGGTGGACGGCCGGTGCGACGTGTACAGCCTGGGCTGCGTGGTCTTCGAGACGCTGACGGGGTCGCCCCCGTTCCGCCGGGACGACGACATGGCGCTGCTCTGGGCGCACCAGTACGACCCGCCGCCACCCGTGTCGGCGGAGCGCCCGGGCCTGCCGGAGGCGGTCGACACGGTGCTGGGGAAGGCGCTGGCGAAGGTCCCGGAGGAGCGGTACGACACGTGCGTGGAGTTCGTCATGGAGCTGCGCGCGGCGCTGGAGCACGGCGCCCCCGGCCCGGCCCCCTCGGACACCTCGGGGCCCCGCCCCCCGAGCCCCCCGCCCGCGCCGCCGAAGTGGGCGCTGCCGGTGTTCCGGGAGGAGCCGTAGGGGGTCACCGCCATTGGTGGCGTCTGCGCGGGCCGTCCCGGCCATCGGCCCGGGCCCCGCCGGCCGCCGAGGGACGTCAGGACGTGCGGTCCGCGGGGCGGTCCGCATCGGCGTCCACTTCGCCGCGGTGGGCGCCGGTGGCGAGCAGGGCACCGAGGAAGCCGGCGACGGCACCCCACAGCAGGGCCAGACCGGCCGTCCTCCAGACGTGCGGGCGCAGGACGACCTCGCCGCCGAGGGAGTCGAGGTCGCCGATGCCGAGGATGGAGAGGCCGAAGCGTGCCTCGACGAGGGTGACCGGCATGACGACCAGCATGGTCAGGGCGAACGCGATCGCGAAGTGCACGGCGTGCTGCCAGAGCCGGAAGCGGGCCGGGGCGCGGACGGCGGCGACGAAGGCCGCGACGAGCACCAGGACGGCGGCGACCGGGAGGAGCCACCAGGCCCGCGAGTCGTACGAGGCGAGCGAGGAGAGGTCCACCGTGGACAGCTGTGAGGTGTCCGGGCCGCGCAGCACCGCGTCGAGGATGGGTGGCATGGGCAGCCCGAACGGGCCGTCGACCCGGCCCTCCCAGGAGCCGCCGATGCCGACGCCGAGGGCGATCCAGCTGACGTTGGGCAGGCCGAGCAGCAGGACGGCGAGGGTCTCCGACGCGTGGCCCTGGGTGGCCGCGACGACGACGCCGGTGCCGAGTCCGATGACCACGTACGTCAGGACGAGCAGCAGCATCGCGGAGGCCACGGGGCGGACCGGCTCCTGGTAGCGCAGGAGGCGCGGCGGGAGCGGGGTCCGGCGGGACACGAGCAGTGCGATGAGCAGGACGCCGAGGATCCACAGGAGGCCGAAGAGGAGGGTGGGGCCGAGGTCGGTGCGGAAGCCGACGGTCGGGTTCACCGCGTCGAGGAGCTCGCCGAAGATGTCGGGCAGGTCCCCCGTCGCGTCGCCGCCGCCGAGGGTGAGGGGGAAGTCGTGGGCGGCCAGCGCCGACAGTGCGGCGAGCCCGGCCAGCCAGAGCACGACGACGGCGACGACCCGGCCGAGGAGTTCGCCGGTGTGGGCGACGGCGTGGTGGCGCAGGGGGCGCAGGAAGCAGAAACCGGCGACGAGTGCGCCCACCAGGGTGACGGTGAGGGGCATCGCGGTGATCTCGGCGTTCGTCCCGGCGAGTGCGCCCGCGTCTCCGGAGAGTTCGACGTGCCCGCCGGCGGCCATGACGACCACCGCGGCGACGACGTTGATGAAGCCGCTGGGGAGGTCGGCGGCGCCGGCGGCCCAGAGGCCGAGGGCCGCGACGACGGCCATGGCGACGAAGCCGGCCAGTACGGCGGCCAGGGCTTCGCCCCATTGACGGGCGACGTGCCCCGCGCTGGTCGGGGGGCGGGACGTGGTGGGGACCTGACGGCTCACGCTGCCCACGCTAATGCCGGCGGGTGCCGTCCGCTTGCGGGCGGCACCCGTTCCGCGCACACAATGAGCACGGAACGGAAGAAAGGGAAAAACGTGACTTCCCACCCGCCGTCCGGCCGCCCGTCGGTACCCCCCTCAGGCCCGCCCTCCGGCCCCCTCTCGGGGCCGAGCACCACTCCGGGTTCGGCCGGACCACCGCCTCCCTCCGGGCCGCCACGCGGCGGCTCGGGCGGCGGCGCGGGCGGATCCGGCGGCGGCTCGGGCGGAGGCCCGGGCGGAGGCGGATCCGGCGGCGGGCCGAGCGGCACCGGTGGCGGTCCGGCCGGCGGCGGCGCGGGCTCCGGCGGTGGCGGCCCCTGGTGGCGCTCCGTTCCCAAGGTCGCCTCGATCACGGCCGTACTGGTCGCGGCGATCGCCCTGATCGTGGTGCTGACCCGGCCGGACGGCAACGGCGGCGGCAGCGCCTCGGGGGGCGGCGCTGAGGTGTTCCTGCAGAACGCCGCCGCCACCGGCCCCGATCCGTTCACCCCGTCGACCGCCCGCGCGCCCGACGCCTCCCCGTCCGCCGTGCCGCTGCCCAGCCCCACCAAGTCGGCCGACGCCAACGCCACCCGCAGCGTCTCCGGCGCCGCGCCCGGCCTGTACGGCGGCACGCAGAACGTGGCGAGCTGCGACGTCGAACAACAGGTGCGCTTCCTGGCCGCCGAGCCCGCCAAGAACGCCGCCTTCGCGTCGGTCCTCGGCATCTCCGCCAACGAGGTCCCCGGCTATCTACGGTCCCTGACGCCGCTTCAGCTCCGCGTCGACACCCGCGTGACCAACCACGGCTACCGGAGCGGCGCGGCCACCACGTACCAGTCGGTGCTCCAGGCCGGCACGGCGGTCCTCGTCGACGACCGCGGCGTGCCCCGGGTGCGCTGCGCCTGCGGCAACCCGCTGACGCCGCCCGTCGCCCAGAAGTCCCCGAAGACCACCGGCGCCGCCTGGCCCGGCTACGACGCCTCCCAGGTCGTCGTCGTGGCGCCGTCCGTCACGGTCGTGAACGTCTTCGTCGTCTACGACCCCTCCGAGGGCGACTGGTTCGCCCGCGAGCCGGGCGACACGGGGAACAAGGACAAGCACACGACCGCGCCGACGGCACCCCCGTCGCCCTCGGTGTCGGATTCCGGCTCGACCTCCCCGGTACCGTGCTTCACGGGCGCGGAGCCCCCGAAGCCCCAGGGCAGGATCACCCCGACCCCGTGCCCGTCGGACTCCGCCTCGACCCCGTCGACGCCGCTGTCCCCCGTTTCGCCCGAGTCCCCCCTCGCGCCCGTCTCGCCGGCGTCGCCCGACTCACCGGACTCCCCGCCGCCTCCCGACTCCGGCTCCCCGCCCGCGCCGCAGTCCCTGCCGCAGACGGAGGGCTCGACCACGGACGGCACGACGGCCGACCAGTCGGCCCCGGGCGGCAGCCCGTTGTCCGGGGACCCGGCCCAGCCGGGTTCCCCCGGAGCCCCGGACGCCGGGGCCCCGGAATCCGGAGCGGTCGCGCCGGACCCTCAGCCGGTGCTCTGAGCCGGCTCGCGCCCACGCGGGACGACGGCGCCGCCCGGCCGCCGGGCGGCGCCGCCGTCCCGGTGGCGGCGCGTGGCCGTGGCCAGCCGACGGATCCAGGTCCCGACCGGCAGCGGCCGCGCCACCCGGAGTTCGGCCCGCCGCTGCCACAGCCTCTCGTCCCGATCGGTGAAGTGTCCCGTCATCGCCTGTCCCCTTCCCGGCCCCGCGCCCCACGGCCACCAGGCCACTGGACAGCAGTCTGTAGCCTTATTGGACTGAGGAGCAGGGCCAATAAGGAGCGATTGGCATGGCAGAGAGTCGAGTGGTCCGCACTGTGGTCTCCACGGCCGACCGGACGTTGACGGGCCGCCAGCTGGCCGCGCTGCTCACTCCCCCGCCCGACGGCCGGTTCGGCTATCGGGAGCTCGCCCGGGCCGTCCGCAGGGCACTGCTCGACGGCCGGGTCTCCCCGCGCATGCGACTGCCCGCCGAGCGGGAACTGGCCGGGGCGCTCGCGGTGAGCCGCACGACCGTCACCGGCGCCTACGACCTGCTGCGGGAGAGCGGGTACGCGCACAGCCGCCGGGGCGCGGGCACCTGGACGGCGCTGCCGGACGGTCAGGCACCGCTCGGACCGGCCGCGTTCGCCTCGGACGCCGAGTCCGTCGTGGACCTCGCCCTCGCCGCGCCCGAGGCGCCGGCCGACGAGCTGGCCGCGGCACTCGCCACGGCCTCGGCCGAACTGCCGCGCCTCGCCCGCGCCCAGGGCTACCACCCGTACGGTCTGCCGGAGCTGCGGTCGGCGATCGCCGACCGCTACACACGCCGGGGTCTGCCGACCCGGCCGGAGCAGATCCTGGTGACGACCGGCGCCCAGCAGGGCGTCTCGCTGGCGCTGGCCCTGCTCGGTGCGCCCGGCGACCGGGCCCTGGCCGAGAACCCCTCGTACCCCAACGCCCTGGACGCCATGCGCGGGCGGCGGCTGCGCCTCACTCCCGTCCCGGTCACCGGGTCGGGCTGGGACAGCGGGCTCCTCGACGCGGCGTTGCGGCAGACGGCGCCCCGGCTGGCCTACCTGATCCCGGACTTCCACAACCCGACCGGGCTGCTGATGCCCGACGAGCAGCGCCGGGAGGTGGCGCGCTCGGCGAGGGCGACCGGCACCTGGCTGGTGGTCGACGAGACGCTGACCGACATCGCCCTGGACGTGCCGGCGCCGCGGCCGTTCGGCGCGACGGCGGGGGCGGCGGCCGGCGAGCAGGTCATCGGGGTCGGCTCGCTGAGCAAGAGCTGCTGGGGCGGCCTGCGGGTCGGCTGGCTGCGCGCCGCCTCCCGGTGATCACGGAGCTGGCCCGGATCCGGATCACGGCGGACCTGTCGGGTTCGGTCCTCGACCAGCTGGTAGCGGTCGCGCTCATGGACCGTCTGGACACCCTCCTGCCGCGGCGGGCGGCGCAGCTGCGGGAGCGGCGGGCAGCCCTGGAGACGGCGCTGGCCCGCCACCTGCCGGACTGGGAGTGGACGCGGCCGGCGGGCGGCCTGTGCCTCTGGGTCGACCTCGGCCGGCCGGTCGCCTCCGGCCTCGCGGAGCGCGCCCTGCGGCACGGTGTACGGGTGGAGGGCGGAGGCCGGTTCGGCGTGGACCCGGGCACCCACGAGCACCGGTTGCGGCTTCCCTTCACCCTGCCGTCCGAGGTGTACGACACGGCGGCCGAGCGCCTGGCAGCGGCCCTGGAGGGCGCCCGGGCCCGGATGCCGGACCCCGGCCTGCCCGACTGGGTGGCCTGAGCGGGGCCGAGCTCGCGGCACGATCCTCGGCCGGGGGGGATTCGCGGCCGGGGGGATTCGCGGCCGGGTGCGGCGGGCCGCCGGGGCACGGTCCCCAGCCGGGGTGGCCCGCCGTCGGCGAGGTCGCCGGAAAACCGGGTGCCCCCGCCGGGCACCGTGTGTACGGTGCATCGAGTGGAACCTCTTACCGACCGCCAGATCCGCTCGTCGTTCGTCAACTGCACGAAGGGCGAGGCGAGCAGGCTCCGGCTTCCGCTCGACTTCGCCGCACTCCCCTGGGAGGACCTGGACTTCCTCGGCTGGGTCGACCCCGGCGCGCCCCTGCGGGCCCATCTGGTGCTCCCGCGCGAGGACGGCCCGCTCGGGATCAGCCTGCGGGTACCGGCCACCGGGCGCACCAGCGCGGTGAAGTCCAGCCTCTGCCAGATCTGCCTGACCGGGCACGCCTCGTCCGGCGTGACGCTGCTCGCGGCGCCGCTGGCCGGCTCCCGGGGCCGCGAGGGGAACACGGTCGGCACGTACATCTGCGCCGACCTGGCCTGCTCCCTCTACATCCGCGGCAAGCGGCAGCCCAGGCTGCGCGCGGGGCGCCAGGAGGAGTCCCTCACCGTCGAGGAGCGGATCGAGCGGACGATGACCCATCTGAACGCCTTCGTCGACAAGGTGGCGACGGGCTAGAAGTCCGCCCGTGGACCCGCCCGGACCTTGGCGGCCTCCGGGGTCGGGCGGGCCGGGCCCCCGGCGGGGATCGTCGGTCGGCCCGGACCGGATCGCGGGTCAGCGGAAGGCCGACTCGCCCGTCAGGGCCTTGCCGACGACGAGGGAGTGCACTTCGCTCGTGCCCTCGTAGGTGAGGACCGACTCCAGGTTGTTGGCGTGCCGCATCACCGGGTACTCCAGCGTGATGCCGTTGGCGCCGAGGATCGTGCGGCACTCCCGGGCGACGGCGATCGCCTCGCGGACGTTGTTGAGCTTGCCGACGCTGACCTGTTCGGGCGTGAGGCGGCCCGCGTCCTTGAGCCGGCCCAGGTGGAGCGCGAGCAGCATGCCCTTGCCCAGTTCCAGCGACATGTCGGCGAGCTTCTGCTGCGTGAGCTGGTAGGAGGCGAGGGACCGCTCGAAGACGACGCGGTCGCCGGCGTAGGCGATCGCGGTCTCCAGACAGTCGCGCGCCGCGCCGAGGGCGCCGAAGACGATGCCGAAGCGGGCCTCGTTGAGACAGCCGAGCGGTCCGGACAGGCCGCGCGCCTCGGGCAGCATCGCATCGGCCGGGAGGCGCACGCCCTCCAGGACGAGTTCGCTGGTCACGCTCGCCCGCAGGGACAGCTTCCGCTTGATCTCGGGGGCGCTGAAGCCGGGAGTGCCGGCCGGGACGAGGAAGCCGCGGACTCCTTCGTCCGTACGGGCCCACACGACGGCGACGTCGGCGACCGAACCGTTGGTGATCCACATCTTCGTGCCGTCGAGGACCCAGTCGGCGCCGTCGCGCCGGGCGTGGGTGCGCATGGCGCCCGGGTCGGAACCGGCGTCCGGTTCGGTCAGCCCGAAGCAGCCGATGTACTCACCCGCCGCCATGCCCGGCAGCCAGTGCCGCTTCTGGTCCTCGGAGCCGTACTTCCAGATCGCGTACATGGCGAGCGATCCCTGGACCGAGACCAGACTGCGCAGTCCGGAGTCGACCGCTTCCAGTTCCAGGCAGGCGAGGCCGTACGCGACGGCGTTCGTGCCCGCGCAGCCGTAGCCCTCCAGGTGCATGCCGAGCACGCCGACACCGCCGAGCTTCCGGGCCAGTTCGCGGGCCGGTACGGCGCCCTCCTCGAACCATCCGGCCACGTGCGGGCGCAGTTCGCGGTCCGCCATGGCCCGCACGGTGCGGCGGATCTCCCGCTCCTCGTCGGTCAGCAGGCCGTCGATGGCCAGCAGGTCGAAGGGGTGGACGGGCGAGGACTTCGGCACGCTCGTGGACTTCATCGCGGGACTCCCGGCGGTTGCGACTACTCGGCGGGCCGAGCCTAGCGGCAGATCGTATTTTGGATCCAGTATTGAATATCCGCCCACCGGTGCGTACGTTCGCCCCGGATCGGATCGCCGGCGGAGGAGAGCGGGATGCACGCAGACCAATCGAGGACGCGCGAGACCTCCGGAGGTCCGGACACCGCGAGGCCGGGAGAGCGGGAGACGGACCGCGCTCCGGACCGGGCGGAGGTCCCCGACGAGCACGGAGCGGCCGCCGGCTCAGGAGCGGACCCGGATCCGGGGGTGACCGGCGCGGCCGGGGCGGCGCCACGGCCCGGAGCCCTGGACGGAATCGTCGTCGCCGACTTCGGCCGGGTCCTCGCCGGGCCCTACATGACGATGCTCCTGGCCGACCTCGGCGCCGAGGTGATCAAGATCGAGCGGCCCGGCAGCGGGGACGACACCCGCGCCTGGGGCCCGCCCTTCGCCGACGGCGAGGCCACGTACTTCCTCGGGGTGAACCGCAACAAGCGCTCTCTCGCCCTCGACCTCACCGACCCGGCCGGCCTGGAGGCGGCCCGGGCCGTCGTCGCCCGGGCCGACGTATTGGTGGAGAACTTCCGTCCGGGGACCATGGAGAAGTTCGGGCTGGGCCACGAGGACCTGCGCGCCGCCCACCCCGGGCTGATCTACTGCTCGGTGACCGGCTTCGGCGCCGGCGAGGGGGCCCGGCTGCCCGGCTACGACCTCCTGGTCCAGGCGATGGGCGGCCTCATGAGCGTGACCGGCGAGCCGGGCGGTCCCGGCACCAAGACGGGCGTCGCGCTCGTCGACGTCATCACCGGGCTGCACGCCGGCCTCGGCATCCTGGCCGCGCTGCGCCACCGGGAACGCACCGGCGAGGGCCAGCGGGTGGAGGTCTCCCTGCTCACCTCGCTCCTGTCCGCTCTCAGCAACCAGTCCGCGGCCTATCTCGCCACCGGCGTGGTCCCCCGCGCCCTGGGCAACCGGCACCCGAGCATCGCTCCGTACGAGGTGTTCGAGGCCGCGGACCGGCCGCTCGCGCTCGCCGTGGGCAACGACCGGCAGTTCCGGACGCTGTGCGCACACCTCGGGCTCGCCGGACTCGCCGAGGACGCCCGCTTCGCCACCAACACGGCCCGGGTCGCCCATCGCGAGGAGCTCGCCGCGGCGCTGGCGGGCCAGCTCGCCGGGCGCACCGCCGACAGCTGGTTCGAGGAGCTGACACCGGCGGGAGTGCCGTGCGGGCCGATCAACGACCTGGCCGCCGCCTTCGCGTTCGCCGAGCGGCTCGGACTGGAACCCGCGGTCCCGGCCGAGGCCGCGGGTCCCGGGCAGGTCGCCCATCCGATCGCGCTGAGCGCCACGCCCCCCGTCTACGCCGCCGCTCCCCCGCGCCTGGGCCAGCACACCGCCGCGCTGCTCGGGGAGCTGGGGCTGCCCGCTCGCGCTCCGTAGGGAGGCCCCGTAGGAAGATGGACGCGACCGGCGGCGCGGGCGCGCGGCAGGCGACCGAGTGAGAGGCCACAGGGGATGAACAGCGCGGCAGGGAAGCGGCGGCCACCCACCGCCCAGCAGTTCGTCCTGGAGGAGCTGCGGCGCGCCATCACCAGCGGGGAACTGCGTCCTGGCGACCAGATCCGCCAGGACGCGCTCGCGGCCCGGCTCGACGTCAGCAGGGTGCCGCTGCGTGAGGCCCTGAAGTCCCTGGAGGCCGAGGGCCTGGTGGTGCACCACGTCCACCGCGGCTATTTCGTGGCCGAGTTGTCGCTGGCCGACCTGGAGGAGATCTACCGCATCCGGGAGCTCCTGGAGGGCGAGGCCGTCCGGAGTGCCGTGGCCCGCGCGGACGAGGGGCTGCTCGACGCCGTGGAGGAGATCCAGCGCGCGGTGGAGGAGGCCGCGGAGTCCGGGGACGTCACGGAGATGGCGGCGGCCAACCGCCGGTTCCACTTCGCGCTGATCGAGGCGTCCGGCATGCCCCGGCTGATCCGGCTCGTGGCGACGCTCTGGGACTCGACCGACGCCTACCGGTCGCTGTACTACGCCGAGGCCGGTCACCGCGACCTGGCGGTGCGCGAACACCGGGCGGTCATCGCCGCCTTGCGGGACGGCGACGCGGACACCGCCGTCCGCCGGCTCGACGAGCACCGGACCCACGCGGTGGCGGCGCTGCGGGAGGTACTGGACCTGAGGTGAGCCGGCCCCCGGCCGGCCGGCGACCGAGGCGGCCGCCCCGCGCCGGCGTAAATCCGGATGCCGGGCCGGGCACCTGCTGCATAGCCTCATGGCCATGGATCACGAGAGACCGGCCCTGGGGCTGTGGAACGTCGTCGACGTCGAGGCGACCTGCTGGGACGGCCCGCAACCGCCCGGCGCGGTGAACGAGATCATCGAGATCGGGCTCAGTGTCGTCGACCTCGACGCGGGCGTGCGGGTCGCGCGCCACCGCGTCCTGGTCAGGCCGGCCCGGTCGACGGTCAGTCCGTTCTGCACGGAACTGACCGGGCTCACGCAGGCCGAGGTGGACACCGGCCTGGACTTCGCGGCCGCCTGCCGGCTGCTGGCCGCCGAACACGCCACCGGGTCGCTCCCCTGGGCCAGTTGGGGCGACTACGACCGGAACCAGTTCACCCGCCAGTGCCGGGCGACCGGCACCGAGTACCCCTTCGGGCGTCACCACACCAACGCCAAGGCCGTGTTCACCGAGGCGTACGGGCTCGGCCGGCGCCCCGGGATGGCCCAGGCCCTGCGGATCGCCGGTCTGCCGCTGGAGGGCAGGCACCACAGCGGCGAGGACGACGCCTGGAACATCGCGGCCCTGGTCCTGCGGATCCACGAACGCGGCGCCTGGCCGGCCGTGACCCCGTAGCGGTTGCCTTGCCGGGCTCCCGGCGTCCCCCGATCCGGCCGGCTCGACGAGACACCCTCTGGCGGCGCGCCGCCGACGGCGCCTCACGGAGCGCTCGTCCGGTGCGCTGCGGGGGTCGGGTGGCGGCCCGCCGTCGGCGACGGAAGCGGCCTCTGCGAGCTGGTTGATGGTACGTCAGCAGCCTTGTGCACAGCGTCGGTTGACGGCGTGCGGCATCGAGGCAGGGCCGGCGCTCCGCGCCCGCGACGGGCGCCGGCCGCGGCGTATGCGGAGGAAACCGTCACAGCCATTGACAGGTTCATCGCCCCCTCCCCATTCTGAGAGCGCTCTCAGAGCGCTCCCGGACGGGGGTGCTCCGGCGAGCCGCATTCATCCCCGCACGGATCCCCCACCCCCGAGGAGCCCCCATGCCCTCCCCCCACCGGCGCAGGCTCAAGGTGTTCGTCCCGCTGTCGCTCGCCGCGGTCACCGGCATCACGCTCACCGTCGCCGGCCCGTCCGCGGACGTCCAGGCCGGCACCGTCCGCGCCGACGCCGCGGCGGCGGCCGCCGTTCCCGCGACCATCCCGCTCACCTTCACCAACAACTCCGGGCGCACCGACCAGGTCTACGTCTACAACCTCGGCACCGAGCTCTCGACCGGCCGCCAGGGCTGGGCCGACGCGAACGGCGCCTTCCACCCCTGGCCCGCCGGCGGCTCCGTCCCGTCCCCGGCGCCTGACGCCTCCATCGCCGGACCGGCCCGGGGCCAGTCCATGACGATCCGGCTGCCGAAGTTCTCCGGCCGGATCTACTTCAGCTACGGACAGAAGCTCGTCTTCAAGGTCGCGACCGGCGGCCTCGTGCAGCCCGCGGTCCAGAACCCGAGCGACCCGAACCGCAACATCCTCTTCAACTGGTCCGAGTACACGCTCAACGACGCCGGTCTGTGGCTCAACAGCACCCAGGTCGACATGTTCTCGGTGCCCTACGCCGTCGGCGTCAAGCGCCCCGACGGCAGCGTGGCCAGCACCGGACGGCTCAAGCCCGGCGGCTACCGGGGCTTCTTCGACGCCCTGCGCGGCCAGCCGGGCGGCTGGGCCGGCCTCGTCCAGACCCGGTCCGACGGCACGGTGCTGCGCGCCCTCGCACCCGGCCACGGCATCGAGGCCGGAGCGCTGCCCTCGGGCGTGATGAACGACTACATCAACCGGGTGTGGAGCAAGTACGCCGGCTCGACGCTGACCGTGACCCCGTTCGCCAACCAGCCGGCGGTGAAGTACTACGGCCGGGTGTCGGGCAACGTCATGAACTTCACCAACAGCTCGGGCGCGGTCGTGACCTCCTTCCAGAAGCCCGACTCGGACAGCGTCTTCGGTTGTTACAAGCTGCTCGACGCGCCGAACGACCAGGTCCGCGGCCCCATCTCGCGCACGCTGTGCGCGGGCTTCAACCGCTCGACCCTGCTCACCAACCCCCAGCAGCCGGACACCTCGTCGGCCGGCTTCTACCAGGACGCCGTGACGAACCACTACTCCCGCAAGATCCACGCCCAGATGGCGGACGGCAAGGCGTACGGCTTCGCCTTCGACGACGTGGGCGCGCACGAGTCCCTGGTGCACGACGGCAGCCCCCAGCAGGCGTACGTCACGCTCGACCCGCTCGACTAGGTCCTGTCCGGGCGATCTTCGAGGACCGGCCCGCGGCGTCGGATGTGGTGCATCGCAAGGCGGAGGATCGCCCTCGTACTGGGCGTACTCGGGCGACTCCGACAACGCCGCGAGGTGCCGCAGCCGTCGTCGCGGGCCCGAGAAGATCGCCCGGACAGGACCTAGGGGGGTGTCCTGCCGATCAGGCCGGATCAGTGAGCGGTGTCCTCGGGCTTCGGATCCAAGGCGGAGGAGAGAGGCATGGCGGAGCCATGCCGACCGACGACAACGCCGGAGACGGAGTCGCAGGACACCGCGAGCCCGGCAAGATCGGCGAGACGCCCCCTAGGTCCTGTCCGGGCCTCGTCGCCCTGATCCGGCGTGGCGCCCGGACACCCCCCTGGGGCGTGTCCGGGCTCCGTGTGGGGGATCATGGACAAAGGAGACGAGAAGGGACGTGACCGGGCATGAGGAACCGCAGTGTGGCCGATCTGATGACCCCCACCGCGGTGGCCGTGCAGCCGGGCACGTCGTTCAAGGAGATCGCGCGGTTGCTCGACGAGTACGGGATCACCGCCGTCCCGGTCATCGACGCGGACGACCGGCCCGTCGGTGTGGTCTCTGAGGCGGACCTGCTGCGCCGGCACACGACCAAGGACGGTCCCAGCACGGCCGAGGCGATGATGACCAGCCCGGTCGTGGTGGCCCGGCCGTCGTGGACGGCGATCGAGGCGGCCCGGCTCATGGAGCGGCACCGGGTCAAGCGGCTGCCGGTGGTGGACGCCGGCGGCCGGCTCATCGGGGTGCTGAGCCGCAGTGACCTGCTCCAGCTGTTCCTGCGGCGCGACCGGGCGATCCAGGAGGAGATCCTGGAGGACGTGGTCACCCGCATCCTCGGCCTCTCACCCGCGTCGATCCACATCGACGTCGACGAGGGCCGGGTCACGCTGAGCGGCACGCTGGAACGCCGGAGCGTGGCCCCGGTCTTCGTGCGGCTCTGCGAGAGCGTGGACGGGGTCGTGGAGGTCGTGGACCGCCTGACCTACGAGGACGAGGACCGCGGCCCCGGACGCGACCAGGGCCTGGCCGCCGGCGACGACACGGCCGTGGACCCGCCCGGACCCGCCCCCGAAGCGGCGGAGGACGGCGCCGGGCACGGGCCGCTCGCGGGGTCCGGCCCGGCGCGCGCCTGACCGGAGCGGGCCCGGCGCCCGGCTCAGGGCCCGCCCGTACCACCGCAGGAACGGGCCGCCCGGACAGCCCTTAGGAGACCGCCTCGGGCCAGCCGTATCCGGGCCCGGTGTGCTGGGGCACCGTTCCGGCGCCGACCGCCTCCATGTCGCGGTCGGCCTCCCGGATCAGCTTTCCGGCCAGATCCTTCATGGCCCGGCCGGCGGCGAGCTCGTCGCCGATCGCCGGGACGTCCACGTCCGAGGGGTTGCAGCGGGCACTGCCGCGGCCGGTGAGGCGGGCCGTCCCGGTGTCCAGACGGGCCTCGGCCTTCGTCCTGCCGTCCTCCTCGGTCAGTTCCAGGCCGACCGTCCACTCGAGGTGCCGTGTCATGGTCTGCCTCCTCGCGCTCGGGCCACGCGGAACCGCCGCACAGCCCTTCTCCTTCAAGAATCCCTCCATGCGGGCTCCGGCGCTCGGCGACGGCCGGTGCCGCTCCGAGGACAGGACCTATGGCGCGGTGAAGAGGAGGGGGAAGCGCGGGCCGAGCCAGGGCTTGCGTCCCCAGCTGAGCGCCCGGCCGCCGGTGATGGCGCGCCAGGGGTCGCAACGGCCGAGGGCGAGCAGCAGGAAGGCGACCGGCTCGGTGAGGATGGTGCAGTCCGGGCGTTCCGCGGGCCCGGCCGTGGTCTGCACGACGTCGTCGGCGACGGTGACACCGAAGCGGGCACCGCCCCACAGGCGGACGGTGAAGCGGGCGCTGAGTCCCTCGACGGCGGCGGGGTCGACGACCCGGGGCATGGCCGTGATCATGAACGGCAGCGTCAGTTCGACCCGGGCGCGGTCGATCATGTGCGGTCGGCGCAGCGCCTGCGCGAGGTCGTAGCCGTGGCCGAGCATGTGGGTGAGCAGGTACGAGCCGAAGACCGCCGGGCCCATGGGGCCGAGGGGCGTGTCCAGGACGTCGTCCGGCGCGCGCTCGTCGATCGCCCGGAGGAAGGCGGCCGCCTGGTCCGTGATCATCTCCGCGAGCGGGCCGGCACCCCGCTCGGGGAAGGCGTCGAGGGCCCGCGCGTTCGCCGCGGCCAGGCCCGGCGGGGTGCCGTCGCCGTAGGGCCGGGGACGGCCCGCGGCGATGTCGGCCATCAGTTCGTTGGCCTGGGCGAGGTGTGCGGCGGCCTCGCCGACGGTCCACTCGGACCGCGGCACGGGCACCCCCGTGTCCACGGCGGCGCGCAGCACGGCGGCGATGTCCTCGGCAGTGCCGCGTATCGCCTCGCCCAGCCCGGCGGGCAGCACGCCCTGCCCCTGCGCGGTCGGCTCCGTCTCCATGGCCTCCCCCCTTCACCCGGTCACACGCCCCGGCAGGAGCCCCGAACGGGGTGCCTGCGCTGACGGCGCCCTGATCCTAGGCAGACGGATGAACCTTGACGAGGGATCGTGCGTCTCAGAGGTCGACGGGCACATCGGGGACTCGCCCCGGAGGCTCGCCGACGGGCCTTCGGCCGGCGGCTTCGAGGCCTGGCGGAGCCGCGCCGGGAAGACGGCTCGGACACGCCCCGGGACATGGCCGTCACGGGGCGCCGGCGCGCCAGGCGGTGCGCTCTCTCGGAAGGACAGGGGAAGCATGGCAGGACCCGATCCGATCTCGCGTCGGCTCCGGCGGCTCTTCGCCGTACTGGACGGCGACGGGGACGGCAGTGTCACGTGGGCCGACCACCGCGGCATCGTGGACCGGTACGCGGCCGGGTACGGCCTGGCGTCGGACGACGCCCGGATCCGGGCCCTGGAGCGGGCGTACTGGGAGCTGTGGCTCGGGCTGCTGGCCCGGGCGGAGCCCGGGCGCGACCGGCTGTCGGAGGACGAGTTCGTCGCGGCGCACCGCTCGGCCGACTACGAGACGGACGGGCCGAACGTCCTGGAGCGGCTCGCCCGGGCGATCTTCCGCATCCTGGACACCGACGGCGACCAGCGGGTCGGCGCCGACGAGTTCGCGGCGTACCTCACCGTCTGGGGCGTCTCCTGCGACGCCGGTCCGGTCGCCTTCCGCCGACTGGACCTGGACCGCGACACGTTCATCTCCCAGCGGGAGATAGCCCGCTCACTGCGCGCGTTCCACATCAACAACGACGACCTCGACACCCCGGGGGGCCTGTTCCTCGGCGTCCGCTGAGGCCGCGGCCCCTCCACCGGCGGCCGTGCGCGCGTCCCCGGTCCGCAGCACGCCGAATGGCGGGGCCGGGGCGGCGGGCTTTAGCTGGTTCCACTGCATCCGGGCACTCCCGGGACACGTTGGGACACGCGTATGAGCCAAGCCGACGGGACGGGGAACGGTCCGCTTCCTCCCTCCGAGCGCACGGAACTGACCGAGTTGCGCGACCGCCTCGCGGCTCTGGAGCAGACGCGTGCGGCGCCCGCCCGCAAACACCACCTGCGTTCGGCCCTCTCGGCCGTCCTCATCGTGCTGGCGGTCATCCTGGCCCCGCTGAGCGTCGTCGCCGTGTGGACCAACGACATCGTGGGCGACACGGACCGCTACGTCGCCACGGTGGCGCCCCTCGCCTCCGACCCCGACGTACAGGCGGGCATCACGAACCGTGTCACCAACGTGGTCATGGAGCACGTGGACGTCCCCCTCCTCCTCGACCAGGTGGCCCCGGAGGACCGGCCACGGCTCGAAGCGGCGCTGAAGAAGCTCGAAGGGCCGCTGACGGACGCGCTGCGCGGGCTGGTCGAGACCATCACGTCGAAGTTCGTGACGAGCGACGCCTTCGCCACGGTGTGGACCGACGTGAACCGGCGCGCCCACGCGGCGGTCGACAAGGCCCTGACCGGCAGCGGTGACGGCGCGGTGAAGCTGGAGGGGGACAAGGTCACCATCGACCTCGCCCCCGTCGTGGAGCAGGTCAAGCAGCGGCTCGTCGACAGCGGCCTGACGGTGGCTTCGAAGATCCCCGAGGTGCACACCGACTTCACGGTCATGACGTCCGATCAGGTCGGCAAGGTGAAGACCGGTGCCCGGCTGCTGGACGTCATGGGTGTCTGGCTGCCCGTCATCGCCGTCCTGCTCGCGGCCGGCGGCGTCTGGCTCGCCGTCCGGCGCAGGCGCGCGCTCGTCGTCACCGCGCTCGCCATGGCGGTGGCGGTGGGCATCCTCGGCATCGGGCTGACGGTGTTCCGCACGTTCTACCTGGACGCGCTGCCCGCCTCGGTCAACCCCGCGGCCGCCGGCTCCGTCTACGACGCGCTGATCCGCTTCCTCCGGGCCGGTGTCCGCACCGTCGTCACGCTGGGCGTGATCGTCGCCCTCGGTGCCTGGCTGAGCGGGCCGGGACGGCGGGCCGTCCGGGCGCGGGAGATGTGGCGGTCGGGCATCGGGGCGGTACGCGGTGCGGCCGGCCTGTCGACCGGCCCCGTGGGCGGCTGGGTCCACCGCCACAAGAACTGGCTGAACTGGGGCGTCGTGGTGCTCGCCGCCGTCGTGTTCGTCCTCTGGGACCACCCGACGGGGATGGTCACCTTCTGGCTGGCCCTCGGCGCGCTCGGGCTCCTCGCGGTCGTCGAGTTCCTCGACGACGCGGACGAGGTCCGGCCCTCCGAGCGGGAACCGGCGGCCCGTCCGACGGCCTGACGGGCCTCCCCCGCCCAGCGGAACGCTCGCGAAACGCCTCGCGGCCCCCGCCCGCACCGCTCAGGAGGCCTGGCTCCGGGGTCCGGGCGTCCACAGCCGCGGATGGCGTTCCGCTCCCAGCTCCTCGACCCATTCCAGCCGGTCGGCGACCAGGGGGCGGCGAGCCTCGGGGCAGGCGTCGAGCAGCCGGGTCAGCAGGCCGCGCATCCTCAGCAGGGTCATCGGGGCGCCCGTGGACGCCGCGACGATCACGTCGTCCACGGCGGTCCGCACGTACCGCTCCCAGTCCGGGACGGGCACGATCAGGCGGACGCCGCCCTGCGGATCCGTGACGTGCCCGATCGCCAGGTCGCGGTCGGCGAGCCGGATCAGCAGCTCCTCCACGTGGTCGAGGGTCTGCACGGCCGTCGCGGGGTCGTTGACGGCCGCCGAGAGCGCCCGAAGCGCGATGTCGGCGAGCAGCCGGAACGGCAGCTCCGGGTCCTGGCCGAGGGTGCGCTCCACGCCGGTGAGGAGCGCGCGGCGCACCGCCGCCTCGGGGAGGTCACGGCCCCGGATCTCGCCCACGGGCCGCCCGCGGCCCAGGGTGTCGCCGATCCCGGCGTACAGGACGACGACGGCGTCCGCCCGGCGCGCGGCCTCGACCAGCCGCGGCACGTCGATCTGCTGGAGCACCGCGCCCGGTCCGGTCCACCACAGGGGCGCGGCTTCCCCCTGCCGCTCGCCGGTCTCCACGGCGGTTCCGGTCGTTTCGGCCCCTCCGGTCGCGTACGGCCTCGTGTACAGCACGTCCATCACGTGATGGGCGTGCTCCGCGATCGCCGCGAGCGACGGCGCGAGCTGGATCGAGGTGAAGGCCCGCGCCTGGAGCGTGCGCATGAACCAGAGCGCCAGCAGGGAAAGGAGCACCGCGGCGGCGGGGAGGACGACCGAGACGTCCTCCTGGCCGATGGCGGCGAGCCCCGTGGTGACGCAGAAGACGAAGACCCCGACCGCGAAGGCGAACGTCCGCCAGACGATCGGATCGTCCCGGAAGAGACCGAGGCGCGGGGTGAAGGTGCTGGCCGAGAACTGCACGACGAGGAAGAGCACCGAGTAGATGATGCTGACCAGACTGATGACGCCGAAGCCGAAGGTGAACAGCATGCTCCCCACGCCGTCCGCCGCCACCTGCGGCCCGGCCTCCACCTGGGCCACGAGGAGCCCCAGACCGAAGCCGACCAGGGCGCACACCAACTGCGAGAGGTCTCTGCGCATCGCGCGGCGCGGCGGGTGGAACAGGCCGTGCGACCGCCGCGCACCGGGATAGTCGACCACCGCGGGCCCCTCTTCTCGCGCGCAGGACGGAGCCGCGAGCCCATCACACCGAGGGAGCGGCGGGGAGCATTGAGCGTCCGAAACGGGCACGGATCAGCCGTTCGGAGTCCACTCGGGCCTCAGGTTCCGCCGCGGGTCCCGGCACGGGCACCGCGCCGCTCCCTGGACGCCGGAGCGGCGCGGTGCCCGTGGTGCCGCCGGGCCGGCGGCGTTCAGGGGGTCACGTCACGGGACCCAGTGGTTGCCGGATGCCGTGATCATGACCTGGAGCTGGATGCTCGCCGAGAAGTAGCTGCTCGTGTCGATCGGGGTGCCCAGCATCTTGTTCCACAGGGCGTCCAGCCACGCCTGGCTGCCCGGGTCCGTCATCGCCGCCACGGCGAAGGGGGCGAAGTAGGCGGCCTCGCTGCCCGCCGAGATCTGCGTGCCGTTGAGCTTGTAGCCGATGGCGATCTTGTTCGGGTCACCGCCCGTCTTCGTCTTGATCCAGCTGTTGAGCTTGCGGGCCGCCGCGAGCGACTTGGTGTCCCCGCTGGTCACGGCGTCGTCGCCGATGCGCCACGGGGTGCGGCAGGCGTTCCACCAGTAGGAGCCGTCGTTCGGGTCCTCCAGGACCTGCCCGGGCGCGGGCTTGGGCGTGGTGTTCGTGGTGACCACGAAGTCGGGCAGCAGTCCGGTGCTCGGCGCGTACGTGGACTGGAGGTTGGCGATCTGGCTCTGGTGGGCGTTGCGGATGCCGTCCCAGGCGCTGTCGCCCGTGGCCGAGCGGAAGGCGCGGAAGTGGTCCACCATCCAGTCGGAGGTCCGGGTGATGTAGTAGTACTGGTCGCCGGGGCTGCTCCAGTCGCCGAGCTTCAGCAACTGCGTCGTGGGGTTGACCTCGTCCTTCTTGATCGCGTTGATGTGCTTGATCGCGAGGTCCTTGTAGTTGTACGTGCCCGCGCTGCCCCACTGCTTGTCGGCGAGCAGCAGCCCGTACGCCACGTCCATGTCGCCGTCGGTGGCGCCGTCCCCGCCGTTGACGCTGCGGCAGTTGACGTCCTGTTCGGCCGCCAGCAGGTTCGGGTTGACCGAGGACGGGTGGTCGAGCTTCCACTTGACCAGTCCGTCGAAGATCTTCTTGGCGTCCGGGTCGGCGCCGGCCATCGTCGCGGCGATGACCATGCCGTAGCCCTGCGCCTCGGCGACGTACGGGTGGTCGGCGTCGGGCGAGATGATCTGGTACCAGCCGTTGCCGCAGTTCTGGCGGACGAAGGCGGACTTCCAGTTGTTGTAGTAGGCGACGACCTTCTGGTCGAGGGTCGCCTGCGTGCCGGACGGCTTGAGCGTGCCGGCGGCGTAGGGCCTGAGGTGACTGCCGAAGGGCACCGCCGGCCCCGAACCGCCGCCGGGCGTGGTGACGTTGAGCGCGGCGCTCGCGGCCGAGGCGTTCCCGGCCGCGTCGCGTGCCTTGACGGTGTAGCTGTACGCGGTCGAGGCGGTGAGTCCGGTGTCGGTGTACGCCGTCCCGGTGGTGGAGCCGACGAGGGCGGCGCCGCGGTAGACGTCGTAGCCGGTCACGCCCACGTTGTCGGTGGCGGCGTTCCAGGCCAGCGAGGCGCTGGTCGACGTCGTCGCCGTGGTGCGCAGGTTCCCCGGCGCGCTCGGCGCGGCGGTGTCGCCGCCGCCCGAGGCGGGCGCGCCGTAGACCTCGAACTCCCAGAGGGAGTACCCGTACGGGGTGCCGCGGCCTGTCCCGTACATGCGGACGTAGCGCCCGGTGCCGGAGACGGCGAGGTCGTCGACCGCCCCGTCGCCCGAGCCGGTGGAGTAGAGGTCGGTCCAGGTGGCGCCGTCCGACGAGGACTGGATGCGGTACGCCTTGCCGTACGCGGCCTCCCAGTTGAGTTTCACGCGCGAGAGGGTGTGGGGGGATCCGAGGTCGATCCGCACCCACTGCGGGTCGACCCCTTCGGCGCTGGCCCACCGGGTGGTGGTGTCGGCGTCGACCGCGAGGCCCGCCGCGAAGCCGCTTCCCTCGACGGACGACGCTGTCGCCGGCTTCCCGGCGGAGACGAGGGAGTCGGCCGCGGCTGCCTGGGGCAGGCCGAGGAGCGGCAGCGCCAGTAGTCCCGACAGCACGAGAAGAGTGGTGCCTCTTCGGCTCATGACAGTGGTGGTTCCTTTCGTGACGGACTTCCAGGGACCGGGCTCTGAGCCATGGCTAATAGTTAGGAAATATTCCTAACCATTGCGCCGGAGGGTAGAGAGAGGGCCGGGGTCTGCGCAAGACCCCCGCCATGAACGGATTTCTGCCCCGTGTTCAACTACCTGTCCACGGGCCGCCGTCGACCGGGTCCCGACGACGTCCGGGGCTTCGACTCCGGCGTCGCCGAGCCGGTTCCTCCGCGCCGGTCGGGGACTGCACCGCCGCGCCCGGCACGCACCGCGTCCGGCCGGGGGCCGCCGCTGGACGGCCTCGCGCGCACGGCGGCGTGCTCAGGTCCGCCGGCTCGCGGCCTCCTGCTCGTCTCCGCACGCCCTCCCGCTCAGGTCCGCTGGTCGTCGGCCGCGCGTTGCGTCCCGGGTACGGGCGGGCCCGCCCCGGCGTCGTGCTCCGCCGGCTCGGGACCCGAGCGTCCCGCCGGCAGGCAGAGCGCGGCCAGACCGACCAGGAGGGAGGCGAGGCCGCCGGCCACGAAGCAGGCGCGGGCTCCCCACTCCGCACCGATCCGCGCCACGAGCAGCGCGCCCAGCGGGGTCGAGCCCTGGAGGATGAGGGTGTAGAGGGCGAGGACCCGGCCGCGGAAGCGCGCGTCGCTGCCGAGCTGGACACGGTGGTTGGCGGCCTGGGCGAAGAAGATGGAGGCCCCGCCGGTGAGGAAGAGCAGGAAGACGGCGGCGGCGTACCCGGGCGCCCACCCGGTCGCCGTCTCCAGGCAGGCGAAGACGAGGGCCGCGCCGGTGACCAGTCGTGCCGAGGGCCGCGTCCGGCGGGCGGTGGTGAGGAAGGCGGCGGCGAGCGACCCGGCGGCGAAGGCCGTGGTCAGCAGACCGAAGGAGGCGGCGTCGGCGTGGAACACGGTCTTGGCCAGCAGCGGCAGGGTGAGCTGGAAGTTCAGCCCGAACAGGCCCACGCCGGCGACCAGGGCGAGCGGCACCGTCAGGTCGGGGCGGCTCCGCACGTACCGCAGCCCGTCGGCGACCCGAGCGCGCCCGGCCGGCTCGGCGCCGCGGTGCAGTTCGTCCGGGCGCATGCGCCGCAGGGCGAGCACCGTCGCCGCGTAGCTGAGCCCGTTGAGCAGGAGGACCCAGCCCGTGCCGGCGACGGTGATGAGCAGGCCGGCGACGGCGGGGCCCGCCACGCGGGCGACACTGAAGTACGCGGCACTCAACGCCGAGGCGTTGGGCAGTAATCCGGGTCCCACCAGCTCACCGACGAAGGCCATCCGGGTGGGTACCTCGACCGAGTTGACCAGCCCGAGGCCGAGCGCGAAGAGGTTGATGTGCGCCAGGCTGACGCCGCCGCTCAGGACGAGGACGGCGAGCAGCAGGGCGAGGAGGCCCGAGGCGAGGTTGGCCGCCGTCAGCAGCGTGCGCTTGTCGTGGCGGTCGGCCAGCCTCCCGCCGTACAGGGTGCACAGCAGCACCGGGGTGAACTGCAGGGCGGTGACGGTGCCGAGGGCGGTCGCGGAGTTCCCCGTCAGCTCCAGGACGAGCCAGTCCTGGGCCACGACCGACATCCAGGTGCCGGCGACGGAGACGACCTGCCCCAGGGCGAAGAGCCGGAAGTTGCGGACGCCCAGGGCACGGAACGGGTGGGCGGCGGCAGCCGGGATCACGGTGCGACGGCGGGAGGGCCGGCGTGGGGGCGAGCGGCGACGGTGGGGTGGGGGGCGGTGTGCTCCGCCACGCAGGGAGGGCCGGCCTCGGAAGCGGCGGCGTCGCGGTGGCCGGGTGCTCGGCCGCCCTGTGCACGGAGGCATTCGTCGAGGAACGCGAGCGCCCGCAGGTGGTAGGCGCGGGCGGCGGTCCCGAGGCTGATGTTGTGGCCGGCGCCGGGAAGCCGGTCGACGACGACACGGGGCGCGCCGGACAGCAGGCCGATGAGGGCGCCGAGATCGGCGTCGGTGTGCCGCCACCAGGCCTCGTGCTCGGCGAAGGTGAGCCGTACGGGGACGCGCACGCGGGGCAGCAGCCGGGGTGCGAGGGCGTCCCAGGCGCCTACCGTGTCCCGCTCGCGCGGCGGCATCGGGGTCACGATCCGCTGTCCGACGTGGAAGGTGCCCGACGGGTACAGGTGCAGCGGACCCCAGTTCAGGCGGCGCAGGGCGGCGCCGTCGGGCCGGCGCAGGAGGCGCGCGACGTCGACCGCCGGCCGGTGCCCGCACCCGGAGACGTCGACGCCCAGGAAGAGCCCGGGCGGCGCGTCCGCGGCGAGCGCGAGGGCGAGCTTGCCGCCGAAGGAGTGAGCGAGCAGGAAGAGCGGGCCGGTGTCGTGACGGGCCGTGACCTCGGCGAGCGCGGCCCGGACGGCCCGCGCCTGTTCGGGCAGCGTCTGCCCCTCGGGCAGATAGGGGGCGGAGGCGCCGTAGCCGGGCCGGTCGAGCGCGAGCACGGCGACGCCCAGGCGGGCGCCGAGCGTCATCAGGGAGACGTCGGGGTGGGCCTGGCCGTCGAAGTACCCGGCGCTCATCCCTCCCCCGTGCAGGGCCACGACCGTGGCGCGGGGCGGGCGGCCGTCCGCGGGCTCGCTCAGGAGGGCGGAGAGGGGCAGCCCGGCGGCGTCGAGGATGATCCGCCTCACGCCCGGGGAGCGGGAACCGCCCGGGGGCGCGGACGCCGTGGGAGCCGCGTCCGGCTCGGGCGCCGCGTCCGGCTCGGGAGTCGTGGGAGCCTGTGCCGCCGTCTCTGCCATGTGACCGTCCTCGTTCGCGCGCCGAGGGGCGCCGGTTTCTCGGGACCGGGCGCGCGCCCGGGGGTTCACGGTGCCGTGATGCGTCACTCCTGCGGGGCCGGTACCGATCCCGGCGGCGGCCGGGGCCGCGCCGGGGCGCCGGATCCGCCTGAGGACACCCCGGCCCTCGATCACCCGTTCGACGGCGGGTGCCCGGGCCGAGCCCAGTATCGCCCGCCGGCGTCCGGCTCGCGATCTCTGCGGGCGCGGGCCCGCGCGGCGCCGAGGGCGAGGGCGGCGTGGTCACCGGGTGTGGTCCCGGCGGCTCGGTGGACACCCACCCGGGGGTCGTCGGCCCGCACGGCCTGATCGGCCGCACGGCCCTCCGGACGCTGCGCGACTTTTGCCGCCGGCGCGGGCGGGTACTGCGCGGGGATGAGCTACGTGCAGCACGGCAAGGAGTACGCGCGCGACAGCCGGTACCTCACCACCCGCATCACCGCGGACGGCCGCGAGGGTTTCCCCGTGGAACCCGGCCGCTACCGGCTCGTGGTCAGCCGGGCCTGCCCCTGGGCGAGCCGCGCGGTGATCGTGCGGCGGCTGCTCGGGCTGGAGGCGGCCCTGCCGATGGCGATCGCGGGTCCCGTCCACGACGAACGGAGCTGGACGTTCGACCTCGACCCCGGGGGCCGCGACCCGGTCCTCGGTATCGAGCGGCTCCGGGAGGCGTACCTCGCCCGCGATCCGGAGTACGACCGGGGGATCACCGTTCCGGCGATCGTCGACGTGCCGACGGGTGAAGTGGTGACGAACGACTTCGCGCAGATCACGCTCGACCTGTCGCTGGAGTGGACGGCGCACCACCGCCCCGGGGCCCCGGAGCTCTACCCGCCCGCACTGCGCGAGGAGATCGACGCCGTGAACGGGCAGGTCTACGCCGACGTCAACAACGGTGTCTACCGGGCCGGGTTCGCCGGATCGCAACGGGCGTACGCGCAGGCGTACGAGCGCCTCTTCGACCGGCTCGACCGGCTCTCCGAACGTCTCCGGGGCAGCCGGTACCTGGTGGGCGACACGATCACCGAGGCGGACGTGCGCCTGTTCACGACGCTCGTCCGCTTCGACGCCGTCTACCACGGGCACTTCAAGTGCAACCGGCAGAAGCTCAGCGAGATGCCGGTGCTCTGGGCGTACGCCCGGGACCTCTTCCAGACGCCGGGCTTCGGCGACACGACCGACTTCGCCCACATCAAGCGCCACTACTACACGGTGCACGACGACATCAATCCCACCGGGGTCATCCCGGTCGGCCCGGACCTCTCCGGCTGGCTCACCCCGCACGGGCGTCACGCGCTCGGGGGGCGCCCGTTCGGCGACGGCACACCGCCCGGTCAGGTCGCCGCGGGGGAGCAGGTGCCGGCAGGTCACATGCCGTCACGCCGCTGATGCGGCGGACCCGGCGCCTCACGCCGGGTCCCCTTCCGCGGGTCAGTGGGCCGCCGCCCCGAACTCCGCGTGCTGCGTGCGCAACGAGTAGTCCGTCTCTCCCCCGGGCGGCGAGCCGAGCGACCGGCGTCGTGCCTCCGCTCTGGCCTCGCTCAGGAGTGCCCGGAACTCCTCGTCGGTGAGCCGGCCCGCCGCGCCCGTCGTCCGCGGCACGGGCCTCCCGCCGTCGCGCCCACGCATGACCTGCCTCCTTCGGTTTTCTCACACTCGCCCGCGCGAGTACCCGAGGAACGCCGCGGTATCCGCCCCGCCCCCGGCCGGCCGCCGCCCGCCGTGAGCGCCGTCCGGTTCCCGGTACGGAAGTGGGGCAGGCGAGACGGGTGTACGCAGACCGACACCCTTGCTGAGGAGATATGGACAGCGTTCTTCGTCTGACGATCGTCGTGGGCGGCTCCGTGCTGCTCACGGTCGCCAGCGGCCTGCTCGCCGACTTCCTGCTGCGCCGAGCGGACCTCCGCCATCCAGAGACCCCGTTGTGGGGGCTGCTGCGCCGCTGTCGTGCCGCGTTCCAGATCGTGTTGCTCGCGGGGCTGCTCCGCGGCTCCCACCGGGCGATCGACTGGCCCCCGCTCCGTGAGCGTCAGTCACTGATCGGGCACGCGCTGCTGCTCGTGCTGATCGCCGCGGGCGCCTGGCTCTCGATCCGCATCGTGGCCGCCGTGGTCGAGTCCAGTTACGCGCGCTACGCGTCCGGCAGCCGCGAGGCGGCCAAGGTGCGCCGAGTGCGCACCCAGGTCACGTTGATCATGCGCGTCGTGACGGTCGCGGTGGGCGTTGTGGCGGCCGCCGTCATGCTCGTGACCTTCCCGAGCTTCCGCACCCTGGGCACCTCGCTGCTGGCCTCGGCCGGCATCATCGGGGTCGTGGCGGGCGTGGCCGCCCAGTCGACGCTGGGCAACCTGTTCGCCGGCTTCCAGATCGCGTTCGGCGACATGGTCCGCATCGGGGACACCGTGGTGGTCGACGGCGAATGGGGAACCGTCGAGGAGATCACGCTGACCTTCCTCACGGTCCGCACCTGGGACGAGCGGCGCGTCACCATGCCCGTGTCGTACTTCACGGCCCGTCCGTTCGAGAACTGGTCCCGCGGCGGCATCGAGATGACCGGCACCGTCATGGTGCACTGCGACCACGCCACGCCCGTGCAGCTGATGCGGGCGCAGCTGCGCGAGATACTCGACACCTGCCCGACCTGGGACGGGCGGGGCTGGGACCTGTCCGTCACCGACACCACGCCCACGGGCATCACGGTCCGCGCCATCGTCACGGCGAAGGACCCCGACGACCTGTGGACGACCAGGTGCACCGTGCGGGAGCAGCTGGTCGCCTGGTTGTCCCGTCAGCACCCGTACGCCCTGCCCCGCGTCGCCACGGCGCCGGCGGACCGGCCGGCCCGGTCGGCGAAGTCGGTCGGCAGCGAGCTGCGCAGCCCGTCGCGCTGAGCCCGGAAGACCGGGTGCCATGTCCGGCGATCGCTGCCGGAGACCGGGTGACGCCTCCCCCGCGGGCGGTGCGGGGCCGACCCCCCGCCCGCCGGTGGGCTCGGCGGGCGGGTGCGGTCATCGCGGCCCGGGGCTCGCGTACGGCGTCTCAGGTGTGGACGCGGCCGTTGACCCCGTCGTGGGCGTCCGCCGCCTCGTCGTCGAACCAGTAGTCCCCGGCGGCGAGGTAGCGGAAGGCGTGGGCGCTCTTGAGGGGCAGGCCCACGGTCACGGCGCGCAGGCCGTCCTTGCGCGGCTGGAGGGTGTGGACACCGGGCCGCCAGCCGTTGAAGTCGCCGACGACGCTGACCGGTCCGGGCGGGGTGTCGGCCGGCAGGACGAAGGTGACCTCGGCACGGTTCTTACGCGTCTTGCGTTCCAGCATCGGGGCTCCCGGCTTGTGAGTGGGTGATCGGGCCCATCCTCGGCCTTGGAGGCGACGGCGGGCGGCGCGGCACGTTCCAGCGCGCCGGAGACCACCCGGCCGCCACACCGCCCCGCGTGTCACGCGGCTCCCCCGCGGCGGAAACCCGGATGCGGGTGGCGCACGGCGGCCCCTAGGCTGCGCTCGCGCAAGGGACGAGGGTCGGGGCGAGGCGCCGATCGGTGGTCGGCGGATCGGAGACGTACGGGTATGACCAGTCAGCTGTTCGCGATCTGCTTCCACGCGACCCGGCCCGCGGACCTGGGGCGGTTCTGGTCGGGGATCCTGGGCTGGGAGTCGGCCGACGGTCCGGACGGCGACGTCGCGTTGCTGCCCCCTGACCCGGGCGGGTTCCGCATCCGCTTCCTGCCGGGCCCGGAGCCGAGGGCCGGCCGGAACCGCGGGCACTTCGACCTGACCAGCGCCTCCCCCGAGGAGCAGCGGCGGACGGTGGAGAGGGCGCTGGGACTCGGCGGGAAGCACCTCGACGTGGGCCAGCTCCCCGAAGAAGGACATGTGGTGCTCGCCGATCCGGAGGGCAACGAGTTCTGCGTCATCGAGGCGGGCAACACGTTCCTCGCCGACACCGGCCCCATCGGCGCGCTGGCCTGCGACGGTACGCGGGAGGTCGGCTACTTCTGGAGCAGTGCGCTGCGGTGGCCGCTGGTCTGGGACCAGGACGAGGAGACCGCGATCCAGTCGCCGAGCGGCGGCACGAAGATCACCTGGGGCGGCCCTCCGGTGGCGCCGCACACGGGCACGAACAGGCTGTTCCTGGAGCTGGCGGCCCCCGCGGACGCCGACTGGCAGGCGGAGGTCGACCGCCTGATCGCACTCGGCGCGACGCGCACGGACGCGGGCGAGGGCCCCTCCGACGGCGACAGCGGCCGGGTATCGATGCGTGACCCCGACGGCAACGAGTTCTCCGTACGGATGACCCGGTAGCGGGCACGATTCCGCGGCCCCGGCGGGGACAGGCCCGGTCCGGAGGAACTCGGGGATCGGCTCGCGCGGCGCACGACCGAGGTGAACGCCGTGTGCGCCGATCACAACGGGGTACGCGCTCGCCAGGCGGACGACGTCACCGGGCCACGGCGGCACGGTCGCGAACCGCCGGCCACGGTCCCCCGCGGGACCGTCGTATCCCCTCCCGGCCGTGTGCCGGGCCATCCGAAGGAGACGATCATGATCGCCGATCACCCTGCCGTCGGACTCGCCTCCGAGCTGGCCGCGGCGGGCACCAACGCCATCTTTCTCGCCGTCGCGATCGGAATCGTCGTGGTGGGCGTGCTCCTCGCGAGCTTCTGGTGGGGCAGCCGCCGGGTCGCCCGTCGGCGGCGGCCGGTCGGTGACCCGACCCAGGCGAAGCCGCAGCCGGGCGGCGATTCGTGGACGACCCCGGACGACGACCCGAGCCTGGGCGACTCCCGCCGCTGACCCCGCCCGGCTCCTGACCCCGGCGGCCCGCCGATCGAGCGATCGGCGGGCCGCCGGGGTCAGGCGTCCGTGGCGGGCGTCCGGACCCGGCCGTCCGAGGAGCCCGGCCGGGTGGCGGAAGCCCGGGCCCTGTCAGGGAAGGAGCCGCCCCGGCGACTCAGGGGAGGAGCCGCCCCAGCGGTCCGAGGTCCAGGTTCAGGTCCTCCAGCTCGTAGCCGTGCTGCCGGCAGAGGTCCTCCAGCCTGTCGTGCAGGGCGAGGAGCGTGGCTCCGAGCTCTTCCTCCTGGTCATCGGTGAGGTCACCGGCGTCCACCCTGCGCAGGGCCTGGCGCTCGATGAGCTGCCGCAGGAGCTCGACGAGGGTGAGCACGAGCTTCAGGAGGTCCTCCTCCACCGTGTCCGAACCCGTGCGCACCCGGTGCGCCGGGTACCGGCCGTGGTCCTCGGGCGCGGGCGGTGACCGGAGGAGCCGGTACGCGCGCGACATCGACTCACCGAGGCCCGTGAGGTCGCCGTCGGGGCCGTCCGCGCGGCCGGTTCCGTCGCGCGCGTCGGCTCCGTCGAAGGCGCTCATGACGGCCGCCCGCCGTACAGCGGCATCGCCGGCGTGTCGGCGTCGACCGACACGATCAGGGCGCGCAGCGAGATGCGCACCAGGTCGATGTCGGCGATGGACAGGACGATGTCGCCCGCGATGACGACGCCGCCGGCCAGCAGCCGGTCCAGGAGATCGACGAGCGCGACCTGGCGTCCGGCCAGCGGCTCGCCGTGGAGCGGGACGGCCGGGGGCGCGCCGTGGAGCGGAACGGCCGGCGGTTCGTCACGGGGTGGGACGGTCATCTGTCTGCTCCCTGCCCTGCTCGGGTTCCGGAGGCATGGCGAACGAGTAGGGCGCCCAGGGCCCCGTCAGCTCGATCCGGAGGGCGGTGTACGGCGCGGCGGCCTCCAGGACGGCGGCGCGGAACCGTTCGGTCTCCCGGTCCGGCACCAGGTAGGCGTTGTTGAGGATGTTCTCCAGCGGACCGCTGAGCGCGCTGCGCTGGACCGGATGCCGGACCACGCCCGTGGCGTGGCGCGCGCCGGCGGCCTCGACGTGCGCGGCGGCCTCGCCGGCCTGGACGTCCCGCGCCTCCCGGGCAGCGTGCTGGGCACGGCGCTGCCGCAGGTACGAGCGTCCGGGCGTGACGGTGTCCGGCGACGCACCGGGGCCCGGTCCCCGCGGCCCGTCCTCCGGCTCCCCCTCGGGCGAGGACGGCGACAGATAGATCTTGACCCCGTACTCCGTGTGGCCCCGCAGCAGCGCCAGCCGCTCGGCGAAGTACTCCCTGCGCCGGGACAGCGCCTGCCGGGCGCGCTCGGCGTCCTGGTACACCGTGGCCATCCGGAGCGGCAGGACCGCCGTGCGGGCGGCGAGCGCCTCCACGACGCCGTGATGCGCGCGGGCGGTGTCCTCCAGCCATCCCACGTCCTCGAAATGCTGCTTGAGAGCGCTTTCCCCGAAGTCCTCGGCAGGCACCCGGCTGGCCGCGAACGCGAGCGCCGGTCCCGCCGCCGCGTCCTCGGCCACCAGCAGGACCGGGGCCTCGGCGACGCCCCGGAGCGGCTCGACCACCACGGTCACCTCGTCGTCCGCGGGGACGACCGCGTACACGTACGTCAGCGTCGGCGCGCCGGCCCGGTCGCCCGTCATGACGACGGCCCTTCCTCGTCCACCTCGACCGGCTCCTCGTCCTCCTCGGCGGTCTCCTCGTCCAGGAGGCGGCGGCGCCTGGTCGGCCGTGCCCCGCTCAGCCCGCGCACCTCGCGCCGCAGCGAGTCGAGCTCGGAGCGCAGGCGCCGGTTCTCCTCCACCAGACGGTCGCCGCTGTGGCGGGACGAGAGCGACGGGTCGTGCTCCCACCAGTCGATGCCCATCTCCTTGGCCTTGTCGACCGAGGCCACCAGCAGGCGGAGCTTGATCGTCAGCAGCTCGATGTCCAGCAGGTCGATCCGGATGTCGCCGGCGATGACGATGCCCTTGTCGAGGACCCGTTCCAGGATGTCGGCGAGGTTCGCCGAGGAGCCGTACTCGGGTGGGGCCGCCCGCGAGGGATAGCCCTCGAATCGGTGGGCGAGCGGGTCAGTCACGGTGTTCGCCTCGCTTCTCGGTCAGGTGCCGCGCCGGAACGCCTCGATCTCCGCCAGGCGGTCCAGGAGCTCGTCCTCGCGGCGATCGAAGCTCTCCTCGTCGATCTCGCCGCGGTCCCGCTCCTCGGCCAGCGCGGCCAGCTCCTGCCAGATCGGAGCCGGGTCGTAGTACTGGTCCTCCGCCTGCTCCACCACCCGCTCGGCGGCCCAGGCGACCATGCGCACCGGGGCCAGCGGGAGCGTGGCCAGTGTGCTGAAAAGGCCCATGTCGGTTCGCCCTCCTTAACGGGCGGCGGGTCCGGCGGCGCCGAGAACCGGCGTCTACCGGACGAAGCTGTAGGGAGGCAGGGGCCCGCTGACGCGGAACCTGACACCGCCGTCGAGATGCTGCTGCGAGAGCGCGTCCTGCCGCTTGAGGAAATTCTCCTCCTCTTCCCGCGGGACGAGGAGCGAGAGGTTGAGGAAGTCCTCACCCGCCGGTGGGTGGACGTTCTGCTCGCGGGCGAAGCCCGCCAGCTCCCGGACGACGGAGTCGGCCAGCGCTTCCTGTCGTGCGTCCACTTCCCGGGCCACCAGCTCCCCCAGCGCCAGGGGCAGACCCGGATCGGGCGATCCCGCCCGCATCCGCTGGTCGAGATCCCATGCCTCGGGCACCTCCTGGAGGATGCGGCGCAGCAGCACGTCCTCCGCCTGCGACGCCTTCAGGTGGTACTCCGAGCAGCCGGCCAGCCGGTCGAGCGCCGCCAGGTAGCGGTCGGAGTTCTCCTCGAGCACCTGCCGGACGGCGGATTCGTCGGGTGCGATGTAGCCGAACTGGAGCGGCAGGACCGTCCCTTCGTCCATCAGACGCTCCTGGACCTCGTGGTGACGGGCCAGATCGCGCTGCTTGGGGCGGATCTCCTCCGAGATCTCGCTGACGATCGCGTGGAGTTCACCGGCGGCCACGCCGCGCAGGGACTCGGCGGAAGAACCGACCCCGGACAGTCCGTCGAGGTCGCGGGGGTGGTCCGCGCCGACGATCGAGTACACGTACAGAGCCATGGTCTACTCCTCTCGGCGGCGTGCCGTGCGCTTGGCCGGGCGCCGACGGCGCGGTGCGGGCTCTTCCTGCTCTTCCGGCTCCTCCTCGGAGTCGTCCTCGTCGCTCTGCTTCGACCCGCCGCCGATGGACTCGGTGACGGCTTCGACGGCGCCGCTCAGCGCGCCCTTCGACTTGCCGTGCGCACCGCCCTCGGCCATCTTGCCCATGACCTCGGGCAACTGGGCGGGGGCCTTGCGGCCCGATTCCAGATCCAGCCGGTTGCACGCCTCGGCGAAGCGCAGATAGGTGTCCACACTCGCCACGACGATGCGTGCGTCGATCTTGATGATCTCGATGCCCACGAGCGACACCCGCACGAAGATGTCGATGACCAGACCTCGGTCGAGAATCAGTTCCAGAACGTCGTACAGGCTGCTCGAGGATCCTCCGCCTCTGCTGACACTGCCGCCGCTCTGCGGCACCACCGTCATGACGCCTCCTCCTTCCGGCAGGACCGTGTCAGGTCTGCCGATCGATCATTCCTCGCGTGTAGCGGCGCGTCCGCTCGTACGAGACGAGCTCGCCGTTCTCGTCCAGGCTCACCCGGTAACTCGCCAGCACACTGGTGGTGTCCGGGATGCGCTCCAGCTCGACGACCTCGACCTGCGCCTCCCATCCGTCGTCGGTCGGGCGGAGCGAGGACACGCTCTCGGGAGGCCGCCCGAGCAGCTGCGAAAGCTGCTCGGAGGCCGATTTCATGGCCGAGGCCGCGTTCGGCACGCCCGTCCGTCGGCGCGGGGGACGGCGTCGCTCCTTGGGCTTCTCCTCGTCGGCGCCGCGCGACGTCGAGCGCCGGGCGCGAGCCGGTTCCGCTGCGGCCATAGATCCCTCCAAAAGGCACATGGACCCCATCTCGGGAGATTTCGTGAGTATCCACGCATAACACCTGCCCAACTGAGCAGGTGGCATGTATATCCCGAGCAACGCTCCTGGAATGACGAGGCGACCGGGCACCGGACAGACAGCGCGGGCAACCGCACGCGCCCCCCTGGCCGCCGAGCGGGCGCAGCCCGGTGGAGGGACGGAGAAACTGATGCAGGACACCACGAAAATGGCGCTGGCAGCCGCGCTCGCCGGAGGCTACGTGCTCGGCCGGACCAAGAAGGGTCGCCTGGCGTTCACGATCGCCACCTACGTCGCGGGTCGGCGCTTCGGCCTGGAACCCGGGCAACTGCTCACCCAGGGACTCTCGAAGGTGCGTGAGCTGCCCCAGGTGGCGGAGCTCGGTGAGCAGCTGCGCGGCGAAGCCCTCGATGCCGGACGCCAGGCGCTCGGCGCCGCCGCCAACCGCAAGCTCGAAGACCTCGCCGGATCTCTCCGCGAACGGACGCTCAGCCTCACCAGCAGCGACGGCGGCGCAGGCGAGGAGGACGGGGAGGAGGAGGAAGAAGGGTACGAGGACGAGTACGAGGAGGAGCCCTACGAGGACGAGGAGCAGGGCGAAGAGGGAGACGAGGAACAGGACGAGGACGAGGAGTACGACGAGGGCCCCGAGGCCTCCGCCGAGGCGGAGGAGCCGGAGGAGGAGGAAGAAGAGGAAGAGGAAGAGGAAGAAGAGGAGGAGGAACCGGAACCGGAAGCAGAGGCCGACGAGGAACCGGAGGCAGAGGCCGACGAGGAGCCGGAGGCTGACGAGGAACCGGAGCCGGCTGAGAAGCCACGCCGGAAGCGGGCCGCCCCGTCGACGTCGCGCGCCGCGAGCAGCGGCACACGCAGCCGCTCGCGCTCCACCACGTCGTCGTCCCGCGGCGGCGGAACGGCCGACAAGGGCACGAGCCGGGCGAAGAAGGCACCGGCCAAGAAGTCCGCCGCGAAGACTCCGGCGAAGAAGACGGCCGCGAAGAAGACCACGTCCGGGACGGCGGCCAAGAAGACCGCCTCCGGTTCCGGGGCCAAGAAGACCGCGGCGAAGAAAACCACGTCCAGGAGTCCGGCGAAGAAGACCGCCGCCAAGAAGTCCGCCCCCAAGAAGACCGCCTCCAGAAGCCCTGCGAAGAAGACGGCACCCAAGAAGTCGACGGGCTCGACGCGCAAGACGGCGGCCAAGAAGACGTCTTCCCGGTCCTCGCGGAGTAGGTCATGACAACGACAGAGAACAAGACAGAGAACAACACGAAGGACAGATCCGGATTCGACATGCTCAAGGACGAACTCGGCAAGTTCCTCACGGCCCAGGCCGAGGGACTGGCCGACAAGGCCTCCGGCAAGATCGGCGAGGTCACGGACAAACTGGGCGACGTCGCGCAGAACGGCGGGAGCCTGGGGGACATCGGCGGGCGCATGCTCCAGGGGGACTCCCCCCTGAAGGCCTTTGCCGGCAGCAAGCTCTCCGGCCTGAAGGACAAGGTCACGGACGCGGCGTCCGGGCTGTTCGGCAAGGGGAAGGGCAAGGGCAGGAAGGGCAGCACCAAGGCGACCAACATCGTCGAGTTCATCGACGTGGGCGTGCCCCTGCGGGCCGCGTACGACCAGTGGACGGAGTTCGAGGACTTCAGCGACTTCGCCAAGGGCGTCCGCAGCGTCTCCAAGGGCGACGACACCACCAGCGACTGGAAGGTGAAGGTCGGCCCCTCCACGCGCGGCTGGAAGGCAACCATCCAGGAGCAGGTGCCGGACGACCGGATCGTCTGGAGCTCGGATGGCGCCAAGGGCACCGTCCGCGGCTGCGTGAGCTTCCACGAACTCGGCCCGTCCCTCACGCGCATCCTGGTCGTCGTGGAGTACTACCCCTCCGGTTTCTTCGAGAAGACCGGAAACGTGTGGCGCGCCGGCGGCCGCCGTCTGCGCCTCGACCTGAAGCACTTCGACCGCCACGTGACCCTGGGCAGCGAGGAACCCGAGGGCTGGCGGGGCGAGATACGCGACGGCGAGGTCGTCAAGACGCACGAGGAGGCCATGGAGGAGGAGGAAGCAGAGGAAGGCGAAGAGGGCGAAGAGGGCGAAGAGGACGAGGAAGGTCAGGAGGGCTACCGGGACGAGGACGAAGGAGAGGAAGGCGCGGACGACGAGGACGGCGAAGCCGACCAGGACGAGGAGGACGAGGAAGACGAGGAGGAGGACGGGGCGTACGAGGACGAGTACGACGAGGACGAGCCGGAGGAGGAAGAGGAGGACGAGGAGGAAGACGAGGACGAGTACGAGGACGCCGGCAGGAAGTGACGCCGACGGCGCGCATGCGCTCGCCCCCGGCGGGTATCGCGGAACCGGCCGGAACCCGACCCGACCCGACCCGACCCGACCAAGGAGACGTCATGCCTCGTGGTTCGAGCCCCAAACGCGAGCGGCAGTACGAGCACATCAAGGAGAGCGCCGAGGATCGCGGCGAGAGCACCGAGCGGGCCAAGGAGATCGCCGCGCGCACGGTGAACAAGGAACGTGCCCGCGCAGGCGAGTCGAAGACCGCCAGCCGGACCTCCCTCGAGGACATGTCATCGTCGCGTCGGGGCGGGCAGCGGTCCCACCGGGGCGCGCAGGGCCCGACGAAGGAGCAGCTCTACAACGAGGCCCGGCAGCGCAACATCGAGGGCCGCTCCAAGATGGACAAGGCGGAGCTCAAGCGGGCTCTGGGTCACTGACACGCTCTGGGCCACGCACACGCGGCCGAACCCCCCGCACCCGCCGTCCGGGCGCCACCGGTCCTCCTGCCCGCGACGGAGCGTGGAGCCGTTCGTCGCCGCACCCCCGATCGCCTGTCCGCACCCGAACCCGCGGTACCCGTGCGGGCAGGCCCGGCGCCGTCGATAATCGGTGCGTGACGCGCACCCGCGAAGGACGGCCCGCCCCCTCCGCGCTGACTGCCGCTCAGGTGGTCGGCGCCCGCGCGCTGCCGTGCCGGCGCCGTACGGCCGTCCCCCGGCCCGGCGACCGGCACCCTCCCGCGCCGCGCCACCTGCCGTACCGCCCCCGCGTCACGCCCTGCCCCGACCCGCTGGACGACTCACCCGCTCCACTCCCCCGGAGGTACTCGTGCGAATGCTGATCAACGTGCCCGAGAGCGTCGTCGCCGACGCGCTGCGCGGCATGGCCGCGGCCCACCCCGAACTGACCGTCGACGTCGAGAACCGCGTGGTCCTGCGGCGCGACGCCCCCATGGCGGGCAAGGTGGGGCTGGTCTCCGGCGGCGGATCCGGGCACGAGCCCCTGCACGCGGGGTTCGTCGGGCCGGGGATGCTGGCGGCCGCGTGCGCCGGCGAGGTCTTCACCTCCCCGGTGCCCGACCAGATGGTGCGGGCCGCCGCCGCGGTGGACAGCGGGGCGGGGGTGCTGTTCGTCGTCAAGAACTACACCGGCGACGTCCTCAACTTCGAGATGGCCGCCGAGCTCGCCGAGGACGAGGGCGTCCAGGTCGCCAGGGTCCTGGTCGACGACGACGTGGCCGTGACGGACAGCCTCTACACGGCCGGGCGGCGCGGCACGGGGGGCACCCTCTTCGTGGAGAAGATCGCCGGAGCAGCCGCCGAGGAGGGCGCGCCGCTGGAGCGGGTCGAGGCCGTCGCCCGCCGGGTCAACGAGCGGTCGCGGTCCTTCGGGGTGGCCCTGAGCGCCTGCAGTACCCCGGCGAAGGGCAGTCCCACATTTGAACTCCCCGATGGCGAGCTGGAGTTGGGAATCGGGATCCATGGCGAGCCGGGACGCGAGCGGCGCGCGATGATGACCTCGCGGGAGATCGCCGACTTCGCCGTGAGCGCCGTCGTGGAGGACCTGCGACCGTCGGGTCCGGTCCTGGTCCTGGTCAACGGCATGGGCGCCACCCCTCTGCTCGAACTGTACGGATTCAACGCAGAGGTCCAGCGCGTGCTGGCCGAACGCCGCATCCCGGTCGCCCGCACGCTGGTGGGGAACTACGTGACCTCGCTCGACATGGCCGGCTGCTCGGTGACGCTCTGCGAGGTGGACGAGGAACTGCTGCGGCTGTGGGACGCGCCCGTGCAGACGGCGGCGCTGCGCTGGGGCCGGTGACGCCTCGGGCGGCCCCCGACGCGCTGAACTCCCGCGCTCCCGAACTCCCCCACCGCAGCCGACTCCAGCGAGGTGACCGCAGTGCCCGAGCCGACCGCCCCCGACTCCCCCGACACACCCGGCGCATCCTCCGACCCACCCGGCTCCCCCGGCACGCCGGGCGCATTCTCCGACGCCGCGTCCGGGGCGTTCGACGCCGCCTTCTTCATCCGTTGGCTGACGATCGCCGCGGCCGCCGTCGACCGGGAGGCGGACCGTCTGACCGAGCTGGACTCCGCCATCGGCGACGCCGACCACGGCGCCAACCTGAAGCGGGGCTTCGCCGCCGTCACGGCCGTACTGGAGAAGGAGCCGCCCCCGACGCCGGGGGCCGTCCTCGTGACCGCGGGACGCCGGCTCATCTCCACGGTGGGGGGCGCGTCCGGGCCTCTGTACGGGACGCTGCTGCGCCGGACCGGCAAGGAACTGGGCGACGAACCGGCCGTGAGCCGGGCCCGGTTGGCCGAGGCGCTGGATGCCGGGGTCTCGGCGGTGTCGCGACTCGGAGGGGCGCAGGCCGGCGACAAGACCATGCTCGACGCCCTCCTGCCGGCGGCCGAGGCACTGGGCCGGTCCTTCGGTGCCGCGCGGGAGGCGGCCGAGCGGGGCGCCCTCGCGACCGTGCCCCTCCGGGCCCGCAAGGGCAGGGCCAGCTATCTCGGCGAGCGTTCCGTCGGGCACCAGGACCCCGGAGCCACCTCGTCCGCGCTGCTGATGGCCGCGCTCGCCGAGGCGGCGGGATGACCGGGCAGGTCGGCATCGTCCTCGTCTCCCACAGCGGCCCGGTGGCGGCGGCCGTCGCCGCACTCGCCCGGGGTCTGGCCGGAGGCGGCCCGTGCGCGCCGATCCTGCCCGCGGGCGGCACTCCGGACGGCGGTCTCGGCACCAGCGCGGAGCTGATCGCCGAGGCGGCCGAGGCCGCGGACCGCGGCGCGGGTGTGGCCCTGCTCGTCGATCTGGGCAGCGCCGTCCTCACCGTCAAGGCGCTCCTCGCCGAGGACGGCGAACTGCCCGCGGGGGCCCGGCTGATCGACGCGCCGTTCGTCGAGGGAGCCGTCGCCGCCCTGGTGACGGCGAGCGCCGGCGGGGACCTGGACGCCGTGGAGGCGGCGGCCTCGGAGGCGTACACCTACCGGAAGGCATGAGGCCCGGCGGGCGGCCCGGCCGCCCGTCACGGGCCGTGCCGGCACACCACCGTGTTGTGATGTACCTGGTCAACGCACTAATGTCGCAGGGCCTTGGTGTACGGGAAACCGGTGCAGTACCGGTGCGGCCCTCGCCACTGTGATCGGGAGGTCCGGCTCCACGCCCTGGGAGGTCCCCAGGGAAGCCACTGCACCACCGCGGGCGACCGCGGGCGGTGTGGGAAGGCGGAGTCCGGGCGTCATGACCGTCAGCCAGGAGACCGGCCAAGGTGCGTTGTCCATCCACGAGGTGCTGGAGAGGGTCTCCCAACCATGCATATAGCCGAGGGGTACCTGCCCCCTGTGCACGCGGCCGCCTGGGGCGTCGCAGCCGCCCCCTTCGTCGTCCACGGTGTCCGTGCGCTGACCCGTGAGGTGAAGGCCAATCCCGAGTCGACGCTGCTGATCGGCGCCTCCGGTGCCTTCACGTTCGTCCTGTCCGCCCTCAAGATTCCCTCGGTGACGGGCAGTTGCTCGCACCCGACCGGTACGGGGCTGGGCGCGATCCTCTTCCGGCCGCCCGTGATGGCGGTACTGGGCACCATCACCCTGCTGTTCCAGGCACTGCTCCTGGCGCACGGCGGGCTGACCACCCTGGGCGCCAACGCCTTCTCGATGGCGATCGTCGGCCCGTGGGCCGGGTACGGGACGTACCGGCTGCTGCGGCGGTTCGACGTCCCGCTGATGGTGAGCGTCTTCTTCGGCGCCTTCGTCGCCGACCTCTCCACCTACTGCGTCACCAGCGTGCAGCTGGCGCTGGCGTTCCCCGACCCGGGCAGCGGCTTCGTCGGGGCGCTGGCGAAGTTCGGCGGCATCTTCGCCGTCACGCAGATCCCGCTCGCGGTCAGCGAGGGTCTGCTGACGGTGCTCGTGATGCGTCTGCTCGCGCAGTCGAGCAAGGGGGAACTGACCCGGCTCGGCGTGCTGCTTCCCGCGGGCCGGAAGAGCGGGACCACGGAGGCGGTCGGCCGATGAGCAGGAACGCGAAGATCAACTCACTGCTGCTGCTCGTGGTGGCCGCGCTGGCGGTACTGCCCCTGCTGCTGGGGCTGGGCGACCACAAGGAGGAGCCGTTCACCGGCGCCGACGCCGAGGCGGAGACCGCCATCACCGAGCTCAGTCCGGACTACGAGCCGTGGTTCAGCCCGCTCTACGAGCCGCCGTCCGGCGAGATCGAGTCGGCGCTGTTCGCGCTCCAGGCCGCGCTCGGCGCCGGTGTCCTCGCGTACTACTTCGGCCTGCGCAAGGGGCGCAGGCAGGGCGAGGCCCGCGCGGCGGCCCGGGCGACACCGGACGGCACGACGACGCCCGCCGTCACTCCGTCGGCATCGTCCGCGAAGTCGGCGGCGACGGCGGCGATGTCCGTGAAGCCCGCGGCCGCGCCGCCCGGCGACGAGTAGTCACGGATGCTGCCGATCGACGCGGCGGCGCACAGCAGTCGCTGGCGTCGCCGTCATCCTGCCGAGAAGGCCGTTCTCGGCTTCGGTCTCACCCTGTGCGCGGTGTGCCTGCCGCCGTGGCCCGGCGCCGTGCTGGTCGCCGCGGCCACGCTGACCGTGCTGCTCGGACCCGCCGGCGTGCCGCGACGTCAGCTGTGGCGGGCGTTCCGGATCCCCCTGGGCTTCTGCGTGACGGGTGCGGTCCCGCTGCTGTTCGAGGTCGGCGGGGCCCACGGGCTCGTCGCCCTCGCTCCGGACGGACCTGTGCACGCGGGCGAGTTGCTGCTGCGGACGTCGGCCGCCTCACTGGGGGTCCTGCTGTTCGCCTTCACCACGCCGGTCTCGGACGTACTGCCCCGGCTCGTCCGCGCGGGCGTGCCGGCCCCGGTCGTGGACGTCGCCCTGGTGATGTACCGGATCGGCTTCCTGCTCCTGGACGCCATGGCCAGGATCCGGCAGGCGCAGGCGGCCCGGCTCGGGCTCACCACACGGGCGGCGACCTGGCGTTCCCTGGCCGGGCTCGGCGCGACCGCGTTCGTCCGTGCCTTCGACCGCGCCCAGCGGCTGCAGACCGGACTCGCGGGGCGCGGGTACGACGGCACGCTGCGGGTCCTGGTGCCCGAGGCCGCGGTCTCGCGCCGGTTCCTCACCGCGTCGGCCGGCCTGCTCGCCGGGCTCGTCGCGCTCACTCTCGTACTCGAAAGGTCCCTGCGTTGAGTTCTCGGTCCGCGGTCGTGGAGCTGGTCAAGGCGGGATTCGCCTACGAGGACGGTCCCGCCGTCCTGGACGGGATCGACTTCGCCGTGCCCGAGGGGCGGGCGACGGCTCTGCTCGGCCGCAACGGCAGTGGCAAGACGACCCTGATGCGACTGCTCAGCGGCGGGCTCCGGCTCGGCCGCGGCACGCTCCGGCTGGACGGCGAGAAGGTGTCGCACGACCGCAAGGGTCTGACCCGGCTGCGGACGACGGTGCAGCTCGTGGTGCAGGACCCGGACGACCAGCTCTTCGCGGCCTCGGTCGGCCAGGACGTGTCCTTCGGGCCGATGAACCTGGGCCTGCCGGAGGAGGAGGTGCGGCTGCGGGTCCGCGAGGCGCTGGAGGCGCTGGACATCGTGGCCCTGGAGGACCGGCCGACGCACCTCCTCTCGTACGGGCAGCGCAAGCGGGCGGCGATCGCGGGGGCGGTGGCGATGCGCCCGCGGGTCCTGGTCCTGGACGAGCCGACGGCCGGGCTCGATCCGCACGGGCAGGAGCGACTGCTGGAGGTGCTGGGCCGGCTGCGGGACACCGGTACGACCGTGGTGATGGCCACACACGACGTGGATCTGGCGCTGCGCTGGGCGGACGACGCCGCGGTGCTGTCGCCCGAAGGGCTCCGGACCGGGCCGATCGCCGAACTGCTCGGCGACGACGCGCTGCTCGCCGCGGCCCGGCTGCGCCGCCCGTGGGGCATGGCCGTGACCCGGCTGCTGCGCGGCCACGGCCTGCTGGCACCGGACGCGCCGGGTCCGCGGACGGCGGAGGAGCTGGACGCGTGGGCGGAGGTGCGGGGGCGGGCCTGACGGTGCCTCGGAAGCGGGGAGGAGCTTCGGTTCCGAAGGGAGGCGTTCCTCGTAGGGCGAGGAGGGTTCGAAGGGGCCGACGGCCGAGGGAGCCGTGGAGGACGCGGTACCTGATCTCGTTCGGCGACGGCGCGATGACCTTCCCCGAGGAGGAGTTGCCCCTGGTGGCCGAGGCCTCGCTCGACGTGGTGCGTGACGCCCGGGAGGCCGGCGGGTACCCGCGGGTCGGCGGCCCGCTCCGGCGGGAGACTCGGCTCACCGATAGCCTGGATCATCATGACGCGCATGTGGATCCTGCCGGTGCTGCTCGTGTCCATCGGCTCAACCGTCGCGACCGGGCTGTTCCTCCGGGGGCGCCCCGGCGAAGCCGCGGCGCTCCTGGCGGCGTTCGTGCTGCTGGCAGGCGTGAACTCGCCGCTGGTCTTCCCGAGGTCGATCGGTGCGACGGAGGCGCAACGCCGCAGCGCCGTCGACGGCCGGCCGGTCGTCTACTGGCGGCCGGGCTGCGCGTACTGCCTGCGGCTGCGCATCCGGCTGGGCCGTCGCGCCCGCCGGTTGCACTGGGTCGACATCTGGCGCGACCCGGCCGGAGCGGCGGTGGTGAGGGCGGCCAACGACGGCGACGAGACCGTGCCGACCGTCGTCGTGGCGGGCCGGCCGCACACCAACCCCGATCCTGCCTGGGTGCGCGAACAGCTCTCCCCTTCCTCGTGACCGGGAGCGCGCCGGGGATCAGCACCCGGACGGGACCGGTGAGTGCGTCGACCGCCTGCTGCTCGGAGAGCGGGAAAGCCGCACGGGTCGGCTTCGGTGTGCCGGCGCCGCTGCCGCGACCGAGGCTGTTCCGCCGCACCGGCTGAAGCTGCGAGCCGGTCGACTTCAGGGGCACCGTCGCCGTCCGGCGGCGGACGGTGTCCGCCCCGGCCGGGTGCGCGGCCGCGTTCGGCATCGCCGGCGCCACCGTCCCGATGCCGGGCCCGGCGCGCGCCCCCCGCCCGGCCGGCGGGCTCCCGTCAGCCGGCGCGCTGCTCAGACTCCGTGCGACCCGCCCTCGTCCCGCTCCGCCGCCTCGGCGACGCGCTTGATGCGGGCCAGGCGCCGGTCCCAGTCGGCCGCGAGGCCGGCCATCCAGCGGGCCGTCGTGTCCAGGGCCGCGGGCCTGACCGCGTACCGCACCTCCCGGCCGACCCGGCCGCCGGACACCAGTCCGGCGGCGTCGAGCACGGCGAGGTGCTTGACGACGGCCTGCCGCGAGACGGGCAGCTCCGCGGCGAGCGTGGTCGCGGTCGCCTCCCCCCGCGCGGCCAGCAGGTCGAGCAGCCGCCGTCTCATCGGGTCGGCCAGCGCGCCGAGGACGACGTCGACGACCTCGGCGGCACCGGGCACCTCCTCGGTCACGGGGAGGGCTCCTCCGCGCGCTTGCGGAGCGCGTCGAGCTCCAGCGGCCAGCCCTCGGTGTGGTCCTTGTGGTTCCGGCTGCGCAGGTCCTCCGACCCGGCCAGCGCGGTGAACCCGCTCTCGACGACACGCAGGCGGGTCTTGCCGCCCTCCGCGGTCAGTGTGAACTCGACCAGGGTGCTGTTCTCCTCGCGCAGCTCCTCCCCGGGGAAGGCGCTGGTCCAGCGGTACGCCAGGTAGCTCGGGGGCCGCACCTTCTCCACGCGCACGGGGAAGTCGCCGTGCTCGGGGTTCCTCGCCACCATCGTCACGCCCTCCTCGGCCACCGTGCCCGGCAGGCTCGCCTTGTCGGCGACCCAGAAGCCGGGCTGTGCCACCAGGGTCCAGACGCGCTCCAGGGGCGCCTCGATCAGGGTCTCGCGTTCGATCCGGTCCTCGCTCATGACGGACTCCGTTCCTCGACACCATCAGATGCAACTCCAGGGTTGCACGTCGCGGATCGAGGCGCAACCCAAAGGTTGCGCGAACGGCGGGGCGCGCGTTGCGCACATCACGCGACCGTCGTTATGCAACTAGTTGCACAAGCGCCCTCGGGTCGTCTACAACAGACGGTGACGACCCTGCGCGAGGAGGCGCCCGATGGCCCCGACCACCCCGTACCCGCACCTGCTGAGCCCGCTCGACCTCGGGTTCACCACCCTGCCCAACCGGGTGCTCATGGGTTCCATGCACGTCGGCCTCGAGGAGGCCGAGCACGGATTCGAGCGGATGGCCGCCTTCTACGCCGAGCGCGCCCGGGGCGGAGTCGGCCTCATCGTGACCGGCGGCATCGCACCGAACGAGGCCGGCCGGCCCTGGGACGGCGGCGCCAAGCTCACCACCGACGAGGAGGTCGCCGAGCACCGGCTGATCACCGACGCCGTGCACGAGGCCGGCGGCCGGATCGCGATGCAGATCCTGCACTTCGGCCGGTACGCCTACCACCCCGGCCTCGTCGCGCCCAGCGCGATCCAGGCGCCGATCAGCCCCTTCGTCCCGAACGAGCTGACCGACGCCGAGGTCGAGCAGACCGTCGAGGACTACGTGCGCTGCGCCGAGCTGGCCAGGGCCTCGGGCTACGACGGCGTCGAGGTGATGGGGTCCGAGGGCTACCTGATCAACGAGTTCATCGCGGCCGCCACCAACCGGCGCACCGACCGCTGGGGCGGCAGCTACGAGAACCGGGTCCGCTTCCCGCTGGAGATCGTCCGCCGCATCCGCGAGCGGGTCGGCGAGGACTTCATCCTCGTCTACCGGCTCTCCATGCTGGACCTGGTCCCGGGCGGCTCCACGCTGGACGAGGTGGTCGCGCTCGCCAAGGAGATCGAGGCCGCCGGCGCCACCATCATCAACACCGGCATCGGCTGGCACGAGGCCCGCATCCCCACCATCGCCACCTCGGTCCCGCGCGGCGCCTACACCTGGGTGACGAAGCGGCTCATGGGCGCGGTCTCCGTCCCGCTGGTGACGAGCAACCGCATCAACACCCCCGAGGTGGCGGAGCAGATCCTCGCCGAGGGGCGCGCCGACATCGTCTCGATGGCCCGGCCGTTCCTCGCCGACCCGGACTTCGTCCGCAAGGCCGCCGCCGACCGCGCCGACACCATCAACACCTGCATCGGCTGCAACCAGGCGTGCCTGGACCACACCTTCAGCCTCAAGATCACCTCCTGCCTGGTCAACCCGCGCGCCTGCCACGAGACCGAGCTCGTCCTCTCCCCCACCCGCCTCGCGAAGCGGATCGCCGTGGTCGGCGCGGGGCCGGCCGGCCTCGCCTTCTCCGTGTCCGCCGCCGAACGCGGCCACCGGGTCACGCTGTTCGACGCCGCCGGCGAGATCGGCGGACAGCTGAACGTCGCCAAGCGCGTGCCGGGCAAGGAGGAGTTCAACGAGACCCTGCGCTACTTCCGCACGCAGCTCGACGCCCTCGGTGTCGACGTCCGGCTGGACACCACCGTGGCGGCCGCCGATCTCGGCGACTTCGACGAGGTGGTCGTCGCCACCGGCGTCACCCCGCGCGTCCCCGAGATCGAGGGGATCGACCACCCCAGCGTCGTCAGCTACCTCGACGTGCTGCGCGACGGCGCCCCGGTCGGCGAGCGGGTGGCCGTCATGGGCGCCGGCGGTATCGGCTTCGACGTCGCCGAGTTCCTCACGGACGGCGGCGAGGGGGCGAGCCAGGACCCGGAGACGTACTTCCGGCAGTGGGGTGTCGACACCTCGTACGAGACCCGCGGCGGTCTGCGGACCCCGGAGCGGCCCCGTCCCCCGCGCCAGGTCCACCTGCTCCAGCGCAAGACCTCCAAGGTCGGCGCCGGCCTCGGCAAGACCACCGGCTGGATCCACCGCGCCGAGATGAAGCACCGCGGCGTCACCATGGTGGCGGGCGTGACGTACGAGCGGATCGACGACGAGGGCCTGCACATCACCCTGGACGGCGAGCGGCAGGTCGTCCCGGTCGACACCGTGGTGCTCTGCACCGGCCAGGAGCCGCGCCGCGGCCTGTACGAGGAGCTGGTCGCCGCGGGCCGCACCGTGCACCTGATCGGCGGCGCCGACGTCGCCGCGGAGCTCGACGCGAAGCGGGCCATCGACCAGGGCACCCGCCTGGCGGCGACCGTCTGACCGCGGGCGCGGGCCCGGCACGCCCCCGGGCGGCCCGGTCCGCGCCGCCTGACCGCCCACCGGCCGGCCGGGCCGCCCCGCGGCCACCGGGATGCGATCCCGGGCATGCCGCCGATCGGGCCGGATCCCGCCGGGAGCCCGGAGGGACCGGCGAGACACCCTCCTAGGATGCGTCCATGTCCCTCCCGCACGCGATCCTGACCGCGCTGCTCGAGAAGCCGTCCTCGGGTCTCGAACTGACGCGCCGCTTCGACCGGTCGATCGGCTACTTCTGGTCGGCCACGCACCAGCAGATCTACCGCGAACTGGGCAGACTGGAGCAGGCCGGTCACATCCGCGCCCTGCCGGCACCCGTGCCGGCGCGCGGACAGAAGAAGGAGTACGAGGTCCTGCCGGCCGGCGTCGGGGAGCTGACGGCGTGGGTGGCGCGTACGGAGGACCCGAAGCCGCTCCGGTCGGCGCTGTTGCTGCGGATGCGGGCCGCGGCCGTGGTCGGGGCGTCCGGCATGAGGGACGAGCTGGAGCGCCATCTCGACCTGCACCGTGCGCAGTTGGAGGAGTACCGGGCCATCGAGGAGCGGGACTTCCCGCCCGCCCGCCGGGAGAGCGAGCCGGACCGCCTCCGGCACCTCGTCCTGCGGGGCGGGATCGATCTGGAGCGCTTCTGGGTCGAGTGGCTGACGCACGCGCTGGGCGAGCTGCCGGAGGAGCCCGCGGAGCGCTGACGGCCGTCCCGGGATCCGTCCGTACGGTCGGACGCTCCCGGCGACACGGCGGGAGTCGGTGACCCGCGGCCTGATCGGGCGGGTCCGCCCGGCCGGATGTGGATACTGGGCGGGAGGAGATCCACGACACGAAAGGGCGGGCATGGCCGACGACTTGGGGCACCGCGCGACACGTCACGCGGTGGTCATCGGGGGAAGTCTCGCGGGCCTGCTGGCCGCGCGGGTGCTGAGCGAGCACGCGGAGAAGGTCACGGTCGTCGAGCGCGACCGCTTCCCCGAGGGCCCGGACGCCCGGCCCGGCGTCCCGCAGAGCCGGCACATCCACGTGCTGGTGGAAGGCGGGCAGCGGGCCCTGGACGAACTGCTTCCGGGATTCACGAAGGAGCTGGGCGAGCTCGGCAGCCCCGTGGTCGGGATGCCGGCGGACATGCTGCAGCTGCAGAACGGCCGGTGGTTCCGTCGCACGGCCGCCTCGACCTCGCTCTTCACGGGGCCCCGGGCACAGCTCGAATGGCTGGTGCGGCGCCGGGTGCTGGCCGATCCCCGCATCGAGACCGTGCAGGGCACCGAGGCCGTGGGGCTGGTCGGCGACTCCTCGCGCGTGCGCGGGGTGCTGCTGCGCGAGCGGGGCGCGGGCGCGGACCGGGAGACCCGGTCCCTGGCGGCCGATCTGGTGGTGGACGCGTCGGGCCGGGGCTCGGACGCCGCCGACTGGCTCGCCGCGATCGGCGCCGAGCCGCCGCACGAGGAGACCATCGACACCGGCCTCGGCTACGCGACCCGGGTCTACCGGGGCGCGGACGACGCGTCCTCGGACGCGCTCGGCGTCAACATCGTGCCCAACCCCCGGCAGGTGTACGGGGCCGTGATCGTGCCGGTCGGGGAGGGCCGTCACCTGGTGACGCTCTCCGGGCTGCGCGACGACGTGCCTCCTTCCGACGAGGCGGGCTTCGAGGAGTTCGCGAAGCGGCTCCCTCATCCGCTGGTCAGCGAGTGGCTGGCGAAGGCCGAGCCGGAGTCCGCCGTCTTCGGCTTCCGCAGGACCGCGAACATCCGGCGCCGCTACGACCTGCCCGGCCGTCGGCCGGCCGGCTTCCTCGCGACCGGCGACGCGCTGTGCGCCTTCAACCCGATCTACGGGCAGGGCATGGCGGTGGCCGCACTGGGCGCCGTGGCGCTGCGCCGGGCGCTGGGCGACACGCGCCGTACGCCGACCACCCGGGCGGTGCAGAAGGCGCTGCTGGACGCCTCCCGGCAGGCGTGGGACATCTCGGCGGGCGCCGACAGGAAGCTGCCGGGGGCCACGGGCAACGCGACGGGCTCGCGCGCGGTGGACCGGCCGGCGGGCTGGTACCTGCGGCGCATCCAGGAGCGGTACGCCGGGGACCCGCTGGTCGGCGCCGCGTTCCGGTCGGTGCTCACCCTGACGGCGCCGATGTCGGCGCTGTTCGCCCCGGCGGTGGCCCGGGCGGTGCTCTTCGGGCCGGTCGTGCGGACGCCCGCGGAGCCGCCGCTGCGGCGCGAGGCGCCCGCGGGGCGGTGAGGCGGACGGAGGGGCCGCGGGAGCGCGCTTCGGGGCGACTCCGGCGGCCCTCCGGGCCCGGCGGGCCGGCCCCTCGTCGCACCCACCCGCGCCCGGGGCGTTGACCCGCCTGCGGCGTCACACTCCCGGCGCGGCGGCGATCACCCCGGCCGCGATAGCGGCGCTCAACTGCGCGTAGTCGTCGGCGTTCTGGCCGGCGTAGCGGATCGCGAAGTCGGCGATCGCCCGGTCGAAGACGTCCGAGGAGCCGAGGTAGCCCGCGATGGCGATGCGGTCGCCCGAGCGGGCGTGGGCGCGGGCCAGTGCGACGCCGCAGAGGCGGGCGTAGGCTCGCAGCATGGACGGGGACATCGTCTCGACCTCGGCCGAGCCCTTCATGTCGCGCAACTGGCGCCAGTAGAAGTGGCGTTGTTCGGGTCCGGTCATCCAGCCCAGGAAGATGTCGCTGGCGGCCTGGGTGAGCCGCTGTCCCGCGACGACGCGATGGCCCTGGTGGGCGTGGACGCTCGGCGGCAGGTACGGCTCCAGGACCGAGCGGCCGGCCTCCTTGACCTGGAGCATCAGCGGGTCGCCGTCGTCCCGGCCCTGGAGGAGCAGGATGAAGCAGCGGGTGCCGACGCTGCCGACTCCGACGACCTTGCGGGCGGCGTCGACGAAGTGGAACCGGTCGAGCAGCAGACGGCGCTCCTCGGACAGCGAGCTGCGGTAGTCGCTGAAGATCTTGCCGAGGCCGACCCGGTCGAGGTCCCCGGCCCGTTCGAGGAGCGGGGGGTCGTCGACGATCCGGCGGGCGCCGGACTCGTCCGTCTCGGTGAGCTTGGCGAGGGCCTGGAGGCTCGTGCGGCGGCGGGCGCGGGCGAGGCGGCCCTTGACGCGGGCCCGTCCGCCCCGCACGAGGGGGGCCAGCTCGTCGGCGTCGATCCGCTCGTACCAGACGGCGAGCTCGCCCAGTCCGGCCAGCCGTCTCATGGCGGTGCGGTACGAGGTGGCGGCGGCCAGGGCGGCGAGGTGGGCCTTGGCCTTGGTGTTGCCGTTCTGGAGGGCGGCGGCGACGACGCTGGCGGCGAGCCGCTTCACGTCCCATTCGAAGGGCCCGGGCAGGGTCTCGTCGAAGTCGTTGACGTCGAAGAGGAGCGCCCGTTCGGGTGAGGCGTAGACGCCGAAGTTGAGCAGGTGGGCGTCCCCGCACAGCTGCACGGTGAGGCCGGTGTGGGGCTGGGCGGCGAGGTCCGCCGCCATCACGGCGGCGGCGCCGCGGAGGAAGGCGAAGGGCGAGACGGCCATCCTGCCGTACCGGATCGGCACGAGTTCGGCCAGCCGGTCGACGGACTGCCGCTCCAGGACGGTCAGCGGGTCGGGCCGCTGCGAGGAGGGTATCCAGCGGCCGTGCGAGGAGCGCGGCACCCGCTTGCGGGCCGCCCGGCCGCTCTCGGCCCGCTCCGACGGTGTGGTCATCCGGCATCACCGCCTCGTTCGCCGCCATCACCAGTGGCTTCATTAGAAGCTCAGTCGCTCGTTTCGGCCACTCTCGCCGACCCCTCTTCCAAAGTGGTTTAGACCAATGATAGGAATTGATCACCGAAGCGACTCACGCGGTCACGCTGAGCAAGTAGAGAGGGTCTGATCATGGCCGAGCCCGATCCCGAACAGATGGCGGCGGTTCCGCTCTACCTCCGGGTAGCCGGCGCCCTGCGGGACGACCTCGCCGACCGGCACATCTCCCCCGGAAGCCGGCTGCCGTCCGAACGGTCCCTGGCCCACCGCTACCACGTGAACCGGCAGACGGTGCGCAGCGCGCTCCAGCTGCTGCGCGAGGAGGGCCTCGTGGTCACGGACCGGCGGGGCACCTTCGCGGCCGGTGCCGGACACACGGTTCCCGCGCCGGCCCTGACGGTCCGTCGGCAGCACTTCCCCGGCGGCACGGAGGCGGCCGGGGCGCTGGTCCGCGCGGCTCTCGGGTGGGAGGTGCCGCCCACCGCGCTGGCGGGCCGGCTGACGCTGGTGCCGGGCGAACCCACCCTCGTCCACCGGCATGTGGTGCTCAGTCCGGGCGGAACACCGTTGCAGCGCTCCGTCTCGTGGTTCTCCCGGCCGGCCCTGGCGGAGATCCCGCAGCTCGGCCGGTACCGGCGGGTCACCGGCTCCGCGCAGCAGCCCGACCTGCGGCTGCTCTACCACTGGATGCACCAGGCGGGACTGCGGCTGACCCGGCGCGAGTCGATCGCCGTACCGCACGGGCCCGCCACCGGCGTCGGCGCGGACGACGCCCGGCTGGTCGTCCACCGGGTGGTGAGCGACCAGCACGGGCACGCGCTGGAGATCACGGACATCGACTTCGCCGCCCATGCCGCGCCCTGGACCTACGAGTTCTCGGCCTGAGCCGTGGACTCCGGTCCCGGACGGGCCCGTTCGCGGGGTGTCAGACGATCCCCTCGGCGATCTCGGCCTCCTCGCGCGCGCTGCCGTACGCCGACGGCGTGCCGTACGAGCGGCGGGCGACGTACCACCACAGGGTGGCGAGGACGAGCACCACGGCGAGCGCGATGGCCGCGTAGTTCATCGAGTCGATGGTCACCGGGGACTTCTGCGGCAGGCAGAAGAGGACGGTGACGAGAGCCACCCAGATGACGGCGGTCCAGCCGATCGGCCGGCTCCACCGGCCCAGGCTCCACGGGCCCGGCGTGAACCGCTTGCCCGCCCGCAGCCGCAGGTAGATCGGAATGGCGTAGGCGGGGGTGATGCCGATGACGTTGATGGCCGTCACGGCTCCGTAGGCGGTGGCGGAGTAGAGCGAAGGCACCGCCAGCAGGGCGGCGACGGCGACCGAGAGCCACACGGCCGGCACCGGGGTCTGCGTACGGCTGCTGACCTTGCGCCAGAGGGCCGACCCGGGAAGGGCGTTGTCGCGGCTGAAGGCGAAGACCATCCGGCTGGCGGCGGCCACCTCGGCGTTGCCGCAGAACAGCTGGGCCACGATCACCACGAGCAGCAGGGCGGTGGCGCCTCCGCTGCCGAGCGCGTCGAGCAGGATCTGCGCGGGCGGGACGCCGGTGGCGCTGTTCTGGGTGCCCACGTAGTCCTGGATCGCGAAGGTCAGCCCGGCGAGCAGTGCGAAGCCGGCTATCCAGGAGACCCAGATGGCCCGGACGATGCCCTTGGCCGCGCTGACCGAGGCGTTGGAGGTCTCCTCGGACAGGTGGGCGGAGGCGTCGTAGCCGGAGAAGGTGTACTGCGCGAGCAGGAGCCCGATCGCGGCGACGTAGAGCGGGTTGGCCCAGCCCGTGTCGTTCACGAACTCGGTGAAGACGAACTCCGTCGACTGGTGGTGGTCCGGGACGATGGCGAGGGCGCCGACGATGAGCGCCACGCCGCCGAGGTGCCACCAGACGCTGACCGAGTTGAGGAGGCTCACCAGACGGACGCCGAAGAGGTTGAGCACGGCGTGCAGCAGCAGGATCACGAGGAAGATCACGAAGGTGCCGCCGGGCGTGGGCACGATGCCCCACTGGAGGTTGAGGAAGGCTCCGGTGAACAGGGCGGCGCCGTAGTCGATGCCCGCGATCGCGCCGAGCAGGCCGAGCAGGTTGAGCCAGCCGGTGTACCAGCCCCAGCGGCGACCGCCCAGCCGGTCGGCCATGTAGTAGAGCGCGCCGGAGGTGGGGTACGCGCTGGTGACCTCCGCCAGCGCCATGCCGACGCAGAGCACGAAGAGGCCGACGCCCGCCCAGCCCCACAGCATGACGGCGGGACCGCCGGTGCCCAGGCCGAAGCCGTAGAGCGTCATGCAGCCGGAGAGGATGGAGATGACGGAGAAGCTGATGGCGAAGTTGCCGAAGCCGCCCATGCGGCGGGCGAGGACGGGCTGGTAGCCGAGCTCCCTGAGTCTGGCCTCCTCGTCCTGGGCCGTGGGGGGCCCGGGTGCCGTGTCGACGGGGACTGTGCGGGACATGCCAATTACCTCCGGGGGAAGGGGCGGGCGGGCTGTACGGAACCGGGGAGCGGCGCGACGGGGCCGGGTCAGCCGTCGAGGCAGCGGGCGCGGGCCCGCAGGAAGACCTCCTCGGCCAGCACCCGGTCGTCGGGGCGGGCCGTCCGATAGGCCCACGGCAGCACCGTGTAGTACGGGCCGAGCGCCTCGAAGACGCGGGCCGCGTCGGCGAAGCGCAGGGCGCCGAAGAGGGCGTGGGCCAGGTGGTTGAGGTCGAGGAGCGAGGCCTCGTCGGTGGCGCAGAAGAGGAACCAGGTGTCGAGCGCGCGCTGCGCGTCGCGTACGGCGTCCTCGGCCACCCAGTGCAGGTCGAGTGCGCGCTCGTGGCCGCGCTCGCGCCGGTAGCGCTCGACCCGGACATAGAGCGGGAGGGCGTGCAGGGCGGAGCCCGGCGGGGCCGAAGCGGCGGCCCACTGGACGTAGTTCACGGCCTCGGCGAGCGGTCCGGAGCGCCGGGCGTAGAGGAACTGGAGCATCCGGTGGTACGCCTCGCGGTTGTACGGGTCGCGCTTCTCGGCCTCGGCGAGGAGTCCCCAGGGGCCCGGCGGGAGCATCGGCGCCGGCGGGCGCAGCCGGTGCTCCTCCATCCGCTGCTGGTCGTCGAGGGCCGCCAGGGCGAGCAGGCAGATCCAGGGCACCGGGTCGTCGGGGGCCGCCGCCGTGGCGTGGCGGCAGGCCGTCCACGCCTCCTGCCACAGCTCGCGGGTCCTGGCGTGACCGGCCCGGTGCGCGCGCACGGCCCGCTCCACCACGACCCGGGTGTGCATGACGGTGGCGGCCACGCTGTCCGGCTCCTCGGCGCGCCAGGCCTGGACGACGTCGGTGCCTGCGGCGACCGCGGCGAGCACCTGGGTGCGCTGGGTCCAGCCGGCCCAGCCGTCCGTCTCCTCGAGTAATCGGGCCATGGCCACCCAGCGGCCGGTCCGCAGGTCCTGGACGGCGTTGCGCAGGGCATGGTCGTGGCCCGCCGGGTGGTAGACCGGCCGGAAGCCGTGCCCGGCCATCAGGGCGCGGGTCGTGCGGTGGGCGACATGGGGTGTCCTCGGTGGGGTGGAGGGGGTGGTCAGTCCCCCCGGTGGGGCGTCCCGGCCGTTGATCGGCGATCACTATAGAGGGCTCTGGACGATCGAGGTCCAGTTTCATATCTGATCGTAACTATCCAGCCACGGACCGAATTTGACTTCCAGTCAGCTGCGAAACGCAGCTGACATGAACGCCGTCGTCGGCTTGACGGGCGGGGCCGGCTGCACCAGGATTTCCGCTTCGATGATCACGGCAGGCGGCGTCCCACGATCACGGCGGCCCGCCTCCGAGGACGGGAGCACGAGGATGACGGGCCCGGTACTCGCCGTGGACCAGGGCACTTCGGGGACCAAGGCGCTCGTCGTCTGCCCCGAGCGGGGTGTCATCGGAAGCGGCTCGGCCCCGGTACGGCCCCGCTACCTGCCCGGCGGCCTCGTCGAGGTCGATCCGCGCGAACTGCTCGACTCCGTGATCGCCGCCGGTCGCGCCGCGCTCGCCGAGGCGGCCACCCCGGTCGTGGCCGTGGGCCTGGCCAACCAGGGTGAGACCGTGCTGGCCTGGGATCCGGCGACCGGCGAACCCCTCACCGACGCCCTCGTCTGGCAGGACCGCCGCGCCGCCGAGCTGTGCGCGGAACTCGCCGTACACGGCGATTCGTTGAGGCAGTGGACCGGGCTTCCGCTGGACCCGTACTTCGCCGCCCCGAAGATGGCCTGGATCCGCCGCCACCGCACCGGCGCGGGCGTGGTCACCACCAGCGACGCCTGGCTCGTCCACCGGCTCACGGGGTGTTTCGTCACGGACGCCGCGACCGCGGGCCGTACCGGACTGCTCGACCTGGACACCGTGTCGTGGTCCCCCGACGCCCTCGACGTCTACGGTCTCGGCGGCGAACGGCTGCCCGGGGTCGTCGACGCGGACACCCGCGTGGGCACCACGACGGCGTTCGGCCCGCCCCTGCCCCTCACCGGGCTGCTCGTGGACCAGCAGGCCGCGCTGCTCGCGCAGAGCGTCACCGAACCGGGCGCCGCCAAGTGCACTTACGGCACCGGCGCGTTCCTGCTGGCCCAGACCGGCCCGAGCCCCCGTCGCGGTGACACCGGCCTGGTCAGCTGCGTCGCCTGGCGGCTCGCGGGCCGCACCAGCTACTGCCTCGACGGCCAGGTGTACACCGCGGCCTCCGCCGTGCGCTGGCTCACCGACCTCGGGGTGATCTCCGGGGCCGAGGAGCTCGACGGCGTCGGCGGCTCGGTGCCGGACACGGGCGGCGTCACCTTCGTGCCGGCCCTGGCGGGGCTCGCCGCGCCGTGGTGGCGCGGCGACGTCCGCGGGTCGCTCACCGGCCTCGGCCTGGACACCACCGGAGCCCATCTGGTCCGCGCCCTGTGCGAGGGCATCGCCGCTCAGGTGGCCGAACTGGCCGACGCGGCGGCGTCCGAACTCGGCGGGCCCCTCACCGCGCTACGGGTGGACGGCGGCCTGACCAGGTCCGCGCTGCTGATGCAGACACAGGCGGACCTCCTCCAGCTGCCGGTCGAGGTCTCGGCCCTGCCCGACGCGACGGCGCTGGGCGCCGCCGCGGTCGCCCGGCTCGGTCTCGATCCCGGCCTCGCGGTCCACGAGGCCGTACCGGACTGGAAGCCGTCGGCCGTCTACGAGCCGCGGGTCACGGCGGCGGAGGCGGGCGAACGCCGGGCGAGGTTCCGCGACTCCGTCACGGCACTCCTCGACACGGGTCCGGCGGAGTGACGGCGGAGCGGTCCCGGGACAGCGGCCGGCGCCCGGACGGCGAACGGTGCGTGGGCGTGGACGGACACAGGGGCGCCGGGACACGGCCGGACGGGCGCGGGCCGGCGTCGCAGGGCGCCCCGGGGATGGGCGCGTGAGGCGCGCGGCAGCGGGGCGCGGGAGCACGGACCGGGCCACCGGGGACGGGCTCGTCACCCGCGGGGGTGCGCTGCCCGACTCCGGATCGCCCGGCGCGGAGTACGACGTCGTGGTCGTCGGCGCCGGCGTCGTCGGCTGCGCCGTGGCCCGGGAGCTCGCCGGTCACTCCCTGCGTGTCGCCCTCGTCGAGGCGTCCGGGGACGTCGGCGACGGCACGTCGAAGGCCAACACCGCGATCCTGCACACCGGTTTCGACGCCGTCCCCGGCTCACTGGAGTCCGGGCTCGTCCGCGAGGGGCGGCGCCGGCTCGCCGCGTACGCGGCGGAGACCGGGATCCCGGTCGAGCCGGTCGGCGCGCTCCTCGTCGCCTGGGACCAGGAGCAGCTGGCCGCGCTCCCCCGCCTCGCGGACAAGGCCGCGGCCAACGCGTACCGCGCCACCCGGCTCCTGGGACCCGACGAGCTGCGTGCGCGGGAACCCCACCTGGGGCCCGGCGCCCTGGGCGCGCTGGAGGTCCCCGGCGAGTCGATCGTCTGCCCGTGGACCACGACGCTCGCGTACGCCACCCAGGCGGTCCGCTCCGGAGTCGACCTCCACCTGAACTGCCCCGTGCGGAAGGCCGACCCGGGCCGGCCGCACCGGCTGCACACTCCTCGCGGCACGCTGGGCGCCCGGTTCGTGGTCAACGCCTGCGGGCTGCACGCCGACACGTTCGACGCGCTGTTCGGCCGGCACGACTTCCGGGTGACCCCGCGCCGCGGACAGCTGATCGTCTTCGACAAGTTCGCGCGCGGCCTGGTCCGGCACATCCTGCTGCCCGTCCCCGGCGCGCTCGGCAAGGGGGTGCTGGTCGCCCCGACGGTGTACGGGAACGTGCTGCTCGGTCCGACCGCGGAGGACCTGGACGACAGGACGGCCACCGGGTCGACCGCCGAAGGGCTCGCGGCGCTGCGCGCGCAGGGCCGTCGGATCCTGCCCGCCCTCCTGGACGAGGAGGTCACGGCCGTCTACGCCGGGCTGCGGGCCGCGACCGAGGTGGACGACTACCGGGTGTCGGCCCGTCCCGGCCTGCGCTACGTCACCGTGGGCGGCATCCGGTCCACGGGGCTCACGGCCTCGCTCGCGATCGCGGCGCACGTGGTGGGGCTGCTCCGCGACGCCGGGCTGAGGACCGGCGCGCCGCGCCCGCGCACCCCGATCCGCATGCCGAACCTGGGCGAGGCGTTCCCCCGGCCCTACCGGGACGCCGAACTGATCGCCGGGGACGGCGCGTACGGGAGCGTCGTGTGTCACTGCGAGCGGGTCACCCGCGGCGAGGTCCGGGACGCGTTCGCCTCGACGATCCCTCCCGCCTCCCTGGACGGCCTGCGCCGTCGCACCCGGGCGCGGGGCGGGCGATGCCAGGGATTCCACTGCGGTGCGACGCTCCGCTCGATGCTGGAGGAGGCGGGGCGGGCGTGATCGGGGACCTGGACCGGGCCGTGGACGTCCTCGTCGTGGGGGCGGGTCCCGCCGGGCTCGCCGCCGCCGCCCGGCTCGCCGCCGCGGGGGCCGGGCGGGTGGAGGTGCTGGAGCGCGAGCGGCGGGCCGGCGGCGCACCGCGGCACTGCGCGCACGGCGGCTTCGGCCCGCTCGACGGGCCGGGCTACGCACGGCGCGCGGTCCGTGCGGCACTGCGGGCAGGCGCCACGATCCGTACCGGTGTCACGGCCACCGGCTGGTCCGGGCCGCTGACGCTGGACGTCACCGCTCCCACCGGCCTGGAGCGGATCACGGCGCGGGCGGTGGTCCTGGCGACCGGCGCCCGGGAGCGGCCGCGCAGCGCACGGCTGGTGCCGGGGTCGCGGCCGGCAGGTGTGCTGACGACCGGCGAACTCCAGCAGTCCGTCGCCCTGTTCGGGCTGCGCGGCGAACGGCTCGGCCGCCGTGCGGTCGTGGTCGGCGGGGAGCCGGTGGCCCGTCACGCGGTCGGTGCCCTGCGCCGGGCCGGGCTCGACGTGGTCGCGCTCGTGACCGACCTGCCGTGGGGGCCCGGCCGGTTCGGCGCCGTCACACCGCCGCCGCTGGTCACCGGGGCGACCGTGACCGAACTGCTGGGCCGCGGGCGGCTCACGGGTGTGGGGGTGCTGCACCGTGACGGGCGGCGGGGCGTGATCCGCTGCGACACCGTCGTCTTCACCGCCGACTGGATCCCGGAGCATGAACTGGCCCGCTCCGGCGGGGTGCCGCTGGACCCGGGGACCCGGGGGCCCGCCGTGGACGGCGCGTTCCGCACGGCGTCCGCGGGCGTCTTCGCCACCGGCAACGTGCTGCGGGGCGTGGAACCCGCGGTCTGGGCCGCGGCCGAGGGGCGGGCCGCCGCCGACGCCGTGCTGGACCTGCTCGCCGGGCGGGCCGCCGAGGCCCCGGGGGTGCCGGTGGTGGTCGAGCGGCCGCTGCGCTGGGCGTCGCCGAACCGGATCACGGGCGCGGGCCCCGGCCGCCCGCTTCTCGTCCGGGCGGCGCGGCCGCTGCTCCGGCCGGTGGTGACGGTGACCCAGGACGGCCGTGTACTGGACCGCCGTCCCGTCCAGGGCACGGCAGGGCCGTCGCGGTCGCTGCGACTGGGGACCGCGTGGTCGCGTGCGGTCGATCCGGCGGGCGGGCCGCTGGTGATCCGGGCCGAGGACTGAGCCGTCCGGAGTCCCCGACCCGGCCGGGTCGGGATCGGCGCAGGCCCTTCAGTGGCCTGGTCCTGTGGCATGTGTCCGGACCCGTTGACCACCCCTCATCCGACGCCTCATGCTCATGACAGAAACCTCTCCCATCCCTTCTTCCCCACGGAGGCGTCATGGTCCGACGCACGGTCAGATCCCTGCTCGGCTTGGTCCTGCTGGTGGTCACCGCCCTCGCGGGCACGGTCGCCACATCGGGTACCGCCCACGCGGACGAGTGCTACACCTGGGGCCGCACGCTCTCCTCCGGCATGTCGGGGGCGGACGTCACGCAGCTGCAGATCAGGGTGGCGGGCTACCCCGGCTACGGCGCCGTCCTGGGCGTCGACGGCGCGTACGGCCCGGCCACCAAGGCCGCGGTGACCCGCTTCCAGCAGGCGTACGGCCTCGCCGCCGACGGTGTCGCGGGACCCGCGACCTTCGCCAAGCTGTACGCGCTGCAGGACGCCGACTGCACACCCCTGCACTTCACCTATGCCGAGCTCAACAAGTGCAACGGCGACTTCTCCGGCGGCGCCGTCGGCGCGGCCACCGCGAAGTCCAACGCCCTGCGTGCGATGTGGAAGCTGGAGGCGCTGCGCCACGCGCTCGGGGACGTGCCGATCTCGGTGAGCAGCGGCTTCCGCTCGTACGCCTGCAACTCGGCGGTCGGCGGCGCCTCGGACAGCCGTCACCTGTACGGCGACGGCATCGACCTGACCGGCTCGCCCTCCCTGTGCACGCTGGCCAAGCAGGCCCGCAACCACGGCTTCAACGGGATCCTGGGCCCCGGCTACCCGGGCCACGGCGACCACGCCCACGTCGACACCCGGTCCTCCCGCTTCTGGTCGGCGAGCAGCTGCGGGATCTGACCCGGTCGGCCAGACTGACCGCATGCAGGACAAGCGCAGCGCCGGGCTCCTTCTCTTCCGCGAGGCGGCGGGCGGCGGCATCGAGGTGCTCATCGGCCACATGGGCGGACCGTTCTGGGCGTCGAGGGACACCGCCGCCTGGTCCGTCCCGAAGGGCGAGTACGGCCCCGAGGAGACCCCCGAGGCCGCCGCCCGCCGCGAGTTCGAGGAGGAGCTCGGACTGCCGGCGCCCCCGGGCGAGCGGATCGCGCTCGGCGAGACGCGGCAGGCGAACGGAAAGACCGTCACGGTCTGGGCCGTCGAGGCCGATCTCGACCCGGCCCGGATCGTGCCGGGGACCTTCACCATGGAGTGGCCCCGCGGCTCCGGCGTCCGCCGGGAGTTCCCCGAGATCGACCGGGTCGGCTGGTTCACCCCGGATCGGGCAGCTCCGCTTCTGGTGGCCGGTCAGCAGGTCTTCCTCGAACGCCTGGTCGCGCACCTGACCGGGCGGGGCGAGCCTCCATTGTCAGACCCGTAGGAGAGGGTGGAAGGCGCCAATCTGTCGAGAGGGAGCCCGACATGACCACGATCACCGCCCGTGAGCGCGCCGCTGCCCAGGCGTACCTTCGTCTGCTGGAGTCCACGCAGGCGGTCCTGACCGACCCGCGCCTCGCCCCGTACGCCGGGGCGATGTTGACGAACCCCATGGCCGAGGCGGACGCGGCCCTGCGGGCCGCCGGCCTCGACGGCAACGAGGCCCATCTCCTGCACCTCGTCTCGGCCCTGCGCGCGTCCCCCGCCGAGGAGCGCGGCAGGGCGGGGTGAGGGACGGGCCGCCTCCGGGGAAGGGGCGAGGCCGGGCGCCGGCCCGGCGTCACCGGGAGGGGGCGGCGGGCATCAGCCGCACGTCACCGGGAGCGCGCGGACGCTGTTGCCCACGAAGCTCGCGTGGCGGGTCAGCTCCTCCTCGGGGACGGCGAGGTCGAGGTCCGGGAAGCGGGTGAAGAGCGCCTCCAGGGCGATGGTGGCCTCCATGCGGGCCAGCGGCGCACCCAGGCAGTAGTGCGGCCCGTGGCCGAGGGACAGGTGCTTGGCCGCGGGCACCCGCGTGATGTCGAAGCGGTCGGCGTCCGGGCCGTGCGCCTTCGTGTCCCGGCCCGCCGCCGAGTACCCGGCCAGGACCGGGGTGCCCCGGGGGATGAGGGTGCCGTCGACGGTGAGGTCGCGGGTGGGGTAGCGGAACGGGAAGTAGCTGACCGGGCTGTCCCAGCGCAGGGTCTCCTCCACCACCGCCGCCCAGTCGGCGCGCCCTTCCGCGAGATGGGCGAGCTGCTCGCGGTGGGCGCACAGCGCGCGGACGGCGTTCGTGATGAGGTTGAGCGTCGTCTCGTGCCCGGCGATGATCATCAGGACGAGCGTGCCGATCAGCTCGGCCTGGCTGAGCCGGTCGCCGCCGTCGTCCCGGGCGGCGATGAGCGCGCTGGTCAGGTCGTCGCCGGGGTTCCGGGCCCGGTCGGCGGCGATGGCGGCGAGGACCTCGGCCAGTTCGCGGTTGGCGGCCATGGCCTGCTCGGGCCCGATGTCGGTGGCGACGACCTGGCTGCTCAAGTGGTGCAGGCGGTCCTGGTGGGCGGCGTCGACGCCGAGGAGTTCGCAGATGACGCCGAGCGGCAGCGGCAGGGCGTAGTGCCGGCGCAGGTCGGCGACGCCCCCTCCGTCCCGGGCGGCCTCGGCGAGGCCGTCGAGGAGGGAGGCGGTGACGGACTCGATGCGCGGACGGAGCTCCTCCACCCGGCGGGCCGTGAAGGCCCGGCTGACCAGGGAACGCAGCCGGCGGTGGTCGGCGTCGTCGGCGGTGGTCATGCCCTGGACGGTGGCGAAGGTGCGCAGCGGCCAGCCGTCCGGGATGCGCCCCTCGGTGAGCGCGGTGAAGTGGTGGGCCCCCTTGGCGACTTCGGGATGGGAGAGGAAGTCCCGCAGCGCGTCGTGGCCAAGGACGGCCATGCCCTCGACCTCGCCGGGCAGCACCACCGGGGTCACGGCTCCCTGCGCGAGCAGCCGGGCGTTGGCCGCGTGCGGGCAGCCGCCGGCCGGGTCGAGGCGGTGGGGCGTGGCGTTCAACGGGCACTCCTGACTGCTGAAGCGGGCCGGACTGGGCGCGTGAGCGGTCAGATCCTACGGTCAACCGGCCGTCAGGCGAACCCGGTTGGGCACCTCGGTCCGCCCGGGCGGCGGGCCCGGCAGGCCCTGCCGGGCCCGTGCCGCACCGTGGCACCGGCGGAACGCGCCGGACCGGCCCCGTCGGGTCGCGAGGGTCGGCCGCCCCGGCCCGGCGGGAGGGCCTCAGACCCCGGCCAGGGCGGCGTTCGCGCGCTCCGTGACCAGCGTCAGCACGCGGCCCGCCGCCTGGAGATCCTCGACCGGGATGCCGGCGTACAGCCGAGCGGAGATCTCGGCGCTCGCGGCGGCGGCGCTCTCGTACCGCTCCCGCCCGGCGTCCGTGAGCCGCAGCCCGGACGCGTCCGCAGGGTCCGCTTCCAGGAGTTCCGCGGCGGTCAGCTCCTCGATCACACCGAGGACGACCGACTCGTCGATCTTCAGCGAGCCGGTGACCTCGCCGACGAGCTCGTCGCGGCCGACGGATTCGCCCGCGACCACGACGGCGCGGAGGGTGACGTTCTGATGGAAGGTGGCGCCGTGCCGTGCCAGCACGTCCTCCAGGAGGGCACGCGCGGCGTGGTGCGCCAGGGCGACGACGCGGGCGTTGACGGCGGGTGCCGTGGTGGTCATGACTGCTCCTCTTCGTGTTCCGTGTACGGATCGAGTGGTGCGTCGAGCAGGGTCGCGATCTCACGCGTGAACTGCCGTGCGCGCGGGCCGTCCTGTCCTCCGAGCGGTTCCAGCAACTGGTCCAGGAGCCCCTGGACCACCGTGATCGCGCGGCCGGTGACCTCGCGCCCCTGTTCCGTGAGCGACAGCTGCATGGCGCGCGGGTCGTCCGGATCCCGGGTACGGGCGACGAGGCCGGCGGTCTCCAGGGCGCGGGCGAGCTTGGAGACGTAGAGGGGTTCGAGCCCCGTGTGGTCGGCGAGCCGCCGCTGGCTCGGCCGCAGCCCGGAGCGAGCCATGCCGTACAGCGACGCCAACACCACGTACTGGGCATGGGTCAGACCCGACGGGCCGACCGCCCGGTCGACGGCCACACGCCACTTCATCGACAGCCGCCAGACGAGGAACCCCGCGGTGGCGTGCTCATTCACTGAACTCACCTGAGATACCGTACATGGCTACTATGTACATGGCTACTATTTTCGAGAGGCCAGGCCACCCCGGACGGGGCGCGCAGCGGCCGCCCCGCGGTCGAGGCCGCCTAAGGCCTGTCCAACGGATCAAGTGACTTCTCGCACTTCGAGCCGTTGGCATGTCCATGGAGCGAGGGGATCTCACGGATGAGGAGTGGGGGCGGCTGAAGCCGCATCTGCCCATGTCGGGGCAGCGCGGAGGGCGGTGGGCCAGTCATCGCAGGATCATCAACGGGATTCTGTACCGGAACCGGACTGGAGTGCCGTGGCGGGATCTGCCTGCGCGATTCGGGAAGTGGAAGACCGTGTATGAGAGGCACAGACGCTGGTCGGCGGACGGCACGTGGGACTGGATCTTCGCGGCCGTCCTGGCCGACGCGGACGCAGAGGGCCGCATTGACTGGTCGATGGTGTCCGTGGACTCCACTACCTGCCGGGCCCATCAGCACGCAGCCGGCCCATGCAAGAGGCCCCCGCGGGTACCGGGAAAGGACGCACGCCCCGGCAGCACCGCCCCGACGAAGGGCTCGGGCGCTCCCGGGGCGGCTTTACCAGCAAGATCCACCTTGCCGGGGAGGTCGGCCGCCGTCTTCTGGCCCTGCTGATCACTCCGGGCCAGTGGGGCGACGCCCCGCAGCTCATCCCCGTCATGGAACGCATCCGCGTCCGCCGCCTCGGCGGCGGACACCCCCGCAACCGCCCGGACCACCTCGGCGGCGACAAGGCGTACTCCTCCCGCCGCAACCGCCGCTACCTGCGCAGACGGCAGATCGAGCACACCATCCCCGAGCCGAAGAACCAACGGGCCAACCGACAACGCCGCGGCAGCAAGGGCGGACGGCCCGCCGGCTTCGACACGACGATCTACAAGCGCCGGAACGAAGTGGAACGAACCATCTTGGCACTCAAGAACTCCCGCGCCGTGGCCACCAGGTTCGACAAGCGCGTCTACGTCTTCCACGGCACCGTCACCGTCGCAGCAATCCGGCTATGGCTGCGGCCTGGCGGCTATGTCACCGAGCAGTAGAGCCGGGCTCCTCGGCTCATGGCCGAGCGAGCCAGCACGGCCAATGCACCCAGATGCGCGACAGCCTGGTCCTCGTCGAGGACCTCGCCATCGCCCTGACGCAGTCGGGCCCAACTGTGAGCCACCTCAGCCAGTCCGGTCTGGTCGGCGGTTGCCAACGTGGTCAGCAGACGGTCGGAGGCCACGAAGACATGGCAACCGTCATTGGTGATCTCCGTGATGATCCGTGGCTCACCAGCTTGCATCAACGCCCGAGGGCTGGCTCCGGTGAAGAGGCCTTCCCACTCGACGACCGCCTCCGAGGGATCGTAGATACCGCCCGGCACTGACTCGAAGGCACCACGCGTTCCGAAGCCTTTCACCTGCGCAGCTGCCTCGTCGTCCGGTGCCACGAAGAACTCCACCCAGCAATCCATCGACGCATCATGCCCGGCACCCGAACCTCCCGGCCAGCAAGATCCGTCGGACAGGCCCTAGGGCCGCGGGCCCCGGCCCAGGAGTTCGGCCAGGCCGCGGCGGGTGGCGGCGACCACGACGTGCTCCCCCGGGCGCAGCACCCGGTCCGGGTCCAGCTGCCAGACGAAGCCGGCGCGGGGCCGGTCCGGCGGGACGGAGCCCGTCGTGAGCGCGATGACCCGCCAGGATCCCGGGTGGAACGCCTCGGACACCTTGCGCTCGTCCAGGAGCGGATTGCCGGCTACCTCGACGGCCGCGAAGAGCAGCACCCGGCGCTCCACCGGGATGGCGCCCAGGATCCGGCGGCCCATCATGGCCCCGGCGAAGGCGGGCGCCGCCAGGTGCGAGACGCTGCGGCTGCGGGTCAGGGCGTCGGGGTGGGCCGTGCGGAGCGTGCGGTAGACGGCGGTGGCGAAGTCGTCGTCGTAGAGCCGCAGCGCGACCCGCAGGTCGGCCTTGAGGGACCGGGCGGACAGCGCCGCCTCAAGGTTGGTGATGTCGATGCTGGTCAGGGCGAGGAGGGCGTGGGCGCGGTGGATGCGGGCCGCTTCCAGGACGCCCTCCTCCGTGACGTCCCCGATGACCGTGGGTACCCGCAGCCGGCGGGCCAGCGCCACTCCGCGCGCTTCCGGGTCCGACTCCACGCAGACGACGGGGATGTTCAGCCGGCGCAGTCGCGCCAGGACGCGCGTGCCGACCTTGCCGAGCCCCAGCAGCACCACATGTCCGGACAGGGTGCGCGGGGGACGGCGCAACGAGGTCGCCGAGCGGAAGGTGCCGAGCCCTTCGAGCAGGGCCGCGATCAGGACGGGCAGCAGGAGCAGGCCGACGAAGCCGGCCAGGATCTGCAGCACCTGCCGGCTTGTCGCCTCGCCGACGGCCGGATCACCGATGGCGAAGATGTCCAGGAGCGTCAGATAGGCGGCGTGGAGCGGGTGGTCGCCGGTGGCGATCGAGGAGGCGAGGGCGATCGCGGCGACGGCGGCGGCCACGCCGGCGAGGGACCAGCGCAACCGGCGGGAGAAGAGGGAAGCGACGGGCAGCGCCGAGGTACCGAACCGCTTGGACGGCAGCGTCGGCCCGGCGTAGCTGATCGCCTCCAGGGCGACGGTGCCCCGGCCGGGTGCCGCGGCCACCGCCCCTTCGTCGGGCAGCAGCTGCGGGCCCTGGTCGCCGCTGTGCTCCGAGCCTTCGAGGCCGGCCGGATCGTTGGCGGTCGCCGAGAGCAGGGCGAGCGTGCACAACCCGGGGTCGGCACGCTCCCCGCCCGCGGCCGGGGTCCGCTCCACGGCGTGCAGGAGCAGGCCGCCCGCCTGGACGACCTTGCTGGTGCCGGCGATCGCGGTGGCCGCGAGGGCGGGGGCCGCGGTGTCGGCGTCGGACAGGACGGTGGTCGAGGCATCGAGCAGCCCGGGGTCGAGGCCGGGCTCGGCGACGGCCGCGGCCTGGTCGAGCAGGGTCTCCAGATGCTGACCGAGCCGGCGGTTGTAGAGCCGGATGACAAGCCGCAGGCGGGGGTTGAGCCGGCGTGCGGCGAGCGCGTCACGGATGTTGGTCTCGTCGTCCTCGTGGACCAGGGCGAGTGCCGCCGCCTGTTGCACCCCCGCGTCCAGCAGCGCGGTGTCGTCCACCTCGGCCGTCTCGACCACCCGGAGGGCGCGGTCCGCGGTCGTGCCCCGCGGATCCGCGGCCGCGGTGCGGGTCACGGCGGCGGTGACCCGGCCGAACAGCGCCTGGGCGAGCCCCGCGCCCGGGCCGGGCCGGACGGACGGTCGCGGCGCGGGCTCCCGCGGCGCCGGGACGAGCAGGGTGACGGGCTCCCCGTACACATCCTGGAGCTCGCGGGCCAGCCGGTGCGCGAGCACGTCGTCGCCGCAGACGATCATGTGGCCTGCCGGGACGTCGTGGGACTGCCGGTCGGGACGGGCCACCGGCGCGCCGGACGGCGCGCCCTGCGGAGCCACGCCGGCCGGTCGCGCGCCGGACCGGGGCTGAACGGACCTGCTCTGGTTCGGGAGTGAGGACACGTCACCAGCATGCCTTGCCGCGCCGACAGCTCCGCCGCCCGGTCGGGGAGGTCCGTGCGCGGCTGTCCCCCCGCACCGCGTCGGCCGTCCGGAGGCACCGTCCCCCAAGTGGGCCGACGCCTGTACGCCGGTCGGCGCACTTCGATCTGCGGGCTGCCCGAGCGCTTCCTACGGTGGCTGAATGATCGTCAAGTCTGCTGTCCGTCACGCCGTCGTCGGCACCGTGGCGCTGCTGCTCGCCCTGCCCGTACCGGCGGCCTCGGCCTCGTCCGTCACCGAACCCGCGCCTCCCGCGGAACGCCAGGTCGATCCCGCCCGCCTCTACCGCACCGGCACCCAGGCGCAACCGCTGGCCGGGGCGCCCGACGTGCCGAGCCTCTCCGCCCTGTCCTGGGTGGTGGCCGACGCCGATTCGGGCGAGGTGCTGGCGGCGCGCAACGCGCATCGGCGGCTCCCGCCGGCGAGCACCCTGAAGACGCTCTTCGCCGTCACCGCGCTCCCTCACTCCGATCACGAGCAGCGGCACACCGTCGAGGACTGGGAGCTGGAGGGCATCGGTGCGGGCAGCAGCCTCGTCGGCGTCCAGTCCGGATACACGTACAAGGTCTCCGACCTGTGGAACGGTGTGTTCCTCAGCTCGGGCAACGACGCCGTCCACGTGCTGGCCGCGATGAACGGCGGCTGGGAGTCCATGTCCCGTCAGATGCAGGAGAAGGCACAGGCGCTGGGCGCGTACGACACCCGGGTGGTGTCCCCGGACGGGTACGACGCGCCGGGCCAGGTCTCGTCGGCGTTCGACCTCGCGGTGTTCGGCCGGGCCGGGCTGCGGGACCCCGCGTTCGTCCGGTACTGCTCGACGCGGTACGCCGACTTCCCCGCCGGCTCGTGGTCCTACGGGATCCGCAACACGAACCGGCTGCTGACCGGCGAGGACGGCGTGGACCGGTACCCCGGCCTCATCGGGGTCAAGAACGGCTACACGAGCGGTGCCGGGAACACCCTGATCGCCGCCGCCCGCCGTGACGGGCGGACCCTGGTCGTCTCGGTCATGAATCCGCAGTGGGGCGGCGGTCGCGCCGTCTACGAGGAGGCGCGGACGCTGCTCGACTGGGGCTTCGAGGCGGCGGGCCACGTACGGCCCGTGGGCTCGCTCCAGCCCCCGCAGGCACGGGCCGAGTCACCGGCGAAGGTACAGGCCAAGGGGGCGCAGGAGGCGGTGAAGAGCAAGACGCGGGGCAGCACCGCTCCGCAGGCCGGTCCGGAGCGCGGCGCGCGCAAGGCGACGCCCGCCGCGGCGGCCGGAGCGTCGCCGTCGGGGCAGGCGTCCGCGCCCCCGGCCCGGGCGGCCGCCCTCTCCGGCCCGGGACAGGGCGCGGCGCACGAGGTCGCGCGTTCCGGGACCGCTCCGGCGGGACTGTGGTCGGGGCTGCCGCTCGCCCTGGTGGGTTCGGCGCTCGGTGCGGCGCTGACGCTCTGGATCTGGCGCAGGCGGACGACCCGGCGTGAGGACGGCGGCGCCGAGCTGTGAACCGGGTGGACGCCGGAGGGTGAGCGGCGACGGCCCGGTGGTGCCGTCCCCGCGGCGGGGGGACGGCACCAGCGGGACGGCCGGCCGGGAGCAGCCGGTCGCCGCGCCTCCGGTCAGGCCGGCAGGAAGTCGCCGAGGAGCACGGCGAACTCCTCCGGATCCACCAGACGTATGCCCAGCTCCTCGGCCTTGGTCCGTTTCGAGCCGGCCTTCTCGCTCGCGACGACCAGGCCGGTCCGCTTGGAGACGCTGGAGGAGGACTTGCCACCGGCGCGTTCGATGAGCTCGTTCATCTGGTTGCGGCTCAGGGTTTCGAGGGGGCCGGTCATGGCGCCGGTGACGACGACCGAGAGGCCGGCCAGTGGGCCCGCCGCGGTGTCCTCGGCCGGGGTCTCGGCCTCGGTGCCGGGCGGGGGCGGCGGGGTCGCCCCCGGTTCGGTCATGTTCACCCCGGCGGCGACCAGCTTGTCCACGACCGGGGCCAGTTCGGCGAGCTCGGCCACGATGACGGGCGCCTTCTCCGCCCCGATCCCCTCGACCTGCTGCATCGCCGCCGCGTCGGCCGCCCGGACGTGGTCCATCGTGGCGAAGTGGCGGGCGATGCGGCGGGACATCGAGCGGCCGGTGCCGCGGACGCCGAGGGCGCACAGGACCCGGCTGAGCGGCCGGCTCCGGGCGACGGTGAGCGCGGCCAGGAGGTTGTCGGTGCTCGTCTCGCCCATCCGGTCGAGGCCGAGCAGCTGCTCCCGGGTGAGCGTGAAGAGGTCGGCCACGTCGCCGACGAGGCCGGCGTCCACGAGCTGGACGATCCGGCTCGCACCGAGCCCCTCGATGTCGAGCTGGTCGCGCCCGACCGCGTACGAGAGGGAGGCGACGAGATGGCAGTCACGGCCCCGTGCGCACCGCCAACGCTGCTCGCTGCGGTCGATCTCGGAGCCGCACTGCGGGCACGCCTCGGGGAAGCCGATCGGCTGCTCCTCGCCGGTCCGCAGGTGGGCGACGGGCGCCTCGACGCGCGGGATGATGTCGCCGGCCTTGTAGACCATGACGTGGTCGCCCAGCCGCAGGTCGCGCCGGGTGATGTCCGACGGGTTGTGGAGTGTGGCGTAGGTGACGGTGCTGCCGTCGATCTCGACCGGCCCCAGGACCGCGCGGGGCGCGATGATGCCGGTGCGTCCGACGTTCCACTCGACGCCGAGCAGCCGGGTGACCTTCTCCACGGCGGGCAGCTTGTAGGCGATGGCCCAGCGCGGTGCGCGGGAGCCGGAGCCGGCCTCCCGGCGGTCGGCGGCGAGGTCCGCCTTGATCACGATGCCGTCGATGCCGAAGGGGAGTTCCGCGCGGAGCGCGGCGATCTCCGCCACCCGGGCCAGCACGTCCTCGGCGCTGGTGACCATGCGGCCGGGGACGGCGGTGGCGGCGGACGTGTGGAGTCCGAGGGCCGCCGCGTACGCGAGGAGTTCGCTGTGCGCCCGGTCGTCGAGCCCCGTCACCGGGTCGCCGCCCACGTCCGGCGCGCCCGCGGCGTCCTCGGTACCCGGGTCGCCCGGGGTGCCGGTGTCCGCGGGCTGGACCAGCGGCAGCATGTCGTAGGCGAAGAACGTCATCTCGACGCGGTACGCGCGGTCCTTGGCCCGCAGCGTGCCGGCCGCGGCGTTGCGCGGGTTGGCGAAGGGCTCGGCCCCGTGCGCGACCCGGACCGGGTTGGCGGCCTCGAACTGCTCGGTGGTCATGAGGACTTCGCCGCGGACCTCCAGCGTGACCTCTTCGGCGAGTCGTTCGGGCAGGCCGACGATGGTGCCGATGGCGTGCGACACGTCCTCGCCAGCGGTGCCGTCGCCCCGGGTGACGAGCCGGGCGAGCCGCCCGTGCTCGTAGCGGGCGGCGACGGCCAGTCCGTCGAGCTTCGGTTCCACGCTCCAGCGCTCGACGCCCCGGCCTATCCGTCGCTCCAGGGAGGCGGTCCAGCTCGTGAACTGCTCGGCGGAGAAGACGTTGTCCAGGGAGAGCATCGGCCGGGTGTGCGGCACGTCGCCGGTGGCGGCGCCGCCGGCCACCTTGCCGGTCGGGGAGTCGGCCCGCACCTGGTCGGGGTGGTCGGCCTCCCACGCCGCGATCGCCCGCCCGAGGCGGTCGTAGGCGTCGTCGTCGAGCGGGGACGTGCCGCCCGCGTAGTAGGCGGCGGCAGCCTGCTTGGCGTCCTCGACCGCCTGCGCGTACGCGGCGGCATCGGCAAGAACCGAAGTCGTTGTCATGGGGTCCATCCTGCCGGTGACCACTGACAACGGGCTCCCGCCGCCGGGGGCGGGAGCCGCCGACGGCGCCCGCCCGCGGGGTCGCGGAACCGGGCCCGCTCGCGGGTCAGGTGCCCGGCAGGCTCTCCAGCGCGGGCCGGGCCACGGGGCCGCCCTGCCCGACGTAGCGCTCGGCCGCGTGGACCGCGTCCCGGGCGTCGCGCTCGCCCATGAGGACGCACAGCGTGTAGGCGGTGTCCTCGAGGCGCCGGCGGATCGACAGGTCGCACGGCCGGGCCAGGACCACCTTCTCCTGGTTCCGGTAGTGCCGCAGCAGCCGGTCGATCGCGTTTCTGTCGGGCAGCAACATCATGTCCTCCTGGCACGCCCCCCTCCCCTCTTTCGCTACATGTTCGGGGCACTCGCGCACCTTCGCGAGTCGCACGGACACGTTCCGTGACGGGCCGGCGGGGCCGAGGTGCGCGCCCGTACCGGATGGCGGAAGGTCGAGACATGAACCCCAGCGAGCGACTGAGGGTGGCCGTCACCGGCGCGACGGGAAACCTCGGCACGAGCCTGGTCCGGGCACTGGAGCGGGAGCCGCGGATCGCCTCCGTGCTGGGTCTCGCCCGACGCCGGCCGGGGCTCATCCTCCCGAAGACCGAGTGGGCGGAGGTGGACCTGTCGATGGAGCGCGACGGGCCCCGGCTCACGCAGTACGTCGAGGATGCCGACGCCGTCGTCCACCTGGCGTGGGCCTTCGGGCCCACCCACGACCCCGTGGCGACCTGGCGGACCAACGTCCTCGGATCACTGCGGCTGTTCGAAGCGGTCGCGCACGCGCGGGTGCCGGTGCTCGTGCACGCCTCGTCCGTGGGGGCGTACTCCCCCGGCCCGAAGACCGGGGCGGGCGTGTCGGAGTCCTGGCCGACCCACGGCTGGCCGGGCGCCGCGTACACCCGCGAGAAGGCGTACCTGGAACGGGTCCTGGACACCTTCGAACGCGACCATCCGCAGACCCGGGTGGTGCGCATGCGACCCGGGTTCCTCTTCAAGGCGGAGTCGGCGAGCGAGCAGCGCCGGATCTTCGCGGGCCGGTTCTTCCCCGGCGCGCTGCTGCGACCGGAACTGCTGCCCCTGGTACCGGAGTTCGCTGGCCTGCGCTTCCAGGTGCTGCACACCGACGACGCCGCCGACGCTTATCGGCAGGCGCTGCTGCGCGACGTACGGGGCGCCTTCAACCTGGCCGCCGACCCGGTGATCGACGGCCAGGTGCTGGCCGGGCTCTTCGACTCCCGGGCGGTGAAGGTCCCCAGCCGTGCCGTGCGCGGGGCACTCGCCGCGGCCTGGCGGCTGCGCATGGCCCCCGCCTCCCCCGGCCTCTTCGACGCGCTGCTCCACCTCCCCCTGATGTCCACCGAGCGGGCGCGCCGGGAACTCGAATGGGAGCCGTCCACCAGCTCGTTGGAGGCGCTCGACGCCTTCCTGCGGGGCGTCCGCACCGGCGCCGGCGACGCCACCGCGCCGCTCGCGGGGCGCCGCATCGGCTGACTGTTGTCCGGGCGCTCTTCGAGGACCGGCAAGACCGGCAAGACCGACAAGGCGCCGCCTGGTCCGGACCAGGGGGTCCTCGACGTGCCCGCGGGCCGCTGGTGTTCAGTCCAGGCGGTGGGAGGGCCAGTCGACGATGCGGATCGCGCCGCCCGCCGCCTCCCGGCCGCGGCAGTGGGCGCGATGCCCGGCGGCCAGCGCGTCGATGTCGAGATGACGGCCGAACTCGTCCTGGCCGGCGAGGCGTTGGGCATAGGACCAGAGGGCCGGATGGTCCGCCACCCGGTCCATCGCCGCGGCGTCGAGGTGCCAGCGGTGGACCGTGTCGAGCTGGACCAGCGTCACCCACACCTGGACGTCGGCGGCGGTGGGCGCGGATCCGAGCACGTAGGGGTGGCGGGCGAGTCTGCGCTCCAGCGAGCCGAGCGCCGCGAAGAGCACGGTGAGCGGGTCGCGGTGGGCGGACCGCTCGTCGAGGCCCAGTTCGCCGGCGTGCTGGGCCGCCCGGTTGACGCGGCGGGCGCAGAGGTCGCCGATCGCCTCGATCTCGGCCTCGCGCCCCTCGGGCACCAGGTCGGGGCCGTCGCCGCGGAACCGCAGGGCGAGGTCGCGCAGGATGTCGGGGACGTGGGTGCTGACGATCCGGCCGGTCCAGTCGTCACCCAGGACGGGGGCGGCGGCGGGTCCCGCGTACTGGTGCGCGCTGGCCTCGTAGAGCGGCCGCAGGGCGGTGTAGCCGCCGTCGGCGGCGTCGGGGGTGGCGGGCAGGAGGGTCAGGGGGACGGTCTCGTCGAGTCCGAGGAGGCTGTGGGTGACGGCGATGCCCAGACAGCCGGGCGAGGACGGCGTCAGATGGAGGCGATAGCGGTGCGGGACGGCGTAGTGGCCGCTGCGGACGTCGCAGCCGATCCGGCCCCGGAAGGGGGGCGCCACGATGGAAGGGGTGACGGACATGCTTCTCCCTGGAGGTGCTCGGTGCCGGGGCGCGACGGCGTGCGGCGGCTCGGCGCGCGCCCGGAGGCAGCGGAGTTGCGGGACGGAGGAGAGCGGGGGCCCGACGGAGCGGGGCGGTCAGGCGGGACGTCCGGGTCCCGGACCGGGACCTACCGGGCGGCGCCGGCGCGGTGCGCGCGACTCGCCGCGCTGCACACCCGCAGCAGATCGATGTGGCGGCGGGAGGTCAGGGGCAGCGAGCGCGGCAGCGGGACGGTACGAGCCCTGTCCACCATGTCCGTGCGCACCATGGTTCCCATTCCCTACCTGTTCGCTCGGTTTCCCGTCCTGAGTGTGGGATCGCCCGGGTCCGGCGTCAAGAGGGCGGACGCGCCGAAGGACGGCCTCGGGTGGGCTCGCGCGGCCCGGACCGGTGGGCCCGGTCGCCGCCGACCCGCGTTTCCACCCGTGAGCGTACGAATCCGGTCACGGCGGTGCGGGATAATGCGGGCATGCGCATCTCAGCCAGGGCCGACTACGCGGTGCGTGCCGCCCTTCAGCTCGCCGCCGCCCAGGACACGGCGCCGTTGAAGGCCGAGGCGATCGCCGAGGGCCAGGGCATCTCGCACAAGTTCCTCGAAGGGATCCTCGGCGACATGCGCCGCGGCGGTCTGGTGCTGAGCCAGCGCGGGGGCAACGGCGGATACTGGCTGGCCAAACCGGCCGAGTCGATCTCCGTCGCGGACGTGATCCGCTGCGTGGACGGCCCGCTCGTCTCCGTGCGCGGGGTCCGCCCGCCGGAGCTTTCGTACACCGGAGCGGCCGAGTCGCTGCTGCCGCTGTGGATCGCCCTGCGCGCCGGCGTGCGCCAGGTGCTCGACGGGGTGTCCCTGGCGGACGTGGCCGCCGCGAAGCTGCCGCCCGAGATCTCCGCCCTGGCGGAGGACCCGGAGGCCTGGACCAATCCCTGACGCCGGTGACCCGGCGCCACTCCCCATGAGGACATCTCGGCCGTCGAGACGTCATTGTCCATGATGTGAACGCCTCTTGGGCGCTCCGCCCTCCTCTGCAACTATCCCTACTATTCCAGTGGGAATACTAGGGATCATGCGAGGTGACGTGAGAACGCCGAAGAAGCCAGCGATGCGCCCCACCTCCGGACGGGCCGACCGGCCTGCGGACGACGAGATCTGGCGCCGCATCACCCGGGAACTCGCCGACGACCTCGCGGCGGACGCGCTGTCCAGAGACCGGGCCGGCAAGGCTCCGTTCGACGAGCTCGCCCGGCTGCAGGAGGCCGGACTGCCCGCCCTGCTCACCCCGCCCGGCCCGGGCGGGCGGGGCGCCGACTGGCGTGCCGCGTGCGCGGTGATCCGGGAGATCTCGGCCGCGGACAGCTCCGTCGGTGAGCTCCTCGCCCATCACTACGCCCTGTCCTGGAGCGCCCGCTTCTTCGGCGCCGCCGCCGGACCGCGGGCCCTGGAGGACCGCGCGGCCCGGGAACGGTGGCTGCTCGCCGGAGGCGTCGACCAGCCCGTCGGCGCCGGCGGGCCCGGCCTCACCCTCACACCGGTCGACGGCGGCCACGTGCTCGAAGGCCGGCGCGCCTTCGCCTCCGGGATCGCCGTCGCGGACCGGCTGGTGGTCGGGGCGCGGTGTACCGAGACCGGAGACTTACTGGTCGCCCTCGTCGACCCGGCCCACCCCGCCGTCTTCACCGACGCCGGCACCGATCGCGTCGGGCAGCGTCTCGCGGGAGCCGGCACCGTCACGTTCGACCGCGTCCCGGTCGCGCCCCACGACCTCCTCGGCTCGCTCCCCCGCGACGAACACTCCGCCTCCCCCTTCGCCACCCTGGCCCCGCTCGCCCTGCGGCTGGTCCTGGTCCACGTCGGTCTCGGCATCGCCGAGGGGGCGCTGGCCGAGGCGCGGGACGTCAGCCGGGCCGCCCAGGCCGCCGCGCCGCACGCCGACCCCGCCCCCGACGGAGTCGACTACCCGGTCACCGGCGGCGACGATCCCTACCTCCTGCTGGCCTACGGGGAGTTGGCCACGGAGGCCCACGCGGCCGCCGCGGTCGTCGAGCGGGCCACGGACGCGCTGGCGCGCGGGCTCCCCGCGGAGCACGCGCTCGGCGTGGACGAGCGCGCCGACATCGCCGTGCTGATCGCCGCGGCGGAGGCGGTGACCAGCAGGTCCGCCGTACGGATCACCACCCGGATCCTGGAACTGGTCGCCGGCGCGGAGGCCGCCGACACGGCGCCCACGGGACCGGGCTTCGACCGCTTCTGGCGGAACGCGCGCGCCCTGACGGCCCCCACGTCCTCGGCAGGCCGGCTGCGGGCCATCGGCGACCACTACCTCAACGGAACCCACGCGCGGCTCACCCTGCTGGCCTGACCGAGGGGGCGCACCCTCGACGAGACGCCGCCCGGCGGCCGTTCGGGACGGGCGGACCGGCATGTCGGGACGTCCGGCCCTCCCCTCGACCGGCCGTCGGGCCCAAGCTGGAGGCAGCGGGCCGGGCCGGACGGCCGGGCCATCGAAGTCACGGAGGCAACCTGATGAGTCGTGAGATCGTCGCGGGTGTGGACGGATCCCCGGAGAGCCTCGCCGCGGCGGACTGGGCCGCGCGCGAGGCGCACCGCCGGGGGCTGCCCCTGCGGCTGGTGCACGCCTGGCGCTGGGAGCCGCTGGACATCCCGCTCGAACAGGACCGGGGGTCCCAGGAACGGATCGCCGAGCAGGTGATCCGCGAGGCGGAGGCGAGGATCGCGGCGCGCCGCCCCGGCCTCGCGCTGACCGCCGAGGTCCTGCACGACACGCCGGTCGCCGCACTCCTCAGCACCGAGAAGGAGGCGGAGATGCTCGTCATCGGCTCGCGAGGGCACGGGGCCCTGGCGGGCTTCCTGCTCGGCTCGTACGGACAGCAGATCATCGCGGAGGCAAGCCGTCCGGTCGTGGCGGTGCGCTCACGGGACGGCGACGCGGCCCCCGACGGCGAGGGCCACGTCGGCGGGGAGATCCTCGTCGGTCAGCAGGGCGGGCCGGAGGACAGCGCCCCCGCTCTCGGCTTCGCGTTCGAGACGGCCGCGGCCCGGGGCGTGCCGGTCCGGGCGGTACGGGCCTGGAGCCTGCCGGCCCTGTACGCCTACAGCCCGGCGTCGATGGCGCTGGCGGACCAGGCGGGCGGGCTCGTCCCGTTCGAGGAGAAGGCCCTGCGCGAGGCCGTGGCGCCGTGGCGGGAACGGTTCCCGGACGTGCCCGTGACCGAGCACGTGGAGGTCGGGAGCGCAGGACAGGTGCTGCTGTCCTCGTCGGGAGCCGCCGGGCTCCTGGTCGTCGGGCGCCGGGCCCGGCGCGGGGCTCTCGGGTCCCGGATCGGGTCCGTGGCGCACGCCGCCCTGCACCTGGCGCCCTGCCCGGTGGCAGTCGTTCCCCACGTCTGACGCGCTCATTCCCGGCCGGTCGGGGAGGGTGGTCAACGAGGGTTGACGCCATGGGTTGACGAGGTGTGTCGCGGTGGCGGAAGCCGGAAAGTGATACGTCCGTCGCCCCGGCAGCGCTCCTCCCGCCGAACCCCGGGCGGCCCCGGACAGAGAGCGGAGCCCCATGCACCACCACGACGCACCCAGCCCGCACGGCCGGAAGGCGAGCGGCGGCCGTCACCGCAGAGGAGGAGGGGCCCGGCGGCGGGTGGCGGGCGGGCCGTCCTTCCGGACGGCGGTCACCCTCACGGGGGTGGCGGCGGCCGTCCTGACCGTGGCCCTGGGCGCCTACGTGGCGGCGACGGAGCGCACGCCAGGGACGGAGCCCCGGGCGCGGGCCGCGGCGGGGTCCGCCCCGGCACCGCTCGCCGTGGGGGCCGCACCGCGGCCGGCCGGGTACGGCGCCGCCCGCCCCGCGGCCGCGACCGTGCCGGCCCGGGTCTCCCCGGCGGGAACCGTCTCCGGACCGGTCCGGGGACGCTCACCCTCGCCCGACGCGGGTTCCACCGCGGACCGTACGGGCACGCTCCCGCCCGCCCCGGTCCGCCGGGAGACCGGCCGGGCGACCGTCGCTCCGGTCGGCAGGGGGCCCGCCGACTACGTCGAGCAGGTCGTCGCCCTGGCCAACGAGGAGCGGGAGAAGGCGGGTTGCCGCCCACTGCGGGCCGAGCGGCGGCTCCGGTCCTCGGCCCAGGCGCACGCGGACGACATGGCCGCCCGCGACTACTACGACCACGAGTCCCCCGAGGGCCGGAACGCGGGCGACCGGATCAGCCGCACGGGCTACGCCTGGTCGGCCTGGGGCGAGAACATCCACCGGGGCCCGAAGTCGGCCGTCCGGGTGATGGAGGACTGGATGGACAGCGACGCCCACCGGCACAACATCCTCAACTGCTCCTTCACGGAGATCGGTGTCGGCGTGGCCCTCACCGCCAACGGCCCGTGGTGGGTGCAGAACTTCGGCGCCCGCCGCTGACCGGGCGCGCGCTGCCCGCCCGCCGGTGCCGGTCCCGGCTCAGCCGGCGGGCCGGGCCAGCTTCTGCACCCAGACCGTGCCGTCCGGGCCGGGCACGGCGGCGACACCGGTGTCGCGGTAGCGGCAGTCCAGCATGTTCTCCTGGTGCATCCCGCCGTCCATCCAGCTGTCGAACACGGTCACCGGGTCGCGCATCCCGCGCGCGAGGTTCTCGGCCCAACGGCTCCACGCGTATCCGGTGTCCGAGATCCGAGTGCCGGCGAACTCGCCCTCGGGGCTGCTGTGCCCGTAGTAGCCGCGGCGCACCATGTCCCGGGCGTACGCGCGGGCCGCCTGCGTGAGCCGGTCATCGGTGCGCAGGGGCGCGCACCCCTCCTTCGCGCGGCGCTGGTTGACCAGTCGGGTCAGCCGTTCCGCCGCCGTGGGCGTCGGGGTCGGCGCGGGAGTGGCCGTGCGGCTCGGACGGGGCGTGGTGGGCGGCGGCGGTGCGGGGGACGCCGGCGCGCTGGCCCGCACCGGGGGCGCCGCGGCGGGGGCGACCGGGGCGAACTCCCGCTCCTCGGGCGCCGAGGGGACGAGAAGGATGAGGCCGCCGAGGACACCGAGCGCGGCGGCGCCGGCGATCCAGGCCCGGCCCACGGTGCCGCCGGCCTCGCGCGGGCCCGGGACGGAACCGGGCGGGAGGCCGGCGCCGCCGACCGCCGGGTCGACGGGAGCGGGCGGCGCCGGATCGGGGGCCGGCGGCCCGGCGGTGGAGGGCGCCGCCGACTCCGGCCAGGCCGCGGTGGCCAGGTCGTCGGGGGCCACCGGAGCCGGCTGCAGGCCGACCAGGGGCGCCACCAGACCGAGGCCCACCAGCAGCCCCTCGGCGGGGGCGAGTCCGGCGCGGGCGGGGGCGCACGGGGAGCAGGTCCGCAGGTGGCGGGCGATCCGCTTGCGCCACAGCGGGGAGGGGTGGCCGTCCCAGCCGTCCAGGATCCCGGCCAGTTCGGGGCAGGGCGGCGTCGCGGCCAGCGCCCGTACGACGGCCCGGCCCGTCTCCAGCTGCCCCTTCATCCGCTGGACGCGGACGGCGGCGTGCTGCGCGGTGAGGTCGAGCGCCTCGGCCAGTTCGGCGCGGCTCAGTTCGCCGGTGGCCTCCAGCCACCACAGGGAGAGCAGTTCACGGTCGGTCTCGTCGAGCCAGCGGGTCGCCTCGGCGACCTCGCGGCGCTGTCCGGACAGGCCGAGGCGCAGGATGGTCAGGTCGACGAAGTCGCCGCCCGGGTCGGCGAGCTCGGCGGCCCGGTCGAGGCCGGGGAGCGCGCCGTGCTGCCGGTCGCGCCAGCGCCGGCGGATCTGGTTCATGGCTATCGCGACCAGCCAGGAGCGGAAACGCGCGGGGTCGCGCAGCCCGGGCAGGCCGTCGAGGGCACGGAACATCGTCTCCTGGACGACGTCGTCGACGTCGGCGTGACCGTCGAGCGCCCGGCCGACGATGTTGTAGACGAGGGGAAGGCAGGCTCGCACCAGGCGTTCCCGGGCAGCCGGGTCTCCCGCCGCGGCCGCCTCCACCAGCTCGGCCGCGCCGTGCTCGTCGCTGTCCATGTCGTGCTCCCTCGTCCCTGGGCCTTCCCGTCCCCGTACTGAGGAGACCCGTGGGCGCGGGCGCGATAACAGTTATGCCGTTGGATGGTGCAGGCGCGGCACGACGGCCGCGTTCCCCGCCCGGACGGCCTCGATGACCGCCTCGTGGATGTCGCGGCTCTCCACCTCGGAGGCGCACGGCACCGGACTGCCCGACATGGTGAACCAGTCGGACGCGCCGCTGTACTGCACGGCCACACGTGCTTCGTCATCCGCCCAGGTCGTGTGCACGGTCACGTCGCCCGTGAGCACACCGACCTCGTCGGTGAGCACCCCACCACGCCCGGTATAGACCCCGGCGGTCGTCCATGATGCCCAGCTCATCCATCCAGGTTCACACCCGGATGCCACATCCGCCACCGACGGGACCGCCCCGGTCGGACAGGTGTCCGGCCGGGGCGGAGAGGCGGTCGCGCCGGATCAGGCGAGGGACGCGATGGCCTCGTTGAACGTGGCGGACGGGCGCATCACGGCCGCGGCCTTGGCCGGGTCGGGCTGGTAGTAGCCGCCGATCTCGGCCGGGGAGCCCTGCACCGCGGCGAGCTCGGAGACGATGGTGTCCTCCTGCTCGGTGAGGGTCTTCGCCAGGCCGGCGAAGGCCGTCGCGAGCTGCGCGTCCTCGGTCTGGGCGGCCAGCTCCTGGGCCCAGTACATGGCCAGGTAGAAGTGGCTGCCGCGGTTGTCGATACCACCGAGGCGACGGGTCGGCGACTTGTCCTCGTTGAGGAAGGTGCCGGTGGCGCGGTCGAGGGTGTCGGCGAGGACCTGGGCGCGGGCGTTGCCGGTGGTGGTCGCCAGGTGCTCGAAGCTGGCGGCCAGGGCGAAGAACTCGCCCAGGCTGTCCCAGCGCAGGTAGTTCTCCTTGACGAGCTGCTGGACGTGCTTCGGCGCGGAGCCGCCGGCGCCCGTCTCGAAGAGGCCGCCGCCCGCCATCAGCGGGACGACCGAGAGCATCTTGGCGCTGGTGCCCAGCTCCAGGATCGGGAAGAGGTCGGTGAGGTAGTCGCGCAGCACGTTGCCGGTGACCGAGATGGTGTTCTCGCCGCGGCGGATGCGCTCCAGGGAGAACGCCGTGGCGTCGACCGGGGCGAGGATCTTGATCTCCAGGCCCTCGGTGTCGTGCTCCGGCAGGTACGCGTTGACCTTGGCGATCAGCTGCGCGTCGTGCGCACGGGTCTCGTCCAGCCAGAAGACGGCCGGGTCGCCGGTGGCGCGGGCGCGGGTGACGGCCAGCTTGACCCAGTCCTGGATCGGCAGGTCCTTGGTCTGGCAGGCGCGGAAGATGTCGCCCTCGGCGACCTCCTGCTCCAGGACGACGTCACCGGCGGCGTCGACGAGGCGGACCGTGCCGGCCGCGGCGATCTCGAAGGTCTTGTCGTGGGAGCCGTACTCCTCGGCCTTCTGCGCCATCAGGCCGACGTTGGGGACGGAGCCCATGGTCGACGGGTCGAAGGCGCCGTGGGCGCGGCAGTCGTCGAGGACGGCCTGGTAGACACCGGAGTAGCTGCTGTCCGGGAGGACGGCGAGGGTGTCGGCCTCCTGGCCGTCCGGGCCCCACATGTGGCCGGAGGTGCGGATCATGGCCGGCATCGAGGCGTCGACGATGACGTCGGACGGGACGTGCAGGTTCGTGATGCCCTTGTCGGAGTCGACCATCGCCAGGGCCGGGCCCTCGGCGAGCTCGGCCGTGAAGGAGGCCTTGATCTCCTCGCCGGCCGGAAGCGCGTCGAGGCCCTTGAGAACGGTGCCGAGACCGTCGTTGGGGGACAGACCGGCGGCGGCGAGGACCTCGCCGTACTTCGCGAAGGTCTGCGGGAAGAAGGCGCGCACGACGTGGCCGAAGACGATCGGGTCGGAGACCTTCATCATCGTGGCCTTGAGGTGCACGGAGAAGAGGACGTCCTCGGACTTCGCCCGGGCGACCTGCTCGCTCAGGAAGGTCCGCAGGGCGGCGACGCGCATGACGGAGGCGTCGACGACCTCGCCGGCCAGGACCGGTACGGACTCGCGCAGGACGCTGACGGTGCCGTCGGCGGCCACGTGCTCGATGCGCAGGGTGCCGGCCTCGGTGACGACCGTGGACTTCTCGGTGGACCGGAAGTCGTTCTCGCCCATCGTGGCGACGTTCGTCTTCGAGTCCGCGGACCAGGCGCCCATGCGGTGCGGGTGCGTCTTGGCGTAGTTCTTGACCGAGCCCGGGGCGCGGCGGTCCGAGTTGCCCTCGCGGAGGACCGGGTTGACGGCGCTGCCCTTGATCTTGTCGTACCGGGCGCGGACGTCCTTGTCCTCGTCGGTCCGCGGGTCGTCCGGGTAGTCCGGGAGGGCGTAGCCCTGCTCCTGGAGCTCGGCGATCGCGGCCTTCAGCTGCGGGATGGACGCCGAGACGTTCGGGAGCTTGATGATGTTGGCGGCCGGCGTCTTGGCCAGCTCGCCGAGCTCGGCGAGGGCGTCGTCGATGCGCTGACCCTCTTCGAGACGCTCGGGGAAGCTCGCGATGATGCGGCCGGCCAGGGAGATGTCACGGGTCTCGACATTGATCCCGGCGGTCGAGGCATAGGCCTGGATCACGGGCAGGAACGAGTACGTCGCCAGGGCGGGCGCCTCGTCGGTGTGCGTGTAGATGATGGTCGAGTCAGTCACCGGGTGTGCTCCGCTCCACGTCTGCGTCTGCGAGATTGCTCGACATCAAGATATCTCCTCCTCGGGCTCCTCGGTAAAGGGCCCCGTCCATCGGTACGGGACGGGGCGTCCGTCGAGGTCGACGTGGCGCAGCAGGGCGAGGACCAGCAGGGTCGCGGCCGCGCCGGTGCCGGCGGCGAGGGCCTGTCCGGCCTGGTAGGCGAGCCGGGGCAGGGAGGGGTCGCCGGTGGCCGTGAACAGGTAGTCGAGAAGAAGGACGAGGCCGCCCCCGAGGCCGAGGACGGCGACCCCGGCCAGCGGGCCGGTGACGAAGAGGGCGCGTAGCGGGAAGCGGCGACGGGGCGCGGGGGCGACGCGCCCGCGGCGGGCGAGCATCCCGACCAGCCCGCAGCCGACGGCCAGGACCAGCAGGTCGGCGCCGATCGCGTCCCCGGGCCGGTGCCAGCCGGCCGCCAGGGTGTAGGCGCCGACCGCGGTGGCCCAGAGCGCGCAGAGTCCGGCGGCGAGGCCGCGCATGCGGAAGGGGACGACGACGAGCAGGCCGAACATCACGCTCATGGCGATCGTGGTGTGCCCGCTGGGGAACGTGTTGTCCACGAGGTGCGGCGGCGCCCCGACGAGGTCCGGGCGCCCCAGGACGAACTCCTGAAGCAGCTCGGCGAGCAGGAGGGAGCCGGTGACCGTGGCGAGCGCGACGGCGGTGAGCGCGTAGCGCCGGCGCAGGACGCCGATCAGGGTCAGCACCACCAGGGCGACGGCGAGGGAGGAGAGGGTGACGTACCGGAGCGCCGGGTTCGTCTGGTGGGCGGCGGCCAGCGTCTCGTCGGTCACCCGCCCCGCCAGCGCCGCGTTCTCCCAGCGCTGGCCGGTGGCGGTGAGCACGAGTGCGGCGTAGACGACGGCCAGCAGGCCCACCGAGCCGAGGAAGGCGGCCTGCATGCGCTTGCGCACCCGGGCGCAGAAGGAGTCGGCGGCCTCACCGGCGACGGCGGCGTACCACCAGGTGCCGGGCGCCGGGGGCGGCGTGAAGCCGTCCGTACGGGGCCTGTCGAAGGGAGCCATGTCCCGATTCGAACCCGGCGCGCCGTCCCGCGCCCGCTGAAGGCACCCGAACGACACGCCGAGGAACGGGCACCCGGCGGTGCTGCGGGCTCACCGGGCAGGACGGAGGCGGGCCGCCCTCCCGCGTCCCGGGCTCAGCGCTGGGGCCGCTCCCCCGCTCCCCCGGGTCCCGGCACAGGGACACCCCACGCCCGGCCCGCTCCCGCGCGTCCCGGCGCGGGGACGCCCCACGGCCCGGCGGGGAACGGTCAGCCGGCCGACGGGCGCATGAACGGTCCCGCGCCGTCCAGGACCGCCGCGATCCGGTCCCAGGTCCCGAGGTCCCGCGGCAGCGCCGGCAGGACCGTGCCGCGACCCGTTCCCCAGGCGTCGGCCAGCGCGACCGGGTCGCCGCCGCCGGCCGCGCCGGCCGCGAGCGCCGCCGCGCCCAGGGCGACGAGTTCGGTCTCCGCCGGGACGACCAGGGAGCGTCCCGAGAGCCGGCGGACGGTGTCGCGCCACACCCGGCCCCGGGCGCCGCCGCCGACGAGGCGCAGCGGGCGGTCGGCCACGGCGGGGTCCGCGGGATCCTGGCCGCACGCGGTGAGGAGCTCGTCCAGGGCCCGCAGGACGGTGAAGGCAGCGCCTTCGTAGGCCGCCCCGAGGATGGCGCCCGGGGCCGTGGTGTGCCGCAGCCCGGTGAGCAGGCCGGTGGCGTGCGGCAGGTCGGGGGTCCGTTCACCGTCGAGGTACGGCAGGACGACCACGCCGTCACCCGGCACGGCATCCTCCCGGTCGAGGCCCAGGAGCCGGGCGAACCGGTCCACGGCCTGGGTGCAGTTCAGGGTGCAGCCGAGCGGCAGGTACGTCCCGTCGGCGGCGGCGAACCCGGCGAGGCTCGGGGCGGCCGGGCGGGTCCGGGTCGCGGCGAACACGGTGCCGGAGGTACCGAGGCTGACGACCGGGTGGTCGAGCAGCCCGCCCTCGCCGAGACCGAGGCCCACGGCCGCCGCCATGTTGTCACCGGTGCCGGCGGCGACGGCGACGCTCTCGGGCAGGCCGAGTGCGTGGGCGGCCGCCGGCGTGAGGGTGCCGACGCGGGTGGCGCCGGTGGCGGCCACCGCCGGCAGCAGGGCGGGGTCGAGGCCGAGGAGATCGAGCAGCCCCGGGTCGTACGCGTGGTCGGCGGTGGAGTACCAGCAGGTGCCGGACGCGTCGCCGGGGTCGGTCGCGGCGACGCCGGCCAGCCGCTCGGTGAGGAAGTCGTGCGGCAACCGCACCCCGGCGGCCGCGGCGGCGGTGGCGGGTTCGCGGGCCCGCAGCCACTCCCACTTGGCGGCGGTCATCGCGGCGACCGGAACCGATCCGGCGCGCTCCAGCCAGGCGCCCGGTCCGCCGAGCGCCTCGGTGAGGGCGGCGGCCTGCGGGGCGGAGCGGGTGTCGTTCCAGAGCAGTGCGGCCCGCAGGGGATTGCCCGCCGCGTCGAGGACGACGAGACCGTGCTGCTGACCGGCGACGGCGATCCCGACGACGTCACCCGCCGGCACGCCCGACTCCTTCAGGCCGCGGCCGACCGCCTCCCGCAGCGCCGACCACCACTGCTCGGGGTCGCTCTCGCGCGCGCCGTCGGTGCCGGTGACCGTGTGCGGGGCCCGGCCGACGGCGAGCAGCGCGCCGGTGACGGAGTCGACCACGGCCGCCTTGGTGGACTGTGTCGAACTGTCCACGCCGATCACCACGGGGTTCTGCACGGGCATGGATGCCGCCTCTCTGTCGATGGTGCGCCGTCGCACCGGTCCGGGTGCCGTCGGCCGGCCGACGGGATCCGGACCGTCGGATCCCGATTCCCTCTGGCGCGGACGCGCATGGTGCCGTATTAGTTATCACAGAAAACAAATCGGTCGCCCAGACCCCCGAACGAGAGGACCGGACCATGCCCGCCCCCTTCGTACCCGCCCCCGAGGACCGGTTCACCTTCGGCCTGTGGACCGTCGGCTGGCAGGGCCGGGATCCCTTCGGCGACGCCACCCGCCCGGCCCTCGACCCCGTCGAGTCGGTCGAGCGCCTGGCCGGCCTCGGCGCGTACGGCGTGACGTTCCACGACGACGACCTCATCCCGTTCGAGGCCTCCGAGGCCGAGCGCGAGACGGCGGTCAAGCGCTTCCGGGCCGCGCTGGAGCGCACCGGCCTGAAGGTGCCGATGGCCACGACCAACCTGTTCACGCACCCCGTCTTCAAGGACGGCGGCTTCACGGCCAACGACCGCGAGGTGCGCCGCTTCGCGCTGCGCAAGACGATCCGCAACATCGACCTGGCCGTCGAGCTGGGCGCCACCACCTACGTCGCGTGGGGCGGCCGCGAGGGTGCCGAGTCCGGCGCGGCGAAGGACGTCCGGGTCGCCCTCGACCGGATGAAGGAGGCCTTCGACCTGCTCGGCCAGTACGTCACCGAGCAGGGCTACGACCTGCGCTTCGCGATCGAGCCCAAGCCGAACGAGCCGCGCGGCGACATCCTGCTGCCGACGATCGGACACGCCCTCGCCTTCATCGAGCGCCTGGAGCGCCCGGAGCTGGTCGGCGTGAACCCGGAGACGGGCCACGAGCAGATGGCCGGCCTCAACTTCCCGCACGGCATCGCGCAGGCGCTATGGGCGGGCAAGCTGTTCCACATCGACCTCAACGGCCAGTCCGGGATCAAGTACGACCAGGACTTCCGCTTCGGGGCCGGAGACCTGCGGCAGGCGTTCTGGCTGGTGGACCTGCTGGAGTCGGCCGGGTACGAGGGACCGCGGCACTTCGACTTCAAGCCCGTCCGGACCGACGGGTTCGACGGCGTCTGGGAGTCCGCGAAGAACTGCATGCGCAACTACCTGATCCTCAAGGACCGCGCGGCCGCCTTCCGCGCCGACGCCGAGGTCCAGCAGGCACTGGCGGCCTCCCGGCTGCCCGAGCTCGCGGTCCCCACGGCGGCCGACGGTCTCGCCGCCCTCCTCGCGGACCGGTCCGCGTACGAGGACTTCGACGCGACGGCGGTGGCCGAACGGTCCTTCGCCTTCGAACGCCTGGACCAGCTGGCCCTGGAGCACCTGCTCGCGGTGCGCTGACCGGAGCCGCCCTCAGGGACGTCCTGCCGACCGGGCCGGCACGCCGGGAGCCCGGCAGGACACCTGCTCATGACCGGTCGGGGCGTCGGGTGGATCCCCACCCCGGACGCCCGATCGGGCCGGCGCGACCTCGCTCCGGCCCTGCCCCGGCCCCCGCGCCTCGTCTTGACCCTCCCGTCCCGTTGCGGTCAGGACGAGGCGCGGACCACCAGCTCCGTCGGCAGCACGCGGCGGGGCTGCTCGGCGGACTCCCGCGCCATCTCCTGCAACAGCAGGCGCGCCATGGTGCGGCCCATCTCCTCGATCGGCTGGCGCACGCTCGTCAGCGGCGGGTCCATGTGCCGGGCCACCGCCGAGTCGTCCACCCCGACCAACGCCACGTCCTCCGGGACCCGGCGCCCGGCCTCCCGCAGCACGGACCGCGCGCCGGCCGCCATCACGTCGGAGGCGGCGAAGACCGCGTCCAGGTCCGGGTTCCGCTCCAGCAGGTCGCGCATCGCGAGCCGGCCGCCCTCCTCGGTGAAGTCACCCGTCGCCACCAGCGACTCGTCGGGCGCCAGGCCGGCCTCCGTCAGACCGGCCCGGTAGCCGTCGAGACGGCAGCGGGCCACGTACATGTCGAGCGGACCGGTGATCGTCGCGATGCGGCGCCGGCCCCGGCCGGCCAGGTGGGCGACGGCGGAGCGACCGGCGCCGACGTTGTCGGAGTCGACGAACGCCACCGGCTCCTCCTCGGACCGGCGTCCGTTGAGCACGGCGGGCAGACCCAGCATCCGCACCTGGTCGGGCAACGGGTCCTCGCGGTGCACGGACACCAGCAGCACGCCGTCGACGCGCTGGGCGGCGAGATAGTGCTCGAAACGCTGCCGCTCCTTCTCGTCACGGATCAGCGTGAGCAGCAACTGCTTGTCCGCCTCCGCGAGTTCGACGCTGACGCCGCGGATGATGTCGAGGAAGTACGGCTCGGTGAAGAGTCGGGCCTCGGTCTCGGGGATCACCAGGGCGACCGCGTCGGTACGGCTGCCGGCCAGCGCCCGCGCCGCCCGGTTGGGGACGTACCCGAGCTCGGCGACGGCCCGCTCGACGGCCTTCCTCGCCTGGTCGCTCACCCGGGGCGAGCCGTTGATCACCCGCGAGACCGTGCCACGGCCCACCCCGGCCCTGGCCGCGACCTCCTCCAGGGTCGGCCTGCCGGTCCGACGCCCGCTCACCACCATCTGCCGTCTCCCCTCACGTACCGGTGTGCCGCTGACCCTATCCCGATGGGAGCGCTCCCACGACCTTCTCGCCGTCGACCCACCCCGGCCCCGGGCGGGCGCCGGGAGTCCTGGTCAGGGGTTGCCCCGCGGGGCGAGTTCGGCCATGGCGCCCCAGCCCTGCCCGGGCGCCTCGACATTGATGATCTCGGGCGTCGCGGCGATCGCGCCCGCCATGGCGTCGAGCCCCGCCGCGAAGTGGTCGGAGGCGACGTGGGCGGCGCCCGCCTCGGCGTCGGCGAAGGCCTCCAGGAGGACGTACACGTGCGGGTCGTCCACACTGCGCGACCAGTCGAAGAAGAGGTTCCCCGGCTCCGCTCGGGTGGCCCTGGTGAAGTCGGCCACGAGCTCGAGCCAGGAGTCGGCGATCTCGGGGCGGGCGGTGAAGCGTACGGCGATGAAAATCATGCCTCCAGCCTGGGCCCGCCGGGGCGGCGGGGCCAGTGGGCGACCGGCGGGGCAGGCGTGCAGCCCGATGGGACGACACTCACATTTCCGGCAGATATCACCCTACTGGGCGTATTCTCGTCCGGGTATGTCCCGCCCGTCCCGATCCCCGAACGCAAACGGAGGCCGTGTGCGCCGCCCCATCAACGACGTCGACACGACCCCCTCGCACCCTTCGGGACGGCGCAGCCGCACACGGATCGCCGTCACGGTCGCCGCGGCCGCCGTCGCCGCCGGCGGGGGCCTGTACATCGCCGGGCTCGTGGCCGCGGGGGACGACATATCCCAGGGGACCACGGTGGCCGGCGTGGACATCGGGGGGATGAGCCGCGCCGAGGCGCAGTCCAGACTGGACGCCTCCGCCCCCGACTCCTGGACACGCGCCATACCGATACGGGTCGGCGACAGCGCCGGCACGGTCGCCCCCGGAACCGTCGGCCTGCGGGTCGACACCGCGAAGACCGCCGAGCGGGCCGCCGACTCCTCGCGTGACCCGGTGACGGTGATCGGCCGCCTCTTCTCCTCCGGCGAACGGGCCGTCGAGCCGGTCGTCGCCTTCGACCAGGGACGCGCCGCGGAGGGCCTGACGGCCGCCTCGCGGACCTACGACCGCGAGAAGGCCGAGGGCGCCGTCTCCTTCAAGGCCGGCAAGGCCGTGGTGGCCGAGGCGCGCACCGGACTGAAGCTGGACACCGCCCGGGCCGTGGACGCGCTGCGGAGCGCCTACCCCTCGACCGGCCGGAGCCCGGTGGCACTGCCGACGGCGGTGTCCCGTCCCACGGTCGGCGAAGCCGAGGTCGCCCGTTTCATGAAGGAGTTCGGTACTCCGGCGATGTCGGGTCCGGTGACCCTGACCGTCGACGGCGCACCGCTGCGGATCTCCCCCGCGACGCTCTCCGACCACCTGAAGGTGAAGGCGGACGACCACGGCCGGCTCTCCGCGTCGCTCGACGCGGAGGGGCTCCGGCGCGACCCGGACGTGGCCCGTCCGCTCGACGCGCTGGCCACCGGCCCGGTCGAGGCGAAGCTCGGCGTACAGGGCGGTCGCGTGGTGGTGGAGTCCGACGGCCGCGCCGGGCACGAGGTGACCGCCGCGGCACTGGGCGACGCCGTCCGCCCCCTGCTGACGAAGACCGGCGACGCCGCGCGCACCGCGCCCGTCGCCACCCGGCTCATCCAGCCGGAGCTCACCCGGAAGTCCGTGGCGGAGCTCGGGATCAAGGAGCAGATGTCCAGCTTCACCGTCGAGTTCCCGACCGCGCCCTACCGGACGACGAACATCGGGCGTGCTGTGGAGCTCATCAACGGCTCGGTCGTGAAGCCGGGCGAGGTCTGGAGCTTCAACAAGACCGTCGGTGAACGCACCAAGGCGAACGGCTTCGTGGACGGCACGATGATCCTCGACGGTCAGTACCACTCCGCGCCGGGCGGCGGGGTCTCCGCGGTCGCCACCACGACCTTCAACGCGCTCTTCTTCGCCGGGGTCAAGCCGATCGAGCACGGGGCGCACTCGTTCTACATCGAGCGGTACCCGGCGGGCCGCGAGGCCACGGTCGCCTGGGGTTCGCTCGACCTGAAGTTCCGCAACGACTCCGGGCACGGCATCTACATCTCGGCGCGCGCCACCGACCACTCGGTGACCGTCAGCTTCCTCGGCACCAAGAAGTACGACCGGGTGGAGGCCGTCGAAGGCCCCCACACCAAGCTCACGAAGCCGGCGGAACGCAAGGGCACGGGCGAGAAGTGCGAACCGCAGACCCCGCTGGAGGGCTTCGACGTCTCGGTGGACCGGGTGTTCCACAAGGGCGGGGCGGAGGTCGGGCGGGAGACCTTCCACACGCACTACACCCCGCGCGACCGCGTCACGTGCGAAGGAGCGGCGCCTCCGCCGCCAGTATCCCGAGCAGGTGGGTGACGGCGTCCGCGACGGCCGTGCGCGCCGGGCCGAGGTAGCGGCGGGGGTCGACGGTGCCGGCGTGTTCCGCCAGGTGGTCCCGTACGGCCCGGGTGAACGCCTTGTTCAGGTGTGTGGAGACGTTCACCTTCGTCATCCCGGCGTTGACCGCCCAGCTGAGGTCCACGTCCCCGACGCCCGACGAGCCGTGCAGGACGAGGGGCACCGGCACGGTGTCCCTCAGCCGTGACACGAGGGCGAAGTCGAGGACCGCGTCCCGGGTGAGCATCGCGTGCGAGCTGCCCACGGCGACGGCGAGGGCGTCGACGCCGGTGGCGGCCACGAACTCCCGCGCCTCGTCGGGATCGGTGCGCACTCCGGGGGCGTGCGCGCCGTCCTTGCCGCCCACCTCGCCGAGTTCGGCCTCCACCCAGACGTCGTGACGGTGGCAGTACGCGGTCGTCTCGCGCGTGGCGGCGACGTTCTCCTCGTACGGGAGCTTCGAGGCGTCGAACATGACGGAGCCGAAGCCGAGCCGGACGGCCTCGTGGACGAGGTCGGGCGCCTCGGCGTGGTCGAGGTGGACGGCGACCGGGACGCTCGCGCGGCGCGCCGTGGCGAGGGTGGCGAGCGCGATCGGCTCCAGGGAGCCGTGGTAGCGGGCGGTGTTCTCGCTGATCTGCAGGATCACGGAGCGGCCGGCCGCCTCGGCGCCGGCGACGATGGCCTGCGCGTGCTCGATCTGGACGACGTTGAAGGCGCCGGCACCGGTTCCGGCCTCGCGTGCCCCGAGGACGATGTCGCCGGTGGGGACGAGCGGCATCAAGCGTCCTCTCCGGCGGGTACGGAGAGGACCACGGAACGGGTGAGGTTGCGGGGCCGGTCCGGATCCTGCCCCTGGGCCTCGGCGAGCAGGACGGCGAGCCGCTGGGCGCGGACGAGGTCGGCGAGCGGATCGAGGGCGGCGGACGTGGACGGATCACTGCCGTCCGCGCCGGAACCCGGCCCGGAACCGGAACCCGGACCCGCGCCCGAATCCGCGCCCGAATCCGCATCCGAATCCGCGACGAGCGTGCCGCCGACGCGGGCGACGTCGTCGGCGAGCCCGGCGGGTACCGGTCCGAACACCCAGGCCACCCGACCGGGTCCGGTGATGCTGATCGGCCCGTGCCGGTACTCCATCGCCGGGTACGCCTCGGTCCAGGCGCCGGCGGCCTCCCGCATCTTCAGCCCGGCCTCCAGCGCCAGGCCGTAGGTCCAGCCGGTACCCAGGAAGGTGAACTGCTCGGCGTCCGTGACCGCGTCGGCCAGCGGTTCGGCGACGGCGCGTTCGGCGTCCTCGGCGGCCTGCGCCACGGTGCGGACGCCGGCCGGAAGCGCGTCCTCGGCCTCCAGGTGCGCGCGGAGCAGGGCGAGCGCGGTGGTGGCGAACCGGGTCTGCACCACCGACTCCTCGTCGGCGAAGTCCAGGACCGCGACGGCGTCGGCCGCCGTCATGACGGGGGTGGCCGGGTCGGCGGTGAGGGCCCCGGTGACGGCGGTGCCCCGGACCTTGGCGAGCAGGTCGAGGACCTCGGTGGTGGTACCCGAACGCGTGATGGCAAGGATCCGGTCGTAGTCGCGCCCCAGGGGGAACTCGGAGGCGGCGAAGGCGTCGGTCTCGCCGTGCCCGCCGCTCTCCCGCAGCTGTGCGTAGGCCTGGGCGACGAACCAGGAGGTGCCGCAGCCGACCACGGCGACCCGCTCGCCGCGCACGGGCAGAGCGGCCCGGTGATGGGGAAGGGTGTCGGCGGCCTCGCGCCAGCAGGCGGGCTGGGACGCGATCTCGACGGCGGTGCGGGAGGGACCCGTGGTGGGCACGTGCGGCTCCTTCACAGAGTGGCTTCTGCTTGCTTGTGCGTGAAACAGCAGACTTTCAAGCACTTCCGAGCATCATGATGATGCGCAGTATCCATCAGCCAGGGCCCGCGGTCCAGCGTCGCGAACCCGTCGACCACACGCGTCGGCTGCCCGCGCACGTACCCCGACCCTGCTCGCTGCGTGCTCCTCGGACGCTCGGACCGTGCACGTTCCGTGCGTCTTCGGTGCTCGGGCCCTGCCCGTTCCGTGCGTCTTCGGTGCTCGCACGGTGCTCGTTCCGTGCGCGAGCGGGGCTAGACTCGCGATCCCGCACGGCGTGCGGTGCACCGCCCGGAAGGAATCCCGATGTCGAAGCACGAGCGGTGGAACACGCTCCTCGAACTGCTCGCGGCCACCGGCCGGCTGGAGGTCGAGGACGCGGCGGCGACCCTCGACGTGTCGCCGGCCACGATCCGCCGGGATCTCGACGAGCTCGCCGAGCAGCGACTGCTCGTCCGCACCCGGGGCGGCGCCGTCCCCCAGGGCGTCTCCTACGAGCTTCCGCTGCGCTACAAGTCCTCCCGGCACGCCTCCGAGAAGCAGCGGATCGCCGCCGCGGTGGCCGAACTGGTCCACGAGGGCGAGGTGGTGGGGCTCAACGGCGGCACCACGACGACCGAGGTGGCGCGCGCTCTCGCGCTGGGCTTCGGCGCGGCGCGGCCCGAGGCGTCCCCCGGCGCGCCGACCGCCCCCGCCCTGACCGTGGTCACCAACGCGCTGAACATCGCCGCCGAACTCGCCGTGCGGCCCCAGATCAAGCTCGTGGTGTCGGGTGGCGTGGCCCGGCCCCAGACGTACGAACTCGTCGGCCCGCTCGCCGCCGGGGTGCTCGGCGAGGTGGTGCTCGACGTCGTCGTCCTCGGCGTCGACGGCATCGACCCGGGGCTCGGCATCATGGCGCACCACGAGGACGAGGCGGGCATCAGCCGGCTCTTCGCCGAGCGGGCGAGCCGGGTCGTCGTGGTCGCCGACGCCTCGAAGATGGGGCGGCGCGCCTTCGCCCGGATCTGCGGACTCGACCGGGTGGACGTCCTGGTGACGGACACGGCGATCCCCTCGGAGGCGGTGCGGCAGCTCACGGACGCCGGGGTGAAGGTCGTCACCGTCTGACCGCCCGCGCCGTCCGGCCCGCCGCTCCGGCCGGGCATCGGGTCCGCCCCTCCGCTCCGGCCCCCGGGGGAGGCGTCCCGACGGCCGTGCCGGCCGGCGAAGGCTCGGCGTGTCCGGCGGGACGTCTCCCGGGGCGCCCGGCTCAGCCGGTGGCGATGCCCGGGTCGCTGACACCCACGGCGCCGTTCTCCACGTGCCCCGCGAAGCGGCGCAGGAAGGTGGCGGCGCGGTCGGAGACCACCGACACGTCGTACCAGCGACCGCTGCCGCGCAGGTCGACGGTGTGCCGGACCGTGGCGCCCTTCGCCACCTTGAAGGTCTGCGACCCGCCGCCGTACGCGGCGGCGCGGGTGATGGTCAGGTTGACGTCGACGGCGCCCGGGTTGGTCAGGGTCAGCACCAGGTTGCCGCTGACCGCGTCGTGCCGCGCCGTCACCTCCGGGCCGGCGGTCGTGCCCGGGCCGCGGAAGGTGCGCAGGAACCCGCCGGGGCCGGTCACCGTCAGGTCGTAGACCCCCTTGGAGTACGCGGAGTTCCAGGTGTCCGAGACGGTCTTGCCGGGCCCGGCCGTGTACGTCCACGGCCCGTCCGTGCGGACCGGCGCCGTGACGTGGAAGAACGCGCCCGCCCTGGCGCCGGCGCCGAACGTGAGGGTGTAGCGGCCGGTGGAGGGGGTGGCCGAGCCGTCGACGACCAGTTCGTAGGGCAGCGCCCGGGTGGGCCGCGTGCCGCGCTCCTGCACCGGCAGGGCCGGCTTCGCCGGCGGCTTCGGGACGTAACTGGGGTGCCGGTCGCCGTCCGGCGGCCGGTAGCCCGCCGTGTCGGGCAGCGCCACCGGGGCGGTGTCCTCGAGCCCGAAGTCGAAGGCCGAGGTCAGGTCGCCGCAGATCGCCCTGCGCCAGGGCGAGATGTGCGGCTCGGCCACACCGAAGCGGCGCTCCATGAAGCGGATGATCGAGGTGTGGTCGAAGACCTCGGAGCAGACGTAACCGCCCCTGCTCCAGGGCGAGACGACGAGCATCGGGACCCGCGGGCCGAGTCCGTACGGTCCGGCGGCGTAGCGGGCGTCGCCGGGAAAGTGGTCCAGCGAGGTGTCGACCGTGGACAGTCCCTGGGCGGCCGAGGCCGGCGGGTAGGGCGGGACGACGTGGTCGAAGTAGCCGTCGTTCTCGTCGTAGGTGATGAACAGGGCGGTCCTGCTCCACACCTCGGGGTCGGAGGTCAGCGCGTCGAGGACCTGCGCGATGTACCAGGCGCCGTAGTTCGCGGGCCAGTTGGGGTGCTCGGAGAATGCCTCCGGGGCGGCGATCCAGGACACCTGGGGCAGGGTGCCCGCGGCGACGTCGGCGCGCAGGACGTCGAAGAGCCCGTCGCCGTTCTTGGCGTTCGTTCCGGTGCGGGCCTTGTCGTACAGGGGGTCGCCGGGCTGGGCGTTGCGGTAGTTGTCGAAGTACAGCAGGGAGTTGTCGCCGTAGTTGCCGCGGTAGGCGTCCTCGATCCAGCCCCAGGACCCGGCGGCGTTCAGCCCGTCGCCGACGTCCTGGTAGACCTTCCACGAGATCCCGGCCTGCTCCAGGCGTTCGGGGTACGTGGTCCAGCCGTAGCCCGCCTCGTCGTTGCCGAGCACGGGTCCGCCGCCCGTGCGGTCGTTGCCCGTGTGGCCGGTCCACAGGTAGTAGCGATTGGGGTCGGTGGCCCCGATGAAGGAGCAGTGGTAGGCGTCGCACACGGTGAACGCGTCGGCCAGCGCGTAGTGGAACGGGATGTCGCCTCGGTCCAGGTACGCCATGGTGCCGGGGGACTTCGCGGGTATCCACTGGTCGTACCGGCCGTCGGCGAAGGCCTTGTGGCCGCCGGCCCAGTCGTGGTTCAGCCCCGCGATGAACTGCATGCCGAGGTTCGCGGCCGTCGGGTGGTAGGGCAGCACCTCCTTGCCACCGTCGGCCTGGTACCAGACGGGCTTGCCGCTGGGGAGCGTCACGGGGCGGGGGTCGCCGAAGCCGCGGACACCGCGCAGGGTGCCGAAGTAGTGGTCGAAGGAACGGTTCTCCTGCATCAGCACGACGATGTGCTCGACATCGGCGAGAGAGCCGGTGGTGCGGGCGGCGGGAATCGCGGCGGCACGGGCGATGCTGCTGTTCAGAGCCGCGAAGCCGGCGGTGGCGCCGGCGATGGCAAGGAAACGGCGCCGATCGATTTCGGTCATGTGTCTGAGCACCTCTGATGGATTCCGGGGGAACGGTGGTCCGGGCGAGCCCAAGATCAGTGGGGCGGGAGGACGGCGCGTGGCGACGACACGTGGGGGCGCGGTACAGGACGTGAACGGCCGGCCGAACGGGCGCCCGCACGGCCGGGTTCACCGTAGGGGGACGGCCGGGGGCCGCGGGGGCGGTCGTCGAAGAGTCCATGGAGTCGTACCGGAAGTCCATGCGCGGACGGGGACTTCCCGGGCGGACCGGATCCCGTCCGCGGACCGGACGTCCCGCGACCGGTTCCCGCACCCGTCGGCGGACCGCCCGTCCCGTGTGCCGTACGTCTCCGCGTGCTCCCGGCCGTGGACGGGAACCGCACATGTCCGGAAACTGTCCCTCAAGGGGGCGATCGCACCCACGACGCCGAGGGGGGCGGGGATGAGCACATGGACGGTCCCGGGGTACACCGAGTCCCGGGAGCTGGGATCCGGCGGCAGCGGACGCGTCGTCCTCGCCGTCCACGACGGGACCGGCATTCCGGTGGCGGTGAAGTACCTCAGTGAGCAGATGCGGTCCGACTCCCGCTTCGTCCGCGACTTCCGGGCGGAGGCCCGGCTGCTGGGGGCGCTGCACTCTCCGTACGTCGTCGGGCTGTACGAGTACGTGGAGGCGCCGGGCGGCGCGGCGATCGTGATGGAGCTGGTCGACGGCGTCGCGCTGCGCGCGCTGCTCGCCCGGGAGGGCTCGACCGGGCCGGAGGCGGCGCTCGTGGTCCTGAAGGGCTCCCTGCTGGGCCTGGCCGCCGCGCACCGGGCGGGAGTCGTGCACCGCGACTACAAGCCCGAGAACGTGCTGGTCGCGCCGGACGGCTCCTCCAAGCTCGTGGACTTCGGCATCGCCGTGGACGACGGCAGCCGGCCCGGCGTCGCGGGCACGCCCGCCTACATGGCGCCGGAGCAGTGGAACGGCGAGCCCGCCTCGCCCGCCGCCGACGTGTACGCGGCGACGGCGACCTTCTTCGAGTGCCTGACCGGGCGCAAGCCGTACTCGGGCGAGAACTTCGCCGAGCTGGCACTGCAGCACCTCGACGCGCCCGTGCCCGACGACGCCGCGCCCGAACCGCTGCGCCCGCTGATCCGGCGCGGCCTCGCCAAGCAGCCGGATCAACGGCCGGGGAACGCGGCGGAGTTCGTCACCGAACTGGAGTCGGCGGCCGTGGCCGCGTACGGACCGGACTGGGAGGAGCGAGGACAGCGGAAACTCGCCGCGCTCGCCGCCCTGCTGCCGCTGCTCCTGCCGTCCGCCGGAGGGGTGGCGGCGGGCACCACGGCCTTCGCCACGACCCGCTTCCACGACGTTCCCCGGCGCCTCGGCCGGTGGGCCCTGCGGGGGCTGCCGGCGACCGCGGCGGCACTCGTCCTCAGCCTCCTGATCGCCCTCACCGCCCGCGCCGGCGACGAGGCCCGGGGCGACACCACGGACCGGGCCACGGCCGTCACCACGGCCGTTCCGGTCGCGACACCGGCCGGGACCGGCCCGACGGCCGAGGCACCCGGATCCGCCACCCCGTCGGAGAGCCCGACGGCTCCGAGCGCCGACCCGACCGCCTCCGGCACCGCGGACACCGAAGCGCCCACGCCCACGGACACACCCACGGACGCCCCGACGGAGGCGCCGACCACGACCGCACCGGCCACGCCGACCACGACGGCTCCGACCCCGGAACCCACCTCCCCGAGTCCGAGCACCCGGCCGGCCGGGGTCCGCTCGGTCTCGGTGACGGGCCTGCGCCAGACCGGCACGAGCACCGCCGAGGCGACGTTCGACGTCACGACCGACGGCACCGGTCCGGTGACCGTGACCGTCGCCTGGTACACCGGCGACGTCAAGGGTGAGCTCGGCGTACCGGACGGCTCCGCGACCTACCGGCGCAGCGGGGCGACCCGCTACGCCCTCACGCTGACGCACGCCTTCCAGGGCGGCGGCTGCTACTGGGGGGTGCGCGCCACGACGAACCCCGTCGCGGCGAACGGCGGTTCCACCCAGCAGATCCTGATCAGGCGGTGCATGATCCGATGAACGATCCCCGGGTCCCCTACGACTCCGAAGAAACGGTCCGCCGGTCGGCGTCCGATCCGGCCCCCGACGACGGTCCCGCGGCGGGTCCGGCCTCCGGGCCCGCGTCCGGCCCGGAGGCGGGGACCGCCGAGTACAGCGCGACGGTCCTGGGGAGCCACTGGTTCGAGCGCCCGGCGGAGGAGGTCGCGCCGGACCGCGTCGAGGGCGAGGTGCTCCGCTTCGGACCGGGCGTGACGGCCGCCGCGCTCCGGCGCGGGGGCGGTACGTCGACCACGGCCGAGATGATCTGGCACGGCACCCTGGCGGGCGCCGGAGGCGTCGCCCCTCCCCCACCGCGGCGCGGGCTGCGGGCGCTGAGCCGGTACGCGCTCGCCGCGGTCGTCCTGCTCGCGGTGCTCGGCTACCTGGGCTGGCAGCGCTTCGGCCCCGCCGTCTCCGTACACCGGGTGACGGTCGACGCCCCACGGGAGACGCTCGGTTGCGACGCCACGGCGGACGTCGTGGCGGTACTGGCGACTGACGGGCGCCCGGGCACGATCACCTACCGCTGGGAACGCAGCGACGGGACCACCTCCGGACCGCTGCGCGAGGAGGTGACCCGAGGTCAGAAGGAGGCGCGGCTGCACCTGCTGTGGACGTTCCACGGCCAGGGTTCCCACGCGGCGACGGCCACCCTGGTGATCGACTCTCCCGCGGGTGCCACGGCCACGGGCACATTCCGCTACCGCTGCGGCTGAGCACGGGACGGCCGGGGCGCGCCGCAGCCGCCCGCGCGGCCGCCGCCGCCCGTCAACCGGTGACGAGCGCGGCCCAGACTCCCTCGGGATGCTCGGCCGGCGTCAGCCACAACCTCGGCTGCGACCGCCCGTACGACTCGGCGGCCCCCGCCTCCCAGAGGAACCGCCCTTCGGCGTCGGGCCACGGCCGCCCGCCCTGGGGCCGCGCCGGGCCGGACCCGGTCAGCCGCCGCGGCGGATGCGGGCGGCCTGGCGGGCCTCGGCCGTGCGGCGGGCCTCGGCGGCGCGGCGGGACTCGTTCTTGGCCCGGCCCGGGCGGCCGGGGGTCGTGCCGATGCCGCGGAAGGCGGCGCCGCCGCGCTGGGGGCGTTCCTTCTCGGCCGGGGCGCTGCCGCCGATCGGGACGCCCGAGGGGGCCTGGGCGCCGGTGATGCGGGTGAGTTCGGCCTCGCCGGAGCGGACCTGGGTGATCTGCGGGCGGATGCCGGCGTCCGTCATGACGCGGGCCATGTCCCGGCGCTGGTCGGGCATGACCAGGGTGACGACGCTGCCGGCCTCCCCCGCCCGTGCCGTCCGGCCGCCGCGGTGCAGGTAGTCCTTGTGGTCGGCGGGCGGGTCGACGTTCACGACCAGGTCGAGGTCGTCGATGTGGAGGCCGCGGGCGGCGACGTTCGTGGCGACCAGCACGGTGATCTCGCCGCGCTTGAAACGGTCCAGGGTGTGGGTGCGCTGCGGCTGGGACTTCCCGCCGTGCAGGGCCGCCGCCCGGACGCCGCTGCCGAGCAGGTGGCGGGTGAACCGGTCGACGGCGTGCTTGGTGTCCAGGAACATGATCACCCGCCCGTCGCGGGCGGCGATCTCCGTGGCGGTGGCGAACTTGTCGGCGCCGTGGACGTGGAGCACGTGGTGCTCCATCGTGCTGACGGCGCCGGCGGACGGGTCGACGGAGTGGACCACCGGGTCGTCGAGGTACTCGCGCACCAGGTGGTCGACGTTCCGGTCCAGGGTCGCGGAGAACAGCAGGCGCTGGCCGCCCGGGCGGACCTGGTCGAGGAGTGCGGTGACCTGCGGCATGAAGCCCATGTCGGCCATCTGGTCGGCCTCGTCGAGCACGACGGCGTCGACCTGGTCGAGTCGGCAGTCCCGGCGTTCGACGAGGTCCGTCAGCCGGCCGGGGGTGGCGATCAGGACCTCGGCGCCGGCGCGCAGCGCGGCGGACTGCCGGCCGATCGACATGCCGCCGACGACGGTGGCCAGCCGCAGCCCGAGCGCGCGGGCGTACGGGGTGAGCGCGTCGGTGACCTGCTGGGCCAGCTCACGGGTGGGGACGAGGACGAGGGCGAGCGGCTTCCTGGCATCGGCGCGGCGGCCGGCGGTGCGGGTCAGGAGCGCCAGGCCGAAGGCGAGGGTCTTACCCGAGCCGGTGCGGGCGCGGCCCAGGACGTCGCGGCCCGCGAGGGCGTTCGGCAGGGTGGCGGCCTGGATGGGGAACGGGGTGGTGACGCCGAGGTCGGCCAGCGTCGTCCGTACCGCGGCGGGCAGCTCCATGGCGTCGAAGGTCTCGGCCGCCGGAAGTCCGGGCGTGACGGTGACGGGAAGCGCGAACTCCCCCTTCGACGGAACGGGCCGACGGGTGTCGTTCGTGCGGTCCGAGCGGTTCATGGGTGCCTTCCTCGACAGCCCGCGCGTCTCGCGGTTCGCGCCGGGAATTCACCGGCCGAATTGCGCGGTCGAGCGGAGGGGTGGTGTCCGCGGGAAATCCGTCCGCGGCTCCGCGGCATGACGCGCGGGCGGCGGCGGGAAATGACCGGGCGGACACCGCGGGGGATCCGCGGACGGTCGATTCCCCGGAGAACGGCGACGAGCCGGCGCCCGCACCCTGGGGGTGGGGACGCCGGCCTCGGCGCGTGCTTCGGAACGTCGGGCGACGTCAGGCGGGGAGGATGTTCTCCGCCTGCAGGCCCTTCTGGCCCTGCGTGACGTCGAAGGTGACCTTCTGGCCCTCGAGCAGCTCCCGGAAACCGGAAGACGCGATGTTCGAGTAGTGGGCGAAGACGTCGGGGCCGCCGCCGTCCTGCTCGATGAAGCCGAAGCCCTTTTCCGAGTTGAACCACTTCACGGTTCCGGTGGCCATGTTTTTCTCCTTCGGGGCAGTACCCGGGGATTCACACGGTGCGAATCCCGGTGTCGTCGCGATGATTGCCCGTCGGAAAAACACCGAAAAACAAAAATGCCCGGCGATATCGCTATCGCCAAGGCACTTGAAGTCATATGGGAACCACAACTGCAACAGCTGTCGACTGTAGCACAAAACGGACCGCCGGTGCGGGCGGAATGCGCCGCGGGGATTTCCGCACCCGCCCGGAATGCCCCGAGGGGGCGCCTCGCCGATCGGACCGGGAGTCCGGAGGGCGCGGCAGGGCGCCCCGCTACGCCGCAGGGGGCTCCACCACCGGCCGGCTCTTCGCGGCGCGGTGCTCGGTCACCGCGTACCCGAGTCCCGGCAGCATCACCAGGACCGTCAGCCACAGCGGCACGCTGAACAGCGTCCCGTCCCCCGCCACCCGCTCGGTCAGCACCGCGACGGGCAGGCCGACGACGAGGCCGACCACCCACGTCCGGCCGAGGCCGAGAGATCCGCGACGCAGCTCCAGCAGCACCGTCGCCGCCGCGAGGGCGACCCAGAAGGCCAGCGATCCCGGGGTGACGTCCACCGCCGGGGACCACCGGCGCAGGTGCACGAACAGCAGCAGGACGCCGGCGACCAGGGGGATCAGCGCCGCCATCCGCAGCGCTCGCCGGTACAGCGGGCGGCGGGCCCTCGCCCAGGAGGCGGCGAAGGCCTGCACGTCGTCGCCGACGACGTCCCGCGGGGCGCGGCCGGCGGTCGCGGCGTCCTCGAGGTGGGCCGCCAGCTCGGCCAGCATCTCGCGGACGGCGGCGTCGTCGATCCCCCGGTACTCCCAGTTGCTACGGCAGACGGCGAGTATCCGCTCGTTCGTCATGGTGTGGTTCCCCCGTCGGTGCGTCGGTGTCGGCCAGGATCCGGCCCGTCGCGACGGTGAACTCCCGCCACACGGTACGCCCCCGGTCCAGTGCGGTCCGGCCCTCCTCGGTGAGCCGGTAGTACTTGCGCGGCGCCCCGCCGCTGGAGGACGGGGCGCGGTACGGCGCGACGAGCCCGGCCCGCTCCATCCGTGCCAGCAGCGGATAGATGCTGCCCTCGCTCACCAGTTCCAGGCCGCTCTCGTCGAGGGCCTCCACGAACTCGTAGCCGTACCGAGGACGTTCGGCGATGAGGGAGAGCAGGCAGAGGTCGAGCACTCCGCGCAGGAGCTGGCTCCGCCGTTGGTCGGCGGCGGTCGGCAGCTCCTTTGTCATGCGGTGCATGATAGTGACGAACTGTCTTGCGCCGCAAGGTAGTCGGCCCCCGGCCGGGTGATCGGCGAGCGGACTCCGCGTCGCGCCGGACCCGCCGGACGCATCATGGTGCGCACCGGGACACCCCCGACCGCACCGCACGAGGAGACGCCATGACGCCGGCCGAGCAGCCGACCGTGCCCCACCGCAACGTCCAGCCGCCGACGGCGCAGGCCTCCTTCGGCGCGGGGGTGGTCGTGACCGACGGGGCCGGGCGGGTGCTCCTCGGTCTGCACCCGTCCGGGACGTGGGAGCTGCCGGGCGGGAAGGTCGATCCCGGCGAGTCCATCGAGGAGGCGGCGGCGCGGGAGCTGGCGGAGGAGACCACGCTCGTGGCGGACCCGGCCGACGTGGAGGTCGTCGCCCTGTTGCTGGACTCCCTCACCTCGCCGACGCTGACCCGGATGACCGCGGTGACGGTGGTGCGGGCGTTCACCGGCAGCCCGGCGGTGGCCGAGCCGGACAAGATCGAGCGCTGGGAGTGGACGCCGCTCGACCGGCTGCCGCGGCCGCTGTTCCGGCCCTCCGCCCAGGCCCTGAAGGCATGGAACCCCGAACTCCCCCTCGAAGAAGGCGCGTTCCACCACTACCCGTTCGCCGCGCGGAACCGCCCGGCCGGCGCCGGGCCCCTCGGGACCCGCGGCCCGTCCGCGTGAATCGCCCGGGCGCCTGCCGTGGGTCCCGGTCGGGGGCGGCCCCGCGTGTCGGTGCGCCGGGGCGGGCCGCGTGAGGGGCTCGGCCCTACCGTGGGGCCATGGTCACCGCCCAGCCGTGGAGGGTCACGCACGCCGGCGCCCCGTCCACGCCGCTCCCCGCGTCCGGCGCCCTTCCGCTCGCTCCGTCGCCTTCCGGGGCCGGCTCCCCCGGTGCGGCGGCACCGGCGGACCGGTCCGGCTGGTCCGTGACCGGCGACCTCGACGCCTCCTTGGTCGAGCAGGGTGGGCACGACGGGGGCGACGGCCTCCGGCTGACGCACTGGTCGCCGTCGGCGTACCGGGTGAGACGAGTCGGCACCTGTCGGGGCTGCCCGACGGGCCGTACACACTGACCGCCTGGGCCCGCTCCGGCGGCGGGCAGCGGGCCGTCCACCTCGTGCTGCGCGACCACGCCGGCGTCGAGCAGCGCACGGACCTGCCGCCGACACCGGCCGGCGAGTGGATCCGCGTGGTCGTGTCCGCCGAGGTGACCGGCGGCCGGTGCACGGTCGGTCTCCGCTCCGACGCCGGGGCGGGCCAGTGGGCGCACCTGTCCGACATCGCGCTGACGCCTGGCGCGACCGGACTGGCGGTGAAGGGCGGCGATCTGTCGAGCCTGCCGAGGAACGAGGAGCGCGGGGCGGTCCACCGGTACGCCGACGGCACGCGCGGCGACGCGTTGGCCGTGCTCGGCGACGCCGGGATGAACCTGGTCCGGCTGAAGGTCTGGGTGAACCCGGCGGACGGCTATGACGGCACGGCCCGCGTCCTCGCCATGGCGCGGCGGGCCGCGGTCCTCGGCCTGGGGATCCTGGTGGACTTCCACTACTCGGACACCTGGGCCGATCCGCGCAACCAGGTCAAGCCGGCCGCCTGGGCGGCATGTTCGTACCGCCGGCTGCTCAAGGAGGTGCACGCCCACACGTACGGGGTGCTGCGCGCCCTCACGGCGCAGGGCACCCCACCCCGCATCGTCCAGATCGGGAACGAGATCGACGCGGGGCTGCTGTGGGAGGACGGGAGCACCTCGTGCTGGGACGGGCTCGCGGGACTGCTGACCGCCGGGGCCCGCGCGGTCGAGGCGGCCTCCCCGGGCACCCGGGTGGCGCTGCACCTCGCGTGCGGCACCGACAACGCGGCGACCCGCCGGTGGTTCGACCAGGCCGTCGCGCACCGGGTGCCGTTCGACGTCGTCGCCCTCTCCTACTACGGCTACTGGCAGGACGGGCTCGCCGCCCTGCAGACGAACCTCGACGACGTCGCCGCGCGGTACGGCCGGCCGGTACTCGTCGTGGAGACGGGCTACCCGCACGCGCCGGGCGACGGCAGGTTCCTGGGGCACCCGGTCGCCACTCCCGCCGAACCGGTGGCCGGCTATCCGGCGACCCCGGCCGGGCAGGCGGCGCATCTGCGGGACGTGATGAGCGTCGTCGAGGCCGTCCCGGGCGGGCGCGGTCTGGGCGTCGTCTACTGGGAACCGGCGTGGACGGCGCTCGCGAGCAGCACCGATCCGGCCGGTCCGGCCTCGCTCGACGGCTGGGAGCACCAGGCGCTCTTCGGTCCCGAGGGGCGGCTGCTGGAGGCGGCGCGCTGGTTCCGCCACCGCTGAGGGACCGGGATCCCGGTGTGGCCGGCGACCCGACGGCCGGGCCGGTGCCGTGGCGGACTCGGCGCGCGTGCCGGGACGTCCCGACGGCCCGACCCCGCAGGGACCTTGAACACCTGTGCGACGCATCCCTAGCATGACGGTGACCACCGTCGATCATCACGGTGACGGGGTTCACTCCGGGGGGAGCATCCGTGGAACAGTACGACGTGCCCGTGGGTCCATCGGCGGTGCGCGGGCCGCGCTACCGGTTCCGCGACCCCGCCGCACCGGCGCTGGTCGCCCAGTGCCTGATCGCCACGTCGGCCCTGGCCGACGTCTTCGTCATCGCCACCGGCGGCGCCGGCTCCCCCCTGGTCACGGAGGCGAACGCGCTCCTCGGTGTGCTCCAGATAACGTGCTGGATCACGTTCCTCTTCTGGTTCCACCGCTGCCGCTGCAACGCCGAGGTGCTCGCCCCGGGCACCCACAGGTACGCCCCGGGCTTCGCCCTCGGCGCCTGGATCATCCCGCTCGCCATGTGGTGGCTGCCCCGCCGGATCACCCTCGACATCCGTCGTGCCGGCGGACCGCCGCGGGACGCCGCGCTGATCAACGCCTGGTGGTTCGCCTGGCTCTGCGACGGCCCGGTGTCGGTCGCGGTCCACCTGCTCGTGCTCCACCGGACGGACTACCACACCCCGGTGGACCACGGTCTCGGCATCCTGTCGTCGATCCTGGCGATCGCGGTGATCCGCCGTGTGACGGCGGGCCAGCCGGCGGGACCCCTGCCGTACTTCAACATGACCTGAGCCCCGGACCTCCCTCCCGGGAGGCAGCCGCCGTGACCCGGCCGGCCGAGGACGCGCGCCGGACCGGCGGCCGTCCCGGCCGGCCGGAGTCGTGTCCGGCCCTGACAGGATCGCGGCGGCTCTCGGGAGCCGGACCGCGGCCTCGTGCGACCGCGGCCATCGAAGATTTCGATCACCGTGATCGAGCATCCCCATCCCCGACGCGTTGAGTGCGACGCCGGCTGCCGTGAGGATCGGACCACGCCCATCGCGCCTTCCCACACGGGGTGTTCCATGCCGAAGACCAACCGCCGCCCGGGGACGTTCGTCGTCTCCACCGTCTCCTCCGACGCGCACACGTGGAACCTGGTCTTCCTGCAGCTGATGCTGGAGGAGTACGGCCACGAGGTGGTCAACCTGGGGCCCTGCACGCCGGATCAGGAGATCGTCGACGCCTGCCTGGCCACGCGTCCGGACGTCCTGGTGATCAGTACGGTCAACGGGCACGGCCGGCTGGACGGGCTGCGGCTGATCCGCGTCCTGCGCGCCCACCCCGAACTCGCCGACCTGCGCGTGGTCATCGGCGGCAAGCTCGGCGTGGCGGGCGAGGCCGGCCGCGAGGAGCACGGCGACGCGCTGGCCGAGGCCGGGTACGACGCCGTGTTCGACTCCGACGACGCGCTGGACGAGTTCGCCGACTTCCTGGGCGAGTTGCGGCCCCGGCGGCGGGCCCCCGCGGAGTCGGCGGCATGAACGGCACGGTGGCGCCCCCCGTGGGCCGGTTCTCCCGCCATGTCCACCGGTCGCGCGCCGCCGGCCGGCTGGTGGTGCAGCCGCGGATGGGCTTCGCGACCCCCGAGCGGATGCGCGCGGGACTGGCGGCGGTGCGGGACCTGGCCGTCGGCCCCGACCCCCGGGCCGTCACGGCGGGCACCGTCACGCTCGACAGCTTCACCCGGGTCGACGACCACCGCGGGGCGCTGCGCGCGCTGCGGTCGGGCGCCGAACTGAACGGCTTTCCGCTGGTGGTCCACGGCCCCGAGGCGACCCGCGCGATGCTCGCCGGGATCGTGGCCGAGGACTTCCCCCTCCAGGTGCGGCACGGGTGCGCCCTGCCGCTGCGGCTGCTCCGGACGATGGCCGCCGCCGGCGTCGACGCCACCGAGGGCGGCCCGGTCTCGTACTGCCTTCCCTACGGCAGGGTTCCGCTGCGCGACTCGGTGCTCGCGTGGGCGCGCTGCTGCGAACTGATCGCCGCCCAGGACGAGCCGATGCACCTGGAGAGCTTCGGCGGGAGCATGCTGGGGCAGCTGTGCCCGCCGTCGGTGCTGGTCGCCCTGACCGTCCTGGAGGCCCTGTTCTTCCGTGCGCACGGGGTGCGCAGCGTCTCGGTGAGCTATGCCCAGCAGACCCACCCCGGGCAGGATCTGGAGGCGCTGTCCGCGCTGCGGCGGCTGGCCGGTGAGCGGCTCACCGGCACGGACTGGCACGTGGTCCTCTACACGTTCATGGGGGTGTTCCCGCGGACACCGGTCGGCGCCTTCCGGCTGGTCGAGGAGAGCGCCCGGCTCGCCGTGCGGGGCGGCGCGGACCGGCTGGTCGTGAAGACGCCCGCGGAGGCGCACCGGATTCCGACGGTGGCGGAGAACGTCGACGCGCTGGAGTTCGCCGCGGCCGTCGCCGCCGACGAGGCCGGCCGCGGCGCCCCCGCCGGTCCGGCTCGGGTCACGGGCGTGTACGAGGAGGCGGCGCTGCTGGTCGACCGCGTGCTGGAACTCGCCGACGACGTCGGGGAGGCGCTGGTGCGCGCGTTCGCGGCCGGACTGCTGGACGTGCCGTACTGCCTGCATCCCGACAACGCCAACCGGGCCCGGGCCCGGGTCGATCCGTACGGTGTGCTGCGCTGGGCGGACCCGGCGGGCGTGCCGGTCGCCCGGGACACGGTCCCGTCGCGCGGACCCGTCGGTCCCTGGGGGCTGTTGGGCATGCTGAGCTTCCACGAGCGGCGCTGCGACGCCGAGGACCTGCTGGGTCGCCGGCCGGCAGAGGGGGTGTCCGCGTGACCCCGCCGACGCTCGCCGCCGTACGGGCCCGAGGCGCCGTCGGCGCCGTGGTGAGCCGGGACGTGCCGGGGCTCTCGTACCGTACGCCGGAGGGCCGTTGGAGCGGTCTGGACACGGACGTGGCGCGGGCCGTCGCGGCGGCGGCGCTCGGGGACCCGGAGGCGGTGGAGTGGCTGCCCGCCGACCCCGACGCGCGGTTGCGGCCGCTGCTGGCGGGCACGGCGGAGCTCACCGTCGCCAACGTCACGTGGACCATGGGCCGTGAGGCGGAGTACCCGGTGCTGTTCGCCGGGGTGACCTGCTACGACGGGGAGGGGTTCCTGGTCCGCGCCGACGACGGCTTCGCGGACGCGTGGGACCTCGCCGGCCGGCCGGTCGCCGTCCAGGCGGGCACGACGAGCGCGGCCAACCTGGCCGCCTGGTTCGGGCGCCGGGGCACCGAGGTGCGGACCGTGGTGTCGGACTCGGTGGCCGGCGCGCTCGCCGCCTACGCGGAGGGCCGGTGCGCCGCCCTGGTGCTGGACCGGGTGGCGCTGGCGGGGCAGCGGTCCCGGCTCGCCGCTCCGGAGCGGCACCGGATCCTCGACACGGTCATCTCGCGCGAGCCGATGGCCGCCGCCGTGCGCGACGACGACCCCCACTGGCTGCGACTGTGCCGGTGGGTGCTGCATCTGCTCCTGGCCGCCGAGCACGAGGTGGCCGAGGCCGGCCCGGACGCGCGGGACCGGGCCCTGGCCGGGGTCGCGCGGGCCGCGGGCCGGCACGGGCCGGCGATCGGGCTCGACGCGGAGTGGGCGGCGCGGGTGCTCGACGCGGTCGGCACGTACGCCGACGTGTACGAGCGCGCCCTCGGCCCCGGCTCCGGACTCGACGTGCCGCGCGGTCTCAACGCGTTGTGGACCCGCGGCGGCCTGCACCATCCCGTACCCCTGCACTGAACCACCCTGCCCGAGCCGCGCCGCGGGCCCGTACCCCACGGCACCCGGCGGCACCCTCAGATCGGAGACACACCCCATGACACTCGTCAGCGACCCCGCCGCCCCCCGCATCGCCGTCGTGGGGGCGACCGGCGCGGTCGGCGGCACCCTGATCGACCTGGTCGAGGAGCGCGGCCTGCGCTACCGGGAGCTGCACCTGCTGGCCTCGCCCCGGTCGGCCGGGCGCGAGATCTGCGTCCAGGGCCGGTACTACACCGTGCACGACGTGGCGGAGTTCGACTTCGGCTCGGTGGACCTCGCGTTCTTCTCCGCCGGGACGGCCGTCAGCGAGCGCTGGGTCCCGGTGGCGGTGGCCGCGGGCGCCCTGGTCGTCGACAACACCGTCGCGTTCCGGATGGATCCGTCGACACCGCTGGTGGTGCCGCAGGTCAACGCCGGTGCGCTGGACGCGCGTCCGGCGAGCGGGATCGTCGCCAACCCCAACTGCTCGACGATCCCCCTGGTGCGCGTGCTGCGGGACGTGGAGCGCCGCTGGGGGGTGCGCCGGGTGGTCGTCAGCACCTACCAGGCGGCGTCCGGGCTCGGTCACTCCGGGGTGGAGGAGCTCCAGGAGGCGACGGCGCTCGCGCTGCAGGACCCCGGCGCGGAGCCGCTGTCCAAGGAGTTCGTGCCGTCGCTCGCCTTCAACGTGGTGCCCCTGATCGACCGCGTCCTGGACAGCGGCTTCACCCGCGAGGAGGAGAAGCTGCTGCACGAGTCGCGCAAGATCCTCGGGCTGCCGGACCTCGACGTGACCGCGACCTGCGTCCGGGTGCCGGTGATCAACGGCCACTCGGAGGCGGTGTGGGTGGAGTGCGCCGCCGAGGTCGACCGGGGGGAGCTGGTGGCGCTGCTGGCCGGGCTGCCGGAGGTCACCGTGCACGACGGCGGGGGCGGCGCGTTCCCGACTCCGGCGACGCTCGACGACCCGCACCGGGTGCACGTGGGACGGATCCGTGTGTCGCCGACGGACCCGCGGGGCTTCTGGCTGTGGCTGGTCGCCGACAACCTGCGGATCGGGGCGGCCCTGAACGCGGTGCAGATCGCGGAGGAACTCGTTGCCAGGGGCACGCTGTGACGGGGCCGGCGGTCCTGAAGTTCGGCGGGTCGAGCTTCCCCTCCCCCGAGGCGTACGACGGGGTGGCGGCGGGCCTGGAACGGCGGATCGCCCGGGACGGGCGGCCTCTGGTGGTCGTGGTGAGCGCGGGGCCGGGCGAGACGGAGGGGCTGCGGGAGCGGCTGCACCGGATCGATCCGCGGCCGTGCGACGAGAACGCCGCCGGCCTGATCACGCTCGCCGACACCGTGGGGGCCCGGCTTCTCGCGGCGGCCGTGCACCGGCGCGGGCTCGGCGTCGGCGTGCTGACGGGGCACCGCACGGGGCTGGTCTCCGACGAGGTGTTCCTGCGGGCCCGGCTGGCGCGGATCGACCCGCTGCCGCTGCGGGAGGCGGTGGCCCGGCACCAGGTGGTGGTCGTGCCCGGCGGCCAGGCCGTCGACGGTCACGGCCGGCCGACCTGGCTGGGGAAGAACAGCTCGGACCTGTCGGCGGTGGCGGCCGCGGTGGCGACGGGCGCGGACCGCTGCGAGATCCACTCGGACGTCGACGGCGTGTACACCGGGGATCCGCACCTGCTGCCGGGCGCCCGGCTGGTGCCGAGGATCTCGTACGACGCGGCGGCGCTGATGTCCCGGTACGGGGCGAAGGTGATCCACCGGCGTGCGGTGGAGCTGGCCCGTCGGCACCGGATCGAGCTGGTCCTCCGGGACAACAGGCCCCCGTACGACACCGGCACGACCGTCGGGCCCGCCGGTGCCCCGGTCGCGTCCGTCGTCCTCGACCGCCGGTCGACGTGCCTGCGCTACGCCTCCGAGCACTCCGCCGACCTGGCGTTCGCGGCCCTGCACGCGGCGCACGTCGAGGCGGTGCGGCTGCCCGACGGGCCGCTGGTCGCAGTGGTCGGCGGCTACGTCGACCTGGACGACTTCCACCTCCGGCACGGGCTGCGGCCCGGTGTCCCGGCGGGCGTGCCCGTGACCGTGCTGCGCGGGGCGACGGGCACCACCCACCTCGCGGCCGACGGGGACGGGGCGCTGGCCCTCGCCCGCCGGCTGCACGACGAACTCGACGATTCCGGCGGTGCGCCTCGGCGTCTCCGCCCCGCGGGAGCGGGCGCGCCGCGAGCCCTTCGTCTCACGGGAGTGTGAGTCAGATGACCATGACCGTCGCCGACATCCGGGGGGTGCGGCCGGGCAGCGGCTCGGCCCTCGCCGTCCTCGGCCTGTCCGACACCGACCGGGACCGGCTGGCGCGTGAGCTGGCGGGCCTGGCCGACCCGGGGGCCGACGTCGACCGCGCGTCCACCCGCTGCCACCAGGTCTTCGCCGGCCTGCCGCTCGACGTGCTCCAGCGGATCCTGGACTTCGGGCGCCATCCGGACACCCCGGGGGTGGCCCTGATCGGCAACCTGCCCGTCGACCCGGTGCTGCCGCCGACGCCGCGGGACGGGCGTCCGTGCCAGGACAAGCCGGGGTACGTGGCGGAGGGCGTCCTCCTCGGGCTCAGTTCGCTGCTCGGCGAACCGGTCGGGATGCTCTCCGAGAAGGAGGGGCGGATCATCCACGACGTGGTGCCCGTGCCCGGTGGCGAGCGAACCCAGACCAACCAGGGCTCCGAGGCGTCCCTTAACTTCCACAACGACATCGTCCACGACCCGGTGGGCCGCTACGACCTGGCCAACCCGGACTTCCTCGTCCTGGTCTGCCTGCGCGACGACCACGAGCGGCGGGCCGTCACCTCCTACGCGGACGCCCGTGACATCTCCGCCGCGCTCGCCGACGACGTGCTGTCGACGTTGCGCAGCCCGCTGTTCCGGCTGAACGCGCCCGGCAGCTACACCCGGCAGCACGCGGGCGGCGCGGAGGTCCTCTCCGATCCGGTGCCGATCATCAGCGGCAGCCGCGCGTACCCGGAGATCGCCGTGTCGGCCAACGGCGTGCACGCCATGACGAGCCGGGCCGGCGCGGCCCTCGACCGGCTGCGCGAGACCTGCCGGTCCGTCGCCCAGCCGGTGCGGCTGGAGCCCGGCCAGGCTCTGCTGATCAACAACCGCAAGGGGGTGCACGCCCGTTCGGCGTTCACGCCGCGCTACGACGGGCTCGACCGCTGGCTCCAGCGCACCTACGTGCGCCGCAGTCTGTGGACCATCCGGCACCGGGCCGCGCCGGAGGCGGGTCGACGGATCCATCTCTGAGCCTCCGTCAGGCCGCGACCGGGGTCCGGTAGAACTCGGCCATGCAGCCGACCGCCTGGTCGACGAAGAGCCGCATCTCCCGGGTCAGCCGCTTGCCCCTGCGCCAGGCGATCTGGGTGAACACCTCGAACGGCGGCTCCCAGTCGAGGACGGCCAGGGTGCCGGCGTCGACGGCCTCCGTGACGGTCATGAGCGGGAGCAGCCCCACCCCGAGGCCGGCGGCGACGCCCCGTTTGACGGACTCGATGTTGCCGAACTCCAGGAACGGGGCCGCCTCGCCCGTGCCGTCGGCGAGCTCGGCCTCGAAGAGGTCGCGGTAGGCGCAGCCGGCCTCGGGTGCGAGTACGGGCACCGTGCGCAGGTCGTCGGTCGTCACGTGCCGGGCGTGGGCCAGCGGGTGGCCGGGGGCGGCGACCGCCACCAGGGGCTCCGCGCCGAGGACCACGGACTGCACGCCGGCGTGTTCGGTCTCGGCCTCCATCAGGAAGGCCAGGTCGAAGACGCCCTGGCGCAGGGCGTGGCAGGTCTCGACGCCGAGGCTGGGGCGCAGCACCAGGTGGAGGCGCGGGAAGCGGTGGTGGAAGAGTTCCAGGACCGGCGGCATGCGGTAGGAGGTGAGGCTCTCCATGGTGCCGATCGTCAGGAGGCCGGCGGGGTCGGAGAAGCCGGCGGTGGCGCCCCGGGCCTCGTCGGCCAGGGTCATGATCCGTTCCGCGTAGGGAAGCAGGCGTTCCCCGGCGGGGGTGAGCCGGATCCCTCCCCGGAGGCGTTCGAAGAGCTCGACGCCGAGTGAGCTCTCCAGCCCTTTGATCTGCGCGGTCACGCTGGACTGCGCGTACTTCAGCTCGGAGGCGGCCCGGGTGAAGCTCAGCCGGGTCGCCACCCGGTGGAAGGTCGTCAGCTGTCTGATGTCCACGTGGTCTCCGTGAGGTGCCGAGAGGCCGGGGCGGTGCGTGACGGTCCGGTGGCGAGCGGCGGGTTACTGCCAGCCCATGTCGTCCTTGGGACCGTCCGTGGTGGTGCTCGTGCCGCCGGTCTGTCCCGTGGTGGTGCCGGTGGCACCGTCGGCGAGGACCGTTCCGGCCGCGGTGGAGGCGACGGGGACGAGGAGGGCGGCGGCGAGGGCGGCGGCGGCGGCGGTCGAGGCGATGCGGGCGCGGAACATGACGGATCCCATCCGGTGCTGGTGGAGTGACATGAGGGTGGAGGTCACGTGGCGCGTCCCGCGGTTGACGCGCTCGTTGTCTCCGAGAAGTCCGGTGGGGCTGCGACCCCGCCGTGCAAGAAGCATCCGCCCGGTCACGGGGCTGAGGAAAGGGAAGGCGCCTGGCCCGAAGGGGCCGTGGCCCATAGAGGCCACCAGGGCGCCGTCGGTGGAACACCCCGCCGGAGACGCGGGGGAAGGAGGGGCGCGGGGCCCGCGGAGGGTCCCGCGGCGGGGGTGGTGGGGGCGGAGTGGCCGGTTCGGGCCGCGGCCGGCCGGCACGCGTTCCGGTGATCCCCTCGATCCGCCGTGGCGTCTTTGGCATCATCGACCCGAAGCGATGGCGACGGCGCTTCATATCGGGGGTACGGATGCTGGAATCTCTGGGCCTGGACGGTCCCACCGAAGCCGTGTACCGCTGCATGCTGGCGAATCCGGGGGATGATGCCGCGGCTTTGGCGAAACGTTTGGACCAGGCGGAAGAGGACATCCACCGGGCCTGGGAGCGGCTCACCGAGCTCGATCTCGTGCGCGAGCTCGGGGACGGAACCGGCCTGCGGCACGCCATCAGCCCCGAGCTGGGCCTGGAGTACCTCCTCGCCCGCCAGCAGGCCGAGTTCGCCGAGCACCGGCAGCGCATCGCCGCCTCGCGCGCGGCCGCGTCCCGGCTCATCTCCGAGTACGCGGGACTCCAGCAGCCGGCCACCGGGCACGCCAGCGTCGAGCATCTGAACGGCGTCGACCAGATCCGCGCGCGCCTCGCCCAGCTCACCAACGACGTGCAGAGCGAGGTCATGGCCTTCGTCCCGGACGGCGCCCAGACCCGGGAGAACATGGCCGCCTCCCGCCCGCTGAACGAGCGGCTCCTCAAACGCGGGGTCGTGATGCGGACGATCTACGTCGACAGCGTCCGCAACAGCCCCGCCACCGTCGAGCACGCCAACTGGCTGACCAGCCAAGGCGGTCAGGTGCGCACCGTGGCCACGCTGCCGACGCGGATGACGATCATCGACCGGAAGACCGCGCTCATCCCGGTCAACAGCGAGGACAGCAGCGCCGGGGCCGTGGCCCTGACCGGCCACGGCACCCTGACCGCCCTGTGCACCCTCTTCGACACCACCTGGGAGGGAGCCCAGCCGCTCGGCGAGGCGTGCCCGTCACGGGGCGACGACGAACGGCCGAGCCGGCAGGAACTCGCCGCGCTCCGGCTCCTCGCCGAGGGCCACACCGACGAGGGCATCGCCAAGCGGCTCGGGGTCTCGCACCGCACCGCCCGCCGGATCGCGACCGTGCTCATGGAGCGCCTGGGGGCGCGGAGCCGGTTCGAGGCCGGCGTCCGCGCGGTCCGCAGCGGCTGGCTGCCCTACGAGCCGTGACCGGCGCGCGGGGCGGCCGGGTCGAGCGGCCGCAGACCGGCGAACCGGCCCGCGTGGTACAGCAGCGGCGGCCTGTCCCCGGGCGGGCAGTCGCCGGTGAGCAGTTCGGCGACGACGATCCGGTGGTCGCCGGCCGGGACCCTTCCGGCCACCCGGCACACCAGCCGCACCGGGCAGCCGGTCAGCCGGGGCACGCCCCACGGGCCCGGCTCCCAGTCCGTGCCGCCGAAGCGGTCCGCGCCGCTGCGGGCGAAGAGCGCGGCCAGCGCGCTCTGCCCCTCGTCGAGCAGATGGACGCCCAGGTGGGTGGCGGTGGCGAGCGCGGGCCAGGTCGAGGCGTCGGTGCCGACCGTGAAGGCGAGCATCGGCGGTGCGGCGGACACCGAGACCACCGAGGTCGCGGTGAAGCCGTACGGCCGCCCGTCCCCGCCCCGCGCGGTGACGACCGCGACGCCGGCGGGATGGCGCCGGAACGCCGACCGGAAGAGCCCGTCGAGAGCGGACTGCGGCCCGCCCGGGGCGCGGGTGACGGGCTGTCCGGTGGCGCCCGGTGTCGTGGTGATCGTCATCCGACCCGGCTTCCTTCGAGCAGCTCGCCGATCACCTCGGCGAGGGCCGGCGCGCTGCCGGACCGCATGACGCTGAAGTGGTCACCGGGCACGAGCCGGGTGCGCACCGGACCGTCGCTGTGGCGCGCCCAGCCCTGGGCGAACCAGTCGACGTCGCCGGGCTGGTCCGCGACGAGCAGTTCGACGGGTCCGCGGTAGGGGGTCGCCTTCCACACGGACGCGGCCCTGGTCATGGCGGTGAACATCCGCGCGCGGGCCAGGATCTCGGTCCTCTCCCCGTCCCGGACGAGCCCGGCCTCGGTCATCCGGTCGAGGACGGCCCCGAACTGCGCCTCGGTGTCGAGGGGCCGCAGCGCCGCCAGGTCGATCGCGAGCGGTGGGCGGCCCATCGAGAGGGCGAAGCTGTCGGCGAAGGCGCCCGCCGACTCGGCGTGCCCGAGGGCTTCGGCGAGTTCGGCCGGGGGCTGGGTGTCGAGGAGCGTGAGCAGACCGACCGTGTCGCCGTCGGCCTGGAGCCGGGAGGCGACGGCCCAGGCGATGCCACCGCCGAGGGACCAGCCGAGCAGGTGGTAGGGACCCTCGGGCTGGATCTTCCGGATGCTCGCGCAGTAGCGCTCGGCGAGGTCGTCGAGCGACTCCTCGGCTGCGCCCGGCACGATCGGGGCGGCGTCCACGCCGTACACCGGGCGGTCCTCGCCGAGGTGCGCCGCCAGCGGGTAGTACGAGGCGGAGGTGCCGGTGCTGGAGTGCAGGCAGAAGAGCGGGGGGCGGGTGCCCCCGGACCTGATGGGGGTCACCGTGGCACCGGTTGCGGCGACGGCGTTCCCCTCGCCCGCGGACTCGGCGAGTTCGGCGATGGTCTGGTGCTGGAAGAGCTGGCGGGCGGTGATCCGGATGCCGCGCTTGCCGGCGAAGTCGACGGCCCGGATGACGGTGATCGAGTGGCCGCCGAGCTCGAAGAAGTTGTCCCGGATACCGACGGACTCGATCTCCAGGGCCTGCTTCCAGACCTCGGCGAGCTCCTTCTGGAGCGGGGTGACCGGGGCCTCGGCGGCCTGCGCCGCGTCGCCGGCCGCCGGGTCGGGCAGCCTGAGGCGGTCCACCTTGCCGTTGGCGTTGAGCGGCAGTTCGTCGAGCCGGACGTAGCGGGCGGGGATCATGAACTCGGGGAGCCGGCCGCGCAGATGGGCACGCAGCTCCTCGGCGTCGGGCGCCCGATGGTCGGGGGCGGCGACGAGGTACGCGGCCAGGTACTGGGCGCCGGCGGGGCCCCGGGCGGCGACCACGCACGAGCCGACCGCGGGATGGTCGCGCAGCACGGTCTCCACCTCGCCGAGCTCCACCCGGAAGCCGCGCACCTTGACCTGGTCGTCGCCGCGGCCGAGGAACTCCAGGCGTCCGTCGGGGAGCCACTTGGCGTGGTCGCCCGTGCGGTACATGCGGGCGCCCTCGTGCGGGCTGAACGGGTCGGGCAGGAACCGCTCGCGGGTGAGCCCGGGCTGGTGGAGGTAGCCGCGGGAGACGCCGTCCCCGCCGATGTACAGCTCACCGGGGACGCCGACGGGAAGGGGTGCGCGGTGGGCGTCGAGGACGTACACCGAGGTGTTGGCGAGGGGGGTGCCGACGGGCACGGTGGGGGCCTCGGTGTCGCGGCCGTCGATGGGTCCGCCGGTGGACCAGACCGTGGTCTCCGTGGGCCCGTACATGTTGTGGAACGCGGCGCCGGTGGCCTCGCGCAGGCGCAGGGCGAGGGCGGTGGGCACCGCCTCGCCGCCGACCAGCAGGACGTCGAGCGCGCCGAGGGCGCGCCGGGCGTCGCCGGTGGGGTCGTCGAGCATCAGCTGGGCGAGCGACGGGGTGCACTGGAGGTGGGTGACGCCGTGCCTGCCGACGAGTTCGGCGAGCGTGGCCTCGGCCGGGGCGTCGTCCGCCGTCGCGCCGCCGTCGCTCGTGGTCTCCTCCTCGGTCCCCGCCTCGACCAGGCGGCGGAGCCGGTCGAGCGAGACGAGTCCGTCGAGGACGTGGTCGGCGTCGATGCCGAAGTCCACCAGGCAGGCCACCTCGTCGACCCCGATCTCGCTGAGCCGGTCCACGAGTTCGAGGCAGTCCTCGGGGGTGCCGAAGAGGCCGCTGGTGTGCACGTAGCGGTCGAAGGAGTGGTTGAGCAGCGCGTCGAGGTCGTCCTCGCCGATGTTGCGCGGGTCGATGTCGACGCCCATCCGCTGGCCGAGCACCCGGACCAGGTCGAGGGAGGTGCGCAGGTAGCCGATGAAGGGCTCGCGGACCAGTTCCAGGGCGCGTTCGCGGTCCTCGTCGAGGAAGGCGTGCAGCATCAGGGTGACCTTGCCGCCGTCCGTGCCGAACTTCTCCCGCCAGGTGTCGTGGTAGAGCCGGATCGACTCGGCGAGCTGGTCGAGGTCCTGGCCGAGCAGGTGGGTGAGGATGTTGGCGCCCTGCTCGGCGGCCGCCTTGAAGGTGGCGGGCGTGCCGCCGGAGGAGAGCCAGACGGGGAGCTCGGGCTGGATCGGGCGGGGCCGGATGCGGACCTCGACGTCCTTGCCGTTGCCGGCCTTCAGGGTGGCGGACTCGCCGCGCCACAGCGAGCGCACGGTGGCGATGCCGTCGATCATGACCTGCTTGCGGTCGGCGTAGTTCTCGGGCGCGAAGACGAAGTCGTCGTGCAGCCAGCCGGAGGCGAAGGCCATGCCGACGCGTCCGCCGGAGAGGTTGTCGACGACGGACCACTCCTCGGCGACGCGCACCGGGTGGTGGAGCGGCAGGACGACGCTGCCGGAGCGGATGGAGACGCGCTCGGTGACCATGGCCAGGGCGGCCGCGGTCACGGACGGGGCCGGGTACAGGCCGCCGAACTCGTGGAAGTGGCGCTCGGGGGTCCAGACGGCGGAGAAGCCGTTGCGGTCCGCGAACTTGGCGCCCTCGATGAGCAACCGGTACCGGTCGGGAGCGCCGGCCGGCGCGTCGCCGGGGGCACCCGCGGCGCCGCCGTCGGCTCCGTCCCCGGAGTCGCTGGCGAAGTAGAAGAGGCCGAACTCCATGGGCCGTGTGCGGCGACGGGGCACCGACGGCGCGGAGCGCAGCAGCTCGTGCGGCCGGCCGCTCGCCACGACGACCTTGAAGCCGCGCGTCAGCGTCCAGAACATCTCCACTTCGGACATGTCGAAGGAGATGCTGCTGATGGCGAGCCAGGTGCCGGGCGAGTGCTCGCCCAGCCGCTCGTCGAGGCCCTGGAAGAGGTTGACGAGCTGGGCGTGCTCCACCATGACGCCCTTGGGCCGGCCGGTGGATCCGGAGGTGTACGTGACGTACGCCAGGTCGTGCGGTTCGACGACGGTGTCGGGGGCGGTGTCCGGGACATCCCCGAGGCTGTCCGCGGACAGGTCGACGAGGACCGGGCGCGCCGGCCCGTCGGCGGCCTCGGCGGCGGCGGAGAGCCGCTCCGTGCTGTAGGTGTCGACGAGGACGGCGGCGGGGGCCGCGTCGCCGAGGACGTGGGCCAGGCGGGCGGCCGGGTAGTCGGGGTCGAGCGGGACGAACGCCGCCCCGGCCTTGAGGACGCCGAGGAGTCCGGCGGGCATGTCGAGGGAGCGGCCGAGGCAGACGCCGACCAGCGAGCCGCGGCCGACGCCGAGGCCGCGCAGCCGGTGCGCGATGCGGTTGGCGCGCCGGTCGAGCGCCGCGTAGTCGAGCGAGTCGCCGCGGTGGACGACGGCCGTGGCGTCGGGGGTACGGGCGACCTGCGCCGCGAAGGCGGCGGGGACACTGCCCGCGTTCTCGACCGGGGTGCGGGTGTCGTTCCAGCGGACGACGGTCCGCTCGCGCTCCTCGGGGGTGAGCAGGGCGAGTTCGCCGAGCCGGGCGTCGGGGTGGGCGACGGCCGACTCCAGGACCCGCCGGTAGTGACCGAGGAGCCGGGAGATGCGGTCGGCGTCGAAGAGCTCGGTCGCGTACTCGGCCATGAGGTCGACGCCGCCGGCGGAGCGCTCGGACAGGCCGATGGTCCAGTCGAACTTGGTGGTGCCCATGTGCAGCGGCAGGCCGGTCATCTCGATGTCGTCCATGCGGACGGTCTCGACCGGGGTGCCGAGCTGGTAGATCGCGTGCTGGAACAGCGGGTTGCGGCTCTGGTCGCGGTCCGGGCGGAGCTCTCCGACGAGCTGGTCGAAGGGGAGGTCCTGGTGCTTGTGGGCGCCGAAGACCGTGTCGTTGGTGCGGGCCAGCAGTTCGCGGAAGGTCGGGTCGCCGGCGGTGGAGGTGCGCAGCACCACGGTGTTGGCGAAGTAGCCGATGAGCGGCTCGAACTCGGTGCGGGTGCGTCCGGAGAAGACCGAGCCGAGGACGATGTCGTCCTGGCCGGTGTAGCGGGACATCAGGGCGGTGAGTCCGGCCACGGCCACCGGCAGCAGCCGGGTCCGCTCGCTCTCGGCGAGCCGGTTCAGGTCACGGTGCAGCTCGGGCGGCAGGTGCTCCGCGACGGTGTCCCCGGTCCACCGGGGGTCCGCGGGCCTGGGGCGGTCGCCGGGGAACTGGAGGGCGCTCAGCCCGTCGAGCCGGTCGCGCCAGTACGCCAGCGAACGGCCGCCGTCCGGGCCGGCCAGCCGCTCTCGCTGCCAGACGGCGAAGTCTCCGTACTGGATGGGGAGTTCGGGGAGCACCGGGGCTCGGCCCGAGCGGCCCGCGAGGTAGCACTCGGTGAGTTCCTGGACCATGCGGGTGGTCGACCAGCCGTCGGTGGCGATGTGGTGCATGGCGAGGACGAGCACGTGGTCGTCCTCCGCCTGCCGGGCGAGGGTGGCGCGCAGCATCGGCCCGGTGGACAGGTCGATGCGGCGGCGGGCCTCCTCGGCGGCGATGGCCCGGGTCCGCTCCTCCCGCTCGTCCCGGGGCAGCCCGGAGAGGTCGAGGACGCGCAGGGCGGTGTCGCCCCGGGCGGGGTCGACGATCTGGCGGGGCCCGTCCGGGGTGGAGGTGTAGCGGGTGCGGAGCGTGTCGTGGCGGGCGGTGACCGTGGTGAGCGCGGCGCGCAGCAGCGGCACGTCCAGCGGGCCGCGCATGCGCAGCGCCAGCGGCGTGTTGTAGAAGGCCGAGCCGTCGGACCACTGGTCGAGGAACCACAGGCTCTGCTGGACGTAGGAGAGCGGCAGGGGCTCGGTGCGGTCGGCCACGGGGATGCGGTCGCTGTCTGCCCGGCGCTCGCGGTGGGCGCGCAGCTCCTGGATCAGCGCGGCGCGCTGTTCCGGGCTGAGCCCTGCCAGTCGGTCGTTGACGTTTCGCGGCATACCGGGGCTCCTCGTCGACGTGTGTGTCTCTGCGGCAGCATCCCTGCCGGGCCGCCGGCGGTGGAGTCGGGGGAAATCCGGACTCGGCCGCGCGGCCCGCCCGCTGACAGCGTGAGCGCCCGTCAAACGCATCACGTGTGAGGGGCGATCGTGACAACTACGGGAGTGACCGCGACAGCGACCGGCGTACGGCCCGGTCCACCGGTCGACGAGTACGCCGCCGCGTACGGCGTGGGCCGGTACGCCGCGCGGACGGCCCGGGAGGGCTTCGTCGCGCTGCGGCGCGACGCGGTCCGGCCGCTGCTGTCGGAGCGCGCGCTGGCGGAGTTCCAGGGCGCCTGGGAGGACCTGGAGCTCGACGCGTGCATTCCGGGCGGCAAGCTGTTCCGGCGGCGCCGCTACGGCCGGATCCGGGTGGACGTCGCGCCCGGCGGTTCCGGCGTGGAGACCGCGGTGTCGTTCGCGCCGCTGCCGCACACCGCGTTCCGCCAGGACGTGATCCGCATGTGGCGGGGCGAGGAGCGGGTGTTCGCGCCGATCGCGTCCGAGGTGCTGCTGCACGAGGGCATGCGGGCCCTGGTCGGTCTGGACGCCCGGATCGCGACCGCCGTCTCCGGTGTCACGGCCTGGGAGGTCGGCGTCCACCTCGTACGGATCCTGGCCGAGCCGGGCGGCGAGGGCGAGCCGACGCCGGAGGGCCGGCACCGTGACGGCCACTGCTTCGTCGGCATGCACCTGCTGCGCAGGGAGCGCTGCGGCGGCGGCCTGTCCACCGTCCACCCGGAGGGCGGCGCCCCGGTACGGCTGACCCTGCTGGACCCGCTGGACTCGATGTTCGTCGACGACGCCCGGGTGACCCACGAGGTGTCGCCGATCAGCCCGCTGGGCGGCACCGGCGTCCGCGACATGCTGCTCGTGGACCTCAACCCGGCCCCGGCCGGGGAGTGACGCCGCCGATGGACCGCACAGCGGAGATCGGCCTGCTGCGGGCGCTGGTGGACATCCCGTCCGTCTCGGGCACCGAGCGGGAGATCGGCGCGTACCTCGCCGGCTTCATGACGCGGCTCGGCTTCGAGACCCGGATCGACGAGGCGGGCAACGTGCACGGCAGCACCGGCGCCGCGACCGGCCCCGAACTGCTGCTGCTGGGCCACATGGACACGGTGCCGGGCGAGGTGCCCGTCCGCGTGTCGGGCGACGTCCTGTACGGGCGGGGCGCGGTGGACGCGAAGGGGCCGCTGGCGGCCATGGTGTGCGCCGCGGCCCGGCTGGCGCACCGCACGGACGCCCGGATCACCGTCGTCGGCGCCGTCGACGAGGAGCGGGCGTCGGCCGGTGCCCGGCACCTGGCCGGCACGCTCCGCCCGGACGCCGTGGTGATCGGCGAACCGAGCGGGGCGCACTGCGTCGGCATCGGCTACAAGGGCGTCTTCCGGTTCCGGATGACGGCCGAGCAGCCGGCCGCCCACACCAGCTCGCCGGAGCCCACGGCCGCCGAACTGGTCGCCGACCTCTGGTTCGCGGTCCGGGAGTGGCTGGCCCTGCGCTACGGTCCGGACGTCCCGCCCGGGACCCCGCCGGGGCGCACCTCCGTCCCCCTCTTCGACCAGGCGCTGCCCTCGGTCGTCGGCATCGGGGGCGACCTCACCCGGGCCTGGATCGAGGTGTCCTGCCGGGTGCCGGTGCACTTCGACGCCGCCGCGTTCCGCGCGTTCCTGCAGGAGCGGTCGGCGGGCCGGCCGGTCACGGTGATCGAGCAGGTCCCCGCCGTACGCGCGGCACGCACCGACCCCGTCGTCCGCGCCCTGTCCGCGGCGATCCGGGAGACCGGCGCCCGGCCGGTCCCCAAGCTGAAGCTGGGCACCGCGGACTGGAACGTGGTGGGCCCGGTCTGGGGGGTGCCGACGGCCGCGTACGGCCCCGGTGACTCCCGCCTCTGCCACACCGAGAACGAGCACATCGCTCTGCCGGAATACCTGACCGCCGTCGACGTCCTGACCGCGGCGCTGCCGCGGCTCGCGGCCGCGACGGCGCCCTTCGGCACCGCACCCGGTGCCCTCACTGGAATGGGAGGCGGAACGCCGTGACCACAGTCCGACGACCGCTGGCAGTCCTGACCTCGCGGGTCCGTGTGGAGGAGCGCCTGCTCCTCCAGGAACTGCGCAGGCGTGACATCGAGTTCGAACAGCTCGACACCCGCCGTCTGACGTTCTCGCTGGACGGCCCCGGCCGGCTCCCCTACCGGGGCGCGCTCAGCCGGGAGATCTCGCACACCCGCAACGCCTACGCCAGCCGGCTGCTGGAGCACGCCGGGGTCCCGGTGCTGAACAGCTCCCGGATCATCAACCTCTGCGGCGACAAGCTGCTCACCACGCTGGCACTGCGCGAGGGCGGGCTGCCCACCCCGCGGGCGATGGTCGGCCTGGTGCCGGACGCGGCGCTCGACGAGCTCGACGACTTCGGCTACCCGGCCGTGGTGAAGCCGCTCACCGGCTCCTGGGGCCGGATGGGTGCCCGGCTGCACGACCACGAGACCGCCGAGGCGATCTTCGAGCACCGCGCCGCGCTGCCGGGCCCGCAGCACCAGATCACGTACGTGCAGGAGTACATCGACAAGCCGGGCCGGGACATCAAGGCGTACGTCCTCGGCGGCGAGGTGGTCGGCGCGATCTACAAGATCTCCGAGCACTGGCGCACCAACACCGCGCTGGGCGGCCGCACCGAGGTCTGCCCCCTCACCGACGACCTGGTCAAACTGCTCACCGCGACGGCGGAGGCGATCGGCGAGGGTGTCCTCGGGGTCGACGTGATCGAGCACCGGGACGGCCGCATGGTCGTCAACGAGGTCAACCACACGCCCGAGTTCCACGGGGCGATCGAGGTCCTGGGCACCGATCTCGTCGGCGCCTACGTCGACTACGTGCTGAAGCGGCTCGCCGTCTGGGACGCCGAGTGAGCACGGAGAGCGGGGGCCCGGCCGGGGTGCGGACCGCGGACGGCCGGCACGCCCCGGTGCCGCTGGCGGGGCCGCGGGGCCTCGACGGCGGACGGCTGGAGCTGCCGGCCGGCCGGTACGACTGGCTGCACGTGCGGTTCCGCGCCACCGAGGCCGCGACCGTGACGTGGTGGCTGCACTACGCCACCGGCGCGGACCCGGAGACCCTGCACGTGCCGGCCGGGGAGTCGGTCGCGGTACGGGTCCCGGTGGCCCGGCGGGCCGAGCTGCGGGCCGTCGGTCTGCCCGAGCACCCGGCGCTCACGCTGCTCGCGGTGACCGCGATACGTCCTCCGGCGACCCGCCGGAACACGCACGAGGCGGACGAGTTGGTGACGACATGACGAAGCTGGCGATGTTCGGCGGGGCGAAGACGCTGCGCCGGCAGGACATGACCAAGGAGCTCACCGGCTGGCCGGTGATCACCGAGGAGGAGCACGCCGCGGTGCGCGGCGTGCTCGAGGGCGGGCTGTTCACCTCCAACGACGCGGGCCGGGGCGAGGTCTCCGCGCTCCAGCGGGACTGGGCCGAGTACACCGGCGTCCGGCACTGCGCCGCCGTGTCCAACGGCACCGCGGCACTGGAGCTGGCGCTGGCCGCGCTGGACCTGGAACCGGGCTCGGAGGTGCTGGTCCCGGCGCTCACCTTCATCGGCACCGCCGTCCCGGTCGTCCAGCGGCTGCTGGTCCCGGTCTTCGTGGACGTCGACCCGGTCACCTTCACCATGGACCCGGAGCGGGCCGCAGCCGCGATCACGCCCCGGACGAAGGCCATCGTCGTGGTCCATCTCCACGGCCTGCCCGCCGACATGACGGCGCTGCGGGCGCTGGCGGACCGGCACGGGCTGCGGCTGATCGAGGACGCCGCGCAGGCGCAGGGCGCGCACTACCAGGGCCGCCGGGCGGGTTCGATCGGCGACATCAACGCGACCAGCCTCAACGTGGTGAAGAACCTCCCCACCTGTGGCGAGGGCGGGCTGATCACCACCGACGACGACGAGCTGTACGAACGGGTCGTGCTGCGCCGCCAGTTCGGCGAGGACCTGCGCGCGGGCAAGGACCGCGACTACATCTCGCGGATGCTGGCCGGCAACGAGAAGCTGAGCGCCGTCCAGGCCGCCTTCACCCGGCGGCAGCTGGCCCGGCTCGACGAGTACCACCTGCTGCGCGCCAAGAACGTGACGGGCTTCCTGGACCGGATCGGCGGGCTCCCGGGCGTCGTCGCCCCGTACTGCCCGCCGGACCGCACGCACGCCTGGCACATCCTGCGGCTGCGGTTCTCGGCCGCCGCCCTGGGCCACCCGGAGATCTCCGACGGCGCGCTGCGGGCCGTGGTCCAGCGGGCGTTGCGGGCCGAGGGCGTGCCCGTGCAGCCGTACCAGGTCGTTCCGCTGCCCGGCCAGCGGGCGTTCCAGCGGCTGACCGGCCTCGGCGGGTACCCCTGGCGGATCCCGGGGGTGGAGCGGCCGGACCACCGCATCGAGAACTTCCCGGTGTCGCTCGCCGTGATCGACGACTCGCTGACGCTGCAGCGCATCCACCTCAACCCGGCGGCGGGCCCGGTGCTCGACCGTTGCGCCGAGGCCTTCGAGAAGGTCTGGGCGCGGATCGACGACCTGCTGCCCCTGGCCCGAGCGGCGGAGCACCGGCCTCCGTGGCACGCGGCGATGAACGCCCCCGAGGAGACCCCGTGACCACCGCACTCGACACCGCACCCGCCCTTGCGGCCCCGGGCGGGACGGGCCCCGTCGACGGCGCGGCGCGTGAGGCCGCCGTGCCCGCCGGGGCCGCCGGCCTCGCCGCACCGACGGACCCCGCCCGACCGGCCGATCTCGCCGATCTCGCCGATCTCGCCCATGAGGTGCGGGAGCTGGTCCTGCGCATGGGGACGAGCCCGCACGGCACCCACGTCGGCGGCAGCCTGTCGGCCGCGGACATCCTGACCGTGCTCTACCACCGGGTGCTGCGGCTGCGGCCGGAGGACCCCGCGTGGGCCGGGCGCGACTGGTTCGTACTCAGCAAGGGGCACGCGAGCGCCGCCCTGTACGCCGTGCTGGCGCAGCGCGGCTTCATCGACCGCGCGGAGCTCGACACGTACAGCAGACCGGGCAGCCGGCTGGCCGGCCACCCGCTGCGCCGGCTTCCCGGGGTGGAGTTCCCCACCGGGTCGCTGGGGCACGGTCTGTCCCTGGCGTCGGGTGTGGCCCTCGCGCTGCGCCGCACCGGACGGGCCGGCCGCGCGTTCGCCCTGCTGGGCGACGGCGAGCTGCAGGAGGGCTCGGTGTGGGAGGCGGCGATGACCGCCGGCCACTACGGCCTGGACAACCTGGTGGCGGTCGTGGACCGCAACGGGCTCCAGATCACCGGTTCCACCGAGGACTGCGTGGGCCTCGAACCGCTCGGGGAGCGCTGGCGCTCCTTCGGCTGGGCGACCGTCGAGGTGGACGGGCACGATCTCGCGGCCCTGGACGAGGTGTTCGCCTCGCTGCCGCACACGCCGGGGCGTCCGACGGCCGTCCTCGCGCGGACGGTGAAGGGGCGGGGCGTGCCCCTCTTCGAGGGCAAGAAGAAGTCCCACTCGGTGCAGCTCAGCCCCCGGCTGTTCCAGCGTGCCATGACCGGCCTGAACGCGAGGAGAGCACGATGACGACCCCGACGATCGAGGCGGCGCGCCCCGGCGCGGCGCCGGAGCCGGACTGGCAGGAGCGGTACGGGGTCGCCTCCCGCGACGTGTACCGCAGGACGCTCGTGGAGCTGGCCCGGGAGGATCCGCGCGTCTTCTGCGTCGACTCCGACATGGGCGGCCTGGAGACGCTGTTCGGCGAGGAACTGCCCGCGCAGTACGTGAACGTGGGCATCGCCGAGGCCAACCTGATGGGCGTCTCGGCGGGCATGGCGGCCACCGGCCTCCTGCCCTACGCCCACACGATCTCCGGCTTCGCCGCGACACGCGCCTGCGAGCAGCTGAAGGTGGACGTCGCCGGCAACGACCTGCCGGTGCGGGTGGTGGTGACCCACGCCGGCCTGTCGGCGGGGCACTACGGTCCCACGCACCACGCGGTGGACGACCTGGCGATCGTGCGGACCCTGCCGAACATGACTGTGGTGGTGCCGGCGGACGCGGTCGAGACGGAGTACGCGGTGCGCGCCACCGCGGATCTGCCGGGGCCGCTGTTCCTGCGCCTGGGCCGGGCGGCGACGCCGCTGGTGCACCACGAGCCGTACGAGTTCCGGCTCGGCGAGGCCCGGCTGCTGCGGGCCGGCGAGGACGTCACGCTGGTGGCGACGGGCCCGTACCCGGTCTCGATGGCGCTGGAGGCGCACGAGGCGCTGGCCGCCGTGGGGATCTCGGCGCGCGTCCTCAACATGCACACCATCAAGCCGCTGGACCGGGACGCGGTGCTGCGGGCGGCGCGGGAGACGGCCGGCATCGTGACGGTCGAGGACCATCTCGTCGCGGGCGGTCTGGGCGCGGCGGTGGCGGAGGTCGTCACCGAGGAGGCGCCCTGCCGGGTGCGCCGGATCGGCGTCCCGGACCGCTTCTTCGACCATGTGGCGGACGAGCGCGAGCTGCTGGTCGAGGCCGGTGTGAGTCCGGAACGGATCACCCTGGCCGCGGCCTCGCTGGTGCGGCCCGCCGGATGACCCGGCCGGGTGCGGCGGACCGGACGGCGGGTCAGCCCCGGGCGGCGGGACTGCGCCACCAGGCGAGCAGCCCGCCGTGGACCAGCCGGGGCTGGACGAAGGCGGGAACGCGCGCGGCCGGCCGGCCGAAGAACTGCGACCCGTCGTCGTCCACGCGGTCGGCGGCGCCTGCCGACTCCCGCTCCAGGAAGGCGCGTTCGGCCGCCGTGGCGGCGGGCAGGCAGTCGACGCCGACGAGCCCGTCGGCCCCGGCCCCGGGCATCCCGGTGCCGGTCACGCGCCGGGTGCCGCCCGGCACGGACCACCAGGTCGCCACCCAGCCGGCGACGTCGCGGTCGTACGCACCGGCGAACGCGTCGGCGCCGGAGCGGCGTTCGACCGGCTCGCGCGGGTCGCGCACCATGTGGACCTCGGAGAGCGGCTTGTCCGGCGCCCCGAAGTGGCGGACCGTGCGGAACCCGACCCGCGCGTAGAACGCGGGATTCCCGCGCTCCACGACGGCGTCGAGCACCACCCGGGCCGCGCCCGCGGTCACGGCGGCGTCCTCGAGCCGGGCCAGGAGGCGGCGTCCGAGCCCTCCGTGCCGCACCCAGGGGGCCACGGCGAGCCGCCGGACCTCCCAGTCCCCGTCGGCCCGGATCGTCGCCCGGACACTGCCGGCGACGTCGCCGTCGACGGTCGCCACCCAGAGCGGCCGGCCCGCGGCGAGATCGTCCCGCACGTCCCGGGCGGTCTCCCGCGCCCCATCGGCCACCGGCAGTCCCGGGACCAGGTCCCCGACCTCGTAGGCCGCCGAGGTCACCGCGGCCACCCGCTCGGCGAGCGGGCCGGAAGGGGCTTCGACGTATCGGATTTCGACGGCTTCGGCCGCCGTTTCAGTGGTGAACACAGCCGCAACATACTGGATGTGATGAGATTGGGAAACACCGTCATCGACCTTTCCGCGCACTACGACAACCGCGGAATACAGCCGCCGGACGAGCCCGGTGAATTCGGGTTCAATATCTGGCGCAATACTTTTCCGGCGGAGGAACTGCCGGAGCCCGGATCGATCGTCGAGGTGGCCGGGACGGCCTTCGCGTTCCCGCCCCGGCCCGCCGCCGGGGGCGACAACATCCGCTGCCGCGGCCAGCTCGTCGAGCTCCCGGCCGGGCCGACCGGCGGCCGCTACGACTGGATCGGCCTCGTCGGGGCCGCCGAGCGGCGCACCGAGGACGAGGTGGAACTGCACTACCGCGACGGCTCGGTGAGCCGGGCGTGGCTGCGCATGTCCGACTTCTGGCCCCAGACCGCGGCCTACTTCGACGAGCCCCTGGCCTTCCGCACGGCGAGCATGCGGTACCCGCGCCACACCCACCGCCATCACGCGCCCGCGCTCTGGCAGCAGCGGATCGCGGTGGTCCGCCCGGAGCCGCTGGCCGCGGTCCGGCTGCCGGACAACCCCGCCATGCACGTCTTCGCGATGACCGCCGTAGTGGACGAGGAGAGCCGCCTTGCGCGTTGAACTGGCACCGGTCGGATACTGGCGGCACGAGCTGTCGCACTGCCTGCACACCACCGCCGGGGTCCTGCTGGGGTTCCACGGCCTCGACCCGGTCCACGTCCTGGGCGCGGGCTGGGGCTTCGACTACCGGCCGGGGGACGTCCGCAGCGAGGAGTACTACCTGCCGGGCGCCGCCGAGGACCTCTTCGGCGGGCTCGCCCCGCACCACCGCATCCATTCCCGCTGGCACACCCCCGCCGACGCGGAGGAGGGCCGGCGGCAGGTCCGTGAGGCGCTGATGGCCGGTACGCCGGTCGCGGTGGCGGCGGACAACTTCCACCTGCCCTTCCGGCCCGCCTACCGCGACGTCCACACCAACCACCTGATGGTGCTCTACGGCTTCGACGACACCACCGGGGACGTGTTCGTGGCCGACCCGGTGCCACCGGCCTTCCAGGGCACCATCCCGCTGGCCGCGCTGACGGCGGCCCGGGACTCCGGCAACCCGGTGGTGCACGACCGGGACATGTTCTTCACCGCGAACCCGATCGGCAACCGCTGGCTGGAGATCGACGTCGACGCTGACCAGCCCGTCTTCGACCCGCCGTTCGTGCGCGGGGTGGTCACCGCGAACCTGGCGGGCTTCCGCGCGCCGGACGCCGCCGGGGCCACCGGGGGCCTCGCGGGGCTGCGCCGCTTCCTCACGGACGCCTTCGACCGGCTGCCGGCCGACCCCGCGGTCGGCGACGAGGTCTTCGTGGTGGTCGGCCCCGTCCTGGCGGTGACCGGGCTGCACGCCGAGTTCCTGCGCGACGCCGGCCGCCGCTTCGGGGACACCCGTCTGCTCGAACTGGCCCGCGAGGTCGACCGGGTGGCGCACCACTGGTCCGCCCTGCGGATCGCGGTGGCCACGGCGGGGCCCGAACGGGCTTCCTCGGTCCCCGGGCTGCTGCGCCGGACGGCGGCCCTCCTCGACGCGTACGACCACGTCCTCGACGGCCTGGAGCGCTGGTCCCGGACCGCGTAGGGGTTATCCCCGACTGCCTCGCACCGTGGTGTGAAGGGAGGCTCGACCCGGCGCGGAAAGCGAATGCGCCGACCGCACGAAAAGGCCCGGGTGCGGCCCGGATTCCCGGACGACCACACCGTTCCGTTCACCTGTCCCACCGGAAAGGAATTCCCTTGCTCAAGGAAGCATGCCCCGAATGCGCGGGCGATGTCACCGTGGCCCCCGAGATCGAGCTGAACGAGATCGTGGAATGCGCGGAATGCATGGCGGAGCTCGAGGTCGTCTCGCGCGACCCGTTCATCATGGCCATGGCTCCCGAGGCCGAAGAGGACTGGGGGGAGTAGGAAGTGATCCGCGCCGGAATCGTCGGAGGAGCCGGGTACATCGGGGGCGAACTGCTCCGGATGCTGACCGGCCACCCCGAGGTCGAGGTCGTGGCCACCACGTCGACCCGCCTGGCCGGCAGGCGGGTCGACGGCAGCCACCCCAACCTGCGGGGCCGTACCGACCTCAGCTATGTGTCCCCGTCCCAACTCCCCGACTGCGACGTGCTGTTCTTCACGTCCTCCAGCCTGGACGACCTGGCGGGACGGGCCGAGCTGGCCGCCCGGGCCAAGATCGTCTACGACCTGAGCGCCGATCTGCGGCTCAAGGACCCCGCGCTCTACCGCAAGCACTACGGCCGGGAGCACCCCGCGCCGGAGCTCCTTCCCGAGGCGGTCACCGGGCTTCCCGAGACCCACCGCGAGCACCTGCGCACCGCCGACCTCGTGAGCGTGCCCGGCTGCATGGCCACGGCCTCCATCCTGGCCCTGCGCCCCCTGGCGGCCGAGGGACTGATCGAGTCCACCGTCACCGTCGACGGCCGGGTCGGCTCCAGCGGCTCCGGGGCGTCGGCGGGCGAGATGAACCTGCACTCCGAACGCAGCGGTGTCCTGCGGGTGTTCGCCCCGCTCAACCACCGGCACCAGGCCGAGATCAGCCAGGCGACGGGGCTCGACGCCCTGATGACGGCGACCGGGGTGGACGCGGTCCGCGGCGTGCAGGCGGTCTGCCGGGCCACGGCCCGGCCCGGCGTCACCGAGGCGCAGATCCGTTCGGCGTACCGCGCCCACTACGCGGACGAGCCGTTCGTCCGGGTCGTCGCGCAGAAGCGGGGAAACTACCGCTTCCCCGAGCCCAAGATCCTGCTCGGCTCGAACCACTGCGACGTCGGCTTCGCGTACGACCCCGCCTCGGGTCAGCTCCTCGCGATCGGGGCGCTGGACAACCTGGTCAAGGGCGGTGCCGGCAACGCGGTCCAGAGCCTGAACATCCGGATGGGCTGGGACGAGCGGACCGGGCTCGACTTCACGGGCCTGCACCCGCTCTGAGCCCCGCACGTCGTCCTCCCACGTCGTCCCCCTCCCCTCTTCCCGGCTCCCTCACGCCGATCCGATCCGCTTCCGAGAGGCAGCAAGAGATGAATCACCCCGTCACCGTGGTCAAGTGCGGCGGCAGCCCGGAGATCGACCGGGAGGCGATGTGCGCCGACATCGCCGCGCTCGCCGCCGGCGGCCACCGAGTGGTGCTGGTGCACGGCGGCGCCGCCGAGGTCGACCGGCTGGCGGACCGGCTCGGCGTCCCGCAGCGCCGGCTCACCACCCCGAGCGGCTCGTCGAGCCGCTACACCGACCCGGCGACGCTGGAGGTGCTGCAGCTGGCGCTGGCCGGGAAGGTGAAGCCGGCCCTGGTCGCCGCCCTCGGCCGGGGCGGCGCCCGCGCGGTCGGGCTGACCGGCCTCGACGGCCGCACGGTCACCGCCCGGCGCACCGCCGCGCACCGGGCGGTCCTGGACGGGCGGAAGGTCATGATCCGCGACGACCACAACGGGCGGATCAGCCGGATCGACCCGGCCCTGCTGCGGCTGCTGCTCGACGAGGGGATCGTCCCGGTCCTGTCGCCGCCGGCACTCGCGGAGGACGGCGCCGCGGTCAACGTGGACGCCGACCGGACCGCCGCCGCCGTGGCGGTGGCGCTCGGCGCGGCCCGGCTGGTGCTCCTCACCGGGGCGCCGGGCGTGCTGGCCGACCACCGGGACGAGTCCTCGCTGCTCTCCGGCTACGAGGTCCCGGCGGAGGGCCCGGTGGGAGACGCCGCCGTCGGCGGCATGAAGGCCAAGCTCCAGGCCGCCCGGGACGCCCTGCTCGGGGGCGTGGCCGAGGTCCTGGTGGCGGACGGGCGCACCGGCCGCCCGGTCTCCGCGGCGATCGAGGGTGCCGGAACCACCGTGCGGACGACCGCCGCACGGGACGCGGGCGGCGCGGCGCCGCTGACCACGGTGGGGAGCCGATGACGATGCCGGACACCACGAACACCCACACCTCCGCGTCGCCGCGGGCGGCGGGGACCGACGGCCCCGCGGGACCGTCGGCCGCGCACGGCACGACGCCGCCGGCCACGCCGGCGCGCGGTACGGCCGCGGGCGCAACCGGCGGCGCCCGGAGCCTCGCCGAGACGCGCAAGGCCCTGCTCGCGCTGCGCGAGCGCCAGCGCGACACGGCCAAGGCCACCACGGACACCATCACCCGCGCCACCCGGGACCGGGCCCTGCCCCTCTCCTTCACCCAGCAGCGCCTGTGGTTCCTCAACCAGTGGTCGCAGGGACAGCCGGTCTACAACGCCCCCTCGGTGCTGCGGCTGCGCGCCCCGCTGGACCTGGCCGCCTTCCGCCGGGCCCTGACCGCCCTGTTCGCGCGGCACGAGATCCTGCGCACCCGCTACCCCGAACAGAACGGCGTGGCCTACCAGCACGTCGACCCGGCTCCGGCCGAGGTCCCCCTGGCGGTCGTCGACCTGACCGGCGCCGAGGACCCCGAGCAGGCCGTGCGCGAGCACGTCCTCGCCGAGGTCCGGCACTCCTTCGACCTCGCCGCCGAGCACGCGCTGCGCGCCTCGCTGGCCCGGCTCGGTCCCGAGGAGCACATCCTCGTCCTGGCCATGCACCACATCGCCACGGACGGCTGGTCCACCGACATCCTCACCCACGAACTGGTCGAGCTGTACCGGGCGGAGAGCGCCGGACGGGCTCCCGTGCTGGCCGACCTTCCCGTCCAGTACGCGGACTTCGCCGTATGGCAGCGCGGCCGGCTGACCGGCGACGTGCTGGACCGCCAGCTCGCCTACTGGCGGGAGCGGCTGACCGGCCTGCCGACCCTGGACTTCCCCGCGGACCGGCCCCGGCCCGCCGAGCCGACCCGGGCCGGCGCCACCCGGGTGGAGCTGCTGCCGCCGGACCTGCTGGCGGACCTGCACCGGCTCGCGCTGAACGAGCGTGCCACGCTGCTGACCGTGGTGCTCGCCGCGTTCAACGGGCTGATGTCCCGCTACACCGGACAGGACGACATCGTCCTCGGGTCGGTCTTCTCCGGCCGCACCCGCCCCGAGATCGAGCAGCTCATCGGCTTCTTCTCCAACACCCTGGTGCTGCGCACCTCGACGGCCGGGGACCCCACCTTCCGCGAGCTCCTCGCCCGCACCGGCGAGACGGTGATGGGCGCCCACTTCCACCAGGACCTGCCGTTCGGGATGCTCGTGGACGAGCTGGCGCCCGAGCGCGACCCCAGTCGCAACCCGCTCTTCCAGACCTGCTTCACCCTGCAGCACGCCGCGGCCGGCGAGGCCCGGGTGGGCGAGCTGTCCGCCGAACCGTACCCGGTCGACCCCGGCACGGCCCGGTTCGACCTCGCCGTCCAGCTGACCGAGGTGCCGGGCCAGGGCCTGCGGCTGTGGGCCGAGTACTCCACGGAGCTCTTCGACGCGGACCGCATCGAGCGCCTCTTCGGCCACTACGCCCGGATCCTGCGCGCGGTGGCCGCCGATCCCGGCCTGCGGCTGAGCGAACTGCCTCTGCTGACCGGGCCGGAGCGCCGGCGGCTCCTGTCCGACTGGAACGACACGGGCCGGGAGTTCGGCACCGAGGACCTGTGCCTGCACCAGCTCTTCGAGTCCGCCGCCGACGCCCGCCCGGACGCGGTGGCCCTGACGTACGAGGACGAGCGCGTCGGCTACCGGGAGCTCGACGAGCGGGCCAACCGGCTCGCCCACGCGCTGCGGGAGACCGGTGTGGGACCGGAGTCCGTGGTCGGCGTGCTGGCCGCGCGCGGTCCCGCCCTGCCCACCGCCTTCCTCGCCGTGCACAAGGCCGGCGGCGCCTACCTGCCCCTCGACCCCGACCATCCGGCGGCCCGCCGGGAGCTGCTGCTGGCGGAGGCCGGCGCGACCGTCGTGGTCACCACCGCGGAGCTCGCCGGGACCCTCCCCGACACGGTCACCGCCGTCCTCGTGGACGATCCGGCGCTGGGCTCCCGGCCGGCGGACCGGCTGCCCGCCGCGGCGGGTCCGGAGAACCTCGCCTACGTCATCTTCACCTCCGGTTCGACCGGCCGCCCCAAGGGCGTCCAGGTGGAGCACCGCTCGATCGTCAACTTCGCGCGGGCCATCACCGAGCTGTTCCGGATGGGCCCGGACGACCGGGTCCTGCAGTTCGCCAACCCGTCGTACGACGTCAGCCTCTTCGACTTCTTCTCGGCGCTGACCAGCGGGGCGGCACTCGTCCAGGCGCCGCGCGCGACGCTGCTCGACCCGGACCTGCTGACCGGGCTGATGCGCGCCGAGCGGGTGACGGTCGCCGACCTCCCGCCGGCCGTGCTCGGTGCGCTCGACCCCGGTCGACTGCCCGACCTGCGCACCCTGTTCGTGGGGCTGGAGGCGTTCCCCGGGGAGCTGGTCAACCGCTGGAACACCGGGAGCCGCGAGTTCCACAACGGCTACGGGCCCACCGAGGCCACCGTCGCCTGCGTCGACCACCGGTGCGAGAAGACCGAGCACACGGCGATGCCGCCGATCGGTCTGCCGCTGGCCAACTACCAGGCCCACGTGGTCGACCGCTTCGGCGCCCTGGTGCCCGTCGGGGTGCCCGGCGAGCTGCTCGTCGGCGGGGTCGGGGTCGCCCGCGGCTACCTCGGCAACCCCGAGGAGACCGAGCGGAAGTTCGTCCCCGATCCGTTCGGGGCGCCGGGTGGGCGGCTGTACCGCACCGGAGACCTGGTGTCCCGCCGGGCGGACGGCCGCCTGGACTTCCTCGGCAGGGTCGACCAGCAGATCAAGATCCGCGGACTGCGGATCGAGCCGGGCGAGATCGAGCAGGCCGTCACCGCGGAGGCCGAGGTCGCCGAGGCCGTGGTCGTCGCGCACGGCGAGGGCGCCGACGCCCGGCTGGTCGCCTACGTCACCGCCGTGCCCGGCGCGGAACTCGACGTCGAGTCGCTGCGCCACCGGCTGGGCGCCCGACTCCCCGCGCATCTGGTGCCGGCCGTCTTCGTCCCGCTGGCGGAGCTGCCGCGGGCGGCCAGCGGCAAGCTGGACCGCAAGCGCCTTCCCGAGCCGGACGCGGCCGCGCCCGTGGCCGCCTTCGAGGCGCCCGCCACGGCGACCCAGCTGGCACTCGCCGGGATCTGGACGGACATCCTCGGCCGCGACGGCTTCAGCGTGCACGACAGCTTCTTCGGCGTCGGCGGCAACTCCCTGAAGATCACCCAGTTCGGTGCCCGGGTCCGGGCCCGGTTCGGGGTCGAGCTGGAGCTGCGGGACCTGTTCGTCAACAGCACGCTGGGTCAGCTCGCGGACCTGATCGAGCGCCGTGAGCTGGAGTCCGTCGACGAAGCCGAGCTGCTGGCCCTGCTGGAGCTCGCGGAACAGGACGACGCCCGATGAGCGCCCCCGGGACCCCGACCCGTACCCCCGCTCCGACCGGCTCCCTCCCGGGCACCGGGACCCGGGCCGGCGCCGGCACCCTCGCCGGGCTCTCGGCCGGCGAGGCCGCGTTCCGCCACCAGGTCCGCGAGCTCCTCGCGGACGACTCCGTCCGGCGCCTGGCCGAGGAGATAGCCGCGTACCCCCCGGGAGTCGAGGCCGCCCATCTGGACGTCCGCCGGCGTCTCGGGGAACGCGGCTGGCTCGCCCCGAACTGGCCCGAGGAGTACGGCGGTTCGGGTCTGGGCGCGGCCGAGGCCGCGATCGTCACCGAGGAGATGACCCGCGCCGGGATCCCGGACGACGTGCATGTCCTGAGCGTCGACATCGTCGGCCGGTTCCTCCTCGAAGTGGGCACCGAGGAGCAGAAGAAGCGTCACCTGCCGCCGCTGGCCGCCGGAGAGGAGATCGCGACCGTCCTGTTCACCGAGCCGGAGGCCGGGTCCGACCTGTCCGGGCTGCGCACCACCGCCCGCCCGGACGGCGACGGCTGGCGGCTGTACGGCCGCAAGATCTACAACATGAAGTCGCTGTACGGCGAGGTGGCGCTGTGCGCCGCGCGCACGACCGACTCGCCCGTCGCGATGCACGGGATCACGCTGTTCCTGCTGCCCCTGCGCTCCCCCGGCGTCCACGTCGAGCCCGTCCCCGCGATGTGCAACGACCGGTTCAACCTGGTGGTGATGGACGGCGTGCGGCTGACCGGGGCGGACGTCGTCGGCGAGGTCGACGACGGCTGGCGGCTGATGACCGAACTGCTCCAACTGGAGCGCACCGGCATCGACTTCCACGCCAAGGCACGCCGCCTGCTCGATCTCGTGATCGAGCGCGCCGCGGCCGGCGGCCGGCTCGACGACCCCGCCTACGCGCTGCCGATCGCCGCACTGGACGCCCGGCTCAACGCCGGGCACGCGATGGCCTGGGAGCAGGTCCGCCGGCTCGGCGCCGGCCGCCCCGACCCGGTCTCCTCGGCGATGGCGAAGTGGTACGTCTCCGAGCAGATCCGGCCCGTCCTGGAGACCGGCCTGGAGGTCGGCGGCCTCGACGGCGTCCTCACCGCGTGGGACGGCGGCGCGCCCGACGGCGGCCTGCTGGAGGCGGGGATCCGCCTCGGCCCCTCGCACCGGCTGGCCTCCGGGACCTCGGAGGTCATGCTCTACCTGATCGCCACCAACGGGCTGGGGTTGCTGTGACGACGACCGCGCTGCAGGAGCTGTACACCGACGACCTGGCCCCGGTACTGCGCCGGCTCGGCGAGCGCCCTCGCGGCGCGGGCGCCGACGCGCCTCCGGACGAGGAGGACGCCGGGATCCGGGCGGCCGTGTGGGCCACCCTGGCCGAGCTCGGCGCGCTGCGCCTGGAACGGCAGGCCGACCTGGTCGAGGCCGTCGAGCTCATGGGGGCGGCCCTGCACCAGAGTCCGTTCGCGGACACGGTGACGGCGGCCGAACTCCTGACGGCGACCGGGGCGCCGGAGTACCGGCCGGTGCTCGACGCGATCGCCGAGGGCGCCGCGACGGTGGCCCTCGCCGTCCGTGCCGAGGGACGCACCGGGCCGGCCACCCCCGGTCCGCTCGTGATCGAGGGCGAGCCGGGCGCGCCCACCGTGAGCGGCACCCGGGTCTTCGTGGCCTTCGCCGCCGACTGCGGCCGGCTGGCCGTGACGGGCACCGTGGACGGCCGCGTGGTGCTCGCGCTGGTGCCGGCCGACGGTCCGGGGGTGCGGCTGCGCCGCCAGGACGACATCGGGCGGGGCGACCTGTACGAGGTGGTCCTCGACCGCGCGGCCGTGCTCGGTTCGGTCCACGACGTCGACGCCGCCTACCCCGCGGTGCTGGCCCGCGCCCGCGTCCGGCAGGCGGCGCTGCTCGCGGGCTCGGCCCGCGGCGCCCTGGAGCTCACCCGGGACCGGCTCCTCTCCCGCCACGTCTTCGGCGAGCCGCTGGCGCGCCATCAGGCGCCCGCGTACCGGCTGGCCGCGCTGGCCGCCGAGATCTCCACCGTCCTCGCCTTCGCCCGCGCGTGCGCGGCCGCCGCCGACCGGGGGGAGGACGTGCGCCGGCACGGTGCCCAGGTCCTCCACCTGGCGGGCGAGCTGGCCCGCCGTACCGCGGCCGAGGCGGTCCACCTGCACGGCGCGTACGGCATGACCGAGGAGTGCGACGCCCAGCTCTTCCACCGCCGCGCCGCCGTCGACGCCCAGTGGCTCGGCACGGGCACGGAGCTGCTGCGGGAGACGGCCGCGCTGCTGACCGCCGCCCACCGGGCCCCCTGACCCCGAAAGGTCCCCCTTCCATGCCGGCCGATCCCGCCGTGTCCCCGTTCCTCGATCCCGTGCCCCTGCTGCGGGACCTGATCCGTATCGACACCACCAATCCGCCCGGCGACGAGAGCGCCCTCATCGCCCACCTCGAACGCCTCCTGGTGGACGCGGGCGTGAGCGAGTACAAGGTGGTGGGCCCGAGCCCGGAACGCGCCAATCTCGTGGTCCGCTTCCCCGGCCGGGGCGAGGCTCCCCCCCTGCTGCTGCACGCCCACGCGGACGTCGTCCCGGTGACCGGGCAGCGGTGGACGCATCCGCCGTTCGAGGGTCGCCTCGTCGACGGCGAGGTCTGGGGCCGGGGCGCCATCGACATGAAGGGCGGCCTGGCGATGATGCTGGCGGCCCTGTTCCGGCTGCGGGAGCGGGGCGAGCGGCCGGCCGGGGACGTGATCCTGGCCGTCGTCGCCGACGAGGAGAACGGCAGCACCGCGGGGGCGACGTACCTCGTGGAGAACCATCCCGAACTCTTCGACGGCGTCCGCTACGGCATCGGCGAGGAGGGCGGCGCCGGCATCGAGCTGGCGGGCGTCCGCTTCCACCCCGTCGTCGTCGCCGAGAAGCGTCCCGGCTGGCTGCGGCTCACGCTGCGCGGCCCGGGCGGGCACGGCTCACGGCTGGCCGCCCCGGGCAATCCGGTGGCCCGGCTCGGCGGGGTGCTCACGGCGCTGAGCGGCGTGCGGCTGCCCCGCCACCGCACCCCGGCCGCGGACCGGATGCTCGCCTCCCTCGCCGGGGCGCTGCCCGGCCCGCTCGCCGCCTCCGTCGAGCGCCTGCGGACGGACGACGCGGACGACGCGCCGCCCACCGGGCTGCCGCTGGAGGAGGCCCTCCAACTGGACTCGGTGCTGCGGCACACGGTCAACCCGACCGTGGTACGCGCCGGGCGGAAGATCAACGTGATCCCGGCGGAGATCACCGTGGACGTCGACGGGCGGATCCTGCCTGGCGCGTTCGAGGTGGCGGACCTGATCGCCGAGATCCGTCCGCTGATCGGTGAGGACGTCGCCGTCGAGCTCCTCCACGAGGACCCCCGGGTGCGCCCGGAGCTGATCGCGGAACCGGAGTTCGGGGCGTTCTACGACCGCCTGGAGTCGATCCTGCGGACGGCGGACCCCGAGGCCGTACCGCTCCCGATGGTAAGCCCCGCCTCCACGGACGCCGGGATCTTCGCCCGGCTCGGCATCCGCTGCTACGGCTGGCTGCCGCTGCGGCTGCCCGCGGGCAGCGACCACCGACGGCTGCTGCACTGCGCGGACGAGCGGGTGCCCGTCGACGCCCTCGAGTTCGGCACCGAGCGCCTCATCGAGCTGCTGCGCAGCCACCCCTGACCCGGCCCCTGCGGACGAAGGCCCGTGACCTCATGGATTCCGACCTCCTCTCCCCCCGGCGCGCCGCGCTGCTGAAGCGGCTGCGCGAGCAGCGCGGCCTCGCCGTCGCCACGGACGGCGTCACCCGGCGTCCCGACCCCGACGCCCCCGCCGCCCTGTCCGGTGGTCAGCGCCGGCTGTGGTTCTTCGACCAACTGCGCCCCGGCAGCCCGGTGTACAACATCGGCTGCGGGGTCTGGCTGCGCGGACCCTTCGACACGGCGGCCCTGGAACGGTCGCTCGGTGCGATCGTCCGCCGCCACGAGGCGCTGCGCACGGTGTTCCGGCCGGGTCCCGACGGGTCCGTGGAACAGCTGGTGCTGCCCGCGGCGGACACGCCCATCCCGCTGGTCGCCGTCACCGAGGCCGGCGCGGACGCCGCCGTGGCGCTCGCCGGACGCATCGCGGCCGAACCCTTCGACCTGACGGAGGGGCCGCTGCTGCGCTGCCGGCTGCTGCGCAGCGCCGAGGGAGAGCACCTGCTCGTCCTGGCGATGCACCACGCGGTGTCCGACGGCTGGTCGCTCCAGGTCCTCGTCGGGGAGCTGGTGGAGCTGTACGGCGCGTACACGACGGGGACGGAGCCGCGCCTGCCGGAGCTGCCGGTGCAGTACGCCGACTACGCGGCGTGGCAGTCCCGGTGGCTGGAGTCCCCCGCCGCCGCCGGTCAGCTGGGGCACTGGCGGTCCCGGCTCGACGGGGCGGCCCTCGTGGAGATCGCCACCGACCGGCCGCGCCCGGCGGCCCCGACGTTCGCCGGCGCCCAGACCCGCTTCCGGGTCGGGCCCGAGGCCGGACGCCGGATCTCCGACCTGGCGGACAGCTGCCGCACCACCCCGTTCGTGGTGGGCATCGCCGCCTTCGCGGCCGTGCTCGGCCGGTTCAGCGGACAGCGGGACGTGGTGGTGGGGACGCCGGTGGCGGGCCGGGGGCGGGCCGAGGTCGCCTCGCTGGTGGGCTTCTTCGTCAACACCCTGCCGGTGCGGATCGACCTGTCCGGAGACCCGAGCCTGCGGGACCTGGTGACCCGGATGCGGGACGAGGTCCTGGACGCGCGCGGCAACGCCGACCTGCCCTTCGACCACCTCGTGGAGGAGCTGCGCCCGCAGCGCGACGCGGGCGGCCGGACCCCGCTGGTCCGTCACCTCTTCCAGAGCGACGAGCGCCCGCGCGCGTCCGTCGTGGTCGGCGAGCTGGAGATGGTGCCGGTACGGCTCGACACCGGGACCGCCAAGTTCGACCTGGCCGTCGACCTCACCCCGCGCGCCGACGGCGGCTTCGACGGGCTGATCGAGTACAGCACCGAGCTGTTCGACGCGGAGACCGCGGCCCGGATCGGCACGGCCCTGCGCCTGGTGCTGGAGACCGGTGACCCGGAGACCGCGCTGTCCGCGCTCGCCGTGCTCACCGAGGAGGACCGCACCCGGCTCGTGGCGGACTGGAGCGGCGCCGGGGTGCCCCCGGTCCCCGCTCCGCGGCCGACGGTGCACGCGCACATCGAGGCGCAGGCGGACCGCACTCCGGACCTGGTCGCGGTGGAGTGCGAGGGCCGCACCCTGACGTACGCCGCGCTCGACCGCCGGGCCAACCGGCTGGCGTGGGCGCTGCGGGAGCTGGGGGTGGGGCCGGGGAAGCCGGTCGGCGTGGCGCTGCCGCGCTCTCCGGAGCTGATGGTCACCCTCCTCGCGGTGCTCAAGGCGGGCGGCGCGTACCTGCCGCTGGAGGCGGACTACCCCCAGGCCCGCATCGAGACGATGCTCGCCGACGCCGGGGCCGAGGTGGTGGTCACCGACACCACGGCCGTGCCGGCCGGACTGGTCGGTGCGGCGACGGCGGCCGGGGCCCGGGTGCTCTGCCACCGGAAGGACGCCGGCCTGATCGACGGACGGCCGGAGGACCGGCCGGACTCCGGGGCCGGCGCGGGCGACCTGGCGTACGTGATCTTCACGTCCGGTTCCACGGGCCGCCCCAAGGGCGCCATGAACGAGCACCGCGCGGTGGTCAACCGGCTGCTGTGGATGCACCGCACCCTGGGCCTGGCCGAGGGCGAGGGGGTCCTGCAGAAGACCCCCGTCGGGTTCGACGTGTCCGTGTGGGAGCTGTTCTGGCCGCTGATGGTCGGCGGCCGGTGCGTGCTGGCCCCGCCCGGCAGCCACCGCGACCCCGAGCGCCTGTGCGCGCTGATCGAGTCGGCCGGCGTCACCACCGCCCACTTCGTGCCGTCGATGCTGGCGGCCTTCCTCGGCGCCGACCGGCTGGACCGGGCCGGTACGGCGCTGCGCCGGATCGTGTGCAGCGGCGAGGAGCTGCCCGCCGCGCTCGCCGACGCCTGCGCGGCGGCGTTGCCGGAGGCGGCGCTGTTCAACCTGTACGGCCCGACCGAGGCCGCCGTCGACGTGACCTGGTACGCGTGCGCCGAGGGCTACGGCTCCTCCGTGCCCATCGGCCGTCCCCTCGACGGCGCCCGGGTGTACGTGGTCGACGCGTCGGGCCGGCCCGTGCCCGTCGGCGTGCCCGGCGAGCTGCTGCTCGGCGGGGTGGCCGTCGGCCGCGGCTACTGGCGCCGACCGGGGCTGACCGCGGAGCGGTTCGTGCCGGACCCGTTCGGCGAGCCGGGCGGCCGGCTGTACCGCACCGGCGACCTGTGCCGGTGGCGGAGCGACGGCACGATCCAGTACCTGGGCCGCATCGACCACCAGATCAAGCTGCGCGGCATGCGGATCGAGCCCGGCGAGATCGAGGCGGCGCTGCGCGCACGGCCGGAGGTCGACTCGGCCGTCGTCGGGCTGCGCGCCGGACGCTCCGGCACTCCCGTCCTGGTCGGGCACGTGCGGCCCGCGGGCGCGCCGGACGCCGCCGACGGCGGCGCCGGACTCGTGGAGCGCCTGCGGGCGTACCTGCGGGAGACGCTGCCCGCGCACATGGTGCCCTCCGCCCTCGTGCTCGTCCCGGAATGGCCGCTCAGCCCGAACGGCAAGCTCGACCGCGCCCGGCTGCCCGATCCGCTGCCGGCCGAGTCCGGCGCCGGGCACACCGCCCCGGCCAGCGACCTGGAGCGGGAGCTGTGCGCGCTCTGGTCGGAGGTGCTCGGGGTCGAGCGGGTCGGCGTCACCGACGACTTCTTCGACCTGGGCGGGCACTCCCTGCTCGCCACCAAGCTGATCGCCCGGGTACGCGCCCGGCAGGAGGTCGAGCTCCCGCTCGACCGGCTGTTCACGGCCCCGACGGTCCGGGCCATGGCCCAGGCCGTGACCAGCGCCCGCCGCCGACCCGCCTCGGCGCCCGCGCTGCGCCGGATCGACCGGTCGCGCTACCGCGTACCCGCCCCTTCGACTTCGGAGTCCTGAGATGACCGAGGAACTCTTCACCCTGCCCGCCTCCTTCGGGCAGCAGCGGCTCTGGCTCGTGGAGCAGGCCCAGCGCGGATCCGCCCTCTACACCATGCGGGCCGCGCTGCGGCTGCGCGGCCCGGTGGACACCGGCGCGCTGGAGCGGGCGCTGACCGAGGTCGTCGCGCGGCACGAGGTGCTGCGCACGGTGCTGCGGCCGGCGGGCAACGAGATCGCCCAGATCGTGCTGGCCCCCGCGCCGGTCGAACTGCCCGTCGTGGACGTGCCGGACGGTGTCGACGGGGCCGTCGCGCTCGCCGCGACGCTCAGCCGCGAGCCGTTCGACCTGGCCGCGGGGCCGCTGCTGCGCTGCTCCCTGCTGCGGGTCGGCGAGGACGACCACGTCCTGCTCGCCCTGGTGCACCACAGCGTCTGCGACGGCCTCTCCCTGGGAGTCCTGCTGCGCGAGCTGACGACCCTGTACGAGCCGTGCCTGCGCGGCACCGGGCACACGCTGGAGGAACTGCCGCTGCAGTACGCCGACTACGCGGTATGGCAGCGCGAGCAGGTGGAGACCGGCGCGCTGGAGGAGCAGCTGGACCACTGGGCGACGCGGCTCGGCGGGGTGCGGGAGCTGCGGCTGCCGGCCGATCTGCCGCAGCCGCCGGAGCGGGCGTACGCGGCGGTGTCCGCCCCGGTGAAGGTGTCGGCCCCCGTCGTGCGGCAGGTGCGGGCGACGGCTCCGGGCGGCGGGGTCACCGCGTCGATGGTGGCGCTCGCGGGCTACGCCGTGGTGCTGTCACGGTGGAGCCGCCAGGAGGACGTGGTGGTCGGGATGCCGGTCGCGGGGCGGCCCGAGGTCGACCTGGAGCCACTGGTCGGCTTCTTCGTCAACACCCTGCCGGTGCGCGTCGACCTGTCCGGCGACCCGTCGTTCGGTGCCGTCCTCGCCCAGGTCCGGGACCGCTGCGTGGAGGCGTACACCCACGCCGACGTGCCGTTCGAGCTGATGGTGGAGCGGGCTCAGCCGGAGCGGCGGGCCGGCCGGCTCCCGGTCGTGCAGACCCTGCTCAACGTGCAGCGGGCCGTCCCGGTGCACCTCGGATCGATCCCCGGCGTCCGGCTCGATCCGGTGGAACTCCCGGACACGGCACTGCACTTCGACGCCGTCGCGGACATCGTCGAGTCCGACGACGCCCTGCTCGGCCATGTCTCGCTCTCCGCCGACCTGTTCGTCCCGGAGACCGCCGAACTCGTCGCCCGCTCGGTGCTGTCGGTCCTGCGCGCGGCCTCCGCCGCGCCCGGCACGCCCGTGTCGATGCTGCCGTGCCCGGTCGCCGACGCCCGGGAGGCGCCCGCGGCGGCGGAGCCGGAGACGCTCCCGGATCCGGTCGTCGCCCTCGGCGGCGGGCTGCCGGAGACGCCGGGCGAGCACCTGCTCGTCGAGCTGTGGCGGGAGGTCCTCGAGGTCGGCGAGGTCGGGGTGCACGACGAGTTCTACGCGCTCGGCGGCAACTCGATGCGGGCGGTCCGGATCGTCATGGCCGCCCGCGACCGGGGCCTCGAACTCCCGCTGGACCGGATGCTCGGCCGGCACACCGTCCGCGAACTCATGACGTCCGTCGGTTCCGGGGCCGTCCCCGTGGCCGTCCCCGCCCTCTGATCAGGAGAACCACCGTGTCCGCACCGACCACCGACGACTACGCGGTCCCCGTCCTGCCGGGCGAGGGCGCCACGGACTACGCCCGCTACATGCGCACGGACACGCTGCTGTCCCTGCAGCGGCGCCCCGAGGAGATGATCCACCGCGACGAGCTGCTCTTCCAGACCGTCCACCAGTCCACCGAGCTCTGGCTCAAGCTGGCCTGCCACGAACTCACCGAGGCGACCCGGCTGATCGAGGACGGCGCCTTCGACACGGCCGTACGGCTCCTCGAACGGGCCACGCTCGGCGCGCGGTTCGCCACCGACCAGCTGGAGATGATGCGCCGGCTGTCCCCCTGGGACTTCCAGATCATCCGTACCGTCCTGGGGCACGGCTCGGGATTCGAGTCCCCCGGCTGGAAGGCCACCCGCCGCACCACCGAGCTGCTCGGCCGGGTCTTCACCCGCGTGGTCGCCGAGCAGGGCATCGATCTGGCGGAGGTCTACCGGTCGCAGCCGGACACGGCGGCGCACCGGCTCGCGGAGGCGCTGATCGGCTGGGACGAGCGGATCTCGCTCTGGCGGATCGAGCACTGCAAGATGGCGCTGCGGCTCCTCGGCGACGACGTGGTGGGCACCAAGGGCATCCCGATCGGTGTCCTCACCAAGCTGATCAGCCACACGTTCTTCCCGGAGCTGTGGCACACCCGCACCGAGCTGACCCGCACCGGGCCGATGGGCGACGCGGTCGAGACCTCGGCCGTCGCGACGACGGGCACCGACGGGGGGCTGCGCACATGCGCGAGCTGACCGCGTGGCTCGACGCCCCCGAGGCCGCCGCCTTCCCCTACCGGCCGGTGCTCGCGGAGTTCCACCGGGTGGGCAAGCACTTCGTCGCGGACGGCCTGCTCGCGTCCCTCGCCGCGGCACGCGAGCGGCTGGCCGAGCTGCCTCCCGAGGCGTCCGTGGCGCCCGGCCGCAGGCTGCTCGACGGCTTCCTGGACACCGCGCTGGACAAGTGGGACGGGCGCTACGACTACCCGACCTACACCGCGCTCGTCCTGCTGGCGGCGCCGGACGCCGGTCCGGGGACCCGGGTGCGGGACCACCGGGACCGGCTGGTCGCGATGCTGCTGGCGGACCTGCTGCGCTTCGAGCGGGAGGCGGCGGCCGGCGCCACCGGCCTCTTCCCCGAACTGCGCCCCGACGCCTCGCTGGTGGCGAAGCGGTACCGGCTGGCCCTGCGGGTGGCACTGCCGGCGCTGCGCCGCCTCGGGCTCGACCACCCGGATCCCGGTGCGGAGCCGGGCGAGGCCGCCCGACTCCTGTGGGAGACCGTCTCGGGCGCCCTGGACGAGGGGGAGCGCCAGGTGCTGCGGCTGAGCATGCTCCCGGTGTACGTCTCGCACGACGAGTACCTGTTCGTCCGGGTGCTGCAGGCCTTCGAGGCGACGTTCGCGCTGCTCGTCGTCCGGCTGCGGGCGTCGATCGCGGCGCTCGACGCGGACGACGAGGCCGGCGCGGTGCGCAGTCTCGGGGTGGCCGAGTCCGCGCTCGCGGAGTCGGCGCCGCTCTTCTCGCTGCTGGCGACCATGCAGGCGGCGGCGTTCCAGGAGTTCCGGCAGTTCACGGAGGGCGCCAGCGCGATCCAGTCGCGCGGATACAAGCTCGTGGAGTCGCTGTGCCGCACCCCGGACGCCGAACGGCTGCACTCGCACGCCTACCGGTCGGTGCCGGAGGTCCGGGCCGGGGTCCTCGACGGGCAGCGGACGCTGGACGACGCCTACCGCGGGTACCGGGCGCGCCGGGGCGACGGAGAGGACGTCCGGGACGGGCTGACCGGCGCCATGGCCGGCTTCGCGTCGGCGCTGCGGCGCTGGCGGCAGACGCACTACCGGCTGGCGGTGCGGATGCTGGGCGAGCGCAGCGGCACCGGGTACACCGAGGGCACGCCCTATCTCAGCGCCGTGCGCCGGATACCCGTCTTCGACTCGGTGCCGACGGCCTCCGCCCCGGACTCCGGGACGGAGGACGAGGCGAGGGCCGGGGCGGGAGCGCAGCGGACCGCCGGGGTGACGGTGGGCTGACCACCGGGGCCGGTCAGACCGCGGTGCGGTCCGGGAGCCGGCCGAGGGTCCGTACGGAACGCCCGCAGATCGGCAGGACGGACAGCAGCAGCACGACGGGCGCCCCCATCAGGGTGACGCGGGCTCCGACGGTGTCGGTGAGCACACCGGCGGTGGTCGTCCCCAGGGTGAGCATGCCGAAGGTGATCAGCCGGTAGGTGGCCGTCATCCGCGCGTAGACCCCGGGCGGGGTGAGCCGCTGACGCAGCGTCACCGCGATGACGCTTCCGGCCGAGGCGCCGGCCGTGCCCAGGAAGTAGGCGAGCGCGGCCCAGAGGAGGTCGCCGGAACCGCCGTCGACGGCGGTGAGCAGGAAGTACGCGGTGGTCGAGAAGGACAGCACCGTGAGGAACGCCCGGCCGAAGCCGAGCCTGCGGATCAGGGCCGGCGCCGTGAGGGCTCCGAGGATCGCGCCGATGCCCCCGGCCACCATGACTGCTCCGAAGTCGCTGCCCCCGTGCCCGAGTTCGCGGACGAAGCGCATCAGGAACGCCAGGTTCACCAGGGCTATGCCGGCGTTGTAGATGCCGGCGTGCACGGCGACGGCGCGGATGGGCGCGCTGCCGAGCACCGAGCGGAGCCCTTCGGCGAGTTCACCGCGCAGGTCGCGGTCGGCCGGTCGGGGTACCGTCTTCTCGCGGTGCCGGATCAGCATCAGCGCGCTGGCCGAGGCGAGGTAGGACAGGGCGTCGAAGACGAGTGTGGCGGCCGGACCGAAGAGGCCGGTCAGCCAGCCGGCGAGCCCCGGTCCGCCCGTTCCGCCGAGCGCCTGATTGACCGTCACCAGGCTGTTGGCCGCCGGGAGCCGGCGCTCCGGGAGCAGCCGGGGCAGGTAGGACGTGGCGGCGATGTCGTACACGATCGTCAGTGCGCCGCCGACCAGCGCGATGAGGTAGACGTGCCACAGCGCGAGGAGGTCCAGCAGGGCCAGTACGGGGACGCCGAGCACCAGGACGAACCGGGCGAGGTCCGCGGCGATCATCACGGGCCGGCCCGCCCTGCGCTCCAGCCAGACCCCCGCGAACAGCGGCAGCAGGAAGAACGGCGCCATGTAGAGCGTCTGGAGCAGCCCCACCTGCACCCCGCTCGCCTCCAGGGTCGTCACCACGAGCAGCGGCAGCACGAACTCGGTGATCTTCGACCCGAACTGGGACACCAGGTCCCCCGCCCACAGGGCCCGGTAGTCCCGGCTGGTGCGCAGCGGATGGCGTTCGGGGGTCCGGACGCCTCCCTCGGCCGCGCCGATCGGTTCGGTCGTCGTCATGGTCACCTTCCACGGGTCTCGTCCGGCAGCGGGAGACCGGGGACCGGGCACCCTGACGGACTCTCGCCGCCCGGCCGCCGCACGGGCAGTCGGGGAAAGTACCGATCTCGTCGTGGGGCCGCGCTGGGCCAGGGTGAGGACCGTAGGCACCGCTGTGATCGAGGTGAGGTCGTTACCCATGAACTGGCGAGACGTACTTTCCGGTGCGGCGCGGAGTCGGCCGCACGCGACGGCCTTCCGCTTCCACGCCGAGGAGCCCGGACCGGCCGAGGAGCTCGACTACGCCGGCCTCGACCTGCGGGCGCGGACCATCGCGGCGCGGCTGACCGCGCTGGGACTCTCGGGGCGCACCGCGGTGCTGCTGTTCCCCGCGGGCCTCGACTACGTCAGCACCTTCTTCGGCTGCCTGTACGCGGGTGTCGTCGCCGTCCCCGCCTACCCGCCGAGCCGCCACCCCCGCTCCGTCGAGCGGCTGGCGGCGATCGTGCGGGACAGCGGCGCGGACACGGCGCTCACCACCGAGGTGATCCGGGGCCGGCTCGCGCCGCGGCTCGCCGGGGACGACGGGGTGCCGGCGCTGCGTCTGGTGGCGACGGACTCGATGACGCCGGACGACGCGCCCGACTGGCGGCCGCCCGCGCTCGACGAGGACGCCGTCGCGTTCCTGCAGTACACCTCCGGTTCCACCTCGACCCCGCGCGGGGTGGTCCTCAGCCACGGCAACCTGCTGGCCAACACGGCGATGATCGGGCGGGTCTTCGAGCTCGACACCGAGATGCGCGGGGTGTCGTGGCTGCCGATGTACCACGACATGGGGCTGATCGGCTCGGTCATGGGCACCGTCCGCGCCGGGGGCACGATGTCCCTGATGGCGCCGAGCACCTTCGCCCGTGATCCGCTGCGCTGGCTGACCGTGGTGAGCGAGGAGCGGGCGACCGTCACCGGAGGGCCCAACTTCGCCTACGACCTGGCGGTCGAGCGGACCACCGAGGAGGAGCGGGCCGCCCTGGACCTCTCGTCCTGGCGGGTGGCGTTCAACGGCGCCGAGCCGGTCCGGCCGGGCTCGCTGCGGCGCTTCGCCGACGCCTTCGCCGTCTCCGGCTTCCGCCCCGACGCCATGCTGCCCTGCTACGGCCTGGCCGAGGCTTCGCTGCTCGTCACCGGCGGGCCGGCCCGTACCGGCTTCCGCACCGCCGAGGCGCCGGACGGTTCCGGAGCGGTCGGCGAACTCGCCGCCTCGGGCGTGCTGCCGCCCGAACAGCGGCTGGAGATCGTCGATCCGGTGACCCGCGGGCCGGTCGCCCCGGGCGGGATCGGCGAGATCTGGGTGGCGGGGCCCAGTGTCGCCCGCGGCTACTGGAACCGTACGGACGCCGTCGCCGACACCTTCGGGGCGCGGATCGACGGTGGGGACGGCACCGCCTTCCTGCGCACCGGCGACCTGGGCTTCCTCGACGGCGGTGAGCTGTACGTGACCGGGCGCCGCAAGGACCTGATCATCGTCCGTGGCCGCAACCACTACCCGCAGGACATCGAGCTGACGGCCGAGGGGGTCTCCCCCGCGCTGCGCTCGGGCGGCGGCGCGGCCTTCTCCGTCCCCGGCCCCGACGCCGCCGAACAGCTCGTGATCGTGCAGGAGTTGATCCACGGGCACGGCGTGGAGGACCCGGACGCGCTGGCCCGCGCGATCCAGGCGCGGATCGCGGAGCGGCACGAGGTCCGCCCGCACGCCGTCGTGCTGATCCGTACGGCCTCCCTGCCCCGCACCTCCAGCGGCAAGGTCGCCCGGCACGCCTGCCGGGCGGCGCACCTCGACGGCTCGCTGCTCGTCGTCGGCAGCCACAGCGACGAGCCGGCGCGGACGTCCGGGGACGCGGCCGACACGCTCGCCGTTCCGGCCCCGACCGACCCGGAGGGCGTCGTCGCCTACGTACGGGCGTGCGTCGCGGAGCTGCTGCGCGTCCCCGCCGAGCAGGTTCCGCTGGACGTGCCGGCCGCCGAGGCCGGTCTCGACTCCCTGGACACCGTGCGTCTCCAGCACCGGCTGCAGCGGGCGTTCCGGGTGGAGCTGACCGCCGAGGACGCCTTCTCGCTCGGGATCGAGGACCTGGCGGGGGCGCTCGTCGCGGGTGCCGGAAGCGCGGCGGACGCGCCGCCGGCGGACACACCGCCCGGCGACGGCGAGCTGTCCCACGGCCAGCGGGCCATGTGGTTCCTGCACCAGGTCCGGCCGGACGGCAGCGCCTACCACCTGTCCACCGCCTGCGCCCTCACCGGCGACCTGGACGCGGCCGCGCTGCGCCGGGCGCTGGAGGCCGTGGTCCGGAGGCATCCGGCGCTGCGCACCACCTTCCCCTCCGTCGGCGACGGCCCCGTGCAGCGGGTGCACGCCGAGCTGCCCCCGGAGTTCACCGAGGCCGACGCGACGGGCTGGTCCGAGGAGCGCCTGCGGGCCGAGCTCGCGGCCCACGCGTACCGCCCCTTCGACCTGGCCTCCGGGCCGCTGCTGCGGGTGGCGCTGCTGACGTGCGGCCCCCGCGAACACCGCCTGGTCGTGGCCGCCCATCACATGGTGGCGGACCTCTGGTCGCTGGAGGTCCTGCTGCGGGAACTCGGCCTGCACTACCGGGCGGAGACCGGAGGGACGGACCCGCTCCCCGCGGCGGTGCCGGGCTTCACCGCGGCGGCCGGCCGCCAGTCGGAGCTGCTCGGCGGGCCCGAGGGCGAGCGGCTGTGGGAGTTCTGGCGGCGCGAGCTGGCGGACGCGCCCACGGTCCTGGAGCTCCCGGCCGACCACGGGCGGCCGCCGGAGCAGCGGGGCAGGGGCGGGGTACGCCGCTTCCGGCTGTCGGCCGCCACCTCGGCGCGCCTGGCGGAGCTCGCGCACGCCGAGGGCACCACGCTCTACACCGTGCTGCTGAGCGCCTACCAGCTGCTCCTGTCGCGGATCAGCGGGCAGCGGACCGTGCTGGTCGGCTCGCCCGTGCACGGCCGCGAGCAGGCGCACTTCGCCGACACCGTCGGCCCGTTCCTCAACACGGCCGTGCTGCGGGCGGACATCGATCCGGCCGAGCCCTTCACCGGGCTGCTGCGCCGGGCGGCCCGCGGGGTGCCCGCGGCGCTGCGCCACGCGGGGCTGCCGCTGTCGCTGCTGGTGGAACGCAGCCGCGTGCCGCGCGACCCGAGCCGCTCCCCGCTGGTGCAGGCGCTGTTCACCCTGCAGGGCGGGCCGCTGGCCGGCTTCGTGCTCGGGGATCCGGCGGCCCGGTTCGACCTGGGCGGCCCGGAACTGCGGCCCGTGCCGCTGGACCCGCCGGACGCCCAGCTCGACCTCCAGCTGACCTTCGCCGACGTGGACGGCGTGCTGGCCGGCATGCTCCAGTTCGACCGCGACCTCTTCGACGCCGGTACGGCCGACCTGCTGGTGGAACGCCTGACGGTGCTCCTCGACGCGGTGGCGGGGGACCCCGGCCTGCCGGCCGGTCTGCTGCCGCTGCTCGGCGCGCGGGAGCGCACCGCCCTGCTCCACGACCTCAACGACACCCGGGTCCCGGACACGACCGGGGTGCCGGTGCACGAGCGGGTGGCCGCGCAGGCCGCCCTGACGCCCGACGCCCCCGCGCTGGCGTTCGACGACGTCGAGTACCCGCTCGGCGGGGCGCCGGACGCGGCCCGGGCCGTCACGGTGCCGACCCTGACGTACCGGGAGCTGGACGAGGCCGTCAACCGGCTGGCCCGGCTGCTCCTGGCCCGCGGCCTGCGTCCCGAGGACGTCGTCGCGGTGCACCTCCCGCACGCCCGGGAGATGGTCGTCGCGATGCTCGCGGTGCTGCGGGCCGGCGGCACCTACCTCCCCCTCGACCCGCACCTGCCGGCCGAACGCATCGCCTACCTGCTCGCCGACAGCGGTGCCCGCACCCTCGTCACCGACTCCGCGCTCGCCGGCGTCACCGCCGACGCCGGGATCGCCCGGCGGCTGCTGCTGGACGAGCTCGGCCCGGAGCCGGCGGAGGCGGCGGCCACCCCGCCCGCGGTCACCGTGCGCCCGGCGCAGGCGGCCTACGTGCTCTACACCTCGGGCTCGACGGGCCGCCCCAAGGGCGTGCACATCCCGCACGGCGCGCTCGCCAACTTCCTCAGCGGCATGGCCGCCCTGCTCGGTCCCGTCGCGGGAGACCGGCTGCTCGCCGTGACCACCTTCTCCTTCGACATCTCCGGGCTGGAGATCTACCTTCCGCTGACCACCGGCGGCTGCGCGCACCTCGTGCCGAGGACCGTCGCGGGCAGCGGCGAGCAGCTGCGGATGCGTCTCGACACCGGCGCGTTCGCACTGATGCAGGCGACCCCGGCCACCTGGCGGCTGCTCTGCGACGCGGGCTGGCACGGTGCGCCGGGAACCGCCGTGCTCAGCGGCGGCGAGGCGCTCCCGCCCGGCCTGGCACGGCAGTTGCTCGACCGCGGCTGCCGCTCGCTGTGGAACCTGTACGGCCCCACGGAGACGACCGTCTGGTCGACCGCGGCCGAGGTGACCGAGCCGCCCGAGGGCGCCACGCCGATCGGCGGCCCCATCGCGAACACCCGTGTGTACGTGCTCGACGAGCGCCTGGAGCCGGCTCCGGCGGGCGTCGCGGGCGAGCTGGTGATCGGCGGCGACGGTCTGGCACGGGGCTATCTGGGCCGCCCCGGCCTCACGGCCTCGGTGTTCGTCCCCGACCCGTACGGCGACACCCCGGGCGGCCGGCTCTACCGCACCGGTGACCTGGCGAAGCTCACCGCGGACGGCCGGATCGAGCTGCTGGGCCGGATCGACAACCAGGTGAAGGTCAACGGGCACCGGATCGAGCTGGGCGAGATCGACGCCGCGCTCGGTTCGCTGCCGTCGGTGCGGATGGGTGTGGCGGTGGCACACCGCCCGGATCCGGACGGGCCTGCCACGCTGGTGGCGTACGTCCGGCGGCACGAACAGGCGGGCGGGGGCGGCTTCGACGAACGGGCCGCGGCCGGCGAGCTGCGCCGCGCCCTGGCCGAGGTGTTGCCCGGCTATATGGTTCCCACCCGCTTCGTGTGGGTGGACGACTTCCCGCTGAACACCAGCGGCAAGGTGGACCGGGCGGCGCTGCGCGCCCCGACCCTGCCGACGGGCGACGCCCCGACCGGGCCGGCCACCGCGACCGAGCGCGAACTCGCCTCGATTCTGGGCGAGTTGCTGGAGGGGGCGGTGATCGGCCGGACGGACAACCTGTTCGACCACGGCGCCCACTCGCTGCTGATGTCGCGCTTCGCGGTCCGGGTCCACGAGTCGCTCGGGGCGCAGCTGCCCCTCCGGGTGATGTTCGAGAACCCCACCCTGGAGCGCCTCGCGGCGGCGGTGGACGCCCTGGGCGACGGACCGTCCGCGAGCCGCATCCGGCCGATCGACCGCACCCGGGCGGTCACCCTCGCCGCGCCGGGCGGCGGGAAGGACAAGCTGCGGGCCCTGCGCGCCGCACGCCAGCTGAGCCGGCAGAGCGGCTCATGACGCATCCCGTGGAGACGAAGCAGATGAACCCGACCCTGTCCGCCGTCGCGGAACCCGCCGCGCCGCTGGTCTTTCCCGCCACGCCCGCCCAGCAGCGGATCATGATCATCGAGCAGCTGTACCCGGGCGGCTCGGCCTATCACGTCCCCTTCGCGGTCCGGCTGCGCGGCACCCTGGACACCCCGGCGCTCACCGCTTCGGTCCGGGAGGTGGCGCACCGTCACGAGTCGCTGCGCACGGTCTTCCGCACGGTCGACGGCGTGCTCGGCCAGGTCGTCGAGGACGACCCGCACGTGGAGGTCACCGTCCGCGACCTCACCGGCGATCCGGCCGCCGCGGACGAGGACGCGCTGTCCTCGCTGATCGCCGAGGGCGCGGCCCGGCCCTTCGACCTGACGGGCCGCCTGCTCCGGGTCGAGCTGCTCCGGCTGGCCGACGACGACCACGTCCTGGCCGTCACCCTGCACCACCTGATCTCCGACTCCTGGTCCTGCGGGATCTTCGTCGGGGAGCTGGCCCGGCTGTACGCGGCGCACCGCTCCGGCGAGGAGGCCGGGCTGCCCGCTCCCGAGGTCCAGTACGTCGACTACGCCGCCTGGCAGCAGGAGCAGCTGGACGAGGCCCGCACCGAGGAGCTGCTCGGCTACTGGCGCGCGCAGCTGCGCGGCGCGCCCCCGGTGCTCGAACTGCCCGCCGACCGGCCGCGTCCGGCCGTCCAGTCGTACCGGGGCGCCACGCTGCCCGTGCGGCTCACGCCGGAGACGTCCGCGGCCGTCACCCGCGCGGCGCGGGCGCTGGGCGTCACCCCGTTCGCCGCGCTGCTCGCCGCCTTCCAGACGGCCCTGGGCCGCTGGACGGGAGGCGGGGACATCACCGTCGCCAGCGGTGTCGCCAACCGCACCCCGCAGGTCGAGGGCCTGATCGGCTGCTTCATCAACGTCCTGCTGTTCCGGACCTCGCTCGCGGACGACCCGACGTTCGCCGAACTGGCGACGCGGGTCGGCCGTACCGTCCTGGACGGCGTCGAGCACCAGGACCTGCCGTTCGACCGGCTGGTGGAGGACCTGGCGCCCAAGCGGGACCTGAGCCATCAGCCGCTCGCCCAGGTGATGTTCCTGGTGCAGAACGCGCCCATGCCCGCGGTCTCCGTGGGCGACCTGTCCCTGGCGGCCGTCCCGGTGCGCCGCAAGGCGACCCATCTCGACCTCAACGTCCAGTTGTGGGACGCGGACGGTTGCTTCGAGGGCGTCGTCGACTACAGCACGGACCTCTTCGACGCGTCGACGGTCGAGCGGATGTGGACGCAGTACGCGACCCTGCTGGCCGCCGCCGTCGACCGCCCCGAGGAACCCGTCGGTGCCCTTCCGCTGCTGCGAGCCGAGGACGAACACCGCCTCGTGACCGAGTGGAACGACACCGGCAGCGAGGCGCCGGCCGCGCTCGCCCCCGCGCTGATCGAGGCACGGGCCGCCGCCGTCCCCGACGCTCCGGCGGTCGTCTCCGACGCCGGGACCCTCAGCTACGGGCGGCTCAACGCCGAGGCCAACCGGCTGGCCCGGCTGCTGATCGACCGCGGCGCGGGACCCGAGCGGATGGTCGCGCTGATGCTCCCCCGGTCGGCCGGACTCGTGACCGCCGTGCTCGCCGTCCTCAAGACGGGCGCCGCCTACGTCCCGGTGGACCCGGCGCTGCCCGCCCACCGGATCGCCTACCTGCTCGCCGACTCCGCCCCCTCCGTGGTGGTCACCACCGGCGATGTGCCGGCGGCCCTCACCGGCGGCACGCCCCGGATCGTCCTCGACGCCGACGACGTCCGGGAGGCGCTCGCCGGATACCCGGACCACGACCCGACGGACGCCGACCGCACCGCGCCGCTGCGGGCCGGGAACCTGGCGTACGCGATCTACACCTCGGGTTCGACCGGCCGTCCGAAGGGCGTCCTCATCGGGCACCGCGCCCTGGCCGACTACCTGGACGCCTGCCGCCACGACTACCCGGGGCTGGCCGGCTCCTCCCTGCTCCACTCCCCCGTGTCGGTCGACCTGTCGGTGACGACCCTGCTCGGCCCGCTCACCGTGGGCGGCCGCATCGTCGTCGGCGAACTGGACGGTCTGCGCGACCGCCTGCCCGGCGGTGAGGGCCGGCTCGACCTGCTCAAGATCACCCCGAGTCATCTGCCGCTCGTCCAGGCCCTGCCGGAGGAGTTCTCGCCGACCCAGGACCTGGTGATCGGCGGCGAGGCGCTGATCGGCGAGGTCCTCGACCAGTGGCGGACGCGCTTCCCGGGAACGGCCGTCGTCAACGAGTACGGGCCGACCGAGGCCACCGTCGGCTGTGTCGCCCTCCGGGTGGAGCCCGGGGACCGGATCGGCCCCGGCGCGGTGTCGATCGGGCGGCCGATGGCCCACGCCCGCGCCTACGTGCTCGACGGACGGCTGCGCCCGGTGCCCGTCGGCGTGGCGGGCGAGCTGTACGTGGCCGGCGTCGGGCTCGCCCGCGGCTACCACCGGCGGCCGGGGCTGACCGCCGAGAAGTTCCTCCCCGACCCGTTCGGCGGCCCCGGGGAGCGCATGTACCGCACCGGCGACCTGGCCCGGTGGACCGCCGACGGACAGCTCGACTACCTGGGCCGCATCGACGACCAGGTCAAGGTGCGGGGCTTCCGCATCGAGCTGGGCGAGATCGAGGCGGCGCTCGCCGCCTGCCCCGGTGTCGCGGAGGCGGTGGTCAACCCCGTCCGGGAGACCGGCGAGACGACGCTGGCCGCCTACTACGTGCCCGCCGACGGCGCGGCCGTGACGGTCCCGGAGCTGCGCGCCCGACTGCGCGCCACCCTGCCCGACCACATGGTCCCCGCCCACTTCGTCGCCCTGGACCGGCTGCCGCTCGCGGTCAGCGGCAAGGCCGACCGGTCGGCGCTGCCGGCCGTGGGCAGCGCCCGCCCCGACCTCCAGGGCTCCTTCGTCGCGCCCCGGACCCCGCTGGAGAGCCTGCTCGCCGAGGTGTGGGGCAGCGTCCTCAACATCGAGCGGATCGGGGTCAGGGACGACTTCTTCGAACTCGGCGGCTACTCGCTCGCCGCGACCCGGATCGCCGCGCTAATCGGCGAGATCCTCGGCGTCGAGATCCCGCTGCGGGCCGTCTTCGAGGCGACCGACGTGGAGCGGCAGGCGGCCGTCGTGGCGGCGGCGGGCGAGGAGCAGGGCGTGGACGTGGCGGCGGTCGCCCGGCTCGCCCAGGAGATCGGCGACCTCAGCGACGAGGACGTGGACGCGCTGCTGGCCGGCTGAGGCGGGCGGCACGTACGGCCGCCGGCCGAGGGCGGACCGGCGGCGAGGGGACAACCGACCAGAAGTGGAAAGACGATGCGGACGACCGAAGCGACCGACCTGACCGAACCCGCCTCCCCGGCGGACCCGACCGGCCCGGAGCTCCTGACCGACCCGGGCGGCCCCGACGACCTGCACGCGCTGCCCTGCCTGCACGAGCGAGTGGCGCGGTGGGCGGCGCGCACCCCCGACGCGCCCGCCCTCCGCTTCGAGGGTGCCACCTGGACCTACGCCGAACTCGACGGCCGTGCCAACCGGCTCGCCGCCCATCTGCGCCGGCTCGGGGTGGCGCGCGAGTCGGTGGTCGGGGTGCTCATGGAGCGCGGCCCGCACCTGCCGCTCGCGATGCTCGCGGTGCTGAAGGCCGGCGGCGCGTACCTGCCGATGGACCCGGAGCAGCCGGCCGACCGGCTCGGCTACCTCCTGCGGGACGCCGGCTGCGACATGGTCGTCACCTCGACGGCGCTGGCGGCGCGGGTGCCCGACGAGGCCGCGGTCGTCTGCCTGGACGACCCGTACACGGCGGACATGCTGGCGGCGCTGCCGGACGTCGACCCGGGGCTGCCGGCCCGTCAGGACCAGCTGGCGTACGTGATCTACACCTCCGGCTCGACGGGGCGGCCGAAGGGGACGCTGGTGCCGCACCGCGGGGCGGTCAACCTGACCGCCCACATGGCGCGCCAGTTCACGATCGGTCCCGGCGACCGGTGGCTCCAGTTCACCAACCCCTGCTTCGACGTGCACGTCCTGGAGGTCTTCGGGGCGCTCACCAACGGCGCCACCCTCGTGCAGGGTTCGGCGCTGACGCTGCTCGACCCCCGCGCGCTGACGGCGCTGATGAGCTCCGAGGGCGTGTCGGTGGTGTCGTTCACCACGGCGATCCTGCCGTTGCTCGACCCCGCCGACCTGCCCGCGCTGCGGGTGCTGAACGTGGGCGGTGAGCAGCTGAGCCGCTTCCAGGCGGACCGCTGGTCGTCGCCGGAGCGGATCGTGAACAACCAGTACGGTCCGACCGAGGTCACGGTGGCCTGCACCGAGCAGCGCCACGATCCGGCGGCCGGCGTTCCCAAGCCGCTGATCGGCGAGGCGATGCCGAACCTCCGGGCCCTCGTGGTCTCGCCGGACGGCGAGCCGGTGCCGGCGGGCGAGTACGGCGAGCTGCTGATGGGCGGCGCGGGGGTGGTCCGCGGCTACCTCGACCGGCCGGGGCTGACGGCCCTGAAGTTCGTGCCCGACCCCTTCGGCGCCCACGGCGAGCGGCTGTACCGCACGGGTGACCTGGTGCGGTGGATGCCCGACGGGACGGGCCTGGAGTTCGCCGGCCGGATCGACACCCAGATCAAGCTGCACGGCCACCGGATCGAGCCGGGCGAGGTCGAGGAGGTCCTGCTGTCGCATCCGGGGATCAAGGACGCGGTGGTGGACCTGCACCGCCCGTCCGAGGAGGGCTCGGAGCCCGTCCTGGTCGCGTACGTGACCGGTCCGGACGTGCCCGGCACCGCCGCGGTCCAGGCGTATCTGGGCGAGGTGCTGCCCCTCTACATGGTGCCGGGCCGCGTCGTCGTCCTCGACGAGATCCCGCTGACCCGCAACGGCAAGGTCGACCGGCGGGCCCTGGCGGCCGTCTGACGGCCGCCGGCGGATCACGGCGCCCGCCCCCGGCCCGGGCGGCGGCCCGCCGGCCGGGGCCCGGCGGGCGAGCCGGGTCGTCACACGGCCGGCGCCGCCTCCTCGACCCTGGCCGGCTCCCCCACCGGGAGCCGGACCGCGCGCAACAGCTCGTAGAACGGCTGGTGATGGGCGGCGAACCCGGCGAGCAGCGGGGTGTTCCCGACCGTGTGCCGGTAGCTGGAACGGCTCTTGGAGAACCCCGTGCTGTTGCTGACCGCCACGTGCCAGCGATCGGTGCGCTGCCACTCCTCGCGCTTGCTCGCGCTCCAGTTGAGCGCCTCCTCGCGGTAGGTGAGGCCGAGCGCCGCGCAGTACGCCGCCATGGTCTGCGCGGGCCGGTTCACCAGATCGTCCGAGTCGACGACCACGGGAGGCGGGCCGCCCGCGTCCAGGACCGCCCGGTACACCTCGTACAGGCCCTCGATCCCGATGTCGGAGACCGTCATGTCGGGCTGGAGGGCGTAGAACGAGGCCGCGACCTCCTCCGGCCTGCGGATGAGGAACGTGTGCCGGGTCTCGGCCAGGAAGCGGCGGTCCTCCAGGACCTCCGCGTAGCGGTGGTCGGTGGTGTCCTTGAAGAACACCTCCCGGTCCTTCGCCAGTTCCACCACGGCGTCGATGAGTTCCCGCTCGGAGCGGACCACCCGCCCGGCCACCTCGGTCTCCCCGAAGTCGGCCACGTTGCAGAACGGCTCGTGCAGCGCGGTGAGTTCGCCGTACTGCAGCATCGACCGGAAGAACGCGGTCGAACGCGATCGTGGTGCCGCCCAGAGCGCCGTCACCGGCATGTCCGCCTCCGTGTCCGGACGGGCCCTCGCCGTCCTGGTGCGCCCAGGCAACAGGCCACCGCTGTCGATCGGCTCTCGATCCGCTATCCGTTCGCTGTCCGTCCGTCGGCGGCACGTCGCCGGCCGGCCGGCGGCGGGACGGACAAGGCCCTCTGTCAGGAGATTCCCTGGCTTACGGCCGGACGGCACCCCTGCGACCTTCGGTGCGGAGAGTTCCGCCGAGCATGGGAAACGACGAGATGAGCGAAGTGATGGAGCCGCCGACCCTGCCCGGCTCACCGGGCGCGGAACCGGCGGCGAGCCCCCCTGATCCGGAATCCCCCGCGGCCCCGCCGCGCCGTCGCACCCGCTGGTGGCGCCGGTTGCGGGTGACGGCCTGGTGCCTGACGGTCCTGCTCGTGGTGACCGTCTGCGCGGCCGGCCTGACGGCGACCCGCACGGTGCGCGCCTCCTTCCCGACCGTGGCCGGCGAGCTCGCGGTACCGGGACTTCAGGGCCGGGTGACGGTGGCCAGGGACGCCGCGGGCATCCCGCAGATCTACGCCGGCAACGCCCACGACCTGTTCCTCGCACAGGGCTTCGTGCACGCCCAGGACCGGTTCTGGGAGATGGACGTGCGCCGGCACATCACCTCCGGCCGGCTCGCCGAGCTCTTCGGCGAGAGCCAGGTGGAAACGGACTCGCTCATCCGCACCATGGGCTGGCGGCGGGTCGCCGAGCGCGAGCTGGCCCTCCTCGAACCGTCGACCCGGGCCCACCTCGACGCATACGCGGCGGGGGTGAACGCCTATCTCGCTGACCACCGGGGCGCCGACCTGTCCGTCGAGTACCCGCTGCTCTCGCTGGGCGGCCTGTCCTACACGCCGGAGCCCTGGAGCCCGGCCGACTCGGTGTCCTGGCTGAAGGCGCTCGCCTGGAACCTGAACGCGACCCTCTCCGACCAGGTCAGGCACTCCCTGCTGGCCGTCACCCTCTCCGACGCCCAGGTCGACTCCCTCTTCCCCGAGTACGACTTCGCACGCTGGCGGCCGATCGTCACCGACAGCGCGAGCAGCCAGGGCACCGTCCCGGCCGCCGCGACGCCGGGCGGACGGGCCGCCGCGGGCACGGCGGTCACCCCCGCCGCCGCGGGCGGCGGACTCGCCGCCACGTCGGCGAGCCCGCTCGGCCTCGCCTCGGACGCGCTGGACGGCGTCGACCGCGTGCTCGGACCGCGCGGGTCCGGCATCGGGTCCAACTCCTGGGTGGTGTCCGGCAGCCGTACCGTCTCCGGAAAACCGCTCCTCGCCAACGACCCGCACCTGTCGCCCTCCATGCCGGGCGTCTGGTACCAGGTCGGACTGCACTGCACCGCGGTCACCGCCTCCTGCCCGTACGACGTCTCGGGCTTCGGCTTCTCCGGCATGCCGGGCGTCATCGTCGGGCACAACGCGGACATCGGCTGGGGCGTCACCAATCTGGCGCCCGCCGACACCGACCTGTTCGTGGAGAAGCTGGACGGCGCCTCCTCGTACCGCCACCGGGACCGCACGCTGCCGCTGGAGACGCGGAAGGAGGTCATCCGGGTCGCCGGCGGCGACAGCCGTACGATCACCGTCCGCTCCACCCACCACGGCCCGCTGATCTCCGACGCCTTCCCCAAGGCGAAGGCGATCGCCACCGACGGCCGCGCGCCGGGCGTCGACCGGGCCGGCGGCGGCGAGTACGCCGTGGCCATGCGGTGGAGCGCGCTCGACGCCGGACGGACCATGGACGCCGTCTTCCGGCTCGACGCGGCCAAGGACTGGGCGTCGTTCCGCGCGGGCGCCGCCCTGTTCTCCTCCCCCGCGCAGAACCTCGTCTACGCCGACCGCCGAGGCCACATCGGGTACCAGGCACCCGGCCGGATCCCGGTGCGGGCCAAGGGCGACGGCCGCTGGCCCGTCCCCGGCTGGACCGGCGAGTACGACTGGAAGGGCTTCGTCCCCTTCGACCGCCTGCCCCGGTCGTTCGACCCCGCGTCGGGCTACATCGTCACGGCGAACAACGCCGCGGTGGGCCCGTCCTACCCCTACCCGCTGACCCGGAACTGGGGCGACGGCTACCGCAGCGAGCGCATCGCCGAGCTGATCGAGAAGAGCGGGAAGCTGGACGCGGCCGCGATGCAGCGCATCCAGCTCGACACCCACAACGGCAACGCCGCGACCCTCACGCCACTGCTCCTCGCGGTCACGCCCGGCAAGGACGCGCGGGCCGCCCAGGACCTGCTGCGCGGCTGGGACTTCGGCCAGGGCGCCGACTCGGCGCCCGCCGCGTACTTCAACGCGGTCTGGAGCAACCTGCTCAGGCTGACCTTCCACGACGAGCTCGCGGGCAACCGCGCCCAGCTCCACGTCGACGGCGGCGGCCTCTGGTACGAGATCGTCCGCCGGCTCGCGGCCCGCCCCGACGACCCCTGGTGGAGCAACTCCCGCGATCCGCGGGGTCTGCGCACCCGGGACGACGTGCTGAGGGCCGCGATGGACGACGCGGCCGAGGAGCTCTCGGGACGGCTCGGCGACGACCCGCGCGCCTGGCGCTGGGGCGCCCTGCACACGCTGACCCTGCGCAACGAGACGATCGGCACGGGCGGCCCGGCGCCGGTCCAGTGGCTGCTGAACCACGAGCCGCTGGAGGTCGGCGGCGGTTCCGCCGCGGTCGACGCGACCGGCTGGGACGCCTCGCAGGGCTACGAGGTGAACTGGGTGCCCTCGATGCGGATGGTCATCGACTTCGCCGACTTCGACGCCTCGCGCTGGATCAATCTCACCGGCGCCTCGGGCCACGCCTTCCACGCCCACTACGACGACCAGACGGACCTCTGGCGCGAGGGCGGAACCCTCGCCTGGCCGTCGGGCCGGGCCGCCGTGGCCACCGCCACGAAGGACCGGCTGACTCTCCACCCCGAAGGAGCGGGAACAGACGGATGACAACCACGACAGTGTTCAGCCCCGCCGGACCCGCGGCGCCCCCGGCCCCCGGCCGGTCGGCGCCCCCGGCGGGCGGTCCCGCCCCGGTCTGCACCTGCCGCCCGGGCGCGACGGTCTGGCTCACGGGCCTGCCGAGCGCCGGCAAGACGACGATCGCCGAGGCACTGGCCCGCCGGCTGCGCGAGGAGGGGCGCCGGGTCGAGATCCTGGACGGCGACCGGTGCCGCACCTTCCTCTCGGCCGGCCTCGGATTCTCCCGCGAGGACCGCGACACCAACGTCCGGCGGATCGGCATGGTCGCCGAGGTGCTGGCGCGCAACGGCCTCCTCGTCCTCGTCCCGGTGATCGCCCCGTACGCGGCCGCGCGCGACGCGGTCCGCGACAGCCACCGGGCCTCGTCCACCCCGTACCTGGAGGTGCACGTGGCCACTCCGGTCGACGTGTGCTCGGCGCGCGACGTGAAGGGCCTGTACGCCCGGCAGGCCGCGGGCGAGATCAGCGGGCTCACCGGCGTCGACGACCCGTACGAGGTGCCGGCGGACCCCGACCTGCGGATCGAGTCCCAGCGGCAGACCGTGTGGGAGTCGACGGCCCGCCTGCACGACCTCCTGACGGAAAGGGATCTCGCATGACGACCTTCGCGACCGAACCGGCCGCAGCCCACGACACGACGAGCGGGGCGTACGCCCTCGGCCATCTGGAGGCGCTGGAGTCCGAGGCCGTGCACATCTTCCGTGAGGTCGCGGGCGAGTTCGAGCGGCCGGTGATCCTGTTCTCCGGCGGCAAGGACTCCATCGTCATGCTCCATCTGGCGCTGAAGGCCTTCGCCCCCGCACCGCTGCCCTTCTCCCTGCTCCACGTCGACACCGGGCACAACTTCCCCGAGGTCCTGGAGTACCGCGACCGCACGGTGGCCCGCCACGGGCTGCGCCTGCACGTCGCCTCCGTGCAGGACTTCATCGACGACGGCCGGCTGCGCGAACGCCCCGACGGCACCCGCAACCCCCTCCAGACCGTCCCCCTCCTCGACGCGATCACCACCGGCCGCTACGACGCCGTCTTCGGCGGCGGCCGACGCGACGAGGAGAAGGCCCGCGCCAAGGAACGCGTCTTCTCCCTGCGCGACGAGTTCGGCGCCTGGGACCCCCGCCGCCAGCGCCCCGAGCTGTGGTCCCTCTACAACGGCCGCCACGCCCCCGGCGAACACGTCCGCGTCTTCCCCCTGTCCAACTGGACCGAACTCGACGTCTGGCAGTACATCCAGCGCGAGGACATCGCCCTGCCCGAGATCTACTACGCCCACGAACGCGAGGTCTTCTCCCGCCACGGCATGTGGCTCGCCCCCGGCGACTGGGGCGGCCCGCGCGAGGGCGAACGACTGGAGACCCGCCGGGTCCGCTACCGCACCGTCGGCGACATGTCCTGCACCGGCGCCGTCGAGTCCACCGCCGCCACCGTCGAGTCCGTGATCGCCGAGATCGCCGCCTCCCGGCTCACCGAGCGGGGCGCCACCCGCGCCGACGACAAGATGTCCGAGGCCGCGATGGAAGACCGCAAACGCGAAGGGTACTTCTAGCCATGACCGCCACCTCACTGCTGCGTTTCGCCACCGCGGGCTCCGTGGACGACGGCAAGTCCACCCTGGTGGGCCGGCTGCTGTTCGACTCCAAGTCGGTCCTGACCGACCAGCTGGAGGCCGTCGAGCACGCCTCCCGCTCCCGCGGCCAGGAAGCACCCGACCTGGCCCTCCTCACCGACGGCCTGCGCGCCGAACGCGAGCAGGGCATCACCATCGACGTGGCCTACCGCTACTTCGCGACGGCCCGCCGCCGGTTCATCCTGGCCGACACCCCCGGGCACGTGCAGTACACCCGCAACATGGTCACCGGCGCCTCCACCGCCGAACTGGCCGTGGTCCTGGTCGACGCCCGCAACGGCGTCGTCGAGCAGACCCGCCGCCACCTGGCGGTGACGGCACTGCTGCGGGTCCCGCACGTGGTCCTCGCCGTCAACAAGATGGACCTCGTCGGTTACCAGGAGTCCGTCTTCGCCGCGATCGCGGACGAGTTCACGACGTACGCGAACGGACTGGGGGTCTCGGGCGTCACCGCGATCCCCGTCTGCGCCCTGGCGGGGGACAACGTCGTGGTGCCCTCGGGACGCATGGCATGGTACGGCGGCCCGACCCTGCTGGAGCACCTGGAGAGCGTGCCGGTGGGCCACGACCCGTCCGGCGAGCCGACCCGGTTCCCGGTGCAGTACGTCATCCGCCCGCAGACCGCCGAACACCCCGACTACCGGGGCTACGCCGGCCAGATCGCCTCCGGGGTACTGAGCGTCGGTGCGCCGGTCACCGTCCTGCCGTCCCGGCACACCAGCGTGATCGAGGCGATCGACACGCTGGACGGCAGCACGGACCGGGCCTGGGCGCCGCAGTCCGTCACGGTCCGGCTGGCCGACGATCTCGACATCTCCCGCGGAGACCTGCTGGCGCTCGGCGACGAGGGCCCGCCGGTCACCCGGGACGTCACGGCGACGGTGTGTCACGTGGCCGACCGGCCGCTGAAGGTCGGCGACCGCGTGCTCCTCAAGCACGCGACCCGCACGGTCAAGGCGATCGTCAGGGAGATCCCGTCGCGGCTCACCCTGGACGACCTCAGCCAGCAGCCGGCGGCGGGCGAGCTCCGGGCCAACGACATCGGCCGGGTGGTGGTGCGCACGGCGGAGCCGCTGGCCGTGGACGCGTACGCGGACTCGCGCCGGACGGGTTCGTTCCTGCTGATCGACCCGGTCGACGGGACCACGCTGACGGCGTGCATGGCTAGCGGTTCGCCGCACTGAGCGGCGCCGACGTCACCAGGTGGACGAGGTGCTCCTCGCCGTCCTGGAGGTAGAAGTGCCCGCCGGGGAACGTCCGGATGGCGAACGCCCCGGTGGTGAGACCCGCCCAGCTGCGCAGGTCCTCGGCGGTGCATCCGGTGTCCCGGTCACCGCCGAGCGCGGTGACCGGGACGCCGAGCGGCGTGGGCGCGGCGGCCGGCCGGTAGCCGGCGAGCAGCCTGAAGTCGCCGCGCAGCGAGGGCAGCAGCAGCTCGCGCAGTTCGGGGTCCTCGTAGACCCCGGGGAAGGCCCCGCCCTGACGGTGGGTGTACGCGACCAGCGAGGCGTCGTCGAGGGCGGGCAGCCCTTCGCGGTCGCGGTGCGGGGCGGCCGTGCCCGAGACGAACAACCGCTCCGGGACGGCCGCCGGATGCCTCCGCTGCACCCTGGCCAGGGCCTCGTACGCCACGAGGGACCCCATGCTGTGGCCGAAGACGACGGTGGGCAGTGGGGGCAGCCCGGCGAGTGCGATGGCCACCTGGTCCGCCATCTCCGTCATGGACTCCACGCAGGGTTCGGCCAGCCGGTCCTGCCGCCCCGGGTACTGGACGGCGAACAGCTCGGTGCGCGGCGGCAGATGGCGGACCCAGCCCAGGTACGCGGTGGCGGCTCCGCCGGCGTGCGGCAGGCACACCAGGCGCGCGCGGGGCGGGCCGCCGACCGCCGGTCCGAGCAGGCGCAGCCAGCGCCGCCCGGCCGGGTCGAGGTCGTCGTGCGGGGTCTGCGGTGTCATCGTCGTCCGTCTCGTGGGGGATTCCGTCGTGTACGTGGTGGCCCGGTGCGTCCCGCGCCGGCGGAAGGGGCGTCGTCCGCCGGGCCGGGACGGGCGGGTGCGGGGCCGCCGCACCGCTCGGTCCCGGCCCGATCGTCAGCCCTCAGGCGGAAACCGCCAGGGCCTTCGCCCGGGCGCGCGGCCGGGCGACCACGGTGTTGCGGCCGATCATGTTGGCGATCTCGGCCCGTGAGGAGACCTCCAGCTTGGCGAAGATGCGGCCGAGGTGCGTCTCCACCGTCTTGTGGCTGACACCGAGGGTCCGCGCGATCTGGCGGTTGGTGCAGCCCTGGCTGACGAGGGTGGAGATCTCGAACTCGCGCTGGCTCAGCATGTGCGCTGACTCGGCGGTGCCGTCGGTCACGGTGCCGGCGGCGAGCGGCGGACGGGCGGCCTCGCGGGCGCGGGTGACGGCGGCGGCCAGACGGCTCGCGCCGGCGCCGGCCGCGACCGCGTCCGCGGCCGCCAGATGGCGCTCCGCCTGGTCCGGTTCGCCGAGCGCGGCCAGGGCGCGGGCCGCGGCCGTCCGGGCCCAGCCCTCGTCGGCGAGGTGCCCGCTCTCCGCCGCCGCGACGAGCGCGTCCTCGGCGAGCCGCAGTGCCTCGGCGGGCTCCTCGGCGGCGGCCGAGCCGAGCAGCGCGGCCCGGGCGCGGGCACCGGCGAGCCCGAGTTCCGCGGCCACGGTGGCGGCCTCCCCGGCCGCGAGCCGGGCGGCGTCCGGCCGGCCCGCGGCGAGCCGCGCGGCGCAGAGGATCTCGGCGAGCGTGAGGCGGGTCGGGTGCGGCAGCCGGGTGGCGGCCGGGTCGGTCAGTCCGGCGCCGGCCAGGGTCTCCAGGCTGCCGAGCGCGTCGCCGGCGGCCAGTTGGCCCGCGGCGAGCGCCATCCGGGCGCGGCGCGCCCAGTGGCCGTCGGGAGCGGCGACCACGCAGGCCGCGCGGGCGACCGCGACGGCGGTCTCCGGCTCGTGGACGTCCAGGGCCACGCGGGCGCGCAGGCAGAGGGCCATGGCGCGCAGCTCGGTGCCGCCGACGAGTTCGGAGCAGCGGACGGCCTCCTCCGCGGGGGCCGCGGCCTCCGCCGGCCTGCCCTGCCGGAGCAGTACGGTGGCGAGCCCGGCGGCCATCGAGGCGACGGCGGGCCACTGTCCCGCGGCCCGGCCGATCGCCAGTCCCCGGTTGAGGTGCCGTACGGCGGGTCCGTAGCGCTCCAGGTCCGTCTCGAGACGGGCCAGGCAGTCCAGGGCGTCCAGTCGCAGGGCGAGGGCCCGGTCGCCCAGCGCGTCGGCGAGCCGTGCGGCGGCCACGGCGTCACGGCGTGCGGCGGCGGCCGTGCCGCCGGCCAGCCGGACCGTTCCGTGCAGAGCCAGGGCGTGGACCTGTGCGGCCTCGTCGCCGCTGCCCGCGGCGGCGAGCACGGCTTCGTCGGCCCAGTCCCGGGCCTCCGGTTCGGCGTCCCGGCACGCGGTCGCGGCCAGCGCGATCCACAGTGCGGCGGCGCCGTGCGGATGCTCGGCGGCGGTGGTGGACAGCGCGGTCCGCAGCACGGACCGCGCCAGTGGGAGGTCTCCGTCCGACTGGGCGATCGCGGCGCGGCACAGGGCCGCGCCGGCGGCCTCGGGCGTGTGGTCGGGCCCGTCGAGCAGCTGGTCACGCCGCTCCAGTGCGGCTCTCGCCCGGTCGGTGCGGCCCGTCATGACGGCCGCCGCGGCGGCTCCGGCGAGGGCGGCACGACGGCGGTTGCGGTGCGCCGGTGTGTCATGGAGCAGCCGGTCCGCCGCGCGGAACCACCGGTCCGCGGTGGCCGGGTCGCCGGGCAGCGCGGCCTCCGCCGCCGCGGTGAGCACGGCGGCGCCGGACGCGTCGCCCGTCGCGCAGGACTGCTCCAGGTGGCGGGCGTAGCGGACCGGCGCGACGCCGTCCGCGCGGTGGCGGGCGCAGGCGCGGGCATGGGCGCCGAGCCGCCAGCCGCCGGGCACCGCCCCGTACACGACGCGCCCGACCAGCGGGTGCCGGTAGGCGACCTGTCCGGGCGCCGGTGCGGGGCGCAGGAGGTCGGCGGCGAGGAGTTCGTCGACGGCGGCGAGGACCCGCCCGGGGGCGAGGCCGGCCACGTCGGCGAGCAGGTCGGGGCCGGCCGGCTCGCCGAGCACGGCCGCCGCGTGGGCGACGAGGCGGGCGTCGGCGGAGAGCGCGGTCACCTCGGCGAGCAGCGGCGCCGCCGCGCGCCGGGCGGCGGCCTCGTCCGCCGGCTCCTCCTCCGGGCAGGCGCCGGGTCCGGCGCAGGACGCCTCCAGCAATTCCAGGAGGCGGGGGTTGCCGCCGGTGCGGTCGTACAGCGAGCCGTGGTGCCGGTGGCACAGCCGCTGTGCCGGGAAGGTCCCGGTCGCGGTGCGGTCGAGGTCGGCGAGGTCGAGATGGGCGGTCCGCCAGGTCCCGCGGGCCGCGGTCAGTTCGGCCCGCAGGGCGGGCGGGCACTGCCGGGGCCGGTGCGCGAGGACGAGCAGGAGCGCCTCGGCCGGCGGGGTGCGCAGCACGGCGAGCAGGGCGCGCTCCGCCTCCGGGCCGCCGCCGTGCACGTCGTCGACGAGGAGCAGGAGGGGCTCGGCGGGGCCGGCGGACGGGAGTCCGGTCGCGGGGAGTTCCGCCGGGCGTACGCCGCGGACCCGTACGCCGGCCTCGGCGGCCAGTGCCGCGATCTCGCCGAGGAGTCTGGTCTTCCCCGTGCCCGGGTCGCCCGCGAGCTCGACGAGGGCGGGTCCGGAGCCGCGGGCCGGGAGCAGGCGGCGGACGGCCGCCAGCTCCTCCTCCCGGCCGATCAGCGGGCGTACGTCCCCTTTCACCGCACGCCCGTCCCGGCGGCCGCCTGCTCCGAGGCGGCGTCGGCCGCCATGGCCTGCCGCAGGCTCAGGGGGCGCATGTCCGTCCAGACCTCGTCCACATGGGCCGCGCACTCCTCCCTCGTGCCGGTGAAGCCCGTGGTGTGCCAGCCCGCCGGCACCTCGCGGGACTCGGGCCAGACGGAGTACTGCTCCTCGTCGTTGATCACGACGGCGTAGCGTCCCTTGTCGTCGTCCTGGAACACGACTCACCTCCGGTGATGCGATTGAGAAGAAATTCGAATGGGAACCGGGAACAGCCTTGTGTCGGGCGCCTCCCTGACACAACGCCGTCCCGATGGACGCTGCCGAATCCCCCGATCGAAAGCGCCGATGGCGGCGCGCACCGGATCGCGCCATATCGCTGCGGACGATGTCCCGCATCGAATTCCGTGAATTCCCGCGTCTGGAGGGCCTGTCCCGCGGGCGTCTACCCTCCCCTCGGTCGGCCCGAAGCACATCGGGGCGTGACGACTGGGGGAAGGCACATGGAACTCAGCCTCTTGGGGCCGCTCGAACTGGCCCGCGAAGGCGTGGTGTTCGGGCTGGGCGGGCCTCGGCAGCGGACCGTTCTGGCGGTGCTCGCCCTGCACGCGAACCGGGTCACCCCGCGGGAGCAGCTGGTGGACGCGGTCTGGGGCGAGGCGCCCCCGGAGACCGCCCGTACCCAGGTGCAGTCCGCCGTCTCGGCGCTGCGCAAGGCCTTCGCGCGGGCGGGCCGCCCCGACGCCATCACGACGCTGGCCTCGGGCTATCGGCTGGCCCTCGCCGACGGGGAGCTGGACCTGCGGCGCTTCGAGAGGCTGGTCGCCGAGGCCCGCGGCCACGCCGCGGCCGGACGGCCCGAGCGGGCCACGACGGTGTTCCGCTCGGCGCTCGCCCTGTGGCGCGGTCCGGCCCTGCTCGGCCTGGAGGGTGAACTCGTGCGCCAAGGGGCGACCCTGCTGGACGAGCAGCGGCTGTCGGTCGTCGAGGAGCTGGCCCGGCTCGACCTCTCCCTCGGCCGGCACGCCGAGATCACCGGCGAGCTCCTCGCGCTCACCGCGCAGGAGCCGCTGCGCGAGGGCCTGCACGCCTCGTTGATCCTCGCCCTCCACCGGTCGGGGCGGACGGCGGAGGCCCTCGACGCGTTTCGGCGCACCCGCGCGGTGTTCGTCCGGGAGCTGGGCATCGAGCCCGGCCGCGAGCTCCAGGAGCTCGAGACGGCGATCCTGAGGGCGGACCCGGCGCTCGACCTGCGGCGCCCGGCGGCCCCGGGCGGCACGACGCACGGCGGGTCCGGCTCGGCGGACGCCCCGTACGCGGCAGCCGATTCCCCGCTCTCCGGCGTCACCGCCACGCATTCCGTGGCGGCCGTCCCGGCGGGACCGTCCGCGCGACCCGAACAACTCCCCTCCGATCTGCCGGATTTCACCGGCCGGGCGGAATTCCTCGCGGAGATCTCGGAATTCCTCTCCGGCGGCGGCGGCGGCGACGGCGACGGCGACGGCGCGTTCCGTCCGGGAGAAGCCGTACGCATCGCGGGAATCAGCGGACAGGACGGCATCGGGAAGACGAGCCTGGCGATCCACGCCGCGCACGCGCTGCGGGACGCGTTCCCCGACGGCCGGCTCTTCGCGAATCTCGGCGGGGAGAGCGGCCGGGAGGTCACGGCGGGCGTGCTGGCCCGCTTCCTGCGCGCGCTGGGCGTGCCGGGTCACGCGATTCCGGAGGACGCCGACGAGCGCCGCACCCTCTACCGCAGCCTGCTGGCGGGCAGGCGGGTGCTGATCGTGCTCGACGAGGTGGGCGACGAGGCCGTCGCACGGGAGCTGCTGCCGGGCGACGCGCACTGCGGCGTCCTGGTGACCGGCCGCTACCGGCTGACGGGACTGCCCGGTATCCGCCAGATCAACCTGGACCTCTTCGACCCGGAGCTGTCGGTGGAGCTCCTGACCCGGATCGCGGGCGTCGAGCGGGTCACCGGGCAGCTCCCCGCCGCCCTCGAACTGGCGCAGTTCTGCGGCGGGTTGCCGCTGGCGCTGCGGGTGGTCGGCGCCCGGCTCGCCTGCCGCCCGCACTGGCCGCTCGACCGGCTGGTCCGGCGCTTCCGGGACGAGGCGAGCAGGCTGGACGAGTTCGACTACTGCGGGATGGAGGTGCGGTCGCACATCGCGCTGGCCTACCGGGCGCTCGATCCCGAGCCGCAGCGGCTGTTCCGGCTGCTCGCGCTCGTCGAGGGCGGCGATTTCGCCAGCTGGACGGCGGCCTCGCTGCTCGACTGCGATCTCGTCACCGCCGACGACATCGTCGAGGAACTCGTCCATTCCCAGCTGCTCGACGTCCTGCCCCGTGAGGGCCGCCCGCCGCGCTACCGCTTCCACGAACTGATCAGGGTCTACGCCAAGGAGGAGCTCCGCGCGACGGAGACGCCCGAGCAGCGGCGCGCCGCCCTGGGACGGGCCCTCGCCTCCTGGACCGCCCTCGCCGAGGAGGCACACCGACGCGAGCACGGCGGCCCGTTCGGCGTCCCGCACGGCACGGCCGCTCGCCGACCGCTGCCGAGCCCGCTGACCGACCGGCTGCTCGACGTCCCCGCCCTGTGGTGGGAGGAGGAGCACGAGGCACTGGTCGCGGCGGTGCGGCAGGCCGCGGAGCTGGGTCTCGACGACCTGTGCCGGGATCTCGCCGCCACCTGCGCGATCAGGTTCGCCTCGCAGGGCAGGTGCGAGGACTGGTCGGACACCGCCCACGCGGCCCTCACGGTCTCCGAGGCCGCCGGGAACCGGCGCGGGACGGCGGTCTCGACGTACTCGCTGGGCGCGCTCGCGCTGTTCCGGTACCGGCTGGACGAGGCGGCCCGGCTGCTCGGCGCGGCCCGTGACACCTTCCGTGAACTCGCCGACGCGCAGGGCGAGGGCCTGGCCGGGAACCTCCTCGCGACCGTGGACCGGCTGGGCGGGCGGCATCCGGAGAGCCTGGCAGGGCACGCCGCGGCGGCGGCCCTGCTGCGGCGTGCCGGCGACCCGGTCGGCGAGGCCCTGGCCCTGGCCGGTGGCGCGGCCCTCCACCGGGAGGCCGACGAGACCGGCACGGCCCGCTCGATGCTCACGACGGCCCTGGCGCTGACCCGGGAAGCGGGCAGCGCCGCCGCCGAGGGGCACGTCGTCCGGGAGCTGGGCGAGCTGTCCCTGCAGACGGGGGAGACGGAACTCGCCCAGCAGGCGTTCGCCCTGGCACTGCGCGTCGGCCGCGCGGGGCGCGACCGCACCGCGGAGGGTCACGCCCTGCTGGGGACCGGTCTCTGCCATGCCCGTGCCGGACGCGGCGAGCAGGCCGAGGCGGTCCTGCTCCAGGCCCTCACCCTGGCCCGGCGGACCGGGGACCGGCTGACCGAGGGCCGCGCCTGTCTCGGACTGGGCCGGTCGGCCCTGGACGCCGGCGCCCCGACGGCGGCGCTCGCCCACCTCACCGCCGCGCGGGACGTGTTCGCCGCGCTGGCGATGCCGCTGTGGCAGGGGCGGGCGGCGAGCGCCCTCCTCGATCTGCACGCGGCCACCCTGGACACGCCGACCGCGCTGGGCGAGGCGTCCGCGGCGGCACGGCTCCTCGCCGGGCACGGGTCCCCCGCCTCCGCGCGGCTGCGTGAGGAGTTGCTGGGCAAGCGGCTGCTGCTGGGAGCGGCCGACTGACGGCGTTCGGGTAGCGGTCGGATAGCCGTCGCCGCCACTCTGCGGAGGACCGGGGCGACAGCGCCCCGCCCGCAGGGAGGCCGCGCCATGTCCCGTACACCCCCGTCGTCCTACGGACCGGGCCGTTCCGGCCGCCTCGGAGCGGTCCCGGTCCGGCCCGGTGCCCCCGCGCCCGTCCCGACCACCGTCCCGACCACCGGCTCCGGCTCGGGCTCCGGCTCCGGCGAGGAGCGGCTGTCGGCCGCCGTCCGTGCCGCTCGCGGCCGGCTCGCGGCGGGCGCCCTGTCCGCCACGGTCCTGGGACCGGGCGCGGCGGCCACGCTCGGCGTGCTGGCACGTGAACTCGTCGGTCTGGTCTCGGTCACCGTCCACCCGGAACCGGCCTCCGGACCACCGCGCTGGCCGGACGCGGAGTCCGCCTCGTACGCCGCGCGGGAGGGCATCGTGCTCACGACCGAGGCGGCCCTCGACCGCGCGCTGCTCGGCGCGGACCTGGTGGTGCTCGCCCCCGGCGCCCACCGGCCGGTGCCCTCACCGGTCCGGCTCCGGGCGCTGTCGGCGCCGGGCTCGGTGGTCCTCGACCTGACGGCCTGACCGGCCCCCGACCGTGCCGGCGGCGGACGGGACGGCCACCGGCACGGGCAGAGGCACGGGAGGCGCGCCGCCTCACTCCCCGAGCAGCCTGCGGGCCTCCGTGAGAAGACGGAGGAGCTCGGCGCGCGAGGGGTCGTCCGGGCCGTCCGGGGCGGTCCGGCGTGGCGCGTGGGTGGTGACCACGTTCAGGGCGACGGCCGCCTGACGGGCGAAGAGGCAGAGCAGGTCGAGCTCCGGGAGGCCCGAGCGGGCCTGCGGGGACGGGTCGAGCACCTCCAGGACGCCGAGGATCCGGTCGCCGTGCAGGAGGGGGGCGGCCATCAGCGCGTCGGGCACGTAGCCGGTGGACTCGGCGATGTTCCGGTCGAAGGACGTACTGGCGTGGAGGTCGTCGACCACCATCGGTTCCCCCGAGGCGGCGACCCATCCGGCGATGCCCCGGCCGGCCGGGAAGCGGCGGCCCACCAGGAACTCCTGTCCCTGTCCGGAGACGGCCTCGAAGACGATCTCGTCCGCCGGGGCGTCCAGGAGCAGGATGGAGCTCGCCTGGGCGCCGAACAGGGCGCGCGCGGTGTCCACCACCGACTGCAGGAGTTCCGCCAGGGCCGGATCGGGCCGGGACGCTGCGGACACGGCGGGGGCGGTCGTCTGAGCCATGGGGGTTCCCTTCCGGTGCCGGTCGTTACCGGCGGCCGTGGACACGGACGTTGGCTGCGGACAGGTACAGGGCGTTCTTGAGCTGGAACGGCGTCAGCCGGGGGTGGCTCGACAGGATCCGCGCGCACAGCCCCGCGATGAACGGGGTGGCGAAACTGTTGCCGGAGCTGCGGATCGAGGTGCCGCCGAGCCACGCGACCGGGATGCGCTGGCCGGGGGCGAAGAACTCCACCGGCGGCGTGGGGTTGTAGAGGTGGAGGTCCGGGTCGTCCTCCTGGTGGCTGCCCACCGAGATGACCGAGGAGAAGCGCCAGGGGAAGCTCTCGACGTGGGTGTTGTGCGCCGAGGCGACGATCACGGTCCGCTGGAAGTACGCCTCGTCGGCCAGGCGCCGCAGCTCCTCCACGAAGCGGTCGCGGCTGGTGGACAGACTCAGGTTGACCACGTCGAAACGCCGGCGCACGGCCCACCGGATCCCTTCGAGCAGGACGTCCCCGCTGCCGGAGAAGCGCTCGCCGAGCACCCGCACGCTGGACAGTTCGCAGTCCGGCGCGGTCCGCCGGATGATCCCCGCGCAGGCGGTGCCGTGGCCGCAGGCGTCCTCCGCCTCCGTCTCCTCGACGCGCACGCCGTCGTCGTCCTTGACGACGCGCCACGACCCGGCCACGGGGCCGACCAGGGGGTGGTCGCGTTCGATCCCCGAGTCGACGACGCAGACGCGCACGCCTCGCCCGGTGCCGCCGAGGAGACCTCCTTCGGGCGGGTCGGGCGGGCCGTCGGCCTCCACGGGCACGTCCGCGGGGCCCCGCCCGCGCAGGCCCCAGGTGAGTCCGGGCTCCGATCGCCGCACGGTGGTCATCGTGGTGCTTCCTTTCCGGCTCCGGTGACGCGTCCGTCGGCGGGGCGGTGTCCCGGCGGCCGGACCGGGCAGCGGGCGACGAGCGCCTCGGCCTGGCGTGCGGCGGGGAGATGGCCCTTGGCGGCGAAGCGCCGGCGGGCGCGGGCCGCCGCCCCGGCCGCCTCGGCCGGGCGTCCCAGCGCGAGGGCGGTGCGGGCGAGGTCGAGCGCGGCGAGGCCCTGGACGATGGGTGAGTCGGTGCGGGTCGCGGTCGCGAGCGCCCGGGCGGCCAGCCGGCCGGCGGTCGCCGCCTGTCCCCGCGCCGCGGCGATCCGGGCACGCATCCCGTCGAGGTCGGCCGACTCGGCGCGCGGCCGGGCCACCTCCGCCCGGTCCGCCTCCGGTTCGGCCAGCGTGCGGTGGGCGGCGCGCCAGTCGCCGAGGTCCAGCCGGATGCGGGCGGCGTCCAGGAGAGCGCTGCGCAGCAGCCCCGCGGCGCCCAGGTTCCGCGCGGCGGCGGCGGCCCGTTCCAGGCTCAGGAGCGCCTCCTCGTGGCGGCCGTCGAGTGCGGCGACGGTCCCGGTGAAGAGGGGCAGGAACGCGTCCGCCTCGGCGTAGCCGAGCCGCTTCGCGAGGTGCTCCGCCTCCGCGAGGCAGACCCGGGCCCCGTCGCGGTCGTCGTGGAGGGCCAGCACCACGGCGAGCGGGCAGTTGAGGGTGAGCCGGACCGCCCGGCGGCCGGCGCCCTGGTCGGCGAGGAGCGCCCGGCAGCGGGCCACGGCATCCGGGACGGGGTGCGGACCGCGCCAGAGCGAGACGCCCATGGCGCCGAGGGCCGCGGCCTGTTCCGGTTCGGCGCCGGCCCGGACCGCGTGGTCCAGGGCCCGGGCGAGCAGTCGTTCCGCCGCCCGGTGGCGGCCCTGTTCCTGGGCGCGCTGGGCGAGCCGCAGGCAGGCGCGGGCCTGCCCGAGCTCGTCGCCGGCCGCCACGAAGACCGGCAGGGTGGCGCCGGCCGCCTCGGCCGGTGACACGTCCCCGCCCGCCGGCCGGCCGGCGGAGGCCAGGGCGAGGCGGGCGTGCGCGGCCTCCACCAGGTCCGGGCCGCCGTCCGGGGCCTCGGCCAGTACGTCTTCGAGCAGTGCGCGGCCTTCCGCGCCGCGCCCCAGGTCCAGCAGGGTCTGGCCGAGCCGCCGACGCGCCGCGGTACGGCCGGGCTCGCCCGCCGCGTACCGGCCGGTGGCCCGGGACAGCAGGTCGGCGGCCCAGACCGGGTCGGCGTGGGCCAGCGCGAGGCGCCCGGCCTCGGCGAGCGCGTCGGCGGCCCGCAGGCGGAGCGCGTCGGTGTGCGCGTCCTGCGCGCCCAGCTCGACCCGGTAGCGGTGGGCCTGTTCCAGATGGGCGCCGATCGCGGCGTCGCCCCGCGCGCGGACCGAGTCCAGTCGTACGGCCCGCTCGTGCCGGTCGGCCCGGTCCTGCTTGGACTGGCTGGCGTAGACGACCTCCTGGATCAGCCCGCCGGCGAAACGGAACCCCGTGCCCGCCGGCCTGACGAGGCGGTGCCGGACCAGCCGGTGCAGCGTGGACCGGAGTTCGGAGGCGGTCCAGGCCTCGGCGGGATGTCCGGCGAGCGCGGTCAGTTCGTCGGTGGTGAAGTCGCCCCCGAGGACGGACGCCAGTCCGAGGGCGCGCTGTTCGGGAGCGTCGAGGGCGTCGATCCGGGCTCCGATCAGGGCCTGGAGCGGGAGCGGGACGCTGTCGGCGTCGAGGTGGTCCCCGGCGACGAGGAGCTGCTCCAGGTGCAGGGGGTTGCCGCCCACCCGGGCCAGGATCCGGGGGTCGAGGGGCTCGCCGGTCGCCGAGCCCCCGGTCAGCTCGACGGCGAGGAGCCGTGCCTCGGCGTCGGTGAGCCCGCCGAGCGGCAGGGCGTCCACGGCGAGTTCGGGCCGTGCGTCGAAGAGTTCGGGGCGGCCGAGCAGGACGATCAGGACCGGCGCGTCGGTGAGGGCGCGCAGCAGGCGGTCGAGCAGGCCGAAGAGCGGCTGCGCCGCCCAGTGGCAGTCGTCGACCACCAGCACGACGGGCCCCGTCCCGCAGATCCCGGCGAGGACCCTGGCGAGCGCCGCGCACGTGTCGGCGGGCGACGGGTTGGGCGTGCCGTCCAGGAGCAGGCCCTGGTGGAGCAGGTCCAGGTCGGGGGAGGGCGCGGCCGGGCCGGTCCCCAGCAGGTCGGCGACGGCGTCGGCGAGGGGGCCGAGGCTGGGCTGTTCGCCGCGGGCACGGCAGCGCCCGACGCCGTGGCGAGGGCCGCCGTCCCTCTCCCCGGACCGGTGGAGCCACTCCCGCACGAGCCGTGTCTTGCCCTGGCCCGCCTCCCCGCCGACCACCAGGCGTTCGGCCCGGCCGGTCCGGGAGACCCGGTCCAGTGCCGCTTCGAGCAGGCCGAGTTCGCGGGTGCGTCCGACGAACCCGAGGTCGAAGCGGCGCAGCGACTCGGGGCCGTCCTCCTCGTCGAGGCCGAGCAGGCGGTGGGCGGCGACCCGGTCGCTCTTGCCCTTGAGCGAGAGCGGTCCGGTCTCCGTCGTCCGCACGCCCGGTCCGGCGGCCGCCAGGGTGTCCGGCCCGATGAGGATCTCCCCGGCGGCCGCGTTCTGTTCCAGGCGCGCGGCGACGTTCACCACCTCGCCGGACACCATCGCCTGCCGGAGCGTGGCCGAACCCGTGACGGCCTGGCCGGTGTTGACGCCGATGCGCATCTCCAGCCGGACCCCGACCGCCTCCTCCAGGCGGGCGTTGAACCCGGCGAGCGCCTCCCGCATCGCCAGGGCGGCGGCGACGGCCCGGCGGGCGTCGTCCTCCCGTACGGTCGGGACGCCGAAGACGGCCATCACGGCGTCCCCGATGAACTTCTCCACGGTGCCGCCCTGTTCCTCGATCCGCTGCCGCATCAGGTCGAACCAGCGGAGCGTCACCGAGCGGAGGGTCTCCGCGTCCAGGGCGCCGGAGAGCGCGGTGGAGCCCACCAGGTCGCAGAAGAGGAGGGTGACCACTTTGCGGCCGGTCGGCCTGGCCGTGACCGGCCCGGGCGCGCACGGGCTGCCGCAGGACGGGCAGAAACGGGCACCGGGCGGCAGTGGGCTCCGGCACGAGGCGCAGGGCATGGGTTCCTCCGTGGGGCGCGGGGCCGAGGGGGCGCGGGAGACCGTGGGGCGGCCGGGGGGTGTCCTCTCGATCCGGCCGCGCCGGATCGAGAGGACACCCCGGGTCAGAAGAGCGCGCCGCCCGCCACGTCGGCGTGGGCCTGTACCTCGGGGGCCGCCGCGTCGAGCCGCCCCCTGATGTCGACGAGCAGGGCGAGTTCCTCCGGGGTCAGCACGCGCAGGACCTCGTGCTGCTCCTCGCTGAGGGCGTCGACGTCGAACCCGGCGGCGGCCAGCGCCTCCAGCGTCGGCTCGGGCGGGCCGACGGCCGCGGCGGCGTCCGCGTGCGCCAGGGTGTCGCCGCCCGGGGCGTCGCCGCCCGGGCTGTCGTCCGTCGGGGCGTCGTCGTACGGGGCGGTGTGCTCGGTCACGGGTGTCCTCCGGGTTCGGCGGCGAGGGACTGGAAGAGCCGGGTGAGCAGATGGGTGGTGTGCAGTGCGCTGACGGAGACGGCGGTCTGCCCCTCCGGGGTCAGCGCGAGGTCGTCGAGGACCCGGTGCAGGTCGTCGAGGTGGCCGCCGTCGAGTTCCGCGTGTTCCCTGAGGGTGCGGAACGCGCCGCCCGGCAGCCCGGTGGCCTCGATCAGACGGTCCGCGAGTCGCGGCCCCGGGGCGTTGCCCTCCAGGACCGCGATGTAGCCGAGCAGGGTGACCGGGTGCTCGTGCTCGACGCGGTAGTACTGCGCCCCGACGAGTTCGACCACGACGGGGGGCGGCACGGCGAGCGGCCCGGAGCCGGCCGCGGCCAGGTCGTCGAGCAGCCAGGCGTCGTGGTCGCGTTCCTCCTCGGCGTGGCGGACGTAGTACGCCCCGAGGCGCCGCGCGGCCGGGTCGCCCAGGCCGGCGCAGCGCTCGGCGGCCCGCTCCAGGAGCGGCACGGAGGCCCGTACGAGCGGATGCATGGCGGCCAGGTAGCGCACGTACCGACGCCGCAGACCCTCCGGTCGCCACAGGGCCGCGGTCGCGGCCCGGAGCACGGGTGCGGTGGGCGTGAGCTTGGTCCTGAGCGCGAGGGACGCGGTGGCGGTCATCGACTGCTCCTCTCCTCTGCGGGTGGCGACTCGACCAGGTGCGCGTAGCGGGCGCAGCCCATGCGGCGTACGAGGGCGGCGGGTCCGGCGGCGCGCTGTTCCTCCGCGCTGAGCCGGTCCAGGAGTGCGCCGACCCGGCCGCCGGCGTCGCGGGCCGCGCCCGCCAGGACGTCCGGCAGGTCGGCGAGGGCGTGGCAGCTGCGGCAGTAGCCGGCCGGGGCGGGCGAGGCGGCGTAGCGGGCGTGCGTCCGCCGGGGTCCGACGGCGCGCAGCATCCGCAGCACCGGGGAGCCGAGGGAGCGCTCGCGGACGGCCGGCCAGTCGTCGTCGGCGATGTGCCCCAGCAGGAGGTGCCGGGGGACGGGGCGCCGGTCCACCGTCCACTGGTTGCAGCAGGCGGCCACGGTCCCGTCGAAGGCGATCACCGGCCAGGCGGCGAGGGCGCACGGCGTCGGCAGGGAGTCGTCCGGTCCGGGCGGTGTCGCCGGGACGAGGCCCGCGGCGCGGCCGAGCGGCCGGATCTCGTTGACCAGCAGGGGTACCCGGGTGCCGAAGGCGCGGCGGACGTCCGCGACGGCGTCCGCCAGGTACGGGTCGTCGGGACCGGTTCCGGTGAGGTGGATGCTCGCGGGGATCCCGGCGTCGAGGACGGCCCGCAGGGCGCGCAGCACTCCCGCGCGCGGGACCTCGCGCTCGTGGTGGACGTCCAGGCTGGCGGAGAAGTGGTCGAGGGCCGTGATCGCGCGCATGATCCGGGCGGGTACGCGTCCGTCGCGGGCGAAGAACATGCCGCTGAGCAGCGCCACCCGGGAGCCCGAGGCGTGGGCGAGACCGGCGAGCCGGGCGGCCAGTTCCGGCAGCAGCAGCGGTTCGCCGCCGGTCAGCATGACCACCTCGGGCCGGTCCCGGGGTCCGAACGAGCCGACGAAGCGCAGCAGTCGCTCGGGGTCGGGCCGCTCGGAGACCGCGAGGGAGGATCCCGTGGAGCAGTGCGCGCAGCTCAGTGGGCAGCGGCGGGTGAGCCCCACCAGGAGGCCGCCGCAGGGCACCGGCCGCAGGCCGATGAGCTCCGCCAGTTCCACGTCTCCTCCTCCGTGTCCGCGCCCCGTGCCCGTACCGCGCGCGGAGTCCGGACCGGATCGTGCCCCGGGACGGCAGACTTCCGGTTCACCGGCGCCTGAGGATCGGTCAATTCGCAGGTCAGGGAGACGTGGAGCGGCGCGGGGCGGACGGGTGCGGCCACCCGGCGGGCGGCGCGCGGCCGTCGAACCCCCCGCGGACTGGGCGTCTACCGGCGCCGAACCGGTGGACAGCCGTTCCCATACCGCGGGTCCGTAGCTTCCTTCCCAGCCGGCGCAGCGACGCCGCCAACCGAGGAGGACGCACATGGCCGAGAACACGAACCCGCAGCCCGAGGACGAGGACATCGAGGTCGTCGCCCACAGCGAGGACGAAGAGGCCGAGGCCGGCTGCATCGTCAACAACTCCAGCGACCTCTCCTGACGCGAGGCCATCGCGTCCTGAGCACCGCGCGGGCCACCCGGTTCCCGGCAGATCCTGCCGTGAGCCGGGGGGCCCGCGGCCACACCGGCACCGGACCGGCCGCCCGTCCCCCACCGACCGAGGGAGCACGACCGTCGTGAAGATCCTGCTCTGCCCGCTCAGCGACGGCGGCTACCTCTACCCGGTGCTCGCGGCCGGGCGCGAGCTGGACCGCCGGGGACACCAGGTCGGTGTGCTGGCCCGCGCGAACGCCGCCGGCGTCGTCGCCGAGGCCGGACTGCCGATGGCGGTGGCGGAGGACTTCGGCGGGCGACGGGCCTTCTCCGCCACGTGGTGGGGGGAGACCGGCGCCGCGCAGTACCGCGCGATCCTGCGCGCCGCCCGGGAGTCGGGGGCCGACCTGCTGGTCACCTCCGTCCTGTGCAACGGCGCCCTGCTCGCCGCCGAGACGCTGGACGTCCCGGTGGTGGTGGTCGGGCTCTCCGTACACCTGTGGGACTACCGGACGGGCGGCGACGGGGAGCCGCACCTCGGCAGGACCCGGGAGAGCCGGACCCTCGACTGCCTGCGGATCCACGCCGCCACGCGGGAGGAGTGCGGCCTGGCGGGCCGTGCCCCGCGGTGGGCGGACAGTCCGCTGCCAGGTGACGCGCTGCTGCTCCGCGGGGACCCGGCCCTGGAGTACCCGGGCGCGGAACTCCCCGAGCGGGTCCGGCACGTGGGGCCGCTCGCCTGGGAGCCGGCGCCCGACCGGGCGGAGCTCCAGGAGATCCGGGATCGCCTGGAGTCGACCGGCAAGCCCGTCGTCTACGTCCATCTGGGCCGCTTCTTCGGGGGCGACAGCCTGTGGCCCCGTCTCAACGAGGCGTTCACCGGCGGCCGGTTCCAGGCCGTGGTCGAACAGGGCCGGTCCACCGATCCGCGGCCCGCCGCCGGCGCCGACATCCTGCCCGTCCGCAAGCCGTGGATGGGGCCCCTCGTCGACCTCGCCGGCCTGGTGCTGGCCAACGGCACCTCGGCTCCGGTGCTGGCCGCTCTGCGACGCGGCCGGCCGCTCGTGCTCTCGCCGAACGGTTCCGAACAGCCGCTGCTCACCGGCGCCTGCGTACGGGCCGGCGTGGCCGTGCGCCTGCCGCGCGCCCCGGCCCGGCCGGCGGCGGTGCTGGACGCGGCCTGGCGCGACGACGGCCTGCACCGCCGCACCCGTGCGCTCGGCGGCCGGCTGGCCGCACCGGACGGAGCCGCCCGCGCGGCCGACATCGTCGAGCGGGTGGCTCAGGCATCCGCGACCCCGAAGGAGGACCATGAGTACGCGATCAGCCGGCCTCGATGAGGCCGTGACGAGTCTGTCCGCGGGTGCGCGGCAGTGGCTGGCCCGCCACGCGGGATTCCTCGACTCCCCGGCCGGCCGCGCCGAACTGCCGGTGACCCCGCGCGTCAAGGCCCTCCTGCAGCTGGCCCTGCTCTGCCGCTACTGGGAGAAGGCGGCGCCCGGGGACGCCGGCCTGGGCGGGCCGGCCACGCTCGTCGAACGGGTCTGGCGGCAGCCGGAGTTCCCCGGCCTGCTCACCCTCGACCCGCGCTACGCACGGCAGTTCGAGCTGATGTACGCGGGGCTGGCACCGGCCGGGACCCGGTCCGGCGCGCCCCGCACCGTCCTCGCCCGGCTGTCGGCCGACGGCTATCTGGCCCCGCGCCGGAAGCCGCCGTACCTCCATCTGGAGGCCAGGTTCTACGCCGATCTCGCGGGCGCCGAGCACCGGTTCGCCTCGTACCGGGAGCTGTACGCCGACAGTCTGCCGGCCCGCGCCGGCACGCTGCCCGCGGCCGATCTGGACGTCTGCGTGGTGACGCACACCGTCTTCTACCTCAGCGACTTCGGCTTCCGTGACCCCGGTCTCGGCGAGGAGGCCGCGGAGCGGGCGCTCCGCGTCGTGGAACGCCTCACCGACCACTGCGTGCGCCTCGGCGAATGGGACCTCGCCGGGAAGCTCGTGCTCGCCCAGCACTGCCTGGGCGCCGATCCGCTGGGCACGCCCTCGGGGGCGGCCGCCGTCCGGATGCTCGCCGAGGTCCAGGCGCCCGACGGCGCGATCCCCGGACGGTCCGTCGTCAGGAGGGCCGCGGCGGACGCCACGGCCGTGGAGCGTTTCCGGAAGTCGTACCAGGCGACCCTCGTGACGGCGCTGGCCACGCTGGTCGTCGCGGACGGCCGCTCCGGCGGGCTGTCCGTGGCGGGATCGTCCGTGGCGGGATCGTGCGTGGCGGGGGAGGCCCGATGAGCATCGACCAGGCAGTACCGTCCGAAAGGGCGGTCACCTCCGTGCCGGGCGACGAGTCCGGCGCACGCCTTCTCGAAGGCGAGCGGAACTGGTGGTTCCTCGGCCCGGGCGGGGTGGCCAGGCTCGGCGCCCGGCACGTGGCCGACGGAGCCCTGCGGCCCGAGGCCGAGCTCCGGCTCCGCGAGAGCGGCATGTTCACCCCCACCCGGGTCCGCGCCTACGCGCTGACCGTCCTCACCAGCACCCACTGCAACCTGGGCTGTGGCTACTGCTTCCAGAACACCGCCCAGGACCAGGCGGGCGGCAGCAGGCCGCCGCGGATCGCCCGGACCCGGCTCACGTCGGAGACGATCACCTCGATCCTCGGGTTCACCGAGCGGCAGATGGCCGCCGTCGGACTGGAGAAGCTGAGGATCCTCCTCTTCGGCGGGGAGCCCCTGCTCAACCCGCGCGGCTGCCTGGAGCTGCTGGAGCGGGCCGGCGACCTCGCGCCGACCTCGGCCTGGATGATCTCGAACGCCACCCTGCTCACCCCCTCGCTGGCCCGCCGGCTCGCCGGACTCGGGCTGACGTCGGTCCAGGTCACCTTCGACGGTGACCGCGCCGACCACGACCGGATCCGGGTCGGCAGGGCGGACGGCGGCGGGACCTTCGACAAGATCGTCCGCAACATCGTCAAGGCGTCCGAGGTCTCCCCGCTCCGGTGGACCCTGCGGGTGAACGTCTCCCAGGAGACCTACGACGGGGTCGACCCGCTGATCGACCGGCTCGCCGCCGCTCTCGACCCCGCCCGGTGCACCCTGTACTTCGCCCGGATCGGCGACGTCGGCGTCGGCTACGCCAACAGCCTGCTGCACACCGGCGAGCTGTCGGCCGCCTTCACCCGGTGGCAGCGCCGGGCGCTCGACCTCGGCTTCACCGTGAGCCGCCCCGGCTCCCGCAGGACGTGCGTCACCTGCGGTCACGCCGACGGCCGCTACGGCGCGGTGGTCAGCGCCGACGGGACGCTGGCCAGCTGCTGGGAGACCGCGGGCAAACCCGACTGGGAGGTCGGTACCGTCACCGACGGCTACCTGCCCGGCGCGGAGACCCGCGAGCGGTGGATCGCCTGCCAGGACCTCTACCGCTACGACGAGAACGCGACGACGCTCGCGCGGTTCCGCGACACCGTCGACACGGCCCTGCTCGACTACCTCCACGAGACAGGGCGGCTGTAGCGGTGCCCCCCGTTCTGGAGGAACTCTCCGCCGGCGCCCTGGACTGGCTGGGAAAGAACCTGGACCTCTTCGACCCGTTCTCGCCCGAGGCCCGGTCGGCGACGCACGGCAAGGCGAAGGCCGCCCTGGAACTGGCGCTGCTGTGCCACTGCGCGGCACGCCCCGACGACGCACCGGACGCGCTGGGCGGGGCCAGGGCCCTGGTCCGCGCGCTGTGGCAGGATCCCGCGTTCCCCGCCCTCTTCGAGCACGTCCCCGACCACACCTCCACGTACGGTCTGGTCTTCGCCGCGCTGGCCCCCGACGGGATCGACGACACGCAGACCCGGGCGGTCGTCGCACGGCTCGCCCCGGCATTCCTCTCGCCGGACGGCAAGTCGCCCTACCGCCGCATCGAGATCCGCTACTACGCGGACAAGGCGGGCGTCCGCCACGGCATCGAGCCGTACGCCGACCTCCTCCCGGACAGCCCGCTCGTGGCCTTCCGGGCCGCCGGACCCGAGGACCCGCCGGTGGCGGACGGCGCTCCGCTGACCACCCCGAAGGCGTACGCCCTCACGCATACCGCCTTCTACCTCGGCGACTTCGGCCGGAACTCCCGGCTGCCCGAGGGGTTCGACCCGGCGGGCGCCCGGAACCTGGCCGACCTGATGCTGCGCCACTGCGTGCAGCACGAACGGTGGGACCTGGCCGCGGAGCTCGTCCTCACGCAGTCCCTCCTGGGCGGCGAGCCGCTGGACACGCCCGCGGGCGCCGCGGCCGTGGAGTGCCTGGTGCGGGCCCAACGGCCCGACGGCGCGCTCCCGGGGCGGTCGGCGGCGCTCGCCGCGTCCCCCGACGCCCCGGCCGGGGAGTTCTTCCGGAAGGCGTACCACACCACCCTGGTGACCGCCCTCATGGCGCTGATCGTCTCGTCGCGGGAGCGGTCGTGACGCCGCGCCTGACACTGATCAACCGCGACTACACCCGGCTGTGGTTCGGCCAGGCCGTCTCGTCCGTCGGGGACGCCGTCTTCAGCACCACGCTGGTGCTGTGGGTCGCGACCGTGCTGGGCGAGGGCCGGTCGTGGGCGCCGGTCGCCGTCAGCGGCATCCTGATGGCGTCGAGCGTCGCCGTCCTGGTCATCGGTCCGCTCGCGGGCGTCTTCGTCGACCGCTGGGACAAACGCGGGACGCTGCTGCGCACCGAGGTGGTCCGGGGCGCGCTCGTGGCCGTGCTGACCGCCGTCTCCTTCCTGCCGGCCGACGCCCTGCCGGCCGGGGTCTGGCTCGCCCTGGTCTACGCGACCGTGCTCCTGCTGCACGCGGCGGGCCAGTTCTTCTCGCCGGCGCGGTTCGCGATCCTCGCCGATCTCGTGACCGGGGAGGCCGACCGCGCCCGGGCGGCCGGCATCGGCCAGGCGACCGGGGAGACGGCCTGGATCATCGGGCCCCCCATCGCGGCCCCGCTGCTGTTCACCGCCGGCCTCCAGTGGGCGCTGCTCTTCAACGGCCTGACCTACGCGGTGTCGTACGTGGCGATCCGCTCCATCGAGGTGCGTCCGGCGGTCGCCGGGGCGCGCAAGCCCGCCGGGCAGCGACGGGGCGGCCTGCGGCGGGAGTTCACGGACGGGCTGCGCTTCTTCACGCGGAGCCGGTTCCTGGTCGCGCTGCTCCTGCTGGCCGTCATCGGCCAGTTCGGCGTGGGCGCGCTGAGCACCCTCAACGTCTTCTTCACCACCGACAACCTCCACGCGGACGCCCATCTCTACGGGTACATCGGCATGGCCATGGGGGTCGGCGGCATCACCGGCGCGCTGTGCGGCGGCCGGGTGGTGCAGTGGTTCGGGGCGCGCCGGACGACCTGGATCAGCCTGCTGGTGAGCGGTGTCCTGCTGGTCGCCTACTCCCGTCAGACCGGCTTCCTCGGCGGCGTGGCCCTGCTCTTCGTCTTCACCGTTCCGCTCACCGTGCTGAACACGGCGATGGCCCCGCTGCTGCTCGCGGCCGCTCCCCCGGACTACCGGGGCCGGGTCATGGCCGTGTTCTATCCGGTCACGAAGCTGGCGTCGATGCTCTCCGCCGTCCTGTCCGGCTGGCTCGCGGGCTCCGTACTGCGGGACGTCTCGGGTTCCTTCGGCGGGATCCGGTTCGGCCCCCTGGACACGATCCTGGCGGTGTCCGGGGTGATCGTCCTGCTGTCCGGCGTGTTCGCCTGGGCCGCCCTGCCCGGCGGCGCGGCGGCGGACGGCGGCGCGGCGGCGGACGGCCGTGCGGCGGCGGACGGCGGTGCGGCGGCGGACGCTCCGGCGGCGCCCGGCCCACGGGACCCTGGACCGGCCGCTCCGCCGGGCGGCCCCGGACCCGCGCCGAAGCCGCGCCCACGCCTCCGTCCGGCGACGTTCCGCTCGCTCGTGCCGGGGCGCCGCGCCGGCGGCCGCCGGCGCGGCCCGCAGGACGCGCCCGGGACGGGGACGGGGACGGCCGGGAACGAGGACGCCGACGTCGTCGCCCACCACGACGACGCGGAGCCCCCCGCCCGCGTCGTCCGCCGCGCCGACGACCTCCGAGGTTCCGACGAACGAGGGAGCACCGAGTGACCCCCCAGACCCGGCCGACGCTTCGCCGGTACCCCCACGCCGAACGCCAGGACCTCGTCCGGGAGCTCCACGGGCTGCGCGTGCCCGACCCGTACGGCTGGCTGGAGGACGGCGAGGCCGCCGCGACGCGCCGCTGGAGCGAGGAGCAACAGGCCCTGTACGAGGCGGAACGGGAGTCCCTGCCCGGTCTGGAGGGATGGCGGGCGGAGGTGTCGGCGCTCGACGCCGTCGAGCGCGCCGGGTCGCCCGAGGTCCGCGGCGGCAGGACCTTCCGGCTGCGCCGGCGGGCCGACCAGGAGCACGCGGTGCTGGTGGTGGCGGAGGCGGACGCGACGGAGCGGGTGCTCCTGGACCCGGGCGCCCTCGACCCGTCCGGACGCACCGTGCTCGACGCCTGGGAGCCCTCCGTCGAGGGCGACCTGCTGGCCTGCCAGCTGTCGCGGAACGGCACCGAGGACTCGCTGCTCCGGGTGATCGACGTGGCCACCGGCAAGGTCGTGGACGGCCCGGTGGACCGGGTGCGGAGGTCGTCGATCGGCTGGCTCCCCGGAGGCGGGGCGTTCTACTACGTCCGGCACCTGGACCCGCGGCTGCACCCGGGTGAGGAGCGCTACCACCGCCGGGTCTACCTCCACCGGGTCGGGACGAGTCCCGACGCGGACGCCCTGGTCTTCGGTGACGGGCGGGACCGGACGCAGTTCTACAGCGTCTCCGTGACCCGGGACGGACGCTGGCTCGGCGTCACGGCCACCCTCGGCACCGGCCGCGGCACCGACGTCTACCTGGCCGACCTGTCCGCCGGCCCGCTCGAACGCCCGCTGCTGCGGCCGGTCCAGGAGGGCATGGACGCCGCCACCCGGCTGCACGCGGTGTCCGGCACCGGGCCGCGGGACCCGGTCTGGCTGCGCACCGACCGCGACGCCGTGCGCGGCCGGGTCGTCGCGTGCCGGCCGGACGAGCTCCACCGGGGACCCGCCGCCTGGCGCGAGGTGATCCCCGAGCGGCCCGACGCGGTGCTGACCCATCTCGTCGTGCTGTCCGGTCCTGAGCTGAAGCACCCGCTGGGCCTGGCCGCCTGGACCCGCGACACGGTGGCCGAGGTGACCGTGCACGACCTCGTCGAGGCACGGCAGGTGGCCACGGTCCCGCTTCCCGGCACCGGCGCGGTGGGCGACTTCTCGGCCGGGCCGCCGGGGAGTCACGAGGCGTGGTTCGCGTACACCGACTTCGTCACACCGCCCCGGGTCCTCCGCTTCGACGCCCGCACGTGCCGCGTGTCCGGCGGCGAGCACGACGCCCCGGCCGGCGCACCGGCCGCCGCGGCGGCCGTCGGCGCGGTGACCCGGCAGGTGGCCTTCCCCTCGCGGGACGGGACGACGGTCCGGATGTTCGTGATCTCCCCCACCGGTCGCCCCGACGTGCCGCGTCCGGCGCTGCTCACGGGATACGGCGGCTTCGGCCGCACCATGTCGCCCCGGTACCGCGCGCAGGTCCTGGCCTGGGTCAGGGCCGGCGGGGTGTTCGCCTGGGCGGGGCTGCGCGGCGGCGGCGAGGAGGGCGAGGCCTGGCACCGGGCCGGCAGCAGGGAACACAAGCAGAACACCTTCGACGACTTCGCCGCCGCCGCCGACCGGCTGACGGCCGAGGGCTGGACCGCGCCGGGCCGCCTCGCGATCATGGGCGGGTCGAACGGCGGCCTGCTGGTCGGCGCGGCCCTCACCCAGCAGCCGGAGAAGTTCGCCGCCGTGGTGTGCATGTCCCCGCTCCTGGACATGGTCCGGTACGAGTCCTCCGGGCTGGGGCCCAGCTGGACGCCCGAGTACGGCAGCGCGGACGACCCGGCCCTGCTGCCGACACTGCTCGGCTACTCCCCCTACCACCGCGTCACGCCCGGCACCGCGTATCCGGCGGTGCTGCTGACCGCCGCCGACGGCGACACCAGGACCGACCCGCTGCACGCCCGCAAGATGTGCGCCGCGCTCCAGCACGCCACGACCGGCAGCGGACCGGTCCTGCTGCGACTGGAACACGGCGTCGGCCACGCCGACCGGTCCGCCTCCCGCGCGGTGGCGCTGCAGGCCGAGTGCCTCGCCTTCCTGGCACGTCACGTGGGCCTCCCGGCCCCGGAGGGGCATGGTCCGACGCGGCCGTGAGGCGAGCGCTCCGGGCGCCGGACGGGCGTCCGGAGCACGCGGCGGGGCTTCCGGACACCCGTACGGGCCGGGCCCTGGACGACACCCCCTAGGCCGGCACCGGGTCCCCCTGGTGGATGCCGCGGGCGTACAGCCTGACCAGGTGCGGGAGTTCGTACTGCGCCGCGTGCGCGGTGACCTCGCCGCCGGGCGAGGTCACCATCCCGGCGTCGATGAGCGACTCCACCACCCGTACGGCATGGCGCTCGTCGCATCCCAGGGCCTCGGCCGCCTCGGTCAGGCCGAACGGCCCGTCCCCGGTGCCGACGGCCAGCCGTCCGGCGTCGCGGCCGCATTCCGGCGGCAGGGCCTCCCAGCCGCGGGCCAGCCGGTGCCGTACGGACACGTCCCCGGAGGTGAGCTCGTCGAGTACCCCGGCGGGGTCGGTGAGCCGGTCCGCGAACTCCCGCAGCGGCAGGTGGCGGAGCACCGCGAGGCGCATGCCGCTCACCCGGACCGCCAGCGGTGACCCGCCGCAGGCACGCACGATGCGCAGCGCGGCGTCCCGGTCGGCCCGCACCCTGTTCGGGCCGACGAGTCCGGCGAGGAGCTGCAGGGCCTCGGCGGTGCCGAGCGGCGGGACCTCGACCCGGTGCACCGGCGCCAGACCGCCGAGCCGGCCGCGCGCGGTGAGCAGCACCCGGCCCGATCCGCCGCTCGGGAGCAGCGGCCGCACCGCGCGTTCCTCGGGCACGTCGTCCAGGATCACCAGCACGCGGTGTTCCGCCAGCCACTCCCGCCACTCCTCGGGGCTCGACGGCCCGGTCCGGCCGGTCCGTTCGCCGAGCTCCGCGAGCACGGCGGACAGCGGTCGGGCGCGCCCGTCCGCGTCGCGCAGTGAGACGCAGAGCCGCCCGTCGGGGAAGCGGTCGCCCAGGCGGTGGGCCGCCCGTACCGCCAGCGTGGTCTTCCCGGATCCGGCCGGGCCGGACAGCAGCACCACGCCGCCCCCGCCGTCGCCGTCGCCGTCGCCGTCGAGCAGGTGCAGGAGGTCGCGCAGTTCCGGACCGTGCCCGGTGACCTCGGCCGGGTCGGGCGGGAGGGCGGTGGCCGAGGTCGCTCTTCGGGCGGCTCCGTCCGGCGCGGCGGGCGGTCCCGCGGGCCGGTCCGCCCCGGCCGGCCGGTCGCCCGCGAGGATCGCCCGGTAGCGGGCGGCCATGGCGCCGCCGGGCTCCAGTCCCAGTTCCCGGGCGAGGAGTTGCCGGTACTCGTCGTACGCGGCGAGTGCCTCCGCCTGCCGGCCCGAGCCGCTGAGCGCGCACATCCAGGTGGACCGGAGCCGCTCCCGCAGCGGGTGCCGCTCGACCAGGTCACGCAGTCCCTCGACCACCGCCGACACGCCCCCCAGGGCCAACTCCGCCTCCGCCCAGGTCTCGTAGGCCGTCAGGTGGCGCAGTTCCAGCCGCTCGGCCTCCTCCGCGAGCCGGGGCGACTGCCGCAGGTCATCGCCGAACGGCGGTCCCTGCCACAGATCGAGGGCCTGGCGCAGCAACCGGGCGGCCGGGCGGTGCGGCTGCCCCTCGGCGGCCCGCACCAGCGCACGGAACCGCTGGAGGTCCAGCTCGTCCTCGGCCACGCGCAGCACGTACCCGGCTCCCGTGTGGACGAGCCTCGGCCGGTCCCGGTCGTCCTCGGCGAACAGCGCGCGCAGGGAGCTGACGTACACCTGGAGGTTCTTGCGGGCGGTCCGCGGGGGCCCTTCGGGCCAGACCGCGTCGGTCAACGCGTCCACCGAAACGGGGCTGTTGGCGGAGCCGAGCAGCGTCGCCAGCACGACGCGCTGCTTCAACGGGCCGAGGGGCAGCGCCAGGTCGTCCCGGTGCACCGTGAGCGGGCCGAGGACGGAGAACCGGAGCGTGCCGGGTGACGCTGTGGGCGGCGCGGACGGACGCGGCATCGAGCGAACCTCCGTGGGGCGACGGCATGGGGTCGGTCCCGTCGATGATCCGCCGCCCGGGGCCGCCGCACATCGGTGCGGGACCCGCACACTCGCGTCCCCCGGTACGGCGTCCTGGGGGTGCGTACCCCCATACGAACCGGAGCACCCCCCAGCAAACCGGGAGCCGTCCCCCATACCCGGCCGTCCCGCCCGGTCGTCCGGGGCGTCCGGGAGGCGCGACACGGATCCGGGGGCCGGCGCCCCGCCCGCGGCAGGCCGGGGACTACTCCCGGCCCTCCGCGCGCTCCGCCGACGACGCGCACAGGGCCGAGCGGTCCACGCAGCCGGTCTTGGCCATGAGGCTCGCCATGTGCTTCTCCACCGTCCGGGGCGAGATGCACAGGCGCCGCGCGATCTGCTGGTTGCCGGGCCGGTCCACGAGCAGGACGTACACCTCGTACTCGCGAGGCGTGACGCCCGCGGCGCGCAGCTCCGCGGGGATCCGCTCCCGGCCGCCGCGGCGCTGCGGGACGCTGACCCCGGCCTGTCTCAGCAGGGCCCGGCAGGCTCCGGCCACCGCGGGGACCCCCGCCTCGTGGAAGTACTCCTCGGCGGTCCGCAGCCAGGCGACCGGCTCGCCCCAGGCGTCGGCGAGCGCCGCCTCGGCGGTCAGGCGCAGGGCGAGGTGCCAGACCTGCGGGAACACGGGCGCCGCCCGGCCGGCCTCCGCCACGGCCCGCCGCGCGCCGTCCGGGTCGCCGTCCCGGCCTCGCGACACCGCGTCCGCCAGGCCGAGGAACATACGGTTCCAGGCGAGCTGCCCGCCGGGCGACGCCAGGGCCTCCCGGTAGGCCGCGCGGCCGCCCTCGTCGTCGCCGTCGAGGAGCCGCAGCAGGGGGCGGAGCCCGTACCGGCCGCTGAGGTAGAAGAAGCTCGGGTGCGCGCGCTCCCAGGCGAGCGCGGCGTCCAGTTCGTCCCTCGCCCGCTGCCGGTCCTCGCCCATCAGCGCGCCCACGGCCTGGCACAGTCCGCGCTGCAGGGGCACGAGCATCGACTCCTCGCCGCCCGCCCGGCGGAACCGGGCCAGGGCCCGTTCCTGCTCGCGGGCCCGCCCCTGGTGGGCGGCGAGAGTGGCGTCCACGAGCAGCAGATAGCGGTGCGCCGACACGTTCTGCAGCCGCGCGCTGGCTTCCACGGACCGTTCGACGATCTCCCGGGCGCGGTCCCAGCGGGCACCCAGCACGCTCTGCATGGCGAGCAGGCCGTCGACGGTCTGCAGCAGGGCGAGCGAGCCGAGTTCGTGGGCCGCCGCGCGGGCGGTCTCCAGCGGGGTCGCCTCCCCGGTCCGCATGAACGCGTTGGTGCCGAGCCGCACCAGGGCCTCGGCCCGGCTCGTCGCGAGGCGGTGTTTCTCGGCGACCGACAGCATCCGCGCCAGGCAGGCGTCGGCCTCGTCGAAGCCACGCTCCCGGGACAGCAGGGCCAGCAGCTGCCACGCCTGGCAGGCCACCATGGGCCGGCCGCGTTGCTCGGCGGTCAGCGCCGCACTTCTGGCGGAACGTTCCGCCTCCTTGAGCCGCTCCCGCCCGTCGGCGCGGCCGTCCTGCTCCGGGAGCAGCGCGAGGTGCCCCTCGACGACCACGAGCGCCGCCTCCTGCTCCGGACGCGGCGCGCCCCCGAAGAGGGTGCGGGCGGCCCGGATCCGGCGGCGTGCCTCCTCCTGCCGCTCCGCCATGGTCGCGACCCACGCGACCTGCGTGTGCGCCTGGGCCCGTTCCTCCGCCGCCCGCGAGCCGGCGGGCGCCGGGGGCAGGTCGTCGAGAAGCGCGGCCGCCGCGTCGAGCCGTCCGGACTCGGCCTGGGCGATCGCCAGGTGCACCGTGACCTCGTCCCGTTCCTCCTCGGACGCGAGCCCCCGGGCCCGCTCCAGCAGTACGGCGGCCGAGCCCGACGCGCCGGCGTCCAGCATCTGCCGCCCCACCTGGGCGAACTGCCGTGCCGCCGTCTCCCGGTCACCCGCGGCCAGTCGCAGGGTGGCCACCAACTGCCTTTGCTCTCCTGTGAGTTCCCCGGAGGACTCCTCGATGGCGGTGGCCGCACGGCGGGCCAGCGCGGCCTGCTCGGCGGGGGGTAAGGAGGCCCGGAGCGCGTCCGCCGTCAGGACGTGGCGGAAGGTGTAGTGGTCGTGGGCCGCACCGTCCGGGGCGATGATCCCGGCCTCGGACGCGGACCTGAGGTGGGCGAAGAGCGCCCGGTCGTCGAGGCCGGTCACCGCCCTCAGCGCCCCGACGGAGAACCGGCCGCCGAGCGTCGCCGCGAGGAGGAGGAGTTCGCGCACCGGTTCGTCGAGCCGGTCCAGCCGACGGGCCCAGCTGCGGACCGCGCCCGTCGGCACGGTCGCCTCACCGTGGTCGGCGAGCCGCCACCCGTCGCCGTCCCTGCTCAGCCGCCCCGTGTCCAGCAGGTCGGCCAGCAGCACCTCCACCAGGTACGGGTTGCCGCCCGCCCGCTGCGCGAGGTGCCGATGCGCGGCGGAGGGCACCTCGTCCGGTGCGGCGTCCAGACACGCGTCCACCATCTCCCGTACGGAATCCTCGTCCAGCGGCCCCAACTCCCGCACCGCGGCGGTGTTGCGGAGCTCCGCGGCGAGCGCGAGGTCGAGGGCCGGACCGGCGTCGGGCCGGAGCGTCCCGACCAGCAGGACCGGCAGATCCGCCAGGTTGTCGACGAGGTACTCGACGACGGCGATCGTCTCGGTGTCGGAGTCGTGCAGGTCCTCCAGCAGAATCACGCAGCCCCGCTCGCGGCCGAGCACGGCCAGCAGCCGGAGCAGCGCCTCGGCGAGCTCGACCAGGGAGATCGCGTAGCCGGGAGCCACGGTGCCGGCCCGCCATTCCGGCACGAGGCCGGCCAACGCGGGCCGGTAGGGGGCGAGTTCCGGATGGTCCGGGGCGCCGACGGCCCGGAACCGCGAGGACAGCGCCTCGACCAGCGGCCGGAAGGGCACGACCAGCCCGGTGGACGTGGCACGGCCACGCAGCACCGGCAAATCCCGGTCGTACGCGCGCAGGGCGCACTCGCCGGCCAGCCGGGACTTGCCGATCCCCGCCTCGCCGACGAGGAACACCGCCCGTCCGGCCTTCCTTCCGACGCCCTCCAGGGCCTCGTCCAGCAGCCCTGTCTCGGCGTCCCGCCCCACGATGACCGACGACGTCGCTCGCATGGGCGCAGGTTACTTGATCCTTTTCACCCACGGCAGAGGGCCGGGGAACCCCCCGGCCTCCGCTCGTGCTGTCAAGGCGTCATCCGCGTCACGTCGCGCGGCGACGTGTCCGTCCTGGTCCGTCCTCCCCTCAGGACAGCGGAACGGTGCCGGTGGTGTAGGGCATGTCCAGAGAGGCGGCGGAGTCCGAGTCCGCCGTTCCGAGCAGCCTGCTGCGCAGCCCCAGCGCCCCGCTCACGCCGAGCGTCACCTCGCCCACCGGGTGGTCCTGGACCGCGTGGAGGTGTCCGCCGTCGACGTATCTCACCGAGTCATCGATCTGCATGGTTCGTTCGTCCTTCGCATCCGCAGGAGTGGTGGTCGTGCCGTGCGGTGGTGCGGTGGTGCGGTGGTGCGGTTTTCCGGTCGTGCGGTGTGTCCGGTCGTGCGGTCGGGGTGGGGTCGCTCGGCGGCCCCGGGGACGAGGGCTCGTACGGGTGGTCGTCGGGAGTCGGCCGTCCGGGGTGGGGTGGCGGGGTTCGGGTGGCGGCGGTCGCCGCCGGTCACGGACCGGCGGTCAGGAGCGGTGGTCGGAGGTGCGGTGGCCGGAGGTGCGGTGGCCGGAGCGACGACCGTCAGGGGGTGGGGCGCGGTCGTCGGCCGTCGGGTGCCGCGCGCCCGGGTGACGGGCCGTCATGTGCCGTTTTCCCGGGTGCCGTTCGGCGCAGACCGGCCTCCGGTGCGGGCCCCGGCCCGGACGTCCGCAGGAGGAGGGCGGACGGCACCCGATCCGGGAACCCGGCGCGCAGGAGCCCGTGCCCGATCCCCGCCAGGCCGGTGAGCAGGCCGGGGTGGGGGACGCCTTCGGGCGTGCCGCTGACGGCGCCGGTCTCCTCGACGGAGGCGAGGAGCGCTCCGGCTCGGCGGATCCGGTGCGGCCGGGCGTCCTCGAGCGCGCCGTGGCCCAGGAGTTCGCACAGCCCGGCCTCGCCGTGGCAGAGGCTGTCGTCGGGAGCGGGCCGGCCGCGGCCCAGTTCCTCCGCCGTCCCGCGCGACCAGGCCGCGAGGTACGGGTCGTCCAGGGCGGCCGGGGAGTCGAGCACCGCGAGCGCGATCCCGGCCCGACCGCGGCACCAGGCCGAGGCCCGGGCTCCGGAGCCGTCGGCCGGCACCGGGACGGAGCGGTCTGCGGCGTCCCCGCCCGTGCCACGGCCGGTCCCGGGGCCTTCGGGACATCCCCCGCGGGCGTACGCGTCCCCGTCGACGGCCGCCCGGAGCGCGGCCAGGCCCGCGACCGCGGAGCGCTCCGCGGTCGCACGGCCGGCTCCGCCGGGGATCCCCGCCCGGTCCTCGGCGAAGCGCAGCAGCGCCCATCCGATCCCGGCGGCTCCGGTCGTGAAGCCGTGGCCGCCGGCCGTGGGATCGACCTCGCACAACCGGTCCGCGCAGGCCCGGGCGGCACGCCGGATCTCGTCGTCGCCCCCGGTTCCGGAACCGTCCCCCTGCGCGGCCAGCAGGGCGACCAGCCCGCCCGCCACACCGGTGCCCACCCCGAACTCCCGCTCGGACCGGGCCGCTTCACCGGCCAGCCGCAGCAGCGCGGAGGCCCAGGAACCGACCTCCGGATCGCCCAGCAGCCGCGCCGTCTCGGCGAGCGCGTAGGCGATGCCGCCGAGACCGGAGAAGGCCCCCGAGCCCACCGCGTGGAGATCCGCGGGCCGGTCGCCGAGCGCGTCGAGCAGCCGGGGCACCGGCGTCAGGGCCGCACGGGCCGTCTCGGCGTAGTGTCCGGCGCCGGTGAGCGCCGCCAGCTGGGCCAGGAACAGCGCCGGTCCGGTGTAGCCGCCGGCGAGGTCGGCCGGCATCGGCCCGATCCGCCAGTAGCGGTCGTCCAGGAGTTCCAGCCCGATCCAGTTGGTGCGCGGCCCTTCGCGGTACGCGAGGGAGACCAGCCGGTCCCCGACGGAACGGGCCGCCGACAGCAGCCGTTCCGGCTCCGGGGCGCGGTCCGCCGTACGGCCGCGCCGGCCGCCGGCGGGCCGGTGCGCGGGCGTGCGGGAGGACGTCGCCATCGCGGCCCGCACGATCCACTCCTGGTCCTGCCGGTCGACCGTGTCCATCGCGCCGAGCTTCGCGGCGACGCGGGCGGTGCCGGGCAGCTCCGTTCGGCCGGCCGGCGGCCTGCCCGGGTCTCCCCACAGGTGGTCGCGGGCCGGGCGCGCGGTGAAGAGCGGCACGTCTCCCGCCCAGAGCTGGGCGATCTCCTCGTCGACCAGGCCGGGCGCGAGGGCGGTGCCGAAGCCGTCGGTCCGCAGGGTCTCCAGGACGCGCTGCCGCGCGTCCGCGTCCTTCAGCAGGTCGGGGTGGGTCGTCTCGTCGAGGAGTACGCCGTACAGCCAGGTGGGGCGCATCACCACTCGCACCTCGTCCGTGTCGAACGCCCGTAGCGGGCCCGTCTCGTGGAGCAGTTCGTCCCTGGCCGCGCCGATCGCCGTGTACCCGGCGCGGAACCCGGCGCACAGGGCCTCGATGTGGGCTCCGGGCTCGACGGGCGCGCCGCCCGCGAGCCGGGGCCGGTTCGCCGACTCGCCGAACCGCCCGGCCCGGCGCACCAGGCGCATCCGGTCCGTGCCGGCGTCGGCCCAGTCCGCCCGGGCCACCGGCGAGGCCGCCTCGTGACCGCCGCCGACGGCGGACACGTCCAGGGCGCTGTGGTCGCCGACGAGGAGCTGGGGCAGCAGGCCGACGCGGTACACCGAGGCGTGCAGGGCACGGGCCGCGGGGTCCTCCGTGGCGGCGCCCGGCAGGGGCGGGTGGAACAGCGTCTCGACATCGACCAGCACGGGGTGGGCGCCGGCGGCGATCAGGTTCTCGTGGTGCAGGTCGGTGCCGTCCAGCAGGTGCAGCAGCGCGAGGAGCGCGCCCTGACGGCGGTAGAACGTCTCGATCTGCTCGGCGGAGGCGCAGGGCCCTCCTTCGACGAACTCCACCCATCCGTAGGCGCCCCGGTCGAGCAGCCCGAGGGTGCGCAGGTCGACGGAGCCGGGCAGCCGGTTGAACCAGGCGACAAGCTCGTTGAAGTGGCGGTGGACGGCGAGGGGGCGCGGCTTGTACACCAGCCGGGTGCCGTCGGCGAAGCGCAGCAGCATCACGCTCCGCCCGTTCCGGTGGCCGTCGCCCGCGCCGGTGTCGACGCCCACGAGCGGCCCCGGGTCCCCGCCGGAGTTCCGCAGGAGGCCGGCGGTGAGCCGGTGGTGGTCGTCCGCCAGCCGCTCGAGTGCCTCGGCCGTCGCGTCCGCGGCGTCGAGGGCGGCCCGCCCGAGGATCCGGGCGAGCACCGGCCGCCCGGCCAGCAGGGCCGTCAGGCCGCGCCGGGACGCGACGCGCCCCAGGAAGTCGCGGAACCGGGCCCGCGGGTCGTCGCCGTCGAGCTGTCCGGCGGTCCGCGCCTCGTAGAGCTCCAGGACCAGCGTCCGCGCCGCCGCGCGCGCCAGTGTGCCACTGAGCCGGCGTTCCAGGTCGCCCCGCACGGCGGCCAGGTCCACGAGACCGCGCGCCCGTTCCGGGACGCCCCGCTCCAGCCGCTCCCCCGCGCGGTCGGTGAAGGGCCGCAGCACCCACTCGAAGCCGCTCAGCCCCGGATGGTCCCCCGTGGGCGCCACGGCCTCCTCGGGCGCGGAGGCCGCCGCCTCCTCGGCGAGCGCGGCCCAGTCCGGTCGTCCGGCACCCCCGTCGCCGGAGACCAGCCCGGCCTCCCACCACCGGTCGACCGCCGACAGCGAGGTCCCGGCCCGTTCCTGTCCGACATCCGCCGCCATCGCCCCTCCCCCGTCGCCCGTCCGTGCGCTCCGTGCCGGGTCCGATCCTGGTACGGGGGGCGCCCGCACCACATGGGGAGTGACCCCCCATGTTTTCGGTATGTGGGTGCCGGGGGGGCTCCCGGCACCGGCACCGTGCGCGGGAATGCCCGCCTCGGCGAGCCCGTCGACGTCACGCGCGCCTGTTCCTCCGCTCGGACGACGCCGGCTTCACCACCGGCCCGGCGTTCGTCGTCGACGGCGGCCACCTGCTGCGGCGGCCGCGACCGAGGCGTCGACAGGACTCCGGGGCGACGCGCGACCACGGGCTCACCACCTGTCTCCGGTCGCCTTCCGGGAAGCGCCGGGGCGTCACGCCGACCCGACCGCGTCCCGCGCTGCCGCGGATCGATCGGCTCGACCGTCCACCGGACATGTGATCCACAGCGGCGCGGACGGGGTAGTGCTCCCCTCGCCCGGACCGCGGAACCATACTGGTCGGGCCCTGATCGCCGACCGAACGGTTCCATGGCCAAGAACAGCGTTTCATCGACCACCGTCCCCGACACCGCCTGGCTCGGGCGTGGGCGTCACCTCGGGCCCGAGCCCGAGCGGGACGTCCGGCGCAACCTGCTCGCGCTCAAGGCGGCCCGGGTGATCGACGACTTCCTCGACCTCGACCCCGTCGAGGCGGCGCGTTCCACCGATCTGTACCCCCGGGACGAGTCCGCCGACCCCGGCCCGTCCGCCCGCCGCGTCTTCGAAGCCCGCTGGCGCGTGGCCGACGGCGTCACGGTGCGCGCGCAGCTGACCACGTACGAGCCCGAGTCTCGGCGGACGAAGGGCGAGGGTGTCACCTGGGTCCTCGCCGCCGAGGCCGAGCGGGCGTGGGAAGCCGGCTGGCCCTCACCGGCCACCGTGTTCTGGCCCGACAGCGACCAGGTCGCCTGGGACCACGAGACGGTGCCGGACGTGCGCCTGCGGTCGGCGAACCACCTGCCGAAGGACGACGACGAGTTGCGCCGCCTGCTGCGGGCCTGCAGCCGGCAGAGCTGGTGCGTCCATGTCGTGGTGCACGAGGCGATGACGCCGGACGCCCTGGGACGCCGGCCGATCACGGCGTTCCTGCCACCGAGCCTGCGGCACCGGGTCGTCGAACACCGGGCCACGCCGGAGCAGGCGCTGATCGCCGACTTCGTGATGAAGCGTGAGCTGGGAGTGGGGATGCCGCGCGGCGGCGCCGTCATCCTGCCCTCGGCACGGCAGGCCTCCGACTACGACGCGGAGCGCTTCACGGTACGCAACGTCTTCCTGGACGGCACAGAACCCACCACACTCCTGGACAAGATCGAGGAGTTCGCCTCGCTGCCCCAGCTGCTGCCGGCCGACGCCGAGCAGGTCCTGACACGGCTGCGCCAAGGCTGGCACCTGCTCACCCCCGACGAGGAACTGGTCCACGCCCGGGCCATGGTCACCAAGTACGCCAAGGCACTCGAAGCCATGACGGCGTCCTGCGACCTGTACCGGGAGGCCGCCGAGTCCGCGCTCGACGCCCTCGCCGAGGCGAACCGCGGCGACGGCGCCCCCCGGACGGCTTCACCGGCGACGGCCGAGGACGACGCCTCACCGTGGAAGACCCTCACGAAGACACTCGGCCGCTTCCGCGGCCAGAACCCCCAAGCGCCGGACACGGAGGTCCGGCAGCGCCCGCACGGGCCGTGAGACGCAGCGGAGAACGGTCCGGCCGCACTCCGACCTCCTCCCCGGGGACGGCCGCCGGCCGCACTCGACGGCCGCGACCCCCAGGGGTTGCCCGGCCCGGCGACGGCGTACCGGCGGCCGTCGGGCACGCCACCTCTCGAACGTGCGCTACCAGGGCGACCCGGACGGCCGCTTCCGCTGCCTGTCCGGACCAGCCATGGCTGCCGGCCGCATTCGACGGCCCTGAACTATGGTGTCCCACCACATACGCCGCTGACCTGCCACTTCCTACGGTGTGGCGACACCGAAAGTCCCCGTACCCGCCTGGAAGTGGTGCACATGGCCGCCGCAACAACCTCCCCGACGCCACCCGGATCGCTCAAGCGCATCGTCGCCGCGAGCCTCATCGGCACGACCATCGAGTGGTACGACTTCTTCCTGTACGGGTCGGCCGCGGCCCTGGTGTTCAACAAGCTGTTCTTCCCCGACTCCGACCCGCTGGTCGGCACGCTGCTGTCCTTCCTGACGTATGCCGTGGGCTTCGCCGCCCGGCCGCTGGGCGCGCTGGTGTTCGGACACTACGGGGACCGGCTCGGCCGCAAGAAGCTGCTGGTGCTCAGCCTGCTGCTGATGGGCGGGGCGACCTTCGCCATCGGTCTGCTGCCGACCCACGCCACCGTCGGATCCGCCGCGCCCCTGCTGCTCACCGCGCTGCGGCTGGTGCAGGGCTTCGCGCTGGGCGGTGAGTGGGGCGGGGCGGTCCTCCTCGTCTCGGAGCACGGCGACGCGCGGCGACGCGGGTTCTGGGCGTCCTGGCCGCAGACCGGCGCGCCGGCCGGGCAGCTCCTGGCGACCGGTGTGCTGTCCGCGCTGACCGCGCTGCTCTCCGACTCCGCGTTCCTCTCGTGGGGCTGGCGCGTGCCGTTCCTGCTCTCTGGCGTCCTGGTGATCGTGGGCCTGTGGATCCGGCTGTCCGTGGACGAGTCGCCCGTCTTCAAGGCGGCCCTCGCCGCCGCCGAGGAGCGCAAGGCCGCGGCCGACCACGTCGAGAAGATGCCGCTGGTCGCCGTGCTGCGGCACCACTGGCGTGACGTCCTCGTCGCGATGGGCGCCCGCATGGCGGAGAACATCAGCTACTACGTGATCACCGCGTTCATCCTCGTCTACGCGACGACGTCGGTCGGCCTGAGCAAGCAGACCGCGCTCAACGCCGTCCTCATCGCCTCCGCCGTGCACTTCGCCGTCATCCCCGCCTGGGGCGCGCTGTCCGACCGCGTCGGCCGCCGGCCGGTCTACCTGATCGGCGCGATCGGCGTCGGTGCCTGGATGTACCCGTTCTTCGCGCTCATCGACTCGGGGAGCTTCGGCGCCCTGCTGCTCGCGGTGACGGTCGGTCTGGTCCTGCACGGGGCGATGTACGCGCCGCAGGCAGCGTTCTTCTCCGAGATGTTCGCGACCCGGATGCGCTACTCCGGTGCCTCCATCGGTGCCCAGTTCTCCTCGGTCGCCGCCGGCGCGCCGGCCCCGCTGATCGCGACCGCGCTGCTCGCCGACTACGGCAGCTCGACGCCGATCACGCTGTACGTGATCGCCGCCGCGCTCCTCACGGTCGTCGCCATCGCCTGCGCGCGGGAGACCCGCAACCGGGACCTGTCGGAGGTGTCCGAGGACGCTCCCGCGGCCCGGGATCAGGTCCGCGCCGACGCCTGATCCGTACACACCGAGGCGCCGGGTCCGCACAGGACCCGGCGCCTTCGTCGTGTTCAGCGGGCGACGGCCGCCGACATGGCGTGCAGCCGGAGCGCGAGCTGGATCTCCAGGGCCCGGGCCGGGGACTGCCAGTCCGGCCCGAGGAGCCGGCCGATCCGCTCGATCCGCTGGGCGACCGTGTTCACGTGCACGTGCAGGTCGTCCTTCGTGCGCGCCGGGCTCATGCCGCTGGCGAAGTAGGCGTCCATCGTGCGTACGAGGTCGGTGCCGCGGCGCCGGTCGTAGGCGACGACCTGGCCGATCGTGCGCTCGACGAAGCCCTCGATGTCCCGGGTGTCGGCGAGCAGCAGCCCGAGGAAGCCGAGGTCCTCGGCCGCCGCGCCCTCGCCCGCCCGCCGGAGCAGCAGCAGCGCGTCCAGGCAGCGGCGGGCCTCCTCGTAGGCCGTGGAGACCTGGCCCGGGCTCGCGGCGGGCGCCGCGACGGGCGACGAGGCACCGACCGTCACCGGTTCGCGCAGCGCGCCGCCGAGGTGCCGCGCGGTCTGCCGGGCCAGCTCGGCGGCGGTGTCCCCCGGGCCGAGCGGCAGCAGCAGGACGGTCCCGCCGTCCCGGGCGGAGGCGAGGCCGTGCCGGGTGGCCGCGAGGTGCGAGGCCGCCGACCAGAGCCGCTGGCGGTCCGCGCTCTCCCGGACGCCGGTGTCGGCGCCGGCCTCCTCTCCGGCCCGGTCGATGCGGGCGGCGAGGACGACGTGGGGCGCGTCGACGTCGGTCCGCAGGCGGGCGGCGCGCTCGCGCAGCAGACGCCGGTCGCGGTCGGGGGCGTCGAGGAGGTCGTCGAGCAGTTCGCCCCGCACCCGCTGTTCGGCTTCGCCGGCCGAGCGCCGGGCCAGCAGCAGCAGCGAGGTGACCAGGGCGGCCCGCTCCAGGGTGCGCTGGTCGACGGGGTCGAGATCGGGCTGACCGCTCAGGACGAGCGCGCCGAAGGTCTCGCCGCCGGCCGAGACGGCGGCCACCCAGCGGTCGCCGTCGCGCAGCGCGTGACCGTCGGCGAGCCGGGCGGAGCCCGTCCACTCCTCGGCGAACTCGACCGTCCCCCCGAGCACCTCGGAGACGGCGCCGGCCACGTCGTGCACCCCGCCGCCGCGCAGCACCAGCTCGGTGAGGCGGTCGTGGACCTCGGACGCCCGCTCGATGACACCGCTGTGCTCGCGGATGATGTCGTTGGCCCGTTCGAGTTCGGCCAGGGCCGAGCGGGTCTCGGCGAGCAGGTTGGCGGTGTCGATGGCGACGGCGGCGTGCGCGGCGAACGATCCGAGCAGGGCGACCTGTTCCCGCTCGAAGACCCGGGCCCGCCGGTCGGCGGCGAAGAGCACGCCGATGACCTGGCTGCCCAGGGTGAGCGGCACACCGAGGATGGCGACGAGCCCCTCGTCACCGACGGCGGTGTCGATCGTGCGGGTGTGCTGGAAGCGGGGGTCGTCGAAGTAGTCGTCGGTGACGTACGGGCGGGCGGTCTGTGCCACGAGCCCGCCCAGGCCCTCTCCCATGCCGAGCCGGAGCTGCTGGAACCGCGCGGAGACCGAACCCTCGGTCACGCGCATGTAGGTGTCCCCCGCGGCGGGGTCGTTGAGGCTGAGGTAGGCGACCTCGGTGCCGAGGAGGGAGCGGGCGCGCTGCACGATGGCACGGAGCACGGCGTCCAGGTCGCGGAGCCCCGCGAGGTCGTGGGCGGTCTCGAAGAGGGCGGACAGCTCCGCCTCGCGGCGCCGCCGGCCCTCCAGTTCGGCCCGCACGCGCAGGGCCAGCTGCTTGGCCTGTTCGAGCGCGGCCAGCGCTTCGGGGCCCGCGCCGCTCGCACGGGCGAGCAGCACGGGCCGGTCGTACGCCTCCGTCGCGGCTCCGCGGGCGAGAAGCTCCAGGTAGGAGACCTGTTCTTGGGACATGGACACAGGGATACCTGCCGTACGGGTGATCGCACCAGCCCTGTGGACGACCCGGCGCCGGGGCCGGGTACCCCCTTCGACGGCCCGGGCGGGTGGAGGGCCGCCGCAGGGGGTGTCTTGCCGGGCGGGCCCGGTCCGGTCGGCAGGACGGCCCCGGGGAGTGTCCCGCGAGCCGCGGGGTCCCGCCGGGCGTACGCGCGGCCGCTCAGTGCGCCGTCCAGCCCCCGTCGAGCGTGAGGGAGGTGCCCGTGATGAAGGAGGCGTGCGGGGTGCAGAGGTAGAGCACCGCCTCGGCGACCTCCTCCGGCTCGACGAGGCGCTTGAGCGCCGAGTCCTTGAGGAGGACGTCCGTGAGGACCCGCTCCGGCGGGATGCCGTGGGCGGCGGCCTGGTCGGCGATCTGCCGCTCGACCAGGGGGGTGCGGACGTAGCCGGGGTTGACGCAGTTGGAGGTCACCCCGTGGGAGGCCCCTTCGAGCGCGGCGGTCTTGGAGAGCCCTTCGAGACCGTGTTTGGCGGCCACATAGGCGGACTTGTAGGCGGAGGCCCGCAGGCCGTGTACGGAGGAGAGGTTGACGACACGGCCCCAGCCCTGCGCGTACATGTGCGGCAGCGCGCCCCGGATCAGCCGGAAGGGGGCCTCCAGCATCACGGTGAGGACGGTGTGGAAGACGTCCGGCGGGAACTCCTCGATGGGACGGACCAGCTGGAGGCCCGCGTTGTTCACCAGGATGTCGGCGCCCCGGGCCGCGTCCTCGGCGGCGTCGAGATCGGTGAGGTCGAGGAGCTGCGGCTCGATCGCGCCGTCGAGCCCGGCGGCCTCGTCGGCGAGGGTCTCCAGGCCCTCGGCGGCCCGGTCGACGGCTCTGACCCGGGCCCCGGCAGCGGCGAGCCGCAGGGCACAGGCACGGCCGATCCCGCCGGCCGCGCCGGTGACGAGAGCGACGCGCCCGGCGAGGTCGAGGGCGACGGATCCGGGCGCGGGGGTCGGCCCGGGCCGGCGGCCCCCCGCCGGCGCGGACGCGGACGCCACGGTCGACGAGGGGGCCGGTGACGGAGCGGGGACGGGACCTGATGTGGTGGGGGCGCTCATGCTCCGCACCCTATGAAGGGGCCCACCCCGCACCGATGTGTGTCGAACCCACACTTCAGCCTTGTTGCATGGTGTCGAACCATGTGGGTTCGTCGGCGAGCGCCTGCTCGATCCGGAAGTGGGAGAAGCGCTTCATCTCGGGTAGGGCGTCCACGTCGAACCAGCCGACCTCCGTCGACTCCTCGTCGTTGACCTTGGCCTCGCCGCCGACGGCCCGGCAGCGGAAGGAGACGTCCATGAACTGGCACCGGTCGCCGTTCGGGTAGACGACCGGCTTCCTCAGGGTCTGCACGAGGACGACCCGTTCGACCTCGCACCGCACGGCGGTCTCCTCGTACACCTCGCGGACGGCGCAGGCGGCGGGCTGCTCCCCCGGCTCGACGATGCCGCCGACGATCGCCCACATGCCGGTGTCGGCCCGTCGGCCGAGCAGGACCCGTCCGCGGTCGTCGAAGACGACGGCGCTGACGCCGGGCAGGAAGAGGAGCTGGTGTCCGGCGCTGGCCCGCAGGTCGCGGATGAAATCAGGAGTACCCATACCGCGACCCTAGATCCTTTCCGCGAGGAGTCCTGCCCGCAGGTCAGGGGCCGGCGCCGCACCTCGGGGCGTCCGGCGGGACGCTCCCGGCCCCTCTCCCGGGACCCGGTACGGCGAGGAGGCGGCCTCCCCACCGCACCCGCGGCGAAGGCGCCGGCTCAGGCGGTCCGGCGGGCCCGGACGGCGCGCAGCGCCGACCAGCCGAGCCCGGCGACGGCGACCGCCACCAGAAGTGCCTCGGGCAGCGTGCCCATGCGCGTCGCCGGAGTGAGCGAGGAACGCAGCGGCACCTCGTCGACCAGCACGTCCGGTGTGAACATCCGCGACTCCCGCACGATCTCGCCGTCGGGGCGGATGATCGCGCTGACGCCGCTGGTGACCGGGACGACCACGGAGCGACTGTGCTCGACGGCCCGCACCCGCGACATGGCGAGCTGCTGGTAGGTCATCTCGCTGCGGCCGAAGGTGGCGTTGTTGCTCGGTACGGAGATCAGCTGCGCGCCGTGGGTGACGGTGTCCCGCACGGCCCAGTCGAAGGCGGCCTCGTAGCAGGTGGCGAGGCCGACCTTGGTGCCGGCGAGGTCGAAGACGCCGACCTCGCTGCCGGGACCGAAGTCACGGCTGACCCGGTCGACGTTGCTGTTGAAGAGCCGGACGACGGAGCGCATCGGGATGTACTCGCCGAAGGGCTGCACGTGCCGCTTGTCGTAGGTGGCGACGGGGCCCTTGTCGGGGTCCCACTCGATCAGGGTGTTGCGGAGCTTGCCGGTCGGCGGGGCGACCACGGCGCCGATCACGGTCGGCACACCGATGGCGCGCACGGCCTCGTCGATGACCTCCTGCGCGTCCGGGTTCGCGTAGGGGTCGATGTCGGAGGAGTTCTCCGGCCACAGGACGAAGTCGGGCCGCGGCTTGCGGCCCGCCTTCACGTCCGCGGCGAGTTCCTTGGTGCGGTTGGCGTGGTTGTCGAGCACCGCACGGCGCTGGGAGTTGAAGTCGAGTCCCAGCCGGGGGACGTTGCCCTGCACCGCCGCGACGGTCGCGGTGCCGTCCTCGGCCGCGTCGTCGACGAGCGGCAGGGCGGCGAGGGCGCCGGTGACCGGGACCAGGACGGTGAGCGCCGCGGCGGCCAGCGGGCCGCGCGGGACGGTGCCGGTCCTGCGGTACGCGCGGATCCGGCGGACCACCTCGTACAGGCCGAAGCCGCACAGGGCGACGGCGAAGCCGAGCACCGGGGTGCCGCCCACGGCCGCGAGCGGCAGGAAGACGCCGTCGGCCTGGCCGAAGGCGATCTTCCCCCAGGGGAAGCCGCCGAAGGGGGCCCGTGCGCGGGCCGCCTCGCCGAGGATCCACACCGCGGCGGCGAACACCGGCCAGCCGGGCAGCCGCGAGACGGCCGCGATGCCGAGACAGGAAGCGGCGACGAAGAGCGCCTCGGCCGCGGTGAGGGCGACCCAGGGGCCCGGACCGACCTCCTCGCCCGTCCAGATCAGCAGCGGCAGCAGGAATCCGAGGCCGGCGAGGTAGCCGAGCCCGAAGCCGGCCCGGAGCCGGCGGCCGCGGAGGGTCCAGCCGAGCAGTCCGAAGGCGGGCAGCGCGAGCCACCACAGCGGCCGGGGCGGGAAGCTCAGGAAGAGCAGGAGCCCGGACAGGACGGCGGCGCCGGGGCGCACGAAACGCCGTGGGGCGAAACGGCCCGGCCCGGAGGCGTCGGCGGGGCCCGGGGCGTCGACGGGGGTGATGGTGGTGCTCACGTGGCGGAGTCTACGGCGCACGGCCCCTGCAGGAGCAGTCCGGTCCGTGGCCGTCCCGGCACGTCGTTCCCGCCTCCGGCCTCGGCCGACACTCCACTTCCCACATGGGCGGCCCCCACGCTCCGGACGCTCGGGCCGGCGCCGCGCACCTCCGTCGAAGCCCAGGGCGCGGCGGCTCCGTACCTTTCTGCCACATCGTTTCTGCACCAGCCCTCCACAAACCGGGAGCGCGGCCGCTACGGTGTCCGCCGGACTGATCGGGGTCGACGGGGGGTCGACGGGATGGCTGCTCCTGCGACTGAGCGGGCCGCCGTGCGCGCACACGGGCGGGCACCGGACGTCGCCGGGGTGCTGGTGCTGGGCGGCTGCACGCTGTGGGCGCTGGTCAGCGCGACCGGGCGGGACGCGCGCCCGGAGGGCGTCCTCCTCGCGGTGCTCGCCCTCGCCGCCGGGTACGCCTGCGGCCGGATCTGCGGTTCCCTCCTGCCGGTCGCGGCCGCCGCCACCGCCTCCCTCGCCGCACTGGCCCTCGCGCTCGCGTCCGGGTCCGGTGTCCCGGGCTCGACTCCCGCCGCCGCCGTACCGCTCGGCCCGACCGGCGCGGCCGCCGCCCTGCTGGTCCTCGCCGCGGGCGCCGCCTGCTGCGCTGCGTCGGCGGCCGGTTCGCCGCCCGCCCGGGCGGCGCTGCGCGTCCTCGGCCTGGCCGTGGCGGGGGTGGCGCTCGCCCTGGGCTCCGTGGCCGGTTTCGTGGCGGCGCTCGGTGTCTGGCTCTGCTCGGCGGCGGCGGTACGGATGCGGCACCGGTTCCTCGGGCTCGCCGGGCTCGTCCTGGTGACGGGCGTCGCCGTCGGGGCCTCGTTCGCGGTGGCGGAGGAGGCGCTGCCCGAGGGGCTGACCGTCTCCTTGGAGGGCCCGCTGACCCCTCACCGGGTGCGACTGTGGCAGGACGCGATCGACCAGGCCCGGGAGAACCCCGTGCTGGGAAGCGGCCCGGACCGTTTCGGCACGTTGAGCCGGACGTCCCTGGAGGAGCCGCTCGCAGACGGCACTCCGCACTCGGCGCCCCTTCAGCAGGCGGCCGAGCAGGGAGTGCCGGGCGTCGTCCTGCTGGGAGGCGTGTACGCGTGGCTGGTGTGCGCCCTGTGGGCCTCGCCGCGCTCCACGGCGGTGGTGCTCACGGCGGGCGCCACCCTCACGGCGCTGGCGGCGCTGGCCACCGTGGGCAACGCGCTCAGCTTCACCGCCGTGACGGTGGGCGCCGGGCTGCTCGCCGGACTGGCGACGGCCCGTACCGCCACCGCTCCGGACTGAATCCGGCCGTCCGCGCCCCCGGACCCGACCCGACAGCCGTCCGCGACTCCCGACCGCACCCGGCCGTCCGCGCTCCTGGACCCGGCCCGGCCGTCCGCGCCCCCGGACCCGGCCCGACCGTCCGTGACGCGGGGCGACGGCGTCAGGCGCCGGCGGGGCCGGTCGGTGTCGCGCGGCGGAGCAGCTCGCGGATCACCCGGACCCCGGCCATCGCGTCGTCGACGGTCACGGTGAACGTGTGGCCGTCGCCCAGGCGCAGCAGCAGGGCCTCGCCCCGGCGGACGATGACGGCGGTCCCTCTCTCGGGGCGCCAGCGGCAGCCCCAGCCACCCCACTCGCGCGGGGTGACCTGGGGGACGAAGTCGGCGCCGACCACGTGGGAGAGCGGGATGCGGCGGCGCGGCAGGCCCATGTGACCGCAGCGGACCTCCATCGCACGGTCGTCGACCCGTACCTCCACGTGGACGAAGGCGAGGGTGCCGAAGAGCACCAGCAGGCCCACCGCGACACAGCCGATCACCGCCATCAGGAGCGGCGCGACGCCGGAGGTCCAGGGCGCCTCGACGGCCAGGGTGATGCCCAGGACCATGCAGGCGACGCCGGCGACGGCGGGCACCCACTGGAGTCGGTTGGTGGCGCGGCCGGTCCACCTCTCGGGCACCGGTCCTCCGGTGCCCGTGGGGTCGAGATGTCGGGATTCGTCCCTCATGGGTGGCAGCCTACTCACGTTCCGCGTACGCGGCGCCCCTTCGGCCGGCTCTTCTCCGTCGGGACAGGACCCGAGGCCGTGGACCGGCCGGGGCTGGTGGGACGGGCGTCAGCGTGCGGGGCTCACGGCCCTCAGCAGGCGCCCCTCGGCGTAGCGCAGCGCGGGTTCCGGAAGCGTCGCGGTGCGGCCGCTCAGGAGTACGGTGAGCCCGCCGGTGGCGTCGGCGTCCGGCGCGGCCCCGGCACCGATGCGGCGCAGCGTCTGTGCCGCGACTGCCCCGGCCGAGCCGTGGAAAACCACCGGGGGAAGGTCGGGGTGCTGCACCGCCGCGCGGATCTCCTCGGCGACCAGTTCGTAGTGGGTGCAGCCGAGCACCAGGGCGCGGACGTCGCGCGGGGTGAGTGCGGCGGCGGCGGCCACCGCGCGCTTGATCCCCTCCGCGTCGGCGCGCTCCACGGCGTCGGCGAGCCCGGGGCAGGACACCTCCGTGACGTCGGCCCCCTCGGCGAAGTCGCGGATCAGGCCGCGCTGGTACGGGCTGCCGGTGGTGGCCGGGGTCGCCCAGATGGCCACCTTGCCGCCGGCCGAGGCGGCCGGCTTGATCGCCGGCACCGTCCCGATCACCGGGATGTCCGGCTCCAGCGCGGCCCGGAGGGCCGGCAGGGCATGCACGGTGGCGGTGTTGCAGGCCACGATCAGGGCGGCCGGACCGAGCGCGGCGGCGGCCCGCGCGACGGCGAGCGCACGCTCGGTGAGGTCCTCGGCGGTGCGCGGGCCCCAGGGCATGCCGTCGGGGTCCGAGGAGAGGACGAGGTCGGCGTCCGGCCTCAGACGGCGTACCTCCGCCGCCGCGGGGAGCAGGCCGATTCCGGAGTCCATGAGCGCGATCTTCACCCGGTCACCCTAGCCGACCACCCTTGCGCCCCCGGCAATCTGGGGCAGACTGCGACGAATGAGCGCCACTGCCTGGATCGCGATGGGTTCGCTGGCCGCCTGGGGGTGGCTGCTGCTGGGTCAGGGTTTCTTCTGGCGTACGGACCAGCGTCTGCCGGGCGGCGGACGCCGGTCCGTACGGGGCAGCGGTCCGCGGGCCGGTGCGTCCGCGCGCCCGGGACCGGAGGACGGCGGGGCGCGACCGCCGTCGGAGGAGACCGGGTCGGGATCCGGGCCGCTGCCGTGGCCCCGGGTCGCGATCGTCGTCCCGGCCCGGGACGAGGCGGAGGTGCTGTCCCTGAGCCTGCCGTCGCTGCTCACCCAGGACTATCCGGGCGAGGCGGAGATCGTGCTCGTCGACGACGGCAGCACGGACGGCACGGGGAAGCTCGCGGGCGAGCTGGCCGTGCGGTACGGAGGGCTGCCGCTGACCGTCGTGTCGCCCGGCGAGCCGGCACCGGGGTGGACCGGGAAGCTCTGGGCCCTGCGGCACGGGATGGCGCTGGCCCGTACCCGCGGTCCCGAGTTCCTGCTGCTGACCGACGCGGACATCGCGCACGAGCCGGACAGTCTGCGGCTGCTGGTGGAGGCGGCGGTCACCGAGGACTTCGACCTGGTGTCCCAGATGGCCAGGCTGCGGGTGGCGACGCTGTGGGAGCGGCTGATCGTGCCCGCCTTCGTGTACTTCTTCGCGCAGCTCTATCCGTTCCGCTGGATCAACGCCCGGCGTCCCCGGGCGACGGCCGCGGCGGGCGGCTGCGTGCTGCTGCGGACGCGGACCGCCGTCCGCGCGCGGGTGCCGGAGGTGATCCGGCAGGCGGTGATCGACGACGTGTCGCTGGCCCGCGCGGTGCGGCGGTCCGGCGGGCGGGTGTGGCTGGGGCTGGCGGAGCGGGTGGACAGCGTGCGGCCCTATCCCCGTCTCGCGGATCTGTGGCGGATGGTGTCGCGGTCGGCGTACGCGCAGCTCCGGCACAATCCGCTGCTGCTCGCCGGCACGGTGGCCGGGCTCGCGCTGGTCTACCTCGCGCCGCCGGTGACGCTGCTGGCCGGGCTGGCGGGCGGCGATCCGGTGGCGGCGCTCGCCGGCGGGCTGGCCTGGGCGGTGATGGCGGGGACGTACGTGCCGATGCTCCGTTACTACGGCCAGCCGCTCTCCCTGGCGCCCACCCTGCCGGTGACCGCTCTCCTCTATCTGTTCATGACGGTGGACTCGGCGGTCCAGCACTACCGGGGGCGGGGCGCGGCCTGGAAGGGGCGGACGTACGCCCGCCCCGAGGCGGCACCTGACCGGCGGTGACCGGCCGGCCGGCGGGCGCCCCGCGGCCCGCCGGCGGTCGGCGGGCCGGCCGTCACTTGCGCCCTGGTGTCCAGTCCATGCCCCAGCCGTACGCCTGGTCGACGGTCCGCTGCGGACTGACCCCGCGGGCGGGGACGAGGTAGCGGGCCTCGCGCCGGACGACGAGGTCTCCGTTCTCGCGGCTGATCAGGGCGAGCGCGCAGACGGTGGACGGCACGGTGCAGTCGTCCAGGGAGAACTCGACGGGCGCTCCGTGCAGGGGCTGGAGCGTGACGGTGGCGTGCAGGTCGGCGAAGCTGCGGGCGCCCTCGTAGACGGTGACGAAGACGAGGACCCGGCTGAGCTTGTCCTTGTGGTCGAGGTTGATGGTGAGGTTCTCGCCCGAGGAGGAAGCCCCGGTGCGGTCGTCGCCGTCGAGGAGGATGAACGGGGGCTGGTGCAGCGCGCCGAAGGCGTTGCCGAGCGCCTGCACCACGCCCTTGCGGCCGTCCGTCAGCTCGTAGAGGGCGCACAGGTCGAGGTCGAGGTCCGCGTGCTGGGCGACCGCCCGGCCCAGCTTGGCCCCCCAGCCGGTGAACTGCTTGCGCATCTGCCAGTTGAGGTTCACGCGCATGGCGCCGGAGGTGCCGCCCTGCTTGGCGAGGGAGACCGTCGGGGCCTCCTTCGTCAGGGTGACCTTGGTGAGCCGGACCGGCTGCGACGGGCCGGCGGGCGGGGCCGTCGGGGCGGGCGCCGCGGGCCGGACCGGCGGGTGCACGGTGACGGGCGGTGCGGCGGGGACCGGAGGGGCCGCGTGCTGCGGCTCGTCCACGGTGATCCCGAAGTCCGTCGCCAGGCCCGCCAGGCCGGAGTCGTACCCCTGTCCCACCGCCCGGAACTTCCACGCTCCCTGGCGCCGGTAGAGCTCGCCGAGCACGAACGCCGTCTCGACGCTCGCGTCCGCGCTGTCGTAGCGCGCGAGCTCCGTCCCGCCGTCCGCGTCGGTGACCCGGACGTACAGCCCCGGCACCCGTCCGAAGGTGCCGCCGTCGGCCGAGCCGGCGAGCACGATCCGCTCGACCTCGGGCTCGACCCGGTCCAGCTCGACCCGGAGGGCGTCGGTCACGGCGTCGCCCGCGGTCCGCTTCCCCTCGTGCCGGACGGCGCCGGAAGCGTGCGCCGGCTGGTTGTAGAAAACGAAGTCGGCGTCGGAGCGCACTTTCCCCGACACAAGGAGTAGCGCCGACGCGTCGACGTCCGGGACGCCCGCGCCTGAACGCCAGCCCAATTCCACGCGCACCGCACGTGCCGGCACCGGAACATTGGCCCCTTTAAGCATGGACATGCTCGCCCCCATCACGGCTCCCGCCCATCAGGATTTCTTTACGTCAACCTAATGCCGGTCACGCCGAGCACACCGGGCCGACCCGTGGGTAACCCCTCCTCAGCTCGGGTTTTCAAGATCGACGCCTCTTCGGGCGACCGTTTTTGTCACGTTCGATCGCATTACGGATCGACGGTCACTCAGAACCCGTCAAACAACCCTCTTATCGGGCTCCCCAACCAGCACATCGTGGGCTTAACTTATGTGCCATGACCTCCCCCCGCTCCACCTACGGAGGCGGTTACTACACCGCGCCGTCGTTCCCCGACACCCCGATCTACGACTCCCTGGTCGCTGAGCGGGGCACGCCTCAGATCGCACCGATCCGAGTGCCCTCCGTCTACGACACCGGCAACAGCTACCTGCCGGCGTTGCCCTCGGCCCTGCCCGCCCTCCCGGCGGCTCCCGTCCATCAGGCCCCCGCCTACAGCGGCGGCGGTTCGTACGGCTACCCGCAGCCGGCGCAGCAGATGGCCCCCGTGCCGCTGCAGCACGCCCCGGCTCCGTACATCCCGCAGCAGCAGGTCCCCCGCGGATACCCGGGCGGCCAGCAGCAGCAGCCGCAGCGCCCGATGACCACGGGGTACGAGGCGATGCGCCCCGCGGCCTCGCGTCCCGTCCAGGCGCAGGCCCCGTACGACGACCCCTACAACCGCCCGTACCAGGGCAGAGGGTACTGACCGACTCCCGGTACGGAGCGGCTGGCAGGATGACGGCATGCCGATTCCTGTTGTGCGCTCCGTCCACGTCCACCCGGTCAAGGCGATGCGCGGTTTCGCGCCCCTCGCCGCGGACGTCCAGCCATGGGGACTGGCCGGCGACCGCCGCTGGACCGTCGTGGACGCGTCGGGCAAGGTCGTGACCCAACGCCGTCATCCGCAGATGGCGTTGGCCTCGGCCGAGCTGCTGCCGGGTGACGCCCTCAGGGTGTCCGCGCCCGGCCGGGAGCCGCTGACGATCGAGGTGCCGCGGCCGTCGTCCACGATTCGGGTGGAGGTCTTCGAGACTCCCGTGGAGGCGGTCCCGGCGGGGGCCGCGGCGGACGCGTGGTTCAGCGCGTACCTGGACACCGAGGTCCGCCTCGTGCACATGGACGACCCCGCACACCGCCGCCCGATCGACCCCGAGTACGCGCTCCCCGGCGAGACGGTGAGCTTCGCGGACGGCTATCCGCTGCTGGTCACCACCGTCGCCTCCCTCGACGCCCTCAACTCGCTGATCGCCCGGGGCGACCATCCCGAGGAGGGCCCGCTGCCCATGAACCGGTTCCGGCCGAACGTCGTGATCGACGGCACGGCCCCCTGGGCCGAGGACGACTGGACCCGGCTCGCCATCGGCGAGGTCTCCTTCCGCGTCGCGAGGTCGTGCGGCCGCTGCGTGGTGACCACCACCGACCAGGAGACCGCCGGGCGCGGCAAGGAACCCCTGCGCACGCTGGCCCGGCACCGCAAGGACGGCAACCGGCTGATCTTCGGCCAGAACCTGGTGCCCGAGCACGTGGGGACGATCCGGGTCGGTGACGAGGTCAAGATCCTCGACTGATCCCCCGCGACCGCCTCACCACCCCCCTCACCTGCGCCGTCACGCCCCGGCGGGCACGGGCGGAGGGGGCGCGCCGGTCCGCCCGGCGCGCGGGGAACCCACCACCGGGTCACACTCGTTGGGGAAGCTGTCGCACCGGGTGCGGCAGCCCGGACGAGCAAGGGGGCGGAGCGTGTGCGCGCAGTCACCGGGATCTGGCGCTGGAGACACAATCCCCTGCGCCGGAGGACCGATCTGATCGAGGCGTGGGTCGCCTTCGTGGCCGTCGTCCTGCTCGCCCTCGCCGTACCCGCGGTCGGCTGGACCGCCGGGGCACGGACCGACGCCTCGCTCCAGCAGGCGGCGCGGACCCAGCACGAGCAGCGGCAGCGGACCACCGCACGGGTGGTGCGGGCCGCCGACACCCCCGCGTCCGGTCTGCACAGCTCCGGTTCCGACGGCGAGGAGCCCCTGCGGCGGGCCGTGGTGGCCCGCTGGACCGCGCCCGACGGGACGTCCCGGACGGGCACGGTCTCCACCCGGCGCGAGCTCGCGGATCCGGGCGACACCTTCCCGATGTGGACCGACCGGGGCGGGCGCCCGGCGACCCCGCCGATGCAGTCCGGAACGGCCCGCGCGCACGCCCTCGTCGTCGGTCTCCTCGCGACGGCCCTGGCGGCCGTCTTCGTGGAGGCCTCACGGCGGCTGGTCGTACGGCGGCTCGTACAGCGACGGTACGAACACCTCGACCGCGCCTGGGCCAAGGCCGGTCCCGACTGGGGGCGTACGGGCGCGGGCAGCTGACCAGTCAACCCGGCCCCTCCGCGCGCGCTACGGTGGGGCATCGGATCAGCGACGACGCATGAGGCGGGGGCAGAGCACACCCATGGCACAGGGCACGGTCCAGGTGACGCACACCGGCACATCGCGGTGGCGACGCCGCACGGGCGAGTACGCCTCCCTCGCCGCCGCCCTGGAGGCCGCCGCCGACGGGGACGTCCTCACCGTCGCCCCCGGCACGTACCGGGAGAACCTCGTCATCCGACGGGCCGTCACCCTGCGCGGGCCCGAAGGCGGTGCCGGGCCGGTCCGGATCGCTCCGGTGGACGGCGTGCCGCTGACCCTCCGGGCCTCGGCGACGCTCCAGGACCTGCACGTGGAGGGGCAGGACGCGGCGGCGCCCGCGGTGCTCGTCGAGGAGGGCACGCCGGAGCTGCTGGACCTGCGGATCGTGACCCGCTCGGCGGCCGGCATCGAGGTGCGCGGCGCCGCGAGACCCACCGTCCGCCGCTGCACCGTCGACAACCCGGCGGGCGTCGGTATCGCCGTACTCGACGGCGCGGGCGGGGTGTTCGAGGAGTGCGAGGTCGTCGCGGCCGGCCAGTCCGGGGTCTCGGTCCGCGGCGGGGCGCATCCCCGGCTGGAGCGCTGCCGGATCCACCACGCCTCGGGTGCGGGGATCACCGTCAACGGCGAAGGCAGCGGCCTGGAGGCCGTCGGCTGCGAGGTGTACGAGATCAAGGGCACCGGTCTCCAGATCGCCGCCCGGGCCTCCGCGCACCTCTCCGACTCCTCGGTGCACCGCACTTCGGCCGACGGCATCACGCTGGACACGGACGCGGTGCTGACGCTGTCCGACTGCGACATCCACGACATCCCCGAGAACGCGGTGGACCTGCGCTCGCGCTCGGTGCTCACGCTGACCCGCTCCACCGTGCGCCGCTTCGGCCGCAACGGCCTGTCGGTGTGGGACCCGGGGACCCGGGTCGACGCCAACCAGTGCGAGATCCACGACAGCACCGGCGACTACCCGGCGGTCTGGGTGAGCGACGGCGCGACCGCCGTGCTCGACTCCTGCCGGGTGCACGACGTGCCGGACGCCCTCTTCGTCCTCGACCGGGGCTCACGGGCCGACGTCGTCGACAGCGACCTGTCGCAGGTGCGCAACACCGCCGTCTCGGTGAGCGACGGGGCGACCGCGCAGCTGGACGACTGCCGGATCCGGGAGGCGTCCACCGGCGCCTGGTTCCGGGACCACGGCAGCGGCGGCACCCTGGCGGGCTGCACCATCGACGGCGTGCAGACCGGGGTCATCGTCACCAAGGGCGCCGACCCCACGATCGAACGCTGCACGGTCACCTCGCCCGCCGAGGCCGGCTTCTACGTGTCGGCGGAAGGCCGCGGCTCCTTCGTCGGCTGCCGGGTGACCGGCAGCGGCGGCTACGGCTTCCACGTGATGGACGGCTGCCGTTCGACGCTGCGCGGCTGCCGCACGGAGCGGTCGGCGCGGCGCGGGTACGAGTTCGCCGAGGGCGGCTCGGCGGGCGAGGGAGCGAACGGCGGCCCGGTGGTGGAGGACTGCACGAGCGACGAGAGCGGGGTGCGGAAGGCTCCGGCCGACAGCGCGGGCGCGACCGTCCTGACGGCCACGCAGACGCCGGGCCTGCTCGGGAACGTGCCCGTGCCGCGTACGGCGGCGGTCGCCCCGCCGCCCGCTCCCGCGCCGGAGCCGGCGCGTTCCTCGAACGACGTGCTGGGCGAACTGGACGCGCTGGTGGGCCTGGAGAGCGTCAAGCACGAGGTCCGCACGCTCACCAACATGATCGAGGTCGGCCGCCGGCGGCAGGAGGCCGGACTCAAGGCCGCCTCCGTGCGCCGCCACCTCGTCTTCACCGGCAACCCCGGCACCGGCAAGACGACCGTGGCCAGGCTCTACGGCGAGATCCTCGCCTCGCTGGGCGTGCTGGAACGCGGGCACCTCGTCGAGGTGTCCCGGGTCGACCTCGTCGGCGAGCACATCGGCTCGACGGCGATCCGCACCCAGGAGGCCTTCGACCGGGCGCGCGGCGGCGTGCTGTTCGTCGACGAGGCGTACGCCCTGTCCCCCGAGGACTCGGGGCGGGACTTCGGGCGGGAGGCGATCGACACCCTGGTGAAGCTGATGGAGGACCACCGGGACGCGGTCGTGGTGATCGTGGCCGGCTACACCGCCGAGATGGACCGCTTCCTGACGGTCAACCCCGGTGTCGCGTCCCGGTTCTCCCGGACCATCAGCTTCAGCGACTACGTGCCGGACGAGCTGCTGCGGATCGTGGGGCAGCAGGCCGACGAGCACGAGTACCGGCTCGCGGAGGGCACCGCCGAGGCGCTGCGCAAGTACTTCACCGAGCTGCCCAAGGGCCCGGCGTTCGGCAACGGCCGCACCGCGCGCCAGACGTTCGAGTCGATGGTGGAGCGGCACGCCGGCCGGGTCGCCGTGCTCGCCGACGCGAGCACGGACGACCTGACCCTGCTCTATCCCGAGGACCTGCCGGAACTCCCCTGATCGGTGCGGGCGGTGCCGCGCTGTCGCGGCAGGGCGGGCGGCAGCCGGTCGAGCAGCGCGGCCCGTTCGGCGGCGAAGACCGGATCGGCCTGGTAGTCGGAGTGGCCCAGGATCGGTTCGGGCAGCGGGTGGGCCTGCGTGCGGCCGTACTCGACCGGGTCGAGGAGGACGGGACGGTCGACCGCCGGCCGGTCCCCCTCCGCCGGCACTCGTACGGGGCCGCCGATCGGGTCGGTGGCCCGGTGGAGGTTGCTCCAGCAGTGCACCGTGCGGTGCAGGCCGCGCAGCGGTCCCGGGCCGAAGTAGGCCGGGAACCAACGCCCGTAGAGCCGTTCCAGCGGTGAGCCGTAGGTGAGGAGCGCGACCCGCCTGCGGGTCGCCGGCGGCAGCTGCCAGACCGCGGCGGCGGCCAGGACGCTGCCCTGCGAGTGGCCGGAGATGACGAGCCGGCCGCCGGTGTGGCGGGTCCAGGAACTCATCCGCCAGGTCAGGTCCGGAACGGCCCGCTCGGCGTAGCAGGGCGGGGCGAAGGGGTGCGCGGCCCGGGGCCAGAAGGTGCCCACGTCCCAGAGGATGCCGATGGTGCGGCGCGCGGAGGCGTCCTTGTAGGCGCGTCGGCCCCAGGTGACGAACAGTATGAAGCCGAAGCCGATCATCCAGGAGCCGAGGGACTGGGCGGTGTCGGCGGCCGACGCGATCGCCGGGTGGGCCCCCTCGAAGGCGCGTCCCGGCACGGCTCCGCCGATCCAGGCCCCGGCGACGGAAGCGGCGCCCAGGAACAGGGTGGCTCCGGAGACGATGCCGACGAGCGGCGGCGCGAAGTCCGTGAGGCCGGCGCGGGCCCGGGTCGCGGCGATCCGCCCGGTGCGCACCGGGTCCGGGGTGACCGTCGCGTACGCGGCCTCGACGACGGGGCCGAGGCGGCGGGCGGCGCGTGCGGTGCGTACGGCGAGGAGGACGGCCGGCGCGAGCAGCATCACGAGCAGCACGGGGATGACGGACGCCTGCCAGCTCAGCAGCACGGGCGGGCCGATGGGAGAGCCGTCGCCCATGCCCGGGGTGGCCGAGCCGTCCAGCCAGTCGGCGACGCGCTGGGCGACGCCTCCGGACATCACGCCGCCCAGGGCGCAGGCGAGCATGGCGACCGCCGGGCCGCCGAGGCCGTGGAGCGCCGTGCGGGACTCGGGCCGGCGGCGGTGGAGCAGGAGGGCGACCGCGCCGAGGGCCACGACGAGACCGCCCTGGACCAGGGTGAGGGCCCCGAAGGTGGTGTCGCCGGGGAGGGTGCCGGCGGAGCGCCACTCGGGGCGGGACCAGCAGGCGTGCGGGACCGCGAGGGCGAGCAGCAGGAGGGAGGCGCAGGGCAGCCATGCCACCAGGGCCCGTTCGAGGCGCAGGTCGAGCCGCCTCTCGCTGCGGCCGCGGCGGCAGACGACCCAGAGGACGACCGCCGCGAGGACGACGACGGCCGCCTGCAGCCCCCAGCCGAAGTCCGTGCGCAGCGCGTCGGGGGCGGTGGCCCGGTCGTGGCGGCCGGTGGCGCCGGTGAGGGCCGCGGCGACGGTCAGGAACCCGGCGGCTGTGTGGGCGGCGCGCAGCCGGGCGACGAGGCGCCGGCCGTACCAGAATCCGCGGCGTCCCAGGGCGGGACGGAGCTCGGTCGGCAGGGCGGCCTCCGGGGACCCGGCGGGTTCGTCGTCCGCCTCGGCCCCGGGGTCGGCGTCCGTGGCCGGGTCGGCCGACTCGCCGCGTCCGGAGGGTGATCCGGCGGGCTCCGCGAGGGGCGGGGTGTCGTCGTGGGCGGTGGGCGGGCGCTGTGCCTCGTAGGCGCTCCAGGTCCGGTTGGAGAGGTACCAGAGCAGGCCGACGAGCGCGGCCGGGACGACCGCGGCGAGCGCGAGCCGGCGCCCCGGCTGGGACCACCAGCCGCCCCGTTCGGCGGAGAGGAAGCCGAGCCAGGAGCGGTCCTGCGCACAGGCGGCGTCGCCCGCGCACTGCCAGGCCGTCAGGTCGAGCGCGACCTCGCACGCGGCGGCGGTGAGCAGCACGGTGAGGGTGAGGGCGACGAGCCGGACCAGCACCCCGTACAGCCGCACGAGACCCGGGCGGTCCGGGGCGGGCGGGCGCATCCAGTGGGCGAGGTTGGCGACCATGAAGGGCAGGAGGAGCAGCCACAGGGCACGGGCGCCGTTGCCGGAGGTGAGGTTGGACCAGCAGTACGCCTCCGGGACCGGACGTTCGGCGTAGCGCTCCGGGTGGTCCTCGGCGTCCAGGTCGTCGCAGCGCCGGTACATGGCGGCGGTCGCGTCGCCGGTCACCCGCACCGTCCGCGGGTCGTCCAGCATGTCCTGCGGCGTGGCCCCGCCGACACCGTGGACGAGGAGCTCCAGCGCCGCGCCCCCGTGCTTCGGGGACGGTGTGGCAGGGGACACTTCGGTGTCTCGCTCTCTGGGTGGGAGGATTCGACGGCAGGCAACAGGATCGCGGAAGGCCGGGCGTCCGTGCACGACCTCTCACGGAATCCGACGCCAATCCCCCAGTCCCCTTCGGAAGGACCGTCATCGGTGGTCAGCGACCAGCAGAACCTCCTCGCGGAGCAGCGGCGCGCCCTCATCCTGGACGAGGTGCGGCGACGCGGCGGTGTCCGGGTCAACGAGCTGACACGACGGCTCAACGTCTCGGACATGACCGTCCGCAGGGACCTGGACGCGCTGGCGCGGCAGGGGGTCGTCGAGAAGGTGCACGGCGGCGCGGTGCCGGTCGTCGAGACGAGCACGCACGAGCCGGGGTTCGAGGCCAAGTCGGCTCTGGAGCTGGGTGCCAAGGAGGAGATCGCGCGGACGGCCGCGCGGATGGTCGCGCCCGGTACGGCGATCGCCCTTTCGGGGGGTACGACGACGTTCGCGCTCGCGGCGCAGCTGCTGGACGTGCCGGATCTGACGGTGGTGACCAACTCGGTCCGGGTGGCGGACGTCTTCCACGCGGCACGCCGGCCCGGCTCCGGTGAGGCCCGCCCGGGCGCGGCGACCGTGGTCCTGACGGGCGGGGTGCGGACCCCGTCGGACGCGTTGGTGGGCCCGGTGGCCGACCAGGCGATCCGTTCGCTCCACTTCGACGTGCTGTTCCTCGGCGTGCACGGGATCTCGGTGGAGGCGGGCCTGTCCACGCCGAACCTGGCGGAGGCCGAGACGAACCGGCGCCTGGTGCGCTCCGCGCGCCGCGTCGTGGTGCTGGCGGACCACACCAAGTGGGGGACGGTCGGGCTGAGTTCGTTCGCCCGGCTGGACGAGGTGGACGCGCTGGTGACGGACGCGGGGCTGTCGGCGCGGACCCGGGCGGAGATGGCGGAGCATCTGCCGGGGCTGGTGGTGGCCGGCGAGCGGGAGCGGGCCGAGGGCGACGGCCGGTGAGCTCCTTCCGGATCGAACGTGTCACGGGTCTGCCGGCCGGGGACGCGTGGCGGCGGCTCACGGACTGGCCGGCGCACGGCGAGCGGGTGCCGCTGACCTCGACCCGGCTGCTGACCGCGGGCACGCCCGGGGTGGGCACCCGTTTCGTGGCCCGGACGGCGATCGGGCGGCTCGGCGTCGACGACGTGATGGAGGTCGTCCGCTGGGAGCCGCCGGAGCCGGGACGGCCGGGCGTGTGCGGGCTGGAGAAACGCGGCCGGGTGGTCCTGGGCCGTGCCGTGATCGAGGTGCACGGCACGGCGGACGGCGGCTCGCGCGTGGTCTGGTGCGAGGAGTTGCGGGTGCGCGGAGTGCCGCGTCTCGTCGATCCGGTGCTCGCGTTCGCGGGACGGCGGCTGTTCGGCCGGGTGATGGACGGACTGCTGGGCATCTGACGGGCCGGCGACTATGGTGTGCGCACTCCGGCCCGCTCCCGGGTCCCGTCCGGAGAGCGGCGTCGTCCGCCCGGGGGCGGGATCCAGGGCGCCCGGAGCCCGACACGATCGGCACCACACCTGCTGGGGAGGTACGGTCCATGGCACGCCGACTCAGGCCGGTGGAGATCGACTTCGTCGCGTCCGCGCCCGGACGCCTGGTGTTCACCGCCGAGTTGGCGGCCCCGCCGGGCGCCGTCTACCGGTCGCTGGCGGAGGAGGTGGGCAGTTGGCCCGCCTGGTTCACGGCCGTGGCCTCGGCCCGGCCGACCGCCGGCGGGGCCGGCCGGACGGTCGCGCTGCGGGGCGGGGTGTCCTTCCAGGAGACGATCATGGCCGCCGAACCCGACGTCCGGTACGCCTACCGGGTGGACGAGACCAACGCGCCCGCCGTACGGGCCATGGTGGAGGAGTGGAGCCTGTCCCCCGCCGGTCCGGGCACCCGGGTGCGCTGGACGATGGCGGTGGACGGCCCCGCGCCGTACCTCCTCGCGATGCGGCTGGCACGGCCGGGCGTCGGCTGGTCCTTCCGCGACGCGATGCGCCGCCTGGACCGCCGGCTCACTCCGGCCAGGCACCCGTCTCCAGGAAGCGGTCGATAGCGGCCGCGTACGGCGCGATGTCCAGGCCCTGTTCGGCCAGCCAGGCGTCGGAGTAGTACTTGTCGAGGTAGCGGTCGCCCGGGTCGCAGATGAGGGTCACGACGCTGCCGGTGCGGCCGTGCTCGACCATCTCGGCGACGATCTTGAAGGCGCTCCACAGACCGGTTCCGGTGGATCCGCCGGCCTTGCGGCCGATCGCGGCCTCCAGGGCGCGGACGGCCGCGACGCTGGCCGCGTCGGGGACCTTCATCATCCGGTCGATGGCGCCGGGCACGAAGCTGGGCTCCATGCGGGGCCGGCCGATGCCCTCGATGCGGGAGCCGCAGTCGGACGTCGCGTACGGGTCGTTGCGCGTCCAGCCGTCGAAGAAGCAGGAGTTCTCGGGGTCGGCGACACAGATGCGGGTGTCGTGCTGCATGTAGTGGACGTAGCGCGCGATGGTGGCGGAGGTGCCGCCGGTACCGGCGGTGGCCACGATCCAGGCCGGCTCGGGGTAGCGCTCCAGCTTCAGCTGCTGGTACATCGATTCGGCGATGTTGTTGTTGCCCCGCCAGTCGGTGGCCCGCTCCGCGTAGGTGAACTGGTCCATGTAGTGGCCGCCGGTCTGTGCGGCGAGGGCCGCGGACTCCTCGTACATCTTGCGGGAGTCGTCGACGAAGTGGCACCGGCCGCCGTGGAATTCGATCAGCCGGCACTTCTCGGGGCTGGTGGTGCGGGGCATCACGGCGATGAAGGGCACGCCGATCAGCTTGGCGAAGTACGCCTCGGAGACGGCCGTCGAGCCGCTGGACGCCTCGATCACGGGCTTGCCGGGGCGGATCCAGCCGTTGCACAGGCCGTAGAGGAAGAGCGAGCGGGCGAGCCGGTGCTTGAGGCTGCCGGTGGGGTGGGTCGACTCGTCCTTGAGGTAGAGGTCGATCCCCCACTTCTCCGGGAGCGGGAAGCGCAGCAGATGGGTGTCGGCGGACCGGTTGGCGTCGGCCTGGACCTTGCGGACGGCCTCCTTCAGCCAGGCGCGGTACGCCGGGTCGCTGCGGTCGATGTCGACGGTCGCCGGGGCGGTGACGGACGGGACGAAGGTCGCCGTGCCGGTGACCGACGGGGTGGTGTTCGCCGCGCCGGTGCTGCCCGCACCGTCCGCCGCGCTGTTCTCCGTGGTGCTCATGCGTCGCTCTCCAAGCCGTGGCCACAAGGTCTTCCACTGCCGAAGATAACTCCCTCACCTGCACAAACGTTCACTTTGGGGGTCCATAGGAGTCGCTTGCAGAAGGGCCTCTGGTGCACCCGGCGCGCGCCCGGCACACTGGTCGGAGGAACCGGCACGAAGGGGGCGGAGAGTGATGGCGGAGCCCGAGTTCACCGCGACGGGGGTTCGGATCGAGCGCTGGCCCCGGTCGCTGACCAGGGCGGGCGAGGTCCGGATCGAGGACGGCAGGCTGTCGTTGCTGACCAGCTACGGCAGCGAGATCGACAGCGCACCGGTGGACGCGGTGCGGGCGGGCCGTCCGTGGTTCGCGAAGCCGGACGAGACCGTGGCCACGGTCAACGGCACGCGCTACCGCCTGACCATGGACGGGCCGCAGGACCGCGACTCCGGACCGGGGCGCTTCCTCGACGCGCTGAAAAAGGCGGCCGGGCGGCGGGGCGGGAACGTCTGAAGCGTGGGTGACCTGCGGCGGGTCGCCGCAAGTTGCGGGCCGGTCACCACTGGCTCACGCTGGAACCACCTCACTGAGGGTTGATCGGTGGTGACGCTGTGAACCAGCCCGCCGCCGCCGTGCGCAGCGCATGAAAGATCCGATCCTTCGTCTTCTTCCGGACTACTTCGGGGAGTCGCAGCCGTGATCAGCGAGCCCAGCAGGCACTGCACGGTGGAGCTCCAAGCCCTGCCGTCGCGGATCGGTCAGGTCCGCAGAATCGTATCGGCGCATCTGCGCTACTGGCATCTCGATGCCTTGGTCGACCACGCGGCGCTCGGCGTCACCGAGCTCCTCACCAATGTCCACCGGCACGCACAGCCGGACAAGCGGTGCACCGTGGAGATCGAGCTGCTGCTCGACCGCCTCACCGTGTCCGTCCGTGACCACGACCCGCGAATACCGGCCGTCGGCGGTACGGCGGCCGGGGGTCCCGCGTCCGGGGCCGTCGACGACCTCGCCACCTCGGGCCGTGGACTGGCCATCATCGAGGCGTTCAGCGAGAGCTGGGGCATCCGGACGCACGGGGAGGCCGGCAAGGTCGTCTGGTTCACCCTCCCGGCTCCCGTCCCGGCGGCCGCGGTCCCCTCCCGGTCGCACGCCGTCTACGGCGCCACGACCGAGGGCCCCTTCATCGGCCACACCCGCTACCGGGGATCCCACGGCAGCAGTCTGGACGGCATCGAGTTCGGCACCCCCACGGTGCCGGCCCGCGCCCCGGCCGCCGCCAGGTCGGTCCTGGCGAGCTGAGACGCGGACGGGTGGGCCGAGCGCTCACCCGGACGGCGGTACGCGCCGGCCTCACCCGGCCCGCACCCCTACGATGCCCTCCGTCCGGCACCCGAGCCCGTACGAGCCCTCCGTGATGACGGCCGGCCGCCCCGGACACACCCTCCGGGGCGGTCCGGGGCGGCCGGGTGCTCCGGCGGCGCGTACCGCCCGCACCTCACCCGGCGTGCGCCGCCCCCGGGACGTCACTCCGTCGCGATCGCCCGCAACACGTCCAGGCGTGCGGCCCGGCGGGCCGGCCGCCAGGCGGCCAGGGCGCCCGCCGTCAGCCCGACCAGTGCGACGACGGCGAGCTGCGCGGGCGGGACGGCGAAGGCGAACGCGCTGTCGCTCGCCCCGTCGGACGCCTCGACCAGCACCCACCCGAGGAAGCCGCCCAGGGCCAGCCCACCCGCCGTCCCGAAGGCCGCGACCAGGACGGACTCCCAGCGGACCATGGCCCTCGACTGCCGCCGGGTCTGGCCCACGGCCCGCAACAGGCCCAGCTCACGGGTGCGTTCGTGGACCGCGAGGGTCAGCGTGTTGGCGATGCCGAGCAGGGCGATCAGCACGGCGAGGGCCAGCAGCGCGTAGACGAGCGTCAGCATCATGTCGATGCCGCTCGCCGAGGTGGCGGCGTACTCGTCGCGGTTCTGCACCTCGGGGTCGCCGTACCGCGCGGCGGTCCGCTCGACGGCCGCCCTGCCCGCGTCGGCGGAGACGCCGTCCGCGAGGCTCACGGCGACGAGGGTGTCGGCGTCCTGCCCGCGGTGCGGGGCCCATGCCTCGCGGGTCAGGACGTAGTCCCCGGCCAGTTCGGACCGCTGGTAGACGGCGCGGACCGTGAAGGCGTGCCGGCTGCCGTCGGTGAAGACGACCCGGGTGGTGCTGCCGGGCCGCAGTCCGGACTTCTCCGCCTCCGCCGCGGCGACGGCGATGCCGTCCGTGCCGAGTCCGCCCAGTGAGCCGTCGACGGCGCCCAGGTCCAGGGAACGGGCGAGCGCGGCCGGGTCGGTGACCGTCAGGGCGCGGCCCCGGCCGTCGATCTCCGCCACGCCGCGGCCGAGACCGACGGCGTTCTCCACCTCGGGCAGCCGGTCGAGCGCCGGTGCGAGGCGGGGGCTGAGCCCGTTGCCGCCCGCGCCGAACGAGGGGGTGCCGACGGCCAGGTCACCGGCGAAGGACCGCGAGACGGTCTGGTCCATGGTCGCCTTGAGCGAGGCGCCGAAGACGGTGAAGAGGGAGACGACGGCGACGCCGATCATCAGCGCGGTCGCGGTGGCGGCGGTCCGCTTCGGGCTGCGCAGCGCGTTGCGCCGGGCGAGCCCTCGGTTGGCCCCGCGCAGCGGCGCCCCGAGGGGCCGTACCGCGTACGACGCGGCCACCGGGCCGAGTACGACGAACGCCGTGAGTGCCAGGACCGCTCCGGTCGCCGCCAGCCACAGCGACGGGGCCGGCAGGACGCCGCCGAGGACCAGGGCCACCGCCCCGAGCAGCAGCGCCGAACCGGCCCGGGTCCGCGCCCGGGAGGCACCCGCGTCGTCCACGGCCGTCTCCCGCAGCGCCGCGAGCGGCGCCGTGCGTCCGGCCTTCACGGCGGGCAGCAGGGCGGAGCCGGCGCAGACCAGGAGGCCGACCGCGAACGGCAGCGCCATCGACAGGGCGCCGATCACCAACGGGCCCTCGGGGAAGGGGAAGCCGATGGCCGGGAACAGTGCCTGGAGGCCGGCCGCGATGCCGATCCCGCCGGCCAGTCCGGCGGCGGAGGCGGCCAGACCGACCGCCACGGCCTCGGCGAAGGTCGCGCCGACGACCTGACGCCGGGAGGCGCCGAGGGCGCGCAGCAGCGCGTTCTCCCGGGTCCGCTGGGCGACGACGATCGCGAAGGTGTTGTGGATGGAGAAGACGGAGACGAGGAGCGCGACCCCGCTGAACACCAGCAGGAAGGTGGTGAAGAGGGTCAGGAACCGGCCGGAGATCATCTCCGTGTTCTCCTCGGCCACCCGCTGACCGGTGACGGCCTCGGCTCCCTCGGGAAGCACCGGGTTCAGGGCGTCGACGAGCTCCTGCTGCGAGGTGCCGGGGCCAGCCCGGACGAGGATGTCCGTCGCCTCGCCGGGCTTCGGCATGAGGTACTTCTCGGCGTCCGCGCGGGTCAGGCCGGTGTAGGTGACCTGGGCCATGCCGTCCTCGCCCCCGAAGGTGACCAGGCCCACCACGGTCACCTTCACCGGGTCGGGGGTGCGCAGCGTCGTCGTGTCGCCCACGGACAGCCCGCCGGCCTCGGCGGCGCCGCGGTTGACCACGACCTCGCCGGACGTCCGCGGCGCGCGGCCCTCGGCCAGGGCGTACGGGTTGAGGACGGGGTCCTCGATCCAGTTGCCCGCGAGGGTCGGCGGGCCCTGGCCGCCGACGGGGTCGCCGTCGGCGCCGACCAGCCGGCCGGCGCCCTCGATGCGGGGGACGGCCGCGGCGACACCGGGCACCGCGGCGATCCGGTCCGCGAGCGAGGCGGGGACGCGGCTGCGGGTGCCCTGCCCCTCCCCCGCGACCGTGACCACGCCGGTACTGCGGACGACGGCGTCCGTGCCGGCCCCGGCCGTGCCGAACAGCGAGTCGAAGCTCGCGCGCAGGGTGTCGCCCATGACGAGGGTGCCGGTGAGGAAGGCGACGCCGAGCAGGACGGCGGTGAACGTGCCGGCGAAGCGCCGCCGGTGGGCGCGCAGCCCGGCCAGGCTGAGCCGGAGCGAGGCACGGGCGGGGCTCGCGGGGCGGGTGGGGGCGCCGACCCCGGCAGGGGTCCCGTCGTCCGTGCGGTGGGTGCCGCGGCGTGTCGTCACGACCTCGCCTCCTGGGTACGGGTGCCGCCGTCGAAGGCCTTCAAGCGGTCGAGGACCCGCTCGGCGGTGGGTTCCGGCATCCGGTCGACGAGCCGGCCGTCCGCGAGGAAGACCACCTCGTCGGCGTGGGCGGCGGCGACCGGGTCGTGGGTGACCATGACGACCGTACGGGCGGTCCGGCGCACCGCCCGGCCGAGCAGGCGCAGGACCTCCTCGCCCGACCGCGAGTCGAGGTTGCCGGTCGGCTCGTCCGCGAAGACGACGTCCGGCGTGCCGGCGAAGGCGCGGGCGACGGCGACGCGTTGCTGCTGGCCGCCGGAGAGTTCGGCGGGCCGGTGGTGCAGGCGGTCGCGCAGGCCGACGGTGTCGATCAGCACCTCCAGCCACTCCCGGTCGGGGGCGGTGCCGGCCAGGTCCAGGGGGAGCGTGATGTTCTCGGCGACCGTGAGGGTCGGCAGCAGGTTGAACGCCTGGAAGACGAAGCCGACGCGTTCGCGGCGCAGCAGGGTCAGGCGGCGGTCGTCGAGGGTGGAGAGGTCCGTGTCCCCGATGAGGGCCGCCCCCGACGTGAGGGTGTCGAGCCCGGCCGCGCAGTGCATGAGGGTCGACTTCCCCGAGCCCGAGGGGCCCATGATCGCGGTGAAGCGTCCGGCCGGGAAGTCGACGCTCACCCCGTCCAGGGCCCTGACCTCGGTGTCGCCGTCGCCGTAGACCTTCACGGCGTCGACGACGCGCGCGGCGGCGCGGGTGGTGTCCGGGACCGGGGTGGTCTCCGTGGAGGCGGACGTGCTCATCGCGCGCGCCCCTCGGACCCGGCGGAGCGGCCGAACTGCTCCTCCAGGACGGTCAGCCGGCGCCAGTACTCGTCCTCGTCGATCTCTCCGCCGGCGAAGCGGCGGCCCAGGAGCGCGATCGGGGACCGCTCGTCGTGGGCCGGGCGGCCCCAGGGGCCCCGGCCTCGGGAGGGGCCGATGCGTCCGGTCCGGCGCAGCACGGTGACCACGGTGACGATCACGGCCGCCCAGACGAGGGGGAAGAAGAGGACCCAGGGGCCGGGTCCCGCGTGGGCCATTGTGTTCATGATCTCTCAGCTCCTCGTGCGTCGTGCCGACTGCGTGTGCCGGTGCTTCGAGACTCGCGCGGGGAGGGGGTCCGGGTCGTCGTACGGCCAGCGGCTTCGCCCGTACGACACGGGGAGTAGAGACGGCCGCGGCGACTGCTCCCGGTTCTGTACCTACTGGTATGTACACTCGCCGTATGAGTACCTCCGAGCGACTGGTCGAGGCCACCCGCGAGCTGCTCTGGGAGCGCGGTTACGTCGGCACCAGCCCCAGGGCGATCCAGCAGGCCGCCGGGGCCGGGCAGGGCAGCATGTACCACCACTTCGCAGGCAAGCCGGACCTGGCGCTGGCCGCGATCCGGCGGACGGCCGAGGAGATGCGGGACACGGCGGAGGCCGTCCTCGGTGGCGGCGGTTCGGCGTACGGGCGCCTGGAGGCCTATCTGCTGCGCGAGCGCCCGGTGCTGAGGGGCTGTCCGCTGGGCCGCCTGACGATGGACCCCGACGTCCTCGCCGACGACCGGCTGCGGGCCCCGGTCGAGGAGACCCTCGACTGGCTGCGCGGCCGGATCGCCGACGTCGTCCGGGAGGGTCTGGACACCGGGGAGTTGGCGGGTCCGCTCGATCCGGCCGAACTGGCGGCCACCGTCGTGGCGACCGTCCAGGGCGGCTACGTGCTCGCCCGCGCGGCGGGGTCGCCGGCCGCCTTCGACGCGGCGGTGCGGGGGCTCCTCGGCCTGCTCGCGCCTCGCGCGGCCTGACGGCTCCGCACACGACCGACCCGCTCCGCCCGTTCGGGGGCCCGTCCACCCCGAGAAGTGCCCGCAGGCCCCGGAGGAGTACACCCGCCCCACCGGGCCCGATCACCACCCGCGGCGCCCGGACGGTCCTCCGTACGCCTCCCGCCCGAGAGAACCGGAGAGTGCCCGATGCACGCGATGCAGTACGAGATCACCCTGCCCGCCGACCACCCCATGGAGCTCATCCGCGAGCGGGTCGCCACCCGGGGCCACCTGCTGGACGACTTCCCGGGGCTCGGGCTCAAGGCGTACCTGATGCGCGAACAGGCGGACGGATCGCCGGTGAACCAGTACGCCCCGTTCTACCTGTGGGCGCGGCCGGAGGGCATGCACGCGTTCCTGTGGGGTCCCGGCTTCCAGGGGATCGTGCGCGACTTCGGCCGTCCGGTGGTGCAGCACTGGGCGGGGCTGGCGTACGACGAGGGTCCGGCGGCGCCGCACGTCCCGCGGACCGCGACGCGCCGCACGCTCCCCGTGCCGCGTGGCGTCGCACCCGCCGAGGCGGTCGCCGGGGCCCTGGCACGGCAGGCGCGGGAGGCCCGGGAGGAGGGCGTGGTGGCGAGCGCGGTGGCGGTCGACCCGCGGCACTGGGAACTGCTCCACTTCACGCTCTGGGCGACGGACGGGAGGGACGTGCCGGCGGACCGGGGCGACCGCTTCCAGGTGCTCCACCTCTCCGCGCCGGAGCGGTCGCAGCTGCGCGGGTGGCGGCAGGGGTGAACCCGGACGGGCCGGCGCCGTGGACGACCCGTCCGGACGCCGGCCGCGCGGGCCCACGCAGGGCTCCAGGGGCTGGTCAGTCCACCGGAATCAGGGTCAGGTAGGCGATGCCGAGCACGTTCCGGTAGCCCTTCAGCCAGCTCGCACGCTGCGCGTCGACGCGCTCGCGGGTCTCCGTGGCGAGCGGGTGGCCGGGGTTCGCCGCGAGCCAGACCTCGGTGTCGTGGCGGTAGCCGGACTCGAACTCCTCCCACTCCTCGCGGCTCGCCGTCTCGATCCAGGCGGGGCGGAAGCCCGCCTCGATCGCCAGGTCCACGAGCGGACCGAGGAGGAGGTGGTCGTCGGGGCCGGCGCCCGGCCACATCCCGGCGAGCTCCTCGTCGGTCGGGGTGCGCTCCCAGAACCCCTCACCGAGCACGACCCGGCCGCCGGGACGGACGAGGCGGCGCAGTTCCCGGAGGGCGGCCGCGGGATCGTACGGCAGGGCGGGGTCGCACAGGGCCTGGCTGGAACCCAGGCAGAGGATCGCGTCGACCGGTCCCCGCGTGGTGCCGAGCGCCGACTCCTCGACGAACTCGACGCGATCGGCCAGCCCCTTCTCCTGGGCGAGGAGCCGGCCCCGGGCCAGGTCCTCGGCGTTGATGTCGATGCCGACACCACTCGCGTCCGGCGCGGCCTCCAGCACGCGCATCAGCAACTCGCCCCAGCCGCAGCCGATGTCGAGGACGGTGGCGGGCGAGGCGGCCGCGATCCGCTCGATCATGCGGACGGCGCGGTCCTCGGAGAGCGGGCCGTGGAAGGTCAGGTTGCCGAGACGCGGCGGAAGATCATGATCGGTCATAGGGTCGGACGGTACGCCGTGCGCGCCCCGTCGACCAGCGAATTCGACCGGCCCGCGGCTCGCGCGCCGACGGAACGGGACATTCGTTCCGGTTCGGGCGCGGCACCGGTCGCGCGGATCCGGCCACCACGCTGACGGCTCGGATCGACGCGGAGGCCGACCTGCCGCTCGACGGCCGTCCGGCAACCTCTCTCATGGGCTTGAGTCTCCGGCAGGGGGAGACCGGAAGGTGGGGACATGAACGGCATGAACGGCCACACGCTCTACTCGATCGGCGAGCTGGCGCGGCGAACGGGCACCGCGGTCAAGACCGTCCGCTTCTACTCCGACGCCGGGCTCGTACCGCCCACCCACCGCAGCCCGGCCGGCTACCGCCTCTACGACGACGAGGCCGTCGCCCGGCTCGACCTCGTACGAACCCTGCGTGACCTGGGAGTGGACCTCGCGACCATCCGGAAGGTCCTGGACGAGGAACGCACGCCGGCCGAGGTCGCCGCGGCGCACGCGGAGGCGTTGGCCGTCGAGATCCGCGTCCTGCGACTGCGACACGCGGTGCTGACCGCTGTGGCGAAGCGCGGGGCCACCCTGGAGGAGACACATCTGATGCACCGGCTTGCCAAGCTCTCCGCGACCGAACGCCGACGGCTGGTCGGCGACTTCCTCGACGCCGCCTTCGAGGGCGTGGGTACCGGCCCCGCGTTCGCGGGGATCGCCCGCTCGATGACTCCGGAACTGCCGGAGGACGCCACCACCGAACAGGTCGAGGCCTGGGTGGAACTGGCCGAGCTGTCGCAGGACCCGGACTTCCGCGCCCATGTGCGCCGCCTGGCCGAGGAGCGGGCGGCCGACGCTCAGGCCGGCCCGCCCTCACCGCACGACGACGTGGCCGCGATCGTCCGCGACGAGATCGCCCCGGCCGTGGCGGCCGGCATCGATCCGGCCTCGCCCCGGGCCGAGCCGCGCGTCTCGGCCCTCCTGACCCGCTGCGCACACCTCGTCGACTCCAGCGACGACACCGGCCCCCGGCAGCGGCTCCTGACCCGGCTGGAGGGCCTGAACGACCCGCGCCGGGAGCGGTACCTCGCGCTGCTCGCGGTGATCAACGACTGGCCCGCCCCGGAGAGCCTGCGGCCGGTGCTCGGCTGGTCGATCCAGGCGCTGCGGGCCCGGCCGGAGCACTGACGGGGCGCCGGCCCGGCGGGCGGTGACGCGTACGGCCGCGGGCTCCGTCTCCCCCGGCCGGCCCTCAGCCCGGCGGAACGGTCCAGGGGCGGGCCGGCGCGGCCGGCCGGCGGTTCGCTCGCCGGTCGTCAGCTCGAGCTGGTGGCGGGGTGCAGCAGGACGCGCGGGAACAGCGCCTGGACCAGGGCCACGGTGCTGAGGGCGAACATCACCACGCCCAGCGGGACATGGAGCCCGGGCACGTGGGCGACGCCGAGGGCGACCTGCGCCGAGGCGAGGAGGAGGAAGCCGGTGGAGTACAGGACGGGGCGGGGGGAACCACCGCCGAGGCGCCACGCCAGCACGGCGGCGAGCACGTACAGCATGCAGGCGGCGTACATGACCCGCGAGCCGATGTCGTGGAGGAGGTAGCCGTGGGAGGAGGTCAGGAGCGCTCCGGCGGTGGACGCCTGGAAGAAGAGGGTCAGGGTCTGCAGGCCGACCGCGGCCTTGAGGAACGCGGCGGTGCGGGGTGTGGTCGACGACTGTCTGTTCACGGCGTGGTCTCCTCCGTTGGCCCGGATGCGCCCGGCATGAGGCCGGGCCATCCACTCGCACCCAGGACGCGTCGGGGGCACGCCGTGTGACATCTCCCGGCCCGCCGGCGGAGAGATGTGGGTCACATCCGGCCGGGGCGCGGGGGTGCGGGTGCCGCGGCGTGGGGAGGACGACTGATCACGCCGGACCACCCTCAGGACAGGGCAGGGCGCGCGGCCTGCGGCACGCGCCCTGCCCGCCGCCCGTCGGGGCTACCTGCTGTAGTTCTTCCCGATCGGCCTGCCGGGGATCGGCTTCCCGATGAGGGCGACCGGAACGAACATCGAGAAGTGCCCGATCGCCATGGTCAGCGTCCACAGCGCGTCGTCGTCGTAGAGCGCGGACGCCTTGGCGAACAGTTCGTCGGAGACCCGTTCCCCGAACGGGTTAGGGGTGAGGACGGCTTCCACGAGCTCCAGCGCGACCCGTTCGGCATCGGTGAAGCAGGGGGCGCCCTGCCATGTCGCCACGGCCGTGACGCGCTTCTCGGTCTCCCCGGCCTTGCGGAGGTTCTCGGTCGACGAGACGGCGTGGTAGGTGCTGCCGACGATCTGGGCGGCACGGAGCAGCATGAGGCTGATGGTGGTCTGTGAAACCGGCCCGTTCCGGATGGCGTTACGCACCGCACCGGAGAGTTTCGCCAGTTCGGGGAAGAGCGGGGTGGGGTCGGGCAGCCGCGACCGGGCACCGTCCTGCTCCGTCGCCGTCCCGGTCGTCGCGTCGGTGGTCGCGTCGGTCGCCGCGTCAGTAGTCGCGTCGGTCGTCGTGCTGGTGAGCGCGTCGGTGATCGCGTCGGTCGTCGTTCGCGTGGCCATGGGAGACCTTCCTTGCCTGGTTCCGGACGGGGTTTCACCCGGTCCGACAACACCGGCGCGCGGAATGTGAGGCGGGGCGGCCATGTCACGTTCCGGGGCGCTGTCCTGTCTCACCGGTGAGGACAGTTGCGACCGAGGGAGCCGGCGACACCATGACCACCCCGTACGGGCCGGGAGACGGCCGACCCGATCCGACCCTGAACGCGATCATGAGCGAGCGGCGTCGGCTGATCAACCTCTCCTACCGGCTGCTCGGCTCCCTCGCGGAGGCGGAGGACGCCGTGCAGGAGACCTACGCCCGCTGGTACACCCTGTCCCCGCAGGAGCAGCGGGCCATCGCCTCGCCCGGCGCCTGGCTGACCAAGGTCGCCGGCCGCATCTGCCTCAACGTGCTCGGCTCGGCACGCGCCCGACGCGAGAACTACGTCGGTGACTGGATCCCCGAGCCCCTGCCGGAGCCCGCGGAGTGGTCGGGTGGTCGGGCGGGCGGCGCCACCGTCGACCCGGCCGACCGCGTCACCCTCGACGAGTCGATCAGCATGGCCTTCCTGGTGGTGCTCGAGGCGATGACCCCGGCCGAACGCGTCGCCTTCATCCTCCACGACGTCTTCCGCTATCCCTTCGCCGAGGTCGCCGACATCGTCGGGCGCACGCCCGCGGCCTGCCGCAAGCTGGCCTCGTCGGGCCGGCGCCGCCTCCGCGGCTCGCGGACACCCCCGCCCCCGACCGCCCGGCAGGCCGCCGTCGTCAGGAACTTCAAGGACGCGTGGGAAGCCAAGGACATCGACGCCCTCATCGGCCTCCTCGATCCGCAGGTCGGGGCGACCACGGACGGCGGCGGTCTCGCCACCGTCGTTCGCCGCCCGGTCGAGGGCGCCGAGCAGCTGGCGCGCGGCCTCGTCGATCTCGTCGGCAGGCTGGCCGGCCTGACGATCCTGGAGCGGACCGTCAACGGGCAGCCGGGCCTGGTCGCCCAGCAGGACGGGACCGTCGTGACCGTGTACGCGTTCGCCTTCGCGGGCGACCGGATCACGCACATCTGGGCCGTACGCAACCCGGAGAAGCTCCAGCCGTGGCGGGCGGGCGGCTGATTCCGTCCGGCGTCAAGAGGCCGGCACCCCGCCCCGCCCGCGTGGTGTCAGGGCCGAGGGCGTCCCAGGGCCGCCAGCGGGTCGTCCAGGACGGGCTGCCAGGCCAACTCCGCCGCGCCGACCAGGCTGTTGTGGTCGAGGGTGCAGGGCAGGATCGGTACGCCGCCGCTGCGGCCCCACAGGCTCCGGTCGGCGACCACCGCGCGCAGGCGGCTGGGGTCGGCGTCGAGGAGTTCGCGGTGCAGGCCGCCGAGGATGATGCGGTCCGGGTTGAGGATGTTCACCAGGCCTGCCAGGCCCAGGCCCAGACGGTCGATCAGTTCCTCGGTGGCCGCCCGGACCCCGGGGTCGTGGGGACTCGTCCGCAGCAGGTCGCGGGCCTGCTGGAGCAGGGAGACCTCCGGGCCCGGCGCGCGCCCCGCGACCGTCAGGAAGGCCAGCGGGTCGGTCTCGACGTCGAGGCATCCGCGGCTGCCGCAGTGGCAGGGACGGCCCTCGGGATTGACGGTGAGGTGGCCGACTTCCAGCGCCAGGCCCGAACTGCCCGTGTGCAGACGCCCGTCGAGCACGAGCGCGCCGCCGACGCCGCGGTGACCGGTCGCGACGCACAGGAGGTCCTTCGCGCCCCGGCCCGCGCCGTGGCGGTGTTCGGCGAGGGCGGCGAGGTTGACGTCGTTGCCCGTGAAGGACGGCCCTTCGATGCCGGCGGCGCGGACGCGTTCGGCGAAGATCTGCCGGACCGGGGCGCCGGCCGGCCAGGCGAGGTGGAGGGGGTTGAGCGCGGTGCCCTCCGGTTCGGCGACGGCGGAGGGCGCCGCCAGCCCGGCACCGACACAGCGGCGGCCGCTCGCCGCCAGGAGTTCGGCGCCGGCGTCCACGACCGCGCCGAGGACCTGCGCGGGATCGGCGGAGACGGTGACGCAGCCCGGTGCGGTGGCGACGAGGGTGCCGCCGAGGCCGACGAGCGCGGCCCGGAAGCCGTCGGCGTGGACCTGCGCGGCGAGGACGACGGGGCCCTTCTCGTCCACGGCGAGCCGGTGCGAGGGGCGACCCTGGGACCCGGCGGCGGCCCCGGGGTTGGAGTCGACGCGGATGAGGCCGAGCGCCTCCAGCTCGGCGGCGACGGCGCCGGCGGTGGCCCGGGTGACCCCGAGCTCGGCGGTGAGCACGGCGCGGGTGGGCGCCCGGCCGGTGTGCACCAGTTCCAGCGCGGGTCCGAGCGCGCTGCGCCCCCTGTCCAGACGTGTCCGCGTCGTCGTCGCCTTGCCGTTCATGGGGGCGAGTCTCCCATGATCGGGCGGCCCCTCGATCCCGCCGGGTCCGGGCAGGCCGGGGCGGTGGCGGAAACGCACCGCGGCGCCGGACCGCCTCCGCACCCCGCTCCCCCTGCCTCCTCGGTTGAAATCCGGACCCGTGGACCCCTATCCTGAGTTTGTGCCGCTACTAAACAAAGTACGGACGGCCGCACCGGGGGGCCTCGGCGGAGACACCGCCTCTCCCTCCCTGTCCCGCCTCCGCTCCGCCCTGACCCTGTTCTTCGCCCTCGACGGCTTCCTCTTCGCCGGCTGGGTGGTCCGGATCCCCGCCATCAAGCAGCAGACCGGCTCGTCCGCGGGCGACCTCGGGCTCGCGCTGCTGGGCGTCTCGGCCGGCGCCGTGGTGACGATGACGCTCACCGGACGGCTCTGCCGCCGTTACGGCAGCCATGCCGTCACCGTCGCGACCGCCATCCTGCTCTCCCTCTCGATCGCCCTGCCCGCCCTCACCCGTTCCCCGCTCTCCCTGGGGCTGGTCCTGCTGGTGTTCGGGTCGGCGTACGGCGGCATCAACGTCGCCATGAACAGCGCCGCCGTCGACCTCGTCGCCGCGCTGCGCCGGCCGGTGATGCCCAGCTTCCACGCGGCGTTCAGCCTCGGCGGCATGCTCGGCGCCGGCCTCGGCGGACTCGTCGCCGGCAGCCTCTCCCCCGCGACCCACCTGCTCGGCCTGACCGTCCTCGGTCTGCTCCTGACGGCCGCCGCCGGTCCCGTACTGCTCCGGGAGCCGTCCCCCGCCCTCCCGGAGACGGTCCCCGCCGCCGACCGGCCCCGGGGCAGGACCGGCGGGACCGGCGCTCGCGGCGCGGTCGTCGTCTTCGGCGTGATCGCGCTGTGCACGGCGTACGGCGAGGGCGCGCTGGCCGACTGGGGCGCCCTCCACCTGGAGCAGGACCTCCACGCGCACCCGGGCGTGGCCGCCGCCGGCTACTCGCTCTTCGCCCTGACGATGACGGCCGGCCGGCTCTCGGGCACGGCTCTGCTGGAGCGCCTCGGCCAGACCCGCACCCTGGTCGTGGGCGGCACGACGGCCGCCGCAGGCATGCTGCCGGCCGCACTCGCCCCGAACGTCTGGGCCGCCCTGCTCGGCTTCGCCGTGACCGGTCTCGGCCTCGCCAACATCTTCCCGGTCGCCGTGGCGCGCGCGGGCGCGCTCGCCGGTCCGAGCGGGGTGGCCGCCGCCTCCACGCTCGGCTACGGCGGCATGCTGCTCGGCCCGCCGTCCATCGGCTTCCTCGCGGACTGGTTCTCGCTCCCCGTGGCCCTGACCACCGTGGCCGTACTGGCGGCCGGCGCCGCCGTGATCGGGTACGCGGCCCGCAACACCCGGGCTCCCCAGGCGGATTGACCTCGCCCCCAGGGGGCGTCCTGTCGATCGGGCCGGGGCCCGCCCCGGACGCGAAGGGGGCGGCTCCTGACGCGAAGAGGCCGCTCCGGTCGGCACGCGGAACCTTCCCGCGGCCGTCCGCCCTCCGGCACAATTCCGGCTCATGGACAGCGCGGAGATCATGCAGCCGGCCGAGCACATCGACGCCCTGGAGGCCGCGGGCCGCCTGCTGGCCGACGTGGCGGCGGAGGCCGGGCCCGACGCCGAGGTGCGCACCTGCCCCGGGTGGCGGGTGCGGGACCTGCTGCGGCACACGTCGATGGTGCACCGCTGGGCGACGGCGTTCGTCGTCGAACGCCACACCGCGTACCACCCCGACGGCGGCGAGCCCGCGCTGGACGGCGAGGAGCTGCTCGCCCACTACCGCGAGGGCCACGCCCTGCTCGTCGCCGCCCTGCGGGCGGCTCCGGCCGACCTGGAGTGCTGGACCTTCCTGCCCACACCCTCGCCGCTCGCGTTCTGGGCCCGGCGGCAGGCCCACGAGACGACGATCCACCGGGCGGACGCCGAGTCCGCCCTGCCGGCCGGGCTCCCCGGCGCGGTCGACCCGCTGCCCGCCGTGGACGGGATCGACGAGCTGCTGCGCGCCTTCCACGGCCGCTCCCGCAGCCGGGTGCGGACGGCCGAGCCGCGGACCCTGCGCGTACGGGCCACGGACACCGGTGACGTGTGGACGTCACGACTGTCGACGGAGGCGCCGCGGACCGAGCGGACCGGGGCGGGCGTGGCGGACTGCGAACTCAGCGGCCCGGCCGACCGGCTCCTGCTGACGCTCTGGAACCGGCTGCCCGCGTCGGCCGTGTCGGTGACCGGCGACGACTCGCTCGTACGGCTCTGGCGGGAGAAGTCCGCCGTCACCTGGTCGTAGCGGGGCACGGGCGGGGACCGGGCGGCGCCGGATCGGCCGTGGTCGCGGGCCCGGGAAGACCCCCGGACAGGACCCGGCCGGCCCCCGACCTCAGCCGGTCTCCTCCAGCATCCGGGTCAGGACCTCGCGCTGGATGGGCAGCACCTCCGCGTGCCGCTCCCGGCCGGCGTCCGTCAGCCGGACCCGTACGCCCCGGCGGTCCTCCGGGCACATGGCGCGGACGACGAGCCCGTCCTTCTCCAGGCGGGCGATGAGCCGGGACAGGGCGCTCTGGCTGAGGTGGACGCGCCCCGCCAGGTCCTGGACGCGGCAGGCCAGATCGCCGTCCGCCGAGGCTCGCTCGGCGAGCACGTCGAGGACCTCGAAGTCGCTGGCGCCGAGTCCGTGCGGGTGCAGGGCCCGGTCGAGTTCGCACGTGGTCCGTGCGTGCAACGCGAGGACGTCCCGCCACTCCTGTACGAGTGCGCGTTCGGACTTGTTCGCTCCCATGACCGCACGTTAGCAGAGAAGACGCCTTTTGTTGCATCGGAATTAAATGCGTTTGCATTCAATGCATGCGCATGTACCGTGCTCCTCATGACCACTCCGCTCACCGCCTCCCCGCCGCAGGAACGTTGGAGCCCGCGCCTCTGGGGCACCCTGCTGGTGCTCTGCGCCGCGATGTTCCTCGACGCCCTCGACGTCTCCATGGTCGGCGTCGCCCTGCCCTCGATCGCCACGGATCTCGGCCTGTCCACGGCCACGCTGCAGTGGATCGTCAGCGGCTACATCCTGGGATACGGCGGCCTGCTGCTCCTCGGCGGCCGCGCGGCCGACCTGCTGGGCCGCCGCCGCGTCTTCCTGATCGCGCTGGCCGTCTTCGCCCTCGCCTCCCTCCTCGGCGGACTCGTCGACTCGGGCCCCCTCCTGATCGCCAGCCGCTTCATCAAGGGCCTGAGCGCCGCGTTCACCGCGCCCGCCGGCCTGTCGATCATCACCACGACGTTCAAGGAGGGCCCGCAGCGCAACCGCGCCCTGTCCATCTACACCACCTGCGCCGCGACCGGCTTCTCGATGGGCCTCGTCCTCTCCGGTCTCCTCACCGAGCTCAGCTGGCGCTGGACGATGCTGCTGCCCGCGCCGATCGCCCTGATCGCCCTCGCCTTCGCCGTCCGCCTGATCCCGCACAGTGCCCGCGAGCGCGGCCACGGCGGCTACGACCTGCCCGGCGCCGTCACGGGCACGGCCGCGATGCTGCTGCTCGTCTTCACCGTCGTCCAGGCACCCGAGGCGGGCTGGGCGTCCGCCCGTACGCTGCTGTCGTTCCTGGCGACCGCCGTCCTGCTGGCGGCCTTCGTCGCCATCGAGCGACGCAGTCCGGGACCGCTCGTACGGCTCGGGGTGCTGCGGTCGGGTTCGCAGGTGCGGGCGCAGCTCGGCGCCGCCGCCTTCTTCGGCTCGTACGTCGCCTTCCAGTTCATCGTGACCCAGTACATGCAGTCGCTGCTCGGCTGGTCGGCCCTGCAGACGGCACTGTCCTTCCTGCCGGCGGGCGCCCTGGTGGCCCTGTCGTCCACGAGGATCGGCGCGGTGGTGGACCGCTTCGGTACGCCCCGGGTGATCGCGACCGGCTTCACCCTGCTCGTCGTCGCCTACGCCCTCTTCCTGCGGATCTCGCTCACCCCGCAGTACGCGGCCGTCATCCTGCCCTCGATGCTGCTGCTCGGCGCCGCCTGCGCCCTGGTGTTCCCGTCCCTCAACATCCAGGCCACGAACGGCGTGGAGGACCACGAGCAGGGCATGGTCTCCGGCCTGCTCAACACCTCCGTCCAGGTCGGCGGCGCCGTGTTCCTGGCCGTGATCACGGCCGTCATCACGGCCAACGGCGGCGAGGCCGGCTCCGCGCGGGACCCGCAGGGCGTCCTCGACGGCTTCCGTCCCGGCCTGACCGTCGTCACGGTCATCGCCCTGGCCGGCCTGCTGATCACCCTGCCCGGGCTGCGCACCCGCCGGGTGCGGGACTCCCGGGTGGTGGCGGGGTCCACCCCGGCGCCGACCGCGCCCGGGCGGTCGGTCCCGGAGCAGCCCCTCCCGGAGGCCTCGGCCCAGGAGAAGACGACCCCGGAGCCGGTCGCGGTCCGCGACTGACCCGGGGGACGGGGGCGGCGCGCGGGCACCGCAGGTCCTGTCGCCGGGACCCGCGCGCCGTCGCGTCCCTCGCCGTCGCGTCCCTCGCCGTCGCGTCCCACGGCGAGGGCCCGGGCGGTCCCCGGGCGGTGACGCCGGGTGGGCCGGAGGGGGCTCAGCCCAGCCAGCCGGGCCGGACGAGCCCCGACTCGTACGCCAGCACGACGAGTTGGGCCCGGTCCCGCGCGCCGAGTTTGACCATCGTGCGGCTCACGTGGGTCTTGGCGGTCAGGGGGCTGACGACCAGGCGCCGGGCGATCTCCTCGTTCGACAGGCCGATGCCGACGAGGGCCATCACCTCCCGCTCGCGTTCGGTCAGTTCGTCCAGTCCGACCGCCCCGGCGGGCTCCTTGGACCGGGCGGCGAACTCCTCGATCAGCCGTCGGGTGACCCCGGGCGACAGGAGCGCGTCGCCGTCGACGACCGCGCGCACGGCCCGCAGCAGCTCCTCGGGTTCGGTGTCCTTCACCAGGAAACCGGACGCGCCGGAGCGGATGGCCTCGAAGACGTACTCGTCGAGCTCGAAGGTGGTCAGCATGACCACCTTGACGGCGGCGAGCTCCGGGTCGCCGGTGATCCGGCGGGTGGCCGCCAGGCCGTCGAGGAGCGGCATCCGGATGTCCATCAGGACCACGTCCGGGCGCAGTTCGCGGGCCCGCGCCACCGCCTCTCCGCCGTCGGCGGCCTCACCCGCCACCCGGATGTCCGGCTGGGCGTCCAGCAGCGCGCGGAACCCTGCCCGTACGAGCGACTGGTCGTCGGCGAGCACGACGCTGATCACGGGGTCTCCTCGGGGCGTACGGGGAGGACGGCACGCACCCGGAAGCCGCCGTCCGGCCGGGTGCCCGCCTCGATCGTGCCACCGAGGGCCGCGGCCCGCTCCCGCATTCCGGCGAGCCCGTTGCCGCTGCCTCCCGCGTCGCCGCCGGTGGCGGGCCCCTCGTCGTCGATCCGCAGCTCCAGCGCGCCGGGGGTGTGGCCGATCACGACCCTGGCGGTACGGGAACCCGAGTGCCGGACCACGTTGGTGAGCGCCTCCTGCACGATGCGGAAGGCGGCGAGGTCGGTGCCGGGCGACAGCGGCACCGGGTCCCCCTCGGTCGCGGTCTCCACGGTCAGCCCGGTGGACGCGGCCTGCTCGACGAGTTCGGGCAGCCGGTCCAGGCCGGGCGCGGGGGCGCGGGGCGCGTCGCCGGGGGTGCGCAGCGTGGCGAGGACCTGACGCACCTCTCCCAGCGCCTCCTTGCTGGCCGCCTTGATGGTGGTGAGGGCGGTGCGGGCCTGTTCGGGGTCGGTGTCGAGGAGGGCGAGACCGACGCCCGCCTGGACGTTGATGACGGAGATGGAGTGGGCGAGGACGTCGTGCAGCTCACGGGCGATCCGCAGGCGCTCCTCGTCGGCCCGGCGGCTTTCGGCGGCGGCGCGTTCGGCGCGCTGCTGGGCCCACTGCTCACGGCGGACCCGGACCAGTTCGGAGGCGGCGAGGACGGCCACGGCGAAGGCGGCGACGGGGATCTCCTGACCCCACGGGCCGGGGCCGTCACCGGCCGGCGGGAGATGGCGGTAGAGCCAGTGGGAGACCAGGAGATGGCCGGCCCACAGCAGCCCGAGAGCCCACCAGGCCGCGCGCCGGTGGCCGTGCACGATCGCGGCGTAGCAGGCGACGGCGACGGTGAGGAAGACCGGGCCGTAGGCGTATCCGGCGGCGAAGTAGGCCAGGGTCAGCGCGGCGACCCCGAAGACCACCGGCACCGGATGGCGGTGACGCCACAGGAGGAGCGCGGACCCGGTCAGCAGCAGCACACGGCCGAGGGCGTCGAGGGCCTCCCGGTCGGGCTGGTTCCGCGCCGCGAAGCCGGAGCCGGCGAGGACGAAGGCGGCGAGGAGGACGGTGGAGAGCCAGGGCAGGGCGCCGCCCGGCTCGCGCTCGGCCCAGCGCCAGGCGCGCGGCGGTCCGCCCCGGCCGCGTGGGCCGCAGGGCGGACCGCCGCGAGCGCCTCGGTCCGGGCCGGGTGTCGGCTGTTGGTCCATGTCCGCCACGCTAGACGCGCGGCGGCGGCGCGGGCGTCAGCCGGGCGTGGTGATGACGTCTACTCCCGCGGGAGTAGACCGTACGGCCGGGGTCCTCTCAGGGACCTGCCCGCCCGGCAGGTCGCGGGCAGCCCATGGCGAGGGTCGGGGCTGCGGCACGGCGCGGCCGGCCCGGCCGGGCCGGTCACCCGGGCCCCGCCCGTCGGGCGCGCCTCGCCCCCGCCCCCACGTCACGCGCCGGGCGCCAGGCCGATGGCGCGGCCGAGGCGGCCGGCCGCGTCGTCGAAGAACGCCTGGCGCTCCTCGACGATCCGGTTGAACTGGCCGAACAGCTCGAACGAGATCAGGCCGAAGAGCTGCGACCAGGCGGCGACGAGGGCGACCGCGACGGCGGGCGGCAGGTCGGGGGCGACGTCGGCGGTCAGCCGTTCCGCCTCCGGACGCAGCTCCTCGGTCAGCGGGGGCCGCGTGATCGCGTCCGCGGCGAGGGCGTCGCGGGCGAGGCCGATCAGGACGAGGCCGACGCGCGAGGCCGGTCCGATGGTGTCCTGGGGCGCGCTGTAGCCGGGTACCGGGGAGCCGTAGATCAGGGCGTACTCGTGGGGATGGGCGAGGGCCCAGGCGCGGACCGCCCGGCAGACGGCGGTCCAGCGGGCGAGGTGGCCGTTCGGGCCCTCGGCGGCACAGGCCCGTTCCGCGGCGGCGCCGACGGAGTCGTAGGCGTCGACGATGAGCGCCGTGAGCAGGTCGTCGCGGCTGGGGAAGTACCGGTAGAGCGCCGAGGACACCATGCCGAGTTCCCGGGCGACGGCGCGCAGCGAGAGCTTGGCGGCGCCCTCGGCCGCGAGCTGGGCGCGGGCCTCGTCCTTGATGGCGGCGGTGATCTCGATGCGGGCGCGGGCGCGGGCTCCCTGGACGCTGGTCATGGGAGCAGTCTGCCACGTTTCGGAGCACCGCACTAAAACGAGAGCAGTGCTCTTGCACAAGCGGCACCGAAGAGGCAGACTGTTCTCAAGCGAGAGCAGTGCTCACAAAAAAGAGCTGTGCTCGTGATCTCTTCCGAGGAGTCCCGATGTCGTCGCAGCCGTACTACCTCCAGGGCAGCCCGCTCGCCATCCGCTTCAACAGCGTCGTCGGCTGGCTCGCCCGGCACGGCGTCAGCCTCCTCGGCTCGGCCGAGCTGTCCGTGAAGGGCCGCAAGAGCGGCCGGATGCAGCGCATCCCGGTCAACCCGCACCAGCACGGGGGCGAGCAGTACCTGGTGTCGGCGCGCGGCCACTCCCAGTGGGTGCGCAACATGCGCGCGGCGGGCGGTGGTGAACTGCGGATCGGCCGCAGGGTCCGCACCTTCACGGCGGTCGAGCTGCCGGACGCGGAGAAGCTCCTGGTGCTCCGCACCTACCTGGAGCGCTGGGGATGGGAGGTCAACCAGTACTTCCAGGGCGTGACCGCCAAGTCGACCGACGAGGAGATCCTGGCCGCCGCCCCCGACCACCCGGTCTTCCGCATCACGACGACGTCGTGAGCGGGCACGCGAGCCGCCCGCCGGCCGCCGCGACCCCCGGAGGGGTGCCCGGGACCGACGGGACGGAACGCATCGCTCAGAGGTTTTCCGGTGACTCCGGCGCGGTGTCCCGCGCGGCGTCGGTGCCCGCGGACGCCGGGTCCGCCGCACGGTCGCCCCGTACGGCCGGGGAATCCTCGTCCGCACCGGCCCCGGCGCGGGGGGTGACCCCGCGGGGCGCGGTACCGCCCGTGGCCGCCATCCGGCGGTCCAGCACGTCGAGGGCCCGTCGCGCCATCCCGTTCGACCGCACCAGTCCGCCCAGCGAGGTGACGCCCCGGGTGATGTCCGCGAAGGCGTTCCACGCCGGCCGCAGACCGGTGAGGGTCGCGTGCAGCAGACCCGGGCTGCGCTCGAACAGGGCCAGCATCCGCCGGCCGACCGCCATCTCGACACCGAGGCCGGCCTTGATCGCGAAGGCGTAGTTCAGCGCCTGCCGGCGGGCGTCGACGGCATCGGTCGCCTCGGCGATCCGCACCGCCCACTCGCCCGCGAGACGACCCGACCGCAGCGCGAACGAGATGCCCTCCCGGGTCCAGGGCTCCAGCAGGCCCGCCGCGTCGCCGCAGACCAGCACCCGCCCGCGCGAGAGCGGCGAGTCGTCGCTCCGGCAGCGGGTCAGATGGCCAGACGAGATCGACGGCTCGAAGCCCGCGAGCCCAAGCCGGGCGACGAAGTCCTCCAGGTACCGCTTGGTGGCCGCGCCCTCGCCGCGCGCCGAGATGACGCCCACGGTGAGCGTGTCGCCCTTGGGGAACACCCAGCCGTAACTGCCGGGCATCGGACCCCAGTCGATCAGGACCCGGCCCTTCCAGTCCTCCGCCACCGACGGCGGCACCGGGATCTCGACCTCCAGGCCGAGGTCCACCTGGTCGAGCTTGACCCCGACGTGCGCCCCTATGCGGCCGGCGCTGCCGTCCGCGCCGACGACCGCCCGGGCGAGCACCGTCTCGCCGTCGGCCAGGACGACGGCCACGGTCCGCCGGTCCGGCACGGACGGGCCGTGCTGCTCCACCCGCGACACCGTGACACCGGTGCGCAGCTCCGCGCCCGCCTTCTGCGCCTGCTCGACCAGGCCGGCGTCGAACTCCGGCCGGTTGATGAGCCCGAACAGCATCCGGCGGGAGCGCCGGGTCCGGGCGAACCGGCCGTTCAGGGAGAAGGTGACGGCGTGCACCCGGTCCTGGAGCGGCAGTTCGAAACCGGGCGGCAGGGCGTCGCGCGACGGCCCGATGATGCCGCCGCCACAGGTCTTGTAGCGCGGCAGTTCGGCCTTCTCCAGGAGCAGCACCCGACGGCCGGCGACCGCCGCCGCGTACGCCGCCGACGCGCCCGCGGGCCCCGCCCCCACCACGACCACGTCCCAGACGGCGGCCGGCTCCGCCGGGGCCGCCCCGGCCCCGATCTCCGCCGTCTCCGCGCGTACCTCTTCGGCGTCTGCGTTCTCGCTGCTCACGATGTGCTTCTGCTCCTGATCCGGCCGGTCGTCCCTGCTCTCCCCCGCATCCTACGGCGCGATCTTCGGCGACCCGCGCCGTAGGATCGGTCGTGCGTTCGCCGTACAACACTCATACGGCTACGTCCCTCTTAACGTCGCACCCACCAGGAGCGTGCCCATGACCGCGAATCCGATCGCCGAGACCATCGCCGACCTCATGCCCCGCGCCCAGGCGGAGCTCGCGGAGCTGGTGGCGTTCGAGTCGGTCGCGGACGAGGCCGTGGCCCCGCGGAGCGAGTGCGAGGCGGCGGCGAACTGGGTGGCCGACGCCCTGCGCGCCGAGGACTTCCAGGACGTCGCGCTGCTCGACACCCCCGACGGCTCGCAGTCGGTGTACGGCGTCCTGCCCGGCCCGGCCGGCGCCCCGACCGTCCTCCTCTACGCGCACTACGACGTGCAGCCGAAGCTGGACGAGTCGGCGTGGATCACCCCGCCCTTCCGGCTCACGGAGCGCGACGGCCGCTGGTACGGGCGCGGCGCGGCCGACTGCAAGGGCGGCTTCATCATGCACCTGCTGGCGCTGCGCGCGCTCAAGGCGAACGGCGGGGTGCCCGTCACGGTCAAGGTGATCGTGGAGGGCTCCGAGGAGCAGGGCACCGGCGGCCTGGAGCGCTACGCCGAGGCGCACCCCGAGCTGCTGACCTCCGACGCCATCGTCATCGGTGACACCGGCAACTTCCGCGTGGGCCTGCCGACCGTGACGGCGACCCTGCGCGGCATGACGATGATCCGCGTCCGGATCGACACCCTGGAGGGCAACCTGCACTCCGGCCAGTTCGGCGGCGCCGCGCCCGACGCGCTGGCCGCGCTGATCCGTGTCCTGGACTCGCTGCGGGCGGCGGACGGCTCGACGGTCATCGACGGGCTGCCGGCGGACGCCGTGTGGGACGGACTGCAGTACCCGGAGGAGGACTTCCGCAGGGACGCCAAGGTCCTGGAGGGGGTCGGGCTGCCGGGCGACGGCACGGTCGCCGACCGCATCTGGGCCCGGCCCGCCGTCACCGTCATCGGCATCGACTGCCACCCGGTGGCCGGCGCGACCCCGTCCATCCCGTCCACGGCCCGCGCGCAGATCAGCCTGCGGGTGCCGCCCGGCCAGGACGCCGGCGAGGCGACGAAGCTGCTGTACGCGCACATCGAGAAGCACACCCCGTGGAACGCGCGGGTCTCCTTCGAGCAGGTCGGCCAGGGCCAGGCGTTCCGTGCGGACGTGGCCAGCCCGGCGTACACCTCGATGGCGGAGGCCATGCGGATCGCCTACCCGGGCGAGGAGATGCAGAGCGCGGGCATGGGCGGCTCGATCCCGCTGTGCAACACGCTCGCGACGCTCTACCCGGAGGCGGAGATCCTGCTCATCGGCCTGAGCGAGCCGGAGGCGCAGATCCACGCGGTGAACGAGTCGGTCTCGCCGGAGGAGCTGGAGCGGCTGTCGGTGGCGGAGGCGCACTTCCTGGTGAACTACGCGCGCTCGAAGCAGGGTTAAGCGCTCGGCGAAGCTCGCCGAAAGCGTACTTCCGTGCGGCGGACGTGGGGACCTGCCTACGTTCGCCGCATGGACTTCCTCGCCATCACCCCGCGCCTGCACATGCTCCGCTTCCCCATCGGCCAGGCCTATCTGTGGCAGGACGACGAGGAGCTGACCCTGATCGACGCCGGCTGGCCGGGTGCGGCGCCCGAGGTCGAGGCGGCACTCCGCGGGGCCGGCTTCGACCCCGGCCGCCTGCGCCGGATCGTCCTCACCCACGGCCACCGCGACCACGTCGGCTCGGCCGGCGAACTCGCGGACCGTCTCGGGGCGGAGATCCTCGCCCACCGCCTGGACGCCCCCGTGATCCGCGGCGAGGCGCCGGTCCCCGAACCGACGCTCGTGGACTGGGAGATCCCTCTCCACGCGCACGGCCTCACCGTCCCCGAGGCGCCCCCGACCCGCGTCGACCGGGAGCTGGAGGACGGCGACGTCCTGGACTTCGGCGGCGGAGCCGTGGTCGTGCACGCCCCGGGCCACACGGACGGCTCGATCGCGATCCATCTCCCCCGCCACGACGTGCTGTTCACGGGCGACACGGTGGCCTCGGTACAGGGCGTGACCTTCGGGGTGTTCCATGTGGACCGCGACCGGGCCATGACGTCGATGCGACGACTGTCCGACCTCAAGCCCTCGGTCCTCTGCTGCGGCCACGGCGACCCGGTGACCGAGGACGCGGCGGCGCGGCTGAAGGCGGCGGCGGGGTAGGGCCTGTCGTCGACGTCCCGCCCGTGTGACCGGCGGGACGGCGGTCGACTGCCCGCCGCCCTGCGGCTCAGGGCAGGAGGGCGACCATGGCGTCGGCGGGAAGAGAGGGGTTCGCGGCGGCGGCATCCCGGACCTGCCAGTCCTCGTCCGCCAGCAGATCGACGAGGACCCCGGCGGGAAGCTCAGGACGTGCGGCGGCGACGGGGCGGGCCTGAGGGTCCGACAGGCAGGCGAGAAGCGCGGGAAGCGACGCGTGCGGATGCCGGGCGATCTCGCGGAAGACCTTCCGTGCGGAGGCGGGCTGACGGGTCAGGCGTTCCAGGACGATCGCCGTCGCGTCGGGGTTCGTGGCGACCTTGGCGGCCACCCGGGGCCCGTGAAGGTCGATCATGGCGAGCAGTTGCGTCTCGGTGAGACCCGGGTGTGGGGCGATCGCCTTGAGGACCTTCGCGTCGCGGTCGCACGCGAGCGCGTCCCGGATCGGGTCGGGCAGGTCGCGGCGCATGGCGACGAGCATGCGCAGGGTCGGATCGGCAGCCGTCGCGAGGTCGGCGACCTCCTCGGGTGTGGCCGCGACGACGCGTGGGAGGAGCGGGGAGCCGAGCCTGGCCGACGCGGCGAGCCGGGCCAGGACGTCGAGGGGCAGAGCGGGGTGGTGCGCGAGGGACCGCTGGACGTCGTGGCCGGGATCCTCGGCGAGGCTCCGGACGAGGGCCTCGTCGATCGACGGGTTCTGGGCCAGTTCCGCGCGGACCGCCGGCACCGGATCACGGGCCAGTCGCGCGTAGACGTGCTGCGGCAGACCCTCGCGTGCGGCGACGAGTTCACGCAGCAGCGCCGACGGGTGGTCGGCGAACCTGGCCACGGCCCGAACCGGGGTGGCGGGGTTGCGCAGAGCCTGCCACTGGATGTCGTGTACCGCGGACTGATGTGTTCCGTCACATGCGTCCCCGGGCAGCAGCCCGCAGTCGCGCCGGGGGCAGTCCGGGGGGTGGACGAAGGGCACCTCCTCCTGGTCGCAGACCCGGCAGCTCTTCGCCGGAGTCAGCCCCTCGCCGGTCAGCAACGCCGCCAGCAGCTCGGGCGGCGCCGTCTCGTTGCCGGCGACCGCGCGGCGGACCTCTGTGTGCGGATGTCGCGCCAGTTCGGCGGCCAGGAGGGACGGGGCCTCGAAGGCGAGCGCGGCGACGACCCGCGCTTCCGTGTCGCCCGCGAGGCGGCGGACCACGTCCGGCGGGAGTCCGGGGCAGGCGGCCACCCTTTCCCGGCGCTCCGAGCACGGGTCCGCGGCGAAGACACGGGCCCACTGCGGCAGACCGGCCCCCGCGTCGAGCAGGGCGAGCGCGGCGAGCGGTCGCGTGGCGGGGTCGACGTCCTCCGTCCGCAGCATGCCCTCGTGGACGAGCTGGACGGCGGCCGGCTCGGATCGAGCGGCCAGCGCGCGGACCTGAGCGCGGTTCAGGTCCGCGCGCAGCGCCAGTTCGGAGGCGATCTCGTCGTCCGCCGTGTCGATCAGCCGGTCGACCAGGTGGGACGGCAGTGCGGGGTTCACGGCGAGGCCGGGCAGCGCGGGATTCACACCGCGTCATCCTGCTGTCTTCGCCTCGGGATGTCGCCGGAATATTCGACGTCGCCACGCTGCGCGCCCCGTCGTCTCCGCCGTGTGTCGGACGGGAAACGTCCCTCGTGTGCGGCGGCGGGGTAGGGCCTGTCGTCGACGTCCCGCCCGTGTGACCGGCCGATCGCCCCCGAGCGGGGCCCGGGGGCGGCCCGCCGGTCACCGCGCGGGAGCGGGGCCGTGGTCAGCCGACCGGGACACCCGCCTCCAGGTTGAGGACGGTGCCGCGCTCCCGGGCACGCAGGGCCCAGCGGAGCCGGCGGTAGCGGACCGGTGGCAGCAGGTCGGCCGCCTCCTCCTCGGTGACGAAGCGCCAGCCGCGCAGTTCGGCACCGGGCAGCAGGAGGCGTCCCGCCTCGGCGGCGGGGAGGCGGCCCCCGTCGAAGAGCAGGCGCAGGCCGCCGTATCCGGGCGGCTGGGGCCGTTCCCAGTCGACGAGCAACAGGCGGGGCACGGCGTCGAGTTCCAGCCCTATCTCCTCGGCGACCTCGCGCATGCCGGCGCGGGCGGGCGGCTCGCCGCGTTCGACGACTCCGCCGGGAAACTCCCAGCCCGGCTTGTAGGTCGGGTCGACGAGCAGGAAGCGGTCCTGCTCGTCGAAGAGCAGGACGCCGGCCGCCAGCGTCTCGCCGGTCGGCTCGGGGGTCTGGACGATCCCGCAGGGAGCCGCGGCACCCGCCCGGACGGCGTCGGCGACCACCCGGGCGGTCTCCTCGGGCGTGAGCGCGGAGTTGTCCACGACGTAGGCGTCCTCGCCCAGCCAGCCGTCCCGGGCGGCGCGGTAGGGCTCGATGCGGTCGTAGGACCACCGGCGCACCCCGTCGATCTCCTCGGGCGGTGAGCCGTCGGGCGTCCGCCGCAGGATCCGCTGGCGCAGGATCGTTTCATCCGGTGCGAGCAGGACATGCCGCACCTCGATGCGCCGGGCGGCGAGGCCGCCGAAGATCTCGTCGCGGTACTCCTGCCGGAGCAGGGTCATGGGGACGACGAGAACGCCGCCGAGCTCGGCGAGCAGCGCGGCGGCGGTGTCGACGACCAGACGGCGCCATATCGGCAGGTCCTGGAAGTCGCCGACCTCGGCGAGCCGCTTCTTCGGCAGGAGCGAACTCATCGCGCCGCCGGTGAGTTCGGGGTCGTACAGCGTGCTGTTCGGGATCAGATCGACCAGCTCGCGCGCGGTGCCGGACTTCCCCGCGCCGAACGCACCGTTGATCCAGACGATCACGATTCCCCCTCTTCGGTAGCCCACAGTGGCTTGCCCGCAACACCCTGCCACGGAAACCCCCCGGCTGAACCGGAGCGTTCCGGCCGGTGCGACGGGGGTAGACGGGCCCTGTGGCGGGCCGTCGGGCATGTGAGTCGCCTCACTGCGCGAACGTCCGTGCGGCCCGGTGCGTAACACTTCGGCACGGACCGTCGTTGGACCGGCGAGGCAAGGGGATGCGGAGATGAGCCGTACGGTATTGGAGAGGTTTCCCGCGGGAGGCCCGCGGGGCAGCTGGCCGGCGGAGGAGTTCGCCAGCGCCCGCCGGAGCGAGGGGCTCCCGGCGGAGGTCGTGATGGACCTGGAGTCCGACACGTTCCTGGTGGTCGTGCGGCAGCGGACGGCGGTCGCGGCGAGAGGGTGACGCGCCGGCGGACCGGCCGGACCCGGATCCGCGCCGGAGTTCCCTCACGGGGAGTCGGCACCGGGGACCTGCGCGGCGGCCGGGCCACGCCCGGCGCCGCCCGGGCGGCGCTCGTCAGCCCCAGACCCCGGCGCCCTCGCGATGCCGCGGCGACACCGCCGCGGCCGCGCCCAGGAGACCCGCGTCCGTGCCCGTCAGGGCCGGCGCGACCTCGAGCGCGCGGACGAACGAGAGCGTGGCGTAGTCGCGCAGACTGCGCCGCAGCGGGGCGAAGAGGACCTCGCCCGCGCCCGCCACCCCTCCGCCGATCACCGCGATGTCGATCTCGACGAGCGTCGCCGTCGCGGCGATCCCCGCCGCCAGCGCCTGCGCCGCCCGCTCGAAGGAGGCCACGGCCACCGGGTCACCGGCCCGCGCCGACGCGGCCACCGCGGCGGCCGAGGTGTCGCCGTCCGGCCCGGGCAGCCAGCCGTTCTCCACGGCGCGCCGGGCGATGTGGGGCCCGCTCGCGATCCGCTCCACACAGCCCCGCCCGCCGCACGGACACGGATCGCCGTCCAGATCCACGCTGATGTGCCCGATGTGGCCCGCGTTGCCGGTGGGGCCCGCGTGTACCCGGCCGCCGAGGACCAGTCCGCCACCCACGCCGGTCGACACCACCAGGCACAGGGCGTTGTCGTGGCCCCGGGCCGCTCCCAGCCAGTGTTCGGCCGCGGTCATCGCGACGCCGTCGCCGACCAGCGTGACGGGCCTGCCTCCGGCCGCCCGGCGCACCCGCTCGACCAGCGGAAACCCTCGCCAGCCCGGCACGTTGACCGGGCTGACGGTGCCCGCGGAGGCGTCGACCGGACCCGCGCTGCCGATGCCCACCGCACCCGCCGCGTCCCAGAGGCGCGAGCCCGCGAGCTCCGCGATCACGGCCTCGACCGCTCGCATCACCGTCTCGCCGTCCTCCCGCGCGGGCGTCGGCCGCTGCGCCCGGACTCGGATCGCACCGCCGCCGTCCACCAGGGCGCCGGCGATCTTGGTGCCGCCGATGTCCAGCGCGACGACGAGGTCGGCGGTGAGGTCGGTATGCATGGGCGCGGTGTCTCCATAAGGGCAGGCGAAGGCCGTTGATCGGTGTGACCTACAGTCTCTCGTCCTCTGACAACGTTGTCCAGGGCCTATGCTCGACAACATCACGACGGCGCCCGACGAGACCGTCCCGACGACACAGAGGATCTGCGCACCGTGGCCGACATCGCCCGCCGCTCCGAGCACCGTTACGGCAATCGGCCCACGATGAAGGATGTCGCCGCCCGGGCCGGCGTCGGGCTGAAGACCGTGTCCCGGGTCGTCAACGGCGAGCCGGGGGTCACCCCCGACACGGAGCGCCGTGTGCAGGAGGCGATCGACGCGCTCGGCTTCCGCCGCAACGACAGCGCCCGCGTCCTGCGCAAGGGCCGGACCGCCTCGGTCGGGCTAGTCCTGGAGGATCTCGCCGACCCGTTCTACGGGCCCCTCAGCCGCGCCGTCGAGGAGGTCGCCCGCGCCCACGGGGCCCTGCTCATCAACGGCTCCAGCGCGGAGGACCCGGACCGCGAGCAGGAGTTGGCGCTGGCCCTGTGCGCCCGCCGGGTCGACGGACTGATCGTCATCCCCGCCGGCAGCGACCACCGCTATCTGGAGCCGGAGATGAAGGCGGGCGTCGCGACCGTGTTCGTGGACCGCCCGGCCGGCGGGATCGACGCCGACGCCGTCCTCTCGGACAGCTTCGGGGGTTCGCGGGACGGAGTGGCCCATCTGATCGCCCACGGCCACCGCCGGATCGGCTTCGTCGGCGACCAGCCCCGCATCCACACCGCGACGGAGCGGCTGCGGGGCTACCGGTCCGCGATGGAGGAGGCGGGGCTCGAGGTCGACGAGTCCTGGGTCTCCCTCGGCCCGACGGACCCGGAGCGGGTCCGCGCGGCGGTGACGGCGATGCTCTCGGGACCGGAGCCGGTCACGGCGCTCTTCGCGGGGAACAACCGGGTCACGGTCACCGCGGTGCGGACGCTGGCCGGGCGCGAACACCCGGTGGCCCTGGTGGGGTTCGACGACATCGAACTGGCCGACCTGCTCGGCATCACCGTGATCGCCCAGGACGCCGCCGCGCTGGGCCGTACGGCCGCGGAACGGCTCTTCCGCCGCCTGGACGGCGTGGAGGAGGCGCCGGCCCAGGTGGTGCTGCGGACGACGCTGATCGCGCGCGGCTCGGGCGAGGTCCCGCCGCCGGCGTGACCCGCGACGGGACGAGGCCGGGCCCGGCGTGACCGCCCGGCCGCACCGGCCCGGCTCCGACGGCGCCCCACGACCGGCCGCACGACACGCGCGCCCGTCCGGGACCCCGATCGCACCGGACGCCTGCCCGGGTCACCTCAGGTCGTCGAGGAGGCCGTCGAGGACCCTGTGGAGGGCCTCCGCGTTGGCCGGGCCGAACCAGGTGGTGCGGACGCGTTCGTTGCTTCCGTTCGGGGTCTCGTGGTCGGCGGCGAGGCGGTCCAGGGAGCGGGTCTCGTCGCCCAGGGTGCGGCCGACGCCCTGGAAGAGTCCGCGGACGTAGCGGTCGGCGTCGTCGGGGTCGATGCCCTGAGCGGCAGCCCAGGACGTGAGCGTGGCGAGATACGAGTAGTGGGTGGTCAGCGTCCCCGTCAGGGCGGAGAAGACGTCGAAGGCCGCCTCGTCCGCGACCGGCAGCACCCCGCCCAGGTACCCGAAGAGGGAGTCCACCGCCGGGTGCGACGGGCACATCACCGTGACGGAGCGGCGTTCCCGCACGGCGGGCAGGGGAATGGCCCGGACCAGCGGGGCGTCGGTGGCGAGTGTCCGGCGCAGGTCGTCGTTGCCGACGCCGGCCATCACGTTGACCACGATCTTGTCGTCGTCCACCCGCAGGCCGGCGAGCGCGCCGTGGCGGTCCTGGCGCCGTACGGCGATGATCACCAGCTCGGAGCGGTCCACCACCTCCTGGTTGTCGGCGCAGACCCGTACGTTCTCGTGGCGTGCGGACAGCTCGGCCGCGGCGCGGGCTCCCCGAGGGGAGAGGAACACCTCCGGCGACGGGTCGCCCCCGTCGTACAGACCCGCCACGAGGGCCCGGGCGATCTCGCCCACGCCGATGATGCCGATGCGCTTCTTCTCCCCCGATGACACCGCTGCCCCGCTCCCCTGTCGCGCTGGCGTGTGACGCACGTGAACGCGTCAAGGGTACGGGGCAGTTGGGGCGATCCGGGGTCAAATCCCCGCGCGTTACTGAGCCGTGGCCGTGAGGTCTCCGCGGCGCGGGGCGGCGAAGCGGTCCAGGTCGGCGCGGGTCAGGCCGGTGAGGGCGTCGACCTCCGTGGTGTCGAGGGCTCCGCAGTCGATGCCGCGCAGCAGGTAGGAGCCGAGCGCCTTGGCGGTGGCGGGCTCGTCCATCACGTCGCCGGCGGCGTGGTTCGCGTAGGCGGACAGGCGCTTGGCGGCGGCCTCGAAGCCCTCGCGGTAGAAGGCGAAGACGGCGGCGTAGCGGGTGGGGATGTGGCCGGGGTGCATGTCCCAGCCCTGGTAGTAGGCGCGGGCGAGGGCACGGCGGGTGAGGCCGTAGTGGAGGCGCCACGCCTCGTGCACGTGGGCGGTGGAGCCGACCGGCAGCACGTTGGTGGACCCGTCGGAGACCCGTACGCCGGTGCCGGCGGCGGCGACCTGCATGATCGCCTTGGCGTGGTCGGCGGCGGGGTGGTCGCTGGCCTGGTAGGCGGCGGAGACGCCGAGGCAGGCGCTGTAGTCGAAGGTGCCGTAGTGCAGTCCGGTCGCACGGCCCTCGGCGGCGCCGATCATGCGGGCGACGGCGGCGGTGCCGTCGGCGGCGAGGATGGACTGGCTGGTCTCGATCTGGATCTCGAAGCCGAGGCGGCCGGCGTCCAGGCCGTGGGCCTTCTCGAACGCCTCCAGGAGCCGTACGAAGGCGGTGACCTGCTCCGGGTAGGTCACTTTGGGGAGGGTGAGGACGAGGCCGTCGGGCAGGCCGCCGTTCTCCATCAGGCCGGTGAGGAAGATGTCGGTGGTGCGGATGCCGCGGTCGCGGACGGCGGCCTCCATGCACTTCATGCGGATGCCCATGTAGGGGGCCGCGGTGCCGTCGCGGTAGGCCTCCGCGATCAGGCGGGCGGCGCGGGCGGCGTCGCGGTCCTCGGCGTCCGCGTCCTTCCCGCCGTAGCCGTCCTCGAAGTCGACCCGGAGGTCCTCGATCGGCTCGCGCTCCAGCTTGGCCCGCACCCGGGCGTGGACGTCGACGGCGAGGTCGTCGGAGAGGCCGAGGACGGCGGCGAAGGACTCCGCGTCCGGGGCGTGCTCGTCGAGGGCCGCGAGGGCCTGGTCGCCCCAGGAGCGGAGGGTGCCGGCGTCGAAGACGTCGCCGGGCACGTAGACGGTGTGGACGGGCTGGCGGGTGCCGGGGTCTCCCGGGTAGCGGCGGTCCAGTTCGGCGTCCACGGACGCGAGCGAGGCGCTGATGCCCTCGCTGACCGCTCCGGCGAGACTCGTGGCGACCTTCTCCTGCCGACCCTGCTGACCCATCCCCAGCTCCTCCTGATTTCCGCTTCACGGAATCAACAATCCGTATAGCGAAGTTATAAGTCCGGCGGGACCTGCGTCAATGGTTGTCCGAAACGGCCGGGGGCCGCACGGTGAGAGTTCACCATGCGGCCCCCGGGCCCGACAGATCCGCAGGTCAGCCCTTGCGGGTCTCGACCTCTTCGGTCAGCTGCGGGACGACGTCGAAGAGGTCGCCGACCACGCCGTAGTCGACGAGGTCGAAGATCGGAGCCTCGGCGTCCTTGTTGATGGCCACGATGGTCTTCGAGGTCTGCATACCCGCGCGGTGCTGGATCGCACCGGAGATGCCGGACGCGATGTACAGCTGCGGCGAGACCGACTTGCCGGTCTGGCCGACCTGGTTGGAGTGCGGGTACCAGCCGGCGTCGACGGCGGCGCGGGAGGCGCCGACGGCGGCACCGAGGGAGTCGGCGAGCGCCTCGATGACCGAGAAGTTCTCGGCACCGTTGACGCCACGGCCGCCGGAGACCACGATCGCGGCCTCGGTCAGCTCCGGACGGCCGGTCGACTCGCGCGGGGTGCGGGCGGTGACCTTGGTGCCGGTGGCCTGCGCCGAGAAGGTGACGGCGAGGGCCTCGACGGCGCCGGCGGCCGGGGCGGCCTCGACCGGGGCCGAGTTCGGCTTGACCGTGATGACCGGCGTGCCCTTGGAGACGCGGGACTTGGTGGTGAAGGAGGCGGCGAACGCGGACTGCGTCGCGACCGGGCCCTCGTCACCGGCCTCCAGGTCCACGGCGTCCGTGATGATGCCGGAGCCGATGCGGACCGCGAGGCGGGCCGCGACCTCCTTGCCCTCGGCGGAGGACGGGACGAGCACGGCGGCCGGGGAGACCTGCTCGTACGCGGCCTGGAGCGCGTCCACCTTCGGCACCACGAGGTACTCGGCGAACTCGGGGGCGTCGGCGGTCAGGACCTTCACCGCGCCGTGCTCGGCGAGCGCCGGGGCGGTGGCCTCGGCGCCGGCGCCCAGCGCGACGGCGACGGGCTCGCCGAGGCGGCGGGCGAGGGTCAGCAGCTCCAGGGTGGGCTTGCGGACGGCTCCGTCGACGTGGTCGACGTAGACGAGAATCTCAGCCATGGGGATTCAATCTCCTGCGAACGAAAAGGGGGCGGACTGAACGGCTCGCGCGAGCCCTAGATGAACTTCTGGCTCGCGAGGAACTCGGCCAGCTGCTTGCCGCCCTCGCCCTCGTCCTTGACGATCGTGCCGGCCGTGCGGGCCGGACGCTCCGCCGCCGAGTCGACCGCGGTCCAGGCGCCCTCGAGGCCCACTTCCTCGGCCTCGATGCCGAGGTCGGAGAGCTCCAGGGACTCCACCGGCTTCTTCTTGGCGGCCATGATGCCCTTGAAGGACGGGTAGCGCGCCTCGCCCGACTGGTCCGTCACGGACACGACCGCGGGAAGCGTGGCCTCCAGCTGCTCGGACGCGGTGTCGCCGTCGCGGCGGCCCTTCACGACGCCGTCCGCGATGGAGACCTCGGAGAGCAGCGTGACCTGCGGGACGCCCAGACGCTCGGCGAGGATCGCCGGCAGGACGCCCATCGTGCCGTCGGTGGAGGCCATACCGGCGATGACGACGTCGTAGCCGGTCTTCTCGATGGCCTTGGCGAGAACGAGCGAGGTGCCCATGACGTCGGTGCCGTGCAGATCGTCGTCCTCGACGTGGACGGCCTTGTCGGCACCCATGGAGAGCGCCTTGCGCAGAGCGTCCTTGGCGTCCTCGGGGCCGACCGTGAGAACGGTGACCTCGGCATCGTCGGCCTCTTCGGCGATCTGGAGCGCCTGCTCGACCGCGTACTCGTCCAGCTCCGACAGCAGGCCGTCGACGTCGTCGCGGTCGACGGTCAGGTCATCGGCGAAGTGCCGGTCGCCGGTGGCGTCGGGCACGTACTTCACACAGACAACGATCCTCAAGCTCACGCCGGCTCTCCTACTGCATCGGTCATTACTGGGCTGCCTTGTTGCTCGCAGCATAGGCGCCTGAAGGGCGGGTTTCCGGTCGGGGCGTGCGTAGCCCCCGACCGAAATATTACTCGTCAGTACACCCAGTCCGTTACCAGTAAGCAAGCGCTCAGACGTGTGACCTTGCCAACGCCCGAGGGTCGGAACTCTCAGTCGCGCAGGGCGTTGAAGCGGCCCTGGTGGTAGATCAGCGGCCGGCCGGTCCCGTCGGGGTCGCCGGCGACGGCCTGGGCGATGACGATCCGGTGGTCCCCGGCGGGTACGCGTGCGACCACCCGGCACACGAGCCAGGCCAGCACGCCGTCGAGGACGGGGACGCCCTCGGGTCCCACACTCCAGCGCGTCGGGTCGCCGAAGCGGTCGGCGCCGCTCCGGGCGAAGGTGGCGGCCAGCTCCCGCTGGTGCTCGCCGAGTATGTGGACGCCGATGTGCTCGGCCTCGGCCACCACGGGCCAGCTGGAGGAGGAGGTGCCCACGCCGAAGGAGATCAGCGGCGGCTCCGCGGCGACGGAGTTGAGGGAGGTCGCGGTGAAGCCGACGGGGCGGTCACCATAAGCAGTGACGACCGCGACACCGGCGGCGTGCTGGCGGAAGACGGAGCGGAGGAGGTCGGGAGAGGCCTGCCGAGGGGCGCCTATGGTGCGGAGCTCGGGCGAAACCGTCATGGAATTGTCCTTCTGCGAGGGCGTCGTGAGAGGGGTCCGTGGGTTCTCAGACACCCGGACAGCGCGCGCTCGCGTTGCGGGCCAGGTCCACGTGGGCCCGGCCGTAGAGAAGGAGTTCTTGGGGCACCCCGCCAGACTGACGATCGTTGCCGGGTGCAGTCAAGTGCGTACCGCGATGTGGGAGATGTGTCACCGCGTCAGACGGCCCGGCCCAGCGCGGCGATGACGTCCGCCTTGCGGGGCTGCCCGGCGGCCCGGCGGACGATCCGGCCGGTCCGGTCGAGGACGAGCACCGTGGGGGTCCGCTCGATGCCGAGCGCGCGGACCAGGTCCAGCCGCTCCTCGGCGTCGATCTCCACGTGGCCGACCCCCTCGATCATCCCCGCCACCTCCGACAGGGTGCGGCGGGTGGCCCGGCAGGGCTGGCAGAACGCGGTGGAGAACTGCACCAGGGTCGCCCGCTCCCCCAGCTCCGCACCGAGCCGGTCGGCGCCGAGCGTGCCCGCGTCCCGTCCGCCGGCACCCCGCCCGGGGGTGCCGGAACCCTCGCCCGATTCGTTCACGTGTCCGCCTCCCTGCCGTTCCCGCTCTCCACATGCAGCGTCCCACGGCACCGCTCGATTCCCAGCACGTGTGCGCAGGGTGACGAGAATCTCCCCGTCCGAAGGCGTCAGGACTGGTCAGCACGGCCCACATGGGGCACGATCTGCCCAAAGCCAAAAACCTACGGCTGCGTAACTTCCGCCGGGAGAACCATCCCCAGGCACTGAAGAAGGGGTTCCTCTCCGATGGCAGAACTCGTCTATCGGCCGGTCATCGGCGCCGCTCTGGCCATGTTCAAGGCGCTCGACCTGAAGATCGACACTCAGGGTTCGGAGAACATCCCGCGCTCGGGTGGGGCGGTACTCGTCAGCAACCACATCAGCTACCTGGACTTCATCTTCACGGGTCTGGCCGCGCTGCCGCAGAAGCGCCTCGTGCGCTTCATGGCCAAGGACGCGGTGTTCCGGCACAAGGTGTCGGGCCCGCTCATGCGCGGCATGAAGCACATCCCGGTCGACCGCACCCAGGGCGAGCACGCCTACCAGCACGCGCTCGAGTCCCTGCGGTCGGGCGAGGTCATCGGCGTCTTCCCCGAGGCCACGATCTCCCAGTCGTTCACGCTGAAGAGCTTCAAGTCGGGTGCGGCACGGCTTGCCCAGGAGGCCGGGGTCCCGCTGATCCCGATGGCGCTGTGGGGCACGCAGCGGATCTGGACGAAGGGCCGCCCGCGGAACTTCAAGCGCCAGCACATCCCGGTCACCATCCGGGTCGGCGAGCCGATCGAGGCGCCGTCCGACCAGTACGCGGGCGCCATCACCCGGCGGCTGCGCGAGCGCGTCCAGGAGCTCCTGGAGGCGGCGCAGCGCGCCTACCCCGTGCGCCCCAAGGACGCCGGCGACACCTGGTGGGTCCCGGCGCACCTCGGGGGCACGGCTCCGACGCCGGCGCAGGTCAAGGAAGCGGGCTGACCGGCCCGGTCCGCTGAAACGTCACTCCGGGGCGCCGACGGTGATCCGCGCCCCGGGGCTCAGCCGTTCCAGCGATGCGGCGAGTTCGGCGCCCGCGGCCACGAGCTCCGCGGGGGTCATCGGCTCCAGCGCCTCCAGCAGGAAGAGCGCGTTCACGGTGGAGTCGTCGATCCGGGTGCGGGGCCCCTGGCGCCAGTTCCAGCGGCGGCAGGTGACGCCGGCCTCGTCGCACCAGACGACCTCGCCGGTCTCCGGGTGCTCGACGGTCTCCACCCCGCCGGCCGTCGTCGCGAACGGTTCGTCCCCGGTGGCCACGACGAGCCGCATGGCGCCCTGGATACGGTCCAGGTCCTCGCCCCCGACGGGGATCAGGTGCGCGACGCTGACCGCGTTGTACGCGTCGACGAGACGGTTGATCCGCGGCAGTCCGCCGTCCGCGAGGGCGCGGCGGGCCAGCGCCTCCGCGGAGTTGCGGGTACGGGAGGGCTTCGCGCCGAAGGCCGTGTAGGCGGCGCGCCAGGCGGCGACGTGCGGGTCGCGGTCCGGGGAACGGCCGTCGAGACGCTCGGCCAGGCGGCGGCCCGCCTCGTCCAGCAGGGCCGAACTCACCTCGTCGCTCGGCCCGTTGACCAGTCCGCGCGCCTCCACGGCGAGATGGGTGAAGCCGGGGACGAGGCTGCGTACCTCGTCGGACACGGTGAGCGTGAGGGTCATGGTCCGCCGTTCGGTTCCGGTCAGAGCTCCGTGGGGAGCGTGCGTGCGAGGTGGGACCGGTCGGACGCGGCGCGCAGGGCGCTGAGGACGACCGGATGCGGTTCAGCATAGAGCACCGGGTAGTCCACTTCATTGCACTCCGGCCGTACAGCCCAGGCCAGTCGCTCCCCGTCGGGCGAGAAGTGCGCGTCGACGCCGGGCTTGTTGCCCCGGACGTCCTGGCGCACCCATCGCGCGGTCCCCGGCAGCCGGACCGCGGCCAGACCGTGGACGACCGGGTTCGAGCCGTCGTCGTCGGCGAGCCGCTGGTAGCAGAGGGCGGCCGGGATGCCGCGGGCCCGCAGGAGCGCCACGTACGCGATCGACTTGGCGTAGCAGACCCCGGTGCGGGCCTCGATCACGTCGGAGGCGCGCCAGGTCACGCGCGGGTCGCCGGAGTCCATCGAATGGGGAATGGTGTCACGTACGAACTCATACGCGGCCTTCGCGTATGAGTATGCATCGGCATGCCGGGATGACAGCTCGTCCGCGACGGCGCGCACGCGCGGATGCCGATGGTCCACGGCCTCGCACTCCGTCAGGTACGCGGCGATGTCGGGTTCTTGTTGGATCATCTCCATGGGGCGGGAGCATAGGAAAGCGCCCGGACGGGAGTCAATGACTTTCCGTCCGAGCGCATATCCATGCGATCTGATGGGCGCTATCGCGCCATTTCTTCCTTCAGGGCCTGCAGGAACGCGTCCACGTCGTCCTCCGTGGTGTCGAACGAGCACATCCAGCGCACGTCACCGGCCGCCTCGTCCCAGAAGTAGAAGCGGAAGCGCTTCTGCAGCCGGGTGCTGACCTCGTGGGGCAGCCGGGCGAAGACCGCGTTGGCCTGCACGGGGTAGAGGATCTCGACGCCGTCGACGCCGCGGACGCCGGCCGCGAGGCGCTGCGCCATGGCGTTGGAGTGCCGGGCGTTGCGCAGCCACAGGTCCTTGGCCAGCAGTGCCTCCAGCTGCACGGAGACGAACCGCATCTTCGAGGCGAGCTGCATGGACAGCTTGCGCAGGTGCTTCATGTGGCTGACGGTGTCCGGGTTGAGCACCACGATGGCCTCGCCGAAGAGCATGCCGTTCTTCGTGCCGCCGTACGAGATGACGTCCACGCCCACCGCGTTCGTGAAGGCGCGCATCGGCACGTCGAGCGAGGCGGCGGCGTTGGCTATCCGGGCACCGTCGAGGTGCACCTTCATGCCCTTGCCGTGCGCGTGCTCGACGATCGCCCGGATCTCGTCCACGGTGTAGACCGTGCCGAGTTCGGTGTTCTGGGTGATCGAGACGACCTGCGGCATCGCCCGGTGCTCGTCCTCCCAGCCCCACGCCTGCCGGTCGATCAGCTCGGGAGTGAGCTTGCCGTCCGGAGTCGGCACCGTGAGCAGCTTGAGGCCGCCCATCCGCTCGGGCGCGCCGCCCTCGTCCACGTTGATGTGCGCGGACTCGGCGCAGATCACCGCGCCCCAGCGATCGGTCAGGGCCTGCAGCGCGGTCACGTTGGCACCCGTCCCGTTGAAGACCGGGAAGGCTTCGGCGTGCGGGCCGAAGTGGCTGTGCATGATCCGCTGGAGGTGCTCGGTGTAGTCGTCCTCGCCGTACGCGATCTGGTGACCGTCGTTGGCGAGGGCGAGGGCGGCGAGCACCTCGGGGTGGACGCCGGCGTAGTTGTCGCTGGCGAAGCCCCGGACCGACGGGTCGTGGTGACGACGCGCGTCGGTCCTGGTGGGGAACGCCGGGGTCACGGCTTGGGGGTCAGCCACAGACGCTGTCCATTCACTTCCTGTGCGGGCCGGTCCCAGACACCGGCGATGGCGTCGGCCAGATCCTTGACGTCGGTGAAGCCCGCGAACTTCGCATTGGGGCGTTCGGCGCGCATGGCGTCGTGCACCAGTGCCTTGATCACCAGGATCGCAGCCGCCGCCGACGGGCCTTCCTCGCCCCCCGCCTTGCGGAACTCGTCGCCCATCGCGAGGGTCCACGCCTCGGCCGCCGCCTTGGCCGCCGCGTAGGCGGCGTTCCCGGCGGTGGGCTTGGAGGCGCCCGCGGCGCTGACCAGCAGGTAGCGGCCGCGTTCGCTGCGCTGCAGCGCGTCCTGGAAGGCGAGCGAGGTGGTCTGGACCGTGCGGATGAGCAGCTTCTCCAGGAAGGCCCAGTCCGCGAGGTCGGTCTCCGCGAAGGAGGCGCTGCCGCGCCAGCCGCCCACCAGGTGGACCAGCCCGTCGATCCGGCCGAACTCCTTCTCGGTCTTGTCCGCCCACTCGCGGGCGGCGCCCAGGTCGAAGAGGTCGACCGTGTCACCGATGACGGTCGCACCGCCGTGGGCGTAGCGGGCGGCGTCGACCGCCTCGGCGAGGCGCGCGGGATCCGCGTCCGAGGCGACGACGGTCGCCCCGGCTTCGGCGAGACGCAGAAGCGTCGCCCGGCCGGCCGCGCCGGCCGCTCCCGCGACCGCGATGACGGCTCCGTCCAGCGGTCCGCCGTTCCCGTTGCCGTTCATGGTCGTCGCCTCCTCCGTGACAGCGTTCACGCGGCAGCCTGCCCGTCCCGGGACGCGTCGGCGGCGGTGATGCCCTTGGTGGAGGCGATCACGCCCTTCAGCTTCTTGGACAGGGCCTCATAGAACATGCTGAGCGGAAACTCGTCCGGAAGCACGTCGTCGACGAGCTTGCGGGGCGGAAGCGACAGGTCCAGGGCGTCGGGGCCCTTGGCCCAGCGGGAGCCCGGGTGCGGAGCGAGGTAGGTGGAGACCAGGTCGTACGCGGCCAGCCAGTGGACCAGCTTGGGACGGTCGATGCCGTCGCGGTACAGCTTCTCGATCTCGGCGCAGAGCTGGTTGGTGACCTCGGGGGCCCGCTGCCAGTCGATCTTGAGCTTGTTGTCCGTCCAGCGCACCACGTCGTGCTTGTGGAGGTACGCGAAGAGGAGCTGGCCGCCCACACCGTCGTAGTTGCGGTTGCGGTCGCCGGAGACCGGGAAGCGGAACATCCGGTCGAAGAGGACGGCGTACTGCACGTCACGGCCGTGGGTGTTGCCCTCGGCCTCCAGCTTCACGGCCTCCTTGAAGGCGGTGAGGTCGCAGCGCAGCTCCTCCAGGCCGTACATCCAGAACGGCTGGCGCTGCTTGATCATGAACGGGTCGAACGGGAGGTCGCCGTGGCTGTGGGTGCGGTCGTGGACCATGTCCCACAGGACGAACGCCTTCTCGCACCGCTCCTGGTCCTGGACCATGGCGGCGATGTCCTCGGGCAGCTCGATGCCCAGGATGTCGACGGCGGCCTCGGTGACCTTGCGGAAGCGGGCGGCCTCGCGGTCGCAGAAGATGCCGCCCCAGCTGAAGCGCTCGGGGGCCTCGCGCACCGCGATGGTCTCGGGGAAGAGGACGGCGGAGTGCGTGTCGTACCCCGCGGTGAAGTCCTCGAAGGTGATGCCGCAGAACAGCGGGTTGTCGTAGCGGGTGCGCTCCAGCTCCGAGAGCCACTCGGGCCACACCATGCGCAGGACGACGGCCTCGAAGTTGCGGTCCGGGTTGCCGTTCTGCGTGTACATCGGGAAGAGCACCAGGTGCTGGAGCCCGTCCTCACGGCCGGCGGCCGGCTGGAAGGCCAGCAGCGAGTCGAGGAAGTCCGGCACGCCGAAGCCCTCCTCGACCCACTTGCGCAGGTCGGCGACGAGCGCGAGGTGGTAGGCGGCGTCGTGCGGGAGCAGCGGGGACAGCTGCTCGACCGCGTGCGCGACACGGCTGACGGTGACGGTGACGACCTCACGGGTCGGCGCGCCCTCGGCCTCGAAGTCGATGGAGCCGTCGGCGTTCTGCCAGGGACGGATCTCCTCCACGGCACCCTTGAGCTCGGCCCAGGCAGGGTGCTCGATCACCGGGGTGGCGGTGGATATCCCCCCACTGGTCACGTCCTGCACAAGAATTTCCGTCATGCCTCTTCCTCCACAGGAGAACCTCGCGTTAAGACACCGTAACCGTGTGAGGTTCTCCCCCACAAGAGGAGATGGGAGAAATTATCCTGCGCGACCCCCCTGATCGCCGCTGTTTTTCCTGTCTGGAAGCGTCGAGGCAAGCGCATCCGCCGCGCGGAACAAGGCGTCGGCCGCCTCGTCGAGGCATCCGGACACGGCCAGGAACCGGGGGAGGCCGACACCCGCACGTGCGCTGACCTCTCGATGCCCAGCCGTTAGGCTGCGCCCCGAGCCGCACCGGGTGCCCGGAGGGGCCCCCGGGCCCGACATCGACGGAAGCGAGAAGGTCTTGACTTTCCTCACCATCGGTCATCGCGGAGTCATGGGCGTCGAGCCCGAGAACACCCTGCGCTCGTTCGTGCGGGCGGAGCGGGCCGGGATGGACGCCATCGAGCTGGATCTCCACCTGAGCAAGGACGGCGCCCTCGTCGTCATGCACGACGCGGACGTCGACCGCACCACCGACGGCAGCGGCCCGATCTCCGCGCAGACGCTCGCCGAGCTGCGCGAGCTGGACGCGGGCGACGGGGAGCGCGTCCCCGTCTTCGAGGAGGTCCTGGACGCGGTGCGGGCCCCGCTCCAGGCCGAGATCAAGGACGTGGCGGCGGCCCAGGCGCTCGCCGGCGTGCTGAACCGGCGCGACCTGGCCGAGCGGGTGGAGGTGCTGTCCTTCCACGACGAGGCGATCGCCGAGACCGCCCGACTCGTGCCCGGTGTCCGCACGGCCCTGGTCGCGGACCGCTGGGGCGACGACGTCGTGGACCGGGCCCTCGCCGTCGGTGCCGGCGCCCTCGTCCTCAACATCCGGCACCTGACGCTGGCGACCGTCGAACGGGCCCACGCGGAGCGGCTGCGGGTGATCGGCTGGGTGGTGAACACCCAGGAGCACCTGCGGCTCGCGCGGGCCCTGGAGCTGGACGGCGCGACGACCGACTATCCGGAGATCCGCCGCACCGGCCGCTTCACGGCCTGACCCGCCCCCGGCCGGCGGCGACCCTCAGACCAGTTCCTTCACCAGCAGCTCGAACTGCAGGTCGTCGCGCTGCGGGACGCCGAAGCGCTCGTCGCCGTACGGGAACGGGGTCATCCGTCCCGTGCGGCGGTAGCCGCGCCGCTCGTACCAGGCGATGAGCTCCTCGCGCACCGAGATCACCGTCATGTGCATCTCGCGCACGCCCCAGATCTCGCGGACCCGCCGCTCCGCCTCGGTGATGATCAGGCGGCCCAGGCCGGCGCCCTGGAGCGCCGGGCTGACCGCGAACATGCCGAAGTAGGCGGCGTCGCCGCGGTGTTCCAGCTGGCAGCAGGCGATGACCCGGCCGTCCTTCTCGACCACCAGGAGGCGGCTGCCCTCGGTGGTGATGACGGCCCGGACGCCCTCCGCGTCGGTCCGCTGGCCCTGGAGGATGTCCGCCTCGGTCGTCCAGCCGGCCCGGCTGGAGTCGCCGCGGTAGGCCGACTCGACGAGCGGCACCAGGACCGGGACGTCGTCCTCGACCGCGTCGCGATAGGTGATCCGGCCGGTGTCCTGGGGCGCGGCGGTGTCCATGGTGTTCGGTCTCCCCTCGGAGCGCTGATCGATCGGTGAAGGCGATCGCCCCGAGCCTAACGTGGGCGCGCACTCCCCTTCGTACGCCCCTGCGCGCCTCTGCGCTCGCGTGTGCCCCGGTGTGGCTGGGCATGCACTCGGGGGGCCGAGCGGCGCCGTCGGACGGGGAGGTGTGCGGTGCACGGAGCGGCGTGGGCTGCGTGGCCGGCATGGGCGATGGTCGCGCTGTGCGCGGCGAGCGCGGTGTACTGCCTGCTGCGTCGGCGCGGGTGCGCGGGCGAGGAGCGCAAGGCCGCGGGCGGCGAGGCGTTGATGGGCTTCGGGATGGCCGCGATGGCGCTGCCGGCGGCGGTGCTCACGCCGCCGGTGTGGAGCTGGGCGGTGTACGCGGTGGTGTTCGGCGTCGCGTCGCTGCGCGCGCTGGCGGGCGCGCGGAGCGGCGGCCACCATCTCCACCACCTGGTGGGGTCCGCGGCGATGGTCTACATGGCCGTGGCGATGGCCACGGCCCCGGGCGGGGGCGCGCACGGGGGGCACGGCGCGGCGGGCACCGGTGGGATACCCCTGCTCACGGGAGCGCTGCTCGCGTACTACTCGGTGTACGTCCTGCGGGCGGGGGCGCGTCTGGTCCCGGTGGCGGCGCCGGCGGGCTCCGCTCCCGCACTCCTGGCGGAGCGCCCGGAGTTCACGCTGGTCTGCCGGCTGTCGATGGCGCTCGCGATGCTGGCGATGCTCGTGACGCTGTGAGCACCGGCATCGGGCTGCTCCCCCGGCCCGCGCGGGCCGGGAGGCCGCCCGCCGTCCTCCGCCTCACAGCGGGCCCGGCGCGACGCGCCGGGCGAAACCGTGGCGTACGTCACTTGGCGCGCGCGGGCATACCCCCGGGTAGCACGGCCCTCATAGTCTGACGCCATGGTGGTCTCCCTCGCGTTGCTCGCGCTCGGCGTCCTCACCGCCGTCGTCGCCCCTCGGCTGCTGTCGCGGTCCGACTGGGCGGAACGCGAGCCGGTGGTGGCGCTCTGGGTGTGGCAGTGCGTGGTGGCCGGGGTGCTGCTGAGCTTCGCGCTGTCGATGACGTTCAGCGCGGCGGCGGCCTGGCAGGCGGTGCGGGGTCGTGTCTTCGCACCCGCACCGCGCGGAGTGCTGGAGGCGTACGAACTGGGCGCCGGCCGGCCCTGGTCGGCCGTGCTCGCGGTGGCCCTCGCCTGTGGCGGCCTCTGGAGCGGCGCGATGCTGGGCCGGGAGATCGGCCGGGCGCGGGCCCGGCGCCGGCAGCGCCGCGGGGAACTCCTGCGCCGTTCCCCGCTGTTGCCGGGCGAGGAACGGGAGAACGGCTCCGGCAAGGAGCGGCTCGTGGTCCTGGAGGGCGAGCGGTCGGACGCGTGGCTGCTTCCCGGTCCGGCCCCGCAGCTGGTCGTCACGACGGCCGCGCTGCGCCGCCTCAAGGGGCGCCAGTTGGACGCCGTGCTCGCGCACGAGCAGGGACACGCCCGGGCGCGGCACGACTGGCTGCGGCACTGTTCCGGGGCGCTGGCGACGGGCTTTCCGGGGATTCCGGTCTTCGCGGCCTTCCGGGACGAGATGCACCGGCTGGTGGAGCTGGCGGCCGACGACGTCGCCTCGCGCCGCTTCGGGCGGCTGACGATCGCGCTGGCTCTGGTCGAACTCAACGAGGACCGCGGGGTGTTCGGACCGGGCACGGCTCCGGACGCGGACCTGCCGAGGCGGGTGGACCGGCTGCTCAGGGCCGCGCCGCGCTTCACGGCGGGGCGGCGCCTGCGGCTGACCGCCGCGGCGGCGCTGGTGCCGGTGGTGCCGGTGCTGGTGGCGTTCGTTCCGGCGCTGCGGACGCTCGGTTAGCCGCCTTCGCGGAGCCGGTCGCTCCGTTCGGTGCGCGGGTCGGGGAGGATCACCCCATGCGCTCCTCCGCGGTGGTGTCCGGTGCCCTGGCCGTGTTGCTGCTCGTCCTGGTGGCCGTGGGCTGGCCCCCGCTCCTCTCGCTCGACCGGTGGGTCGTCGACGCGCTGCATCGCAGCGCGGTGGCCGAACCCGGTTTCACGCGCGCCAACCGGATCCTGACCGACTGGGTCTGGGATCCGTGGACGATGCGCGCGCTCATCGCGGTGGCCGTGGTGGTGCTGTGGTGGCGAGGGGAGCGCCGACCGGCGCTCTGGCTGGCGGTGACGACCGTGCTGGCGGCGGCGCTGCAGCAGGGCCTGAAATCGGCGGTCGGCCGGGCCCGGCCCAGCTGGCCCGACCCGGTCGATTCGGCGCAGTACGCGGCGTTCCCCTCGGGGCACGCGATGACGGCGGTGGTGAGCTGCGGGCTGCTGCTGTGGGTGCTCGCGCTGCACTGGCGGGAGACGTGGCGGGGCTGGAGCGTCCTCGCGGTGGCGGCGGTGGTGTCGGTGCTGGGCGTGGGGTGGACCCGGGTGTACCTGGGGGTGCACTGGCCGTCGGACGTGGTCGCCGGCTGGCTCCTCGGCTGGACGTGCGTCGCCGTCGCGATCCTCACGTACCGCCGGGCGGCCCCCGCGGACGGGCGGAGGACAATGGGAGAAGGCTCGTGACGCCGCCTGTCCTGGACGATCCCCCGCGTCGCCCAGAACAGACGGCAGCCCCGCCGACCGGCCTCGAGGGCGCGACAGCAGGATGCGCTGAGTATATTGGCCGCGAGCCAGTCAACGCAGGAGTCCAGCATGTCCCCGCGTAGCGCATCGGTCAATGAAGAGCTTCGGCGCCGTTCGCGCGAGCGGCTGCTGCAGGCCACCGTCGAGCTGGTCTCCGAGCGGGGGTACGAGGCGACGACGCTCGGCGACATCGCCGAGCGGGCCGGTTCGGCCCGCGGGCTGATCTCGTACTACTTCCCGGGCAAGCGTCAGCTGCTGCAGTCCGCCGTGCACCGGCTGATGCACCTGACGCTGGAGGAGGCGCTGGAGCGCGAGCCGCGGACGGACGACGGCCGGGAGCGCCTGGCGCGGGCGATCGACGCGGTGCTGGGCCTGGCGGTGGACCGGCCGGTGCTGATGCGGACGCACATGGCGCTGATCCTGCAGGCGGAGGGGTTCGTGCGCTGCCCGGAGCAGCAGCGGCTCGCCGCGCTGCTCCGGGACACGATGGTGCGGTACGGCTCCGCCGACCCGGACACCGACTACCCCCTGCTGCGGGCCTTGCTGATGGGTGCCGTGGTGGCGGTCCTGCTGCCGGGGGCTCCGATGCCGGTGACCCGGCTGCGCGCGGAGCTGTTCCAGCGGTACGGCCTCGACTGGGAGTGCGGTACCCCGCCGGACGGAGGTCCGCCCGACGGCGTGCCGCTCACACCGGTGGCCCTGGTGGGCCGGCCACCCGCGTCGGATCAGCGGTCGAAGTCGTCGAAGTAGTCCGGCTGGGTCTGGACGTTGAGGCCGTCCATCCGGATCCGCTTCGCGGGGTCGGTACGACGGTCGGAGATCTTCAGGACGTCGAAGCCCTTCGCGATGTCGTTGGAGTAGATGTGGCCGTTGTAGTAGTACGCCGACCACGCGCCGCCGGTGCTCATGGTGGTGGCGGACAGCGGGCCGCGCTCGAAGTAGGCGATCTCCTTGGGCTTGGCCGAGTCGGTGAAGTCCCAGACGGAGACGCCGCCCTGGTACCAGGCCTGGACCATCAGGTCCTTGCCCTTGACCGGGATCAGCGAGCCGTTGTGGGCGACGCAGTTCTCGGTGTCGGCCTGGTGGCGCGGGATCTTGAAGTAGCTGCGGAAGACGAGCTTGCGCTTCTTGCCCTTGCCGACGATGTCGTAGATGCCGTCCGCGCCGCGGTTCGGGCCCACGACCGCGTTGCAGGTGGCCGCGCCGCCGCCGCCGAGCTCGTCGGTGAAGACGACCTTGTCGGCCCTCTGGTTGAAGGTGGCCGAGTGCCAGAAGGCGAAGTTGACGTTGTCCTGGACCTGGTCGATCACCTTCGGGTTCTCGGGGTCCGCGATGTCGAAGAGGATACCGTCACCCATGCAGGCGCCGGCCGCGAGGTCCTTGCCCGGCAGCACGGTGATGTCGTGGCAGCCGGTGGTCTTGGAGACGCCCGGGTTGGTCGGGCCGCCGGGGTTTCCGCCGCCGTCCGGGCCCTCGCCCGGGAAGAGGACGGGGAAGTTGACGATCGCGGCCTTCTCGGGCGCCTTGCGGGGCACCTTGATGACCGAGATGCCGTCGTGCGGGGGCTGGCAGTCGGGGAAGGCGACGTTCGGCGAGTACGAGGAGACGTAGACGTAGACGTCCTTGCGCTTCGGCACCAGCGTGTGGGTGTGCGAGCCGCAGGACGTCTCGACGGCGGCGACGTACCTGGGGTTGGTGATGTCGCTGATGTCGAAGATCTTCATGCCCTCCCAGGAGGACTTCTCCGTGGCCGGCTGGGTGGTGCTGGCACAGGAGTTGTCGCTGCGGGAGGAGTCGGTGGAGAGGAAGACGAGGTTGCCGGAGACCGAGATGTCGTTCTGGGATCCGGGGCACAGCACCTGGGCGACGGTCCTGGGAGCCCTCGGGTTGCTGATGTCGAAGATCCGGAAGCCGTCGTAGTTGCCCGCGAAGGCGTACTTGCCCTGGAAGGCCAGGTCGGAGTTCGTCCCCGAGAGCGCGTCCTTGGGGATGTTGACGAGGTGTTCGATGTTCTTGCTGTGGACGATCTCGTCCACACCGGGTATCTCGCCGCTCTGGATGGCGGACCGCGCCTCGGCGGCCTGCTGCGCCGAGACGGAGCCCGGCGCGGAGGAGTCACCCGGGTCGGGTGTGGCGGTTGCGGGGCCGGCTGCGAGCAGGCTGACCAGCAGTCCGGCTGCGGCGGTGGCCACACCCAGACCTCTGATCCGTGCGCGCGGGGTACGCGTGATACGCAACGAAGTCACTCCGTCCTCCCTTGTGTCCGTTCGTAGTTGAACGGTTGATGGACCCCGGCAGTATCTTCCTTTGCATGCACATCTCAACAGATGGCAACACAGACGTAATCAAGGTTTCCGATCAACGACCCACGGAAGGGTGCTAGGAACGGTCCCTGTCCTCGCGTCCACCCACCCCCGCCGTCGTGCCGGGTCTCGTCCCCCGGTCCCCGGAACCACCTTGGAGGTCGTCGTGTTGAACCGCCGTATCCGTGGAGCAGTCGCCGTGGCGCTCGGCGCGGCCGCCGTATTGGCCCTGGCCGCCTGCGAGTCGGGATCCGATCCGGACGCGTCGCGGGGGACGGGCGCCTCGGGCCCCGCGGTGGTGGCTCCCGGCAAGCCGGGTGAACCGGCCCGGCGGATATCTCCGGAGGAGGCGGCGCGGCTGCGGCCGGACGACAAGCCGAACGCGGCGGACTTCACCTATGTGCAGATGATGATCGCGCACCACCGGCAGGCGCTGACGATGACCGCGCTCGCCCCGGAGCGGGCCGGATCGGAGCAGGTCAGGAAGGTGGCGGAGCGCATCTCCGCGGCGCAGCGGCCGGAGATCGGCGCGATGGAAGGTTGGCTGAAAAACAACGGTGGCCCGCGCGACCAGGGCGCGCACGACCACCACGCCATGCCGGGGATGGCGACCGAGGCGCAGCTGGCGGAGCTGCGGAAGGCCGAGGGAGCCGCTTTCGACCGACTCTTCCTGCGGTTGATGATCACGCACCACGAGGGGGCGGTGTCGATGGCGGCGGAGGTGCTCGGCTCCGGGAACAACGTGCTGGTGGAGGAGATGGCGAACGACGTCATCGCACAGCAGAGCTCGGAGATCAACCGGATGCGGTCGATGTAGGCCCCGGGCGGCCGAGGAGCGCGGACACCCGAAAGGACCGTGTCGCGCTCCTCCCCCCGGAAGGGCTGCGGTGCGATGCTGGAAGCCTCTCGGCGGGACTCCCCGCGGCGGGAAGGAGTACGGCCGTGCTTCGTGTCGCTGTCGTCGGTTCCGGGCCCAGTGGGGTCTACACCGCCCAGGCGCTGGTCCAGCAGTCGGCGGTGCCCGACGTGCGGGTGGACGTGCTCGACCGGCTGCCGTGCCCGTACGGACTGGTGCGCTACGGGGTCGCGCCCGACCACGAGAAGATCAAGTCCCTCCAGCAGAACCTGCGCGCGGTCCTGGAGGACGAGCGGATCCGCTTCCTCGGGAACGTCGAGGTCGGGGCGCACGGACTGACACCCGCCCGGCTGCTGGAGCTGTACCACGCGGTCGTGTACTGCGTCGGCGCGGCGCGCGACCGGCGGCTCGGGGTGCCGGGCGAGGACCTGGCCGGCAGCCACTCGGCCACCGAGTTCGTCTCCTGGTACAGCGCGCACCCCGACGCCGCCGCCGACGGGTTCGGACTCGACGCCCGGTCGGCGGTGGTGATCGGGGTCGGGAACGTGGCGGTGGACGTCGCCCGGATCCTGGCCCGCGCCTCGGACGAGCTGCGGGCGACGGACGTGCCCCAGGCGGCCCTCGCCGCCCTGGAGGAGAGCCGGGTCCGCACGGTCCACATGGTGGGCCGGCGCGGGCCGGGCCAGGCCAGGTTCACCACGAAGGAGCTGCGGGAGCTGGGTGGTCTCGCCGGTACGCGGGTGCGGGTGGAGCCGGCCGACCTGGCGCTGGACGCGTCGCTCGCGGACCCGTCGGGACTGCCGGCCGTGAACCGGCGGAATCTGGAGGTCGTCCGGGGCTGGGCGGACACGTCGACTCCGACCGACGGCCCGGACGGGCGCTCCGTCACGCTGCGGTTCTTCCTCCGCCCGGTGGAACTCCTCGGCGCGGACGGCCGGGTCACCGGGGTGCGGTTCGAGCGGACGGAGCCCGACGGCGACGGCGGCGTGCGGGGCACGGGCCGGTACGAGGAGATCGAGGCCCAGCTGGTCCTGCGGGCCGTCGGCTACCAGGGGGTCGCCCTGCCGGGGCTGCCCTTCGACGAGGCCCGGGGCACGGTCCCGCACGCGGCGGGCCGCGTCCTGCGGGACGGCGAGCCGTCCGCCGGCGAGTACGTGGCGGGCTGGATCAAGCGCGGCCCCACCGGTGTGATCGGCACGAACCGGCCCTGCGCCAAGGAGACCGTCGCCTCGCTCCTGGCCGACGCGGAGCGGCTCGCCGCCCGGCCGGTGGGTGCCGAGCCGTTGGGCGCGCTGCGCGGGCTGGGGCACGAGCCGGTCGCCTGGCCGGGCTGGCTCGCCATCGAACGCGCCGAGTCGGAGCTCGGCCGCTCCCTGGGGCGCGGGCGGGTGAAGATCCCGGACTGGGCGGGCCTGCGGGCGGCGGCGCGGGCCGGCGGCGGGGCGGCGACACCACCGGGGTGAACGGCTCCGGGGCCGCCGGTCCCACCGCGGGGCGGCCGGGGAGGGGGCGGGGGTGACGGCTCAGGACGTGATGGCGGCCGGCCGGGGGTCGCCGAGACGGCGGGACTGCGCGGCGGCGGCTTCCAGCACGCTGTCCAGGAGGCCGGGGAAGAGCGCGTCCAGGTCGTCCCGGCGCAGGGCGTTCAGCTTGGTCGTGCCCCGGTAGATCTGCTGGATGACGCCGCTCTCGCGCAGCACCCTGAAGTGGTGGGTCGTCGTCGACTTCGTCACCGGCAGGTCGAAGTGCGAACAGCTCAACTCCGCCTCCTCGCGCGCCATCTCGCTGACGATGAGCAGCCGCACCGCGTCCGACAGCGCGTGCAGCACGTCCTCCAGGCGGATGTCGTCCCGCGCGGGATGGTCGAGGACCCGGGGGTTGGTCGCGGTCGTCACGGCGGCTCCACTTCGTCCGGTGCCCTGGCTACCCGGTCATTGTACGAGACCTCTCGTAGTTTGACAGACGCCGTACTACGATGAGTATCGTACGAGCACCCACCAGGCCCCCTGAAACGGAGTCCGCCATGAGCGTCGCCCTGTTCGAGCCCTACACCCTGCGGTCGCTGACCATCCCCAACCGTGTGTGGATGGCCCCCATGTGCCAGTACTCGGCAGAGGTGTTCGGACCGAACGCGGGCGTCGCCACCGACTGGCACTTCGCCCACTACGCCTCCCGCGCCACCGGCGGCACGGGCCTGATCCTGGTCGAGGCCACCGCCGTCGCCCCTGAAGGCCGGATCAGCCCCGCCGACCTCGGCATCTGGAACGACACCCAGGTCGCGGCGCTCCGCCGGATCGCCGGCTTCCTCAAGGACCACGGCACCGTGCCCGGGATCCAGATCGGGCACGCCGGGCGCAAGGCGTCAACGAACCGCCCCTGGGAGGGCCGCGGCCCGGTGCCCGAGGACGGTCACGGCTGGCAGCCGGTCGGACCGAGCCCGGTGGAGTTCGCCGACGGCTACCCCGTACCGACCGAGCTCACCTCCGAGGGGATCCGGGAGATCGTCGGGCAGTTCGCGGACGCGGCCCGCCGCGCGCTCGAAGCCGGCTTCGAGGTCGTCGAGGTGCACGGCGCCCACGGCTACCTCATCGGGGAGTTCCTCTCCCCGCACAGCAACCACCGGACGGACGAGTACGGCGGCTCCTTCGAGAACCGCACCCGCCTCGCGCTCGACGTGGTCGACGCGGTGCGCGCGGTCTGGCCGCAGGAGCTGCCGGTCTTCTTCCGGATCTCGGCCACCGACTGGCTGGAGGAGCAGGGCTGGACCGCGGACGAGACCGTCCGCTTCGCGGCCCTGCTGCGCGAGCACGGGGTCGACCTCCTGGACGTGTCCAGCGGCGGCAACGGCGGCCCGGCGCAGATCCCGGTCGGCCCCGGCTACCAGGTGCCGTTCGCGGCGCGGGTGAAGGCCGAGACCGGACTCCCCGTCGCCGCGGTGGGCCTCATCACCGAGGCCGCGCAGGCCGAGAAGATCGTCGCCAACGGCGAGGCCGACGCCGTCCTCCTCGGGCGCGAACTGCTGCGCGACGCCTCCTGGGCGCGCCGGGCCGCGCGCGGGCTGGGCGCCGAGACCCACGCCCCCAGCCAGTACGCCTGGGCGATCTGAGCCCACGCGCTGCCGCGCCGTCTCCCCGGGCCGGGCCGGTAACACGCGCCCGACCTGGGCGGACGCCGTTCCGGGAGCCGCTGTCGGTGGCCGGGTGCAGACTGGCCCCTGTCCGCGACAACGGCGTCCTGGAGGGATCGGCCATGCCCGACGTTCTGCTCACCGTAGGTACCCGCAAGGGCCTGTTCATCGGCCGCAGGCGCGACGGCCGGTGGGAGTTCGACGACCCGCACTTCAACGCGCAGGCCGTGTACTCGATCGGCATCGACACGCGGCGCGGCACCCCACGGCTGCTCGTCGGGGGCGACAGCGCGCACTGGGGCCCCTCCGTGTTCCACTCCGACGACCTCGGGGCCACCTGGAACGAGCCACCGCGGCCCGCGGTCAAGTTCCCCCAGGACACGGGCGCCTCGCTGGAGCGGGTGTGGCAACTGCACCCGGCCCCCGCCCACTCGCCCGACGTCGTGTACGCGGGGACCGAGCCCGCCGCGCTCTTCAGGTCGGAGGACGGCGGGGAGTCCTTCGACCTGGTGCGCCCGCTGTGGGAGCATCCGACCCGGGACCGGTGGGTGCCCGGCGGCGGCGGCGAGGCCGTGCACACGATCGTCACCGACCGGCGGGACGCGGACCGGCTGACGGTCGCGGTGTCGACGGCCGGGGTGTTCCGCTCCCAGGACGGCGGCGAGAGCTGGGCACCGTCCAACGACGGGGTGTCGGCGGTCTTCCTGCCCGATCCGCACCCGGAGTTCGGGCAGTGCGTGCACAAGATCGCGCAGGACGCGGGCGATCTGGACCGGCTGTACCTGCAGAACCACTGGGGCGTCTTCCGCAGCGACGACGCGGGTGCCCGATGGACCGACATCGGCGCCGGGCTGCCGTCCGACTTCGGCTTCGCCGTCGCGGCGCACCCCCATCGCGCCGACACGGCCTACGTCTTCCCCATCAACGCCGACTCCGACCGGGTGCCGGCGGACCACCGCTGCCGCGTCTACCGCACCAACGACGCGGGCGGCAGCTGGGAGCCCCTCGGCGCCGGGCTGCCCGAGGGCGACCACTACGGCACCGTGCTGCGGGACGCCATGTGCACGGACGACGGCGACCCCGCGGGCGTCTACTTCGGCAACCGCAACGGAGAGGTGTACGCGAGCGCGGACGACGGCGACACCTGGCAGCAGCTCGCCTCGCACCTGCCGGACGTGCTCTGCGTGCGCGCGGCGGTGCTGGACTGACGTCCCGTCGGGGGCCGGGCCACGGCCCCCCGGGCACGCACCCGGCCCGATCGGCGGGACACCTCTACGGGAGGCTCCAGTCGACGGGCTGGGCGCCCTGGCGGACCAGGAGCTCGTTGGTGCGGCTGAACGGGCGGGAGCCGAAGAAGCCGCGGTCCGCGGACATCGGGGAAGGGTGGGCCGACTCCACGGCCGGCAGGTCCCCGAGCAGCGGGCGCGCGTTCCGGGCGTCACGGCCCCAGAGGATCGACACGAGCGGCTTGCCGCGGGCGGCGAGCGCGCGGATGGCCTGCTCCGTGACGGCTTCCCAGCCGGCGCCGCGATGGGCTCCCGGCTTCCGCGGGGCGGTGGTGAGCGCGCGGTTCAGCAGGAGCACCCCCTGCCGGGTCCACGGCGTCAGATCGCCGTTCGACGGCCGCGCGAGACCCAGGTCGGTGTTCAGCTCGCGGTAGATGTTCTCCAGGCTGCCCGGCAGCTGCCGCACGTCGGGCGCGACGGCGAAGCTGTGCCCGATGGCCATGCCAGGCGTGGGATAGGGGTCCTGCCCCACGATCAGCACCCGCACCTCGTCGAACGGCTGCTGGAAGGCGCGCAGGACATGCTGCCCCGCCGGGAGGTACGTCCGGCCGGCGGCGATCTCCGCGCGGAGGAAATCGCCCATCGCCGCGATGCCTCCGGCGACCGGCGCCAACGCCTCGGCCCAGCCGGGCTCCACAAGTTCACTCAACGGTCGTGCTGCCACAGTCGGTCACCCTACCGGCCTACACGGACAGTCGATCACCACGGAGCGACCGGCGGCGCGCACCGCTCCGGCGACCGGTCACGGGAGCCCCGCCGATCCCCCACCGCGAGCGCCCGCCGCCGGGGATCACGGGACAGCCCTTAGGCTTCCGGCCGTCACGCCTCGCTCCCTCCCCGCCCGTTCTCCCTCCGCCTGCCTCGTCCCTCCTCCCCCGTCAAGGAGTCCGTCCATGAGGTCACGCATCCACCCGACCGGCACCGGCGGCCCGCGGTGACCCCGCCGAGGGCCGGGGATCTGGTCGTCGGGGTCGACTCGGGCGGTTCGGGACTGCGGATCGCCCTGGCCGAGGCGTCGGGCGGCCGGGTGCTGGGCACCGTCTCGTCCCGCGAACCCGTGCGGACCGGGCCGGGCGGGATCGAGGCGGCCCATCTGCTGGCGCAGGTGCTGCCCGCCGTCCAGACGCTGCGGGCCGGGGCGTCCGGCGGCGACGCCGGCCCGTCCGGGACCGGGACGGTCGTGGCCGTGGCGGTCGGCGCCGCCGGGATGGCGACGCTCGGCGACGAACTCCGCGCCGAGCTGCCCGGCGCGCTGGAACGCGCCCTGGGGGTGCGCACGCTGGTCCTCGCCGCCGATGCCGTCACCGCCTACGCGGGGGCCCTCGGGCAGCGGCCCGGGGCGGTCGTCGCCGCCGGCACCGGCATGATCGCGCTCGGTACGGACCTGGTCGCCTGGCGCCGCGCCGACGGCTGGGGACATCTGCTCGGCGACTGCGGCGGCGGCGCGTGGATCGGCCGGGCGGGCCTGGAGGCGGCGATGCGCGCGTACGACGGCCGCCGGGGCGGCTCGGCCGCGCTGCTCGCCCGGGCCGAGGCACTGTTCGGGCCGGCCGCCGGACTGCCCGGCGCGCTCTACCCGCGGACCGACCGCCCCGCCGTGCTGGCCTCCTTCGCGCCCGAGGTCGCCGTCTGCGCCGACGCGGGCGATCCGGTCGCCGGCGACGTGCTGGCGCGGGCCGCGGCACACATCGCCGAGGCGGCCGCCGCCGTGTGCCCCGCCGGCCTGCCGTGCGAAGTGGCGCTGACCGGCGGTCTGTTCAAGATGGGGGACGCTCTGCTCGCACCGCTGCGCACGGAGCTCGCGGAGCAACTGCCGCAGGCCCGTGCCGTGTCCGCCGCCGGCGATCCGCTGGCCGGAGCCGTCTCCCTCGCCGCCGCGAGCGCGACCGGTTCGCTACGGCTGCCGGAGGAGCCGAGGTTGCTCCATCTCACCAGGTAAGCCACTGTTCGGACATAGGGGGGCAGATAACGCTCTGTCGCACCTCACCGAACTGCGCGGCGGGCAAAACCAGTAGCATGCGGCGCCATGAGCTCCCCCACTGGGCCCGCTTCCGGCCTGCCTGTACGAATGCCGCGACCCCGCCAGACCGGACGGCACCGCCGCCCCGAACCCGCGGCGGCGCCCGAGGGCGCTCCCGCACTCGTTCTCGCCGTCCCCGGCGAGCCCACGCCCGCCATACGCTCGCTGGCCGAAGAGGTCGTGAGCATCGCCCGTTCCGAGCTGCCCGGCCTGGAGGCCGTGATCGGCTACCTGGACGGTGACGACGCCGAGTACCCCTCGCTGGCCGCCGCGCTCATGCGCACCGCGGCCGTGCGCACCGAGCGCTACCAGCTGGCGCTGGCCGCCGGTCGCGAGGTCAGCGCTCCCGAGGGCCCGGCCGCCGTGGTGGTCCCGCTGCTCGCCGGCCCGGACAGCGCCCTGATGCGCCGGATCCGCCAGGCCGTCATGGACAGCGGCAACATCGCCGAGCTGACCGACGTCCTCGGCCCGCACCCGCTGCTCGCCGAGGCCCTGCACGTGCGCCTGTCGGAGGCCGGTCTGGCCCGTGCCGACCGCGCCCGCCTGTTCACGGTGGCCACCGCCGCCGACGGCATCGTGCTGGCCACGGTCGGCGGCGAGGAGGCCGTGCAGGCCGCCGGCATCACCGGCATGCTGCTGGCCGCCCGGCTGGCCGTCCCCGTGATCGCCGCCGCGCTGGACCAGGAGGGCTCGATCACCGCCGTGGCCGAGCAGCTGCGCGGCTCCGGTTCCGAGCAGCTGGCGCTCGCGCCGTACCTGATCGGTCCCGAGCTGGCCGACGGCCTGCTGGACGCGGCCGCGAAGGAGGCGGGCTGCGCCGCCGCCGAGCCGCTGGGCGCGTACCCGGCGATCGGCAAGCTCGTGCTCTCGCAGTACACCGCCACGCTGGGCATCGGCTCGCCGCAGGCCCAGGGGGCGCCGAGCCACTGACCCGCGCGCCGCGCGCGCAGGCAGCGGAGCAGTACGGGAGGGCCCGCACCGGAGAAGTCCGGAGCGGGCCCTCCCGTCTGCGCGCGGCCGGGCGGCCCGCCCGGCGGGTGGCGGGTGACGGCGGTGGGACGGGGACCCGGCCCGCGGGCCGGGTCCCGTCAGCCGAGGACCACGCAGGTGGCCGCGGGGGCCTCGACGGAGCCCGCCCGGCTCGGGACACCGGTCTCCGGGTCGAGGTCGAACCACGTCACGTCGCCGGAGCGCTCGTTCGCCGCGTACAGCCGGCGTCCGGAGGGATCGAGGGCCAGGTCACGGGGCCAGCGGCCGCCGCAGGGCACCGTTTCCACGAGCGCCGCCCTCCCGCCGTCCGGGTCGAGGGCGAGCACGGCGAGCAGGTCGGCGCCGCGGACGGCCACCCACACGAAGCGGCCGTCGGGGGCCACGACGACCGCGGAGGGGTAGCTCGGCGCGGCGGCTCCCTCGGGCAGGACGGGGACCTCGTCGAGCGGTTCCAGGACGCCCGCGTCGGCGTCCCAGCGGCAGACGGTGAGGGTGGGCTCCAGCTCGTTGAGGACGTAGGCGTGGCCGCCCGCCGGATGGAAGGCGAGGTGGCGCGGCCCGGTGCCGGGGCGCAGGGCGGTCTCGCCGTGGGGCCGCAGGGCGCCGGTCGCGGCGTCGAGGGCGTGGATCCAGACGGAGTCGGTGCCGAGGTCCACCGCGGCCACCCAGCGGCCCCCGGGGGCGGGCAGCACCTGGTGGGCGCGGGGACCGGCCTGGCGGTCGGCGACCGGGCCGGAGCCCTCGTGCCGGGCGATGTCGGCGGCCGGGCCGAGGGAGCCGTCGGCGGCGACGGGGAGGGCGGTGACGCTGCCGGAGCCGTAGTTCGCGGTCAGGACGTGCCCGGCCGCGACGGCGAGGTGGGTGGGCCCGGCACCCCGGACGGACACGGGGGCGCCGAGCGGCCGCGGCGCGGCTCCGCTGACGTCGAGGGCGGCGGCCGCCCCCGCCTCGGTCTCGGACACGGCGTAGAGCGTGCTGCCGGCGAGGGCGAGGTAGGAGGGATCGGCGACCGCGTCGGTGGATCCGGTGACGGTCAGGGCGCCCGTGCGTGGGTCGACGTCGGCGGCGAGGACGCCGCGGCCGCCCGCCGAGGTGAAGGAGCCGATGAAGGCCCGTACCGGATTGCGCGCGCGTGTGCCGCCCATGGCGTCTCCCCTTCCGCCGAGCGGCCGGGGTCGACCGCTCCGTAGTCCGGCCTGACGTTAGCAGGCGGTCTAGACCAACTGGGTCGTGGCGGGGCCGACGGGAAGGGCGGTCGGCCGGCTCCGGTACGGAGGACCGGGCCGGAAGGCCGCGGCGGGCCGGAGGGCCGCGGCAGGGAGGCCGCCCAGCCGCCGCCGAGCCGACCGCCCCGCGGCCGGGGCTCCCCGGTGCGCGGCGGGCACGCGATCGCCCGGCGGCCGGGGAGTGTCAGGCCGCCGGGACCAGGGGGGCGTCCGGGGCGCTGCGGAGCGGGGTCGCCAGGTCGACGAGGGCGCGCTCCAGGCCGTACAGGTGGCCGAGGGCCGCCTCCGCGCCGGGGTGGTGGGACGGGAGGGCGGAGTCGGGCGAGGCCGGGCGGACGGGCCGGACCGGCGGCACGAGGGCGTGGACGGCCGACTCGACCCGCCAGGACGCGGCGGCGAGCCGGGCGTCGTGCGAGGCGTCGGGGTCGGCGGCCACGGCCGAGAGCCCCCGGATCTCCCGCGCGCAGTCGTCCAGGAGGGCGAGGACGTGGCGGGCGCGGGCCTTGCGGGCGCGCAGCGGGCTCAGCGGGTGCGTCAGCGGGGCCAGCGTGATCCTCGCCCGGCCGAGCAGCAGCTCGAGTTCGGCGGCGAGCGGCGCGGGGTCGGCCGCCGGGTCCCCGGCGAGGCGGCGGGCGGCGACCGTGGTGCACTCGTGCACGCAGGTCACGGCCCGCTCGATCCAGGCGTTGGTCGCGGCGTGCGTGGTCACGGGCAGCAGGGCGACACCGACGGCCGCGCCGAGCACGCCGACCGCGGTCTCCTCGAAGCGCAGCAGCAGGAGCCCGGGGTGGAGCACGCCGAGCAGGCCGTAGAGGAGGCCCGCCATGACGGTCACGAAGAACATCATCCAGCTGTACGAGAGCGGCGCCGTGTAGAAGATCCCGAAGACGCAGACGGCGACCAGCGCGGCGGTCGGAGCGGGCGCGCCCGCCAGCGGGATCGCGACGAGGAGACCCGCGGCGATACCGGTGACGGTGCCGACGACCCGCCGGAAGCCCCGGACGAGCGTCTCGCCGCGCGAGGCCGTGTTGACGAAGATCCACCAGGCGGTGCCGACGGCCCAGTACCAGCGGTCGTGCGAGATGACCTGTCCGGCGGCGAGCGCGACGGCGCACGCCGCCGTGGCCTGGAAGGCCTGCCGGGTGGTGGGCCGAGCGAGGCCACTGCCGGGCAGCGGGGCGGGCGCGGCGGGCGGCGGGACGCGCCGCTCGATGGACCAGGCGACGAAGCGGACGGCTCCGACGACGAGGAGCGCGAGGGTCACCGCGGCGTACAGCTCCGGCAGCTGCGCGGGCAGCGCGTGCAGGAACTGGGTGACGAAGAACATCATGAACGCGAAGATGCCGAGCGCGTGGCCGCGCGGGCCCCAGCGCCGGGCGTAGACCCCGGCGAAGACGACGAGCAGCCAGGAGGCGTCCCGCAGCAGCGGCGCGCCGTGCAGGGCGGTGGCCAGCGCGAGGACGGGGAAGCCGGCGACGGGCAGCAGGGCGGTGGTGAGGGCCTGCCGGCGGACGGTGGGGTCGCCGACGGTGAAGAGCGCGAGCAGCGCGGCCAGGCCCCCGGTGAGGGAGGCGGTCAGGGAGAGGCCCGCGAGTTCGGCCGCGGCCACCGCGAGCCCGACGCCGAGGACGGCGCGCGAGGAGACGCGCAGCCTGACCTTCCCCGGGTCCGGGGCCACGAACACCAGCCTGACCAGCCGGCCGCCGGTCTCCCGGCCCTTCTTCACGACGGTCGACCCGCCCCCGCTGCCGTACACACACCCTCTTCGCGTGATCTCGTGCCCGGGCCTGCCCGTGGCCGCTCTCGGACATGGGAAAGGCGCCGCGGTCCGGTACCGGCCTCGTCGCCGGTCCGGCGCAAGCGCGGCGCCGTCTACGTTCTCTGCTCCGAGGAAAACATCCATCCGCTCACTGGCTCAACTCGACCGGCTGGAGGTGGGCCATTGGTACAGTCTTCGCGAGTAGACATCGGCCAGAAGGAGGCCATCGGACCATGGCGGTGGACGAGCTCGACACGCGCATCCTGCGGCTGCTGCTGGAGCAGCCGCGCACCAGCGTGCGGGAGTACGCCCGGATCCTCGGGGTGGCGCGGGGCACCGTGCAGGCCCGCGTCGACCGGCTGGAGCGGGACGGGGTGATCACCGGCACCGGACCGTTCCTGTCGCCGGCCGCGCTCGGGCACCCTGTGCTCGCCTTCGTCCACATCGAGGTGACGCAGGGGCACCTGGACGAGGTCGGCGACGCGCTCGCCGCGATTCCGGAGATCGTCGAGGCGTTCTCGATCACCGGCGGCGGGGACCTGCTGACGCGGGTGGTGGCGCGGGACAACGGCCATCTGGAGGACGTGATCCAGCAGCTGATCCAGCTTCCCGGGGTCGTCCGCACGCGCACGGAGATGGCCCTGCGGGAGCGGGTCCCGCACCGCCTGCTCCCCCTGGTCGAGTCGATCGGGCGGTCATCGGCCCGTGGCGGCCGAACCGGCACCCCCCTCGCTGATTAGTAGATTTGTTGAATACCCACTCTGCTGACCATAGAGTGAGGCCATGCCCACCAGCGAGCAGTCCTCCCCCTATCTCCGCTACGTGGCCCTCGGCGACAGCCAGACCGAGGGTGTCGGCGACGGTGACGACACCGTGGGCCTGCGCGGCTTCGCCGACCGTCTCGCCGAACGGCTCGCGGTGGTGGATCCCCGGGTGCAGTACGCGAACCTCGCCGTCCGAGGACTGCTCGCCGGCCAGGTACGGGCCCGGCAGCTCGCGCCGGCCCTCGCGCTCCGCCCCGATCTGGCCACGGTGGTCGCCGGGGTGAACGACATGCTCCGGCCGTCGTTCGACGCGGCGGAGGTGGCCGGGCACCTGGAGGCGATGTTCGCCGCGCTGACCGGCGCAGGCACGCGCGTGGCGACGCTCACCTTCCCCGATCTGACCGTCCTGGTGCCGCTGGCCCGGCCGCTGCGCCCCCGGATCGAGGAGCTCAACGACCGGATCCGCGTCGCCGCGGCGCGGCACGGGGTCGTCGTCTCCGAGAGCACCGGGCACGAGGTGGTGACGGACCCGCGGATCTGGAGCGCGGACCGGCTGCACGCCGGCCCGCTGGGCCACGAGCGGATCGCCGCCGCCGTCGCCCACGCCCTGGCCCTGCCCGGCAGCGACGACACCTGGAGCCTGCCCCTGCCCCCGTCCGAGGTCCCCGCCCCGACCGGCCCGCGCGCGGCGCTGGCCGACGTCCGCTGGGCGGCCGGATTCCTGGGTCCCTGGCTGGGCCGCCGGCTGCGCGGCCGCTCCTCGGGCGACGGGCGCACGGCGAAGCGCCCGCAGCTGTCCCCGGTGGCACCCGTCACCGCCGCGGACGCCGGCGCCACCGCCTGAGCGGCCGCGCGGCCCGTGGGGGCGTCCTGTCGATCAGGCAGCCCGGCGAGATCCCCCAGGGCGCGGGAGGCTCAGTAGACGTCCCGGACGTACCGCTTCTCGGCGGCGAGCTGCTTGACGTACGCCGCCGCCGACTCCTCGTCGTGGCCGCCGTGCGCGACGGCGATGTCCCGCAGCGCCCGGTCGACGTCCTTCGCCATCCGCGCGGCGTCGCCGCAGACGTAGAGGTGGGCGCCGGACCTGAGCCGGGACCACAGCTGGGGGCCGTGCTCCCGCATCCGGTCCTGGACGTAGATCTTGGCGCGCTGGTCCCGGGAGAAGGCGGTGTCGAGGCGGTCCAGGGTGCCGTCGGCGAGGAAGGCGGTGAGCTCCTCCTCGTAGAGGAAGTCGGTCGCGCGGTGCTGCTCACCGAAGAAGAGCCAGTTCGGCGCCCGGTGGCCGAGGGCGCGGCGCTCCTCCAGGAAGCCCAGGAAGGGGGCCACGCCCGTGCCCGGCCCGATCATCACCATCGGGGTGCCGGGGTCGGCCGGGGGCCGGAAGTGCGCGGCCCGCCGCACGAAGACCGGGACCACGGCGTCCGGCTCGGCGTCGGCCAGGTAGGGGGAGCAGGCGCCCTTGCGGGGCGTGCCGCGCAGGTTCTCGTAACGGACCACGGAGACCGTCAGGGAGACCCGGTGCGGGTCCGTGAGCGGGCTGGAGGATATCGAGTACAGCCGCGGCTGGAGGCGGCCGAGCACGTCGGCCCACTCCTGCGCCGCGGCCCGTACGGGATGCTCGGCGATCACGTCGACGGCCTGCCGGCCCCAGGACCACTGGGCGAGGCCGTCCTTGTTGTCCGGGCGGAGCAGGCGCTTGAGGTCGCGGTCCTCGGTCCGTTCGGTGACGAATCCGAGCAGGGCGGGGGTGAGGCGGGTGATGTCGAGGTGGCGGTGCAGGGCCTCGCCGAGCGGTACGGGGTCCAGCCCGGGGAGTTCGACCGTGGCTCCGGCGTCGAGTCCGGTGACGGCCAGCCACTCGGCGACGAGTTCGGGGCAGTTGACGGGCTGGACGCCCAGGGCGTCCCCCGCCTCGTAGCCGAGGGGGGTGCCGCTCTCGCTCGTGTCGAAGGTGAAGCGGCGGACCTCCTTGCCTGCGCCGGGCAGGCTGAGCAGCCGGTTGCCGACGAGCCGGGCGGGGGTGGCGACGGGCTTGGACCTGCGCGGCGCGGCGGGGACGGGGCCCGGTGCGGGCGCGGCCCGCGGCGGCTCGGTGAGGCCGGTGGGACTGGTGAGGCTGGTCAGGACCTGGTCGAGCCACGCCTCGGCGGAGGGCTCGTAGTCGGGTTCGCAGTCGGTCCGCGGCGCGAGGCGTACGGCCCCGAGCTCGTCGAGGCGCTGGTCGAGGCGCCGTCCGTGGCCGCAGAAGTCGTCGTACGACGAGTCCCCGAAGGCGAGCACGGCGTACCGCCGTCCGTCGAGGCGCGGGGTGTCCGGGCCGGCGAGGGCGTCCCAGAAGCCGGAGCCGTTGTCGGGCGCGTCGCCGTCGCCGAAGGTGCTGGTGATCAGCAGCAGGTCGGCCGCCGGCGGCAGGGCGGACGGGTCGGTCTCGTCCATGCCGGCGAGGGCGGCCCGGTGCCCGGCCGCCACGAGCCGGTCGGCGGTGGCCGCGGCGAAGTCCTCGGCGTTCCCGGTCTGCGAGGCCCACAGGACGACGATCTCGCGGGCGTGGGCCGGGGCTGCCGGTCCCGGCCCGGAGGGGACGGCCCGCGGGGCGCGCGAGTACAGGCCCGCGAGGACGCCGTCGACCCAGCGGGCGTGCTCCTCGCGGAAGGGCGCGCCGGGCGGCAGGACGGGGACGCCCGGGGCGCCCGCCTCCAGGCCGGCGAGGAAGCCGACGAGATACTGCCGTTCCTCCGCGCTGAGGACGGGCGGCGGGGAGGGTTCGAGCCCGAAGGCGGCGGACACACCGGGAGGGGCCGCCTGGGGCAGGACGACGGCGGGGACGACGGCGGGCACGGGTCGCCCGCCCGGTGCGGCCGTGCCGGGCGCCGCCGCCGGCCGGGGTCCCGGTCCCGGCGCGGTCGTCTTCGTCAGGGCCACCGCGCACACCTTCAGTTCGGGCTGGAAGGAGAGCGGATCGACGGCGTCGTTGGTGACGGCGTTGACGCTGAGGTACTCGCCGAACAGGTCGTTCCAGTGGAACGGCGCGAAGCAGCAGCCCGGCAGGACGCGGTCGGTGACGACCGCCGGCAGGACGGCCTTCCCGCGCCGCGAGGTGATCTCCACCGCGTCGCCCTCCGCGATGCCGAGTCGTTCGGCGTCCCCGGGGTGGATCTCGACGAACGGGGCGGGGTCGAGCCGGTTGAGCCTGGCGACCCGGCCGGTCTTGGTGAGGGTGTGCCACTGGTGCTGGAGGCGGCCGGTGTTGAGGACGAAGGGGTGGTCGTCGTCGGGCATCTCGGCCGCGTCGAGGTGGGGGCGGGCGTGGAAGACGGCCCGGCCGCTGGGCGTGGGGAAGACCGGGCCCGCGCCGTCCGCGTCCAGGTAGCGGATCGGGTTGCGGTCGGGGCCGCCCGGCGCGGCCGGCCACTGCACGGGGGTGTCCCGCAGCCGCTCGTACGTGACACCGGTCAGGTCGTAGCCCGTCTTCGGGTTCCGGGCGCGGGTGATCTCCTCGAAGATCTCCTCGGCGCTCTCGTAGGCGAACGCCTCGTCGTGGCCCAGGGCGCGGGCGATGCCGGCGATGATCCGCCAGTCGGCGAGGGCCTCGCCGGGCGGGTCGACGGCCGGGGAGGCGAGCGTGAGGTTGCGCTCGCTGTTGACCAGTACCCCCTCGGTCTCGGTCCACAGCGCGGCGGGCAGGATGACGTCGGCGTAGGCGTTGGTCTCGGTGTCGGCGAACGCGTCCTGCGTGATGACGAGTTCGGCGGCCTCCAGGCCCTCGATGACGGTGCGGCGGTTGCCGACCGAGGCGACCGGGTTGGTGCAGATGATCCAGCAGGCCTTGATCTCGCCGTCCGCCATGCGCCGGAAGAGGTCGACGGTGCCGCGGCCGGAGCCGTCCTCGCGGAGCGTGCCGGGCGCGAGGTCCCAGAGTTCCTCGGTGAAGGCCCGGTCCTCGGCGACCAGGACCGAGCGCTGACCGGGCAGCCCCGGGCCCATGTAGCCCATCTCGCGCCCGCCCATGGCGTTGGGCTGGCCGGTCAGGGAGAAGGGGCCCGAGCCGGGTCGGCAGATCGCGCCGGTGGCCAGGTGCAGGTTGACGAGGGCGTTGGTGTTCCAGGTGCCGTGGGTGGACTGGTTGAGGCCCATGGTCCAGCAGCTGGTCCACTCCCCGGCCGCGCCGATCCAGGCGGCGGCGGTGCGGATGTCCTCCTCGGGGATGCCGGTGAGCTCCGCCACGGTGGCGGGCGGGTAGTCGGCGAGGAAGGCGGGCATCGCCTCCCAGCCCTCGGTGTGCGCGGCGATGAACTCCGGGTCGGTGTGTCCGTTCTCGTGCAGCAGGTGCAGCAGCCCGTTGAGGAGGGCGAGATCGGTGCCCGGCCGCACCCGCAGGTGGAGGTCGGCCTTGGCCGCGGTGGCGGTGCGCCGCGGGTCGACCACGATCAGCTTCGCCCCGGCCTTGACCCGCTCCATCATGCGCAGGAAGAGGATCGGGTGGCAGTCGGCCATGTTGGAGCCGATGACGAGGAAGAGGTCGGCGTGCTCGAAGTCCTGGTACGAGCCGGGCGGGCCGTCGGCGCCGAGGGAGAGCTTGTAGCCGGTGCCCGCGCTCGCCATGCACAGCCGCGAGTTGGACTCGATCTGGTTCGTGCCGAGGAATCCCTTGGCCAGCTTGTTGGCCAGGTACTGCGCCTCCAGGCTCATCTGGCCGGAGACGTAGAGGGCGACGGCGTCCGGACCGTGCCGGTCGACGATCGCGCGCAGGCGGCGGGCGGTGTCGGCGATGGCCCGGTCGGCGGATACGGGGACGGGGGCCTCGCCGCGGCGTTCCCGTACCAGCGCGGTGGTCAGCCGTCCGGGCGCGGCGAGCATGTCGGCGGTGGTGGCGCCCTTGGTGCACAGGCGTCCGAAGTTGGCGGGGTGCTCCTTGTCGCCGGTCGCCTTGAGGACCGTGCGTCGGCCGTCGGGTCCCCGGCCGATGTCGAGGATCATTCCGCAGCCCACACCGCAGTACGAGCAGACGGTCCGCACCTGGTCGGGGCCGGTGCGCGGGTTGCGCGTGTCCTCTGGCGTCACCGGGGGCCTCTCTGTGGAACCGTTCGTGCCACGACCGTAGGAAATGCCCGTTACATCTGTGTCAACCGGGCTGATCTTGGTCCGTAACACGCGTCACACAGCGGCCCCCGGCTCGCTGTGAGAAGCACTCGGGGGGCTTGTCGATCACGCCGAAAGCCCGGCAGGACCGGCAGGACACCCCCAGGGCGGCGCCCCCACCGGTCAGAGGGCGGCCGGGCGCCCCGTGCCGTCGACGGCGTCGGTGGCGCGCAGCAGGCGCAGGAAGGCCTTGAGCCCGGCGATGATCTCCTCGTTGTCGGTGAGGCGGTCGATCGTCGCCTCGAACTCCCGCGCCATGGCGGCGATGCGACGGTCGGTGTCGTCGGCGCGCCGGTCCGTGGTCAGGGCCAGCGCGTCGACCGCGCGGCGCAGTTCGGCCAGGGTCCGGTAGTGCTCCTCGGTCCGGTCCTCCAGGACCCGCGCACCGTTCTCCACCTGGTCGACCCGGCCGCGCAGCGCGACCACGTCGTCGCGGGGGTGGGTCACCTCCACGAGCAGCCGTCCCAGCCGCCGGCGCAGCTGGGCGAAGTAGGCGCCCGCGGGCCGGAAGAAGGTGCTGAGCAGGAAGAACCCGGCGAACCAGTAGCCCGCCTCCCGTCCGCTCGCCCACGCGACCACGCCCACCGCGACGGCCGTCGCCAGATGGCCGGCGACGGCCAGGCGGAGCATCACGCGGGCGATGCGGCCCGCTTCGGCGTCGCGCTCCTTCGGGACCTCCAGCCCCTTCCGCCGGCTGATCGCGATCTCGGCGAGCACCGCGTGGGCGCGGAAGTAGAGGTTCCAGGGCGCCGTCAGGAGCAGCAGCAGCCAGAGCAGTCCGAGGACGCCGGCTCCGACGCCGAGCACCAGGGCGGGCGGGGCCCCCACCGCGTACGCCGTCACCAGGGCCAGGACCGCGGCTCCCGCGGCCACGCACACACCTGCGGCCTTGCTCATGCCAACCCCCTCCGAGCCGTCCGGTCGGCTCCCGTCGGCCATGGTCCCGCCGCGGGCGGTGGGCGGCATGAGTACCGCTACTCACTTCGCCGGGGCGGCGTGGTGGGGCGCGCGGAGGCCCGGGGGCATGGCCCCGCGCGGATCTCCGGCGGCGTGGTGAGGCTCGCGCGGGCGCTCGGCGGCGTGGCCGGGCGCGCGGATCTTCGGCGGTTCCGGCTTCGGCGTCGCCGGACAGGGCCGGACGGGAGCCGGGGCCGGCCCGGCCCGGTCAGGTCCGGTCCGGTCCGGTCCGGTCCGGTCCGGTCCGCGAAGTTCCGTAGTTCTACGGATGTGGGCGCGCGCCGGGCGTGAAAGGCTCCGCGGCGGGACCGGTGCGCGGCGCCGGTCGACCGCCGCACGTCTCCCCCGAGCAGGAACACGGATGGGCCCGCTGAAAGCGTTCGAGAGCATCACCGGAGCCGGCCCCGCCGAGGACACCACGGAAGCCCGCCGCCGCGCGTCGCGAGGCGTCCGGTGACCGGCTTCGACACGGCGGGGACCCTGCTCGCCCGGGCCCGGATGCTCACCGAGGCAGGTCATCCCGATGCGGGCGCCGCGTGGCGCCGGGCCGCGGCGGCCGTCGCGCGCGCCGGCGGCCGGCTCTCCCCCGGCGACGAGGCGGACTCGCTCGACGCCCTCGCGCTCGACCACCGCGGCGACGTCGGCCACTGCGCCGAGACGCACTTCGCGCGGGCGGCCGAGCTGCACGAACGGGCCGGCAGCCACGGCAAGGCGCTGCTGTCCCGCGCCCGGGCACTGCTCTGCGCCCCGGACGCCGCCGACGCGGCCGGACCGGGCCCGGAGGCCCGTGCCATGGCCGCTCTCGGAGCCCTGTGCGACCAGGTGGTCGCGGCCCACGAGGCCGGGGACACCACCGCCGCGCAGACCGCCACCCTCCTTCTCCTACAGTGCGGGGTAAGGGCCGGGGGGCTCGGCGCCACACCCGGTCCGGGGGGCGGGTCCGCGACGGAGTCCGGAGCCACGGACCTGCGCGCCAAGCTCGAACGGCTGCGGGCATGCACGCAGGACCATCGGCGGGCCACGGCCGCGAACGCCGGTGACAGGACGCGGGAGAGTACGTGAGCAGAGTGATCGACGGCCGCTTCGAGCTGGTGGAGCGGCTCGGCGGGGGCGGCATGGGCACGGTGTGGCGCGCCCGTGACCTGGCGTTGCACCGGGAGGTGGCGCTGAAGGAGGTCCGGCCGCCGGACCCGGCGATGGCCGAGTACGAGCCGGAGGCCGCCCGGACGCTGCGCGAGCGGGTCCTGCGCGAGGCCCGGGCGCTGGCCCAGGTCGACCACCCGAACGTCGTGACGATCCACCACATCGTGGACGGCGGGGAGGGCACGTACCCCTGGCTCGTGATGGAGCTGGTGACCGGCGGCTCGCTGCACGACCGGCTGGAGCGCGGCACGATGGCGCCGGCCGACGCGGCCCGGCTCGGCCGCGACCTGCTGTCGGCGCTGCGGGCGGCCCACGCGCGCGGCATCGAGCACCGGGACGTGAAGCCGGCGAACGTGCTGATGCGCCCCGACGGGCGGCCGGTGCTCACGGACTTCGGGATCGCCGCGGTGCGCGAGTCCACCAGCCTCACGGCCACGGGCTCCGTCATCGGCTCGCCCGACTACATGGCGCCCGAGCGGGTCCGGGGAGGCGTCGGCGGTTCGGCCGGCGACCTGTGGTCCCTCGGCATGCTGCTGTACGTGGCGGTGGAGGGCCGGCATCCGCTCCGCCGCGCCAACACGCTGGCGACCCTGGCGGCCGTCCTCTCCGACGACGTGCCTCCGCCCCGCCAGGCCGGCCCGCTCGGCGCCGTACTGGCCACACTGCTCGTCCGTGATCCGGCGGCGCGCCCGGACGCCGAGGCGCTCGACCTCGCGCTGGCCGCCGTCGCCGAGCCCGTCGCACCGACCGGTCAGGGGGCCGGTGCGACGGGCTCGGCAGGGGGCGGGGGCGGCCCGGTCGACCCGAGGTCCGTCGGCCGGCCGGCCGACGCCGTCCCCGCTGCCGGGGACCCGCGGTCCGGGGCGCACACGTCGTTCCATCTGGCGCCGCCCGCCGCGGGCCGGGCCCCGGGCCAGGGGCCGTTCACGGGCCCGGCCGGGAGCGCGACGCCGTCGCCGTTCCCGGCCTACGGGGGGCCGGCCGCGCCGACGCCGCCGCCCTTCCCCTCCACCGCGCCCACCACCACGGTGCCCGGGGGCCGGCGGCGGACCGGCCGGCTGGTCGGCGCGGCCCTCGCCGTGCTGCTCGCGGTGGCCCTGCCGATCGGCTACCTGAACTGGGACGGGCGGAAGGGGACCGGCGACGAGGCCAAGGACGGCGGCCCGACCACCTCGGCCACCGGACCGTCCTCCGCCGCCACGCCGTCGTCGGACGCGTCGGCGGACACCCCCGTGGACGCGGCCGACGACGACCCGGTGAAGACCGACCTGCTCACGGCCGAGGGCATCAAGAACGCCGTGGCCAAGCTGAAGCCCGTCATGGGCGGCACCAAGGTCACCCGCTTCGTGGTGTACCCGGAGTACGTGCTCGCCGAGGCGCTGGTCGAGGGAAGCACCAAGCGGTACGACTCGTACAGCTACCGCGGCGGCGACGTCGCCGTGAAGGAGGGCTCGGGCGGCACGGTCATGTCGGGCACCGTGGCGGTCGATCTCGCCGACTTCGACTGGGACGCCGTCCCGGGTCTGATGAAGCGGGCGGACAAGGAACTCGGGGTCAAGAACCCCACCAGCCGCTACCTCGTGGTGAACACGCCGTCCACCATCTTCAAGACGGGCCCGGGGATGAGCGTCTACCTCTCCGACGACTACGGCTCCGGCTATCTGAAGGCGGACCCCAAGGGCAAGGTCATCGCCGCCTACCCGCAGGAGGACTGACCGGTCCTGCCCGGTGGCGGGCCGTCGCCGTCGGCCAGGCCGCCCCGCACGACCAGGGAGGCGAGTGCCGCGCGCGTCACCACCCCGGTCTTGCGGTAGACGCGGGCGACGTGGCTCTCGACCGTCCGGGGGCTCAAGCCCAGCCGGTCGGCCACCGCCTGGTTGGTGAGCCCTTCCGCCACCAGCGCGGAGATCTCCCGCTCACGCGGGGTCAGACGGGCCAGCCGGTCGTCCCGGGCGGGCGCGCCGCCCGCCCCGGGGGGACGCGGGCCGGCGGGTTCCCCGGGTCCCGCCGGTCCCGTCGGTCCGGGCCCGAGCACCGCCGGCCGCAGCCGCTCGGCCAGGTCGGTGAGCATCCGCGCGCCGCCGTCCGCGGCGAGCCGGCGGCCCCGGCGCCACATCGAGACCGCCCCGGGTCCGTCGCCCGCCGCCTTCGCGAACGGGGCGCCGAGCAGCAGGCTCTGCGCCTCCCGCAGGGTCGCGCCGGAGCGCGCGCTGAGCCGCGCCGCCTCCGTGAAGGAGCGGGCCGCCGCGGCCGGGTCGCCCCGATGTGCCTGCAGCCGGCCGAGGCCGCGCAGGGCCGCCCCGCGCTGGACCGGGAGATCGAGCCGCTCCGCGAGTTCGGTCGCGCGGGCCGCACCCCGCTCGGCCTCGGCCGGATCGCCGGCGACGAGGTCGGCCGCCACCAGGAGTTCCAGCAGGCTCGGCCGGACGGAGGACTGGATCCGGGGCAGGTCCCGACCGCCTCCGGCACGCGTCAGGACGTCCCGGACCCGGTCGGGGTCCTCGCCCGCGGGAATGGCGTAGGCGAGCAGCGAGCGCGCCTGGATCGCCCACCAGCCCTCGGCGCCGCTCACGGTGGCGGCGGCCTCCTCGGCCGCCGCCGGCCCCGCCGGATCACCCAGCGGCCGGGCGTGCAGCAGGATCGCGGCCCGGGTCGCCCGGGTGAAGCCGAGCAGCTCCGCCCCGCCGAGCGTCTGGGCGACCGCCAGGGACTCGTCGGCGAGTTCCAGGGCCGCCGCGACCCGGCCGGTGGTGAAGCGGACGTACGCCGCGCACATGAGGAGCTGCGAGAGGGCGAAGGGCCGGCCGCCGCGCCGGGCGATGGCGATCCCCCGCGCGCTGTGGCGCTCCGCGTCGGCGTAGCGGTCGAGGAAGACCTCGCTCCAGCCGAGTCGGACCAGCGACTCGCAGTGGGCCGCCAGTGCGCCGTCGGTCAGCACGTCGACCAGCGCCGCCGCCTGGTCGGCGTGGGAGCGGGCCGCGGGGACGTCGCCCTCGTAGGCCTCGCCCAGGGCGGCCAGCGTCAGCGCCTCCACCGCGCCCGCTTCGTCGCCGCGCGCCCGGGCGTCGGCCAGCACGCGGGCCACCTCGCCCCGGACCTCGGGGTAGCGGGTGGCGAAGAGGGCGCGGCAGCCCCATTCGACGACGAGCCCGAGGCGCCGGGCGGGCCGGGGGCCGGGCACGCGTTCCAGTTCGCGGCGGAGCAGGGCGTCGGCCTCGGGGTAGCGGCCGAGGTGGCGTTCCATGAAGGCGCAGAGCAGGACGGCCGAGATCCGCAGGTCGTCCCCGCCGTGCTCCCCGCCTCCGTCGTCGCCGTCCTCCCCTCCTCCGTCGTCGCCTTCGCGGGCGTGGGGCACGCCGTCGCGGGCGCCACCGGTCCGGTCGTGCTGCCGGCAGTCCGCCCCGTCGTCCCGCCGGCAGTCCGCCTCGCCGCCGCCCGCGGGCGGACCGCCGTCGATGAGCCGGTGGAGCAGGTCGCGGCTCTCCTCCACCCGTCCGGCGGCGCCGAGCGCCCGCGCCCGGAGCAGCGTCAACTCCCGTCGGGTGCGGCGGTGTTCGCAGGTGTCGGGAAGGAGTCGGAGGACCGCGTTCAGCCAGCGGGCGGCGCGCCCCGGGGCGGTGGCCTCCGTCTCCGCGGCGGCTCTGACCAGGACGGCGGCACCCGCCGGGTCCCAGCGGGTCATCGCCTGCTCCCGGTGACGGGCCTGCTCGGCCGGCGCGGCGCCGGCCAGGGAGAGTTCGGCCGCCGCCCGGCGGTGGAACTCCTGGCGCCGCCAGGGGTCCATGGACCGTCGCACCAGCCGCGGCATGGCGGGGTGCCGCGGGAGCAGGCGGTGGCCGCCGCCGTCGTGGCGCACGAGATCGCGGCGCGCGACCTGGCGCAGGGCCTCGGCGAGGTCGTCGGGGCCGGCGGCCGTGACCGCCCGGACCAGTTCGGGCGTCGCCTGGTCGCCGAGGACCGCCACGGCCTCGACGACGGCGCGCTGCAGGGGCGGCAGCGGCGCCAGTTCGCCGAGCAGGTGCGCCTCGGGGCCCGTGGTGCCCGCGCAGCTGCGGGCATGGACGAGGGCCAGGAAGTACAGCGGGCTGCCCTGGCTCGCGGTGTACGCCTCCTCCGCCTGCCGGACCGGCAGGCCGGGTGCCAGCTCGACGCAGTCGCGGCGGTCCAGCGGTCCGAGGGTGAGGCGGGTGACGGCGCCCGTGTCGATGCCGCGGGCCAGGGCGGCGGCGAGGTCCGGCGGAGTCTGCCGCTCGCGCCGGGCCGCGACGAGCAGGAACGGGGTTCGTACCGGGTGTCTGAGGAGGTGGTCGAGGAGCTCCAGGGAGGACGCGTCGGCTCCGTGCAGGTCGTCGAGGAGGAGGACCAGGCCGGGGCCGGGGACACGGCCGAGCGCCGCCGCGGCGCGGCGCAGGAGCGAGGACCGTCCGGCGGCGCCGGCGGAGCCGCCCGGCCCGTACGTGATGCCGCGCCCCGCGCTCCCCCCACCGGCACCGCCGCCACCGAACAGGGCGCCGAGGCGGGAGGCGGGGTCGTCCTCGTGGGTGTGGTCGAGGTCGCCGAGGGCGTCGGTGAAGACCTGGAAGGGGCCTGCGTGCCCGTCGTCGACGGCACGGCCGCGCAGGACGGTCAGGCCGCGGGCGCGCGCCCGCGCCGCGAACTCGGTGAGCAGCCGGCTCTTGCCCGCCCCGGCCTCGCCCGTGAGGTCGACGGCCGTGACGCGGGCGGCGGCCGGCCCCCCGGCGTCGATCCGGTCCAGGAGGGCACCGAGCCGGTCCAGCTCCGCCCGCCGCCCGACGAAGGGCGCGCGGTCGACGCACCCCCGCCCCGCGTGTGTCTGCACGACCCGTCCCCTTCGACCTGTCAGCGGTTCCCCCACTTCACGTTTCTACGTCACGCCACGGACAATTCCGAACCGGCCGGCCACCGTCCGTCACACTGGCACCACGCAACCATGCTTGCCACACCCGACTCACTCGTCACATAAGCACCATTCAGCGAACGCGCCACACCTGCCTCGTGGATCACCGCCGCTACGGCCGCCCGCCCGGCCATCCGGAAGCAGTCCTGCCGCCCTCACTCAGCGGACCTGGCCGCCCCGGCGAGTCGTTCGACCAGGGCCGGCAGGTCGGCGACGGAGTCGAGCACGTGGTCCGGTGTCCCGTCGGCCGAACGATGGGTCTCGGGCAGGTACTTGCCGGTCCTGACGAGGACGCCGGTGATCCCGTCCCGCTGGGCGGCGAGGACGTCCGAGACGATGTCGTCGCCCACCATGAGCGCCTGGTCGGCGGAGACCCCCAGGCGGGCGAGGGCGGCCGCGAAGAAGGCGGCGGACGGCTTGCCGGTGACGACCGCCTCCACGCGGGCGGCGCGTTCGAGCCCGAGGAGGAAGGCCCCGGTGTCGAGGTCGAGACCGCCGGAGGTGCGCCAGTACAGGTTGCGGTGCATGGCGACGAGGTGCGCACCGCCCTGGAGCAGGCGGAACACCCGGTTCAGCGCCGGGTAGGCGAAGGCGTCGCCGGCGCCGCCGAGGACGATCACCTCGGGCGCCGGATCGTCCTCGCCGACCAGCGTCACGCCGTCGAGGTCGTCGCGGACGTCCCCGGTGTTGAGGAGCAGACAGCGCGCGCCCGGGTGGTGGTCCCGCAGGTACGAGGCCGTGGCGGCGGGCGCGGTCAGGATGTCGTCGGCGGTGACGGGGAAGCCTTCGTCCGCGAGCCTCCCGGCGATCGAGGCGCGGGTCCGCGCGGTGTTGTTGGTGACGAGCGCGAGCGGAAGGCCGCGGTCCCGCAGCGAGCGCAAGGCCCGGACGGCGCCGGGGAGCGGCTTCCAGGACACGGTGAGCACCCCGTCGATGTCGATCAGGGCGGCGGCGAGGGGTTCCATGGGGGCCCGACTGGTCGCGGGGAGTCCGGACACGCGGTCCCCCGGCAGTCCGTCACCGCGCCGGGGTTCTCGACCGTCGTCGGGAGCCACGGGCCCGGGAGGAGCTGCCGGGGGCCTGGCCAGAGCCGCGAGGGGGTCACGCGGGGCGGCGAACGTCTTCGCCGTCGGGTGCGGCTCGCTCTGGTTTCTGGTGTATTCAGTATTTTCCTCCGCATTCGCCGCGCGTCAAGGGTTCCCGACGCACCGGGCCGCGGGGGGGGCGAGTGCCGGACGGGCTCCGGTGACCTGAGTCAGTCGAAGAGGGAAACGAGTCCGTTCACCCAGATCGCGAGGAACAGGAGGGCCAGCACCAGGCAGCCGGCGCCCGCCAGCACACCGCCGACCGACCACGGCTCGGAGGGTGCCTCAGCCTCATCTTCCAGGTTGTCCGAGTAGGAGGCGGGGTCGTCCCAGGCGACGGGGCGCCCCACCTCCTCGGCGCAGGCTGTCCGCACCGCGACCAACTGCCCCTCCGCGAAGGCGGTAGCGGCCTTCGCCTCGGGGCAGCGCCAGGCGAGGGCCTTCATCCGCCACCCGGGCGACCCGTACCGCGCCTCGAAGGCGGCCGTCTCGTCTGCGTTCCGGTCCTCTTCGAGGTACATCCAGCGTCCAGCCTCGGCGGCGTCACCGTAGAGCCGGTACACCCCGGCCAGACGACGGCGGAGCGTCAGGTCGTGCGGGAAGGACGAGATGAGACCTCGCAAGCGCTGGCGCGCGACGGGAACCCGGCCGGCGGCCAGGTCTGCATCAACTCGGGCAAGGGTCTCTCTCAGGGGCATGAACGCATGATCGAGTACCGCAATGACCGGCGTCGACCTGGTTTTTTCCTCAGCACTCGCTCGATCTCGACGGCATCGGCTGAACCTCACCGAGGCGGGACACCGCCATGTGCGCAACAGCCCTTGGCGTGCGCTCGGTTGCAACCGAGCGTGCGGTTCTGTCGGCGAGTTGCGGAACGGGACGTGCCACGGTCGATGACGACCGAAGATCGGTGCTGAATCGATTGGGCGGCAGCGTGGATGCTCACCTGACCTGCGCGTCTGCGAGGAGAACGACTCGATCGGCCTCGACGTCGAAGCCGAGCACCGGATGACCCGAGCCGCCCTACGGGGCCATCAGCACCGGTTTACCGAGCAGCCGCCCGATCTCCCGGAGGAAGCCGCAGAACACGTCGAGACCGTGCGCTCGACCTCACCGGTGCCGTCGGCGTCGAGCTCTGCGACCTCCCGGAGCGTCCCCTCGCGGACGCCCCGGCGGGGACGGCGCGGGTGACGACGGGGCGCTGCGTCTGCGGCTGCGGCCGTTCGAGCTCGTCACGCTGCGCTTCGCCCGTTCCGGGTGCCCCCGCCGAGTCCGCGGGGGTGGAGGGCGTCCCGGCGGTAGCCGTGCACGTGGGGCCCGCCCGCGCCCGCCAGGTGCGGGTGGTCCGGCGGCAGCTCGGGATGGACGTGGGCCCTCCCGTCCGGGTCCGTACGCGGCCACAGCCGGACCGCCGCGACCGAGCCGGCCAGGGCGACGCCGGCCAGGACGGCGGCGCAGACCCGCGGTCCGGCCGTCGCGGTCAGCACGCCCGCGAGCGGGTAGGTGAGCAGCCAGCAGAGATGCGAGAGGGAGAAGTGCGCGGCGAAGGCGGCCGGCAGGTCGGTGCCGGCCGCCGAGCGGCGCACCAGCCGGCCACCGGGTGTCAGGACCGCCGACCCCACCGCGCCGACGAGGAACCAGGCGGCGAGCAGGCCGGGCCAGGACCAGGCACCGGTCGTCGCCGGCACGGCGAGCACCGCGGCGGTCGCGAACGCGGCGGCGAGCATCGGACCCCGTTCGCCGCGCCGGTCCAGCAGGGGCGGCAGGAGCAGGGCGGCGGCCATGGATCCGGCGCCGTACGCGCCCAGGGCGATCGGGACGTCGCCGGCGGAGCGGCCGAGGGTGTCGCGCACCAGCACGACGGTGCCGACGAGGACCAGGGCGCCACCGGCGGCCACCACGAGGTCGAGCGCGAGAAGGGCCTTCAGCCGTGGCGTGGCGAGGAAGAGCCGGGTACCGAAGGCGGCCTGGGCGTACCGGCCGCCGGAGCGAGGGGCCCGGTCCGGCGCCGGCTCGCCGGTCGCGGGTCCGGGGAGCAGGACGGAGACGACCAGCGCGGCCGAGGCGAGGAAGCCGATCGCGGTTCCGGTGAAGAGCCCTCCGTAGGGGACGAGGGTCAGGAGCGCGGCGGCCAGCACCGGGCTGAACAGGCTCTCCAGGTCGTAGGCGATCCGGGAGAGCGACAGCGCCCGGGTGTAGGAGCGTTCGTCCGGGAGCACGTCGGGGAGGGTGGCCTGGTAGACCGGCGTGAAGACGGCGGAGGCGGCCTGGAGCAGCAGGACGAGGACGTAGACCTGCCACACCTGGGTGACGAAGGGCAGCGTCAGGGCGATCGCCGCACGGGTGAGGTCCGTGGCGACGAGGAGGGCGCGCCGGGGTATCCGCTCGGCGAGCGCGCCGGCCACCGGGGCGATCGTCACGTAGGCGACCATCTTGAGCGCCAGCGCGGTCCCGAGGACCGCGGAGGCCCGGTCGCCGGCGAGGTCGTAGGCGAGCAGGCTCAGCGCGACGGTGGCGAGGCCGGTGCCGGTGAGCGCGACGACCTGGGCCGCGAAGAGGTGCCGGTAGGCGCGGTGGCGCAGCACGGACAGCATGGGGACCGCCCTCGTTCGGCTACGGGGTGGACTCCACCGTAGCCGACATGTGCACAGGTGCGCACATGTCGATTCGAGACAGGTGCGCCCCCATGGACACGCCCGTCCCGGGACGTCAGTCGTGCCAGGGTTCGCCCGTCACCTGGTGGTCGGCGTGACTGATCGCTTCCACGACCAGGCGCCGCATGTGACCGTCGGGCAGCGTGTACACGACCCGCCGTCCGTCCTTGCGGTGCTGGACGAGGCCGCCGAGACGGAGTTTCGCCAGGTGCTGGCTGACCGCGGGCCGCGCCGCGCCGCACGCCTCGGCGAGCGCGGTCACGTCCGACTCCCCGCGCGTCAGCAGCCACACCAGGTGCAGCCGGGTGGGGTCCGCGAGCAGCGCGAACACCCCCGCCGCCGCGGAGAGCTCGCGGGCACCAGGGGTGCGCTGGTGCGCATCACGCGCAGTGGGGAATCCCTCGCGTTCGGCCATGGGCTCATCGTAGGCACCGGGGACGGGGCCCGGACCGGGCGGGCGACGAGCGGGGCGGCACCGCGGGGCGGGGGACCCTCCGCGTACGCGGGCGGCCGGCGCACCCCGTGGACGCGGAATACACGGCGTCCGGCGGCGAGTTGATCCTGGCATGACCGACACAGCCTTCGACGCGCACGCACTGCTCGCGGAGAGCCGGCTGGGCGTGCTCGCGACGATCAAGTCCGACGGCCGCCCCCAGCTCTCCCCCGTCCTCCCCTCGTACGACCGGTCCGCCGGTGTCGTCCGGGTGTCGACGACGGCGGGGACGGCCAAGACCGCCAACCTGCGCCGCGATCCACGCGCCGCCCTGGAGGTCACGAGCGCCGACGGCCGGTCGTGGGCGACGGCCGAGGGCACCGTGACCCTCGTCGGCCCCGGGACCGACCCGGACGGCCCCGAGGTCCAGGCCCTGGTCGACTACTACCGCGAGGCGGCCGGGGAGCACCCGGACTGGGACGAGTACCGGGCGGTCATGGTGGCCGACCGGAGGGTCCTGCTCACGCTGACCGTGGACCACGTGTACGGCACGAGCCTGCGCTGACCGGCGGGCCGCCCGGGCCCACGGCACGGGCGGCGGACGGGCACGCGGCGGTGCGCTCAGACGGTCAGGGCCCGCAGGGTCGCCTCGAACCCGACGGCGTCCCGCGGGGCCCTGTTGTGGGGCAGCCTCGCGAGCAGGGCGGCCATGCCGCAGGCGTTCGTCACGCCGGCCAGGACGAGACCGGCTCCCACCAGGCCGGAGAGCCAGTGGGCGGGCGGCCAGGCCAGACCGGCCAGGAATCCGAGCAGGACCAGGGTTCCCGCGGCGAGGCGGACCTGGCGGTCCATCGGCCAGGTGGTCCCGGCCCCGGCGGGCCGCTCGACCGGGTGGCCGGCCGCCGCCCACGCGCCGGTGCCGCCGTCGAGGTTCGTGGCGTCGATGCCGAGTGCCGCCAGCTGGACGCAGCCCCGGGCGGACCGGGCACCGGAGGCGCATACGATCAGCAGCGGCACGCGCTCGGCCGCGGACCGCAGGGCGTGGGCGGCCTCCTCGACGCGGTCCAGGGGGATGTTGTGGGCGCCCGGAAGGTGGCCGGAGGCGTACTCGCCGGGCGTGCGCACGTCGATGACGGTGTACTCGCCGAGGCGGCGCGTCGCCTGCGAAGTGGTCAGGGCGGTCGGGGTCGTCACGGAACGGAACCTTTCGGTGGAGTGTTGACCCCCACGGTAGGATACCCGCAGGGGTATATGCAGGAGGAGGAAGCGTGCAACTCGACATGTCGGCCGAGGAGCTGAAGTCGGCGCTGAACCGGCTCCGGCGGGCTCAGGGCCAGCTGGCGGGCGTCATCCGGATGATCGAGGAGGGCCGGGACTGCGAGGACGTGGTCACCCAGCTCGCCGCGGTCTCTCGCGCCCTGGACCGCGCCGGCTTCTCGATCATCGCCACCGGACTGCAGCAGTGCATGACCGGCGAGGACCCGGAGATGCGGGACTCCGCGCAGATGCGGGCCCGGCTGGAGAAGCTCTTCCTCTCGCTGGCCTGAGTCCGCCCGCCGGCCCGGGTCCGCCCGCCGGCCCGGGTCCGCCCGCCGGCCCGGGTCCGCCCGCCGGCCCGGGTCCGCCCGCCGGCCCGGGTCCGCCCGCCGGCCTGAGTCCGCCCGCCGGCGCGGGTCCGCTCACAGCAGGGCCGTGGCGCCCATGGCGGCGGCCACGGCCAGCAGCACGCCGCCGAAGACCCGCTGGAGCGCCCGCGCGGAGACCTTCGCGGCCAGTCGCCGGCCGTCCCAGGCCCCCAGGACGGCGGTGGCGAGGAACGGCATGATCAGCGCCCAGTCCAGCTGCACGGCGGTGGAGGCCCGGGCCGCGAGGGCGACGAGCGCGTTGGCGACGATGACGAGCAGGCTCGTCCCCACCGCCGCGCTCATCGGCACGCCGAGAACCGTGACCAGCGCCGGCACGGCCAGGAATCCGCCGCCGACACCGAGGAGACCGGTCACGGCGCCGAGGCCCGCCCCGGCTCCCGCGGCACGGCCGGCCGCCGACGGACCCGCCGCCCCGTTCCCGCCGGCCGCCGCCTCCGTCTCCGCGCCGCTCCCGGCCGGCCCGGCGCTCCGCAGCATGCGCACCGCCGCCAGCCCGGCCAGTACGGCGAACATCGCGGTGAGCAGCGCGGCGGGCAGGTGTACGGACACGAGGCCCGCCGCGGCGGCGGGCAGCAGTCCCGCCGCCGCGAAGAGCAGACCGGCGCGCCACAGCACCGCTCCCGCCCTGGCGTGGGCCAGCAGCGCGGTGAGAGAGGTGCCGATCACGACGACGAGGCCGGCGGTGGTCGCGGCGGACGGGGCGAAGCCGAGCAGGTAGACCAGCGCGGGCACGGTGAGGATGCTGCCGCCCGCCCCCAGGGCGCCGAGGGCCAGGCCGACCACACCGCCCGCGATCAGGGCCAGGACGAGCGCGGTCATCGGCGCGCCCCGCGTGCCGGGCCGGGCACCCGCGCGCCGTCAGTCACCGGACGGGGCGACGATCGTGAGCCCGGCCTCGGCCGCGGCGGCGTACCCGTCGTCGACGGCCACCACCGCCCGGCCGGCGGCGGCGAGCACGGAGGCGGCGATGGCGGCGCGCATCCCGCCCGCGCAGTGCACCCAGACGGTGCCGTCCGGCACGTCCTCCAGGCGCCGGTGGATCTGGTGGACGGGCACGTGCACGCTGCCCTCGATCCAGCCGCCCGCGCGCTCACCGTCCCGGCGCACGTCCAGCACCACCGGATCCGCGCCTCGCCGCCGCGCGGCGGCGAGGTCCGCGAACACGGCACGCGGGAACGAGCCCGGCTCGGCACCCTCCGCGAGCCAGTCGGCCGGCCCGCCGACGGCCGCCGCGGCCGGACGGTCGATGCCCACACGGGTCAGCTCGCGCTGCGCGCGGGCGATCTGCTCGGCGCTCTCCCCGAGAAGGGTCACGGGCCTGCCCCACGGGATCATCCACGCGAGATGGACGGCCGGCCGGCCGTCGACCTCGAAGTTGACGGAGCCGGTCACGTGGCCGGCCGCGAAGGCGATCCGGCTCCGCAGGTCGACCACCCACTCCCCGGCCGCGAGACGCCGCTCGATCTCGGCGGCGTCGGCGCGCCGCGGCGGGGTGAGGTCGACCGGCGCCGGACCGGCGGCGTTGGCCGGGCCCATGTGCGCGTAGTACGCGGGCACGTCCTCCAGCCCCGCCAGCAGGTCCTTGACGAAGGTGTCCACGTCCCGCACGAGGGCGGGGTTGGAGGCCTTCTCGGTGCCGATGGTGCCGGAGGTCGCGCCGGCCTGGCCGGCGGAGCAGAAGCTGCCGAAGCCGTGCGTGGGCAGCACCCGGACCGCGTCGTCCAGCTCGCCGGCCAGGCGGTGCACGGAGGCGTACTGGGCGCGGGCGAGGCTCTCGGTCAGCCGGGGCTCGACCAGGTCGGGGCGTCCCACGCCGCCGATCAGCAGGGAGCCGCCGGTGAAGGCGGCCACCGCGCGGCCCTGTTCCTCCAGGACGTACGAGGTGTGGTGCGGGGTGTGGCCGGGAGTGGCCACCGCCCGCAGCACGAGCCGCTCGTCGACCGACTCGACGTCCCCGTCCGTCACCGGCACCCGCGCGAAGGCGACGTCGGCCCCGGCCGGGACCAGATAGCGCGCGCCGGTCAGACGCGCGAGCTCCAGGCCGCCGGTCACGTAGCCGTTGTGCACGTGGGTCTCGGCGACGGCCACGATGCGCACACCGCGACGGGCGGCCTCGGCGATCACGCGATCGATGTCCCGGGGCGGGTCCACGACGACCGCGGCCCTGCCGCCGCCCGCCAGATAGCTGCGGTTGCCCAGCCCCTCGGTCTCCAGGGTGTCGACAAAGAACACTGCACTCTCCCTCGTGATGTTTACCCCCGGGGGTATCTATTCTCCACCGTAGCAGTAATACCCAGGGGGGTATCCAGAAGGGTGTGTGACACCCACCATGACCAGGGCGGGACGAGGGCGGCCGGACCGGCGGGTCCGGGTGGCGGCCGGTGCGGCCCGGCGCGACGCCGGACGAGGGCGGCCGGCAGGGGCGGACACACGAGGCCCCGCCTCCGCCCTCCGGTGCGCCGGAGGGCGGAGGCGGGGCTCGCGGGCGCGTCACGAGCCGCCGCCCCGGGCCGGGAGGCGGTCGGCTCAGCCGCGTTCGCTGATGTTGACCATCCAGGTGACGCCGAAGCGGTCGGTACACATGCCGAAGACGTCGCCCCACATCTGCTTCTCCAGCGGCACCGCCACCGCGCCCCCGCTGGAGAGCTTGTCCCAGTAGCCGCGCAGTTCCCCGGCGTCCTCCCCGCTCAGGCTCACCGCGATGTCGTTGCCCGGCTTGTGCTCCGTGCCCGGCGGGTTGTCGGCACACATCAGGGTGAGGCCGCCGTCCGTCTCCAGCATGCTGTGCATGACCTTGTCGGCGACGGCGCCGGCCTGCTCCGGGGAGACGTCGCCGTAGGTGCTCAGGGTCAGGGTGCCGCCGAAGACCTCCTGGTAGAACTCCACGGCCTGGCGGGCGTCGCCGGCGAAGCTGATGTAGGGGTTGAGGCGAGTGGCCACGGGTCTGGTTTCCCTTCGTGAGGCGTCGTCACCTCGGGCGGAGACGGCGATCCGGACGGATCGAGCGTGCGTGACGCGGCCGTGCGCCGCCAGCCGACGCACGCCGGACAGCGCAACGATGGACCCCAAGGCGTGACGGCCCGACGGATGCCGCGGGCGCCGGGGAACCGCGCCAGGCGACGCCGAGCCGAGGGGAGCCGAGGGGACGCCGCCCCGAGGCGGCCCGCCCCCCATTCCCATGACGATTACTCCTTCGTGACGACTACTCGACACACTGTGAGCATTTCCGCATGAGTGACGCGCCTGTGGGCAGAACCGCTCCAGACCGCCCATACCACCCCTTCGAGGGAGTCACCCATGCTCACAGGCCTCATCGACCGGCTGAAGCGGCGTCGCAGAGGGCAGGGCCGCGACACGATCCCGGCACCCTCGCGCGCCCCCGCGCCACCCCGGACCGCGTCACCGGTGTTCACCGCGGACTTCCGTTCCACCACCCAGTGGGTCGCCGGCCACTCGTGGGCCTACCCGAACGGCGGGCCGACCAACGCCGGCGACAACAAGCTGGACCACCTCGTCGAGGACCCCGCGTACAGCCGCTCGGGCGTCTTCCGGGCGACCCGGCGGCCCGACGGCAAGTGGAACGCCGGCCTGCTGACGACGGAGGGCAGCGCCGAGGGATTCATGGTGCGCGCCGGCGACGTCCTGGAGGCGCGGGTGAAACTGCCCAGGGAACTGGGCGCCTGGCCGGCGATCTGGACCTGGCTGGACGGCGGGCAGGAGATCGACGTCTTCGAGTACCACCCCGACAACCCGGATCTGCTCGAACTGTCCAACCACGTGCGGGGAGGACATCTCTACTACCGGGATCCGGCGATCCGCCCGGGTGAATGGGTCACCCTGCGGACCGAGTTCGGCGCCGGCTCGGTGGTGTGGAGCGTCAACGGCGTGCGGGCCTTCGCCGACCGGCGCGGGGTGGGCCGCAGTTGGCGGGCGCATCTCATCGTGAACCTGTCCGTCTGTGCCGGCCGCTACCACCCGGCGCCCGACCCGAACACCTCGGAGATGTCGTACACGGTCTCGGAGCTGAAGGTGTTCCGACCCTGAGGGCGGTGCCGGACGGCGCATCCTTCGGGCCCGGTCAGGGCATACCGTCTGAGCCCGCCACCTTCGGGACGCCCGACCGCACACCGGGGGACGCCATGGGACTCCGCGCCGACCGCATCGAATCGCTCGTCCGGGACGCCGTGGGCGCACGGGTCTGCCCCGGAGCCGTCTGGTCCGTCGGGGACTCCGGGGGCATCCTCGCCGAGGGCGCCGCGGGTCTCCTCGACCCCGCGCGCCCGCACGAGCCGATGCGGACCGACACGGTCTTCGACCTCGCCAGTCTCACCAAGATCCTCGCGGTCTGGTCCGTCGTCGGCCTCCTCGCCGGGTCGGGCCGTCTCGAACTCCACCGGCCGCTGGGCGCGTTCTGGCCCGAGGCGGCCGGCCGGCCGCTCGGCGACGCGACGGCCCACCACCTCCTCACCCACACCGCGGGTCTGCCCTTGCGGGCGAACCTCCGCCACCACTACGGCACCGATCCCGCGGACGTCCGCGCGGGGGTGCTCGACGCACCCCTGCGCCACCGGCCGGGCGAGGCCGTCGCCTACACCGACCGGGCGGCGCTCGTCCTCGGCTACCTCGCCGAACACCTCACCGGACGGACGCTGGCCGAGCTCGCGGCGACCCGGGTCTGGAGCCCCGTCGGCATGACCGAGACGCGCTACGGTCCGCTGCCGCCCGAAGTCGTGGTCCGGTGCGCTCCCACGGAGTTCGACGACGAGACGGGCACCCATCTGAAGGGGACAGTGCACGACTTCTCGACCCGGCTGCTCGGCGGTGCCTGCGGCATAGCCGGGGTCTTCGCCCCGGCCGGCGACCTCGCCCGGTTCCTCACCCTCATGCTCTCCCCCGGCGCCTCCCCGTTCGACTCGGGGTGGGTCGGCGACTCCCTGCGCGTGCACACCGGCGGGCTCGTCCCCGCGCGGGGACTGCTCTGGCACCCCGACCCCGACCTCGGAACCGGCGGGCCCGCGGACGTGTGGGCACACTTCGGCTTCACCGGCACGGCGATGTGGATCGCGCCCGGCCGCCACCGCTGGGCGGTCCTGCTCACCAACAAGCTGTACTTCACCCGGGAACGGGGCCCGGTGGCCGCGCTGCGGGCCGCGTTCCGCTCGTACGCCTTCGCCTGAAGGGCCCCGAACGGCGGCGCGCACCGACCCGCGACCGCGAAACCGCCCGCCGGTCACGGGCGTTCGCGCAACGCCCCCATCACCCGCCCCATCAGGCCGGGGACGTCGGCGTCCCGGACACCGTCCAGTTGCCAGCGGCCGATCTGCACCGACGCCTCCACCACCGAGCGGACCCGCGGCAGGCGGCGCTCCGTGTACGCGTCGAGCAGCTTGTCGTCCCACGAGGATCCCTCGGTGAGGAGCTCGGCCAGCACGAGGGAGTCCTCCAGGGACATCGCGGCCCCCTGCGCCAGGGTGGGCGGGCAGGAGTGGGCGGCGTCGCCGACGAGGACGACGCGGCCGCGGTACCAGGGGCCGTCCACCAGGTGCTCGGTGCACCAGGTGTAGTTGACCGGGGACGTGTCCGTCAGCGCGGCGGTGATGGTCTTCCAGTGACCGCCGTACCCCTCGGCGCGCTCGCGCATCTCCCGGACCAGGGAGACCGGGTCCGCGGCGGTCCGGTCGCGCGCCGCCTCGACCAGGTAGGCGTAGACGGTGTCGGGGCCGGTCGGGCAGAAGCCGGCGATGAACGCCGGTCCCCCGAAGGCGAGATGGGTGCGGTCGACGCCCTCGGGGCGGGGCGCGGGAGCCCGCCAGACGGCCATGCCGGTGGGCCGCGGGGTCTCCGTGATGCCGATCAGCGCCCGGGTGGCGGAGTGGACGCCGTCGGCGGCCACGACGAGGTCGTACCGGCCGGAGGTGCCGTCGTCGAAGCGGACCTGCGCGCCCTGGGAGTCCTGGGCGAGGTGGGTCAGGGTGCGGCCCGGCCGGAAGCGCGCGCCCGCCGCGAGGACGGCGTCCGTGAGGATGCCCTGGAGCACGGGGCGCCGCATGCCGAGCGCGGCGGGCAGATCGTCCCCGCCGGTCCGCAGGTCGTCCTGGGTGACGAGGGGCGTGCCGTCCGGGGCGACGATCGTGACGCCGTCCAAGGCGGCGCCCCGCGCCCGTACGCGGTCCCACACCCCGATCGCGTCGAGCACGCGCAGCGCGTTGCCCTGCAGGGTGATGCCGGATCCGCGGCCGGCGTTCCCGTCGGGGCTCCGTTCGACGAGATCGACGGCTGTGCCCGCCCGGGCCAGCAGCACGGCGAGTGCGCATCCGGCGGTTCCCCCGCCGATGACGAGAACGCTTCGGGACCGGGTCATGGACGGGTCCTCCCCCAGGACGGGGCCGGTCGCGCCGGACGGGGCGCGGTGCCCCGGGGGTGTCTCGCCCCCGGGGCCGGCCGGACTGTGCCTCGGCCGGGCCGGCGGCGACGACGGCGGCGGCCGGCGAGGCCGTGATCACGCCGAAGCGTACCGGGAGGCGCCCATCACCCCTGCGCGCAGGGGAAGTTGGGAGTGCGGCCCAGGCCGGACGGGCTCCGGGTCCGCCCCGCACCACCGGAACGGCCTCACCAGAAGGGGGTTGGTGAGGCCGTTCTCCCTCGGTGTCCCGTGGGGGGGATGACGACCTGCTGCCCCGGCTCCGGTGTCTCACACCCACCCGGTCGGGGATTTCTTCGCGGACCGCGGGGCGGGGTGCCGGGCGGGTCACGGAAGGGCCGCGCCGCGGGCGGTCACCCACAGCGTGTACCACTCCTCGTGGGTCAGGTCGGGCTCGCCGGTCGCCGCGTCCCGGCAGGCGCGGATCCGCCCGGGGTTCGACGAACCGACGACGGGGACGACGCGGGCGGGGTGCCGGCGGAGCCACCACAGCACGATCGTCTCCGGCGTGGTGCCCTTCGCCTCGGCGAGCGAGCTCACGAGCGCGGCGGTGGCGTGCTCCTCGGGGGTCTCCTGCCGGCCCGTGTAGCGCCCCTGGGCGAGCGGCCCCCATGCCTGGAGGGAGATCCCGTGCGTCAGGCAGTGCTCGACGGTGCCCGCAGGGAAGCCGTTGGCGGCCGACTCGGGGGTGTTGACGAGCACCCCGTCCTCCAGCCAGGCCCTCCGGTGCAGGCTCATCTCCAGCTGGTCGGCCACCAGCGGCAGCGCGACGTGCGTCTGGAGCCGGGCGATCTGCGCGGCGTTCATGTTGGAGACGCCGAAGCGGCGGACCAGACCCTGGCGGTGCAGCGAGGTCAGGGCCTCGCCGATCTCGGCCGGGTCGGCGAGCGGGTCGGGACGGTGCAGGAGGAGTACGTCCAGCACATCGGTGCGGAGCCGGGCGAGACTCTCCTCGACCTTCCGCTCGATGGTGGCCCCGCGCAGGTCGTAGAGCCCGGGCCGGTCGCCGTCGGCCAGTCGGATGCCGCACTTGGTCTGCAGGGTGATCCGGTCGCGGAGGCCGGCCGATCGGGCGAGGACCTCGCCGAAGACCGCCTCGGCCTTGCCGTGCCGGTAGATGTCGGCGTGGTCGAAGGCGGTGATGCCGCTGTCGAGGGCCGCCTCGACGGCCGCCTCCGCGGCGTCGACGTCGGCGGCCGTGTAGGGGCTCGTGTCCCAGGCACCGCCCAGGCCCATGCAGCCGAGGACGAGACGATCGGGCTTCTCACTCGTGGTCACGGGGCCCACCCTCGCACACATGGGCGCGGTCGGGCGGGCCCGCCCGGACACGTCAGGTACGGCGGGAGGACCACCAGTGCCGCCGCGGCGGGTGTACCGCCCGGCCGAGCCTGCGTCCCACCACCACGTACCCCAGCAGCGCCCCGAAGGTGTTGAGCACGACGTCGTCGATGTCGAAGGCGCGCCCCGTGATGAGCGCCCCCTGGACCAGCTCCACCACCAGCATCGTCGCCACCGTCAGCAGCCCGACCCGGAGGAAGCCGCGGGTGTACGGGGACACCACCGGAAGCAGGAGCCCGAACGGAACTCCCAGCAGGATGTTGCCGCCGAGCTGCTTGACCGTGTCGCGGAACGCGGGCTGCGAGAGGTAGTTGCGGATCGAGTCGCCGGGTTGCAGGTTGGTGTGGGTGAGCACCTCCGAGGCCGGCGACGGCTGCAGGGTGAGGCGCGCGAGGACGACGGCGAAGGCCACCATGCCCGCCAGAGCCAGCACCGTCACGGCGATCCGGATGACAGGGCTCGGCCCTCTGCGCGCCGGCTTCGCCTCCTCGGCGCGGGGCTTCCGCCGAAGAAGGCGGAGGGACCTCCCCTTCTCGGGCGGGGCGGGCTTCGCCTCCACGCCCGGTTTCCGCCGCCCGAGGCGGAAGTACCCGCCCTTCCCGGCCGGGGCGGACTTCGCCGCCTTCGCACGTGCCGTCCCGGATCCCGTACCGCCGCCGGCAGCCGCGCCGGCGGCCAGGCGGCGTCTGATGTGTACGCCCATCGATCCCCCCAAGTCCGTTGGTGCCTTCGTGGAGTTGCGGTTACCCCCGATGTGCCGTGGCACGCCCCGGTCGTCACGCGGAAGGCTTCGCGCAGCTCAGAAGGTGTTCCGGCGGCGCAGCCGCAGCGGTCGCCCGTCCGGGTCGACGAAGAGGCGGTGCAACGGGATCGCGACTGCGCGCTGCGCGGCGGACAGCTCCGGAGGGACGTACCGGCGCAGCCGGCCCGATGGCCGCGGACCGCGTCGGCCGCTCGCGTACCAGGCGTCGAGCGCCGCCGCGGTCTCCTCGAAAGCGGCGAAGGCGGCCACCGGGTCGGCGAGGGCGTCGGACTCCGGGTCCGGACGCCCGTCCGCGCCCCGGGCGTCCAGGTGCTCGCGCATGAGCTCCAGCCGGAGCTCCCGGGCGAAGGGCCGCGCGCCGTCCCCGAGACCGGCCGGGTCGAGCGGCTCGCGCGGGTCCCTGCGTACGTCGAGCACGGCGCAGCCGAGCTCCGAATCGTGTGTCCACGAGCGGAGGTTGACGTTGTCGGAGCCGACGGAGACCCACACGTCGTCGATCACGCACACCTTCGCGTGGACGTACACCGGGGTGCCCTCGGGATTCTCGACCGCGTACACCGCGACCCGGTCGCCGCCCGCGCGGCGCAGCGCGTCCAGGGCCTCGATCCGTCCGATCAGGTTCATGGGCAGGGTCAGCCGGCCGTCCTGTTCCGGTACGGCGGGGACGACGGCGATCAGGAGCAGCCCGGGAGAGGCCCGCAGCGCGCCGGCGAACGCGCCCACCACCCGGGGCGACCAGAGGTACTGGTCCTCGACGTAGATCAGCGCCCGCGCCCGCCCCAGCGCCTTGAGGTAACCGCGCGCGATGCTGCGTTCGCCGTCCGGGGCGAAGGGGTAGCCGCGCAGCAGCCGGTTCGGATAGGTGCGGAGCACCTGGACGGCGTGCGGGCCGCAGGGGGCCGGATCGGCCGACTGGGGAGGCAGTTCGTCGGCCTCCGTGTCCTCCTGGTGCGCCCGCTCGCGCAGGCGGAGGAGCGGGCTGCGGCTGAGCGGCGCCGGGTCCTCCCAGCGTTCGCGGAAGACGGCCTCGATATCGCCGACGGCCGGCCCGCGCACGGCGAGCTGGACGTCGTGCCATGGGGGCCGCGGCCCGTACGCGGCGGCCATGGGCAGCGCCTGCGGGTCGCCCCGGTGTCCGGCGTCGTCGCGGCGGTTGTGGCAGAGGTCGATGCCTCCGACGAACGCGACGTCCCGCTCCGGGCGGCCGGGGTGGCGCAGGACGACCATCTTCTGGTGGTGCGATCCGCCGGGGCGTACCCGCATGTCGAGCAGGCACTCGCCGCCGGCCCGCGCGAGCTCCTCGCCGAAGTGCCGGTTCTCCGTCTCGCTGTACTGGAGGGTGTCCAGGTGGGAGCGCCACAACAGGCCCTTGACGACGACGCCTCGCCGCGCCGCCCGGCAGAGGAGTGGGCCGATCTCGGTGCCGGGACCCGCGAGCCGCTCGTCCGGATCGCCGCGCCAGTCGGTGAAGAGGAGCAGATCACCACCGCGCATGCCGCGCACGGCCGCGAGCAGCTCCGCGAAGTACGTGGCACCGTGCACGAGCGGCCGGACGAGGTTTCCCTCGGACCAGGCCGTTCCGCCGGGGCGGCGCTCGTCGAGGCGCGTCGCGGGGTTGCCGCGTTCGCCGCGTTCCAGGAACCAGTCCGCGCGGGTCACGACATCGAAACCTCCACTTGTTCCCTTACCCGCCAGGGCGCTCCCCCACCCGGCGGGACCGGAACGGCCGGCCCGGTGAGGACGGGCGGCGTGACGGACCGGCCGGTGGGCGTGTCGTGGCGAGCCTGCCCGGGTCCCGGCGTGAGCGGCCGCCATCCCCGTGGCCCGCGCCTCGCGTTGGCCCGGGTGGCCGGGCGGCCCTACGGTGGAGGCACCAGCGTCTTCCCGCGGAGCGCGCCATGCTCGTCGTCCCGAGCGCGGCCGGAGTGCCCGGGGTGCCGGCGCCGGCCGTCACGGCCGCGCCTCCCCCGGCACGATGACGGCCCCCGACCCCACCGGACGGCCTTCTCCTCTCGCGCGGGCACGCAGTGTGATCCGCCGATTGCGGGCCGGTCACCGCTGGGGGCGGGTGACCGCACTCGATCTCTGGCAGCGCTCGCTCGGGTTCGCGGCGCTGGGATTCCTCACCCTCGTACCCCTGCTGATCGTGGTGTCCGCGGCGGACACGGAGAGCGGACGCGGCTTCGCGCAGTGGCTCGGGGACGGGCTGGGGGTCTCGGCACCGGCACGGGCGGAGATCGCCCGGCTGTTCGCCCTGCCGGGCCAGGTCTGGCGGACGACCACGGCGTTCGGTCTCGCCGTACTCGCCGTCTTCGGTCTCTCCTTCGGCACGGTGGTCCAGTCCGGCTACGAGAAGGTCTGGGACCTGCCGCCGGAGCGCTGGTGGTCGCGGTGGCGCCACGTGGTGTGGCTGGCCGTCCTCATCGGTGTCCTCTACCTGTTCGCGGTCACGACCCTCTGGGGCGACAACCCGGCCCGCGGCGTGGGCACCGCACTCTGCGGCACCCTGTTCTTCTGGTGGTCGCAACGCTGGCTGCTGGGCGGCCGGATCGGCTGGCTCGCGCTCCTGCCGGGGGCGGTCGCGACGACGGTGGGGCTCCTCGGCCTCAGGATCTTCTCCCGGCTGGTCTTCTCGCCGCTGATCGCCTCGAGCGCCGTCACCTACGGCCCCTTCGGCGCCTTCCTCGTCATCCAGTCCTGGCTGCTCGCCGTCGGCGTCGTCGTCTTCGGAGGTGCCCTGGTGGGCCGGCTGCTCGATGACGTACTGCCCCGGATGACGAGGGCGATGAGACGGCGGAGGTGACGGGGCGGGGATCGAGAGGAGCGGCACGGGGCGGGGCAGGGGGCCGGTCCGACGGCCGGCCGCCACCCGCCACCCGCCACCCGCCACCCGCCACCCGGCTCCCGGCTCCCGGCTCCCGGCTCCCGGCTCCCGGCTCCCGGCGGATCGTGCCGGCCGTCAGCGCGCGCCGAAGACCTGGGTCCAGTAGGGGCCGCCCTCGTCGTGGATCCCGATCCCGATCTCCTTGAAGGAGCAGTTGAGGATGTTCGCGCGGTGGCCCGGGCTGTTCATCCAGGACTCCATCACCTGCTCGGCGCTGCTCTGACCCATGGCGATGTTCTCGCCGTACGTCGACCAGGGGTAGCCGGTGGCCGTGACGCGGTCGCCCGGACCCTTGCCGTCGGGGTTGGTGTGGTCGAAGAAGTCGCGCGCCGCCATGTCGTCGGAGTGGGCCTGAGCCGCCCTGGTCAGCTGCGAGTTCGCGGTCAGCGGGGAACAACCCGCCTTGGCGCGCTCGGCGTTGACCAGGCTGATCACCTGGTCGGCGGTGGAGTCGGAGCCGGATCCGCTCTTCGAGCCCGTGTCGGAGCCGGAGTCGGCCGTCTTCGTCGGCTTGGGCGCGGGCGACGAGGTGCGGGGTGCGGCCGTCTTCGGCGGCGTGGCCTTCGCGGTGCGGCTCGGTCGGGCGGACGGGCTCGCGCTGGCACTGGCGCTCGCCGACGTCGACGCCGAGGGGGAGGGGGTCGCCAGGAGGGCGGTCGGCTGCTGGCCGAAGGGCAGGTCCGGACCGGGGGCCGCGGCACGGTTCACGTCCAGCGCCTCACCGTCGCCGTCGGGTCCGCCGCTCAGGTAGAAGGACCCGCCGGTGACCGCCACGACCGCCATGCCGGCGGCGACGACGGCCCTGCGGCGGCCGCGCCGGCGCTCCTGCTCCTGACGCCGCCGGGCACCGCGCGAACCGCGGCCGGCCGCTCCGACGGGGGTGACGGTGCTCTGTGTCGCGTAGGGCGTGAACGCCTCCTGCGCTCCGGGGCCCTCGTGCCCGGCCGCCGACTCGAACGGCTCGCGGCCGTCCGCCGGACGGTACGCCTCGTACTGCCCGTACGGCGCCGGGTCGTACGGCGCGGCCTCGTAGCCTCCGCCGGTCCCGTACTGCGGCGCCGGGTCGTACGGCCGGGTCGCCTCGTACGGTGCCCGCTGGGCGGGTATCCCGTAGGGAGCCGTCGCCTCGTACGGCGACGGCGACGGTATGCCGTACGGCGCCGTCGTCTCGTGGGCCCCGGGCGTCTCGTAGAAGCCCTGGGTCTCGTACAGGCCCTGCGTGTCCTGGAAGCCCTGGGTCTCGTACAGGCCCTGGGTCTCGTACGGGCCCTGCGTGGCGTACCCGCCCTGGGCGTCGTACAGGCCGGCGGTGTCGTGGACTCCTGGTGTGTCGTACGGCCCCTGGGTCCCGTACGTGCCCGTCGCCTCGTAGGCGCCCGTGGCCTCGTACGGCGCGGGCGACCCGTACAGGGGGTCGGAGCCGTACGGCTGTGCCGAGTAGGCGGTGGTGGCCGTGGTCGTCGCGGCGAGGCCGAACGCGGCGCCGTCCCGGACGGCGGCCAGCAGCATCGCCGACGGCGGCACCAGCAGCAGTCCGGCCAGCAGGCCCTCGGCGGGGACGAGGTTGCTCCAGAGGCCCGCGCAGTGCGCGCAGCCACGGGCGTGGCGGGCTATGCGCTTGCGCCAGAGAGCGGAGGGACGGCCGTCCCACGTGCCCAGCTCGGACCGGAGCGTGGGGCACAGCGGGTTCTCCGACAGGGCCCGGACGACCACGCGGGCGGTGTCGAGCTGCGCCTTCATCCGCTGCACCCGGACCGCGGTGTGCTGCGTGGACAGCTCCAGGGCCGCCGCCACCTCGTAGCGGGTCAGCTCGCCCGCGCATTCCAGCCACCAGAGCGAGAGCAGCGCGCTGTCGTCCGGCTCCATCCAGCGGGTCGCCTCGGCGGTCTCGCGCCGCTGCCCGGACAGGTGCAGCTTGACCACCGCCAGGTCGACGAAGTCCGCGCCGGGGTGAGCGACGTCACGCGCCTCGTCGAGGGCGCCGATCGGGAGTCGGGACTGCTGCTTGTGCCAGTGCCCCCGGATCCCGTTCATCGTGATGGCCACGAGCCAGGACCGGAAACTGTCGGGGGCACGGAGAGCGGGGAGACCGTCGAGCGCCCGCAGCATGGTCTCCTGCACGACGTCGTCGACGTCGTGGTGACCGTTCAAGGCCCGTCCCACGATGTTGTACACGAGGGGCAGGTAGGCCGCGATGAGCTGGTCCTGCGCCCACAGGTCGCCGCCCTGTGCAGCCCTGACGAGCTCCGTACCGTGCTGTGTAGCCATGCCCTGGTTCACTCTGCCTGTCCCGCCTGTTGTCGATGCCCGGCACCTGGGAGACCGCAGGCCGTCTCCCGGATAACAGGAAACGCCGAAAATTCCGCGGCACGTCTTCGGTGCGGGCTCGAAGCCTCTCGACCGAGCGGCCGAGACGATACCCGTCCGACGCCCAGGAGCCTACGCCACCGCCCCACGACCCCCGTTGGCCCGCTTTGCCCACTTTCATGGCGTTCCGGTGTGGCGCGTATCGGTCGAAATGCCCACGGAGCAGGCGTGCTTCGCCGCCGGTCCGGAGCGCGGCGGCGGGACGCCCGGGGCGGCGTCGCGGGCCGGGCCCGATGGCGGCGGGCGCTCCGCGTCCACGACACCGGGCCGGGCTCGACCGGCAGGTCAGCCGCCGTCCGAGTCGCCCCCGCCGCTCCCGGAGGAGATCGAGTGCCCCCGCCGGCGGCCGGACCGGCGCACGGCCTCACCGGCCGCCAGTGTGACGGCGGCCACGCCACGCACCCAGCGGGGCCCGCCCCGGGCGCCCCAGACGACACAGACGCACCCGGCCACCACGAGAGCCAGCACCACGGACAAGACGAGCAGGATCATGCTCTTCCCCCTGTTCCCTGCGTTTCTCGGTCCGGGTCATTGTGGCAAGGGGCGCGGACGGCGTGCCGGGGCGGCCTCGGTGGCGGTCGACGGCGGCCTGTCGGTGCGGCGGGCGATCATGGACGGGACACCACCCGTACCGCACCCCAAGGAGACACATGACGGACACCGCCCCCTCGTTCCGGCTCCACCCCGGCGCTCCCGACTCCCCGGTGATCCTGCACGTCCCGCACTCCTCCCGGGTGATCCCCGAGGACGTCCGCGCCGGCATCGTGCTGGACGACCGGGAACTCCGCGTGGAGTCGGACCACATCACGGACGCGCACACGGCGGAGATCGCCGAGGCGGCGGCGGAGGCGGCGGGCCTCACCCCCTGGCGCTTCGTCAACGGACTGTCCCGGCTCGTCGTCGACCCCGAGCGCTTCCCGGACGAGCGCGAGGAGATGCTGGCGGCGGGGATGGGCGCCGTGTACACGCGGACCACGCACCGCGAGGACCTGCGGCGGGCGGACTTCGACGGACGGCCGCTGATCGAGCGGTACTTCCGGCCGTACGCGGCGGCGATGACGGCCGCGGTGACGGAGCGGCTCGACGCCGTGGGGCGGGCCGTGGTCATCGACGTCCACTCGTATCCGACGAAGGCGCTCCCGTACGAGCTCCACGGCGACGGGCCGCGACCGCCGGTCTGTCTCGGGACGGACTCCTTCCACACGCCGCCCGCGTTGCTCGACGCGGCACGGGAGGCGTTCGCGGGCTTCGGCGGCATCGGGCTGGACAGCCCGTTCGCGGGCACGTACGTGCCGTTGCGGTACTACGGCACGGCCGCGAACGTCGGCGCCCTCATGGTCGAGATCCGGCGTGACCTCTACATGGAGGAGCCGGGCGGGCCCGCGGGCCCTGGCCTGGACGCGCTGGCGGCGGCACTGGCCCGGCTCGTCGACCGCGTGTCGGGGTCCGCCTGAGGGGAGTCGGCGGAGGGTGGTCCGGAGGGGGTCGGCCGAGGGTGGTGGGCGCCGCGCGTGTGGGGAGAGGTGGGCGCCGCGCGTGTGGAGCGGGGTGGGCGCGTGGCGGGCGGCGATCCGTGCACCCACGTCCGAGAGCCGTGCGCTCAGGGACGACCGGGGCGGCCGGCGGGCGCACGGCGTCCGGGACGTGTTCCCGGGCGAGGGGCACGCCTGACCGTCACTCACCGTCGAAGAGGCCGGACCGACGTCTCACGCCGCTGTGCGCCTGCCGTGCCCGCGCGGGCCGATCGCCGCGAAATCTCCTGGCAGCGCGCCGGGCACGGCGCTATGCTCGCCGCGATGATCACTCTTTCTGCTCACAGTTGGGGGGTCCCGTCCACGCAAGGTGAGTGCTGATGCGCACTCCCTTCCCGGACGACGACTCCCGTCTCTCCCTCTGGTCGCGCGTGCGTCGGTACGCCGTGCCGGCCACCATGATCGAGACCGCCACCGCCCGCCGCGCCGTCGGCGACTGGGCGGGCGCGTGCAGCGCCGCGCACTTCGACGTCGACCTCGACCTGCGTTCCGTCGCACGGTCGTACGGCACGGAGGCGGCCTCCCGAATCCGCGCCGATCTCCGGCACCTCGCGCCCGATCTGCTGCGCTGGCACATGCCGAGGGTCGCTCCCGACGGGCTGCTACGGCCCGGTCTGACCCTCGCTCTGGCGCGCTACGACGCTCCCGGGCGCGACGGACCGCATCCGGTGCACCTGGTCGTCCGGACCGCACCCGCCTGGGCGGACGCCGGTCAGCGGATGAGCCTCGCGCTGTGGGACGGTACGCGGCCCGGCGCCGACGCGCGACGGCATCCGCATCCCCGGCCCCACCCGCGGTTCCGCCTCGACCTGCACCGCCATCTCTGGGACGCGCGGCGGACGGACGAGCTCCGGACCAGGTCGGGTGCGGTCGGAGCGGCATCCGCGGGCGGCGGGCCGACGCGCTCGGATCCGCAGGACGCCGGGAGCCCGGCTGGACCTCAGCTGGTCCAGGGCGCCCCGGACGCCTTGCCGCTCGACGTCCCCTGTGCCGTGGATCGTTGGGCGGCGGAGGCGGCGATCCTGCTCCGTGCCGAGGGGCGGCCCGAGGCCGGCGGACGGGTCGCCGTGCGGGTCGGCCGGCACCGGCTGGTCCTGCACCTCGCCCCGGGCGGCGACGGCTCCGGGGGCGAGCGCCCGGGCACACCGCGTGGCGGGCCGGTGGTCACCACGGCGACCTCCGACGGTGCGGCCGGTGCCCTGCCGGTGCTGCCCGACGCGGCGACCTGGCTGCTCCCCGACCTCGAACTGCTCCGTGCGGACGCGGTCGAGGCCGGTGAACTCCATCCGCTCGTCGTCTCGGCGCTCCTGCCCGACCACTCCTCGCACGGCCTCTCCAGGGCTTCGGTCCTGGAGCCGGCGGGACGGCCACGCCTGGTCGAGTGCCGGGGCGCCGAGCACCGGATCGGCCTGGTGGACGGCGTCCTCACCCCGCTGGACCACGATCCGGTCGAGATCGGGCGCGAGGAGCTGCTGGTCGCGCTGACCGGCACCCCCCTGCCCTGCCTGCGGGCGATCGACGAGGCGCACCGCAACCCCCACTGTCTCAGCGGGGTGCGGGAGCGCCTGGACCACGGCGACACCGCGGGTGCCCTGAAGATCGTCGAGGCGCTGCTGGGTCCGGAGGCGACGCTCCGCAACGGCGCGCTCCGGGACGCCCTGGAGGCGGCTGCCCGACGGCGGCTCACCTACGGGCTGTTCAGGGCGGGGCTCGTCGGCCCCGCGCCCGGCCGCCTCCGGCCCGGCCCGCGGCGTCCCCGCGACCATCGCTCCCACCCTCGCCACACCGCGGGGCGCTGAGCGGGACTCCGAGCCCGTACGCCCTCCTGGCCGTCGCCGCGCGCCCGGTCCGGTCCGGCCTGCCGCCCCTGCCGTCCCGTGCGCTCGCCACCTCGGCCCTTCCCGCCTTCCCCCACCACCTCGCTCTCGCTGCCGTCCGCTTCCCCACTCGCTCACCACGAACCCCAAGGTGATCACTCGTGACCTCTTACGCACCGCTCCTCGCCACCGACCCCGCCGTCGACCTCGGCTCCGGCCGCGCCACCGACCCGGCCGGGACCGCGCCGCCGTGCCCCGGCCGTTACGACGCCAATCAACTCGACGTCGCCGGAGCGCTGTTGGCTCTGCTGCGCGACACCACCACGGAAGCGCGCGCCGACATCCAGCTGGAGGCCCTGACGCTGGCCGTGGCGGCCGACCTGCCCGTACTGCTCTGGGGCCGGCCCGGCATCGGCAAGACGGCGGCCCTCACCCAGCTCGCCGCCACCCTCGACCTCCCGCTGACGACGGTCATCGCCAGCGTGCACGAGCCCTCCGACTTCTCCGGTCTGCCCGTCGTCGGCGACGACCCGGCGGAGCAGGGCGTCCCGATGGCGCCGCCGGACTGGGCCGTCCGCCTCGTCCGGGCGGGCCGGGGGCTGCTGTTCCTCGACGAGCTGTCCACCGCGCCGCCCGCCGTCCAGGCGGCCCTGCTCCGGCTCGTCCTGGAGCGGCGCGTCGGAGCCCTGCGCCTCCCGTCCGGCGTGCGGATCGTCGCCGCCGCCAATCCGCGCTCCTCCGCCGCCGACGGCTGGGAGCTGAGCCCGCCGCTGGCGAACCGCTTCGTCCACCTCCAGTGGACCCACGACCCGGACGTCGTCGTCCGCGGCCTCGGCGGCACCTGGCCCCGTGCCACGCTCCCCCGGCTCGACCCGGAGAAGCTGGCGGAGTCCGTGGACTTCGCCCGCCGCGCGGTGTGCGGGCTCCTCGCCGCGCGCCCCGCGCTGGTCCACCGGATGCCCACCACCGAGACGCACCGCGGCGGAGCCTGGCCGTCGCCGCGGACCTGGGAGATGACCCTGACCCTGATCGCCTTCGCGACCGCCGCCGGTGTCTCCCGCGAGGTGCTCGCCCTGCTGGTCAGGGGCACGGTGGGGGACGGTCCGGGGCTGGAGCTGCTGGCGAGCCTGGACCGGATGGACCTCCCCGACCCGGAGCTGCTGCTCGCCGACCCGGCGTCCGCCGAACTGCCCGAGCGCGGAGATCTGCGCCAGGCCGCGCTGGACGGGGTGGTGGACGCCGTCCGCAACCGGCCGGAGCGTTCCCGCTGGGACGCGGCATGGGCGCTGCTGGCCCGGGCCGTGGAGACCGGTGCCCCGGACCTGGTGGTCGTCCCCGCGACCACGCTCGCCTCGCTGCGCCGGGAGGACTGGGACCTGCCGGAGTCGATCGAGAAGCTCGCCGGGGTGGTCGCGTTGTCCCGGCGGGCCGACGAGGCGGTGTCCCGCGCCAAGGACGCCACCGCGAAGGCGCCCCGATGACCGCCGGCGCCACGGGGGAACTGGACCTCGACAAGCTCTACGCGGCACGGCTGCACGCCGCCCGCGTCCGGCCGTACCTGGCGACGGCGCTCTTCGCACTGCACGTCGTGGCGTCACGCCGGGTACCGACGATGGCCGTCGACCGGCACTGGCGGTGCTACGCCTCGCCGGGCTTCGTGGCCGGGACGCCGGTCGAGGAACTGGCGGGCGTCTGGGTGCACGAGGTGTCGCACCTGCTGCGCGACCATCACGGGCGCAGCGACCGGGTGGCGCGCGAGCGCGGGCTGACGGCCCCCGGCGACCGGCTGCGGATGAACATCGCCGCGGACTTCGAGATCAACGACGACGTCTTCGGCGACGGGCTGGTCGGCCCCGAGGGGGCGGTGCGGCCGGAACACCTGATGCTGCCCGAGGGGCAGCTCATGGAGGACTACCTGCGTCAGTTCCGGCTCGGGCCGCGGACCCAGGACTGGGCCTGGCTGGACTGCGGCAGCGGTGCGGACGGCGACGAGCGGGAGTGGGACCTGGGACCGGACGGCGCGAACGGCCTGACCGCGCAGCAGCAGGACGCCGTGCGGTTCCGGGTGGCACAGGGCATCTCGGGACGGCCGGGGAACGCGCCGAAGACCTGGCGGCGCTGGGCGGAGGAGGCGTTCCACCCCCCGCAGCCGTGGCGGGAACTGCTCGGAGCGGCGGTCCGCTCGGCGGCCTCCGGCAGCGGCGCCGGCGAGGACTACAGCTACGGGCGGCCGTCGCGGCGGTCGGCCGGGATCCCCGGCGTCGTGCTGCCGAGTCTGCGGCGCAGACCGCCCCGGGTCGCCGTCGTCATCGACACGTCCGGCTCCGTCAGCGACGCCGAACTGGGCGGCGCGCTCCTCGAGGTCGCCGCGATCTCACGCGCCGTGGGCGGTCGGCGCGATCTGGTCACCGTGCTGCCGTGCGACGCGGCGGCCGGGGTCGCGTACCCGCTCTGCCGGGCCGAGGGAATCCCGCTGCTCGGCGGAGGCGGCACGGATCTGCGCACGGGTTTCACCCGGGCGCTGCGGCTGCAGCCGCGCCCTGACGTGATCGTGGTGCTGACCGACGGGCAGACGCCGTGGCCGGACGCGCCGCCACCGTGCCGGACCGTGGTGGGCCTCTTCCCCCGGCCGCTGTCCACCGGCTCCTGGGACGAGGACGACCCCGACCACGAACCGGATACACCGCCCTCCTGGGCACGGGTGGTGACCATCGGGTGACCCCGCCGGGCGAACCCGCCCGGAGGGGGCGATGCCCGGCGCCGCGGGACGGGCCCGGCAGCGTGGACGGCCTTCCTCCGGTGCATCGGCGCCCACCCTGGGACACTGGACGTGGGGACGGGCCACCACCGGAACCGATCTCAGGGGCCGCCATGTCCGACGTACCGGGCTTCTCCGCCGAGGCACCCGTCCGGGTGTTCCTCGTGGACGACCACGAGGTCGTCCGCCGCGGCCTGCGCGACCTGCTGGGTGCCGAGGCGGACCTGGCCGTGGTCGGCGAGGCGGCGACGGCCGGGCAGGCCCTCGCCCGCGGGCCGGCGCTCCGGCCCGACGTGGCGATCCTGGACGTGCGCCTTCCGGACGGTGACGGCGTCTCCGTGTGCCGCGAGCTGCGGTCCCGGATGCCGGAGCTGGCCTGCCTCATGCTCACGTCCTTCGACGACGAGGAGGCCCTGCTCGACGCGATCATGGCCGGTGCCGCCGGCTACGTCCTCAAGCAGATCAAGGGCTCCGACCTGGTGGCGGCCGTCCGGACGGTGGCGACGGGGCAGTCGATGCTCGACCCGGCGACGACGGCCCGGCTCATGCACTCGCTCCGGGACCCGGAGCCGGCGGGCCCGCCGGAGGACCAGCGGCTCGCGGTCCTCACGGAGCGGGAGCGGGACGTGCTGGAGCTGATCGGGGAGGGCCTGACCAACCGCCGGATCGCCGAGCGCCTGTACCTGTCGGAGAAGACCGTCAAGAACCACATCTCCCGCCTCCTCGGCAAGCTCGGGGTCGAGCGCCGGGTCCAGGCGGCGGTCATCGCCGCGCAGGTGCGCGAGCACGAGGAGCAGCGCTGACGGCGGTACGCCGACCGCCCCGGTCCGACACGGCGGGCTCCTCCGGGCCCCGCCGCCCGGTGTGCTCCCGGTGGTGCCGGCCCGGAACCGCGCGGCGTCTCCGCCCTTCGCACCCGTCTGTGAGCCTGCGTACGCCGTACCCGACCCCGCCGGCTCAGGTCCCCTGAACGGGCTACCCGGCGAGGCTCCCGTCCTCCTCCCCGGCCCCGTCCTCCGCCGTGCCCGCCCACCCGGGCGGACCCCACGCAACGGAACCTGCCATTCCAGCACCGTGCCCCGGCCCTCCGGGCCGTTCGCCGCGAGTGACAGCCGCCCTCCCAGGCGCTCCGTCCGCTCGGCGAGGTTGCGCAGGCCGCTACGCCGGCCGCCGGCCGGCATGCCGATTCCGTCGTCGCTCACGGTCACGGTGAGCGTTCCGCCGCCGACGACGACGGCCACGTCCGCCCGGCGCGCCCGGGCGTGCCGGGCCACGTTCGTCAGGGCCTCGCCGATGACGGCCAGCGCCGCGTCCGCGACCTCGGTCGGCACGTCGGTGTCGAGTAGCCCCTCCATGCGCAGGCCGGGCGTGAACCCCAGGGCGGCCCCGGCGGTGTCCACGGCGCGGACGGCCCGGGCCCTGAGCTTCCGCGGCTGCCGCTCGTCCCCCTGTCCGCGCAGACCGAAGATGGTCGACCGGATGATCTTGATCGGTCGCGTCGAGGTCGTCGACGGCCCGGCCGAGCCGGCTGCACCCCGACCCGCTCGTCGTGCTCGACGTCGGACGTGATCACCGGTCCGTCCGCCGCCAGGGCCGCGGCGGCGAGCGTGCCCTCGCTGCTCGCGAGGGCGATCCCGCGGTGCGCCTCCGCCCCCTCGCCCAGCGCCGGGGAGCCCCGCAGCTCACCGCCCCGGCCCACGAGGTAGAAGACCCCCGTGTCCGCTCCGGTGATTCCGAGGGCCTGCGCCAGCATGCCTTCGAGCACCTGCTCCTGCTCGGTCCCGGAGAGCAGGGCGCTGGTGAAGGCCGTGCTCGCGGTGAGCCACCGCTCGCGCAGCCGCGCCTCGGCGAAGAGGCGCGCGTTCTCGACGGCGACGCCCGCCGCCACCGCGAGGGTGAGGACGACGGCCTCGTCCTCCTGGTCGAAGAGCGCCCCGCCCCGCTTCTCGGTCAGGTAGAGGTTGCCGAAGACCTCGTCGCCGACCCGGATGGGAACGCCGAGGAACGTGCGCATCGGCGGGTGGTGCGGCGGGAAGCCGTACGAGGCGGGATGGTCGGCCAGGTCCGCGAGGCGCAGCGGCTCCGGGTGCCGGATCAGCTCGCCGAGCAGGCCGTGTCCCGGGGGCAGTGCGCCGATGCGGGCGCCCAGCGCGTCGCTGACGCCGATCGGGAGGAACTCGGCCAGCTTGCGGTCGTCACCGATCACTCCCAGTGCCCCGTACCGCGCGTCCACGAGGGTCACGGCGCATTCCACGATGCCGTGCAGGACCTCGGGCAGTTCGAGCTGGTGGCCGAGGGACATGACGGCGGTCAGGAGGCCGTGCAGCCGGTCCCGGGTGGCGCGGACCTCGCCGAGACGGTCCTGGAGGTCGTCGAGGAGTTCGTCCAGCCGCGGCCGGGGGCTCTCCGCCGCCGTGCCGTCCCGTGCCTCCTCTGCCACGGACGCCTCCGTGCAGATCGGCAGGGGAGCGCGCACCGCCTCCTCGTTCCACCGTAAGCCCGGATTCCGGGCGACTCCCCCGGGACCGGTCCGACCGGGGACCACGCGGGACCACGGGGCGAGGAGCGGCGGTGGGCGCGGAGGCAGTGCGGACGGCCGGAGGGTGCTGCCCGTCGCCCGCCCTCGCGTGGCGCCGGACGGCTCGGAACCGGGTCCCGGTCGGTCCCCGCCGAGGGGCCGTTCGGCCCTCGTGCCGGAGGGCGGACGGGCGGAGCGTGAAGGGAGGAGGCACCGGGGCGCGGGCCGGCCCGTCGGATCCCGGCTCCCCCCACCACCGACCGCCCCACCGCACCGCACCCCCCCTCGCCGGAGCGCGGCGGTCCCGGACAGACAGGACGATCCCGTGGGCATCGACGCACTCGACCCGGAGACCGTGACCTCGCTGGTCGAGGACGCCGTCACGGCGCCCTCGATGCACAACGCGCAGCCGTGGCGCTTCGCCCACCGGCCGGGCACCGACACGATCCGGCTGCACGGCGACCCCGCCCGGGCCATGCCCCGGGGCGACCCCCGCCACCGCGCCCTCCATCTCGGTTGCGGCGCAGCCCTGTTCGGCCTCCGGGTGGCAGCCGCCTGGCGGGGGTGGGACACCACCACGCGGCTGCTGCCCGATCCGGCGGATCCCTGGCACTTCGCGGACGTCCGCGTGCACCGCGGGTCCGATCCCCTCCTGGATCGCGACCGTGAACTCGCCACGCTGCAGCCGATACTGCGCCGCCGGCACACCAGCCGATTCCCGTACGGCGACGAGCCCGTCCCCGCCCCGGTCCTCGGCGCCCTGCGGGCGGCGGCGCTCATGGAGGGCTGCCGGCTGGTCGTGCCGGGCCCGTGGCACACCGACGCCGTCCTCACCCTGGTGCAGGACTCCGCGCTGTTCGAGGCGGCCGACTCCACCGTCCGGCGGGAGATCGCCGCGTGGACCCGCACCGGCGCGCCGGGCGAGGCCGGCGACGGGGTCCCGGCCTACGCCTTCGGGCCCCGGCAGTTCGGTGTGAGCGCCCCCGTCCGGGACTTCGACGCGCCGCGCCGGCTCGCGGACCGCGGTACCGCCGTCTTCGAGAAACACCCCCAGATCCTGCTGCTCGGCACGGAGGAGGACCGGCCCGCCGACTGGCTGCGGGCGGGGCAGGCGATGCACCGCGTCCTGCTGCAGGCCACGCTCGACGGCCTCGCCACCTCCCCGATCTCGCAGCCGCTGGAGTGGGCCGAGCTGCGCCGCGTGGCCCGCGACCCGGTCGCGGTGACGGGCAGCGTCCAGATGATCCTCCGGATCGGCTACGGCCCTCCCGGCCCCGCCACGCCCCGGCGGCCGGTCTCCGACGTACTCGACCTCGGCTGACGGGCCCGCGCGTGAGGTGGGGTGCTCCCGGCCGCTCCACGACACCGGCCGGCCGCCCCTGCACCGTTCAGGACTGCGGCGGCGGGGGCAGCCGGAACCACCGTTCCTCACCGGCCGCCACCGTGACCCGGCGCTCCCCCGGCAGGATCACCACGAGGGGTGCGCGCAGCGAGTCCGGCACGGAGATCCCGAGGCGGCCGGGACGCATCCGCAGACGCAGTCCGCCGTGGCCGCGGAAGCAGAGGGTGGCGGAGAGCCGGGGGATCTCGGGCAGCGCGATCGGCGCCACCCGCAGCCCGTCGGCGTCCGCGTCGAGCCCGGTGATGCCGCGCTCCACGAGGTCGAGGGTCCCCGCCATGGCCCCCAGGTGGATCCCCTCCCCGGTCGTGCCGCCCTGCACGTCGGTGACGTCGCCGAGCAGCGCCTCCTCGCAGTACCGCCAGGCGGCCGGCCCCTGCTGCCGCGCGAGCACCCACCCGTGTACCAGGCTGCTCAGCGTCGACCCGTGGCAGGTCCGGTCGAGGTAGTAGGCGACGGTCGCCCGCCACAGTTCGTCGTCCAGCCGGTGTCCGAGCCGCTCGAAGAGGTCCCGCAGCCGGGCGGGGCGGAAGAGGTGGCCCAGCATGAGGACGTCGGCCTGCTTCGACGCCTGGTAGCGGTTGACGGTGTCGCCCTCGGCCTCCAGGATCCGGTCCAGCCGCCGGATGTCGGCGTAGCGGGAGCGGTACGACTCCCAGTCCAGCTCGGCGAGTTCGCCGTAGCCCTCGAACTGGCTGACGACGCCCCGGTGGAACGGCACGTACATGCGCCGGCTGACGTCCTGCCAGCGGTCGAGGGCCGCGGCGTCGAGCCGGAGCCGTTCCGCGAGCTCGGCGCGGCGCGCGGCGGGCAGTTCGCCGAACAGGTCCAGGGCCCGGGCGAGCACCCAGGCGGCCGTGACGTTGGTGTACGCGTTGTCGTCGATGCCGGGCTCGGTCGCGCCCGGATAGCCGTCGTGGTACTCGTCCGGTCCGACGACGCCCCGGATCCGGTACCGGGCGCGGTCCGGGTCGAACGTCGCCACGCTCGCCCAGAAGCGCGCGACCTCCAGCAGGATCTCCGCGCCCGGACCGTGCAGGAACCCCACGTCGCCGGTCGACCGGCCGTAGCGCCACACGTTGAGCGCGATCGCCGAACCGACGTGCCGCTGGAGCCGGGAGTGGTCGGGGAGCCAGCGCCCCGAGCGCGGGTTCAGGTGCAGGGACTGCGTCTCCTCCTGTCCCGAACTCCCGCTCTGCCAGGGATACATCGCCCCTTCGGCGCCCGCGCGCGCGGCGGCGTCCCGGGCGGCGGGGAGCCGTCGGTGGCGGTACAGGAGCAGCGCCCGCGCCACGTCCGGGAAGTGCAGGGTGACATGGGGCAGGACGAAGAGCTCGTCCCAGAAGACGTGCCCCCGGTACGCCTCCCCGTGCAGGCCACGGGCGGGGACCCCGACGTCGAGGTCCGCCGTGTGGGGGGACAGGGTCTGCAGGACGTGGAACTGGTGCAGGCGCAGAATCCGTCCTGCCTCGCCGGGTACGTCCAACTCCGCCTGGCTCCAGAGCCGTCGCCAGGCCGCGACGTGGGAGGCGAGCAGTCCGGGGAAGTCGGGCGCCCGGCCGAGTTCGTCCAGGGCCGCCGTCCGCGGGTCGCCGGCGGGGCGGTCCAGCGAGGTGGTCAGCGCGGCCGTCTTGGTGACGGTCGCCGGGTGCCGGGAGGAGAGCGGCACGCGGAAGGTCTGCACGGTCCCGTCGCGGTGCGCCGACTCCCGCGCGCGGGTTCCGGGCCGGGTGCCGGTGCGTACGGCCAGGCAGACGGCGATGCGGGACGAGACGGTGCGGCAGGCGAGCAGGGCGACGCCGTCCGGCTCGAATCCCGCCCGGTGGCCGGTCAGATGGCGTCCGTCGAGGTCGCGGTAGCGCGCCACGCCCGCGTTGGTGACGTCACCGTCGATCCGGGACTCGACCTCGACGGCGCCGCTCCATCCGTACGCCACGAACACGGACCGCTGGGCGGCGAGGGCGGGCGTGCCCATGTGCACGATCCGGGTGTGGGTGACGCCCAGACGCGGGCCGCCGGCATCCTCGTGGAACAGGCGCCTGGTCAGCACCCCCGTGCGCAGGTCGAGCACCACGCGATGGTGGCGCAGGCCGGGACCGTCGGGGGTGAGCCAGGCGCCGGGCGGGCCGTCGTCCGGCAGGCAGCGGTAGCGCAGCCGGGTCCAGTCGGGCAGGTTGACCAGGTCCTCGTTCTCGACCCGGTGGCCGGCCACGGCGGAGGTGAGACGGTCGTAGCAACCGGCGGCGTACGTGCCGGGGTAGTGCACCGGGTCGGCCGCGGTCTCGGGTGCGGATCCGCGGGTGGCGAAGCGGCCGTTGCCGAGGGTGCACAACGTCTCGACCAGGCGTTCCTTCGTGGCGTCGTACGCGCCGTACTCCCAGGTCCACGGGGCGCCGGTCATGCCGCGCCACCGCCCAGGCGCGCGGCCAGCGCGGTGAGGTCCGGGACGACCAGGCCGGCGCCGTGCCGGCGCAGCCCGTCCGCCGTGCCGGGAGCGGCCCGCCGGTCCACGCCGACGACCAGGGCGAAGCCGCCCCGCCGGCCGGCTTCCACGCCGGCGAGGGCGTCCTCCACGATCGCGGACCGGTCCGGAGGCGTGCCCAGGCGGTGGGCCGCGGCCAGGAACAGGGCGGGGTCGGGCTTGCCGGGGAGCCCGAGCCGGGCCGCGTCCGTGCCGTCCAGCACCGTGTCGAGCAGGAGGTCGAGTCCGGCGGCGGCGAGCAGCGGCCGGGCGTGCCGGGAGGCGGAGACGGCGGCCAGCAGCAGGGAGGCGTCGCGCAGGGCCCGCAGCGCGGGGGCGACGTCGGCGTAGACGCGCACCGCCGTGTCCCGGAGGGTCGCGGCCATGGCCCGTTCCTTCGCCGCCGCGACCGCCCAGACGGTGGCGCAGCCGGGCGGGTCGTCGGGGGTTCCGTCCGGCAGGGCGACGCCCCGTGCCCGCAGGAAGTCACGGGCCCCGTCGAAGCGGGACTTCCCGTCGACGAGGGCGGCGTACTCGTCCGCCTCGTCGAAGGCGGGCTGCCCGGCGCCGAGCGCCCCCGTGGTCAGGCAGGCGTCGAAGGCCCGCTTCCACGCGGCGGCGTGCAGGACGGCCGAGTCCAGCAGGACGCCGTCGGTGTCGAAGAGCACCGCCCGCATTCCGGGCGGGTTCCGCTGCCCCATGCGCATCACCACCTGTGCTTCCAGCGTTCCGCGAACGGGCGACGGCGCAACCGGGAACGGGCGGCAGCGCGTCCGGGGACGTGTCGCCCGTGCCGGGCCGGGCCGCGGTGTCACGGCCGTCCCGGGCCGGGGGTCAAGGCCGGGCGGGGGCTTCCGGCGGGGCGGGGGCGGTGAGCTCGGTCCCGATGTGGTGGGCCCAGGCCTGGATCCGCTCGGGGTTGCGGAAGTCCCCGCCCTTGCCGGAACGGACCATGGACCGGGCGAACACGCCCGGGGTGTCGTCCGTGAGGGCGCCGCCGAAGGTCATGTGCTCGCGGGCGCCGAGGCGCTTGATCCGCCGGGCCACCCCGGGGGCGGGCCGGATGTCGTGCTCCTCCGCCGACCGGTCCACCGGTCCGCTGCTGAACAGCCACAGCGGCCGGTGCCTGAGCTGGTCGGCGTTGCGCCGGGCGCAGCGGCGCGCCGCGCCGTTCCACATCCCGGCGTACAGCGCGCCGCCGAGGACGACGCCGTCGTAGCCGCTGACGTCGGTCACGTCGGCGGCGGACAGGACGACCGCGTCGAGGCCGTCGGCACGCAGGGTCCGGCCGATCTCGTCGGCGATCCCGGCGGTCGCGCCGTGCTTGCTCCCGTGGGCGACGAGTACGCGTTTCGGGTTCATCGCTGCGCTCCTTCGCTCGTACCGGGCGCCTCAGCCGGCGTCCGGGGCCCGCTTCACGGGGATGCGGCGGCTCGTCTCCTCGGCCGGGCGTTCCAGGGTCATGCGCACGGTGAGGATCCCGTCGGCGTACGAGGCGTCCACGCTCTCGGGCGGGATCCGGGCCGGGAGCCGCACGCTGCGGCGGAACGAGCCGTAGCGGAACTCGGAGTGCTCCGTGTCCTCCGGGCCGGTCGTGTGCTCGGCGGTGACGGTGACGAGGTCGCCGTCGACCGTGATGCCGATGTCGTGGTCGGGGTCCATCCCGGGCAGCTCCGCGCGCAGGACGTACCTACCGTCCTGGCCGGTCACCTCGATCGGGATGGAGTGGGCGGCGGTCGCGGGACGCCAGCCGGGGAGACCCGGGAACTCGCGGCCGAACCAGGTGTCGAAGTCGGGGATGAAGCGACGGCGTTCCATGCCGGTGGCCATGATCGAGTCCTCCTCGTGCGGCGATGTCGTCCTGCCTCCACCGTCGCTCGCGGACCGGCCCTGGCCGAGAGCCGGCCGGGCAGTGCGACCGGGCCGAACGGGCCCACGTCCGGGGCCGGCCGGCCTGTGCCCCGGTCCGGCGAGGGCACTGCCGTCAGGGCGTCGCGCACGCGGGGCGCACCCGTACGCCCGGCAGGCGCCCGTAGACCCGCTCCGCGCTCAGGTCTCGGCGTCCCCCTCCCGTACGGCCGGGTGCCGGGGGACGACGGCGACGGGGCAGGCGGCGTGGTGAAGGGCGCGGTGGGCGATGCGGCCGAGTTCGAGACCGATGAGGCCGCCGCGGCGCCTGGCGCCGACGACCAGGAGGTCCGCGTCGGCCGAGCGTTCCACGAGGAGCCGGCGGGCGGGACCCTCGCCGGTGGTCCGCCGCACGCGCACTTCCGGGTGGGCGTGCGTCATCGGGCCGAGGACCTCGTCGAGCAGCTCGGCGGCACGACCGTCGAAGTACGGGCTCGCCCCGCCTGCCATCAACGGATGGTGGACCGGGTCGCGGACCGAGCGTCGCCAGGCGTGCGCGACCTCCAGCTCGCACCCCCGTGCCGCCGCCTCGCGGAAGGCGAAGCGCAGAGCCGGCTCGTCCGCCTCGTCGCCGCCGACGCCCAGCAGGACGCGCGCGTGGCGGCTGTCCAGCGCGGACGGTTCACCGCGCACGACGATCACCGGACAGTGGGCGCGGGCCGCCACGAGAAGACTGACCGAGCCGAGGAGCAGCCCGGCCATTCCTCCGCCGCCGCGGGATCCCACGACGAGGGCGGACGCGGTCATCCCCTCGTCGAGGAGGGCGCTCGACGCGTCCTCGGCGACGATGTCGGTGTCGACGCGCAGTTCCGGGGCGCGGCGCCGGGCCCTGTCGAGTGCGGCGGCGGTGATGTTCTCGGCCAGCACCTGGCCCGGTGGCCGTTCCTCTCCGGAACCCACGACGCCCTCGTACCGCTCCCACAGCGAGGCGTGGACGAGGCGCAGGGGGAGCCCGTGGCGTACGGCCTCGTCCACGGCCCAGTCCACCGCCGTGAGGCTGTTCTCGGAACCGTCGACTCCTACGACGAGAGGCGACTCCATGGCCTCCACCGCCTTTCAGGGACCGCGCCCGGAGTCGCGGGCGCCGTCGTCCGCGTGTGCGAAGGGGACGGCAGGAGGAAGGGCTCGTCCGCTGCTCGCGGATCCTGACCGCGCGGTGCGCGACACGTCTCCGCTCCTCCGCGTCCTCGGGCCGGGTCCCTCCTCCTCTTCAGGGAAACACTCCTCCTCACCCGGCGCGAGGCCAGGCAGGACTTTCCGGACGGGAGGGCCAGGGGGTGTCGTCAGAGTCCCTCGCCCGGTGCTTCGTCCGGGCGGAGGGAGCTGACGCCGGATCTGGATCCGCGGGAAGGCAGCGGGACGCCGTGGGCCGTGAACGCCTCGGTGAGGGAGGTGTACTGGTCGGCGGTCAACCGGTCGCGCCTCCAGATCGCTTGTGCGGTCCGGGTCGTACGGGCGATCGCGGACCGCAGCCCGCCCGGGCGTCCGGCTCTGAGCTCCTCGCCGCGCGGGGCGAAGGCGTCCCGGACCTGTCTGTTCAGTGCACTGAACTCGGCGGCGGAGAGCCCGGGCACGGCGGAATCGTCGTAGGCGTCGGATGCCGCCGCCGTGGCGGTGGCCCGGCGGATCGCGTCCAGCGTCCGTTCGGACAGCCCGGATGCCGTGGCGACGAAGGCCGCCACCTCAGGCGGAAGCATGGACATGCGCTCACGGTAGCCGGTGGACGAGATGGCGGACCTTCCGGTCTCCGGGCAGGCGTGAACTCCGACAATGCCCCTATCGCTCGAGGGCGGAGTCGAGGCCCACGCCGGCGAGGCGTCGCACAGGCCCGACCGCCGGGCCCGCCCGTACACCGCCGCGGTCGGGAAGCTCCTGCGCGACGCCGGTCGGGGTCAGGCGGCTTTGCGCGCGTGGATGAGGAAGCGGGTCGTGTGGGCGACGAACGGGCCCTCGGCGCGGATCCGTTCGTCCAGGTCCCGCAGTCGGTCCAGATATCCGTCCACGGTGAAGCCGGGCACCATCCAGATCACCTTGCGCAGGAAGTAGACGACGGCGCCGATGTCGAAGAACTCCGTGCGCAGCCGCTCCGACCGCAGGTCGACGACCTCCAGCCCGGCGGCCTCGGCGCCGGCCACCGCGTCGTCGGGGTGCCGCGACCGGCTCACCTCCTCGGGCTGCGGGCCGAGGAAGTACTCGACGAGTTCGAACACGCTCGCCGGGCCGACCTGTTGGGAGACGTACCGGCCGCCCGGCGCGAGGACCCGGGCGATCTCGTCCCACCACACGGTGACCGGGTGGCGGCTCGTGACCAGATCGAAGGCGGCGTCGGCGAACGGCAGCGGCGGCTCGTCCGCGTCGGCGACGACCACGACGCCGCGCGGGTGGAGCAGGGCCGTGGCCTTGGCGACGTTCGGCGGCCAGGACTCGGTGGCGACCACCGTCGGAGGCAGGACGGGGACACCGGCCAGGACCTCGCCACCGCCGGTCTGGATGTCGAGCGCGGCCTTCGCCCCGGCCAGGTGCTCGGCCATCACCCGCTGGTAGCCCCAGGACGGGCGCTGCTCGGTGGCCCGGCCGTCGAGCCAGGAGAAGTCCCAGCCCTCGACCGGGACCGACGCGGCCTCCGCGACGAGGTCCTCGAATGAGCGTTCCACGGTGATGTCTCCCCTTGTCCGCACGGGCCCGGCACCGTGCCGGGCCCCGACGGATCAGGATGCCTCGACCGCGGCCTTGATGCGTCGGCCGAAGGCGGGGGCGTCCTTGCGGGCGGCGCTCAGCGCGAAGCCGACGAGCAGCTTGCCGAGGCCGTGGCCCTCCAGGACGTTGTGGATGCGGACCCGGGTCCCGCCGTCGGGCAACGGTTCCAGGTCGTAACCGCCCTGAGCGGCCGTCACGATGTTCTTGGACACCTCGGCCCAGCGCAGTGAGCGCGGCGGTTCGAAGGCGGTGATGCGGAACTCGCGCGCGGTCTTCATCCCGGCGTCCTTGACCGTGCTGCGGAAGATCGTGCCGACCGCCGTCGGCGATTCGGGGATCCGCTCGATCCGCTGCACACGGGGGCTGAACTTCGGATCGTTGCGTCCGTCGGCGAGGTAGGCGAACACCTCGTCGATGGGACGGTCGATGTCGACCGTCGCCTCGAACTGTCCGGACATGGCCACTCCTCATCGCTCGGAGCACGGGAAGATCCACGGATCGTTCCAGACCGGCCGGGGCTCGGGCAGAAGACGCACCGGCGGCACGCCACCCCGGCCCCGAAGGAACGCGGGAACGGGGAGGAACACGGGCGCCGGCGGCCGGGTGCCAGGAGGAGCGTGGGTGTCGGGTGTCGGGTGCCGGGAGGAGCGAGGGCGCCGGGGGTGCCTCGCGCCGCCCGCAGATGTCACTGGAAGCTCAGCCGATGCGGGTGGTCCGGGTCCGCCGGGCAGGTGTGGACGCGGAGGAGGCCGCGCCCGAGGTAGACGCCCACCGGGTCGATCACCCGCGGATCGTCGGCGGCATCGCGGTCCTCGACCGGGATCCAGCTGTGCGAGGCACCGTCGCATTCCACTCCGGCGACGGTGAGCAGCGGCGGCATCGGCGTCCCGCACGAGGCGCAGTCGACGGGGGCGGGGTCGGTGAGATGCCAGGAGGCGAAGCCCCCGACCTTCCAGCCCGGGGCGATCGAGAGGTCGCTTCGGTAGTCGACGGTCTCGGGTTCCGCGGCGCGGGCGGCGGCCATGGCCGCCTCGTACTCCTCGTAGGTCGCATAGCTCACCGAGGTGCCGGAGTCCCCGTCGTCGTCCCTCTCTCCGTACTCCCCCTCGTCGTCATCGTCGTCGTCATCGTCGAGGCTCTCCTCCCACGCGTCGATCGCGTCCTGGAGCTCCTCGTCGAGCAGCCCGAGGTACTCGTACTCCACGACCTGCTCCGGGTGGACGACACAGGCGGTGGGAACGCACGCCTCGCGGCCGACGACCTGCGGTTCGGGCTGCGGTGCGAGAACCGCGCCGACGTCCGCGGATCGCCGCCACACCAGCCGGACGTCGATCGTCCGATCCGGGCCGTGCGCCTCGAACGGGCACCAGAGCACCTGGAGCAGGTCATGGCCCTCCGGACCGACGAGGTCCGGGACGTCCCGGGTGTGGAGCTGGGCGACGGCCAGCAGGGGCACGGGGTCCTCGTCCCGCAGCTCCGGGGCGTGCCTGCCGCTGGTCATGCCGTCCAGGAGTCGCAGCTCCTGCGGGGTGAGCGCCCGTCCGCGCGCCTCGTCGTGGACGCGGCGGAGGAGCCGTACGTCGGACAGCCGATGACCCCTGCCCTTGGTGTGCTCGGCCGTGCACACCGGCCAGGGCTCGTCGGCAGGCCAGAGCAGCGGCCCGCCCACCGAGCTCTCGTCCGCCTTCGCCGTACCCGGTCGGGGGTGCAGCCGCGTCGCGGTCCGGCGGTGGGCGGCGAGCGCGGGAAAGAGCGCCGCCACGTCGACGGGGCGCGGGGGCGTGGTGCGGGTCATACGGGATCCTCCCGGGTGGTCGGTACGACCCTGCCATCCCGCGTCATGGCACCGGCGGCCGGGGCGCCGCCAGGGAGTGCGCCCCTCCGACCCGCCCACGGCCCCTCGGACCCGAGGCCGACAGCCCCTCGCATCGGCCCAAGGACCCGCGCACGGACCGCCGCGGGGACCGGAAAGCCCGCCTCGAAGTCCTGGACCCGGACCGCCGCGCGGACCCGAAGGCCGCCTCGCAGCCCTGGCCCCGGACCGCCCGTACGCCCCTGACGTGCGGCGTTCGCCGACCCCGGTCGATTCCGTCGCACACCCGGACGATAAGGTCGTGCCCGGATGCGCCGCCGCACCCGGGTGCGGCGCAGGAGCGGGCCGGCTGTCGATCACAGAGCCCCGTGCCCCGTCGACCCTGCCCCCGCCCGTCCCGGCTTCGGCCGCCCGCCCCGGAAACACCCCCATGAGCACCGCCACACCCCTGCGCCCCGAGACCACCCGCACCACTCCGCCGCCTAGGGCGCGGATCACCGGTCGTGCTCCGGCCCGGCCGAGCCCGCTCGCCGCCTTCCACAGCATCAGCGCCGTGACCGCCGTCCTGCTGGGGCTGGTCGCGATCGGCGCGGCCCTCCACGAGCCGGTGCTCATACCGCCGCTGGCCGCCAGCGCCGCGCTGGTGCACAGCGCGCCCACCCTGCCGCTCGCGCAGCCCCGCGGTGTCGTCGGGGGCCACCTGATCGGGGCGGCCGCCGGATACGCCGCCCTGGCCGTCGCGGGCAGCAGCGCCTGGGCGGCGGCTGTCGCGGCGGGCGCCACGCTGGCCCTGCTGACCCTCGCCCGCACCCCGCACGCGGCCGCCTGCGCCACCTCGGTCGTGATCGTCCTCCAGACCCCCGATCCGGTCCGGTTCGTGCCCCTGCTCCTCGGCTCCACCGTCCTGCTCGTGCTGACGGGATACGCCGGCTCCCGCATCCGCCGCACGGCGCCGAGGTATCCCGCCTACTGGTGGTGACCCGGGCCGCGCGCGGCGAACGCCCCCGGAGGCTGCGGCCTCCGGGGGCGTTCGCGCACCCGTGACGGGCGACGGCGTTACGGAACGAGCCTCAGCAGCCGGTTCGGCGAACCGCTGCCCGGGCTGGTCACCTTGTTCGGCGTGGCGCCGTTCACCAGCGCGGCCGAGACCTGGGCCGGGGTGGCCGAGGGGTGGCCGGCCAGGTAGACGGCGGCGGCGCCCGCGACGTGCGGGGTGGCCATGGACGTGCCCGAGATGGTGTTGGTGGCGCTGTCGCCGGTGTTCCAGCCCGCGGTGATGGAGACTCCCGGAGCGAAGAGGTCGAGCACCGAGCCGTAGTTGGACCAACTGGCCTTGGCGTCGGTGTTGCCGGTGGCGCCGACGGTGATCGCGGCGGGGACCCGTGCGGGCGACGACGAGGACGCGTTGACACCGGAGTTGCCGGCGGCGACCGCATAGGTCACACCGTCCGCGATGGAGTTCTTCACCGCGTTGTCGAGGGCGGTGGAGGCGCCGCCGCCGAGGGACAGGTTGGCCACGGCGGGAGCGCCCGCGGTGTGGTGGGCGGTGACCCAGTCGATGCCGGCGATGACACCGGCCGTGGTCCCGGAGCCGTTGTTGTCCAGGACGCGGACGGCCACGATCTTCGCCGACTTGGCCACGCCGTACGTGGAGCCCGCGATGGTCGTGGCGACATGGGTGCCGTGACCGTTGCCGTCCTGGGCGACCGAGTCGCCCTCGACCGCGTCGTAGCCGTTCGTGGCGCGCCCGGCGATCTGGGAGTGCGTGATGCGGACACCGGTGTCGATCACGTACGCGGTGACTCCGCCGCCGGCGCTGTCCGGGTAGGTGTACGTGCCGGAGAGCGGCAGGTTCGCCTGGTCGATGCGGTCGAGGCCCCAGGGCGCGTTGGACTGCGTGGCGTCGGAGCGGACGATCTGGTTCTGCTCGACGGAGGCCACGGCCGGGTCCGCCGCGAGCCGCCTGGCCTCGGTCGCGCCGAGGGTGGCCGTGTACCCGTTGAGCGCGGAGCCGAAGGTCTTGCCGACCCGGCCGCCGTAGTCCGCTATCAGGTCGCGGCCCCGGGCGGAGCCGGCCTTGATGCCCGCGCCCGGCTTCAGGGTGACGATGTAGCTGCCGGGTACGGCGTCGGCCGACCCGGCCGCGAGCACGACGCCCTCGGCGGGAGCCGCCTGGGCGGGGACGGCGGCGAAGGTGCCCAGGAGGGCGGCGGCGGTCGCGGTGGAGACCGTCACGGCGAGGCGGGTCTTGGAGTTCTGCGGCAGTGCCATGGCGAGGTGGTCCTCCTCATCGGCGGCGCGCCCTGGTGGGGCGGCGCTCGGTGGTGGGGGGTGCGTGGGGTCGCACGTACCGCTGGGAACGGCGTGTTCCGCTCCCGGCGTGATCAGCAGCCTGGCGGCGCTACGGGCGTAGAACAAGGAAGTTGGGGCCTTGTCATGCAACCGCCATGGCTCTGCAATCGAAGTCCCCCCGTCGCCACGGGTGGTGACAGGACACCAGACACACGAGGTGACCGAAAGCGCGCTCCCCAAGGCGGGCCATATCCGTCGACCCGTCCCCCGTGACCCCCGACTCCACCTCGCCCGGACCGCGTCACGGAGCCGCCACACGCTTGTCACACACGATCCGGAATGCCGCTCCCGGCACTGGCGGTTGCCGCGAGCATGACTATCGGTGTGACTCTGAGCGCGACCTCCCGTCAGCTTCCGATCGACGCCACGGTGCTCCTCGCGAGAGAGGCGCGGGAAGCCGGGCTGCGCTCCGCGTGGTTCGGTCAGAGCTTCTCGTACGACTCCCCCCTGCTGGCCGCGATCGTCGGCCGCGAGGTACCCGGGCTCGAGGTGGGCACCTCGGCGATCCCCGTCTTCGGCCGTCACCCGCTGCTGATCTCCAGCCAGGCCCAGACGGCCCAGGCCGCCACCGGCGGCCGCTACCACCTGGGCATCGCCCTCGGCGCCCGGCACCTGGTCGAGCAGGGCTTCGGCATCCCGTACGAACGGCCCGTGGCGCTCCTCAGGGAGTTCCTCACCGCTCTGCGCCCCTTGCTGGAGACCGGGGAGGCGGACTTCCACGGCGAGTTGCTGACGGCGACGACCCCGCTGCCGGCGGCCGTGCCCGACGCGCGGCCGACCGTGCCGCTGCTGGTCGCCGCCATGGGACCACAGGCCCTCCGCGTCAGCGGTGAACTCGCGGACGGGATCCTGCCGTTCCTGGCCGGACCGCGCGCGCTCGCCGAGCACATCGTCCCGGCCGTCACGGCCGCCGCCGAGGCGGCGGGCCGGCCCGCGCCGCGGGTCGTGGCCCTCGTTCCCGGCGTGGTGACCGCCGATCCGGACGCGGTCCGGGAGACCGCGGCCGGCGCGCTGGCACTGTACGAGGGCATCCCCTCCTACCAGCGCGCCCTCGCGCTCTCCGGTGCCACGCGCGCCGCGGACCTCGCGGTGGTCGGGGACGAGGAGCACGTCGCCGCCGGGATACGGCGCTACCGCGACGCCGGCGCGACGGAGGTGGTGTTCACGGCCACCGACCTCGGCGGCGAGGCCGACCGCCGCCGCACCTGGAAACTGCTCGGGGAACTGGCACACGCCTGAGCCCGGGGAACGGCTCGGATGCCTCCTCTCCGTGGGAACCACGCGCAGGCGCGGGCGAGTGGCCGATACCGTCGTCGCGACGACCGAGCGATCCCCGGGGGGACGCGTGACGGTGAAGCGCGCGCACGCCGCTCGGCGCGATCACTGACCGGTGTCCCGGTGACGGCCGCAGGGTCCCGCGGACCCGAACTCATCGCGGGCCGTCTCCCGCCCAGACCGACCGCCACGAGTTCTGCGTTTGACGGCAGTCCGGCACGGGGCTGGACTGGATTCATGGACGCTGCGGCGACTCCGTCCTAGGGAGAGCAGCGATGACAACCACGGAGAGTTTCGACCTTCTGCAGCCGTACAAGATCGCCGAGGAGACATTCGTGATCCCGTGGGCCCTTGAGGCCCCGCCGGTCGGCCACTTCCCGATGAACTCGATGGTGATCCGGGGAAGCGAACCGGTCCTAGTGGACACCGGGGCGCCCGCGGTGCGCTCCCAGTGGCTGGAGGCGGCCTGGTCCATCGTGGATCCCCTGGACGTGCGGTGGATCTTCCTCACCCACGACGACCGCGACCACGCCGGAAACCTCCTGGCGGTCCTCGCGGAATGCCCGAACGCGACCCTGCTGACGACGTGGTTCTCCATCGGCCGCATGGCCGAGGAATGGGAGACTCCCGTCAACCGGTGCCGCTTCATGACCGACGGCGACACGATCGACGCGGGCGATCGCACCCTGGTCGCCAAGCGACCGCCCCTCTACGACAACCCCACGACCCGCGCCCTCTTCGACTCGAAGGCCGCCGTCCTGTGGGCCGTGGACACCTTCGCCACGAACGTGCCGACCCCCGTGCCCGACATGGCGGCGCTGTCGCCGGACGAATTCCGCGACGGCCAGCTCTTCGGCGGAAGCCTGGTCTCCCCCTGGGTCGCCCTGCTGGACGCCGAGAAGTTCGGGACGGTCGTCAGCGACTTCCAGCACCTGGACGCCGAGGTCATCGCCGGCTGCCACTGCCCGGTCCTCCGCGGAGCCCGGATCCCCGAGGCCTACGACCTCCTCCGCCGGCTCCCGGGAATCCCGCCGTGGACCGAGTTCACCCAGGCCGACCTGGACCAGTGGATGGCGGTTGCCGAGAGCTCGGTTCCGCCGGAACAGCCGCGACCCTCGGGGACGTGAGCGGCGCTGCCGCGCGGCGTCGGGATCTGCTGCACTCCGGCATCCACGACCGGAAACCTGCCGCCGCCGGCGTACGGGCGGTCGATGGCGCGCCGGTCAGTGGCTCGCGTCCGTGCCGGACCCGTCCGCCCGGGCCCGGCCCCCTAGCTCCGGCGCCGCACCGGGCCCGGGACCGGGACCGGGGTCCTCGGCGGCGAGTCCGGATACCGTTGCCCGCAGGGGACCGGCGGAACCGTCGGGGAAAGGCGCGGTTCCCGGCAGGTCGTGCTCCGGCGGACGGAGCCGTACCCCGGAGCCCTCGTCGTGGGTGAGCCGGGCGACCGCCGTGGCGAGGAGCCCGCACACGTAGGAGACCTGTTCATGGGTGCGGTTGCGTTCCGTGACGATCGCCGACAGCAGCAGGGCGGTCATGGATGCCACCCCGTTGAAGGCCTGCAGCGTGAACATCTGGTCGAAGAGGTCGTGGTCCTGGAACGGCCCGGACGAGTTCGCCGCCGCCCGGATCGCCAGCAGCGAGACGATCAGCACGCAGGGCGCGGCGCAGATCAGCTGGAACCGGAGCGCCGCCCAGAGCAGGAAGGGGAAGACGAGGAAGAGCAGGTTGACCGTGCTCGTCGTGGCGATGAGCGTGACGACGGCCGTGCCGGCGAGCAGCAGCGCCGCCTCGGCCCAGCGGTAGGGAGAGACGCCGCTCGGCCGGCGCAGGGTCGGCAGGACGAGCAGCAACGGCGTGATCACGAGGACGCCCATCGCGTCGCCCGTCCACCACACCGACCACGCGGCCCAGAAGCCGCCGTCCGGCACCGCGTCGGAGAGCGTCAGCGCACCGGCGCCCACGGTCGCGCTGACGAACATGCCGGCCAGGGCGCCGAGGAACACCAGCGCCAGGGCGTCCCTGATGCGGTCGAGCTCCGTGCGGAAGCCGGCCTGGCGCAGCAGCACGAAGCCGACGACCGGCGCCAGGGTGTTCCCCGCGGTGATCGCGACGACCGCGGGGAACGACGGCCCGATCGGCAGGTTGACCAGGAAGGCGGCGAGCGCGATCCCGGGCCACACCCGCAGGCCGAACCAGAGGAGGCAGGCCACGGCGATCCCGGTCGGCGGCCACAGCGGGGTGACCTGTCCGCGGACCAGCTCCTGCAGCAGTCCGAGCCGGGCCGCCCCGTAGTAGGCGCCCGCGACGGCGAGCACCATGACGACGGCGCCGACGGCGCCACCGCCGGTCGGGTGTCCCCGCAGCCGTTCCTGGAACGTCATGCATTCATCGAACAACGCCTGGCGGTGACGCGCAGGGCAGGGCTCCGGCAGACGGCCGGACGGAAGGCCGGAAGGCTGGGGCGGGTCGGAAGGCCGGGGAGGGTCGGAAGGCCGGGGCGGGTCGGGTCGGTCACGGCGGGGAAGGGGCGGCGTGCCGGAGCACGACCACGGCGGCGTCGTCGCTGTGGCCCGTCATGTCGGCGATCTTGATCACGGAGGCGGCCAGCAGGTCGGCGTCGGCGTCGAATCCGGCGTGCGCCAGCGCGGCCACCGCTTCCAGGCCGTCCTCGATGGGGAAGCGCGGACCCTCCACCACTCCGTCGGTGACGAGGACGACCGCGCCCTCGGTGGTGAGGACACGGCGGGTGACCGGATAGCGCTCGCCCTGGAACATGCCCAGGGGCAGTCCGCCCGCGTCGAGGACGGAACGGGGGCCGGCGTCGGCCGTGGCCCAGACCGCCGGGGTGTGGCCCGCGCGGGCTCCGGCGAGTTCGTGGGTGACGGGGTCGAAGCGCAGGAACGAACAGGTCACGAAGAGTCCGCTGCCCATCGACACCAGCAGCTCGTTGACCTGGGCGAGCACGTCGCCGGGGTCGGTGGTCGCCCGGGCTACGGCGCGCAGTCCGCTGCGTACCTGCCCCACGAAGGCCGCGGCCTCGGCGTCGTGGCCCTGGACGTCTCCGATCGCCACACCGATCGTCCCGTCGGCCATCACGAAGGCGTCGTACCAGTCGCCGCCGATCTCCAGCCCCCGCCGCGCGGGCACGTAACGGGCGGCGACGGCGAGTCCGGGCACCGTGGGCAGCTCGGCCGGGAGCACCTGTCGCTGCAGCGCGAGGGCCAGCTCGACGCGGGCTTCCTGGAGCTTGATCCCTTCGAGCACCTCACCGGTGAGCCGGACGAGCGTGTGCAGCAGGTCCTCGGCGTCGGCGGACGGGTGGGCGTGGAGTCGGCTCATGGGGGCACGCTCCGGGCACTCTGACGCGGGCCGGCCTACGGACCGGCGGACTGAGGGGTTCCTCAGAAGGAACGGTACCCCTCGGGTCGGATTCCGGCCCCGGGCCGGCGCCGCGGGAAGGGGGCCGGTGGACGGGCCGGGGCGGCCCCGGTCAGGCGTCCCTCCGTTCCTCGGCCGCCGTCCGCCCGCTCGCCGCGCGCTCCCCCGCCACCCGCCCGCCCCGGGCTGCTCCCCCGGCCCCGTCTCCCTCCCCCACTCGCGGCGCCTGCCTCTACCGCGCCCCCGTGCCCGCCCGTGATCCGGTCCAGGTCGAGGAGCAGCGAGCGGAGCCAGGCGTCCGCCGCGTAGGAACCGCTCGGCGCCCAGGCACCCGCGACCTCCGTCGCCGTCTCGTCGTCGGGCGGCGGACCGGGGGGCCGGGCCGCGAGCGGGGGCGGTACCGGTACCCGTTCGGCCTGCGCGTTCTCGTCCAGTACGGCGGACAGCAGCAGCATCCGCCCCGCCACCCGTTCCCCGAGCCGGGTGAGGGCGGCGGCCGCGGCGGGCTCCAGCGGCGGCACGGTGACGGGCCCCGCGGGCGCGGCCGTCGACGCGGGCGGCAGCAGGACGCGTTCGGCTCCCCACAGTGTGTGGTGGCCGACCAGCAGCGCGGCCTGCCAGTCCACGGGCCGCGACGGGTCCTCCCGGGTCCGGACCGATCCGGCCCGTGCCGCCGCGGGGGCCGTCGGTTCGCTCTGGAACTGCGCGAAGGCCGACTCGGCCAGCACGAGCGAGTGCCGGAGCAGACCGTTGAGCGGCGGCGCGGCCGGGTCGCGCAGGCCGCCGGCCGCCAGCGCCGAGCTCGTCATGACGACGGCCTCGGCGGCGGACCTCAGGAGCACCGCGGTCGATCGCCGTACCTCGTCCTGCGCTCCGCGCGGCCACGCCAGCAGTCCGAAGACGGCTCCGATCGCGCTGCCGACCAGGACGTCCAGCAGCCGGACCTCGGCCAGCTGCCAGGTGGCGGGCGCCAGCTGGGCGAAGACGAGGGCGACCGTGATCGCGAACAGGGCCTGCGCCCAGCCGACGCCCTTCACCGGTCCCACGGTGAAGGTCAACAGCAGCACCGGAATCAGCACGGCGGCGTAGACGGTGGTGTCCGTGCCGACGACGGCGAGGATGCCCGCCGTGGCCAGCGCTCCGAGCAGGGTCCCGGCCACCGCCTGGCGGATTCCGGCCCGGGTGGCGACCAGGGTGGTACGGGTCAGGGACAGGGTCGCCAGCATCGCCCAGAAACCGTGCGGCAGGGTGTCGATGCCGGCGACGGCGCGGGCGGCGGCCAGGGCCAGGCTGATGCGGACGGCGTTCTGGAAGAAGACCGAGCGGCTTCCCGCGTTCCCGACGAGGCGCAGCCACCACAGCCGTGGCGCTCTCATCCGCGCGTACCAGAACCGGTCCAGGGGCACACCGGACGCGGCCTCCCGTCCCCGTACGGCGAGCCCGGAGGCGCGGGCCAGCGCCGACGCGGCGTCGGCGAGTTCGAGGAGGTCGGCCCGGCGGCGCAGGGCCGGCGGGCGCACCCCTCCGGTGGGCAGCGCGGCCAGCGCCGCGCGTTCGCGGGCCGGTGCGGTGTCCGGCCCGCCGGAGGGCGCGCCCCGCAGCAGCGCCGCGCTGTCCGCCGCGGAGCGCCCGACGGCGTGCAGCAGGTCCAGGGCCGACGGCGTGGGGCTGTGGCCCGGCGGCAGCGCGGGCAGGCGGACGAGCCGGTGCAGGAGCGTCCGCGCGGCGAGCCCGGCGTGGGCCAGGCCGCGGGAGCGGACTCCTGGGCCGGCCGGACGCTCCGCCTCCGGCACGCGTGAGGGCCGGAGCGCCTCGGACGCGGCGGCGGCCGCCGCCGCCGTCGCCGGGGACAGGAGGAAGGGCGCCCGGGCGAGGTCGGCGGCGCAGCGTTCGGCGGCGAGGGCGGCGCGGGCGGACAGCTCCCGGTACGACACGGTCGGCGGCTCCGGGAACACGAAGGCCTCGGCGAGGACGAGGAGCAGGATCCCGGTGGTCGCCCCGATCAGCCGCTCGCCCAGTTCCTCCGGTGCGAACGGCGGGAAGGACGGCAGGATGTACAGCAGTTGGAGTCCCGGCGCGGCTCCGGCCGGGCGTGGGCCGCCGACGGCGACGAACGCGAGGACGAAGCCGATGACGAGCATGCCGGCGACGGCGCTCCAGGTCTGCACGGCGAGCAGGGTCCCGGCGGCGACGAGGAACCAGGCGACCGGCAGGAGTCGCAGCAGCATGCCCGCGCGCTGCCGTCCGGTGCCGGGGATGCGGGCGAGACCGGCCAGCGAGACCGCCGCGAACAGCGCGTACGTGGCGGCGACGGGCTGGTCGAGGCCGTACAGGAAGAAGTAGAACGTGGTCCCGGCGGCGAGTGTCACCCGCAGCGAGCGGCGGGCCGCGGCGACGTAGGCGGCGGGCAGCCGGCGCGGGCGTCTTCCCCGGTCGGTGACCTCGGCGCCCTTGGTGTCCTCGGCGTCGGCACCGTTGGCACTCATGTCACCAGGATCGGCCACCGACGGCACCCCGTCACCCGCGGGCGCGGGCGCGCGGCGTCTCCCGCTCGCCGGAACGGCGCAGGCACGAGGCGACGACCACGAAGGGCCAGACGGCCTGGAGACAGGTCACGAAACGTTCGGCGACGCCGGCGGGCCCGTGCCCCTGCGTCGCGAACAGGTACCAGGCGGCTCCGAGGGCCATCAGGACGGTTGCCGTGACGGCGGGCGCGGGTCGCAGTCCCCAGGGGGCGCGGCTTTCGCGGCGGGTGGCCAGCACCGGCCAGGCGGCCAGGAGGGCGAAGCCGACCGCGGCGACCGATCCGTGGCGCAGCGAGCCGCCGCTGCTGGGCGCCGGAACCAGCGCCACCGCCACGGCCGCGACTCCCCCGCAGGCCAGCGCCACCCGTCCGGCGGTCGCGGCGGGGCGGAGCCCCCACGCGGTGACGAGGTGGCAGACGCCCAGGGCGAAGAGAGCGGTCGTCATCACCCAGAACCCCGCGGCGCCGTAGGCCGCGAGCACGCTGATCGTCTGGCTGACGGGATCGTAGGCGGGTCCCTCCAGCCTGGCGGCGACCGTCCAGCCTCCGATGAGCAGGACGGGGGCACAACCCGACGAGATCAGGGACCATCTCGGCACAGATCGCATCGAACCACCGTAGGACGCGCACCGGCCCCTCGGGCGGAGGCGGCCCCTACCGGAGGAACGTGAGCCGCACCCGGCGCTCCGCGATCGGCGCCCCGGTCAGGACTCCGGGCACAGGGGGCGAGTGGCGGGCCCCGCCGGCACCTCCTCGCGCCACCGGTCGGGGGTGAAGGCACCTCGCGCCCATCGGCAGAGGGAACGCACCGGGTCGACCGTCGCTTCGACGTTCCACAGCCGGGCGGTATCGTCCTCGCCCCAGCTGGTCAGGGTTCGACCACCGGGATCGAAGGCCACACCGACGACCTTGCCTTCGTGTCCTGTGAGCGGTGCGCCGACCTGTCGCCCGGTGGCGACGTCCCAGAGCCGGATGGTGTGGTCCATGCTGCCGGTCGCGAGCGTGCTCCCGTCAGGGCTGAACACCGCGGACGTGACGCCGCTGCGGTGCCCGACCAGCGGAGCCCCGATCTGACGGCGTGTGTCCACGTCCCACAAGCGGACGGTGCTGTCGCGGCTCGCGGTGGCGAGGGCCCTGCCGTCGGGGCTGAACACCACGGAGGCAATCTGCGACGTGTGGCCGGCAGGCGTTTCGCCGATACGGCGGCGCGTGGCGGCGTCCCAGAGCACCACGGTGTCGCGCTCCGTGTTCGTGGCGAGGGTGCGGCCGTCCGGGCTGAACGCGACGGCCGTCGCACTGACGTCGAGCGCTGCGCCGGCCAGGCGGGGCGCCGTCAGATCCCACAGGTGCGCGGAGCCGGCGCCGGCGCCGGCGAGGGTCTTGCCGTCCGGGCTGAAGGCCAGCGACATGACGTCGTCCGTGCCGAGCGACACCTGGCCGATGGGACGACGTGCCGCGACGTCCCACAGGCGCAGCTCGTTCGAGGCGACGGCAAGTGTTGCGTTGTCCGTGCTGAAGGCGACACTGGCCCTCAGCACCACGGCAGCGTCAACCAGGGGGGCGCCGGTCTGGCGACGTGTGGCGACGTTCCAGAAGCGCACGCTGTCGTCCGTGCCGACGACGGCGAGTGTCCGGCCGTTCGGGCTCAGTGCCGTCCCGTATTCGTCGCCGATGCCGATCGGCGGGCCTGCCTGACGCTGGGTGCGGATGTCCCAGAGACGGACCGTGGTGTCGTCGCTCGCGCTGGCCAGAGCCGAGCCGTCAGGGCTGAAGGCAACAGCCCACACCTGCGTGGAGTGACCGATGAACGGCTCCCCCAGCGGTCTGCGTCGAAGGACATCCCACAACTGCACACTGCCGTCCCCGTACCCGGCTGCGATCGCCGCGCCGTCGGGGCTGAAGGCCAAGGACTCCACATGGGCGGAACCGGAGGAGAGCCGCTCCCCCTTGGGAGTCCGGCTGCCCGGGTCCCACAACTGCACGGCGTCACCGGAAGCGGACGCGAGAGTCCTGCCGTCGGGGCTGAAGGCCACCGATCCGCCCCAGGAGGAGTCGGCGGCGAATGCCTTCCCCTTCGGAGTCCGGCTACCGGCGTCCCAGAGCTGCACCTCGCCACCGCCCGTAGCGGCGATCGTCCTGCCGTCAGGGCTGAAGGCCACCTGGTAGGTGCTCTTGGGGTATCCGCCGAGCGTACCCATCCGGCTGTGGGTCGCGACGTCCCATACCTGCAAGGACTCCGGGGCATCACCTGCGGTGACGAGTGTCCGGCCATCAGGACTGAATGCCACCGAATGGATGATCCCGGCGCGGAGGTTGAACGGTGCGCCGATCTGTGTGCGGCCTGCGACGTCCCAGACCCGGACGGTGCCGTCGAAGCTCGCACTGGCCAGCGTCTTCCCGTCCGGCCCGAAGGCCACCGCCGTGACAGTCAGACGATGCCCGATCAGCGACTCCCCCGTCTTCCGCTGACTCGCTGTGCCCCAGATCCGCACCACACCGTCGCCACCGCCGGAGGCGATCGTCCTGCCATCGGGACTGAAGGCCACCGACTGCACGGGCCATTTGTGGGACAGCAGACCGGACGGCGGATCGACGGAGGCGTTGAGCACCGCGAGGCGCGTCTCCGGAGACGGGTCGATACGCCACGCCGCCAGCGCCTTCACCCGGGCACCGAAGGGGTCCTGGGTCCCGAGCTGGGCACTCTGGGTGATCAGCTGTTGCGCGACGGCACGGTCCCGCTGCCGGGTGGCCTCGGCACGGGACACCATCGCGATCACCGACACCGTGCTCGCGATCAGGAAGAGAAGGCCCAGCACGGCCGCGACGATCTTGGCGGTGCGCAGGTTCCGCCGGGTGTCGCGGAGACCTTCCGATCTGAGCTCGTCCTCGGAAAGGCCGCGCACGACCGAGGCGATCCCGAATGCCACCCCGTCGACAACGGGCAGGAGGTCCCCATCTCCGTCGACATGTCGAAGGTCCACGGATTTCCAGACCGGCTGCTGCTCGAACCTTCCCGACAACGGGGCCGGCAGTGCCGTGGACAGTTCCGGGTCCCAATCGCCTCGCCGCTCGTCCCACACCAGCTGTCCAGCGGTGACGACGAGCAGGATGCTCTCCACCGTCTTGTGCTCCAGCCACCACTCGATCTCCCGGCGTACCCATGCAGATGCCTTCGACTCAGGGGACGCGAGGACCACGAGCCAGTCGGAGCGGGCGAGACCGGCTTCGATCTTGCCCCAGAGCTCCGGCCCGATCGAGACGCCGCTGTCGTCGAGGAAGACCCTGATGCGCGGTGGCTTGTACCAGGGGCGGGACTGTCTTTCGATCACACGTTGGAGATGCGGCAGCCATCGCCGGTCACGGTCACCGCTGTAGGAGAGAAAGACGCCGTACCCGAGGTCGGTCCTGACCCGCCCCCGCCGCGCCGTTCTCGACCGCAGTCGTGTGAACGCCATACGAATCCCCCACCCGAGCCGACCTGCTCCTCGGAATCAGTCCATCGGCACGTAGTCGCGCCCGTTCCACCGCAGTGTCTGCTTCGAGATCGCGGCCTCGGCGCAGCTGGGATTGCACGAGTTGCTCAGAACGAAGAGCTCGTACCGTCCGTCCTTGCCGGGACCGACGAGACCCGCGTTGTAGAAGGCGTACCTGCCGCCTCTGTAGTAGATCGTGGCGTCGCTCCAGTCGACGTCCTCGAATCCGTCCGCCTTCGGGACGAGCACCAGCACCCCGTCGTAGCGACCCGGGTTGTAGGTCACGAAGATGTTCTTGGTGCTGTCGGTGACCGGGTCGGCGAACTTCAGGGACTTCTCGTAGATGTCCACGTCGGTCGTCGCCAGGGTGCGACCGCTGCCGGTGACCGCCGCGACACATCCGAAGGCAGGCTTGTAGGTGGTCCGCCGGACCAGGAAGACGCGGACCGTCCCCAGGCTCGGATGCTGGACGTCCCGGTGATCCAGCACCGTGCCGGAGCACTTCGCGGCAGCCGGCGGGCTGGACGGGAACGAGGCGGGCGAGGGGGTCGCCCGGGTCTCGCCGCGTGCTGTGCCGGGGGCCGTCGGCCCTGCTTCACCCCCGTCGCCGCATCCGGCGGCGAAGGCCAACGCCAGTGCCGAGACCAGGAGCGCGGTCCGAGTCACCGCCGATCGGGGGCCGAGTAGTAAGGACCGTCGACGCGCGCCTGGTGATGGATGGCGAGGCAACTGACATTCCCCCGTTTCGGATCGGGACCGAAGGACCGTCGTCGGCCTGCCGGCACGCTGTCGCCGACCTGCCGCGCCTGGGACGGCGATCAATCGCCGGGCCGCGTAACGCCGCCCGCCGCATGAGCCTGGCCGCCCCCGGCCCCGTCCCCGTCGACGGAAACACGGGGGGCGGGAACGACTCCGATCAGCGCCTCGGCCTCACGCACGCCGGCGAGGCGGGCGAAACCGACCGCGTAGTCGTAGACGTCGCGCTGCACGACCCGCAGCGCGGCCCGGCAGGTCTCGTTCTCCGGCCACTCGGACTCCCGGCTGTTGGGGTGGTTCCTCTCGAACTCCTGCAGGCGAGGGTGCCAGTGGGACAAGAACGGCCTGAGCGCCTGGTTGAGCATGGTGATGGCCAGGTATTCCACCGTCTGCCCGCCCGGGACCGCGGCGGAGGGGCGGGCGGCCTTGAGCGTCTCGCGCGTCGTCGCGAAGAGACCGTACATCGACGTGAGGGACTCTCGGACCACTCCTTGATCGCTGGCGAGCGGCTGGGTGGACACCCTCGTGACCGTCTCCACGAACATCTGCCAAGCCACTTGCCGGGAATCGTTGTTGACGGTGAAGGTGAGTTCGCTCAGCTGTGGGACCGTGACCTTCACCTCGGTGAGGCGGGCGGTGCGCTGGTACCACTGCACCACCAGTACCGCCGCCGCGCCCGCGATGCCACCGGTGATCACGAAGAGGCTACGGCTCGTGACCTGGGTCATGCTGAAGACGGCAAGCCCGATGAGCGCGCCGATGAGCGTCGCGCTCAGCAGCCGGAGCGTCGTACTCCGCAGGACCCTCCACCGCTGGTCCTGCCCTCCGCCTGGCTGCCCTGTGCTCATCTGCTCCCGCCGGTCCCTCGTGCCACCGTCCGATACACCTCCCGGTGACCTGACCGGGCCGTACGAACATATCGCCAACAGCTGCTGGAGGGATCCAAAAGGCAGCACGGGCAGCGGAGTTGGCCACGCGTGGCGTGAAGTGATCGCTCGTGGGCGCCGGCTCCGGCCCTGTCGGGCCGGAGCCGTTCCGACAGGGCCTCACCCGCACCCACCCCGACGACGCCCGGTCGCCCGGTCGCTCGCGGGTCCGGGCCGTGCAGATTCCGCCCCGGGTCAGCCCAGGAAGCTCAGTCGTACCTGGCGCTCCAGGTTGTCCTTGTTCGTGTCGACCAGGCAGATCGACTGCCACGTGCCCAGCTGCACGCGGCCGGCCACCACCGGGACCGTCGCGTGCGGTGGGACCAGGGCCGGGAGGACGTGGTCGCGGCCGTGGCCGGGGGTGCCGTGGCGGTGCTGCCAGCGATCGTCGGCCGGCAGGAGGAGGTGGAGGGCGGCCAGCAGGTCCCGGTCGCTGCCCGCGCCCGTCTCGAGGATCGCCAGGCCCGCCGTGGCATGGGGGACGAAGAGGTTGAGGAGGCCGTCGAGGCCCGGGGCCGTCTCGGTGAGGAAGTCGGCGCAGGCGGACGTCAGGTCGGTGACCGACTCGTTCGTGCCGGTGGTCAGAGTGAGGACGCGGGTCGCGAAAGTGGACATAGGTTCATCCTGCCGTTCGTACCGCAAGATCGCGCATCCACACTCCGAGACACCGTTGACCGCGACCGGAACAGGCCGCTACGTTCGCGCCATGTTGCGTACAGCCCTGCTCACCACGCGCGGTCACATCGACCTGCTGCGGGTGGCCTCCGCCGCCTGTCGTCGCGGCTGCTGACGCCTTCTCATCCCCTGACGCAGTGACCACCGTGGTCGCGTGGATCCTCCGCGCCCACGGGCGCTGACGCGTACCTCCCACTCTTCTCCCTTCCCCGGAGCTCTCCATGACGGTCGGCCATGCCCCGCCCGAATCACCGCCGGACATATCCCCCATTTCAGAGGATCGACCTCTGCCCTCCACCGAACTGGAGGAGCTGACACCCGATCACCGATCGGGTCATGGCACCGCCGTGCCGCGCTGGCTCCGACGCACCGTCGGGCCGCTTCTGCTGCTCGTGCTCTGGCAGGTCTTCAGCTCGACCGGCGTCCTGCCGGCCGATGTGCTCGCCTCGCCCGGGACCATCGCCCGGGCCGCCGGGGAGCTCATCGGCGACGGCACACTCCCCCACGCGATGGGCGTGTCCCTCCAACGCGTTGCCGTGGGACTGCTGTTGGGCGGCACGATCGGCGTGTCCCTGGCCCTCGTCTCCGGCCTGTCCCGGCTGGGCGAGGACCTGGTGGACGCGAGCGTGCAGATGCTGCGGACCGTGCCCTGGGTCGGCCTGATCCCGCTGTTCATCATCTGGCTGGGCATCGGCGAGGCCCCCAAGGTGGCCCTCATCGCGCTGGGGGTGGCGTTCCACCTGTATCTCAACGTGTACGCGGGAATCCGCGGGGTCGACGCCCAACTCGTCGAGGCGGGCCAGTCGTTGGGGCTCGGACGGTGGGGACTGATCCGGCACGTCGTGCTGCCCGGCGCGCTGCCGGGCGCCATGACCGGCCTGCGGTACTCGCTCGCCACCGCCTGGCTGGCCCTCGTCTTCGGCGAGTCCATCAACGCCGACGCCGGTATCGGCTTCCTGATGAACCAGGCCCGGGAGTTCTTCCGCACCGACGTCATCGTCGTCTGCCTCGTCGTCTACGCCTTCCTCGGCCTGCTGGCCGACGCCGTCGTCCGCACTCTCGAAAGGCTGCTGCTCCAATGGCGACCGACCTTCACCGGGCAGTGACCCTCAAGGGGCTGACCCGCTCCTTCGACGGCCGTCCCGTCATCGACGACCTCGATCTGACGCTGAACGCGGGCGAGTTCACGGCGCTCCTGGGTCACAGCGGCTGCGGCAAGTCCACACTCCTGCGGGTCCTGGCCGGCCTCGACCGGGACATCTCCGGGACCGTCCTCGTCCCCAAGCGCCGGGCCGTCGCGTTCCAGGCCCCCCGCCTCATGCCCTGGAAGCGGGTGTGGCGCAACGTCCTGCTGGGACTCCCCGGCAGGCCCGACCGGGCCGTGGCCGAGCAGGCCCTGGAGGAGGTCGGGCTGGCCCACCGGACCGGTGCGTGGCCCAAGACGCTGTCCGGCGGCGAGGCCCAACGCGCCTCACTCGCACGGGCGTTGGTACGCGAACCGGATCTGCTGCTGCTCGACGAGCCGTTCGGCGCCCTCGACGCCCTCACCCGTATCAAGGCCCAGCGACTCGTCGCCGACCTGTGGCAGCGGCGCGGCTGCGCGGTGCTGCTCGTCACGCACGACGTCGACGAGGCCCTGCTGCTCGCGGACCGGGCGCTGGTGATGCGTGACGGCGTCATCGCGTACGACACACCCGTCGCGCTCGACCGGCCCCGCGCCACCGGCGACCCCGCGTTCGCCGCCCTCCGCACCCGCCTGCTCGCCGAACTCGGCGTCGACGAGGACGCCGCCGACGGCGACGCCCTCCGTCCCGCCGCCTGAACACGAAGGAACACCCCGTGAAGCGCTCTCTCCTGCCCGCCGCCCTGCTGCTGCCGCTGGCTCTGCTCGCCTCCGCCTGCACCACCGCCTCCGTCGCCGACTCCGCCTCGAACTCGGACGGCAAGGGATCGCTCGTCCTCAACGTCGGCGACCAGAAGGGCGGCTCCGAAGCCGTCCTGCGCGCCGCCGGAGAACTCGACGACCTCGGCTATCGCATCAAGTGGTCGACCTTCACCTCCGGACCACCCCTCCTGGAGGCGGGCAACGCCAAGGCCGTCGACTTCGGCTCCGTCGGCAACACGCCGCCCGTCTTCGCCGCCGGGGCGAACTCGAAGATCACCGTGGTCGCGGCGACCCACGGGGACTCGGCGGGCGAGACGATCCTGGTCCCCTCCGACTCCCCGCTGCGCAAGCCCGAGGACCTGAAGGGCAGGACGGTCGCCGTCGCCCAGGGCAGCTCCGCCCACTTCCAGCTGATCGCCTCGCTGAAGCGGGCCGGGCTCTCGCTCGCCGACGTCAAGGTGACGCTGCTCCAGCCGGCGGACGCACTGGCCGCGTTCACCAGCGGGAAGGTCGACGCCTGGGCCGTCTGGGATCCGTACACCTCGCAGGTCCTGCAGAGCGGCAAGGGCCGCGTGCTGACCGACGGCCGCGGCGTGGTCAACGGGCTCGGCTTCCAGGTGGCCTCGCCGTCGGCGCTCGCCGACAAGGAGAAGGCGGCCGCGATCGGCGACCTCATCGAGCGACTGCGCCGCGCCCAGGACTGGGTCCACAAGCACCCCGAGGCGTGGGCCAAGGTCTGGGCGAAGGAGACGGGCCTGCCGTACGAGGTGGCGCTCGCCGCGGTGAAGCGCAGCAACGGAACCCGGATCCCGGTCGCCCTGGACCAGGCCGCCATCGACTCGGAACAGAAGATCGCGGACACCTTCGCCGAACTGGGTCTGATTCCCCGGCGGTTCGCATTCGCCGACTACGTCGACGACCGCTTCGACAAGAACCTGCCGCCGTCCACCACCCCGGCGCGGCTCTACGGAAAGGGCAACTCCTGATGACCGTCCATCTGCACTGGTTCCTGCCGACGGGCGGCGACGGCCGCACCCTGGTCGACCGGCACGCCTACACCGACGGAGGGATCACCCGGCCGCGTACGGTCAGCGGGGTGCGGGCCCCCGACATCGAGTACCTCGCGCAGATCGCCAAGGCGGCGGAGCGGCTGGGCTTCGAGGCCGTGCTGACGCCCACCGGGACGTGGTGCGAGGACGCCTGGCTGACGACCGTGGCGCTCGCGCAGCACACCGAACGCCTCAAGTTCCTCGTCGCCTTCCGCCCCGGCGTCATCTCCCCCGTGCTGGCCGCGCAGATGGCGTCGACCTACCAGCGGATCACCCGCGGCCGGCTGCTGCTGAACGTGGTGACCGGCGGCGACTCCATCGAGCAGCGGCGCTTCGGCGACCACCTCGACCACGACCGGCGCTACGCGCGCACCGCCGAGTTCCTCTCGGTCGTGCGGGGCGTGTGGGCCGGGAAGCCGTACGACTTCGACGGCGAGCACTACCAGGTGGAGGGCGGGCTCACGGCGCTGCCGCCGGACCCGCTGCCGGAGATCTTCTTCGGCGGTTCGTCGGAGGCGGCGGGCCCGGTCGCGGCCGAGCACGCGGACGTCTACCTGACCTGGGGCGAACCGCCGTGGCAGGTCAAGGAGAAGATCGACTGGATCCGCCGGCTCGCGGAGGAGCGCGGCCGTACGGTGCGGTTCGGCATCCGGCTGCACACCATCTCGCGTGACTCGTCGCGCGAGGCGTGGGCGACGGCGGACCGGCTGCTCTCCGACCTCGATCCGGAGACCGTGGCCGCGGCACAGCAGACGCTCGGCCGCAGCGAGTCGGTCGGGCAGCAGCGGATGCTCGCGCTGCACCGCGGCGGTTCGCTGGAGCGCGACAAGCTGGAGATCTCTCCGAACCTGTGGGCGGGCGTGGGACTCGTCCGGGGCGGCGCCGGCACCGCCCTGGTCGGCAGCCGCGCGGACGTGGCCGACCGGATCGAGGAGTACCACGACCTGGGCGTGGAGCACTTCGTCCTGTCGGGATACCCGCACCTGGAGGAGGCGTACTGGTTCGGCGAGGGGGTGACGCCGGAGCTCGCGGCGCGCGGCCTGCTGCCGACCATCCCGGCGTCGCCGCTGCTCGGTGTCCCCGCGTCCAACGGCAGGCCCGCCTCCGCTCCGGGCGGAGCGCCGCTGCTGGTCGGAGGCGGGAGGTAGGCGGACCGGCCGGCGGCGCGGGGCCGCCCGCGCCGCCGGCCTGCGAGCGGGCGCCGTACGGGGGCGCCCGGGACGGGCGCCCTGCGCATCCCCCGGCGAGGGGAACGCGGGGCGCCGCCCGGTCCGGGAAGATCCTCGCGCGCGCCACGGTTAGTGGAATCGTGAACGATTTCGAGGTGAAGGCGAAGGCGACGGTCCGGGACATCGACGTGGTCGTGATCGGTGCCGGTCAGGCGGGCCTCTCGGCCGCCTACCACCTGCGGCGCACCGGTCTGCGGCCCGACCGGGACTTCGTCGTCCTCGACCACGCGCCGCGCCCCGGCGGCGCCTGGCAGTTCCGCTGGCCGTCCCTCACCTACGGCAAGGTGCACGGCATGCACGCGCTGCCGGGGATGGAGCTCACCGACGCCGACGCGAGCCGGCCCTCGTCGGAGGTGATCGGGGCCTACTTCACCGCGTACGAGGAACGCTTCGACCTGCGGGTCCACCGGCCCGTGGAGGTGTCCGCGGTACGCGACGCCGGTGCCGGTGCCACCCCCGACTCCGGCGCGGACCCGGACCCGGACGGGACGGGGACACCCGGTCGGCTGCTGGTCGAGACGTCCGAGGGGACGTACCGCACCCGGGCGCTCATCAACGCCACAGGCACCTGGGACCGTCCGTTCTGGCCGCGCTACCAGGGACAGGAGACCTTCCGCGGGCGTCAGCTGCACACCGCGGACTACCCCGGGCCCGAGGCGTTCGCGGGCCTGCGGGTGATCGTTGTCGGCGGCGGCGCCTCCGGCACCCAGCACCTGATGGAGATCGCCGAGTTCGCGGCACGGACCACCTGGGTGACCCGGCGTGAACCGGTCTACCGCGACGGCCCGTTCGGCGAGATGGAGGGCCGGGCGGCGGTCGCCCTGGTCGAGGAGCGGGTGCGGCAGGGACTGCCGCCGCAGAGCGTCGTCTCCGTCACCGGCCTCCCGCTCAACGACTCGATCAAGCGGGCCCGGGAGCAGGGCGTCCTGGACCGCAACCCCATGTTCGACCGCATCACGCCCACCGGAGTGGCCTGGGACGACGGCCGCACCGTGGACGCCGACGTGATCCTGTGGGCGACCGGGTTCCGCGCCGCCATCGACCACCTGGCACCGCTGAGGCTGCGCGAGCCCGGCGGCGGCATCCGGTTGGACGGCACGCGCGCGGTCCGGGACGCGCGCGTCCACCTGGTCGGCTACGGTCCGTCCGCCTCGACCATCGGCGCCAACCGGGCGGGCCGGGCGGCCGTCGGCGAGATCCGGCGCCTGCTGCGGCGCGAGGAGCGGGAGGAACGGGAACAGGGCGGGCTGCCGGGGCAGGACCCGGCACGCTTGCCGGAGGAGAACCGGGCACGGATACCGGGGCAGGACCGGGCGCAGGTGCCGGCGGAGGCCGGCGGGCCACTGCGGGACGGGGCGGGGGCGCGGGTCGCGGAGGCGTTCGCCGGGCTGACGCGGGGGCCTTCGGCGCCCTGCCCGTCCGGCCTCCGGCCGGAGCGCCGTTCCGTCAGTCCGCCTTCGCCGCGCCCCGCTGCGCGTTGAAGTCGGCGACGTTGGCCTGGTGTTCGGCGTAGTCCGCGGTGAACCGGGTGTCGCCCGGCTTCACGGTCACGAAGTAGAGCCAGTCCCCCTTCGCGGGGGCGATCGCGGCCGACATGGCGTCCTCCCCCGGGTTCCCGATCGGCGTGGGCGGCAGCCCCGCCCGGGTGTAGGTGTTGTACGGGCCGGGGATCCGGGTGTCCGCCCGGGTGACGTCGACGGTCGAGCGTCCGAGGGCGTAGTTCAGGGTCGAGTCCATCTGGAGCGCCATGCCGCGGGCGAGCCGGTTGTGGACGACCCGGGACACCTTGGCCATGTCCTGCGCGCTGTCCGCCTCGGCCTGCACGATGCTCGCGACGATCACGGCCTGGTACACGCTCAGTCCGTTGCGCCGGGCGCCGGTGGCGAAGTCGTCTGCGGCGAACCTCTGCTTGGCCGTGTCCACCATGTAGCGCAGCAGGGACCGCGGCGTCGTCCCGGCCGGCACGGGATAGGTCGCCGGGAACAGGTAGCCCTCCGGGTTGCCCGCCGCGGCGGCCGGGAGTCCGAGCGTGGTGCCGTCCCCGCCCGCGGCTCCGCGGGTCGCTCCCGCCGCGAGGCCGAGGGAACGGTCGACGGCCGTGTACACCTGTCCGGCACGCCAGCCCTCGGGGATCAGCAGGGTCCGCGGCTTCTCCACCGCGGGCTCGTCCCGTGTCAGCAGCAGGGGCAGGGTGATCGCGGCGGCCACGGCGACCGCGAGCGTGACGAGCACCGTCAGCCGGCCGCGGCGGGTCAGCCGGGTGCGGCGACGACGGGCGGGCTGCCAGGACCGGTGCGTCATGCGCGCACGCTAACCCGGTGTCCGGGCGAATCCGCGGACCCCGCACACGCGGCGGCGCCGCCGGTCCCCTGGGACGGGGGGCCGGCGGCGCCGTGGCACTGCGATCGTCAGACGAGCCAGCCCAGGAAGTGGAGGACGCCGGCGAGCAGGTTGGTGATCACGTTCATGGTGGTGCTTCTCCTCGTACAGGTGCATCAGTGGGACTGCGCAGTCACGGTCTGCAGCCCGTCGCTTGCGCACCGTCATCATCATGCGACGCACGGGAGCGGGGCAACGAAAAGCGGAACGATCACACGTTCTGGGGAACAACCGCTCCCGCGTTCGTCTGTTCGCTTCCGGAGCCGAGGGCCGCACCGGGTGCGGCCCCTTCGGCGACCTCGCCGGCGTCGGCGGTCCCGGCCCGCGGGGCGCCCGCCGCGGCTCCGCCGGAGGCGGATTCCGCGTCCCGGCGCACGAGTCCGGCGTAACGGCCGTCCTGGGCGAGGAGCTGCTCGTGCGTACCGCGCTCGGCGATCCGGCCGGACTCCAGGACGACGATCTGGTCGGCGTCGCGGACGGTGGAGAGCCGGTGCGCGATGGTGATCGTCGTCCGCCCGGCGGAGAGCGCGTCGATGGCCCGCTGCACCGCGTGTTCGGTGCGGGTGTCCAGCGCGCTGGTCGCCTCGTCCAGGATCAGCACGGGCGGGTCGCGCAGGATCGTCCGGGCGATCGCCAGACGCTGCTTCTCACCGCCCGAGAAGCGGTAGCCGCGCTCGCCGACCAGGGTGTCGTATCCGTCCGGCAGGGAGTCGATGTGGTCGTGGATCTGCGCGGCGCGCGCGGCGGCCTCGATCTCCTCGTCCGTGGCGTCGGGCTTGGCGAAGCGCAGGTTGTCCGCGACCGAGGCGTGGAAGAGGTAGGTCTCCTGGGAGACGACGCCGACGGCCCGGGCGAGGGTGTCGAAGTCCAGGTCGCGCACGTCGACCCCGTCGAGCAGTACGCGGCCGCCGGTCACGTCGTACAGCCGGGGCACGAGGTAGCTGAGGGTGGACTTCCCGGAGCCGGTGGCGCCGACGACGGCGAGGCTGCCGCCGGCGGGAACGGCCAGGTCGATGCCGCTGAGCGTCGCCGTGCCGGACGCCTCGCGGTCGTAGTGGAAGTCGACGCCCTCGAAGGCCACCTCGCCGCTGATCTTCGCCAGCCGGACCGGCTCCGCGGGCTCCGTGATGTCGACGGGCAGGTCGAGGTACTCGAAGATGCGCTGGAAGAGGGCCAGGGACGTCTGCATCTGCACGCCGGTGGACAGCAGGCTCACGGCGGGCCGGAAGAGGCCCTGCTGGAGCGAGACGAAGGCGACCAGGGTGCCCAGCGATATGGCGGGCCCGCCGGACTGGAGGGCCAGCCCCGCGGCCCAGTAGATGAGGGCCGGCATGGCGGCCATGACGATGCCGATCGTCGACATCCGCCACCGGCCGGCCATGGAGGAGCGCACTTCGAGGTCGACGAGGCGCTCGGACTCCTCGGCGAAGGACGTGGTCAGCGAGTCGGCGCGGCCCATGGTCCGGCCGAGCAGGATGCCGCTGACGGAGAGGGACTCGGTGACGGTCGCGGCCATGGCGGCCATCTGCTTCTGGCGCTGCGTGGTGATCTTCTTGCGCTCGCGGCCGACCCGGCGGCTGATCCAGACGAACACCGGCAGCAGGAGCAGCGAGACGACCGTGAGCCGCCAGTCGAGCGCGAGCATGGCGACGACGGTGGCGACGACGGCGGTGAGGTTGGAGACCAGGGAGGTGGCGGTCGAGGTGACCGTCGCCTGCATGCCGCCGATGTCGTTGGCGATCCGGGACTGGACCTCGCCGGTGCGCGTGCGGGTGAAGAAGGCCAGCGGCATCCGCTGGAGCTGGGCGTAGACCGCGGTTCGCAGGTCGTGCATCACCCGCTGTCCGACGGTGGTGGAGATCAGGGTCTGCAGCACGCCGAAGACGCTGGTCATGACGGCCGTCGCGATCATGCCCAGGGCGAGCAGGCTGAGCAGCCCGGTGCGCCCCTGGGGGATGGCGGTGTCGAGGATCTCCCTGAGGAGGAACGGCGAGGCGACCGAGACCAGCGACGAGGCGCCGACCAGCAGTCCGACGACGGCGAGGCGCCCGCGGTAGGGCCGGAAGAGGCGCAGGATGCGCCGGACCTGCGCCGGCTCCTTGGGCTCCGCGGGATCGCGGCTGGGAGGTGTCCAGGTGGACTGTTCGTGGGGGTGCATGAGCTCCTACGAGAGGTGAGACAGTACGGCGGATGAGAGCCTAGCTCATTGTTACCTATACTCACAATGAACCAGGTCCTGATATTGTTCCGGGCATGAGCACCCCGGTTCCCGGCATGAATACCCCGGACGCCCCGAGCCTCCCGCAGGGCGCGGACGTCCCTCAGGACACGGACCGCCCCGCAGGTGCGGCGAGCCAGGACGCACCGCGCCACCCGGCGGCCACCGGCCCGACGGGCGGCACCGACGGCACCGACGGCACCGACGGCCTCGTCCGCACCGTCCGCACGGGCGGCACCGACGCCGACGGACTGCTGGCCGAGCAGCTGCTACGCCTCACCCGCCGCCTGCACCGCATCCAGAAGCTGCACCTGGAGCCGGTGGGCATCACCCCCGCTCAGTCCCGCCTGCTGCGCACCGTCGCGCACTACGACCGTCCGCCCCGGATGGCGGACATCGCCGCCCGCCTGGAGGTCGTCCCACGAGCCGTGACCAGCCTCGTCGACGGTCTCGAAGCCGCCGGCCGGGTGCGCCGGGTCGCCGACCCGACCAACCGCCGGGTGGTGCGGATCGAACTGACCGACGCGGGACGCGCCACGCTGCGCGCGCTGCGCAGCGCGCGCCGGGCCGCCGCAGAGGACATCCTTGCTCCATTGACCGTCGATCAGCGCGAGGAGCTCGGAGGTCTGCTGTCCGCTCTGGTCGACCCCGGGCCGGAGCGCCGCTGCTGACCTCGGGGCACCGGGAGCGCCGAGGGGAGCCGTGCCATGCCGCTGCTGGAGCCGAACCCGCAGGCCCTACGCCCCGGTGGGCGGCGCAGACCGGCTCCGGACCGGGTCCCCGACCTCCAGGCCCAGGGCACGCCGCGGCACCTGCGGGAGGAGCTGGCCGCGGTCCTCGGCGCGGAGAAGGTGCTCGCGACGGTCTCCGATCTGGTGCGGTACGCCTCCGACGCGAGCCCCTACCGGTTCGTCCCGCAGGTCGTGGTGGTCGCTCAGGACATCGACGACATCTCCGCCGTGCTCTCCTACGCGCACGGCAAAGGCCGTGAAGTGGTCTTCCGGGCGGCCGGCACCAGCCTGAACGGTCAGGCTCAGGGCGAGGACATCCTGGTGGACGTGCGCCGGCACTGGGTGGGCGTCGAGGTCCTGGACGACGGCGCCCGGGCCAGGATCCGGCCCGGCACCACCGTCGTGCGCGCCAACGTCGCCCTCGCCCCGTACGGCCGGGTCCTCGGCCCCGACCCGGCCAGCGCGGTGGCCTGCACGATCGGCGGCGTCGTCGCCAACAACGCCTCGGGGATGACGGCCGGGACCACCCGGAACTCGTACCGGACCGTCGCCTCCCTCACGTTCGTCCTGCCGAGCGGCACCGTCGTCGACACGGCGGATCCGGACGCCGACGAGGAGCTGTCCCGCGCCGAGCCGCGCCTGTGCGCCGGGCTGCTGGCGCTCAAGGCCGAGATCGAGGCCGACCCGGAGCTCACGGCCCGGATCCGCGCCAAGCACACCATCAAGAACACCAACGGCTACCGGCTGGACGCCTTCCTGGACGGCGCCACCCCGGTGGAGATCCTGCGCGGGCTGATGGTCGGCTCGGAGGGCACCCTCGGCTTCATCGCCGAGGTCGTCTTCGACACCCTGCCGCTGGACCGCGAGGTGTCGACGGCGCTGCTCTTCTTCCCCTCGCTGCCGGCCGCCGCCGCGGCCGTGCCGCACTTCAACGACGCCGGGGCGGTCGCGGTCGAGCTGATGGACGGCAACACGCTGCGGGCCTCGGTCAGCGTGGCCGGGGTGCCGGCCGACTGGGCGGGACTGCCGCGGGAGACGGCCGCGCTGCTGGTGGAGTTCCGCGCCCCGGACCTCGCGGCCCTGGAGACGTACGAGGCGAGGGCGGCGGGCGTCCTGGAGCGGCTGGAGCTGGTCGCTCCCGTCGCCTCGGTCGACAACGCCTTCACCCGCGACGCGAGGACGATCGCCGGGTACTGGAAGGCGCGCAAGGCGTTCGTGACCGCGGTGGGCGGTTCGCGGCCGGCCGGTACGACGCTGATCACCGAGGACTTCGCGGTGCCGCCGGCCCGGCTCGCCGAGGCCTGCGCCGAACTGCTGGAGCTGCAGGCCCGGCACGGCTTCGACGCGGCCGTCGCCGGGCACGCCGCGCACGGGAACCTGCACTTCCTCCTCGCCTTCGACGCCGGTGAACCGTCGGACGTCGAGCGGTACGCGGCGTTCATGGACGCGTTCTGCAAGCTGACCGTGGAACGCTTCGACGGCTCGCTGAAGGCGGAGCACGCGACCGGGCGCAACATCGCGCCGTACCTGGAGCTGGAGTGGGGGCCCCGGGCGACGGAGCTCATGTGGCGCACGAAGGAGCTGATCGACCCGGACGGGGTACTCGCCCCGCGGATCGTCCTGGACCGCGATCCGCACGCGCACCTGCGCGGCCTGAAGACGATTCCGAGGGTCGAGGCGATCGCCGACCCGTGCATCGAGTGCGGCTTCTGCGAACCGACCTGCCCCAGCCACGACCTGACGACGACTCCGCGCCAGCGGATCGTGCTGCGCCGGGAGATGCTGCGGCAGCGCGACGGGTCCCCGGTCGAGACGGCCCTGCTGGAGGAGTACGGCTACGACGCCGTGGACACCTGTGCCGCTGACTCGACCTGCAAGCTCGCCTGCCCCGTGGGGATCGACACCGGGGCGCTGATGAAGGAGTTCCGGCACGAGCGGCACTCCGCGCGCGAGGAGCGGATCGCCGCGCTCACCGCCCGGAACTTCCGTGCAGTGGAGGCGTCCGCGCGGCTCGCGGCCGCCGCGGCCGACCGGGTCGGCGACCGGTTCCTGGCGTCGGTGACCGCCCTGGCACGCACGGCGGTACGGCCGGACCTCGTACCGAAGTGGCTGCCGGAGATCCCCGGTGCGGCGCCTCGCCGCCTTCCGCGCACCCACCGCCCGGCGGCGGTCGCCGTCTACTACCCGGCGTGTGTGAACCGGATCTTCGGCGGTCCCGCCGGCCGGCGCGGCCCCTCGCTGCCCGAGGCGGTGGTGACGCTGTCGGCCCGGGCCGGAAGGCCGGTGTGGATCGCCCAGGACGTCGCCGGTACGTGCTGTGCGACGATCTGGCACTCCAAGGGGTACGTACGCGGCAACGAGGTGATGGCGAACCGGATCGTCGAGGCGGCCTGGGGCTGGACGGCGGGCGGGCGGTTGCCGCTGGTGGTCGACGCCTCCTCGTGCGCCCTCGGCATCGCGCACGAGGTGGTTCCCCATCTGACCGAGGAGAACCGGGAGTTGCACGCGGAGCTGACCGTGATCGACTCCCTCGTGTGGGCGGCGGACGAGTTGCTGCCGCGTCTGACGGTGCGCCGCAAGGTCGGGTCGGCGGTGGTCCATCCGACGTGCTCCATGCGGCATCTGGGGGACGAGGACCGGCTGACCGCGCTCGCCGCCGCCTGCGCCGACGAGGTCGTGGTGCCGGCCGACGCGGGCTGCTGCGCCTTCGCCGGCGACCGGGGCATGCTGCATCCCGAGCTGACGGCCTCCGCGACGGCCCGTGAGGCGGCGGAGGTGACGGCGCGGCCCTTCGACGCGCACCTGTCGGCCAACCGGATGTGCGAGATCGGGATGGACCGGGCGACCGGGCGGAGCTACGAGTCGGTGCTGCTGGCCCTGGAGCGGGCGACGCGCCCCTGAGCCGGGGGCGGGCGGCGCCGGGCCTTGCCGTGCGGACCGGCACCGGCTCCGCGGCCGGCGCGGAGCCGGTGCCGGCGGCGTCGGGTTCGGGAGCCCCGGACCCGGCGCCGCGCCGCGCGGCGGCGGGGGTGTTCAGCAGCGCCGGCGGTCCTCCGTGACCGTGCCCTGGACGGTCTTCAGGCTCCGGTCGTAGCAGCCGTCCGAGCCGTACACCCGATAGTGCTGGGCCGTGGTCCCGACGGCGTGACGCTGGTCGCGCGGCACTCCGGTGGTGTAGGTGGCGTCGCCGCCGTAGGTGTCGTCGAGGTGCGAGAAGGACAGCGGCCTCCCGTCGCGCAGGACGACGGTGTCGGCGCGGTCCCCGAGGGTGAGGACGGTCCGCAGCCGGTCCCCGGCACCGACGGTCGTCTCGCCGTCCATGGTGTAGGCGCGGTGGGTGCGGGTGCTGGTGCGGCCCACGGTCACGGTCTCGTCGTCGGTCCACCGGGCGGTGAGGGCGTCGGGGTTCTCGCCCTCGCCCCAGCGGTGCACGGAGGTGTTCGCGAGGGTACGGGTGACGGTGGTGTCGACGCGGCCGTGCGAGGTGTCCAGGTGGCCGGCGACGGTGAGCCGGTGGCCGCCGTCGGTGTCGAGGCGGTGGACCTCCCCCGGCGTGTGCACCGAGGAGTTGCGCGGGGCGGAGAGTTCGTACCGGTCGAGCGCGCCGGTGACGACGGCCCGGCCCCCGTCCTGCCACAGGAGCAGGTTGGTGGGGGTGGACCAGCCGGTCTGCCCGGCGGGCACACCGGCCACCGACACCTCGACGCGGTGGGCGCGGCCGTCGTTGAGGAGGGCGGCGAAGGGGGTCAGGTCGTAGACGACGGGCCGGATGTCGAAGGCGCGCGGGCCGGGAGTGACGTACCAGAGGAAGGGGTTGGACCAGCCGCCGGTCCACACGGTCGGGAACGGGGCGGCGATGCCCGCGGTGCGGCCGTCCACGGAGATCCGCACTTCGCGGTACGGGCCGTCGGTCGCCTTGCAGGAGTAGGGGGCGGCGTCCGGGACGGTCAGGTACCAGTACTCCTCGCAGCCGCCGCCGGAGCCGGTGGCGTACACCTCGGCCAGCAGGCGTTCGGTGTTGCGCGGGGTGGTGACGGTCGGGGTGTCGAGCGGGATCACCCGGTCGGGGGTGTCGGCGACGGGCGCCGTCCTCCCCCGCGCGGTGTGGAAGGTGAGGGTGACGCGGACGTCGAGGACGCCGGTGTAGGTCTCGTTCACGACATTGCCGATGAGCATCTCGACCGGCTGCGGGCGGCTGAGGGTGTCGCGGTAGCGCGTGACGTCCTTCTCCACCGACCAGGTGATGCCGTCGGGCGAGGGTTGCGGAGTGGAGGTGCGGAAGATCTCCACGCCGCCGACCGCGACGTGGCCGAGCCGGTCGTACTGACGCCCCTTCACCTGTCCTTCGAGGCGCAGGACGACCTTGTTCCAGCGGGTGCCGCACTCCTTCGGCGGGGCGTAACTCCCTTTGTACGGGGTGAAGTCGCGGAACCGCGCGGCGGCGAGGACGACCTCGCAGGAGCGGGTGCCGGGGACCGTGACGGGCGGCGCGGCGGTCACCGGGTCGTGCCAGTCACTGGTGAACTCGGGGGGCGGGGTGCCGGTCGGGCCGTCCGCCGCCGCCGGCTGCGCGGTGAGGAGGGCGCCGGCGGCCAGCACGAGCCCGCCGATCATGCTCATGATCTTCTGAGGCCTCATGGCAGGCGAGTGAAGCGCGGGGCGTCGGTGGCGTCCAGAGGGCGTCGGGGGATCTTGGCGCGTTCTGTGCCGATTGCCAGAAAATCGATTGCCGCCTCCGGCGCCGGAGGGCCAACCTTGCACGGTTTGGAGCCCCGGCCACCGTCGGGGACACGCACCGGAAGACCCTGGGACGCCATGCAGATTCGCGATCTACCGTACGCCGACCCAGGGGCCCCGGATGTCCGCTCGGGCACCCGGTTCCTCCTCTGGCTCGGCCGACGCCAACTCGGCGGGCAGCTCAGGTCCACCCTGTGGGGCCTGCTCCTCCAGCTGTCCATCGCCGCGCTGCCGCTCGCCGTGGGCCTCGCCGTGCAGGCGGTCGTCGACCGCGACGAAGGCCGCCTCTGGCTGGCCGGCGGCCTGCTGGCGCTGCTGGGCGTGACCCTCGCCGTCGGCGACATGATGCTGCACCGCACCGCCGTGACGAACTGGATCACGGCGGCCGCCCGGGTGCAGCAGCTGCTCGCGCGCAAGACGGCCGAGCTGGGCTCCCTGCTGACCCGGCGGGTCGCCGCGGGCGAGGTCGTCGCGGTCTCCACCGGGGACGTCGAGAAGATCGGCTGGTTCGTCGAGGCGCTGTCCCGGTTCGCGGCGGCGGCCCTGACACTGGTCGTCGTCTGCGTGGGCCTGGTCCTCTACCAGCCCGCTCTGGGTGTCGTCGTCGCCGTGGGCGTCCCCGTGCTCGCCCTCGCCGCGCTGCCGTTGCTGCCCCGCGCCACCCGCCGGGCCGACGAGCAGCGCGAGAAGGCGGGCCGCGCCACCGAACTGGCCTCGGACACGGTGGCGGGACTGCGGGTGCTGCGGGGCATCGGCGGCGAGGAGCTCTTCCTCGGCCGCTACCGCGCCGCCTCCCAGGAGGTCCGCCGGGCAGCCGTCCGCAGCGCCCGCATGTGGGCGCTGATCGCCGCGATCCAGGTCCTGCTGCCGGGTGCGCTGCTCATCGCGGTGGTGGCGTACGGGGCGCGTCTCGCCCTGGACGGCCGGATCAGCGTCGGCGAACTCGTCACCGTCTACGGCGCGGTGATGCTGACCCATCACCCGTTGCGGAACTTCGAGGAGATCGCCATGGCCTTCTCCTTCTCCCGGCCGTCCGCCAAGCGGGCCGCCCGGGTCCTCTCGCTGACCCGGACGACGACCGCGGCCGGGGCCTCCCGGAGCGGAACCCGTGAGCAGGGCGCGACCGGCGACCTGTACGACCCGGTGACCGGGCTCCTGGCCCCCGCGGGCCGCCTCACCGCGGTCGTGTGCGGGGACCCCGACGCCGCCGGACGGCTGGCGGAGCGCCTCGGCGGCCACCCGGCGGATCCCGGTGAGGGCCACTCCTCCGTGCTCCTGGGCGGGGTGCCGCTCGACGAGCTGGACCTCGACGCGGCGCGGACCGCCGTGCTCGTCCAGGACAAGGACCCCGTCCTCCTCTCGGGCACGCTGCGCGAACTGCTCGACGTCCCCTCCTCGGGGGCCGTCCGGGCGGAGGACGCCCTGGCCGCCGCGCAGTGCGGGGACGTGCTCGACGCGCTCGCCCAAGCGTCCGTGGACACCGACGGCGACCCGATGCGCACCCGGATCACCGAACGCGGCCGGTCGCTCTCCGGCGGCCAGCGACAACGGCTCGCCCTGGCCCGCTCCCTGGTCACCGACCCGGAGGTGCTCGTCCTGGACGAGCCGACCTCGGCGGTCGACTCGCACACCGAGGCGCGCGTCGCGGCGGGCGTCAGGAAGCTGCGGGCGGGCGGGACGACGGTGGTGCTGACCTCGTCGCCGCTGCTGCTCGACCTCGCCGACCGGGTCGTGCTGCTCGACGGGGACGCGGTGGCGGCGGTCGGCACCCACCGCGAGCTGCTGCGCGACGCCCCGCTCTACCGGGCGGTCGTCACCCGGGAGACCGACGAGGAACAGGCCGCGTCCGCCGCACCCGGGACACCGGTGGCATCCACGGCGCCGGGGAACCCCGCCGGGCCCGGCACGCTCGACGGCCTCCGCGGCCTCGACGGGATGGAAGAACTCCCGGCGCTGGAAGGAGAGTCGGCATGATCGGCCTGGCGCCACCGACATACGATCCGGCGGCCCCACAGTCGGCGGCCACCCTGCCCGTCGGGACGGCGACGACCGTCCGCGGGTACGTCCGCGGTCTGCTGCGCCGCCATCGCAGGGCGTTCGCCCTGCTCATCGGCGTCAACGCGGTCGCGGTCCTGGCCTCCATGGCCGGTCCCCAGCTCCTCGGCTCGCTCGTCGAGCGGCTGAGCGACGGCGGCCGGGAGCTCCATCTGGAGCGCACCGTCGCCCTGTTCGCCGTCGCGGTCGTCGTACAGACCCTCTTCGTGCGGCTGGTGCGGCTACGGGGCGCGATGCTCGGCGAGGAGATGCTGGCCGACCTGCGCGAGGACTTCCTCGTCCGTTCGGTCGGGCTGCCGCCGGGGGTCCTGGAACGGGCCGGGACCGGCGATCTGCTGTCCCGGATCACCACGGACGTCGACCGGCTGGCCAACGCGATGCGGGAGGCCGTGCCGCAGCTCGTGATCGGTGTCGTCTGGGTGGGACTGCTGATCGGCGGCCTGACCCTGACCGCGCCGCCCCTGGCCCTCGCGATCCTGATCGCCGCGCCGCTGCTGATCGCGGGCTGCCGGTGGTACTTCCGGCGGGCACCGGCGGCGTACCGCTCGGAGGCGGCGGGGTACGCGGCCGTCGCCGGGGCGCTCGCCGAGACCGTCGACGCCGGCCGCACGGTGGAGGCGCACCGCCTCGGCGCGGGCCGGATCGCCCTGTCCGACCGGCGCATCCGGGAGTGGACGGCCTGGGAGCGGTACACCCTCTTCCTGCGGTCGGTGCTCTTCCCCGTCGTCAACCTCACGCACGTCACCGTCCTCGCGGCCGTGCTGCTGCTCGGCGGGGCCTTCGTGCTGCGCGGCTGGATCGACGTCGGGCAGCTGACCACGGGCGCGCTGCTGGCGCAGATGCTGGTGGATCCGATCGGCATCGTCCTGCGCTGGTACGACGAACTCCAGGTGGCACAGGTGTCGTTGGCCCGGCTGGTCGGCGTCCGGGAGATCGAGCCGGACGCGGGCGACGCGGATCTGCGGCCCGAGGGCCGTACGGTCCGGGTGGACGAGGTGCGCTTCGGCTACCGCGAGGGGGTCGACGTCCTGCACCGGGTGTCGATGGACGTCCCGCCGGGCACCCGGCTGGCCCTGGTGGGTCCCTCCGGCGCCGGCAAGTCGACGCTCGGCCGGCTGCTGGCGGGCATCTACGCCCCGCGCACCGGCACGGTGACCCTCGGGTCCGCCGAGCTGGCCGACATGCCGGCGGAGCGCGTCCGCGAGCACGTGGCCCTGGTCAACCAGGAGCACCACGTCTTCGTCGGCTCGCTCCGCGACAACCTGCTGCTCGCCCGGACGGGTGCCGAGGACGCCGAACTGTGGGCGGCGCTCGGCGCGGTGGACGCGGACGGCTGGGCGCGCGCGCTGGACGCGGGCCTGGACACCGAGGTGGGGTCGGGCGGGCTCGCGCTGACCCCGGCGCAGGCCCAGCAGATCGCCCTGGCCCGCCTCGTCCTGGCCGATCCGCACACACTGGTCCTGGACGAGGCGACCTCGCTCCTCGACCCGCGGGCCGCTCGTCACCTGGAACGCTCGCTGGCCCGGGTCCTGGAGGGGCGCACGGTCGTCGCGATCGCCCACCGGCTGCACACCGCGCACGACGCGGACGTGATCGCGGTGGTCGAGGAGGGCAGGATCAGCGAGCTGGGCAGCCACGACGAACTGGTCGCGGCGGACGGCGCGTACGCGGCGCTGTGGAGGTCGTGGCACGGCTGACCGTGCCACGGGCCCGGTGCCGGCGCGTCCGGGCCCGTCCGGGGCCCCCACCACGGGAGGCCGCGGACTGGCCCGGACGGGCCGGGCATCCCCGGCCGCGAACAGCCCTGGGGCCCGGCGGCGGACGGCGGACGAACAGTCGGACGGGCGTCACTCTGCGTGAACACCGTGCCGGAGGCATCGATGCACCGGGCTCAGGAGCACCGGGCGCGGCAGCGCCGGGGTCAGAGGTAGCCGAGGGCAGACGCGGCGCCCACCCCGCCGAGCAGCATGAAGGCCGGCATGAGGACCTTCAGCTCGACCCAGCTGCCGGCGCGGAACCGCAGCGCCTTCGGCGGCCCGACCGGGTACCAGCGCTTGCGGCCCACCGGGATCGGCCACAGTATCGGGCAGCCGGAGACGGTCAGCGCGTCACCGATGTCGTGTACCAGCGCGCCGAGGAGGATCGGCGCTCCCAGCCACAGGTAGTCCTGCTGCGTGCCGGTGAAGAACCAGTCCGAGCCGTTGCCCGGCTGGTCCAGGACGCCGGCGAGGATCCAGGCGCTGGTGGCACCCAGCAGCCAGACCAGGATGTCGCTGGAGACCCGCGCGGCCCGCCACAGCAGGCCCTCGACGGCCAGGACCAGGTGGACGAAGAGGATCGCCAGGACCGCCCAGCGGCCTCCGGTGACGGCCACGGCGGAGGCCCCGGCGCCGATGAGGGCGGCCCAAAGCCAGGTGTGGGTCAGCGTGCGGTGTCCCCCGGACCTGCGGGGGTCCGCCGTGGAGCGGGTGGCCTTGTAGACGGCGTACGACAGCTTGTCGACGATCTCGCACAGGCCCTTGGACACCGGCCCGAAGGCGCGCGAGATGGTCGCGGACTTGTGGTCGAGGTCCGGCGCGAGGGCGGCTCCGGCGCAGATGAGCGCTCCGACGACGAGTACCGGCCACGGCATCGGATGCCCCAGGGCGGCCGACGCGGCGCCCACACCCAGCCAGGCCGCTGCTCCGGACAGCGAGTGCGCCGGTCCCATCATGGTCGTCCCGCCCCATTCCTCACGCGCCGGCGTGCAGTTGACGACCGGTCGACAGGGCAGCGTATCGCCCGTGATCTTCGTTCCGATGGCCGGTTCCCGCATCCGACCGGAATCCAGGCAAGATGGGGGCGTGACCCTTATCGATCAGCTGCCGCCGAACGCCGACCCCGATGCCCTCTTCGAGGCCTTCACCTCTTGGGCGGAGGGCCGGGGCATCACCCTCTACCCGGCCCAGGAGGAGGCGCTGATCGAGGTGGTCTCCGGGGCGAACGTGATCCTCTCGACGCCCACCGGATCGGGAAAGTCGCTGGTCGCGGCCGGTGCGCACTTCGCCGCGCTGGCCAACGACCAGGTGACCTTCTACACCGCGCCGATCAAGGCGCTGGTCTCGGAGAAGTTCTTCGACCTCTGCAAGCTCTTCGGCACCGAGAACGTCGGCATGCTGACCGGCGACGCCTCCGTGAACGCGGACGCCCCGGTCATCTGCTGCACGGCCGAGGTGCTGGCCTCGATCGCGCTGCGGGACGGCAAGGACGCCGACATCGGCCAGGTCGTCATGGACGAGTTCCACTTCTACGCGGAGCCCGACCGCGGCTGGGCCTGGCAGATCCCGCTGCTCGAACTGCCGCAGGCCCAGTTCGTCCTCATGTCGGCGACGCTCGGCGACGTGGCGATGTTCGAGAAGGACCTCACCCGGCGCACCGGCCGGCCCACCTCGGTGGTCCGCTCGGCCACCCGCCCGGTCCCGCTGTCGTACGAGTACGAGCTGACCCCGATCACGGAGACGCTGACCGAGCTCCTGGAGACCAAGCAGGCACCGGTCTACATCGTCCACTTCACCCAGGCGCAGGCCGTCGAGCGGGCGCAGTCGCTGATGAGCATCAACATGTGCTCGCGCGAGGAGAAGGACCGGATCGCCGAGCTCATCGGCAGCTTCCGCTTCACCACCAAGTTCGGCCAGAACCTCTCGCGCTACGTGCGTCACGGCATCGGCGTGCACCACGCGGGCATGCTGCCCAAGTACCGCCGCCTCGTCGAGAAGCTGGCCCAGGCGGGTCTGCTGAAGGTCATCTGCGGCACGGACACGCTCGGCGTGGGCGTCAACGTCCCCATCCGTACGGTGCTGTTCACGGCGCTCACCAAGTACGACGGCAGCCGGGTGCGGACGCTGCGCGCGCGGGAGTTCCACCAGATCGCGGGCCGCGCGGGCCGCGCCGGTTTCGACACGGCGGGCTTCGTGGTCGCGCAGGCCCCCGAGCACGTCATCGAGAACGAGAAGGCGCTCGCCAAGGCCGGCGACGACCCGAAGAAGCGCCGCAAGGTCGTCCGCAAGAAGGCACCCGAGGGCTTCGTCGCCTGGAGCGACACCACCTTCGAGAAGCTGATCGGCTCCGAGCCCGAACCGCTGACCTCGCGGTTCAAGGTCACGAACATCATGCTGCTGTCGGTGATCGCCCGGCCCGGCAACGCCTTCGAGGCGATGCGCAAGCTGCTGGAGGACAACCACGAGCCGCGCAAGGCGCAGCTGCGGCACATCCGGCGGGCCATCGCGATCTACCGCTCGCTGCTCGACGGCGGTGTCGTGGAGCAGCTCGACACCCCGGACGCCGAGGGGCGCACCATCCGGCTCACGGTCGACCTCCAGCAGGACTTCGCGCTCAACCAGCCGCTCTCCACGTTCGCGCTGGCCGCGTTCGACCTGCTGGACCCGGAGTCGCCGTCGTACGCCCTCGACATGGTGTCGGTGGTCGAGTCGACCCTCGACGACCCGCGGCAGATCCTCGCCGCCATGCAGAACAAGGCGCGCGGCGAGGCGGTCGGGCGGATGAAGGCGGACGGCGTCGAGTACGAGGAGCGCATGGAGCGGCTCCAGGAGATCTCGTACCCGAAGCCGCTGGAGGAGCTCCTCTGGCACGCGTACAACGTCTACCGGAAGTCGCACCCGTGGGTGGGGGACCACCCGGTCTCCCCGAAGTCCGTCATCCGTGACATGTACGAACGCGCGCTTTCCTTCACGGAGTTCACGTCCTGGTACGAGCTGGCGCGGACCGAGGGCATCGTGCTGCGCTATCTCGCGAGCGCGTACAAGGCCCTGGACCACACCATCCCGGACGACCTGAAGACCGAGGACCTCGAGGACCTGATCGAGTGGCTGGGCGAGATGGTCCGCCAGGTCGACTCCTCGCTGCTCGACGAGTGGGAGCAGCTGGCCAACCCCGAGGTCGAGTCGGCCGAGGAGGCCCAGGAGAAGGCCGACCAGGTCAAGCCCGTCACGGCGAACGCCCGCGCCTTCCGGGTCCTGGTCCGCAACGCGATGTTCCGCCGGGTCGAGCTGGCGGCCCTGGACAACGTCGACGCGCTGGGCGAGCTGGACGCCGAGTCGGGCTGGGACGCGGACGCCTGGGGTGAGGCGATGGACGCGTACTGGGACGAGTACGACGACCTGGGCACCGGTCCGGACGCGCGCGGTCCGAAGCTGCTGTCGATCGAGGAGGACGCGGCGCACGGTCTGTGGCGCGTCCGGCAGACCTTCGCCGACCCGAACGGCGACCATGACTGGGGCATCAGCGCGGAGGTGGATCTCGCCGCCTCCGACGAGGAGGGCCGCGCCATCGTCCGTGTGACGTCCGTGGGGCAGCTGTAGGAAGCGTCCTGCCGGTCGGGCACGGCACGATCGGCAGGACACCCTGGAACCAACCCGCCGGCACCGAAGGAGCGCAGCCGTGACCAACCCCGCCGAGAGGCTCGTCGACCTGCTGGACCTGGAGCCGATCGAGGCGAACATCTTCCGCGGCCGGAGCCCGCAGGAGTCGCTGCAACGGGTCTTCGGCGGCCAGGTCGCCGGCCAGGCCCTGGTGGCGGCCGGCCGGACGACCGAGGGCGACCGGCCTGTGCACTCGCTGCACGCCTACTTCCTGCGCCCCGGACGGCCGGGGGTCCCGATCGTCTACCAGGTCGAGCGGGTGCGGGACGGGCGCTCGTTCACCACCCGCCGGGTCACCGCGATCCAGCAGGGCCGCACGATCTTCAACCTGACGGCCTCCTTCCACCGGCCGGAGGAGTCGGGTCTGGAGCACCAGCTGCCGCCGCGGCACGTGCCGGATCCGGAGACCCTGCCGAAGGTCGCGGACGAGATCCGCGACCATCTGGGCGCGCTCCCGGAGGCGCTGGAGCGGATGGCCCGGCGCCAGCCCTTCGACATCCGCTACGTCGACCGGCTGCGCTGGACGAAGGACGAGGTCAAGGGTGCGGACCCGCGCAGCGCGGTCTGGATGCGGGCGGTCGGCCCGCTGGGCGACGATCCGCTGGTGCACACCTGCGCGCTGACGTACGCCTCGGACATGACGCTGCTGGACGCGGTCCGCATCCCGGTCGAGCCGCTGTGGGGGCCGCGCGGCTTCGACATGGCGTCGCTGGACCACGCGATGTGGTTCCACCGTCCCTTCCGGGCGGACGAGTGGTTCCTCTACGACCAGGAGTCGCCGATCGCGACGGGCGGCCGGGGGCTGGCCCGAGGCCGGATCTACGACCGCGAGGGCAGGCTGCTGGTGTCGGTGGTGCAGGAGGGGCTGTTCCGGAAACTGTGAGACCCGCGCGGGGGACGGCCGCCGTGGCGCGTCGTCCCGTCCGTTCCTTCAGGTGCCGGGCAGCGGGTCCTGCTCGACCTCGTGGCGGCGGGCGCGGATGTCCGGGCCCGGGGGATGGAGCTTGGCGTCGCAGGACGGCCCCAGTCCCGTGCGGCGGGACTCCGTCCCGGTCAGCGGCCGGCCGCACAGGCGGCACCGGATCCGCCGGGGCTCCCCGTCCGGTGCGGAATCGATCGCGATTGCCAGTGGTTCATCACCCATGTTGGGATCCAACCCTATGACCGACCCCGTTCTCACGAGGAGCAGTCCATGAGCCTGTACGACATTCCGCTGCGCACCCTGACCGGCGACCCGATCTCGCTGGCCGACTACCGCGACCAGGCCGTCCTGGTCGTGAACGTGGCGTCCAAGTGCGGTCTGACCCCGCAGTACGCCGGCCTGGAGCGGCTGCAGAAGGAGTACGGGGAGCGCGGCTTCACGGTGCTGGGTGTGCCCTGCAACCAGTTCGCGGGCCAGGAGCCGGGCAGCGCCGACGAGATCCAGACCTTCTGTTCCGCGACCTACGGCGTGTCCTTCCCCCTGCTGGAGAAGACCGACGTGAACGGCGACGGCCGCCACCCCCTCTACACGGAGCTGACGAAGACGGCGGACTCCGAGGGCGAGTCCGGGGACATCCAGTGGAACTTCGAGAAGTTCCTGATCGGCCGCGACGGTGAGGTGACGCGCTTCCGCCCGCGCACCGAGCCCGAGGCGCCCGAGGTCGTCGCCGCGATCGAGGCGCAGCTCGCGGTCTGAGACGAGACCTGTCGGGCGGTCCGCACGGGACGGCGATGTCGATCATGTAATGTGTGCGATTCCAGCAGAGATCGACCGAGGAGGTGGGCCCCATCAACGCCATGCAGGCAGGGTGCTCCCCCTCGACGAACGTGTGGTCCGCCCGACACAGGTGACCACGGGAGCGCCCCATCGGCTTCCCGGAAGGTTTCCATGTCGCTCGACCCTTCTCTCTCCCTTCGCTCCGCCACCGTCTCCCGACTGCGCGCCGCCGGCTGCGTGTTCGCCGAGGACGAGGCGGAGCTGCTCTTCTCCGCGGCGCGCAGCTCCGCCGAACTCGACACCATGCTCACGCGGCGCGCGGACGGCCTGCCCCTGGAGCACGTCGTCGGCTGGGCGGAGTTCTCCGGTCTGCGGATCGCCGTGGACCCGGGGGTCTTCGTGCCCCGGCGCCGCACCGAGTTCCTCGTGTCCCAGGCCGTGGGTCTGGCCGGTCCGGGCGCCGTCTGTGTCGACCTGTGCTGCGGCTCCGGCGCGGCGGGCGCGGTGCTCCTCTCCGCCGTGCAGGGCGCCGAGGTGCACGCCTCCGACATCGAACCGGCGGCCGTGCGCTGCGCGCGCCGCAACGTCGAGCCGCGCGGTGGCCGGGTCCACGAGGGCGACCTGTTCGCGCCCCTGCCGGACTCCTTGCGCGGCCGGGTCGAGGTCCTGGTGGCCAACGTGCCGTACGTGCCGAGCGAGGAGGTCGCCCTGCTGCCGCCCGAGGCGCGCGAGCACGAGCCCCTGGTGGCGCTGGACGGCGGCGCGGACGGCCTCGCGGTGCTGCGGCGGGTGGCGGCGGAGGCCGCGCACTGGCTCGCGCCCGGCGGGCATCTGCTCGTGGAGACGAGCGAGCGGCAGGCGGACCGGGCGGTCGCCGTGGTGGCCGACCGCGGCCTGACCCCGTGGGTGGTGTGCTCGAAGGAGCTGTACGCGACCGTGGTCGTCGCCACGCGCGACTGATCCGGACGCCGGGGTCTCCCCGTGCCGGACGGTGACCGTCCGGCACGGAGGGACCGACCGGGCTCAGCCGCTCCGGGGAATCAGGGTGCAGCGGGCCGGGCCCTCGGCGCGCAGGGTGATCGCGGAGCTGAGCGGTACCTCGGTGTCGATCGCCTCGAAGCCGTACTCCTGCAGGATCATCGCCAGCGCGATCACCGATTCCAGCATCGAGAAGTGCTGACCGATGCACGCGCGCGGGCCGCCGCCGAACGGGAACCAGGCGTAGCGGGGGCGGTCGGCCTCGGCCTCCGGCGTGAAGCGGTCCGGGTCGAAGCGCTCGGGGTCCGGCCAGTGGTCGGGGTGACGGTGGGTGACCCACGGGGCGACGATCACGTCGGCACCCGCCGGAATCGTGTGGCCGTCGATCACCGTGGACTCGACGGCCCGGCGGCCGATGACCGGCGCGGCCGGGAAGAGCCGCATCGCCTCCTTGAGCACCTGGGTCAGATAGGGCAGGGCGTCGAGGTCGGCGGCGGTCGGGGTACGGCCGGCCAGGACGCGGTCGACCTCCTCCTGGGCCCGCTTCTGCTCCTCGGGGTGGCGGCCGAGGAGGTGGAGGGCGAAGCCCAGCGAGGTCGCCGTCGTCTCGTGGCCGGCGAGGAGGAAGACCAGGACCTGTTCGCGCAGCTCGGAAGCGTCGAAGCTGCCGTCCTCGGCGCTCTCGGCCTCGGCCAGGAGGGTCAGCAGGTCCTGGGCGCCGGGATCCGCGGCGGAGGCGCGGCGCTCGGCGATGATCCGGTCGCAGACCGCGTACAGCTCCTCGTGGACGGCGGCGGCCCGGCGGTTGCCGGGGGTCGGCCAGTTCCGGGGGAGCTTCACGGGTGAGTAGCCGCGGCGCAGGACGTAGTCGCCGAGGGCGGGGAAGCAGCGCTCCACCACTTCGACGGCCTCGGCGACGTCCGTGCCGAAGAGGATGCGGGCGACCGCCCGCAGCGCCAGCACGGTCATCTCGTCCAGGACGTCGACGGAGGTCCTGCCGGAGTCGCGCCAGGAGGCGAGGACCGCGGCGACCTCGACGGCCACGGCATCGGCGTAGCCGTCGACGCGCCGGCGGGTGAAGAGCGGCTGCACGAGCCGGCGCTGGCGCAGGTAGTCCTCGTCCTGGCTGGTCAGCAGACCGTTGCCGAAGGACTCGCGGACCTCCTGGTAGAAGGCGTTGTCCTTGCGGAAGTTGGCCGACTCGGTGGCCAGGACCTGCTGGGCCCCGGCGGCGGAGAAGACGCCGTACACGACGGCGCGCAGTCCGGGCGGGCCCGCGGTGAAGCGGACGACGTCACCGTGCTCGCTCCGGGAGCGCAGGAAGGTGCCGAGCGAGTCCTGCTTCAGGTCGTGCATCGAGCCGAGCAGGGGCGTCCCTGCGGGGCCGGGTACTTCGGTGCTGGTGGTGGCCATGCGTACGGTTTCCCCCTCGTTCGTCACCGTCCCGGCGATTGTGCCGCACCCGGTGACCCACGGGTAGGTTCACGCGAACACCCGACCGGATCAGGCCGGTTGGCGTGACTGTCAGAGGCGTCTGGGAGGCTCGGACCATGGAGCCGATCGAGATGACCCTGCAACTGACCATCGACTGCGCCGAGCCCCGGAAGCTGGTGCCGTTCTGGGCGGCCGCCCTGCGCTACGTCCCCCAGCCGGCGCCGGAGGGACACGCGACCTGGCGGGAGTACTGGGCCGCCACCGGCGTGCCCGAGGAGGAGCTGCCGGAGGGGGTCGGCGAGCTGCCGGAGTCGATCGTGGACCCGAAGGGGATCGGGCCGCGGGTCTGGTTCCAGCACGTCCCGGAGCCGAAGACGGTCAAGAACCGCCTCCACCTCGACCTGAAGGTCGGCGGCGGGCGCGAGCTGCCGCTGGCGGTCCGGCGCGAGCGGGTCGACGGCGAGGTGGCGCGGCTGACCGCGATCGGTGCCTCGATCCTGTACACGATGGACGAGCCGGACGGCATGGACTACTACGCGGTGGTGCTGCAGGACCCCGAGGGCAACGAGTTCTGCATCGTCTGACGCCCGCGGGGCCCGCGCCAAAGAGACGACCCCGTGGCGGAAGCGTGTCTTCCTGCGACCGCGTGGGAAGCCTTGGACTCCTGGTTTCCCGGGCACGGGGGGTGCGATGGAGGCGGGCGAGCTGGCCGCGGCGGCCGTCGGCGTGCTGGCGGCGGTGGTGACGGGGGCGACGGCCGGCCTCGGGGAGCGGGAGTGCGCCGCCCTCGTCCCCGTCGTGCGCGCCCGCCTCCTGGCGTCGGAGCGGGGCCGGCGGGCCCTGGCGGGCCTGGAGACCGGCCCGGAGTCCCCGGATGCCCGCGCGGAGGCCACCGCGGTCCTCCGTGCGGAGACCGAGGCCGACGCGGAGTTCCGCCACGCGCTGACCCTGCTCCTGTCGGAACCGGCGCCGGGACCGCCGGGGCGTGCGGCGCGCAGCGGAAGTCGGATCGGGACGGGCCGGATGGGGTTCGGCGGGCCCTGGGGCCCGCGCGGGCGCGCGCTGCTGGCCGTGGTGCTGGTGGCGGTGGCCGCGCTCCTCGTCTACGGCGGGGTCCGGCTGTTCGGCGGCGACGGGACGGGGCAGGCGCCGGCCGGAGACCCGCCGCGGTCCACGGCGTACGGGGCCGGGCCGGGCCCCGTACGGGCGGACGGCTGACCGGCAGGACCCGGTACGCGTGCCGACGGCTCCGCACCCTCCTCCGGGGCGGAGCCGTCGGTGTCTGCGGGCGGTCAGCGGATGGGCATGCCCGAGAGGGTGCGGGCGATCACCAGGCGCTGGATCTCGCTGGTGCCCTCGAAGATCGTGTAGATCGCCGCGTCGCGGTGCATGCGCTCCACCGGGTACTCGCGGGTGAAGCCGTTGCCGCCGAGGATCTGGATGGCCTGGCCGGTGACCTTCTTGGCCGTCTCGCTGGCGAACAGCTTGGACATGGAGCCCTCGGCCGAGGTGAAGGGCTTGCCCGCCGTCGCCATCCACGAGGCGCGCCAGACCAGCAGGCGCGCCGCGTCGATCTGGGTGCGCATGTCGGCGAGCTGGAAGGCGATGCCCTGGTTGTCGATGATCGGACGGCCGAACTGCTCGCGCGTCTTGGCGTATTCGAGCGCGTAGTCGTACGCGGCCCGGGCGGTGCCGACGGCCATCGCGCCGACCGCGGGGCGGGATGCCTCGAAGGTGGCCATGGCTGCGTTCTTCACGCGCTCGCCGCCGCCCGCCTTCGCCTTCTCGTGGGCGCGGGCGAGGCGCTCGTCGAGCTTCTCCTTGCCGCCGAGGAGGCAGTGGCCGGGGATCCGGACGTCCTCCAGGACGACCTCGGCGGTGTGCGAGGCGCGGATGCCGTGCTTCTGGAACTTCTGGCCCTGGGAGAGACCGGGGGTGTTCGGCGGCACGATGAAGGAGGCGTGGCCCTTGGAGCCGAGCTCGGGGTCGACGACCGCGACGACGACGTGGACGTTGGCGATGCCGCCGTTGGTCGCCCAGGTCTTGGTGCCGTTGAGGACCCACTCGTCCTTGGCCTCGTCGTAGACGGCCCGGGTGCGCATGGAGGCGACGTCGGAACCGGCGTCCGGCTCGGAGGAGCAGAAGGCGGCGACCTTGACGTCGTTCACGTCGCCGTACATCTGCGGGATCCAGGTGCCGATCTGCTCCTCGGTGCCGTTGGCGAGGACGCCGACCGCGGCCAGACCGGTGCCGACGATCGAGAGGGCGATGCCGGCGTCGCCCCAGAAGAGCTCCTCCATCGCCATCGGGATGCCGAGGCCGGTCGGGTCGAAGAACTGCTGGGCATAGAAATCGAGGGAATAGATGCCGATCTTGGCGGCTTCCTGGATGATCGGCCAGGGAGTCTCCTCACGCTCGTCCCACTCGGCGGCGGCGGGGCGCATCACGTCCTCGGCGAATCCGTGCAGCCAGTCACGGACCTGCTTCTGGTCGTCGTTGAGTTCGAGCGTGAACTCGGCCATGTTCCCTCCCAGCACTGCGTTACTTCCGGTAACAGTAGTCTGTTACTGGCAAGTAGGCCCTGTCAACCTGCGGCGGAGCGGTCCGGGGCGACCGGCACCGGGGGGCGCTCGGGTGTTACGTTGCGACAGCCTCACGGAATCGCACGGGCGGGGAGACACGCTATGGAGACCACACACCGGACCACCGACCAGCAGAAGCCTGCCGATCAGCGGCGCCGCGAACTGCTGGAGGCGGCCGACCGGGTGGTGCTCCGGGACGGTCCCCGCGCCTCGATGAACGCGATCGCGGCGGAGGCCGGGATCACCAAGCCGATCCTCTACCGGCACTTCGGCGACAAGGGCGGTCTGTACCGGGCCCTGGCGACCCGGCACACGGACGCCCTGCTCGCCGCGCTACGGGCGGCGCTCGACGCACCGGCCGACCGGCGCCGGAGAGTCGAGGCGACGCTCGACACGTACCTCGCCTCGATCGAGGCCATGCCCCAGGTCTACCGCTTCCTGATGCACCCGGCGGAGGAGACCCAGCAGGCCGAGCAGGGCTTCGACGTCGGACGGCACTCGGCGCCGCTGCTGCGGCGGATGGGCGAGGAGCTCGGCCAGGTCATCGCCGAGCGGATCGACCTGGGCCCCGGCGGCGACGCCCAGGCCAGGATCTGGGGCCACGGCATCGTCGGGATGATGCACGCGGCCGGCGACTGGTGGCTCGGCGAACGCCCCTGCTCGCGAGCCGAGCTGGTGCGCAGCCTCGCCGACCTGCTGTGGGGCCGGCTGGCGGAGGCGGGCGACCGCGTCGGCGGCCAGGCCTTCTGACCCGCCGGCTTCCGGGGCCGGCGACCGACCCGGCCGGACCTCACGACCCGGCCCCGGGGCCCGGGCGAGCCCCGCCGCCCCCGCGGCGCCCGGCTCTCAGGCCCGCGTCCCCCACGCGCCCGTGTCGGCGCCCCACGGCTCCTTGCGGATGGCCCGCAGCAGGCGCGACCTGCGCCACCCCGTGACGCGGTCCGCGTAGACGCCGCCGTCCAGGTGGTCGCACTCGTGCTGGAGGCAGCGGGCGAAGAAGCCGGTGCCCTCGACGCGGACCGGGGTGCCGTCCGTCCTGAACCCCTCGACGACCGCCCGGTCGAAGCGCGGAGTGGGCGCTTCCAGGCCCGGCAGGGACAGGCAGCCCTCCGGGCCGCGGTACTCGCCGCCGTCCGCCTCCACCAGGCGCGGGTTGACCAGATGCCCCAGGTGCCGCACGTCGTCGTCGTCCGGGCAGTCGTAGACGAAGACCCGCAGCCCCACCCCCACCTGGTTCGCCGCCAGGCCGACGCCGTTCGCGGCGTACATCGTGGCGAACATGTCCTCGACGAGCCGGGAGAGCTCCGGGCCGAAGTCGGTGACGGGTTCGCAGGGCGTGTGCAGCACCGGGTCGCCGAGCATGGTCATGGCTCGGACAAGGCCGGAACTGCCGGGGATCGGCCGGTTTCGCATGGGCGCAAGGGTACGGTCCGCCGTGACCTCACTGTTTTCGCCGGGGTCGGAACGGTGCCGCTGTTCAGGGCCCTGGCCTGATCTCGATAGGCTGAGCCCGGACCGACGCAAGGAGGAACAAGGAAGATGTCAGGACACCCCGGTAATCCAGAGCCGCTGTCGCCGCGCGCCAAGCTGGCCGTGACGGCGGGCAAGGCCGCGGCCGCGGTGTCGCGAGCAGCGGGACGCGGCAGCGGATCGGTGATCGGCGGCAAGGTGGCGCTGAAGCTCGACCCGGACCTGCTGGGTCGGCTCGCACAGCATCTGGACGTCGTCCTGGTGTCCGCGACCAACGGCAAGACCACCACGACCCGGCTGATCGCCGAGGCGCTGCGGGCCAGTGGCCCCGTCGTCTCCAACGCGCTGGGCGCCAACATGCCCGCGGGCATCACCTCGGCGCTGGCCGGCGGCTCGGACGCCAAGTACGGCGTGATCGAGGTCGACGAGAAGTACCTCGCCGGAGTCGCCCGGGACACCACGCCCAAGGCGATCGCGCTCCTCAACCTCTCCCGCGACCAGCTGGACCGGGCCGCCGAGACCCGCATGCTCGCCGAGAAGTGGCGCGAGGGTCTCTCCGGCACCAAGGCCGTGGTCATCGCCAACGCCGACGACCCGCTGATCGTGTGGGCCGCCTCCTCCTCCCCGAACGTGGTGTGGGTCGCCGCCGGTCAGGAATGGAAGGACGACGCCTGGTCGTGCCCGTCCTGCGGCGGTGTCATGCAGCGCCCGGGCGACGACTGGTTCTGCGGCGAGTGCGGTTTCCGCCGCCCGGCGCCGAGCTGGGCGCTGAACGGCGACCACGTGCTGGACCCGCACGGTTCCGCCTGGCCGATCCACCTCCAGCTGCCCGGCCGCGCCAACAAGGCCAACGCCGCGACCTCCGCCGCCGTCGCCGCGGTGTTCGGGGTGCCGCCGCAGGTGGCCCTGGAGCGGATGTACCAGGTGCAGGCCGTGGCCGGCCGCTACGACGTCGTGACCTTCCAGGGCCGCGAGCTGCGTCTGCTCCTCGCCAAGAACCCGGCGGGCTGGCTCGAAACGTTTTCCCTCATCGACCAGCCGCCGACCCCGGTGATCCTCTCCGTCAACGCGCGCGGCGCCGACGGCACGGACACCTCCTGGCTGTGGGACGTGGACTACGGGCGCCTGGCCGGGCACCCGATCATGGTCATCGGCGACCGCAAGCTGGACCTGGCGGTCCGCCTGGAGGTCGCGGGCGTGGAGTTCCGGGTGTGCGACTCGATCGACGAGGCCGTCCGCCTGTCCCCGCCCGGGCAGATCGAGCTGATCGCCAACTACACCGCCTTCCAGGACGTCCGCCGCCGCGTCGGCAACTGACCCGTAGAGGACTTGCAGCATGAGTGACAGCAGCCTGCGCCTGGTCTGGGTCTACCCGGACCTGCTCAGCACCTACGGCGACCAGGGCAACGCCCTCGTCGTCGAGCGCCGCGCCCGCCAGCGCGGCCTGGACGTCCAGCGCGTCGACGTCCGCAGCGACCAGCCGGTGCCGACCTCCGGCGACATCTACCTGATCGGCGGCGGCGAGGACCGGCCGCAGCGGCTCGCGGCCGAGCGGCTGCGCCGCGACGGCGGCCTGTCCCGGGCCGCGTCCAACGGCGCGATCATCTTCTCGGTCTGCGCCGGCTACCAGATCCTGGGTCACGAGTTCATCAACGACCTCGGCGAGCGCGAGGCCGGTCTGGGTCTGATCGACGTGATCTCCACCCGCGGCGAGGGCGAGCGGTGCGTCGGCGACGTCCTTGCGGACATCGACCCGCGGCTGGGCCTCCCCCAGCTCACCGGGTTCGAGAACCACCAGGGCATCACCCACCTCGGACCGACGGCCCGCCCGTTCGCCCGCACCGTCCTGGGCAAGGGCAACGGCACCGGCGACGGCACCGAAGGCGCCTACAACGACACGGTGTTCGGCACGTACATGCACGGTCCCGTGATGGCGCGCAACCCGCAGATCGCGGACCTGCTCCTGAAGCTGGCCCTCGACGTGAACGCGCTGCCGCCGACCGACGACCGGTGGTACGAGGCGCTGCGCGCCGAGCGGATCGCGGCGGCGACGCAGCCCGCCTGACCGTCCCGCGGACTGCACGTCTGAGCACCGCTACGCCCATTGGATTCGTAAGGAAATACGGTGTCCAATCTGCGGACATCGGGTTCGGCCCCGCCTCCCAGCACCGATAGGGTGGCGGGGATCCAACCGGACGACGTGGTCCGGGAGTCGGCCCACGTTGCAAAGGTATTTCGGGCTATGCGCATTGGTGTGCTCACCTCCGGCGGCGACTGCCCCGGTCTGAACGCCGTCATCCGTTCCGTCGTGCACCGCGCCGTCGTCGACCACGGCGACGAGGTCATCGGCTTCCACGACGGGTGGCGGGGCCTCCTCGAGTGCGACTACCGCAAGCTCGATCTCGACGCGGTCGGCGGCATACTCGCTCGTGGCGGCACCATCCTCGGCTCCTCCCGGGTCCAGCCCGCCCACCTGGTCGACGGGGTCGAGCGCGCCCGCGGCCACGTCGCCGATCTCGGCCTGGACGCGATCATCCCGATCGGCGGCGAGGGCACGCTGAAGGCGGCCAACCTGCTCTCCGAGGCCGGGCTGCCGATCGTCGGCGTCCCGAAGACCATCGACAACGACATCGCGTCGACCGACGTCACCTTCGGCTTCGACACCGCCGTCGGTGTGGCGACCGAGGCCCTCGACCGGCTCAAGACGACCGCCGAGTCCCACCAGCGCGTCCTGATCGTCGAGGTCATGGGCCGGCACACCGGCTGGATCGCCCTGCACTCCGGCATGGCGGCCGGTGCCCACGCCATCGTCGTCCCGGAGCGCCCCTTCGACATCGACGAGCTGACCGCCCGCGTCGGCGAGCGCTTCGAGGCCGGCAAGCGCTTCGCGATCGTGGTCGTCGCCGAGGGCGCCAAGCCGCGCGAGGGCTCGATGAACTTCGACGTCGGCGCCAAGGACGTCTACGGCCACGAGCGCTTCACGGGTGTCGCCAACCAGCTGTCCGTCGAGCTGGAGCGGCGCCTCGGCAAGGAGGCCCGCCCGGTCATCCTCGGCCACGTCCAGCGCGGCGGCACACCGACCGCGTACGACCGCGTCCTCGCCACCCGCTTCGGCTGGCACGCGGTGGAGGCGGCGCACCGCAGGGAGTTCGGCATGCTGACCGCGCTGCGCGGCACGGACATCGTGATGGTGCCGCTGGCCCAGGCCGTCGAGACCCTGAAGACGGTTCCGGCGGAGCGGTACGCCGAGGCCGAGTGCGTGCTCTGACCCGCGCCGCGTAGACCCCGAACCGCCCCCGGTCGCATCCGCGAACGGGGGCGGTTCTAGTCTGGTGCGGACAACAAGCGCGAATCGGGCTCCAGGAGTACGCAGATGGATCACAGCGGGCACGGCATGACCACGGATCTGCCGCCGTTCACGCTGGGGCGGGGACTGGAGTTCTCGGCGGACCCCTTCTTCCTGGTCGGGTGCCTCGTGGCGCTCGCCCTGTACGGCTGGGGCGTGGCGCGGCTGCGGGCCCGCGGCGACGCCTGGCCGGTCAGCCGGACCGTCTTCTTCGGGACCGGTGTGCTGAGCGTGGCCCTGGTGATGTGCACCAAGCTGAACGACTACGGCATGGTCATGTTCAGCGTGCACATGGTGCAGCACATGGTGGTCTCCATGCTCTCGCCGATCCTGCTGCTGCTCGGAGCGCCGGTGACCCTGGCCCTGCGCGCCCTGCCGGTCGCGGCGCGCGGCACGAAGGGTCCGCGCGAATGGCTGCTGATGCTGCTGCACAGCCGCTACATGCGGGTCGTCACGCATCCGGCGTTCACGATCCCGCTGTTCATCGCGAGCCTCTACGGCTTCTACTTCACCCCGGTCTTCGACACGCTGATGGGCTCCAAGATCGGGCACATCGCGATGATGGTGCACTTCCTCGCCGTCGGTCTGGTCTTCTTCTGGCCGATCATGGGCGTCGACCCGGGACCGCACCGCCCCGGCTACGTCATGCGGATGCTGGAACTCTTCGCGGGCATGCCGTTCCACGCCTTCTTCGGCATCGCCCTGATGATGGCGACGCAGCCGATGGTCGCGTCGTACGAGAACCCGCCGGCCTCGCTCGGGATCGACGCGCTCGCGGACCAGAACGCGGCGGGCGGCATCGCCTGGGCGTTCAGCGAGATCCCGTCGGTGCTGGTCCTGATCGCCCTGGTCTACCAGTGGTACCACTCCGAGCAGCGGCAGGCGGTGCGCAAGGACCGGGCCGCGGACCGCGACGGGGACAAGGAGCTGGAGGCGTACAACGCGTACCTCGCCTCGCTCCAGACCCGCGGACAGTAGGCCCTGCCCGGTCGATCCTCCCGGGTCCGCGGCGACGGCCGGGACGGGACCCGGACCCTTCTCACGGCGGCCGGGGGGCACGGGCGCGCGCCGGGGGCGTCCGGGGAGTAGCGCGTACCCCTCCTGCGGGGTCACGATGGGCTGGACGGCCCCGTCACGAGGAGGACCCATGTCCGGTCCCACGAAGGCGATGAGCGTGATCACCGTCGCGGCCCTGGTGCTGACGACCGCGTACACGGTGGCACTGGGGAGCAGCGGCTGGCTGTGGTTCGGCTGGGTGGTGCTGGGTGTGATCACGATCGGGATGGCCGCCGCCGACAGCAGCGTGCCGGCCGGGCCCGGCCGGGGCCCGGGGCGGCCCGGGCCGCAGCCCTGACCCCGTCATCCGCGCGGGGCGAGGACCACCCAGACCTGGCCGGGGGCGAAGGTCATCGCCGCCCCGGTCGGGGTGGTGAAGGTGGTGCCCGCCGCGCCCGTGGGGCGGTTCCAGCGGGCGTCGTGAGCGCGTCCGTCGCGCAGCACGACCGCGTTTCCCGACCCGACGGTCTCGGAGTACGGGGAGACGCTCCCGAGGAAGTCGCGGAACCGCGACGGGTGGATGTCGACGTACTGCACCACGACCGTCGCCGGCTTCAGCGGGCCGCCGTCCGTGGTCCGCGCGGGCCGGCCGTCCATCGCCACCCGCCAGGCCTTCTCCGCACCGGACCAGGTGAAGGTGTAGCGGGCCGCGGGGAAGCGGACGGTCCGTTCACGCACGGGGGTGCCGGAGTCGGGCGCCGGGCCGAAACGGAAGCCGATGTCCTGGGCCGGGCTCGCCTGCGGCGCGGCCGCGAGCGCGCGGCCGGGCAGCAGGTAGAGGTTGTGGGGCGCGGGGCGGGCGGAGCTGCGCACGAAGGACCGTGGCGCGTCCTCCTGGGGCAACGCCTCCAGGGGGGCGGCCTCGAGGAGCGGCTTCAGTGCCGTCTGCGAGCCGGAGTAGGCCAGCGCCGGGTGGCCGAACTGGGCGAGCAGCTCGATGTCGGACTCCCGGGCGCTGCGGACGGGGCCCGTCCGGTCGGGCAGCCGGGAGGAGAAGACGGCCAGGAGCCTGGTCTGGCCGGCCTCGACCTGCTCGACGTAGACCAGGTCGGCGGCGCCGAGGCCGGTGTGGGGCCGGGCCGGGCCGACGTTGTCGATCTTGACGGCGAGGACGGGCGCCGGCCGGGCGGGCAGACCGGTGAAGGGTGAGCGGCCGGACGCCTGGGGCGGGGCTACCGGGGTGGTGGCCGGGGCCGAGGTCGGCGCGGGTGTGGGGGTCCCGGAGTCGGCGCACCCGTACAGCCCGGCGGTCATCAGCGCGCACAGCAGCGCGGTGACGGCTGCGCCGGGCCGTGAGCGTCGGCGCGCGGCTGCCATCGGTCCTTGTCTCCCCCACCAGTGGACCACGGGTGCGCGAATGGTTACAAAGGATTCCTCACAAGTGAACGGGGGCAGCCGGTGTTCTACTACGTGCTCAAGTACGTCCTGCTCGGGCCATTGCTGAGGCTGGCCTTCCGCCCGCGCATCGAGGGTCTGGAGCACGTTCCGGACGAGGGGGCGGCCATCGTGGCCGGCAATCACCTGTCGTTCTCCGACCACTTCCTGATGCCGGTCGTCCTCAGGCGGCGCATCACGTTCCTCGCCAAGCAGGAGTACTTCACGGGCCCGGGACTCAAGGGAAGGCTGACGGCCGCGTTCTTCCGCAGCGCCGGGCAGATCCCGGTGGACCGCTCCGGCAAGGAGGCCGGTCAGGCCGCCATCCGGGAGGGGCTCGGCGTGCTCGCGAAGGACGAACTGCTGGGCATCTATCCCGAGGGCACGCGTTCGCACGACGGCCGGCTCTACAAGGGGAAGGTCGGGGTCGCGGTCATGGCGATCACGGCGGGGGTTCCGGTGGTCCCCTGCGCCATGGTCGGGACCTTCGAGATCCAGCCGCCCGGCAAGGTCGTGCCGAAGCTCAAGCGGGTCACGATCCGCTTCGGTGCTCCGCTGGACTTCTCCCGCTTCGCGGGCATGGAGGGCGAGAAGGCGGCGATCCGCGCCGTCACGGACGAGATCATGTACGAGATCCTGGCCCTGTCCGGGCAGGAGTACGTCGACGACTACGCGGCCCGGGTCAAGGAGGCCGAGGCGGCGAAGCCCGGGACTCCCCGCCGGTTCCCGCGCCGGAAGCGCTGACGGGTCCGGGAGCCGGGCAGGGCCGTCCGGCCCGGGCGCGGCGGCCGGGGCCCGGCCGCCGAGCGCGAAGGGGCGGCCGTCGCACGACGGCCGCCCCTCGCTTCTCACCGTGTCACCCGGTGACTACGGCTGCGGCGTGGCGTGCGGCGCGCACGTCACGTCCTTGCCGTCCAGCTGCCCGGTCAGCAGGTACGCCTCGACCTTGGTGTTGAGGCAGGGGTTGACCAGGTTGGTGATGCCGTGCGAGCCGGCGTCCTTCTCCGTGATCAGACGCGACCCCTTGAACCGCTTGTGCAGTTCGACGGCGCCGGCGTACGGCGTGGCCGCGTCCCGCTCGGACTGGGCGATGAGCACCGGCGGAAGGCCCTTGCCGGTGCGGACCTCGGTCGGCCGCTGGCGCGGCGCGGCCCAGGTGGCGCAGGGCAGGTTCATCCAGGCGTTGGCCCAGGTCATGAACGGGTACTGCTCGTGGAGCCGGGTGTTGTCCCGGTCCCACTTCTTCCAGCTGGTCGGCCAGGGCGCGTCGGCGCACTCGACGGCCGTGTAGACCGCGTTGCTGTTCTCCGAGGCGGCGTTGCCGGCCGTGTCGGTGAGGTCCGCGGCGGCGGAGTCGATCAGCGGCTGCGGGTCACCGGCGGCGTAGGCGCTCCACGCCTCGGCGACCGGGGCCCACATCGAGTCGTAGTACGGGGCGTTCTGGAAGAAGCCGACGAGCTCGGCGGGTCCGACCTTGCCGCCCAGCGGGTTCTTCTTCGCGGCCGCACGCAGGACGTCCCACTGCTGCCGGACCTCGGCGTAGGTGTCGCCCAGGTGGTAGGTGGCGTCGTGCTGGGCGACCCAGGTCATCCAGTCCTTGAGCCGGCCCTCGAAGGCGATGTCCTGGTCGAGGTTGACCTCGTACCAGATCTTGCGCGTCGAGGGGTTCACGACGCTGTCCAGCACCATGCGGCGGACGTGGGTCGGGAAGAGGGTGCCGTAGACCGCGCCGAGGTAGGTGCCGTAGGAGACGCCGACGAAGTTGAGCTTCTTCTCGCCGAGCGCGGCCCGGATGACGTCGAGGTCGCGGGCGGTGTTGGGCGTGGTCATGTGCGGCAGCATGTCGCCGCTCTTCTCCGCGCAGCCGGCGGCGTACTCGGCGGCCAGCTTGCGCTGGGCACGCTTGTCGGCCTCGCTGTCGGGGACCGGGTCGGCCTTGGGGCCCTTGACGAACTCGGTCGGGTCGACGCAGGAGATGGGCGCCGACTTGCCGACGCCGCGCGGGTCGAAGCCCACGAAGTCGTAGGCCTTCGCGGCGTTCGCCCAGATCGCGTTCTTGGTGGTGACCCGGCGCGGGAAGCGCAGTCCGGAACCGCCGGGGCCGCCCGGGTTGTACAGGAGCGCGCCCTGGCGCTCCGCGGCCGTTCCGGTGGCGGCGATGCGGTCGACGGCGAGCTTGATCTGCTTGCCGTTCGGCTTCGCGTAGTCGACCGGGACGGTGACCCAGCCGCACTGGATCGGCTTCTCCAGGCCCCAGTCGGCCGGACAGTCCTTCCAGTCGATGCCCTGCTTCGCGGCCCGGTCGGCGGCGACGGCGGCGCCGCGCGCCTCCGGGTCCGGACGGTGGTCGCGGCTGTGGGCGGTGGCGGCCGGTGCCGCCAGCGTGGTCGCCATCAGCGTGCCCGCTATCAGAGTGCCGGCCGAGCCGAGCACACGAGCGCGTCTCACGTGGTTCCTCCCCCTCTGTCGGCGCCGCCCCCGTCGCGGCGCCGTGAAGTCGGTCAGTCTGTCCGGTGGATCCTTTCGTCTGACCCGCTCACAACAAAAGGGCGTACACGTGTTTCTTTGCCGAACCAATAACCGGACACCGGAGTACCGCTGAGCGGAGAACTCACGAGGGGGCCAGCGCCTGCAGGGCCTCGTCGAGGACGCGGCGCAGCCGCAGCGCGTCGGGGGCGACGGCGGTCACGAGCGCCGCGGGTCCGGCGAGTGGGGTGAGGACGGCGTACTCGCCGAGCAGTCTCGTCTCCACCGGCTTGTCCTCGAACTCCGGCGCCACGCAGAGGAGTTGTCCAGCGGCACGGTGGCCGCCCAGGACCGCTCCGCCGTCCCAGCCGTCCGGTGCGCCGGGTCCGTGGCGAAGCTCCTGGTCGAGCAGCGGCCGTCCCGCACGGCGCACGGTCAGCCGGGTGGTGAGCGTGCCGGGCTCCTCCCCGTGGCGGCCGAGGACCTGTTCCTCGCGCAGCACCAGCCGTGCGTCGGGGGCGAGTTCGACGGTCGTCCGCATCCGCAGATCGGAGCCGCGGGCGGAGACGAGCGGTTCGGGGAGCCAGCGCAGGTCGGCGCCGGCACCGACGGTGAGCCGGACGTCGTAGGTGGCGGGCTCGGCGGTGCGGCCGGGCAGGGCGATCGTGGCGGCTGCCGAGTCGACCCGCAGCCGCGCCCCGGCCCGGACGTCCGCCTCGATGGCGAGCCGGTCACCACCGAGCGGCGCGCTCATGGCGCCGACGACGGTGACGTGGGTGTACGGGCCCGGGCCGCGGGTGCGGCGGAGGGCGAGCGGGCCGTCGCTCTCCAGCAGCGGCAGGGCGCCGCCGGCTTCGGCGACGATCCGGGCGGTGGCGCGCAGGCTCATGCGGACCAGGCGGCGAGGCGCTCGCGGACCCAGTCGGCCACCGGGGCGACGCCCTGCGCGCCGGTGAGCGAGGTGAAGGCGACGGGCAGGTCGCCGCGCTGCTCCTTGGCGTCCCGCGCCATCCGTTCCAGGTCGGAGCCGACGTAGGGGGCGAGGTCGGTCTTGTTGACGACGAGCAGGTCGGCGGTGGTGACGCCGGGGCCGCCCTTGCGCGGGATGTCGTCGCCGCCGGCCACGTCGATGACGAAGATCTGGGCGTCGACGAGGCCCCGGGAGAAGGTCGCGGTGAGGTTGTCGCCGCCCGACTCGACCAGGATCAGGTCGAGCGGTCCGACGGAGTCCTCCAGTTCCTCGACCGCTTCGAGGTTGGCGGAGATGTCGTCCCGGATCGCGGTGTGGGGGCAGGCCCCGGTCTCCACGGCCTGGATCCGCTCGGGAGGGAGGACGGCGTTGCGGAGCAGGAACTCCGCGTCCTCGCGGGTGTAGATGTCGTTGGTGACGACGGCGATGGAGATCCGGTCGCGCAGCGCGCGGCAGAGCGCGGCGACGGTCGCCGTCTTGCCGGAGCCGACGGGGCCGCCCAGCCCGATGCGCAGGGCGCGGCGGGTGCCGTCGGGGCGGCGGGCGTCGGCGGAGACGGCGGCGGGTCCTTCGTGGAAGTGGTCGAGGTGCATGGGGCGGCTCCGGGTTCGCGGGGGTGGGTCAGGAGGCGAAGAGGCGTACGGGCCAGGCCGCGTGCTGCTCGGCGGTGATGTCGAGCAGGGGGGCGGAGGCGGCGGGCAGGGCGTCGATGCCCTGCCGGGCGGCCGAGGCGGCCAGGGCGGCGATCCGGTCGAGGTCGGGGGCGAGGCGGGCGAGGACCGCGGTGGCCTGGAAGGGGTCGAGTCCGAGGAGACGGACGACCGCGGTGGCGGGACCGCTGACCGTCTCGTACGCGACGCAGGAGGCGGCGTCCTCGGGGCCGAGACCGGCGGCGCGGGCCGCCGCGCCGAGCACGACGGGCTGATGGGCGCCGCGCGGGAACGCGGCGGCCAGCGCGTCGAGTTCGGCGCACGGCCAGGCGGCCCGAGCCGCCCGCATCATCTGCCGGCCCAGCCTGCGGGCGGCGGCACGCAGGGCGGGCGAGGGGGTGCGGGCGTCGGCGGCCGCGTCGAGCTCGGCCGGGTCGAGCCCGAGCGCGGCGGCGGCGGCCAGCGCCGCCGTGGTCAGGCCCGTGGTGTGCAGCCGGCCCCGGCAGAAGGCGGCGAGTCCGGCCGCGTCGGTGATCCGTCCGGCCTTCACGGCGGCCTCGGCCCCGCCGGAGTGGGCGTGCCCACCGGCGGGGAAGCGTCCGTCGGCGAGCACCAGGAGTGCGGCACGGCCGTGCGTGTGCGTGTCCATCAGAAGAGGAAGTACCGCTGGGTCATCGGGAGTTCGGCGGCCGGTGCGGGTTCGACCGGGTCGCCGTCGATCGTCACGGTGAAGCTGTCGGCGTCGACCTCGACCCGGGGCATGGCGTCGTTCTCCCGCATGTCGGCCTTGGTGATGCGCCGAGTGCTCCTGATCGCCGTGAACGTCTTCTCCAGGCCGAGACGTTCGGGCAGGTCGTCCTCGATCGCGGCCTGCGAGACGAAGTTGACGGAGTTGGCCGCGGGCGCCCGGCCCAGTGCGCCGAACATCGGCCGGGGCAGGATCGGTTGGGGGGTGGGGATGGAGGCGTTGGCGTCGCCCATCTGCGCGTAGGCGATCTGGCCGCCCTTGAGCACGACCAGCGGCTTCACCCCGAAGAAGGCCGGCTCCCACAGCACCAGGTCGGCGAGTTTGCCGGTCTCGACCGAGCCGATCTCGTGGTCGAGCCCCTGGGCGACCGCCGGGTTGATCGTGTACTTGGCGACGTAGCGGCGGGCCCGGTGGTTGTCGGCGCGGCCGTCGCCGGGGAGGGCGCCTCGGTGCCGTTTCATGACGTGCGCGGTCTGCCAGGTCCGCATGATCACTTCACCGATACGGCCCATGGCCTGGGAGTCGGAGGAGATGATCGAGATGGCGCCGAGGTCGTGGAGGTGATCCTCGGCGGCGATGGTGGAGGGCCGGATCCGGGATTCGGCGAAGGCGAGGTCCTCCGGCACGGCCGGGTTGAGGTGGTGACAGACCATCAGCATGTCGAGGTGTTCCTCGATGGTGTTGACGGTGTGCGGCCGGGTGGGGTTGGTGGAGCTGGGCAGTATGTGCGGCTCGGAGACGACGGTGATGATGTCCGGCGCGTGCCCGCCGCCCGCACCCTCGGTGTGGTAGGCGTGGATGGTGCGTCCGGCGATGGCGGCGAGCGTGTCGCCGACGAAGCCGGCCTCGTTGAGGGTGTCCGTGTGGATGGCGAGCTGGGCGCCGGTCTCCTCGCAGACGCCCAGGCAGGCGTCGATGACGGCGGGCGTCGCCCCCCAGTCCTCGTGGATCTTGAACCCCAGTGCGCCGCCGCGGAGTTGGGAGTGCATGGCCTCCCGGGACATCGTGTTGCCCTTGCCGAGCAGCCCGATGTTCACCGGGGAGCCCTCCAGCGCCGCGAACATCCGGGCGAGGTGCCACGGGCCGGGGGTGATCGTGGTGGCCTTGGTGCCCTCCGCGGGGCCGGTGCCGCCGCCGACCAGGGTGGTGACGCCCGAGGCGAGGGCCTCGTCGACGAGGGTCGGCGAGATGAAGTGGACGTGGGTGTCGACGCCGCCCGCGGTCAGGATCCGTCCGTTGCCGACGATGATCTCGGTCTCCGGACCGATGACCAGGTCGGGGTGGACGCCGTCCATGGTGTCGGGGTTGCCGGCCTTGCCGATCCCCGTGACGCGGCCGTCGCGGATGCCGATGTCGGCCTTGACGATCCCCCAGTGGTCGATGACCACGGCGCCGGTGATCACGGTGTCCGGAGCGCCCTCGGCCCGGGTGGTCCGGGCCTGGCCCATCGACTCGCGGATGACCTTGCCGCCACCGAAGACGGCCTCGTCGCCGGCCCGGCCGGGGCCGCCGGAACGGTCCTCCTCGATCTCGACGAGCAGGTCGGTGTCGGCGAGCCGGATCCGGTCGCCGGTGGTGGGGCCGAACAGGTCGGCGTAGACGGCGCGGTGCAGCTCAGGCACGGTCGGCCTCCTTCGCCTCGGGGGCGGTCGCCGGGGCGTCGAGCGGTCCGGCGGTCTCTCCGCGCAGTCCGGGGACCACCCGGCGGCCCGCGAGGGGGACGAGTTCGACCTCGACCGGGATCCCGGGCTCGAACCGCACGGCGGTGCCGGCGGCGATGTGCAGCCGGCGGCCGCGCGCGGCGGCGCGGTCGAAGTCCAGACCGGGGTTGGCCTCGGCGAAGTGGTAGTGGGAGCCGACCTGGACGGGCCGGTCGGCGGCGTTGAGGACGGTCAGGCGGGTCACGGCGCGCCCCTCGTTGAGGGCGATCGGGCCGTCACCGAAAAGGATCTCTCCGGGAGTCATCGGCGGCGCTCCCCCGTCACACGATCGGGTCATGGACGGTGACGAGCTTGGTGCCGTCCGGGAAGGTGGCCTCGACCTGGACGTCGTGGATCATCTCCGGGATGCCGGTCATGACGTCGTCACGGGTGAGCACCTTGCGTCCGCTGGCCATGAGTTCCGCGACGGTGCGGCCGTCGCGGGCGCCCTCCAGGATGTGGGAGGTGATCAGGGCGACGGCCTCGGGGTGGTTGAGCCTCACACCGCGCGCCCTGCGCTTCTCCGCCACGTCCGCCGCCACGTGAATGAGCAGGCGTTCCTGTTCGTGCGGGGTCAGTTGCACTCTTCCACCTCACAGTCGTCCACCGGGGCAGCCCCCGGACAGCAGCGGACCCTACCGATCTTCAACACTCTGTTGAGCTGCGGTGATGGGCCGCCCCGTCGAACTTTGAACGTTAGGGCGGAAGTTTTTCCGGCGCGTTAACTCGGGCTTGGCAGCCGCATGGACATCAGCCCGCGCAGCCCGTCCTCCAGCACCTCGACCGCGACGTCGCCGAACAGGGCCTGCTGGGCGATGAAGCCCTGGGCGGTGGCGATGAGGGTGCGCGCGACGTGGTCGGCGGGCACGTCGGCCGCCATCACCCCGCTCTCGCGGTAGGCGACGACGAGGGTCGACCACGCCTCGCGCATCCCGTCGTACCCCCCGGAAAGGGTCCGGAACAGCTGCTCGTCGCGCAGGGTCTCGGCCCACACCTGGAGGATGAGACGGGCGAAGGCCTGCCGGTCGCCGCCCGGGATCCGCTCCTCGAGGAAGAGCCTCAGCACCGTGCCGAGGAGGACGTCGGGAGTGGGCGGCGGGGTGCTGCGGGACGCCTCCTCGAAGGCGGCGCGGATCCCCGCGAACGCCTCCCCCGCGATGGCCCCGATGAGCTCCTCCTTGCCGCGGAAGTAGCGGTAGACCGCGCCGGCCGAGAGGCCCACCTCGGCCAGCACGTCCTGCATCGACGTGGCGTGGAAGCCGTTGCGGGCGAAGCAGCGCGCGGCGCCATCGAGGATCTGACGGCGGCGGGCGTCGAGGTGTTCCTGGGAGACACGAGCCATGCCCGAAATCTAAAACGAACATTCATTCTTGACAAGCGAGCACGCCGGCGGGACAGTGGGCGAACGGTAAAACGAACGATCCTTCTCTTTGAATCACGAGGTCCGCCATGCCTGCCACCGCCACCCGCAAGACCCTCGCGGTGATGGTGCTGATCCCCGTCGCCGTCGCCCTGGCCCTGTGGGCCTTCGCCTGGCCCGCCGCCCGGACCGCCCCGCGCGACCTGCCCATCGGCGTCGCGGGACCCGCCACCGCCACCGCCCCGCTGGAGCAGCGCCTCACCGCGCACGACGGCGCCTTCGAGGTCCACCGCTACGCCTCGGAGTCCGCCGCCCGTGCCGCGATCGAGGACCGCGTCGTATACGGCGCGGTGGTCGTCACACCGCAGGGCGCCGAACTGCTGACGGCCTCCGCCGCGAGCCCCGTCGTCGCCGGACTGCTGCGCGAGGCCGTGGCCGCCCAGGCTCCGCCCGGCGCGCCCGTCAAGGTCACCGACGTCGTGCCGACCCCGGCGGGCGACCCGCGGGGCGCCGCGCTCGCCGCGAGCGTGTTCCCCCTCATCCTGGCGGGCGCCGCCTCCGGCGTGGTGGTGACCATGCTCGGCCTGCGGCGCTCCCGCGCGGCCCTCGCCCTGGTCGGGGCCGCCGCACTGGCGGGGATCGTCGGCGCCTCGCTCGCCGACGGCTGGCTCGGTGCCCTCGCCGGCGACTGGTGGGCCGAGGCGGGGGTCCTGGGGCTCACCGTCCTCGCGATCGGCTCGGCGCTGGCGGGTCTCGCCGCACTCCTCGGCAAGCCGGGCCTCGGGCTCGGCGCGCTCCTCATGGTGCTGCTCGGCAACCCGTTCTCGGGTGTGGCCAGCGCTCCGGAGCTGCTGCCCTCGCCCGTGGGGACGCTCGGCCAGTGGCTCCCGCCGGGCGCCGGCGGCTCGGCGCTGCGCTCGGTCGCCTTCTTCGACGGCGGCGGGGCGGGCGCGCCCTTGCTGGTCCTCGACCTCTGGGCGGCAGCCGGGCTGGCGGCGGTCCTGGTCGGCGGGCGGCGCACCACCGCGGCCCGGGTGCCGGAGCCGGCCGCGGCCCCCACCCCGGCGCCGGTGGGCTGACGCCCCTCACCTACCGCCGCGTGCCCCCGCTGTAGCGGACGGGGGCACGCGGCTTTCGCGTGTCCGGGCCGCGGAACCCGCCGCGGTCCGGTCGCTCGTGACGTCCGGTCAGACTCCGGGCTCGCGGTGGTGGGCGGCGATGCCGAAGCGGCCGTGTTCACCCGGAGCGGACGCGATCGAGCGGACGCGGGAGACGGACGAGACCACCGGCTCCTCGGCGGCCGCCTGCTCGCGCGCCTCCTCCGCCTCCAGTCGTTCCAGGTCAGCGGCGGAGACGAGCGCCACGAGCGGCTTGCCGTGCCGGGTCACGACGACGCGCTCGTCGCCGTACACCACGCGGTTGATCAGGTCGGCGAGCTCTGCACGTGCTTGCGTCACCGGAATCTCGTAGGCCATGCTCCTCATCTTACGGCCTGTACGTCCTGTACATTTTTGACAGAGTCACCACTCCGGGAGGCGACCCACCATGTACCGACCCGACGCCCGCTACGTGCTGCCCGAGTTCACCGAGCGCACCGGCCACGGCACCCGCACCCTCGACCCGTACTCCAAGCTGCTCGACGAGCGGATCGTCTTCCTGGGCACCCCGATCGACGAGACCTCGGCCAACGACGTCATCGCGCAGTTCCTCCACCTGGAGTACGCGGCCCCCGAGCGCGACATCTCCCTCTACATCAACTCCCCCGGCGGCTCCCTCAGCGCGATGTCGGCGATCTACGACACGATGCAGGTCGTCACCTGCGACATCGAGACCACCTGCCTGGGGCAGGCCGCGTCCACCGCCGCCGTCCTGCTGGCCGCGGGCACCCCCGGCAAGCGGATGGCGCTGCCCGGCGCGCGGATCGTGCTCCAGCAGCCGTCGATGGACGAGCCGGTGCAGGGGCAGCCGAGCGATCTCGACATCCAGGCCCGGGAACTGCTGCGGCTGCGCGCGATGGTGGCCGGCATGCTGGCCACGCACACCGGCCGGAGCCGCGAGCGGATCGACGCCGACATCGACCGGACGACGGTCCTCGACGCCGCGGCGGCGACCGCCTACGGACTGGTGGACCACGTCGTCCGCAACCGTGCCGCGTCCGGCGGCGCCGCGGGGCGGTGAGCCGGCCGTGGTCCCCGAACTGCCGCCGCTGCCCGCGCTGACGCGCGCCGAGGGCAAGCTCGTCGACGCCTACCTCGAGGTCGTGGACCTGCTCGGACGTATCAATCCATCCAGGACATTGCATACTTATGGGGCGTTGCGTGCGGCGCAGGCACTGGTGGGCAGGGCGACGGCCCTGCGCGACGCACTGACGACCATGCACCTGCGCGGCGAGAGCGAGGTGCACACCGAGACGATGGCCCGCGCGCTCCGCGTGCTGGACGGGGAGCGGCGGTCCGGACGGGTCACCGTGCCGGAGCCGCCGTCGAGTTGACATTCAGGCGTGTCGTGTCGAGGTCCGGTCGGCCCAGTGCGACCGCAGAAATCCTCCCCCGTACGGCGTAGTCGACGAATCGACATGTGGCTGGGGCGAGTTGCGCGAGAGGTGCACACATCTGGCGGAATCGGATGTTCCTTCGCTGGTACGAGGCCTGTTGACCACCCTTCGGAAGATCACGAAACCTGCTTGTCCACCCGAATGGATCAGTCGTGAGGAGCCTCACATATCGCCGTTTCAGCTCGGTTTTCGACCGGTTCGTGGGTCAAGATCCCTGACGACGACAAGCCCCCGCCACCGCGGCGGGGCGGTCCGGGCGGACGCCGAGTCCTGCCGCCGTCCCGGATGTCTGGTCGACAGGAGTGGATCGGCAGGAGTGGAGGACCCGAGCAGTACGGAACGGCCGGCCAGTGGGGCCGTTCCTTGGGGTGAAGCCGCAGCCGCGGCCGGGCAACTTCGCCAGCCCGAACCCGACAGGTCATCCTTCACAGGCGGCTGACGAAGGGTTGCGCATGACTGCGCAGATTCATGTCCCGTCCCTGCTGTCCCGGGCCGGAGCCGTCTCGGCTCTCGCCCTCGCCGCCGTCGGCGGCACGCTGCTGGCACCAGGTGCGGCGCCGGAGGCCCAGGCCGCCACGACGTACGCCGGCAAGGCGCTGAACGTCGCGGCGTCGAAGAAGGGATCGCCGTACAGGTACGGAGCGAGCGGGCCCACCAGGTTCGACTGCTCGGGGCTCACGCTCTACTCGTACAGGAAGGCGGGCAAGTCGCTGCCCCGTACCGCGCAGCAGCAGTACAACAAGACCCGGCACATCGCCGCCTCCGGCAGGCAGAAGGGGGACCTGGTCTTCTTCCACTCCGGGGGGAGGGTGTACCACGTGGGCATCTACGCCGGCAGCGGCAAGATCTGGCACTCCCCCAAGACCGGCTCCTGGGTGAAGCTCGACCGGATCTGGTCCTCGAAGGTCTACTACGGCCGGGTCCGCTGACGCCCTCGCAGGAGGCCCTCCCACGGCCTCCGACGACCCCCTGACGGCCGCTCAGGACAGCGGGCGGCCGGTTCGGCGGGTCCCACGACGGGGACCCGCCTGCTGACGAACGGCGCGACGGCCGACGGGCCGGGGGGGTGCGGCGGCGCCGCCGCACCCTCGCACACCGGCCCGGGGCCCGGTCCGGACGAGCGGCCCTAAGGGCTGTCCCGTAATCCCCGGCGGGCGCACGACGCCGGCTACGGCCCTTCGCTGCGTTGTCGGATCGCCCGAATACGCCCAGTATGAGAGCGATCCTCCGCCTTGCGATGCACCGCATCCGACGCCGTGCGCCAACCCACCGCGGATTACGGGACAGCCCTTAGTTCGGGGACGCCGTCCACGGGAGGTTGATCCAGACGGTCTTGCCGCCCTCGTCGGTCGGCGTGACCGAGAGGCGGCCTCCCGCCTCGGCGGTCAGGATGCGGATGATGACCATGCCCCGGCCGTTGTCCTGCTGGACCGCCGCGGGCAGGCGTCTCGGCCAGCGGGGGTAGCTGTCGGTGACACCGATGTGGAGCTGTTCCTCGCGCACCAGACGGACGTCGACGGTGAACGTGGGCGACTGGCCGAAGGTGTGCTGGACGGCGTTGGTGGCCAGCTCCGACACGATCAGCCGGACGGTGTCGGCGGTGTCGCTGCCGCCCGCGAGCCCCCATCCGGTCAGGACGTCGGCGACGTACCTCCGGGCTTCGGAGACCGAGGCCGGATCGCTCGGCAGAGTGACGGTTGCTTCCTGGTGATCTGCCATGGCGACGCTGTCCCTTTCCCACCGGGGCCAGCCCCGGATTGCGCTTCGCGCCAGACTGCCACTTCTCGTGCCACCATGAGGGTCGATCCACCAAGATATGCATATATCTATCGCCCGAAGCGGTGAACTCTGCTACAGGCAGGGGATTTTGAGGGTGCGCGGCAGGTGGTGACGCCCGGCACGGGCGGGGACGGCGGAGCCGGTGCGTCAGGCCGGTGGGGCCGTACGGACGATCGTCGAGACCGCCTTGCCGATCTCCAGGTCCGTCAGGTCCGCCCGGGCCGTCAGCCGCAGGCGCGAGATGCCGTCGGGCACCGACGGGGGACGGAAGCAGCCGACGGCCAGGCCCTGCTCGCGGCAGTCCGCCGCCCACCGCAGCGCCGCGTCCGGCGACGGGGCGCGTACGGAGACGACGGCCGCGTCCGGGCGCGCGGCGGTCAGCCCCGCCTCGGTGAGCAGTCGGTGCAGGGTGGTGGCGACGGTCCGGGCGCGGCCGGCGAGCGCGGGCTCCTCCTGGATCAGGCGCAGGCCCGCGAGTGCCGCGGCCGCCGCCGCGGGGGCGAGGCCGGTGTCGAAGATGAAGGTCCGGGCCGTGTTGACCAGGTGCTCGATGACACGGGCCGGACCGAGGACGGCTCCGCCCTGGCTGCCCAGCGACTTGGAGAGGGTGAGGGTGGCGACCACGTCGGGGTCGCCGGCGAGGCCGGCTTCCTGCAGTGCGCCCCGGCCGCCGTGGCCGAGGACGCCGAGGCCGTGGGCGTCGTCGACGACGAGCGCGGCGCCGTGTTCACGGCACGCCTCGGCGTGTTCGGCCAGGGGGGCCTTGTCGCCGTCGACGGAGAAGACCGAGTCGCTGACCACGAGGGCCCGTCGGCCGTCGTGGGCGCGCAGCGTCTTGCGCACCGCCTCCGGGTCGACGTGCGGGACGACGGCGGTCTCGGCGCGCGAGAGCCGGCAGCCGTCGACGATCGAGGCGTGGTTGCCCGCGTCCGAGACGATGAGCGCGTCGCGGCCGCTCAGCGCGGTGAGCGCGGCGAGATTGGCGGTGTAGCCGGAGGAGAAGACGAGGGCTGCCTCGAAGCCGCAGAACTCGGCGAGTTCGCGTTCGAGCCGGGCGTGCAGGCGGGTGGAGCCGGTGACGAGCCGGGAGCCGGTGGAGCCCGCGCCCCAGCGGCGGGCGGCCTCGGCGGCCGCCTCGGTGATCTCCGGGCGCCGCGTCAGGCCGAGGTAGTCGTTGCTCGCCAGGTCGAGGAGCTCCGATTCCGCGGCGCGGGGCCGCAGCGTGCGGACGAGCCCGGCGTCCGCTCGCCGGCGCGCTTCGGCTTCGGTCCAGTCGAACGCGGTGCGGCGCGTGTCCTCGTCCCGATGCATGCGGCAGATCCTTTTGTAGGCAGCGCACAGACCCTAACGCTCCGCGGGCAAGGTCAGGGTGTGGCCATGCCCACACATCAAACGGCCTCGTTTGTTCAGTTCCTCCTTGGCCGCGGGGTGTGCGGTAAGCGAGGATCAGCCTTTATGGACCTGCTGAACACGCTGGTGGACAAGGGGCTTCGGCGCGAGCTGCCGACCCGTGAAGAAGCGCTCGCCGTGCTGGCGACCTCCGACGACGAACTCCTCGATGTGGTGGCCGCGGCCGGCAAGGTGCGCCGCCAGTGGTTCGGACGCCGGGTGAAGCTCAACTATCTGGTCAATCTGAAGTCCGGGCTGTGCCCCGAGGACTGCTCGTACTGTTCGCAGCGGCTCGGCTCCACGGCCGGGATCCTCAAGTACACCTGGCTGAAGCCCGACGAGGCCTCCGAGGCCGCGGCGGCCGGTGTCGCGGGCGGCGCGAAGCGGGTCTGCCTGGTGGCGAGCGGCCGCGGTCCGACGGACCGGGACGTGGACCGGGTCGGCAAGACCATCGAGGCGATCAAGGAGCAGAACGAGGGCGTCGAGGTCTGCGCGTGCCTCGGCCTGCTCTCGGACGGCCAGGCGGAGCGGCTCCGGGCCGCGGGAGCCGACGCGTACAACCACAACCTGAACACGTCCGAGGGGACGTACGGGGAGATCACGACCACGCACACCTACGCGGACCGCGTGGACACCGTGCAGAAGGCGCACGCCGCCGGTCTGTCGGCGTGCTCCGGTCTGATCGCGGGCATGGGCGAGAGCGACGAGGACCTGGTCGACGTCGTGTACGCGCTGCGTGAGCTGGACTCCGACTCGGTGCCGGTGAACTTCCTGATCCCCTTCGAGGGCACGCCGCTGGCCAAGGAGTGGCACCTCACCCCGCAGCGCTGCCTGCGGATCCTGGCGATGGTCCGGTTCGTCTGCCCCGACGTGGAGGTGCGGATCGCCGGCGGACGCGAGGTGCACCTGCGCTCGATGCAGCCGCTGGCGCTGAACATCGCGAACTCGATCTTCCTGGGCGACTACCTCACCAGTGAGGGGCAGGCCGGTCAGGCCGACCTCGACATGATCGCGGACGCGGGCTTCGAGGTGGAGGGCGCGGGCACGACGACGCTGCCGAGGCACCGCGTCGAGGCCGCCGCCGCGGTGGGCGGCTGCGGCTCGCACGCCGAGGCCGGGGCGGGCGGCGGCTGCGGCTCGCACGAGCAGGGCGGCGGTTGCGGCCCGTGCGGCGGGCACGCGGCGCCGGCGGAGACCGCGCCGGTGGCGGCGGCCGGGTCCGCCGGGGAGGGCGAGGGCACGAACGCCCGGACCGACCTCGTGGCGGTGCGGCGCCGGGGCGCCGGCACGGACCTCGCGCCGAATGCGTAACAGCGAACTGCTGGCCCTGGACCGGGCGCACGTCTGGCATCCGTACGGCCCCATGCCGGGCCGCACGGATCCGCTGGTCGTCGCGTGCGCGTCCGGTGTGCGCCTCGGTCTCGCCGAGCCGGTGCACGGGCGGACCGAGCTGATCGACGGCATGTCCTCGTGGTGGTCGGCCATCCACGGCTACAACCACCCTGTGCTGAACGAGGCGGCGCGCGACCAGCTGGACCGGATGAGCCACGTCATGTTCGGCGGGCTCACCCACGAGCCGGCCGTCCGGCTGGCCGCCCGGCTGGTGGAGATCACCCCGGGTCCGCTCCGGCACGTCTTCCTCAGCGACTCGGGTTCCGTCGCCGTCGAGGTCGCGGCCAAGATGTGCCTGCAGTACTGGCGCTCGGTGGGGCGGCCGGGCAAGCACCGGCTGTTCACCTGGCGCGGCGGGTACCACGGAGACACCTGGACGCCGATGTCGGTGTGCGATCCCGAGGGCGGGATGCACGACCTCTGGTCGGGCGTGCTCCAGAAGCAGGTGTTCGTCGACGCGCCGCCCGCCGAGTACGACGAGGCGTACGCGGAGCTGCTCCGCGAGCGGATCGGGCAGCACGCGGAGGAGCTGGCCGCGGTCATCGTGGAGCCGGTGGTCCAGGGTGCCGGAGGCATGCGCTTCCACGCTCCCGAGTACCTGCGGGTCCTGCGCGAGGCGTGCGACGAGCACGACGTCCTGCTGGTCCTCGACGAGATCGCCACCGGCTTCGGCCGCACCGGCGCGCTGTTCGCCGCGGACCACGTCGGGGTCGCCCCGGATGTCATGTGCGTGGGCAAGGCCCTGACCGGCGGTTACCTGTCGATGGCGGCGACGCTGTGCACCTCGCGGGTCGCCGACGGCATCTCGCGCGGCGAGGTCCCGGTCCTGGCGCACGGCCCCACGTTCATGGGCAATCCGCTGGCCGCGGCGGTGGCCTGTGCCTCGATCGACCTGCTGCTGTCCCAGGACTGGGCCGTCGAGGTCAAGCGGATCGAGGCGGGACTCCGCGAGGGGCTCGCGGCGGCGGCCGACGTGCCCGGTGTCCGGGACGTGCGGGTGCTCGGCGCGATCGGTGTCGTGCAGCTCGACCACGAGATCGACATGGCGGCGGCCACGGAGGCGGCGGTGCGGGCGGGCGTGTGGCTGCGGCCGTTCCGCGACCTGATCTACACGATGCCGCCGTTCGTGACCGGCGACGCGGACGTGGCCCGTATCTGCGAGGCGGTGCGCGCGGCGGCCGCGGCGGGCTGACCGCCTCGGCCCCGAAGCGAGGCGGGGGCGCGGACCTCGGGGGAATCCGGGGTCCGCGCCCGGCACAACGGGCCGTCCGGAGGGCCGGGGCCGTACGACGGCGCCCGGCGACCGGCTCCGGCCGATCGGTACTTCGCCCGCCGCCAGTGCGTGGCGGCGGAACCTCGGAAAGGACGCAGCAGACCATGACCGTCATCGTCGTCAGCGGTACGGGTACGGAGATCGGGAAGACGATCGTGACCGCGGCGGTGGCCGCCGCGGCCACCGCGGCCGGACGGTCGGTGGCCGTGCTCAAGCCGGCGCAGACCGGACTCGAGCCCGGCGAACGCGGGGACGCGGACGAGGCCGTCCGGCTCTCCGGCGCCGCCGCGTCGGTCGAACTGGCCCGTTTCCCGGAGCCGTTGGCACCCGCCACCGCCGCCCGGCGGGCGGGAATGGCGCCGGTGGGCCCGTCGGAGATCGCCGCCGCCGCCACGAAACTCGCCGCGGAGCACGATCTGGTCCTGGTGGAGGGAGCCGGCGGGCTCCTCGTCCGCCTCGACGCGGACGGCGGCACGCTCGCCGACGTGGCCCGGCTGCTGGACGCACCGGTCCTGGTGGTGACGCCGGCCGGGCTCGGCACTCTCAACACCACCACCCTGACCGCCGAGGCGCTCCGGGCGCGCGGCGTCGCGCAGCTCGGCGTGGTGGTCGGCAGCTGGCCGGCCGCCCCGGACCTGGCCGAACGCTGCAACCTGACCGACCTGCCCGAGGCGGCCGGCGCGCCGCTGCTCGGGGCCGTGCCGGCCGGCGCGGGCGCGCTCGATCCGGCGGCGTTCCGGGAGGCGGCGAGGAGCTGGCTCGCCCCGGCGCTGGGCGGCGCATGGGACGCGGATTCCTTCTCCTCGACGCACCGGGCGTGATCTCCGTAGGCTGAGGGCATGCGCGCACACGTTCAGGAGATCGTCTTCGACTGCGCCGACCCCGCGGCCCTGGTGCGCTTCTGGGCCGGGCTGCTGGGCGGGACTCCGGTGGACCGGGGTCCCGACTGGTCGTACGTGGACCCGCCGGAGTTCGTCCGGCTCGCCTTCCAGCGGGTTCCCGAGGGCAAGACGGCGAAGAACCGGGTCCACCTGGATCTGGAGGTGGCCGCGGTGGCCGCGGCGGCCGACGAGGCGACCGGGCTCGGAGCGGTGCGCAGCGGCGGCATCGTCACGGACGAACAGGGCTCCTTCCAGGTGATGCGCGACCCGGAGGGCAACGAGTTCTGCTTCGTGACGGGCTGACCGGGGCCGGTACGGGGCAGAATCCCCCCGTCCGTGTCCGCGCTCCCGCGCGTCGGAGGAGGTCCGCGATGTCACCGCGTACGACCCGGGTTCCCCGGGACGCCGTCCACCATCCGCTCTTCGCCCGCTTCTACGCACGGTTCAGCGTCTCCGCCGACGACAAGGGCGGCGTCGCCGCCCTGCGCGCGGAGCTGCTGGCCGGGCTGTCGGGCCGGGTCATCGAGGTCGGGGCCGGGAACGGGCTGAACTTCGCGCACTACCCCGGCACCGTGTCCGAGGTGGTGGCCATCGAACCGGAGCAGCATCTGCGCCGTCTGGCGGTGGAGGCCGGGCGGCGGGCCGAGGTCCCGGTGGACGTGGCGCCGGGCGCGGCGGAGGCGCTGCCGGTCAAGAGCGAGGGCTTCGACGCGGCGGTGGCTTCGCTGGTGCTGTGCACCGTCCGCGACGTGCCGAGGGCGCTCGCGGAGCTGCACCGGGTCCTGCGTCCGGGGGGCGAACTCCGCTTCTTCGAGCACGGTCTGGCTCCGGGGCGGGGCATGGCGCGGACTCAGCGGGTGCTGGACCGCACGGTGTGGCCGCTGCTGTTCGGCGGGTGTCACACGGCGCGCGATCCGCTGGCGGCGATCGAGGCGGCGGGCTTCGAGCCGACGGCGTACCGGACGTTCACGGTCCCGGAGGGCGGGCCCCGGCTGCCGTCGTCGTTCTGTGTGCTGGGCACGGCACGACGGGTCTGAGGGGCGCGGGGGCGCTGAGGCGATGGGCGCGCGGGGGTTCGCCGCCGGTTCGGGGGCGGTCGCGGCGACGGTCGCCGGCCCCGGAGCGGCTGCGCGGGCACCACCCTGCCGCGACGGCACCCGCCCTGCCCGTATGGCGAAACATGGTCGACGGCCCCCCGGGGCCGGTGATGGGATGCGGCCCATGACCGAACCGCGCATCCGGGCCGCCGTGGCGGCCGACCTCGACGACGTGCTCGCCTTCTGGAAGCTCGCCGCCGAGGGGACCAGCATCAGCGACGACCGGGACGGGATCGAGCGGCTCGTCGCCCGTGATCCCGAGGCCCTGATCCTCGCGGAGCACGACGGTGAGCTCGTCGGCACCGTCATCGCCGGGTTCGACGGCTGGCGGTGTCACCTCTACCGGCTCGCCGTGCATCCCGACCACCGCCGACGGGGGGTGGGCGGCGCGCTGCTCGCTGCGGCCGAGGAGCACTTCGTACGGCTCGGGGGCCGGCGGGTGGACGCGATGGTGCTCGACCGCAACGAGCTCGGGCAGCATGCCTGGCGGGCGGCCTCCTACGGGCCGCAGGACCAGTGGACCCGCTGGGTGAAGCCGCTCACGGGCTGATCGCAACCCTGCTTTGCTCATCCTTTACCATGGTTGCTTCCTCTTCCACGACGACCGAAAGGTGTGAGCGTCCGCCCATGGGCGAGCCTCCCAGTAGCACGCTGCGACACGACCGGGACCGACATCGAGCGATCCTCCTCCTCCTGACTGATCATGGGACGGAGGTGAACCGATGACCGAAGTGCTCCTGCTCCTCGTGGCGGTGTTGCTGTCACTCGCCTGCGGCGCCTTCGTCGCGGCCGAGTTCTCGCTGACCACGGTCGAGCGCGGCGAGCTCGAAGCCGCCGTCGAGCGGGGTGAGCGCGGGGCGGCGAGCGCGCTCAAGGCCGTCAAGACGCTCACCTTCCAGCTCTCCGGCGCTCAGCTCGGCATCACCGTCACCAACCTGGTCGTCGGCATGCTCTCCGAACCGTCGATCGCCGCCCTGATCCGGGGGCCGGTGGAGGACCTCGGGCTGTCCCCCGCGGTCGCCTCCTCGGTGGCCCTGGTCATCGGCACCGCGCTGTCCACCGTCGTCCTGATGGTCGTCGGCGAGCTGGTACCCAAGAACTGGGCGATCTCCTCCCCGCTGGCGGTGGCCAAGGTGGTGGCGACCCCGCAGCGGGTCTTCACCGCCGCCTTCCGGCCGCTGATCAGCCACCTGAACAACACCGCCAACCGGATCGTGCACCGGTTCGGGCTGGAGCCCACCGAGGAGCTGGCGTCCGCCCGCTCCCCGCAGGAGCTGGTGGCGCTGGCCCGCCACTCCGCGAAGGAGGGCGCGCTGGAGGCGGACACCGCGGAGCTGTTCGTCCGGACCCTGAACCTCGCCGAGCTGACCGCGGAGAACGTGATGACCCCGCGCGTCCAGGTCACGGCGCTGGAGGTGCAGGCCACGGCCGAGGACGTCGCCAACGCGACCCGCGCGACCGGCCTGTCCCGCTTCCCCGTCTACCGGGGAAGCCTCGACTCGGTCGTGGGGATCGCCCACATCAAGGACGTTCTGGCCATACCGGCCGAGGACCGGGCGCGCCGGCGGATCGGCGACATCCTGCGCGAGCCGCTGCTGGTGCCGGAGACGCTGACCGTGGACAAGCTCCTGGACCGGCTCTCCGGCCGGCAGACGATGGCGGTCGTGATCGACGAGTACGGCGGCACGGCCGGCGTGGCCACGCTCGAGGACATCGTCGAGGAGGTCGTCGGCGAGGTCCGCGACGAGCACGATCCGCACGAGACGCCGGACCTGGCGCGGGCGGGTGCCGACACGGAGGGGCGCGAGCTCTGGTCCGCGGACGGCGCCGCCCGTACCGACCAGCTGGAGGCGATCGGCCTGCGGGTGCCCGACGGCCCCTACGAGACGCTGGCGGGCGTGCTCGCCACGGAGCTGGGCCGGATCCCGGCCGTCGGGGACAGCGTGCAGCTGGCCGGCTGGCGGCTCGACGTGGTGGACGCCACCGGTCGGCGCGCGGCGCGGGTGCTGATGCACGCGCCGCCGGACGAGCCGGACGACGACGCGGAGCACGGCGTGCGCGACGGCGCGGCGGACGGCGGATCGGGCGGCTCCGGCACCGGCAGGTCCCGGACGGACCGTCGCACGGACCGCCGGACGGACGAGAACGGGGAGGCGGGACGATGATCGCGATCCAGTTGCTGATCGGTCTGTTGACCCTGGTCGTGAACGCCTTCTTCGTCGGCGCGGAGTTCGCCCTGATCTCGGTGCGCCGCAGTCAGATCGAGCCGCAGGCGGAGGAGGGCAACCGGCGGGCGCGCAGCGTCCTGTGGGGCCTGGAGCACGTCTCGGCGCTGCTCGCCGCCGCCCAGCTCGGCATCACGCTCTGCACCCTGGTGCTGGGCATCGTCGCCGAGCCGGCGATCGCCCACCTGCTGGAGCCGGTCTTCGACGCGATCGGCGTGCCGCACGGCCTGGTGCACCCGATCTCGTTCGTGATCGCGCTGTCCCTGGCGACCTATCTGCACATGCTGCTCGGCGAGATGGTCCCGAAGAACGTCGCGCTGGCCGAACCGGTCCGTACGGCGCTGCTCCTCGGCCCGCCGCTGGTGACGTTCGCCCGGGCGCTGCGCCCGGTGATCTTCGCGGTCAACGCCTTCGCCAACGCACTGCTCAAGCTGTTGCGCGTGGAGGTCAAGAACGAGGTCTCGGCCACGTTCTCGGACGACGAGCTGGCCAGGATGGTCACCGATTCGGGTGTGGCCGGTCTGCTCGACGACCGGGCCGCGGAGCGGCTGCACGACGCCCTGGAGCTGGGCCGCCGTCCGGTCCGGGACGTGGTCATGCCGGTGGAGAAGGTCGTGTACGCCGCGGTGGGGACGACGCCCGAGGAGCTGGAGGCGCTCTCGGCGCGGTCCGGTTTCTCACGCTTCCCGGTGGTGGACTCGGACCGCGGGATCCTGGGCTACCTCCATGTGAAGGACGCCCTGGACGTCACCCCGCGCGATCTGCCGTTCCCGGTCTCGGCCCTGCGGCCGATCGCCCGGGTCCGGGCGGCCTCGCCGATGGACGACGTCCTGACCGCGATGCGGCGCGGACGCACCCATCTCGCGGCGGTCCAGGGCGAGGACGGCAAGCTGGCCGGCCTCGTCACGATGGAGGACGTGCTGCGGGAGCTGGTTGGCCGCCCGGCGGCGCCGTGACGGCGGGGGCCGGGTACCGGCCCCCGTGTGAGGCGTGGCAGCGGGACGGGACCCGGCCCCCGCGGGGGGCCGGGTCCCGTCGGCCGTCCGGAAGTGTCCGGCGCGGGGCGCTGCGCCCCGCGCCGTCACAGCGCGGTCGCCGCGCCCCAGGCGTCCAGCAGCGTGCGGTCGCCCGAGGCGGTGAGGCACGGGTCCTCGGCGCGGCGGCGCCCGTAGAGGAACAGGAGCAGGTCAGCCGCGGCTCCCTCGACGGCGGCCGAGGCCCCGCTCTCGCCGCGCCGGTGCCAGGTGAAGCCGCCCCCGCCGAGGACGACGGTCCAGGCCGCGCCGGTGTCGGTGGCGGTCAGACGGATGCTCGTTCCGTCGCGGTCGAGCCGGGCGACCCGTTCGGCGGCCGCGGGAAGGTAGGGCAGGTTCTCCAGGAGCGCGTCGATCCCGTCGGCCGCCGTGCCGGGCGCGAGGCCGGGCTCCCGCCCGAGGGCGAGTTCGGCGTCGGCGAGGTGGACGACGGTCTCGAAGAGCACGTGGCGCGGGAAGTAGCGGACGTGAGGGTCGGCGCCCGGGGACCAGACGGGGGACCCGGGGTCGGCGGCGCGCAGGGTGGCCAGGGCCGTCTCGGCACCGGCCGCCAGCCAGTCGGGCAGTCCGGCCGGTCCCGCCGGCAGGTCGAGGGGGACCTCCGCGGCCCGCATCCGGGTGGTCGCCCCGGTACGCACGAGGTGCTCCGTCCACCGGTGCACGGTGCCCACGTGACGTACGAGGTCGGCGAGGGTCCAGCCGGGGCAGGTCGGGACGGGCGTGGCGGGGTCGGCGTGCCGGACGGTCGCGACGAGTCGTCGCGTGTACCGCTCGACCGCGTCGCACGCGGCCCCGTGCGCGTCCTCGGTCAGGCCGAAGCCCTCGGAGACCTTCAGCATCCGCTCGCGCCAGGCGCCGGGCGGCCGGCGGAGCGCGGCCTCGCGGAAGAGCCGGTCGAGGGTGTGCCGCTCGGCGACGGGGAGCCTGTTCAGCAGGTACCCCGTGCTCTCCAGCCACGTCACGGCGGTGTCCGGGGCGAGGGTGTCCCCGTCGCAGGTCTCGACGACCGTCACCAGTTCGGCCAGCGCCTCGGCCAGCGTGTTCTCGAGCGTGTCGCTCACGGTCTCCCCTCCCGGGCTCCGACGGCCCGAGAGCCATACCGTTCGGTATGATCGCACCGCCATGGAGATGAATGCCACCTACACAAGTCTTGTCGCCGTCGGCGACAGCTTCACCGAGGGTATGTCGGACCGACTGCCGGACGGTTCCTACCGGGGATGGGCCGACCTCCTCGCGAAGCGTCTCGCGGCGCGTACCCCGGAATTCCGATACGCGAACCTCGCCGTCCGCGGAAAGCTCATCGGCCAGATCGTCGACGAACAGATCGACGTGGCCGCCGACATGAAGGCGGACGTGGTCACGCTGGTCGGCGGGCTGAACGACACGTTGCGGCCGCGATGTGACATGGGTCGCGTGCGGGGGCTGCTGACCGAGGCGGTCGAACGGCTGGCCCCGTCCTGCGGGCAGCTGGTCCTGATGCGCAGCCCGGGACGCAACGGCCCCGTCATGGAGCGCTTCCGGCCGCGCATGGAGGAGCTCTTCGCCCATGTCGACGAACTCGCCGCGCGCCACGGGGCCCTGGTGGTCGACCTGTACGGCACGCCCGCGCTCGGCGACCCACGGATGTGGGACGTCGACCGCCTGCACCTCACCGACGAGGGACACCGGCGGGTGGCGGAGGCCGTCTGGCAGGGCCTGGGCCTGGCCGCCGAGAGCGACTGGACGACCCCGCTGCCCCCGGCGGCGCGCCCCCGGTGGGCGACCCGCCGGGTCGACGACGCCCGCTTCGCCAGGCAGTACCTCGGCCCCTGGATCGGCCGGCGCCTGACCGGCCGCTCCTCCGGGGACGGCCGCCCGGCCAAGCGTCCGGAGCTGCTGCCCTTCGAACCGCCGGTGGTGTGAGAAGCGCCCCACCGGCGGCGCGGGGCGCGGCGACGGCACTCGGGTGGGGCGTCGGGCACCGCGACCGGCGACCGGAGTGACGGGCGTCTCGTAGCAAGAGACGAAGGCGGCCGTGTCACTGGCCTGCAGAAACCGCCAGTAGAATCTGGTCACGTGACTGCTGCGACTGCAAAGCCCCGCATCCCGAATGTCCTGGCCGGCCGCTACGCCTCCGCGGAGCTCGCCGTCCTCTGGTCCCCCGAGCAGAAGGTGAAGCTGGAGCGTCAGCTGTGGCTCGCCGTGCTGCGTGCTCAGAAGGACCTCGGGATCGAGGTTCCCGACGAGGCCCTGGCCGACTACGAGCGCGTGCTCGACCAGGTCGACCTCGCCTCCATCTCCGAGCGCGAGAAGGTCACGCGCCACGACGTGAAGGCCCGCATCGAGGAGTTCAACGCCCTCGCCGGTCACGAGCACGTCCACAAGGGCATGACCTCCCGCGACCTCACCGAGAACGTGGAGCAGCTCCAGATCAGGCTCTCGCTGGAGCTGATGCGCGACCGCACCGTCGCCGTCCTCGCCCGTCTGGGCAAGCTGTCCGGCGAGTACGCCGAGCTGGTCATGGCCGGCCGCTCGCACAACGTCGCCGCCCAGGCCACGACCCTCGGCAAGCGTTTCGCCACCGCCGCCGACGAGCTCCTCGTCGCCTACGGCCGCCTGGAGGACCTGCTCGGCCGCTACCCGCTCCGGGGCATCAAGGGCCCGGTCGGCACCGCGCAGGACATGCTCGACCTGCTCGGCGGCGACGCGGCCAAGCTGGCGGAGCTGGAGCAGCGGATCGCCGGTCACCTCGGGTTCGCCGAGGCCTTCACCTCGGTCGGCCAGGTCTACCCCCGCTCCCTCGACTACGACGTGGTCACCGCGCTCGTGCAGCTGGCGGCCGCTCCGTCGTCGGTCGCCAAGACGATCCGCCTGATGGCCGGTCACGAGCTGGTGACCGAGGGCTTCAAGCCCGGCCAGGTCGGCTCCTCCGCGATGCCGCACAAGATGAACACCCGCTCCTGCGAGCGTGTGAACGGCCTGATGGTCATCCTGCGGGGCTACGCCTCGATGACCGGCGAGCTGGCCGGCGACCAGTGGAACGAGGGCGACGTCTCCTGCTCCGTGGTCCGCCGGGTCGCGCTGCCCGACGCGTTCTTCGCCTTCGACGGCCTGCTGGAGACCTTCCTGACCGTGCTCGACGAGTTCGGTGCGTTCCCGGCCGTCGTGGCCCGCGAACTGGACCGCTACCTGCCGTTCCTGGCGACGACGAAGGTCCTCATGGGAGCCGTCCGCGCCGGTGTCGGCCGCGAGGTCGCCCACGAGGCGATCAAGGAGAACGCCGTCGCCTCCGCCCTCGCCATGCGCGAGCAGGGCGCCGAGCGCAACGAGCTGCTCGACAAGCTGGCCGCCGACGAGCGGATCCCGCTGGACCGGGCTCAGCTCGACGCGCTGATGGCGGACAAGCTGTCCTTCACCGGCGCCGCCGCCGACCAGGTCGCCGTCGTCGTCTCCCGTATCGAGGAGATCGTCAAGCAGCACCCGGAGGCCGCCGGGTACACCCCCGGGTCGATCCTCTGACCGGGTTCACCCCGCAGGAGCTGGAGGCCGCTCGCGACCGCGTCATTCCCGACGTGGTGGCGGGCGGCCTTTCCGTCCTCTTCTGCGGGATCAACCCGGGGCTGATGTCGGCCGCGACGGGGCATCACTTCGCCCGCCCCGGCAACCGCTTCTGGCCCGTGCTCCATCTCTCGGGCTTCACCCCGCGGCGGCTGCGGCCCGACGAGCAGGAGGAGTTGCTCGCGTACGGGCTCGGCATCACGAACGTCGTGGCGCGGGCGACCGCGCGGGCCGACGAGCTCTCCGACGAGGAGTTCCGGGAGGGCGGCCGGCGGCTGACCGCACGGGTGGAGCGGGTGCGCCCGCGGTGGCTGGCGGTGGTCGGCATCACGGCGTACCGCACGGCGTTCGGGGAGCGGAAGGCGGTGATCGGGCCGCAGGAGCGGACGATCGGCGGGACGCGGATCTGGGCACTGCCCAATCCGAGCGGGCTGAACGCGCACTGGACCCTGGAGTCGATGGCCGAGGAGTTCGGCAGGCTGCGGGAGCGGGCGGGCGTACCGGACCGGCGGACGTAGCGGGCCGCGGATGCGAGGCGTCCGGGCGGCACGGCCGGGGTGGCGGCGCGCGGGTGTTCACGGAGGATCGACCTCGGTGACGCAGACGACGAGCCGGCGCCCCTCCTCGCCCGAGCCGGTGACGCCGAGGGCGACCCAGGCGGCCGGCCCGTCCGTCCGCCAGAGCTGGATGTCCGGCACCGCGCCGGCGAGCAGGTCCCAGGGCCTCGGTATCTCCTCCCCCGCCCCGGACCTGAGCAGGAGGCCGGACAGGCCGACGAGGTGGGGTGGTCCCCAGCGGGCGGCGAGGAGCAGGGCGAGGGCCTCCCGCTCGGCCTCCGCCCGGTCCTCTCCGGGCGCCTCCGGACAGGCAGGGGCGGGGGCCAACTCGGCCAGGTGGTAGGGCTGGTCGGGGAAGGCGCGGGCGCGCAGCAGGTCGATGGCGGCGAGGTGCTGTGCGAGCGTCATGGGTCCAGTAAAGCGGTGGGCACCGACAGCTGGTGATCCGTCAGGAGGTCCCGAGCGCCGCCCACGCCACGGCCGGCGCTCGCCGCCCTCCGGTCCATTGAGTAACATCCGGCAGAACATGCGCGCGAGCTGGGAGGACACACGGTGGGGAGGCTGACCGGCGGGGACCCGTCGCTGCTGCGGCGGATCAATTCCGCGGTGGTGCTCCATGCCCTGCGAGGCGCCGACGCGCTGACGCTCACGGATCTGACCCGGATCACGGGCCTGTCCCGGCCGACGGTCGAGGGCGTCGTCGAGGGGCTCATCGAAGGCGGACTGGTCGTCGAGGCCGCGCCCGAGGAGGGTGAGGCGCGACGCCAGGGGCGGCCGGCCCGGAGGTTCCGGTTCCGCGCCGAGGCGGGGCATCTGCTGGGCATCGAGATCGGCCCGCACCGGGTCGCCGCGCTGCTCTCCGGCTTGGACGGGCGAATCATCGGCGCCGGTGCCCGGGAGGTATCGGAGGCGGCTCCGGAGGACGAGCGCCTGGAGCGGGTCCGTACGGTCGTCGCCGACGTGCTCCGCAGGGCCGGCGTGCCGCGGGCGAACCTGCGGGCGGTCGGCGTCGGAACTCCGGGGATCGTGGAGGCCGACGGCACCGTCCGGCTCGGTACGGCGCTCCCCGGCTGGACCGGACTGCCGCTCGGCGAACGGCTGCGGAGGTCCTTCCGCTGCCCGGTGCTGGTGGAGAACGACGCCAACGCGGCGGCGGTCGCGGAGCACTGGAAGGGCGCGGCGACCGACTCCGACGACATCGTCTTCGTGCTGGCCGGGCTGAGCCCGGGTGCGGGCTCGCTGATCGGCGGACGGCTGCACCGCGGGTACGGCGGGGCGGCCGGGGAGATCGGCGCCCTGCACCTGCTGGGTCAGGGGGTCACTCCGGAGCACCTGCTGTCGACGACGGACGAGCCGCTGCACCCGCTGGACGAGCAAGCCGTCGCGAAGGTCTTCGCCCTGGCACGACAGGGCGACGCGCGGGCGGAGGCGGCCGTCGAGCGCTTCACCCAGCGGCTGGTCCACGACGTGGCGGCGCTGGTGCTCGCGCTCGATCCGGAACTGGTGGTGGTCGGCGGCTGGGCGGCCGGCCTGGACGGAGTCCTCCAGCCGTTGCGGGACGAACTGGCCCGCTTCTGCCTGCGCCCCCCGCGGGTGGTCCTGTCGATGCTGGGCGAGGCCGCCGTGGGTACGGGCGCGCTGCGCCTGGCCCTGGACCATGTGGAGGAGCAGCTGTTCGCGGTGGAGGGCACCGTCACCGCCCGCCGCTGACACGAGCCGACGACGAAAGGACGGGCGCCCGCGTCGCGGGCGCCCGTCCTTTCGTGGAGCGGGTTCCGGTCGGCCGGACGGGTGTGCCCGCCGGCAGGCCGGGTGGTGTCAGGAGGCCATGACCAGGTCGCCGGAGTCGCCGAAGGTGAGGCGGCAGGTGTCGGCGCGGTAGGTGGCCAGCGAGACGGCCGCGGTGCGGCCCTCGGAGAGGTAGCGGGTCGTCACGACCAGGACGGGAGCGCCGGGCAGGCGGTCCAGTTCCTTGGCGTCGTCGGCCCGCGCGGAGCCGAGTTCCACCGAGCGGTCCTGGCCGTCCAGGGCGAGGCGCTGGAGTTCGCGCAGCACGCCGCCGGCGCGGGCGGGGCCGGAGGGGACACCGGCGGCCGACAGTCCGGGGACGGAGCCGGACGGCACGTAGAGGAGCTCGGCCGCGACGGGCTGGCCCTCCGTGACGCGCAGCCGGCGCACGACGTGCACCTGCTCGCCGGGCTCGATGTCGAGGAGACGGGCCACGGCGGGCGGAACCGCGTCGGTGGCCGAGTCCACGGACTGCCAGGTGTCCTCGCCGACGCCGGGCCAGGTGTGCTGGGTGGTGGAGACGTCGACGCCGACCCGGGGCGGGGCGACGGTCGTGCCCACACCGCGGCGGCGCTGCAGGCGGCCTTCGAGCTCCAGCTGCTCCAGGGCCTGGCGGAGGGTGGCCCGGGCGACGCCGAAGCGCGCGGCCAGGTCCCGCTCGTTGGGGAGGATCTCCCCGACGGCGAAGTCGGAGTCGAGCGCCTCGCCGATCACGGTCTTGAGGTGCCAGTACTTAGGCTCCGGCACCGTCTCCAGCTGCGTGGTCCCCACCCTGATCCTCCGCAATCGCCGTGTCCCCGGCAGTTTTCCGCGCCCTTGTTTATTAAAGGTTCCTGCACTAACTCTGCGACCATAAGGCGGCGCACCTACTTGGTCAAGACCAATCCTGCGCCGGAGGCCCGCGTATCCGGGCATCCGGCGCAGATCGTTCACAGGACGTTCGCGCCCGCGTGAGCCGTGCGCAGCAAAGCGCCCCGCCTCCGGGGGCCGGAGACGGGGCGGGTGGGGCGGACGCTGCGTGGCGGGCGTGCCGCGAGCGGGGCGGCGCGGGGTCAGGCGGCGGGCACCGCGTGCAGTTTGTCGGGGTTGCGGACGATGTACAGGCACTGGATGCGGCCGTCCCGCACCTCGATCTGGAAGACGGAGTCGGGCTTGCCCCCGGCCAGGGCGACCAGCGCGGGGCCGCCGTTGAGCTCCACGACGCGGAACTCGAACTCGGCCTGGGCGCCCTCGGAGACGGCCACGAGGAAGCGGCCGACCTTGTCGGCGCTCTCGATGATCCGCAGCGGCGCCTTGGTCTTGCCGCCGCTGTCGCCGACGAGACGCACGTCCGGGGCGAGGAGCCGCATCAGCTGTTCGAGGTCGCCGCCGGCGGCCGCGGCCAGGAAGCGTTCGGTGAGGTCGCGCCGTTCGGCCGGGTCGACGTCGTAGCGCGGCCGGCCCTCGTCGACGTGACGGCGGGCCCTTCCGGCGAGCTGCCGGACGGCCGCCTCTGAGCGGTCGAGCGCGGTGGCGATCTCCCCGAAGGGGAAGCCGAACGCCTCACGGAGCACGAAGACCGCGCGTTCCAGGGGCGAGAGGGATTCGAGGACGACGAGCACGGCGAGCGACACCGAGTCGGCGAGCATGGCCCGCTCGGCGGTGTCGGGCACGGCCGGCCCGAAGTCGGTGACGACGGGTTCGGGCAGCCAGGGCCCGACGTAGGACTCGCGACGGGCCTTGATCCGGCGGAGACGGTCGAGGGCGAGCCGGGTGGTGATCCGTACGAGGTAGGCGCGCGGTTCGCGCACGTCGTCGCGGTCCTCGGCGGCCCAGCGCAGCCATGCCTCCTGGACCACGTCCTCGGCGTCGGCGACGCGGCCGAGCATGCGGTAGGCGACACCCGTGAGCATCGGCCGGTGTTCCTCGAAGACGTCGGTCAGTGTTTCGGTAGCCACCGCCCCATCCCAGCCGACCGGCCCGGCCCTGTCCAGTTTCCGTCCGGCCTCTTGAACTCGTGGCTACCGAACGGTAATTCTTGCTGACAGGGTGTCTAAGGCAGGGAGCAGGAGCATGTCCGAACGGATCTCTTTCCCGATCGCGTCCCCCGGGGGAACGCGCACGGTCTCGGTGGCCTACGAACGCCGGGGCGCGGGAACGCCCTTGCTGCTGCTCCACGGCATCGGCCATCACTGGCAGGCCTGGGAACCGGTGCTGGACGTCCTCGCCGCCGAGCGGGACGTCGTCGCCGTCGACCTGCCGGGCTTCGGCGCGTCCCCGGCCCTGCCGGAGGGGCACGCCCACGGTCTCTCGGCGGTGGTGCCCGTGCTGGGCGCGTTCTGCGAGGCCGTCGGCATCGAGCGGCCGCACGTGGCCGGCAACTCGCTGGGCGGGCTGCTCGCCCTGGAGCTCGGCAGGGAGAAGCTGGCCCGCTCGGTGACCGCCCTGTCCCCGGCCGGGTTCTGGTCGGAGGGCGAGCGCCGCTACGCCTTCGGGACGCTCCGGGCGATGCGGGCCGCCGCGCTGTCGATGCCGGTGCCGCTGATCGAGCGGCTGTCCCGCAGCGCCGTCGGCCGCACCGCCCTGACCAGCACGATCTACGCCCGGCCCGGGCGCCGTTCACCGGAGGCCGTGGTCGCCGAGACGCTCGCCCTGCGCGAGGCCACCGGCTTCCGGCAGACCCTGGAGGCCGGCCGCGGCGTGCTGTTCGCCGACGACGTCCCGGCCGTGCCCGTCACCATCGCCTGGGGCACCCGCGACCGGCTGCTGCTCCCCCGGCAGGGCGTCCGCGCCAAGCGCACGGTCCCCGGGGCCCGGCTCGTCCGGCTGCCGGGCTGCGGGCACGTCCCCATGAACGACGATCCGGCTCTGGTCGCGCGGGTGATCCTGGACGGCAGCCGCTGACCCGCCCGCGCCCGAGAACAGGCCCGTCCCCAGGGCCGCCCCGGCCGCCACGAGCACGCTGCCGGCGGCCTGCGGGAGGCCGAAGCCACCGGTGGCGACGAAGGGCGCGCTCATGGCGGCGGCGACCGGGATCATGCCGGTGAACAGGGTGGCCCGCTCCACGCCGATGCGCTGGACGCCCATGTAGAAGGCGACGAAGCCGACCACCGTCACCACGGCCGCCTGCCAGACCAGCGCCCCGGCCTCCACGGCGGTGGGCACGCGGAGGAACGCGGCCCCGTCCAGGACGAGGCCCAACAGGACCGACTCGGCGGCGGCGACGCCGCAGACCACGGCGGTGAGCAGGCGGGGTCCGAGCAGCCGCAGGACGGGCACGGCGAGGACGGTGAACCCGACCTCGCCGGCCAGGGCCCCGGCGGAGTAGAGGATGCCGGCCGGGTCGGTGCGGCCCCAGCCCTGCACCGTGAAGGCACCGGCGGCGACGAGCAGCGCGCCGAGCAGGACCGGGCGGCGGGGCCTGCGCCCGCCCAGGAGCGGCACGAGCACGGCGACCACGACGGGTGCGCAGCCGACGAAGACGCCGGGAACGGCCGGCTCGGAGGTGCGTTCGGCGGCGAGCACGGCGAGGTTGAAACCGACCATGCCGACGCCCGCCAGGACCGCGACGCGCAGCAGGTGGCGGGCGGTCAGACGGCGCAGCGGGGCGAGGCCGCCGGGGCCGAGGAGGGGCAGCAGGAGCAGGCAGGCGGCGGCGTAGCGCAGGGCCTGGCCGCCCGCGTAGGGGTAGGCGCCGAGCAGGCTGTTGGCGGTGAAGGAGGCACCGACCAGGGCGTAGGCGAAGGTGACGAGCAGCGTCCCTCGCAGGGTGTTCGCGTTCATGCTCCCGACGCTAGGAAGCGGGGCGGCCCGGGTTGAGGTCCACTTCCCCGGAGAGATCGGGGACCACTTCGGCGGGCGGGCCCGACGGAGGGGCGGGGCCGCTTCGGGCGGCGGGACCGCTCCGGCGGGGCGGGACCGCTTCACCTGCGGATACGTCGGCGACAGGGCGCGCTGGACAGCCCTCTAGGCTTCGGGCATGCGCGTACTGATCGTGGAGGACGAGCCCTACCTGGCCGAAGCCGTCCGGGACGGCCTGCGGCTGGAGGCGATCGCCGCCGACATCGCCGGCGACGGCGACTCCGCCCTGGAACTGCTCGGCGTCAACTCCTACGACCTCGCGGTGCTCGACCGCGACATCCCCGGCCCCTCCGGCGACGAGGTCGCCCGGCGCATCGTCGCCTCCGGCAGCGGCATCCCGATCCTGATGCTCACCGCCGCCGACCGGATCGACGACAAGGCGTCCGGGTTCGGGCTCGGTGCCGACGACTACCTCACCAAGCCGTTCGAGCTGCGGGAGCTCGTCCTGCGGCTGCGGGCGCTCGACCGCAGGCGCGCCTACGTCCGGCCCCCGGTCCGCGAGATCGCGGGGCTGCGCCTGGACCCCTTCCGCCGGGAGGTCTTCCGCGACGGGCGTTACGTCGCGCTCACCCGTAAGCAGTTCGCGGTGCTCGACGTCCTCGTCGCCGCCGAGGGGGGTGTCGTCAGCGCCGAGGAGCTCCTGGAGCGGGCCTGGGACGAGAACACCGACCCCTTCACCAACGCCGTCCGCATCACCGTCTCCGCCCTGCGCAAACGGCTCGGCGAACCGTGGATCATCGCCACGGTGCCGGGTGTCGGCTACCGCATCGACGCCGGTCCCGCGACGACCGGCCCCGGCAGCGGGCATGCGTAGACGCCCGGGGCTCAGCGCCCGGCTGAGACTCACCCTCAGCTACGCCGGGTTCCTCGCCGTCGCCGGGACCCTCCTCCTGGCCGTGGTGTGGGTGTTCCTGCTGCGCTACGTACCCGATACCTCCCAGGGCCTCCTCGGGATCGCGCCCAACCGCTACCTCCTGGTGCGCACCTTCGCCCCCGCCGCGGCCGTGGCGATGGGCTTCCTGCTGGTGTTCGGCCTCGCCGGGGGATGGGTCCTCGCCGGCCGGATGCTCGCACCGCTCACCCGGATCACGACCGCGGCACGGATGGCCGGGAACGGATCGCTGTCCCACCGGATCCGCATGGAAGGCCGCCGGGACGAGTTCCGGGAGCTCTCCGACGCGTTCGACACCATGCTCGAGCAGCTCGAGTCGCACGTGGCCGAGCAGCAGCGGTTCGCCGCGAACGCCTCCCACGAACTGCGCACCCCGCTGGCCATCTCGCAGACCCTGCTCGACGTCGCCCGCAAGGACCCCACGCGGGACCCGCAGGAACTCTTCGCACGCCTGCAGGCCGTGAACACGCGCGCGATCGGTCTCACCGAGGCGCTCCTGCTGCTCGGCCGCAGCGGCCGCGGGAACTTCACCCGCGAGGACGTCGACCTCTCCCTCGTCGCCGAGGAGGCCGCGGAGACCCTGCTCCCCCTGGCCGAACAGCGCGGGGTCACGCTCGACGTCACCGGCGGCGCGACCCTGACCGCCGGCTCCGCGGAGCTCCTGCTGCGGATGGTGACGAACCTCGTCCAGAACGCCGTCGTCCACAATCTCCCCGCCGGCGGCACCGTGCGGGTCCACACCGAGGCGCGGGGCGACGTGAGCGAGGTGCGGGTCGAGAACACGGGGCAGCCGCTCCCAGCGGAACTGGTGCCGACCCTCACCGAACCCTTCCGGCGCGGAACGGAGCGCGTACGCACCGACGAGCACGCCGGCGTCGGCCTCGGCCTCGCGATCGTGCGGAGCGTCGTCGACGCCCACGACGGGACCCTCGACCTCGTCGCCCGCGCCGCCGGTGGTCTCCTCGTCACGGTGCGGCTTCCCGGCCTGCCGTAGGCGTCGTCCCCGGGCGGCCGCCGTCCGGGTCCGGCCGGGCAGCGCGTCGGGCTCCGTTCGACGAGGTTCCCGCCGATGCCCGATATTTCGAGAGGCCTCCTTCGAGAGGCCGGTTCGCGGGGCGGCGGCTGCCGCCCCGACGGCGGTCGAGGAGGCCGGGGGAGCATCGGTGCCGGCAACGGCACCGCCGGGGAAGCGGCGCGTACGCGCCGGAGGGGGAGGTTCTCGATGCGGGACCACGGGCAGGGACGCGCGGGCGGACAGCCGGCCTGGGAGCTGTTGCTGCCGGCGGCCGCGGCACCGGCACGGCGGCGGGGCAGGGCGCTCCAGGAGGCACTGCGCGAGGCGGTGCGCACGGGGCGGCTGACGGCCGGAACCCGGCTGCCGTCGAGCCGTGACCTCGCGGCCGATCTCGGCGTCTCCCGGGGTCTCGTGACGGAGGCGTACGAGCAGCTCACCGCCGAGGGCTACCTGCGCAGCGACCGCGGTTCGGGCACCTGGGTGGGGGACGCGGCACGGGCGGCGGCCGAGCCCGAGGCTCGTGGTCCGGCGGCCCGCGGACCGGCCGTGCGGGTGGACTTCCGCCCCGGCACGCCCGATCTCTCGCTCTTCCCCCGGTCCGCCTGGTCGGCGGCCCACCGTTCCGTCATGTCCCGGCTGCCCCACGGCGCGCTCGGGTACCCGGACCCGCGGGGGCTGCCCGAACTGCGTACGGCGCTCGCCGCGATGCTGGCGCGCCGCCGGGGGGTGGTGGCCGATCCCGAGCGGCTCGTCGTGTGCTCCGGGGTCGCGCAGGCGTCGACGCTGCTCGGCTTCGCCCTGCGCGCCCGCGGCCTGCGGACGGTGGGGATCGAGGATCCGGGGAGCCCTGAGCACGGGCGGCTGTTCGCCTCGACCGGGCTGGACGCGCTGTGGCTGCCCATGGACGAGGAGGGGCTGCTTCCGGGCCCGTTGGCGGCCTCGGGGGTACGGGCCGTGGTCCTGACGCCCTCGCACCAGTTCCCGTCCGGGATCGCCTACTCGGCGGACCGACGGGCGGCGCTCCTCGACTGGGCCCGGCGCGTGGACGGCTGGATCATGGAGGACGACTACGACGGGGACTTCCGCTACGACCGGGCACCCGTCGGCGCCCTGCAGGGGCTCGATCCGCGGCGGGTGGTGTACGCGGGATCGGTCAGCAAGTCCCTCGCGCCGGGGCTCCGGCTCGGCTGGATGCTGGTGCCCGAGGACTTGCTGGACGAGGTGGTGGAACGCAAGCGGACCATGGACCTCGGGAACCCGGCCCTGGACCAGGCGCTGCTCGCGGAGTTCGTGGCGCGCGGCGGCTACGACCGGCAACTGCGGCGCTGTCAGCGGGCCTACCGGGAACGGCGGGACGCACTGGTGGCCGCCCTGCGGCAGGAGCTTCCGGGGACGCGGGTGAGCGGGATCGCCGCCGGGCTGCACGTCATCGCGCGGGTGCCGGGTCGATACGGCCCGCCCCGGAGCTTCCTGGAGCGGGCCGCCGCGGCCGGAGTGGCGCTGCGCCCGCTGGAGGACTACGGCACGGCCCGTCCGGCGGACGGCGACGTCCGTCTGGTCATCGGGTACGCGCACCTCGGGCCCGCCGAGATCGCTCGGGGCGTCCGGCTGGTGGCACGGGCCTGCGCGCCGTCGGGCGGCGCGGCGAGGGAGCCCGACGACCCGGGGGCGTGACGGCACCGAGGCACTCCGGGATGTCAGTGGGGGGACCTACGGTCCACCCCATGACGCGATCCGTGCAGGCGCTCGCCTCTTCACGCCCGTCCGCCCTGGGGTCCTCGGGGGCGGGCCGGTTGCTCGGTCTGGAGACCTCGGGCGGCCTCACCCCCACCGGAGCGGAGGCCCATCCGCGGTTCTTCTCCGGCTTCCTGACGTCTCCACAGATCGCCGCGCGGGGCCTGCTCGCGGTCGCGGACGTGGCCGCCGCCCGCCACCACCAGCGGATGCGGCCGGGTTCGCTGGACCCGGTGGTGACGGGGAACGGCGACCGGCTCCGGTTCGAGGCGTTCCGGGAAGCCCGTGCACGGACTGGGCGATCTGCTGACGGTGGCCGCGGAGTGCGTCGAGCGGTCGCGGGTGGTGCGGGAGGTGCCGGGGCTCGAGGATCTGGCGGCACGGAAGGGCTCCTCCGTGCTCCTCGTCCAGGCCCGGCGCCTGCTGACCGCACTCCGCCAAGGGACCGATCGGTCTCCGACACAAGCGACTGAAATCGGTCACTAAGCTCATAGATGGGCGCTTAACCCGTCAGTCACAAAGCGTTCGTGATCACGCAACACCACTGGGTCACAGTGAGGTCATGACTGATGTGACATCCGCGAAGAGTGCCCGCCGCCCGCACCACTGGCGGCACGACCTGATCGAACTCGCCGCCCTGTTCACGGCCGTGGTGGTCGCCGACACGATCGCCAAGACGGTGGTGAAGGGCGCCGAAGGCCCGTACATGCTCGTGTTCTCGGCGATCGCGCTGATCGCGACGGCGGCCTTCCACACCTGGTGGGCACGGCGCCACAGCCATGCGCCGCCGACCGGTGATCCCGGCGGCAGCGGGACGCACCCGCTGCCGCCGTCCGCGTCCGGGGCCGCCCCGGACGGCGAGCCGGACGCCGCACCCGCCGAGACCGTGCTGTGGCGGATGCGGACCACCGTCCGGGACACCCCGGGCAGCCTCGCCGCCCTGTGCACGGCACTGGCCCGCGAGGGCGTCGACATCCTGACGCTCCAGACCCACCCGCTCGCCGACGGCACCGTCGACGAGTTCCTCCTGCGGGCGCCCGCGGAGCTCCAGGCCACCCGCCTCGGCCACGAGATCGCGGCGGCCGGCGGCACCGGCACCTGGATCGAACGGGCCGACGCCCACGACCTCGTCGACACCCCGACCCGGCTGCTCGGCCTGGCCACCCGCACCGCCCTCGACGCCGCCGAGCTCCCGCTCGCCCTGCGCCAGCTGCTGGGCCGCTGCACCATCCACTCGCTGCCCGCGGTCTCGCTGACCGGCCGGCCCACCGGGGAGACCGCGCCCGTCGAGGGCGTCCTCGAGGACACCGTCATGCGACTGCGCGACCCGAACGGCGGGGTGATCACCATCGAGCGGCCGTACCTGCCGTTCACCCCGTCGGAGTTCGCCCGGGCCCGGGCCCTCGTCGAGCTCGACGCCCGGCTCGGACCGCGCATCCCGCGCAGCCAGGACGTACTCACCCTGCCCGAGGGCAACGAGATCACCGTCCGCCGGGCCGACCAGCGCGACGTGGTGGCCGCGCGTGCCATGCACGACCGCTGCTCCGCCCGCACCCTCGGCCTGCGGTACCACGGCCCGGTCGGCGACGCGGACCGCTATCTCAACCACCTGCTCAGCCCCCGCTACGGCCGCACCCTCGCCGTGCAGACGACCTCGGGCCGTCTCGTCGCCCTCGGCCATCTGCTCTGGGACGGCGACGAGACGGAGGTCGCCCTGATGGTGGAGGACGACTGGCAGCGCCGGGGCATCGGCTCCGAGCTCCTGGGCAGGCTCGTCGCCATGGCGGTCGAGGCGGGCTGCGAGAGCGTCTACGCCGTGACGCAGTCGTCCAACACCGGGATGGTGGCCGCGATGCGGGCGCTGAACCTCCCCCTCGACTACCAGATCGAGGAGGGGACCCTGGTCATCACCGCCCGACTGGGCGCGGCTCGGTCGCAGAGCCGACGCCGGCCCGGGACGTACCAGCAGGCGGAGCACTGAGCGCCTGGGTCAGATCCCGCCACAGGTCCTCGACGTCCTCCAAGCCGACCGACATCCGCAGGAGCCGGTCGCTGACGCCGGCCGACCGCCGGTCGCCCTCGTCGACGATCCGGTGGCTGATGGAGGCCGGGTGCTGGATCAGGGTGTCGACGCTGCCGAGACTCACCGCCGGCGTGATCAGCCGTACCGCGGCGATCACGTCGTGCGGGTCTCCGTACACCTCGAACGAGACCATCGCCCCGCCCACCCGCGGGTAGTGCACGCGGGCGATGCGCGGGTCGGTGGCGAGGCGCCGGACCAGCTCGGCGGCCGTCGTGGAGGCCGCCCTGACCCGGACCGGCAGGGTCGCGAGGCCCCGCAGCAGCAGGTAGCCGGCGAAGGGGTGGAGCACCCCGCCGGTGGCGAAGCGCACCTGGCGGAGCGTGCGGGCGAACTCCTCGTCGCAGGCCACCACGCCGCCCATGACGTCGCCGTGGCCGCCCAGGTACTTGGTCGCGCTGTGCAGGACGATCCGGGCGCCCTGACCGGCCGGGCGCTGGAGCACCGGGGTGGCGAAGGTGTTGTCGACCAGCAGCGGCACGGAACCGCAGGAGTGGGCGACGGCGCGGATGTCGACCTCGGCGAGCGTCGGGTTGGCGGGGGTCTCCACCATGACCAGGCCGGTGTCGGGGCGGATCGCGTCCGCTATGCCCGCCGGGTCGGTCCAGGTCACCTCGGTGCCGATCAGGCCGGCGTTCAGCAGATGGTCGCTGCAGCCGTACAACGGCCGGACGGCGACGACGTGCCGCAGGCCGAGGCTCGCCCGGGCCAGCAGGACGGCGGTGAGCGCCGCCATGCCGCTGGCGAACGCCACCGCCGACTCGGTGCCCTCCAGCCGGGCCAGCGCGTCCTCGAAGCGCGCGGTGGTGGGGTTGTCGAGGCGGGCGTAGACGGGGGGCCCGTCGAGCCGGGCGCCGGTGGTGGCGAAGTCGTCGATCCGCGCGGCCTCGGCCCGGGTGTCGTACGACGGGTAGGTGGTGGAGAGGTCGAGCGGCGGGGCGTGCAGGCCGAGCCCGGCGAGATCTTCACGGCCGGCGTGCACGGCTTCGGTGGCCAGAGCCCTGGGGGTGGTCGAGGCGGCGTAGTCCATGGCGGCACTGTGAACGGATACCGGAAAGTAGTGCGGAAACGCCGTGCTACGTTCGCCGAATGGCCGATTCTGTCGTACTGGACCCGATCGATCTGCACATTCTTCGCCTCCTGCAGAACGACGCCCGGAGCACCTACCGCGAGCTCGCCGCCGAGGTCGGCGTGGCGCCCTCCACCTGCCTGGACCGGGTGGCCCGACTTCGCCGCACGGGAGTGATCCTCGGGCACCAGCTACGACTGGATCCGGCCAAACTCGGCCGCGGTCTGGAAGCGCTCCTCCTCGTCCAGGTCCGCCCTCACCGGCGCGAACTGATCGGTCCGTTCGTCGACCGGATCCGCGCGCTGCCGGAGTCCCGCGCGCTGTTCCATCTGACCGGCCCGGACGACTACCTGGTGCACGTCGCCGTGGCCGACCCCGCCGACCTGCAACGACTCGTCCTCGACGAGTTCACCTCGCGCCGCGAGGTGGCCCGGGTCGAGACCCGGCTGATCTTCCAGCAGTGGGAGTGCGGACCGCTGCTGCCTCCCGCGGCGGGCGCTCATTTGTCGGCCGAGTGAGATCGAACGAGGGTGACGCGGGGCCCGCGCAGGCACGAGGATGAGCCTCATGCCAGAGACTTCCCGCAGCCCGCTGCCCCGCCAGGTCGCCGACACCTACGTCGACGCACTCATCGCCCTCGACCCGATCACCGGAACCTACCTGGGAGTCGCGGAGAGCGCCGGCCTCCTTCCCGACTTCTCGCCCGCCGGACAGGAGGCGGTGGCCGAACTCGGCCGCCACACCCTGCGCCTGCTCGACGAAGCCGAGCGGCAGCCGGGCGCGGACACCGATGCCGAGCGCCGCTGCGGCCGTCTGCTGCGGGAACGTCTGAACGCCGAACTCGCCGTCCACGACGCCGACGAGGGGCTGTGTACCGTCAGCAACATGCGCTCCCCCGCGCACAGCGTGCGGATGGTGTTCACCGTGATGCCGACCGAGACCGAGGAGGACTGGGCCGCGGTCGCCCGGCGGTTGCGCGCGGTTCCCGCGGCTCTGGAGGGCTACCGCGCCTCGCTCGAACTGGGCCTGGAGCGCAAGCTGCTCGGCGGCCCGCGGCCGACCGCGACCTTCGTCGACCAGCTGACCGAGTGGGCGGGCCCGGACGCCGAGGGGCGTGGCTGGTTCGAGTCCTTCGCCGCCGGTGGCCCCGAGTCGCTCGCTCCCGAGTTGCGGTCGGAACTCGCCACGGCGGCGCGCGGCGCGACCGAGTCGGTCACGGCGCTGCGGGACTGGATGCGGGACGTCTACACCCCCGCCGTCGCGGGCGCGCCCGACACGGTGGGCCGCGAGCGCTACCAGCGCTGGTCGCGCTACTTCAACGGCACGGATCTGGACCTGGACCAGGCGTACGCCTACGGCTGGTCGGAGTACCACCGCCTGCTCGGTGAGATGAGGACCGAGGCCGAGCGCATCCTTCCGGGCTCCGGCCCCTGGGAGGCGCTGGCCCATCTGGACGTCCACGGCACCCACATCGAGGGCGTCGAGGAGGTCCGGCTCTGGCTGCAGAACCTCATGGACGAGGCCATCGACGCGCTGGACGGCACCCACTTCGAACTCGCCGAGCGGGTCCGCCGGGTGGAGTCCCGGATCGCCCCGCCCGGCGGGGCGGCCGCGCCGTACTACACGGGTCCGTCCGAGGACTTCTCCCGCCCCGGCCGCACCTGGCTGCCCGTGGACGGCCAGACCCGCTTCCCGGTGTACGACCTGGTGTCGACCTGGTACCACGAGGGCGTCCCCGGTCACCACCTGCAGATCGCGCAGTGGGTGCACGTCGCCGACCGGCTCTCGCGCTACCAGGCGACGATCGGCGGGGTCAGCGCCAACGCGGAGGGCTGGGCGCTCTACGCCGAGCGGCTCATGGACGAGCTGGGCTTCCTCCCGGACGCCGAGCGCCGCCTGGGCTACCTGGACGCGCAGATGATGCGGGCCTGCCGGGTGATCGTCGACATCGGCATGCACCTGGAGCTGGAGATCCCCGCGGACTCGCCCTTCCACCCCGGCGAGCGGTGGACCACCGAGCTGGCGCAGGAGTTCTTCCAGCGGCACAGCAGCCGGCCGCCGGCCTTCGTCGAGAGCGAGATGACCCGCTATCTCTCCATGCCGGGCCAGGCCATCGGCTACAAGCTGGGCGAGCGGGCGTGGCTGCTGGGCCGGGCCAACGCGCAGGCGGCGCACGGCGACGCGTTCGACGCGAAGGCGTGGCACATGGCGGCGCTGTCGCAGGGACCGCTGGGTCTCGACGACCTGGTGGACGAGATCTCCCGCCTCTGAGGAGGCCGGCCGGGCGGGGAATCCCGCCCGTGACACGGTCCGGACCGTGAGAAGTCCCCGGGCATCGCTTGATCGCCCGGGGATTCGCCTGCTATTCGTCGGTCATGACCGGATACACACCCGACGCCACCGACCGGCGCATCCTCGACGCCCTCCAGGAGCAGGGGCGGGCCACCTTCGCCGAACTGGCCCGGGCCGTCTCCATGTCCGCGTCCGCCGTCACGGAGCGGGTGCGCCGGCTGGAGGAGACCGGGGTCATCGCCGGGTACACGGCCGTGGTCGATCCCGAGCGGCTCGGTCTGCCGATCCTCGCCTTCGTCCGGCTGCGCTACCCGCACGGCAACTACAAGCCGTTCCACGACCTCCTCGACGCGACCCCCGAGGTCCTGGAGGCGCACCACGTCACCGGCGACGACTGCTTCGTCCTCAAGGTCGCCGCCCGTTCCATGAAGCACCTGGAGGAGATCTCGGGGAAGATCATGACGCTCGGCTCGGTGACGACGAGCGTCGTGTACTCGTCACCCCTGCCCCGGCGCGCGATCAGCGGTCGAGAGGTCCCGCTCCCCCGGCCCTGAGCTTCACGGCCGAGCCGTTCCGCTCCTTGACGACCTCCAGCTGGGCGGGGATCCGGCGGCGCAGATCGCCGACGTGGCTGACGATGCCGACGCTGCGGTCCCGTTCGCGCAGCGAGTCCAGGACGTCGAGCACCTCGTCGAGGGTCTGGTCGTCCAGGCTGCCGAAGCCCTCGTCGATGAACAGGGTGTCGAGCCGTACCCCGCCGGCCTCCTCGGTGACGACGTCGGCGAGGCCGAGGGCGAGGGCGAGGGAGGCGAAGAAGGTCTCCCCGCCCGACAGGGTCGCCGTGTCGCGCTCGTGGCCCGTCCAGGCGTCGACCACGTGCAGCCCGAGGCCCGCCCGCCGGCCGCCGGCCCGGGCGTCGGAGTGGACGAGGGTGTAGCGGCCGGAGGACATCCGCTGGAGGCGGGCCGTGGCCGCGGCGGCGACCTGTTCGAGCCGGGCCGCCAGGACGTACGACTCCAGGCGCATCCGGCGCTCGTTCTCGGCGGAGGTGCCCGCGGTGAGGCCGGCGAGCCGGGCCACGCGCTCGTACGCGCCGCGCAGCGGGCCGAGGCGGCGCACCTCGGCGTCGGCCTGCCGGGAGAGCCCGGCCAGTTCGGCGCACCGGGCCCGCGCGGTGGCGAGGGCCGAGGCGGCGTCGCGCAGGGCCCGCTCGGCCGCGGTGTGCGCGGACTCCGCCGACTCGGGGTCGGCCGGCGGGAGCCGGTCCGCCGCCTGGGTGACGGGGTCGGCGAGCCGGTCGGCGACGACGGCGGCCTCCGCCTGCCAGGCGTCCAACCGGTGCTGGAGGTCGCGGCGTTCGGGCGCCTCCAGGAGGGCGGCGGCGGCCTGCTCCGGGGTGTCGAACCCGGCGCGGTAGGCGGCGTCGGCGAGCCTGGCGTCGGCCTCCTTGAGCCGCTGGGCGGTGAGTTCGACGGCGCGTACCGCGTCCGCGGCCTCCATGAGCAGGGCGATGCGCCGCTCCAGTCGGGTGGCGTGCTCGGCGACACTGCCCGAGTCGCCCCGGCCGCGGGCCAGTTCGGCGTCGAGCGCGGTCTGCTCGCGGTCGAGCGCCTCGCGCTGCGAGGTCCGGGCGGCGACCCGGCGTTCGGCCTCCCGCTGCGCCGCGAGCCGTCCTTCGTGCTCCCGCTCGGCGCGGGCGAGCGCCTCGCGTGCCGCGTGCGTCCGGGCTGCGCGCGCGTGCGCCTCGGCGTGCAGCGCGGCCAGCTCCTCGGCCTCGCGGGCGAGTTCGGAGACCGTGGGCTCGCCGGTGTCTCCCGGGAAGGCCGCGGCGTCCGGCGCGGTACGCGCCGCGGGCACCGCGCCGTCCCCGGGCGACGCGAGGAGCACGTCGGCGGCGGACTCGGGCGCGCGACCGCCCAGTACCTCGACCCGGGCGGCGGACCACGCCTCCTCGGCCACCGCGCGGGCGCGCTCCGCCTTGCCACGGGACTCCTCGGCCGCCGTGAAGGTGGCGTAGGCCGTCTCCTCCGCGGCACGGTCGACGTGGTCGGCGCCGGTACGGGCGGGGGCCGGGTGGTCGGCGGAGCCGCAGACCTGGCAGGGGTCGCCGGGCGTCAGCGCGGCCGCGAGTTCGGCGGCGATGCCCTGCAGACGGCGGGACTTGACGTCGAGCCAGGCCTCGCGGGCGTCGTTGCGGCGCTCGCGGGCCTCGGTCAGCCGGGAGGCGGCCGTGCCCACGCGCTCCGCGAGCTCGTCGCGGCGGCGGGCGGCGGCCAGCCGGCGGCGGGCCGGTTCGAGACGTCCCGCGAGGTGCTCGGCGCGGGCGGCGGCGTCCTGCGCCGACTCCACCTGCTCCCTGAGCTCCGCGCGGCGCGACTCCCAGCCGGCGAGCCAGCCGGACGCGTCCTGGAGGATCTCCTCGTCCTCGCGCGCCCGCCGGTCCAGCACGGCCCGCTCCCGGGCGATCTCGGTGCTGCGCCGCTCCGCCCGCCGCGCCGACTCCAGGCCGCCCAGCTCCTCGCGCAGCCGGTTCTCCCGGGCGGACAGCTCCTCCGCGCCCGCGTCGGCCAGCTCGGGCGGGAGCCCGCCGCGGGCCTGACGGCGGGCCGCGTCGGCCGCCGCGTGCTCCCGCTCCGCGTCGGCCCGCAGGCCCAGGGCGGGTGCCACGAGGTCGGCCTTGCGGGACCGGTCGAGGGCGGCCTGCCAGCGGTCCCGCTCGGGCCGGCGGGCCGTCAGTTCCGCCTGGCGGCGGCGGGCTTCGGCGGCCTGCGCCTGCCGGTTGGCGAGGTCCCGCTCCTCGTCGCGCGCCTGCCGGGCCGCCGTCTGCCGGCCCTCGGCGGACGCGACGGCCGACTCCGCGATGTCGAGCGCCTCGCGCGCCTCGCAGCGCGCCACGGCCGCCCGGGTCTGCACGGCTTCGGCGAGCCCGGGCTCGCCGGGGCGCTCCTCGACGGCCGCGCCTCCCGCGGCCTGCGCCATCCGGTGGGCGAGTGCGAGCAGCCGCTCGTCGCCTTCGCGGACCTGCTGCTCGGCGCCGCGCCGCAGTTCGGCGAGGCGCTCCTCGACGGCGGCGAACCGCCGCGTGTCGAAGAGGCGGCCCAGCAGCTTCCCCCGCGCCTCCGCGTCGGCGCGCAGGAAGCGGGCGAAGTCGCCCTGCGGCAGCAGGACGACCTGGCAGAACTGTTCGCGGCTCATGCCGAGGAGCTGGGTGATCTCCTCACCGATCTCCTGGTGCGACTTGCTGAGCCCGGTCCAGGTGCCGGTCCCGGGGTCGTAGGCGCGCAGCCTGCTCTGGGCCTTCTCGGTGGTGAAGCCGCCGCCCCGCTTCTTGGGCCGCGGCTGGGCCGGCAGCCGGGTGATCTCCAGCCGGCGGTCCCCCACGGTCAGTTCGAGGGTGACCTCGGTGGGGGTGCCGGCCGGGGCGTGGTCGCTGCGCAGGGAGGCGCCGGGCGTCTGCCGGGCGCCGGGCACGGCTCCGTAGAGCGCGTAGCAGACGGCGTCGAGGACGGAGGTCTTACCGGCCCCGGTCGGTCCGTGGAGGAGGAACAGCCCGGCGGAGGACAGGGCGTCGAAATCGATCTCCTGCGTGGTGCCGAAGGGCCCGAACGCGGTGACGGAGAGCCGGTGCAGCCTCATCGGGCCACCTCCCGCCCGGCCGTGTCCACGCGGACGTCGTCGAAGGCCCCGAGGAGCACCGTCCGCTCCTCGCCGTCCGGTCCCGCGCCGCCGCGTACGTGGGCCACGAAGTCCTCCGCGATCTGCTGGTCGCTGCGGTCGCGCAGCCGCTGGGCGTAGGAGGCTCCGTCGTCGCTCCCGGTGCGCTCGGGCTCGAAGACCAGGCTGAGGGTGTGGGGGAAGCGTTCGGCGAGCCGGGCCATCGGCTCCGCCGGCCGAACCGGGTCGGTGAGCGTCGCCTCGATCCAGGACTGCTCGTGGCGGGCGAGCGCGGGGTCGGCGAGCAGGTCGTCGAGACGGCCCCTGATCCGGGCGAGCGCCCGGGGCACGGGGCAGTCGACCCGCTCCTCGGCCTCGATGCCGCCGTCGGCGCCGATCTCGATCAGCCACATCGTCTTGCGGTGGTCGGCCTCGGAGAAGGAGTAGGCCAGCGGCGATCCGGAGTAGCGCACCCGGGGGGTGACCCGCTGGCTGCCGTGCAGGTGGCCGAGGGCGACGTAGTCGACGCCCTCGAAGATCCCGGCGGGGACGGCGGAGACCCCTCCGACGGTGATGTCCCGCTCGCTGTCGCTCGGCTCGCCGCCCGCGACGAAGGCGTGGGCCAGGACCACGGAACGGGTGGTCGCGGGCCGCTCGGCGAGGTCGGCGCGGACCCGGTCCATGGCGGCGCCGAGCACCGCCTCGTGTCCCGCCTTCGCGGCGCCGAACTGCTCGCGCACGAGGGCGGGTTCGAGGTAGGGCAGGCCGTAGAGGGCCACGTCCCCGTGGGCGTCCGCGAGGACGACGGGGGTGCCGACACCCGCCGGATCGGTGCGCAGGTGGATGCCGGCCCGCTCGATGAGTCCGGCGCCGACGCCGAGGCGGCGCGCCGAGTCGTGGTTGCCGGAGATCATCACGGTCGGCACCCCGGTCTCGGCGAGCCGGTGCAGGGCGGTGTCGAAGAGCTCCACGGCGGGCAAGGGGGGCACGGCCCGGTCGTAGACGTCGCCGGCGACGAGCACGACGTCGACCTCGCGCTCGCGGACCGTGGTGACGAGGTGGTCGAGGAAGGCGGCCTGGGCGTCGAGCAGGCCGACCCGGTGGAACGAGCGCCCCAGGTGCCAGTCCGACGTGTGCAGAATTCTCAAGGTGCCGCTCCGCCCCGCATGTCGTTCCGTTCCTCCGCCCCCGCCGTCACGGCACCCTCGCGGGCACCGGTGTCAGCGGCAACCACGCTAGCGCCCCTGAGCGCATGATCCACACCGCTTCCGGCACCGGCCCCGGGCGTACGCCGGATCCGGAGTGGCTCCGCGGACGGACGGACCGCCTTTCCGGCGCCGGTCCCGTACGGGCCCGGGCCTCAGGCGTCGCCGTACGCCTCGCCGCCGAGTTCGAGGGACGCCGTGCCGGCCGTCACATCCGCGAGCCAGGCGCGGAACGCGTCCACGTCGGCGTCCGGAAGCCCGATCTCGATCGTGACCGCCTCGGCGTACCGCACCTCGCGCACGGCTCGTCCCGTCGCCCGCAGGTCGTTCTCCAGTTTGCCCGCGCGCTGGTGGTCGACGGTGACCTCGGCCAGCCGGAAGCGCTGCCGGGTGAGGGTGCCGAGCGCGTCCAGCGCCTCGCCGACCACGCCGCCGTACGCCCTGATCAGGCCGCCGGCGCCGAGCTTCACGCCGCCGTAGTAGCGGGTGACGACGGCGGCGACGTAGCGCACCTCGCGCCGCATCAGCATCTGGAGCATCGGGACTCCGGCGGTGCCTCCGGGTTCACCGTCGTCGCTCGCCTTCTGGACGCCGGCGTCGGCGCCGATCACGTACGCGAAGCAGTTGTGCGAGGCGGTCGGGTGCTCCTTGCGGATGCGGGCGACGAAGTCCTGGGCCTCCTGCTCGGTCGCGACGGGCGCCAGCGCGCAGATGAAGCGCGAGCGGTTGATCTCGGTCTCGTGCACGCCCTCGCGGGCGAGGGTGCGGTACTGCTCCTGCATCCGGTCAGCCTAAGCGCCCCGGGCCGCGGCCTCCGTGACCGGGATCGGCGTGCGGGGAATCACCCCGGGCCCCGGCCGGTTCTGGTCAGACAGGAACCCAGTCACCGGAGGCAGTACATGAGCGTCGAGGCCGCGACCACCGAGTCGGAGACCGTTCGCAGGATCCTGACGGGCACGGGTGACACCTGGGCCGTCGTGGGTCTGTCGTCGAACCGGTCGCGCGCGGCGTACGGCGTCGCCGCCGTCCTGCAGCGGTTCGGCAAGCGGGTCGTACCCGTCCACCCGAAGGCCGAGACCGTACACGGCGAGCAGGGCTACGCCTCGCTCGCGGACATCCCGTTCCCGGTCGACGTCGTCGACGTGTTCGTGAACAGCGAGCACGCGGGGCGGATCGCGGACGAGGCGGTGGCCGTGGGCGCGAAGGCGGTGTGGTTCCAGCTCGGCGTCGTCGACGACGAGGCGTACGCGCGGACGCGGGATGCGGGCCTGGACATGGTGATGGACCGGTGCCCCGCCATCGAGATCCCGCGTCTGGCCTGACGGGTCAGCCGGCGACCGGGACGCCGAGGCCCTCCAGGACCTCCGCGCCGGGCAGTTGGGCGAAGGCCTTGCCGGGCACGATCAGCTTCCCGCGGCGGCGGCCGCTGCCGATCAGCACCCACGGGGTGTCGACGACGGCGGCGTCGACGAGGACCGGCCAGGACGCGGGCAGGCCGACGGGCGTGATCCCGCCGTACTCCATGCCGCTCCCGCCGGTCGCGGCGTCCATCGAAGCGAAGGACACCCGGCGGGCGCCCAGGTGCTTGCGGAGGACCCCGTTGACGTCGATCCGCGTCGCGGAGCGCACCACGCACGCGGCCAGGCGCGCCTCTCCGCCCCGCTTGGCCGCGACGATCACGCAGTTCGCGGACGTGTCGAGCAGCTCACGGCCGTGGTGCTCGACGAAGACGGCCGTGTCGGCGATCTCGGGGTCGGTGTCCACGTACAGGAGCTGGTCGGCCGGTACGGCTCCGGTCCAGGCGCGGACGGCGGCGGCGACCGGCTCGGTCAGCAGGTCGAGGCAGTCGGGGGCGGGCCGGGCGTCGTCGAAGTCTCCGATGGGTGCGCGCATGTCGGCACGCTAACAGCGCCTCCCGGCCGGGGGCCCGGGCGTCTCAGCGTACGGGCGGGATGGAGACCGCCATGGTCATCTCGACCGGCTCCTCGCCGTCGTTGCGGTACGCGTGCGGCGAGTTGGCCTCGAAGACGGCGGAGGTCCCGGCCGGCAGGGTGTGTTCCGCACCGTCGACGACCAGGGTGAGCACCCCCGCGCTGACGTGGAGCAGCTCGGTGGTGCCGTCGGGGTGCGGATCGGACGCGCTGCCCTCGCCCGGCATCAGCGTCCAGGCCCAGAGTTCCAGTGGTCCGCGCGCCTCGGTGCCGACCAGGAGCGTGGTGTGGCTGCCCGTGGAGGTGGACCACATACGGACGGCCTGGTCCGGCGGCACGAGGCGGACCTGGGGGCCCTGTTCGTAGTCGAGCAGGGTGGTGATCGAGACACCGAGGGCGTCGGCGAGCTTCACCGTGGTGCCGACGCTGGGGTTCGTACGGGCCTGCTCGATCTGGATGATCATGCCGCGGCTGACGCCGGCCCGGGCGGCCAGCGCGTCCAGCGTGAAGCCGCGCTCGTTGCGCCATCGCTTCAGGTTGCGCGCGAGCGACTGCGTGAGCTGATCGAGGTCAGACACATTCCGTCCAATATTCTGGATGACATAGTTCAATACACTGCACTACGGTGGGGTGCACCCGAATGTTCACCGCACTGTACTGCGCGACCGCGAGGATTCCATGACCGCACTGTTCGCCCTGGCCACCAGCCTGCTCTGGGGGCTGGCCGACTTCGGTGGCGGCCTGCTCACCCGGCGGATGCCCGCGCTGACCGTGGTGGTCGCCTCCCAGGCCGTCGCCGTGGTGGTGCTGGGCGCCGTCGTGATCGCCACGGGCGGCTGGAGCGAGGCGGGCCCGCAGCTCTGGTACGCGGTCGCGGCGGGCGCGGTCGGCCCGGTGGCGATGCTCTGCTTCTACAAGGCGCTGGCCCTCGGGCCGATGGGCGTGGTCTCGCCGCTCGGCTCGCTCGGGGTCGTCGTCCCCGTGTCCGTGGGCCTGCTGATCGGCGACCGGCCGGGGCTGTTGCAGTTCGCCGGCATCGGCGTGGCGATCGCGGGCGTCGTCCTGGCCGGCGGACCCGAGCTGCGCGGCGCACCCGTCCAGCGGCGCTCGGTGCTCCTCACGCTGGTCGCGGCCTTCGGGTTCGGCTCGGTGATGGCGCTGATCGCGGAGGCCTCCTCGACCCTCACCGGCCTCTTCCTGGCCCTGTTCGTCCAGCGCGTCACCAACGTGGTCGTGGGCGGTGGCGCCCTGTACGTCTCGGTGAAGCGGGGCGGGCGGGCACTGCCCGAGGACGGCGGCGGGATGCGGGTGGTCTGGGCCGCCCTGCCGGCCCTCGCCTTCGTGGGCCTCGCAGACGTGGCCGCCAACGGGACGTACTCGATCGCGGCGCAGCTCGGCCCGGTCACGGTCGCCGCCGTCCTGGCGAACCTCTACCCGGTCGTGACCGCGCTGGCGGCACGCGGGGTGCTCAAGGAGCGGCTGCGCGCGGTCCAGGCGGCGGGCGCGGGCCTCGCGCTGGTCGGCACCGTGCTGCTCGCCACCGGCTGACCGGGCACGGCGCCGGGCGCCCGGCGCACTTCACGAAGACCCGACCCCGTGCCGGTCAGGCGTCCTTCAGAGCCTCGCTCAGGTCGCCGTCCACCTCGAGTTCGAGCTGCGCGAGGGCGGCGAGCTGTTCCGGCGTCACCCCGTCCGGAATCGGCACCGGGGCCGGCGTCCGCAGCGGCGGCTGCCAGCCCTTCTCCGGGTCCCAGCTGCGCACGACACGGGCGGGGGCGCCGGCCACGACCGAGTGGTCGGGCACCTCGCCGCGGACGACGGCGCCCGCGGCGACGACCACGTTCCGCCCGATCCGGGCGCCCGGCAGGATCACCGAGCCCGTGCCCAGCCAGCAGCCGGGCCCGATCTCGACCGGCTCCGAGCGCGGCCACTGCCGCCCGATGGGCTCGTGCGGGTCGTCGTAGCTGTGGTTGGTCGACGTGACGTACACGTACGGCCCGCAGTAGGTGTCCGAGCCGATGGTCACGTTGGTGTCCGCGATGACGTGGCTGCCGCGCCCGAGGACGACGCCGTCGCCGAGGGTCAGGACGGTCTCCGTGCCGAGGTCGAGGCCGGGCATCATGCCGGCCGTGAGCGTGACCTGTTCGGCGATGATGCAGCACTCGCCGATCTCGATCCACTCCTCGCCGAAGACGGTGCCCTGCGGGAAGGCGAGCCGGGTGCCCGCGCCGAGCCGGCGGAAGCGGAGCCGCCCGGGATGCTCGGCGGTCACGGCACCGGCCTGCTGCGCCCAGCGCCAGCCGCCCTGCAGGGCGCGTGCGACGACACGACGCCGCCAGGCGGCGAGAGACGAGAACGTGTTTCTGTTCCTGGGCACCCGCACACGGTAGTCGCCGCCGTCGTGGCAGTTCAGTGCGGTGCCCTGTGATGTCGGTCATGGGACACCCCCTACAGTTCCCCTGGCGTGACGCACGTGCGAGCGATCGGGAGCGAACGATGACAGAGGCGTTGATCAAGGGTGTGGGCGGCCAGGAGCCGCGGATCGATCCGACGGCGTTCACCGCGCCGACCTCCGTCGTGCTCGGCGAGGTCACGCTCGGCGCCCGGGCCAGCGTCTGGTACCACGCGGTGCTGCGCGCGGACTGCGGGCCCATCGTCGTGGGAGAGGACGCCAACATCCAGGACAACTGCACGGTCCACGTGGACCCGGGCTTCCCGGTCACCATCGGGGACCGGGTGACGGTGGGGCACAACGCGACCGTGCACGGCTGCACGGTCGGGGACGACGTGCTGGTCGGCATGGGCGCGACGATCCTGAACGGCGCCACCATCGGCGCCGGCTCGCTCGTCGCCGCGCAGGCGCTGGTGCCCCAGGGGATGCAGATCCCGCCGGGCTCCCTGGTCGCGGGCGTCCCGGCCAAGGTCCGGCGCCCGCTGACCGAGGAGGAGCAGGCGGGCATCCGGCTCAACGCGGAGATGTACCTGCACCTGGCGAAGGGCCACGCCGAGGCCTTCGCGGACTGAGCGCGCGGTCCCGCGGGACCGGCCCGCGCCGAAGAGCCACGCGGAAGGGCGCGGCCCCCGTACCGGGAGCCGCGCCCTTTCTCGCGTCGTCGCGCGCCGCCGTCGTCGTGCTTCCGCCGCGTGCCGCCGTCAGTCGGCGACCGGCACCGGCTCCGGCGACGCCCCGGCGGCCTGCTCCTTCGCGGCCTCGGCGCGGGCCACGGCCTTCTTGGCGCGGTTCTTCAGGACCAGCATCGAGGTGAGGCCGATCAGGACGGCGAGGACCAGGCCCAGCCAGGAGAAGCGCTTGAGCCACGCCTCGGCGACCACGCCGACGGAGTAGACGACGGCCGTGGTGCCGCCGGCCCAGAGGATGCCGCCGAGGACGTTGGCGGTGAGGAACTTCCAGTACGGCATGCGCAGGACGCCGGCGAGCGGGCCGGCGAAGATGCGCAGCAGGGCGACGAACCGGCCGAAGAAGACCGCCCACATGCCCCACTTCTCGAAGGACCGCTCGGCGAGCGCGATGTTCGCCTCGCCGAAGTGCTTGGGGAACTTCCCCCCGAGCCAGGCGAGCAGCGGCCGGCCGCCCTTGCGGCCGATCGCGTAGCCGATGGAGTCGCCGACGATCGCCCCGACGGTGGCGCACGCACCGAGGATGTACGGGTCGATGGCGCCGTGCTGCGAGGCCAGCAGCGCGGAACTCACGAGGACGATCTCGCCCGGCAGGGGGATGCCCAGGCTCTCCAGCCCGATCACCACTCCCACCAGCGCGTAGACGGCGACCGCGGGGATCGTCTCCAGCCACTCCTGGACGTGCACGCGGGGTTCCTCCCGTATCGACGGTGTCGGCCCGTGGCCGCGGCGCGCGGCTGCTGCGCGCCGGGGCAGCCTACCTGGTCACCCCCGCCGGACCTCGAATCGGACGGGCGGCCCCGAGGCCGCCGGGCAGGGCTCCCCGAGACCGCCGGGGCGGGGCGGCCGGAGGGCTCCGGAACGCGTCCGCCCCCGGACCCGGGAGGCGGGTGCGGGGGCGGACGACGGCGGCCGACGGGTCAGGAGTTCGGGCGCAGGGTCCAGACGACCGTCATCTCGCCGGTCTCGGCGCCGTCCTCCCGGGTGAGGGAGATACGGACCGGGAACTCGGGGCGCAGCCCCTCGTCCAGCTCGGCGACGACCTCGGCGGCGGGGCGGCCCAGCGTGGCGGTGGCGGTCACGACGCCCATGGCGAGCTTCTTGTAGCCGATCTCCGCCTTCACGGCGAGCGGCACCGCGCGGCTCAACTGGTCGCCGAAGGCGGCCAGGACGATCGCGCCGCTGGCGGACTCGGCCAGCGTGAACATGGCTCCGGCGTGCGGGCCGCCGACGTGGTTGTGGTAGTCGGCCTGGTCGGGCAGCCGGACGACGGCACGCTCCGGAGTGGTCTCCTGGAACTCCAGCTTGAGGGTCCTGGCCATGGGAACCGTGGCGGCGAGCATCTCGCCGACGGACATCTGATCTGCGCTCATGAGCCGATGTTACCCACGAGTAGCAGGGAAGGCCAGAGTCCGCACTCGCACGCCCGTGCGGGGGCGGGCGTAGCCGGGGCATCGCCGCACCTCTATGGTTACTGGCCATGTGGCCAGGACAGCAGCCGCCCGGGGGCGAGCAGAACCCGCAGGACCAGAATCAGAACCCGTACCAGCAGCCGGGTTACCAGCAGCCGAACCCGTACCAGCAGCCGGGCTATCAGCAGCAGCCCGGCCAGCAGCCGGGGCAGTCGGGACAGCCGGGGCAGCCGGGGCAGCCGGGGCAGCCGGGCTACGGCTATCCGCAGCAGCCGACGCAGCCCGCCTACCCGCAGGCGAACCCGTACCAGCAGACCGCGCCGCAGTACGCGATGCCGGGTCCCCCGCAGCCGGGCGGTCCCGACGGCGGCAAGAAGAAGCAGACGACCCTCGTCGCGATCGTCGCCGCCACCGCCGTGGTGGTCGCGGCCGGCGTCGCCGGCTTCCTCGTCCTCGGCAAGGACGACGACAAGAAGACCGACGCGGGCGGCGACCCCAAGCCCACCGCCTCGGCTCCGGGCTCCCAGTCCGCCTCGCCGTCGCCGTCGATCGACAACCCGCGCGACGACGCCGAGCAGCAGCCGACGATCCCCGGCTGGAAGGTCGTGCACAACCCCAAGTACGGCACGCTGTTCGACGTGCCGCCCGGGTGGGAGGTGGCGAAGCCGGGCGTGATCACGTACTTCGAGGACGAGAAGAAGAACGACGGTTCCCCCGTCGTCACGATGTCCTCGCCCGCCCACTTCAAGAGCAACTGGTGCTCCTTCGACACGGACAAGAACGGCACCCCGTCGACCTGGGGTCTGAGCACCGCCGGCACCAAGGGCGGCCAGGGCGCCAAGGACACCGCGGAGGCCGCCTTCAACGAGGCCGGCAACTGGGTGTGGGCCGGCTACGCCCAGCACATGCCCAAGGGCACCATCAAGATCACCAAGGCCGTGCCCTACACGACCAAGTCCGGTCTCTCGGGCAGCGTGTCGACGGCCACCGCCCCGGGGATCAAGAAGCGGAACAAGTGCGAGTCGGACGGCAAGTCCCTCGCGTTCTCCTTCAAGAACGCCAAGGGCGACTTCTCGTCGTTCGTGATCTACGCGGCCGACGGGGTCAAGGACGAGCTGCCGGACGCCACCATCCAGCAGATCCTCACGACCGTGCGGCTCGCCCCGGCGTCCTGACGGTAGTCGCCGGCCGGCCCGGCGGACGGCACACGGTTTGGCAGTGGGGGGCGGCGGCAGGGATAGTCCCGGGGTGAGAAATTCCGCCGCCTCCCCCCGCACGTCGTCGCGCCCCCGCCGCCCCGAGTGGGCCGGGCGCAACTACGTGCTGCTGACCGCCGCCGCGGTCGTCACCAACCTCGGCACCCACGGTGCCCTGATCGCGGCGGCGTTCGCCGTGCTGCAGTCCGGCGGCGACGGCGGGGACGTGGGGCTCGTCGCGGCGGCCCGCACGCTGCCGCTCGTGCTCTTCCTGCTCATCGGCGGCGCGATCGCCGACCGGGTGCCCCGGCACCGGGTCATGGTCGCCGCCAACGCCCTCAACTGCGTCTCGCAGGCCGCCTTCGCCTATCTGGTGCTGGCGGGCGAGCCGCAGCTGTGGCAGATGATGCTGCTGACCGCCCTGTGCGGCACGGGTCAGGCGTTCTTCAACCCGGCCGCCGAGGGCATGCTGATGTCCAGCGTCAGCGGCGACCAGGTCAGCCGCGCCTTCGCCCTGTTCCGGATGGCCATGCACGGCGCCGGCATCGGCGGCGCGGCGCTCGGCGGCGCCATGATCGCCGCCTTCGGGCCCGGCTGGGTGCTGGCGATCGACGCGGCGGCCTTCGCGGTCGCGGGCGCCCTGCGCGCGTTCCTCGACGTCAGCCACATCCGGGAACGCGAGGGCGGCGGCGGTCTGCTCGCCGACCTGCGCGAGGGCTGGCAGGAGTTCGTCGGCCGCCCCTGGCTGTGGTCCATCGTCGCCCAGTTCTCCATCGTGGTCGCGCTGGTCGGCGCGGCCGAGTCGGTGTACGGGCCGCTGGTCGCCCGGGACGAACTGGGCGGCGCCCGGCCCTGGGGCCTCTCGCTGGCCGCCTTCGGTGTCGGCACCCTGGTCGGCGCGCTGCTGATGATGCGCTGGAAGCCGCGCAGGATGTTGCTGGCCGGCACTTTGTGCGTCTTCCCGATCGCGCTGCCCTCGGCGGCCCTCGCCGTGCCGCTCGACGTGTACGGGCTCTCCGCGGCGATGTTCGTCAGCGGCGTGGCCATCGAGGTGTTCGGCGTCTCCTGGATGACGACGCTGCACCAGGAGATCCCCGAGGACAAGCTGTCGCGGGTCTCGGCCTACGACTGGTTCGGCTCGACGGCCATGCTCCCCCTCTCCACGGCGCTCGCGGGCCCGGCCGAGGGCGTCTTCGGCCGGCACGAGGCCCTGTGGGGATCGGCGACCCTGATCGTGGTGGTCACGGCTCTGGTCCTGCTCGTCCCGGACGTCCGCAATCTGACGCGCCGGACGAAGCGGATCGCCGCCGCGCTGCCCGCGGATCCGGACGGATCCGGGGCGCCGACCGCGCCGGCGCCGACCGCCGGCCTCCCGAAGCCGATCACGCCCACGGAGGCCGTCGGTCCGGCCGCGCCCGTGGAAGCCGTCGGTCCGGCCGCGCCCGCGGCGCCCTCGGGACCTCCGTCGGCGCACCCGGCGGACTGATGCGATGGTTCGCCGCCGGGCGCCCGGCCGCCCGGCAAGAGTGACAAGGCGCTCCCCGGGGTCCCCGCCTCGTTCGGCGCCCCGCGGCCGGCCGGTCCGTCAGCCCACGCTGAAGGCGCCCGACGGCGGCACCGGGGACGGCACCGCGTCCGTGTCCCCGACCGGCAGGGCGCCCGCCGTGAAGCGGTCGAGGGCGGCCCCGTACTCCACGCGCGCGGGAAAGGCGTCCGCCGCGGCCCGCCGGGCGAGGCGGGCCGTGTCGATCTCGCGGTCGGAGGCGACGAGGACCGCGTTGCCGAAGCGCCGGCCGCGCAGGACGGCGGGTTCGGCGATCAGCGCGAGTTCGGGGAAGACCGTGGCGAAGGTCGCCAGCTGGGAGCGGAGGAAGTCGAAGGGGGCTCCGTCGGCCAGGTTGGCGGCGTAGAGCCCGCCCGGTCGCAACGCCCGCCGGGCCGCCGCCGCGTACTCGGCCGACGTCAGGTGCGCCGGTACCCGCGAGCCCCCGAAGACGTCGGCGATCAGGACGTCCACGGACGCGGCCGGAGCGCCCTCCAGCCAGGCACGGGCGTCCGCGCCGTGCACGGTGACGCCCGAACCCTCCGGCAGCGGCAGGTGTTCGGACACCAGCTCCAGGAGCCCCCGGTCGGCCTCGACGACGTCCTGGCGCGAGCCGGGCCGGGTCGCCGCGACGTAGCGCGGCAGGGTGAGGGCCCCGCCTCCGAGGTGGAGGACGTCCAGCGGCGCGCCGTCGGCGGCGGCGCCGTCGAGGACGTGGGCGAGCCGGCGCGCGTACTCGAACTCCAGGTGCGTCGGCTCGTCCAGGTCGACGTACGACTGGGGCGCGTCGTCGACCGTCAGCAGCCAGGCACGCTCGCGGTCCACATCGGGCATGAGCCGGGCGGTGCCCCCGTCGACGTCCCGGATGACCGGTATCTGCTCGTTCACGCTCTCATTGTGCCCGCGGTCCGAGGCCCTGGGCGCACGAGCCGGCTGGGCCGGCCCGGCGACCGCCGCATGTCACCACGCGACGGAGGCCCGCGTTCCGCGGCTGCGGAACGCGGGCCCCCCTCGGTTCGTGGACGCCCCGTCAGCCGACGCTGGTGACCGTGCCGGCCCCGACCGTGCGTCCGCCCTCGCGGATCGCGAAGCCGAGACCCGACTCCAGGGGCACGTCCCGACCCAGCTCGACGGTCATGGTGACCGTGTCGCCGGGGCGGGCGACCGCCGTCTCGCCGAGGTCGACGTCTCCGACGACGTCCGCGGTCCGGATGTAGAACTGCGGCCGGTAGCCGGTCGACACGGGCGTCGTCCGGCCGCCCTCCTTGGCCGACAGGACGTAGACCCGGGCGGTGAACCTGCGGCTCGGCGCGACGCTGCCGGGCGCCGCCACCACGTGACCGCGGCGGACCGTGTCGCGTGGCACGCCGCGCAGCAGCAGGGCGACGTTGTCACCGGCCTCGGCGACCTCCATGGGCTTGCCGAAGGTCTCGACGCCGGTCACGACGGTCTCCGCGCCGGCGCCGAGCACCTCCACCCGGTCCCCCACCCTGACCGTGCCGCGCTCGATCGCTCCGGTGACGACGGTGCCGCGGCCGGTGATGGTCAGCACGTTCTCCACCGACATCAGGAACGGCGCCTCGACGTACCGCACGGGCATGGGCACGTACGTGTCCACCGCGTCGAGCAACGCCTCCACGGCCGCCGTCCAGCGCGGGTCGCCCTCCAGGGCGCGCAGGCCGGAGACCCGGACCACGGGCACGGTGTCGCCGCCGTAGCCGTGGGCGGTCAGCAGCTCCCGTACCTCCAGCTCCACCAGGTCGGTCAGCTCGTCGTCCCCGGCGTCGGCCTTGTTGAGGGCCACGACGATGTGGTCGACGCCGACCTGACGGGCCAGCAGGACGTGCTCGGCGGTCTGCGGCATGATTCCGTCCAGCGCGGAGACGACGAGGATGGCGCCGTCGAGCTGGGCCGCGCCGGTGACCATGTTCTTGACGTAGTCGGCGTGGCCCGGCATGTCGACGTGCGCGTAGTGCCGGGTGTCGGTCTCGTACTCGACGTGCGCGATGTTGATGGTGATCCCGCGCTGGGCCTCCTCGGGCGCGCGGTCGATGCGGTCGAACGGCACGAAGGTGCCGGTCCCGCGCTCGCTGAGGACCTTGGTGATGGCGGCGGTCAGGGTGGTCTTGCCGTGGTCGACGTGGCCCATGGTGCCGATGTTGAGGTGCGGCTTGGTGCGGACGTAAGCCGTCTTGGACATGGTTCGCTCGTTCCTTGAGCTCGAAGCGTGTGCGGGGACCCCGGGGCCGGACCGACCCTCCCCCTGCGGGGTCCGCCGGACGATCCGGGGAGGGTCAGCTTCGGGCGCCGTCGAGGACGAGGGCGGTGGCGGCTGCCGCGACGACCGCGGCGGCTGCGGTGACGGCTTCGGCGGACGTGGTCACGCCGGGAGTGACGGCAGCCTTCGGCGCGGCCGCGACTGCGGGCCGTGCTGCGAGGAAGGCGTACCGGGACATGTCCCCGATCATCGTGGGGCGGGGCCGTCGGCGTCGAACCATTTTCGCCGGGCCAGTCGCCAAGGGACCAGGGCGCCCGGTCGGCGGCGGGTTCCGGCCGCGAGTCGTCGGGGCGGGCCCGTTGTCGGTGGCGGGCGGCAGAATCGTCCGCATGACCGACTCCACCGCCATCGCCGCCTACTGGGACACCGCCGCCGCGTGCTTCGACGACGAGCCGGACCACGGGTTGCGGCCCCGGCCGACCCGGGACGCCTGGTCGCGACTGCTGTCGTCCTGGCTGCCCGCCACACCCGCGGACGTGCTCGACGTGGGGTGCGGCACGGGCTCGCTCTCGGCCCTGGCGGCCGCGGCGGGCCACCGGGTCACCGGAGTCGACCTGTCGTCGCGCATGGTGGCCCGGGCCCGCGAGAAGCTGCGGGCGGCCGGGCTGCCGGGCCGGTTCCTGGTGGGCGACGCCGCGGCACCGCCCGTCGGCGAGGAGCGGTTCGACGTGGTGCTGTGCCGGCACCTGGTGTGGACGCTGCCGGACCCGTCGGCCGCCCTGCGCGCCTGGGCGGCCCGGCTGCGCCCGGGCGGCATCCTCGTGCTCGTCGAGGGCCGTTGGGGCGAGGCCGCGGAAGGCGCGGTGCCGTACGTGGACGGCGCCGAGGCGCTGCCCTGGCACGGGGGCGTCACCGCCGCCGACCTGGCGGACGCCGTACGCCCGCTGGTCGGGCGGATACGCGTCGAGGACCTCGCACCGCGCACCGAGCTGTGGGGCGCGGCGGTCCGCGACGAGCGCTACGCCCTGATCGCGGAGCTGCCAGCGGCCGGGGAGTCCCCCGCGGGACCGCCTACAGGTTCTTGAGCGCCTCGCGCACGGAGAGCGGGGAGAGCCGGTCCCGGTTCTCCTCGACGAACGCGCGCACCTCGTCGGGGTCGGTCTTGGCGTACTCGCGGAGCGACCAGCCGATCGCCTTGCGGATGAAGAAGTCGGGGTGCCCGGAGCGGCGCAGGCAGTAGGCGAAGAGCCGTTCGGTGTCGGTGGCCTGCTTGAACCGCAGCTGGTGCAGGATCGCGGTGCGCGCGACCCACAGGTCGTCGTCCTCGATCCAGTCGTCCATCACGGCCGCGAGGGCGGGGTCCGCGGCGACGAGCCCGCCGACCACGTGGGCGGCGAGGTGGTCGACCGTGTCCCACCAGGAGACGGTGGTGACGAGCCGCCGCGCCACCGGCAGGAAGCCGGACGAGCAGTGCTTCACGTGACGACGCAGGTAGTCGACGGCGAAGTAGTGGTACTCGCGCTCGGGCAGCGCGAAGCAGCGCAGGGCGACCGCGGTGCAGTCGTCCTCGTCGGGTCGCGGGACCCCGTCGAGGACCAGGCGGGACAGGGCGCGCCGCTCGGGGGTGCGTACGCCGAGGAAGGGGGCCACACCCTTCATGTACGCCACCATCTCCTGGGCCCTGAACGGATTCCCGGCTTCGGGGTACAGCCGGGTGAGCCGGGCCAGCACGGTGTCGGCGAGGGCGCTGTCGGGCACGGTGACGGTCATGCCGTCACTGTAGGCGTGCGGTCGCGCGGGCATGACGGACGTTACGGCGATCACACGGGCCCGTCGGTTACTCTCCCCGGATGTCCGACCCCGTCGCCCGGCCGCCGGTCTCCCTCGCGCTCCGTTGCTCCCGGAGCCTGCTGTCGCCGTGGTCCCGCCTGTCCCTGCTCGCCGTGCTGCTCCTGGGCGCGGCGACGACGGTGGTGCTGTACGAGCCGCAGCGCCTGCTGGCCGAGGGCTGGCCCCCACAGGTGGCCGGCGCGGGCGCCGTGGTGCTGTTCGGTGTCGCGTACGGCGTGTGCACCGCCGCGTTCGTGCCGCGGCCGATCCTGAACCTGGCGGCGGGTGCGCTGTTCGGCACCCAGGCCGGGCTGGTCGCGGCGGTGGCCGGGACGGTGCTGGGGGCGGGCATCTCCTTCACGCTCGGGAGGGTGCTGGGCCAGGACGCGCTGCGGCCCCTGTTGCGCGGCCGGTGGCTGAAGGCGGCGGACGGGGTCCTCAGCCGGCACGGCTTCCGGTCGATGCTGGCGATCCGGCTCTTCCCCGGTGTGCCCTTCGCCGCGGCCAACTACTGCGCGGCGGTGTCCCGCATGGGATACGTCCCGTTCCTGCTGGCCACGGGCCTCGGGTCGATCCCGAACACCGCCGCGTACGTGGTGGCGGGCAGCGAGGCCGGCTCGCCGACCTCGCCCGCCTTCCTGATCTCGACGGGGTTCATCGTGGTGTCCGGCCTGGCCGCGGCGGTCGTCGCCTGGCGCAAACGGCACGGCCTGCGGGCGCCGGCCCCGGCCGCACCGCAACCGGCCAGGACCCTGGTGGGCGCGGCGGGGCGGGCCGACGACTAGGTCCTGTCCGGCCCGAGAAGACCACCCGGCCTACAGCGCCTCGACGATCATCGCGTTCGCCAGGCCGCCCGCCTCGCACATGGCCTGGAGTCCGAAGCGGGCGCCCCGCGCCCGCAGTGCGTGCACCAGCGTGGTCGTCAGGCGGGTGCCGCTGGCGCCGAGCGGGTGGCCCAGCGCGATCGCGCCGCCGTGGACGTTGACCTTGGCCGGGTCGGCGCCGGTCTCCTGCTGCCAGGCGAGTACGACGCTGGCGAACGCCTCGTTGATCTCGAAGAGGTCGATGTCGCCGATGTCCAGCCCCGCCCGGCGCAGTACCTTCTCGGTCGCGGGGATGACCCCGGTCAGCATGAGCAGCGGGTCCGAGCCGGTCACCGCGAAGCTGTGCAGCCGGGCGAGCGGGCGCAGTCCGAGCCGTTCCGCGGTCTCGGCCGCCATCACGAGCACGGCCGAGGCGCCGTCGTTCGTCGGGCTGCTGTTGCCGGCGGTCACCGACCATTCGATCTGGGGGAAGCGCTCGGCGAAGACCGGGTCGCTGAAGGCCGGGCGGAGTCCCGCCAGGATCTCGGGCGTGGTCGCGGGCCGCACCGACTCGTCGCGGCGGACGTCGCCGTACGGCACGACCTCCGCGTCGAAGAGTCCGGCCTCCCATCCGCGCGCCGCCTTGGCGTGCGAGGCGGCGGCGAACGCGTCCATGGCCTCGCGGCCGAGGGACCACTTCGCGGCGATGAGCTCCGCGCTGATGCCCTGCGGGACCAGGCCCTCGGGGTAGCGCTCGGCGACGCCGGGCCCGAAGGGGTCCGCACCGGGCGGCACGTTGGACCACATCGGGACGCGGCTCATCGACTCGACCCCGCAGGCCACGGCGATGTCGTACGCGCCCGAGAGCACGCCCTGGGCGGCGAAGTGCACGGCCTGCTGGGAGGAGCCGCACTGCCGGTCGACGGTGGTGGCGGGCACGGACTCGGGCAGTCCGGCGCCGAGCCAGGCGTACCGGGTGGTGTTCATGGCCTGCTCGCCGACCTGGTCGACGGTGCCGCCGATCACGTCGTCGACGAGGGCCGGGTCGATGCCGGCGCGCTCGATCAGCGCGCCGAGGGTGTGGGAGAGGAGGGCGACGGGATGGACGTCGGAGAGGGCTCCGCCCGGCTTGCCCTTGCCGATGGGCGTCCGGACGGCTTCGACGATGACGGCGTCTCGCATGACACGGCTCCTGAGTTGGAAAACTGGACCAACACTCGCAAGTAACATAGCCCCGCGAGTTGGAATTTCAAACCCTCTCGGGGAACTGCCTTACCCTGGGCTCATGAAGGCCGCTCCCCGCCCCTGCTCCATCGCCGACGCCCTCGCCCTGGTGGGCGAGAAGTACGCGCTCCTCGTGCTGCGCGAGATCTCGCTCGGCGTGCGCCGCTTCGACCGCATCGCCCGCAACACCGGGGCCCCGCGGGACGTCCTCACCGCGCGCCTGAAGCGGCTCGTCGAGGCCGGGATCCTGGAGAAGGTGCCGTACAGCGACCGTCCGCAGCGTTTCGAGTACCGGACGACACCGGCGGGCGAGGAGCTGCAGCCGGTCCTGCTCACCCTGATGAGCTGGGGCGACCGTCATCTGGACCGGACGGTCCGGCCGGTCCTCCTGGAGCACCGCTGCGGCGAGGTGCTGAGCCCCCGCGTCGTGTGCGCGCACTGCGGCGACGACGCGGACGCCGCGAGCCTCACCCCGCACGTGCAGGCGCCCGGCTGGACGACGGCGGGCCCGGTCGAGAGCTGACCGCCCGGACGGTCCGCCCCGGGGACACCCCGTCCCGGACCTGGGAACGGGCTCGTCATCTTGGGGAGGTACGCTGCGCACCGACCGGCGGGGGATCTCCGATCCCACCGCCACGGCCGTGCGCCGTGACCTCGCGTGACCCCACGTGAGCCACGGGCACGGCCTTCGGCGTGACCGCAGCGCGACCCTCCACCGACCGCTCGAGCGCCTCGGGACGGCCCCGGGGCCTCTCATCGGGATCAGGCCGGATCGGTGAGCGGGGACCGGTGCGTACCGGCCCCACGAGCCCGGCAAGATCCAAAGGAGAGCCCCAGCCCCATGAGTTGGTTCGAATCGTTCATCCTCGGACTCGTCCAGGGGCTGACGGAGTTCCTACCCATCTCCTCCAGCGCGCATCTGCGGCTCACCGCCGCCTTCGCGGGCTGGGAGGACCCGGGCGCCGCCTTCACCGCGATCACCCAGATCGGCACGGAGACCGCCGTCCTGATCTACTTCCGCAAGGACATCGCGCGGATCGTCACGGCCTGGTTCGCCTCGCTGCGCGACAAGTCGATGCGCGGCGACCACGACGCCCAGATGGGCTGGCTCGTCATCGTCGGCTCGATCCCGATCGGCGTCCTGGGCGTCACGTTCAAGGACCAGATCGAGGGCCCGTTCCGTGACCTGCGGCTGATCGCCACCACTCTGATCGTGATGGGCATCGTCCTCGGTGTCGCGGACCGGCTCGCCGCCCGGGACGAGATCGGCGGCCGCCACCGGGCGATCCGCGAGCGCAAGACGCTCAAGGACCTCGGTGTCCGGGACGGCCTGATCTACGGCGCCTGCCAGGCGATGGCGCTGATCCCCGGCGTCTCCCGCTCCGGTGCGACGATCTCCGGCGGCCTGCTGATGGGCTACACCCGCGAGGCGGCGGCCCGGTACTCGTTCCTGCTGGCCATCCCCGCCGTGCTGGCCTCCGGCGTCTTCGAACTCAAGGACGCGGGCGAGGGGCACGTCTCCTGGGGGCCGACGATCTTCGCGACGCTCATCGCCTTCGTCGTGGGCTACGCGGTGATCGCGTGGTTCATGAAGTTCATCACCACCAAGAGCTTCATGCCGTTCGTGATCTACCGGATCCTGCTGGGCATCCTGCTGTTCGTCCTGGTCGGCACGGACGTCCTGAGCCCGCACGCGGGCGAGTCGGCCGGCTGACGCACCTGCGCCCGACGGCACGGCGCCGGGCCGCTGCACGGGCGGGGCGGCCGCCGTGGCCACCGGTGTGTACGGACGGGCCCACCGCCCGTCCGGGCGGTGACCGGAGACCACGCCAGATCGGGACGGGTCGCCGGACTCGGGGGGATGATCCGGCGACTCTTCTCGGTCGTGCCCACCCGGACGGACGTGACGATCCTCGCGTCTCGGCCCGCCGTCCGCGAGCGTGTGCGGCGTGCGGGTCGAGGCGTTCCGTTCACACCCCGTGCGAAGCGGCACCGCCGCGGCCGGCGGGCGGGATCCGGCAGGCCGAAGCACCCTGGAACCATGGCATGGCAAGCACCCGTCGTCGTCCACCGCCCCTCCCCCGGCGGCGGCCGGCGCGTCACCGTCCGCGGGACGATCGTGGGCCTCGCGCACAACGACACCGACCTCGTCGAGTTCCTGCGCCGGGCCGGGCTCGAGGACGCCGACATGATCCTGGACGACCCCCACCTGGTGGAATGGCGGGGAGGACGCCCGCACCGCTGGGAAGCCGCGTAGGGCCCGCGCCCGCGCCCACGGGCCGCACGAGGGCACGCGCGGGGCCCACGATCCCGCCGGACGGGCGGGATCGCGCCGGAAGGGCCGGGGTCGCGCCGCCCTGGTACCGGTACGTCGCTACGCCTGGTACGGCACCCGCGCGAGGTCCCGGATGCCGCCCAGCGTGCCCCACTCGTTCTTGCCGAGACGGGCCAGCGGCCGCATCCGGGTGATCTCGGGGTGGCCGTCGACCATGACCGCCTCGTCGACCGCCGCGTGCACCACCCGGCCGAAGACGACGGTCGAGTCGCCGATCCGCACGGTGCTGTGCAGCTCGCACTCCAGGGCCACCGGAGCGTCCGCCACGCGCGGCGGCCCGACCCGCAGGCTCGGCTCGCGCCGCACGCCGCAGGCGTCGAACTCGCTCACCCCGCGCGGGAAGTCCGTCGCCGTGGCGTTGATCTGCTCGAAGAGCGGCTCCGGGGACAGGTTGACGACGAACGCGCCCGTGTCCTCGATGTTGCGCAGCGAGTCCTTGCGGCCCACCGAGGTGAACTGGACGACCGGCGGCGTCACCGAGGCGATCGTGAAGAAGGAGTGCGGGGCGAGGTTGTCGGTCCCGTCCGCGGCGGTCGTGGAGATCCACGCGATCGGCCGGGGCACCACGGTGGCGGTGAGCAACCGGTAGAAGTCGTTCCGGTCGCTGCGGTCGGGATCGAAGTCGATGCGCATCCCAGAAGTATGACCGGTATCCGCCCCTGACCTTCCCGCGCGGCTCTTGGCCCCGCGCCTCCGCTGGCCGACACTGATCCGATGACGCAGCGCGTGGATCTCGCGACCGTGATGGACCGCTTGGCCATCGACGACGTGGTCACCGGATACGCGGTGGCCGTGGACGATTCCGACTGGACCGGCTACCGGGCGCTGTTCACCCGCGACGGCCGCGCCGACTACCGCGGTTCCGGGGGTGTGGAGGGGCCGGCGGCCGAGGTCGCCGACTGGCTCGAGGAGACGATGCGGCTCTTCCCCGTACGCCAGCACCTCATCGTGAACCGGCGGGTCCGCATCCAGGACCTCGGCGGCTATCCGGGCGACAGCGCGGAGGTCGAGGCCGACTACGTGAACCCGATGCGGTTCGAGTCCGGCGAGGACTTCGTCTGCGGCGGCCGGTACTCGTTCGCCCTGCGCCGGACGGACGCCGGATGGCGGCTCCGCTCGGTGACCGTACGGGAGAAGTGGCGGCGGTCGTAGCAGGTCCCGCGCGCTCCGGTCACACTGGAGGCGACACCGGGAGGCGCGGTATGCGGGTTCCGTTCGGCCGGCGCGGGACGCGGGGCGCGGCAGACGGCGGGCCGGGGCCCGAAGCGGGTTCCGGGGACGACGGGGGCCGCGGCGGGGCCGGGACTCCGGACGCGGCAGGCCGTGCCGCGCGCCGGGCGCGCGCCGCCCGGGCCGCCGGTGCGGTCGGGGCCGGCGCCCTGCCCGCCCTCGCGTTCCCCGCCCCCGGTCTGTGGTGGTTCGCCTACGTCGCGCTCGTGCCGTGGATGCTGTTGCTGCGCACCGCCCCGACCGCGCGCCGGGCCGCGCTGGAGGGCTGGCTGGGCGGGCTGGGGTTCATGCTGGCCATGCACCACTGGCTGCTGCCGAGCCTGCACGTCTTCCTCTTCGTCCTGGCCGCGCTGCTCGGGCTGCTGTGGCTGCCCTGGGGGTGGCTGGTCCGCGTGATGCTCGGGTACGAGCCGTCCGCGGTCCGGGCCGCCGCCGCGCTCGTCGTGGTCCCCGCCGGCTGGCTGGTGATCGAACTCGCCCGCTCCTGGGAGGGTCTGGGCGGCCCCTGGGGTCTCCTCGGCGCGAGCCAGTGGCAGGTGGAGCCGGCCCTCCGGCTCGCCTCGGTCGGCGGTGTCTGGCTGGTGAGCCTGCTGGTGGTGGCCGTCAACACCGCCGCGGCGCTGCTGGTGTCGACGGCCGCCGTGCGGCTCACCATGGTGGTGGCGCTCGTGGTGTGCGCGCTCACGACGGGTCTGCTGTGGTGGGGCGTGGGTCCGCCGTCCGAGCGGGGCACGGTCCGGGTGGCCGTCGTCCAGCCGGGCCTGTTCGACGGCTCCGGCGGGGCGGAACGCCGTTTCGCCCGGGGCGAGGAGCTCACCCGCACGCTGGTGGGCCGGGACGTCGATCTGGTGGTGTGGGGGGAGAGCAGCGTCGGGGCCGACCTGACCACCCGCCCCGAGCTGGCCGCCCGGCTGACTGCGCTCTCGCGGGCGGTGGACGCCCCGATCCTGGTGAACGTGGACGCGCGCCGCGCCGACCGGCCCGGCATCTTCAAGAGCAGCGTGCTGATCGACGCCGAGGGGCCGACCGGGGACCGGTACGACAAGATGCGGCTGGTGCCGTTCGGCGAGTACGTCCCGGCCCGTGCGGTGCTGGGCTGGGCGACCTCGGTCGGCAAGGCGGCGGGCGAGGACCGGCGCCGGGGCACCGAGGCGGTGGTGATGAACCTGCCGGCCGAGGACGGCCGTCCGGGGCTGCGGATCGGTCCGCTGGTCTGCTTCGAGTCGGCCTTTCCCGACATGAGCCGGCGGCTGGCCCGGAGCGGCGCCGAGCTGCTGGTCACGCAGTCGGCGACCTCGACCTTCCAGCACAGCTGGGCGCCCGCTCAGCACGCCTCGCTGGCGGCGCTGCGCGCGGCGGAGACGGGCCGCCCGGTGGTGCACGCGACGCTGACCGGCGTCAGTGCCGTGTACGGCCCGGACGGCGCCCGCGTCGGCGCGCCGCTGGGCACCGACCGGAGCGCCGCCGCCGTCCACGAGGTCCCGCTCGCGCGGGGCTCCACCGTCTACGTCCGCTTCGGCGACTGGCCCCTGTACGGCGCGCTGGCCGTGCTGGCGGTGGCCGGTGCCGTCGAGGGCGCGGGCTCGCTCAGGAGGCCTGGATCAGAGCCTCGCGGACGACGCGCTCGCACAGCTCGTGGGTCAGCAACGCGTCGCGCGCGCTGAGGACTTCGCCCGCCCGGACGGCGTCGAGGAAGGCGAGCACGGCCTGTTCGATGCCGCGCTGGCGTGCGACGGGCACCCAGTCACCGCGTCGGCGGACGGTCGGCTGGCCCTTGTGGTCCACGATGTCGGCGAGGTTCAGGACCTGGCGCTTGGTGTCCTGGCCCGAGACCTCCAGGATCTCCTCGGTGGAGCCGTTCATCCGGTTCATCATGCCGATGGCGGTGAAGCCGTCGCCGGAGAGCTGGAGCACGACGTGGTGCATCAGGCCGTGGCGGACGCGGGCCCGTACGTCCACGTGCTCCACCACACCCGGCAGCAGGAAGCGCAGGGTGTCGACGACGTGGATGAAGTCGTCCAGGACGAAGGTCCGCGGGTCCTCGGGCAGCCCGACGCGGTTCTTCTGCAGCAGGATCAACTCGCGCGGGTGGTCGGCGCACTGGGCGTAGCCGGGCGCGAGGCGGCGGTTGAAGCCGACCGCCAGACCGACGCCGCGCTCCTCGGCGAGCTCCACCAGTCGCACGGAGTCGTCGTAGTCGTACGCGAGCGGCTTGTCGACGTAGGTCGGCACCCCGGCCCGCAGGAGGCGGGTGGTGATCTCGGCGTGCGCGGCGGTCGGGGCGTGGACGAACGCGGCGTCGAGGCCCGCCTCCAGCAACGAGTCGAGGTCGGTGTGCCGGCGGGCGGCCGGGACGTGGTGGACGGCGGCGACCCGCTCCAGGGTGGCCGGCGTCCGGGTCTGGAGGTGCAGCTCGACTCCGGGAAGGGCGGCCAGGACCGGCAGATATGCCTTCTGCGCGATGTCGCCGAGTCCGATGCAGCCGACCTTCACGGGGGTTCTCCCTAGCTGTGGGTGGTACGCCGTCGCGCGGCGGCGGTGCGCCGTTCGCGCCGGTCAGCATACGCGGGCAGGTCGGCGGCGGCCGGTGGCCGCCAGTCGGCGATCCCGTCGAAGCCGCGCAGGACGAGTCCGGGCCCGAAGCGGGAGACGGCGACGACGAGGGCGTTGCGCAGGGCGACGGCGGGACGGGCGGCGAGCAGGGCGAGCCGGCCGGTCCGGGCGGCCTGGCGCACCATCGCGGTGGTGCGCGGCAGCCGGTCGGCGGTGTACGCCGCCAGTGCCTCGCCGGGCGGGAGTCCGCGGCCGGCGTGGTGGGCGAGCACGACGGCGTCCTCGATCGCCTGGTTGCCGCCCTGGCCGAGGGTGGGCTGCATGGCGTGGGCGGCGTCGCCGAGCAGTGCCACCCGGCCGCGGTGGAAGGCGGGCAGCGGTTCGGGCATGTGGTGGACGTCGTGGCGCAGGACGTCCTCGGGCGCGACCGTCGCGAGGATCTCGGGGACGGGGTGGTGCCAGTCGCCGAAGAGCCGCAGGAGTTCGGCCCTCTCGTCGTCGGGTGCGTGCGCGCCCGCCGGTGCGGCGGCCATGGCGTAGGCGTAGATCCGGCCGTCCTTGAGCGGTTGGGTTCCCCAGAGGCGGCCGGGACCCCAGGTCTCGTGCGGGAGGAAGGGCCGTTCAGGCGCGGGGACGACGACGCGCCAGGTGGTGAATCCGGAGTATCGCGGCCCCGGGTACTCCGGGAAGAGGGCACGGCGGACGCCCGAGTGGATGCCGTCGGCACCGAGGACCAGGTCGGCTTCGAGGTCGCCGTCGGACGTACGGACGACGGCGGGGCGGTCGTCGCCGCCGTGGTCGGCCAGGGAGGCGGTGACGCCGGTGCGCACGGTTCCCTCGGGGAGGCCGGCGGCCAGGAGGTCGACGAGGGTGGCGCGGTGCAGGAGCACCAGCGGGCCGCCGAAGCGTGCGGCGGCGACCTGGGCGCTGGTCCGGGCGAGCCAACGGCCGTCGGGGGCGCGCATGCCGCCGTCGCCCTGCCAGGCGGAGAGCGCGCGGACGCGGTCGCCGAGCCCGAGGACGTCGAGGGCGCGCTGGGCGTTGGGGGCGAGGCCGATGCCGGCCCCGACGGGGGTGAGGGCGGCGGCGCGTTCGAGGACGGTGACCTGCCAGCCCCGCTGGTGCAGGGCCACGGCGGCGGTGAGTCCGCCGATGCCCGCGCCGATGACGACGGCCCGTTGCCGGTGCATGATTTCTCCCTCGCTACTACACCTGTAGTGACGCCTTGACCGTACTACAGGTGTAGTAGGGGCGGTAGTAGGTTGTCCTTCATGACCGCACGCACCCCCGCGCATCCCGGCTCCCCGGGCGGCGCCCCCACCGCTCCCCCGGCTCCGGCGGACCCGGCCGCCTCGCGTGCCGAGCGGATCGGCGACGCCGCCCTCGACCTGCTCGTCGAGCGGGGCATGCGCGGACTGACCCATCGCGCCGTGGACGAGCGGGCGGGACTCCCGCAGGGCTCGACCTCCAACCACGCCCGCACCCGCCAGGCCCTGCTGGAGACGGCCGTGCGACGCCAGGTCGAACGGGAGGCGACCGTCCTGACGCCGGACGAGATGCCGGCCCGGGACGGCGGCGGAGAAGCCCTGCTGGACGCCCTCTCCCTGGCCCTGCACCGCTACCTCACCGACCACCGGGCGCTGCTCGTCTCCCGCTACGAGCTGGCCCTGGAGGCCACGCGCCGCCCCGAGCTGCGCAGCTTCTTCGACACCGCGGGCGCCGCCTTCCACGGACCGGTGATCGCGCTGATGACGGAGGCCGGCTCGACCGCTCCCGAGCGCCACGCGCTGTCCCTGATCGCCTGGTGCGAGGGGCTGATGTTCTCCTGTGCCGCGGGCTCGTTCCACTCCGCCGTGCCGAGCCGCGCGGAACTGCGCACCGGCTTCGAGGAGTTGCTCCGCGGCATGCTGGACGGCGGGGAGTGACGCGGGAGTCCGCCCGGTCCGGTCGCACCCTGGCGCGGCGCCTCCCGCATCGGGGACGATGCCCGGCATGACCTCTGCCGAACACGACACCCGGACCTTCCCGCCGACCACCGCCGGTGAGCGGGAGATGCTGGAGGCATGGCTCGACTTCCATCGCGGCACGCTCGCGATGAAGTGTGCGGGTCTCGACGACTCCCAGTTGCGCACGGCCTCCGCGCCGCCCTCGGACCTCAGCCTGCTCGGCCTGGTCCGGCACATGGCCGAGGTGGAGCGCGGCTGGTTCCGCCACGTCATGGCCGGTGAGGAGCGGCGACGGATCTTCGGCACCCGCGAGGACCCGGAGCGCGCCCTCCACGTCACCGCGACGGACACCTGGGAGGAGGCCCGCACCGCCTGGCAGGGCGAGATCGCCCGGGCCCGCGAGATCTCGGCCGGCCTGGCCCTGGACGACCTGGGCGCGGGCGGCCACCGCAGCGGGGAGACCTTCAACCTGCGCTGGATCTACACCCACATGATCGAGGAGTACGCCCGCCACAACGGCCACGCCGATCTGCTGCGCGAGCGGATCGACGGAGCGACGGGCGACTGAGCGACGGGCGGCCGGTGGACGGGCGACGGGGTCGGGCGGCCGGTGGACGGGCGACGGGGTCGGGCGGCCGGTGGAGCCCGGGTCACCCTCGCCGCCGCCGTCACCCGTGCGAGGCATTCCCGGCGGGTAGGGGTGTGAAGATCACCGCCGGGGCAGCAGAGTGGCGCGGGTGCACGGAACGAGAACCACAGTGAAGATCCTGGTCGGCGTGGCGGTCGCCGCCCTCTCCGGCTGCGTGTCGGTCGAGGCGGGCCCGGTGGCCCCCGCACCGCCCGGGGACGTCGGCCGCCCCACTCGGGACGCGGCGCCGCAGATCGTCGAGGGGCCGGCCCGCGAGGCCCTCGAAGCGGCCCTTCCCGCTCCCCCGCCCGACCGGCCGGCGCCCAGCGCCCCACCGGAGGGGCGGGAACAGCGACGGAACGCCGGCGGCCCGGCCGCGCACCCCGGCAGGGGACACGCGTCGGCGGTGCCCGAGCAGCACGGGCGCCGCGACCGCACCGCCGTGGATCACCCGTTGCCGAAGCCGCCCCGCCACCGGGGCGACGTCTGCGACCTGGGCGAGCGGTACGGCGGCTGGCGGCCCGACAGCGACCAGGCGAAGATCTGCCGGGGGACGTACCGGCGCTGAGGAGCCCGCGTGGGGTCGACCGGCCGCACGCGACGCGGCTCCGGGCCCGTCACAGGGAGCGGAGGCGTACCTCCAGACGCTCGATCCCGGCGCGGACCCCGTCGCCGTACTCGTCGTCGTCCAGGGTGTGCGAGGCGGCGCGTGCCCGGTCCAGGTGGTCACGGGCCGCGTCGGGGCGCCGCACCTTCAGGTAGTCGGCGGCCAGGTTGAGGTGGAGCGAGGGGTGGAGGGCCCGCAGGGCGACCGCGGCGTCGTCCCGGGCGAGCCCCTCGCCGCCCGGGCCCTCGGCCGCGAGCAGCGCCCGCAGGTCCCAGGCCAGCTCCGCGTCCGGGTCGTCCTGGGCGTCCGCCAGGTAGTGGGCGAGCGTGCAGCGGTGCAGCGGGTCGCCGTCCGGGCCCAACTGGTCCCACAGCTCGCCGAGGCGGTTCCGCGCCTCTTCCCGGTCCCCGCCGTGGAGCAGCATCGTCGCCTGTCCGATCCTGGTCAGGACGCCGTCGTCCGACATCTGCTGCTGCTCGGTCACTGCGGCCTCCACCTGCTGTCCGTCGGGTCGCACCGACGCTAGCCGCAGCCGCCGCCGATGCGGCACAGGCTCGGGCGGCACCGCCGGGCCTGTCAGCCGGGCGGGCTCAGCCGGGCGGCCGCGGGCCGGACCGCCGGACGGCTGGGACGCCCGGCGGTGGAAGCCGGCCCGGCGGCGGCAGGGCGTCAGCCCAGGTTCGGGATGCGCCAGTCGATCGGCTCGTGGCCCTGCGCCGCGACGGCCTCGTCGATCTGGGTGAAGGGGCGGGAGCCGAAGAACTTCTTCGCCGACAGCGGCGAGGGATGGGCGCCCTTCACCACGACGTGACGCTCCTGGTCGATCAGCGGGAGCTTCTTCTGGGCGTACGCCCCCCACAGCACGAAGACGGCGGGGTCGGGCCGGGACGCCACGGCGGAGATCACCGCGTCGGTGAACTTCTCCCAGCCCTGGCCCTTGTGCGAGTTGGCCTCGCCGGCGCGGACCGTGAGGACCGCGTTGAGCAGCAGGACGCCCTGCTCGGCCCACGGCATGAGGTAGCCGTTGTCCGGGATCGGGTGGCCGAGCTCGGCCTGCATCTCCTTGTAGATGTTCCGCAGGGACGGCGGGGTCTTCACGCCGGGCCGCACGGAGAAGCAGAGGCCGTGGCCCTGTCCCTCGCCGTGGTACGGGTCCTGCCCGAGGACCAGGACCTTCACCTTGTCGTACGGGGTCGCCGCGAGCGCCGCGAACACCTCGTCGCGCGGCGGGTAGACCGGTCCGCCGGCCCGCTCCTTCTCGACGAACTCGGTGAGCTGCCTGAAGTACGGCTTCTCCAGCTCTTCGCCGAGGACGCCGCTCCAGGACTCGGGCAGCATGTCGGTGTCGGTCACGTCAACAACCTCCGGTAGGACAGCACTTCTACGAGAGAAGAACCTACCGGGGGCCACTGACAACGCCCTCTTCCGGGCGTCCCGGCGGACGGCCGGCCCGGGTCGGGCCGGCCCTCCGTGCTTCCGGGCGTTCTCCTACCAGCTGGTCCTGCGGCTCAGCTCCCACAGCTGCATGACCGTCTGCGGGTCGAGGGCGCGCTCGGCGCCGCCGACGTCCTCGCTGGCCGCGATGTAGAGCTTGCCCTGCCACAGCGGCAGCAGCCGGACGTCCTGGGCCATGATCTCCTCGGCCGACTCGAACTCGTCCATGACCGCGCCGCGGTTGCTCTCGCGCCGGGACTTCGGCAGCAGCTCCTGCGTGATCCGCGGGCTCTCGTACGGCGTCTGGAGCACGTTGTTCTTGCCGACGAACGGAGCGATGAAGTTGTCCGGGTCCGGGAAGTCGGGAGACCAGCCTCGGCCGAACACCGGGTACTTGCCGGTCTTGAAGCCCGCCTGGAGTTCCTTCCAGGGCTTGCCCCGCAAGGCGACCTTGAAGAGACCGGACTCCTCCAGCTGCCGCTTGAGCTCGGCGAACTCCAGGGCCGTGCCGGAGCCGTACCGGTCGGTGGTGAACCAGAAGGTCAGCTGGACGGGCTCGGTGATCCCGGCACCCCGCAGGATGGCGCGGGCCTTGTCGACGCTCGGCTCGCCGAAGCGGTCGAGGAACTCGGTGGTGTGACCGACGATGCCCTTGGGGATCATCGAGTACAGCGGCTCGGCCGTGCCCTGGTAGACCTTGGAGACGAGCGCGTTGCGGTCGACGACCTGGGCGATGGCCTTGCGGACGGGGGCCTTGGCGACGGCCGCGTCCTTCGTGTTGAAGACGAGGTAGCGGATGTCCGAGCCGGGGGACTCGACGAGCTGCAGCCCCTTGTTCTCCGGCTTGTCGTCCTGGAGGGCGATGACCTCCTCCGAGGTCAGACCTCGGTAGGTGGCGTCGATCTCCTTCTTCTTCAGCGCGCCGACCATCGCCTCGGACTCCTTGAAGTACCGGATGGTCACGCCGCCGTTCTTGCGTTCGGCGAATCCCTTGTAGCTGGGGTTCTTCGTCAGCTCGGCCTTGCTGCCGTCCTCGTACTCGTCGAGGACGTACGGGCCGGAGCCGACCAGCTTGCCGTCCTCGCGGATCTTGTCGGCGGAGTACTCGGCCGGGTCGACCAGCGACATGGCGGGCGTGGCGAGGACGAAGGGGAAGGTCGCGTCCGGCTTGTTCAGCTTGAAGACGACGGTGCGGTCGTCGACGGTCTCGATCTCCTCCAGCGAACCGAGCAGGCCGTTGGGGCCGCCCTCGAAGTCGATCGTCCGGATGCGCTCGATGGAGTACTGGACCGCCTTGGCGTCCAGATTGTGTCCGTTGGAGAACTTCAGCCCCTCATGGAGGGTGCATTCGTAGACCTGGCTGGACGTGTCCTTGAATTTGCAGTCGGCGGCGTCGGGCTGTGGCGTCGTACTACCCGTCGGGAAGCTCACCAGCGTCTGGAAGACATTCCGGAAAAGCTCCCAGGAATTATCCCACGCGGCGGCTGGATCGAGGGTGGTGGGAGAACTCGTCGTACCGATGACGATTCTCTGTTCCCCGGCGGGTTCATCGCCCGAAATCAGGCTGCATCCGGACACCAGGGATATGGACGCAAGGGCTGCAGCGGCCTGCAGACTGGTCCGGTTGAACACGTGCACGCTCCTCGTTCAGCCATGGGTCGGCCGACCATACCGCAGCGCCCCGCCAGGTCAATGTTTGACCCGGGCGGGGCACTTGAGGCATTCAACGAACAACCGGGGCCAATCCGGTCAGGAATTCAGGAAAGTGTCCGGTTATCGGTCACTCGACACCGGCGTTGAGGAAAATCCCTCCGTCGACCACCAGAGTCTGGCCGGTGATCCAGTCCGACTGGTCGGACGTGAGGAAGGCGGCGGCGCCGCCGATGTCCTCCGGCACGCCGAGGCGGCCGAGCGGGTAGGCGGCCGCCGCCTCCGCCTCGCGGCCCTCGTAGAGCGCCTCGGCGAACTTGGTCTTCACGACGCCCGGGGCGATCGCGTTGACCCGGACGACGGGAGCGAACTCGTGCGCCAGCTGGAGGGTGAGATTGACCATCGCCGCCTTGCTCATCCCGTACGCGCCGATGAAGGGCGAAGGGGCGAGCCCGGCGATCGAGGCGATGTTCACGATCGCGCCGCCGTGGTTCTTCTGCCAGGCGTGCCAGGTCTGCTGCGCGAATCCGAGGGCCGAGATCACATTGGTCTCGTAGACCTTGCGGGCGACGCCGAGGTCGAGATCGGCGATCGGCCCGAAGACCGGGTTCGTGCCGGCGTTGTTGACCAGGAAGTCGACCCGGCCGAAGGCCTCCATCGTCGCCGCGACCGCGGCGGCCTGGTGGGCCTCGTCGTGGGCCTTGCCGGGCACCGCGATCACCCGGTCGGCACCCAGGCGCTCGACGGCCTCCTTCAGCGCCTCCTCGCCCCGCCCGGTGATGCAGACGCGGTCACCGCGGGCGACCAGCGCCTCGGCGACGCCGTAGCCGATGCCCCGGCTGGCGCCGGTGACCAGTGCGACCTTGCCGGACGGCTCCGGAAGCTCCTTGCTGCTCATGCTCGTCTCCTTTTCCGCTCGGGCGTCAGTTGAGCGGGCCGCCGGCCACGTACATGACCTGGCCGGAGACGAAGCCGGCGTCGTCGCCCGTGAAGAAGGCGATGGCGTTCGCGATGTCCTCGGGGTAGCCCACGCGCTGCACCGGGATCATGGAGGCGGCGGCCGCCTGGAACTCCTCGAAGCCCATGCCGACGCGCTCGGCGGTCTGCGCGGTCATCTCGGTGACGATGAAGCCGGGGGCGACGGCGTTGGCGGTGACGCCGAACTTGCCGAGCTCCTTGGCGAGGGTCTTGGTCAGGCCCTGCAGGCCGGCCTTGACCGCGGAGTAGTTGGCCTGGCCGCGGTTGCCGAGCGCCGAGGAGGACGACAGCGAGACGATCCGGCCGAAGCCCGCGTCCACCATGTGCTTCTGGCACGCCTTGGCCATCAGGAACGCACCCTTGAGGTGGACGTTCATGACGATGTCCCAGTCGGACTCGCTCATCTTGAAGAGCAGGTTGTCGCGGAGCACACCCGCGTTGTTGACGAGGATCGTCGGGGCGCCGAGCTCGGCGGCGACGCGCGCGACGGCCGCCTCCACCTGGGCGCTGTCGGAGACGTCGCAGCCGACGGCGAGGGCGGTGCCGCCCGCCGCCGTGATCTTCTCGACGGTGTCCTTGCAGGCCGCCTCGTCGAGGTCGAGTACGGCGACGGCGCGGCCCTCCGCGGCCAACCGCACCGCGGTCGCGGCGCCAATACCGCGCGCCCCGCCGGTCACGACGGCCACGCGCTGCTCGGTGGTGGACATGCTGGTTCTCCTCGCCCTTGGATCATGACTGGATGCGGCCGGCCCGGTACGTCCCGCACATGAGCGACCGCTTAGTACCTTCAGTAGACGAGACGCTAGAAGCCCTGGCACCCGGTGTCAACGGCCCACCGGGTGCACCCGATCACCTTCCGCCGCGCGCCGGGGCGCGGCAGGGCCGGACCCGGGGCGCGTCCTGCCGGTCCGGCCCGAGCGGCACGACGCCTCCTCGGGGGCCGCACCCCCTCCGCGGGCGGTCAGCGCACCAGCAGATCGAGCAGTCGCTCGACCTCGCCCGCGGGATCCTCGGTCAGGCCGGTGTGCACCGGTCCGGGCTGGACGACCGTCGAGCGGGGGGCGATCAGCCAGCGGAAGCGCCGTCCCGCGTCGTCGCGGGCCGCCTGCCCCGCGTCGTCGCCACCCCGGCAGACCCCCTCGACCGCGTGCAGCGCGGCCCGGACGCCGACCACGTCCGCGCCCGCGTCGAGCGCCTGCAGCTTGGTCTCGTCCAGATGGGTACGGGCGGCCACGAAGGACCGGGCACGGCAGTAGACCACCACGCCCGCGTTGATGAACTCGCCGCGCTCGACGCGCGGCACCACGCGCAGCAGCGCGTACTCGAAGACATCGCGCTTGCTCACTGTCCGTCGCCCTCGCTCGTGCCGGTGCGGTCCTTCTTGGTGGGGTGCGGCCAGTCGGTGAGATGGTCGGTCAGCCAGCCGGGGGCCTGCGAGGCCCGGCGCTCCGCACGCGGGCCGAGGGTGATCCGCTCGTGGATCGTGGCGGCACGCGGGAGCAGCGCCTCCACATAGGCGCGCCGCAGCGCGTCGGTGGTGTCGAAACCTGGCTCGTCGACCAGCCACTCGTCGGGCACGTCGGCGGCGACCTCGGTGAGCAGCTCCTCGGTGACCAGCGGAGCGAGTTCGGCCGCGGCGGCGGCGACGTCCGGCCCGAAGGGCGCGAGGGCGTGGTCCGAGGCGTCGTACGGCTTGGCCGCGGACGCCTGGGCGCCCGGCCAGTTGTGGTGCCAGATCATGGTGGCGCCGTGGTCGATCAGCCACAGGTCGCCGTGCCAGACCAGCATGTTGGGGTTGCGCCACGAACGGTCGACGTTGTTGATCACCGCGTCGAACCAGACGACCTTGCCCGCCTCCCGGGGGTCCACCTCGTAGGCCAGCGGGTCGAAGCCGAGGGAGCCGGGCAGGTAGTCCATCCCCAGGTTGAGGCCACCGCTCGCCTTGAGCAGCTCCTGCACCTCCTGGTCCGGTTCGGACAGCCCGATGACCGGGTCGAGCTGGATGGAGACCAGTTCGGGTACGCGCAGACCGAGGCGGCGGGCGAGCTGCCCGCAGATGACCTCGGCGACCAGGGTCTTGCGCCCCTGCCCGGCGCCGGTGAACTTCATGACGTACGTACCGAGATCGTCGGCCTCGACGATGCCGGGGAGCGAGCCGCCCTCACGCAGGGGCGTGACATAGCGGGTCGCCGTCACTTCTGTAAGCATTTCCCCAGGTTATCGGGAGAGGTCGCCTCTTGATCGGAGAGTGCGCGGACCGCCGGGCGGCCCGGCGCGTCCGGCCGGCACCGGGCGGACGCCGGTTTCTTTCGGGGGGCATGAACGTTCCCGCTCCCGTCCGCGTACCTTCTGCTGACACAGTGATCAGGTCGATGCGGACGGAACACAAGGGGAACGGTATGAGCGCAGTGGCACGCCGGACAGTCGTCTCGGCGGCGGGGGGCATGGGCGTGGTGGCGGTGCTCACCGCCTGCGGCGGTGGCACGGACGACAAGGCGGGCGGCTCGGGCGGGACGACGGGCGCGGCGGACGGCGGAGCGGGCGGCGCGGGGGGCGGCCCGATCGCGAAGACCGCGGACATCCCGGTGGGCGGCGGCAAGGTGTTCGCCGACCAGGGCGTGGTGATCACCCAGCCGACGGCGGGTGAGTTCAAGGCCTTCTCCTCGAAGTGCACCCATCAGGGCTGCGCCGTCAGCGGCGTGAGCGACGGGGTCATCAGCTGCCCCTGTCACCAGAGCCTCTTCGACGCCTCGGACGGCAGCGTCAAGGGCGGCCCCGCCCCCAGCCCGCTGCCGCCGGCGCCGATCAAGGTCGAAGGGGACTCGATCACGCACGGGTGACGCGACGCGGGCTCTTCCAGCAGCGCAGCACCTCCTCGGTGGTGGTGACGGTGGAGACGAGCGCGAGCGTGTGACGGATCATCGCGGGGGTGTAGTCGGCCGGCACCCCCGCGATGGCGTCCCCGGGGACGACCACGGTGTAGCCGAGGTTGACCGCGTCGAACACGGCGTTGGGGATGGCGACGTTGGCCGAGACCCCGGTGACGACGAGGGTCCGGCAGCCGAGGTTGCGCAGCAGCGGGTCGACGTCGGTGCCGGCGAGGGGCGAGAGCCCGTGCAGCCGGCGGACGACGAGGTCCTGGTCGGCGACCTCGATGGGTTCGGCGATCCGGACGGCCGTGCTGCCGCTGTGCTGCTGCACGGGCAGGCGGGCCGCGGCCCGGAACAGCCGGGCGTTGCCGTTGGACCCGCGCCCGTCCGGCCGCCGTTCGGCGACGGCGTGCATCACCTGCACGTCGGCCTCGTGCGCGGCCCCGACCAACCGGGCCACTCGGCTCAGGGCGCCCGACGCCCGGGCCGCGGCGGCGAGTTCGGGCAGTGCGCCGGCCCGGCCGACGACCCCTTCCTGGCATTCGACGGTGAGCAGTACCGTGGTGGCGGGGTCGAGTTGCTCCTGGAGCCGTTCCCACTGGGCGTTGCCGGTCATGGTCCTCCCCTTATGCGCACTCCGGGCGGGCGAGGGTAGCCACCCTTGCCTGCGGAGGGAAGAGGCTCCATGATTTCTGACACTCCATCAGAACTCTACGAGGGGCGGGACGATGGCCGTCGCACAGCGTCGCGGACGCAGGATCATGATGACCCCGGCCGAGCTCGACACCTTCCTCACCGAACAGCGGACCTGCCGGGTCGCGACCGTCTCCGCGGACGGACGCCCGCACGTCGGCGCGCTCTGGTACGCCTGGGACGGGACCTCGCTGTGGCTGTACTCGATCACCCGCAGCCGGCGCTGGGCCGACCTGCGGGCCGATCCGCGGATCGCCGTGGTCGTGGACGACGGTGAGGACTACGGCGAGCTGCGCGGCGCCGAGCTGTCGGGCACCGCGGTCTTCGTCGGGGAGGCCCCGCGGACGGGTGAGCCGTGTGCCGAACTCGACGTGCCGGAAAGGCTCTTCGCGGCCAAGAACTTCGGCCTGGACACGATGCCGCACGACGGCCGGCACGCCTGGCTGAAGCTGACGCCGGACGCGGTCGCCTCGTGGGACTTCCGCAAACTGGCCGGGCTCTGAGGGTCCGCCGGCCCGGCACGGGTGAGCGGACCGGACGGGCGGCACCGTCCGGTCCGGCTCGGCCGGGGACGGACGCCTTCCGACGGAACCCGCGTCCGGAAGCGTACGGAGCCCGCCGTCAGCTGTTCAGCGGCGTCCCGGCCGCCCGCAGCGCCTCGACGGCGGCACGGATGGACGGGCGCCGGCCGGCGTCGGCGCGCCAGGTCGCGTAGATGTGCCGCTTCATCTTCTGCCGCACCGGCACGAACGCGATGCCCTCCGGGGCCGGGCCGCGGCCGAGCCGTGGGGTGACGCAGACGCCGAACCCGGCGGCGATCAGGGCCAGCTGGGTGTGGTGCTCCCCGGCGAGGTGGGCGATCCGCGGTTCGATGCCCTGCGAGCGCAGGGTGAACATCAGCCAGTCGTGACAGAACTCCCCCTCCGGCCAGGACACCCAGTCGTCGTCGCCGAAGTCCTCCAGGTCCACCACCTCGCGGCCCGCCAGCGGATGCCCCGCCGGCATCGCGACGTCCGCGGCGTCGTCGAGGAGGTGGACGCGCTCCAGGCCGCCGGGCACCGGTGCCCGCTTGTTGCTCCAGTCCAGGACGATCGCGAGGTCGGCGTCGCCCCGCAGCACCTCCCTGATGCCCCGCTCGGGCTCCAGCTCGGAGGTCCTCACGCGCAGCTCGGGGTGGGCGACGCGCAGGGCCCCGAGCGCCCGGGGGAAGAGGCCGCGCGCGGCCGTCGGGAAGGCCGCGATCCGGACCTCGCCCACCACCTGTCCGCGCTGCGCCTCGATGTCCGCCTGGGCGAGCTCCACCTGCGAGAGGATCCGTGCCGCGTGCTCCGCGAGAAGCAGGCCGGCGTCGGTGAGGCGCACGCCCCGGCCGTTCTTGGCGAGCAGTTGCTGGCCGATCTCCCGCTCCAGCTTCGACAGCTGCTGCGAGACGGCGGAGGTGGTCACGTGCAGCCCGTCGGCCGCGCCGCTCACCGAGCCGTGCCGCGCGACGGCGTCCAGGGTGCGCAGGCGCTCCAGATTCAACATGTAAGCGATACTACGGCGACACCTCCAGGAATTCTCGCTTGTTCTAAGAGATCCGAGGCGTCACCCTGAGGAGCATGAGCTCCGCCACCCCGCCCCGGCCCCTCCCCCGCACCGCACGCGCGGCCCGCCTCCCGCGCATGCTGAACTGGCGTGTCCGCTTCGGCGTCCTGGCCCTGATCTGGGGCTTCAGCTTCCTCTTCATCAAGGTCGGCACCGAGGGCTTCGCGCCCTTCCAGGTCACCTTCGGCCGGCTCCTCTTCGGCACGGTCGTGCTGGCCGTCGCCATCGCCGTTAAGCGCGAACGCCTGCCGCGCGGCGCCCGCACCTGGGGCCATCTCGCGGTCGCCGCGTTCCTGCTCAACGCGTTGCCGTTCTCCCTCTTCGCCTACGCGGAGCTGACGATCCCCTCGACGCTCGCGGGCATCTGCAACGCCACGACCCCGCTGTGGGGGATGGTCCTGTCGATGGTCGCCCTCTCCGAGGACCGCCCGACCCGGGTCCGGGCGGCGGGCCTGGGCATCGGTTTCGTCGGCGTGCTGACCGTCCTCGGCGCCTGGCAGGGCTTCTCCGGCCTCGACGTCACGGGCACGTCGCTGGCCCTGCTCGCCTCCGCCAGCTACGCGGTGGGTTGGATCTACGTCCGCCGGACCCTGGCCGGCACCGGCGTCTCCCACCTGTCCCTCGCCGGCTCCCAGGTGGCGCTCGGCACCCTGCAGCTGGCCGTGGTGACCCCGCTGTTCACCTCGCTGCCGACCTCCGTCGAGCTGCTGCCCCTGCTGGCCGTGATCGCCCTCGGGGCGCTGGGCACGGGGTACGCGATGCTCCTCCAGTACGGCGTGGTCGACGAGGTGGGGCCCACCACGGCGGCGATGGTCACGTACTTCATCCCGGTCATCGCCACGGCGGCGGGCGTCGCCCTGCTGGACGAGCGGCTCACCTGGAACACCCCGGTCGGCGCGGTGATCGTGCTGGCGGGCGCGGCCCTCACCCAGACCCGGACCTCCGGCCGGAAGCGGGGCCGAACGGCCGGCGCGCCGGAGGCGGTGCCCGCGGCCGCCGCACCCCCGATCGCCGCCGCTCCCCCGGCCGCCCGGGAGCCCGTACTCGCCGCCTGCGCGGCGAGCGAGACACCGGCGAGGTGACCGTCGCCGCGGGTGGATCCGCGGACGGGCCGCGGCGTGCGGCGGCGGGCGTTCCCCCGCCGCCGCACGCCGCTCAGCCGTAACTGCGCGCGGGCGCCGGGCCCGCCGCGGCGGCGACCGCCTCGGCCAGCCGGTCGATCTCGGCCGGTGCCAGCCCGGAGACGGTGAGCCGGACCGCCGGTGAGGCGTCCATCCGGAACCGGGCCCCCGGGGCCGCCGCCCAGCCGGCGGCGAGCAGGCGCGTGACCGCCCCGGTCTCGTCGGAGACCGGCACCCAGACGTTCATGCCGCTGCGCCCGTGCGCCTCGATCCCGCGTCGCTCCAGGGCTCGCACGAGTCCGTCGCGCCGCTCCCCGTAGGCGCGGGCCACGGCCGGTGTGTCCACCGCTCCCGTGGTCCACAGGTGCACGACGGCCCGCTGGAGCAGCCGGCTGACCCAGCCCGGCCCGAGCCGCTGCCTCCCGAGGACCCGGTCGACGGTCAGCGGATCGCCGGTGAAGGCGGCGATGCGCAGGTCGGGACCGTACGCCTTGGCGACCGACCGCACCATCGCCCAGTGGCGCGTCGCCCCCGCCAGCGGATGCAGCGGGAGACCGACGAACCCGTGCCCGTGGTCGTCCTCGACGAGCAGGACGTCCGGGTGGTCGCCGAGCACCCGGCGCAGCGCGGTCGCGCGGTCCGCGCCGATGGCCGCGCCGGTCGGGTTCTGCGCGCGGTCGGTCACGATCAAGGCCCGCGCGCCCTCCCGCAGCGCCCGGGCGACCGCCTCCGGCCGCGGCCCGTCGTCGTCGACCGCGACGGGGACGGGCCGCAGGCCGAGCGCCGGTACGAGGTCGAGCAGGCTCCCCCAGCCCGGATCCTCCACCGCGAGCGCGTCCCCGGGCCTGAGGTGGACGGCGAGCACCCGCTCGATCGCGTCGAGGGAGCCGGAGGCGACGCCGACGGGCCCGTCAGGGACGCCGTCGGCGTCCAGCGCGGCACGAGCGAGCCGGGCGAAGTCCGCGTCCACGGCGGCCTCCCCGTACATCCCGGGCCGTTCGGACTCCCGCCGCGCCGCCGCGGCGAGCGCCTCGCCCAGGGGTGGCAGCAGGGCCGCGTCGGGATTGCCCTGGCTCACGTCCCGCACCCCGGCCGGGGCCTCCACCCGGATCGACCCGCGCGTCGTGGTGGCCGGCTTGGCCCGCACCCGGCTGCCGCGCCGCCCGTCCGTCTCGATGACGCCCCGCTCGCGCAGGGTCCGGTACGCGGCCGCGACGGTGTTCGGGTTCACCCCGAGCGTGACCGCCAACTCCCGCATGGGCGGCAGCAGTCCGCCCGGCTCCAGCGCGCCCGTGCCGACCCCGCGCTCCACACTCGCGGCGATCTCCGATGCGCGGCGCCCCTCGATCCGATACTCTCCTAGCACAAACCAGATTATGCACTAGTGCAATGGAGGGCGCAATGACGGATTCCTACGAGCCGACCGAGCGGACCGTGCCCACCCGGTCCCGCGACCGCGCCTCCTACGACCGGGCGCTCGTGCACGCGATACTCGACGAGTCCTACGTCTGCCACCTCGGCTTCGTGCGCGACGGCGCCCCCGTGGTCCTGCCGACCCTCTACGGGCGGATCGGCGACCGCCTCTACGTGCACGGCTCCACCGGATCGCGGCCGCTGCGCATGGCGGGCCGCGGCACCGAGGCACCGGGACTGCCGGTCTGCCTGACCGTGACGCATGTCGACGGCCTGGTCCTGGCCCGGTCCGCCTTCCACCACTCGATCAACTACCGCTCGGTCGTGGTCCACGGCACGGCTCACCAGGTCACCGACCCCGAGGAGCTGCGGATCGCGCTCGACGCACTGGTGGACCACGTCGTCCCGGGCCGCTCCCGCGACTCCCGCCCGGCCAACGCCAGGGAGCTCGCGGCGACCGCCGTCCTGCGGCTCGACCTCGACGAGGTCTCCGCCAAGCTCCGCACGGGCGGCCCGAACGACGAACCCGAGGACCTGGCGCTGCCGCACTGGACCGGGGTGGTCCCCGTCGCCAGGACGTACGGCACGCCGATCCCGGCCGACGACCTCGCCCCGGCCGTCGCCCTGCCCGACTACCTCCCCGCCGGCTGAGGGTGACGCCGTGCTCATCCACCCCTGGGACGCCGTACAGGACTCCGACACGTGGCGGGACTGGCTGGCCCGCCACGACTTCGGGCAGCTCGCCGTCAACGGCCTGCCCGGCGAGCCGCCATGGGTCCAGCCGATGCACTTCCGGTACGACGCCGAGCCCGGCCCGTACGGCCGGGTGCTCGCCCACCTCGCCCGCCCGAACCCCCTGTGGACGGCCCTGGAGGCCGACCCGACCGTGCTGCTGAGCGTGGTCGACGACTACGTGTTCGTCCCCGGCCCCTGGGCGGCACCCGAGGGCGCCCCGGCCGCGCACGGGACGCCGACCTCGTTCTACGCCGCCGTCCAGCTGCGCTGCACGGCGCAGGTGGTCGACGACCCGGCCGAGAAGGCGGAGCTGCTGAACCGGCAGGTCGCCCACTTCCAGCCCGAGGGCGGCACGGCACCGGTCGCGCCGGACGAGGGGCCCTTCCGGCGGCTCCTGCCGGGCCTGCGGGTGCTGCGCCTGGACGTCACCGATGTGCGGGCGAAGTTCAAGTACGCCCACCACAAGGCGGTGCCGGTCCAGGACCGGATCGCCGAGGGCCTCGCGGCGCGCCGGGGCCCGGGCGACGAGGCCGCCCGGGCCCACCAGCTGGGCCGCCGTCCCCCCACGGGCTGAGGGCCCGCCGGGGGCCCGGTGCGCCGGACGACGGCGGCCGGGACCCGGCGGGGGAAGCTACGTCCGCTCGGCGGACGTGAGGGCGTCCCGCGGGACGGGGTCCGAGCCGGCCACCGGCCCGGGCATCGGCGCCTTGGGCGTCGAGGACTGGGCGATGAACGCGCCGACCAGGACGATCGCCCCGCCGATGATCTGCGGGGCCGCCAGGTGCTCGCCGAGCAGCACCCAGGCCAGGACGGTCGCGACGACCGCCTCCAGGCAGGCGACGACACCGGCGACCGCGGGCGAGAGCCGGCGCACCGAGACGACCCCGGTGACGTAGGCGAGGACGGTCGCGACGAGCACGATCCACGCCAGCAGCAGCCAGGCGGGCAGGTGTCCGCCGTTCATGTCGGCGCTGCCGCCGAGGACCGACCAGTCCATGCCCCACGGGCGGGCCACGACGGTGAGCACGACGGCGCCGACGAGCAGCCCGTACGCGATGACGCCCATGGGATCGGCGGCGTCGGACTCGTCGCCGCCGTGGTCGGAGAGGACGAAGTAGCCGACCTGGCAGCAGGCCGCGGCCAGCGCGAGGACCAGGCCGAGCAGGTCGAAGCCGAGGCCCGACCAGATCTGCACGACGCAGGCGAGTCCGCCGACGGCGAGGACGACGCCGAGGGCGGCGGCGCGGGTGACCGGACGGCGCTGGACGAAGCGCACCCAGCCGAGGACGAGGGCCGGGGCGAGGTACTCGATGAGCAGGGCGACCCCGACCGGGATCCGGGAGATCGCGGCGAAGTAGCAGGCCTGGACGCCCGCGACGGCGAGCAGGCCGAAGCCGGCGAGCAGCGCCGGCTTGCGGCGCACGAGGTCGCGGTGGCGCCATGCCACCGGCAGCATGAGAAGGGCGGCGCCGGCCACCCTGAGCCACACCACATGGAGCGGGTCGAGTCCCGCCTCGATGAGCGGCTTCGCCGCCACACCTGAACCACCGAATGCGAAGGCCGAGGCCAGGGCGAGTCCCAGGCCGGCGCTTCTCCCCTGAGACGCGTGCATCAGGCCATCATGACAGGACGGCGTCAGGTGCGTAACCCCCGTTACACCTGTTGAGACGGCTCCCCGATCCGGGCCGCCAGCGCGGTCGCGTCGACGCCCGCCCGGCGGAGCACCTCGACCGCCCGGCAGTCGGCGTCGGCGGCGATCGCGGCGAGCAGGTCGAGACCGCGGGGGCGCGCCTCCCCACGTCGCACGGCCCGCTCCCGGGCGGCGCCGAGCGCCGCCACGGCGGCGGGCGACCAGCCGGACAGGGCGGCGGCGGGCCGGCCGGGCAGGACGACCTCGGCCCCCGGCCCGGACTCGGCACCGGCCTCTTCGACGGTGCCCTGCCAGCGCAGGCCGTACCCGATGGACCGCTGGACGAGGTAGCCGAGCACCCGGGCGAGCCGGCCACCTCCCTCGAAGGCGGTGCCGACGTCGGGGTCGGACTCGATGAGGGAGTGCAGCAGGTGGGCGGTGTCGATCTGCCGGTCGCCGTCGCGCAGCGCCCTGCGACGGGCGCCCATGACCACGGTCGCGAGCGTCGGGGTCAGCCTGGCCTCGATCTCCGCACGCCGGGCCGCGACGTACCGGGCAGCGGGCTGCGCCGCCGCGGGCTGCCAGGTCGTGGGCTGCCGGGGCACGTGAGGGACGGGACTTTGCACCCTCCCACCTCATCAGGTCACGGCGGCCACGGCGTCACCGGTGAGAAGCATGTCCGCATCCCACCGGAGTCGGGCACGGGTGCGCGGTTCCTCCTCCCTGGGGATGAGATCGCGCGGATCCGGCCCCGGGGGCGCGCGCCGCCTTGCGCCGCGCCCCGTACGCAACCACGGGCCCCTCCCGTCTCGCCTTCCCGGCATGTTCTGGATGGTCGCCCTCCTCGCTCTCGACGGGCGGCAGTACGTCTACCGCGTGTACGCGCCACGGACAGCGCTGCCGGCCGACCTCTTCTGGGCCGCTTTCCACTGCCACGACGAGGGCCGGGGCCCGCGGGCCTCGGACTGTTTCGACGCGGCGCGGATCTGGTGGACCGGGGACGGCAAAGACCTGACGGTTCATCAGTATTGAATGTTCGAGGCCGTGCGGCTACGTTCCGTCGACACCGAAGGCCCATGAGGACACGCGGACGCGTGAACGTGTGAAGGGGTGGTCGTATGGCCGAAGTCAGCGCGGAGGCACGGATCGAGGCACCGGCCGACAAGGTCTGGGCGCAGCTGACCGACTTCGCCTCGTACGGGGAGTGGAACGCCACCCACACCAGCTTCCCGAACGGCGGCCCGGCCACCCTCGAGACCGGCGCCACCTTCGCGGAGAACATGAAGCTGATGGGCTTCCCGGCCGAGGTGACCTGGACCGTGGAGGAGCTGGAGTCCGTCCGCGTCCTGGCCATCAGGGGCAAGGGCCCGATGGGGGTCAACGTCGGTACGCGCTACTCGCTCGCGCCGGACGGGGAGGCCACCACCCTGCGGATCGACGGGGAGTTCACCGGCGCCGCGGTCTCGCTGATGGCGACCAAGCTCAAGGACTCGGCGACGGCGGCGCTGAACGAGTCGCTGCGCAAGTTCGCCGGCCTGGTGACCTGACGGCACCGTCCCCGACCGCCGGCCCACACCGCGGCCACCGCGGGCCGGCACGCAGGGGCGCACGGCACGAGGACGACACGACGACGGGCCCCGCGGCGGATCGCCGCGGGGCCCGTCCGGCCGTACCCGCTCAGCCCTCGTCGGCCAGGATCAGGTACAGCTTCTTGCGTGCTTCGTTGATCACCTCGACGGCCTTCTGCCGCTGATCGGCGCTGCCGGTCTTCCAGACCTGCCCGAACGCCTCCATCAGACCGAAGCCGGCCTGCCGGATCTCGTTCACGGCCTCCCAGTCGACACCGCGCCCGGCCTCCTCCCAGGGGGCCTCCGGGCCGGACTCGGCCTCGGAGCGGCCGGTGTCGGTGAGCGTGAACAGCTTCTTGCCACCCTCGCTCTCACTGACGATCAACCCCTCGTCCTCGAGGAGCTGGAGCGTCGGGTAGACGGAGCCGGGGCTGGGCTTCCAGGCCCCGCCGCTGCGCTCCCCGATCTCCTGGATCATCTCGTAGCCGTGCATCGGGCGGTCCTTGAGCAGCGCCAGGATCGAGGCGCGCACGTCGCCGCGCCGCGCCCGCCCCCGGCCACCGCCGCCGTGACCTCGGCCGCCGGGGAACGGTCCGCCCCGGAAGGGCCCGCCACCGAATCCCGGCCCGAAGGGGCCGAAGGCGGCGCGCCGCCCTTCGAAGTCACCGCGAGGGCCGGGTCCGCAGTAGCCATGTCCGTGTTCGTGTCCATGTGAACGCATCGCAACGCTCCTTCCATCGGGTATGCATCGTTGATCTGTCGCGATGCGTCAACGATATATCGGAACTGTTCGTTTGCCAAGGGTTGAGAGGATCAGGGCATGGCGGACTCACCAGTGCAGATCAACGCCCTCATCGTCGATGCCACCGACCCTGAGCGGCTCGCCGCGTTCTGGTCCGAGTTGCTCGGCAGGCCGGTGGTGGGCCGCATGGGTCCCTACGTGTGGCTGCGGCGCGAGAAGGGCCTCGGCCTGGGCTTCCAGCGGAGCGGCGAGCCCAGGTCGGGCAAGAACCGTCTGCACTTCGACATCAGCTCACCGGACCCGGTCGCCGAGCAGCAGCGTGTCGAGGCACTCGGCGGGCGCCGGCTGGAGGAGTACGCCGACGGCGGGTTCCTGGTGATGGCCGACCCCGAGGGCAACGAATTCTGCGTCATCCCCGACGGTCCCTTCGAACTCGACGACGAGGGGCGCGCGGACTACCTCGCCTGACCGGCGCTCCCACCCGCGTGCGAGAGCCGTCGGCTCCAGGCGGTCACCGCGTCGGCGGTCGCCGCCCCGGTGGCGCGGGGGCGGTCGGTGACCGACGGTCGACGTCCACCGGGGCGAGTCAGGCACGTGGGGCCAGTGACCCGGGATTGGCCTTGGCCCGCCGCTTCGCCGGCCCGGTAGCGTCCCGGACATGCGGATTCGAATCGTCGACGCCTTCACCGACCGTCCCTTCTCCGGCAACCCGGCCGGGGTCCTGCTCCTGGACTCCTTCCCGGACGACCACTGGCTCCAGAAGGTGGCCGCCGAGGTCAACCTCTCCGAGACCGCCTTCGCGCACCCGCTGCCGGCCGGCGGCGAGGCCGACTGGGCGCTGCGCTGGTTCACCCCGACCACCGAGGTCGACATGTGCGGCCACGCCACGCTCGCCACCGCGCACGTCCTCCACACCACCGGCAGGGCGACCGGGACCGTCCGCTTCGCCGCCCGCTGCGGGATCCTCAGCGCCACGGCCGGCGAGGACGGCACCGTCACGATGGACTTCCCCACCTCGGCACTGACCGCCGTCCCGACGCCGGAGGGCCTGGAGAAGGCCCTGGGCGCGGACGTCGTCTCGGTGCACGACACCGCCGCCCATGTCGGCGACCTCGTGGTGGAACTGCGCGACGAGGCGACCGTCCGCGCCCTGGCGCCGGACTTCGCGGCCCTGACCCGGCTCTCCCGGCGCGGCGTCATCGCCACCGCCGCCGCCGAACAGCCCGATCGCGGCTACGACTTCGTCTCGCGCGGCTTCTTCCCCGCCGTCGGCATCGACGAGGACCCCGTCACCGGCAGCGCGCACACCGCGCTCGCCCCGTTCTGGTCCGCGCGCCTCGGCCGCGACGAGCTGACCGGCTTCCAGGGCGGCGCCCGCACCGGCATCGTGCGGACCCGGCTGCGCGGCGACCGCACCCTGCTGACCGGCCACGCCGTCACCGTCGTCGACGGCGAACTGCACGCCTGAGGCGTCCGCGAACGCCGGAAGGGGCGTACGGCCGCCGCCGTACGCCCCTTCCCCGGCCCTCGTGGCCGGCCGGTCCTCGAAGGACCGGCCGGACGGCCCTCAGGCGGTGGGCAGCCAGTCCACCCTCCCCGCCAGCAGGCCGTATCCGACGAAGGCCACGATGTCGAGCAACGCGTGCGCCACCACCAGCGGGCCGACGCGCCCCCAGCGGCGGTACAGCCACACGAAGACGACGCCCATCACCATGTTGCCGACGAAGCCGCCGATCCCCTGGTACAGGTGGTACGAGCCGCGCAGCACCGCGCTCGCCATCAGCGCCGCCGTCGGCGTCCAGCCCAACTGGCCGAGCCGGCGCAGCAGGTAGCCGACGACGATGACCTCCTCCAGCACTGAGTTCTGCACCGCCGACAGGATCAGCACCGGGTACTTCCACCACACGTCCGGCAGCGCCTCGGGGACGACGGTCAGGTTGAACCCGGCCGCCCGCGCCCCGAGGTAGAAGGCGAGGCCGGCGCTGCCGATCCCGGCGGCGACCAGCGCGCCCCGCCTCAGGTCGGGCCACGGCCGGGTCCGGTCGAAGCCGATCGAGCGCATTCCGGCGCCCTCGCGCATCAGCAGGTGCGCGACGAGGACGACCGGCACCAGCGCCGAGGCGATGCTGAACAACTGCCAGGCCAGGTCCAGCCAGGGCCGCCCGGGCGCGAAGGAGCCGTTGAGCGTGGCCGCCTGCTCCTTGAGACCGCCGGGCTTGGTCAGCGACCCGATGAAGCTGATGCAGGCCGACACCCCGCTGGCCCCGAGGGAGAGCGCCAGCACGATCGCCGTCTCGGACCGCAGTACCTTGCGCGGCAGCCCTTCGGGGGGAAACGAATCGGCGACCACTCGTTGATCCGACACCACACCTGTCTCCATTTCCCCATCGCGTTCCGGGTACGGAGATCATGCGTGACGGCCTGCCGCGGGCGCCATTCCTCAGGACTGTCCCGTCATCCGCGTCAAGAGAGCGCCGGACGTCGCCCGGCGCCCCCGCCCCGCCGTGCGCCCTGCTCAGTCGATGCCCACCGGCCAGGTGTGCACCGGCTCCCCCTCGTGCATCAGCTCGGCGTAGCGCCGGGTCGTCGCCGCCAGGGCGGCGTCGCGGTCCAGTCCCGACTCCAGCGCCTTGTGGAAGGTGTCGGCCTGCCAGGAGGCGCCGTTGACCCGTCGGCGGCACCGCTCCTCGATCACGCCCAGGTAGAAGTCCCGGTCCGCCGGTTCGATGTGCCAGGCGTCCAGGCCCGCGGCGGCCAGCGGCAGCAGCTCGTCCAGGACGAGCCGGACGGCCGGGACGCTCGCCACGCCGCCCGAGCGTCCCGGCCGGGGCCAGCGCAGCTCGGCCTCGATGCCGTACCGGCAGGCCGCGTCGAAGTTCGCGGCCGCGTCCTCGAACGGCAGTCGCTTCCAGACCGGACGGGTCTCCTCGGCCAGGCTGCGGACCAGGCCGTAGTAGAAGGCGGCGTTGGCGACGACGTCGGTGACGGTCGGCCCGGCCGGGAGCACCCGGTTCTCCACCCGCAGGTGCGGAACCCCGTCCACCCATCCGTACACCGGCCTGTTCCAGCGGTACACGGTCCCGTTGTGCAGGACGAGTTCCTGCAGCCGCGGCACACCGCCCTCGTCCAGGACGCGCAGCGGATCCTCGTCGTCGAGGATCGGCAGCAGCGGCGGGAAGTACCGGAGGTTCTCCTCGAACAGGTCGTACGCGGAGTCCACCCAGCGCTCGCCGAACCAGGTCCGCGGCCGTACGCCCTGCGCCTGGAGCTCCGGCGGCCGGGTGTCCGTGGACTGCTGGAACAACGGTGGGCGCGACTCCCGCCACAGCTCACGGCCGAAGAGGAAGGGCGAGTTGGCCCCGACCGCCGTCTGGACCGCGGTCACGGCCTGCGCGGCGTTCCACACCGACGCGAACCGGCCCGGGGTGACCTGCAGATGCAGCTGGACGGACGTGCAGGCCGCCTCGGGCACGATCGAGGTCGACGTGCAGGTCAGCCGTTCCACCCCCTGGATGTCGAGGGCGAAGTCCTCGCCCCGGGCGGCGACGATCTGATCGTTGAGAAGCGTGTAGCGGTCCACGTCCGAGAGGTTCTCGAAGACGAGATCGCCCTGCGCGAGCGTCGGCAGAATTCCGATCATGACCACGCCGGCATCGACTTCCCGGGCTTTGCGATCGGCATATCCCAGACCGATCCGGAGCTCCTCGGCGAGCCGGTCGAAAACCCGGCCGCCGATGCGGTGCGGGGCGATGTTAACTTCGAGGTTGAACATTCCCAGTTCGGTCTGGAAATCCGTACTCGCGATCCGGTCGAGCACGGCCGCATTGACCATGCGCGGCATACCGTCCGATCCCGCGAGATTGAGTTCGATCTCCAGGCCCATCAGATTCTGCGGCCGGTCGAACCTCTTCTCCGCCAGAAGCCTCGCGAGTCCCGCCAGACACTGCTGGAGCTTCCTGCGGTACCTCTGCCGATCGGACAGGCCGAACCCGTCTGCCACGACCTTCTCCCCCATGGAAGCGTCCCTCCTCGATTCCGGCGGCTGCGGCGACGGCCGCGCGTCACGGACGATGATGCCCCGGCCGACTGATCCATAACGTCTGTGCGACACCCCTCTTCGACGGTAGGCTGGGAGAAGCATCCGGCGGGCACATTCCACAGGCACTCGACAATGGACATATTCCGGAGTCATACGAGCCCGGAAGTAAGGGTCGTGAACCGGCCGTCCGCCGTGCGGGCAGCGTCGCAGGCAGGCGACGCGCACTCTTCATAAATCCTCGGAATCGCGGTAGAAATAAGGCCGGATGAAGCCTTGTCCGCAATATCGGCGACGGCTAGCGGAAACATCGTGTGAACACGTGTCGTATAAACTCCGCGAACGAGGCAGAGTGTTGGCGCCCGGCCGTGGATCCTGACTCCCCTCCGGCCCGGCAGCCGACAGCGCCGTCGTACCTGCCCACGCAACACCGTGTCTCCTGAGTGAGAGGCGACCCATCATGCTCCGACCCTCCCCGGCCCCTGCGCCGGCACTGCGCAGTGTCCTCGCCGCGCTCGGCTCCCCCACCGCCGTCCGCGAGGCGCGAACGCCCGCCCTCCGGTCCGCCCAGGGACCGCTGAGCCCCGAACTGCCCCTGCCCGTCCACGTCCTCGACGTACGGGACCAGGTCGTCCCGCCGGGGCACGCACCGCGCACCAGGCTCGTCGGCTGGCGCTTCCTGATCCGGGGACCCGAGCGGGCCGTCGCCGCGGCGGACACCATGCTCACCCCGGACGGCTGGACCTTCTCGCACTTCTTCGAAGGGCCCTACGTCACGGCCACCGAACGCGCCCTGCTCCAGGCCGAGACGCTGGCCACCCCGTACCAGCCGCGCCTGCTGTCGGTACCGGAGCTGTACATGCTGACGCTGTGGCTGCACGGCGACACCGCCGCGGACGGCACCTCCGCACCCGACCCCGCGGACCTGCTCATCCCGCTCGCGCCCGCGCCGCCGGGGATCGCCGCCCATCTGCCGCACCGGGTCGCCGACCTGCTGCCGGTCCTGACCCTGCGGCTCGCGCCACCGCCGCTGTTCGGCACTCCGGCGCCGGCCTGAGCCGTCACTCCGAGAGCCCCGAGCCCCGCGACCGGTCCGCGTCGCGGGGCACTGTTCTGCGCCCGGCACGTCGAACACAGGCGCCGAACGTACGCCTCGAACGCCTCCCCCCGGACGGACTAGCCCACCAGGGCCATAACGAACCACCCGAAGAGATGGCCCAGTTGACTTGAACCGCCCGGGCGGGTGATACGTCTTCATGCAGTAGGAAGAGCTGCCGCGAAATCCCTGCGGATCGACGTCCGTAGGGGAAGACTGGACCAACCGAACCGACCACGGGGAGCGGCCATGAGCACCGCGTCGAGCCGCAGGACACACACCACGACACAGCGAAAGAACCCATCCATGTGCCAGCACCAGCCCGCCTGCCCGACCGCCCACTCCGCCGACCGGGAGGCGGCCCGTCTGATGGCACACCACCCCGAGCAGGGCTGGAGCCTGCTGTGCAACGGCGTCCTGCTCTTCGAGGACACCGGTGAACTGCTGCCCGACGGGCAGATCATCGCCCCGCACCGCCCGCTGACGGCGGGCCAGGTGGCCCAGGCCGCCTGATCCCCCACGTCACCGCCGCGCACGGCAGCCACCGCGCGCGAGAGGCCGCGCGAGACCGCGGCCCCCGGCTCCGCCCCGTCCGGCGGCGCCCCGCACGACAAAGGGCCGGCCCGGAGAGAATCTCCGAACCGGCCCTCATTCATGCTCAGTTGTCGTACTCGTCCATCGGCGGGCAGGAGCAGACCAGGTTGCGGTCGCCGAAGGCCCCGTCGATACGGCGGACCGGCGGCCAGTACTTGTCCGCCGCGGACACGCCGGCCGGGAAGACCGCCTCGTCACGGGTGTACGCGTGGTTCCACTCGCCGCCCAGCGCGGCCGCGGTGTGCGGCGCGTTGTGCAGCGGGTTGTCGTCGGCCGGCCACGTGCCCGACGCGACCTTCTCGATCTCGCCGCGGATGGCGATCATCGTGTCGCAGAAGCGGTCGAGCTCGGTGAGGTCCTCGGACTCGGTCGGCTCGATCATCAGCGTGCCGGCCACCGGGAACGACATCGTCGGCGCGTGGAAGCCGTAGTCGATCAGGCGCTTGGCGATGTCGTCGACGCTGACACCGGTCGCCTTGGAGAGCGGACGCAGGTCGACGATGCACTCGTGGGCGACCAGGCCGGCCGGTCCGGTGTAGAGCACCGGGTAGTGCGGCTCCAGGCGCTTGGCGATGTAGTTCGCCGCCAGGACGGCCACCTGCGTGGCGCGCTTGAGGCCCTCGCCGCCCATCAGGCGGACGTACGACCACGAGATCGGCAGGATGCCGGCCGAGCCCCACGGGGCGGCCGAGATCGGGCCGACGCCCGTCTCCGGGCCCGCGGTGGGCTGCAGCGGGTGGTTCGGGAGGTACGGGGCGAGGTGGGCGCGCACACCCACCGGGCCGACGCCCGGGCCGCCGCCGCCGTGCGGGATGCAGAAGGTCTTGTGCAGGTTCAGGTGCGAGACGTCGCCGCCGAACCGGCCCGGCTTCGCGAGGCCGACCAGGGCGTTGAGGTTGGCACCGTCGACGTACACCTGACCGCCGGCGTCGTGGACCTCGGCGCAGATGTCGGCGACGTGCTCCTCGAACACACCGTGGGTGGAGGGGTAGGTGATCATCAGCACGGACAGCTCGTCGCGGTACTGCGCGATCTTGGCCCGCAGGTCCTCGACGTCGATCTCGCCGTCGTCGGCGGTCTTGACGACGACGACCTTCATGCCGGCCATCACGGCGCTGGCGGCGTTGGTGCCGTGCGCGGAGGACGGGATGAGGCAGACGGTGCGCTGGAGGTCGCCGTTGGCGCGGTGGTAGGCGCGGACGGCCAGCAGGCCGGCCAGCTCGCCCTGCGAACCGGCGTTCGGCTGGATCGAGACCTTGTCGTACCCGGTGACCTCGGCGAGGCGCTCCTCCAGCTCGGTGATGAGCGTGAGGTAGCCCTGCGCCTGCTCGACCGGCGCGAAGGGGTGCATCTGGCCGAACTCGGGCCAGGTCACCGACTCCATCTCGGTGGTCGCGTTCAGCTTCATGGTGCAGGAGCCGAGCGGGATCATGCCGCGGTCGAGGGCGTAGTCGCGGTCGGCGAGCTTGCGCAGGTAGCGCAGCATCGACGTCTCGGAGCGGTGCGCGTGGAAGACCGGGTGGGTCAGGTACGCGTCGGAGCGGAGCAGTCCGGCGGGCAGCGCGTCCTCGGCGAGGGCGTCCAGGGCCGCGACGTCGGCCTCGACGCCGAAGGCGGACCAGACGGCGGCGAGCTGGGCGCGGCCGGTGGTCTCGTCGCAGGACACGGACACGTGGTCGGCGTCGGCGCGGTAGAGGTTGACGCCGGCCTCGCGGGCGGCGGCCACGACCTCGTCGGCCTTGCCGGGCACGCGGACGGTGACGGTGTCGAAGAAGGTGTCGGTGACGACCTCGACGCCGCCGTCGCGCAGGCCGCGGGCCAGGATCGCGGCGTAGCGGTGGGTGCGCTCCGCGATCTGCTTCAGGCCGTCCGGACCGTGGTAGACGGCGTACATGCCGGCCATGACGGCGAGGAGGACCTGCGCCGTACAGATGTTGCTGGTGGCCTTCTCGCGGCGGATGTGCTGCTCGCGGGTCTGCAGGGCCAGGCGGTAGGCGCGGTTGCCGTCGGCGTCGACGGAGACGCCGACGAGGCGGCCGGGCAGCGAACGGGCGTGCTTGTCCTGGACGGCCATGTAGCCGGCGTGCGGACCGCCGAAGCCCATGGGCACGCCGAAGCGCTGGGTGGTGCCGACGGCGATGTCGGCGCCGAGCTCACCGGGCGAGGTGAGCAGGGTGAGCGCGAGCAGGTCGGCGGCGACGGTGACGATGGCGCCGAGCTCGTGGGCCTGGTCGACGACGGCCTTCAGGTCGCGCACGGCGCCGGAGGCACCGGGGTACTGGAGGAGGACGCCGAAGACGCCGCGCTCGGCGATCTCGGCCGGGATGCCCTCGCCGAGGTCGGCGACGACGACCTCGACGCCGGTCGGCTCGGCGCGGGTCTCGATGACCGCGATCGTCTGCGGCATGGTGTCGGCGTCGATGAGGTAGACGCCGTTCTTGACCTTGCCGACCCGGCGGGACAGCGCCATCGCCTCGGCGGCGGCGGTGCCCTCGTCCAGGAGGGAGGCGCCGGAGGTGGGCAGACCGGTCAGGTCGGCGACCATCGTCTGGAAGTTGAGCAGCGCCTCCAGGCGGCCCTGCGAGATCTCCGGCTGATACGGCGTGTACGCGGTGTACCAGGCGGGGTTCTCCATCACGTTCCGGAGGATCACCGGCGGCGTGAAGGTGCCGTAGTAGCCGAGGCCGATCATCGGGGCGAGGACCTGGTTGCGGTCGGCGAGGGTGCGCAGCTCGGCGAGGACCTCGGCCTCGGTGCGGGCCGCGGGCAGCCCGAGCGCCTCGGCGTTCTTGATCACGTCCGGCACCGCGGCGTCGGTGAGCTCGTCGAGGGAGCCGTAGCCGACCTGCGCGAGCATCTTGGCCCGGGCTTCGGCGTCGGGCCCGATGTGCCGCTGCTCGAACGGGATGCCCTGTTCGAGCTCGGAGAGCGGAGTGCGGTTGGCGGTCATGTACGGAGGCCTCCTGGTCGTCACGACCTGCGAGGGGCACCACGGCGCGGGTACCCGGACGGCCTCCCCCTCTGTCATCTCAACCTGAGAGTTTCACCGGCATGCCGAAGGAGCGCGCCGGCTTTCACCGTCGGTGAGGGCGGATGTCGACGGACGACTCCCGCCCTGCTTTCCAGAGTGACCTCGTCCGTGCGGTACAGGGGCCTGAGAGATTCCGGGGAGGATTTGCTCCTTCGGCGCCTCCGAAAGGTTTCTCCGGAGGACTCTCCCGCACGGGGTCAGCAGCCACAGCCAGCCTACCAGCGAGGTTCCGTTCCCCGTCGCTCAAGTGGCCGACATCCCAGATGTGCACTTTCGTAGTCCTTGTAGAGCAGTTGCGACCTGTTGGAGGGACCGTGCAGACCGACATCGATCCGCGCAGCCTGATCGGCCGCAAGGCGTTCGACCGCAACGGACACAAGATCGGCACCGTGGACGAGGTGTACCTGGACGACGCGACCGGAGTTCCCGAGTGGGCGGCGGTCCGCACGGGTCTCTTCAGCCGGGACGCCTTCGTCCCCCTGGAGCCGAGCGAACTGGTCGGCGACGGCCTCCACATCCCGTTCGAACGCGCCTTGATCAAGGACGCCCCCGACTTCGGCGTGGGCCGGCACCTCTCCCCCGAGCAGGAGCTCCAGCTCTACCGCCACTACGACATCGCCCTCCCCCCGCCGCCCCCGGACCGCGACTTCGGCCGCTTGGCGGGGCAGGGCGACGCCTGACCGCCCTCCCGGTCGCCGCGTCAAGGGTCAGGGCCCTCCGGGCCCCGGCCCTGTCCGGGCGGCCGCCACGCCCGTCGGCCCGCCCTCGACCAGGGGCAGCGGGTCCGCCGGCGCCAGGTCCGGGTCGTCGACGAGGAAGGTGCGCACCCGGCCCGGCGCCGAGCCCGGCTCCTCGAAGCGGACGGTGACCCGCCCCACTCCGCTGCCCTGCACCCAGCCGGCGCCGAACGCGGAGTGCCGCACGTCGTGGCCGGGTGCCCAGCGGCGCTCGGCGGCGGACGGCTCCGGTTCCGGCACGGCCGTTTCGGCCTCCCGTGCCGCCGGAGCGGTCTCCGGACCCGCCCCCGCCGTGTCCGCCGATCCCGGCCGCGTCCCCGTCTCCTCCGCCCGCGCCTCCGCCTGGGCGAAGAGGTCCTCCTGGGTGTAGTCCGCCAGGCCGCTCACGCCGACGCCGAGGAGCCGGATCCCGCCCGTCGTGTCCACGGACTCCAGCAGCCGGCCCGCCGCCTCCCGGACCACCACCGGGTCGTCCGTCGGTCCGCGCAGCGTCTCGGACCGCGTGAGGGTCGAGAAGTCGTACCGCCGCACCTTGAGGACGATCGTGCGCCCGGAGTGCCCGGAGCCCCGCAGCCGCCCCACACAGCGCTCCGCCAGCCGCTCGACCTCCATGCGGATCCGCAGCCGGTCGTGCAGGTCCACGTCGAAGGTGTCCTCGACCGAGACCGACTTCGCGTCCCGCTCGGCCACCACGGGCCGGTCGTCGTACCCCTGGGCCATCCGGTACAGGGACGTCCCGTGCGCCCGTCCGAGCAGGCGTACGAGTTCGTCCTCGCCCGCCTCCGCGAGGTCCGACACCGTGGTCATCCCGGCCCGCCGCAGGTGTTCCCCGGTCGCCGGTCCGACCCCGGGCAGGATCCGCACGGACTTCGGGCCGAGCAGCTCCCTCTCCGTCCCGGGTTCGATGAGCACGAGCCCGTCGGGCTTCGCCTCCTCCGAGGCGATCTTCGCGATCATCTTGGAACCCGCCAGCCCCACCGACCCCGTCAGCCCGGTGGCCCCGAGAATGTCCCTGCGCAGCCGCTCACCGGCCTCCCGCGCGCTCGCCGCGTCGTCGGCCGCGCCCCCGGCCTCCAGGTCCACGAAGGCCTCGTCCAGGCTCAGCGGCTCGACGAGCGGGGACAGCCGCCCGAGCAGTTCCATGACCTGTTCGCTGATCGCGCGGTAGAAGGCGAAGCGCGGCACGAGATAGGCGGCGTTGGGCGCCAGCCGGCGGGCCTGCCCCATCGGCATCGCCGAATGCACGCCGAAACGGCGGGCTTCGTACGAACAGGTCGCGACGACGCCACGGGGGCCGAGGCCCCCGACCACGACCGGCTTCCCGCGGAGACTCGGCTTCGCGGCCTGCTCGGCGGCGGCGAAGAAGGCATCCATGTCCAGATGCAGGATCGTCGGCGCGGCTCTCACATCTCCGATGCTCCCCTACGCCACTGACAATCGGACCCCGGCGCGGAACCGGGCTCCCGCCGACGCCCGGGCGCACGCGGGGCCGGGACACCCGCCCGCTCAGACGGCCCGGTCGCGGCGCCGTCGCGCGAGCTCGTCGCCCGGGTTGTGCCCGACGAGGGTCTCGCCGGTGTCGACGCGTTCCCCGTGCAGCTGTGACAGCGCCGACTCGACGTCGCGCCAGACCACGCCGACCGCGATGCCGAAGACGCCCTGCCCGCCCTGGAGCAGGTCCACGACCTCGTCGGGCGAGGAGCACTCGTAGACGGTCGCCCCGTCGCTCATCAGCGTCATCCGCTCCAGATCGCGGAAGCCGCGGGCGCGGAGGTGCTGGACGGCGGCGCGAATGTTCTGCAGCGCGACCCCGGTGTCGAGGAAGCGCTTGACGATCTTGAGGACGACGACGTCCCGAAAGCTGTAGAGCCGTTGCGTCCCGGAGCCGTAGGCGGGACGTACGCTCGGTTCGACGAGCCCCGTCCGGGCCCAGTAGTCCAATTGGCGGTACGTGATCCCCGCTGCCGCGCACGCGGTCGGGCCGCGGTATCCCACGGTGTCCGTACCCGCACCGGCATCCGTCCCGAGGTCGCCCGCCCTGCCGTGAAGCGGATACGGACCGCTCTCCGCGGGCGCCCGCCCGAGAGAGCCCCCTGCCGTACCGTCGCCGCTGCTCATCACGCCGACCCTCCGTCCTTGACCTGCCCACACGAAGGTAGGCAGTCACTCGGGGTGCGTCAACGATCGCCACACTCGGCACGCCGAGTGATAATCACCCTGAGAGTGGTTTCCCGTGTCTCTCTTCCGGGAAAGGCTACTCGAATGCTCTGACAGCACCCCGTCAACGGCAGTCGACTTCCGGCCATCGGAAGCGAGAGGCCGGCCCACCGACCCGGGACCGTCGAACGGTCGAGGATCAGCGGCCGGCCCGGCTCACTGGCTGTTGGTCCCGAAGTCCTCGGGGGAGATCTGGTCGAGGAACTCGCGGAACTTCTCCACCTCGTCCTCCTGTTCGTCCGGAATCGCGATACCGGCGTCGTCGAGCACACCGTCGCTTCCGAAGATCGGTGTACCCGTGCGCAGAGCCAGCGCTATCGCGTCGGAAGGTCTGGCGCTCACCTCGACACCGCTGGCGAAGACCAGCTCCGCATAGAAGACCCCTTCACGGAGATCCGTGATGCGGACCTCGGTCAGCTCCTGCCCCACGGCCTCGAGCACGTCCTTGAAGAGGTCGTGCGTCAGCGGCCTGGCGGGAGCCATGCCCTGCTGGGCGAAGGCGATCGCGGTCGCCTCCCCCGGTCCGATCCAGATAGGGAGGTACCGATCGCCTCCCACTTCACGCAGGAGCACGATCGGCTGGTTGGAGGGCATTTCCACCCGGACACCCACAACGTCGAGCTCGTTCACACAGCAACCCTAGGACGTGCCCGACCGGTTTGGGTAGTCGGGCCGCTCCAAGATCACGGCAGACGGAGCCCCAGGGCGGTCTGGACCAGGGCGGCGTGGAGCCGGACGGAGAGCCCGGCGAGTTCCTTCGCGGTGGCCTCCGCATGGGCCCTGGTCTGCGGGTTACGGTGCCGGCGCAAGGGTGCGACGACCTGTTCGACGAGCCCCGCCTCGCGGTCCGCGGCGGCCTTGACGGCTCGAAGGTGACGAGGTTCCAGACCGAATCTCCCCAGATCCGCGACAAGTCGCGCCACGGTGACCGTCTCGGCGTCGTAGCCGCCCTCGGGTCCCGGCGCCACGAGTCCGTACGACTCCCACTCCGCCAGCTCCGACTCGTCCACCTCGGCGGCGGCGAGCAGCTCGGCACGACCCACCCGTGCGGCGGTCGGCCGGTCGGGGTCACCGTCCCAGGCCCCGTCCAGCAGGTCCCGCTGCGGGCTGGGCGAGGGGAGCTTGACCGTCTCGCCCCGGGCGAGGGCGTCGAGATGCTCGCGGATGACCTTCAGCGGAAGATAGTGGTCCCGCTGCATCCGAAGGATCCGAGCGAGGCGCTCGACGTCCTCCGGGCTGAACTTCCGGTATCCGGAGGCCGTCCTCCGGGGCTCGACGAGCCCCTCGGCCTCCAGGAACCGGATCTTGGAGATGGTCACTTCGGGGAACTCGTCGCGCAGCTGGCTCAGCACCGTCCCGATGCTGACCAGCCGCTCTCCCGCGGCGGCGGTGCCGTGTCCGGCACCGCCCGTCGGTGTACGCAGCATGGACCTTCCCTGACGGCTTCCCCGAGGCGTCACACGCCCCGTTGGCTCGAGTAGAACACCAGCCGGTACTTGCCGATCTGCACCTCGTCGCCGTTGGACAGCACGACCGCGTCGATCGGCTCCCGGTTGACGTACGTGCCGTTGAGGCTGCCGACGTCGGCGACCACGAACGTGCCGTCGGGCTGACGGCGGAACTCCACGTGGCGGCGCGACACCGACGACGACTCGTCGTCCAGGAAGATGTCGCTCTGCGGGTGGCGGCCGGCCGTGGTCAGCTCGCTGTCCAGCAGGAAGCGACTGCCGGAGTTCGGTCCCCGACGCACCACCAGCAGGGCGGAACCCGGCGGGAGCGCCTCGACGGCGGCCAGGGCCTCGGGAGACAGCGACGGAACCGCCGTCTGTCCGGTGGCCTCGGAGTCGTAGTAGGCCTCGAGGCCCGAGATGGAGATCGTCGACGTGGTCTCGGAGGGTCGCTCCGGAGCGGCCCCGCCCCGCAGCGGCGCGCCGCAGTGGGAGCAGAACCGACTGTCCGCGGCATTGCGGTGACCGCACCTCGTACACACCGGCATGGACGGATCCTCCTGCCGCGGCTGACCCGCGGAGGCCTGGGTCGCGTACGGGTCGGGGGTGAACCCTCCACCCGTACTTGAGGTTGATGGTTCCCCGAAACCTATGCGGGCGGCACCGGCAGGGTCAACAGACGACGCGCCGTGTCCACCGACCTCGTCGCGGAACAGCGGGCGCTCGCCACCCTGCTCCTCACTCTGGGCATGACGCGGAGCGCGGTGCCTGGCGTTGCCGCCGTCCTCGCTTGCGCTCTTGCCGAACAACTTCGCAAACCACTTCACGGGCGATTCCCCTTGACTGAAACAGACCCGCCCGTGGGGCAGGACGAACCCTGACTCAACACACCTGCCGACCGGGACATCTTCACAACGTCCATACCCTCCGGACAGTTTCCACCACGCACCACGCTTGTGGTGCGGCGACCCCCCGCAACGTCATCCCCATGTCGCGCGACCGCCATCCGTCCCCGCCTCACTGCGAGGACGACTGAGCGTAGTCAGGCCGCTTCGCAGGTCGCAAGGCATCCACAATGATCTTCTCGGACCGGGCCACCGTGGCTGTGGCCTGCTCCTTCTCCAGCGTCTGCACGACGCCACCGGGGATGTTGAGCGCGGGCTCGAGATCCTCGGGCTTGCCGATGACCTTGAAGACGTACGGAGCGGTCACCTTCGTTCCATCGATCTGTATGTCACCGTCCCCGCCGGAGAAGTAACTGTCCGCGACCACCCGTACGTCGTTGACCTGGATCGCCTCCGCTCCGGCGGCCCGCAGTTCCTGGATGGCGTCGAGCAGCATGTCCGACTCGACCGCGCCGGAGCCGTCGTTGATCGTCAGCGTGATGCCCGGGCCCTCGGCGGCGACGGTGCCGGCGAGGATGCCGAGCTGGCTCTCCTTCTCCTGCGTCTGCTTGCGCGCCTCCTCGGCCTGGTCCGAGCTGGACTCCAGCTCGGAGCGCTGGCTCTCCAGGCGGGTCTTCTCGTCCTCCAGGCGCTGGGTGCGGTCGTCGAGTTCGTCGAGGATACGCACCAGGTCCTCCTGGCGGGCACCGCGCAACGCGCTGTTGTCGCTGGTGGACCGGACCTGGATGGCGAGTCCGAGGCCGAGGACGAACAGCAGCACGGCGACGATGAGTTGGGCCCGGCTGACGCGCGGCGGCCACAGCCCGGCGGCGAGCCGCTGCCGACCCGTCATCGCCGGCTCGGATTCCCCGGGAGCGGCCTGGACCGGGTCTCCGGAAGCGGCGGGCGCTTCCGCGGCGGTCTGGGCGGGCGGAAGCGGCCGGCCGACGGGGCCGCCGGGGCGGGGAGCCCCGGGGCCGGCGGGACCGGCGGGGGCTCCGTGGTCGGTGGGAACACCGGGAACGCCCGGGCGGGCGGGGCCTCCGTGGTTGCCGGGAGCTCCGGGGCCGGGCGGTGTCGCGGGGCCGGTGGGAACACCGGGACGAGCGTTGCCGACGGGACCCGCTGTGCCGGAAGGCGTTCCGGGGCGGGCGGGACCGGCGGGACGGCCCGGTGTCCCGGGTACGCCGGGGCCGGCGGGCACAGCAGGACGGGCGGGGCCTCCGGGCGCTCCCGCCCCGGCCGGTCCTCCGGGACCGGCAGGTCGGCCGGGCACGGCAGGTCGGCCGGGCACGGCGGGACCGGCGGGGCGGCCGGGCACAGCGGGGCCGCCGGGGCCGGTGGGTACTCCGGGACCGGTGGGAGCGGGCGGGTTGCCAGTGCCGCCGGGCACGGCGGGCCGGGTGGGGTCCCCGGTGCGGGCCGGTCCCCCAGGCGTCGTGGGGGCGGTCGGGGCGGAACCCTCGGCGCGGGCGTCGCCGTCCACGGGCGCGGCACCGTTCTCGGCGCCGGTCACGCCCTCGGGGCCGTCCGCGCCGTCGCGCCTCGTCCCCTCGTCGCCCTGCGCGTGCTTGGGGGCGGCGTGCTGCGGGGAGTGCTCGTCGCCGTGCCGGGGCGGATGGCCGCCGGCGTGCTTCGGCTTGTGCTCGTCGCTGTGGTCGCTCATCGGCCTCACGCCCGGAACACGTGCCGCCGGATGGCGGCCGCGTTGGAGAAGATGCGGATGCCGAGGACGACGACCACGCCGGTCGACAGCTGCGCGCCGACGCCCAGCTTGTCGCCGAGGAACACGATCAGCGCGGCCACGACCACGTTGGAGAGGAAGGAGACCACGAAGACCTTGTCGACGAAGATCCCGTCCAGCATGGCCCGCAGACCGCCGAAGACGGCGTCGAGGGCGGCCACCACGGCGATCGGAAGATAGGGCTCGACCACCGCCGGAACCTCGGGCCGGACCAAAAGTCCGACCACCACTCCCACGATCAGGCCCAGTACGGCGATCAAGATGTGCCCTTCCCTGTGTCGGCCGTGGCCCGCCCGGTGGGCTTGGCCGCCCCGGCTCCCCTCGGCTCTGCTGTGCGGACGATCAGGCTCGGCGCTGCCGGAAGCCGCACGTCGGCCTCGGCCGAGATGCGGGTCCGGATGCCGAAGTTCTCCTGCAGCGCGTGCAGGTACTGACCGTCGGCGCTGTCCTGGAACGCGGTGCTGAGCCGCTGCCCGTCCCCCACCGCGAGCACCGTGTACGGCGGCACCAGCGGCTTGTTGTCGACCAGTATGGCGTCGCCGGCGGCCCGGATCGCCGAGAGCGACGTCAGCCGCTGCCCGTTGATCGCGACGGCCTCGGCGCCCGACTCCCACAGACCGTTGACGATCCGCTGCATGTCCCGGTCGCGCACCCGGCCCGTGTCGGAGAACCCGCTGCTCTCCCGGGGACCGCCACCGCCCGAGTCGGTGCCCTTGGCGTCGTCGACGACGAGCTTCACCCCGGGACCGTGCACCGGAGTGGCGCCCGAGAGGAGCGCCACCAGCTCGGCCTGGTCGCCGCCGTGCTGCTCCAACGCCTTGCGCTGCCGCTCCCCGACCTCGCTCCGGATCTTCTCGACGTCCTGCTCGAGCTGGTCGGCCGCCGAGGACTCGGCGTCGATCCGGTCGATGAGCTCCTGCCGCTCCTTGGCGAGGACCGGCGCGGAGATCCGCGCCTCGGCGGCTCCGACCGTGACCACGGCCGCGGCCAGCACGAGGCCGGCCGCGAGACCGAGCTTGGCACGCAGGGTCCGCGGCAGACCGCCGCCGCCCTCCGCCTCGCGCCGCGCGGAAGCCTCCGCGTACCCGTCGTCGAGCGCGTGGTCGATCACGTTGTTCAGCAGCGACATGGAGGCGTCCGGACGCGGGGGCGGTGCTCCGGTGCTCCGAACGGGGGGCTGCTGCGACATGCCGCACATCGTCGCACGTCGCGGCTGCTACCGCCGAATGGCCCCACCCGGGAACCGGGGGGTGTCACTCGGACACCACCCGGTCCACCGGTCACATCCGGCTACTGACCTGCGCTCTCGACCACACTCGACCACTCGTCGAGCAGCGCCTGGGCCGAGGTGTCGTCGGGACCCTCCGCCCACAGATGGGTGACGGCCTCGGCCGGGTCGGGCAGCACCATCACCCAGCGCCCGTCCGCCTCCACCACCCGGACGCCGTCGGTGGTGTCCACGGACCGGTCGCCGGCCGCCTCCACCACCCGGCGCATGACGAGGCCCTTGACCGCCCACGGCGTCGCGACGTCCCGCTTGAGGACGTGCGCCCGCGGGATGCGGGCGTCGATCTGGCTCAGCGTGAGCTGGGTCCGCGCGACCAGGCCGATCAGGCGGACGAAGGCCGCCGCACCGTCGAAGACGCTGCTGAACTCGGGAATGATGAACCCGCCGCGCCCGTCCCCGCCGAAGATCGTCGACTCTTCCCGGCCGACCCGGGTGAGGTCGTCCGGCGAGGTCGTCGTCCACTCCACCTGGGTCCCGTGGTACGCGGCGACCTGCTCCGCGATCCGGGTGGTGGTCACGGGCAGCGCGACCCGCCCCGAGCGCCGCTCGGCGGCGACCAGGTCGAGCATGACCAGAAGTGATCGGTCGTCCTCGATGATCCGCCCGCGTTCGTCGACGAGGGAGAGCCGCTCGCCCACCGGGTCGAACCGGACGCCGAACGCCGCCCGCGCCGACGCGACGATCTCGCCGAGCCGGACGAGTCCGGCCCTGCGGGTCTCGACCGACTCCGTGGGCCGCGACTCGTCGAGGCCCGGGTTGATCGTCAGCGAGTCCACCTGGAGCCGTCCGAGCAGGCTCGGCAGAACAAGACCGGCACTGCCGTTCGACGCGTCGACGACCACCTTGAGCCCCGCCTCGGCGATGCCGGTGGTGTCCACGTTCCGCAGCAGGGAGCCGGTGTACGAGTCGTAGACGCTCGCCGGGAAGGTGAGGTCGCCGATCTCGCCGGGGAAGGCACGCCGGTACTCCTGACGTGCGAAGACGCGATCCAGCTTCCGCTGTCCGGCCTGCGACAGGTCGGCCCCGCGCTCGTCGAAGAACATGATGTCGACCGAGTCGGGGACGCCCGGCGAGGTCCGCAGCATGATCCCGCCCGCGCTCCCTCTCGCCGTCTGCTGCCGCGCCACCGGCAGCGGTACGTTCTCCAGGTCGCGGACGTCGATGGCGCTCGCCTGCAGCGCCGAGATCACCGCGCGCTTGAGCGCCCGGGCGCCTCGGGAGTGGTCACGCGCCGTGGTGACCGTGGACCCCTTCTTCAGGGTCGTCGCGTACGCGCCGGCGAGCCGCACGGCCAGTTCGGGCGTGATCTCCACGTTCAGGATGCCGGACACCCCGCGTGCGCCGAAGAGGTGCGCCTGGCCGCGGGACTCCCAGATCACCGAGGTGTTGACGAAGGCGCCGGCCTCGATGGTCTTGAAGGGGTAGACCCGGACGTTGCCCTGGACGATCGACTCCTCGCCGATCAGGCACTCGTCACCGATGACGGCGCCGTCCTCGATCCGGGCGGCCCGCATGACGTCGGTGTTCTTGCCGATGACGCATCCGCGCAGGTTGCACTGCTGACCGACGTAGACGTTGTCGTGGATCACGGCTCGGTGGAGGAAGGCACCGCTCTTGACGACCACGTTCGAGCCGATGACGGTGTGCTCGCGGATCTCGGCGCCGGCCTCGACCTTGGCGTAGTCGCCGATGTAGAGCGGTCCGCGCAGGACGGCGTCGGGGTGGACCTCCGCGCCCTCCGCGACCCATACGCCCGGGGAGATCTCGAAGCCGTCGAGTTCGACCTGGACCTTCCCCTCGAGCACGTCGGCCTGAGCCTTGACATAGCTCTCGTGGGTGCCGACGTCCTCCCAGTAGCCCTCGGCGACATAGCCGTAGATCGGCTTGCCTTCCTTCATGAGCTGCGGGAAGACGTCACCCGACCAGTCGACCGGAACATCCGCCTCGACGTAGTTGAAGACCTCGGGCTCCATCACGTAGATACCCGTGTTCACGGTGTCCGAGAAGACCTGTCCCCAGGTCGGCTTCTCCAGGAAGCGTTCGACCTTCCCTTCCTCGTCCACGATCGTGATGCCGAATTCCAGAGGATTCGGTACCCGGGTCAGACAGACGGTGACCAGAGCGCCCTTCTCCTTGTGGAAGGCGATCAGGTCGGTGAGATCGAAGTCGGTGAGCGCATCGCCCGAGATGACGACGAAGGCGTCGTCCTTCAGCGCTTCCTCGGCGTTCTTCACACTCCCTGCGGTACCGAGCGGTTTCTCCTCGTTGGCATACGTGAGCTCCATCCCGAGTTCTTCGCCGTCACCGAAGTAGTTCTTGACGAGTGAGGCGAGAAACTGCACCGTGACAACGGTCTCGGTGAGACCGTGCCGCTTGAGCAGTCGCAGGACATGCTCCATGATCGGCCGGTTGGCCACCGGCAGAAGAGGCTTGGGCATGCTCGAGGTCATGGGGCGAAGTCGAGTTCCCTCGCCACCGGCCATCACGACGGCCTTCATGTCGGAAGCGTCCTCCTTGAAGAGACGACGGTCCGGCCGACCTCACCTGTCCGTTCGGTTGCCCTCGGACGTCCTCGTACATGCCGGCGACGCTGCTCGGCACGGGACAGACGGGCTCAATCGGCCGCGGTATCCGCCTTCACGAGTCGACGGACCTGGACCACGTAGAGGATCCCTGCCCACCAATACAGAGTTGTACCCCATCCGGCGAAGGCCCACCCGAAAACTTCAGCGAGTGACGAAAGCCAGCCCGTTCCGTCACTGAGCAGGAGCAACGGGAAGGCGTACATCAGGTTGAAAGTCGCGGCCTTGCCGAGGAAGTTCACCTGCGGCGGCGGATAGCCGTGCCGGCGGAGGATTGCCACCATCACCAGGAGCATCAGCTCGCGGGCGAATAGGGCGACGGTCAGCCAGAGCGGCAGGATCTCGCGCCAGGTGAGCCCGATGAGCGTGGAGACGATGTACAGCCGGTCCGCGGCCGGGTCCAGGAGCCGGCCGAGGCTGCTGATCTGGTTCCAGCGGCGGGCGAGCTTCCCGTCGAGATAGTCGCTGATGCCGCTCAGCATCAGGACCAGCAGAGCCCAGCCGTCGCTGTTGGGACCACCGAACACGGGTCGGAGAATCAACCACAGGAAGAGCGGCACGCCGACGAGGCGAGCCATGCTGAGGATGTTGGGGATGGTGAGGACCCGTTCCGTCTGAACGCGGGTCTCCTGGACCTCCACCCGGGGGCCTCCTGTGGGAACGTGCCGATGATGCCCCCTGACCTTACCTTCAGCCACGACGACGACGAGCACAGGGGTGGCGGCCGGGTCCGGAACGCAGAAAAGCCCCGCACCATAAGGTGCGGGGCTTTCCCACAATGATTGTTCGGCGGCGTCCTACTCTCCCACAGGGTCCCCCCTGCAGTACCATCGGCGCTGAAAGGCTTAGCTTCCGGGTTCGGAATGTAACCGGGCGTTTCCCTAACGCTATGACCACCGAAACTCTATGAAATAAACAAACTCCAGCCGACAAGGGGCGAGTTCGTTACTTCAGAACTAACACAGTGGACGCGAGCAACTGAGGACAAGCCCTCGGCCTATTAGTACCGGTCAGCTCCACCCATTACTGGGCTTCCACATCCGGCCTATCAACCCAGTCGTCTACTGGGAGCCTTACCCTCTCAAGGAGGTGGGAATACTCATCTCGAAGCAGGCTTCCCGCTTAGATGCTTTCAGCGGTTATCCCTCCCGAACGTAGCCAACCAGCCATGCCCTTGGCAGGACAACTGGCACACCAGAGGTTCGTCCGTCCCGGTCCTCTCGTACTAGGGACAGCCCTTCTCAATATTCCTACGCGCACAGCGGATAGGGACCGAACTGTCTCACGACGTTCTAAACCCAGCTCGCGTACCGCTTTAATGGGCGAACAGCCCAACCCTTGGGACCGACTCCAGCCCCAGGATGCGACGAGCCGACATCGAGGTGCCAAACCATCCCGTCGATATGGACTCTTGGGGAAGATCAGCCTGTTATCCCCGGGGTACCTTTTATCCGTTGAGCGACGGCGCTTCCACAAGCCACCGCCGGATCACTAGTCCCGACTTTCGTCCCTGCTCGACCCGTCGGTCTCACAGTCAAGCTCCCTTGTGCACTTACACTCAACACCTGATTGCCAACCAGGCTGAGGGAACCTTTGGGCGCCTCCGTTACCCTTTGGGAGGCAACCGCCCCAGTTAAACTACCCATCAGACACTGTCCCTGATCCGGATCACGGACCGAGGTTAGACATCCAGCACGACCAGAGTGGTATTTCAACGGCGACTCCACCATGACTGGCGTCACGGCTTCAAAGTCTCCCACCTATCCTACACAAGCCGAACCGAACACCAATATCAAACTGTAGTAAAGGTCCCGGGGTCTTTCCGTCCTGCTGCGCGAAACGAGCATCTTTACTCGTAGTGCAATTTCACCGGGCCTATGGTTGAGACAGTCGAGAAGTCGTTACGCCATTCGTGCAGGTCGGAACTTACCCGACAAGGAATTTCGCTACCTTAGGATGGTTATAGTTACCACCGCCGTTTACTGGCGCTTAAGTTCTCAGCTTCGCAACCCCGAAAGGTCACTAACCGGTCCCCTTAACGTTCCAGCACCGGGCAGGCGTCAGTCCGTATACATCGCCTTACGGCTTCGCACGGACCTGTGTTTTTAGTAAACAGTCGCTTCTCGCTGGTCTCTGCGGCCACCCCCAGCTCACGGAGTAAATCCGATCACCAGTGATGGCCCCCCTTCTCCCGAAGTTACGGGGGCATTTTGCCGAGTTCCTTAACCATAGTTCACCCGAACGCCTCGGTATTCTCTACCTGACCACCTGAGTCGGTTTAGGGTACGGGCCGCCATGAAACTCGCTAGAGGCTTTTCTCGACAGCATAGGATCATCCACTTCACCACAATCGGCTCGGCATCAGGTCTCAGCCTTAATGTGTGACGGATTTGCCTATCACACGGCCTACACCCTTACCCCGGGACAACCACCGCCCGGGCTGGACTACCTTCCTGCGTCACCCCATCGCTTACCTACTACCACCTTGGGTCAGCGGCTCCACCACTCCCCTTTGCCCGAAGGCTCCAGGGCGGCTTCACGGCCTTAGCATTAATGGGCTCGATATTGGGCGTTTCAAAGCGGGTACCGGAATATCAACCGGTTGTCCATCGACTACGCCTGTCGGCCTCGCCTTAGGTCCCGACTTACCCTGGGCAGATCAGCTTGACCCAGGAACCCTTAGTCAATCGGCGCACACGTTTCTCACGTGTGTATCGCTACTCATGCCTGCATTCTCACTCGTGAACCGTCCACAACTCGCTTCCGCGGCTGCTTCACCCGGCACACGACGCTCCCCTACCCATCACAGCACCCGTTGGGGCTTAATTGCTGCAATGACACGACTTCGGCGGTACGCTTGAGCCCCGCTACATTGTCGGCGCGGAATCACTTGACCAGTGAGCTATTACGCACTCTTTCAAGGGTGGCTGCTTCTAAGCCAACCTCCTGGTTGTCTCTGCGACTCCACATCCTTTCCCACTTAGCGTACGCTTAGGGGCCTTAGTCGATGCTCTGGGCTGTTTCCCTCTCGACCATGGAGCTTATCCCCCACAGTCTCACTGCCGTGCTCTCACTTACCGGCATTCGGAGTTTGGCTAAGGTCAGTAACCCGGTAGGGCCCATCGCCTATCCAGTGCTCTACCTCCGGCAAGAAACACACGACGCTGCACCTAAATGCATTTCGGGGAGAACCAGCTATCACGGAGTTTGATTGGCCTTTCACCCCTAACCACAGGTCATCCCCCAGGTTTTCAACCCTGGTGGGTTCGGTCCTCCACGAAGTCTTACCTCCGCTTCAACCTGCCCATGGCTAGATCACTCCGCTTCGGGTCTAGAGCGTGCAACTCAATCGCCCTATTCGGACTCGCTTTCGCTACGGCTTCCCCACACGGGTTAACCTCGCTACACACCGCTAACTCGCAGGCTCATTCTTCAAAAGGCACGCAGTCACGACCCATTGGGTAAACCCAATGAGCGACGCTCCCACGGCTTGTAGGCACACGGTTTCAGGTACTATTTCACTCCGCTCCCGCGGTACTTTTCACCATTCCCTCACGGTACTATCCGCTATCGGTCACCAGGGAATATTTAGGCTTAGCGGGTGGTCCCGCCAGATTCACACGGGATTTCTCGGGCCCCGTGCTACTTGGGTGTCTCTCAAGCAAGCCGTATGAATTTCAGCTACGGGGGTCTTACCCTCTACGCCGGACCTTTCGCATGTCCTTCGCCTATCCATACGGTTTCTGACTCGCCTCACAGCCGGCAGACTGTGAAAGAGAGATCCCACAACCCCGTATGCGCAACCCCTGCCGGGTATCACACGCATACGGTTTGGCCTCATCCGGTTTCGCTCGCCACTACTCCCGGAATCACGGTTGTTTTCTCTTCCTGAGGGTACTGAGATGTTTCACTTCCCCTCGTTCCCTCCACATGCCCTATGTGTTCAGGCATGGGTGACAGCCCATGACGACTGCCGGGTTTCCCCATTCGGAAACCCCCGGATCAAAGCCTGGTTGACGGCTCCCCGGGGACTATCGTGGCCTCCCACGTCCTTCATCGGTTCCTGGTGCCAAGGCATCCACCGTGCGCCCTTAAAAACTTGGCCACAGATGCTCGCGTCCACTGTGTAGTTCTCAAGCAACGACCAGCCACCCATCACCCTGATTCAAACGAATCAAGTTCACTGGGGCCGGCATCGCGAAGATACAAACCTTACGGCCGTACCCTCAGACACCCAACAACGTGCCAAGCACAGTCAGATCAACGATTCTCGCGTTCCACGCCGAAGCAGTACTGGCGAACTCGTCTCACTCACTGTGCCAACTAATCAACGTTCCACCCATGAGCTGACCGTGCAGAACGTTTGTCTGCAATCGGTACTGTGCTCCTTAGAAAGGAGGTGATCCAGCCGCACCTTCCGGTACGGCTACCTTGTTACGACTTCGTCCCAATCGCCAGTCCCACCTTCGACAGCTCCCTCCCACAAGGGGTTGGGCCACCGGCTTCGGGTGTTACCGACTTTCGTGACGTGACGGGCGGTGTGTACAAGGCCCGGGAACGTATTCACCGCAGCAATGCTGATCTGCGATTACTAGCAACTCCGACTTCATGGGGTCGAGTTGCAGACCCCAATCCGAACTGAGACCGGCTTTTTGAGATTCGCTCCGCCTCACGGCATCGCAGCTCTTTGTACCGGCCATTGTAGCACGTGTGCAGCCCAAGACATAAGGGGCATGATGACTTGACGTCGTCCCCACCTTCCTCCGAGTTGACCCCGGCGGTCTCCTGTGAGTCCCCATCACCCCGAAGGGCATGCTGGCAACACAGGACAAGGGTTGCGCTCGTTGCGGGACTTAACCCAACATCTCACGACACGAGCTGACGACAGCCATGCACCACCTGTATACCGACCACAAGGGGGGCACTATCTCTAATGCTTTCCGGTATATGTCAAGCCTTGGTAAGGTTCTTCGCGTTGCGTCGAATTAAGCCACATGCTCCGCTGCTTGTGCGGGCCCCCGTCAATTCCTTTGAGTTTTAGCCTTGCGGCCGTACTCCCCAGGCGGGGAACTTAATGCGTTAGCTGCGGCACCGACGACGTGGAATGTCGCCAACACCTAGTTCCCAACGTTTACGGCGTGGACTACCAGGGTATCTAATCCTGTTCGCTCCCCACGCTTTCGCTCCTCAGCGTCAGTAATGGCCCAGAGATCCGCCTTCGCCACCGGTGTTCCTCCTGATATCTGCGCATTTCACCGCTACACCAGGAATTCCGATCTCCCCTACCACACTCTAGCCTGCCCGTATCGGATGCAGACCCGGGGTTAAGCCCCGGGCTTTCACACCCGACGTGACAAGCCGCCTACGAGCTCTTTACGCCCAATAATTCCGGACAACGCTTGCGCCCTACGTATTACCGCGGCTGCTGGCACGTAGTTAGCCGGCGCTTCTTCTGCAGGTACCGTCACTTTCGCTTCTTCCCTGCTGAAAGAGGTTTACAACCCGAAGGCCGTCATCCCTCACGCGGCGTCGCTGCATCAGGCTTTCGCCCATTGTGCAATATTCCCCACTGCTGCCTCCCGTAGGAGTCTGGGCCGTGTCTCAGTCCCAGTGTGGCCGGTCGCCCTCTCAGGCCGGCTACCCGTCGTCGCCTTGGTGGGCCATTACCCCACCAACAAGCTGATAGGCCGCGGGCTCATCCTTCACCGCCGGAGCTTTCAACCAGCTTCCATGCGGAAGCCGGTGTTATCCGGTATTAGACCCCGTTTCCAGGGCTTGTCCCAGAGTGAAGGGCAGATTGCCCACGTGTTACTCACCCGTTCGCCACTAATCCACCCCGAAGGGCTTCATCGTTCGACTTGCATGTGTTAAGCACGCCGCCAGCGTTCGTCCTGAGCCAGGATCAAACTCTCCGTGAATGTTTACCCGTAATCGGGTGCACACATCACGAGAGCGGAACGACCAGTCGGAATAGGACCGGTCGTTCACAGCGTCCTCGCTGTGTTTTTTGCCTACCTGCCACAAGGGCCAGTAGGACTTCAAAGGAACCTCGACCATCCGAAGATGGACGGGGTATCAACTAATCTGGCGTTGATTTTTGGCACGCTGTTGAGTTCTCAAGGAACGGACGCTTCCTTCGTACTCACCCTCTCGGGCTTTCCTCCGGGCTTTTCCCTTCGGTCTTTCGTGTTTCCAGCTTAGCAGATCCGATTTCCGTTTCTGCCACCCGCTGGAGCGGGCTGCCTTTCGGGAATTCGCTTTTCGCGCTTTCCCTTGCGGCGGGGTCAAACACTACCAGGCTTTCCCGGCCCTCCCGACCACTCCCCCGCATGCATGCAGAGGTGTAGACCACTGGGGTTAGGATCTGGCTTGATAGGTGCTGCGGACCCACGACTCAGAGTCGCGTTGGGGTCACGCAGGAGTACGACAGTACATCCCACCGTCAGTAGAGGCAAATCGTTTCGGGGTAGTCGCTAGGTCCGCCAACTGGTACATCTCGTGCGGAACCTGGACTTCCCATGACATACGCTTCTGAACAGTACGCCGTCCAGGACAGGCAGTGACGGCGCCACTCCATCTCCGCCCCTGGGAGGCTTCCCATGACAACCGTGACGTCGCCACTCGCTGGACGCGCCATCGGTCTTGCCGCTGTACCCGACCCCGTCTTCTCCGGCGCCATGGTCGGTCCGGGTACCGCCATCGATCCCGTACGTGAGCCGTCGGAGGCCGTTTCCCCGGTCGACGGCGTCATCGTCTCTCTTCACCCGCACGCCTTCGTCGTCGTCGACGGTGAGGGGCACGGCGTGCTCACCCACCTCGGCATCGACACCGTGCAGCTCAACGGACAGGGCTTCGAGCTGCTCGTCGCCAAAGGGGACACCGTGACGCGCGGACAGGCCGTCGTGCGCTGGAACCCGGCCGACGTCGAGGCCGCCGGCAAGTCCCCCATCTGCCCCGTCGTGGCCCTGGAGGCCACGGTCGACTCCCTCTCCGACGTCGTCGAGAGCGGCGACGTCAAGGCCGACGACGTCCTCTTCGGCTGGAGCTGACGCGGGCGCCGTCCACGTGACGGCCCGGAGTTCGACATTCAACGCGGCGGCCGGGGTGCCGCCGCTCTATCGGAGACGGTGAGATGGAGACAACGCTGCGAGGCGTCGGCGTGAGCCACGGGGTGGCCATCGGCGAGGTACGGCACATGGGTACGGCGGTGCTCGAGCCGCCGGCCAAGCAGATTCCCGCCGAGGAGGCGGAGCGCGAACAGGGGCGCGCCCGTCAGGCCGTGGAGGCTGTGGCCGCCGATCTGATCGCGCGCGGCAACCTGGCGGGGGGCGAGGCCCAGCACGTGCTCGAGGCCCAGGCCATGATCGCCCAGGACCCGGAGCTCATCGCGGACGTCGACCGCCGGATCGCGGTGGGCAGCACCGCGGAGCGCGGTATCTACGACGCGTTCTCCCACTACCGCGAGCTGCTCGCGGGTGCCGGCGAGTACATGGCCGGGCGGGTCGCCGACCTCGACGACGTGCGGAACCGTATCGTCGCCCGGCTGCTGGGCGTTCCGATGCCGGGTGTGCCGGACAGCGACGAGCCGTACGTGCTGATCGCGCGGGACCTGGCTCCCGCCGACACGGCGCTGCTCGACCCGGCGCTCGTCCTGGGCTTCGTGACCGAGGAGGGCGGGCCCACCAGCCACAGCGCCATCCTGGCGCGGGCGCTGGGCGTGCCGGCCGTGGTGGCGCTGCCGGGCGCCGGTGAGATCGGCGAGGGCACGGTGATCGCGGTGGACGGCTCGACGGGCGAGATCTTCGTGAACCCGAGCGAGGACAAGAAGGCGACGCTGACCGCGGCCGCCGCCGAGCGCAAGGCCGCGCTGGCCGCGTCCAGCGGTCCGGGCGCGACCTCCGACGGGCACAAGGTGCCGCTGCTGGCCAACGTGGGTGGCCCGGCGGACGTGCCGGCCGCGGTGGAGGCCGGGGCCGAGGGCGTCGGTCTGTTCCGCACGGAGTTCCTCTTCCTGGACGACAGCGCGAAGGCGCCGTCCGAGGAGAAGCAGGTCGAGGCGTACCGGAAGGTCCTGGAGGCGTTCCCCGAGGGTCGTGTCGTGGTGCGGGTGCTGGACGCCGGCGCGGACAAGCCGCTCGACTTCCTGACGCCGGCGGACGAGCCGAACCCGGCGCTGGGCGTGCGCGGTCTGCGGTCGCTGCTGGACCACCCCGAGGTGCTGCGGACCCAGCTGACCGCGCTGGCGAAGGCGGTCGAGGGGCTTCCGGTGTACCTGGAGGTCATGGCCCCGATGGTGGCCGACCGCACGGACGCCAAGGCCTTCGCCGACGCGTGCCGTGAGGCGGGGCTGCGGGCGAAGTTCGGCGCGATGGTGGAGATCCCGTCGGCCGCTCTCCGGGCGCGCTCGATCCTGCAGGAGGTGGAGTTCCTGTCGCTGGGTACGAACGACCTGGCGCAGTACACCTTCGCCGCCGACCGGCAGGTCGGTGCGGTGTCGCGGCTCCAGGACCCGTGGCAGCCCGCGCTGCTCGACCTGGTGGCGCTGTCCGCCGAGGCCGCCAAGGCCGAGGGCAAGAGCTGCGGCGTCTGCGGCGAGGCCGCGGCGGATCCGCTGCTCGCGTGTGTGCTGACGGGTCTGGGTGTCACCTCCCTGTCGATGGGTGCGGCGTCGATCCCGTACGTGCGGGCGACGCTGGCGAAGTACACGCTGGCGCAGTGCGAGCGTGCCGCCGCGGCGGCGCGTGCGGCCGACACGGCCGAGGAGGCCCGTGTGGCCGCGCAGGCGGTGCTGTCCGGGGAGTGATCCCGGCCGGTCGGAGATCGGAGGGGCTTCCCGCCACGTCGTGGCGGGGAGCCCCTTCGTCGTGCGCGGGGCCTTGCGTCGTCAGTGGTGGGTGGGGCCGTCGTCGGGGGCGAGGGGGAAACCGGCGCGGTAGTCGACGTGCGGTTCCGGTGAGACCGGTTCGCCGGTGCGGGCGTCGGTGCAGTAGGCGCTGAAGACCTCGGCCTCGGTGAGGGGGACGAGGCTGCCCCGGAGCAGGCGCCAGCCGTGGAGGCGGTCGCGGGTGCCGGGGCGGCTGGTGCGCAGGACGAGTCCCCCCGGGCTGTCCAGGGCGATGCCGGCGGCGAGGACGGTGACGAACTCGGCTCCCTCGCCGCTGTCGAGGCGGGCGGGTCCGTCCTCGTCGCAGGCGGTGTGGAGGACGGCGAGGAGCTGCTCGTCCCGTGCGGGGACGCTGCAGACGAGGTGGTGGATGCCGGGGCCGGCCGCTTCGAGGAGGGACATCAGGAGCCGCGAGGCGCGGTCGAAGGCGGCGTGGCCGATGTCCTCGCCGCAGTCGGCGCAGTCTCCGGTGTCGGTGAGGAGCATCGTGGCGTACTCCCAGGTGGCGCGGCGGACGGCGGCGTCGACGAGGGTGGGGACGAGGGTCGCCATGGGCTGGCCGGTATAGGGGACGCGGATGCCGGTGGCGGCCAGTTCGGCGGTGTAGCGGCTGCGGCTGGCGGGGTGGTCGGGGTCGAGTCCGGTGTCCCGGCAGTAGCCGGCGTACTCCTCGGGGTCGAAGAGGGCGACGGTGGTGTGCCCGCCCTGGCCGGCGAGGCTCTTGAGGAGGGCCTCGACCTGGGCCAGGTAGGTGGGGTGGTCGTCGAAGGTGAAGGTGCCGTACCGGCGCATCGCGGCGAAGTCGTCCTCGTCGGCGAGCAGGCCGACGGTGCTGGGTACCTCGCGGCGCAGTGCGCGGCGCATGGACGTGGTGGTGGCGTGGCGTGTCATGTCTCCCCCTGAGCGCTGCCGATCATTTCTCACTCACCGTAACCGCGGGCACTGACAGTGACGACGCCGTGGGGAGGCCGCGGCTGACGACGCGGTGCTGTCCGCCGCACATCGCCACGAGGCCGGCGCCGAGGGCTGCCCAGGCCAGGGGGCCCGCCGCGATCACCCCGGTGAGCAGCAGCGGGCCGCCGAAACGCTGGGTGGCGACGGCGAGGCCGTGGACTCCCAGGTAGGCGCCCTGGGCGTCGTCGGGGGCGAGGGCCACGGAGAGTTCCCACGAGGCGATGGCGTGGAGCATCTCGACGAAGGTGAGGGCGAGCGCGGCCACGACGAGGGCGGTGACGGCGAGGCCGCGTCCGCCGAGGGCGGAGACGGCCAGGGCGGAGGTGCCGAGGGCGAAGAGGGCGGCGAGCGGCAGGAGGAGGCGCCGGGCCGCGTCGGTCGAGCCGCCGAAGCGGGCGAGCGGGACCTGGAAGAGGACGACGAGCACGCTGTTCATGACGAGGAGCAGCGGGGCGAGGCCGGCGGGGGCGGCGGTGGCGTGGACGATCCAGAGCGGCATGGCGACCTGGAGGATCGTGTCGTCGAGGCAGAGCACGGCCTCGGTGCCGGTGAAGAGCAGGAAGGTGCGGTCGCGCCAGGGGCTCGTGGGCCGCGCGGGCGGGGCGCCGGTGGTGGAGTCGGCGGCGATGCGGGAGGCGGGGGCGGGGGGTTCGGAGCAGCGGAGGGTGAGGGCGGCCATGGCGACGTAGGAGAGGACGTTGCCGATGAGCAGGAGCCGGTAGGCGGTGTCCGTGCCGGCGGCGAGGGCGGCGGCGGCGCCGAGGCCGCCGAAGACCCAGCCGAGGTTGCCGACGGTGCGGTTGATGGCCTGGTAGCGGACGCGCGCCGGGCCGGCGACGCGGGTGGCGTAGAGCTTGGTGAGGACGTTGGTGCCGCGGTCGGGGAGGGCGCCGACGGCCGAGTAGAGGATGAGGAGCGCGTAGTGGTCGGTGGTGAGCAGGGCGAGGAGGGCCGCGGCGCGCAGGAGCTGGGCGGCGATGAGGACGCGGGTGACGGGGAAGCGGTCGGCGAGGCGTCCGGCGAGGGGGGCGCCGGCGATGCCGGCGGCGCCGGAGAGGCCGACGAGGAGGCCGACCTGGGCGATGCCGAGGCCGGAGACGTAGGTGAAGTAGAGGGCGATGGAGGTCGCCCAGAGTCCGGTGCCGCACTTGTCGATGAAGCTGATGACGAGCATGCGGCGGCCGTCGAGGCCCCCCGGGACGTTCTTCTTCCAGGTCGCCCAGCGCGATCGCAGGTCCACCGGTTCCCCCTTGACCTCAGTTATGTATCAATACATACTTCGTTACGTGGTAGCACAATATTCGATCACCGGGACGACGGCCAAGGGGATTGCCGCGTCCGTCGAACGGGGAGTGGCCGAGGGCGCCTTCGGTCCGGGTGACGCCCTTCCCCCGGTACGCAGGCTGGCGGACGGCCTGGGCGTCAGTCCGGGTACGGTCGCCACCGCGTACAAGGAGCTGCGGCAGCGGGGCGTCGTGGTGACGCGCGGACGCGGCGGGACCGTCGTCGCCGAGGCGCCGGCCGTCGCCTCGCGCCGGCCGCCGCGGGTGCCGACGGGGCTCGTCGACCTGGCCGGCGGCCATCCCGACCCCGCCTTCCTCCCGGAGCTGCGGCCCCCCTCGCTGGTGCGGCCGGTCTTCGGCTCCCACCGCGCGGCGCCCCGGCTCGGGCGGCTGGAGGAGCTGACCCGCGCCTGGTTCGAGCGGGACGGGGTGCCGGCCGAGCACGTCACCTTCGCGCACGGGGCGCTGGACTGCATCGCGCGCCTGCTGTCCACGGAGCTGCGGCCCGGGGACGCGGTGGCGGTGGAGGACCCCGGCTTCCACCACCTCCTGGACCTGGTGCCGGCGCTCGGTCTGCGCATGGTGCCGGTCGCGGTGGACGGGGAGGGGCTCGTGCCGGACGCCCTGCGGGCGGCGCTGCGGGCCGGCGTACGGGCGGTCGTGTGCAGCCCGCGCGGCCAGTGCCCCACGGGTGCCTGCTTCACAGAGGCCCGGCGGGACGAGCTGGTCGCGGTGCTCGCGGAGTTCCCGGAGGTCCTCGTCGTCGAGGACGACCACAACGCGGACATCGCGGGAGCGCCGGCGGCGACGCTGGCGGCGGCGGGACTCCCCCGCTGGGCCCAGGTGCGCACGGCGTCCAAGCACCTGGGGATCGACCTGCGGTGGGCCGGACTGGCCTGCGACGGGGTGACGCTGGCGCGGCACGACGGACGGATGCTGATGACGTCCGGCTGGGTCAGCCACATCCTGCAGGAGACGGTGGCCGGGCTGCTCGCCGACCCGGCGGTGGGCGCGCTGGTGGCGGACGGCGCGGCGGCCTACACCGTGCGCCGGGCGGCGCTCGTCGACGCGCTGGCCGGGCACGGGATCGCGGCGGTGGGGGCCAGCGGGCTGAACGTGTGGGTTCCCGTGGGCGACGAGTCCGCCGTGGTCAACGGACTGCGGACGCAGGGGTGGTGGGTCGCGGCCGGCGCCCGGTTCCGGATCGCGTCCGGGCCAGCGGTGCGCATCACCACCGCGACGCTGGAGACGGCGGACGCGGCGCGGCTCGCCGCGGACTTCGCCGCGCTGCGGGGCGAGGCACAGGCGACGTACGGGGGCTAGCTTGATCTTTAACGTGCGTTGTCGAACGGTGGGTCGTACTTGATCACTCGGTTCGGTAACCGCCGTACACGGAAGCGGCCTTCGTCTGAACATGTGCTCCGACCAAGGAACACACACGTCCAGCACGAAGGCCGTGAGGATGAGTCTGCAGCATCACGATGCCCGGCGAGAGCCGTTGGCGGATCTGTCACGCTTCCGGGGCGAGTTCTACTCCTGTCTCACCTCCCGTTCGGACGCTCTGTTCGAGCTGACGGATGCAGTTCTGTGCGGGGACGGGCCGGTGAGATCACTGGCCGAACTGTCGCTGGTGGGCGAACACCGACGCGGGCACGGAGGGCTCTACGCCGCCCTCGCCCAGGGCCGCATCGACGCCGACCGGATGCGACACACCCTGGCTTCGGTGCCGCTGCCACGAGCAGTCGACGGCCGAATCGTCCTGGCCGTCGACGTCACCTGCTGGCTGCGGCCGGACGCCCACACCTCACCGCAGCGGATCCTCTGCCACACCTACGGCCGCGGCAAGGACCAGCACATCCCCGTTCCCGGCTGGCCCTACTCGATCGTCTGCGCACTGGAACCCGGCCGAAGTTCATGGACCGCGCCGCTCGACGCGTTGCGTCTGGCGCCCGGGGACGACACCGCCACCGTCACCGCCCGACAGCTGCGCGACCTGGTCGAGCGGCTCATCACCGCAGGCCAGTGGCAGGCCGGGGACCCGGACGTCCTCATCATCGCGGACGCCGGATACGACGCACCCCGCCTCGCCTTCCTCCTCAAGGATCTGCCGGTGCAGGTGCTGGCCCGGATGCGCTCGGACCGTGTCCTGCGTCGCCCGGCACCGCCCCGGCAGCCTCACACCAGGGGCCGGCCGCCCCGGCACGGAGGCGAGTTCGTCTTCGGACAGCCCGACACCTGGGGCACCCCGGACACCGACACCGTCACCGACACACGCCTCTACGGCACCGCCCTCGCACGCTCCTGGAACCGGCTCCACCCCAAGCTCACCCACCGCTCGTCCTGGGCCGCGGCCGACGGCACCCTCCCGATCGTCGAAGGGACGGTGATCCGTCTGGACATCCAGCATCTGCCCAGCGGCGCCACCCCGAAGCCGGTCTGGCTGTGGTGGTCGGGAACCGACGCAGACGCAGCGGACACCGACCGTCTCTGGCAGGCATACCTGCGGCGTTTCGACATCGAGCACACCTTCCGCCTGTTCAAGCAGACCCTCGGCTGGACCTGCCCGAAGATCCGCACCCCCGAGGCGGCGGACCGCTGGACCTGGCTGATCCTCGCCGCCTACACCCAACTACGACTGGCCCGACCGCTCGCGGCCGACCGCCGCCGCCCCTGGGAAAGGCCCGTTCCCGCGGACAGACTCACCCCCGCACGGGTCCGCCGCGACTTCCGGCACATCCGCCCGCAAGCCGCCTGCCCGGCCAGAGCACCGAAACCCACCCACCCCGGACCCGGACGACCACCCGGCCGCAAAAACACCCGGCCCACCCCACGCCACGACGTCCACACACCCCGCAACACACAGCCGGCCAACCAGCGAGCGAAGAAATCGACCACCCCACGGCCCCGCCGCACAGGTTAAAGATCAAGCTAGTGGCTCCGAGCAGCGCATCCAACCGGGCCCCGGGGGCGGTGAGGCGAAATCGGCTCGCCGTGCCGGCGGACCGGATGGCAGGGTGCGGCGCATGACGCCCCAGCATCAGATCCGTGCCGACTACGACGCTCGCACGATCGTGGTCTATCAGGCGTACTCGCCCGTCATCGCTGACGCGGCACTGCGGGCGGGCCGCTTCGTCGCGCCGTTCTCGTTCCACCGGATGACGTGGATCAAGCCGTCGTTCATGTGGCTGATGCACCGCAGCAACTGGGCCCGCAGGCCGGGCCAGGAACGTGTTCTCGCGGTGCGGATCACTCGGGAGGGCTGGGAGGAGGTCCTGTCCCGGGCCGTGCTGACGACCGCCGACCCGGCGGCGGTGGCCCAGGCGGCCGTACACGTCCAGTGGGACCCGGAACGCTCGCCGCGCGGAGCGGCACTGAACCACTACAGCATCCAGGTCGGGATCGGCCGCCCCCTGATCCGCACGTTCACCGACGAGTGGATCGTCGGTCTCACCGATCTCACCCCCCAGGTCCGCAAGGCCTCGGCACTGATACGGACCGGGCACGCGAGCAAGGCTCATCGGTTGTTTCCCGCCGAGCGCGCCTACCCGATGCCGGAGACACTGCAGGACGTCGTTTCCCCAGGTGGATGACAGGAACGCGTGCGGGGCACCCACAGCCCCTGGGTTGCGGACCCCCGCCCCGCAGCGGCTTCGGCGCGGGGCGGGAGCGCGGGTCAGGCGCGCCGGGTCCGGGCGAGCTCCTCGTAGAAGTGGAGGAGGCTGAGGTCGTCGACCGACCCCGGGTTGACGGCCTTCGCCAGCGGGGTGCCCTGGAGCAGCCGCTTGACGGGGACCTCGATGCGCTTGCCGGTCAGCGTGTGCGGGACGGCGGGCACCTCGATGATGTCGTCCGGGACGTGGCGCGGGGAGAGCTCGCTGCGGATCGTCCGCTTGATGCGGGCGATCAGGTCCTCGTCCAGCGTCGCGCCCTCGGCGAGGTGGACGAAGAGCGGCATCCAGTAGCCGCCGTCCGGTTCCTCCAGGCCGATCACCAGGGACTCGCGGATCTCGGGGAGGCGCTCCACGGCCTCGTAGATGTCGGCGCTGCCCATCCGGACGCCCTGGCGGTTCAGGGTGGAGTCGGAGCGGCCGTGGATGACGACCGAGCCGCGGTCGGTGATGGTGATCCAGTCGCCGTGGCGCCAGACGCCGGGGAACATCTCGAAGTAGCTGTCCCGGTAGCGGCTGCCGTCCGGGTCGTTCCAGAACCGGATCGGCATGGACGGCATCGGGTTGGCGACGACGAGTTCGCCGACCTCGCCGGTCAGCGGCTTGCCGGACGGGTCCCAGGACTGCAGGTCCGTGCCCAGGCCGGCCGCCTGGAGCTCGCCGATGTGCACCGGCAGGGTGGGGACGGCGCCGGCGAAGCAGGAGCAGACGTCCGTGCCGCCGCTGACGGAGGCGATCCACAGGTCCTCGCGGACCTCGTCGTGCAGCCAGCGGAATCCGTCGGGCGGCAGCGGGGAGCCCGTGGTGGCGACGCACCCGATCCTCGACAGGTCGAAGTCGCGGGACGGGTGGACGTCGGCCTTCGCGCAGGCCATGACGTAGGCGGCGGAGGTGCCGTAGAGGGTGGCGCCGGTGCGTTCGGCGATCCGCCACTGGGCGCCGGTGTCGGGGTAGCCGGGGCTTCCGTCGTAGAGGACGACCGTCGTGCCGGTGAGCAGGCCGGAGACGAGGAAGTTCCACATCATCCAGCCCGTGGAGGTGTACCAGAAGAACACGTCCTGCGGCCCGAGGTCGCAGTGCAGGCCCAGCTGCTTGAAGTGCTCGATCAGGATGCCGCCCTGGGACTGCACGATCGCCTTGGGCAGGCCCGTCGTGCCGGAGGAGTACAGGACCCACAGCGGGTGGGAGAAGTCCACCTGCTCGAAGACCGGCTCCACGTCGGCCGAGGTGAGGTCCGACCAGGCCAGCGCGCCCTCGGGCGTCTCGGTGCCGAGCAGCGGGATGTGGACGACGGCCCGGAGGGTGGGCAGCTCGGCGCGCAGCTCGGCGACGGTGGCGCGGCGGTCGTGCTCCTTACCGCCGTAGCGGTAGCCGTCCACGGTGAACAGCACGACCGGCTCCACCTGCTGGAAGCGGTCCAGGACGCTGCGGGCCCCGAAGTCCGGCGCGCACGACGTCCACACCGCGCCGACGGCGGCGGTGGCGAGGAAGGCGGTGACGGCCTCCGGGATGTTGGGCAGGTAGCCGCTGACCCGGTCGCCGGGGCGGACGCCGAGGGCGCGCAGCTCGGCCGCGAGCGAGCCGACGCCGCGGCGCAGCTCGGCCCAGCTGATCGGCGTCGGCTCGTGGGTCTCGTCCACGTGGAGCAGGGCGGCGTCGTCGGGGCGCTCGGCGGCGGCGCGCAGGGCGTGCTCGGCGTAGTTGAGGGTGGCGCCGGGGAACCAGCGGGCGCCCGGCATGGCGCGGTCGCCGAGGACGCGCTCGTACGGGGTCGAGAACCGGATGTCGAACCACTCGGCGACGGCCTGCCAGAACGTCTCCAGCTCGTCGACGGACCAGCGGTGCAGGGCCGGGTACCCGCCCTCGGCCGGAGCTCCGTGGCGCTCGGCGGCCCAGGACTGGAACCGGGTCACCGCGGCTGCGGCGACGCGCTCCTCGTCAGGCTGCCAAAGCGGCTCGAACTGCGCAGATGTCATTGGGTCGGCTCCCTGGCTGTACGCGGGGTCTGCGTGTGTCGCGCGCACGTGCTGGGGTGTGCGCGTGACGCGGCTGACAGGGACGATGCCATGTGATCGTCTTTCGCACCAGGGCTCCCCGCCCATGGTCGGGGAGCTGAATATGTGCTCCCACCACGGGTGAACGGCAGTTGAACGGACCTCGCCCGCGGTAGGCCGAATGGCAGGGTGATCGTCATGGACGGTCGTGAGCTGGTGCGTTCGATGAAGGTGTTCGGATCGGTGCAGGGGTTGCGGGCGGTGCGTTCGGCCTGGCGGCAGCGGCGGGCCGACGCCCGGGGGCTGGAGCCCCGCGGGCACGAGCGGGCCCGGGTGCCGGGGCCGGTGGAGGCGGCGGAGCCCGCACCGGGCGGTGGGGTCGTCAGGTTCGCCCGGTCCCGGCTGCGGATCGTCGTGTCGGCCGGAGGGACGGTCTTCTGGGGCTGGGACGGGGCCGGGCCGACGCCCTCGTACGCGCTGGCCGGCGACCCGCCCGAGCCGGATCCGCGGGCGGTGCTGGAGCCGGACACGGACGGCGGGTGGCGGGTGGTGTCGGAGCGCGTGACGGTCGCCGTGTCGCGGCACGGGGCGGTCGAGGTCAGGACGCCGGGCGGGGTGGTGCTGCGGCGGGACCTGCCGCCGCGCTGGTGGGAGCCGGCCGAGGGCGGTCCGGCGCGCTGGGTGCAGCGCAGCGAGGTGCCGGCGGACGCGCGGTTCTTCGGGCTCGGCGGGCGGGCCTCGGGACCGCGGCTGCGGGACGGTTCGTACCGGCTGTGGAACACCGACCCCCAGAGGGGCTTCGCGCCGGGCGACGATCCGCTCTACATCACGATGCCCGTGCAGTTCGTCGTCTCGGACGCGGGCACGCACCTGGTCTTCCACGACAACTCCTGGGACGGGCGGGTCACCCTCGCCGAGGGAGAGGAGGGCGCGGGGTCCGGGCACGACCGGCCGGGGACGAGCGAGGTCAGGATGGGCGGCGGACCGCTGCGCTGCTGGGTCGTGGTCGGCACCCCCGCGCGGGTCCTGCACGGCTGGGCGGCCCTGACGGGCGCCCCCGCGCTGCCGCCGTCCTGGGCGCTGGGGCCGCAGCACGCGCGCTGGGGCTTCGGCAGCGAGCGCGAGGTACGGCGGGTGGCGGACGGCTACCGGGACCGGGACCTGCCGCTGTCCGTGCTGCACCTGGACATCGACCACTACGACGCGCACCAGGTGTTCACGGTCGACCGGGAACGGTTCCCGGACCTTCCCGGGCTCGCCGCCGAGCTGCGGGAACGGGGGGTGCGACTGGTGTCGATCGTGGATGCGGCGGTGAAGGCGGAGCCGGGGAACGCGGTGTACGACAGCGGGGCGGCGGCCGGCGCCTTCGTGCGGGACGCGCGGGGCGAGGAGGTCCGCGGCGTGGTGTGGCCGGGCGACTGCGCCTATCCGGACTTCACGGATCCGGCGGTGCGGGCATGGTGGGGCGGCCTGTACGAGGAGCGGCTGGCGCAGGGCTTCGCCGGCTTCTGGCACGACATGAACGAGCCGGTGTCGTTCACCCCGTTCGGTGATCCGACGCTGCCCCGCTCGGCCCGCCACGCGCTGGAGGGCCGTGGCGGCGACCACCGTGAGGGCCACAACGTGTACGGGCTGGCGATGGCGCGGGCCGGGTACGAGGGGCTGCGCCGGCTGCGTCCGGACGAGCGGCCGTTCCTCTTCTCCCGTTCGGGCTGGGCGGGGATGCAGCGGTACGGCGGCACCTGGTCGGGCGACGTGTCGACGGGGTGGCCGGGGCTGCGGGCGTCGCTGTCGCTGGTCCTGGGGCTCGGACTGTGCGGGGTGCCCTACTCGGGGCCGGACGTGGGGGGCTTCGACGGGAGCCCGTCGCGGGAGCTGTTCCTGCGGTGGTTCCAGCTGGGGGCCTGGCTGCCGCTCTTCCGTACGCACGCGGCGATCGACGCGGGGCGGCGGGAGCCGTGGGAGTTCGGGCCGGAGGTGCTCGGCCACGCGCGCGCGGCGCTGGCCGAACGGGAGCGGATGCGGCCGTACTTCGTCACGCTGGCGCAGCTCGCGCGGCTGACCGGGGCGCCGTACGTGCGGCCGGTGTGGTGGGGGGCGCCGGAGGACCGGGCGCTGCGGGACTGCGAGGACGCGTTCCTGCTGGGTGACGGGCTGCTGGTGGCGCCGGTGCTGGCGCCGGGCACGGAACAGCGGGCGGTGCGGCTGCCGCGCGGGAGCTGGTACGACACGGCGACGGGGCGCGCGTACGAGGGCCCCGGGCAGGTGCTGCTCGACGCGCCGCCGTCCCGGATCCCGGTGCTCGCGCGGGCCGGTGCGGTGATCCCGGTGCGGGGCGGGGACGGCGGACTGGAGCTGGAGGTGTGGGCGCCTCCGGCCGGGCGGACCGGCGGCGGGCTCGTCGTGCGGGACACCGGGGACGGGTGGGAGCCCGGGGTGATCGAGCGGTACACGTCCCGGCTGCGGGACGGCCGGGTGGTGGTGGAGCGGGTCACCGACGAGGGAGCGACGGAGGTGGATCTCCCGGTACGGGTGCGGGGCACGGCGGCCTCGTGAGTCGCCCGGGGGCCGGGCGGAGCGGGCCGGCGCGGGGGCGAAGGCCCTGCGGAGGTGACGGGCCGGAGGTCGGGGGCCTGGCGCCGGGTGCGCCGTCCCGGATCCAGGCCCCGCCCGGCCCCGCCCCGACCGTCAGTCGTACATCCCGGCGAACCAGCGGCGCGCGGCCTCGGTGTGGAGCGGGAAGGCGAGCTCCGCCGGGGCGCGCAGCAGGTGCCAGCCGGTCGTCTCGTCGGTGGGGAACGAGGCCGGCAGCGCGGCGGCCGGGCGTTCGGGCAGCAGGCCGAAGACGAGCAGGTGGCCGCCCGGGGAGCTGAGGACGTCGGCGAGCCGCACCTCCCCCGCCGGCGCCTCGATGCCGGTCTCCTCGCGCAGTTCCCGTACGACGGCGCCCTGCCAGTCCTCGGCGTGGTCGATGAATCCGCCGGGCAGGGCGACGCCGCCGCGCTGGGGTTCGATCGTGCGGGTGATGACGACAAGTCCCTTTCCGTGCTCGTCCGTTGCCGGGAGGAGTGTCACGGCGACGGGCAGCGGGTTGCGGTAGGCGACCTGCCCGCAGGCGGGGCAGGTACGGGGCCAGGAGGCGGTGTCCCCGTAGGAGGCGCCGCAGTGGGTGCAGTGGGAGTCCTTCACGACGCGACCGTATGCGATCACCCTTTCCCGCGCCCCGGAGAACCTGATAGACGGTGCACATGACAGGACTTGCAACCGCTTTCCGCGCCCTCGGCGCCCTGGCCGTCGCCGGACTGCTCGCCGCCACCGCCGCCGTACCGTCCGCGCAGGCCCGAGCGGAGCCGAAGGCCCCCGAGGAGTTCGTGGCGCTGAGCTCGGTGGACCGGACGATCCTTCAGGAGATGCGCTACACGACACCCCACAACTTCACCGGTGTGCCGATCGACGGCTACCGGCAGCCCCTGTGCCTCCTCACCCGTCCCGCCGCGGAGGCACTGCACCGCGCCCAGGTCAGGCTGCGGGCGCAGGGCTACTCGCTGAAGGTCTACGACTGCTACCGCCCGCAGCGGGCCGTCGACCACTTCGTGCGCTGGGCGAAGGACCTGGACGACGAGCGCATGAAGGGCGAGTTCTATCCGCTGGTCGACAAGTCGAGTCTGTTCGCGGACGGTTACATCGCGGAGAAGTCGGGGCACAGCCGGGGATCGACGGTGGACCTGACCGTGGTGCGGCTGCCGGCCGCGCCGACCCGCCGCTATCTGCCGGGCGAGGAGCTGGTGGAGTGCTACGCCCCGCAGGCCGAGCGCTTCCCCGACAACTCGGTCGACATGGGCACCGGCTACGACTGCTTCGACACCCGCTCGCACACGGACGACCCGAGGATCCAGGGCGTGCAGCGCGCCAACCGGCAGCTGCTGAAGGGGACGCTGGCCGCAGAGGGCTTCGTCAACCTGCCCGAGGAGTGGTGGCACTTCACCTTCAAGCCGGAGCCGTTCCCGACGACGTTCTTCGACTTCCCGGTCGCGCGGCGGTCGGTGGCCGGGCACTGACGTCCGGAGGGTGACGGGCGGGCGGCCGGGACCACCCCCGTGGGTCCCGGCCGCCGTTCCGGCAGGAAGGACGCAGCGGGGGCCGGAACGGTTCTCAGGTCTTCCCATCCGTGGCACACTTCTGACGCTTCGTCAGATCTGGATGCTCGGGGAGGGCCGTCGTGACACGGACGCGCAGACCGGTGGTGGCCGGATGGTTCACCGACGACGGCCGGGAGCGGGAGGAGGGCTTCGCACTCCTCGGCACCCGCTGCACCGCCTGCTCCTCGGTCTTCTTCCCCCGCGAGGACTCCTGGTGCCGCAACCCCGGCTGCCCGGGCGGCGGCGAGCTGGTCGAGACCCCGCTGTCCCGGCGCGGCGTCGTCTGGTCGTACACCGACGGCCGCTACCGCCCGCCCGCGCCGTACGTCTCGGACCCCGACACGCCCTGGGAGCCGTACACCCTGGTCGCGGTCGAGCTGGCGGACGAGGCGCTGGTGGTCCTCGGCCAGGCGGCACCCGGGGTGCGCACCGCGGACCTGGCCGTCGGCATGGAGGTCGAAGCGGTGCCGGGCGTCCTGAACGAGGACGACGCGCACATCTGGACGACCTGGCACTGGCGCCCGGTCGGCACCCGCGGACCGGCGGCCGGGGCGGACCGGGAGACCGGCGGGGCCGGGGAGGCGGGCGCGTGAACGACATCGCGGTGATCGGCGCCGGAATGCACGCCTGGGGCAAGTGGGGACGCAGCTTCGTCGAGTACGGGACGGCCGCCGCCCGCGCGGCGCTCGCGGACGCCGGGATCGGCTGGCGGGACGTCGGCGCGGTGGTCGGAGCGGACACGGTCCGGGGCGGATATCCCGGGTACGTGGCGGGAGCGACGTTCGCGCAGGCACTCGGATGGCAGGGGGCGCGGGTCACCAGCGTGTACGCGGCCTGCGCCTCGGGAGCGCAGGCGGTGAACACCGCGCGGGCGCAGATCCTCGCCGGGATGGCGGACGTGGTGCTGGTGGTCGGCGCGGACGCCGCTCCGAAGGGGTTCTTCGCCCCGGCGGGCGGGGACCGGCCGGACGATCCCGACTGGCTGCGCTTCCGGGTCCTCGGGGCGACCAACCCCGCGTACTTCGGCCTCTACGCCCGGCGGCGGATGGCGCTGTACGGGGACACGGTGGAGGACTTCGCCCAGGTGAAGGTCAAGAACGCGGCGGCCGGGGCGCTCAACCCGCTGGCGCGGTACCGGACGGCGGTGAGCGCGGAGGAGGTCGCGGCCTCCGCCGTCGTCGCCGATCCGCTGCGGCTGCTCGACATCTGCGCGACCTCGGACGGGGGCGCCGCGCTGGTGCTGTCCAGCATGGAGTTCGCCCGGCGGCACGGACACCGGGAGCCGGTCCGCATCCGGGCGGTCTCCACGGTCACCCCGACCTACCCGAAGGCGGTGCTCGACCTGCCGGACATCGCCACCGACTCGGCGGCGGCGGTCGCCCCCGCGCCGCACTCGTTCCGCGCGTCGATCGCACGGGCCGCGTACGAGGAGGCGGGGCTCGGACCCGAGGACCTGTCGCTGGCCGAGGTGTACGACCTCTCCACGGCGCTGGAGCTGGAGTGGTACGAGGACATCGGGCTGTGCGGGGCGGGCGAGGGGGCGAAGCTGGTGCGGGAGGGTGCCACGGCGCTCGGCGGCCGGATCCCGGTGAACACCAGCGGGGGTCTCGCCTCCTTCGGGGAGGCGGTGCCGGCGCAGGCGATCGCGCAGGTCTGCGAGCTGACCTGGCAGCTCAGGGGCGCGGCGGGCAGCCGCCAGGTGGCCGGGGCGCGGGCCGGGATGACCGCGAACCAGGGGCTGTTCGGGCACGGGTCGGCCGTGGTGGCGGTGCGCTGAGGACGGCGCGTCGCACGCCGCCGCGCTCCGTCGGCGGAAGGCCCGTACCGCCACCACGTGGGGTACGGGCCACGGCACCGGGCGCGGTGTCCTGTCCGGGCGACAGGACACCCCCTACGTCGTGGCCGGCTGGCGGCCCCGGTCGGCCAGGATCAGGGCGTGCTCGACGACCGCCACCAGCACGTTCTTGACGGACTCCCGGTCACGGGCGTCGCACATCAGCAGCTCGACCTCCGGATCCAGGTCGAGCGCGCCGCGCACGCTCTCCGCCGGGAACCGCTGCGCGCCCTCGAAGCAGTTGACCGCCACGGTGAACGGGATGCCGCGCCGCTCGAAGTAGTCGATCGCGGCGAAACTGTCCTCCAGGCGCCGGGTGTCGGCCAGGACGACCGCCCCGAGCGCGCCCTGCGCCAGCTCGTCCCACAGGAACCAGAAACGATCCTGCCCGGGGGTGCCGAAGAGGTACAGGACCAGGTCCTCGCGCAGCGTGATCCGCCCGAAGTCCATGGCGACCGTGGTGGTCGACTTGTTCTCCACCCCGTGCAGATCGTCGACGGGCCGCCCCGCCTCGCTGAGGATCTCCTCGGTACGCAGCGGTCTGATCTCGCTGACGGCACCGACCAGGGTCGTCTTGCCCACGCCGAAGCCACCCGCGACCAGGATCTTCAGCGTCACCGGCTCGACGAGCGGCTTCTTGCGGCTAGAGCGCCCGAAGGCCATTGATCACCTCGCGGAGAATGCTCACGTCCGGCAGCTCGGCCGGCGGAACGGGGCGGGTCACATGGACGAGTTCGTCCTCGACGAGATCGCCGACCAGGACCCGGACCACCCCGACGGGGAGGTCGAGTCCGGCGGCGAGTTCGGCGATCGACTGGGGTGTCTCGGAACAGCGTTCGACGATCTCCACGTGTTCCGGGGAGAGCGTCTGGTCGCGACCGGGGTCGTCGGCGGCCGGTTCGGGCACCACGACGGCGATCAGGTCGAGACGGTGGCGGGTGGCGGTGCTCGTCCGTCCGCGGGTCATCGCGTACGGGCGGACCACCGGCCCGGCCTCGTCGTCGAACCAGTGGTGGGTCCGGACCGGTCCCCGGGCCTGCTGGTCTGCGTCAGTCATGCCGTCGCCCCACTCATCCTCCGGCGGACAGGCCCGCGCGCGGAGCCGTGGTGAGGTGGGCGCCGACCCGCTTGACCATCAGGGTCATCTCGTAGGCGACCTGGCCGACGTCCGAGTCCGCGTCCGCGAGCACGGCGAGGCAGCTGCCGTCGCCCGCCGCCGTGACGAAGAGGAAGGCGTCCTCCAGCTCCACCACGGTCTGGCGGACCCTGCCGGCCTCGAAGTGACGGCCGACGCCCTTGGCGAGGCTGTGGAAGCCCGAGGCGACGGCGGCGAGGTGCTCGCCGTCCTCGCGGGTCAGGTCCTGCGAGGCGCCGGTGGCGAGCCCGTCGCTGGAGAGCACCAGGGCCTTGCGGATGGAACCGACGCGCTGGACCAGCTCGTCGAGGAGCCAGTTCAACTCCCCGTTGCCGTTGGTGTGCGGTGCTGCGGCGTTCGGTGCGGTCATCGACCGTCCCCCTCCGGTGTGGTTCCTGGTGCTGTCGTCTCGGCGTTCTGCTGTCGTCCGCGCTGCCAGCCGCGCTGCATGGAGGCCATGCGGCGGCGTACCTCCTCGGCGTCGCGCTCGAAGTCGGCGTCCGCGGATCCGCCGGCCGGGTCGCCCCCGGTGTGCGCGGGCGGCTCGTCGCCGCGGTCGCCCGTCGCCCGCAGCTGGGGCGCGAGGCTGGCCTGGCGGACCCGGCGGGGCAGTCCGCCGAACGGGGCGGGTCCCTCCGGCGGTACGGGTACGAGGGTGGGCGGGGTGTCCCGTTCCGGGCCGGCCGCGGGCTGCGGGGCGATCGGCCGCTCGGCTTGCCTGTCGGCCCCTGGGCGGGCGGGCTCCGTCGCGTCGAGCCGGCGGCCGTGGTCGACCACGAGCGTGGGCTGACGGCGGCGGGGCAGCGGTACGGGCGCGCCCGGCGTCGCGCGGCCGGCCTGCGGGACCGGGCCGGTCCGCGGTTCGGCGGCGCGGCCGGCGGGTGCGTCCGCGGAACGCCCGGGCCGCTGGTCCGCCACCTGCTGGTGCTGTCCGCGGGTGGCCGCCGGGCCGAGACCGCCGCGCCGGCGGTGCTCGCGGGCGCGGAAGATCCCGCCGCGTTCGCTCTCGGTGTCCTCCAGGTCCGCGGAGGTGTCGGCGAGCTCGTCGAAGGCGGCGCCGGAGACGGGCGCCTCCAGCTCCACGGGTCCGTCGATGGGTCCCTCCAGGAGCGAGGGGGCCGGGTGGCGGGACGGGCCGGAGGGGCGGTGGGCGGTGTCCGGGACCTTGGTCAGCACCGGGCGCCGGGCGGGCAGTCCGGGTTCGTCGCCGCCGGCCTTCTCGTGCTCGGCGCCCCGCGCGGGCTCCAGGCTCTTGCGGTCCAGGCGGAAGCCCGACCCCTGCGTCTCGGGGGCGTCGGTGAGCAGCGCGGCCGGGATGAAGACCACCGCCGTGGTGCCGCCGTAGGGCGAGGTCTGGAGCGAGACGCGGACGTTCTGGCGCTGGGCCAGCCGGCTGACCACGAAGAGGCCGAGGCGGTCGGTGTCGGAGAGCTCGAACTCGGGGGTCTCGGCGAGGCGCAGGTTGGCGTCGAGCAGGGCGTCGGGGTTCATGCCGAGGCCGCGGTCGTGGATCTCCAGGGTGAAACCGTTCGCGACCCGCTCGCCGAGCACCTGCACGGCGGTGTGCGGGGGCGAGAACACCGTGGCGTTCTCCAGGAGTTCGGCGATCAGGTGCGTGAGGTCGGCGACGGCCGGACCGCCGACCCCGAGCCGGGGCAGACGGCGCACCTCGACGCGCTCGTAGTCCTCGACCTCGGCGACGGCCGCCCGCACGACGTCCATCAGCTGGACGGGCTTGCGCCACTGCCGGGAGGGCGCGGCGCCGGAGAGGATCACCAGGCCCTCGGCGTGGCGGCGCATGCGCGTGGTCATGTGGTCGAGCCGGAAGAGGTCGGCGAGTTCCTCGGTGTCCTCGGTGCGCCGTTCCATGCTGTCGAGGAGGGTGAGCTGGCGGTGCAGCAGCACCTGGTTGCGACGGGCGAGGTTGACGAAGACGTCGGAGACGCCGCGCCGCATGTCGGCCTGCCTGACGGCCGCTTCGACGGCGGCGCGCTGAAGGGTGTTGAGGGCCTGGCCGACCTGGCCGACCTCGTCGTCCTCGTACCGCAGGTGGGGCACCTCGGTCTCGACGTCGACGTGCTCGCCGGCGGCGAGGCGGCGCATGACGCTCGGCAGGCGGACGCCGGAGACCTCCTGGGCCTCCTTGCGCAGCCGGCGCAGGTCGCGCACGAGTTCGCGGCCGATCCGGACGGACACGATGACGGAGACGAGCAGGGCGAGGAAGCCGAGGACGCCTGCGACGCCCGCCTTCAGCAGGACGCTGTACGCGGCGGGCTGGACGCGGTCCTGGTAGCGGTCGCCGGCCGCGGTGTTGTCGCGGGCGAGGTCGTCGAGGACGGGGGTGGCCCGTTCCTCCCAGCGCTCTGGCGTGACGGTGCGCGGGCGCTCGGTGGCGCCGGCGGTGATGAGGTCGTTCTCGGCCTTGCGCAGCGGGGCGGTGGCGGGGCTCTGCCAGTACCGCTCGAAGCGCTCGCGCTCGGACGCGGGCAGGACTTCGAGGCTGACCTCGTAGAACTGGCGGCGGTTCGCCACGAGGTCCGAGACCGCGCGGACCTCCTCGGCGGTGACGCGGTCGGCGATGAGGGCCGAGACGACCAGCGCGTCCTCGCGGGAGAGGAGTTCCCGGGCGCGGACGACACCGACGAGGGCGCGGCCCTGCTTGTCCATCTCCACGTTCTCGAGGGCGTGGAGGGTCATGAGGAAGGCGTAGCAGGGGTCGACGAGCCGGTTGTAGAAGTCGAGGGCCTGGATGCGGCCGACGCTGCGGTTCTCCACGGAACGGCGCAGCGAGTCGAGGCCGTCGAGTGCCTGGAGCAGGGAGTTGAGCCGTTGCGAGGCGAGCGGGCGCATCTCCTCGCGGACACCGGAGTCCGCGGCGTTCGCCCGGATGAGGGCGATCTGGCGGTCGGTGGCCTCGCGCTGCTCGCGCAGCGCGGTGAGGGCGTCGGAGGCGCGCGGGTCGGCGAGGTAGACGAGGGACTGCCGGCGTTCCCTCTGCAGGACGCGGGCGGTGTCCTCGATGGGGTAGCCGACCTTCTCGACGATGTAGGCGACGTCGAGGAGCTGGTCCGCCTCGCGGCCGGTCAGCACCGTCGCGAAGCCCCACAGTCCGGTGAGGGAGACGAGCGGCACCAGCAGCAGCGCCACGATCTTCCGGCGGATGGACTTCCCGCGAAAGCGCATGGCCTCCCCCAGCTCGGCCTCCGCCCGGTGCGGAGGTCCTCCACAGCGACGTCCGGCGTCCACACACGGCGTCGACCTTCGATTTCAACAAACGGCGGCGCGAGCCTACTACTGCATCACGGCCAACTCGAAGGCGTGTCCGGACGATTTTCAGCCTCCCGAGTGAGCCTTGATCATGAGATGTCCTGGTATTCGGGGAGTTGGCATTCTCCGGTGTGGCGCAGGACACCTGGTCGGACGTCACTTTCTCTGCCATGGGAGATGGCTGGAAGTGTTCCTTCCGGCGAGAAAGCGGGGAAACCTTTTCGCCCTCTCGATCGTCTTTGGGTACGGGGAGCGGCATGCCCGCGTAAATCGATGCAAGCGGGGCAGCCAACCTGAAGACGTTCAGGGTTGTGGGGAGTGACGGAGCAATGGAGTACGAGGCGCGGTCGGCGCGACAGTTGTGGGTGGAGGACGAGAAGGCCAGGCGTCGGCTGCCCGATCCGGTGCGGACCGCCGCCGTACGGGCCCTGCTGCTCACGTCGGTGACGCTCATTCAGGGAATGGTGGCGTTCTTCGCCGCCGTCACGGGTTCGTGGCTCGCCTTTCCGACGCTGCTGACGTCGGTGGGCAGCACGGTCGTGGCGACCTGGAGCGTGCTCGACGTCTGGGTGACACGGCAGGTGTGGCGGCAGCGCAACGGCGTGGTGTCGGAGCCGAGCAGTACGGCACGGCAGTTGCGGCGGGAACGGCGGCAGGCCCGGAAGACCGGGCAGGCCCCGGCGGGCGAACGGGCCTCCGGGCCGGCGGGGTCCCGGCGCCCCGAGACGTCGAGCATCCCGAAGGCCGCCTGAACACAGCGGCTCACCGGTCGACGCGAACGGAAAAGCGGCTGGCCCGGCCCCCGTCGAGGGGGCCGGGCCAGCCGCTTTTCCGTGGCGGGTCAGTCCGCCGCGGCCGGCTGGGGCTCGTCGGCCTGGCTGCGGCGGAACATCCGGGTCGCCGTGATCTCGCCGTGCACCGTCTCGCCCTCCGTGCGCTGCTGGGGCAGTCCCGGGCGCAGGTGCTCCTCGACGCTGATGTACTTCAGGCCCGCGCGCAGGTCGGCGTCGTTGCGCAGCCGGATCACCAGCGGGAACTCGGCGAGCGCCGTGGTGTCGAACAGGCCGGTCGTGTAGAGCAGCTGGACGCCCAGCGCGTCCGAGACGGCCCGCTGGAGCTCCAGCAGGTACGTCGCGTTGGCGCGGCCGATCGGGTTGTCGAGGAACAGCGTGCCCGCGTGGCGGTGCTTGTCGCGGCCCCGGTCGTTGGAACGGAGCGCCGCCATCGTGCAGTACAGCGCGATCGCCGCGGTCAGCAGCTGCCCGCCGGAGAAGACGTCGCCCATCTGTCCGACCGGGACGCGCTCCGCCCGCAGGACGGCGTCCGGCTTGAGGATCTCGACGGCGACACCGCGCGGTTCGAGAGCCGCCTGGACTCCCCTGAGCAGCAGCGACATGCCGTCGCGGCGCAGGTCGGAGTTCTTCTTGAGGGCGGCGCGGGTCGCCTCGTCGACGACCTCGCCCAGCCGTTCGGTGAGCGTGGCCTGGTCCGGCTCCTCGAACCGGATGCGCAGGAACTCCTGCCCCGACCACTCGCCCAGGCCCTCGGGCAGCCGGGAGAGCCGCTGGGCGGAGCGGAGCGTGGTCAGCGCGGACTCCACCAGACCGCGGAGGCGGTCGACGATCGAGTCGCGGTTGCGTTCCAGCTGGGCCAGTTCGTCGGTGAGGACCCGCAGCCGGGGCGCGAAGGCCTCCGCCCACTTGGCGGCGTGCTCGGGGAGCGCCGCCGCGGGCAGTTCGCGGATCTGCTGCCGGGCGGGGGTGCGGACCTGCTCGTAGCGGCTGGAGTTGGCGTGCCGGACGAGGATGTCGCTCGCCTCGCGTACCGATGCGTCGGCGCCGGCGAGCTCGGCGACGCAGGCGCGCAGCGAGCGGCGGGCGTCGGCCGCGGACTGCCGGGCCTCGTCCAGGGTGCCGGGATACGGCTCGGGGGCGTCCTGCTCCTCCTCCGTGTGGTCGCGGAGGAGGTCGCGCAGCAGCGCGGCCGTCTCGCCGAAGCCGCTCGCGGCGTCCTCGGAGGCGCGGTGGGCGCGCAGCAGATGGGCGTGCGCGGTGCGCGCGGCCTCCAGGGCGTCGGTGCGCGAGGCGAGTTCGCCGGTGGCCGTGCGGAGCAGGCTCTGGGCCTGCTCGGCGTCGGCGGGGACCCGGTCCTCGGGCAGTTCGGTGTGCGCCTCGCCGTCCTCGGGTGCCAGCCGCTCGGCCTCGCCGCGGAGCCGGCCCAGCTTCTCGCTCGCCTCGGACGCGCGCGTCTCCAGCATCTGGACCAGGGACTCGGCCCGCGCGGCGGCGGCCTGGCGGGACGGGCCGTCGGCGCCGTCCGTGGACTCCAGGAGCTGCTCGGCGCGGGTGCGGACCTTGTTGGTGAGGCGGTCGAGCTCGGCGAGGGCGGCGGACTCGTCGCTCTCGGCGCGGGCCTGCTCGGCGCGCAGGTCGGCGCCGACACCGACCTTCTCGTACAGCTGGGACGCGGCGCGGTAGGCCTCGCGGAGGGTGGGGAGCGCGGTGCGCGGGGCGTCGGCGTCCGGCTCGGGGAGCTGGTCGGGGGCCCCGGCGATCTCGGCCCGCTCGGCCCGCAGGGCGCGGGCGGTGCGGTGGGCGTCGTCGGCGGTGCGCTGGGCCGCGCGGCGGTCCTCGTCGGCGGCGCGGGCCCGCTCCAGGCAGGTCTGCGCGCGGGCCTCGGACTCGGTCGCGTCGTCGGCCAGTTCGCGGAGCTTGGCCTGCCAGGCGGAGCGCTCGCGCAGCCGGAACGCCAGGCCGGCCAGGGCGTCGGCGGCGCGGCGGGCGCGCTGCGCGGCCTCCTGCCGCTCGTCCCGTACGCGGGCCGCGTCGGCGGCGGCCTCGTCGGCCTCGGCCCGTACGGTCCGGGCTTCGGCGAGCGTGACCGCGGCGGCCTCGGCCGTCTCCCGGGCGGTGGCCGCGACGGCGGAGAGTTCGGCGAGCATGCCGGGCGGGCAGTCGGCGCGCCAGGAACCGATCCGCGCGGCCAGCGAGCGGTCACCGGTGAGCCGGGCCGCGAGGACCCGGATCTCCTCGTCGCGGGCGACGGCGCGGGCGCGGAGGGCGTGGCGCTCCTCGTCGGCGGCCTGCTCGTCGTGCATGGCCGGGTTCGGCGGGACGAGGAAGACGTCGCCGTCGTCGCTCCCGGCTTCGCCGGGGCGGGGTACGGGCGCGAGCAGGGCGGCGGCCGTGCCGACGGCGACGGTGGACCGCGGCAGGAGTGCCGCCGTGGCGAGCACCTCGCGGGCGCGGGCGTACGAGACGGGGTCGGTGATCACGACGCCGTCGACGAGCTCGGGGCGCGCGGCGAGGACGCTGGAGTGGTCGGCCGGGTCGACCGCCTGGGCGAGGTAGCGCCAGCCGGGAAGGGCCGGGATGCCGTGCTCACCGAGGTACTCGACGGTGGCCAGGACGTCGGGGCCGGGCGGCAGCAGGCCGCCGTCACCGAGGGCGCCGAGGATGCGGGCGTCGTCGGCCGCGGCGGTGCGCAGGTCGAACAGCTGGCGCTCGGCGGAGGCGATGGACTGTTCGAGCAGGCGCCGCAGTTCGTCGGCGCTGCGGTCGAACTCGGTGACGGTGAGCGGGCCGTGGGGGGCACGGCCGGCGGGAGCGGTCGGGGCGCCGTCGGCGGTCTCCTGCTCGTCGTGCACGGCCGGGTCCGGTCGGCCCGCGCGGTCCTGGGGGGCGGCGGACTCCGCCGCCCGCTGGCCCGGGAACGGGGCGTGCGCGGGCGGGAGGCTCAGGAGTTCGGCCAGGCGGTCGTCGCCGGCGAGGGACTCGGCGGCGCGGCGCTCGGCGTCGTAGGCGTTCTCGGCGGCGTCGGCAGCGTCCGTGGCACGGGCGGCGGCCAGTTCGGCACGGGCCTCTGCGGCTGCGGCGTCACGCGCGTGGTCGGCGGCGGAGCGGGCGGCGTCGCGGGCCGCGTCCCAGGCGGCGACCGTCGTCTTCTCGGCGTCGCTCGCCGCCAGGGCGGCCCGCGCGGGGTCGGCGTCCGGCGCGGTGTCGTCGAGCCAGCCGGCCCGGACCGCCTCGACGGTCTCCTGTTCGACCTCGGCGAGGCGCTGGCGCAGGTGGCCGGCCTCGCTGCGGGCGCGCTGGGCCTCGGTCGCGGCGACGGTGGCGTCGCGGTGGGCGGTCTCGCCGGCCTCCTGGAGGGCGGCGGAGCGCTCCTCCTCCTCGGCCGCGTGGCGTTCACCGTCCTCGGCCGCCGCGTGCAGGGCGCGTACGAGGGCGGCGGCGGCCGTGGCGCGGGCGGCGAGCGCGGGGGCGGCATCGCGCTCGGCCTCGCGGATGGCGGCGGCCACGCGGCCGGAGCGGTCGCTCGCCGCGCGGTGGCGCAGCACGGCCTCGGCGGCCTGCCAGGCGGAGTGCAGGGTGCGGGCGTCGGTGAGTTCGCGGCGCTGGGAGGCGGCACTCTTCTCGGCGACGGTGAGGGCCAGGGAGGCGTGCCGGTAGGCCAGTTCGGCGGCGATGAGGGAGCTGCGGCCGCGGGCGTGCTCGGCGTCGGAGACGGCGTGCGCGGCCTCGGTGACCTGCTGGGCCAGCTCGGCGGCGCGACCGCGCTCGCCGGTGGCGCGGGCGGAGAGGCGCCGGGCCAGCGTCCGGGTGCGGCGCTCGGCGCCGGCATGGACGTCGCGGGCTCGGGCCCGGGTCTCGGCGGCCTCGACGATGCGGCCGAGGAGGTCGACGGAGCCGGCGGTGAAGTCGCGTTCGGCGGTGAGTTCGGCGCGGCGGCCGAGCTTGTTGCCGAAGCCGCCGACGAGGTCGGCCAGGCCGTCGGTGTCCCGGGTGTCGGTGACGGCGCGCAGGAGGAGGTCGGTGAAGTCGGAGTCCTTCTTGACCGCGAAAAGGCCGGCGGCCTCACCCTCGTCGGCGTTCATCTCGCGCTGGTAGCGGAAGAGTTCGGGGTCCAGACCGAGTTCGCCGAGGTGCTCGTTCCAGCGGTCGTGGATCTCCTCCCAGTACACCTCCAGGTGCGGGTACGCCTTGCCGGCGTCCGTGATCGCGTCGCGGAAGCCCTTCATGGTGCGGCGGCGGCCCTGGGCGCCGGACGCGCCCTCGACGGGCGGGCGTACGGAGGTGGCCTCGGCCACCGGCAGCGAGTCCAGGCTCAGTCCGGGACCCGGGCGGAACGAGTACCAGGCCTCGGCGAACTTCCGCGGGTCGTTGGAGACCTGGCGGCCGCGCCACTCGCTGGCCTTGCCGACGACGACGAGTTCGCCGGTGAGCGTGTGCTGCCACTCCAGGGCCACGTGGCCGCAGTCGTCGGCGAGCAGGAACTTGCGCAGCACGCCCGAGCTGGCGCCGCCGAGGGTGTTGCGGTGGCCGGGGAGCATCACCGAGAAGATCAGCTTGAGGAGGACGGACTTGCCGCCGCCGTTCTCCAGGAAGAGCACACCGGCGGGCGCGGGGCGGCGCGGCGGGCCGACCGGCTCCTCCTCGAAGAACTCCGCCTGGGTGGGGGCGGGGTTCGGCACGGGCGCGCCGACTCCGCGCAGGTCCAGGACGGTGTCGGCGTAGCGCGCACCGGCGGGACCGATGGAGTAGAGGCGGACCCGGGACAACTCGTACATGGCGGCGGACTCTCGTCGTCTGTGTTCTGCGTGGTCTTCGGGGGCGGTTACGCGTGGAAGGGCAGGCCGGCGTCGGCAGCGAGCTCCAGGTCGTCGCCCGCGGGCGGCGGCAGCAGGGTCGCCGAGCCGTCGCTGACGGGGACGACGCCGAGCTCCAGGAGTTCGGCCATGGCGGCGCTGCCGGCCATGTCGCGGACCTGGAGTTGGTAGCGGGCGGTGGTGCGGTAGGCGCCGCCCGCGTCGTCACCGGTGCGCTGGAGGAAGCCGGAGTCGGTGAGGAAGGCCACGGCCTTGCCGACGATGCCGGTGGTGGAGCCGGCCAGCCGACGGGCGTCCTTGGTGGCACCGGTGGCGCTGCGGCGCGCGTAGATGCGCCAGGCCGCCTCCAGGCCGGGCGCGTCGGTGGCGGGGTCGGTGTTCTCGCCCTGCTCCTCGGCGCGCTCTTCGAGACGGCGGCAGGCCTGGCGGACGAACGCGTCGACGCCGTTGACGGTGAGGCGGCCGATGTAGCCGTCGTCGGCCAGGTCCTCGGGCCGCGGGAAGGCCATGGCGGCGACGGCGAGGTGGGCGAGCCCGTGCAAGAAGCGGTCGGCGGAGTCGGTCGAGGCGCGGCGGGCGTAGTCGCCCATGCGGACGGCGAAGACGGAGTCCTCGCCGGCGGTGACGGCCATGCCGGCGCGCGGCGAGACCTCGAGGACGATCAGCCCGAGGCCGGTGGCGACGGCGTCGGCGAGTCGCGCGAACGCGGGGTCCTCGCGGTAGCGCCGGAGCAGTTCGGCGTACTCGGCGTCGCGCGCGGGCAGCAGCTTGGGCTGGAGCCCGAAGGAGACGAGCCGGGCCGCGTCGGCGGCGTCGGCGGGTGTGACCGCGGCGGGTCCGGCGGGCGTCTGCGGGGCCTCCGGCTCGCTCCACGCGTCGGCGTGATCTGCGTGGTGGTCGCTCACGGCTGGGGCTCCTCGGTGGTGCGGGGGGTCGGTGGTGCGGTGGGCGCGGGGTCGGCGGGCCGGTCCAGCGGCAGCCGGACGGGCCGGACGCTGACGGCGGCCCGGCGTTCCGCGCCGGCCCCGGCGACTCCGGAGGCACCGGCACCACCGGGCGCGAGGCGGACGGCCCGTACGTACGGGGCGGGGCTCCTGGGGGCGGGCGCGGGGATCGGGACCGTGCCGACGACGGCGCGCGGCCGCAGCTCCCCGACGGCAGGGGCGTCCCCGGCGGGGACGGGGGCCTCGGGCTCGGGGGCGGCTGCCGCCCGCGGCGCGGGGCTGGGCACGACGGGGTCCGCCACGTCCGGCACGGGCACGACGAAGGCTTCGACCGGCGGCGCGGGCGGGACGAGGGCCTCCACCGGCGCCACCCCTGCCGCCGCCGGCGTCGGGAGGCCGGCGGCGTGCGCGGCCGGGGCGCCCGGCAGCACGGCGGCCCGGGCCTCGGTCCGCGACGCGGGCACGGGCCGGGCGGGCACGGGCCGGGCGGGCACGGGCGGGGCGGGCAGCACGGAGGCCGGCGGCTGCGCGCCACCGAGGGCGACGGCCTCGCCGGCGACGAGGCCGTCGGTGGCCGGCCGGGTCTCGCCCGCGGCACCCTGCGGGGTCGCGGGCGTGGCGTGCCCGCCCGTCGGACGGGGTGTGGCGTGCGCGGTCATGAGGCCTCCGTGCGGTCCGCGGCCATGCCGGCGGCGTCGAGCAGGGCTGTGCCGACGATCAGGTCGGCGCCGCCGAACTCCGGGTCGTCGAGCTGTGCGCCGTCGTCGACCGCGAACAGCAGGCGCTCCTCGCCCTGCCGGTACGCCGTGCCGACGGGCGGGCTGGCGGCGTGCACGGCGAGCAGCGCGACCAGGTACGGGAGGTCCGGGTCGAGGCGCCGGGCGTCGGCGAGGAGCCCGGAGAGCCGGCGCGGCGCGTCGTGCTCCAGGTCCAGCAGCCGCATCGCCTGCGCCAGCTGCTCCTCGCTGAAGCGGCTGTCGTCGGGTGTGGCGATCAGGTCGGGCTCGGGCATCTCCGCGCCGAGGTGCTCCCGCTCGACGGGCGGGGTGAGGAGCATCTCGACCAGATCGCCCACGCGCACGGACACGGGGGTGCGCAGTCCCGTGCCGCGGGCGAAGAAGGCGTCCGTGACCCTGGTGGCCTGCTCGACGGGGAGCGGCAGCAGCGGGGCGACCAGCTGCCCGTACAGGTCTATCCCGGTGTACGAGGTGGGCGCGGCGAAGGCCTGCCGGTCCTGCTCGGCGCGGAACAGCGGTCCCGCCTCCAGGAGGCGGGACTGGAGCTGCGTGTGGCGGCGGATGCAGTCCTTGACGATGTCGACGAGTTCGGCGGCGCGGCGCTTGTGCTCCTGGTCCTCGGCCTCGTCACGGGCCTTGCGGATGTTGGTGAGGATCGCGTTCTCGTGGCGGTACCGGTCGGCGACGTGGTCCAGCGCCTCGGCGATCATGTCGGGGACGGCGTTGAGCCAGTCCACCGCGCGGACGTTGCGCCGGGTCGCCTCCAGGGTCTTGCGGAGGGTCTCGGCGTACTGCACGGTGCGGTACCGGGCCTGCTCGGCGGCGAGCTGGGCGTCGGCGAGGCGGCCCCGGCTGATCAGCACCTCCAGCTTCACCTCGGCGGCGATCTGGGCGCTGGTGACGTCGGTGTCGAGGGCGCCCACGAGGACGTTGACCGCCTCGTCGGTCGTCCGCAGGTAGACGCCGCCGCCGTACCCGGGGACCTCCTCGATCAGCTTGAAGTCGTAGTCGCGGCGGGTGTAGGCGCCGTCCGCGCCGAAGGTGCCGTAGACGGCGCGGAAGCCGCGGTCGACGCTGCCGACGTTGATCAGGTTCTCCAGGACCCAGCGGGCGACGCGCTCGTGCTCGGCGACGGCGCGGCCGGGGGCCTGGGCGGCGACGCGGGGCAGCAGGCGGGCCACGATCTGCTCGTGGTCGGCGCCCGTGTCGAAGTCCATGTTCAGGGTGACGAGGTCGATGGCGGAGAGTGCCACCTCGGCCATCGCGTAGACCGAGTACTCACCGGCCAGGTTCGCCTTGCGCGTGTCCAGGTCGTGCAGCGGCGCCGTGCACGCGAGCGCGCGAAGCCGCCGCGCGAGCCCTTCGTCGGCGGCCGGGCCCGGTGCGGGCCGCGGCCCCGCGCTGAGCTGGGGCGGAACGAAGTCCGTCGAGGCAGGCGAAGTCACGGAGCACAGATTAGGTCCTCGCACAGACAACGGTCGAAACGGCGCAGATGCGACCGGTCGGAGCGGGCAAGCTGGAGGGTTGCGCGGCGGCCCGCACGCCCCGGGAGAGGCCCCCGGGGCCCGGGCTGCCGCCGGCCGGACCGGCCGCCGCGGGCCGCGCGCCGTCGGCCCGGCGTCCCCCGATCGGGGACGACGCACCCCGGAACCAGATCGTCCGGCCCGCGCCCCCGCTCCCCGACCGTGCCCCGCCGCCCTCAGCCTCTCGGCTGGTCCGGCTCCTCGACCGCCCGGGCGTACACCTCGACGATCCGGGCGCGCGAGTCGTCGAGGTAGCGCGCCAGCAGCCGCTCGGCCGTCGTCCGGTCACCGGAACGCAGCGCGTCCAGGATCTCCCGGTTGCGCACGAGATAGGGCTCGTGCAGTCCGCGGGGGTCGTCCACGGTGTGGAAGGCGAGTCGGAGTTCGGCGAGGACGCCCCGCATCAGCTCGTCCGTGCGGGCACTGCCGGCCAGGGCGACCAGTTCGCGGTGGAAGTGGATGTTGGCGGTGGAGACGCCCTTCCAGTCCGCCGCGCCGGCCGCCTCCTCGCCCTCCCGGACCGCCTCGACGAGGCCCTCCAGCGCGAACGGCGGCTCCTCCAGACCGCGCACGACGGCGCACTCGACGAGGCGCCTGGTGCGGTAGAGGTCGGCGACGTCCTCGACGGCCAGCACCCGGACGAAGACGCCCCGGTTGAGCTCGTGGACGAGCAGCCGCTCGTGCGTGAGCAGCCGGAACGCCTCGCGCAGTGTGTTGCGCGACACTCCGAGCGCGCCGCCGATGCTGTCCTCCGACAGGCGGGTGCCCGGCGGGAAGAACCCCTCGGCGATCCGGGTGCGCAGGATGTCGGCCACCCGCTCCGCCGTGCTCGTACGCCCCAGCAGCGCCCGATCGTCGGCCAGTTCGTCGATTCCGCCCACGATGATCCGTTTCCCTCCGTCGTCCGCGGCCGAGTCAATCGCAGAAACGAGGACGAGACAACATGCCTCTTGTCGGATCGTTCAACAATCCTCTACGTTGACGACACCGCACGGTTCTTCGGTACGTCACTCAGGCACGCTCCTTCCCCTCTGCGAGGTGCAGATTGAGCAGGACCCAGCCCCACGAGCAGACCCCCCAGCGGAACCACCAGCAGACTCACGGCGAACAGGCCCTCGACACGGGTGTGTTCGCCTGGCTGCGCGCCCTCGGGCCCCGCGGCCGGCGCGCCTTCGCGGGCGCCTTCGGCGGATACGCCCTCGACTCCTACGACTTCTTCACGCTGCCGCTGTCGATGGTGGCGATCGCGGCCTACTTCGGCCTCGACAAGGGCCAGACCGGGCTGCTGACCACCGTCACCCTCGTCGTCTCGGCGATCGGCGGCGCACTGGCCGGCGTCCTGGCCGACCGCATCGGACGGGTGAAGGCCCTGATGATCACGGTCGCCACCTACGCGCTCTTCACCGTGCTCTGCGGGTTCGCGCCGAACTACGAGACCCTGCTGGTCCTCCGCGCCCTCCAGGGACTGGGCTTCGGCGGCGAGTGGGCGGTCGGCGCGATCCTGGTCGCCGAGTACGCGTCGGCGAAGCACCGCGGCCGTACGCTCGGAGGCGTCCAGAGCGCCTGGGCGGCCGGCTGGGCGCTCGCGGTGATCGTCTACACGCTGGTCTTCCGGTTCGTCGACGCGGACACCGCCTGGCGGGTCATGTTCTGGACGGGAGCCCTGCCCGCGCTCCTGGTCGTCTACGTCCGGCGCAACGTCGAGGACGCCCCGCAGGCCGCCGAGGTGCGCCGCACCGCCGCCGGACGGGGCTCCTTCTCCACCGTCTTCACACCCCCGCTGCTGCGCACCACCCTCTTCGCGGTGCTGCTGTCGACGGGTGTCCAGGGCGGCTACTACACCCTCGCCACCTGGGTGCCGACCTTCCTGAAGACCGAGCGGGGGCTGACCGTGGTCGGCACCGGCGGCTACCTGACCTTCCTGATCTCCGGGGCCTTCCTCGGCTATCTGGCCGGAGGCCATCTCACCGACCTGCTCGGCCGGAAGAAGAACATCGCGCTGTTCGCCGTGCTGTCCGCGGTGTGCATCCTCGTCTACACGCACATTCCCGCCGGGGCGAACACCCTGATCCTCTTCCTGGGCTTCCCGCTCGGCTTCTGCATGTCGGCGATCTTCAGCGGCTTCGGCTCCTTCCTCGCCGAGCTGTACCCGACGGCGGTACGGGGCACGGGACAGGGGTTCACGTACAACACCGGGCGTGCGGTCGGCGCCGTCTTCCCGACGCTCGTCGGCTTCCTCGCCGAGAGCTGGGGCGTCGGCGGCGCGCTGGTCTTCGGCGCCGTGGGCTACGCGCTCGCCGTGGTCGCGCTGCTCGGCCTCCCCGAGACACGGGGGAGGGAACTGGCATGAGCACCAGGACCGTTCCCGACCCCCGGACGGACGGACGCGCGCGTGCCCGGGCCCCGTCCGACCGGGCGGGAGAAGACCCGGCCGCGCGGGGCCGTTCCCGGGGGAGCACGGCGCCGGAACGCCCCGCGTCGCACGATCCGCACCACCCGCACCACCGGCGGGCCACCACCCGCACCACCGGGGAAGAAGGGAACGACCCATGATCCAGGCCGCGATCGACCTCAACGCCGACCTCGGCGAGGGCTTCGGCCGCTGGACGCTGACCGACGACGAGCAACTGCTCTCCGTAGTCACCAGCGCCAACGTGGCCTGCGGCTTCCACGCCGGGGACGCGGCCACCATGCGCCGCGTGTGCGCACTGGCCGCGGCCCGCGGGGTGCGGATCGGCGCCCAGGTCTCGTACCGCGACCTGGCCGGCTTCGGCCGGCGCTCGATGGACGTTCCGGCGGACGAACTGGCCGCCGAAGTGGCCTACCAGATCGGCGCGCTGGAGGTCTTCGCCCGCGCGGCGGGCTCCCGGGTCTCCTACGTCAAGCCGCACGGCGCGCTCTACAACCGGGTCGTCCACGACGAGGAGCAGGCCGCTGCGGTCGCCGAGGGAGTGCTCCTCGGCGGCGGCGGCGAGCTGCTTCCGGTGCTCGGCCTGCCGGGCTCCCGGCTGCACGCCGCCGCCGGGAAGGCCGGGCTGCCGGTCGTGGCGGAGGCGTTCGGCGACCGGGCGTACACCGCGGAGGGCACCCTGCTGCCACGGGGGCAGGAGGGTGCCGTCGTCACCGATCCGGCGCGGGTGGTGGAGCGTTCGGTGTCGATGGCCCGGTTCGGGGTCGTCACCTCGCACTGCGGTGGGACGGTCGCGGTGCGGGCCCGTTCCCTCTGCCTGCACGGCGACACCCCGGGCGCGGTCGGGCTGGCCCGGCGCGTCCGGGCGCAGCTGGAGGCCACCGGGATCCGGGTGGAGGCGTTCGTATGAAGGCGCGCCGGGTGTTTCGGGTCGGCGAGCGGGCGTTGCTCGTGGAGCTGACGAGCGGTGCCGAGACCGAGGCCTTCCACGCCGAGCTGCTGCGCCGCCGGGAGGCGGGCGCGCTGCCCGCCGTACGGGAGATCGTGCCGGCCGCGCGCACGGTGCTGCTCGACGGTGTGGAGGCGCCGGACCTGCTGGCCGGGCAGCTGCGGGAGTGGACCGTTCCGCCGCTCCGGGCGCGCGTGGAGAAGGCGGTCGAGGTGCGGGTCCGGTACGACGGTCCCGACCTGGCCGAGGTCGCCGGCCTGTGGGGGGTGTCCGTGGAGACCGCGGTCCGGATCCACTCGTCCGCCGAGTTCCGGGTCGCCTTCTGCGGGTTCGCGCCGGGGTTCGGGTACCTGACGGGCCTCGGCGCGGGGTACGAGGTGCCGCGGCGGGCCACGCCCCGTACCTCCGTGCCCGCCGGTTCGGTGGCGCTCGCGGGACCGTACACGGGTGTGTACCCGCGGTCGTCGCCCGGCGGTTGGCGGTTGATCGGCTCGACGGACGCCGTGCTCTGGGACGCGTCCCGCGAACCGGCCGCGCTCCTCGCTCCGGGCACCCGGGTGCGCTTCGTGGCGGCGGGCCGATGAGCGATCGTGCTCTCGCGGTCGTACGGGCCGGGGCGCTGACCACCGTGCAGGACCAGGGACGGACGCGGTACGCCCATCTGGGCGTGCCCCGCTCGGGCGCGCTGGACCCGGGGGCCGCGCGGCTGGTGAACCGGCTCGTCGGCAACCCGCAGGACGCGGCGGTCCTGGAGACCACGGTCGACGGATGCGCCGTGCGGCCCCGCTGCCCGGTGACGGTCGCGGTGGGCGGGGCGCCGTGCCCGGTCACCGTCGACGGCCGTCCGGCCGCGTGGGGGACGTCCGTGCGGGTCGGGGCCGGTGCGCTCCTCACCGTCGGCGCGGCCGTGCGCGGCCTGCGCTCGTACCTGGCGTTCGGCGGCGGGATCGCCGTCGAACCGGTACTCGGCAGCCGCTCCACCGACCTGCTGTCCGGGCTCGGCCCGGAACCGCTGGCGGACGGGGCGGTGCTGCCGCTGGGAGGGGACACGGCCGCACGGAGGTCGGTCGACACTCCCCCCTGGCCGGGCCCGCCGGACGAACTCGTCCTGCGGGTCCGGCTCGGCCCCCGCGACGACTGGTTCACGCCGGGCGCGCTGCGCACCCTCGCCACGCGCGCCTACCGGGTCTCCGCGGCGGGCAACCGCATCGGGCTGCGGACCGAGGGCCCGCCCCTGGAGCGGGCCGTCCCCGGCGAACTCCCCAGCGAGGGCATGGTCCTGGGCGCCGTCCAGGTGCCGCCGGACGGCCGTCCGGTGGTCTTCCTCGCGGACCATCCGACGACGGGCGGCTATCCGGTGGTGGCCGTCGTCCGGGAAGCGGACCTGTCGGCCGCTGCCCAGGCGGTCCCGGGCACGATCGTGCGGTTCGTCCCGGTCCGCTGAGCGGCCGGCGGCCGGCGCGGGGGCAGCCGTACCGGCCGGGGCGCAGGGCCCGGGTCACGCCTCGGGGGGTGCGCAGCCGCCTCCCGGGGCCGACTCCCCGGCGGTCGTTCGGGGCGGGCCGTATCCTCCGCCGCCGGGGGTGCGCAGCACGAGCACGTCGTCCGGGCCGACGTCGGTGGTGTCGGCGCCCCGCAGCCGGTCGACGGTGCCGTCGGCGCGCTCCACGCGGTTGTCGCCGAGGGCGCCCGGCTCGCCGCCGGCCATCCCGTACGGCGGCACCCGGCGGTGGCCGGTCAGCAGGGCCACGGTCATCGGCTCCAGGAAACGGAGGCGGCGTTCGACGCCGTCGCCGCCGCACCACCGGCCGCGGCCGCCGCTTCCCTCGCGGACGGTGAAGGCGTCGACCCGGACCGGGTGGCGCCATTCCAGGATCTCGGGGTCGGTGAGCCGGGAGTTGGTCATGTGGGTCTGGACGGCGTCGGCGCCGTCGAAGCCGTCCCCCGCGCCGGAGCCGCTCGCGACCGTCTCGTAGTACTGGACGCGGGCGTTGCCGAACGTCACGTTGTTCATCGTGCCCGAGCCCTCGGCCTGGACGCCGAGAGCGGCGTAGAGGGCGCCGGTGACGGCCTGGGAGGTCTCCACGTTGCCCGCGACGGTCGCGGCGGGATGGACGGGGGCGAGCATCGAGCCGGGCGGGACGCGGACCTCCAGTGGTTCGAGGCAGCCGCTGTTGAGGGGGATGTCCTCGTCGACGAGGGTCCGGAAGACGTACAGGACGGCGGCCATGACCACGGACGTCGGCGCGTTGGTGTTGCCGGGCCGCTGCGGGGACGTGCCGGCGAAGTCGATGACGGCGGAACGCCGTTCGCGGTCGACCCGGACGGCGACCTGGATCACGGCTCCGTCGTCGGTCTCGTAGCGGTACGCGCCGTCCCGCAGCCCGCCGACGATCCGGCGGACGGACTCCTCGGCGTTGGCCCGCACGTGCCGCATGTAGGCGTGGACCACGTCGAGGCCGAACTGGTCGACCATGCGGCGCAGTTCCTCGATGCCCTTCTCGTTGGCGGCGATCTGGGCGCGCAGGTCGGCGAGGTTGGTGTCCGGGTCGCGGGAGGGGTACGGCGCGCCGGTGAGCAGGGCCCGGGTCTCGTCCTCGCGCAGCCGGCCGTCGCGGACCAGCAGCCAGTCGTCGAAGAGGACGCCCTCCTCGTGGACGGTCCGGCTGAAGGCGGGCATGGAGCCGGGGGTGATGCCGCCGATCTCGGCGTGGTGGCCTCGGGAGGCGACGAGGAAGAGGAGCTTCTCCCCCGCGTCGTCGTGGACCGGTGTCACCACCGTGACGTCGGGCAGATGGGTCCCGCCGTGGTACGGGTCGTTGATCGCGTACACGTCGCCCGGGCGGAGCCGGTCGCCGCCCCGGCGCAGCACCTCCTTGATGGACTCGCCCATGGAGCCCAGGTGGACCGGGATGTGGGGCGCGTTGGCGATGAGGTTGCCCTCGGCGTCGAACAGGGCGCAGGAGAAGTCCAGGCGTTCCTTGATGTTGACGGAGTGGGCCGTGTTCTCCAGCCGGACGCCCATCTGCTCGGCGATCGCCATGAAGAGGTTGTTGAAGACCTCCAGCAGGACGGGGTCGACGTCCGTTCCGACGGCGACCCGGGCCGGGCGGGGCCGGACGCGGGTGAGGACGAGGCGGCCGTCGTCGCCGGTCTCCGCGCGCCAGCCGGGGTCGACGACGGTGGTGGCGTCGGCCTCGGCGAGGATCGCCGGCCCGTCGACGGTGTCGCCCGGGCGCAGCTCCTCGCGCCGGTACAGCGGAGTGTCCGCGGGCTCCCCGCCGCCGAAGGCGCGGACGGTGGCCCGCGGTACCGGGGCGGCCCGCCGGCCGCCGGGCCCGGCCGCCACCGGGCCGTGCGGCCCGGCGCGTCCGACGGCCTCGACCGAGACGGCCTCGACGACGAGCGGCTTGTCCATGGTGAAGGCGTAGCGCGCGCGATGGGCCGCGGTGAACGCGGCCGTCATCTCCGCGGGCGGGGCGAGATCGACCGGAAGGCTCGCGTCCGTGCCGGCGTAGCGCAGCAGGACGCGCGCGCGGGTGCTGATCGCCGAGTCCGGCAGCCGGTCCTCGCGCAGCTCCGCACGGGTCCGGTCGGCGAGTCCGGCGCAGAGCTCCGCGACCCGCGCGGGGGTGCCGGGGGCGTCGAGCTCGGCCTCGACGGACTGCTCGCGCATGGCCGTGGCGTCGGCGAGGCCGATGCCGTACGCGGACAGGACGCCGGCGAGCGGGGGCACGAGGACGGTGTCGATGCCGAGCGCGTCGGCGACGGCGCAGGCGTGCTGCCCGCCGGCGCCGCCGAAGCTCGTGAGGGCGTAGCGGGTGACGTCGTGGCCGCGTTCGACGGAGATCTTCTTGACGGCGTTCGCCATGTTGAGGACGGCGATCTCCAGGAAGCCGGCGGCGACCTCCTCGGGCGTGCGTCCGCCGCCGACCCGCTCGGCGAGCGCGGTGAACCTCTCCCGTACGACGTCGGCGTCGAGGGGCTGGTCGCCGCGGGGGCCGAACACGGCGGGGAAGTGGTCGGGCTGGACGCGGCCGAGCATCACGTTGGCGTCGGTGACGGTCAGCGGCCCGTCGCGGCGGTAGCAGGCGGGGCCGGGCACCGCGCCGGCGGAGTCCGGGCCGACGCGGTAGCGCCGCCCGTCGTAGTGGAGGACGGAGCCGCCGCCCGCGGCGACGGTGTGGATGCTCATCATGGGGGCCCGCATGCGCACCCCGGCGACCTGGGTGCCCAGTTCGCGTTCGAACGCGCCGGCGTAGTGCGACACGTCGGTGGAGGTGCCGCCCATGTCGAAGCCGATGACGCGGTCGAAGCCCGCGCGCTGCGCGGTGCGGGCCATGCCGACGACGCCGCCGGCCGGACCGGACAGGACCGCGTCCTTGCCGCGGAAGTGGGCGGCCTCGCGCAGGCCGCCGTTGGACTGCATGAACATCAGCCGCACTCCGGCGAGTTCGCCGGCCACCTGGTCGACGTAGCGGCGGAGGATCGGCGAGAGGTACGCGTCGACGACGGTGGTGTCGCCGCGCGGCACGAGCTTGATGAGCGGGCTGACCTCGTGGGAGCTGCTGACCTGGGGGAAGCCCGCGGCGCGGGCGAGGGCGGCGACGCGGACCTCGTGCTCGGGGTGCCGGTAGCCGTGCAGGAGGACGACGGCGGCGGACCGGAAGCCGTCGCGGAACGCGGCCGCGAGCCCGGCGGCGACGGCGCCCTCGTCGAGCGGCCGCACGAGACGGCCGTGGGCGTCGACGCGTTCGGGGACCTCGATCACCCGCTCGTGGACGGCCTCCGGGAGCACGATGTGGCGGTCGAAGAGCCGGGGCCGGTTCTGGTAGGCGATGCGCAGGGCGTCCCGGAAGCCCTCCGTGACGAGGAGGACGGTCGGCTCGCCCCGCCGTTCCAGGAGCGCGTTCGTGGCGACGGTCGTGCCCATCTTGACGACGTCGATCCGCTCGGCGGGCACGGGTTCGTCCGGTGCGAGCCCGAGGAGGAGGCGGATGCCCGCGACGGCGGCGTCCTGCGGGCGGGCCGGATCGTGGGAGAGGAGCTTGCGGGTGACGAGCCGGCCGTCGGGCCGTCGGCCCACGATGTCGGTGAAGGTGCCGCCACGGTCGATCCAGAACTCCCAGCGCCCGCTCATCCCCCCATTGTGGCCACGGAGGCCTCCGGGGACATGGTGAGGCCGGCACCCGACCCCGGCCGATGGGCCGCGGCCGCCTCGGGCATCATGATCGGATGCCGGCCACCTCAGCACGCGCCGCTCTTCTCGATCACCTCCGTCGGACCTTCCCTGGTCGCGTCATCGATGAGGTCCCGGGTGTGGACGGACCCATCGAGGACCGCGTGCCCGGATTCCGGGTGTTCCGGATTCATCCCGCGCATCCGGGCGGCTGGTGGCTGTACGTGACGTCGGGCTGCTGGGAGGCGACCCGGCACGACGGCCACGGCATGGAGTTCTTCCTCGCGGCACCGCGCGACGAATGGATCAACCTGGAGAACGTCACCGTCAACGCGTACTACCACTGCGGACCGGAGCATCAGCGACTCGACGTCGGACACACCGTCCCCATCGGCCGACCGTGGCTCGATGACTCCGACTGCGACCACTACCTGGTGAGCCTGCCGTATCCCTTCGGACCCGAATTCGAGGTCTGCGAGTGGGAAGGCGGGGCCCATGCCCGGATCCTGTGGCTGTTGCCGATCACCGCAGCGGAGAAGGACTTCCGTCGGGAGAAGGGACTCGAGGCCCTCGAGGCCCGTTTCGACGAGCATGCGATCGACCCCGTCGATCCGAAGCGGGCCTCCGTGGCCTGAGACGGGCGGGCGGAGACGAGAACGGGCTGCGACGACCGGACCCTCCTGCGGGGACGCGGTCCGGGCCGCGGCGAGGTCCCGGCCCTCCCCGGAGCTCCGGTATGGCCGGCCCTCGGGAAGCCCCGGCCGCGCCTCGCGCCGGCACCGGGGCGGGGCCACATTCGGCGGGGGTCTCCCGCCGCAGGCCGCGCCGCCCCGGTACCCGGGCGCTTCGCCGTCGTCTCCCGTCACCGCCCCGGGCCTGCCGGAGCACACCGGCCCCGGAGAGACGGGGTCCCGGTCCGGCCCGCCGGCTCAGACCTGCAGGTCGGGGCCTATCCGGTTGCGTACCGCCGTCTGGACCTCGGCCTCCTCGGCGGGGTCCGCGGCGAGACGGCGCAGTCGCTCCGCGACGCGCACGTCACCGGTCTCGGCGTGCAGCGCCGCGACCTCGCGGGTCGTCTCCTCGCAGTCCCAGAGGCATTCGACGGCGAATCCCGTCGCGTAGGTGGGGTCGGTGGCCGCGAGGGCGCGGGCCGTCCGGCCGCGCAGCTGGGACGAGGCGGTCTCCCGGTAGACGTGCCGCAGCACGGGAGCGGCGCAGGCGATGCCGAGACGGCCGGTGCCGTCGACCAGGGCGTAGAGGGCGGTGGCGTCGGGCCCCTCGGCCCGGACGGTCTCGCGCAGGGCGCCGAGCACCAGCTGGGCGTCCTGGGCCCCGCCACGGCAGGCGAGGACCGCGGCGGCCGCGGCGCCGAGGGCGTCGGGCCGGTGGACCCAGCCGCGGGCGCGGTCGACGGCGGCCTCGCCGCACATCCGCTCGAAGGCCGAGACGGCCGCTTCGGCGAGGGTGTGGGAGCCGTCGGACGCCGCGGCCTCGATGAGGTCGAGGACGGCGGGATCGCGGGCCTCGGCCAGGTAGTGGAGGGCGGCGCAGCGCGCCCCGTCCGGGCCTCGGCGGGCCGCGTCGAGGATGGCGGGCCGGTCGTCGGGGCCGGCCACGGCGTTCAGGCAGCGGGCGGCGGGTCCGTGCAGGACCGTGCCGCGCTCCAGACCCTCCTGGGCCCAGTCGAAGACGGCCTGGACGCTCCAGCCGGGCCGGGGCCCGCTGGGTCGCATCTGACGCTGCCACCGGTCGAAGGAGCCCCGTTCCTGGGCGGCCCTGACCCGGGTGCCGACGGCGTCGCGCTGGTCCTCGGCCCACAGCCGCCACGGCCGGGGCTCGAAGGCGTCGCGCACGGCGCAGGCCAGTTCGGCGTCGCCCTCCGGGGTGGCCGGGAAGCGGGCGAGCACCGGGACGGCGAGCGAGCGCAGGCCCGCGTCGTCGTCGCGCAGGGCGAGCTCGTCGAGCGCCCAGGCCCAGTTGCTGCCGGTGGCGGCGTACCGCCGGAGCAGCGCCAGGGCGTCCGGGCGGCCGTAGGACGCGAGGTGCCCCAGGACGGCGAGCGCGAGCCCGGTCCTGTTCTCCTCGGTGTCGAGGTGGTCCTCGGCCGCGAAGAGGTGGGTCTCGATGACGTCGAGCCCGCCGTGCAGGTCGAGGTACAGGCGTGCGTAGTAGAGGGAGCGGTTCTCGACCTGCCAGTCGTGGCGGGGGTCGCTGAGAACGCAGTGGTTGAGGGCCGCGAGGGCCTCGGCGCGCGGCGCGGCGAGCGCGTGCAGGGTGCCGTCGCCGCGGCCCCTCTGCAGCAGGCCGAGCAGGGTGCCGCTCGGCGCTATGACTGGATCGAACATGGAAGATGCCTCACATCAAGCTGTCGACACGACCGGGGAGTACCGGGGACTGGTGATCGCCTAGGCCGCGCAGCAACATGTAGGGCCGCCCGTCGTCCTTCGCTTGGTGTGCTCCATCTTCCTCTGCCTCTCGTCGGTGGTCCCGTGCGGGCCCGACGTCATGATGACCCAGCCATTTCGCCACCGCGACCACATTTACGACACCGCTCTCACCTGGGGTTCAGTGCACGTTCACCCGGAACGTCACCGGGCGTCGAACAGCTCCAGCACTTCTGCCTTCCCAAACATCCGAGCAGTATCCACGGCGGACGGAGTCCCCGCTTCCGGATTTGCCCCGCCGGCGAGCAGTGCGCGGATCACGGCGTCCTCGCCCTTGAAGACCGCGCCGGCGAGCGGGGTCTGTCCGCGGTCGTTCGCGCGGTCCGCGTCGGCGCCGCGGGCGAGCAGGGCCGCCACCGCGTCGGCGTGCCCGTGGTACGCGGCGAGCATGACGAGGGAGTCGCCCTTGTCGTTGGTGAGGTTCGCGGGCACACCCGCGTCGACATAGGCGGCCAGTGCCTCGGCGTCGCCTCCGCGCGCCAGGTCGAAGACCTTGCCGGCCAGTTCGACGACCTCGGGGTCGGGGGTCTCGCTCATCGGACGTGTCCGCCTTTCCGTTCGGTGCTGTTCGTGCCGCGTACGGCCGTGGACCCGCGCGCAACGCGACCGCGGCCGTACGAGTGAATCGACAGGGTACTGCCCGTCGGACGACATGACGCGGCGCGTCCACGGCAAAGATCACCGCAGCTCACACCCGGGCGCCGGCGCGCCGAGCACCCACCTCACAGCCGGTGCGGCCCCGGTGTGAGCCCGCCCCCGCACACCGCTCCGCCCCGCCCCCCGGCCCCGACCGGACCGACCCCCTCCGCCCCCGTCCGCCTCGACCGAGCCGACCGCCGCGCTAGCGCGCTCCGCGCGATTCGCCACTCGGGCCACACCCCTTCGTCCGCCAGTCAAGTGAAATCGCCCGCATTTCACCCGTATGCACCTTTAGTCGCATAGATACTTGCTGTGAACCTGGAAGGACTCATGGTGACTGTCCCCTCAACCAGGAGAACCCCAAATGATCCTGTCCATCTCAGGCGTCGTCCTGCTCGGCATCATCTGCTTCCTGTTCTTCAAGAAGGACGGCATGAAGGCGTCGCACGCCTTCGTCAGCGCCCTCTTCGGTTTCTACCTCGCGGGCACGGCCATCGCCCCGAGCATCACCGCAGGCGGACAGAGCCTCGCCAGCCTCTTGGGCGGGATCAAGTTCTGACGTTCCACAGCCCCTTCCACAACTCCAGGAGTACGACGTGGCCCGGCGACCACTCCCCCGCATCCTGAGCAGCGGCAGCGCCCAGATCGCTCGCAGTCGAGAGATCGCGCGCACGGCCGCCGACAACGCCACCGATGTGCTCCATCCGCTGATCACCATCTCGCGTGGTCTGCGGAAGCTGGCCGCGACCGCGCGGGCCAGGTGGGCCGCGACCCCCAAGGAACGGCGCGGTCCCACGCTGTTCCTGGTCGCGGCCTGCGTCTTCGTCGTCGCCCTCGTGCCGTACGGGCCGCTGCTGGCTCTGGTGTCGGTGATGGGCGCCGCCGCGTGGAAGGGGCGGGAGCGCCCGGTCGTGAAGACCGGACCCGACGACGCCGAGATCGAACGGCTCAAGGGCCTCTACGAGGCTCTGGTGCCGTACTTCTCCGTCCCCGAGGACCCGGCCCCCCTGTTCTCCCACGGCGGCGACTGGAGCGGCGCCTTCGCGGACCACGCCTTCGACGACGCCGGCCGCCCGACGCGTCTGCGGATCAGCTACCCCGCCTACTTCACGGACGGCGAGCCCGCCGCGCGGGCCCGCATCGAGGCCCTGCTGCACGCCAAGTCCGGGCGCGGCCGCGAGTACCACTTCGAGTGGGACGAGGAGGGCAACAAGCTGGTCATGACCGTGCTGCCCGCCCTGCCCACCGACATCGCCGCCCAGCGCTTCGTGACCGCGCCCGGCGAGACCGTCCTCGGCTTCACCGACGCCGATTCCGTGCCGCGCACGGTCCCGGTGCTGGCCGCCGACGGACCGCAGGACGCTCCCCCGGTCGTGTGGCGCACCGGCCCCCGTTCCACCGAGCCGCACCTGCTGGCCGTCGGCCCGCCCGGCAGCGGCACCACCTCCCTGCTGCGCTCCCTCGCGCTCCAGGCCCTGCCGTACGGCGACGTCCTCGTCGTCGAGGGCAGCGGCACGGGCGAGTACGCCTGCCTCACCGGCCGTGCCGGTGTCCTGGCCGTCGAGTGCGGTCTGGCGGGCGCGCTGGCGAGTCTGGAGTGGGCGGCCCACGAGACCGAACGGCGGCTGATCGCGGCGAACCGGGCCCGCCAGGCGGGCCACCCGGCCCCCGAGGACACCAAGCGCCCGCTGTGGATCCTGCTCGACCGACCCAGCGTGCTCGGTCACCTGGCGGCGGCCGACGGCCGGAGCGACCCGCAGGACCTGCTCCAGGTCCCGCTGCGGCACGGACGCGCCGCACAGGTCACGGTGGTGGTGGCCGAGCAGTTCGACGGCCTCGACGCCCTGTCCGAGACGGTGTGGACGCACACCCGCGCCCGGGTCGCCCTCGGGCCCGCGTCCGCGGAGCAGATCGCCTCCGTCCTCGGCGTCCCGCCGCACACCACGCCGACCCCGGTCGTCCCGCCCGGCCGCGGCTACGCCCGCCTCGGCACCGGCCCGGCCCTCCGTCTCCAAGTGCCGGCCACACCCGACCCGTACGACGACGCGACGAGCGAGGCCCACCGGCTCGCCGTGCTGGAACTCCTGCCGGAGCGGCTGAACGGCACGGGAACGGCGGTCGAGCCCGTTCCCGGCTCGGCGCCCGACCCGGCACCCGCCCTGGCGCCGGACACGGCCCGCACGCCCGCGCCGGTCGGCGACCCCGGCCCGCCGCCCCTGCACGCGCCGGTCCCGGCCGAGGGCTGAGCGCGGGCGGGAACGGCCGGAGGCCCGGCGCGGACGACCGTCCGCGCCGGGCCTCCGGCGTCACACCCCGACGGGAGCCAGGTCCGGGCGTCCCGGCGGGCGCCCGGCTCCCTCGCCCCTCACGCCACGAAGGCCCGCGGCGGCTCGATGCCCGTCGCCGCGCCCGACTCGACCAGGCGGGCCGCCGCCGCGAGCCGGGCGGCCGCCTCCTCCGCGACCGGGCCGCCGACCGTGAAGGGCAGCCGGACATAGCCCTCGAAGGCGCCGTCCACCCCGAAGCGCGGGCCGGAGGGGACGCGGACGCCGACCCGCTCGCCGACCTCCGCGAGGCGGGAGCCGGAGAGACCGCCCGTGCGGACCCACAGCGTCAGGCCGCCGCGCGGCACGTCGAACTCCCACTCGGGAAGCCGGTCGCGCACGGCCGCGACGAGCGCGTCCCGGTTCTCCCGGGCCTGGCTGCGGCGGATCGTGACGGCCTGGTCCCAGCCGCCGGTCCGCATCAGCCAGTTGACGCCGAGCTGTTCGAGGACCGGCGTGCCGAGGTCCGCGTAGGCCCGCGCCGCCACCAGCGAGCGGATCACGTCGGGTGCGGCCCGCACCCAGCCGATCCGCATGCCGGCCCAGAACGCCTTGCTCGCCGAGCCGACCGTCAGGACCGTCGATCCGGCCGGGTCGAAGGCGCACACCGGGCGGGGCATCTCCAGCCCGTCCTCCAGGTACAGCTCGGACATGGTCTCGTCCACGACGAGCACGGTGCCCGCCGAACGGGCCGCGTCGACCAGCTGCCGGCGCTGGTCCTCGTCGGCCAGTGCCCCGGTCGGGTTGTGGAAGTCGGCGACCACGTACGCCAGCCGCGGGGCCGCGTCCCGCAGCACCTGCCGCCAGCGGTTCAGGTCCCAGCCCGCGAGGCCCTCGGCCATCGCGACCGGGACGAGCCGGGCACCGGCCTCCCGCATGAGCTGGAGGATGTTGGCGTAGGACGGGGACTCGACGGCGATCCGCTCGCCGCGCCCCGCGAAGAGATGGCAGATGGCGTCGATCGCGCCCATCGCCCCGGTGGTCACCATGATCTGCTCGGGCATGGTGGGGATGCCGCGCGCGGTGTACCGGTCGGCGAGCATCTGGCGCAGCGCGGGCAGCCCGGCCGGGTAGTCCCCGTGCGTGTGGGCGTACGGCGGCAGCTCCTCCAGGGCCCCCTGGACGCCTCGGGTCAGCCAGGGCTCGGGCGCGGGCAGCGCGGCGCAGCCGAGGTCGATCATCGAACCGAGCGACTCCGGGGGCAGGGGTTCCAGCCCGCGTGCGGGCAGCGGGTTCCCGGCCGGCACGGCGGTCCAGCTGCCGGCCCCGCGCCGCGACTCCAGGAAGCCCTCCGCGCGCAGCGCCTCGTAGGCGGCGGCCACCGTCGTACGGCTGACGGTGAGCGCCACGGCCAGTTCGCGTTCGGCGGGGAGCCGGGCGGCGACCGGGACCCTGCCCTCCAGGACGAGCAGCCGGATACCGTCGGCCAGCGCGCGGTAGGCGGGCGGCTTGCGGGCGCCCGGTCCGGCGGGGCGGGGCTGCTGCGCCTGCAGCTGCCGGGCCAACTGGGCCGGTCCCACCGCCGAGGTCCACTGAGCCATGGAAATCAGTCCACCTTCGTCGAATTGGCCATGGTTGGCGTGCCTTCCCCCGCCACAGAGTGTCATGAGTCAGTCCACTCCCACCACACAGGGGGCATTCCTTTGTCCATCGCCTCCGGCCTCCGCGGCCGGCTCACCGGCCGCCGTCTGCCCCGCCGGCTCACGCAGCTCTACACCGGGCTGGCGCTGTACGGCGTCAGCTCGGCCCTCCTGGTGCGCGGAGGACTGGGCCTGGAGCCGTGGGGCGTACTCCACCAGGGTCTCGCCGAGCGGACCGGACTGACCATCGGCGTCGTGTCGATCATCGTGGGCGCCGTCGTCCTGCTGCTGTGGATCCCGATCCGCCAGAGGCCGGGTCTGGGCACCGTGTCGAACGTCTTCGCGGTGGGCCTGGCGATGGACGGCACGCTCGCCCTGGTCCCGGCCGCCCACGGACTCGCGGCGCGGATCGCCCTGCTCGTGCTCGGCATCGTCCTGAACGGGGTGGCCACCGGCCTCTACATCGCCGCACGCTTCGGACCCGGCCCGCGCGACGGCCTGATGACCGGTCTGCACCGCCTCACCGGCCGCTCGATCCGCCTCGTCCGCACGGCGATCGAGGTCGCCGTGGTCGCCACCGGCTTCCTGCTGGGCGGCTCGGTCGGGGTCGGCACGGTGCTGTACGCGCTGACCATCGGCCCGCTCGCCCAGTTCTTCCTGCGCCGGTTCGCCGTCCCCGAGGAGGACCGCGGCAGCACCGTGGTCGCCTCCGCGGCACCGGGACAGGCCATACTGCGGCCGTGACTGACGTACGCCACCCGTATCTGGACCACCCCGCCCCCATCCCGTTCGCCCACCGCGGGGGTTCGGCCGACGGACTCGAGAACACCGCCGCCGCCTTCCGGCGGGCCGCGGCGGCCGGGTACCGCTACTTCGAGACCGACGTCCACACGACCGCGGACGGGGCCCTCGTGGCCTTCCACGACGCGACGCTCGACCGGGTCACCGACGCCGCCGGACGCATACGTGACCTGCCGTGGGACGCCGTGCGCGAGGCCCGGGTGGCGGGCAAGGAGCCGCTGCCGCTCTTCGAGGACCTGCTGGAGGAGTTCCCCGAGGCCCGCTGGAACGTCGACCTCAAGGCCGAGTCCTCGCTGTTGCCGCTGGTCGAGCTGATCCGCAGGACCGGGGCCTGGGACCGGATCTGCGTGGGCTCCTTCACCGAGAGCCGGGTCGCGCGCGCCCGGCGCCTCGCGGGACCCCGCCTGGCCACCTCGTACGGGGTGAGCGGCGTCCTCGGGCTGCGCCTCCGCTCCTTCGGGATCCCGGCCGCGCTGCGGTCGGGGGCCGTCGCCGCGCAGGTACCGCAGAGCCAGGCGGGTGTCCCGGTGGTCGACCGCCGCTTCGTCCGCGCGGCCCACGCCCGCGGCCTGCAGGTCCATGTGTGGACCATCAATGATCCGGAGCGGATGAACTCTCTCCTCGACCTGGGGGTGGATGGCATCATGACCGATCATCTGGAGACGCTGCGTGCGGTGCTGACCGACCGGGGAGTGTGGGTCTGAGCGCGCGTCCCGCCATGGGCACGACCGAGGGGGCCGCGCTTTGACCGCCAACACCGCAGAGCCGGAGGAGCACGCCGTCGACCCGGCGGACCGCCGGCGCGAACAGCGCGGCTGGTACTTCTACGACTTCGCCTGCTCGGTCTACTCGACGAGCGTCGTCACCGTCTTCCTCGGCCCCTACCTCACGTCCGTGGCCAGGGCGGCGGCGGACGCGGAGGGCTTCGTCCACCCCCTGGGCATCCCGGTGCGGGCGGGTTCGCTCTTCGCCTACGCCGTCTCGGCCTCGATCGTGGTGGCGGTGCTGGTGATGCCGCTGGTGGGCGCGGCGGCGGACCGGACGGGCCGCAAGAAGCCGCTGCTGGCCGCGGCGGCCTATCTCGGCGCGGCGGCCACCCTGGGCATGTTCTTCCTCGACGGCGACCGCTATCTGCTGGGCGCGTTCCTGCTCATCGTCGCGAACGCCTCGCTGGCGGTCTCGATGGTGCTGTACAACGCGTACCTGCCGCAGATCGCCGAGCCGGACGAGCGCGACGCCGTCTCGTCCCGCGGCTGGGCCTTCGGCTACACGTCGGGCGCCCTGGTCCTGGTGCTGAACCTGGTCGTGTACTCCGGCCACGAGAGCCTCGGGCTCTCCGAGGGGACCGCGGTGCGGATCTGCCTCGCCTCGGCCGGGCTGTGGTGGGGAGCCTTCACCCTGGTGCCGCTGCGGCGGCTGCGCGACCGCCGGATACCGCCGAACGCCGAGGGCAGCGTGGGGGGCGGCTGGCGCCAGCTGATGGCGACCCTGCGGGACATGCGCCGGCATCCGCTGACGCTGTCCTTCCTGCTGGCGTACCTGATCTACAACGACGGGGTGCAGACGGTCATCTCGCAGGCGTCGGTCTTCGGCTCCGAGGAGCTGGGGCTCGACCAGACGACGCTGATCACCGCGGTCCTGCTCGTGCAGGTCCTGGCGATCGGGGGCGCGCTGGGCATGGGCCGGATGGCACGGTCGTACGGCGCCAAGCGCACGATCCTGGCGTCGCTTGCCGTCTGGACCCTCATCCTGGCCGCGGGGTACTTCCTGCCGGCCGGCGCGCCGGTGGCGTTCTTCTTCCTGGCGGCGGCGATCGGCCTGGTGCTCGGCGGCAGCCAGGCGCTGTCGCGGTCGCTGTTCTCCCATCTGGTGCCGCGCGGCAAGGAGGCGGAGTACTTCTCGGCCTACGAGATGAGCGACCGCGGCCTGAGCTGGCTGGGGCCACTGGTGTTCGGTCTCGCGTATCAGCTGACCGGCAGCTATCGGGATGCCATCATCTCTCTGGTGATCTTCTTCGTCGTCGGCTTCGTGCTCCTCGCGCGGGTCCCGGTGCGGGAGGCCGTGGCCGCCGCGGGCAACCCGGTTCCTGAACGGATTTAGACGCGGAAGTGAAAGGCCGGTAGTGTACGCCTTTGGCCTGCCAGGCGGACCGTTACTGCGTGCTGACTTAGTGAAGACGCTGGGTGACATCTGCTGCCAGATGTGACAAACCGGGCACTGGTGGGTAGAACAAGGGGCGGCACGACGGGCGACGCATGACCCGGAACGGGAATCTTTACCGCCGACCGGACGTTGACCGGATGACGACGACAGCGACACCTGTCCTGTGGGCGACAAGCCCGGGAGGCACGATTCATGAGTGAGCGAGCTCTTCGCGGCACGCGCCTCGTGGTGACCAGCTACGAGACCGACCGCGGCATCGATCTGGCCCCGCGCCAGGCCGTGGAGTACGCATGCGAGAAGGGCCATCGTTTTGAGATGCCCTTCTCGGTGGAAGCGGAAATTCCGCCGGAGTGGGAGTGCAAGGTCTGCGGCAGCCAGGCACTCCTCGTTGACGGGGACGGCCCCGAAGAGAAGAAGGGCAAGCCGGCGCGTACGCACTGGGACATGCTGATGGAGCGGCGCACCCGCGAGGAGCTGGAGGAGGTGCTGGCCGAGAGGCTGGCGGTCCTTCGTTCCGGCGCCATGAACATCGCGGTCCACCCGCGCGACAGCCGCAAGTCCGCCTGACGGACGGCGCGGCCCGAGCAACGCCGAGGGGCCCGGTACACCACGTGTGTACCGGGCCCCTCGGCGTCGTGCGTGCGGGGTGGGGGGTCCGTCGTGCGGCCGAGGCGCGCCGTCCGTGGGGTGGCCCGGGCGCACGCGAGCGTGACGTCGGAGACCGGCGCCACACCCCCGTCCTGCCGGGACACCCCCTGGAAAGGCGGCAGGGCGCCGCTCACGGAGTCAGCGGGGGCCGGGACTCCCCGGGGCCCCGCGGGCCGGAGGACGCGTCCTCGCGGATGACCTCGCCCGGCACGATCTTGCCGTCCGGGCGGTGGATGCGGGCCTGCTGGAAGGCGTCCTGCAGGCTGCCCGCCGACGCGGCGCTCATCCGGCGCTCGACGGCCTTCTCCGTACGGCGCCCGAGGAACGAGCGGACCGGGGGCACGAGCAGCAGCAGCCCGACGGTGTCGGAGATCAGGCCGGGGATCATCAGCAGCAGACCGCCGAGCATCAGGAAGCCGTTGCGGTCGTCCGCGCCCGCGGGCTCGGCGGACGGGGCGACGCCGGTCTGCGCCGCCTCCTGTGCCTGCTGGAAGGTCCGCGTGAGGTTGCCGAAGGCGCGCCGCCCCGCCCGCTTGATCACCACGGCGCCGAGCACGGCGCCGCCGACCAGCAGACCGAAGACGGCGAGCCCGCCGATCGCGCCCGCCACCACGATGAGCAGCCAGATCTCGAGGACCAGCCAGACGGCGAGGGCGAGCGGGAGGAACGTGCGCGCGCGGGAGCGCTTGGGGGCGAGGGGAGGCTGTGCGCCGGTCGTCATGACCCCCAGTGTGCCTGGCGCCCCGCTAGAACGTCGTAAAGGCGGGATCAGCTCCCGGACCTGCGGCCGAGGAGCTTGCCGACCTTGTTCGCGCGGGCCGTGAGGCCCCAGCCGGTGACCCGCCAGAGGGCCTCGACGACGATGTTGCGGCTCATCTTGGAGTCGCCGATCTCGCGCTCCACGAAGGTGATGGGCACCTCGACGACGTTGAAGCCGGCCGCGACCGCGCGGCGGGCCAGGTCGACCTGGAAGCAGTAGCCGGCCGAGGCGACGTCGTCCAGGCCGAGGCCCTCCAGGGTCTCCTTGCGGAACGCCCGGTAGCCGCCGGTGACGTCACGGATCGGCACGTCGAGCATCACGCGCGAGTAGAGGCTGCCGCCGCGCGAGATGAACTCGCGGGACTTGGGCCAGTTCACGATCCGGCCGCCGGGCACCCAGCGGGAGCCGAGGACCAGGTCGGCGCCCTTGAGCGCGGTGAGCAGCCGCGGCAGCTCCTCGGGCTGGTGGGAGCCGTCGGCGTCCATCTCGACGAGGACGCCGTAGCCGTTCTCGATGCCCCAGCGGAAGCCGGCCAGGTACGCCGCGCCGAGGCCCTCCTTGCCCTTGCGGTGCAGGACGTGGACGTGGTCGTCCTCGGCGGCGAGCTCGTCGGCGAACTTGCCCGTGCCGTCGGGGCTGTTGTCGTCGGCGACGAGGACGTGCGCCTCCGGTACGGCCTCCCGTACACGCGAGACGATCGGCTTGATGTTCTCCGCCTCGTTGTAGGTCGGAATGATCACCAAGGCTCTGCCGAGCGGGCCGTAACGCCTCTGGCCACCGTCGTTCACTGCTGCCCCTTCGGATACCAACGCGAACCCCCACCATAGCGAGCCTGGTCGGCAGCTCGGGTCCCGGCGGGGCGGGTCGAGGATACGGGGCCGTCGCGCGGAACGCCCACGAGCGGTGCGGGATGGGGGCCCGGGGTCCTTCGGGCCGACCTGGGTCCCGCTGGCTGCGGGTCGACCGAGAGCCGTTGTCTACTGAACATCCGGGCCCCACCCGGGTCGCACCCTCCGCCGGAGAAACCTTCCCTCGCCCCCGAGGCGCGGGCGCTGAACCTGGTTCCCGGTGCGGCGCGCCGGTGCGGCACACCGTCCCTTGACCCAGCGGCGTTCGACGACTGCGTGGAGGTTCGAAACCGGTCGGACGTCCTGTGGTGGACCCGCCGAACCTACCGGCCGGTGGCGGCTCGCTGTCAACACTCGTTTGACCTGCGGATACCTCTGATCATGCCTGGTCAGCGGGGAGGATCCGCAGGTCGCCGTCGAGCCGGTGGATCATCGATCGGCGGTACGGAGGTCCCTTACGTCACTCGTTCGGCCGTACGTACACGGTTTGTCCGGACACCACCGTGCGCAGGCACACCGGCAGGTCGGCACCGGGGGTCAGGTCCGGCAGGCCGGGCGTCCCGGAGCGGGGGTCGGTCGACCAGCGGGCGACCCGGTCGTCGGGAGCCTGGACCACCAGCTCGTCCGTGCGCCAGACGGCGTAGTCGGCCGGGGCGCCGGGCACGAGGGTGCCGGCGTCGTCGCGGCCGACCGCCCGCCAGCCGCCCCGCGTGTGGGCGGTGAAGGCGGCACGGACGGAGATCCGGTGCTCGGGGGTGCGGTGGAACGCGGCCGCGCGGACGGTGCCCCAGGGGTCGAGCGGGGTGACCGGGCTGTCCGAACCGAACGCCAGCGGCACGCCCGCGCGCAGCAGGGCGGCGTACGGGTTGAGGGTGCGGGCCCGCTCGGCGCCCAGACGTTCCGCGTACATGCCCTCCTCGCCGCCCCAGGCCGCGTCGAAAGCGGGCTGGACGGACGCGGTGAGGCCGAGTTCGGCGAAGGCGGCGACGGTCTCGGGGGTGAGCATCTCGGCGTGCTCGACGCGGTGGCGGGCCGCGCGGATCCGGGCGAGGCCGAGCTTCTCGGCGGCGGCCCGGACTCCGTCGACGACGGCGCCGACGGCGGCGTCGCCGATCGCGTGGAAGCCGGCCTGGAGCCCGGTCTCGGTGCAGGCGACGACATGGGCGGCGACGGTGTCGGCGTCGAGGTGCGCGACGCCGGTGTGCCCCGCGGCGGCGTGGTCGGCGTAGGGCTCGTGGAGGCACGCGGTGTGCGAGCCGAGCGAGCCGTCCGCGAAGAGGTCGCCGGCCGCGCCGACGGCGCCGAGGGCGCGGGCGCGCTCGACGTCGAGGTCGGCCCAGTAGCCGACCAGCCGCGGACCGGCCTCGTCCCGGGCGAGGTCCAGGAGTCCGGTGAAGTCGGCCTCGGAGGAGATCTCGGGTCCGCCGCACTCGTGCAGGGTGCCGATCCCGAGGGAGGCGGCCCGGGCGCGGGCGGCGCGCTGGGCCTCGGTGCGCTGGGCGGGCGAGATCGCCGCGTAGGCGGCGGCGCGGACGGCGTGGTGGGCGTCCCCGGTCAGGGGCTCGCCGTCCCGGAAGCCGTCGAGCGAGCGGATCCCGGGCACCTGGTCGAGCAGGGCCGTGGTGACGACGGCCGAGTGCACGTCGATCCGGGTCAGGTACAGCGGGCGGCCGCCGGTGAGTTCGTCGAGCTCGTCGCGGCGCGGTGCCCGTCGCTCGGGCCAGCGCGAGGCGTCCCAGCCGTGGCCGATCAGGATGCGGTCCCCGGGACGGGCGGCGGCGTGGGCCCGGATGCGGTCCGCGGCCTCGGCGAGCGAGGTGGCGGTCGACAGGTCGAGGCCGGTCAGCGCGAGACCGGTGGCGGTGGTGTGCACATGGGCGTCGACGAACGCCGGGGTGACCAGAGCGCCGTCGAGGTCGACCACCTCGTCCACCCCGGAGGCGAAGGCGTCGGCCGCCCCCTCCGAGCCGACCCAGGCGACGTGGCCGCGCTCCACCACCATGGCGGTCGCGAAGGGGTCGGCGGGGCTGTGGACTTCTCCACCGCGCAACAGCACGGTGCGGTGTTCGTACTCGCTCATGCGACCAGGCTAAGGGCTGCCCTGTCGTGCCCGGCGGGCGCTGACGGGGCAGCGCTCAGATGCGCGGCGGCCGGGCTTCGTACGGGGTGGACAGGACCACGGTGGTCCGGCTGGAGACGCCGGCCTGCGAACGGATGCGGCTGAGCAGGTGCTCCAGCTCCAGCGGGGTCGCCACGCGCACCTTGAGGATGTAGTTCTCGTCGCCGGCCACGCTGTGGCAGGCCTCGATCTCCGGGATGTCCGCGAGCCGGTCCGGGGTGTCGTCGGGGGCGCTGGGATCGAAGGGTTTGACCGAGATGAAGGCGGTCAGCGGCAGACCGACGGCCTCCGGGTCCACGACGGCGGCGTAGCCGCGGATGACCCCGCGTTGCTCGAGGCGGCGGACGCGCTGATGTACGGCCGAGGTGGACAGGCCCGTGGCCTTGCCCAGGTCGGTGTAGCTCATGCGCCCGTCCTTGACGAGCAACTCAACGATCTGACGATCCAGCTCCTCCATGCGGTCAACCTATTGCCCCGGGCTGTGATCGGCACAGCCGGGTGGCGACCCTTTGGGACGCTTTGGGCACCGCCGGGGCACCTGCGACAGGCATGTGACGAACGCCACAGGTTTGTGGCCGTGCTCGCGCGGCACCTCACGGTTATGCGGTCCGCCGTATGGGAATTGCTTGCTGTGGTCGAGGCCACAAGTACCTGGTCGACCCACCCGAGGGGGAGATTCTCCATGCAGGAGCCTAGTGATTCGGTCGAGGCGACCGACGAGCTCGATGCCTATGACACGTTCGAGATGTTCCGGGTCATCTGCCCGGACTGCGTGCAGCCGATCGGACTGCTCGCGGACGAGGACGTGCTCCCGGAGCACGCGCTGTGCCCCACGCCGTGGAACCCGTTCGTCCTGACGGTCTGCCCCGGCACCGGCCGCGCGGCCTCCGACGCCCGCCCCGCCGACGAGACCCTGGAGCTCCAGGAGCAGGACACCGCGCTCCTGCTGACGCTTCCTCAGGGACTCGACTGGCGGACGCAGCCCTTCTCGCACGTCGGCGGTCCGGGCTCGCGTCCGATCAGGGTGCCGCAGATGCGGCGCGCCGCCTGAGGCGACGCCCGCGCCCGTGGTTCACCAGTAGCTTCCCCGCACCATCGCCGCGAGCGTGGCGTGGTGCAGGATCAGACGGTCCACGTCCTCGGTGCGCTCCGGCACACGGACCTCTCCGAAGTGCGCCTGGCGGTACGCGACCCTGAGCATCACGATCGCGTGCCGCAGCGCCGCGTAGAGGGTGTGGAAGTCCATGTCGCGCGGCGTGTGGCCGGTGAGTCCGGCATAGCGCCGCTCGACCGCGTCCCGGCGCAGGAAGTCCGGCAGGCCGGGCTGGCCGAAGTCCACCGTCAGGTCCTGGAAGAAGCGGTGCAGGTAGACGGTCCAGCCGAGGTCGACCTCGCGCGGGGCCAGGGCCGCCATCTCCCAGTCGAGCACGGCCGCGGGCCGGAACCCGTCGTACACGATGTTGCCGATGCGCGCGTCGCCCCAGTTCAGGACGGCCGGGCCCTCGTCGTCCGGCCAGTGGTCCTCCAGCCAGGCGAAGGCGGACTCGATGAGCGGCGAGGGCGCGAGGCCGTCCACCACCCAGGCGTAGTAGGCGCGCTGGGCGTCGACATGGCGCCGCAGCGGGCTGCCCACGCCGTCCGGGAGGAGGAACTCCGCCTCCTTGGCGGGGAACTGGTCGTGCAGGCGGGCGAGTACGGAGACGGACTCGGCTTCCAGCAGGGCGCGTTCGGCCGGGGTGGCGGCGTGCAGCCAGTTGCCCTCGTACGTGTAGGGCATGACGTCCGGCGGCACGCGGCCCTCGGCGCGCTCCATCACGAAGAAGGGCGCCCCGAGCGGCCCGGGGTCGGGCTCCAGCCAGAGCACGCGCGGGACGGGGAGGTCGGTGTGGTCGCCGACCAGGCTCATCACCCGGTGCTGCCGCTCCATGTCGTACACGGGGAAGATCGTGTAGGCGGAGGGGTCGGCGGCCAGCCGCAGGGCGCAGCCGCGTGCCGGGGCGTCGGGGTGGTCGAGGTCGAAGAGGAGCGTCTCGCTCGACATGCCGTTGGAGCCGGGGACGGCGAGTCCGCCGACCCGGGCGCCGGCGAGGCGGCCGTCGAGCCAGCCGGCGAGTCGTCGGCCGAGCTCTTCGGGGTCACGGGTGGTGGTGCGGGGTCGCGGGGCCGTGGCCATGGCTGCCCCTTCCTACTGGGCGACGGAGGAGTGGTCGGCGAAGCCGCTCGGGTCGTGGCGTCCGAAGGAGCCGTGCTCGAAGATCCCGTGACCGGTGCGGCCGTCCAGGGTGAAGCGGGCCGCGTGGTCGGTGACCCCGAAGGCGGCCATGGGGTGGGCGGCCGGGTCCGAGAGGTCGTAGACCCGCCGGTCGGTCCAGTCGCGGCCCTGCCAGGTGCCGTGCTGCCAGTCGGTGGCGGGCGGGTAGCCGGCGCCGACCGCGAGCGGCGAGGAGGCGAGGATCTCGACGCCGATCTCCAGGGGCTTCCCCGCGGGGTCGGTGAGGTGGACGACGGCGCGCTCGGGATGCCGGGTGCCGGGCCGGTAGACGATCTCCGTGCGGGGCCAGCCGAGTTGGACGTCGCGCCGCCCGTCGCGGACGAGGACCGCCTCGTTCAGGGTGCGGTAGCCGTCGGCGTCCTCCTGGGCGATCACCATCAGGAAGCGGTCGTCGAAGCGCATCGGGATCCAGAGCCAGTGGAACCCCTCCGGCCGGAACTCGTCGGCGCGGCCGGGTTCCTCGCCCGGGAGGGGCCGTACGCCCCAGCTGCGGTCGCGCGTGCCGGTCCACTCCCCCGGCGTGACGGCGAACTCCTCGCCGCCGGCCCGCACGGTGCCCGTGCAGTGGCCCGCCTGGACGAAGCGGCGGCCTTCGAGGACGAGCCGGCCGCCGCGGCGCTGGGTGTGGTGCGGCTCCCAGACGGCGGGGAAGTCGCCGGTCCAGGTGACGTCGAAGGAGAGCCCGTCGGGGTCGTCCGGGTCGGGGTCGCAGTGCAGGGTGAGGGTCCTGAGGGGTTGGTCGACGGTGATGCGCAGCGGCCCGACGGCGAGGTCCGTGCGGTCGTCGCCGAGGGCGTCGGAGGCGCGGACGGCGTGCAGCCGGTCGCCGACGCGGAGGGTGGCGTAGGCGTCGACGATCCCGGCGTTCGGGTAGACGCCGAGGCCGGCGATGAGCAGGGCACGGCCCCGGTGGTCGAAGACGTGGAAGATGCAGCGGTCGTAGGCGTTGCGGTCGCCGCTGACGTGGTGCTTCATCGACAGCGGGGCCTGGTGCACGGGGTATTCGTCGAGCGCGACGGGCCGGTCGTCGGACACGGCGGACCTCCTGGTCGGCGAGCGGGAATTGACGGTACGTCAGAAACCGCTCGGGAGACCAGAGCCGTGCAGGCACCGCTCCGGGGGCGAGCGGGGCCGGCCGGATGTCACCGGCGCGGGGGAACCCCGCGAACTCGCGCGCGAATCCGCGCGGCGGTGACCCCTTCCCCCCGGGCCGCGTTGAGCCGGGCATGACCTCGCTGTACACCACCCCGAGCGGCTACGGACGGAGGCGCCTGGTCGACCCGGGCGTCGAAGAATCGGTTCCGCAGCAGGCCGAAGCGAACTCCGCGTACGCCGACCCGCCCATCTACCGGGCGCTCGTCCGGCACTGGGCCAGCCATGGCCGGACCCTGCCCGGCCGCAGCGACCAGGAATGGAACCGGCTCGCCGCGGCTCCGGTGTGGGCGAACCGCACCGTACGGGTCAGCGGCGTCAGCGGGACTCTGGTCCGGCGAGGTGACGTGCGATGACCATCCGCTGGATCTGGTTGGTGCCCTCCACGATCTGGAGCACCTTCGCCTCGCGCATGTAGCGCTCGACCGGGAAGTCCGCGGTGTAGCCGTACCCGCCCAGCACCTGCACGGCGTCCGTGGTCACCTGCATCGCCGCGTCCGTGCAGAAGAGCTTCGCCATGGCCGCCTGCCGCGCGAAGGGGCGCCCCGCGTCCCGCATCCGCGCCGCCTCCAGGTACAGCGCCCGCCCGGCCGCGATCCGGGTCGCCATGTCGGCGAGCAGGAAGCGGAGCCCCTGGAAGTCCGCGATCGGCCGGCCGAACTGGCGCCTCTCCCGCGCGTACGCGACGGCCTCGTCCAGCGCCGCCTGCGCGACACCCACGGCGCAGGCCGCGATGCCGAGGCGCCCCGAGTCGAGGGCGGAGAGCGCGATCGCGAAGCCCTGACCCTCCTCGCCGATCCTTCGCGTGTCCGGGACCCGCACGCCGTCGAAGTGCAGCTGGGCGGTGGGCGAGCCCTTCAGGCCCATCTTGCGCTCGGGCGGGGCGGCAGCGACGCCCACCGCGTCCCCGGGCACCAGGAACGCGGTGATCCCCCGGGCCCCCTCGCCGCCGGTGCGGGCCATCACCGTGAGGAAGTCGGCGATCCCGCCGTGGGTGATCCACGCCTTGGTGCCGGTGATCACCCAGTCGTCGCCGTCCCGGACGGCCCTGGTCCGCAACGAGGCGGCGTCCGATCCGGAGGCCGGCTCGGACAGGCAGTACGCGCCGAGCAGCCCGCCGCCGAGCATCGCGGGGAGGTGGGCGGTCCGCTGCTCCGCGGTGCCGAAGTTCGCGAGGGCGTGGCAGGACAGGGTGTGGACGCTGACCCCGAGGCCCACGGTGAGCCGGGCGGCGGCGAGTTCCTCGAGGACCTGGAGGTACACCTCGTACGGCTGACCCCCGCCGCCGTACTCGGCGTCGTACACCAGGCCGAGCAGGCCGGACTCGGAGAGGAGCGTGAACACCTCGCGGGGGAAGCGTCCGGCGGCCTCCTCCTCGGCGGCGGCGGGAGCGATCTCCCGCGCCGCGATGTCGCGGACCAGGGCGAGCAGCTCCCCGGCCTCCTCGGTGGGCAGCAGGCGTTCCACGGTCTGGGCGGCACGGTCGGGCATGGCGGTGCACTCCTCCCTCTCGGGCGCTGCGGCGGCGCGCGCCGGGGTGGGGCGGGCGTCGCCGGTACTCGGCTCTGCGCCGATGCTGCCTCCGACGGATCGCGAAGGAGGCGGACCGGCGGCTGTGGCGCGGGGAGTATGCCCGTTCGGCGGGTGCGGGTCACACGCCTGCCGGGAGCCGACCGCGGCGGGCGCCCGCCCGCACCGCGTCAGCGGATGCCGACGGCCGCCAATGCCTTGCGCTGGGCGGGAGTATTACCCGCAGGCCGCCCTTGGACTGATTCCGGACTCGCTGGATGGTGACCTGACCCCTGCTGGCCGAAGCCGTGGAAAAGGAAATCAAGGCATTGACCGGCTGACCGCGCCCACCAGCAGTATGCGGACCTCAAACGGGACGCCGCTCAGCCGGAAGTGCTCAGGAGTTGTTGGTGAGTCCGGCTATCAGAAGTTGTGGAATGATCCTCCATCCCATGAAGATCCACGGACTTCACTTGGCTCCCAGTCCGCGTCGAAGTCGGTTGGTGGCTCATCCAGCTTGACCTCCTCCGCAAGCCCCCCCAGCTCTTCAAGTTCCTCGTGCTCGACACGCAGATCGCAGGCTGGGCAGGTGAAGACGAACGGGGTGAACATGACCGCCCACTCATCCTCGTCCACGTGCGTGTCACCACTAAGCCAGCCCTGCGAGTCGCATGCCGGGCAGGTGGCGGGCTCGTCGTGTTCGATGTAGCCGGGAGGAGAGACTCGCGCAATCGTGCCGAGGACGAGCTCGCGTTCCTTCTGGGGCAAGTGGCCGTAACGTTCAGAGAAGACATCCTTGGCCCGAGCAAGTTTGCTCTCCAGCCGGACACGGACAGCTTCCACGTTCTCTTCGAGAAGCCGGTCGTGCAGGGACTCGTAACGGCCCCAGTAGGAAGTGTCGATCTTGAGCTCGACGAGCAAGGGGTCGATCAGCCGGAGACACGTGGTGAAGACGGCATTGACCTCCGACCGGTCGTACATGCCACTGTGTGCGACGCCGTTACGAGCATTGGCTAGCGGTCCAAGCGCCCGCTGATCGACCGGCATCCTTTTTCGCAAGATCTTCTGCGCTCGGACATGGGCTTCGGCCAAGCCGATGGTCTTGACCTGCTCCGCGGGAACCGAAGCGTGTGCCCCGTGACCCGTCGCGTGCAGCAAGGAGTTGAAGTCCTTGCCCTCCACTACGAGAGCCGGGTGGAGGCTGGCCAGGTATGACTTGAGGAGATGCTCGGCAGCGATCCCGGCGTGGTGGACCGCCAGGTCATGAGACGCCGGGCCTTCGGCGAGCGCGGTGAAGGCCGCGATCATCCATTTGCGCGAAGAGAGCTTGAGCTGTTCAGAGTCCATGGCCAGGACACTAGGTGGCTGGAGCGGACACATTGTCGGAATTTCGGTGGCACTCAATAGTGCCACCGAACGATATGTCCGCTTCTGCCCCAGCGCCGAGCAGGTCGAGGTCGCAACGGCAGCCGTTCTCGCCGTCCGGACCGTTCTCGGGCAGGAGAACCGGGCCGCAGGTGACCGGTAAGCCCGGCTATCGCAGGCTGCGGAAGGTGGACCGGTACGGCCACCTCACGCAGAACGGCCAGGAGCGGTGCCGTCAGGTCGTCGGGACTGCCGTGGGACCGTACATGCTCACAGCAGGCCGAGCGACCGTAGCGCGCGACGCTGGACCGGTGTCGGCTCGGCCGGCCAGTAGACGTAACAGACACCGCCCGTACCGCTTCTGACCTTGCCGTTCGCGTCGTACCTCTTCGTGCGCAGCCAGATGTTCTCCCATTCGCGGCGCCGGTAGACCCGGCGCACGGCCTCGTTGCCGGGCGAGGCCGGGTCGTTGGCGATCACGTCGCCCTCGGCGGTGAAGCCGATCACGGTCATCAGGTGACCGGAGGTGCCGTACCCGGCCCCGGTCAGCTCCTCCTTGCGGAAGGACTGGGACGTTATGGCCGGGATGCCCGCCCGGACCAGGGTCTCCAGGTCGGTCAGCGAGCCGAGGCGGGTGACGACCGCGTTCATGTCCTCGTAGGTGGCCGCGTACGCCGCGTTGAAGGGCCAGTTCCCGCAGCCCTCGTACTGGTAGTCGAAGGTGAAGCGCGCCGCGTGGCAGACCTGGGGGTCGGCGAAGGCCGGGTCGACCCAGGCGAGCGCCTCGGGGCCGGGCCTGCGCCCCCAGTACTCGATGATCATCTGCGAGGAGGTCGGGCTGCACCACGCCTCGCCGCCGTTGTCGTACTCGGGGTACTGGCCGACGTGGACGTTCTGCGAGTAGCGCGGGACGGTCAGCTCACGGGCGAGGCCGGGCACCGAGGCCGGGACCTCGAACCGGTCGGGGACGTCGGAGGCCATCGCGCCGAGCCGCCAGACCGTCGGCGTCAGGTCGGTGCCCGGGGTGCGGTACAGCGTCAGGCGCAGCCGGTAGGAGACCAGGCGCAGCCCGCTCGACGCGTCGTCGACGGAGAAGGTGTCGGTCCAGATCGAGCTGCGGCCGTCGCTCTGGTCGTCGACCGAGGTGCGCCGGATGTCGGCGTCACCCGCGGCCCAGCGGCCCATCACGAACCAGGGCGTGGCGGTCCCGTCGTGGTAGGTGCCGGACAGTTCGATCTGGATCCAGGTGCCGGCCGGTGTGTCGGCGTTCCAGGAGGCGATGACCTCGGTGGCCGGGACGCGGGAGGTGTGCACCGGGGAGGTCCAGCTCGCGTACTCCCAGGTGGAGGTCGTCCCGGTGTGCGGGTCGGCGTAGTCGGTGCGGCCGGCCGGGGTGCCGATGACGAGGCCCGGGCGGTGGCCCGCGACCGCCCGGGTGCCGCGGGAGCTGCCGCAGCGCCAGTCGGTGTAGGAGGTCCAGAAGCGGTTGTCCACGAGGCGGGGCGCGGCGGGGTCGGCCGCCGGGTCCGCGGTGGCCTCCGCAGCGGCCCGGCCCGCGGCGGCGGCCGGCGCCGCGGTGGTCGTGGCGGTGCCCGCGGCGGCCACGAGGGCGGCGGCGAGGACGGTTCTGCGCGGGGTGGAGCTGGTCATGGGCGGTGACCCCCAGTCGGAGAACGGGTGAGGCGGGCGGAGGCGGCGGACGCCCCGGGCGGCGCGGGCGGTGCGATGCGCCGGGGGAGGAGCGGCCGGGACTCTGTCGGGCGGGTGCGTGGGTGCACGGGGGGCGCTGTGCGCGTCCGTGCGGTGCGTGCCGGGCGGGGACCACTATCGCGGTTCCCGGCGGGCTTCTGCCAGCGATTCGACCCGCGTCGCCGGACCAATATTGGTCTCGACCACTGGCGCTCGGACGCGGCTGACCTGCGGCGACCACCCTCGAGGGTCGGTCACCTACGCTTGCCTCCATGAGCCACCTCGACCGCGCCGCCGACGCGCTGCGCCGCCTGCCGCCGTCCTGCGGGCCGGTACGGCTGGTCGCGGTCGACGGTCACGCCGGCTCGGGGAAGTCCACCTTCGCCGGCCGGCTCGCCCGCCTGCTGGCCGCCCCGGTCCTCCACCTCGACGACCTCGCCACCCACGCGGAGCTGTTCGCGTGGACCGGGCGGATGCGGGAGCAGGTGATCGGCCCGCTCTCCCGGGGCGAGACCGCGCGCTACCACCCGTACGACTGGACTCTCCGGGCCTTCGGGCCGCCTCGCGCGCTCCCCCCGGCGCCGGTCGTCCTGGTCGAGGGCGTCGGTGCGGGCCGGCGGGCGCTGCGCCCGTATCTGGCGGCGCTGCTGTGGATGGAGCGGGACGCCGGGGAGTCGTGGGCCCGCGGCCGGCGGCGCGACGGACCGGCCCAGTCCGCTTTCTGGGACGGCTGGACGGTGGCCGAGTCGCGCCATTTCGCGGCCGACCCCTCCCGCCCCTTCGCCGACGCCCTGATACGTGAGTGCCAGGAGGGATACGAGTGGCTCCCCGGGCCCGCTGTGGCACCACACTCGGACCTCCTGGTCACCCAACGTGATCGTCCGCTGCCACCTCACTGACGGGCCGGAACTCGACGCCCGCAAGTGCCTCAACTCCGCTTGACCCAAGGGCCGTACAGGTCCTACGTTCTCAATGTGCGGCTTTACGGAGCCGCCGCGGACGCGAAGCCCCCGGTTGTTCCCCCGTGATCGGGGGCTTCGTTCTGCCCCGATCCGCCCCTTCTCCGCGCCGCCGCGAGCCCCGATGCTCACCCAGGGTTATCGCCGCCGGATCATGCACTTCTCCTTCGTCGCGCCCCCTCTGCGCAGGTACGATGCCCTCGGTGCGGTCAAATCCCGTCCGTGGGAACGCGGTTGTGTACGGAGTCCGGCGGGCACCCGCCCCCCGGGACAACTACGGGGACACGTTTTGTGGGGGACCCGATGGACATCGGCACGCAGGGCGGACATGCCCCGGCCGAGCTCGCCTGGCTGCGGGGAGTCGACGCCTACACGATGGGCGCCTACCCGCAGGCCGAGGAGGAGTTCCGGACCGCGGTACGCGTCGACCCCGGCATGGCGGACGGCTGGCTCGGTCTGCACGCCCTCCGGGTGGACACCACGACGGCGCTGCTGCGGATGTACCGCAACCGCGACCGCTTCGGCGAGCAGCGCGCCCGGCACCGCCGGACCCTGAACTCCTGGTACTGGCTGGGCTGGTGGGTCCAGCCCGTCCTCGAGAGCACCCGCGACCTGCTGCTCGCGCACGCCTCGCACTGGCTCGACGGACGCCATGTGCCGGAGCTCGACCGGGCGTTGGCCGGACTGCCGCCGATCGACACCGACCCGCAGGTCCGCTTCCTGCACGCCTGCCGGTCGTACCTGGTCAAGGACTGGGACCAGCTGGTCCGGCACACCGAACCCCTGGTGAACGACCCGCTGCTGGGCATCGAGGCCGGCCTCTTCGGCGGGATGGCCCGGGTCCGGCTGGAGATGTACGGGCAGGCCGAACCGCTGCTCTCGGCGGCACTGATGCGCTGCCGCAGCGAGCAGCCCCAGCGCAAGGAACTGCGGTACTGGCTGGCCCGGGCGCACGAGGGCACCGGGCGCAGCGCCGCCGCACTCCCCCTCTACCGGGCGGTGCACCGGATCGATCCGGCCTTCATGGACACGGCGGCCCGGCTCGCGGCGATCACCGAGTACGACGGCTTCGGGCCGGACGAGACCGCCGGGCTCGCCGCCGTCACCCTGGGCGGACTCGGCCAGGACACCGTCGAGGCGGCGCAGGGCGACGCCGAGGGGGCCGCCTCCGACGGACTGCGCCTGGGCCCGGACCCGGCGCCTCCGGCCGCCTCGGGCACACCTCCCGAGCCCCCGGACGTCGTCCGGCAGAAGGCGGTGCTCCCGGTCCAGCCCGCGCCGCCGCGCTTCCCCGCCAGCCCCACGGACCCGGTCCTGCTGGCCGAGGCGCTGGCCGAGCTGGAGCGCATGGTCGGGATGGAGCCGGTGAAACGGCAGGTCAAGGCGCTCTCGGCGCAGCTGGAGATGGCCCGGTTACGGGCGGGGCAGGGACTGCCGGTCCAGCCGCCGAAACGGCATTTCGTCTTCTCCGGCCCCTCCGGGACCGGGAAGACCACCGTGGCCCGGATCCTGGGCCGGGTCTTCTACGCACTCGGCCTGCTCGGCGGCGATCATCTGGTGGAGGCCCAACGGGCCGATCTGGTCGGCGAGTTCCTCGGACAGACCGCGGTCAAGGCGAACGAGCTGATCGACTCGGCGATCGGCGGCGTCCTCTTCGTGGACGAGGCGTACTCGCTGTCCAACACCGGCTACAGCAAGGGCGACGCCTACGGCGACGAGGCGCTCCAGGTCCTCCTCAAGCGCGCCGAGGACAACCGCGACCACCTGGTGGTGATCCTGGCCGGCTACCCCGAGGGGATGGACCGGCTGCTCGCCACCAATCCGGGACTCTCCTCGCGCTTCACCACCCGGGTGGACTTCCCCTCCTACCGGCCGCTCGAACTCACCGCGATCGGCGAGGTGCTGGCGGCGACGAACGGCGACCGCTGGGACGAGGAGGCGCTGGACGAGCTCCGCTCGATCAGCGGCCACGTCGTCGACCAGGGCTGGATCGACGAGCTGGGCAACGGCCGCTTCCTGCGCACCCTGTACGAGAAGTCCTGCGCGTACCGCGATCTGCGGCTCGCCGGCTACCCCGGCACGCCCACCCGGGACGATCTGGCCACGCTGCGGCTCGCCGACCTCATGCAGGCCTACGGGGAGGTCCTGTCGGGCCGGGGACCGTCCGCCCGCGGCCGGCAGGACCCGACGGGGCCCTGACGGCGGGCCGGGCCCCTTCCGCGGCCTCGACGCCGACGCTCCTCAGGCGTGGGACTGCTCGTCGGGACCGCCCGGGGCGGGTGCGGGCTTGGTGTGGAGGACTTCGCGGGCCTGTTCGGCGGCCCGGGTGATGCTCTCGCTGATGAAGTCGAGGAAACGGGCGACGTTCTCCAGCCGGTTCGCGGCGGGGGTCTCAGGGCCGAGGACGGCGACACCCAGCCGTGCGGTCTTCACGAGCTCGTCGTTGGCCCGGGCGCTGGCGATGGTCGCCTGGAAGAAGAGTTCGTCGTCGACCACGTAGCGGTCGCGACGGCGTTCGTCGCGCTCCCGGCGGACGAGGCTCTGGCTCTCCAGGAAGGCGATCGCCTTGGAGATCGACGCCGGGCTGACCTGGAGCTTCTGCGTCAGCTCGGAGGCGGTGAGGCTGCCCGTGTCGGCGGTGAACAGGCTCGTCAGCACCCGCGCCCCCATCTTGGGCACGCCCGAGCTCATGAGGACGGTGGTGAGCGTCTCCTCGTACTCCGCCACGGCCTCGGCCTCGCGTCCGTGCGGCAGGGGGGCCGACTCCGGCCCGCGGGCGGGCGCGGACCGGCGGCGGTGGGCGCGCCGCTCGGTGGCGCGGTGGGCCAGGTCGGAGCGGTAGCCGGTGGGGCCGCCGTTGCGCATGACCTCACGCGTGATCGTCGAGGTCGGACGATCGAGACGCCTCGCGATCTCGGCGTAGGGGAGGCTGTCCGCCAGCCCCAGCGCGATCTGCTGACGTTCCTGCTGAGTGAGCCTGCCTCCCGGCATCGCGGCCTCCCTGGTGCTCGTTCGTGGTGTCGCCTGGACCCACTATAGCGTTCACTTCTCGGTCATTGCAATGATCGGCCTCGTTGCGTTGCATTACGAGCAGAGTCGTTGCAACAGATTCTGCACTTCTAGCTGCTGTTATGCGGATTCTACGCAACGAGCATGTTGCCAGGAACTAGAAAGCAACGTAGCTTTTCCAATGTCAGAAACCACGAGCGAGCACAGGAGAGCACGATGCAGAAGTTCGACACCACCGCCCCGATCTCCGCCGTCCTGGACATCCCCGCCGGCCGCGTCCGCATCGTCGCCGACGACCGCGCCGACACCACCGTCGAGGTCCTGCCCGCCGACCCCTCCAAGAGCGCCGACGTCACGAGCGCCGAGCGGACCACCATCGCCTACGCCGACGGAGTCCTGCGGATCCACACCCCCGCCTCCGAGAAGCGGCTCGTCGGTGACACCGGATCCCTGGAGGTCACCGTCCGGCTGCCCGCCGGCTCCCGCGTCGAGGCCAAGGCCGCCGCGGCCGAGCTCGACGGCGTCGGCCGCCTCGGCGACGTCGCCTTCGAGGGCGCGTACCGCCGGGTCAGGATCGACGAGGCCGCGAGCGTCCGCCTCACCGCGGTCGGCGGCGACGTCGAGGTCGGCCGGCTGGGCGGCCCCTCCGAGATCACCACCTCGCGGGGCGACATCCGGATCGCCGAGGCCGTCGGCGGCACGGTCGTGCTCCGCACAGAGTCCGGCGACATCACGGTGGCCGCCGCCGCGGGCGTCTCGGCCGCGCTGGACGCCGGCACCGGCTACGGCCGCGTCGCCAACGCCCTCCGGAGCGACGGCACCGCCGCGCTCGACATCCGCGCGACGACCTCCCACGGCGACATCACCGCGCGCAGCCTCTGAGGACGGTCCGGCCGGGGCCCGTGCGACCGGGACGTCGGTCGTCGCGGGAGCCCCGGCGGTCCCTGCTCCGGCCCGTGCCCGTCGGGCCCCGGCCGGCTCCGGGAACCTCCGGGGTCAGCCGGTCAGCACCTCGGCCTCGGAGGGCACACCGTCCGCGGGCACACCGTCCGCGGTCGGCGTCCCTGCCGGCGACCGCCCTCGGGCACCCTCGGCCCGCCGGGCCGACCGTTCCGGGCGCTGGACACCCACGGGCCGCACCGCGACCAGCGGATCCTCGCGGTGCGCGGGGTCGCGGACCTCGCCCACCAGCATCTCCAGGACGTCCTCCAGGGCCACCAGGCCCCGCACCCGGCCCGAGGCGTCGACGACCCGGGCGAGGTGGGTGGCGGCGCGGCGCATCACCGTCAGGGCGTCGTCGAGCGGCAGCTCGGCCCGGACGGTCGCCATCGGGCGCCAGACGTGCTGGGGCACCGCACGCTCCCGGTCCTCCAGGTCGAGGACGTCCTTGACGTGCACGAAGCCCATGTAGCCGCCGCGTCCGCCGGCGCACACCGGGAAGCGCGAGTACCCCGTCCGGACGGTGAGCTCCTCGATCTCCCGCGGGGTGACGGACGGTGTGACCGTGACCAGTTCCGCCGGGGCGATCAGGACGTCGGTCACCGGGCGGCTGCCCAGTTCCAGGGCGTCCTCCAGCCGCTCCTGCTCCACCGGGCCGATCAGGCCGGCCTGGCCCGCGTCCTCGACCAGACGCCCGAGCTGGGCGCTGGTGAACACCGCCTCCACCTCGTCCTTCGGCTCGACGTCGAAGGCGCGCAGCACCAGGCGGGCGCAGGCGCCCAGGGCGGCGGTCACCGGCCGGCACAGCCGGGCGAATCCCACCAGCCCCGGCCCCAGCCACAACGCGGTCCGCTCCGGGGCCGCCATCGCGAGGTTCTTCGGCACCATCTCGCCGATGACGAGGTGCAGGAAGACCACCGCCGCGAGCGCGACGACGTACCCGAGCGGATGGATCAGGCCGTCCGGCACCCGCAGCGCGTGGAAGACGGGTTCGAGGAGCCGGGCCACGGTCGGCTCGGCCACCGCGCCCAGGGTCAGCGAGCACACGGTGATGCCGAACTGGGCCGCCGCCATCATCTGCGGCAGGTTCTCCAGACCGTGCAGCACCTGGCGGGCCCGCTTCCCCCCGAGGGGTTCGATCTGGCTGCGCCGTACGGAGACGAGCGCGAACTCGGCGCCCACGAAGAAGCCGTTGGCGACCACCAGCAGGGCCGCGAACAGCAGTTGGAGCAGACTCATCGCACCGCCTCCGGCACGAGGGGCTGATCGGCCGTCCGGACGATCCGCACCCGTTCGGCGCGGAACCGGTCGACCTGCCGCACCGACAACCGCCAGCCGGGGAGTTCGGCGCGGTCCCCGGGGGCGGGGATCCGGCCCAGGAGGTCGGCGACGAGCCCGGCGACCGTCTCGTACGGGCCGTCGGGCACGTCGAGCCCTATCCGGTGCAGGGTGTGCACGCGGCAGGAGCCGTCCGCCTCCCAGGCGGGGTTGCCGTCCTCGCCGGCGGCCACGACGGCCAGTTCCGGCCGCTCGTCGGCGGCGGCGTCGTGCTCGTCGCGGACCTCGCCGACGAGCTCCTCCACGATGTCCTCCAGCGTGACCACCCCGGCCGTGCCGCCGTACTCGTCGACGACGACGGCGATCGGCTGCTCCCGCCGCAGCCGCTCCAGGAGCGCCTGGGCCGGCAGGGTCTCGGGCACCAGCAGCGGGGCGACGGCGATCCGGCCGACGGGCGTGCGCAGCCGCTCGTGCGGGGGCACGGCGAGCGCGTCCTTGAGGTGGACCATGCCGACGATCTCGTCGATGCGCTCGCGGTAGACCGGGAAGCGGGACAGCCCGGTGGCGCGGGTGAGGTTGACGACGTCGGCCGCGGTGGCGTCCGACTGCAGCGCGCTGACCTTCACGCGCGGGGTCATCACGTGCTGGGCGGTGAGGCCGCCCAGCGTGAGCGTGCGGACGAACAGGTCGGCGGTGTCCTGTTCGAGGGTGCCGGCCAGCGCCGAGTGGCGGGCGAGGGAGACCAGCTCGCCGGGGGTGCGTACGGAGTCGAGCTCCTCCGCGGGCTCCACGCCCAGGAGCCGGACGAGCCGGTTGGCGACCCGGTTGAGCAGCGCGATCACCGGCCGGAAGGCGGCGGAGAAGACGTGCTGCGGGCCGGCCACGAAGCGGGCCACCTGGAGCGGCCGGGAGACCGCCCAGTTCTTGGGGACGAGCTCGCCGATCACCATCTGGACGGCGGAGGCGAGCAGCATGCCGATCACCACCGAGATCCCGGAGACGGCGCCCTCGGGCAGTCCGGTGGCGGTCAGGGGGCCGTCGAGGAGGCCGGCCAGCGCGGGCTCGGCGAGCATGCCGACGACGAGGGAGGTGATCGTGATGCCCAGCTGGGTGCCGGAGAGCTGGAAGGACAGCTCGCGCAGCGCCTTGACCACCGTACGGGCTCGTCGGTCGCCGGCGGCGGCGGCCCGCTCGGCCTCGGCTCGTTCGACGGTGACGAGGCCGAACTCGGCGGCCACGAAGAAGCCGTTGGCCAGGATCAGAAGGAGGGCTGCGGCGAGCAGCAGAAGAGAGATGATCATGCCGCCGCCTCCGTGGAGGGGGCGGCGCAGGTACTACCGGACGATCCGTCCATTGCTGGAGGGAGTCACTCCTCGGGTCGCAGGGGGGCCTCGCGGGCCGCGGCAGCGGCCCTGCACGCGCGAGGCGGTGGCGCCGCTCGGCACCACCGCCTCCAGAGTAGTCACGCCGACCGCCGCCTGGGCAGGGGGTCGGCCCCGTATGGGGGACTCAGCGCGCGTCCGCCCCGGTGCCGTGGCTGTCGGCCAGGGCGCGCAGCGCCCGGGCGTCGCGGATGGCCTGCTCCTTGGCGATGCCGGGCTGGATGCCGAGGGCCGGCATGCTGGTGCCGTCGCTCAGGTCCAGGAAGACCCAGGGGTCGCCGGGCCGGAGGTTGACCCGCAGGATCTCGGCCCAGGCCAGCCGGCGGGTCCGGGTGATGTTGACGACCGTGACGCCGTGCTCGTCGGCGACGACCTTGGGACGGCTGAGCATCGCGAGGACCCCGAGGAACAGCGCCGCGGTGAGGATGAAGCTGGCCCGCTCGCCCGGCCCGAGCTTCTCCAGCATCAGCGCCACGGCGGTGATGACGGCGAACATCACCGCGCCGACGGTCAGCAGGACCGCCCGGGTGCGGCCCGGCCGGAAGGTGACCGGGAGGGCGGGCAGGGTGGGGTCGGACATCGCTCGGTTCCTTCGCGCCGTGTTGCCTGGGGTCCGCCTGCTGCTTCGGTCAGAGGCGGCAGGCGTGGATGGCGGTCGTCAGGATGGCCCGGGCCCCGAGCTCGTACAGGTCGTCCATGATCCGCTGCGCCTCCTTGGCCGGGACCATGGCACGCACGGCGACCCAGCCCTCGTTGTGCAGGGGCGAGATCGTGGGCGACTCCAGGCCCGGGGTGAGGGCGACCGCCTGCTCCAGGTGCTCGGCGCGGCAGTCGTAGTCCATCATCACGTACGAGCGGGCGACCAGGACGCCCTGCAGGCGGCGCAGGAACTGCTGGACCTGCGGGTGGTCCTCGTCGGCGCCTTCGCGGCGGATGACGACGGCCTCGGACCGGAGGATCGGCTCGCCGATGACCTCCAGGCCGGCGTTGCGCAGGGAGGTGCCCGTCTCCACGACGTCCGCGATGATCTGGGCGACGCCCAGCTGGATCGCGGTCTCGACGGCGCCGTCGAGGTGCACGACGGAGGCGTCGATCCCCTGGTCGGCGAGGTGCTTGGCGACGATGCCCTCGTAGGAGGTGGCGATCGTCATCCCGCCGAAGTCCTCCGGGCCCTGAGCGGTGCCGGGCCGGGTGGCGTAGCGGAAGGTGGAGCGGCCGAAGTTCAGCGGGAGGATCTCGGCCGCGTTCGCGCCGGAGTCCAGGAGCAGGTCGCGGCCGGTGATGCCGATGTCGAGCTTGCCGGAGGCGACGTAGATCGCGATGTCCTTCGGCCGGAGGTAGAAGAACTCGACCTCGTTCTCCGGGTCGATGACGACGAGCTCCTTGGACTCCTTGCGCTGCCGGTAGCCGGCCTCATGGAGCATGGCCGACGCAGGTCCGGAGAGGGAACCCTTGTTGGGGACGGCGATGCGCAGCATGAGGTGAGCTTCCTTTTCTGGGAGTTGCCTGGAAGTGGTGCGGTGGGCGTCGGGGCCGGACCCGTCAGAGGTGGGCGTAGACGTCGTCGAGCGAGATCCCGCGGGCGACCATCATCACCTGGACGTGGTACAGCAGCTGCGAGATCTCCTCGGCGGCGGCTTCCTTGCCCTCGTACTCGGCGGCCATCCAGACCTCGGCGGCCTCCTCGACGACCTTCTTGCCGATGGCATGGACTCCCTTGTCCACCAGTTCCGCGGTGCGGGAGGTGGCCGGGTCGCCGTTCTCGGCCTTGTGCTTGAGCTCGGCGAAGAGCTCTTCGAAGGTTTTGTTCGCCATGATGGTCCTAAGAGTACGGGGTGCTACCGAGCGGGCGCGCAGTGCCTCCGCCCGGTGGTGGGCGGGCTCAGCGCCAGGGTTCGCTGACCGTGCGCAGCGTCGTCGCGGTGGCGACGGCGGCGGTGACGGCCTCGTGGCCCTTGTCCTCGTTCGAACCCTCGAGGCCGGCCCGGTCCAGGGCCTGCTCCTCGGTGTCGCAGGTCAGGACGCCGAAGCCGACGGGTACGCCGGTGTCGATCGAGACCTGGGTGAGGCCGTTGGTCACGCCCTGGCACACGTACTCGAAGTGCGGGGTTCCGCCACGGATGACGACGCCGAGCGCGACGATGGCATCGTAGCCGCGACCGGCGAGTACCTTCGCCACCACGGGCAGCTCGAAGCTGCCGGGGACGCGCAGCAGGGTCGGCTCGTCGATGCCGAGCTCGCTCAGGGCGCGCAGGGCGCCGTCGACGAGGCCGTCCATGATCTTCTCGTGCCACTGCGCCGCGATGACCGCGACCCGCAGGTCGCTGCAGTTCTTCACGCTGAGGACGGGTGCGCCCTTGCCGCTCATGTCTCTCCCTGCTCGGTTTCTCTGTGCCTGGTGTGCTGTTCGGTGGGTTCTGCGCGCGGAGTGGTCTCCGCGGGTGGGGCGGGGTGGGCTACTGGTTGCCGCAGGTGGACGCCGGGCCGGCCTCCAGCCAGGGCAGGTCGTGCCCCATCCGGTCCCGCTTGGTGCGCAGGTACCGGAGGTTGTGCTCGCCCGCCTGGACCGGCATGGGCTCGCGGCCCTCGACGGTCAGGCCGTACCGGGTGAGGGCGGCGATCTTGTCGGGGTTGTTGGTCATCAGCCGGAGGCTGCGGACACCGAGGTCGCCGAGGATCTGCGCACCGGCCGCGTAGTCACGGGCGTCGGCGGGCAGGCCCAGCTCCAGGTTGGCGTCGAGGGTGTCGCGGCCCCGCTCCTGGAGCTCGTAGGCCCGCAGCTTGGAGAGCAGGCCGATGCCGCGGCCCTCGTGACCGCGCAGGTAGACGACGACGCCGCGGCCCGCCTCGGTGATCCGGTCCATGGAGGCCTCCAGCTGGGGGCCGCAGTCGCAGCGCAGCGAGTGGAAGATGTCGCCGGTCAGGCACTCGGAGTGGACCCGGACCAGGACGTCCTCCCCCTCGCCGATCTCGCCGTGGACGAGGGCGACGTGCTCGACGCCGTCGACGGTGGAGCGGTAGCCGTACGCGGTGAACTCACCGTGCGCGGTGGGCAGCTGGACCTCGGCCTCGCGGCGGACCGTCGGCTCGGAGGAGCGGCGGTAGGCGATGAGGTCCTCGATCGAGATGATCGTCAGGCCGTGCTTGCGGGCGAACGGGACCAGTTCGGGCAGGCGCAGCATGACGCCGTCCTCGCCGGCGATCTCGACGATGGCGCCGGCCGGGCGCAGGCCCGCGAGCCGGGCGAGGTCGACCGCGGCCTCGGTGTGGCCGTTGCGGGCCAGCACGCCGCCGGGCTTGGCGCGCAGCGGGAAGATGTGGCCGGGCCGGACGAAGTCGGACGCTTCGTGGGTGCCGCTCGCCAGCATGCGCAGGGTGGTGGCGCGGTCGGCGGCGGAGATGCCGGTGGTGACGCCGTGGGCGGTGGACGCGTCGACGGAGACGGTGAAGGCCGTGCGCATCGACTCGGTGTTGTGCTCGACCATCTGCGGGAGTTCGAGGCGCTCCAGCTCGTCGCCCTCCATGGGGACGCAGATCAGGCCGCGGCACTCGCTCATCATGAAGGCGACGACCTCGGGGGTGGCCTTCTCGGCCGCGATGACGAGGTCGCCCTCGTTCTCGCGGTCCTCGTCGTCGACGACGACGACGGGGCGGCCCGCGGCGATGTCGCGGACGGCCTGCTCGACGGGGTCCAGGGACAGGTCGGTGGCGTCCCAGAGCGGAAGCGCGCTCATGCCGTGGCTCCTTCCAGAGCGGAGGCCGTGCGCGTCCGGAGCCACCAGTCGCGCATGCCCCAGATGACGAGGGCGAAGTAGATGACGTAGACCAGGCCGGAGAAGGCCAGGCCGCTGTTGAAGGCGAGGGGCACGCCGACCAGGTCGACCAGGAGCCAGGCGAACCAGAACTCGACCAGGCCGCGGGCCTGGGCGACCATCGCGACGAGGGTGCCGACGAAGATGTACGCGTCGGCCCAGGGGCTCCAGGAGAGCGACGGGTAGAGGGTGAACAGACCGCCGACGGCGAGGGTGCCGAGGGCCGCGCCCGCCAGGAGCAGTCCGCGTTCCTTCCAGGTGGCGAAGCGGACGGCGATGGAGCCGTCCTGGGCCTGCTGCCTGCCCCGGTTCCACTGCCACCAGCCCCAGGCGGCGACGCCGATGACCAGGAGCTGCTTGCCGACGCCGCCGCTGAGGTGGGCGGAGGCGTAGGCGCCGACCAGGATCACGCCGGAGAGCAGCTGGGCGGGCCAGGTGAGGATGGAGCGGCGCCAGCCGAGCGCGAGGGCGATCAGACCGATCGTGTTGCCGATCATGTCGGACCACATGATGTGCTGGTCGAGGACGGTGAACGCCTCGGAGTTGAGCCAGTTCACTTGACGTTCTCCCGTGCGTTCGGGCCGAGCAGCCGCTCGACGTACTTGGCGATGACGTCGACCTCGAGGTTGACCGGGTCACCGCTCCGCTTGATGCCGAGGGTGGTCAGGGCGAGGGTCGTGGGGATGAGGCTGATGCTGAACCAGTCGTCCGCGGCCTCGACGACGGTGAGGCTGACGCCGTCGACGGTGATCGAGCCCTTCTCGACGACGTAGCGGGAGAGGTGCGCGGGCAGGGCGATCCTGACGATCTCCCAGTTCTCCGACGGGGTCCGGTCGAGGATCGAGCCGGTGCCGTCGACGTGACCCTGGACGATGTGCCCGCCGAGGCGGTCGCCGACGGCCATCGGGCGCTCCAGGTTGACCCGGGAGCCGACCTCGAGCGCGCCGAGCGAGGAACGCAGAAGCGTCTCGGCCATCACGTCGGCGGTGAACTCGCCGTCGCCGAACTCGACGACCGTGAGACAGACACCGTTGACGGCGATGGAGTCGCCGTGCTTGGCGCCTTCCGTGACCAGGGGGCCGCGGAGGCGGAAGCGGGAGGCGTCCGCCAGCCGCTCGACGGCGGTGACCTCACCCAGTTCTTCGACGATTCCGGTGAACACGCTCAGCGCTCCTTGGCAGTGGCAGGGGTGACGGGGGTGGCGGTGATCCGCAGGTCGGGTCCGATGCGCACGGTCTCGGTCACATCGAGCCGCAACGCGTCGGCGAGGGTGGTGATTCCGGCGTCGGCGAGGGCGTTCGGGCCGGCGCCGAGCAGGACCGGGGCGAGGTAGCCGACGACCCGGTCGACGGCTCCCGCGGCGACGAAGGCGGCGGCGAGGGTCGGGCCGCCTTCGAGGAGCACGGAGCGGACGCCGCGCTCGTGGAGGGCGGCGAGGAGGGCGGGCACGGACAGGCCGCGGTCGGCCCGCGGCAGCCGCACCACGTCGGTCAGCGAGGTGTCGGCGTCCTCGGCGATCGCGATCAGGGTGGGGGCGGCGTCGTCGAGGATCCGGGCGCCGGGCCGTACGGCGCGCGCCTCGGTGTCGACGACGACCCGCAGGGGCTGGACGGCGCCCTCGACGTCGCGGACGGCCAGGTGGGGGTCGTCCGCGCGGGCGGTGCCGGAGCCGACCACGACGGCGTCGGCCTCGGCGCGCAGCCGGTGGACGTCGGCGCGGGACTCGGCGGAGGAGATCCAGCGGGAGGTGCCGTCGGAGGCGGCGATCCGGCCGTCGAGGGTGGCGGCGTACTTCCACAGGACGTACGGCCGGCCGCGGCGCACGGAGGTGAGCCAGGCGATGTTGCCCGCCTCGGCCTCGTCCTCCAGCAGGCCGCCGACGACCTCGACACCGGCCGCGCGCAGGGTGTCCGCACCACCTGTGGCCTGCGGGTTCGGGTCGGCGACCGCGTACACGACGCGTTCGATCCCGGCGTCGATCAGGGCCTGGGCACAGGGGCCGGTGCGGCCCGTGTGGTTGCAGGGTTCGAGGGTGACGTACGCGGTGCCGCCGCGGGCCAGGACACCGGCCGCGCGCAGGGCGTGGACCTCGGCGTGGGGTCCGCCGGCGCGCTGGTGGTAGCCCTCGCCGACCGGGTGTCCGGAGGCGTCGAGGATGACGCAGCCGACGACCGGGTTGGGGCTGGTCGAGCCGAGTCCGCGGGCGGCGAGCGCGACGGCTCGGCGCATGGCGTTCACTTCGGCCTGCTCGGCCACCGGGTCCTCCTGCCTCTTCGGGCACGGACTCCGGGGCCTGTCGATGACGACAGAGAGCGGGTGGGACACCTCGCACCGGGACGCCGAGGGCGCGTACACCGATCGTCGCGATCGCCGGCGAGACCGGCTGCCGGCCGGAGGATCCGGCCGTCGCGACCAGCGGAATACGGCCGACGGCCCCGTGAGGGGTCGCCCGCCGCGCACTGCCTCCCATCCGGACTTTCACCGTCGGTCCAGGAATCTCACCTGGTCAACCGGCCGCTGGCTGCGGACGGGTCGCGGACTATACCGCCGGTTCGGAATTACACCGACCCCGGAGTGCGCTGCTGCTGATACAGGGCCAGTGTGCCACGGACGATCGTCGGCCATGCGGGCGAGGCCCTGTGGCCTGGCTCACAACCTGCCGTGTGCACCTCACATCCACGTCAAATGGTCCAGACCTATTGACGCACTGGTCTAGTCCTCTTAATCTCCGTGTCACCTCCGAGGTACGGCCCGCCGGTGTGCGCACTCCACGGGCCCAACACGACCCACCCCCTTGTTCGTTGTGTTCGGCCCACTCCCCCTACGCCCTGGGGGTGTGGTGGTACCCCCATTCAGGAGGAAACCGATCGTGTTGTCCCCCACGAAGGCGAGAGCCTCGCTGCTCGCGTCCGGCGCGGCCGTCGCCGGGCTGCTGATCAGCTCGCTCTCCGGCGGCGTCTCGTACGCGGCCGACAACGAGTCCTGTCGCCCCGACGGGCTGTACAAGACCCCCGGCGTCGACGTGCCCTACTGCTCGGTCTACGACACCGAGGGCCGCGAGAAGATGGGCGCCGACCACCAGCGCCGGGTCATCGGCTACTTCACCGGCTGGCGCACCGGCAAGAACGGCGAGCCCGCCTACCTGGCCAACAACATCCCGTGGGACAAGATCACCCACATCAACTACGCGTTCGGCCACATCGGTTCCGACAACAAGCTCTCCGTCGGCACGGACGGCCCGAACAACGCGGCCACCGGGATGACCTGGCCCGGTGTCGCCGGCGCGGAGATGGACCCGGCCTTCGCCTACAAGGGCCACTTCAACCTGCTGAACAAATTCAAGAAGCAGCACCCGGACGTGAAGACGCTGATCTCGGTCGGCGGCTGGGCGGAGACCGGCGGCTACTTCGACGACAACGGCGCCCGGGTGAACTCCGGCGGCTTCTACTCGATGGCCACCAACGCCGACGGTTCGGTCAACCAGGCCGGGATCGACACGTTCGCGGACTCGGCCGTCGCCTTCATCAAGAAGTACGGCTTCAACGGCGTCGACATCGACTACGAGTACCCGACGACGATGAAGGACGCGGGCAACCCGCTGGACTGGCAGCTGGCCAACGCCCGCCGCGCGGGCCTCGTGCAGAGCTACGCGGTGCTGATGAAGTCGCTGCGCGAGAAGCTCGACCGGGCCGGCGCCGCCGACGGCAGGCACTACCTGCTGACCGTCGCCGCGCCCTCCTCCGGCTACCTGCTGCGCGGCATGGAGACCTTCCAGATGCAGAAGTATCTGGACTACGTCAACATCATGTCCTACGACCTGCACGGCGCCTGGAACGAGTACGTCGGGCCGAACGCCTCGCTCTTCGACGACGGCAAGGACGGCGAGCTGGCCGCCGCGAACGTCTACGGCTCCTCGCAGTACGGCGGCATCGGCTACCTGAACACCGACTGGGCGTACCACTACTTCCGCGGCTCGATGCCGGCCGGCCGGATCAACATCGGCCTGCCGTACTACACCCGCGGCCACAAGAACGTGCAGGGCGGCACGGACGGACTGTGGGGCAAGGCCACCGCGACCACCTGCCCGGCCGGCTCCGGTCTGACCAAGTGCGGTGACGGTGCCGTCGGCATCGACAACCTCTGGCACGACAAGGACACCAACGGCGCGGAGTCCCCCGCGGGCTCCAACCCGATGTGGCACGCCAAGAACCTCGAGAAGGGGATCGTCGGCGACTACGTCACCCGGTACGGCTTCCCCGCGAACACCACGCTGACCGGCACCTACGCCCGCAAGTACGACGCGACGCTGGTCGCGCCGTGGCTGTGGAACGCGCAGAAGAAGGTCTTCCTCTCCACGGAGGACGAGCAGTCGATCGCCGCGAAGGCCGACTACGTGGTGAACCGCGGCATCGGCGGCACCATGATCTGGGAGATGGCCGGCGACTACGCCTGGAACGCGACCAAGGGCCAGTACGAGATGGGCTCCACGCTCACCTCGCTGATGTACGACAAGTTCAAGGCGGCCACCCCGTACGGCGCGAAGAAGTCCCGCGCGACCCTGCCGACGCAGGCCGTGAACGTGGGCGTGGAGTTCACCGAGTTCAAGCTCGGCGACTCCAACTACCCGATCACCCCGAAGATCAGGATCACCAACAACACGCAGACCGCGCTGCCCGGCGGCACGGAGTTCCAGTTCGACTACGCGACCTCGTCCCCGGGCAACGCCTCCGACCAGTCCGGTTTCGGCACGAAGGTCATCAGCAGCGACCACACGGGCAGCAACGTGGGCGGCCTGAAGGGCGACTTCCACCGGGTCTCCCTGAAGCTCCCGGCCTGGCAGTCGCTGGCCCCCGGCGCGACGGTGGACCTGGCGTTCAACTACTACCTGCCGGTCTCCACGCCGTCGAACTGGACGGTGACCGTCAACGGCACCACCTACGCGCTCGCCGGTGACCTGGCGCGCGGCACGACGACGGTGGAGCCGGGCGGCTCGACGCCGACCCCGACGCCCACCGCGCCGACCACACCTCCCACCACCCCGCCGACGACGCCGCCGACCACTCCGCCCACCGGCACCTGCACGGCTCCGGCGTACGTGGCCGGCACGGTCTACAACGGCGGCACCGAGGTCTCCCACAAGGGCCACAAGTGGAAGGCCCAGTGGTGGACCCAGAACGAGGAGCCGGGCACGACCGGTGACTGGGGCGTCTGGAAGGACCTCGGCGCCTGCTGACGCCGGCCGCCCCGGTGCACCGGTGAACCGCCGGCGCACCGGGAACCCGGCCCGCTGAAGAACGCCCGGCGGCGGTTCTCACGGCCCTTGCCGCCGCCGGGTCCTCCCCCGCGTTCGCCGCGGCCCGCGTGTGCGGGCCGCGGCGAGCGCGTTCACGCTGGAGGCATGACCACGATCCTGGTGACCGGCGGGACGGGCACGCTGGGCCGCCCCGTGTGCGAGCGGCTGCGGGCGGACGGGCACGAGGTGCGCGTCCTGAGCCGCCACTCCCCTCCGTACGCCGTCGACCTGCGGCGCGGTGGTCCCCTGGTGGACCGCGCGCTCGACGGCGTGGACACCGTCGTCCACTGCACGAACATCATGAAGGGCGACGAGGAGGCGGCGCGGCAGCTCATCCAGGCCGCGCACCGGACCGGCGGCGCACCGCACCTCGTGTACATCTCGATCGTCGGGGTCGACCGGGTGCCGCTGCGCTACTACCGCGCGAAGTACGCCGTGGAGCGGATGGTCCAGCAGTCCGGACTCGGCTGGACCCTCCTGCGCACGACCCAGTTCCACGACCTGATCCTCCAGCTGCTCCAGGGCCTGGCCAAGCCGCCGGTGATGCTGCTGCCCAAGGGCGTGCGGGACCAGCCGCTGGAGGTCACCGAGGCCGCGGCCCGCCTCGCGGAGCTCGCGGCCGGCGGTCCGCTCGGACGCGTGGCGGACATGGGCGGCCCGGAGATCCTCAGCCTCCCGGATCTGGCGGCCGCGTACCTGAAGGCGAGCGGGCGGACCCGGCGGCTGGTGGAGGTGCCGCTGGCGGGCAAGGCGTACCGGGGTCTGCGGCACGGCGGCCACCTCGCCCCGGAGTCGGCGGTCGGCCGGGTGACGTTCGACGAGTTCCTGGCGAGGCGCTTCGGCGGCGGACCGGGGAGCGCCGCCGCCTGAGGGCTGTCCCGCGATCCCCGGCGGGCGCACGCGACGGCCCTCAGGGCACCAGCCGGGCCTGTCCGGCGCGGTCGTGGCCCGCGGGGCCGAAGAGTTCGTCCTGGGCCGCGTCGCGGGCGGCCAGCAGGGCGCCGCGCAGCACCGCCGTGTCGCCCAGCGCGGTGGGCCGGACCTCGGTGCGCAGGGGTGAGAGCCGGGCCAGGCGCTCCTCCACCCGGGCCGCGAGCGCGGTGCCGCCGGCGTGGCCGGTCTCGCCGCCGAGGACCACGCAGCCCGGATCGAGCACCGAGACGACGGCCGCGGCGCCGACGCCGAGGCGGTCCGCCAGCTCGTCGAGGAAGGGGCCGTCGCCCGAGGCCAGGGCGGTTCGGGGGTTGAGGCCGTGCCGGACGGCCAGCGCGTCGACCGCCGCCACGCAGGCCAGCTCGTGGAACCCGCCCGCGCAGTCCCCGGCCGAGGGCAGGCCCGAGGTGCCCGGCACGGGCAGGAAGCCGATCTCGCCCGCGCCGCCGGAGGCTCCCCGCCGCAGCCGCCCGTCCAGGACGACGGCCGCGCCGACGCCCTGACCGAGCCACAGCAGCACGAAGGTGTCGCGGTCGCGCACGGCCCCCACCCGCTGCTCGGCGACGGCCGCCAGGTTGGTCTCGTTCTCGACGAGGACGGTCGCCGGCAGCCGTTCCTGGAGGGCGGGCACCAGCCGCCGGTGCCAGGCCGGCAGCCCCGAGGAGTCGTTGAGCTGGCCGGTCGCCGGGTCGATGAGCCCGGGCGCGCCGATCCCGACGCTGTGCAGGGCCTCGATGCCGGCCTCCTTGGCCGTGCGTTCGAGGAGGGCGGCCGCCTGTTCCACGGCGGGGCCCGTCGCCGTGCCGTCCCCGACCGGCAGGGACGCCTCGCCGAGCGTGTTGCCCAGCAGGTCGGCCACCACGACGGAGACGGATCGGGTGCGCACGTCGAGGGCGGCGAGATGGGCGCGGTCGGCGGCGATCCCGTACAGCTTGGCGTTGGGGCCGCGCCGGGCGGCACCGGACTCCCCCACGACGCGGACGAGCCCGGATCCCCGCAGCCGCTCGACGAGGTCGGCGACGGTGGGCCGGGACAGTCCGGTCAGGTGCTTCAGCTGAGTCGCCGTCAGCGGCCCCTCGTCCTGGAGCAGTCGCAGGGCGAGCCGGTCGTTGATGGCCCGGGCGGTGCTCGGGGATGCGGGCATGCCGGGATCCTCTCAGACTTTCGTGCGTCGGTTCCGTCGCCGAACTATTTATCAGGCAGGGTTCCTGATAGTTTACGGCGCACCACGACGAGGGAGGGCACATGACGGGCGAGACCGTCTTCAGCACCGAACGGCTGCGACGCGCGCGCTTCGCCGTCGCCGCCGTCTTCTGCGTCCACGGCGCGGTCACCGGCAGCTTCGCCACCCGGGTCCCGTGGATCCAGGACCACGCCGGCGTCAGCGCGGGACAGCTGGGACTCGCCCTGGCCTTCCCCGCGATCGGCGCCTCGCTCGCGATGCCGCTGGCCGGCGCGATCAGCCACCGCTTCGGTGCCCGTACCGCCCTGCGCGGCCTGCTCGCCCTGTGGACCCTGTCCCTGGCCCTGCCCTCCCTCGCCCCGAACATCTACGGCCTGTGCGCGGCACTCTTCGTCTACGGCGCGACCGCCGGCATGTCCGACGTGGCGATGAACGCCCTGGGCGTCGAGGTGGAGAACCGTCTCCACAAGTCGATCATGTCGAGCCTGCACGGCATGTGGAGCGTGGGCGCCCTGCTCGGTTCCGCGGCCGGCACGGTGGCCGCGCACCTCGGTGCCGACGCCCGGCTCCACCACCTGATCGGGGCGATCGTCCTGACCGCCCTCGGCCTCGTCTGCTGCCAGGGCGTCCTCGACCTGCAGAGCGCGCCGGACGAGGAGCCGCCCCCGCGCTTCTCCCTGCCGCCGAAGTCGGCCCTGATCATCGGGGCGATCGGTTTCTGCGGCGTCTTCGCCGAGGGCGCCAGCCTGGACTGGTCGGCGGTGTACCTGCGCGACGAGCTGGGCTCGTCGGCGGGCGTCGCGGCCGCCTCCACCACCGCGTTCGCGCTGACCATGGCCGTCGCCCGGCTGGTCGGCGACCGGGTCGTGGACCGGTTCGGCGCCGTACGGACCGTGCGCGTCGGCGGCGTCGCGGCGACCGCCGGCGGGCTGCTCGTGGTCTTCGCCCCGCACCCGGCCGTCGCGATGGCCGGCTTCGGGCTCATCGGCCTCGGGGTGGCGGTCGTCGTCCCGCTCGCCTTCGCGGCGGCGGGGCGCAGCGGCCCCAACCCGAGCCAGGCCATCGCGGGCGTCGCCACCATCACGTACACCTCGGGGCTGATCGCCCCCTCCGCGATCGGTGGCATCGCCGACGCGACCTCCCTGATGGTCTCCTTCGGCCTGGTCACCCTGCTGACCTTCGGCCTGGTGGTCGGTGCCGGGGTGCTGCGCCAGGCGTCCCGCCCGGCGTCCGGCGCCGACGTGCCGGCCGGCGGCGGCCGGGCCACGGCCGGAACGCCCGGCAAGGAGGGCGGCACCGGCCGGGCGACCCGCTCGGGCCAGGTCTCGTAGGGTCCCGTCCGGTGGGCGGCGCCGTCCGTCCCGCGGGCCGGGCGGGGCCGTCCGGCCGGGCACGGGAGGCCGGTCCGGAGCCCACCGGCCACCGGGCGGAGCGCACCGGAACCCCGCTGACCAGCGGCGCACTACCATGTGGCTGATCTTCTGCGGCCACGACACGGCCACCGGAACCGGAGAACTGGAGCCACCCCATGAACCTCGGCGTGCGCTGGACCCTGCACGGCGACGGGCGCACACCCGCTCCGGGCGCCGTCGTCCGGCCGGACGAGCGCCTCTCCTGGCCCCGTACGGTCGGCCTCGGGGCCCAGCACGTGGTCGCGATGTTCGGGGCGTCGTTCGTCGCCCCGGTCCTGATGGGGCTCGACCCCAATCTCGCGATCATGATGTCCGGCGTCGCCACGGTGATCTTCCTTCTCGCGACCCGGGGCACGGTCCCCAGCTACCTGGGCTGCTCGCTGTCGTTCGTCGGTGTCGCCGCGGCCATCCGTGCCTCCGGCGGCACGAGCGCGACGGTCACGGGCGCGGTGTTCGTGGTCGGCGGGGTGCTCTTCCTGGCCGGTCTGGCCGTACGGCGGTTCGGCGCCCGGATCATCCACGCGGCGATGCCGCCGATCGTCACCGGCGCCGTCGTCATGCTGATCGGCTTCAACCTCGCGCCGGTGACCGCCTCGACGTACTGGCCGCAGGACCAGTGGACCGCCCTGCTGGTGATGCTCTTCACCGGTCTGGCCGTCGTGTGCCTGCGGGGCTTCTGGTCCCGCATCGCGATCTTCCTCGGCCTGATCTTCGGCTACGCCGTCTCCTGGTTCTTCGACCTCGTCTTCGGCAAGATCCACTCGATGTCCGCGAGCGGCCAGGTCACCGACCACTGGCGGCTCGACCTCTCCGGTGTCTCGCAGGCCGACTGGATCGGCCTGCCGTCGTTCCACGCGCCCAGCTTCGAGTGGTCGGCGATCCTGGTCGCGCTGCCCGTGGTGATCGCGCTGGTCGCGGAGAACGCCGGTCACGTCAAGGCGGTCGGCGAGATGACCGGCGACCCGCTGGACGGCAGGCTCGGCACCGCGATCGCCGCGGACGGCGCCGCCTCGATGCTCTCCACCGCGGTGGGCGGTCCGCCGAACACCACGTACTCCGAGAACATCGGCGTCATGGCCGCCACCCGGGTCTACTCCACGGCCGCCTACTGGGCCGCGGCCGGCTTCGCGCTGCTGTTCGGCCTGTGCCCGAAGTTCGGCGCGGTCGTGGCCGCGATCCCCGGCGGCGTCCTCGGCGGCATCACCGTGATCCTCTACGGCATGATCGGCCTGCTCGGCGCCCAGATCTGGACCAACGCCGGGGTGGACCTGCGCAACCCGCTCAACCTGGTGCCGGCCGCGGCGGGCATCATCATCGGCGTCGGCGGCGTGAAGCTGACCTTCACCGACACCTTCGAGCTCGGTGGCATCGCGCTCGGCACGATCGTGGTGATCACCGGCTACCACGTGCTGCGGGCCTTCGCCCCGGCGCACCTCAAGGCGCAGGAACCGCTGCTGGACGCCGGCACCAGCTCGTACGAGGGCGCCGGTGGGGGCGCGGGTGAGGGCGCGGGCAAGCCGTAGCGCCGGGGCCCGGGCCGGACCCGGTGCGGGACGGACCGGCGGCCGGCGGGCGTCCCGTTCGCCCGTTCCGGTCAAGCCCGGCCCGGAATGCTCCCCTGCGGGCCCGGCTGCTGGAACGCTGCCCTCATGGCGCAGACCCAGCAGACCGGCACGGGGTACATCGGGCAGTTCACGGCGGTCGACCCCGTGGTGGACCGGATGCGGAGCTTCCGTTCGACCTGGCACCCCGCCGACGGGGTGGCGGTGTTCAACCGGGTCTACCTGACGGTGACGGAGGAGATCGGCCACGCCATCGAGGCGGGCACCTTCGCCGACCGGCGGGCGGCCGCCACCCTCGACGTCCGTTTCGCGGAGCGGTACCTGGAGGTGGTCGACGCGGTCGCCACCGGCTGCCCGGCCCCGGCCTGCTGGCGGCCGCTCTTCCAGTACCGGCGGCACCCCGGCGTCCGCCCGCTGCAGTTCGCACTGGCGGGGATCAACGCGCACATCGGGCACGACCTGGCGCTTGCCGTGGTGGACAGCTGCCGGACGCTCGACTGCGCGCCCGCGGAGCTGGAGGACGAGTTCGACCGCGTCGGCGACATCCTCGTCCTGCTGGAGGAGCGCATCCGCGAGGAACTGATGCCGGGCCCCGACCTGCTGGAGGTCGCGGACCCGCTGACGCACCTGCTGGGCTGCTGGAGCCTGGACCGGGCCCGCGACGGGGCCTGGCTCGCCGCCCGCTCGATGTGGCAGCTGCGTGGACTGCCCGACCTGGCCGAGGAGTTCCGGGAACGCCTCGACCGGTCGGTGGGTCTGGTGGGGCGGATGCTGCTGACGCCGCTCGCACGGTGCGGCTGACCGCTCTCGCGGCCGCTCGCGCACCGGTACTGTCCGCCCCACTCCCCCAACGGGGTCAGTCCTCCGGAAGTTCCACCGGGGCGATCTCGTCGTACACGTCACCCGGACCCGGGTTCGTGGCGTCCGTCTCGCCGCCGAAGTGGTGCATGACGCCCCACACGGCGTTCAGCGCGGTCTGCACGGCGCCCTCGGCCCAGCCGGCCGTCCACGAGATGTCGTCGCCGGCCAGGAAGATGCCCCGCTTGTCCTCGGGCAGCCGGTCCTGCATGAAGTGGGTGAACAGGCGCCGCTGGTAGCGGTAGTGACCCGGCAGGTTGGCCTTGAACGCGCCCATGAACCAGGGCTCGTTCTCCCAGGACACCGTCACCGGGTTGCCGATGATGTGCTTGCGGATGTCGACCTTCGGGTAGATCTCGCCGAGCGACTTCAGCATGACCTCCATCCGCTCGTTCGCGGACAGCGGCAGCCACTTCAGGCTGTCGTCGCACCAGGTGTACGACAGGCAGATCACGGCGGGCTTGTCCGGGCCGTCGTCCAGGAGGTACGTGCCGCGGGTCATCCGGTCGGTCAGGGTCATCGACATGACGTCGCGGCCCGTCGGGTTCCCCTGGTCGTCGACGGCCTTGTCCAGCCAGAACGGCCGGTCGACCGGCACGAAGAGCTTCGAGCTCTCCATGTAGTGGGTCCGCTCCATCGCGGTCCAGTGGTCGATCGGGAAGAGCGAGTCGTCGCAGGCGATCTTGGACAGCAGCAGCCAGGACTGCGCGGTGAAGATGGCCGCCCGGAACGTCCGGATGTCGCCGGAGGCGTCGGTCACCGTGATCCGGTTGCCGGCGGTGCGGTTCAGCCGCGTCACGGCCGGCTTCGGCTCGCCCTCGTGCAGGGACCGCAGCGAGGTGCCGGGCGCCCAGTGGACGATCTTCTCCGGCTCGCGCTCCCACAGGCGCAGCGGCAGCTGCTGGGAGCCGCCCACGATGCCGCGGTGGTGGTCGTCGGCCTCGGTGTAGACGACGCGGAGGATCTCCAGGATGGAGTTGGGGAAGTCGGTGTCCCAGCCGCCGGTGCCGAAGCCGACCTGGCCGAAGATCTCGCGGTGCCGGAAGGACTTGAAGGACTCCGAGTCGCACAGGAAGCCGTAGAAGGTCTGGTTGTCGAGCTTCTCGACGAGCTTCGACCAGATCTCGCGGATGCGCGGGACGTCGCGCTCGCGCATGGCCTGGTTCATGTCGGAGAAGTCGGCGCCCTCCTCCAGACAGGCGTTCCAGGCGGCGGCGACGTCGCGGTAGACCTGGGGCAGGTCGTCGACCGTCTCCGCGTAGTGCGACTCGCCCTTGAGGTCGACCACGGTCGACGGGGTGGACTCGGCGAGCGGGTTCGGGAACGGCGAGGTCTTCAGGTCGACCAGGTCGATGTAGTGCTGGAGCGCGGTGGAGGAGGGCGGGAAGCGCATCGCGCCCATCTCGGCGGTCAGCCCGTCGGTGCCGGTGCCCTCGAAGCCGACGGTCCGCAGCCGGCCGCCGATCTGGTCGGCCTCGTAGACGACGGGCTTGAGGCCCATCTTCATCAGCTCGTACGCGGCGATGATGCCGGAGAGCCCGCCGCCGATGACGGCGACCTCGGTGCCGTGCTCGGTCGCGGGTATCTGGCCGAGACCGGCCGGGTGGGCCAGGAAGTCGTCGTAGGCGTACGGGAAGTCCGGACCGAACATGGTGATCGGCGGCTGCGCGTCGGTGTGCTGGACGGCGGTGGGCACCGTGGACGTCATGGGGTACGGACTCCTTGCGGGGAAAGACTGGGGAGGGAGACGGGCGGGGCGGGCCGGGGTCAGACGGCGAGGGAGCCGTAGAGGCCGGGACGGCGATCGCTCAGGTACGGGTTGTCCGTCCGCGAGGCGGCCAGGAGGGCGGGGTCGACGTCGCCGAGCACCAGGTCCGTGCCACGGCCGGCGCGGGCCCGGGCGGTGCCGTCGGGGCCGGCGAGCGTGGAGAGTCCGACGAACTCGAACTCGCCCTCCGTGCCTACCCGGTTGGCGTACGCCACGTACATCTGGTTCTCGAAGGCGCGCACGGGGACGACCGATTCGGCGACGACCTCGGCGGGGTGCATGAGCGCGGTCGGTACGAGGAGGAGGTCCGTACCGGCCAGCGCCTGCGCCCGCACGTTCTCCGGGAACTCGACGTCGTAGCAGATCATCAGGCCGACCGTGAGGCCGCCGAGCTCCGCCTGGACGACGCTGTCGTCTCCGGGGGTGAACCACTGCCGCTCGAAGGCGCCGTAGAGGTGGGTCTTCCGGTAGTGCAGGAGCACCTCGCCGTCGGCGCCGAAGACCTGGGCGGCGTTGTACAGGACTCCGTGCCGCTCGGTGTCGCGCTCGGGGTAGCCGTAGCCGACGGCCAGGCCGTGGCGCACGGCGACGGCGGCGACCGCGCGGGCGGAGGGGCCGTCCGCCGGCTCGGCCAGACGGGCCAGGTCGGCACCGATGGCGTACCCGGTGAGGAACAGCTCGGGAGCGAGGAGGAGCCCGGCCCCGGCGGCGGCCGCGCGGGCGGCGGCCTCGTCGAGGAGCTTCAGGTTCGCGGCCACGTCACCGAGCTCACCGGAGCTCTGGAGCAGGGCGGTGCGCAGCGCGGGCATGGGCGATCCTCGGGGGGTCCGGAGCGAAGGGGAAGACGTCAAAAACGGTACGGTTCCGGACTCTCCCGGGACAAGGCGCGACCGTTGCGGACCGACCGTCGATGCGTTGCGCGCTCCCCCGGTACGGCGGTGATTCGTTGCGCGCCCCCCTGGCCCCAGGGTCGTACGTCCTCCCCGCCGCGCGGCGGAGGCGGGACCGTTCCCCGGCCTGACGCCCCGGGACGGGCCGGGCGGAAGAGTGGTGGCTGTCCGGTTGACCTGCCGAGAGGACCGACATGAACCGCCGTACGAAGATCGCCGCCGTCGCCGCCGCACTGCTGATCACCGCCGGGGCCGCGGGCTCCGCCGTCGCCTCGGGCGACGGGCGGGGCGGCAGCCGGGAGGCGTCCGCGCTGACCGGGACCGCGAAGCTCTACCGCCCGGCCGGCGACGACATCACCTTCTCGTTCGACGCGCACCTGGCGGCGAAGGACAACAAGGATCCGGAGGCCGCCACCGGGACGATCCGGTTCAGCCACTACAAGGGCGGCAAGGGCGGCTACGCGGTGGCCGCGGTGGACTGCCTGGTCACGGGCGGCAAGGTGGCGGTCGTCACGGGCGTCGTCACCGAGACGGACGTGGACGGCTTCCGGAACAAGCGGGTCGGCATCTCCGTCCACGACGACGGCAGGCACGACCGGCTCGGCTACAACTGGATCACCAAGGAGGAGTACAAGGAACTGCCCCCCTGCATGAGCACGGCCCCGTTCGAGAAGGTCCGGGCGGGGACGGGCGACTTCCACGTACTGCCCTGGCGGCTCGAGTACCCGACGGAGTGACCTCGGGGTGGGCGAAGGGCGGTGCGGGAACCACGGCCCGCACCGCCCTTCGCCGCCCGGAGGCCCGAACCTGCCTACGCGGGCGAGCCCGAGGAGAAACGCCGCAGGAGCGGCGAGAGCACCAGCACCGACTTGGTGCGCTCCACGAACGGCTCGCCCGCGATGCGCTCGAGGACCCGCTCGAAGTGGCGCATGTCCGAGGCGAAGACCTGGACGACGGCGTCCGCGTCACCGGTGACGGTCGACGCGGACACCACCTCGGGATACCGCTCCAGACCTCGCCGGATGTCGTCCGGCGAGGTGTTGTGGCGGCAGTAGATCTCGACGAACCCCTCGGTCTCCCAGCCGAGCGCCGCCGGGTCCACCCGTACGGTGAAGCCGGTGATCGCGCCCTCGGCCCGGAGCCGGTCCACGCGCCGCTTCACGGCGGGCGCGGAGAGCCCGACGAGCGAGCCGATGTCGGCGTACGAGCGACGGGCGTCCTCCGCCAGGGCGTGGACGATGCGTTCGTCGAGGTCGTTGAGTCGCACTACGGGTGGATCACTTCTCTGCGGAGGCCAGTCGGGAGCGGCGCATGCCGTACAGGAAGTAGAACACGAGGCCCACGGCCATCCAGCCACCGAAGACCTTCCAGGTGACCAGGTCGAGGGTGTACATGCTGTAGCCGCAGAAGAGGAAGCCCAGCGCCGGGAAGAGCGGCCCGAACGGGACCCTGAAGGAACGCTCCATGTCACGGCGGGTGTAGCGGAGCACCACCACGGCGACGTTGACCAGGGCGAAGGCGAAGAGCGTGCCGATGCTGGTCGCGTTGACCAGCTCGCCCAGCGGGACGACCGCGGCGAGCAGGCCGCAGAAGACCGAGACGATCACGGTGTTGACGCGGGGCGTACCGGTCTTGACGTGGACCTTGCCGAAAACCTTCGGGACGAGACCGTCGCGGGACATCGCGAAGAGGATGCGGGTCTGGCCGTAGAGCACGGTGAGCACGACGCTCGCGATGGAGATGACGGCGCCGGCGGCGAGGAGCGTGCCCCAGAAGCTCTGGCCGGTCACGTCGTTCATGATCGCGGCGAGGGTGGCCTCGGAGCCCGCGAACTTCTTCCAGTCCCAGGCACCCACCGCGACGGCGGAGACGAGGACGTACAGCGCCGTCACGATGACCAGCGAGAGCATGATCGCCCGGGGCAGGTCGCGCTTGGGGTTCTTGGCCTCCTCGCCGGCCGTGGAGGCGGCGTCGAAGCCGATGTAGGAGAAGAAGAGGATCGCGCCGGCGGCGCCCACGCTGCCGGGGCCGAGCGGCATGAAGTCGCTGTAGTTGCCGGACTTGAAGCCCATGAAGCCGATGGCGCAGAAGAGGACCAGGGCCCCGATCTTCACCGCGACCATGATCGTGTTGGCGCGGGCCGACTCCTTGGCGCCACCGAGCAGGAACACCATGGCCAGCAGGACGACGATCAGCGCCGGGAGGTTGAATATCCCGCCGTCGCCGGGAGGCGCGCTGAGCGCGGTGGGCAGCGTGACGCCGAGGGTGCCGTCGAGGAGCTCGTTGAGGTAGTCGCCCCAGCCGACGGCCACGGCGGCGATGGAGACGCCGTACTCCAGGAGCAGGCACCAGCCGCAGACCCAGGCGACGAGTTCGCCCATCGTTGCGTACGCATACGAGTACGACGAGCCCGCGACCGGGATGGTGCCGGCCAGCTCCGCGTACGACAGCGCCGAGAAGAGCGCCGTGAGTCCGGCGAAGACGAAGGCCAGGGTGACGGCCGGGCCGGCCTCCGGCACGGCCTCGCCGAGCACCACGAAGATGCCGGTGCCCAGGGTCGCACCGATGCTGATCATGGTCAGCTGCCACATCGAGAGGGACCGGCGAAGACTGCCGCCCTCACCCTGACCACCCTCTTCGACCAGGGCTTCCACCGGCTTGCGCCGAGTTAGGGCGGAGAGCACGGTCGCCCTGGGGACGGTCGGCTCGGTGGCCGGCGGGGCTGCGCCTTGATCCAGCACTGCGGGGGCTCCTTGATCGCTGCCTGTCGGGGGCGCGACGACCGCGGCGGAGCGCGGGCATGCCGGAGCAGCCCGCGAGGGGTGAGGACCGCCGAGCAGGCGGTCGCCGCCACTCCTGGTACGAAGCACGATGCTAGAGCCCAGCGCTTCGCATCCGTAATGCAGGGTTGTTGCGCATGAGCAGATGATCATTGCGCGCTGGGGGAACAGACGGGGAAACATTGCGCCCCACCGCATGAATCGACACATTGGGGGTGTGAACCCCCCGGTCCCTGTGCATTGACTCCTCATGCCCCATCACGCACTGTGCGACCCCTCGGCGTCTTCCCGAACGGAGGCCTCGGTGGGCTGGCTCGACCCGGAACCCTTCCTGCGCGGCACCGCCTGGCTCGACCATGGACGCCCCGTACGCGCCGATCCCGCGGACCTCGCGCGGCTGCCGTGGGACACCGCGGAGCGCGCCGCGCTGCCCATCGGCGTACGCGTCGAGTTCGAGGCGGCGCCCGGCACCCGGGCGATCGAGCTGCGCTACCGCGCGGCCGTCCCCGGCCGCGGGGACGCGCTGCGCGAGCTGCGCCACTGCTTCGCCCTGTGGCGGGGCGGCGAGTGCGTCGCCGAGGTCTTCACCGATCCGGCGGAGGAGTCGACCGTCACCCTCCGACTGCCCCCCGGCGGCGGCTCGTTCACCGTCCACCTGCCGGAGAGCCAGGGCCCCGTGGTCCTGGGCCTGCGGGCGGACGGCGGATCTATCACCCCCGCGCCCCGCCGACCGCGCTGGCTGGTGCACGGCGATTCGATCACCGAGGGCTGGTGGTCGACACGGCCGGCGTACTCCTGGCCGGCCACGGCGGGCCGGGAACTGGGGCTGGACACGGTCAACCTCGGGTTCGCGGGCGGCGCGCGCGGCGAACTGCCGCTCGCCGAGCAGCTCGCGAGCCTGCCCGGCGACCTGCTGACCCTGGCCTTCGGGACCAACTGCTGGGCAGCGGTGCCGTGTTCGGCGTCGCTGCTCTACGAGACGACGCGGGCGTTCGTCACGCTGGTGCGCCAGGGACATCCGGACACCCCGATGCTCCTCCTCTCCCCCGTCCTGCGCCCGGCTGCCGAGACCACCGGGAACGCCCTCGGGGCCACCCTCGGCGAGCTCCGGGCCGCGATGGAGGACGCGGCCCGGGACCTGGTCGCGGACGGCGACGAGCGGCTCACGCTGCTGCCGGGCCTTCCGCTGCTCACCCCGGACGACCTCGCCGACGGCCTGCACCCCAACGACCGCGGCCACGCCCGCCTGGCGTCGGCCGTGGCCGGGGCGCTGCGGCGGGCGGGCTACGTCGAGGCGTCCGGCCCGCCCCGGGCACGACGCGAAGGCGCCTGAACGGGGACGGCGCGGGGATCTGCCCGGGCGACCCTCCCGGCGACCCTCACGGCGCCGTCGGCGGGAGCCCGCGGCGCCGGTACCGGGTGCCGGGCCCCGCGGGAACGGCGAAGGCCCCCGGGAGAGGTTCCCAGGGGCCCTGTGCGCTCCCGCGCGGCCGGCGGCGTGGCCGGGGCCGCGTACGGTCACGAGCGGCGCGTACGGGCCACCGGGCCCGTCCGCCCCGCCGGCGGGTTCAGCGGCTCAGCTCCAGCTCGCGTGGAGCGGCTTGCCCTCGGCGTAGCCGGCGGCGCTCTGGATGCCGACCACGGCCTTCTCCTCGAACTCGGCCAGAGAGGCCGCACCGGCGTAGGTGCAGGAGGAGCGGACGCCCGCGATGATCGAGTCGATCAGGTCCTCGACGCCCGGACGGGCCGGGTCGAGGAACATCCGGGAGGTCGAGATGCCCTCCTCGAAGAGGCCCTTGCGCGCCCGGTCGTACGCCGACTCCTCGCTCGTGCGGTTGCGCACGGCGCGGGCCGAGGCCATGCCGAAGGACTCCTTGTACAGCCGGCCGTGGGCGTCCTGCTGGAGGTCTCCCGGGGACTCGTACGTGCCGGCGAACCAGGAGCCGATCATCACGTTGGACGCGCCGGCGGCGAGCGCCATGGCCACGTCGCGCGGGTGCCGGACGCCGCCGTCGGCCCAGACGTGCTTGCCGAACTTCTTCGCCTCGGCGGCGCATTCGAGGACGGCCGAGAACTGCGGGCGGCCGACACCGGTCATCATGCGGGTGGTGCACATGGCGCCGGGGCCCACACCGACCTTGATGATGTCCGCGCCGGCCTCGATGAGGTCGCGCACGCCCTCGGCGGCGACGATGTTGCCCGCGACGATCGGCACGTGCGGGTCGAGCCCCCGCACGGCCTTGATCGCGGCGATCATCGACTCCTGGTGGCCGTGCGCGGTGTCGACGACGAGGGTGTCCACACCGGCGTCGAGGAGCTGCTTGGCCTTGCCCGCCACGTCGCCGTTGATGCCGACGGCGGCGGCGATGCGCAGCTGTCCCTTGGCGTCGGTGGCCGGGGTGTAGAGGGTCGCGCGGAGCGCGCCCTTGCGGGTGAGGATGCCGACCAGGCGCCCGTCCCCGTCCACGGCCGGCGCGTAGCGGCGGTTGGCCTGGTCCAGGATGTTGAAGGCCTCGCGCGGGTCGATGTCCGCGTCGAGGAGCAGCAGGTCCTTGGACATGACCTCGGACAGCTGGGTGAAGCGGTCCACTCCGGACAGGTCGGCGTCGGTGACGACCCCGATCGGGCGGCGGTCCTCGTCGACGACGACACCGGCGTCGTGGGCGCGCTTGGGCAGCAGCGAGAGCGCGTCGGCCACGGTCTGGTGCTCGGCGAGCTCGATGGCGGTGTCCAGGACGTGGTGGCGGCTCTTCACCCACGACACGACGTCGGTGACGACCTCGATCGGGATGTCCTGGGGAATGACCACGATGCCGCCGCGGCGGGCGACGGTCTCGGCCATCCGGCGGCCGGCGATCGCGGTCATGTTGGCCACGACCAGCGGGATCGTCGTGCCCGTTCCGTCGGGCGAGGCGAGGTCCACGGCCTGGCGGGAACCCACGGCCGAGCGGCTCGGCACCATGAACACATCGTCGTACGTCAGGTCGTACGGCGGCTTGACGTCATTGAGGAAACGCACGTGCTGAACATCCAGTCGTTCGGAGTGGCCCCTAGGCATTTCAGCCAGGGGAAAAAGCACGTAGTTCATTGTCCCACGGTGGTAGGCATACCAGTCCAGAGCGATTCATCCGAGGCTTCCGGCATCACTCTTGGAGGATCCTCCAAGAGCGAGCAGGACCATGAGGCCGGAGGGGCTCGCGTCGACCGCCGCCGCGAAGACCTCCTCGGCGATCGACCAGTCGCGCGGGCGGGTGTCGGCGTACTCCTGCCACCGGGTGACGACGACGGAGACCGGGCCGGGGAGGTCGCCCAGGCAGTCGGCCAGGGCGTCCCAGTTCCGCCCGAACCAGGCGGGCAGGCCGAGTGCGGCGGCGCAGCGGTCCATGAAGGCGCCCTTGTCCAGGACCCCGTGGAGGTCGAGGACGACGGCGTCGCGCAGCACGTCATCGGGTGTCATCGGGCACGACCTCCCGGAAGGTCTCGTAGTGGTCGTCCGTGTAATAGATCTCGCCGCCCCGGCCGGTGACCAGGCGGCGGGCGCCGCGGTCGCGTTCGCCGGGGGTGCGGACGGTGTACTCGCGGTAGTAGCCGCGCTCGCGGCGCGGCAGGATCCGCTCGAAGTCGGAGAACGTCGCGCCGTCCCCGCCGTACGGGAAGGGCCCGCCCCGCTCGATCAGGCGCAGGGTCGCCCGGGCTTCGGCGGGCAGCTCGGCGACCGGGACGGCGGGGAGCCCTGAGACGCGTCCGGGCACGGTCGCGGACCGCGCCGGGGCCGGCGGCCGGGTGGTGGTGGGGGTGGCTTGCGGTTGGGGCGTGGCCCGGAGCGTGGGGGTGCGCTCCGCGGTGGCACTGCTCCGCGAGACGCCGCCGTCCCCGGCGGAGGAACAGCCGCCCAGAACCCCGAGGCAGAGGAGGAGCGCGAGGAGCCCGCGCGCGGGCCGGAGCAGCATGCCCCGAATCTACGGCCGCCCCTTCGGTCCCGCAGGCCGGAGGGGCCGTCCGGCGCGGGCGCGGGGAGCGGAGGCGCCGGTCGGCTCGCGCACCACGGTGAAGAAGAGGGGGTGGGCGGCTGCCGGCCACCCGCCCCCTCGGGGGGGGTCAGACGCCGTCCGGGTCCTTGCGGTCCAGGGCGGGACGGGGCCCCGGGGCCTCCGTCAGGAGGTGGTCCGCCGCGGCGCGGTCGGTCACCAGGCTGGTGACGAGGCCCGAGCGGAGCACCGCCCCGATCGCCGCCGCCTTGCGCTGGCCGCCGGCGATGGCCACGACCTCGGGGATCCGGCGCAGCCGGTCCGCCTCGACCGTGATGCAGCGCTCGCCCAGGTCGCGGCCGACCCGGCGCCCTTCGGCGTCGAAGAGGTGCGCGGACATCTCGGCGGCGACGCCGAGGGAGGCGTAGTGCGCGCGCTCCTCGTCCGTGAGCATGTCGTGCACGGTCGAGATGCCCGGCTCCCAGGAGCCGATGGAGACGCAGGCGACGGTGACCTTGTCGAAGTACTCGAAGGCCCGGGCGATGCCGGTCTGGTTGCGCAGCGCGGCGGCGGTGGCCGGGTCCGGCAGCAGCATGGGCGCGTAGATGGGGTGCGCCTCGCCGCCCGAGACCTGGGCGGCGCGCCGTACCGCCTCGACCGAGCCGCGCTCCGCCGTCCCGGCGTCGTACACGCCGGTGAGCTGCACGACCGTGCAGGGCGGCAGCCGGTCGAGCGCCGCCGCCATGTGGATGGTGGAGCGGCCCCAGGCCAGGCCCAGGACGTCGCCCTCGGTGACCAGCTCGCCGAGCAGGTCGGCCGCGACCTCGCCGAGGTTCTCCGGGTCGGGCGATTCGTCCTCGCCCTCCGCCGGGGACTCGACGACCACGGCGTGGCGGAGCCCGAAGCGGGCGCGGAGCGCGTCGGAGCGCTCGGCGTCCAGCTCCGCGGGTACGCGGATCTCGATGCGTACGAGGTCGCGTTCGAGGGCGGTCTCCAGGACCCGGGCCACCTTGAAGCGGCTGACGCCGAACTCCTCGGCGATCTGGATCTTGGACTTGCCCTCGAGGTAGAAGCGGCGGGCCATGGCCGCCGCCTGCACCAGCTCCGCGGGTCCCATCCGCAGGGCTGACCGTCCCGCTGAGATACCCGCCACCGCGATCTCCTCACTGCTGTTCACGTACCGCTGCTCACATACTGCTCACGCACGAGTGGTTCACATACTGCTGTTCACACTCTGGACTCACCGTTCATCCTGTCAGATACGGCGGTCCTTGATCAGGCCTGTCGGCGCTCCGACGGGCCGCGTTCATCTGCCCGCGGCTCAGTGGCCACACGCCCACGCCGCGGACGCGGTCGCGGACTCCGCGGCGGCCCGCAGCGAGCGCACCGCCTCGGCCGGGTCCGCCGCGCCGTAGACGGCCGACCCGGCCACGAAGACGTCGGCGCCGGCCTCGGCGCAGCGTTCGATGGTGGACTCCGCGACGCCGCCGTCGACCTGGAGCCACAGCTCCAGGCCGTGCTTGGAGATCAGCTCACGGGTGCGGCGGATCTTCGGAAGCATGATGTCGAGGAAGGACTGGCCCCCGAAGCCGGGCTCGACCGTCATGATCAGCAGCATGTCGAGCTCGGGGAGCAGGTCCTCGAAGGGCTCGATCGGCGTCGCCGGCTTGAGCGCCATCGAGGCGCGCGCGCCCTTGGCCCGGATCTCCCGCGCCAGCCGCACGGGCGCGGCCGCCGCCTCGACGTGGAAGGTGACCGACCCGGCCCCGGCCTCCACGTACTGCGGGGCCCAGCGGTCGGGGTCCTCGATCATGAGGTGACAGTCCAGCGGCGTGTCCGTGGCCCGCGCGAGCGACTCGACCACCGGCACGCCCAGGGTCAGGTTGGGCACGAAGTGGTTGTCCATCACGTCGACGTGCAGCCAGTCGGCCCCGTCGACGGCCTTCGCCTCCTCGGCGAGCCGGGCGAAGTCCGCGGACAGGATGCTGGGATTGATCTGCGCCATGTGCCAAGCCTGCCATGTCCTTGGGCACTTCTTTGCCGCGGAGGCGTTTCGTGTGCGGTTCCGTGCGATCCGACGGGACCCGCGGGCGTGACAGGCCGGGCAATCCCGGCCTTTCGCCGCCGCGCGGGGCGTCCGCCGTCAGGCCGTGCGGCGCAGGAGGGCCAGATACATGGCGTCCGTGCCGTGCAGATGCGGCCACAGCTGGACGTCGGGGCCGTCGCCGAGGGCGGGCACTCCCGGCATCAGCGGCCGGGCGTCGACCCACTCGGCCTCGACGGCCGGCCCGCCGCGGCCCTTGAGGACGTCCTCGACGACCACCCGGGTCTCGGCGAGGTGCGGCGAGCAGGTCGCGTAGCCGACGATCCCGCCGACGCGGACGGCCTGCAGCGCCTCCCGCAGCAGCCCGCGCTGGAGCGGGGCGAAGCCGTCCAGGTCCTCCGGACGGCGGCGCCAGCGGGCCTCCGGCCGGCGGCGCAGCGCGCCGAGGCCGGAGCAGGGGACGTCCATCAGGACCCGGTCGAAGGATCCGGGGCGCCACGGCGGGCGGGTGCCGTCCGCGGCGATGACCTGGTACGGGCCGGGGTTGCCGGCGAGCGCCCGCTCGACCAGCCGGGCGCGGTGCGGCTGCTTCTCCGAGGCCAGCAGGACGGCCCCGCGCTCCGCGGCCAGCGCGCCGAGCAGCGCGGCCTTGCCGCCGGGTCCGGCACAGCCGTCCAGCCAGCGCTCGTCCCGTCCCTCCAGGGGCGCCGCGGCGAGCGCGAGGGCGACCAGCTGGCTGCCCTCGTCCTGGACGCCGGCGCGGCCCTCCCTGACGGCCTCGATGGCGCCGGGCTCGCCGCCCTCGGCGAGGCGCACGGCGTACGGCGACCAGCGGCCCGGCAGCGTGTCCTCGCCGAGCAGCTCGTCGGTGGTGGCGCGGCCCGGCCGGGCGACCAGGGTGACCTCGGGCCGCTCGTTGTCGGCCTCCAGGAGGTCCTCGATGCCGGCCCGGCCGCCGCCGAGGGCGTCCCAGAGCGCGGAGACCACCCAGCGGGGGTGGGAGTGGACGACCGCGAGGTGGTCCTCGGCGTCCTTGTCGTAGGGCGGCGCGACCCGCTGCACCCAGGTGTCGAGGTCGTCCTGCGCGATCTTCCGCAGCACGGCGTTCACGAACTTGGCCCGGCCGTCGCCGAGCACCACCCGGGCCAGCTCGACGCTGGCCGACACGGCGGCGTGCGACGGGATCCGCGTCCCGAGCAGCTGGTGCGCGCCGAGCGCCAGCACGTCGAGCACCGGCGGGTCGACCTCGCGCAGCGGCCGGTCGATGCAGGCCGCGACGATCGCGTCGTAGGTGCCCTGACGTCGCAGGGTCCCGTAGACCAGCTCGGTGGCCAGCGCCGCGTCCCGCCCGTCGAACTTCTCGGGCCCTTCCTTCTCGCGCGCCTTCTTGAGCAGCGGCGGGAGCACCAGGTTCGCGTACGCGTCCCGCTCGTCGACCGCCCTGAGCGCCTCGAAGGCGAGGATCCGCACGGGATCCTTCTTGGGGCGCCGGTACGGCTTGGGGGTGCGCGGGGTACGGCGCTGGGCCTGCTCGCTCAAAAGGTGCTCCGCTGACGAAGTGAGAAGGTCGAACCCTCCCAGCCTACGTCCGTGCCACCGGCCCTCCCACCCGCCTCCCGTCCACGGGCGGCCGGTGGGAGGCTCCGCACAGGAGCCGGGCCCGGACAGGGCACGGAGGCGGTCCGGAGCCGTCCGCCGGGAGGGCCGGGCGGGACCTCCGGACCGGCGTCAGGCCCCGACCCGCTCCCCCGCGGCGATCCGGACACCGCGCGCCCAGTCCGCGGCGCGCATCGGCTTCTTCCCCTGCGGCTGGACCCAGAGCAGCTCGACGGCGTACGAACCGGTGCCGACGAACACGTTGTTCTTGCCGGCCGCGAGCTCGCCGGCCGCCAGGTCGGTGCGGTCCGGCACCGGGTGGGCCTGGATCAGCTTGAGGCGCTCGCCGCGGAAGAGGGTCCAGGCGCCCGGGGCAGGAGTGCAGGCCCGTACGAGCCGGTCCACCCGCAGGGCCGGGGCCTTCCAGTCCACGTGGGCGTCCTCGACCTGGATCTTGGGCGCCTGGGTGATGCCGTCGGTCGGCTGCGGCACGGCCTTCAGGCTGCCGTCCTCGATGCCGTCCATGGTCGCGGCGAGCAGCCCGGCGCCCGCGAAGGCGAGCCGGGTGAGCAGGTCGCCGCTGGTGTCGGTGGGCCGGACGTCCTCGGTGATCACGCCGTACACCGGTCCCGAGTCGAGGCCCTCCTCGATCTGGAAGGTCGTGGCGCCGGTCACCTCGTCGCCCGCGAGCACCGCGTGCTGGACCGGGGCGGCGCCGCGCCACGCGGGCAGCAGGGAGAAGTGCAGGTTGACCCAGCCGTGGGCGGGGACGTCGAGGGCGACGCGGGGCAGCAGCGCGCCGTAGGCGACGACGGGGCAGCAGTCCGGGGCGATCTCGCGCAGCCGGGCCAGGAAGTCCTCGTCCCGCGGCTTCGCCGGCTTCAGCACCTCGATGCCGGCCTCCTCCGCGCGCTGGGCGACCGGGCTGGCCACGAGGTGCCGGCCGCGGCCCGCCGGCGCGTCCGGTCGGGTGACGACGGCGGCGACCTCGTGCCGTCCGGAGGCGATCAGGGCGTCCAGGGCGGGTACGGCGACCTCGGGGGTGCCTGCGAAGACGAGCTTCATCAGTGGCTGACTGCCTGTCTGTCTCGGGGCGGAATGCGGCGACGCACCAGTCTAGGTGCTGACCCGTCAACCCCGGCGGGCGCACGGGCGGATGCCGGGACGCCCCCCGGGAGCCGTCGTCGAGGACCCGCCCGGGCGGGGGCGCGAGGGGGCGTACGGGCACGTGGGCGCTCCGCGCATATGCGGATACGCCCCCGCAGCGTGACCTGACCACGGGTGGCGCGTTGGTCAAGAGAGATTGACCGACACGGGCCGCTGTTCGCCGTGGCCCGCTCCCCTTGACACGCCGGTTCGAGAGGCTTGCACATGGCCGACCACGCAACCCACGACGCCCAGGCCCGGGCAAGTCTGCACCTGCTGGTGCGGGACATCGAGCGGGTCCGGCGGCAGGTGGACGCACTGCGCACGCTCACGGCCCAACTGGGCAATGTCTACCGCCCGCGCCGCTCCGGCCCGTCGACGGGCTTCGTCGTGTACGGACGGGCGCCCGCGCCGACGGTGCGGCTGGCGCAGGAACTGCGGGACAGCGTCGAGACACTGGTGACGGCGGCCGTGGACTTCGACCGTTCGCTGGGGTTCTCCTGGGACGCGGTGGGCTCGGCTCTCGGGGTCACCAAGCAGGCCGTCCACCGCCGTTACGGTGCCCGGCGCGCGCCCCAGCAGGGTGGCGGCGCCGTCGAGCAGGACCACGCGTCCGAGCCGGGCACGACCCGCACGCTCCCGGTGGTCCCGTCCGCCCGCGCGATGCCGCCGCAGCCCACGCCCGCGACCCAGTCGTTGCGCGAGGAACCCCGCCCGCCCGCCTTCCCCGGCCCCCGCAACGGCTGACCTGCGCTCTCCGGCCGCCCACGCTCCAGCGGAGCGGGGCGGCCGAGCCATGTCCGGGCCATGTCCGAGCCATCTCCGGGTCGGGTCGGGTCGGCAGGGTCCCCCGTTCCCGGGTGGGCGACGCGCCGCCGCCCGCACGCCTCAGCCGATGTCCGGCGGGTCGACCCGGACCCTCACCGGTTCGCCTCCGCCACGGGCCAGGCGTCCGGCCTGAGCCTTCTTCAGCGCCGCCGCCAGCGCGGCGCCGTTGCCCGGGGGCACCCGGACCAGCGCCCGCTCCCACTGCTCCCCCGGCGGGGTGTCGCCGGGCCGCCGAGGTCCGCCGGGCCGGACGACGGGCAGTGCCACCGGGCCCAGCACCTCGGCGTCGTGCGGCAGTTCGGCCGTCGCGAGGAAGGACTCCACCGCTTGCGGCGGACCCGACACCGCGGCCATCCGCGACACCGGGGGGAAGCCCAGCTCCGCCCGCTCCGCCAGTTCCCGCTGGGCGTGGCCGACCGGGTCCCAGCGCACCAGCGCCTGCACCGGCCGCAGCGTCGGCTCCGCGACGATCACCACGACCCCGCCGGCGCCCTCGTCCCCCTGGCCGCGCACGAGCGAGGCCGCGTCGATCCAGCGCCGCAGGGCCTCCTCGCCCGCCCGCAGGTCGGGGCGGCCGAGCATGGCCCAGCCGTCCAGCAGCAGCGCCGCGGCGTAGCCGCCCTCGGCGACGGGTTCCGCGCCCGGTGTGGAGACCACCAGCGCGGGCCGTCCCGGCACGGTGTCCAGGATGTGGTCCCGGCCGGACGTGCGGACGGGCACCGCCGGGAACGCCCGGCCGAGCTCCTCCGCCGTGCGCCGCGCGCCGACGACCTGGGCGCGCAGCCGGGTCGACCCGCAGGCGACGCAGTGCCAGTCGGGAGCGCCCCGGCCGCACCACCCGCAGCGCAGTTCCCGCTGCTCCGGCGCCTCCAGCGGTCCCGCGCAGTGCCGGCAGCGCGCGGGGGTGCGGCAGCGCTCGCAGGCGAGGCGCGGTACGTAGCCCCGGCGAGGCACCTGGACGAGCACGGGTCCCGTCTTCAGCCCCTCCCGTACCGCCTGCCAGGCCAGCGTGGGCAGCCGCGCGGCCCGCGCGGCCTCGTCGCGGGCCAGGTCCGTGTCCCCCACCGTGCGCACCAGCGGGGCCGCGGCCCGCACCTGGTCCCGGTTCGCGGCCAGCGGCCGGGCCCAGCCGCTCTCGACCAGCTGGGCGGCCTCGACGGTGCAGCTCGTGCCGCCCAGCAGGAACGCGCACCCGTCGTGGGCGGCGCGCAGGAGCAGCACGTCGCGCGCGTGCGGCTGCGGGGCGTGCGGCTCGCTGTGGCTGCCGTCGCCGTCGTCCCAGATGGCGACGAGGCCGAGGTCCCGTACCGGCGCGAACATCGCGGCCCGGGTGCCGACCACCGCCCGCACCGCGCCCCGCCTGACGGCCAGCCACTGGGCGTACCGCTTCTCCGGCCCGGTCTCCGCCGTCAGGACGGCGTGCCGGCCGGCGCCCAGCACCCGGGTGAGCGCCTCGTCGACCCGGCCGACGGCACGCCCGTCCGGGACCACGACGAGGGCGCCGCGGCCGGAGGCGAGGGTGGCCGCGACCGCGCGGGCCAGTTCCTCGGCCCAGTGGGGGCCGGGCAGGGCGTTCCACACGGCCCGGGGCGCGCCGCCCCGGGCGAGGGCGTCGAGGAAGGCCGGTCCCTGTCCGTAGCGCGCCCAGGTACCGGGTTCGGGAGCCGTCGGCGGGGGCAGCGGGTCGGGCGAGGGCCTGCCCTCGGCCCGGGCGCTGCGCGGCGGGACGGCCAGCTGGAGCACGTCGGCCAGGCTGCCGGCGTAGCGGTCGGCCACGGCCCGGGCGAGGCCGAGCAGCTCGGGGCTGAGGACGGGCTCCGGGGAGACGACGTCGGCGAGGGCGGCGAGGGCGCCCCGGTAGTCGGACTCCGCCCGACGCTCGACGAGGAAGCCGTCGATGAGGCGTCCGCCCTCGCGCCGGCCCTCACGCACCTGGTGCTTGCCGGCCCCGAAGCGCACCCGCACCCGGACGCCGGGCTGCGCGACGGCGTCCAGTTCCTCCGGGACGGCGTAGTCGAAGAACTGGTCGAGGTGGAGCACGCCCTTGTTGACCACCACCCGGGCCACGGGCAGCTCCTTGGCCAGCGCGGCGCCGCGCCAGGTCCGGGGCTTGGCCCGCGGCACCTTCGCCGTGCGCACGGTCTCCCGGATGAGCGCGAGCTGCTCGGGCGGCTCCTCGGCCGGCTCCTCGGACTTCTCGTTCTCGCTGCTCACAGCTGAATTCCTACCAGACCGCTCCGACAAGCCGGTGTGCGCCGACGGCCGGGCCGGGGCGCCGGCGCGGCTCCGGCGGGCGGATACGCGAGAGCCCGGCACCCCCTGCGGGGTACCGGGCTCTCGTTCGTGCGTCTGTCGCGTGGTCCGTCCGGTCAGGACTAGACGCCGGCGGCCTTCTTCAGCGCGTCCACGCGGTCCGTGCGCTCCCAGGTGAAGTCGGGAAGCTCGCGGCCGAAGTGGCCGTACGCCGCGGTCTGCGAGTAGATCGGGCGCAGCAGGTCGAGGTCGCGGATGATCGCGGCCGGGCGGAGGTCGAAGACCTCGCCGATGGCGTTCTCGATCTTCTCGGTCTCGATCGTGTTGGTGCCGAAGGTCTCGACGAAGAGACCGACGGGCTCGGCCTTGCCGATCGCGTACGCGACCTGGACCTCGCAGCGCGAGGCGAGGCCGGCGGCCACGACGTTCTTGGCGACCCAGCGCATGGCGTAGGCGGCCGAGCGGTCGACCTTGGACGGGTCCTTGCCGGAGAAGGCGCCGCCACCGTGGCGGGCCATGCCGCCGTAGGTGTCGATGATGATCTTGCGACCGGTGAGGCCGGCGTCGCCCATCGGGCCGCCGATCTCGAAGCGGCCGGTCGGGTTGACCAGCAGGCGGTAGCCGTCGGTGTCCAGCTTGATGCCGTCCTCGAGCAGCTCCTTGAGGACGTGCTCGACGACGTACTCGCGGACGTCGGGGGCGAGCAGCGACTCGAGGTCGATGTCGGAGGCGTGCTGCGAGGAGACGACGACCGTGTCGAGGCGGACGGCCTTGTCGCCGTCGTACTCGATGGTGACCTGGGTCTTGCCGTCGGGGCGCAGGTACGGGATGGTCCCGTTCTTGCGGACCTCGGTGAGGCGGCGCGAGAGGCGGTGCGCGAGGAAGATCGGGAGCGGCATGAGCTCCGGGGTCTCGTCCGACGCGTAGCCGAACATCAGGCCCTGGTCGCCGGCGCCCTGCTTGTCGAGCTCGTCCTCGTCACCCTCGACCCGCTTCTCGTAGGCGGTGTCGACGCCCTGCGCGATGTCCGGGGACTGCGACCCGATGGAGACCGAGACGCCGCAGGACGCGCCGTCGAAGCCCTTCTTCGAGGAGTCGTACCCGATCTCGAGGATCTTGTTGCGGACCAGGGTGGGGATGTCGGCCCACGCCTTGGTCGTGACCTCACCGGCGACGTGCACGAGGCCGGTGGTGATCAGCGTCTCGACGGCCACGCGCGAGGTGGGGTCCTCACGGAGGAGTGCGTCGAGGATGGTGTCGCTGATCTGGTCAGCGATCTTGTCGGGGTGACCTTCGGTCACGGACTCCGAGGTGAAGAGACGACGGGACACAACGCTCCCAATGGTTGCAGCGGCTGCTGGCTGAACAAGGTCGGACGGCAGGGGGCTGCGCCCCGCGTCGTACCGAGACCAGTCTATCGGTCACGATCGGGCGTTGGGCCAGGTGTCTCGCAAGATGGGAGCCTGATCACGGCCGATCTCCGGCCCTCGCTCCTCGCGTACACCCGCCCCGTCCGCCCGGCCGCGGCCGGTTCCACCGGATTCTCAGCCACCCATGACGGTGAACTCCGGAAGAAGAGTCTCGGGAATCCTACGCGACGGCGGGACGGAGGCGGGGAACGACCAGATCCCAGACCGTCTCGGCGAGAGCTTCCTTCGGTCCATGGGGCACGGGGGTCTCCGCACCATCGGACGCGAGCACCACAGCCTCGTTCTCCTCGGATCCGAAGGTCTTGCGCTCCCCCACCTCGTTGACGACGAGCAGGTCGCAGCCCTTGCGGCGGAGTTTCTCCCGACCGTTGGCCAGCACGTCGTCCGTCTCGGCGGCGAAACCGACGACGACCTGTCCGGGCAGGGCGCGCTCGGCGGAGATCTCGGCCAGGATGTCGGGGTTGCGGACGAGCTCGACCGTGGGCGCCTCGACGCCGTCCTTCTTCTTGATCTTGCCGGCCGCGTAGGCCGCGGGGCGGAAGTCGGCGACGGCCGCGGCCATCACCACGGCGTCGGCGTCACCGGCCGCCTTCAGGACGGCCTCGCGCAGCTGGACGGCGGTGCCGACGTGGACCACGTCGACGCCGGCGGGGTCCGGGATGCCGGTGTTCGCCTCGATGAGCGTGACCCGGGCGCCGCGGGCGGCGGCGGCCCTGGCCAGGGCGTAGCCCTGCTTGCCCGAGGACCGGTTGCCGAGGTAGCGGACGGGGTCGAGGGGCTCGCGGGTACCGCCGGCGGTCACCAGGACGTGCCGGCCCGCCAGGTCGGGCCCGGCCGTTCCGCGCGTGAGGACGCGTCGGCAGACCTCGAAGATCTCGGCGGGGTCGGGCAGGCGGCCCTTGCCGGTGTCGACGCCGGTGAGGCGGCCGACGGCGGGCTCGATGACGACGGCGCCGCGGCGGCGCAGGGTCGCCACGTTCTCCTGGGTGGCCGGGTGCTCCCACATCTCGGTGTGCATGGCGGGTGCGAAGACGACCGGACAGCGGGCGGTGAGCAGCGTGTTCGTGAGCAGGTCGTCGGCGAGGCCGTGAGCGGCCTTGGCGAGCATGTCGGCGGTGGCCGGGGCCACCACGACGAGGTCGGCGGCCTGGCCGATCCGCACGTGCGGGACCTCGTGGACGGACTCCCAGACCTCGCTGGAGACGGGGTTGCCGGACAGGGCGGACCAGGTGGCGGCGCCGACGAAGTTCAGGGCGGAGTCGGTCGGGACGACGCGGACGTCGTGACCGGACTCGGTCAGCCGCCGCAGCAGTTCACAGGCCTTGTACGCGGCGATCCCGCCGCTGACCCCCAGGACGACCTTCGGCTTTGCCACGGCGCTCAACTTCACTCCCCGCACTCGGATGCGTACGACTCCATGAGACACCACAGGCCCGGCGGATGTTCCGCCGGGCCTGTGGTGAAAAGCGATACGTGCTTACTGCGCCGGGCCCTCGATGGCCTCGGAGGTCAGCAGACCCGCGTTGATCTCGCGCAGGGCGATCGAGAGCGGCTTCTCGTGGACGTGGGTGTCGACGAGCGGACCGACGTACTCGAGCAGGCCCTCGCCGAGCTGCGAGTAGTACGCGTTGATCTGGCGCGCGCGCTTGGCCGCGTAGATCACGAGGCTGTACTTCGAGTCGGTGGCCTCGAGCAGCTCGTCGATCGGCGGGTTGATGATGCCCTCGGGCGCGGTGATGGAAGAGGACACGCTCTAGCCTTCCGAAGAAACTTCTGGGTGAGCTGATCCGGAGTGATCAGGTCCAGGTGATCAGAAATCGATCAAACAACGTTCATCAAGGCTAGCAGCTCACGCGCCACGTCCTCGACGGAGGTGTTGACCAGGGTGGTGTCGAACTCGGCCTCCGCGGCCAGCTCGACCTTGGCGGCCTCCAGCCGGCGCTCGATGACCTCGGGCGACTCGGTGCCGCGGCCGGTGAGCCGGCGGACCAGTTCGTCCCAGCTCGGCGGGGCCAGGAAGACCAGTTGCGCCTCCGCCATGGAGTCCTTGACCTGCCGGGCGCCCTGGAGGTCGATCTCCAGGAGGACCGGCTCGCCGGCCTCAAGCCGGTCGAGGACGGCGCCGCGGGGCGTGCCGTAGCGGTTGCCCGCGAACTCGGCCCATTCGAGGAGCTCGCCGTTGGCGACCAGCTTGTCGAATTCGTCGTCCGCGACGAAGAAGTACTGGACGCCGTGCTTCTCGCCGGGTCGCGGCTTTCGTGTCGTGGCCGACACCGAGAGCCAGACCTCGGGGTGGACCTTGCGCATATGAGCGACGACCGTGCTCTTGCCCACCCCGGAGGGGCCGGAGAGCACGGTCAGCCGCGGACGTACCTCTGCTGCCATGCAGCGATTATTCCAGCTTTACGGGAGTGCCTGGGACGGCCACCCCGGCTCAGGAACCGGTGCTGCCGAACTCGCGCTCCAGGGAGGCGATCTGGTTGGAACCGAGACCGCGCACGCGCCGGCTCTCGGAGATGCCGAGCCGCTCCATGAGCTGCTTGGCGCGGACCTTGCCGACGCCGGGCAGGGACTCGAGCAGCGCGGAGACCTTCATCTTGCCGATGACGTCGTTCTCCTGGCCCTGCTTGATGACCTCGTGGAGGGAGGCGCCGGAGTGCTTGAGTCGATTCTTGACCTCGGCCCGCTCCCGGCGAGCCGCGGCGGCCTTTTCGAGCGCGGCTGCGCGCTGTTCAGGGGTAAGGGGCGGAAGAGCCACGCCTACGTCACCTCGGATGTCGAACTGTCGGATACGGACCGGTGAGGAGGCTGGTCGCCCCACACCAGTGGAGCAGCGGACAACAGCTGCGCCGTTGAACGCTGACTCTGCCCCGGAGACTAGCGGCCCGCGCCTCTCCAGTCAGCGAGAACAGACGAAAAGTCCTGGTCAGCATCGACCGACCAGGACATTTCCGGCATAAGGACCGGCTTTTCGGCCAAGTTCTTACCAAGGAGTGAGACAGCTCCGACCTGCGGATTGGCCGAAAGCGGGCCGGAGCCCTCCGCCGGGCCTGCGGATCGGGTCCCGTCAGGCGCCGACGGCCTCGCGGATCTCGTCCGCGAAGCGCTCCGCCGAGGCCCGCAGCGCGGACGCGTCCGGGCCGTGCCGCAGGACCCCGCGGCTGACGTTCGGGACGACGTTGCGGACCGCCGGGCCGAAGACCGCGGGAAGGTCGGCCGCGGTCGCGCCCTGGGCGCCGATGCCGGGGGCCAGGAGGGGGCCGTTGATGTCGAGGTCGAAGGACGAGAGATCGCCGAGGGTGGCACCGACGACCGCGCCGAAGGAGCCCATCGGGGTCTCCCCCGCGTTCTCCGCCGCCAGGTGCGCCAGCATCGTCGCGCCGATCGTCAGGCCCGCCGGGTCGTCGGTGCGTACCGCCCGCTGGACCTCCGCGCCCTCCGGGTTGGAGGTGAGGGCCAGGACGAACAGCCCCGCGCCGCTCTCGCGCGCCAGGTCGACCGCCGGCCGCAGCGAGCCGTACCCGAGGTAGGGCGAGACGGTGAGCGCGTCCGAGAAGAGGGTCGAGTCCTTGTGGAGGAAGGTCTCGGCGTAGGCGGCCATGGTGGAGCCGATGTCGCCGCGCTTGGCGTCCATGAGGACGAGCGTGCCGGCCGCCCGGGCGTCGGCCACGGTGCGCTCCAGCACGGCGATGCCCCGGGAGCCGAAGCGCTCGAAGAAGGCGGCCTGCGGCTTGAAGACGGCGACCTGGTCGGCCAGGGCCTCGACCACGGTCCGGGAGAAGCGCTCCAGGCCGGCGACGTCGTCGTCCAGGCCCCAGGAGGCGAGCAGGGCGGCGTGCGGGTCGATACCGACGCAGAGGGGCCCTCGCTCGTCCATGGCGGAACGGAGGCGGGTACCGAACGTCGGGGGCCGCCCGGAGGGCGTCGATGGGGGGCGGTGGTCGGGCGACGGGTGGGCGGTGGGTCGCCCGGAGGGCGTCGATGGGGGGCGGTGGTCGGGCGACGGGTGGGCGGTCACTGCGCGGCCTTTCGGGTGTCGGCGCCGACGGCTTCGGCGAGGGTGGCGTACGGGGAGGCCGCCAGGCGGGCGGCGAGGCCCTTGTGGATCGCGCGGGCGTAGAACGGACCCTCGTAGATGAAGGCGCTGTAGCCCTGGATCAGGGTGGCACCGGCGAGGATGCGCTGCCAGGCGTCCTCGGCGTTCTCGATGCCGCCGACGCCCACCAGGGTGATCCGGTCGCCGACCCGCGCGTGGAGGCGGCGCAGGACGGCCAGCGAGCGCTCCTTGACGGGGGCTCCGGACAGACCGCCGGTCTCCTGGACCAGGGCCGGGTCGGACTTCAGGCCGAGGCCCTCGCGGGCGATGGTGGTGTTGGTGGCGATGATGCCGTCGAGGCCGAGCTCCAGGGCCAGGTCCGCGACCGCGTCGACGTCCTCGTCGGCCAGGTCGGGGGCGATCTTGACCAGGAGCGGGACCCGGCGGTCGGTGACCGTACGGTCGGCCGCCTCGCGCACCGCCGTGAGCAGCGGGCGCAGGGACTCGGTGGCCTGGAGGTTGCGCAGGCCGGGCGTGTTCGGCGAGGAGACGTTGACGACCAGGTAGTCGGCGTAAGCGGCCAGGCGCTCGGTGGACGTGACGTAGTCGCCTGCCGCCTCGGCCTCCGGGACGACCTTGGTCTTGCCGATGTTGACGCCCACCACCGTCTTGAAGACCGGCACGCGGGCGCTGAGACGGGCGGCGACGGCGGCGGAGCCCTCGTTGTTGAAGCCCATGCGGTTGATCAGGGCGCGGTCGGGGACCAGCCGGAAGAGCCGCTTCTTGGGGTTGCCGGGCTGCGCCTGGCCGGTGACCGTGCCGATCTCGACGTGGTCGAAGCCGAGCATGGACATCCCGTCGATGGCGACGGCGTTCTTGTCGAAGCCGGCCGCGAGACCGAAGGGGCCGTGCATCCGCAGGCCGAGGGCCTCGGTGCGCAGCTCCTTGTACCGGGGCGCGAGGACGGCGGCGACGAAGGTCCGCAGGACCGGGACGCGGGCCGCCAGGCGGATCCAGCGGAAGGCCAGGTAGTGGGCCTGCTCCGGGTCCATGCGCTTGAAGACGAGGTCGAAGAAGAACTTGTACATGTCTGTTCAGATCCAGGTCTGCTCATGAAGAGGGGGACACCGCGGGCCTGCCGGTGTCCCCCCTGCTTCGTTCGACTGCCAGGGGCCGTCTCCTTCGGATCTTGCCGGGCTCGCGTGCCCTGGTGCCGCGCCTCGCCGCGCTGTCGTGGGTCGGCATGGCTCCGCCCCCACAGCCTGCGGCGTGGGAGGTACCCACCTCCGCCTTGCGATGCACGGCACCGGACCCCGCTCACTGATCCGGCCCGATCCGAACGGAAGACCCTAGTCGCGGGCCGCGATCAGGTGTTCCGCGTGCTCCTGGAGCGAGCGGACGCCCACGTCGCCGTGGTTGAGCGCGTCGATGCCCTGGACGGCCGCGGCGAGCGCCTGGACCGTGGTGAGGCACGGGACGCTGCGGGCCACCGCCGCCGTACGGATCTCGTAGCCGTCGAGGCGGCCACCCGTGCCGTACGGCGTGTTGACGATCAGGTCGACCTGGCCGTCGTGGATCAGCTGGACGATCGTCTTCTCGCCGTTCGGGCCCTCGCCCTCGGACTGCTTGCGCACGATCGTGGCGTTGATGCCGTTGCGCTTGAGGACCTCGGCGGTGCCGGAGGTGGCCAGCAGCTCGAAGCCGTGGGCGACCAGCTCGCGGGCCGGGAAGATCATCGAGCGCTTGTCGCGGTTGGCGACGGAGATGAAGGCACGGCCCTTGGTGGGCAGCGGGCCGTAGGCGCCGGCCTGCGACTTCGCGTAGGCGGTGCCGAAGACCGCGTCGATGCCCATGACCTCGCCGGTGGAGCGCATCTCCGGGCCGAGGACGGTGTCCACGCCGCGGCCGTGCACGTCGCGGAAGCGCGACCACGGCATCACGGCCTCCTTGACGGAGATCGGCGCGTCGAGCGGCAGGGTGCCGCCGTCGCCGGTCTTCGGGAGCAGGCCCTCCGCGCGCAGCTCGGCGACGGTGGCGCCCAGCGAGATGCGGGCGGCGGCCTTCGCCAGCGGAACGGCGGTGGCCTTCGAGGTGAAGGGCACGGTCCGCGAGGCGCGCGGGTTGGCCTCCAGGACGTAGAGGATGTCGCCGGCCATCGCGAACTGGATGTTGATCAGGCCGCGCACGCCGACGCCCTTGGCGATCGCCTCGGTGGAGGCGCGCAGGCGCTTGATGTCGAAGCCGCCGAGGGTGATCGGGGGCAGGGCGCAGGCCGAGTCGCCGGAGTGGATGCCGGCCTCCTCGATGTGCTCCATGACGCCGCCGAGGTAGAGCTCGGTGCCGTCGTAGAGGGCGTCGACGTCGATCTCGATGGCGTCGTCGAGGAAGCGGTCGACCAGGACCGGCCGGGTGGGGCTGATCTCGGTCGACTCGGCGATGTACGACTCGAGGCGGGCCTCGTCGTACACGATCTCCATGCCGCGGCCGCCGAGCACGTACGACGGGCGGACGAGGACCGGGTAGCCGATCTCGTCGGCGATGGCCTTGGCGTCGGCGAAGGTGGTCGCGGTGCCGTGCTTGGGCGCGGGCAGGCCGGCCTCGGCGAGCACGCGGCCGAAGGCGCCGCGGTCCTCGGCGGCGTGGATCGCCTCCGGGGAGGTGCCGACGACCGGCACGCCGTTGTCCTTGAGCGCCTGCGACAGGCCCAGCGGGGTCTGGCCGCCGAGCTGGACGACGACACCGGCGACGGGGCCGGCCAGCGTCTCGGCGTGGACGATCTCCAGGACGTCCTCCAGGGTGAGCGGCTCGAAGTAGAGCCGGTCGGAGGTGTCGTAGTCGGTGGAGACGGTCTCCGGGTTGCAGTTGACCATCACGGTCTCGTAGCCCGCGTCGCTGAGCGCGAAGGAGGCGTGGACGCAGGAGTAGTCGAACTCGATGCCCTGGCCGATGCGGTTCGGGCCGGAGCCCAGGATGATCACGGCGGGCTTCTCGCGCGGGGCGACCTCGCTCTCCTCGTCGTACGAGGAGTAGAAGTACGGGGTCTTGGCGGCGAACTCGGCGGCGCAGGTGTCGACCGTCTTGTAGACCGGGCGGACGCCGAGCGCGTGCCGGACCTCGCGGACGACGTCCTCGCGCAGGCCGCGGATCTCGGCGATCTGGGCGTCGGAGAAGCCGTGGCGCTTGGCCTCGGCCAGGAGCTCGGGGTCGAGCCTCTCGGCGGCGGCCAGCTCGTCGGCGATCTCCTTGATCAGGAAGAGCTGGTCGACGAACCACGGGTCGATCTTCGTGGCGTCGAAGACCTCCTCCGGGGTGGCGCCGGCGCGGATCGCCTGCATGACGGTGTTGATCCGGCCGTCGGTGGGGCGGACCGCCTCGCGCAGCAGCTCGGCCTTGTCGCCCGGCTCGCCGGTGAAGGCGAACTGCGAGCCCTTCTTCTCCAGGGAGCGCAGGGCCTTCTGGAGCGCCTCGGTGAAGTTGCGGCCGATCGCCATGGCCTCGCCGACCGACTTCATGGTCGTGGTCAGCGTGGAGTCGGCGGAGGGGAACTTCTCGAAGGCGAAGCGCGGGGCCTTGACCACGACGTAGTCGAGCGTGGGCTCGAAGGAGGCCGGGGTCTTCTCCGTGATGTCGTTCGGGATCTCGTCCAGCGTGTAGCCGACGGCGAGCCGGGCGGCGATCTTGGCGATCGGGAAGCCGGTCGCCTTGGAGGCGAGGGCCGAGGAGCGGGAGACGCGCGGGTTCATCTCGATGACGATGATCCGGCCGTCTTCGGGGTCGATCGCGAACTGGATGTTGCAGCCGCCGGTGTCGACGCCGACCTCGCGGATGATCGCGATACCGATGTCCCGCAGACGCTGGTACTCGCGGTCGGTGAGGGTCATCGCCGGCGCGACGGTGATCGAGTCACCGGTGTGGACGCCCATCGGGTCGAAGTTCTCGATGGAGCAGACGACCACGACGTTGTCGGCCTTGTCGCGCATCAGCTCCAGCTCGTACTCCTTCCAGCCGAGGATGGACTCCTCCAGGAGCACCTCGGTGGTCGGGGAGAGCGTGAGGCCCTGGCCGGCGATGCGGCGCAGCTCGTCCTCGTCGTGGGCGAAGCCGGAGCCGGCGCCGCCCATGGTGAAGGAGGGACGGACGACGACGGGGTAGCCGCCGAGGGTGTCGACGCCCTGGAGGACGTCCTCCATGGAGTGGCAGATGACCGAGCGGGCGGACTCGCCGTAGCCGATCTTGGCCTTGACGGCCTCGACGACGCCCTTGAAGAGGTCGCGGTCCTCGCCCTTGTTGATGGCCTCGACGTTGGCGCCGATGAGCTCGACGCCGTACTTCTCCAGCACGCCCTGCTCGTGCATGGAGATCGCGGTGTTGAGCGCGGTCTGGCCGCCGAGGGTGGGCAGGAGGGCGTCCGGGCGCTCCTTGGCGATGATCTTCTCGACGAACTCGGGGGTGATCGGCTCGACGTAGGTGGCGTCGGCGATCTCCGGGTCGGTCATGATCGTGGCCGGGTTGGAGTTGACCAGGATCACCCGCAGGCCCTCGGCCTTGAGCACGCGGCAGGCCTGGGTGCCGGAGTAGTCGAACTCGGCGGCCTGGCCGATGACGATCGGGCCGGAGCCGATGACCAGGACGGACTGGATATCGGTGCGCTTAGGCACGCTCGGCCTCCATCAGGGATACGAAACGGTCGAAGAGGTACGCGGCGTCGTGCGGGCCCGCGGCCGCCTCGGGGTGGTACTGGACGGAGAAGGCCGGCTGGTCGAGCAGCTGGAGACCTTCGACGACCTGGTCGTTCAGGCACACGTGGGAGACCTCGGCACGCCCGAAGGGGGTGTCGGAGACCTTGTCGAGGGGCGCGTCGACGGCGAAGCCGTGGTTGTGCGCGGTGACCTCGACCTTGCCGGTGGTGCGGTCCTGCACCGGCTGGTTGATGCCGCGGTGGCCGTACTTCAGCTTGTACGTGCCGAAGCCCAGCGCGCGGCCGAGGATCTGGTTGCCGAAGCAGATGCCGAAGAGCGGCGTCCGCCGGCCGAGGACCTCGCGCATGACGGCGACGGGACCGTCGGCGGTGGACGGGTCGCCCGGGCCGTTGGAGAAGAAGACGCCGTCGGGCTGGACGGCGTAGACGTCCTCCGCGGTGGCCGTGGCGGGCAGGACGTGGACCTCGATGCCGCGCTCGGCCATCCGGTGCGGGGTCATGCCCTTGATGCCGAGGTCGACGGCCGCGACGGTGAACCGCTTGGTGCCGATCGCCGGGACGACGTAGGTCTCCTTGGTGGCGACCTCGGCGGAGAGGTCGGCACCGCTCATCTCGGGGGCCTGGCGGACCTCGGCGAGCATGGTGCCCTCGTCGGGCAGCGCGTTGCCGGAGAAGATGCCGACGCGCATGGCGCCGCGCTCGCGCAGGTGGCGGGTGAGGGCGCGGGTGTCGATGCCGGAGATGCCGACGACGCCCTGGGCGGCCAGCTCCTCGTCCAGCGAGCGGCGGGAGCGCCAGTTGGAGGGGACCCGGGCGGGGTCGCGGACGACGTAGCCGGCGACCCAGATCCGCTGCGACTCGGGGTCCTCGTCGTTGACTCCGGTGTTGCCGACGTGCGGCGCGGTCATCACGACGACCTGCCGGTGGTAGGACGGGTCGGTGAGGGTCTCCTGGTAGCCGGTCATGCCGGTGGAGAACACGGCCTCGCCGAAGGTCTCCCCCACGGCCCCGTAGGCGCGGCCGCGGAAGATGCGGCCGTCCTCCAGGACGAGTACGGCGGGCGCGGCCTTGTGCCTCTGCGAGGCCGCTCCCTGGATGGAGGTCGTCATCGTGCGATGCCTTCCGTCGGATTGATCTGGTTCATGGAGTTGACGGCCTCGACCCAGGCGGCGTGCTCCGCCGCGCGGTCGGACCGGAAGCCGGAGTCGAGGAGCTTGTCGCCGTGTGCCCAGGTGACGATCAGCAGCCCGCCCTCGGCGAGGACCTTGCCCGCGATGCCCTTGTCGAGCCGGGCCTCGCGCAGGGCCGCCTTCGGGATGAGGAAGTCGTTCGCGCCGGGGCGCACGACCTCGATCCCCGCCTCGGTCAGCCGGAGCTCGACCCGGCTGCGGACGCCGAGGCCGTGGGCGACGATCCGGTCGAGCCACTGCCCGGCCGTGGTCGAGCCGTGGTAGCGCCCGCTGAGAGTCAGTGTGGCGTCACCGGCGGTCTCCGGCACGACGGACAGGGCGGGGAGGTCCGACTGGAGGCTGCCGCGCCACTTCCATCCCTGGCGCATCAGCCAGTAGACGAAGGCGACGAAGAGGAGCAGTCCGGCGACCCAGCCGAGCCGCCCGGCCCAGTCGGTCACCTCCGCCGACTTCTGTTCCGCAGCGAATGCGATGAGAGGTGTCACGCCAGCTTCCCGTCCACGACCGTTGCCCGGCCCCGCAGGAAGGTGTGGGTGACGCGTCCCGGCAGCTCGCGGCCCTCGTACGGGGTGTTGCGGCTGCGGGAGGCGAAGCCCGCGGGGTCCACGGCTCCACGGTATGCCGGATCCACCAGCGTCAGGTTCGCGGGCTCACCTGCCGAGACGGGGCGTCCGTGTCCGGTGGCCCGTCCGATCCGGGCGGGCGTGACGGACATCCGGTCGGCGACGCCGGCCCAGTCGAGCAGCCCGGTCTCCACCATCGTCTGCTGGACGACGGAGAGCGCGGTCTCCAGGCCGACCATGCCCATGGCGGCGGCGGCCCACTCGCAGTCCTTGTCCTCGTGCGGGTGCGGGGCGTGGTCGGTGGCGACGATGTCGATCGTGCCGTCGGCCAGGGCCTCGCGCAGGGCGAGCACGTCACGCTCGGTGCGCAGCGGCGGGTTGACCTTGTAGACCGGGTTGTACGAGCGGACCAGCTCGTCGGTCAGCAGCAGGTGGTGCGGGGTGACCTCGGCGGTGACGTCGATGCCGCGGGACTTGGCCCAGCGGACGATCTCGACGGAGCCGGCGGTGGAGAGGTGGCAGATGTGGACGCGGGAGCCGACGTGCTCGGCGAGGAGGACGTCGCGGGCGATGATCGACTCCTCGGCGACGGCCGGCCAGCCGCCGAGCCCCAGCTCGGCAGAGACGACGCCCTCGTTCATCTGGGCGCCCTCGGTCAGGCGGGGCTCCTGGGCGTGCTGGGCGACGACGCCGCCGAAGGCCTTCACGTACTCCAGGGCGCGGCGCATGATCACGGCGTCGTCGACGCACTTGCCGTCGTCGGAGAAGACGGTGACGCCCGCGGCGGAGTCGTGCATGGCGCCGAGCTCGGCGAGCTTCTTGCCCTCCAGGCCGACGGTGACGGCGCCGATCGGCTGCACGTCGCAGTAGCCGTGCTCCTTGCCGAGGCGGTAGACCTGCTCGACGACGCCGGCCGTGTCGGCCACCGGGAAGGTGTTGGCCATGGCGAAGACGGCCGTGTAGCCGCCGGACGCGGCGGCGCGGGTGCCGGTGAGGACCGTCTCGGAGTCCTCACGGCCGGGCTCGCGCAGGTGGGTGTGGAGGTCGACCAGCCCGGGCAGCAGGATCCGCCCCTCGGCCTCGATCACGGTCGCGCCCTCGGCCGACAGGCCGGTGCCGACCTCGGCGATCGTCTCGCCGTCGATCAGGACGTCCTGGGCCTCGCCGCCCAGCACCTTCGCACCCCGGATAAGGATCTTGCTCATGGTCACTTGCTCTCCTCGGTACGGGTGTGGGTGACGGCGGAGTCGTTTCCGCCCAGAAGCAGGTAGAGGACCGCCATGCGGATGGAGACGCCGTTGGCGACCTGCTCGACGACCGTGCAGCGGTCGGAGTCGGCGACCTCGGCGGTGATCTCCATGCCGCGGACCATGGGTCCGGGGTGCATCACGATGGCGTGCTCGGGCATCTTGGCCATCCGGTCGCCGTCCAGCCCGTACCGGCGCGAGTACTCGCGTTCGGTCGGGAAAAAGGCGGCGTTCATCCGCTCGCGCTGCACACGCAGCATCATCACCGCGTCGGACTTCGGAAGCACGCGGTCGAGGTCGTAGCTGACCTCGCAGGGCCAGGTCTCGACGCCGACCGGGACCAGGGTGGGCGGGGCCACCAGGGTGACCTCGGCGCCGAGGGTGTGCAGCAGGTCGACGTTGGAGCGGGCGACCCGGCTGTGCAGGATGTCGCCGACGAGCGTGATGCGCCGGCCGGCCAGGTCCTTGCCGAGCCCGGCGTCGCGGCCGACGAGCCGGCGCCGCATGGTGAAGGCGTCCAGGAGCGCCTGGGTGGGGTGCTGGTGGGTGCCGTCGCCGGCGTTGACGACGGGGGCGTCGATCCAGCCGGAGGTGGCCAGGCGGTAGGGGGCGCCGGAGGCGCCGTGCCGGATGACGACGGCGTCGACGCCCATCGCCTCCAGGGTCTGCGCGGTGTCCTTGAGCGACTCGCCCTTGGAGACGCTGGATCCCTTGGCCGCGAAGTTGATGACGTCGGCGGAGAGGCGCTTCTCGGCGGCCTCGAAGGAGATCCGGGTGCGGGTGGAGTCCTCGAAGAAGAGGTTGCAGATCGTGCGGCCGCGCAGGGTGGGCAGCTTCTTGATCGGCCGGTCGGCCACCCGGGCCATCTCCTCGGCGGTGTCGAGGATGAGGACGGCGTCGTCGCGGGTGAGGTCGGCGGCCGAGATGAGGTGACGCATCATCGGGATGTCTCTCCGGGGTGGGGAGGTCGGGGGTCCGGGGTGGCCCCCAGAAGGTCCGTCGGACGTGCGGGTGCGCAGGGGTGTGCCCCGGGACCCGCCGGTGGTGCCGGTCGGGTCAGGCGGGCTTGCCGCCGAGCAGCACGGTGTCGCGACCGTCCTCCTCGGCGAGCTGCACCTTGACCGTCTCGCGCAGCGACGTGGGGAGGTTCTTGCCGACGTAGTCGGCGCGGATCGGCAGTTCCCGGTGGCCGCGGTCGACCAGGACCGCGAGCTGCACGGCGCGGGGGCGGCCGATGTCGCCGAGGGCGTCGAGGGCCGCGCGGATGGTGCGTCCGGAGAAGAGCACGTCGTCGACGAGGACGACCAGGCGGCCGTCGATGCCGTCGGCGGGGATCTCCGTGCGGCCGATGGCGCGGGCCGGCTTCATCCGCAGGTCGTCGCGGTACATGGTGATGTCGAGGGAACCGACCGGAATCGTGCGTCCGGTGATCCCGGCGAGCTTGTCGGCCAGCCGGCGGGCGAGGAAGACGCCGCGGGTCGGGATGCCGAGGAGGACCACGTCGTCGGCGCCCTTGGCGCGTTCGACGATCTCGTGGGCGATACGGGTCAGTACCCGTGCGATGTCGGGGCCCTCCAGAACGGGGCGGGCCTCGTCCAGAGGTTGCTGCGTGTCGTGCTGCGGTGCGTCCATATGAAACGGACCTCCTTCTCCGCCTCACGGGACGGATCTTAAAGGACGTCGGAATTGCGTCCTCGACTTTACCAGGGGCGGGTGAGTGCCCTGCTCACCACCCTGCCGACCCTCCGGGCGCCGTCGCTCGGGAGGGGCCGGTACGGACCATTCGGCTTGACGGAGCCAAGTAACGCTGCGTAACCTCACAGTGAGTTACCAGCCACGCGGCGGAGCCGCACGTTGTCACAGCGTCCGGGGAGCTATATGTCCAGCGAATACGCAAAGCAGCTCGGGGCCAAGCTCCGCGCGATCCGCACTCAGCAGGGCCTCTCCCTCCACGGTGTGGAAGAGAAGTCCCAGGGCCGCTGGAAGGCCGTCGTGGTCGGCTCGTACGAGCGCGGCGACCGTGCGGTGACCGTGCAGCGCCTCGCCGAGCTGGCGGACTTCTACGGCGTCCCGGTGCAGGAGCTCCTGCCCGGCACGACCCCCGGCGGGGCCGCCGAGCCGCCGCCGAAGCTCGTTCTGGACCTGGAGCGCCTGGCCCACGTCCCGCAGGAGAAGGCCGGCCCGCTGCAGCGTTACGCGGCGACCATCCAGTCCCAGCGCGGCGACTACAACGGCAAGGTGCTGTCGATCCGCCAGGACGACCTGCGCACGCTCGCCGTCATCTACGACCAGTCGCCGTCGGTGCTGACCGAGCAGCTCATCAGCTGGGGCGTGCTGGACGCGGACGCGCGCCGCGCCGTAGCTCACGAGGACAGCTGAACCACACGCGCTGAACACTCAGCAGAAACGTTGCCGCCAGGGTGACGGAAGGCCCGCGGGCCTTCCGTCACCCTGGCGGTCTTTTCCGACCCTGGCCGGGCTCGGGACCCCGGCCTGGGTCCCCCCTCGCGCCCCACCGGCCCCAGGAGGCCCTGGGAGCCCCGCGGGCCCCAGGCGGCAGCTCAGACCCCCACAACCCCCGGGAGACGGCGCGAGGGGCCGTGTCCGGTCATACGAAGGGGCCCGCAGCACCTCGTGCTGCGGGCCCCTTCGTATGCCGGGAGATCGCCTCTCAGGCGTCCCGGCGCAGGCGCGGCTTCAGGTCCTTGAAGCGGCCCAGCAGGCCGTTCACGAACGACGGGGACTCGTCGGTGGAGAACTCCTTGGCGAGCTGCACCGCCTCGTCGATCGCCACCGCGTCCGGGGTCTCGTCCAGCCAGATCAGCTCGTACGCGCCGAGCCGGACGATGTTCCGGTCCGCGACGGGCATCCGGTCCAGGTCCCAGTCCACCGCGTAGGTGGCGATGAGCTCGTCGATCCGGTTCGCGTGGTCCGCGTACCCCTCGACCAGCACCATCGTGAACTCGTTGACCGGCGGCTGGCGGTCGTCGGACCGCGCGTGCCGCACCCAGTCGGCGAGCACTTCCTGCACGGACGCGTCGCGCTGGTCGGCCTCGAACAGGATCTGGAAGGCCCGCTTACGGGCCTTGCTCCGGGCAGCCACGGTTAGCTGTTCACCCGGCCGAGGTAGTCGCTCGAGCGGGTGTCGACCTTGATCTTCTCACCGGTGGTGATGAAGAGCGGGACCTGGATCTCGTGGCCGGTCTCCAGCGTGGCGGGCTTGGTGCCACCGGTGGAGCGGTCGCCCTGGACGCCCGGGTCCGTGTGCTGGATGGTGAGCTCGACGGCGGCGGGGAGCTCGACGTAGAGCACCGAGCCCTCGTGCTGCGCGACCGAGGCGGTGAAGCCCTCGATCAGGAAGTTCGCGGCGTCGCCGACGGACTTGCGGTCGACGTGCAGCTGGTCGTAGGTCTGCATGTCCATGAAGACGAAGTAGTCGCCGTCCATGTACGAGAACTGCATGTCGCGGCGGTCGATGGTGGCCGTCTCGACCTTCACGCCGGCGTTGAACGTCTTGTCGACGACCTTGCCGGAGAGCACGTTCTTGAGCTTGGTGCGCACGAAGGCCGGGCCCTTGCCGGGCTTGACGTGCTGGAACTCGACGACGGACCAGAGCTGGTCCCCGTCGAGCTTGAGCACCATGCCGTTCTTGAGGTCGTTCGTGGAAGCCACGGTTGCGGAATCTCCTGGACTGACGTGGGACCAGGGAGGCGTACGCGCCCTAGAGCGCGAGCAGCTCCTTGGTCGTAATGGTGAGTAGCTCGGGTCCGCCGTCCGCCTCCTGGCGCACGACGAGCGTGTCATCGATCCGGACCCCGCCCCGGCCCGGGAGGTGGACCCCCGGTTCGACGGTGACCGGCACACAAGCGTCCAGTTTACCCATGGCCGAGGGTGCGAGCTGCGGGTCCTCGTCGATTTCCAGACCGACACCGTGGCCGGTGAGGACGGGAACGGCCTCGCCGTGGCCCGCCGCGGCCAGGATCTGGCGGGCCGCGCGGTCCACGTCGCGGCACTCGGCGCCGGGGGCCAGCGCCTCGCGTCCGGCCCGCTGAGCGGCGAAGACGAGGTCGTACAGCTCGATCTGCCAGTCCGCCGGGGTCGTGCCGATGACGAACGTGCGGCCGATCTCGCAGCGGTAGCCGCGGTAGTTCGCGCCGAGGCAGACGGAGAGGAAATCGCCCTCCTCGACCCGGCGGTCGGAGGGCCGGTGGCCGCCCCGGCCCGAGTTCGGGCCGGTGGCCACGGAGGTCGGGAAGGCGGGGCCGTCAGCGCCGTGGTCGACCAGCCGGCGCTCCAGCTCCAGGGCGAGATGGCGCTCGGTCCGCCCGACCAGGATCGACTCGAGGAGTTCCCCGAGCGCCTGGTCGGCGATCTCGGCGGCGATCCGCAGGCAGGCGATCTCGTCCTCGTCCTTGACGATCCGCAGCTGCTCGACGGCCCCGCCGAGGTCGGCCAGGCGCAGCCGGGGCGCGACCGACCCCATCGCACGGTGCCGGGCCACCGTCAGATGGTGCTCCTCGACGGCGAGGGCGTCCGCGCCGGCCTTGCGGGCGAAGTCCACCGCCGCGACGGCCGGATCACCGCCGCCCGCGGGCAGCACGGCCTGCCTGAGCCGTTCGTCGAGCCGCCCGTCGGCGGGATCGCCGCCGGGCGCGACGGGGCAGAGCAGGACGTCCTCGTCCGGCCCGACCAGGAGGACGGACCCGACGGGCGAACCGCCCGCGAGATAGCGGACGTTGGCGGGGCGGGAGACCAGGGCCGCCGGGCTGCCGGCCGCCACGCACCGGTCCCGCAGCCGCACTCGACGGTCCGCATACACCTCTGACATGTTCCGAGCCTAGGTCGGCCCGGACGGCCCGTCCTGCTCAGCGCCGCCGACCGGGCCACGGGCGAGGCGCCCGGACGCCTCGCCCCCGCGGTTCGTCCAGGGTGCTCGGCCGGCGGACGGACGGCGAGGCGGACCGGTCCGGTGAGCGGTGCGGCGGGACCGCCGCCCGGTCACCGGGACCGTCCGGCCGGGCGGCTACCAGGTGGGCGGGCTGGCTATGGACCGCGCCAGGACCTCGTCCAGGACGCGGGCGGTGGTCTCCACGTCGTACTTGGAGTTGTCGATGATCGGCAGCCCGGAGCCGTACCAGCCCGCCATCCGGCCGTGGATGGAGGCGACCTCCTCGTCCGAGAGGCGCCGGTTGCCGCTGCGCTCGGCGTTGCGTTCCAGGACGATCTCCAGACCAGGCAGCAGCACGACGGGAAGCAGGCCCGGGCCGACGTGCCGCTTCCAGCCGCCGAGGCCGACGACCGGCCGGTCGGGGAAGACGGCGTCGTCGAGGATGCAGGAGATGCCGTTGGCGAGGAAGTTGCGCGCGGCGAAGCCGCAGGTGCGGCGGGCCAGGCGGTACTGGGCCTCGGAGTGCTCGTTCCAGCCCGACTGCGGGTCCGCGAAGCCCGAGCACACCCACTCGCGCACGTCGTCGAGACTGATGTGCGCGGTGGGCACGCGGCGGCTGCGCGCCCAGTGCCGGGCGACGGTCGTCTTGCCCGCTCCGGCGGGGCCGATCAGCAGGACGGCCAGGGTGGCGGCTCCGGTGCCGGGCTCGGCGGGCGGCGCGGCCGGCATCGGGACCGGCGGCAGCTGGACGTACCCGGTGGCGTCCCCGGCGGGCGGGCCCGCCGGGTGCGCGGCGCCCGGGCGGGAGGCAGAGGGGTGCGGCGGGCCGGCGTGCGGGGGGACCGCGCCGGGAACCCAGCCCGGGGCCGGCGGCGGACCGGGCGGCGCCTGATGCGGCGCGGCGGGCTGCGGAGGGTGCGGGGGCTGGTGCCCGTGCGGGGGCGCGGGGGGCACGGGGTGGTGTCCTCCCGGCCCGCCCGAGGCCCATCCGTGCTGTTCGGGCGGTGGCAACGGAGCCCCCACGCTGTGCTGCATCCGGCGCCACTCCGTCTCGTACGGCCGATACTCCGGGGAACGTTACCGCCCCCGGCCCCGAACAAGGGAACGGGCGGGGGCGGTTCGACGTGCCCGAAGGCCGCCTCGGGTGCGTCAGGCGGTGAGTTCCTCGGCGAGCGCGCGCAGGGCGAGCCGGTAGGAGCCGATGCCGAAGCCGGCGATGGTCCCGGTCGCCACGGCCGCGACGACCGAGGTGTGCCGGAACTCCTCCCGCGTGTACGGGTTCGAGATGTGCACCTCGATCAGCGGCGCGGTCCGCTGGGCGGCCGCGTCGCGCATCCCGTAGGAGTAGTGCGTGAACGCCCCCGGGTTGAGGACGACCGGCACGGATCCGTCGGCCGCCTCGTGCAGCCAGCGGATCATCTCGCCCTCGTCGTTGGTCTCGCGCACGTCGACGTCGAAGCCCAGCTCCTCGCCGAGGGCCCGGCAGGACTCGACCAGGCCCTTGTACGACGTGGCGCCGTAGATGTCGGGCTCGCGGGAGCCGAGCCGGCCGAGGTTCGGGCCGTTGAGCACGAGGACCCGCCGGAGCTCGCTCACGCGGACACCTCGCCGTAGGCGGCGAGCAGCACGGCCGGGTCGGGGCCCTCCATCACGGTCGGCTTGCCGAGCCCGTCGAGGACGATGAAGCGCAGCAGGTCGCCGCGGGACTTCTTGTCCACCTTCATCGTCTCCAGCAGCTTGGGCCACTGGTCGCCCCGGTAGGTCAGCGGCAGGCCGACCGACTCCAGGATGCTGCGGTGCCGGTCGGCGGTGGCGTCGTCCAGCCGTCCGGCCAGCCGGCCGAGCTCCGCCGCGAAGACCATGCCGACGGAGACGGCGGCGCCGTGCCGCCACTTGTAGCGCTCGTTCTTCTCGATGGCGTGCGCGAGGGTGTGGCCGTAGTTGAGGATCTCGCGACGGCCGGACTCCTTGAGGTCGCCGGAGACGACCTCGGCCTTCACCTTGATCGAGCGGACGAGCAGCTCGGCGGTGTGGGGGCCGGCCGGGGTACGGGCGGCCTGCGGGTCCTCCTCGATGAGGTCGAGGATCACCGGGTCGACGATGAAGCCGGCCTTGATGATCTCCGCGAGGCCGCTGACGTAGTCGTGCACGGGCAGCGAGTCCAGTGCGGCGAGGTCGCACAGCACGCCGGCGGGCGGGTGGAAGGCGCCGACGAGGTTCTTGCCCTCGGCGGTGTTGATGCCCGTCTTGCCGCCGACCGCCGCGTCGACCATGGCCAGCACGGTCGTCGGGACGGCGATCCAGCGCACGCCGCGCAGCCAGCTCGCGGCGACGAAGCCGGCCAGGTCGGTGGTCGCGCCGCCGCCCACGCCGACGATGACGTCGGTGCGGGTGAAGCCGGTCTGGCCGAGCGCCTTCCAGCAGTAGGCCGCGACCTCGACGGTCTTGGCCTCCTCGGCGTTCGGCACCTGGATGGCGACGGCCTCGTAGCCCTGGTCGGCGAGGTCGGCGCGCAGGGCCTCGCCGGTCTCGGCGAGCGCCTCGGGGTGGATCACGGCGACGCGCCTGGCCCGGGCGCCGATCAGGGTGGGGAGCTCGCCGAGCAGCTGCCGGCCGACCAGCACCTCGTACGGATCCGTGCCCGCCGAACCGCCGACCTCGATGCGGGTGACTTCCTGGTCCGTCATACGTCCTTCTTCAGCTCCAGTGCGTCGAGGACCGCGCTCGCGACCTCTTCGGGGGTGCGGTCGTCGGTGGTGACGACGACGCGTGCGACTTCGGTGTAGAGGTGGCGGCGCGCTTCCATCAGCTCGCGCCACTGCCGGCGCGGGTTGACGGCGAGCAGCGGCCGCGCGGTGTTGAGGCCCACACGGCGGACCGCCTCCTCGACGTCCATCGAGAGATAGGCGACGGGCAGGCCGCTGAGGAGTTCACGGGTGCCGGCGTCCAGGATCGCGCCGCCGCCGAGGGCGAGGACGCCCTCGTGCTCGGCGACCGCGGTGCGGACGGCCGCCCGCTCCAGGGCGCGGAAGTGTTCCTCGCCCTCCTCGACGAAGATGTCCGAGATCTCGCGCCCCTGGGCGGCGACGATGTCGGCGTCGGTGTCCCGGTAGGGCGCGCCGAGCAGCTCGGCCAGGAGCGCGCCCACCGTGGACTTGCCGGAGCCCATCGGCCCGACCAGGACGACCAGCGGTCCGTGCGGCACGGGAGCCGTCACCGGATGTGCAGGTTGTCGAGGTACGACCGGACGTTGCGGCGGGTCTCCGGGACGCTGTCGCCGCCGAACTTCTCGACGACGGCGTCCGCGAGGACGAGCGCGACCATGGCCTCGGCGACGATGCCGGCGGCGGGCACGGCGCAGACGTCGGAGCGCTGGTGGTGGGCCTGGGCGGCCTCGCCGGTGACGACGTCGACGGTGGCCAGCGCGCGCGGGACGGTGGCGATGGGCTTCATCGCCGCGCGGACGCGCAGCAGCTCGCCGGTGGTCAGGCCGCCCTCGGTGCCGCCGGAGCGGCCGGAGGTGCGCCTGATGCCCTCGGGGGTGGTGACGATCTCGTCGTGCGCCTGCGATCCGGGCACCCGGGCGAGGTCGAAGCCGTCGCCGACCTCGACGCCCTTGATGGCCTGGATGCCCATGAGGGCGGCGGCCAGCCGGGCGTCCAGCCGGCGGTCCCAGTGGACGTGGGAGCCGAGGCCGACGGGCACCCCGTAGGCCAGGACCTCGACGACGCCGCCGAGGGTGTCGCCGTCCTTGTGGGCCTGGTCGATCTCGGCGACCATCGCCTTCGAGGCGTCGGCGTCGAGGCAGCGGACCGGGTCGGCGTCGAGCTTCTCCACGTCGGCGGGCGTCGGGTAGACGCCGTACGGGGCCTTGGCCGCCGCGAGCTCGACGACGTGGGAGACGATCTCGATGCCCGCGGCCTCCTTGAGGAAGGAGCGGGCGACGGCACCGAGGGCGACGCGGGCGGCGGTCTCCCGGGCACTGGCGCGCTCCAGGATCGGCCGGGCCTCGTCGAAGCCGTACTTCTGCATGCCGGCGAGGTCGGCGTGGCCGGGGCGGGGCCGGGTCAGGGGCGCGTTGCGGCCCGTCTCCTTGAGTTCCGCGGGGTCGACCGGGTCGGCCGACATGACCTTCTCCCACTTGGGCCACTCGGTGTTGCCGACCATCACGGCGATCGGGGAACCGAGCGAGAGCCCGTGGCGGACGCCGCCGAGGAAGGTGATCTCGTCCTGCTCGAACTTCATCCGCGCGCCGCGTCCGTAGCCGAGACGCCGCCGCGCGAGGTGGTCGGCCACCAGTTCAGTGGTGACCGGGACGCCGGCGGGAAGGCCCTCCAGCGTCGCGACCAGGGCGGGTCCGTGGGATTCCCCCGCAGTCAGCCAACGCAACCTGCTCAACGATGCTCCTCATGCTCGCGCCTGGCACTGCAACGGCACGACCGGGTGCGCGGCCCTGGCCCGCCGACCTCGATCCTCCCACGTCCGGGGCCCCGACCTGATAGCCGGTCCATTAGTCGGACGATGCCGAACGAGAAGCCCGGGCAATCGTCGGGGCGTGGCACACCGGTTCGACGGGGCGCCGGACCGGTGTGCGGCGGGTTCCGGGGTCAGTGGGCGGAGGGCAGCGCGGCGGCGCCCGCCGCCCGCATCGCCGCCAGGGGCCCCGGCGCGCGGCCCGTCATCTGCTCGACCTGCAGGACGGCCTGGTGGACGAGGAGGTCGAGGCCGCCGACGACCGCTCCGCCGCGCTCCTCCCAGGCCGCCGCGAGCGCGGTCGGCCAGGGGTCGTAGAGCACGTCGAAGAGGGTGCCGGGCGCGTCCGGCACCTGCGCCGCGAGCGCGTCGGTGGTCCCGGCCGGGGTGGTGGCGATCACCAGCGGCGCGGCGAACGCCTCCGCGGCGTCCGCCCAGCCGGCGGTGCGGACGTCCGCTCCCAGCCGCTCGCCCCAGCCCCGCATCTCGGCCGCACGGGCCTCGCTGCGGACGTACGCGGTGACGGGGCCGGAGCAGATCCGGGCGAGGGCGGCCAGCGCCGAGGACGCGGTGGCGCCCGCGCCGAGGACGGCGGCGGACTCCACCTTCTCCACGCCCCGCTCGCGCAGGGCCGCGATCATGCCGGGGATGTCCGTGTTGTCGCCCAGCCGGCGGCCGTCCTCGGTGAGGACGACCGTGTTCACGGCCTCCACCGAGGCCGCCGTGTCGCTGATCCCGTCGAGCAGCGGGATGATCGCCCGCTTGAGCGGCATGGTCAGCGAGAGCCCGGCCCAGGAGGGGTCCAGACCGGCGACGAAGCCGGGCAGCGCCTCCTCGTCCACCTCGAAGCGGTCGTACGACCAGTCCGTGAGCCCGAGCGCGGCATACGCGGCCCGGTGCAGCACCGGGGAGAGCGAATGGGCGATCGGGGAGCCGAGGACGGCTGCGCGCCGTGGTGCGGGCATCAGTTCTTCCTCGACTTGTTGAACTGCTCGACCAGCTTCTGGTGCTCGGCGTTGGTCTTGGTGAACTTGGACGACTTCCCGTCGAGGGAGATGAAGTAGTACCAGCCGTCGTGCGTCGGGTTGACCACACCCTGCATGGCCTCGGCCCCCGGGTTGCCGATCGGGCCGGGCGGCAGCCCGCGGTAGTAGTACGTGTTGTACGGGTTGTCGTACTTCCGCAGTTCCTCGAGGCTGAGGTCGAGCTTGCTCTGGTTCTTCACGTAGTTGTACGTGGAGTCGAACTCGAGCATGCCGTTGGTCTGCACGTTGCCCGGCTTCAGGCGGTTGTAGACGACCTCGCCCATCTTCCGGAAGTCGTCGTGCGAGGTCCCCTCCGCCTGGACGAGGCTCGCGATCGTGACGAGCTCCCACGGTCCCTTGACGCCGAGCTCCCTGGCCTTGGCCTCCAGGTCGAACTTCGCGTACTCCTGGTTCGCCCGCGCGACCATCTTGCGCAGCACGTCCTCGGGCTTCTGGCCCTTGGCGACCGGGTAGCTCGCGGGGAAGAGGAAGCCCTCCAGCGGGTCCTTGAGCTCGGAGTGGCCGGCGGCCCAGGCCGGCAGGCCGAGCTTCGCGGCCTGCGCCTTGGCCACGCCCTGCGTGGTGCCGGCCTCGAGTTCGAGCTTCTTGTCGATCTGCTCGTAGACCCAGACGTTGCGGCGGCCCTCGGGGATGACGAAGTTGGCCTGGCTCGCCGGGTTCAGCATCAGCGAGACGGCGCTCTCCGCGGACATCTCCTTCTTCAGCGTGTACACACCCGCCTGGATGGTGTTGCCCTTGGCGTTCTTGCCCTGTGCGGAGACGAAGGCGTCGACGCTCTTGACGACGCCGGCCCGTTTCAGGATGTTGCCGATCTCGTAGCCGCCGGCACCCTTGGGGATCTCGACCTGGACCGAGCCGGAGCCCGCGCCCGCGAAGTCGGGCGCCGCACCGAACTGGCCCTGCCAGAACTGGTAGCCGAAGTAGCCCACGCCGCCGACGCCGCCCGCGAGGACGAGCGCCACGACGAGGCAGGCGCAGCCGTTCTTGCTCTTCTTCTTGCCCTTGTCCTTGCCGCGGCGTTCACGGCCGCCCGTGCGGGAGCGGGACTCGGCCGGGTCGTCGTCGTACGCGTCGTCGCCGTCGTCGTCGCCGGTGAAGAAGGGGTGCTTCTCCTCCTCCGGGACCTCCGCGTCCCAGTCGGTCGCCGGCTCGGGCTCGGCCGGCCGGGCGGGCGGTGCCTGCCGCCGGCCGGGGGGCTGCGGCGGCGGGTACGCCTCCGGGGTGCCGTAGAGGTCCGGGCTCTGGCCCCCGTAGGGATCGGCGGGGGTGGTGCCGTACGGCATCGCCGCCTGGCCCGTCTCCCAGCTCGTGTCGTACTGCTGTGCGGGGTACCCGGGCGTGTCGTAGCCCTGGCCCTGCTGCCCCTGCTGTTGTCCGTACGCGCCCTGCTGCTGCCCGCCGTACGTCTGGTCGCCGTACGCGGGATCGGCGTACCGAGGATCGTTGTACTGGGCATCGTTGTACTGCTGATGCTGCTGGTACGCCTGCTGCTCGGGATGCTGCGGCTGCTGGTACTGGGGGTGGTAGCCCTGGCCCTGGTCCGGGCCCTGAGGCTGCCCCTGACCGTACGGGTCCTGCTGGCCGTACTGCGCCTGCTGCGGGTACTGCTGCTGCTGGCCTCCCCATCCCTGGTCCCCGTACAACGGGTCCTCGGGATGCCACGGTTCGGAGCCGGAGCCCCGGCCATACTCAGTCATCGATCCCCAAACAGCCGCGAGACGTCCGGACGGTCCGCCTCTACGTAGTGCGGCAGCTGTTCGAATGCCGCCGCATCGCGCGGAACGTTACCGTATCGCGATCAGGTGACCACTTCGACGCCCTCGCCGGGCGGATTACCTGATACCCGTTCGGACTCAAGAGCGTTCTGAAGGATGATCACAGCGGCGGCCTGATCGATGACGGACCGCCCCTTCTTCGACTTCACGCCGGAGGCCCGCAGCCCCTGGCTCGCCGTCACGGTCGTCATCCGCTCGTCCACCAGCCGGACGGGAACGGGGGCGATCCCCCGGGCCAGCACCTGGGCGAAGGCCCGCACCTTGGCCGCGGCCGGCCCCTCGCCCCCGGAGAGGGAGCGAGGGAGGCCGACCACGATCTCGATCGGTTCGTACTCCTCGGCGATCTGCCTCAGCCGCCGGTGGGCGGCCGGGACGTCACGTCCCGGCACGGTCTCCACCGGGGTGGCGAGGACCCCGTCGGGGTCGCACGAGGCGACCCCGATCCGGGCGTCCCCGACGTCGATCGCGAGACGGCGACCGCGGCGCATCGTCACGCCGTCTCCGTCACGAGGCGCTCGACGGCGGCGATGGCCTCGCCGACGGCCTCCGGGTTCTGGCCGCCGCCCTGGGCGACGTCCGGCTTGCCGCCGCCACCGCCGCCGAGGGTCTTGGCGGCCGTGCGGACCAGCTCGCCGGCCTTGAGACCGCGCTCACGGGCCGCCTCGTTGGTGGCGATGACCGTCAGCGGCTTGCCGTTGGCCGTGGTGAACAGGGCGACGACGGCGGGACGGCCGCCCGAGATGCGTCCGCGCACGTCGAGGACCAGCTTGCGCAGGTCGTCGGCGCCGGTGCCGTCCGGGACCTGACCGGTCACGAGGGCGACGCCGCGGATGTCCTGGGCGCCCTCGACGAGACCGGCGGCGGCCTGGAGGACCTTCTCCGCGCGGAACTTCTCGATCTCCTTCTCGGCGTCCTTCAGCTTGCCGAGCATGGCGGAGATCTTCTCCGGCAGCTCCTCGGGACGGCCCTTGACCAGCTCCTGGAGCTGGGCGACGACCGTGTGCTCCTTGGCGAGGAAGTTGTACGCGTCGACACCGACGAGGGCCTCGATCCGGCGCACGCCGGAGCCGATGGAGGACTCGCCGAGCAGCTTCACCAGACCCAGCTGGGCGGTGTTGCCGACGTGCGTGCCTCCGCACAGCTCCTTGGAGAAGTCGCCGATGGTGACGACACGCACCTTCTCGCCGTACTTCTCGCCGAACTCGGCGATGGCGCCCTGGCGCTTGGCCTCGTCGATCGGCATGACCTCGGCGTGGACCTCCAGCTCGCGCGTGAGGACCTCGTTGATCTTCTGCTCGACGTCGGTGAGGACGGCGCCGGGAACGGCGTTCGGCGAACCGAAGTCGAAGCGGAAGCGACCGGGCTGGTTCTCGGAACCGGCCTGGGCGGCCGTCGGGCCGAGGGCGTCGCGCAGCGCCTGGTGGGTCAGGTGGGTGGCGGAGTGGGCACGGGCGATGGCCCGGCGGCGGCGCACGTCGATGGTGGCGTAGGCGGTGGAGCCCACGGTCACCTCGCCGACCTGCACGGATCCCTTGTGCACGGAGACACCGGGAACGGGCTGCTGGACGTCGCGGACCTCGATGACCGCGCCGCTGTGCAGCTTGATCCGGCCCTGGTCGGCGATCTGACCGCCGCCCTCGGCGTAGAACGGGGTGCGGTCGAGGACGACCTCGACCTCGTCGCCCTCGGAGGCGGCCGGCGACGAGACACCGTTGACGAGGAGGCCGACGACGGTGCTCTCGCCCTCGGTGTTCGTGTAGCCGGTGAACTCGGTGGCGCCGTTGCTGTCGGCGATCTCCCGGTACGACGTCATGTCGGCGTGGCCGGTCTTCTTGGCCTTGGCGTCGGCCTTGGCGCGGTCCCGCTGCTCCTTCATCAGGCGGCGGAAGCCGTCCTCGTCCACGGAGAGGCCCTGCTCGGAGGCCATCTCCAGGGTGAGGTCGATCGGGAAGCCCCAGGTGTCGTGGAGCAGGAACGCCTTGTCGCCGGAGAGGACCGTGCCGCCGGCGGCCTTGGTCTCGGTCACGGCGGTGTCGAGGATGTTGGTGCCGCCCTTGAGGGCCTTGAGGAACGCGGCCTCCTCGGCGAGGGCGACGGTCTCGACGCGCTTGCGGTCGGTGACGAGCTCCGGGTACTGCTCGCCCATCGTCCCGATGACGGTGTCCACGAGGTCCCGGACGACCGGGCCGGTGGCGCCGAGCAGGCGCATGTTGCGGACGGCGCGGCGCATGATGCGGCGCAGGACGTAGCCGCGGCCCTCGTTGCCGGGGGTCACGCCGTCGCCGATGAGCATCACGGAGGTGCGCATGTGGTCGGCGACCACGCGCAGCGAGACGTCGCTCTCGTGGGACTTGCCGTAGTCGACGCCGGTCAGCTCGGTGGCCTTGTCGATGACGACCTTGAGGGTGTCCGTCTCGTACATGTTCTGGACGCCCTGGAGGATCATCGCCAGGCGCTCCAGGCCGAGGCCCGTGTCGATGTTCTTCGACGGCAGCTCGCCGAGGATCGGGAAGTCGTCCTTGCCGGAGCCCTCACCGCGCTCGTACTGCATGAAGACCAGGTTCCAGATCTCCACGTACCGCTCGTCGTTGACGGCCGGGCCGCCCTCGACGCCGAACTCGGGGCCGCGGTCGTAGTTGATCTCGGAACACGGGCCACAGGGTCCGGGGACGCCCATGGACCAGTAGTTGTCCTTCTTGCCGAGGCGCTGGATGCGCTCGGCGGGGACACCGACGACGTCGCGCCAGATCTGCTCGGCCTCGTCGTCCTCCTGGTAGACGGTGATCCAGAGCCGCTCCGGGTCCAGCCCGTAGCCGCCGTGCTCCACCGAGGTGGTCAGCAGCTCCCAGGCCAGCTTGATGGCGCCTTCCTTGAAGTAGTCGCCGAAGGAGAAGTTGCCGCACATCTGGAAGAACGTGCCGTGGCGGGTGGTCTTGCCGACCTCTTCGATGTCCGGCGTCCGGACGCACTTCTGCACGCTGGAGGCGCGCGAGAACGGCGGCTTGACCTCGCCGAGGAAGTACGGCTTGAACGGCACCATGCCCGCGGGGACGAGCAGCAGAGTCGGGTCGTCCGCGATGAGCGACGCCGAAGGGACGACGGTGTGACCGCGCTCCTCGAAGAAGCTCAGCCAGCGGCGGCGGATTTCAGCCGACTCCATCAGTGGTCCTCATTCCGGTTGTACGGGATCGTGCGTGGGATGTGCGGGGGGTTCTGCGGGGAACGCTGCGGCGGCTTGTCGAGGGCGAAGAGACGGCGCTGCGCGGGGAGTTCCCGCCCGGGCTGTGCCTCGATGCCCAGCACCTCCTCGAGTTCGGCCTCGCGCTGGGCCATGCCGGCCCTGACGTCGAGGGCGAAGTCCTTGAGACGGTGGCCCGCCTCGACCGCCTTGTTCGCCGCCTGCGCGGCGAGGCTCTCGGGCGTCAGCTGCCGGAGCTTCCGGTTGACCTTGGTGGTGGCCCACACGCCGGCGGCTGCGCCAGCGGAGAACCAGAACGTACGGCGGAACATCGAGGCTCAGCCCTTCTGCTTCCGGCGCCGCGCCGGCGGCACCGTGCGACCGACGAAGACGGTACGTGGCGAGGGTGCCTGGGGTGCCCCGTCCCGGTTCCGGCCGAGCGCCTTGCGCACGCCGTAGCCGAACGCGGCGACCTTCACGAGGGGACCGCCGAAGGTGGAGGCGACCGTGGTCGAGAGTGCCGAGGCGTTCGAGGTGACTTCCTGGACGTCCGAGGTGATCGCGTCGACCCGGTCGAGCTGCGTCTGCGCCGACCGCACGGTCGCGGAGGCGTCGCCGAGCAGCGGCACCGCCTGTTCGGTCACGTCGGCCACCAGTCTGGTGGTCGCCTTGAGCGTCTGCGCCAGCCTCACCAGCACCACGGCGAGGAAGGAGACGAGAATCGCCCAGAACACGGCCACCAGGATCCCGGCAACCTCTCCACCGGTCACTCCGCACCACTCTCTGCTGTCGTCGGGCACTTGCCAAAAGTCGTCCTCCGACCCTATCGCGCCCGTGGTCTTGCGCCGTACCGCATTACGGCGGGCATCGCGGCTCGTGGGAGGGGGATCGCGCGATCCGATTGTACGGAGCGCGTGCGGCTGGGTACGCTCCGTGTCCCATGCGAAGGAGTAACCTCCCCGCGGAGCTGAACCGGTTCGTCGGACGGTCGGGCGAGCGGAGCGAACTGGCCCGGCTGCTCGGTGAATTCCGCCTGGTCACCGTGGTGGGCGTGGGCGGCGTCGGCAAGACGCGGCTGGCGTTCTCCGTGGCCGCCGGGACGGAGGGGCGGCACGCCGACGGGGTGCGGGTGGCCGCGCTGTCGGCGCTGCGGGATCCGGGCCTGGTGGCCCATGCCCTGGTCGAGGCGCTGGGCCTGACGGACCACACGCTGCGCGCGCCGCGCGAACTGCTCGTGGAACACCTGGCCGACCGCCGGCTGCTGCTGGTCGTGGACGGCTTCGAGCACCTCGTCGAGGCGTGCGCCCCGCTGCTCCGGGACCTGCTGACCGCCTGCCCCGGGCTGACCGTGCTGGCGGTGGGACGCCGGCCGCTGCGGCTGGACGGGGAGGCGGTCTTCACCCTGCCGCCGATGGGCGACGAGGACGCGCTCGCCCTGTTCGCCGAACGGGTCGCGGCGACGGGCGCGGCCCCGCCGGCCACGTCGGGCGGGGACGCCGGCGCCGTACGGGAGTTGTGCCGGCGGCTCGACGGGATCCCGCTGGCCCTGGAGCTCGCGGCCGCCCGGATGCCGCTGCTCACGGTCGAGCAGATGCTGCACCGGTTCGACGACCGCTTCCGGCTGCTCACGGCCGGCACCCGCGGGGCCCTGCCCCGCCACCAGACGCTGCGTACGGCGATCGGCTGGAGCCACGAGCTGTGCACGCCCGGGGAACGGCTGCTCTGGGCGCGGCTCTCGGTGTTCGCCGGGCCCTTCGACCTGGACGCGGTGGAGTACGTCTGCGGGGGCCCCGACCTCCCGGCCGAGCGGGTCCTGGAGGTGCTGGGCGAGCTGCTCGCGCAGTCGCTGGTGTCGCGGGTGGACACGCCCGCGGGGCCGCGCTACCGGATGCTGGGCACGGTCGCCGCGTACGGGGCGCAGTGGCTGGCGGAGCTGGGGGACGGCGAGCGGATGCGCCGCCGGCACCGCGACTGGTACATGGGGCTGGCGACCTGGTGCGAGCTGGAGTGGTTCAGCCCGCGGCAGGCCGAGGTCGCGGCCTGCACCGAGGTCGCGCTGCCCAACCTCCGGGCGGCCCTGGAGCTGTGTCTGGAGCAGCCGGACGAGGCGCACCTGGCGCAGCACCTGGCGGGCACGCTGTGGTTCTACTGGGCGGGCTGCGGGCGGCTCTCGGAGGGCCGGCTCTGGCTGGACCGCGCGCTGACGTTCGACTCGGAGCACGAGGACGCCCGGCTGAAGGCCCTGTGGGTGCTCGGCTACGTGGCGATCCTGCAGGGGGACGGCACGGCGGCGGTGGCGGCGCTCCACGAGTGCGGCGAGCGGGCGCGGGCCACCGGGAACCGGTTGGCGCAGGCGTACGCCACGCACCGGATGGGCTGCCTGGCGCTGCTCTCGGACGACATGCCCCGGGCGGAGCGGCTGATCGGCGAGGCGCTGGCGGCGTACCGGGAACTGGGCGAGTTGAACAGCAACGTGCTGATGGGCCAGGTCGAGCTGGCGATGGCCCGGGTGTTCCAGGGGGACCTGGAGGGCGCGGCGGCGCTGTGCGAGGAGGTCCGGGAGATCTGCGAGGAGCGCGGCGAGCGCTGGACCCGGGCGTACGCGCTCTACGTGCTGGCCTACGCGGCGTGGACCCGGGACGACCAGGGCGAGGCGCGCCGGCTGCTGTCCGAGTGCATCACCATCGACCACGCCTTCCACGACCTGGTGGGGCTGGTCCTCGCGATCGAGCTGCTGGCCCTGGTGACGGCGAGCGAGGGCGACGCGGCGGAGGCCGCGGTGCTGCAGGGGGCCACGATCCCGATGTGGGACGCGGTGGGTCTGCGGCTGTTCGGTTCGGTGTCCTTCGGCGGGCCGCGCGCGCTGTGCGAGCGCGAGGCGGGCCGGCGGCTCGGGGTGGAGCGCTACGCGGCGTCCCTGCGCGAGGGGATGTCCCTCCCGCTGCACGTCGCGGTGGAGCGGGCGCTGCTGGAGCGGCGGGATCCGGCCACGGGCGCGAGGGGACCCGCGTATCCGCGCCCCTTCCGTACGACGGTCCCGGACACGCGGAAGCCCGCCGGCTCCCCCACCGGTAAGGGCGGGGAAGCGGCGGGCTGAGGACCGCGAGGTGCGCGGAGCTCCTACGCCTGGATCAGCGGGCGTAGTACTCGACGACCAGCTGCTCGTCGCAGATGACCGGGATTTCCTTGCGGTTCGGGTCGCGGTCGAGGCGGAAGGCCAGGGCCTTCAGGTTGACCTGCAGGTAGCGCGGGGTCTCACCGTCGGCGGCGAAGCCACCCTCACGGGAGACCTGGAAGAGCGGCTTCTCGCGCGAGCGCTCGCGGACCATCACGACGTCGTCGGGACGGACGCGGAACGACGGCTTGTCGACCTTGCCACCGTTGACCTGGATGTGACCGTGCACGACCATCTGGCGGGCCTGGTAGATGGTGCGGGCGATGCCCGAACGCAGGACCAGGGCGTCGAGGCGACGCTCGAGCTCGACGACCAGCGCCTCGCCCGTCTTGCCCTCGGCCTTCTTGGCGCGGTCGTAGGCGCGCGCCATCTGGCGCTCGCTGATGTCGTACTGCGCACGCAGGCGCTGCTTCTCGAGCAGACGGACCTTGTAGTCCGAGTTCTGCTTGCGGCCACGGCCGTGCTCGCCCGGCGGGTACGGGCGGGCTTCGAAGTACTTGACAGCCTTCGGCGTCAGCGCGATACCGAGCGCACGCGACTTCTTGACCTTGGGACGCGACTGGTTAGGCACGTTCTCCAGACCTCCGTTGTAGGTTAGGTTAGGCTCACCTTACTCAAGGAGATCGCATGTCTCGCCCTGGGAACACCACGCGCATCACAGACAGCAGCACAAAGAACGATGCTTCATCCTTGGATGGCATCGATGTGACGGAGGTCCGATCAGCTCATGGTCAGCCGCGTCCCAGCGGGCTTGAAATCGCACGGATGCCGTCAGCAGCCGAGCGCACACGAACTCTCGTACAGAGTACATGCTCCGCGGTGCTGCTCGTCCCCGGGGCCTCGGCCGCCCGTCCCGAGCAGCTGACCCCCCAGGCCCGGGCGATCGGCCCGGACGGCGAGATCCTCCTGCTGTTCCCGGCCGACGCACCGCCGGTGCGGGCCGCGACCCATGCCCAGGACGACGAACTGGCCGTCGTGCTGGAGCTCACGGACGTGGCGCCGGTCTCCGTCCCGCACCGTATCCGGGGGCGGGCCTGGGTCTCCGGGTGGCTGACCTGCCTGCCCGGGGTCGCCGAGCCCGGCAGCATGATGCTGCGCCTTGAGGTGGGCGAGGCGAGCGTGGACGACCTGTGGGGCACCGCCCCGGTCGACGCCGAGGCGTTCGCCGCGGCGGCTCCCGACCCGCTGCACGCCCACGAGACCGAGCTCCTCCAGCACCTGCATGCGGCACACGGCGAGCAGGTGCGCGCGCTGAGCGGCCTGCTCGGCGAGCGCTCGGCGGCGATGGCCCCGACGCGCGACGTGGCCCCCCTGGCCCTGGACCGGTTCGGCCTCCGGGTCCGCTTCTCCTCGGGACCCCAGCAGTGCTTCGACGCGCGCTTCGACTTCCCCGAGCCGGTACGGGACGTCTCCGGCCTGCGCCGCGAGATGCACCGCCTCTTCGACGCGGCCCGGTCCGACCGCTCCTGACCGTCAGGGGCATCCGGCCGGCAGTCCCCGCGACGCCCGCCCCCGGCGGAGGCGAAGGGGAGCCCGCACCCGGCCTCAGCCGTCGCCCTTCAGGCGCTCGCGGACCTTCTCCACGACGTCCGCGTAACGCGCCTCCGCGCCGTAGCGCGTCGGCTCGTAGTACCGCCTGCCGTGGACCGCGTCCGGGGCGTACTGCTGAGCGGCGATGCCGCCCGGCACGTCGTGCGGGTACACGTACCCCTGCGCGTGGCCGAGCTTGGCCGCGCCCTTGTAGTGGCCGTCCCGCAGATGCGCCGGGACCGGACCGGCCAGGCCGTTCCGCACGTCCGCCCGGGCCGCGAAGATCGCGGTGGTCGCCGCGTTCGACTTGGGGGCCAGGGCGAGGGCGATCGTGGCGTGGCTCAGCGTGAGGGCGGCCTCCGGAAAGCCGATCAGCGCGACGGCCTGGGCCGCGGCGACGGCCGTCGGCAGAGCCGTCGGGTCGGCGAGGCCGATGTCCTCGCTGGCCGAGATCATCAGGCGCCGGGCGATGAACCGGGGGTCCTCCCCCGCCTCGATCATCCGGGCCAGGTAGTGCAGTGCCGCGTCCACGTCCGAGCCGCGGATCGACTTGATCAGCGCGCTGGCCACGTCGTAGTGCTGGTCGCCGTCCCGGTCGTACGTCACCGCGGCGCGGTCGACGGTCTCCTCGACCGTCTGGAGGGTGATCTCCTGCTCGCTCTTGGCGAGCGCCGAGCCCGCGGCCGCCTCCAGGGCGGTCAGCGCCCGCCGGGCGTCCCCTCCGGCGATCCGCAGCAGGTGCGCCTCGGCGTCCTCGGGCAGGGTGACCGCCCCGCCGAGCCCGCGCTCGTCCGTCAGGGCCCGCCGCAGCAGGTCGCGCAGGTCGTCGTCGGTGAGCGACTCCAGGGTGAGGAGCAGGGAGCGCGAGAGCAGCGGGGAGATGATCGAGAAGTAGGGGTTCTCCGTGGTCGCCGCGATCAGCGTCACCCAGCGGTTCTCCACCGCCGGGAGCAGCGAGTCCTGCTGGGCCTTGGAGAAGCGGTGGATCTCGTCCAGGAAGAGGACGGTCTCCTTGCCGTAGCCGCCGGCCGCACGCCGCGCCCCGTCGATGACGGCGCGGACCTCCTTGACCCCCGCGGTGATCGCGGAGAGCTCCACGAAACGCTTGTTGGTGGCCTTGGAGACCACGTACGCGAGGGTCGTCTTGCCGATGCCGGGCGGCCCCCAGAGGATCACCGACGAGGCGCCGGCCGGTCCGCCGCCGCCTTCGCCGACCAGGCGGCGGAGCGGCGATCCGGGCTTCAGCAGATGCTGCTGGCCGAGGACCTCGTCCAGGGTGCGCGGGCGCATCCGGACGGCCAGGGGGCTGCTGGACGGGTCCTTCTCCTGGCGTTCTTCGGCGGCTGCGGTAAAGAGGTCGGGCTCCACAGTGATGAAGCCTAAGTCAGGGCACCGACAACCCCGCCCGGCGGACCGCCCCGCGAGGGGCGTCCAGGGCGCGGGTCGCCGGGCCGGGCCAGGACCGCCCGGCGGCGCCGGTCCGGCCTCAGCTGGTCCAGAAGTCCCACCAGCGGGTCAGGATCAGCATGCCGATGATCCCGATGTGCAGCACCGGCAGCACCCAGGTGAACTCGTCGAAGAAGGTCCGCAGGCCCCGGGGAGCCGGGATGACCCCCGAGCGGACGTTCTGCGAGGTGACGTACCAGAACATGACGATGGTGGCGACCCAGGCGAGGCAGCACCACAGGCACAGCGAGTTGATCTCGTACAGCGACTGCTGCATCAGCCAGGTGCAGAAGCCGACGCCGAACAGCGTGCCTGCGTTCAGGCCGAGCCAGTACCAGCGGCGGTAGCGGGCGCCGGCGAGGAGCGCGACGCCGATCGCGACGACCATGGCGTAGGTGACGAGGCCGAGCATGGGGTTCGGGAAGCCGAACACCGACGCCTGGTCGCTCTTCATGATGTTGCCGCAGGAGACGACCGGGTTCAGGCTGCAGCCCGGCGTGAAGTTCGGGTCCTCCAGCAGCTTGAACTTGTCGATCGTGATGACCCACGCGGCGAGCAGCCCGGCGGCGCCGGTGATCACCAGCAGCCAGGCGAAGGCCCGGCTCGCCCCGATCGTGCGGCCGTCGCGCTCCCCGGACACCTGGTCAACCGCTGCGTTCGTCATATCCGCCGTTCCGTCGCTCGCTGCCTGCCTCTGGGCACGGTCATTCTGCCGCACGGGCGGCGCTGTCCACCGTTCGGTGGACAGAAGAAGGACCGGTGGACGGGCAGGGAATCCCGCATTCCGCAGGACGCTCGACCCATGACGGACACGGACACGGAATTCGCGGTACGGGTACGGGGGCTTCGCAAGCGGTACGGCGACGTCACCGCGGTGGACGGTCTCGACCTGGGCATCCGCCACGGCGAGGTCTTCGGCATCCTGGGCCCCAACGGGGCGGGCAAGAGCACCACGGTCGAGATCCTCCAGGGACACCGGTCCCGCGACGCGGGCGAGGTGTCGGTGCTCGGCGCCGACCCGGCCGAGGGGAACCGGTCGTGGCGCGCGCGGGTCGGCATCGTCTGGCAGGACGAGTCGGCGCCGGCCGAGCTGACGGTGCGGGAGACGGTCGGGCACTTCGCCCGCTACTACCCCTCGCCCCGGGACCCGGAGGAGACGATCGCCCTGGTCGGCCTGGCGGAGAAGGCGGACAGCCGGATCAAGGCGCTGTCCGGCGGCCAGCGGCGCCGGCTGGACGTGGCGCTCGGGGTGATCGGCGGACCGGAGCTGCTGCTGCTCGACGAGCCGACGACCGGGTTCGACCCGGCGGCCCGCCGGCAGTTCTGGGAGCTGATCCGGCGGCTGGCGGCCGAGGGCACCACGATCCTGCTCACCACGCACTACCTGGAGGAGGCGGAGGCGCTCGCGGACCGGCTGGCCGTGGTCTCGGCCGGCCGGGTGGTGGCCGAGGGACCGCCCGGGCGGCTGCGCGACGAGCACGGCTCCGGCGCGACGGTCTCCTGGACCGAGGCCGACGGCTCGCCGCGGAGCGAGGACACGGTCACGCCCACCCGCACCGTCGCCGCGCTCATGGCGCGCTTCGACGGCGAGATCCCCGGGCTGGCGATCGGCCGGCCCACGCTCGAGGACGTCTATCTGCGCCTGACCGGACAGGAGGTGGCCCGATGACCGCCACGACGACAGGGAAGGGCGCCGCGGCGGAGGCCACCGCGCCGGGACGGGCGGGGCGCGGCACCTCGGCGCTCGCGTGGTCCCTCGGACTGAGCCGGGGCGCACTGGAGCTGAAGCAGTTCTTCCGGATGCGCGAGCAGGTGGTCTTCACCTTCGCCTTCCCGATCGTCTTCCTCTTCCTCTTCGCGTCGATCTTCGGCGACGAGATGGAGGGCACGGGCACGACGGCCGCCCAGCACTACGTGGCGTCGATGATCGCCGCCGGCATCATGTCGACCAGCTTCCAGTCGCTGGGGATCTCGATCGCGGTCGAGCGGGACGAGAAGCAGCTGCGCCGTCTGCGCGGCACGCCGATGCCCCCGGCCGCGTACTTCCTCGGCAAGGTGTGGCTGGTCCTCGTCACCTGCCTGCTGGAGACGGCGGTGCTGCTCGCCTTCGGCACCACGCTGTACGACGTCGACCTGCCGGGCGACCTGACGGGCTGGCTGACCTTCGGCTGGATCTTCCTGCTCGGCCTGACGGGCTGTTCGCTGCTGGGCATCGCGATCAGCAGCGTGCCCCGGTCGGCGAAGAGCGCCACCTCGGTGGTCGTCCTGCCCTTCCTGGTCCTGCAGTTCGTGTCCGGGGTGTACATCCTCGTCGACGCGCTGCCGGACTGGATGCTGACCGCCGGCTCGGTCTTCCCGCTGAAATGGATGGTGCAGGGGCTGCGCGGGGTGTTCCTGCCGGACGCGGCGGCGGTGCTGGAACCGGCGGGCAGCTGGGAATTCGGCCGCATCGCCCTGGTCCTGGGCGCGTGGTGCGTCGGAGGATTGCTGCTGTGCCTGCTGACATTCCGCTGGAAGAACCGCGACGACGCATGAGCGAGCCCGCCGGTGCCCGGGACTCGGACGTCCACGACCGGACGTTCTGGAACTGGGACGCGTACTTCGCCGTCGTCTGGGTGGGCACGCTGGCCTTCGCGCTCGGCGCGGAGCACCCGGCGTGGCCCGTCCGGCTGGCGGCCGCCGGCGTGTTCTGCCTGCTGGTGCCCTGGTACCTGCTGGCGGGCCGGCCGCTGATGGTGGCCGGCCGGCAGGACGACACCGCCGCCGTGCGGCGGTACCTCGCGGGGGCGCTCGCGGTGTACCTGACGGCGGCGGTCCTGGTCGGGGAGACCCGGCTGGCCGCCTTCCTCCTGGTGCCGCAGTGCTTCATGCTGCTGCGGGTCGGCTCCGCCCGGCTCGCGGTGACCGTCGTCAATCTGGTGCCGGTGGCCGGCTGGGCGCTGGTGTGGCGGCCCGCGGCGGCCGACGTCTTCCTCAACTCCGTCTTCGCCGCCGTCACCTGCTGCTTCTCGGTCGTGCTCGGCACCTGGATCATCCGGGTCGTGGACCAGAGCGAGGAGCGGGGCCGGCTCATCGCGGAGCTGGACGCGAGCCGGGAGGAGGTGGCCCGGCTGTCGGCGGAGCACGGCGCGCTCGCGGAGCGGGCGCGGCTGTCCCGGGAGATCCACGACACCCTCGCCCAGGGGTTCACCAGCCTGCTGATGCTGGTGCAGGCCGTGCAGTCGGAGTTGGACCGGGACCCCGGGGCGGCCCGGCGCCACCTGGACCTGATGGCGGACACCGCCCGGCAGAACCTCGCCGAGGCGCGCGCCCTGGTCGCGGACGGCGCCCCGGCGGACCTCGCGGGCGGCTCGCTCGCCGAGGCCCTGCGCCGCCTGACCGGCCGTCACGAGGCGGCCGCGGCCCTGACCGTCACCGGAACCGAACGCGCCCTGCCGGCCGCCCTCGAAGTGGTCGCCCTGCGCTCCTGCCAGGAGGCACTGTCCAACGCCCGCAAGCACGCCGGGCCTTCGGCCGCCGTCACCGTGTCCCTGCACTACGCCGAGCGGTCGCTGCTCCTCTCCGTACGGGACGAGGGGCGCGGGTTCGATCCCGCGGCACCGCACGGGGGGTACGGGCTGAGCGGACTGCGGGCGCGCGCGACGGAGGTCGGCGGGGCCGCGGCCGTACGCAGCGGTCCGGGCCAGGGCACCACCGTCACCGTCGAACTGCCCGTCCCTGCCTGGAGTCCCGCATGACCACGCCCCTCTCCCCCATCCGTGTCCTGCTCGCCGACGACCATCCCGTCGTGCGGGAGGGGCTGCGCGGCATGCTCGCCGCCGAACCCGGCCTCGACGTGGTCGGCGAGGCGTCCAGCGGGCCCGTCGCGGAGGCGCTGTGCGCCGAGCTCATGCCCGACATCGTGCTGATGGACCTGCGGATGCCGGGGGGCGGGGGTGTCGACTCGATCCGGCGGATCACGGCGGCGGGACTGCCGTGCCGGGTGATCGTGCTGACCACCTACGAGACGGACGGGGACATCCTGCGGGCCGTCGAGGCGGGGGCGGCGGGCTACCTGCTGAAGGACCTGGCCCGGGGCGAGCTCGCCGACGCGATCAGGGCGGCGGCCCGGGGCGAGACCGTCCTGGCCCCGTCGGTGGCGGCCCGTCTGGTCGACCAGCTCCGGGCCAGACCGGAGCGCCCGCGGCTGTCGGAGCGCGAGCGGGCGGTGCTCCGGCTGGTCGCGGAGGGCTGCACGAACGCCGAGATCGGGCGCCGGCTGCACATCGGGGAGTCGACGGTGAAGACCCACCTCCTGCGGGCCTTCGGCAAGCTCGGGGTGGACGACCGCACGGCGGCGGTGACGAGCGCGCTGCGGCACGGCCTGCTCGACGGCTGAGCCGGGCGGCAGGAAACGCGCTCCCGGGAGCGGCCTGACGGGATGCGAGGGCCGCTCCCCGCCGGGACGGCCGAGGGGCCCGGGCCGCGGTCGCGGTCCGGGCCCCTCGGGCGTACGCCGTGGTCAGGCCAGCTTCGCCCGGACCGCCTCGACCAGCTCGTCGAGGGCGACCGCGCTCTGCTCGCCGGACTCCATGTCCTTGAGCTGGACGACGCCGTCGGCGAGGTCGCGCTCGCCGGCGACGACCGCGTAGCGGGCGCCGGAGCGGTTGGCGTCCTTCATCGCGCCCTTCAGGCCCTTGCCGCCGAAGGAGAAGTCCGCCGCCACGCCGGCCCTGCGCAGCTCCGTGATCTTGCCGAAGAGCACCCGGCGCGCCTCGTCGCCGATCGCCACCGCGTAGACGGTGGTGGCCGCGGGGAGGTCGAGCTCGACGCCCTCCGCCTCCAGCGCGAGGACCGTGCGGTCCACGCCGAGGGCCCAGCCGACCGACGGGAGCGCGGGGCCACCGATCATCTCGGAGAGGCCGTCGTAGCGCCCGCCGCCGCCGACCGCGGACTGGGAGCCCAGACCGTCGTGGACGAACTCGAAGGTCGTGCGCGTGTAGTAGTCGAGACCGCGGACCAGCTTCTCGTCGTCCTCGAACACGACGCCCGCGGCGCCGACCAGCCCGCGCACCTCCTCGTGGTACGCCTTGCAGGCGTCGCACAGGTAGTCGCGCAGCAGCGGCGCGCCCACCAGCTGCTTCTGCACGGACTCGCGCTTGTCGTCGAGCACGCGCAGCGGGTTGATCTCGGCGCGGCGCAGCGTCTCCTCGTCGAGGTCGAGGCCGCGCAGGAAGGACTGGAGGGCCTCGCGGTACACCGGGCGGCACTCCTTGTCGCCCAGGGAGTTCAGCAGGATGCGGAAGTTCCGCAGGCCCAGCGAACGGTAGGCCTGGTCGGCCAGGATGATCAGCTCGGCGTCCAGGGCCGGGTCCTCGGCACCGATCGCCTCGGCGCCGACCTGCGAGAAGTGGCGATAGCGGCCCGCCTGGGCCCGCTCGTAGCGGTAGTACGAGCCGGAGTACCAGAGCTTGACCGGCAGGTTGCCGAGCTTGTGCAGGTTGCCCTGGAGCGCGGCGCGCAGGACGGACGCGGTGCCCTCCGGCCGCAGGGCGAGCTCGTCGCCGCCCTTGGTCGTGAGGGTGTACATCTCCTTGGTCACGATGTCGGTGGACTCGCCGACGCCGCGGGAGAACAGCTTCACGTCCTCGAAGCCGGGGGTCTCGACGTAGCCGTACCCGGAGTTCCGCAGCGGAGCCGAGATCGCCTCGCGCACCGCCAGGAACGTGGCGGAGCGGGGCGGGGTCAGGTCGTACGTGCCCTTGGGGGCCTTGAAGGTGCTCACGTGGATCTTCGTCACATTCCTCGTCGGGGAGCCTTCGCGCTCCCGAGGCCGGCGGCCACGTCCCGCAGATAGGGGTTCGTGGCGCGCTCCTGGCCGATGGTCGTCTGGGGACCGTGTCCCGACAGCACCACGGTCGAGTTGTCGAGCGGCAGGCACACGCGGGCCAGCGATTCGAGCATCTCGTCCATGTCACCGCCGGGCAGGTCGGTGCGTCCGATGGAGCCGGCGAACAGCAGATCCCCGGAGAAGAACACGGAGGGGATCTCCGTGCTCTCGGGCATCCGGAAGGTCACCGACCCCTTGGTATGACCGGGCGCGTGCGCGACGGAGAACTCCAGACCGGCCAGGTCCAGCTTCGCGCCGTCGGTGAGCTCGTGCACGTCGTCCGGCTCGCCCACGGTCAGCTCACCCATGAGCGGCATCCCGATGGAGCGGCCGAGGGCCTTCTCCGGGTCGCTCATCATGTAGCGGTCGGCGGGATGGATCCAGGCGGGCACGTCATGGGCTCCGCACACCGGGACGACCGAGGCGACATGGTCGATGTGGCCGTGGGTGAGCACGACGGCGACGGGCTTGAGCCGATGCTTCCTGAGCGTCTCCTCGACTCCCTGGGCGGCCTGGTGGCCCGGGTCGATGATCACGCACTCCTCGCCTGCGGCGGGGGCGACCAGATAGCAGTTGGTCCCCCAGGCCCCGGCGGGGAACCCGGCAATAAGCACGATCGTCCTCAGTGTGTCGTCCGACGGGAAGGCCGCCTTGTCGAAAGGCGACAGCTCAGAGCCTACCGGCGCTGCGTATTCCACAGCCAACCCGTATACGGTACGGGCACACCCGGCCCGGGCAGGAACATACGAGCGACAAGGAGCAGACCCGGTGGTCAGCAGCGATCAGCGGCGGCGGCAGCTCGCCAGGGAGAAGTACCAGCGGCAGCAGCAGCGGCGGCAGGAGGCGCAGCAGAAGGCACGGCGCCGCAACACCGTCATCGCGGCCGCGCTGGCCGTGGTCCTCGCCGCGGGCGGCGCGGTGTACGCCTCGGTGGCCCTGACGGACGACAAGGACAAGGGCGCGGACAACGCGGCGCCGAGCAACACCCCGGAGCCCACGGAGACCGAGTCGCAGGCGCCCGAGCCCAAGCTGTCCATCGATCAGAAGGCCACGTACACGATGGCCCTGAAGACGAACCTGGGCGAGATCTCCTTCGCCATGGACGCGGCGAAGACCCCGCGGACGGTGAACTCGTTCAAGCACCTGGCGGACAAGAAGTACTTCGACGGGACGAAGTGCCACCGGCTCACCACGGAGGGCATCTTCGTCCTGCAGTGCGGTGACCCGAAGGGCGACGGCACCGGCGGCCCGGGCTACACCATCCCGGACGAGAACCTGGGCGCGCTGGGCAAGGCGGGCGCCGACGGCGCGGTGACCTACCCGGCCGGCACGGTGGCGATGGCCAACACCGGCCAGCCCGGCACCGGTGGCAGCCAGTTCTTCCTCGTCTACAAGGACACCAAGCTGCCGCCGAGCTACACCCCCTTCGGCACGATCGACGCGGTCGGCCTCGCGGTCGTGAAGGACGTGGCCGCGGGCGGCGTGGAGGGCGGCGCCAAGGACGGCGCGCCCAAGAAGGCCGTCACCGTCGAGAAGGCCACCGTCGTCAAGAAGTGACGCGCAGCGCGACCGTTCAATTTCGGTCGCGCTGAGAGCGGACAGCCGGGCGGCCGTTCGCCTAGATTGGCGTTGTGCAGTGCGGGCCGGGTCTCGCGCTGTGGAAGGCGGGCGAGGCCCGTCAGGAAACTGTGGACGATGCCCAGGGGGCACAACCCCCTCGTCGGCATCATGTGGAGGAGGCGCTGTGAGCAGCGACCCGTGGGGCCGCGTCGACGAGACGGGCACCGTGTACGTGCGTACCGCCGAGGGCGAGAAGGTCGTCGGATCGTGGCAGGCCGGCAGTCCCGAGGAGGCTCTGGCCTACTTCGAGCGCAAGTACGAGGGCTTGGTTGTCGAGATCGGCCTCCTCGAGAAGCGGGTGAAGACCACCGACCTCTCGGCCAAGGACGCGACCGCCGCGATCGACCACATCCGGCACCAGGTCGACGAGCACCACGTCGTGGGTGACCTCGCCGCGCTCACCACCCGGCTCGACAAGCTGGTGGAGACGGTCGAGTCGCGCCGTGAGGAGCGCAAGGTCCAGAAGGCCAAGCAGACCGACGAGGCGCGTGCCGCCAAGGAGGAGCTGGTCAAGGAGGCCGAGGAGCTCGCGCAGAGCGAGCAGTGGCGGTCCGCCGGCGAGCGTCTGCGCGCCCTCGTGGACACCTGGAAGGGCCTGCCCCGGCTCGACCGGAAGTCCGACGACGAGCTGTGGCACCGCTTCTCGCACGCCCGGTCGGCGTTCTCCAAGCGCCGCAAGGCGCACTTCGCCGCCCTGGACGCGCAGCGCGAGGACGCCCGCAAGGCCAAGGAGCGGCTGGTCGCCGAGGCCGAGTCGCTGTCGAACTCCACCGACTGGGGTGGGACGGCCGCCCGCTACCGCGAGCTGATGACGGAGTGGAAGGCCGCGGGCCGTGCGCAGCGCGAGCACGAGGACGACCTGTGGAACCGCTTCCGCGGCGCCCAGGACGTCTTCTTCGCCGCACGCGGCGAGGTCTTCGCCGAGCGGGACGCGGAGCAGACCGAGAACCTCAAGCTGAAGGAGGAGCTCGCGGTCGAGGCCGAGAAGCTGGTGCCGGTGACCGACCTGAAGGCGGCCCGGGCGGCCTTCCGCGCCCTCAACGAGCGCTGGGAGGCCATCGGCCACGTGCCGCGCGACGCCCGCCCGAAGGTCGAGGGCCGGATGCACGCGGTGGAGCGCGCGCTCCAGGAGGCCGAGGAGTCGGAGTGGCGCCGGACGAACCCGGAGGCACGCGCGCGTGCCGCGGGTCTGACGGGCCAGCTGCAGGACGCCGTGGACAAGCTGCAGAAGCAGATCGACACGGCCCGCGCGGCGGGCAACGACGCCAAGGCCGACAAGCTGGCGCGTGAGCTGGAGGGCCGCCAGGCGCTCCTCGACCAGGCGCTGAAGGGTCTGCAGGAGTTCGGCGGCTGATCCGCCGCCGCCCGCTCCACGGAAAGGGGCCCCGGTACCTCGCGGAGGTACCGGGGCCCCTTTCCGTGGCCCGTCGCCGGGGCCGGGGTCGTACGGGGGCGGGTCAGGGCCTGCGGGCCGAGGTGACCCGGTAGACGTCGTACACGCCCTCCACGCCGCGCACGGCCTTCAGGACGTGCCCGAGGTGCTTCGGGTCGCCCATCTCGAAGGTGAAGCGCGAGGTGGCGACGCGGTCGCGGGAGGTCTGGACGGCCGCCGACAGGATGTTGACGTGCTGGTCCGACAGGACGCGGGTGACGTCCGAGAGGAGCCGGGAGCGGTCCAGGGCCTCGACCTGGATGGCGACCAGGAAGACCGACGACTGGGTCGGTGCCCACTCGACCTCGAGGATCCGTTCCGGCTCGCGGGAGAGCGAGTCGACGTTCACGCAGTCGCTGCGGTGAACCGACACGCCGCTGCCGCGGGTGACGAATCCGATGATCGGGTCGCCGGGCACGGGGGTGCAGCAGCGGGCCAGCTTGACCCAGACGTCCTCGACACCCTTGACGACCACGCCGGGGTCGGCGCTGGAACGGCGCTTGGCCCGGCTGCGCGAGGGCGGTGCGGACTCGGCGATGTCCTCGTTCGCGGCCTCTTCGCCGCCGAGGGCCTGGACGAGCTTCTGGACGATGGACTGGGCAGTGACATGGCCCTCGCCGATCGCCGCGTAGAGCGAGGAGATGTCGCTGTAGCGCATCTCGTGGGCCAGGGTGACCAGCGAGTCGCCGGTGAGGATCCGCTGGATCGGCAGGTTCTGCTTGCGCATGGCCCGCGCGATGGCGTCCTTGCCCTGCTCGATGGCCTCCTCGCGGCGCTCCTTGGAGAACCACGCCCGGATCTTGTTGCGGGCCCGGGGGGACTTGACGAAGCCGAGCCAGTCGCGGGACGGTCCGGCGCCGGCGGCCTTGGAGGTGAAGACCTCGACCAGGTCGCCGTTGTCGAGGGTCGACTCGAGCGGCACGAGCCGTCCGTTGACCCGGGCTCCTATGGTGCGGTGACCGACCTCGGTGTGGACGGCGTACGAGAAGTCGACGGGGGTCGCCCCGGCGGGCAGCGCTATGACGTCGCCCTTGGGGGTGAAGACGAAGACCTCGTTGCGCGAGAGGTCGAAGCGCAGGGACTCCAGGAACTCGCCGGGGTCCTCGGTCTCCTTCTGCCAGTCGAGCAGCTGGCGCAGCCACGCCATGTCGTTGAGGTGGTCGTCCTTGCCGGTCTTCTTCGGCACGTCGGCGCGCACCTTGGAGGCACCGGCGACGGCCTCCTGCTTGTACTTCCAGTGCGCCGCGATGCCGTACTCGGCCCGGCGGTGCATGTCGAAGGTGCGGATCTGCAGCTCGACGGGCTTGCCGTTGGGGCCGATGACCGTCGTGTGCAGCGACTGGTACATGTTGAACTTCGGCATCGCGATGTAGTCCTTGAACCGGCCGGGGACCGGGTTCCATCGCGCGTGGACGGTGCCGAGTGCCGCGTAGCAGTCGCGGACGGTGTCCACGAGGACGCGGATGCCGACCAGGTCGTAGATCTCCGCGAAGTCCCGGCCGCGGACGATCATCTTCTGGTAGACGCTGTAGTAGTGCTTGGGCCGGCCCGTGACGGTGGCCTTGATGCGCGCGGCGCGCAGGTCGGACTGGACCTCGTCGGTCACTATGGCGAGGTACTCGTCGCGCTTGGGCGCGCGCTCGGCGACGAGCCGGACGATCTCGTCGTACATCTTGGGGTAGAGGATCGCGAAGGCGAGGTCCTCCAGCTCCCACTTGATGGTGTTCATGCCCAGGCGGTGGGCCAGGGGCGCGTAGATCTCGAGGGTCTCGCGGGCCTTCTTCTCCTGCTTCTCCCGCTTGAGGTACCGCATGGTGCGCATGTTGTGCAGGCGGTCGGCGAGCTTGATGACCAGGACGCGCGGGTCCTTGGCCATGGCGACGACCATCTTGCGCACGGTCTCGGCCTGGGCGGCCTCGCCGAACTTGACCTTGTCCAGCTTGGTGACGCCGTCGACGAGCAGGGCGACCTGGTCGCCGAAGTCGCGGCGCAGGGTGTCGAGGCCGTACTCGGTGTCCTCGACGGTGTCGTGCAGCAGCCCGGCCATCAGCGTCGCCGGGTCCATGCCCAGCTCGGCCAGGATGGTGGTGACGGCGAGCGGGTGCGTGATGTACGGGTCGCCGCTCTTGCGCTTCTGGCCGCGGTGCCAGCGCTCGGCGACCTGGTAGGCCCGCTCGACCTGGCGCAGGGTGGCCGTCTCGATCTTCGGGTCGTTGGAGCGGACGATCCGGAGCAGCGGTTCGAGGACCGGGTTGTACGGGGAGGACCGCTGGACGCCCAGCCGGGCGAGACGCGCGCGCACGCGGTTGGAGGAGCCGCCGGAACGGGTCGGCGGGGCCGGCGCGGGCTTGGGCGCGGGGGCCGGCGCGGAGGCCACGGGGGCGGGCCTGTTCTCCGCGGGCTTGTCCTGGGGCGTGGCGGGTCCCGCCGCGGGCTTCTCGGCCTGCTGCTCGGGCTTCGCGGCGGAGAGTGGCTGGGCCTCGTCTGGCAAGAGCGCTCCTCGTGCGGTACCGGGTCCCCGGTCAGGCCCGGAAAGCCCATGGTATCGACCCGGGAGCCACCGTGCTCACGCGCGCGGTCCGTGAGACGCCCGCCACGTACGGGAAGGGCCGCGTACCGGGGCATATCCGGCGAACGAACGGGGCGCCCCGGGAGATCCCCGGGGCGCCCCGTTCCGTACGGCGTCGCCGCCGCACGGTGTCAGACCGTGATCAGCGCCTCGAGCGGGGCGCCGCGCAGGACCGGTTCCAGCCGGGCCCGGCCGGGCAGGAAGCCGAGCTCCATGAGGACCGCGACACCCGCGACCTCGGCGCCGGCCCGCCGGACGAGCTCGATGGACGCCTCGGCCGTGCCGCCGGTGGCGAGGACGTCGTCGATGACCATGACGCGGTCGCCCGCCGCCAGGTCCTCGGCGTGCACCTCGATCTCGGCGGTGCCGTACTCCAGCTCGTACGCCTGCTTCAGCGTCGCGCCGGGCAGCTTGCCGGCCTTGCGGACCGGCACGAAGCCCAGGCCCGCGCGGACGGCGACGGGCGCGGCGAGGATGAAGCCGCGTGCCTCCAGGCCGACGATCTTCGTCGCGCCGTGCGTGGCGCACAGCGTGGCGAGGGTGTCGGTCAGGAGCGTGAACGCCTCCGGGTCCGCGAGCAGCGGCGTGATGTCCTTGAACAGCACACCGGGCTTCGGGTAGTCGGGGACGTCACGGATCCGGCTGAGCAGCAGTCCTGCGGTGTCCTGGACGTCGGCGGTCATCCGCGGTGCTCCGGGGCACGGCCGCCGCGACGGGCGCGCTGGCCCACGACCGCGGCCTCGTCCTCGAAGTCGTCGCGCTCGTCGAAGTCCAGGGGCTCGCCCTTGGCCGCCGCGTTCGCGCGCTTGGCGAGCACCCGCTTCCGGAGGGCCTTCATGGCCGGCTCGCGTTCCTTGAGGTCGGCGACGAGCGGGGTGGCGATGAAGATCGAGGAGTAGGCACCGGCCGCGAGGCCGACGAACAGCGACAGCGAGATGTCGTTCAGCATGCCGGCGCCCAGGACGCCGCCACCGATGAACAGCAGGCCGGCGACCGGCAGCAGGGCCACGACCGTCGTGTTGATCGAACGGACCAGGGTGCCGTTGATCGAGCGGTTCGCGATCTCGCTGTACGTCCAGCGGGTCTGCTTGGTGATCCCCTTCGTCCCCTCCTTGAGGGAGTCGAAGACGACCACCGTGTCGTAGAGCGAGTATCCGAGGATGGTCAGCAGACCGATCACCGTGCCGACCGTGACCTCGAACCCGACGAGCGAGTAGATGCCGACGGTGATGGTGATGTCGTGGATCAGCGCGATGAGCGCCGCGACCGCCATCCGCCACTCGAAGGCGATGGCGAGGTAGATCACCACGAGGATCATGAAGACCGCGAGGCCCGTCCACGCCTTGGCGGCGATCTGCTCGCCCCAGCTGGGTCCGACCAGCTCCGCGGCGATCTTGTCCTCGGTGACGCCGAGGTCCTTGGCCAGCTCCGTGCGGACCTGGTCGGACTGCGCGGTGTCCAGGCCGCCGACCTGGATGCGCAGGCCGCCGTTGCCGAGTCCCTGGACGATCGCGTCGTGGCCGGAGGCCTCTTCCGCGTACTCCTGGGCCTGGGAGACCGACACGGACGTCTTCGGGGTGGTGAAGACCGCGCCGCCCTGGAACTCGATGCCCATGTTCAGGCCGCGCACCGTCAGGCCGAGGATGGCCGTGATGGTGATCAGGATCGACAGGCCGTACCAGATCTTGCGGTTCCCGATGAAGTCGTAGCCGACCTCACCACGGTGGAGCCGGGCGCCGAGATTGCCGAGCTTCGACATCTCACGCCTCCTTCGGGTCGATGGGGGCGGAGGCACGGCGGGCGCGACGCAGCGGCGGCTTGGCGCCGAGCCGCTTCGGGTCCAGGCCGGACCACGCGTGGCCGTTGCCGAAGAACTTGGTCCGCGCCAGCAGCGTCATGACCGGCTTGGTGAAGAGGAACACCACGACCACGTCGAGCAGGGTGGTCAGGCCGAGCGTGAACGCGAAGCCCTGGACCTTGCCGACGGTGACCACGAAGAGCACGGCGGCGGCGAGGAACGACACGAAGTCGGAGACCAGGATCGTGCGACGGGCACGCGGCCAGGCGCGCTCGACGGCCGGGCGGAGGGTGCGGCCCTCGCGGATCTCGTCGCGGATGCGTTCGAAGTAGACGATGAACGAGTCCGCGGTGATACCGATGGCCACGATGGCGCCGCAGACGGCCGGCAGGTTCAGCGCGAAGCCGATGGCCGGGCCGAGCAGGGCCATGATCACGTAGGTCAGGATCGCCGAGACCAGGAGGCTGAGCAGGGCGATCAGCGACAGGCCGCGGTAGTAGACCACCAGGTACAGGACGACCAGGGCCAGACCGATCGCACCGGCGATCAGACCCGCCTCGAGCTGCTCGCCACCGAGGGCGGCGGTCACGGTCGTGACGCTCTGGGTGTCGAAGGACAGCGGCAGGGCGCCGTACGACAGGATGTTGCCCAGGTCCTGGGCGGACTTCTGGGTGAAGCTGCCGGAGATCTCGGCGCTCGCGCTCAGCGTCTGGCGCACCGAGGGCGCGGAGACGACCTCGCCGTCCAGGACGATGGCGAACTGGTTCTGCGGCTCCTGCTGCTGCGAGAGCTTGCCGGTGATCTTCTGGAACTTCTTCGAGCCGCTGCTCGTGAAGTCCATGTTGACGATCCACATGCCGCGCTGCTGGTCGAAGACGCCCTTGGCGTCGTCGACGTCCCTGCCGTCCACCTCGGCCGGGCCGAGGATGTACTTCTCCCACTGGCCGGCGCCGTTCTTGCCGCAGGCGACCGTGGTGTCGGTCGGCAGGACGCCCTCACCCGCGGCTGCGCGCTGCTTGGGGTCGAGGCAGTTCAGGGCCGCGAACTTCTGCTGGAGCGCCGCGGTCGCGGGGTCCACCGGGGGCGTGGCCTCGGGGCTCGCGGAGGTCTTCGGCTTCGACGAGGCGGACCCGCTCGGCGTCGGCGTGGGGCTCGGGGCCTTGAGGGCCTCGGAGACCGCGCGGCCCTGGGTGGAGGCGCTCGACGAGGGAGTGGCGGACTTCTCGTCCTTCTTGCCATCGTCCTTGCCCTTGTCCGCGGTCGCACCGGAAGCCGTGGGCTTCGGGGACGCGGAGGAGCTCGCGCTCGGCGCCGGCTGCTCCGACGGCGCGTAGGTCAGGACGGGCCGGAAGTACAACTGGGCGGTGGTACCGACCTGCTCACGGGCCTGCTTCTCGTCGACACCCTTGGGGATGTTGACGATGATGTTCTCGACGCCCTGGGTCTGGACCTCGGCCTCGGAGACGCCCAGACCGTTGACACGGCGCTCGATGATGCCGACCGCGGTGTTCATGTTGGTCTCGTTGACGGCGCTTTCCTTGCCGGGGTCCGCCTTCGCCTTGAGCGTGATCGAGGTACCACCCGCGAGGTCGATGCCCAGACGCGGCGTGGTGTGACCCGACCAGAACATCCCGCCGGTGAGCGCGACCATGGCGATCAGGATCAGTGCCAGGGCACGCCCCGGCCTGCCCTGTCCCCCCGCCGGCCTTCGGCCCTTCTTCGGTGCTGCCACCTTGTCGTTTCTCCCTGTCCAACCGGACCGCGCCGGGTGTGCGCGGTGCGGCCACTGAGTATGTGTGGGGACCTGCCCCCGCAGACGTGGAACCGTCCCGGGGATCGCGGACGCCGGTGGGCGTTCACCGCGATCCCCGGCCGCGACTACTTCGCGTCGGTCTCGCCGTCGGCCTTGCCGTCCTTCTTGACCTCGGTGTCGGCCTCGGCCGCGTCCACCTTCTTGGTCAGGTCGGCCTTGGCGGTCTCGTCCGTGCCGGCGGCCTCGGCCGCCTCGTCGGTCTCGTCCGTCTCGGTCAGCGAGGAGGCGTCGTCCGGCACGACGGTGTCGTCGTCGCCGTGGACGATGCGGTTGTACTCCGCGTCCTCGAGCACTGCGCCGATCGCGTTCTTGGCGTAGACCGCGTGCGTGCCCGGCGCGATCTCGAGGAGGACGGTCTCGTCGCCGATCTCCTTGACGGTGGCGTACATCCCCCCGATCGTCCGTACGCCGGTGCCGGGCTGCATCTCATTGCGCATCTGCGCCGCCTGCTGCTGCTTCTTCTTCGCAGAGCGGGTCATCAGGAACATGGCCCCGATGAGGACGATGAAGGGGAGGAGGGTCACGATGCTCACGGGACGGGTTTCCTTCGCACGGTCGCGGAGAAACCGCGGCCTGATCTTCGGGGGTGGGCGCGCCGACCGGAAAGGGCGGCATCGGCGGAGTCTAGGCGAGTCCGCATCGATGGAACAACGTCCAGGATCGCACCGTGGTTCCTGCCCCGGCGAGTATGCGCGCCGTCACGCCCCGAAGAGCCCCTGTTGTCCGCTTCCCGCCGCTCCCGGGCCCCCGGCCTGCGGCGGAACGAGTCCGAGATGCGCCCATGCCGCGGGAGTGGCGACCCGGCCACGGGGCGTACGCGCCAGTAGTCCCTCGCGCACGAGGAAGGGTTCGGCGACCTCCTCGACCGTCTCGCGCTCCTCCCCGACCGCGACCGCGAGGGTGGACAGACCGACCGGTCCGCCGCCGAAGAGCTTGAGGAGCGCCTGCAGGACGGCGCGGTCGAGCCGGTCGAGCCCGCGGCCGTCGACCTCGTACACGCCGAGGGCGGCGGCGGCGATCTCGCGGGTGATCACGCCGTCCGCCTTGACCTGGGCGTAGTCCCGGACGCGGCGCAGGAGCCGGTTGGCGATCCGGGGCGTTCCCCGGGAGCGGCCGGCGATCTCGGCGGCGCCGGCCGTGTCGATCTCGACGTCGAGCAGTCCGGCGGAGCGGTGGACGACCCGTTCGAGCTCGGCGGGCTCGTAGAACTCCATGTGGCCGGTGAAGCCGAAGCGGTCGCGCAGCGGGGGCGGCAGGAGGCCAGCCCGGGTGGTGGCGCCGACCAGGGTGAAGGGCGGGAGCTCCAGGGGGATGGCGGTGGCGCCGGGGCCCTTTCCGACGATCACGTCGACCCGGAAGTCCTCCATCGCCATGTAGAGCATCTCCTCGGCGGGCCGGGACATGCGGTGGATCTCGTCCAGGAAGAGGATCTCGCCCTCCTGGAGGGAGGAGAGGATCGCGGCGAGGTCGCCGGCGTGCTGGATGGCGGGGCCGGAGGTGATCCGGATCGGGGCGTTCATCTCGGCCGCGATGATCATCGACAGGGTGGTCTTGCCGAGGCCCGGGGCACCGGAGAGCAGGACGTGGTCGGCGGTGGCACCGCGCTGGCGGGCGGCCCTGAGGACCAGGTCGAGCTGCTGGCGGACCTTCTCCTGACCGACGAACTCGCTGAGGTCCTTGGGGCGCAGAGCCGCCTCGACGGCCTGGTCGTCGCCTTCGGCCGAGGCGCCGACGATCCGGTCCTCGGCTGCCGGTGCCGTCTCGTCGTCCCAGTTCACGGTGTCTGCCTTCTCGGTGTGGTGCGGTGGTCTCTCGGCGGTCGTGGGGGCGCGCGGCGCCGCCCGCCCCGTGTTCCGCCCGGTCGGCGGGGGCGCGGGCCGTCGAGGCTATCGGGCGCGGTTGAGCGTCTGCAGGGCAGCGCGCAGCAGTTGCGGGACGGGGGCCGACCCGGACTCGGCGAGGGCGGCCTCGGCCTGCGGGGTCACGGCCGTCACCGCCTCCTCCGCCTCGCGGGAGGCGTACCCGAGCCCGATCAGCGCGGCGGTCAGCTGCTCGGTCCACGGCGGCGGCCCGGAGGCGGCGGCCCGCTGGGTGCCGACCAGGCCGCTGCTGCCCAGCGGGGCGCCGAGCTTGTCCTTGAGCTCCAGCAGCAGCTTCTGGGCGCCCTTCTTGCCGATGCCGGGGACGGTGGTCAGCGCCTTCTCGTCGCCGGTGGCGACGGCGAGACGCAGGGCGTCCGGGCTGTGCACGCCGAGCATGGCCTGGGCGAGGCGGGGGCCGACGCCGCTGGCGGTCTGGAGGAGTTCGAAGACCTGCCGCTCGTCGTCGTCCGCGAAGCCGTAGAGGGTGAGGGAGTCCTCGCGGACGACCAGCGAGGTGGCGAGGCGCGCCTCCTGACCGATCCTCAGCTCGGCGATGGTGTTCGGCGTGCACTGCACGGCCATGCCCACACCGCCGACCTCGATCACTGCGGTGGTGGGGGCGAGGGCGGCCACCGGGCCGCTCACAAAGGCGATCATCGGGTGCGGCCTTTCAGTGCGGAGGCATGCTGGGCGACCGCCTGCTGCAGGCGGTTCTGGGCGGGGGCCCGCCAGATGTGACAGATGGCCAGGGCGAGCGCGTCGGCGGCGTCGGCCGGCTTGGGCGGGGCCGAGAGCCGCAGGATGCGCGTCACCATGGCGCCGACCTGGGCCTTGTCGGCCCGTCCACTGCCGGTGACGGCGGCCTTGACCTCGCTGGGGGTGTGCAGGGCGACCGGGATGCCGCGCCGCGAGGCACAGAGCATCGCGACGGCGCTCGCCTGGGCCGTGCCCATCACCGTACGGACGTTGTGCTGACTGAACACCCGCTCCACGGCCACCAGTTCGGGCGAGTAGCGGTCGAGCCACTCCTCGATGCCGCGCTCGATGCCCACCAGCCGGACGCCGATGTCCGCGTCCGCCGCGGTCCGCACCACGCCGACGCCGAGCATGGCCAGGGGCCGGCCGGCGACGCCCTCGACGACGCCGACACCGCACCGGGTCAGGCCGGGGTCCACCCCGAGAACGCGCACGCTGCCCCTCCCTGGACCCGTCTTCGCTGATCTGTTCGTGCAGGCTATCGGCTCGCACCGACAATGCCGCACGAACGGCGACGGGCCGACGGGGGTGTGTCCCCGTCGGCCCGTGGTGGCCGGCCTCCGGACCGGGCGACGAGTCCCGGATCCGGTGTCGATCCCCGGATCAGGCGTCGACCTTCTCCATGACCTCGTCGCTGACGTCGAAGTTGGCGAAGACGTTCTGCACGTCGTCGCTGTCCTCCAGCGCGTCGATCAGCTTGAAGATCTTGCGCGCGCCCTCTTCGTCGAGCTCGACCTGCATGGTCGGGACGAAGTTGGAGTCGGCGGAGTCGTAGTCGATCCCAGCCTCCTGGAGGGCGGTGCGGACCGCGACCATGTCGGTGGCCTCGCTGATGACCTCGAAGCTCTCGCCCAGGTCGTTGACCTCTTCGGCGCCCGCGTCGAGCACCGCGCCGAGGACGTCGTCCTCGGTCAGCTCGCCCTTGGGCAGCACGATGACGCCCTTGCGGTTGAACAGGTACGAGACCGAGCCCGGGTCGGCCATGGAGCCGCCGTTGCGGGTCATGGCGACGCGGACGTCGGAGGCCGCGCGGTTGCGGTTGTCGGTGAGGCACTCGATGAGGACCGCGACACCGTTCGGGCCGTAGCCCTCGTACATGATCGTCTCGTAGTCGACGCCGCCCGCCTCGAGACCACCGCCGCGCTTGACCGCGGAGTCGATGTTCTTGTTCGGGACGGAGCTCTTCTTCGCCTTCTGGATGGCGTCGAAGAGCGTCGGGTTGCCGTCGATGTCGGCACCGCCGGTACGCGCGGCGACCTCGATGTTCTTGATCAGCTTCGCGAAGAGCTTGCCGCGCTTGGCGTCGATCACGGCCTTCTTGTGCTTCGTCGTAGCCCATTTAGAGTGGCCGGACATCTGCCTGTCTCCTTCGCGTAACCCATTACTGAACGAACCCCAGAGATCCTACCGGGGCCGAGTCACCCTGCCGCGCGCACCATGTCGACGAAGAGTGCGTGCATGCGGTGATCGCCGGTGAGTTCGGGGTGGAACGAGGTCGCCAGGGCGTTGCCCTGCCGTACGGCGACGATGTGGCCGCCGTGCTCGGCGAGCACCACGACGGTGGCGCCGACGGACTCCACCCAGGGGGCGCGGATGAACACGCCCTCGACGGGTCCGTCCTCGATCCCGGCGACGGTGACGCCGGCCTCGAAGGATTCGTTCTGCCGCCCGAAGGCGTTGCGGCGGACGATCATGTCGATGCCGCCGAAGGTCTCCTGACCCGAGCGGGGGTCGAGGATCTTGTCGGCGAGCATGATCAGGCCCGCGCAGGTGCCGTAGACCGGCATGCCGGCGGCGATGCGCTCACGCAGCGGCCCCATGAGGCCGAACAGCTCGGCCAGCTTGGAGATGGTGGTGGACTCGCCGCCCGGCAGGACGAGACCGTCGACCTCGGCCAGCTCCTCGGGGCGCCGGACCGGCCTGGCCACGGCGTCGGCCGCGGCCAGGGCGATCAGGTGCTCCCGCACGTCGCCCTGGAGTGCCAGGACCCCGATCACGGGAGTGGTCATCACCAGCCCCGGTTGGCGTAGCGCTCGGTCTCGGGGAGGGTGTCGCAGTTGATGCCGACCATGGCCTCGCCCAGGTTGCGGGAGGCGTCCGCGATGATCTTCGGGTCGTCGTAGAAGGTGGTGGCCTTCACGATGGCGGCGGCGCGCTTGGCCGGGTCGCCCGACTTGAAGATGCCGGAGCCGACGAAGACGCCCTCGGCACCGAGCTGGCGCATCAGCGCGGCGTCGGCGGGGGTGGCGACACCACCGGCGGAGAACAGCACGACCGGCAGCTTGCCGAGCTCGGCGACCTCCTTGACGAGCTCGTACGGGGCGCGCAGGTCCTTGGCGGCGGCGTACAGCTCGTTGTTGTCGAAGCCGCGCAGCTTGGCGATCTCGTTCTTGATCTGGCGCAGGTGGCGGACGGCCTCGACGACGTTGCCGGTGCCGGCCTCGCCCTTGGAGCGGATCATGGCCGCGCCCTCGGCGATGCGGCGCAGGGCCTCGCCCAGGTTGGTGGCGCCACAGACGAAGGGGGTCGTGAAGGCCCACTTGTCGGAGTGGTTGACCTCGTCGGCCGGGGTCAGGACCTCGGACTCGTCGATGTAGTCGACGCCGAGGGACTGCAGGACCTGGGCCTCGACGAAGTGGCCGATGCGGGACTTGGCCATGACCGGGATGGACACCGCGCCGATGATCTCTTCGATCATGTTCGGGTCGGACATACGGGCGACGCCGCCGTCCTTGCGGATGTCGGCGGGGACGCGCTCCAGGGCCATGACGGCCACGGCGCCGGCGTCCTCGGCGATCTTCGCCTGCTCGGCGTTGACCACGTCCATGATCACGCCGCCCTTGAGCTGCTCGGCCATGCCGCGCTTGACGCGCGAGGTGCCAGTCGCCGAGGACTCTGCGGACTGCGGGGTGTTGGGAAGCGTGGTGGACACGACTGCGACCTCACTCGTGAAAGCGGTGTTGAGACAAGAGAGAGGAAACAGGGCACCACCAGGCCACAGCAAGGGCCAATATTCAGCCGGTGGATCGTTTTCCCAGGCCGGGTGGCTCAGGCGGGACGATCAGCAAGGGCCACGGGCGGTTCGTCGTCCATTTCGAAGGCCAGCGGGAACGGCGCGTGTCCCGCGAGCCGGAACCAGCGCACCGTGCGGTGGCGGCGCAGCGCCCGGGCGGCGCGCACGGCGTCGTTGTGGAACCTGCGGGCCATGGGGACGCGGCGGACGGCCGCCGCCAGTTCCCCGGCGGCCTCCTCGCCGCCGGGCGCCCGACGTACGGCGTCGACCTGCTCGGGCTCCCCGAACACGGCCCGCAGCGCCTGGCTCAGCTCGCTCTCGGCCACCTCGCGGTGGTCCTCCTCGGACTGGCGGGCCGCGTGCGCGGCCTCGTACAGCACGATCGAGGCGGCCGGGTCGAGCACGCCGGAGGTGGCCAGTTCCTGGGCGACCGAGGCCCGTCGCAGCAGCTGGGCGTCGAGTGCGGCGCGGGCGGCGTCGATGCGGGAGTGCAGCCGGTCGAGCCGTCCTGCGGTCCAGCTGAGGTACATGCCGATCGCGATGAGCGCGACGACGGTCCAGATCAGGGTTTCGGTCACGGGCGCACAGGCTACCGGGGCGGTGGCAGCACGCCTTCGCGGCGGGCACGGTCGTGCGCGAACAGGACGGACGCGGGCCGGCCGTCGGCGAGCTCGGCGAGCCGGCCGAGCCAGGGGTGGTGCGGGACGCCGAACTCGTGGGCGAAGTCGTACGCCTGCCCGGCGAGCACGGTCACCCGGTCGCCCTGGTCGACGAAGAGGGACTGGTGGCCCTCGGTGTGGCCGGGCGTGGGCACGATCCGGACTCCGGGCGCGATCTCGTGCTCGCCGTCGACCTCCTCGTACCGCACGCCGTCCAGCAGCGCGTCGAGGGTGTGGCCGCCGGCCCGGGCGGTCGCGAGTTCCTTCCGCTGGACGAGGACGGGCGTGCCGGCGAGGGCGGGGTTGCCACCGATGTGGTCGAAGTGCAGATGGCAGTTGACGACCAGGTCGACGTCGCCGGGGCGCACGGGCAGCGGCCTGCGGACGGGCCGGTAGTGCGCGTCCGTCTCCGGGGACCCGGCCCCGATCCCGGTGTCGAAGAGGAGGCTGCCCCGGGCGTGGCGCACGAGATAGGCCAGCACGGGCTCGACCCGCCCGTGGGGGCCGCCCCACTCGTGCGCGGGCCGGGTGATGTGGCCGAGGTCGAGGAGCCGCACGGTCGTCGTGGTCACGGCCCGAGCCTGCCACGCCCGGGGCACGCGGGCCAGAGGCCCCGGGCCCGTCCGGAGCGGGGGCCCGGCGGTGCCCGGCCCCCGTCGGACGCGCCCCGGTTCAGTCGCGGGCCAGGCCGAACCGCGCCCGCAGGCCGGTGCGTTCGTCCGCGGCCACCGAGGCCGCGCCGTCGGTGACCGTCTCGTACACCGCCAGGATGTCCGCGCCCACGGTCGACCAGTCGAACCGCCGGACGTGCGCGCTGCCGCGCGTCCGCAGTTCCGTCCGCCGCTCCTCGTCGCCGAGCAGCCGGATCGCCGCGTGGGCCAGCGCGTCGGCGTCCTCGTTGGCGAACAGCTCGCCCGCCGCGCCCTGGTCCAGTACCTGGGCGAACGCGTCGAGGTCGGAGGCGAGGACGGGCGCGCCCGCCGACATCGCCTCGACCAGGATGATTCCGAAGCTCTCGCCGCCCGTGTTGGGCGCCACGTACACGTCGACGCTGCGCAGCAGCCGTGCCTTGTCCTCGTCGCTGACCATCCCGAGGAACTCGACCCGGGCCCGCATCTCGGGCGGCAGCGAGGCGACGGCCTCCTCCTCGTCCCCCCGGCCGGCGATGAGGAGCCGGGCCTCCGGCCGCTCCGTGAAGATCTTCGGAAGGGCGCGCATGAGCACCGGCAGGCCCTTGCGGGGCTCGTCGATGCGCCCGATGAACCCGAGCGTGCCGCCCTGCCACTCCTTCTTCGGCTCGGCCCGCGCGAAGAAGTCGACGTCGACGCCGTTGGGGATGACGACGGCGTCGCCGCCCAGGTGCTCGACGAGGGTGCGCCGCGCGTACTCGCTGACCGCGATCCGCGCGCTGATCTTCTCCAGCGCCGGCTGGAGGATCGGGTACGCGGCGATCATCGCCCGGGAGCGCGGGTTCGAGGTGTGGAAGGTGGCCACGATCGGCCCCTGCGCCGCCCAGCAGCTCAGCAGACCGAGCGAGGGGGAGGCCGGTTCGTGGATGTGGATGACGTCGAAGGTGCCGTCGTGCAGCCAGCGCCGCACCCGGGCGGCCGACAGGAAGCCGAAGTTGAGCCGCGCCACGGAGCCGTTGTACGGCACGGGCACGGCCCGGCCGGCGGAGACGACGTACGGCGGCAGCGGCGTCTCGTCGTCGGCGGGAGCGAGGACGGAGACCTCGTGCCCCAGCCGGATCAGGTGCTCGGCCAGGTCGCGGATGTGGAACTGGACGCCGCCCGGCACGTCCCAGGAGTAGGGGCAGACGATGCCGATCCTCACGCCGGTCCGTCCTCCCCGCGCGGCTCCAGGTCCGCGAGCCACAGTCGTTGCAGCATGTGCCAGTCCTCCGGGTGGTCGGCGATGCCGGTGGCGAAGGCGTCGGCCAGCAGCTGTGTCATCACGGACGTCTTCTCGGCCCGCGTCCCCGTCTCGGGGACGTCGACGGGCGCGTAGATCCGGCCCTTCATCACCGGGGAGTCGTCGTACCAGAGCGTCACGGGCAGCAGCAGCGCGCCGGTCTGCTGGGCGAGTATCGCCGGCCCCGCCGGCATGCGCGCCGTGTCGCCGAAGAAGGTGACCTCGGTGCCGTTCGCCGACAGGTCGCGGTCGGCGACCAGGCAGACCAGGCCGCCGGCCCGCAGCCGCCGCGCCAGGGTTCCGAAGGCGGAGCCCCCGGTGTGCGGCAGGACCTCCATGCCCAGGGACTCGCGGTAGGCGACGAACCGGTCGTAGAGCGTCTCCGGCTTGAGGCGCTCGGCGACGGTGGTGAAGGGCACGCCGAGCGAGCGGGTCACCCACACGCCCGCCAGGTCCCAGTTGGCCAGGTGCGGCAGGGCGAGGATGACGCCCCGGCCGGAGGCGAGGCCCTCCTCGAGGTAGTGGACGTCCTTGATGTCGACGCTGTCCCCGACGCGCTCCTTGCTCCAGGTGGGCAGCCGGAAGGACTCCATCCAGTAGCGCATGTACGAGCGCATGCCCGCCTGGGACAGCTCGGCCAGCCGATCGGGCGTGGCGTCCGGCACCACGCGCGCGAGGTTGGACTCCAGGCGCAGCACGCTCTTGCCGCGCCGCTTCCAGGCGATGTCGGCGATCCGCCGCCCGAGGCCGGCCGCGACCGGCTCCGGCAGCTTCTTGACGGTCGCCCAGCCCAGCCCGTACAGGCCGTCGGCCAACCGGTCCCTGATCCCGCTCATGACGTCGCCTCGCTCCCCCGGGCGGCGGCCGCGTCGGCCTCCGCGGCCTCACGCCGTACGGTCACCACCCGCTGCCCCAGCGTCACCGCGGAGCCCACCGCCACGATCCACAGGGCGATCGGCAGCAGGATCTGGATCCCGGGCACGCCGAACGCGTGCAGTCCGGCCAGTCCGGCCGCCACCAGCGAGATCACGAGCCGCTCGGCCCGCTCGACGAGGCCGTTGACCGCGACGGGCAGGCCAATCGATTCGCCACGCGCCTTGGTGTACGAGACGACCTGGCCGCTGGCCAGACAGAAGATGGAGACCGCGCAGAGGATGTTGTCGTCACCCGTTCCCGCGTACCAGAGCGCGAAGCCGCCGAAGATGGCGCCGTCGGCGACCCGGTCGAGCGTCGAGTCGAGGAACGCGCCCCAGCGGCTGGAGATCCCGGCCTGCCGGGCCATGTTGCCGTCGACGAGGTCGGAGAAGACGAAGAGGGTGATGACGATCGTGCCCCAGAAGAACTCGCCCCTGGGGAAGAAGACCAGTGCCCCCGCCATCACTCCGGCCGTGCCCACGAGCGTGACCGCGTCCGGGCTGACGCCCCGGCGGAGCAGAAACGCGGCGAACGGTGTGAGGACACGCGTGAAGAATGCACGCGCGTACTTGTTCAGCATGGCCTTCCCGAGGTTCGGTGGCCGCGCGGCCCCTATGACCACCGGCTCACCCATCGTAGCCAGGACCACCCCGCCGCACCGTCGGCACCCGCCCCGCCGCGTCGCGGCCCCGCCGGACGCCCTCGCACGTACGACGTATGGACGCACCGTGACGACGGTGCAAAGCTCGAAGGACCACCGCGGGCATCGCCGGAGCCCTGCGCGACACGCCGCCGCCACTCCCCCGGCCCGCGCCCCCCACCTCACCGTGCAAGCGATCGGGAGGAACATCATGGGCGACAAGGCGAACACCCACCCCGGAGCCGCCGGCAGGGCCCCGACGGCCGACCGGCCCTCGGACGTACGGAACGTGGTGCTGGTCGGCCACAGCGGATCGGGTAAGACGACGCTCGTCGAGGCACTCGCGCTGACCGCGGGAGCGGTCAACCGGGCCGGCCGCGTCGAGGACGGCGGGACGCTCTCCGACTACGACGAGATCGAGCACCGCCAGCAACGTTCCGTACAGCTCTCCCTCGTCCCGGTCGAATGGGGCGGATGCAAGATCAATCTCCTCGACACACCCGGATACGCCGACTTCGTCGGGGAGCTGAGGGCCGGTCTGCGCGCCGCGGACGCGGCCCTCTTCGTCGTCTCGGCGGCGCAGGAGGCCGACGCCGTCGCCGGCGCGACCCGCATGGTCTGGGAGGAGTGCGCGGCCGTCGGCATGCCCCGCGCGATCGTGGTGACCCACCTGGACACCGCCCGGACCGACTTCGCCGAGCTCACGGCCGTCTGCGGCCGGATCTTCGGGGGCGACGACCCCGACGCCGTGCTCCCCCTCTATCTGCCCGTGCACGGCCCCGAGGCGCCCGACGGGCACACGCACACCACCGGCCTCGTGGGGCTGCTCTCGGAGCGGATCTTCGACTACTCCTCGGGCACCCGGCTGGAGAACCCCCCGGACGAGGCGCAGCGCCCGCTCATCGCGGAGGCCCGGGCCCGGCTCATCGAGGGGATCATCGCCGAGAGCGAGGACGAGTCCCTGATGGACCGCTATCTCGGCGGCGAGCAGATCGACGTCAAGACGCTCGTCGACGATCTGGAGAAGGCCGTCGCCCGGGGTACCTTCCATCCCGTCCTCGCCGCGGCGCCGGCCGCCGACGGCGGGAAGCAGGGCCTCGGCACCGTGGAACTCCTGGAACTGATCACCGGCGGCTTCCCCACGCCGCTGGAACGCCCGGCCCCCGCCGTCACCACACCGGACGGCACGCCCCGTCCCCCGCTCACCTGCGACCCGGACGGCCCGCTCGTGGCCGAGGTCGTCAAGACCGCCTCGGACCCCTACGTCGGCCGGATCTCGCTGGTCAGGGTCTTCTCCGGCACCCTGCGCCCGGACGAGACCGTCCACGTGTCCGGGCACGGCCTGACCGACCGGGGCCACGAGGACCACGACGTCGACGAACGCGTCGGCGCGCTGACCTCGCCCTTCGGCAAGCAGCAGCGCTCCCTCGGCCACTGCATCGCCGGCGACCTCGCCTGTGTCGGCAAGCTCGGTCACGCGGAGACCGGGGACACGATCTCCGCCAAGGACGATCCGCTGCTCATGGAGCCGTGGCCGATGCCCGACCCGCTCCTGCCGCTCGCCATCGAGGCGCACAGCAAGGCGGACGAGGACAAGCTGTCGCAGGGCCTGGCCCGGCTGGTCGCCGAGGACCCGACCATGCGTCTCGAACAGAACCCGGACACCCACCAGGTCGTCCTGTGGTGCCTGGGCGAGGCCCACCGGGAGGTCGCCCTGGAGCGGCTGCGCAACCGCTACGGCGTCCAGGTCGACGCCGTGCCGCACAAGGTGGCGCTCCGCGAGACCTTCGGCGGCACGTCGGCCGGGCGCGGCCGGCACGTCAAGCAGTCCGGCGGCCACGGCCAGTACGCCATCTGCGAGATCGACGTCGAACCGCTCCCGGCGGGCAGCGGCATCGAGTTCGTCGACAAGGTGGTGGGCGGTGCCGTGCCGCGCCAGTTCATCCAGTCCGTCGAGAAGGGCGTACGGGCACAGGCGGCGCGCGGGGTCGCCGCCGGGTACCCGCTCGTCGACGTGCGGGTCACGCTGCGCGACGGCAAGGCCCACTCGGTCGACTCCTCCGACGCGGCCTTCCAGACGGCGGGCGCGCTGGCACTGCGCGAGGCGGCGGCCGAGGCGAGCATCCAGCTCCTCGAACCGGTGGCCGAGGTGCAGGTCCTGGTGCCGGACGAGTACGTGGGACCGGTGATGAGCGACCTGTCCGGCCGGCGGGGCCGGGTCGTCGGCACCGAGCAGGCCGGGCCGGGACGCACGGTGGTCCGCGCGGAGGTGCCCGAGATCGAGATCGGCCGGTACGCGGTCGACCTGCGGTCCGTGTCGCACGGGACCGGGCGGTTCGACCGCGCGTACGCCCGGCACGAGGCCATGCCGCCGCACCTGGCGGACCGGATCCGCGAAAAGGCCGAAAAGGGCTCGTAGTTGACGGACCGACAGCGGCTGCCGCCCCGCGACTCCCGTTCGACGGGGCGGCATTCGGTCGTACCGTGACGCATCCACCGGTACCCGGTTACGCTGTGGTGCCCAGTTCGGAAGGTGTGCGGGGCGAGATCGTGGGGAACAGCCCGCAGAGGGACACCCGGTGACCCCGCGGCAGGCGGCGATGGGGGCGGCAGTGAGCATCGGCAGTTTTGGACCCGGGGCGCAGATCCCCCTCCAGGGCTCGGACGGACAGACGGCGGCGACCCATGCCCTCGCCTCCGCCGCGTACCGCGACAGCCCGGTCGAGGAGATCCTCAAGGCGAACAACGAATGGCACCAGTCGAGCGTCAAGGAGGGCAAGTGGTTCTCCCTCTTCAAGCCCGACCTCGGTGAGGCCTTCTCCCGGGCCGTGCAGGTGCGGATGCTCGGCGGCGCCCGCAAGGCGCTGATCCAGTCCTTCGGCACCGAGCCGCAGCCCGTGGTGGAGCACTGCCTGGCCGCCACCCGGATCCGCAAGCAGCGCGACGTCCGGCTCACCCTGATCACGCTGGTCTTCGGCCTGCTCTTCCTGCCCGGCCTGCTCCTGTGGCTCGCCGTCATCAAGCTGCGCCGCGTCCTCGCCGGCACCGACAACAGGCGCACGAGCCTGCTGGGCACGGCGCTCCTCGTCGGTGTGGGCCTCCTCGCCGTGCTCGTCCTGCTCAAGCTGCCGTTCGGCGGCTTCCTGTCGATCTACTTCCGCGCCATGATCGTCGCCCCGGTCGTGGGCTGGCTGCTGGCCAAGCGCGTCTGCGAGTCCACCGCCCGGGACCTGCGCACCCGCTGGGACGCCCTGCTCAGCGGCGGCGGCATCGGCGCCAAGATCCCCGAGGCGGTCCCGCAGGACCCGGGCCAGACGGCCGCCGAGGAGCTGCGGCAGTCCCTGGAGAAGCTCAGCGCCGAGCAGCAGTCCAACGTCGTCTTCTACGCCGGCCCCAAGGGCATACTCGGCATGGGCACCCGCTGGGGCAGCTGGACCATGGCCGAGGAGCTCGTCCCGAAGGAGGGCCGGGAGATCCACGACTTCCGCGCCTGGGACGTCGTCCGGCAGATCCACGACCAGCTGAAGCTGATCGAGCGCGGCTCGCTGAAGACCGGCTTCCCGAAGCCGACGGTCAAGCACTGGATCGTCTCCCCCGTCGGCGAGGGCGCCGACGAGGTCGCCCGTCCGGAGGGCGAGAACATCGTCGCCTTCCAGGTGAAGCCGCACGAGATACAGCGCATCTGCAACGACCAGCAGTTCGGCAGCGGCAACCGCCACTACCTGGGGGTCCAGTTCACCCTCTGGGACGGCCAGCTCGTCCTCACCATGATGATCACGGTCACCTCGCTGCTGCACACGCTGCGGGTCGAGGTCACGGGTCACGCCCTGGGCCCGGTGCACTCGCTCTTCACCACGAAGCCCAAGGCGAAGACCAGGGAGGTCTCCAAGACCGTGCGCTTCTGGGAGACGCGGGAGATCACCCTGCCGCTCCTGGAGGACGACGAGGTCGTCCGCAAGGCGCTGCGCGCGCCGCTCACGTGGTTCCCGCCGGTCCTGGACTTCCTCGGCGGCAAGCTCACCCTGCCCGAGCCCTTCGGTCTGCGGCACGCCTGGGCGGCGCAGCCCTGGCGTCACCGCTTCATGGCGGACGACGCGATCCGCGCGGCCACCCCGGTGATGCGCGCGGTCCACGCCGCCACCATCAAGGTGCTCGACGAGCACGGCGTGGACACGGAGCGCTTCACCAGCCGCTCGCTGATCCTGAGCGGCTCCGTCCAGGAGCCGGGCCCCAAGAAGGCGGACGTCTACGACGCCTGAGCGGCCGCCCGGCCGGTGCCCTCCGACGCCGGCCAGGCGTCGGCGAGCATCTTGCGGGTGTCGGCCAGCAGCTGCGGCAGCACCTTGGTGTGGCCGACGACGGGCATGAAGTTGGTGTCGCCGCCCCAGCGGGGCACGACGTGCTGGTGCAGGTGGGCGGCGATGCCCGCGCCCGCGACCGTTCCCTGGTTCATGCCGATGTTGAAGCCGTGCGCTCCGGAGGCGGTCCTCAGCGCGATCATGGCGCGCTTGGTGAACGCGCCGAGCTCGGCGGTCTCCCTCTCGTCCAGCTCCGTGTAGTCGGCGACGTGACGGTAGGGCACCACCATCAGGTGCCCGCCGTTGTACGGGTAGAGGTTCAGTACGGCGTACACGCGCTCACCGCGCGCGATCACGAGACCGTCCTCGTCCGACATCGACGGAATCGAGCAGAACGGACAGCCGTCCTCGGCCCCCGGCCCGGTGGGCTTGTTCTCGCCCTGGATGTACGCCATCCGGTGAGGCGTCCACAGGCGCTGGAACGCGTCCTGCGTCCCCACTCCGATCTGCTGCTCCGGCTCAATCGTCATGCTGTGCAGCATATTGCTTAGCCCGTTCGGATCGTGTCGCCGGGGCGCGGATCCCTTCGCTCCGGCGATGCTGATCCGATGGAAGAGAAGCCGCCGGAGATGGACCGCTGGGACGAACGGATGGAGGTGCCGCTCGCCGTCGCGTCCGCGCTCTTCCTCGCCGGGTACGCGATCCTGATCCTGGGGGACGGCCTCCCGCACGGCTGGCGTGACGTCTGCCTGGCGCTCGTCCTCGCCGCCTGGGCCCTCTTCGCCGTGGACTACGTCGTACGCATATGGCTGAGCGGCCGGCGGCCGCTGCGCTTCGTCCGCGCCCACCTGCTGGACACGGTGGTCCTGATCCTGCCTCTGCTGCGCCCGCTGCGGGTGGTCAAGGCCTACGACACCATCCAGCGCCGCCAGGACAAGCCCCGGCTCACGCTCTACGCCCGCGTCATGGCGTACGCCGGTCTCACGTCGATCCTGCTGGGCTTCGCGGGCTCGCTCACCGTGTACCGCTTCGAGCGCGACGCCCCGGGCGCCACGATCGTCACCTTCGGCGACTCGGTCTGGTGGGCGTGCTCGACACTCTCGACGGTCGGGTACGGCGACGTGACCCCGGTGACCCCGATGGGCCGGGTCACCGCGGTCGGGCTGATGGCCTGCGGGCTGGCGCTGCTCGGAGCGGTGACCGGCTCGTTCTCGTCCTGGCTGATCCAGACGTTCCGGCGGGAGGACGACGAAGGGCCCCCGGGTGAGTACCCGGGGGCCCGCTGAGCCCAGGGGGCGTCAGACCTGGACGCGGCGCTCCACCACGTCGACCAGCTTCGCCAGCGCCTCGTCGCGGGCGATGCCGTTCTCCTGCGAGCCGTCGCGGTAACGGAAGGAGACGGTGCCCGCGGCCATGTCCTCGTCACCGACGATGATCATGAACGGGACCTTCTGCTTCTGCTGGTTGCGGATCTTCTTCTGCATACGGTCGGAGGAGGCGTCCACCTCGACCCGCAGGCCCTTCCTCTTCGCCTCGGCGGCGAACTCCTGCAGGTACTCGACGTGCGCGTCGCCGATCGGGATGCCGACCGCCTGCACCGGGGCCAGCCACGGCGGCATGGCGCCCGCGTAGTGCTCCAGGAGCACGGCGAAGAAGCGCTCGATGGAACCGAACAGGGCGCGGTGGATCATGACCGGGCGCTGCTTGGTGCCGTCCGGGCCGGTGTACTCCAGGTCGAAGCGCTCCGGCAGGTTGAAGTCGAGCTGCACGGTCGACATCTGCCAGGTGCGGCCGATGGCGTCCCGCGCCTGCACCGAGATCTTCGGGCCGTAGAAGGCCGCGCCGCCCGGGTCGGGGGTCAGCGGGAGGCCCTGCTTCTCGGCGACCTGCTGGAGGACCGCGGTGGCCTCCTCCCAGACCTCGTCCGAGCCGACGAACTTCTCCGGGTCCTTGGTGGACAGCTCCAGGTAGAAGTCGGTCAGACCGTAGTCGCGCAGCAGGTTCAGGACGAAGGTGAGGGTGCGGTCGAGCTCCTCGGCCATCTGCTCACGGGTGCAGTAGATGTGCGCGTCGTCCTGGGTGAAGCCGCGGGCCCGGGTCAGGCCGTGCACGACACCGGACTTCTCGTACCGGTACACGGTGCCGAACTCGAACAGGCGCAGCGGCAGTTCGCGGTAGGACCGGCCCCGCGCGTCGAAGATCAGGTTGTGCATGGGGCAGTTCATGGGCTTGAGGTAGTAGTCGGTACCACCGTCGAGCTGCATGGGGGGGTACATGCCCTCCGCGTACCAGTCCAGGTGGCCGCTCTTCTCGAAGAGGGCGCCCTTGGTGGCGTGCGGGGAGTAGACGAACTCGTAGCCCTCCTCCTCGTGCCGGCGGCGCGAGTAGTCCTCCATGGTCCGGCGGATGATGCCGCCCTTGGGGTGGAAGACGGCGAGGCCGGAGCCGATCTCGTCCGGCACGGAGAAGAGGTCGAGCTCGTTGCCGAGCTTGCGGTGGTCGCGCTTCTCGGCCTCAGCGAGGAAGTCGAGGTGGGCCTTCAGCTCCTCCTTCGACGGCCACGCGGTGCCGTAGATGCGCTGGAGCATCGGGTTCTTCTCGCTGCCGCGCCAGTAGGCGGCGGCATTGCGCATCAGCTTGAACGCCGGGATGTTCCGGGTGGTGGGCAGGTGCGGACCGCGGCAGAGGTCCTTCCAGCACAGGTCACCGGTCTTGGCGTCCAGGTTGTCGTAGATGGTCAGCTCGGCGCCGCCCACCTCGACGTCCGCGCCGTCGTCGCTGGAGGCGGAGCCCTTGATGCCGATCAGTTCCAGCTTGTAGGGCTCGTCGGCGAGCTCCTCGCGGGCGGCCTCGTCGGTCACCACGCGGCGGGAGAAGCGCTGGCCCCGCTTCTGGATCTCCTGCATCTTCTTCTCGATGGCCTTGAGATCCTCGGGGGTGAACGGCTTCTCGACGTCGAAGTCGTAGTAGAAGCCGTCCCGGACCGGCGGGCCGATGCCCAGCTTGGCCTCGGGGAAGAGCTCCTGCACGGCCTGGGCCATCACGTGCGCGGTGGAGTGGCGCAGGATGTCGAGACCGTCCGGGGAGGAGATCTCGACGGGCTCGACGACCTCGCCGTCGGCGACGACGTAGGTGAGGTCCTTCAGCTCACCGCCGACCCGGGCGGCGATCACGGACCGGTCGTCGGCGAACAGCGCGCCGGCGGTGGTGCCCGCGCTCACCGCCCGATCCTCGGCTCCTGAGGCGGACTGGACGGTCACACGGACTTCAGACACTGGTGCTCTTCTCCATTGGGGCGCGGGCAGATACGAAGTGCCGGCGTCGACGGTGCGCGGCAGAGACGAGGTGCCGCGTCGCCGTCGATCGTACCGAGCCCGGGGGGCCGCCCGCGAAACGTCCCCGCGGTCAGTCCCCCGGCCCGCACGCCTCCTCGAAGTAGTCGAGGTTCTCGTGCAGCGACTTCATCAGCCGGTCCCGCTCGGCCTCGTCCACCTGCACCGGGACGACCGCGGAGGCGTCGGTGAGCCGCCGGAAGCCGCCCCGGCTCTCCAGCCGGCCCACGACCCGGATCGGCAGACCCACCAGATGGGCGTGGCCGGCCGTACGGTACGACTCCTCGTCCAGGCTCACCCGGACGTGCGGCACCTCGGCCCCGGCCAGCACCCGCAGCCGCACGGTGCCCTCGCCGCGCGGGCCGGACCGGCGCATCCGGACGACCGCTCCGGTGATCCGTACCGGTACGGACGGCTCGTCGGTCAGATAGCGGGCGCCGGCCTCGCGCAGGGCGGGCAGGTCGCCGGCCGAGAACTCGACGGGCTCGGGCCGTGCCGCGCAGCCCGCGGGGGTCCCCGCGGCAGGCGCCCACTCCAGGGCGATCCGGGCCCCTTCGCTGCCGCGGACGAGCGCGACGAGGGCCTCGGTCAGCTCCCGGCTCACGCCGGCCGTCACCGCGGCGTCGAAGGCCTCCATGCCTCCGGTGGCCCGCTGGTAGTCGGCGGCCTCCCGGGCCGCGTAGAGCGCGTGGTAGAGCCGTACGGCGATCGCCCGGCCGGTCTCCACGGGGACGAAGGCGGTCAGGCCCCGGCCGTCGGGGGCGGCGCCGACGACGACCGCGCCGAGGGACGCCTGGGCCTGCCGGCGGTGCCGGGCCCCGTAGTAGCCGGCCCGGCCGCGCACGGCGAGCGCGCCCGCGAGAAGGAGCTGGCGGGCCGCCGACCGGAACTGTTCCTGCACGGCCCAGGGGACGGTGCCCGAGGGCCCCGGCGGTACGTCGCGCCACCAGCGGATCTCGTCGCTGGGCACGGTCAGCCCGACCAGCACCTCGCGGGCCGAGGGCACGGCGCTGCGGGCGAGTGCGGTGAGCGCCTCCCCGAGGAGGTCCTCGCAGTCGGGGAAGGCGCGGCTCTCGGGCACGAGCAGGCTGCCGGTGGCGGTCGCCGGCCCCGGCGGCGTCCAGCGGCTGTAGCGGCCCGGGGCCCCGCCGCGCCGCCGCCAGCCGTGGCGTGCCAGCAGCGCGCCGAGGACGAGCGGGTCGACGCGCCCGGGGTCGGGCGGACCGCCGGCGTCGCTCCAGGGGCCGGTGGGGCGAGCCGCCCCGGCGCTCCAGGAGCCCGGGAGTTCGGCGAAGGTGGGGTGGGGCCTGAAGGACGGGGACGCCGGGCCGTGGCCCGTCCCGCCCTCCGGCTCGTCGATCGGCCGGTGCATCAAGGTCTCCCTCCCACGCCGACCCGGGCCATGATCTCGCACAGCGCCCGGTCGTCGAAGATCCGTGCCGTCGGGATGCGCACGGTGGTCCTGCGCCGTCCCGTGACCGGATGGCCGGCCAGGTTGATCCAGTAGCAGCAGTGCCGCAGGTCGAGCCCGTCGTGCCCGGCCCGCAGCCAGTCCTCCCGGGAGCGCGGCACGAGCATCACGACCAGGATCTTGTGTACCGAGACCGGGGTCCGCGCGAGCTTCACCAGGTGCTCGTTGTCGAGGGTGAACGAGAACGTCGCGGACGCGGGTCCGGGCACTCTCGGCGGTAGCTGGTAGGTGCACTTGAGCTGCACCTTGATGGTCACTTCGTCGTCCACGGTGTGGTCGGCAGCGCCGTGGCTCACGTGCCAGTCGATGCCGTTGTCCGGAAACGGCTGCGACAGCGAGCAGCCCGCCGCCGCCGCGACCGCGTGCAGGTACCCCACCTGAAGCGTCTCCATACAGGCGGTGGTGGCGAGCGAGCCACGGAGCGGTGCTGTCCGCTGGGTCGGCAGCCCTCCCGATTCGGGCTGGGCGAGCGCCATGTCGATTTCCTTCCCCGTCATGTGTGTTGTCACCGGCCCGCGTACGGCGCAAACAGCCCGGGTATCACCGATTCGGGCAGAGGGATCGCCATCTGCCGCACAGGTGCGAGGAGTTCGGGGATGACGCACTGGTACGAGGGGCCCCTGGCCTCATTCGACACGGAAACCACAGGAGTCGACGTCGAGGAGGACCGGATCGTCTCGGCCGCCCTCGTCGTCCAGGACACGGCGGGCGGGCGCCCGCGGGTGACGCGCTGGCTCGTCAACCCGGGCGTGCCCGTGCCCGAAGGGGCCACCGCGGTACACGGACTGACGGACGATCACCTGCAACGGAACGGACGCTGGCCGGCGCCGGTGATGGAGGAGCTGGCGCGGGCCCTGGCCGAGCAGTGCGCGGCGGGCCGGCCGCTGGTGGTGATGAACGCGCCCTTCGATCTGACGATCCTGGACCGCGAGCTGCGCCGCCACCGCGCCTCCTCGCTGGGCGGATACCTCCGGAACGCCCCGCTGTGCGTGCTGGATCCGCGGGTGCTCGACAAGCATCTGGACCGGTACCGCAAGGGCCGCCGGACGCTGACGGACCTGTGCGAGCAGTACGGGGTGGAGCTGGACGGAGCGCACGACGCGGCGGCGGACGCGACCGCCGCGCTGGACGTCGTACGGGCGGTGGCGCGGCGGTTCGCGTCCCGGCTGGAACGTCTGTCGCCGGCCGAGCTGCACACCCTGCAGGCCGTGTGGCACGCGGCACAGGCGCGCGGGCTGCAGGCGTGGTTCGCGCGCAACGGGACGCCGGAGGCGGTGGATCCCGCCTGGCCGCTCCGTCCGGAGCTGCGGACGGCGGCGTAGGGGGTGTCCTGTCGATCAGGCGGCCCGGCGGGATCGACGAGACGCTCCCCGGGGCGCCCGCCGAGCCGCGGGATCCCGCGACAGGGCCCCGGCATGCGGAAGGCCGGTCCGTCTGCTGACGGACCGGCCTCTCCCGGTGGGCGATACTGGGATCGAACCAGTGACCCCTTCGGTGTGAACGAAGTGCTCTCCCGCTGAGCTAATCGCCCGGGAACGGGTTGAACCATACAGGTCCCGGCGGGTTTCGTTCAAACCGCGCGAAGCCGTGCCGCGAGACCGCGCCGTCCGCCGCGCATCATCAGGGCGTGGTTGGCCAGGAAGAGCGGCCTCCCCGGGACGGCGAACCGGCGCATCAGCGGGTTGCGGACCTCGACCTCCTGCTCGTAGACGGCCCGCGTGCCGGACCGGTGGCCGGTCAGGGTCCAGCGCACCCAGCCCTCCAGGTCGCCGCCCAGGTCGACCTCCAGGACGCGGGCCGCGGGTTCACGGCGCCGGGCCGAAAGGGTGACGACGAGGTCGTACGGGAGGACGGAGCGGAACCGGGCGGTGCCGGTGACCTCGTCGACGGGCACGACCTCGCGGACCTGGGGCCACCATCGCGGGTAGCCACCGGCGTCCTCGAGGACGGCGTAGACGGCGTCGGGCGGAGCGGCCAACTGCCAGACGCTGCGGAAGCGGTAGCGGCACCAGTCCATGCCCCCAGTGTGCCCCGTGTGTACGTACTCAGGGCCGGAGATGAGTACCCGCGCGCATGCCTCGCGGTGTGTCCGGGGACACACTCCGCATATGGAGAACGCCCTGCCACCCGCGGACGAGCTGGTGCTCGTCGACCGCGAGCTGGCCCAACTCGACACCCGACGGTCCCAGTTGCTGGCCCGCCGGGCCTGGCTGCTGCAGGTCCTCGCCGCACCCGTGGCGCGGGCCGCCGCGCAGCCGGCCGGTCCGCCCGCCCCTTCGCGCCCGCTCGCGGACTCGACGCCGCGCAGCGCGCAGAACGTCCTGCTGACGCTGGGCGGCGCCCTGCTGACGATCGCGGCGGTCGCCTTCACCCTGGTGAGCTGGGGTTCGATGGGGATCGGCGGCCGTGCGGCCGTGCTCGTCGTGGTGACCTCGGCGGCGCTGGCCGCGCCGGTGGCGCTGCTGCGCCGCGGCCTGGCCTCCACGGCGGAAGCGGTGGCGGCACTGGGCATGGCGCTGATGGTGCTCGACGCGTACGCGCTGCACCGCGTGGCCCTGGCGGACACGGACGGCGTGGGCTACGCGGCGGTGGCGTCGGCCGTGCTCGCGGGGGCGTGGGCGGCGTACGGCCGAGGGCGACTGCGGGGACCGCTGCCGGTGGCGGTGGCGACGGCCCAACTCCCCTTGCTGCTGGGGGTGGTGGCGGCGGACGGCGGCCCTTCGGCGCTGGCCTGGGCCGCGCTGGCGACGGCCGCGGCGGATGTGGCGGTGGCGCTGCGGGCGACCTCGGCGGCCGTGCGGATCACGGCGGGCGCCGGAAGCCTGGCCCTGGGCGGCTGGGCACTGCTGACGGGCGGCTGGCTGTCGCTGACGTCGCCGATCCCGGCGGGCGCGCTGCTGCTCGCCGGCGCGGCGGTGGCGCTGTACGTGGCGTGGCGGGTGGCCCCGCTCGCGGAGGCGGCGGCCGTGGTGGCCGGTCTCGCGGTGATCGCCGCGGCCGGCGGCGTGCTGCGCGCGGTCGCCCCCGAGGGCTGGACGGTGCCGGGGTACGTGCTGTGCGCGGTCGCCCTGGCGGCGGTGCTGCGGTCGGCGGCGCCCCGTGCGGTGCGGCGGGGTCTGGCGGGTGCGGGGGCGGGCGTCCTCGCCCTGGGCGTGGCCTGGGCGCTGCCCCCGGTGGTGGCGGGGCTGCTGTCACCGGCGGCGCGGTCGACTGAGGTGTGGTCGGGCGCGCACGCCGAGCCGGTGCTCGCCTCGTACCCGGCGACGGCCCCGCTGGTCCTGCTCGTGGGCACGGCCGCCCTGGCGGCGGTGCCGCGGCTGTGGGCCCGCTGCGGCGCCCTCTTCCTGGCGTGGGCCCTGCTGACCTCGCTGCCCGTCTCGCCGGGGCTCCCCTACGGCGCGACGCTGACGCTCCAGCTCCTGACCACCGCGGCGGCCCTGCTCGTCGCGGTCCGGCCGGACCCGGCGACCCGGGGGCTCCGCGCACCGGTCCGTGGGCCGGGCACCGCGGGGCCGTCGGCGGGCGAGCCCGTGGACGGCGCCTCCGCGGCGGGCGCCCCGGGCACGGCGGCCGGCCCTTCCGACTCCCCGGACGCGGCCGGTTCCGGCGGCGCGGGCGCGGGCGGCGGCGCGGAGTCGTCCCGGCCGGGCTGGGGGCCCCGCCCCGTTCCGACGGCCACCGCGCCGGCCCCGCCGCGCGAGGTCCTCGCGTGGTCCGCGTTCGCCTGCGGTCTCGCGTCCGCGCTGAGCGCGACGGCGGCGGCGCTGGACACGCGCGCCGCGACCTTCGCCGCGCTGGGGCTCCTGACGGCGCTCTTCGCGGTCACCGGATTCCTGGCCGAGGGCGGCCGGCGGGCCGTGGCCGCCTGCGCGGCGGTCGTGACGGCGACCGGGCTCGTGGGGGCGGGAACCGCCGCCGCGGAGCTGCCGGCCCACCTGGCGGCCCTGGCGCTGCTCGTGGTCCCGGCCCTCACCGCCGCCGTCGGCGCGCGGCTCCGGCGGCATCCGGTGGCGCTGCCGGTGGAGCTGACCGGCGCCGTCGCGGGGCTGCTCGCGGTCGGCCTCGCGGTCTCCCGGCCGGCGGTGCTCGCGCTGGTGCTCGCGCTCGCCGGGGTGATCGCGGCGGCGACGGCGGTCCGGCCCGAGCGGCGCCCGGCGGCCTCGTGGGCCGCGGCGGCGCTGTTCCTGCTCGCCACCTGGGTGCGCCTCGCGGTGTGGGACGTGACGACCCCGGAGGCGTACACGCTTCCGGTCACCGTCCCCGCCCTGGCGGTCGGCGTGCTGCGCCGGCGACGCGACCCGGAGGCCTCCTCCTGGGCGGCGTACGGCCCGGGCCTGGCCGTCACGCTGGTACCGAGCCTCTTCGCCGCCTGGACGGATCCCGACTGGCCGCGTCCGCTGATCCTCGGGGTGGCCTCGCTGGCGGTGACCCTGCTCGGCGCCCGCTTCCGGCTCCAGGCGCTGCTGGTGCTCGGCGGCACGGTCCTGGCCCTCGACGGGCTGCACGAGCTGGCCCCGTACGTGGTGCAGGCCGTGGGGGCACTGCCCCGCTGGCTGCCGCCGGCGCTGGCCGGCCTGCTGCTCCTGGGGGTCGGCGCGACGTACGAGCAGCGGCTGCGGGACGCCCGCCGGCTCCGGGAGCGCCTGGGCCGCATGCGGTAGCCGAACCGGTCGCCCCCCGCCGCGGGACACCGCGGCCGGGGAACGCCGAAGGCCCGGAGACGTGATTCCGTCTCCGGGCCTTCGGTCCGGGGTGGGCGATACTGGGTTCGAACCAGTGACCTCTTCGGTGTGAACGAAGCGCTCTCCCACTGAGCTAATCGCCCGGGCGCACCGCAAACATTACCCCATGTCAGCGGGTCCCCCGGACCGGCGTCCGGGTCACCGGTCGATCTTCCACGGCATGACGAAGCCGTACTTCCAGAGGTAGATCCCGACGAGCACGGCGATGATCACCAGGCCGATCGTGGTGAGGATGATGTTGCGCCGGCGGACCTTCGGGTCGAGGGCGCGCTGGGCGGCCTCGGTGACCTTCCGCTTCGTCCACCGCAGCACGAGCTGTGCCCAGACGAACTCGGTCGCCCAGATCGCCATGCCGCCGAAGATGACCAGCCAGCCGGGGCCGGGCAGGGGCAGCATCACGATGCCGCCGCCGACGACCGCGAGCCCCACGATGAAGACGCCGACCTGCCAGCTCAGGTGCAGGCTCCGGCGGGCCTTGATGAAGGCCGGGGCCCGGGAGCCGAGCTCGGCCTCGCCGTCGGCCGTGGGCTCCCCGGACCGCTCGTCACTCTCCGCATTCATGACCCCAACTTACCGGATTCCGGACGGTCACCGGAATGGGGGTATTACCCGAGGTCACGCACCCCCATACGAGCTACCTGAACGATCACAAAACAGACAGAGGGGTTTACAACGGCACCGTAGGTGGCATGTCGATTTCGCCGACGTGCGAATCCCCGAGCGCACACTGAGCGAAAGGCCCTGGCGCTTATGAACACCACGGTCAGCTGCGAGCTGCACCTGCGCCTCGTTGTGTCGAGCGAGTCCTCACTGCCTGTACCCGCGGGCCTGCGGTATGACACGGCCGATCCCTATGCCGTGCACGCCACCTTCCACACCGGAGCCGAGGAGACGGTCGAGTGGGTCTTCGCCCGCGACCTTCTCGCCGAGGGGCTGCATCGGCCCACCGGCACCGGCGACGTCAGAGTCTGGCCGTCGCGCAGCCACGGTCAGGGCGTCGTCTGCATCGCGTTGAGTTCTCCCGAGGGCGAAGCCCTGCTCGAGGCCCCGGCGAGGGCCCTGGAGTCGTTCCTGAAGCGGACCGACGCCGCCGTGCCACCGGGCACCGAGCACCGTCACTTCGATCTCGACACGGAGCTCTCCCACATCCTGGCCGACAGCTGAGCCAGGCCGAGAGCCGCACGGCGCCGTCCGACTCGGGGAGACGGCGCCGCGCGGACAACCACATAAGGCAGACATCGGCGTCCTCACCGCGCAGCCGGCGCGGCCGGGGGCGCCGTTGCCCGTTTTCCGGGCCGTGCGCGGGCCGGGGCCGGTCCGGGCCCCGCCCCCGCGCCGACCCCGTCCGGTTCCGGACCGCTCCCGGCAGGCCGCGGCGGAGCCGCTAGAGTCAGCGCAATTCCGCGGGCGCCCGCCCGCGGCCTGCCAGGGAGCGAATCGTGCTGATCCCCCACGACACCCGGATCGCCCTCGACACCGTCGTCGATCTGATGAACACCGCGCCGCAGGGCGACCGTGACGACGAACTCGCGGACCTCGAGGCGCTGCGGACCTTCGTGCGCGCCCACGACATCAGCGACGTGGGCGTGCTCGACGAGCGCGACCTGCGCGCCGTGCGGGACGTACGGGGCAGGTTCACCGCCGTCTTCGGAGCGCCGGACGCCCGGATCGCGGCGACGCTGATCAACCAGCTGGTCGCCGCCGCGGGCACGACCCCGCAGCTCACGGATCACGACGGCTACGACTGGCACGTGCACTACTTCGCGCCGGGCGCATCGGTCGCCGACCACCTCGGAGCCGACTGCGGCATGGCCCTGGCCTTCATCGTGGTGGCCGGGGAGCAGGAGCGGCTGCGGCGCTGCGAGGCGCCGGACTGCGGCCGCGCCTTCGTCGACCTGTCGCGCAACCGGTCGCGCCGCTACTGCGACAGCCGCACCTGCGGCAACCGGCTGCACGTGGCCGCCTACCGGGCGCGCCGCAAGGAGGCCGCGGGCTGATCCGCCGCCGGTGCCGGTCGGGGCCGCGCCGCAGCAGGGGCGCCGACGCGGTCGCGGGTGCCCGCCTCACAGCAGGAACAGGTCGTGTACGGCGGCCATCAGGAGAAGACAGCCGATCACCGCGAGGAAGATCATCAACGGCGGCTGGGAGAGCGCGAACAGACAGCCGCGCGGCTCCTTCATGGGGGCGGGGACTCGTTCCCGCGAGGTATCCGGCATCTCGGGGGGATGATGACGCAGGAGAGCGTCACAGCCCGCCGCAACACGCCCCACGAACGCGGGAGTTCATCCCATTCCGTGGATGCTCCGCCGCCGCGCCGACCGCGCGGGCGTCAGATTCCGTGCTTCTTCAGAATCGCCTCGATGTCGCTGAAGTCCTCTGCGGGGGCGGCGGCCTTGGGCTTCGGGGCGGCGCCGCGCTGCCCCTGACCCAGCGAGGGCGCGGACGCGGCGGGCGCGACCGGGTCCGGACGGCTCCCCTGGTCCGCGGCCTTCCGGCCACCACGGCGGCGGTCGACGGCGCGGGTCGACAGGAAGAGCAGCCAGGCCGCGCCCAGCACCCCGAACCCGGCCCAGGCCACCGGGCTGAAGGCGGTGTCGAAGGCCCACTCCACCGCACCGGTCATGACCAGACCCAGCGGCACCAGCGAGTAGGCGGCGATCCGGGCCGCGGTCCGGAACCGCCTGCGGTACGCCGTGATCGCGGCGATGCCCAGGCCCGCCGCGGCCACCGCGGAACAAATGGTCTCGGCAAGCATGCGATCCTCCTGGCGCAGGGGCGATACGTCCCTTCCATCCTGCACCGGGCGGGCCGTCCGGGGCCATGGCGCGGGGCCGACATCAGGGAGATCTCCGGGTCGGCCGAGGGATGATCTCCTCCCAGGGTCCCGGTTGGGCCGGGCCGCGCGCGGCTGGGAGACTGCTCCCATGAGTGACTCCACCACCGCCTCCGCCTCCCCCGTCGTCCTGGAGGCCTGGTTCGACCTCCAGTGCCCGGACTGCTTCCAGGCGCTCGACGACGTCCGCGCGCTGCGCGAGAAGTACGGCGACCGGATCGACGTACGGCTGCGGCACTTCCCGCTGGAGAAGCACAAGCACGCGTACGCCGCCGCCCAGGCCGCCGAGCAGGCCGCCGAGCAGGGCCAGGGCTGGCCGTACGCGGAGGCGCTGCTGGCCAGGACCGCGGAGCTGGACGGGCGCGGCGAGCCGCTACTGGTCGAGCTGGCCGGTGAACTCGGCCTGGACGCCGAGGAGTTCGACACCGCACTGATCGACGGCCGGCACCTCCTGGTGGTCGACGCCGACCAGGCCGAGGGCAAGGCGATCAAGGTCACCGGCACCCCGACCTACGTGATCGACGGCGAGCGCCTGGACGGCGGCAAGAGCCAGGAGGGGCTCCGCGCCCGCATCGAGGAGATCGCGGACCGCCTGCTCGCCGGCTGATCCCGGCACCGGGACCCGGACCCCGGGTTGTCCTGCCGGGAGCCCGGCAGGACACACCTCGCTAGACCAGGCGCTTGAAGCCGTTGACGTGGGTCGTGCGGTAGCCGAGCGACTCGTAGAGCCGGAGCGCCGGGGTGTTGCCCGCGAAGACGTGCAGTCCGAGCCGGCTGTCCCCGGCCTCGATCGCGACCCGTTCGGCGAGCAGCATGAGGGCGCGCCCGTAGCCCCGGCCCCGCTGGGCCGCGTCGACCTCGATGTCGTAGACGTACGCCCCCATGGTCCCGGGTTCGAGGTCGATCCGGCCGGTCCAGAGGTGACCCACGACCTGCCCGTCCCGCACCACGACGCTGATCCGGACGCCGGGGGTGGCGAGACCCTGCGGGAGGTGGGTCCGGTGGCTGTCCTCGGCCTTGGCCCGCGCCTGGTCCTCCGGCACGCCCCGGTCGATCCAGCTCTGCGCGTAGCCCTTCTTCGCCCGCGCCTCCCAGGCCGCGTACTCGGCCTCGACCATGGGGCGGATCTCGACGCCCTCCGGCAGCGCCGGGGGCTCGGCCGGCAGTGCCTTGACCATGTTCCGGCTGCGTTCGGTGTAGCCGAGGGCGGTGGTCATCCGCAGCGCCGCATCGGCTCCGGCGGGAACGGAGACATGGACCTGGCCGCACCCCCAGCCCCGGAGGATCTCCTCGGCGGCCAGTGCCGCGACCGTGCCGCGGCCCCGGCGACGGTCCGGCTCGTCGATGCCGAGGGCGGTGATCTCTCCGGCGCCGGGGCCGAAGCCCGGCGCGGTGGCGAGGTGGACGGAGCCGACGCGACGGCTGTTCACACAGACGTCGTAGGTGCGCGAACGGCCGCCGTCGGGCGTCTGCTGAAGCGGCTCGACCGGCCGCAGGGTGGTGGTCATCACCGGTGTTGTACCCACCCTGCGGCCGTCCGTCATCCGCTTTTACGCGAGGCGCGGGTCCCGGTCGGCCGCGGCGCGCTCGTCGAAGACCCGCATCGCCTTGGCCGTCACGGGCCCCGGGGCGCCGGCCGGCTCGCGGCCGTCGACCCGGTGGACGGCCTGGATGTCCCGCAGCGTCGAGGTCAGGAAGATCTCCTCGGCGCTCTCCAGGACGTCGAGGGGCAGGTCGGTCTCCTGCGCGCCGGTCCACTCGACGGCGAGCGCGCGGGTGATCCCGGCCAGGCAGCCGGAGGAGACCGGCGGGGTGTGGATCCGGCCGTCGATCACGACGAAGACGTTGGAGCCGGTGCCCTCGCAGAGCTGCCCGACGGTGTTGGCGAACAGCGCCTCCGAGGCGCCCTGTTCGCGCGCCCTGGCCAGGGCCACGACGTTCTCGGCGTACGACGTGGTCTTCAGGCCGGTGAGCGCGCCGCGCTCGTTGCGGGTCCACGGCACGGTGATCACGGCCGTGGAGTCGGGGCGGCGGCCGGTCTCGCCGAGCGCCACGACGAGCCCGGCCCCGGCGTCGCCGCGCTCGGAGCCGAGCGGGGAGACGCCGCCGGTGTACGTGATGCGGAGCCGGCCGAGCTCCATGGGGTTGGCCTCCAGGACCGCGGCGCACGCCCGCCGTACCTCGTCGAGGTCGGGGTCGGGCAGGCCCAGGCCGCGGGCGGAGCGGGTCAGGCGCTCCAGGTGGAGGGTGAGAGCAAAGGTTTCGCCTCGCTCCGCCTTGACCGTTTCGAAGATCCCGTCGCCGACGGTCAGCCCGTGGTCCAGGACGGAGACCCGGGCTTCCTCCACCTCGTACAGTCCGCCGTTGACCCAGAGTTTCATCGAGAGATGGCCTTTCCGCTCGCCTCGTACGTGCCAGACGCTACCGCGAGGAGCCGCTCGGCCTTGAGCTCGGTCTCCGCCCATTCGCGCTCGGGGTCGGAGCCCCACGTGATGCCGGCACCGGTGCCGAAGCGGAGCACTCCCTCGGCGCGGTCGATCCAGAAGGTGCGTATGCCGACGGCCAGCTCCCCCGTGCGCCGGTCGGCGTCGACCCAGCCGACACCTCCGCAGTACGGGCCGCGCGGGGCGGTCTCCAGCGCCTCGATGATCCGCAGGGCGCTGGACTTCGGAGCGCCGGTGACGGAGCCGGGCGGGAAGGTGGCGTCGAGGAGACCGCGCCAGCCGGCCCCCTCCGCGAGCTCGCCGCGGACGGTGGAGACGAGGTGCACCAGACCGGGGTGCGCCTCGACGGCGCAGAGTTCGGGGACGGAGACCGATCCGGTGGCGCAGACCCGGCCCAGGTCGTTGCGCACGAGGTCCACGATCATCACGTTCTCGGCGTGGTCCTTCTCCAGGAGGTCCCCCGCGGTGCGGCCGGTCCCCTTGATGGGGCCCGACGTGACGACCTCGCGGTCGCGGCGCAGATAGAGCTCGGGAGAGGCGGTGGCGATCTCCACGCCGTGCGCGGGGAGCCGGATCGTCCCCGCGTAGGGGGCCGGGTTGCCGCGTGCCAGGAGTGCCGTCAGGGCGTCGACGTCGGCTCCGGCCGGGTCCGGCAGCGGCGCGGACAGGACGCGGCAGAGGTTCGCCTGGTAGACCTCGCCGCGCGCGATGTGGGCCCGGATCCGGCGCACCCCCTCGGTGTACGCGGCCCGGTCGAGGGAGGACGTCCAGTCGCCGGCGGCGGGGCCGCGCCAGGCTCCGGGGACGGGCGCGGGAACGGGGGCCTCGCGCACCTCGCCGAAGCGTGCGCAGGTCAGACGGCCTTCGAAGTCGGCGGAGACGGCCCAGAAGCCCCGCGAGTCCAGGGCCTCGGGGTCGCGGGTGACGTCCCGCAGATCGGTGGCGACGAGGCCGCCGAAGCGGGCCATGGGAGCGAGGGAGTGCACGGATGTGAGTCTAGGACGCCCCGGAGGAGGGTGCCGGGGTCGCGGCCGGGGGCGGCGGCGAGCCACCCGGAGGACACGGGGAGTGAACGCCGCGCGAACGCTCCCGCCCGACGGGCCGGGCCCTCACCTCCGCACGCACGTCAGCACGCTGCGGAAACGCGTTTTTGTGCTGGCCCAGGAATCCGCTAGAGTTCAACACGTCGCCGGGACGCGCAAGCGGAACGGAAACGACAAGCGGACGTGGCTCAGTTGGTAGAGCATCACCTTGCCAAGGTGAGGGTCGCGAGTTCGAATCTCGTCGTCCGCTCGATGTGGGGGATCTTCCCGAACCCCTGTATTCACTCCTGGTGGAGTGGCCGAGAGGCGAGGCAACGGCCTGCAAAGCCGTCTACACGGGTTCAAATCCCGTCTCCACCTCCAAGGACGATTAGCTCAGCGGGAGAGCGCTTCCCTGACACGGAAGAGGTCACTGGTTCAATCCCAGTATCGTCCACTGATCCGTAAGGATCTGGTCCGCAAGGATCCCCGCGCGATTAGCTCAGCGGGAGAGCGCTTCCCTGACACGGAAGAGGTCACTGGTTCAATCCCAGTATCGCGCACGCAGCAAGCACCTGGTCCTGTATGGTTTGGGACCGACCCGCGCGATTAGCTCAGCGGGAGAGCGCTTCCCTGACACGGAAGAGGTCACTGGTTCAATCCCAGTATCGCGCACCACACGAAGCCCCCGGCCGCCTCGAGCGGCCGGGGGCTTCTTCGTGCCCGCTCCGGTCAGGAGGAGAAGAGCATGCGCCCGAAGCCGCGCTGACGGTAGTGACCGCCGTGGTGGCCGCCGTGGTGCGGCGCGCTCCAGGCGGGGGCGGCGGGGGCACCCTGCGCCGGGTAGGCCGGCGGGGCCGGGGCGGGCGGGGCCTGCTGCACCCACTGGGACTCCAGACGGGTCAGGGCCTCCAGCTCGCCGTAGTCCAGGAATATCCCGCGGCAGCCGCTGCACTGCTCGATCTGGACGCCGTTGCGGTTGTACGTGTGCATCGCTGCATGGCACTTGGGACACTGCATGCTCGGCTCAACTCCCTGCCGTTCGAAAAGGTGCCTTCACCCTATGCGGACGCGGGCGGGGCCAACTCGGTTCGGAGGGAGCCGATTCGGGAGCAGGTGTCGATCATCACTTCCTCCACCTCGTCGAGGGGGCGGCCCTCGGCGGTGGACTTGGCCAGCGCGAGCGCCGCGGTCTGCACCGTCAGGGCACGTGCGGGGAGGTCGAGCCGGACCCAGGGGTCGTCGGCCCCGGAGGCCGGTGCGGTGACCGGCAGCGGGCCGGGACCGGCCGGGGCGACCGCGGGGCCGCCGGCCGCGCGGTAGGCGTCCAGGAAGCGGGACCAGACGTCCGGCGGCAGGATGCCCGCGGCGTACCAGGCGGCGGGGCGGGCCAGGTCCCACGCGGGGTCGCCCCGGCCGAGGTCGTCGACGTCGATCAGGAGCCAGCGCCCGGCCCCGGCGGCCCCGTCCCGGACCAGCTGGCCGAGATGGAAGTCGCCGTGGCAGAGGTGGCCGGTGTCCGCGATCGTCCCCGGCACGGTGCGCCAGGCCCGCAGGACGGCGTCGACGGCCGGAGCGGGGGCGCCGGAGCGGCGCATGCGGTCCACGGCGAGGGCGGCCTTGACGGGGGCGCGCATGGCCGGGAGGCGCGGGGGCGGCAGGGTCAGATGCAGCCGGGCGAGGAGCCGGGCGGCCTCCTCCCAGGGGGCCGCGTCCGGGTCCGCGGGGTCCACGGGGCTTCCGTAGGACCAGGCGGTCGGGATGCGCTCGGCGACGGCTCGGTCCGGGAGCGGGAGGGGGCGCAGCAGGATGCCGTCCGCGTGCGGGTGGGCGGCGACCTCCATCCGGGCCCGGTGCTCCGCGGGGTCCGTGCCCGGCGCGTGGGCCTTGACGACGACGGCGCCGTGCCGCACGACGGTCCCGTCGTCCCGGTCGGCGAGGACGCCCGTGACACAGGAGCAGGCGCCGCCGCGGCCGGCGTGGGCGGCGTCGCGGGCGAGCGCGTGGAGCAGGTCGAGGTCGTCAGGCAGCACCCGGGGAGCGTACGCCGCCGACGACGGCGGGGTGGCGGGCTTCCCGGCGGCCGGGGAGGCCGCTCGCGGATGCCCGGGGCGCGACGGCGGGCCCGCGCGACAGGGGAAGGGGCGAAGGGCGGGGCGGAGCCGCGGCGGGAATGCGCGATGGCCGGTCAGCTCCCCAGCTGACCGGCCACACGCTGTCGTCCGCCGCACCCCCGTCCCCACGGGGTTGTTGGCCGGATGTCCCCGACCCGGGCCGCTCACCCGGGTCCAGGGCGCCGCTCAGCGCCCCAGCATCACGCCCACGGACGACGCCTGAGTGACCACCGCGTCCCAGCCGCCGAAGACGACCACGAGCAGGGCCGCGAGCGGGAGAACCATGGCGGTCGCCACCAGGGGGTGACGGCGGCCCGAAGGACGGGTGTTCATCCGCGATGCCGTGTACGCCATGGGCCCTCTCCCGTTCGAATCCTGGGGCGGCGGGTGCGTGACCTCGGGGGACGAGTGCTGCCCCCGCCGCTTGAGTTCAACATTAGGGAGCGGGAGCCGCCCGGACGTCATGCCCGCGTACCGACTTCCGGGCCTCCCGGAGGATGACCCCCGCCCTCATGGCGTACTCCCCAGGGTGGAGGCGCCGGTCCAGGACTGAGGGTCTTCCCGGAGGGGTACCGGCTGCTCGACCAGAGCCAGCACCCGGCTCGCCATGAAGCGGGCGGTCCGGACGACCACTCCGGTACGCGTGACTTCGCTCACTTCCACCACCCCGCGACGGACCGCCGTCTCCACCCTGCGACCCGCCCGGCTTGCCACCACTTCGTACGTCCGTGTCGTGTCCCCCGCATCCACGACAATCTCCACGCGATCACCCTTCATCGATCCAATCCCCCTTCTGTGACCGGACATTGGGAAATCCCGCGGTCTCGACGCCCGGCGACGGCGGCGTCCTGACCACTCCTCAAGTGTCCTCCTCAGCACTGACAATCGATGCGTTCGCGAGGGCGCGGCCTATGAGCGCACCGAGGCGCCAATACGTAAGCTGTGCCACGTCGAACGGACGAGGGGACGGACATGGCGATGATGCGGCTCCGGCGCGAGGATCCGCGGATCGTCGGGTCGTTCCGGCTCCACCGGCGACTCGGCGCGGGCGGGATGGGGGTCGTGTACCTGGGGTCCGACCGGCGCGGGCAGCGGGTGGCGTTGAAGGTGATCCGGCCCGATCTGGCCGAGGACCAGGAGTTCCGTTCGCGGTTCGCCCGCGAGGTGTCAGCCGCCCGGCGCATCCGGGGCGGCTGCACGGCCCGGCTGGTCGCCGCCGACCTGGACGCCGACCGCCCCTGGTTCGCCACCCAGTACGTGCCCGGCCCCTCGCTGCACGACCGCGTCGCCGAGGAGGGCCCGCTGCGGGCCGCCGACGTCGCCTCGATCGGGGCGGCGCTCTCGGAGGGCCTGGTCGCCGTCCACGAGGCCGGGGTCGTCCACCGGGACCTCAAGCCGTCGAACATCCTGCTCTCCCCCAAGGGCCCCCGGATCATCGACTTCGGCATCGCCTGGGCCACCGGCGCCAGCACCCTCACGCACGTGGGCACGGCCGTCGGGTCCCCCGGGTTCCTCGCGCCCGAGCAGGTACGGGGCGCAGCCGTCACCCCGGCGACGGACGTGTTCTCGCTGGGCGCCACCCTCGCGTACGCGGCGATGGCGGACTCCCCCTTCGGGCACGGCAGTTCCGAGGTCATGCTCTACCGGGTGGTGCACGAGGAGCCGCAGCTGCACGGTGTGCCCGACGCGCTGGCCCCGCTCGTGCGGGCCTGTCTGGCGAAGGACCCCGAGGAGCGGCCCAGCACCCTGCAGCTGTCCATGCGGCTGAAGGAGATCGCCGCGCGCGAGGCGCAGGGGCTGCCGGCCGCCCGGCCGCCGGCGCAGCGGGAGCGGACCGAGCAGTCGGTGGAGAACCGGCCGACGGAGCGGTACACCGAGCGCACCACCCAGGGCCGCACCCAGGGCCAGGGACCCGCGTCCCGGCCGTCCGCCCCGCGTACGGGCGGCGGGTCACGGGCCGCCCAGTCACGCACGAACGGACGGCACGCCCCCTCCCGGCCGGGCGTACGGACCACCTCGACGGGGCGCCGGCCGGCCAATCCCCGCCTGCTGCGCCAACGGCTCTTCGTCTTCGTCGTGGTGACGCTGGTCGTCGCCCTGGGCATCGCGGCGGCCCAGGCGCTTCAGGGCTGATCCACCACCGGCCGGGCGGCGCCCGCGCGCCCGGTGCGGGCGTACCGGCCCGGCGTGACGCCCCAGACGCGCTTGAAGTGCCGGGTGAGGTGCGCCTGGTCGTAGAAGCCGGCGGCGGGCGCCACGTCGCCCGGCGGCCGGCCGTCGAGCAGCAGCCTGCGGGCGAGGCTCACCCGGCGGGACGTCACGTACTGATGCGGCGCGATGCCGAAGGCCGCGCCGAACGCGCGGACGAGGTGCGCCGGATGGGCGTGGAGGAGGGAGGCCGCCTCCTGGAGGGTGATCCCCTCGCGCAGGCGGGCGTCGAGCAGGTCGCGCAGGTCGTGCGCGACACCCCCGGCACGGACGGATCGGCCTGGTACGGAGCCGGGCAACGGTGCGGGACGCAGGTGCGCCCGCAGGCGCCCGCCGATGAGGGCCAGCCGGCTCTCCGCCTCCAGCTCCTCGCCCGGGTGGGCGAGGGCGGTGTGCAGCTGTCCGACGCGCCGGCGGAGGACGGGATCGACGAGGTCGGGGCTGTCGACCGCCGGCCCGATGAGGCTCTCGTCCAGCTGCGTCATGTCGAGGTAGAGCACCCGCTTGCGGAAGCCGTGGGCCGTGGCGGGTGAGCCGTTGTGGGGCACGTACGGCGGGAGGAGGCTGACGGTGCCGTCCGGGGTGCCGCGCTCGTGGCGGTCCAGGTCGTAGCGGACCGCCCCGTCGTCGACGATCAGCAGTGTCCAGTCGTCGTGGACGTGCAACGGGTAGGTGTGCTCGGTGAATCGGGCGTGGAAGACCTCGGTGACGCCCGGGACCGGCGGGCGCCACGCGGAGATCTCCTCCCGGGGCGTCATGCAAAGAACGTACAAGACGGGGACGGGGCGGCTCCCGCAGTCTCGAACCATGAGAACGACGGACGAGAACGAAGCGAAGGCGACGGCGACGGCGACGGCGGAGGACTGCACGGCGGGCGGGGGCGCGCCGGTGCGCTTCGAGACCAAGATCGCCGTACTGCTGCGCGAGGACCTGGAGCCCTGGCAGCGGCTGAACGTGACGGCCTTCCTGGTCAGCGGTCTCGGCACGGCGTCGCCCGAGGTGATCGGGGAGCCGTACGAGGACGCCGACGGCACCGCCTACCTGCCGATGTTCCGGCAGCCGGTGCTCGTGTTCGAGGGCACGAAGGAGGTGGTCACCGCCGCGCACGCCCGCGCGCTGTCGCGCGGGCTTCCGGTGGCCGTGTTCACCGCGGACCTGTTCGGCACGGGCAACGACCGGGACAACCGGGCGGCCGTCCGGGCCGTGGGCAGGGACGCGCTGGACCTGGTGGGGACGGCCGTGTACGGACCGCGCAACGCGGTGGACAAGGTCCTCAAGGGGGCGCGCATGCACCCGTGAGTCAGTCCTGGGGCCGACCGGAGGCGACCGCGTAGAAGGCGACGGCCGCCGCCGCGCCGACGTTGAGGGAGTCGACGCCGTGGGCCATCGGGATGCGGACCCATTCGTCGGCGGCGCGCAGCGCCTGCGCGGACAGGCCGTCGCCCTCGGCGCCGAGCATCAGCGCCGCCCGCTCCAGCCGGTGCGGGGCCGCGACGTCGATCGGGGACGCCTTCTCGTCGGGGGTGAGCGCGAGGAGCTTGAAGCCCGCCTCCCGGACGGCCTCCAGGCCGCGGGGCCAGGTCTCCAGGCGGGCGTAGGGGACGGAGAAGACCGCACCCATGGAGACCTTCACCGAGCGGCGGTACAGCGGGTCGGCGCAGTCCGGGGAGAGCAGCACCGCGTCCATGCCGAGTGCGGCGGCGCTGCGGAAGATGGCGCCGATGTTGGTGTGGTCGTTGACGGACTCCATGACGGCGACCCGGCGGGCCGTGCCGAGGAGTTCCACGGCCGTCGGCAGCGGCTTGCGCTGCATGGAGGCGAGGGCGCCCCGGTGCACGTGGTATCCGGTGACGCGCTCGGCGAGGTCCGGCTGCACCGCGTACACGGGCGCCGGGACCTCGTCGATGACGTCGCGCATGACGTCGACCCACTTGGCGGAGAGCAGCATCGACCGCATCTCGTAGCCGGCCTGCCGGGCCCGGCGGATGACCTTCTCGCCCTCGGCGATGAACAGCCCCTCGGCGGGCTCGCGTCTGCGGCGGAGCTCCACGTCGGTCAGGCCCGTGTAGTCGCGCAGGCGCGGGTCGTCGGGATCGTCGATGGTGATGAGTTCGGCCACGAGGTGATACTGCCTTGTCCGGGATGCGGTGCCAATGTGTGGGGCGGGGTTCGGTTACCCCTGGTTACTGCCGGAGGCTCCCGTGGCGAGCTTGCCGGGGCCCTCGCCCACCACCTCTCCGATGACGATCACGGCAGGCGGCCGGACGTCCTGCGCCACGACCGTCTCGGCGACCGTGGCCAGGGTGGCGTCCACCCGGCGCTGGGCGGCCGTGGTGCCCTCCTGGATCAGGGCGAGGGGCGTGCCGGGGTCCTTGCCGTGGGCGACGAGCGCCTCGGCGATCTTCCCGATCTTGTCGACGCCCATGAGGACGACGAGCGTGCCGGTGAGCCTGGCCATCGCGGCCCAGTCGACCAGCGAGCGCGGGTCGTCGGGCGCGACGTGGCCGCTGACCACGGTGAACTCGTGGGCCACGCCGCGGTGGGTGACCGGGATGCCGGCCGCGCCCGGCACGGAGATGGAGCTGGAGATGCCGGGGACGACGGTGCAGGCGATGCCCTCGGCCGCCAGCGCCTGGGCCTCCTCCATGCCGCGGCCGAACACGAAGGGGTCGCCGCCCTTGAGGCGGACGACGGACCTGCCGGCCTTGGCGTGCTCGACGAGCGCGTTGTTGATGGCCTCCTGGGCCATGAACCGGCCGTACGGGATCTTCGCCGCGTCGATGACCTCGACGTGCGGGGGGAGTTCGTTGAGGAGGTCGCGCGGGCCGAGCCGGTCGGCGATCACGACGTCCGCCTCGGCGAGCAGCCGGCGCCCGCGGACGGTGATCAGGTCCGGGTCGCCGGGTCCGCCGCCGACCAGTGCGACGAAGGGCTCGCGGGAGCGGTGCTGCGGGGCCGAGATCGAACCGTCCCGCAGTCCCTCGACGATCGCGTCGCGCACGGTGGCGGAGCGGCGGGGGTCGTGGCCGGTGAGCACGGCGACGGTGACGCCCTCGCTGCGGCCGGTCGCCGGGGTCCACGCGGTGGCCGCCTCGGCGTCGTCGGAGCGCACGCACCACGTCTTCGTCCGCTCGGCCTCGGCGGAGGCGGCGGCGTTGGCGACCGGGTCGCTGGTCGCGACGAGGGCGTACCACGCGTCGGCGATGTCGCCGTCCTGGTAGCGGCGCCTGACCCAGGTGATCTCGCCGGCCTCCGCCATGGCCTCGACGGAGGGGGTGGCGGACGGGGAGACCAGGGTGATGTCGGCGCCCGAGGCGATCAGCGTGGGAAGACGGCGCTGGGCGACCTGGCCTCCGCCGAAGACGACGACGCGGCGGCCGGAGAGGCGCAGACCGACGGGGTAGGCGGGGTGCTCGACGTGCTCGGCGTGTTCGGCCATGGGCGTGCGGCTCCTCGGAGGGGCGGGGCGTGTGCGGGGGCCGCTGCGGCGGTGAAGCGGCTGGTGGGGGCGGTGGAAGGGCCCGTGCCCACGATATCGGTCACCAGGGGTGGGCAGGCTGTGACCCACGTCCCCTTCCCGGCGGCGGGGCCGGTGGGGCGGGGTCGGAGCGGGGAGGCGCAGGCCGGGAGGCTCTCCGGGCGGGGCCCCGCCAGGGGATGCCCGCGGCCGCACCACGGCGGGGCGGCCGCGGGCCGCCCCTCCCCCACGGCTCGTGCCGCGGCAGCAGTCGACCCGGGCCCAGCGGAGTGGGTCCGGGTCGTGCCGGGTCCGGGTCACGTGCGAGCCGGACCCGATGGCCATGGCGGCCTCTCTACTTCTCCGTCACGCCCGCGGAGTCGAACGTCGCCACCTCGTGCATCGCGCGGGCCGCGCTCTGCACGATGGGCAGGGCCAGCAGCGCGCCCGTGCCCTCGCCGAGCCTCAGGTCGAGGTCGACCAGCGGGCGCAGGCCCAGCTTGTTGAGGGCGGCCACGTGGCCCGGCTCCGCGCTGCGGTGGCCCGCGATGCAGGCCGCCAGGGACTCGGGCGCGATCGCCCGGGCCACCAGAGCCGCCGCACCCGTCGAGACGCCGTCGAGGACGACCGGCGTGCGCAGCGAGGCCGCACCGAGGATCAGGCCGACCAGTGCCGCGTGCTCCAGGCCGCCGATCGCCGACAGGACGCCGATCGGGTCCGCCGGGTCCGGCTTGTGGAGTTCGAGCGCACGGCGGACCACGTCCACCTTCCGCGCGTGCATCTCGTCGTTGATGCCGGTGCCGCGACCGGTGACCTCGACCGGGTCGACCCCGGTGTAGACCGAGATCAGCGCGGCGGACGCGGTGGTGTTCGCGATGCCCATCTCACCGGTGAGCAGCGCCTTGTTGCCGGCTGCCACCAGGTCCCGGGCCGTCTCGATGCCCACCTCGATCGCCGCGAGCACCTCCTCGCGGGTCATGGCGAGGCCGGTCGTGAAGTCGCCGGTGCCGGCACGGACCTTGCGGGGCAGCAGCCCCGGCGTCGACGGCAGGTCGGAGGCGACACCGACGTCGACGACGCAGACCTCGGCGCCGACCTGGTTGGCGAAGGCGTTGCAGACCGCTCCGCCGCCGAGGAAGTTCGCGACCATCTGGCCGGTCACCTCCTGGGGCCACGCGGTGACGCCCTGGGCGTGCACGCCGTGGTCGCCGGCGAAGATCGCGACGGCCGCGGGCTCGGGGATCGGGGGCGGGCACATCCGCGAGAGCCCGGAGAGCTGGGCGGAGATGATCTCCAGCATGCCGAGCGCCCCGGCGGGCTTCGTCATGCGCTTCTGCCGCTCCCACGCCTCGCCGAGCGCCTTGGCGTCGAGCGGGCGGATGTTGGAGATCGTCTCCTGGAGCAGGTCGTGCGGCTCCTCGCCGGGCAGGGCGCGGCGGCCGTACGTCTCCTCGTGGACGACCCAGGACAGCGGGCGGCGCTTCGACCAGCCCGCCTGCATGAGCTCGGGCTCCTCCGGGAACTCGTCGACATAGCCCACGCACAGGTAGGCGACGACCTCCAGGTGCTCGGGCAGGCCGAGGGCGCGGACCATCTCGCGCTCGTCGAAGAAGCTGACCCAGCCGACGCCGAGGCCCTCGGCGCGGGCGGCGAGCCAGAGGTTCTCGACGGCCAGGGCCGAGGAGTACGGCGCCATCTGCGGCTGCGTGTAGCGGCCGAGGGTGTGCCGGCCGCCCCGGGTAGGGTCGGCGGTCACGACGATGTTGACCGGGGTGTCGAGGATGGCCTCGATCTTCAGTTCCTTGAACTGCTTCGCCCGGGCCTTCGGCAGCGACTTGGCGTACGCCTCGCGCTGGCGCTGGGCGAGCTCGTGCATGCTCCGGCGGGTCTCCGCGGAGCGGATGACGACGAAGTCCCAGGGCTGCGAGTGGCCGACGCTGGGGGCCGTGTGGGCGGCCTCCAGGACGCGGAGCAGCACCTCGTGCGGGATCGGGTCGGAGCGGAAGCCGTTGCGGATGTCGCGGCGCTCGCGCATCACGCGGAGCACGGCCTCGCGCTCGGCGTCGTCGTATCCGGGCGCGGGGGCTCCGGCGGGCTCTGCCTCCGTCGTACCGGCACCGGCACCGGCGTCGGCGGGAACCTCGACGAGCTCGACCTGCTCGGTCGGCGCCGCCTGCTCGGCCTCGGCGGCCGGGGCCTCGGCGGTCACGGCGACGGCCTCGGGCTCGGCTTCGGCGAGGACCTCCGCCTCGTCCCGCGCCGGCTCCGCCGCCTCGGCGGGGGCCTCGGGCTCGACGACCGTGGCCGCCGGCTCGGGGGTCACGGCGGGGGCCTCGGGCTGGGCCGGGACCCCGGCGCTCTCGGCCGGGGCCTCGGGCTGCGCGGCGTCCTCGACGACGGGGACCTCCGGGGCGACCGCCTCGACGACGGCCTCGGCCGGCGCCTCCGGCTCCGGGGGGACGTCGATCGCCGCGGGCGCGGCGGCTTCGGCCGCGGGCGCGTCCGCGACGACGTCCTCGGTCTCCACCGGGGACGCCGGAGCGGCGGTGGTGGGGCCGCCGTCGCGCGGGGCGGGAACGGCCGCCGGGGTGTCGGTGAGGGGCACCTCCGCCGCGGCGGGCACCTCGGCGGCGACGGGCTGCTGCTCCACGGACGGCTCGGCGGCCTGGACCGGCTCGGCCGGGGACTCGGGCCCGGCGGCCTCCGCGACCGGCTCCGCGGCGGCCTCGGCCACCGGGGTCGGCGCGAGGTGCGGGGCGGTCGGCACCGTGCCCTCGACCTGGACGAAATGACCGACCGTTTCTGCGGCGACGGGCTGCTGGGCCACGGGTTCCTGGGGCTGCGCGTCCCACGGCACCGCGCCCTGCGGCGCGGACTGCTCCTGGCTGTCCTGCGGGACGTCGAGGTACTCGGGGCCCGTGGTCGGCGGACCCTGTACGCGGGTGGGAACCGGACCGGTCGCGGTGGCGGCGACGGGGGCCGCGACGGGCGCGGGCACCGGCGCGGCCGGACCGCGGTCGGCCAGCGAGCGCACGACGCCCCCGGTGCTTTCCGGAGCGATCGGGCCGAGGTGCAGCGGCCGGCGCGCGGGCGGCGGCGTCACGGACGCGGCGAGCGGCGTGACACGGACGCCGCCGAGGTCCACCGAGCCGGAGTCACGGCCGGCGGCCTCGTGGGCGCCGGTGTCCAGGATCCCCGGCTCGTAGCCGTGGTCGGTGACGACCTGCTCCTGCGGCGCCGCGGGGACGCCGTGGGCGGGGGTGGACGGGCCGGCGTCGGCCACCGGCACGCCGTGGGCGGGGGTGGACGGGACCGGCTCGCCCATCGGGATCCCGTGGGCGGGGGTCGAGAGGTGACCGGCCGGCACACCGTGCGGCGGGGTCCCCTGGGACGCCTGCGCGGCCTGGCCCATCGGGGCCTGGGCGGCGGCCAGCGCGTCGGCGAGCGGGCCCGCCAGCGGGTCGGTGAGCGGGTCGACCATGGGCGGCACCTGTCCGGGCACCATGCCCTGCACGGGTGCGGGAGCGTGCACGGCGACCGGTGGTGCGGGCACGACACCCGGCTGGTGCTCGCTCCAGGCGCCCTGGGCGCCCGGCATCAGAAGAAGGTCGTCGTCCTCGGCTGCGTTCTCGGAGGGGTCCAGGTAGGTGTACGCGCCCGGAGCGGGGATGCCCGGCTGCTCGACCATGCCTGCGTTCTCCGGCAGCCCCTCGCCCGGGACCTGGCCGGTGTCCGTCATGCGTACCCCTCGCCCATCGGTTGTGCTCCTTCAGACCTTCGCCCGTCAACAAGAACGAGCGTGCGCGCCGTGCGGCACGAATGACGCGCCGGCACCCCAAGCATTGTCGCGGCCTTCCGCCATCGTGGCAGGCCGATCCGCCTCGGTGCGCTGTGGACTGCGCCACGTCGCGCGTCCCCCCGCTGCTCCGCACCACATCAGCGACCGAATGCGGTCACTACTTCCCGACATTGACGAACAAAACGCCGAACGTCCCGGTGCGGTACAACAATCGGCCAGCCTACCTGGCCCTGCGAGGCCGTTCGGTCACGGGGCGCGGTCGATCCTGCGGCCGCCGAGCAGGAAGACGACGGAGCGTTCGCGCTCGGTCCAGACCTCGGGATCGAGCCCGACGGTCTGCAGCAGGACGCACTCGACGTCGTATCCGCCGGCTCCCAGTGCCGCGCCCACCGCCTCGGCCTCGTCCCGGGTGGAGGCGTGGACGACGATGCGTTCGGGCCGCCGGGCGGTGCAGGCCGTGACGACGGGGACCGAGCCGCCGCCGATCCGTACGACATCGGGTTCGGGAAGCCGTTCGAGGACGTGCGGGGCGCGGCCGGGCACGGTCTGCAGCCGGACGCCGGCCCGCTGGGCCGCGGCCTCGGTCCGTGCGCAGGCGGCCGGGTCGGCGTCGACGGCGATGACGGCGGCGCCGAAGCGGGCGGCGTCGACGGCGAAGGCACCGCCGCCGCAGCCGATGTCCCAGACCAGGTCGCCGACCCGGGGGCCGAGGCGGGCCAGCTGGGCGGCGCGCAGCGCGGGGCCGTCGCCCCGGCCGGGGTCGTCCGCCTCCACGGGCAGCGCCCAGCCGCGTTCGGCCGGGGTCTCGTGGCCCATCAGCCAGCCGCCGCCCTGGCCGCCGGTCGTGGTGCCGCCGATGACGATGACGACGTTCGGATCGCGCCAGACGTGGTCGGCGGCCTTGTCGGAGGTGAGGACGGTGACCTGTTCACGGTCGGTGCCGAGCGCCTCGCAGATGACGAAGGTGCGGTGGACGCCGTCGAGGAGGAGGGCGAGTTCCGCGGGCCCGGCTCCGGGGGACGTCAGGACGGCGACCTTGGGATGGGCGCGGCAGACGTTGACGGCCCTGCGCAGGTCCCGCTGGTGGGCGACGACGATCCGGGCGTCGTCCCAGGGCATGCCGGCGCGGGCGAAGGCGGCGGCGACGGAGGAGACGGCGGGGACGACCTCGACCTCCAGGCCGTGCTCACGGGCGCGCAGGGTGCGGACGACGCCGAAGAAGCCGGGGTCGCCGTCGGCGAGGACCACTGCGGTGCCGCGGTGGCCCGCGATCCGGCGGGCGGCGAGGTCGACGCTGCCGAGGCGGATGCGCTCCGCGCCGGGCGGCACCTCGGGCAGGGTGAGGTGGTGACCCGCTCCGGCCACCAGCGTGGCGGCGGAGAGCGCGGACCGGGCCGCCGCGGTGAGGGGCGAACCGTCCCAGCCGATCACCGTGACCCGATCGGCCATCGTCGCGTGTCTCCTGAGGTATGTCGTTGCAGGTCGGGGGCGTGCAGAGCGTACCTCGGAGGGTCGCTCGCGGGACCGTCGGGGGACTCTCCGGCCACGGGCTCGCGGGTGCGTCGGGATCCGTCGGCGCGGCGGCCCGGAGAGGCCGTGCCGCGGGTCAGCTCCAGTCGGTGTAAGAGGAGTATCCGGCCTCGGCCATCTGGTCGGCCACCCCTTCGAGGTCCTCGGGCAGCAGGCTCCAGACGATGAGGTCGGTCCGCATGTCGGTCCATTCCCCGGACTCGGTCTGGGTACGCGCTATCCACGCGTTGCGCAGGACGCCTTCGCTGATGCAGCCGATCTTCTGCGCCACCTGCTGGGCCGCGGTGTTGTCGGCGGGGGTGCGCAGCTCCAGGCGCTCGAACTTCCGGTCCCGGAAGAGCCATTGGGCGACGGCGAGCACGGATTCGGTGGCGTAGCCCTCGCCGCGGGCCCACGGTGCGGTCACGTAGGACACCTCGGTGGCGAGTGTGCGCCAGTGCGTGCCGCGCAACCGGACGGTGCCCACGAGGCGTTGGGTGAGGAACTCGGTGACGGCCAGCACGATGCCGCGGCCCTCGGACCGTTCCGCAGGAGCGATCCTGCGCACCCAGTCCTCGGCGTGCGAGCGGGTGTAAGGGTGTGTCACCGAGGTCCAGGCGGTGACGAGTTCGTCGTTCATCATCTCCACGAAGGCGGGGATGTCGGCCTCTTCGTACGGGCGCAGCACCAACCGATCCGTGTTGATGGAGATGTCCGGAAAGGTGGTAGTCATGCTCAGCTCCATGCCGTGGACCGTCCGAATCGACCGTGAACGCACAGCATGCAGCATGCATCACCGTCGCGCATGGCCGGGGCCACCGCGCGACGGGGGCGACGAAGGCCCCGCGCACCGGACGGGATGCGGGGGCCTTCGTCACAAGAACTCTACTGCGGGCCTTACTTGGCGACGGCGCCGAAGGCCGGGATGACCGCACCGTTCTTGTAGGTGTCCTCGATGTACTTCTTCACCTCGGGCGAGTTGAGGAGCTTGGCGAGCTTCTGCACGCGGGCGTCCTTCTCGTTGCCCTCCTTGACGGCGAGGAAGTTGGCGTAGGGGTTGCCCTCCGCCTTCTCCAGGGCCAGGGAGTCGGTGGCCGGGTTGAGCTTGGCCTCGATGGCGTAGTTGCCGTTGACGACCGCGGCGTCCACGTCGTTCAGGGCGCGGGGCACGGTGGCGGCCTCCAGCTCCTTGAACTCCAGGCCCTTCTTGTCCGTGATGTCGGACAGCTTGCCGTTCGAACCGACGCCGTCCTTCAGGGTGATGAGCCCGTTGTCGGCGAGCAGCCTGAGCGCGCGGCCGCCGTTGGTGGTGTCGTTCGGGACGGCGATCGTCTGGCCGGCCTTGAGGTCCTTGAGGTCCTTGACCTTCTTGGAGTACAGGCCGAGCGGCTCCAGGTGGACGTTGACCACCGGGACGATGTGGGTCTTGTTCTTCGCGTTGAAGTCGTCGAGGTACGGCTTGTGCTGGAAGAAGTTGGCGTCGACCTGGCCGGACTCGGTGGCGGTGTTCGGCAGGACGTAGTCCGTGAACTCCTTCACCTCCAGCTTCAGGCCCGCCTTCGCGGCGAGCTTGTCCTTGACGAAGCTGAGGATGTCGGCGTGGGGCGTCGGGGACGCGGCGACGACGAGCGGCTTCGAGGTGTCGCCGGAGCCGGCCGCGTCCTTGGAGGAGGACGGGTCGGACGAGGTGCCGCAGGCGGTGAGACCCAGGGCAACGGCGGCGGTGGCGGCGAAACCGGCGGTGAGCTTGATGTTCTTGCGCACGAAGAGTGCCTCTTTCCGGTGGTGCGGTGGACGCCTGGACAACAAGTCCGGGCTGCTGTTCGTCGAATGACGAAGTCGGTGGGGTTACGCGGTGCGTCCGCGGCGGGCGAGGAGCCGGACGGCCAGGTCGCCGATGAGCTGGACGACGGTGACGATCGCGATCAGGACGACGACGGTGACCAGCATGAACTGGGTGTCGAAGCGCTGGTATCCGTAGGTGATGGCCTTGGATCCGAGCCCTTCGCCGCCGACCGCGCCGGCCATCGCGGAGTAACCGACGAGGACGATCACGGTGGTGGTGACGCCGGAGACCAGCGAGGGCAGTGCCTGCGGCAGCAGCACCTTGCGGATGATCGTGGGCACGGAGCCGCCCATGGACTGGACGGCCTCGACCAGCCCGTGGTCGACCTCGCGGACGGACGTCTCGACCAGGCGCGCGAAGAAGGGGATGGCGCCGATGGCGAGCGGGACGATCATGGCGGTGGGGCCGATGAAGGTGCCGACCACGAACGTGGTGAAGGGGATCAGGGCGATCAGCAGGATGATGAACGGCAGCGAGCGGCCTATGTTCACGATCACGCCGACGACCTTGTTGACCACGGTGTTCTGCAGCAGGCCGCCCTTGTCCGTGAGGACGAGGAGGATGCCGAGCGGCAGGCCGCCGGCGACGGTGACCGCCGTGGCCCACAGGACCATGTAGAGGGTGTCGACGGTGCCCTGCTCCAGCAGGGGCTGCATCTCGGACCAGGTCACTTGGCACCTTCCTTGACGAGGGTCTGGGCGGGGAGGACGGAGGGCGCGGACACGATGTCCTCGTCGACGACGTCGACCTGGAGGCCCTGCTCGCGCAGGAAGCCGACGGGGACGACGTTCTCCTCGTACCGTCCGGGAAGCTCGATCCGCATCCGGCCGATCTGCCGGCCGCCGACCGTGTCCATCGCCGCCCCGAGGATCGAGATGTCGATGTTGTAGGTCCGGGACAGCTGGGAGATCACGGGCTGGGTGGCGGCCTCGCCGTGGAAGGTGACGTCGATGACCGTGCGGTCGGGGCCGGTGGCGGCGCCGCTGACCGGGAACAGCTCGGCCGCCAGCTGGGAGCCGGGGGTGGCGAGCAGTTCGCTGACGGTGCCGGACTCGACGATCCGGCCCTTCTGCATGAGCGCGGCCGAGTCGCAGATCGACTTGACGACGTCCATCTCGTGCGTGATGAGGAGGACGGTCAGGCCGAGCTGGCGGTTGAGGTCGCGCAGCAGCTGGAGGATGGAGCGGGTGGTCTCCGGGTCGAGCGCGCTGGTGGCCTCGTCGGAGAGCAGCACCTTGGGCTCGCCGGCCAGGGCGCGGGCGATGCCGACGCGCTGCTTCTGGCCTCCGGAGAGCTGGCCGGGGTACGCCTTGGCCTTGTCGGCGAGGCCGACGAGGTCGAGCAGTTCCAGGGCGCGGCGGCCGCGCTCGGCGCCGGGGACGCCGAGGATCTCCAGCGGCAGCTCGATGTTGTCCTGCACGGTGCGCGAGGACAGCAGGTTGAAGTGCTGGAAGACCATGCCGATGCTGCTGCGCGCCCGGCGCAGGTCCTTGCCGGCGCGGCGGCCGCGGGCGGCCAGCGCGGTGAGGTCGACGCCGTCGACCGTCACGGTGCCGGAGGTGGGGCGCTCCAGGAGGTTGACGCAGCGGATGAGCGAGGACTTGCCGGCGCCGCTCTGGCCGATCACGCCGAACACCTCGCCCTCACGGACGTGGAGGTCGACGCCGTCCAGAGCGGTGACCTGGCGGCCTCGCGACTCGTAGACCTTGGTCAGGCCCGAAGTGGTGATCACAGGGTTTCCGTCACTGTCGAGTGCGCGGCGCGGGGTCCGCCGGGCACGGGGCATCGTCATTCGGACAGTCAGGCGCAGATCGGCCGGCTCGGTGGGTGACCGTGAGCGGCGCGTGCGCGGGGCAGGCACGGTCCGACACCGGGCGGTGTGCGGATCGGCTCGGCCGTCAGGGTCTCGCTTCGGGGCGCGAGACTCGGGCGGGGGCCCTCAGAAGGCGCACATTCGACACATACAACGAGCACCGGGCGTCGTGATCGCCTCGGTCGCAAGGGTGCGGCTGCTCGTCGTGGTCATGGCTGCAAGTAAAGCACGCACCTGACAGGGCGGAACGGGAGTGTCCGAATAGCGGACATGGCTGAGACAGTATGCGGACAGCCGGGCGCCGGTGCGCGTCCGCCGTCACCCCCGCTCCCCCGTGTGTGGCCTGCGCCGACGCGGTCGCGGGGCGCGTGGTCGTACGGGGTGGGGCGCCCGGCCGTGGGCGTGGGTCTGTGGTCAAGGCCACGGTCGGCCGGGCCGGCCGGTCGGCGGGGCTTCCGCGGCCTTCCGCGGCCGGAGGCGGCGAGTGCCGGCATACCTGCCCCGCTGGTCCCCGCGCCCGGGCGCGCGGCCCGCGGGTGCGGTGGAGCGGGCCCGCTCCGGGTCGGTGGGGGCGCGCGCACCGGGCCTTTCGGCCCGTAATACCCTCGGGCGCATGCTTGACGCCCTGACGGTCGCGGTCTCGGTGGCCGCGCTCGCCCTCGCCGCCTGGTGCGGCTTCGCCTTCACCCGGGACCAGCCGACCAAGGACTGGCACTTCATCGGCATGGCCGTGGTGACCGTGCTCGCCCTGGTCCAGCTGGTCATCGGCATCGTGCAGCTGACGCGCGGCGGGACGGCCGAGGAGGGCACGACCATCTTCATCGCGTACCTGCTGGGCGCCCTGTGCGCGGTGCCCGCGGCCGGTTTCATGTCGCTGGCGGAGCGGAGTCGGTGGGGCTCGGCGACCGTCGCGGCCGGCGCCGTCGTGCTGGCCGTGCTCGAAGTGCGTCTCTACGACATCTGGACGGTGGGCTGAGATGACCGCGACGGACGAGAGCACCGGCCGCGCACCCCGCACCCGGCTGGTGCAGGGCCCCGGGATGCTGCTGGTCTGGCTGTACGGCGTGATGTCGGTCGGCGCGGTCTCGCGCTCGATCTACCAGATCGCGACCGAGTTCGACCGGGCCCCGCTGGCGTACGGCCTGTCGGCGATGGCGGCCGTCGTCTACGCCTTCATCACCTACACGCTGGTGCGGGGCGGGGAGACCGCCCGCAGGGCGGCGCTGCTCTGCTGCGCCGCCGAGCTGGTGGGCGTGCTGACCGTGGGCACCTGGACGCTGGCCGATCCGTCGGCGTTCCCGGACGCCACCGTCTGGTCGGACTACGGGTACGGCTACCTCTTCATCCCGGTCCTGCTGCCGGTGACCGGGATCTGGTGGCTGCGCCGCTCGCGCGGGACCGCCTGACCGGGGGTACGACCCCGTGTGCCGACCCGCGCCCCTCACGGCGCGGGTCGCTCCGTTTCCGGCGGTCCCGAGGCAGCGGAGTCAGGCGGCCTTCTCCAGGGTCACGAGCGTGAGCCGCGGGCCGACCTCCTTCGTGGACACCTGCTCGTATCCCCGGCTGCGGTAGAGGCGGAGGTTGCCGTCGCTGCGGTGACCGGTGAAGAGGCGGAAGCGCTTGGCGGTCGGGGCGGGGTCCTGGGCGAAGTGCCCCTCGATGGCGTCGAGCAGGCGTCCGCCGAGGCCGTGGCGCCGCATCCGGGGATGGACGATCAGCTTGGCGATCCGTACCGTGCCGGCCTCGTCGACCCGCCCGCGTACGGAGGCCACCACCTCGTCCCCGAGGCGCGCCACGAGAGCGTGGCCCTCGGCGATCTCGGTCTTGAGCGAGTCCAGGGACTGGGTGAGGGGCTCGATCGAGTAGTCCCCGTAGAGCTCGGCTTCACTCTGGTAACACAGGTACTGCAGCTTGAGTATGTGCTCCGCGTCCTGCGCGTCCGCCGCTGAGATGGTCACGCTCATGCCCATGTGCGCATGCCTCCCGCTCACCTGTCCGCCGATCGGTTTACCGCACCCTTCCCCGCGGGCGGGGAGCGGGAACCTCTGCCGCGAGCATTCTGCGCAGGCATCCCAGGCAACGGGAACGCATCGGCCCCAGACTGCCCTGTGAGATACCCAACTCCCCTGCGATTTCCCGGTAGGTGGGGTCGGCGGGGTCGAGCATCGCGGCCAGCAGACGGGGGCAGCGGCCCGGCGTGCGGCGGACGGCGGCACGCACGACGCGGCGGCGTTCGGAGACCAGCGCCGAGCTCTCGGGCGACGCGTCGGGCTCGGCCGCCTCCTCCTCGCGGTAGGGCAGTTCGCGCAGTGCCGCCCGCCGGGCCCGGCGGGCCTCGGCGCGCACGGCCCGCCGCAGCCAGTCCGCGGGGCGGCTGGGGGCGCCGTCGTCCCGGAGCCGTTCCAGGAGCCTGAGCCAGACGGCCTGTTCGAGGTCTCCCGCGTCGACCCCGGCGGCCGGGGCCTCGGCGCGGGACTCCGCGGCGAGCAGCGGGGCGAGGGTGCGCAGGAGGTGGGGTTCGGGGTGGGTCATGACGGGCACGACGGGCGGTGGCCCCGGACGGTTGCGCGCCGGCGCCCAAACCACCCGGTCGGGTGTCCGTCCCCGCCGGACCGTGACCCGCCCGCGGGGCGCCGTCCCCGCCGGCCCGTCCTCGGAGGCGGACCTGCCCGGAGGCGGACCTGCCCGGAGCGGACGGCCCCCGGCGGGGACGGCAGGCGTCACCGTGCCCGGAAGTCGGCCACCGCGAGCAGGGCGGTGTCCGGGTTGTCGGCGAAGATCCCGTCGATGCCCGTCGCCAGGTAGGTCCGCAGCGCGCCGAAGGCGTCCCCGTACGCCGTCGGGTCGGTGCCGCGGCGGAAGTCGGCGGGCAGGAAGCTGTTCTCGTTGCGGTGGGTGTACGGATGGAGGATCAGCCCCGCCGCGTGGGCGTCGCGCACCAGGGTGGTGGGGGTGCCGAGCCAGCCCGACGCGTCCCGGGGGATAACCAGGTCCAGGGTGGGGCCGATGCCCTGCGCGTAGGAGGAGAGGCTCCGCAGGCCCTCCGGGGTGATCAGGTCGGCGACCGTGCGCGGGTCACCGGCCTGGACGAAGTCCCAGGGGCGGGTGGTCGCGCCCGACAGCAGGACGACGCGGGGCGACTTCACCAGCCCGGCCAGCCGCTGGATGCTGGTGGGCTCGAAGGACTGGAGGAAGACCGGGGAGTCGGCGCGGTGGCGTCCGTGGCGGCGCAGCAGTTTCGCCAGCCGCTCCTCCAGGCCCAGTCCGAGCGCGCGGAAGTACGTGGGGTGCTTGGTCTCGACGTGCAGCCAGACCTCGCGGCCGCGGCGGCGGCCCTCCCGGTCCGCCCATTCCAGGACCTCCTCGAAGCTCGGGATCCGCCAGCGGCCGTCGTAGAGGGTGTTCTCCTGACGGGTGCCGGGGATCCGCTCCTTCGCGCGCAGGGTGCTGAGCTCGGCGAGGGTGAAGTCCTCGGTGAACCAGCCGGTGAGGGACACCCCGTCCACCGACTTGGTGGTCCTGCGGGAGGCGAACTCGGGGTGGTCGGCGACGTCGGTGGTGCCGGTGATGTCGTTCTCGTGACGGCAGACCAGATGGCCGTCCTTGGTGGGCACCAGATCCTGTTCGATCACGTCGGCGCCGAGGTCGAGGGCGAGCTGGTAGGAGCCGAGGGTGTGTTCGGGGCGGTAGCCGCTTGCGCCGCGGTGGGCGATGACGGTCGGGACCGGGAGGGAGCGGAACCCGCGGCCCTTGCCGGACGGAGCCCCACCGGCGGACCCGGGGGACCCGGCGGCCTGTGCCGGGCCCGCGGGCAGCGCCGTCGAGGCGCCGAGCACGGCCGCGCCGGCCGCTCCGAGAACCGTCCGCCGGGCCGGAGTCCGGCGCGCACCCTGTGTCATGAAAGCTCCTCCGATGTGATGTCCCGCACCTGCCGACGGGTGCTCCGACCGTAGGCATCGACCCCTTACCTGCGGCAGACGCTGGTCGAACATGGCGAAAACTCACGTCAACACTGCGTATCCACTCGGTGAACCCGATGTGCGCGCGACGGTGACCCGCGAGTATCGTCCTCACCTGCACCGTCACCCCGCCCGCTCGGCCCCGCTCAGGCTTCGACCGCCTCGACACCGGAGGAACCGTTGTCCCGTCTCGCGCTCATCAAGGCTGTGCTCGGACCGATCCTGCGGCTGATGTTCCGCCCACGCGTGGAGGGCGTCGAGAACATCCCGGGAACGGGTCCGGTCATCCTGGCGGGCAACCACCTCACCTTCATCGACTCGATGATCATGCCGATCTGCACGGACCGCCCGGTCTTCTTCATCGGCAAGGACGAGTACGTGACGGGCAAGGGCTTCAAGGGCCGGCTGATGGCCTGGTTCTTCACCAGCGTCGGCATGATCCCGGTGGACCGCGACGGCGGCCGGGGCGGCGTCGCGGCGCTGATGACGGGTCGCCGGGTGCTGGAGGAGGGCAAGATCTTCTCCATCTACCCGGAGGGCACCCGCTCCCCCGACGGCCGGCTCTACCGGGGCCGTACCGGCATCGCGCGTCTGACGCTGATGACCGGCGCGCCGGTCGTGCCGTTCGCGATGATCGGCACGGACAAGATCCAGCCCGGTGGTGCGGGGCTGCCGCGGCCGGGCCGGGTGACCGTCCGGTTCGGTGAGCCGATGGAGTTCTCCCGCTACGACGGCATGGACCGGGACCGCTACGTGCTGCGGGCCGTGACGGACTCGGTGATGGCCGAGGTCATGCGGCTGTCCGGCCAGGAGTACGTGGACATGTACGCCACGAAGGCGAAGGCGGCCTGACCGCCGGCCAGGACGGACCCCGGGGGCGGCGCACCGTTCGGTGCGCCGCCCCCGGGGCGTTACGGGGACCGCAGGGCCCGTCAGTGTTCGAGGCCCTCTTCCAGCTTCTGGCCCTTGAGCAGGAACCAGGCCGCGACCGCGGTCGCCAGCAGGACCGCGGCGCCGACGCCGGACGCGATGCGCAGACCGTCGACGAAGGACTCCTGTGCCGCGGAGACCAGTGCGGTCGCCGTGTCCGGGGCGAGGCCGGCGGACGCCTCGACGGCGCCGCCGAGCGACTCGTGGGCCGCCGCCGCGGTGTCCGCGGGAACGCCCGCCGGGGCGGTGAAGCCCTGGTAGACGCCGGTCACGATGGAGCCGAGGAGCGCGATGCCGAGGGCCGCGCCCAGTTCGTACGCGGTCTCGGAGACCGCGGAGGCCGAACCGGCCTGCTCCTTGGGAACGCTGGAGAGGATCACGTCGGCGGTGACGGTGAAGGAGAAGCCCGCACCGAGGCCGACGACCAGCAGGGCCGCGCCGAGCAGCGGATACCCGGTCTCCCGGTGGACCAGGGTGATGACCGCGAGGGCCAGGCCGATGGCGCCGAGACCGCCGGCCACGATGGTGCGGACCGAGTAGCGCCGGGCGTACCGGCCCGCGATCAGACCGGTCACCACCGCGCCGATCGCGGCGGGCAGTTCGGCCAGACCGGCCTCCAGCGGCTCACGCCCCTGGACGAGCTGGAGGAACTGGGAGAGGAAGAAGACCAGTCCGGACAGACCGAAGACGGTCAGCAGGTCGGCCAGGACCGCGCCGGAGAAACCCCGGTGCTTGAAGAGCCGCATGTCGAGCAGCGGCGAGGCCAGCGCGTACTGCCGCCGGACGAAGGCGTGGAGGCAGGCGGCGCCGATGACCGCGGCGGCCGCGACCTCCCAGGTCATGCCGTGCGAGGCGACTTCCTTGATCGCGTATACGACGCCGATGACACCGACCAGCGAGAGGCCGACGCTGATCAGGTCCCAGGGGCCGGCGACCGGGTTCCTGGACTCGGGCAGCAGCTTGATGCCGACGAGCACCAGGACCGCCATGACCGGCAGGTTGATGAGAAAGACCGAGCCCCAGTAGAAGTGCTGGAGCAGGGCGCCGCCGACGACGGGGCCGATGGCCGCGCCGGCCGAGGCCGTGGCACCCCAGATGCCGATGGCGAGGCTGCGCTCCTTGGGGTCGTGGAAGATGTTCCGGATCAGGGCCAGGGTCGACGGCATCAGGGTCGCGCCGGCGACGCCGAGCAGTGCCCGGGCCACGATCATCATCTCGGGGCTGGTGGCGTAGGCGTTGAGGACGGAGACGGCACCGAACGCGGTCGCGCCCGTCAGCAGCAGCTTCTTGCGGCCGATGCGGTCGCCGAGCGAGCCCATGGAGACCAGCAGGCCGGCGATGACGAAGGAGTAGATGTCGCCGATCCAGAGCAGCTGGGTGCCGGACGGCTTCAGGTCCTCGCTGAGCGCGGGGGTCGCCAGACCGAGTACGGTGGCGTCCACCGCGACCAGCAGGACGGCCAGGACGAGGACCGAGAGCGCGAGCCAGCGGCCGGGGCTCTTCACCTCCGTCCCCGTCGTCGGGCTCGTCAGCCGGGTCCTGCTCATGTCTCCACGCTCTTTCGTGCGCCACCGAGCAGCAGCTCGGTGATCATGTACTGGAAGTCCTTGGCGGCGACCCGTCCGTCCATCACGGACCAGGCGCAGGTGCCGATGAGGCCGTAGAGGGCCTCGGTGAGCCAGGCGGGCGTCAGGTCGATCCGGAAGGTGCCCTCCTCCTGGCCGCGCCGGAAGAGGGCGCTGACCCGGGCGTCGAGCCTGGCCCATCCCTCGTTGACCTGGTCGCCCTCGAAGAGCTGGTTCTCCGTGACGAGGAAGGCCAGCAGCTGCGCGCAGGGCTCGGCCCGGGCGACGAGTCGGCGTACCGCCTCGTCGGCGGGCCCCTCGTCGAGGTCCGCCGCGTCGAGCGCGGCCTCGAACTCCTCGATCCCCAGCTCCTCCAGGGCCCTGACCAGCGCGTCCCGCCCGGCGAAGTGCCGGTGCAGGGTGGCGCGGCCGATACCGGCGGCCCGGGCGACCTCGTCCATGGTGGCGGTCGACTTCCGGGCGAGCAGCGCGGCGGCGGCACGGAGCATCTGGGTGCGGTCCACTGACATGAGACGACCATACACCGAATGAGACGTGAATGTCTCATTCAATAAATCGATGCCTCATCCGGAGGCGAGAGGAATGCTGTGCACATGACGAAGCCGCTGCTGCTGATCGACGTGGACGGGCCGCTGAACCCCTATGCGGCGCAGCGCGAACGCCGGCCGGAGGGGTACACGACGCATCGCATGCGCCCGGACGGCTGGTTCCCGACCAAGCCGCTGCGTGTGTGGCTCGATCCGGCGCACGGGGGCGAGCTGCTCGCGCTGGCCGGGGCGTACGAGCTGGTCTGGGCGACCACCTGGAAGGGCGAGGCGAACGAGTGGATAGGGCCGCACCTCGGCCTGCCCGAGCTGCCGTTCATCGACTGGCCCCGGATGCACGGAAAGGCCCCTCGCGGGACCTTCTGGAAGACGCAGTACATCCTGGAGTACGCCCAGGGGCGGCCGTTCGCCTGGGTGGACGACGACATCACGCCGTACGACCACGAGTACGTGGAGCAGAACCACCTCGCCGCCGCCCTGCTGCTGCACGTCGACCCCCGGATCGGACTCCTCCGGCCGGACTTCGACGCGCTCGCGGACTGGGCGGCGGCGCTGTGACGTGCCGCGGTGCGGCTACTTCCTGGCGGTGGCCCAGGCGTGCTGGATCACCAGATCGGCCTTGACCTCGACCAGCTGCGCGGCGACCGCCGACGGGGCCGTGCCGCCCCGGCCGTCGCGGGAGGCCAGCGCGCCCGGCACGTCGAGGACCGTGCGGACCTCCGGGGTGAGGTGCTCGGAGATCTTGGCGAACTGCTCGTCCGTCAGGCCGTCCAGTTCGACGCCGTCGGCCTCGGCCGCCTTCACGCACTCGCCGGCGACCTCGTGCGCCACCCGGAACGGCACGCCCTGCTTGACCAGCCACTCGGCGATGTCGGTGGCGAGCGAGAAGCCGGCCGGCGCCAGTTCCTCCATGCGCTCCCGGTTGACCGTGAGCGTCGCCATCATGCCGGTGAAGGCGGGCAGCAGGATCTCCAGCTGGTCGCAGGAGTCGAAGACCGGCTCCTTGTCCTCCTGGAGGTCACGGTTGTAGGCGAGCGGCAGGGCCTTGAGTGTGGCCATCAGGCCGGAGAGGTTGCCGATCAGCCGGCCGGACTTGCCCCGGGCCAGCTCGGCGATGTCCGGGTTCTTCTTCTGCGGCATGATCGACGAGCCGGTCGAGAAGGCGTCGTGCAGGGTCACGAAGGAGAACTCCTTCGTGTTCCAGATGATGATCTCCTCCGCGATGCGGGAGAGGTTCACGCCGATCATCGCCGTGACGAAGGCGAACTCGGCGACGAAGTCGCGCGAGGCCGTGCCGTCGATGGAGTTGCCGACGGAGCCGCGCTCGAAGCCGAGGTCCTTGGCGACCGCCTCCGGATCGAGACCGAGGGAGGAGCCCGCCAGCGCGCCGGAACCGTACGGCGAGACCGCCGTGCGGGTGTCCCACTGGCGCAGCCGCTCGGCGTCCCGGGAGAGGGACTGGACGTGCGCGAGCACGTGGTGGGCGAAGAGCACCGGCTGGGCGTGCTGCAGGTGGGTCCGGCCCGGCATGGCGACGTCCGGGTGGGCCTCGGCCAGGCCGACGAGCGCGTCCTGGAGGTCGGCGATCAGGCCGCCGATGATCCGCGCGTGGTCGCGCAGGTACATCCGGAAGAGGGTGGCGACCTGGTCGTTGCGGGACCGGCCGGCGCGCAGCTTGCCGCCGAGCTCGGCGCCGAGACGCTCCAGCAGGCCGCGCTCCAGCGCGGTGTGGACGTCCTCGTCGGCGATGGTGCCGACGAACGAGCCGTCCGCGACGTCCGCCTCCAGCCGGTCGAGCCCGGCGAGCATGCGGGTCAGCTCGTCCTCGGTGAGCAGCCCGGCCTTGTGGAGCACGCGCGCGTGGGCGCGGGAGCCGGCGATGTCGTACGGCGCCAGCCGCCAGTCGAAGTGGACCGACGCGGACAGCTTCGCCAGGGCCTCGGCGGGGCCGTCGGCGAACCGGCCGCCCCAGAGCCGGACGTCACCGTTGTTGCTGCTCACAGCTACTGCTCCTCAAGACAAGGGTGGGGATACGGCGCCGCCTCCCTGCCGCGGACAACAGGGAGGCGGCTGTGGAACGAGTCGTGACTAGGCGAGGTCACGCTTCGCGGCGATCTTCGCGGACAGCGCGAAGATGTCGATGAAGCCCTGGGCCTTGGACTGGTCGAACGTGTCGCCCGAGTCGTAGGTCGCGAGGTTGAAGTCGTACAGCGACTCCTCCGACCGGCGGCCGGTCACGACGGCCCGGCCGGCGTGCAGGGTCATCCGGATGTCGCCGGTGACGTGCTGATTGGCCTCGTTGATGAAGCCGTCCAGGGCGCGCTTGAGCGGGGAGAACCACAGGCCGTCGTAGACCATCTCGCCCCAGCGCTGCTCGACCTGCCGCTTGTAGCGGGCCAGCTCGCGCTCGACGGTGACGTTCTCGAGCTCCTGGTGGGCGGTGATCAGGGCGATCGCACCGGGGGCCTCGTAGACCTCACGGGACTTGATGCCGACCAGCCGGTCCTCGACCATGTCGATCCGGCCGACGCCCTGGGCGCCGGCGCGCTCGTTGAGCTGCTGGATCGCCTGGAGGACCGAGACGGGCCTGCCGTCGATGGCGACCGGGACGCCCTCCTTGAAGGAGATGACGACCTCGTCGGCCTCGCGCGGGGTGGCCGGGTTCTCGGTGTACTCGTAGATGTCCTCGATCGGCGCGTTCCAGATGTCCTCCAGGAAGCCCGTCTCGACGGCACGACCGAAGACGTTCTGGTCGATGGAGTACGGGGACTTCTTGGTGGTCGCGATCGGCAGGTTCGCCTTCTCGGCGAAGGCGATGGCCTTGTCCCGGGTCATGGCGTAGTCGCGGACCGGGGCGATGCACTTCAGGTCCGGGCCGAGGGCCTGGATGCCGGCCTCGAAGCGCACCTGGTCGTTGCCCTTGCCGGTGCAGCCGTGGGCGACGATGCCGGCGCCGTGCTTCTTCGCGGCGGCGACGAGGTGCTTGACGATGGTCGGCCGGGAGAGGGCCGAGACCAGCGGGTAGCGGTCCATGTAAAGGGCGTTGGCCTTGATCGCCGGGAGGCAGTACTCCTCGGCGAACTCGTCCTTGGCATCCGCGACCTCGGCCTCGACCGCACCACAGGCGAGCGCGCGCTTGCGGATGACGTCCAGGTCCTCGCCGCCCTGGCCGACGTCCACGGCGACGGCGATGACCTCGGCACCCGTCTCCTCGGCGATCCAGCCGATGGCGACGGAGGTGTCCAGGCCGCCCGAGTAGGCGAGTACGACGCGCTCGGTCACGGGTTTCTCCTTACCTTGCAATCACTGATGGGTATAACTATGCAGTCCTCCGTATGTTTTGTCAAAGGTGGGGGGTGACGGCCCGGGGCGGGGCGAAATCCAGGGGCGGGGCGGGCGGGCCGCCGCCTACGCTCCGGGGATGCACGGCGACGAGAACGAGAGATACGAGGCGGCGCGCGGCCTCGCCCGCGGGCGGCGACCGGCGCGCGTCCTGGACGTCGCGGACCCGCGCGCGTGGACGGAGCTCGACGAGACCGTCCGCGAGGCGTCCGCGCGGGGCGTCCTCGCGCCGCACGACCGGCTCACCCGCGGGCGCCCCGACCTCCCCCCGCCGTGGTGGACCCGCCCCGGGTCCGGAAGGCCCCGCCTCGGATCCCGCCCCGGCGAGGCGGAACTCGCCCTCGCCCTGTGCGATCCCGACGGCAGGATCCGGGAGGCCGCGCTCGGCCACGCCGACTCCCGCCCCGGCGTGCTCCCGCTGGTCGCGATCCGTGCCACCGACTGGGCACCTCCCGTCCGCGAGCGGGCCCTGGGCGTCCTGCGGACCGCCCTGCCCGACGCGGCGCCCCGCACGCTCGCCGTCACGGTCCCGGTGATCCTTCGGGTCGCCGGGCGCCGGCGCGGGGGCGCGGCCGGCGCGCTCCTGGAGGAACTGCTGGGCGGCTGCCCCGAGGCGACGCTCGCCTGGCTGCTGCTCAACCGGGACCGGGCCACCCGGCGGCTTGCCCTGCGTGTCGCCGTCGCACGCGGGCACCTCGACGCGGGCCGGCTGGCCCGGATCGCCGCTGCCGACAACGACGTGGTGGTCCAGGACGTGGCCTCCGACGCCGCGATCGCGGCGATGACGGCGGAGACGGAGGAGGAGGTCCTCGGCCTGCTCCTGGCGGGCCGGACGGGGCAGACCCGCGCGGCCGGCGTCACCGCGCTGCGCCGGGCGGGCCGCACCCCCGAGGCGGAGCCCTTCCTGTACGACCGGTCGGCGATGGTGCGGGCCTGCGCGCGCTGGACGCTGCGGCAGGGCGGCACGGATCCCCTGCCGCTGTACCGCGCCCGGTGCGCGGACCCGGCGCGGGCAACGGGCCGGGCGCCGCTGGGACTCGCCGAGTGCGGGGAACGCGGCACGGACATGCCGGTGCTGTGGGAGCTGACGGCGCACGCCGACCCGGTGGTACGGGCGTCGGCGGTCGCGGGGCTGCGTTCCTTCGAGGTGTCGCGGCGGGACCGGGAACGGCTGCTGCCACTGCTGGCCGACCCCGCGCCGGGCGTCGTGCGGGAGGCCGCACGCGCGCTGGAGCCGGTGGCCGCCCTGCTGCCGCCGGCCGAACTCGCCCGGCTCACCGGGCCGGAGCGGCCACCGCACGTGCGGGCTCGCGCCCTGCGGCTGCTCGCCGCGCACGGCGGGGCCGTCCACGCGGAGACGGCCGTGCGGCTCGTCGAGGACGCCGATCCGGTGCCGGACCCGGCAGCCGGGCTTCCGCGGCAGCCTCCGGCGGGGCGCCGGGCGCGGCTCCGGCAGGTCTGGCGCGCCTGGCTCGCCTGAACTCCCGGACCGCGGCCGCCTGTCGGGGCGGCCGGGGCCGGGCGCCGCGCACGGCGCGCCAGAATGGGCCGCATGGGTAAGACATATGACCGCATCGACGGACGGCTCCGTGACTTCATCGAGGCCCAGCCGGTCTTCTTCACCGCCACCGCGCCGCTGGACGGCGACGGAACCGTCAACCTCTCCCCCAAGGGCCTGACCGGCTCCTTCGCCGTCGTCGACGAACGGACCGTCGCCTACCTGGACTTCGCGGGGAGCACCGCCGAGACGGTCGCCCACCTGCGGGAGAACGGGCGGATCACCCTCATGTGGTGCGCCTTCCAGGGACCGCCGAACATCGTGCGGATCCACGGCCGCGGCGAACCCGTCTTCCGGGACGACCCGCGCTGGGAGGAGCTCATGGCGCACTTCCCCGCGATCGACCCGACGCTCCACGGGCTGCGGGCGATCATCCTCGTCTCGGCCGAGCTCATCCGGGACTCCTGCGGGTACGGGGTGCCGTTCATGACCTACGACGAGGACCGCGACCTGCACGGCAAGCGCTTCGCGCGGGAGGACGACGCCTCCCTGAGCGCGTACTTCGCCAAGAAGGAGCACATCTCGACGAGCATGGACGGCCTGCCCGGACTGCCGCTCCCGCTGCCGCCGCTCCCCCGGCCGGGGCAGTAGTCCGGCACGAACCCGCGCGGCGACCGCACATCGCGGCCGGGACCCGCGGAGGCCCGACGGCGATCGGTCGGTACTGACCGCCGTCGGGCCCGGACGCGCGTCGCGGAGGCTCGCGGGCCCCCGTTACCGGTCGTTCTGCGCCAGCCGCAGCAGGTGGTCGGCGAGCGCCTGGCCGCCCGCCGGATCACGGGAGATCAGCAGCAGGGTGTCGTCGCCCGCGATGGTGCCGAGGATCGCCTGCAGCTCGGCCTGGTCGATGGCGGACGCGAGGAACTGGGCCGCGCCCGGCGGCGTCCGCAGCACCACCAGGTTGGCGGACGCCTCGGCGGAGATCAGCAGCTCGCCGGAGAGACGCCGCATGCGCTCCTCCTTGGCGGACTCGCCGAGCGGCGCCTGCGGGGTGCGGAACCCGCCCTCGCTGGGCACCGCGTAGATCAGCTCGCCGCCCGTGTTGCGGATCTTCACCGCGCCGAGCTCGTCGAGGTCGCGGGAGAGCGTCGCCTGGGTGACGTTCAGCCCGTCGTCCGCGAGGAGCTTGGCCAGCTGGCTCTGCGAGCGCACCGGCTGCCGGTTGAGGATGTCGACGATCCTGCGGTGGCGGGCGGTGCGGGTCTGCGGAACGGACGGCCCGGCCCCGGACTCCGCCTGGGGGGACCCCCAGTTCCCGGTCTGCTGCGCGTCGGTCATCGTCGTCTCATTCTCCGGTTCGTCCTTGCCCGTGCACCGCTCCGTCGAGGACGGCCGGGAGCGCCTCCAGGAAGGCGTCCACCTCCGCGTCGGTGATGATCAGTGCCGGCATGAGCCGTACGACATCGGGAGCGGGCGCGTTCACCAGGAGACCGGCGTCCTGAGCCGCCTGCTGCACCTGCGCGGCGACGGGCTCGGTGAGCACGATACCCAGCAGGAGCCCCGCACCACGGACGTGGGAGACCAACGGGTGCTTCAGACCCTCGATTCCGTCGCGCAACCGCTCGCCGAGCCGCTTGACCTGGTCGAGCGCTCCCTCGGCGGCCAGCGTGTCCAGGACGGCCAGGCCGGCGGCACAGGCGACCGGGTTCCCGCCGAAGGTCGTGCCGTGGTGGCCGGGCCGCAGCAGGTCGGCCGCCTCGCCGAAGGCCACGGTGGCGCCGAGCGGCAGCCCGCCGCCCAGGCCCTTGGCCAGCGTCACGACGTCGGGCTCCACACCGTCGTGTCCCTGGTGCTCGAACCAGTGGCCGGTCCGGCCGACGCCGGTCTGGACCTCGTCGAGGACCAGCAGCGTGCCGGTGGCGCGGGTGATCTCGCGGGCGGCCTGGAGATAGCCGACGGGCGGGACGACCACGCCGTTCTCGCCCTGGATCGGCTCGATGACGACGAACGCCGTCTCCTCGGTGACCGCCGCGCGCAGCGCGTCCACGTCGCCGTACGGCACGTGGGTGACGTCGCCGGGCAGCGGCAGGAACGGCGTCTGCTTGCCCGGCTGGCCGGTGAGGGCCAGCGCGCCCATGGTCCGGCCGTGGAAGCCGCCCTGGGTGGCGACCATGTGGGTCCGGCCGGTCAGCCGGCCGATCTTGAAGGCGCCCTCGTTGGCCTCGGCGCCCGAGTTGCAGAAGAAGACCCGGCCGGGGCGGCCGAACAGCTGGAGCAGCCGCTCGGCGAGGGCGACGGGCGGCTCGGCGACGAAGAGGTTGGAGACGTGGCCGAGGGTGGCGACCTGCCGGGACACGGCCTCGACGATCGCCGGGTGGGCGTGGCCGAGGGCGTTGACGGCGATGCCGCCGACGAAGTCGAGGTACTCCGTGCCGTCGGCGTCCCAGACCCGGGCTCCGGCGCCGCGTACCAGCGACAGCTTCGGCGTGCCGTAGTTGTCCATCAGCGAGCCCTGCCACCGCTGGGTCAGTTCCGCGTGGGTGCCGCTCACGATTCCCCCTGTCCGTCGGCCACGACCATGGTGCCGATGCCCTCGTCGGTGAAGATCTCCAGCAGGATCGAGTGCTGGACCCGGCCGTCGATCACGCGGGCCGTGGTGACCCCGTTGCGCACGGCGTGCAGACAGCCCTCCATCTTGGGCACCATGCCGCTGGAGAGGTCGGGCAGCAGCTTCTCCAGCTGGCTCGCGGTGAGCCGGCTGATGACCTCGTCGCTGTTCGGCCAGTCCTCGTAGAGGCCCTCGACGTCGGTCAGGACCATCAGGGTCTCGGCGCCCAGCGCCGCAGCGAGAGCCGCAGCCGCCGTATCAGCATTGACGTTGTAGACATGTCCGTCGTCCTGGGAGCGGGCGATGGAGGACACGACCGGGATCCGGCCGTCCTGCAGCAGCGCCTCGATGGCGCCGGTGTCGAGGGCGGTGATCTCGCCGACGCGGCCGATGTCGACCTGCGCGCCCTCGATGACCGGCTGGTGCTTGGTGGCGGTGATGGTGTGCGCGTCCTCGCCGGTCATGCCGACGGCGAACGGGCCGTGCTGGTTGAGCAGCCCGACGAGCTCACGCTGGACCTGCCCGGCGAGGACCATCCGTACGATGTCCATCGCCTCGGGCGTGGTGACCCGCAGGCCGGCCTTGAACTCGCTGACCAGGCCCGCCCGGTCGAGCGCGGCGCTGATCTGGGGACCGCCGCCGTGCACGACGACCGGCCTGAGGCCGGCGTGGCGCAGGAAGACGACGTCCTGGGCGAAGGCGGCCTTGAGGTCGTCGTCGATCATGGCGTTGCCGCCGAACTTGATGACGACGGTCTTGCCGTGATGACGGGTCAGCCAGGGCAGAGCCTCGATGAGGGTCTGGGCCTTGGGGAGCGCGGTGTGCTTCCGCGTGGTGCTCGTCACGACGAGTACGCGCTGTTCTCGTGGACGTAGTCGGCGGTCAGGTCGTTGGCCCAGATGACGGCCGACTCCGAGCCCGCGGCGAGGTCGGCCGTGATGGTGACCTCCCGGTAGCGCATGTCGACCAGGTCGCGGTCCTCGCCCACGGATCCGTTCTTGCAGACCCAGACGCCGTTGATGGCGACGTTGAGGAGGTCGGGGTCGAAGGCCGCCTGCGTGGTGCCGATGGCGGACAGCACCCGGCCCCAGTTGGGGTCCTCGCCGTGGATGGCGCACTTGAGGAGGTTGTTGCGCGCGATGGAGCGGCCGACCTCCACGGCGTCGTCCTCGGTGGCGGCGTTGACCACCTCGATCCGGATGTCCTTGCTGGCGCCCTCGGCGTCGCCGATGAGCTGACGGGCGAGGTCGTCGCAGACGGCCCGTACGGCCTCGGTGAACTCCGCGGTCTCGGGGGTCACGCCGGAGGCGCCGGAGGCCAGCAGCAGGACGGTGTCGTTGGTGGACATGCAGCCGTCGGAGTCGACCCGGTCGAAGGTGAGGCGGGTGGCGTCGCGCAGGGCGGTGTCCAGGTCCCCGGCAGGGACGTCGGCGTCGGTGGTGAGGACGACCAGCATGGTGGCGAGGCCGGGGGCGAGCATGCCCGCGCCCTTCGCCATGCCGCCCACCGTCCAGCCGGACCGGGTCACGACCGCGGTCTTGTGGACGGTGTCGGTGGTCTTGATGGCGATGGCGGCCTTCTCGCCGCCGTGCTCGGAGAGCTCCTCGGCGGCCTTCTCGACCCCGGGGAGGACCTTGTCCATCGGGAGCAGGAGGCCGATCAGGCCGGTGGAGGCGACGGCGACCTCGCCGGCCCCGACGGCCGGGCCGGCCCCGCTCAGGACCTCGGCGACCTTCTCGGCGGTGGCGTGGGTGTCCTGGAAGCCCTGCGGTCCGGTACAGGCGTTGGCCCCGCCGGAGTTGAGGACGACGGCGGTCAACTCGCCGGTGGCGAGCACCTGCTGGGACCACAGGACGGGAGCGGCCTTGACGCGGTTGGAGGTGAAGACGCCCGCGGCGGCGCGGCGGGGCCCGGTGTTGACCACGAGGGCCAGGTCCGGGTTGCCGTTCTCCTTGATTCCGGCGGCGATGCCCGCCGCCGTGAATCCCTTCGCTGCGGTGACGCTCATGGAGCGACTCCAATCGTGGAAAGTCCGGTGTCCTCGGGCAGTCCGAGGGCGATGTTCATGCTCTGCACCGCGCCGCCGGCGGTGCCCTTGGTGAGGTTGTCGATGGCGCTGATGGCGATGATCCGCCCGGCGGCCCCGTCGTACGCGACCTGGATCTGAACGGCGTTGGAACCCTGGACGGACGCGGTCGCCGGCCACTGCCCCTCGGGCAGCAGGTGGACGAACGGCTCGTCGGCGAAGGCCTTCTCGTACGCGGTCCGCACGGACTCGGCCGTCACGCCCGGCTTCGCCTTGGCGGAGCAGGTCGCGAGGATGCCGCGGGACATCGGCGCGAGGGTCGGCGTGAACGACACGCTCACCCGCTCGCCGGCCGGGCCGCTCAGGTTCTGGATCATCTCGGGGGTGTGCCGGTGGCCGCCGCCCACGCCGTACGGGGACATGGAGCCCATCACCTCGCTGCCGAGCAGGTGCGGCTTGAGTGCCTTGCCGGCGCCGGAGGTGCCGGTGGCGGCGACGACGACGGCTTCGGGCTCGGCGAGGCCGTCCGCGTAGGCGGGGAAGAGGGCGAGCGAGACGGCGGTGGGGTAGCAGCCGGGCACCGCGACCCGCTTGGCCCCCGCCAGCGCGGCGCGGGCACCCGGCAGCTCCGGCAGGCCGTAGGGCCAGGTCCCGGCGTGCGGGGAACCGTAGAAGGTCTCCCAGTCGGCGGCGTTCGCGAGCCGGAAGTCGGCGCCCATGTCGATGACCAGCGTGTCGGGCCCGAGCTGCTCGGCGACGGCGGCGGACTGGCCGTGCGGGAGCGCGAGGAACACGACGTCGTGCCCGGCGAGCGACTCGGCGTCGGTGGGCGCGAGGACGCGGTCGGCGAGCGGGAGGAGGTGCGGCTGGAGGCCGCCGAGCCGCTGACCGGCGTGGGAGTGGCCGGTCAGGGTGCCGATCTCCACGTCGGGGTGGGTGAGGAGGAGACGCAGGAGCTCTCCGCCCGCGTACCCGCTCGCGCCTGCCACTGCTGCTCGTACCGTCATCGAAACCCTCCTCATGGATGGCATGACTATACGCACGACCGCACTTTTATGCAAAGGCGTTCCACGGCGGGTGATCCTGCGCGATGACGGGGCCCCGTCCCGCCCGCGAGCTGGCAGCATCCCCGCATGACGAGCACGGAGACGGGCCGGGGGCTGGACTTCCTTCGCGGGGACATCCCCTTCTACACACTGACGTTCGCCAAGGGGCTGCCACCCGAGGAACTGCTGCGCCGCATGGGGGTCGATCCGGACACCCTCGCCCCGCGCGACGCGGCGGACCTGGACGACGAGTTCGGCGACACCCTGCTCGACGAGGACGAGCCGGTGGTGACGGCCCGCATGGACGGCGCGTGGACCTGGGCCTGGGAGCGGGGCGGCACGCACGGGACGGACGAGCGGATCCTCGCGGCGGTGTCGCGGGGGACGGAGGCCGTCTCGCTGTACTCCGACGGCAAACCGGTGCACCGGCTGCTGCACGCGGTGGACGGCGAGGTCGTCATCGGCCTCCACAGCCTCCTGCCGGACGAACCGACCGGTTCCGATCCGCACCGCCTCGACGACCGCCTGCGCCCGCTCGGCCTCCTGCCGGGTCACCACGCGGGGCCGGCCGTCCACGCGATGCTCACGCTGGCCGAGGAGGCGTTCGGGCTGCGCGTGACGCCGCCGTGCGACGACGAGCGGTACTGGAGCGGCAGTCTGCTGCCGCTGCCCCACCAGGCCTGACGGCGGCCGGGGGCCGGCCGGCCGGAGCCCGGGCCCCCGGCCGGCGGGGGCCCGGACCGGTCAGCGCTTCAGGCGCGTGAGGTAGTCCTGGCGAAGGGCGTCGAGGATCTCCGCGGCCTCCGGGAGGTCGGCGGCGCGGCAGCGGCGGGCCGCCTCCGTCAGACGGGCGACGGCCTCCTTGTAGCGGTCGAGGCCGTTGCCCTCGATCAGCGCGGCGATCCGGACCGCCTCGGCCCGCGGCACCTCGCCGTCCTCCCCGCCCTCCTCGTGGGCGGCGATGGCGGCCTCCGCCTCGGCCAGCGCCTCCGGGAAGCGCTCGACGTCGGCCAGGACCCGGGCGTGGCGGTAGCGCACCATGCCCCGCTCGTACCAGGGGACGAAGTCCTCGGTGTCCTCGGGCACGGCGGTCCGCACCGCGTCGGCCCGCGTCAGGTGCTCCAGGGCCGCGTCGAGGCCGTCGGCTCCCCGGTCCGCGACCGTGAGCCGCGCGAACTCGCACATCATGTGGATGATCAGCGACGGGTTCGGCGCCTCGGCATGCGACGCGACGGCCCGCTCGTACGCCGAGGTCGCCGCGTCCCAGCGGTCGGCCATCGCGAGCGCGGTGGCCGCCTCCGCCGCCACCAGGGTGTGGATCGCCCGGTCGTCCTCCCAGCCGGCGACCGCCTCCGCGAGGCGCAGGAACTCCTCCGCCGCGGGCAGGTACTCCTCCAGCTCGCGCAGCCCGCGTGCCAGGTTCAGCCGCGCCTGGGCGGCCATGCGCGCGTCCAGCGCCGCGACCGACTCGTCGGAGAGGACCGACTCCAGGACGGCGACGGCGTCGGCACGCCGGCCGCCGCGCGACAGGACGTCGGCGAGCTGGAGCCGTACGTCGGTGGCCTCCCCGAGCGTCCCGTCCTGGTCGAACCGCGCCGCGGCCTCGGAGAGGTGGCGCACGGCGCCCCCGAAGTCCCCCAGGTGCGTGGCCGCGTGGCCGAGGAGGGCGTACGTCGGCGCCAGCGGGAAGTCCGCGTCGTCGTACCGGACCGAGTCGGCGATGGCCTGGTGCAGCAGCTCCGTCGCCTCGGCCGGCTCCTGGCGGGACAGCAGGATCTGGGCGAGCAGGGCCCGCGGGCGCGAGCCGCGCCAGGGCCGCTCGGAGGCCTCGACGTCCTGGAGCGAGGCGCGGAGTTGCTCCTCGGCGCGGCCGAGGTCCCCGCCGCGCCCGGCGATGTCGGCGACGAACTGCCGTGCGTTGGCCACGTGGTGGGGGAAGGACAGCCGCTCCGCCTCGGCGTGCAGGATGCGGGCGGCCTCCTCGAACCTCTCCTGGGCGCCCTCGGCCTGCTCCGGCCGCCGCGTCAGCTCCTGGTAGGCGGCGAAGGCGCAGGAGTACAGCACCGTGAGGTACTCCAGTGCCCGCGCCCGACCCGGGTCGCCTTCACCGGCGGCCTCCGCCTCGCTGAAGGTCCCGCCGGTGAAGGGGGCCTCGGTCAGGAGGCGTTCCGCGTCGCGCCGGGCCTCGTCGATCGCGGCCCGCAGGGCGTCCGTGTCCGGCGCGGCGGGTGCCCGCTCCGCGTCCCCGCCCGTGGCGGCCGTGTCCCCGGCGTCCTCCCCGGTCGCGGCGTCGTCGTCCGCCCCGCGCTCAGCGGACTCCCAGGCCGCGGCGCGGGCCCGTGCGGAGAGTGCGTGCCACGGCATGTCGAGCCGCTCGAACAGCCCGGCGACCCGCTTCAGCTCGGCGACGGCCTCCGTCTCGCGGTCCTCCTGGGAGAGCCGGAACGCCCGCTGCTCGGCCAGCTCCGCGTGCAGCAGGTCCGCCGGGCCGAGGCCGTCGTCGTGCGGGGTGCCGTCGGCCAGGCGCTCGGCGATCCGGGCCCAGAGCCTGCGGCTCCCGGGGTGTCCCACGCCCTCCGTGCGCCGTGCCTCGCGCACCAGGGAGACGAAGTCGTCGGGGATCTCCACCGCCGCGGCCGACGGGGACGCCGGTGCGCTGCCCGCGCCGGCGGGGCGGGCGACGGACGCCCGCAGGCCGAGGGGCAGCGGCTCGTCGAGCACCGGGCGCCGTGCGAGGCGCTGCCGACGGCGGTCCCCGACGGCCGTGGTGCCGTTGCGCGCGTCGAACGCGGCGGTCAGCCGGTCGGCCTCGGCACGGACATGGGCGAGGAGCCCGGCCGCGGTCCAGTTCCGGCCGGGCGGGCCGGCGACGGCGGTGTCGGCGTGCCCCTCCTCGTCGAGACGGGCGAGGAGCACCTCCACACCGGTGAGGAAGCCCAGCCGGGCCAGCGGAGCACCGTCGGCGTCGAACAGCGGGCGGTTCTCCGCGAGGATCTCCAGCCCCCGGCCCTCGTTGCGCGACAGGGCGCAGAACTCCAGGTGCATGCCGACCTCGTCCTGCATGCCGGTGTTGCCCCGGACCCGCCGGTAGCCGGTGAGGTGGTGGGAGCGCGCCTCGTCCGCCCGCCCGGCACGCAACAGCGGCAGCAGGGCGCGTGCCTGGCTCGCCTGCGGCTCCTCGCTGCAGCCCTGGTCCCCTTCCAGGACCGGCCGCCAGGTGTCGAGCGCCCCGGTGTCGTCGCCCGCGGTGACCTGGTGCCACGCGAGGTTCCGGGTCTCGCAGGCCTCGCAGTCGCTGAGCTCGGTGCGGGGCCGGGTGGCCCACAGGTCGTAGGCGTCGGCGACGCCGGTGCCCGTGTGCGACGCGACGTGGTAGCGCATCGCGGCCACCGGCTGCATGCCGTGGTTCGCCGCCTCGTAGCGGCTGCGCATCTGGTCGATCCAGCCCTGGACGCTGCTCAGCGGCATCTCGGGCACCTGGAGCAGGGACGTCGTCACCCACTTGAAGCGCCAGAAGACCTGGTGGGCCTCCCACGGGCTGAACGACTCCGACTCCGTGTCCCACAGCTTGAGCAGCCGTGCGAAGACGACGGGCGACTTGCGGTGTTCGCCGGTGAACTCGTACGCCGTCATCAGCTCCAGCAGGGCCGTGACGAGGACGTCGGGCTTCTCGAAGGGCTCGGCCGCCTCGACGAGCTCTTCGGCGGTGACGGTGCGCTGCAGGCCGTGGGGGCGGTCGTGGTTCTCGCGCAGCGCCTCGACCACGGCCTCGGGGGTGTCCAGCATCTAGATGTCCTTCCGGGGCTCGGAGCCGGATTCCGCCGTGCCGCTGTGGTGCATGGCGTGGGTGAGCAGGCCGATGAAGGCCCGGTTGAGCAGGGCGCTCTCACTGGCCCGGAGCGGGCGGCGGCTGAGCAGCAGGGCCTGGCCGTACAGGGCTTCGGCGGTGGTGACGGCCAGCCCGCGTTCGGCGATCGTGAGGGCCTGGCGGACCAGCGGGTTGAGGTGGTTCAGCACGAGCTGCGCGCGCGGCGTCTCGTGGCGGAGGGACCCGAGGATGTCGGCCCACAGCCCGTCGCTCTCGGCGGCGAGGGTCGACCGGGTGCGCTCGTGGCGCGCCTCCCGGTTGTCGAGGAGCAGCGCCGGGGCCGAGACGGGCTGGAAGTCGCGCAGGACGACGTCGCAGTCGTGGACGCCGATGGTCTCCCGGGCGACGGCGAGGAAGGCGGCCGCGCGCAGCTCGGCGGTCGGGTCCACGGCGTCGAGGTGGGCGGTGACGGTGGCCGGGTCGAGGTCGGTGACGGCCGTGCCGGGCCGGATCTCGGGCAGCCGGTGCACGAGGTCCCGGTCGTAGGTGTAACCGCCGTTGACGACGCCCAGGCCGGCGGCGGAGGCGATCGGGGCGACCTGGCGGAACTCCTCGACGCTGCGGGTGACCAGGAGCGTCGGGTGGGTGCGGGCGAACTCCTCCAGCGTGACGTTGCCGTCGGTGGTCTCGAACGGCAGCCACGGCAGCACGATCCGCAGCAGTTCGTCGTCGTAGCGGGCGAGGGCCTTGACCGCGAGGTGGTGGGTGTCGATGAAGCGGTGCAGCAGGGACGGGTCGCTGGCGGCCAGGCCGGTGAGCCAGTCGCGGATCCGGTCGCCGAGCGCGTCCCGTACGGCGGACAGGGTGCCGTCCTCGTACAGCGCCTCGCGGGACGCGGTGGGCCGGAGGCTGCTGGTGTCGACCACGCAGCGCACGAAGAAGGCCCACTCCGGGAGCAGTTCGGGCGCCTTGTCGGTGAGGAGCATCCCCTTGAGGTGGACGCGGTGTCCCGCGCGCTGGGCCGGGCTGACGGCCGTGGGCAGGACGTAGGCGACGCCCCGCAGCCCGGCCGCCGGGAGGTCGAGTTCGATGGCGTCGAGCGGTGTGAAGTCGAAGAGGTCCCGGCAGTACGCGGTGAGTGCCTCGCGGCGGGCCAGCGGGGACCGGTGCGTCCGCTCCCACGGCGGCGTCTCGTTGACCCGGTGGGTCTCGCCCCGCGGGCCGACGACGGTGACCTCGTGCCGCAGCAGGCCGCCGTAGTGCCGGGCCAGGGAGACGACCTGCTCCGGGCTCGTCCACTCGGCGTTGTCGGCGCGCGGGGTGAGCCGGACGGTGGTGCCCGGCTCGGGGACGGCCGAGGCGGGCAGGGTGCGGATGGTGTACCCGCCGTCGGAGCGGCCGGTCCACTCGACCGCGGGCGCCGAGGGGTCGGCGGCGGACCGGCTGAGCACCGTGATCTCGTCGGCTACGACGAAGCAGGCGAGCAGGCCGATGCCGAACTGGCCGATGAACTCGCCGCGGGCGGCATCGAGTCCGGCACCGTCCAGGCCGCCGTCGGGGGTCCGCTTGGAGCTGCGCCCGATGGTGGCGAGGAAGCGGTGGACATCGGCCTCGGTCAGGCCGACGCCGGTGTCCGTGACGGTGAGGGTGTCACCGGTGCGCACCGTGATGGAACCGGGCGCGCCCGGGGTGAGCGCCTGCCGGGCGGTGATGGCGTCCACGGCGTTCTGCAGCAGTTCGCGCAGGTAGACGCGGGGGCTCGAGTAGAGGTGGTGGGAGAGCAGGTCGACCAGGCCACGGAGGTCGACCTGGAAGGTGTGTGCGGACTCGGAGTGGGGCACCTGGTGGTCTTTCGGTGGTGCGCCCGCGCGGTCGGCGGCGCGGACGGGGATGCGGACGGGGGTGGGGCGACGGGACGGCGGGCCAGAAGGAGGACGGTCACGAAGGACGCGAACGCGAGGGACGGAGGGCGCGGCGGGACCGGGCGGCGCCGTGGCCGGACGGCCGGGGTGGCGGTCCCGTGGCGCCGGCGCACGTCGGGGGTCGCGGCGGTGCGGCGGTCCGGTGGCCGCCGGAGCCGGCGGGACCCTGGTGCCGGACGGCCGGCGGCCGTCGACGGGCCCGGGCCCGGTGCCCGCGCGGGCGCCTCGGTCCGTGCGACGCTCCGGGTCAGCGCCCGGCCGACGAACGCAGCTTCCGGTAGGCCGCGGCGGGGTCGCCACCGTCGAGGTAGTACCAGGGGAACTCCGTGACGCGGCCTTCGGTGGCCTGGAAGCACTCCCGCGCGGCGGCGCGGTCCCCGGCGAGCGAGAAGGCCATGGCGAAGGTGTTGAGCACCTGGAGCCAGGCTCCCCGGCGGACGAAGTCCGGGTGCCGGTACGAGTGGTCGGCGGCCTCGCGCAGGGACGCCGCCACGGCGGGCCGCCCCATGTAGGCGGCGTCCGGTCCGGAGTCGAGCGACAGCCACTCCTCCAGGTGCGCGGTCGCCACGAGCTGGCCCAGCAGGGTGCCGCCGGGGGCGTCGAAGGCGGACTTCCGCGCGAAGGCGTGCATCTCCTCGTGCGATCCGCCCCACTTGTCGCAGACCTGCTGCAACTGCTGCTGGTGGGCTCCCAGATGGTGCGGGTCACGGCGGACGGTCGCCTCGAACCGGCGGCGCGCGGTGGGCAGGCCGACCTGGAGGCCGCGACCGGTGACCTGGAGGCCGTACCAGGGCGAGGTCCAGCCCGGCTCGCGCTCCGCCACCTCGTAGAGCCACTCCTCGGCCGTGCGCAGTCGCGCGTGGAAGACGTCGAACTGCTCGCGGGACACGTGCTGCGCCCGGGCCCCGGTGCGGGCCTCCCAGCCCCAGCTGATGTGGCGGATCCCCGCCACCAGCCGGGGCAGTGCCGCGTCGGGCTCCGCTTCGAGCACCTCGGCGATCCAGCGCTCCACTCCGGCGGTTTCGCCGACGGCCCAGAGGAGTCCGACGCGGTCCTCGCTCTCGGGACGCGCTTCGAGCACGTCCCGGACCGTGGCCCAGTCCGCCGCCTCGGCGGCCTCCCGCACCCGGCGGACCTCGGGCTCGCCGGAGTCCTTCTGCACGTGCGCGACGGGCCGGCCCGTCCATCTCCCCAGCGTGAGCCCCCAGTCACGGAGCAACGCCATGTCCCCACCCCTTGTTGTGTCCGAAAGGGCGGCCGATGATCACCGCCCTCGTGGAGGTAGTGAGTATCACGCGCGACCGACAATCGCACAGCAGTTTCAGCGGACCGTCGGTCGAAGGCCGGGGCCAGGCCGGTCCCGGGCCGTCGGGGCGGGTCGGGGCCGGTTCGCCGCGCGGAGCGGCCGCCCGGAGCCGGTTCGGCCCGGGGACGGGCGGTCCGCCCGCGGCGCCTGCGGGAAAAGCCGGTCGCGGTGCGCGGAACCGGGTCCGTAGGGTCGCCCGGATCAGGACGACCCGACGGCACGACGACGGTCAAGGAGCGGCCATGACCCTGCGCATGAGGATGACGGCGATCACCCTGGACTGCCCCGACCCCGAGGCGCTCGCCGCCTTCTACCGGCGGGCCACCGGGCTCGCGCCCCACCCCCGGTTCGACGGCGACTTCGCCGCCCTCGTCTTCGAGGACGGCCTCGTCCTCGGCTTCCAGCGGGTCGACGGCCTGTGGGGGCGGCTCGCGGAATGGGCCGAGAACGTACCGGCGCGGGAGTACGAGCGGCTGCGCCGGGTCGGCGAACTGCGCGGGCACCGGGTGGACTCGACCCACCCGCCGACGCATCTGCGGCGTCGGCTCCTGGCCGAGGGCGAGGCGTTCCCGGCCCGCGTCACCGTGAACGCGGCGACGACGGCGGCGATCGACGGCGAACTCGCGGGCATGCGGCGGCAGGTGGCCCGGGACGTCGTCACCGGCGCCCATCACGGCTGAGGATCCGCGTCCCGTCCCGACCTGCGTACTTAGCCGTTTAGCTCATGTGCTAAATATGGGCGCGTGACCGAACACCCCACACAGGACGACATCGAGGCCGGCGTCTTCCGCGCCCTCGCCGACGCCACCCGCCGGCAGATCCTCGAGGACCTCAGGGACGGCGAACTCGCGGCCGGCCAGATCGCGGGCCGGTTCTCGATCAGCGCGCCCTCCGTCTCCCGGCACCTCGGCGTGCTCAGGGGGGCGGGGCTGGTGACCGAGCGACGTGACGGCAACCGCATCCTCTACTCCCTCGCCGAGGACCGGCTCGCGACCTCCGTGGGGCGCTTCCTGAGCAGCGTCTGCCCGGAGCAGATCGTGATGCGCCGCACCAGGTGGCGCGACAAGGAGGCGGGCGCGTGAGGACTCCGCCCCGGCTGGCGAGCGTCATCGAGCGGCGGCTCCTCGTCAACTACCGCGTCGACCCCGAGGTCGCCGCCGGCCACCTGCCGGCCGGCCTTCGCCCGCAACTGGTCCGCGGCAGCGCCGTCGCCGGAATCTGCCTGCTCCGGCTCGGCTCGGTCCGGCCCGTCTGGGCCCCGGCGGTCACCGGTCTGCGCAGCGAGAACGCGGCCCACCGCTTCGCCGTCGAGTGGGACGGCCCGGACGGGGTGGAGACCGGCGTGTACATCCCGCGGCGCGACACCGCGTCCCGCGTCAACCGCTGGGCGGGCGGCCGGGTGTTCCCCGGCGAGCACGGGCACGCGGACTTCCAGGTGGCGGAGACCGCCGACACCGTACGGGTGGCCTTCGCGACCCGGGACGGCTCGACCCGGGTGGACGTGACCGCCGAGATCACCGACACCCTCGACGGCAGCGGGCTCTTCGCGGATCTCGACGAGGCCTCGGCGTTCTTCCGGGGCGGCAGCAAGGGCTATTCCGCCACCAGCGACGGCCCGCACCTGGACGGGATGCAGTTGCAGACGGACGCCTGGCGCGTCGAGGCCGGGCGGGTGGCCTCGGCCTCCTCCTCGTTCTTCGACGATCCGGACCGCTTCCCGCCGGGGAGCGCGGCATTGGACTCGGTGCTGGTCATGCGCGACGTGCCGGTGCGGTGGCGGCCGCTGGCACCCCTGGACACCGCCTGCTGAGCCCGGGAGGGTGTGGCCGGCGACCCGGCCGCACCCTCCGTCAGGCGCTCTTGACCGCCCGCAGGACCACGAACTTCGGGTCGCTCGCGACGAGGTCGCAGCGGCCGAAGACGCGGCGCAGGGTGACGTGGTAGCCGAGGTGGCGGTTGCCCACCACCCACAGTTCGCCGCCCGGCCTGAGCACGCGGCGGGCGTCCGTGAACATCCGCCGGGCGGTGCGGTCGGTGGTGGCCTGGTGGCTGTGGAACGGCGGGTTGTTGAGGACGAGGTCCACCGACCCGGCCGGCAGGTCCGCCGTGCCGTCGCCGACCGTGAACGCGGCCGTGCGGCCCGGCTCGGCGTGGGTACGGAAGTTCGCCTCGGCCGAGGCGACGGCCTGGTACGACTCGTCGGTGAAGACCAGGTCGGCCTCGGGTTCGGCGAGTGCGACGGCCAGGCCGACGACGCCGTTGCCGCAGCCGAGGTCGACGACCCGGGCGCCGCCGATCCCCTGCGGCAGGTGGCGGAGGAGGAAGCGGGTGCCGATGTCGAGGCGGTCGGCGCAGAACACCCCGGCGTGGTTGCCGATCGTCCGGCCCGCGACGGTCCCGGCGTCGGCGGGCAGCGCGTAGTGGTACGGCCAGGGGTTCGTGCCCCGGTCGAGCGACGGGTCCGGGGTGCAGTGGATCAGGCGCGCCTTCTTCACCGCCAGCGAGGTGCGCGTGGGGCCGAGGATCCGCTCGAAGAGCCGGAGGGTGGAGGTGTGGATCTCCTTGACCATGCCGGTCCCGACGACGACGGTGCCCTCGTGCAGGGCGGGCGCCAGGCGGTGCAGCTGGTCCTCCAGGAGCGCCAGGCTCTTGGGGACGCGGACGAGCAGCACGTCGATCCGCTCGGGCGGCGGGTCCTGCGTGGTCAGCAGCCGGACCGCGTCGGGCCCGGCTCCGGCCCGCTCCAGGTTCTCGGCCGTCGCCCGCCGGCCGAGATAGGAGTCGGAGATCTGGACGAGCGCGGCGGGGTGCCGGGCGGCGAGCGCGGTGGCGAGGGCGCCCCAGCGGTCGCCGACGACGGCGACGGTCCCGGACAGGTCCGTGCCGGTCTCCGCCAGGTGCGCCAGCAGGTACTCGTCGGAGGCGTCCCAGGCGCGCAGGGGGTCGCGCGGGTCCGCGGGGAAGCGGGTGAGGGGGAACTCGCCCCATGACGTGGTCAGACGGTTCATCGTGCTCTCAGGCTAGCCGGTCGACCCGGTCCGCCCGACGGCCGCGGCGGGGAGCGGGGCCGCATCGCGCCGTGCGGAAGGGACCCGGCGAGGGCGTGGGGCCTCCGGCCGGGAGGCCGGTGCACGCTCGCCCGGGTCAGCCGGCTGTCGCGGCGAGCTGGAGGTGCCACAGGCCGGGGCGGCCGGTGAGGGTGACGGTCGACAGCGGACGCACGTCGACGTTCCAGTACGTGGCGGGTGGCGCCTTCAGGGCGTACACGAGGGCCGCCCGGACGACGGCGGGTTCGGCGACGGCCACGATCGCGCCGTCCTCCGCGGGCCGGGTGTCGAGCCAGCCCCCTATCCGCGTGATGAAGGCGAGCAGGGTCTCGCCGCCGTGGGGCGCGGTCCGCGGGTCGGAGAGCCAGGCGTCGACGGCGGCGGGTTCCTGGGCGGCGACCTCGGCGAGGGTGAGCCCCCGCCAGCGGCCCATGTCGCAGTCGCGCAGGGCGGGCTGGGCGAGCGGGGCGTACCCCAGGGCCGTGCCCGTCGCCCGGCTTCGGGGCGTCGGGGAGCAGTAGCGCAGCTCGGCCGAGCCGAGCGGCACCAGTGTGTGTGCGGCGACCTGCACCTCGTACCAGCCGGCCTCGTCGAGCGGCCGGTCGTCGTCGAAGCGTTCGGCCAGCAGGGAGGAGCTGCGCGCCGCCGCGACGAGCGTGACCCGAAGACCCATGGGCGCGATCGTGAGGCCGAAAGCGTGGCAGGTCAAGAGGGCATATGCGCGGCGGTGCGCGCGGCCGGGAAGGGGCCGGTGACGGGAGGGTCAGTTCAGCCCGAGAGCCATCCACTTGTCCGGGTTCTGCAATGGCCGGAACCCGACCTTCTCGTAGACCCCGTGGGCGTCCGCGGTGGCCAGCATGACGCGGCGCAGGCCGTACGGCTCCAGGTGGTCGCGGACGGCCGTCACCAGGGCCGTTCCGAGCCCGGTGCCCCGTGCGGTCCGGTCGACGTAGACGTCGCAGAGCCAGGCGAAGGTGGCACGGTCGGTGACGATGCGCGCGTAGGCGGTCATCTCGCCCGTCTCACGGTGGTAGGCGCCGAAGTTCAGGGATCCGTCGATGGCCCGGTCCTGGGTGTCGCGGGACCGTCCGAGGGCCCAGTAGGCGTCGGTGGAGAGCCAGTGGTGGACGCGGGCGCGGTCGAGCCGCTCGGGGTCGGTGGAGAACTCGTGGACGCCGTGGGTGAGGGCGGGGCTGGTGGTCGGGTTGCTCATGGGGCGAAGGCTTCCAGGCGGTCGCCACGCTTGTCAGGTGGATTTGGCCGCCGGGAGGACGCGGGGCGGGCCGGCTCCGGTCCTCTGCCGCCCTGCCGTACGGCGCCGGGCCCGCCCCGTCGCCCGCCGGCCGCGCCCCCGCCGTACGCCCCGCTCACGGCACGAGTTCGTCCACCGCGGCCCGCAGGCGGCGGACGCCTTCGGCGATCTCCGTCGGGCCCGCCACACCGGCGAAGCTCAGCCGGATGTGGCCGGCGGGGGGTTCGGCGCAGAAGTAGGGGCGGCCGGGAGCGAGGGCGACGCCCGTGCGCAGGGCGGTCGCGTGGAGGGCGGACTCGGGGACGGTGTCGGGCAGCCGGAGCCAGAGGTGGTAGCCGCCGGCGGGGACGCGCGCCAGCGTCAGTTCGGGCAGGTGCAGGGCGAGCGCGCCGGCCAGGACGTCCCGGCGGCTCTTCAGCTCCTGGGACACGGCGCGCAGATGGCGGCCCCAGGCGGGCGAGCCGACCAGTTCCAGGGCGGACTCCTGGAAGGGCCGCGGCACGAAGAAGCTGTCGACGACCTGGATGGCACGCAGACGTTCCAGGACCGGGCCGCGGGCGGCGAGGGCCCCGACCCGCATGCTCGCGGAGGTCGGCTTGGTGAGGGAGCAGACGTGGACGACGACCCCGTCGGGGTCGTCGGCGGCCAGCGGCGGGGGCAGGGGGGCGGCGTCCTCGTGCACCAGGCGGCGGGCGAAGTCGTCCTCGACGACGAAGGCGCCGGCGGCCCGGGCGATCGCGACGACCGACCGGCGCCGCTCGGGGCCGAGCACGGCCCCGGTCGGGTTCTGGAACAGCGGCTGGCAGACGAGGACCCGGGCACCGGTCGCGCGGAAGGCGGTCTCCAGGAGGTCCGGGCGGACCCCGTCGGCGTCCGTCGGGACGGGCACCGGGCGCAGGCCGGACGCCCTGGCGACCGCCAGCATGCCGGGATAGGTGGGCGATTCGACGAGGACGGCGGTGCCGGGCGCGGCGAGGGCGCGGAGCGCGGTCGTGATCGCGGACTGGCCGCCCGCGGTGATCAGGATGTCGGCGGCCGTGACGGAGCCGCCGATCTCCCGGGCGAACCACTCGCGGAGTTCGGGCAGGCCGTCCGTGGGCGGGCGGCCCCATGCGCCAGGCCGGCGGCCCGCGCGGGCCAGTGCGGCGGACAGGGCGCGTTCGGGCTGGAGCGAGGGGTGCAGGTATCCGCCGTTGAACTCGATCATGCCCGGCGGCGGGGCGGAGAGGGTGACCAGCACTCCGGAGGCGTCGACGGCCCGGGGGACGAGTTCGGTGGCGCTGTCGGCGCTGAGCGCGACCTCCTGCCAGGAGGTGTCCCCGACGGCCGGTGTGCCGGTCCGCGGCTCGGCCCGGAAGGCACCGGCTCCCGGCCGGGTCACGACCAGCCCTTCCGCGGCGAGCTGCGCGAGGGCCCGGGTGACGGTGACCGGGGAGACGCGATAGCGCTCGACGAGAGCGCGGCTCGATGGCAGCTTCCCACCAGGTGAGTAGCGGTCGAGCTCCGCTTTCAGGGATTTCGCCAGTTCAGCCACACTGCTACGCTCATGCATGACAGCACAGGATAGCGCTACTCGCCCCGGCACGATAGCGGTCGGCAGCTCCCCACAGGCGGGCGGGACCGTTCTCGCCGGTCTCGGCGTGGTCGCCTTCTCGCTCACCTTCCCCTCCACCGTCTGGGGCCTGGAGAGCTTCGGCCCGTGGTCGCTGGTCGCACTGCGCTCCACCCTCGCGGCGCTGATCGCGGGCGCGTTCCTGCTCGTCCTGCGGGTCCCGCTGCCCGAGCGGCGTCACTGGGCGGGTCTCGCCGTCGTCGCCGGCGGTGTCGTGGTCGGCTTCCCGCTGCTCACCAGCCTCGCCCTGCAGACCTCCACGACCTCGCACGCCGCGGTGGTCGTCGGCCTGCTGCCGCTCACCACGGCGACCTTCGCCGCCCTCCGCACCGGCCGCCGGCCGTCCCGCACGTTCTGGTGCGCGGCGCTCGCCGGCGCGGCGGTGGTCATCGGCTTCACCCTGGCGGAGAGCGGCGGATCCCTGTCGGCCGGCGACCCGTACCTCTTCGGCGCGCTCGTCGTCTGTGCCGCCGGCTACACCGAGGGCGGCCGGCTCGCCCGGCTCATGCCCGGCTGGCAGGTCATCGGCTGGGCACTCGTCCTCTGCCTGCCGGTCATGGTGGCCGGCTCGGCCGTGGCGCTCGCCGTGGAGCCGGTGCGCCTCACCGCCCACGGCGTGATCGGGCTGGTCTGGGTGGCCGCCGGTTCGACGTTCTTCGGCCTGTACGTCTGGTACCGCGGCATGGCGGCGATCGGCATCCCCAAGGCCAGCCAGCTCCAGCTCGCGCAGCCGCTGCTGACGCTGGTGTGGTCGGTGTCGCTGCTGGGCGAGCACCTCTCGCCCGCCGCGCCCCTCGCCGCCTGCGCCGTCCTCCTCTGCATCGCCGTCACCCAGCGGGCACGGAGCTGACGGCCCGCTCCGAAGTGACGCAGGTCACCCTCCCGGACGTAGACTGCGAAGTACGACAAGCCCGGCCGCGAGGAGGCAACCCCGATGCAAGCGAGCAAGGGCGACACGTTGCTGGTGCACGGCCGGACCGTCGGACAGCACGACCGTACGGCCGAGGTCATGGAAGTACTGGGCGAGAACGGAACGCCCCCGTACCGCGTGCGATTCGACGACGACGGACACGAGGCCCTGATGGCTCCGGGTCCCGACACCGTCGTACGCCACCACGAGAAGGCGTGAGAGCAGCCCGGACAGCGCCCGGCGCCGGACGACGGCGCCGGGCCTGACCGTGCGGGGCCGCGCCTGGCCCGGGGACGACGGCATCACCGCGGCGGGCGGATCCTCGTCGGGTAGTGGTCGGCCACCACGGCCGCCATCGCGCCGATCCGGTCGGAGCCGACCTCCTTCGCCGAGAAGAAGCAGTGCCCGCGCACACCGGGGTGGCGAGCGGCCAGGGTGAGGTGGCGGGACAGCTCCGCGGGGTCCTGCCAGGCCGCGGGCTGGGCGGGGTCACCGCACTTGTAGAGCGCCTCGCCGACGTAGAGGCCGACGCCGGTGTCCCGCACGACCTCGTCCCACCAGGGCAGCAGCTTGGCGTAGTCGGCGGCGGCGAAGCCGATGTTCCAGTACAGCTGGGGCGCGATGTAGTCGATCCATCCCTCCCTGACCCACTTCCTGGTGTCGGCGTGCAGGTCGTCGTAGGTCTGCACGCCCGCGCTGGTGTCCGAGCCCTCGGGGTCGGTCGCGGCGTTGCGCCAGACCCCGAAGGGGCTCACCCCGAAGTCCACGTGCCGGTCGATCTCCTTGATCCGGGCGGCGGTCTCGGAGACCAGCAGATCGGTGTTGTTCCGACGCCAGGCGGCCTTGTCGGGGAAGTCGGCGCCGTACTCGGCGTAGGCGGCGTCGTCGTCGAAGACCTGGCCGGCGACCGGGTAGGGGTAGAAGTAGTCGTCCCAGTGGACGGCGTCGACGTCGTACCGGCGGACGGCGTCCAGCATCGCGTCCTGGACGAAGCGCCGCACCTCGGGCAGACCGGGGTTGTAGTAGAACTTCCCGCCGTACGGCAGGACCCACTCGGGGTGGAGCCGGGCCGGATGACCGGCCACCAGGCGGGTGGGGTCCGTGTGGTTCGCCACGCGGTACGGGTTGAACCAGGCGTGCAGTTCCAGACCCCGGTCGTGGGCCTCCGCCACCGCCGTGCCCAGCGGGTCCCATCCCGGGTCGCGGCCCTGTACCCCGGTGAGGCACTGCGCCCACGGCTCGTACGGCGACGGCCACAGGGCGTCGGCGGTCGGCCGGACCTGGAGGACGACGGCGTTGAGCCGGCGCGCGACGGCCGTGTCCAGGTGGGCGAGGAGTTCGGCCCGCTGCTCCTCGGCCGTGAGCCCGGCGCGCGAGGGCCAGTCGCGGTTGGCGACGGTCGCCAGCCACACGCCGCGGAACTCCCTGCGCCGCCGCCCGCGGCCCGCCGCGGAGGCCGCGGCCGCCGGGGCGGCGCCGGTCAGTCCGGCGGCCGCGAGAGCCGCTCCCGTGGTGCCCGCCACGAACCCTCTTCTGCCGATAGGCCGCACTTTGTCACCCCTCGTGTGTCGGATACGTCACAGCTACCCGGACAGCATGCCCACCCCGGGGCGATCGATCATCGGTAGATGCGGAGTAACGTCGTGGGGTCGAGGCGGACGCACCGGAATCACACGGGCCCGCCGCCAGAGAAGAGCGAAAGGCACGAGGTGACGGACTCCATGGCCGACATTGAGCGCATCGGAGTGGTCGGCTGCGGCCAGATGGGCGCGGGCATCGCGGAGGTGTGCGCCCGCAGCGGCCTCGAGGTGAAGGTCGCCGAGACCACCGGCGAGGCGCTGGAGATCGGTCGCACGCGGCTCTACAACTCGCTGACCAAGGCCGCCGAACGCGGCAAGATCAGCGAGGAGGAGCGGGACGCGACGCTGGCGCGGCTCAGCTTCACCACCGACCTGGGCGAGTTCGCCGACCGCGACCTCGTCATCGAGGCCGTCGTCGAGAACGAGCAGGTCAAGACCGAGATCTTCCAGGTGCTCGACCAGGTGATGACGCGTCCCGACGCCATCCTGGCCTCGAACACGTCCTCCATCCCCCTGGTGAAGCTGGCCGTGGCGACCTCGCGTCCCGACCAGGTCATCGGCATCCACTTCTTCAACCCGGCCCCGGTGCAGAAGCTCGTCGAGCTGATCCCGGCCCTCACCACCTCCGAGGGCACGATCAGCCGGGCGCAGATGTTCGCGGAGAAGGTGCTGGGCAAGCACGCGATCCGCGCGCAGGACCGGTCCGGCTTCGTGGTCAACGCCCTGCTGGTGCCGTACCTGCTCTCCGCGATCCGGATGTTCGAGTCGGGCATCGCGAGCCGCGAGGACATCGACAACGGCATGGAGTTCGGCTGCGCCCACCCGATGGGTCCGCTGAAGCTCTCGGACCTGATCGGCCTCGACACCATCGCCTCGATCGCCGACTCGATGTACAGCGAGTTCAAGGAGCCGCTGTACGCCGCTCCCCCGCTGCTCCAGCGCATGGTGGACGCGGGTCGCCTCGGCCGCAAGACGGGCTCGGGCTTCTACCCGTACGCCTGAGTCCCGGCCGGTACGCCGGTTCCGCTTCCCGCCGCGCCGGTGGGACCGCTCCGGAGCCGCCGCGCCTTCCCGCCTCACCGTCGCACCCTCCGGACGGCCCGTTCACCCGCACAGGTACGGACCGTCCGGCCGGTGTTCCGGCGGCCCCCCGTTCGTCCACCCGGTGCTCGGACGGCTGAGCCGCCCGGACGTCCGGGCGGCTCAGCCCAGGCGCAGGTGGTGCAGCATCAGCAGCCCCGCGGCCATGTTGGCGGCCGGGATCTCCCCGCGGGAGATCATGTCGGGGACCAGCTTGAGCGGTATCCACTCGCGGCGTGAGGACTCGAAGTCGTCCTCCGGCGGCCCGATGTACGTCGCCTCCTCCGCCCAGTAGAGATGGTGCCGCGCGTCCGTGAGGCCGTTGGACGGCTCCACGGTGAGGAGATGGCGCAGCGGGCCGGGGCGCCAGCCCGTCTCCTCCTCCATCTCGCGGGCGGCGGCGGCCTCGACGGACTCGCCGTCCTCGACGACACCGGCGGCCAGCTCCCAGCCCCAGCTGTCGGTGATGAAGCGGTGGCGCCAGAGCATCAGCACCTCGTTGGCCTCGTTGACGACGGTCGCCACGGCCACCGGGCGCAGCCGGATCAGGTAGTGGTCCAGGTGGCGGCCGTCCGGGAGTTCGACGTCCGCGAGGTTCACCCGGAACCAGCGGTTCTCATACACAGGCTGTTCGCTAAGTTTCGTCCACTGCACGTTTCTGCCACCTTCCGATTGGTCGGTGGCAATATCGCAGCAGTCACGGGCTCACAGGGGAACGCGCAGGGCTCCGTCGATGAGTTCCGCCGCCTCCCGGGCGTCCGCGCAGTCGGTCGCCAGGAGGTGTTCCCGCACCAGGCGCAGCCGGTCACGCAGCCGCCTCGACTCCATCCCCCGCGCCTGTTCGGTCATCTCCACCGCGGTCCGCGCCGCCTCGTCGGCGTCCCCCTGCCGCAGTTCGATCTGGCACAGCATCGCCAGCCGGTGCACCCTCCCCCGGTCATGGGCGGGTGTCCCCACGGCCGCGAGCGCGTGCTCCCGCGCGGCAGGGACGTCGCCCAGGCTGAGCAGCGCCTCGGCGACCTGCACGTTGACCAGCCCGGGCTGGACGTAGCCGGTCTCGGCCGGCTCGTGGACCGGGCTGATCCGCACCGCCTCGGACTCCGCGCGCCGGATGCACGACAACGCCGCCGTGCCGTCGCCGAGATGGGCGTACGCCTTCGCCTGCATCGCGGAGAGGTCGGCGGCCAGGGCCGGGGTGATCTCCGAACCCGCCGAACGCAGGGCCGACTCGGCGAAGGCCACCGCCTGCCGGTACTCCCCCATGAACAACGACTGGTTGACGAGCAGCGCGACCACGTAGGCGCCGAGCCCGCGGTCCCCGCTCGCCTTGGCGAGCCGCAGCGCCTGGTGGAAGTAGCGCTGCGCGAGCCCCAGCGCGTCCGAGTCGTAGGCGCAGATCCCGGCCACCGCCACCAGGCCGCCGGTGGCCCGGTGGAGCTGCCGGCCCAGGCTGTCGCTGTAGGCGCCGCGGAGCAGCGGCGCGGTCTCCGCGTTGAGGAAGCCGACGATCCGGCTGCGCGTCGCGATGCCACCGGCCTTGCGGTACATCTGCTCGTAGTGCGCGCGGGCCGCACGCAGCATGGTGATGTCCGCCATCGAGACCCGGGTGAGCCCGTCACGGGAGACGTCGGCGTCCTCCGGCGGGTTCTCCCACTCCCACACCGGCATGACCGCGGGGGTGCCGGTGACGGCCTGCGCGCCGAGTATGTGCGGGCGCTGCTGTTCGTCGGAGCGCCACAGCGCGGCGGCCCGCTCGACGAAGCCGGACAGCGAGGAGGTCTGCGACCCCCCGGATTCGCCGGGCACGCCCAGGCCGATGTCGTCGAGGGTGACCACCCGGTGCAGTCGCTTGGCCAGCACCTCGCAGATCAGGTCCGGGACCTGACCGCGCGGCCGCTGCCCCTTCAACCAGCGCGCCACGGCGGTGTGTTCGTAGCGCAGGGCGAGTCCGCGGGAACGGCCCGCCTGGTTCACATGGGCGGCGAGGCCGGCATGGGAGACGCCCGCTTCGCCGAGCAGGGCGTCGAGCAGGGTGTTGGGCTGCATGGCCCCTCCGTGGATCGGTGCGCACAGCGTAGTAGAGGCCGGTTTCGCACGGGGTGTGAACGAAGTACCCGTTCTTCCCCTCCGTGCACTCTGTCGCCCTGTTGTGGCCACCGGTTGACTGAGCTCTCTCGCCGCAAGGCGAGGGGCCGCCGGCTCCCCCCCTTACAGTGCGGCGGCCCGCTCCGCGTCGTCCGCTCTGCCGATCTGCCCGACACTCCGTGGCAGGGCGGGCGACGCCGGCCTCAGGAAACCCGTCGCTCACAGGTGAGGGGAGGGTGCAGGCCGGGTACGGCGCAGCCCGGGTTCGGCGGGCTGCGCCGGTATCCGCGGCCGGTCGTTGCGGAGGACCAGCAGGGCCACGTCGTCCGCCGGACGGCCCTTGGTGTGACGCAGCAGCGCGCCGTGCACGCGGCGGACCAGCGCGGCGGGCGGCGGGCACGGATCGCGGCCCGCCTCGGCCAGGACCGCTTCGAGGTCGAAGAACCGGCCGGCGCCGTCCCGGGCGTCCTGCGCGCCGTCGGTGTGCAGCACGAGCAGGTCGCCCGGCGAGAGCCGGGCGCACGGGTACGGGGAGAGGTCGGCGGGCAACGGGAAGGTGCCCAGCGGCGGAAGCGGGTCGCCGGTGGAGACCGCCTCGACCCGGCGGCCGATCCGGTACGGGCCCGGGTGGCCGCAGTTGAGCGCGAGGACCTCGTCGTCCGGACGGATCTCCAGGAGCAGGACGGTGACGAACTCCTCCGCCGCCGGGTGCTCCGCGGCGCGGCCGGGCCGGTCGGAGCACTCGTCGACGGCCGCCTCGCGAAGATGGCGCCCGAGGGCACGGTCGAGACGGCGCAGCACGCCGCCGAGTTCTGGCTCGTCGTGGGCGGCCTCGCGGAAGCTGCCCAGCACGGCCACGACCGCGCCGAGGGCGGCGAGTCCGTGCCCGCGGACGTCACCGATGATCACCCGCACGCCGTAGGGAGTGGCCACCGCCTCGTAGAGGTCGCCGCCGACGACCGCGCCCCGGGAGGCCGAGAGCTGGCCCGCCGCGACGGTCAGACCGTCGATCCGGGGCGCCGGCGGGCGCAGCAGCGCCTGCTGGGTGGCATGGGCGATGACGCGCATCCGTCGCAGCTCGCGGGCGAGGCCGTGCCGGATCCCCAGGACCAGGCCGGTGCCGACGCCGAGGAACACGACGCCGGTCGCGACGCGCAGGGCGACCCCCGGTTGCTGGGCCGCCGGACAGGTGAGTCTCCAGGTGGCGGCGACCGCTCCCCAGAGGGCGGGGAGGCCGAGCGGGCCCAGCCGGCGCAGCCGTGAACCCGGGGAGAGCGACGATCGTGAACGGATCATGCACGGCCCTTCCTGAGGCCCTGCAGCGCCCGAAGGCCCTGCGGCACACAAGGCCGCCCCTGTGGCCGCGTTGATTGTGCCGAGCGCCCCGGGCGTGGCGGAACACCCCTCGGCGATCTCACCCGAAGGAGTGAGCGCCCTCGGCGCGCCGCCCCGCGCCACCGTCTCGCCACCCGAACGGCAGACCGACGGTCGCACGGGTGAGCACAGAAGACCCGTCCGGGCCGACGTCGTCAGGCGTCCCGTCCGACACCGCGGTCGGGGGCGCTCATGTCCCCCGTCCCGGGCGTGCCGTCGGCGAGCCCGTAGCGCAGGTAGACGGTGCCCCGGGGGCTGGCCACCGGCGGTGCGAGGAGCGTGATGTTCGTGGGCACCTCGCCGCCGTCGAACACCTTCTTGCCGACGCCGAGCACGATCGGGTGCACCCAGAGGTCGAGACGGTCGAAGAGCTTCTCGCGCAGGAGGGTCTGCACCAGGTTCAGGCTCCCGACGACCTTGACGTGCTCGTGCCGGTCACGGATCTCGCGCACCGCGGCAGCCAGATCCGGGCCGAGCTGCGTCGATCCGGCCCACGAGAGGTCCGGCCTGCCGCGCGAGGCCACGTACTTCGGGACGCTGTTGAAGAGCGTGGCGATCTCGTTGTCCTCGCCGCCCTCCTGGTGCGGCCAGTAGGCGGCGAAGATGTCGTACGTCCGCCGGCCGAGCAGGAGGGCGTCCGTGCCCTCGTACGCGGCTCCGACCTGCGCTCCTGCGACCTCGTCCAGCAGCGGCGCCTGCCAGCCGCCGTACGGGAACCCCTCCGGGTCCTCGTCGGGGCCGCCGGGCGCCTGCCCGACGAGGTCGAGGGTGGTGAACAGCTCGATGTGAATGAGACCCATGCGGTACTCCCGATCGGTTGTCGCGGTCGGTCGAACAGCGCGGGCCGACCGATCCGACGAGCACGGCACGGTGCCCTGCCTTCGCCGGCGGACCGGGACGCCGCACCGGCGCTCCCCCACGTTAGATCACCCACCGCGTCCGGCCCGGGTGGCGTGCCCGCGTCCGGCGGGAGGTTCCCGCGCCGCCGACGCCGACACGCCGCAGGGGGCCGGTCACGGGCGCGAACCCGGTGACCGGCCCCCTGCGGGTGCCGTGAGCGGACGCGGTCAGGCGCCGCGCAGCGTGGCGCCGGTGCGCTCGGTGGCGAGGGACACGGCCGCGTCACGCGCGGCGGTGGCCTCGTCGACCGTGAGCGTGCGGTCCGCGGCCCGGAACTTCAGGGCGTAGGCGAGGGACTTCTTGCCCTCGTCGACCTGCCCACCGGTGTAGACGTCGAACAGCCGGACGGACTCCAGCAGTTCACCGGCACCGTCGCGCAGCGCGGCCTCGACCGTGTCGGCCGGGACCTTCGCGTCGACGACCAGGGCGACGTCCTGGGTGGCGACCGGGAAGGTGGAGATCCGGGGGGCCTTCAGCGGTCCCTCGCTCGCCGCCTCGACCAGGTCCAGGTTCAGCTCCATCGCGCAGGTGCGGGCCGGCAGGCCGAGCGCCTTCACCACGCGCGGGTGCAGCTCGCCCGCGTAGCCGGCCACCTGCTCCTGGCCGTCGACGGTCACGAAGAGACCGGCGCAGCGGCCCGGGTGCCACGGACCGTACTGGTCCTGACGGATGATCAGCTTCGTGCCGGCCTCGCGGGCCACCGTGCGGGCGGCCTCGACCGCGTCCGCCCAGTCGGTCGGGCGGCCCTTGCCCCACCAGCCGGCCTGCTCGCGCGCACCGGCGAGGACGACGGCGGCGTGCCGCGGCTGCTCGGGCAGCGCGGCGTTGACCTCCGCGATCTCCGCGTCGGTGGGCCGGCGGTCGACGGGCAGGCGTACCGTGACGCCCGCGTTCCCGGTGGCCCGGAAGACCAGTCCGGTCTCGAAGAGCGCCAGGTCGTGCGAGCCGCGGCCGTCGTTGCGGCGCAGCGCCCCGAGGAGGCCCGGGAGCAGCGTCGTACGGAGCGCGGGCTCCTCGTCGGAGAGCGGGTTGACGAGCTTGACCACGCGGCGGCAGGCGTCCTCCGCGTCCAGGCCGAGCTGGTCGAAGACCTGCTCGCCGATGAACGGGTAGTTCAGCGCCTCCACGTAGCCGGCGCCGGCCAGGGCGCGGCCCACACGGCGGTGGGTGCGCTGGCGCTCGGTCAGACCGCGGCCGGCCGGGGGCTTCGGCAGGGTCGAGGGCAGGTTCTCGTACCCCTCGAGCCGGATGACCTCCTCGGCGAGGTCGTTGGGCTCGTTCAGGTCGGGGCGCCACGACGGGACCGTGACGACCAGCTCGTCCTGGCCGTAGACGTCGCAGCCGACCTCCTGCAGGCGGCGTACGACGGTCTCGCGACCGTAGTCGACGCCCGCGACGCGGTCCGGGTGGTCCGCCGGGATCGTGATCGTGCGCGGCGCGGACGGGGCGACGATCTCGGTGACCCCGGCCTCGGCCGTGCCGCCCGCGAGCAGCACGAGCAGGTCGACGGTGCGCTGCGCGGCGGCCGCCGCGGCCTGCGGGTCGACCCCGCGCTCGAAGCGCTTGGACGCCTCGGAGCCCAGCCTGTGACGACGGGCGGTGCGGGCGATGGAGATCGCGTCGAAGTGCGCGGCCTCGATGACGACCTCGGTGGTCGCGCCGGCCTCCTCGCCGTGGTCGGCGATCTCCGTGTTGGCGCCGCCCATGACACCGGCGATGCCGATCGGCCCGCGGTTGTCGACGATGACCAGGTCCGCGCCGTCCAGGACGCGCTGGGCGCCGTCCAGCGTGGTGATCTTCTCGCCGTGCGCGGCGCGCCGGACCCCGATGGGGCCGTCGAGCCGGGTGCGGTCGTAGGCGTGCAGCGGCTGGCCGAGCTCCAGCATCACGTAGTTGGTGATGTCGACGGCCAGCGAGATCGGGCGCATGCCCGCCTTCTGCAGGCGCCGCGCCATCCAGATCGGGGTGCGGGCCTCCGGCTCCAGGCCGACGACGGTGCGCGCGGTGAAGCGGTCGCAGCCGATCGGGTCGACGATCTGGACCGGGTAGCCGTACGAGTTCGGCGCCGGCACGTCGAGCAGCGCCGGGTCGCGCAGCGGCAGGCCGTAGGCGATGGCGGCCTCGCGGGCGACGCCGCGCATCGAGAGGCAGTAGCCGCGGTCGGGCGTGACGGCGATGTCGAGGACCTCGTCGTACAGCTCCAGGAGCTTGGTGGCGTCGATGCCGACCTCGAGCTCGCGCGGCAGCACGATGATGCCGTGCGTGCCGTCGTCGCCCATGCCGAGCTCGTCGCCGGAGCAGATCATGCCGCGGGAGACCCGGCCGTACGTCTTGCGCTCGGCGATCCGGAAGTCACCGGGGAGCACGGCGCCGGGCAGCGCCACGACGACCTTGTCGCCCTCGGCGAAGTTCCGGGCGCCGCAGATGATCTCCTGCGGCTCGCCGGTGCCGTTGGCCTGGCCGACGTCGACGGTGCAGAAGCGGATGGGCTTCTTGAACTCCGTCAGCTCCTCGATGGTGCGGACCTGGCCGACGACGAGCGGACCGGTCAGGCCGGCGCCGAGCTGCTCGACGCTCTCGACCTCGAGGCCTGCCGAAATGAGCTTGGCCTGGACGTCGCGTCCGGTCTCCGTCGCCGGCAGGTCGACGTACTCCCGCAGCCAAGAAAGCGGGACCCGCATCAGATCTCCATCCCGAACGGCCGGGTGAACCGGATGTCACCCTCGACCATGTCTCGCATGTCATCGACGTTGTGGCGGAACATCAGCATCCGCTCGATTCCGAACCCGAAGGCGAAACCGCTGTACTTCTCCGGGTCGACACCGCAGGCGACCAGCACCTTCGGGTTGACCATGCCGCAGCCGCCCAGCTCGATCCAGCCCTCGCTGCCGCAGGTGCGGCAGGGGCGGTCCGGGTTGCCGACGGACTCGCCGCGGCAGACGTAGCAGAGCATGTCCATCTCGGCGGACGGCTCGGTGAAGGGGAAGAAGTTCGGCCGGAGCCGGGTCTTCATGTCCGGCCCGAAGAGCGCCTGGACCATGTGGTCCAGGGTGCCCTTGAGGTCGGCCATGGTGAGGCCCTCGTCGACGGCGAGCAGCTCGATCTGGTGGAAGACCGGGGTGTGCGTGGCGTCGAGCTCGTCGGTGCGGTAGACGCGGCCGGGGCAGACGACGTAGACCGGGGGCTCCCGGTCGATGAGCGTGCGGGCCTGCACCGGGGAGGTGTGGGTGCGCAGCACGACACCGGACTCGTCGCCGGTGGTGGCCTTGCCGTCGGCGCCGGTGCCCTCGACGAAGAAGGTGTCCTGCATCTGCCGGGCCGGGTGGTCCGGGACGAAGTTCAGGGCGTCGAAGTTGAACCACTCCGCCTCGACCTCGGGGCCCTCGGCGACCTCGTACCCCATGGAGACGAAGACGTCGGCGACCCGCTCCATGAGCGTGGTCAGCGGGTGGCGGGCGCCGGCCGGGACGCGGTCGTACGGAAGGGTGACGTCCACCGCCTCCTCGACGAGGACGCGGGCGTCGCGCTCGGCCTCCAGCTCGGCCTGGCGGCCGGCCAGGGCCTTGGAGACGGCGCCGCGGGCCTGGCCCACGAGCTTGCCGGCGGCGGCCTTGGCCTGCGGCGGCAGCGCGCCGATCTCCCGGTTCGCGAGCGCGAGCGGCGAGGTGCCACCGGTGTGCGCGACCTTGGCGTGCGCGAGCGCGTCGAGGTCACCCGCGGCGGCGAAGGCGGCGAGCGCCTCGTCCCGCATGCGCTCGATCTCTTCCGGTTTCAAGGCCTCGACCTCGACGGGGTCGTACGACTTATTGGGTGCGGACATCTCTTCCCGTGCTTCCGTTTGGCTGGCTGGGCGCGGCCCCGCTCGACGACAAGGGCGCAAACGTGCCAAAGGTCGAGTCTAACGGGGTGCGAGGACGCGAATGAGCCCGTGGGCTGCCCGGACGGCTCGTGATCTCGTCAGGCGAGATGGGCCGGGGTGCCGACGGGCAGGATAAATCGGAACTCGGCGCCGCCCCGGGGGCCGCGTCCGACGGTGATCGTGCCGCCGTGGGCCTCGACGATGCCCTTGACGATGTAGAGGCCCAGGCCGGTGCCACCGCGCTTGCTCCCCCGCCAGAAGCGGGTGAAGACGCGGCCCATCGACTCCTCGGGGATGCCGGGGCCTTCGTCGCTCACGGTGACTGCCGTACCTTTCTCGTCGTCCTCCAGCAGGGCGGGTGCCACCTCGATGGTGACGGTTCCCTCGCCGTGCCGCACCGCATTTTCCAGCAGGTTGCCGAGCACCTGGTCGACCTTGTCCGGATCGGCCCACAGATCGGGCAGCCCGGGCCGCACGCGCACGAAGAACCGGTCCGGGGACTGGCCGCCGGTCGTGTGGGCCTGGATGTGGCGGCCGACGGCCGCGGCGACGTCCACGGGCTGCCGGCGCACCTCCAGCCGCCCGGAGTCGATCCGGGAGATGTCGAGCAGCTCGGCGATGAGCCGGGTGATGCGGTTGGCGTCGGCGTCGACGGTCTCCAGCATCAGCCGCTTCTGGGCGTCGGTGAAGCGTTCCCATTTGGCGAGGAGGGTCGCCGTGAAGCCCTTGACCGAGGTCAGCGGGGAGCGCAGTTCGTGGGCGACGGTGGCGATGAGCTCGGCGTGGCTGCGCTCGGTGCGCCGGCGGGCCTCGGTGCCGCGCAGGCTCACGACGACGCGGCGGACCGGTCCCGTGGGGTGCTCGCGGACGTAGCGGGCGGAGACGAGGACCTCGCGGCCGCCGGGCAGGAGGAGGTTGCGCTCGGGCTGGCCGCTGCGGGTGGCCAGGCCGCCGTACGGGTCGGTGAGGGGCCACCAGCGCCGGCCCTTCAGGTCCTCCAGGGGCAGGGCCTGCTCCAGCGGGAGGCCGAGGGCCTGGCCGCGGGACACCGAGGCGATGCGGCCGGCGGCGGCGTTGAAGCAGACGATCCGGCCGGTCTCGTCGGCGACGACGAGACCGTCGGGCAGGTCGTCGGGGTCGATGCCGGGGAGGGCGTGCACGCCTCCGCCGGGCGCCTGGCCGGGGCTCCCGGTCCCGTCCGGATCCGATGCCTCCGGGTGCTCCGGGTCTCCCTGGGCACGCGGCGGGGCGCCTTGTGCCTGTGCGGGACTGTCCGTGCCGACCGTCATCCCCGTTCCCCCACCCCTTCGTGTAGCGCAGTGGGCCCCCGAGCCCGTCACCCTACTAGGTGGAGGTGTCCGAATGGACCCCCTCAGGCGGTGGTTCGGGTGCGTTGGGCACGCGCGGAGGCGTACAGGCACACCGCGGCGGCCGTCGCGAGGTTGAGGCTCTCGGCCTTGCCGTGGATCGGCACGCGCACGACGGCGTCCGCCAGCGCGCGGGTCTCCTCCGGCAGGCCCCAGGCCTCGTTGCCGAAGACCCAGGCGGTGGGGCCGCCCATGGTGCCGGCGTCCAGTTCGTCGTCGAGGTCGTCCCGGCCCGCCCCGTCGGCGGCGAGGATCCGGACGCCCGCGCCCTTGAGCCCGGCGACGGCCTGCTCGACCGGGACGCCGACGGCGACCGGGAGGTGGAAGAGCGAACCGACCGAGGCACGGACGGACTTGGGGTTGTACAGGTCGACGGAGGCGTCGGTGAGGACGACCGCGTCGGCGCCGGCGGCGTCGGCGCAGCGCAGCACGGTGCCGGCGTTGCCGGGGTCGCGGACGTGGGCCAGGACGGCCACGAGCTTGGGCCGGGCCGCGAGGATCTCCTCGAAGGGCGAGTCCAGGAAGCGGCAGACGCCGACGAGGCCCTGCGGGGTCACGGTCTGGGAGACCTCGGCGAGCACGGCGTCGGAGGCGTGGTGGACGCGGGCTCCGGCCGCCAGCGCGGCCTCGATGATCCCGTCGTAGCGCTCGGCGGCCTCGACCGTGGTGAAGAGCTCGACGAGGGTCGGTGCGCCGTCGCCGCCGCGGTGCGCGACGGCCTCGCGGACGGCCTGCGGGCCCTCGGCGATGAAGAGGCGGTCCTTGCCCCGGAAGTTGCGCTTGGCGAGCCGGCGGGCGGCGACGACGCGCGGCGAACGCGGGGAGATCAGCTCGGGGGTACCCATGGGGTCGGCGGCTTCTTTCGGGGTCCGGGGCGGGTGAGGGGCGGGAGGTCGGAGGAGCGGTCGGCCGGAGCGCCGGCGGGCGCGGGCGCCGTCCGCACGGCGTACCCCCGGGGCGCGCCGGAGGGCCCGCCACCGAGTCCCGCGCCCCGGGCGGGGGCGGGGGCCGGCCGGGGGGGCCACGGCGGCCTCGCACCGGCGCCGGGACGGCCGTCGTACGGCGCGGACGCCCGCCGTTCCCGGGAGGCACGGGGGCCGGGCGCCGGCCCGATGCCTCCGGTCCGGCCGTCACGCGGTGACGTGCTCCGAACGCGACCGGACCCGCAGGCCCGAAGGCCTGCGGGTCCGGTGCAGAAGATCTGCGGCCTGGAAGATCAGGCAGCGGCCTTCGGGGCGTTGACGTCGGCCGGCAGAGCCTTCTGCGCGACCTCGACCAGCGCGGCGAACGCGTTGGCGTCGTTGACGGCCAGCTCCGCGAGGATCTTGCGGTCCACCTCGATGTTGGCGGCCTTCAGACCCTGGATGAGGCGGTTGTACGTCATGCCGTTCTGGCGGGCAGCGGCGTTGATGCGCTGGATCCACAGCTGACGGAAGTCGCCCTTGCGCTTCTTGCGGTCGTTGTAGTTGTAGACCAGGGAGTGGGTGACCTGCTCCTTGGCCTTGCGGTACAGGCGCGAACGCTGACCGCGGTAGCCGGAGGCCGCCTCGAGGATCGCCCGGCGCTTCTTGTGGGCGTTGACTGCCCGCTTGACGCGTGCCACTTGTTAACTCCTTGTAGCGGGGCCGCGGTTGGACTCACACGACCCGGAAATGATGGGGGCCCGGACTGGGCCGGTGGTTCTCGGTCACCGAGAACCGGAGATCAGTCAGATGCCCAGCATCTTCTTGATCTTGGCCGCGTCGCCCGGGGCCATCTCGGCGTTGCCGGTGAGGCGACGCGTCAGCTTGGACGACTTGTGCTCGAGCAGGTGGCGCTTGCCGGCGCGCTCGCGCAGCACCTTGCCGGAGCCGGTGATCTTGAAGCGCTTCTTGGCACCGGAGTGCGTCTTGTTCTTCGGCATAGCGCCGTAGTCTCCTCGTCAGTGGCACTCCCCCGGTGCGGGCACCGGACAACCGGGAGCGTCAGTTCTTCGTTTGGTGGTTCCGGGCGGGGCCCGGGGCTGCCTGGAGGGCAGCCCCTCGGGTCACGCCTCGGGGTTCTCGACCGGTGCGTCGGCCGGAGCCTCGGCGGCCGGGGCCTCGACGGTCTCGGCGGTCTCAGCGGTGTCGTCGGAGGCAACGCCCTGACGCTCCGCCTTGCGTGCGGCCTGGGCCTCACGCGCCTCGGCCATGGCCTCGGTCTTCTTCTTGTGCGGGCCGAGAACCATGATCATGTTTCGGCCGTCCTGCTTCGGGTTGGACTCGATGAAGCCAAGCTCCTCGACGTCCGAAGCCAGCCGCTGCAGCAGCCGGAAACCAAGCTCGGGGCGGGACTGCTCACGACCACGGAACATGATCGTGATCTTGACCTTGTCGCCCTGCTTGAGGAACCGGACGACGTGACCCTTCTTGGTGTCATAGTCGTGCGGGTCGATCTTCGGCCGGAGCTTCATCTCCTTGATGACCGTGTGCGCCTGGTTCTTGCGCGCCTCACGGGCCTTCATGGCCGACTCGTACTTGAACTTCCCGTAGTCCATGAGCTTGCACACGGGCGGACGGGCGTTCGCCGCGACCTCGACCAGGTCGAGGTCGTACTCCTGTGCGAGCTCCAGGGCCTTGGCAAGCGGAACAATCCCGACCTGCTCGCCGCTGGGACCGACAAGTCGCACCTCGGGAACGCGAATCCTGTCGTTGATGCGGGGCTCGGCGCTGATGGATCCTCCTCGGTAGCACCACGCGACCGCCTGGCGGACGGACGCGTAACGTCTGTTTCAGGTGACCAACCGCGCCGGTACATGAAAAATGCCCCGGACGGGACACAGGCGGGGCTCCACGGAAATACCGGAGCACCGCCGCGGTCAACCGCGGGGCGCACATCGGGCGGCTTCCATCGTCCGTACGGAACGATGGGCGCCGCCTGACCGGTGACCCGCCGCCCGTGAGAGCGGCCAGGTGGGAGATCGGAGCCTCCACTTGTGGGCCGGGCACACATGTGTCCGGCCGGTCGTTACACAAGGTTAGCACCGCTCGGGACGGTTTGCTAACCGAGGACCACGCGACGGGCGGGGACCGCCCCGGCTTATCGTGTGGGCATGAGCGAAACGCCCCACACCGACTCCCCTGACTTCGACGACATGACCCGTGACATCGCGGAGGTTCCCGCGGTCGAGGTCATCGTGACCGTCGCGGTCAACCTGATGAGCGCCGCGGCCGTGAAGCTCGGACTGACCGAGGACGGCGAGGCCCACAAGGACCTCGACGAGGCCCGCAAGCTGGTGCACGCCCTCGCCGGGCTGCTGGACGCCGGCGCGACGGAGATCAGCTCCTTCCACGCGGCGCCGCTCCGGGACGGCCTGAAGTCCCTGCAGCTGGCCTTCCGCGAGGCCTCGATCATCCCCGACGAGCCGGGCCAGGGTCCGGGCGAGAAGTACACCGGACCGGTCTACGGCTGACGACCGGAGCCAGGGCGGCCGGGTGCACCCCGCGAGGTGCACCGCCGCCCCGGCTACTCCTTGACGTAGAAGGGCTCGCCCGGAGGCGTGGCCGAGGCCGGCAGCAGTGCCAGGTCGAGACCGCGCACCAGGCGGGCCCTCAGTGTCTCGTCGGCGGCGAGCGCGCGGGCCACCCGCTGGGCGGCCTCGGCGGGCGCGGCGTCCCCGGCCAGCACGAGGGCGAGGGTGCCGTCGGCGGCGCCGGGGCCCAGGTGGGCCCGCAGGACGGCGGGCTCGGCCGCGACGGCGGCGCGGACCGCTTCACGGACGGCGGGGTCGTCCAGCGGGTCCGCGCTGGCGCGGCCTTCCGCGAGGGCCAGCAGCGCCGGTCCGGTCACCTGGTACGGCACGGGGCCGGCCAGGTCGAGGACCAGGGTGTCCGCCTTCTCGTGCGCGAGGGCCTGCAGGGCCTGGTGCAGCGGGACGGCGACCGGGCGTGCGGCCGGGTCCCACAGGGCGAGCGAGGCGATCGAGGTGAAGGCGGGCAGCGCGCGCCGGTCGCCCGCGGTGAGCGTCGGCACGGCCATGTCACTGGTCTTCTCGCTGCGCAGTCCGGTCACGGGGTCGACCTCGACCTCGCCGAGGACGGCGACGACCGGGACGAGCAGACGGGCGGTACCGAGCGCCTCCAGGACGGGGCCGTGGGCGGCCCGGTCCTCCGCCCACGCGGCGAGCGCCGCGGCGAGCCGGGGGTCGGCGGTGCCGTCGTCGTCGGAGAAACCGGGGTCCGGAATGTTCTTGAGCGCCACGCGACGAGCCTAACCGGCCCGCGGTGGGGCCGTTCCCGGCGGGTGGCCGGTGCCGGGCGGACACGTGCCGTGCGCCACAGCAGAATGGTCCTGCCCGCCGGCGCGCCCGGTGGGCGGGGCGCCGTGCCCGGACCGGGTGCGGGGCCGTCCGAGGCCGCCGTCCCGTCGCGGCCGCGCTTCCGGGGAGACGTCAGCGGTGACCGTACGGATGGATCTCGACGCCGTGCTCGCCGGGGCCGTGGCTCCGGTCGTCGCCGGGAGCGACGCCTCGCTCTCGGTCGCCGTGCTCGACCCGGCGAGCGGACGGACGGCCTCGTACGGCGGCGAGGGGCGGACCTACGACACCGCCAGCGTCGTCAAGGTCGACATCCTGGCCGCGCTGCTGCTGCGCGCGCAGGACGGGGGCCGGTGGCCGGCCCCGGCGGAGCTCGGGTGCGCCGCCGCCATGATCGAGCACAGCGACAACGACTCCGCGACCACGCTGTGGCGGACGATCGGCGGTGCCGGGGGCCTCGACGCGGCCAACGCCCGCCTCGGGCTCACGCGGACGACGGGTGCGCGGGCGTGGGGCCTGACCCAGACGACGGCACGGGACCGGCTGACCCTGCTGGCGGCCGTCTTCGGCACGGACTCGCCGCTGACGGCGGACTCCCGCGCCTGTGTGGCCGGGCTGATGGAGCGGGTGGTCGCGGGCCAGGACTGGGGTGTCTCCGCGGCGGCGGACGGGCCGCGGGACACGGCGCTGAAGAACGGCTGGCTGCCGCGGGACGCGACCGGCCTGTGGGACGTCAACAGCATCGGGCGGATCACGGCGGGCGGACGCGTCCGGCTGGTCGCGGTGCTCTCCGACGGTCACCCGACCCGGGAGGCCGGGATCGCGCTGGTGGAGCGGGCGGCGCGGGCGGCGGTCTCGGCCCTGGCCACGACCGACGCGGCGGGCGCCGCCGGCGGCACCGACGCGGTCGACGGAACGGGCGGGGACGGGGCGGTCAGCGGAACGGCTGGGGCGGGCGCGGGGCGCTGAACCGTCCGCGCCACAGGACGACCGCGGCGGCGAGCAGCAGCGCGCCGAGGCCGCCGGCCGCCGGGGCGAGGAAACCGATCGGCCGGTCCTCGTCGGCGTCGGGCAGCGGTCCGGGCCCGAAGTACTGCCCGCTGTACCCGGCCGAGGCGGTCTTCGGGTCGGCCCCCTTGAGCCGGCCTCCGGCCTCGATCGCGGCGGCCGGGTCGACGGTGCCGTACCCCTTGGCGTCGCTCCGGCCGCCCTTGGGGCTGTTGCGGGCGGTGTCGACGAGCAGCTGCTTGACCTGGGCGGGCGTCAGGTCGGGGTGGGCGGAGCGGACGAGCGCGACGGCGCCGGAGACGAACGCGGCGGCGGCGCTGGTGCCCCAGCCCTCGTAGTAGCGGCGGTCGGGGTCGGCGATGACGATGTCGACGCCGGGGGCGCTGACCGTGGCGTACCAGCGGCTGGTGGAGAAGGAGGCGTGGGTGCCGAAGCGGTCGACGGCGGTGACGGCGATGACGCCCGGGTAGGCGGCGGGGTACGAGACGTGGTCGCCCTTCTCGCCGCCGTTGCCGGCCGAGGCCACGACGGAGACGCCCTTGGCGAGGGCGTACTGGACGGCGGCGTCCTCCCCGGAGTCGGGGTGGGCGGACTTGGAGTCGTCACCGAGGGACAGGTTGATGACGTCGGCCCCGTGGTCCACCGCCCAGCGGATGCCCTCGGCGAGGGCCGTGCCGCGGGAATTGCGGGCCTTGTCCCGGGACTTGTCGGTGCCTTCGAGGATGACCCGGACGGGCAGGATCTTCACCTGCGGCGCGACGCCGAGGACGCCGTCCTCGCGGCCCGGCCCGTGGCCGTGTCCGGCGATGATGCCGGCCATGGCGGTGCCGTGCCGGGCCCAGGCGCGGTCGCCTCGGGCGGCGCCGAAGCCGATGAGGTCGTTGCCGGGCAGGACGGAACCCTCGAGGTCGGGGTGTTCGGAGTCGACCCCGGTGTCGAGGACGGCGACGGTGACGCGCTCGCCCTGCGTCGTGCGCCATGCCTCGGTGGTGTGCAGGGCCTCCAGGCCCCATTGGCGGGCGCGGATGGTGTCGGCGTACGCGGGGGTGGTGATCGCCGGGAGGACGGCGAAGGCGCTCGCGAGGAGCGCCGCGGAGAGGGCGCGGGTGCGGCGGCGGGTCACCGGTCGTTCTCCTTCGCGGCGGCGGTGGCCGCCTTGCGCAGTCCGCGTTCGACGCGGTCGGCGACGCCCTTGGCCTCGTGGCCGAGACCGGCCTCGGCGGGCGCGGTCGTCTGGCCGGCGGCCATGGCCTGATCGGCGGGCTGGGGGGTGTCGACGCGGCGGCCGTCGGCGAATCCGGAGACGGAGTAGACGACGACGGGCAGGTCGGGCAGGGCGCGCGTCCACCAGCTGGCGCGCTGTCCGTCACCGAAGCGGGCGGCGACGGTGCCCGGGCCGGCGAGCGCGGGAGGGAGGTCGGCACCGATCCCGGGGCCGAGGGCGCGCATGGCCGCGGGATCGGCCTGGGTGAAGACCAGGCCGACGGTGATGACGCTGGAGGAGGTGGCGTCGGTGTACGTGGCGCGCAGGACGCGGTCGCAGCCGACGGGGCGCAGGGGGGTGAGGACGCTCCGGGGCAGCGTGCTGGTCGAGCAGGGGGCGTCCGGGGCGACGACGACCCGTGTCCAGGCGCGGGCGGCGGTGCCGGGACCCGCTCCCGGGCCCGGGAGCGTGCGGGGGAAGAGGGTGTCGACGGGGACGCTGTGCCACAGGGTCCTGGCCTCCTCGAAGCCCGTGGGCTCTTCGGGGCGGCCCGCGTCCGTGGCGGCGAGGACGGCGCCGGCGATCGCCCCGCCGATGAGCCCGAACCCGAGCACGAGGCACACGCCGGCCGCGACGATCCGCTTCGTGCGCCGCTCGCGTATGGGCCGGAGGCGCGTGGTGGTCTCGCCGGGCGTCTCGGGCGGCGCGGTGTACGGGTGGTAGGCGCCGTAGGTTCCGTAGGACTGCTCGGGGTGCCGGTCGAACGGGATGGCGGAAGCGGGCCGCGGGTACACCGCCTGCCGCGCGTCGGGCGCGGCGGTGGACGCGGGGGCGGCCGGCGCGGACCGGTCCGCCCGCGCGGGCGAGGGGGCGGGGTCGGTGTCGCGGACGGGGCGCAGCCGGGTGGTCGTCTCGACGGCGGGCGGCTCGGCCGGGCGCGGCGGGCGGCTGCCGGGCGTGCCGGCTTCGGGCGCGGGCGCGCCCGGCTGCCGTGCGGGGCGGGGGGTGCCGGCGGGCCGGGACGGCTGCGCAGGGGCGCCGGCTTCGGGCGCGGGCGCGCCCGGCTGCCGTGCGGGGCGGGTGGGCGTTCCGGTGCTCGGCGCGGAGGCGGTCACCGGGGCACCGGCCGGGCGCACCACCGGCGGGGCGGCGGGCGCGGGCGGGAGTGCCACGGGCGCGGCGGGCGCGGGCAGGGGTACGGCGGGGCGGGGCGGCGCGACCTCGGGCGGGAGCGGCGCCGAGACCGGGCGCGGCGGGGCGGCCGTCCGCTCCGGGGCGTCGGCGCGCGGGGTGACGGCGGACGCCGTCCGCCGGGCACCGTCGGCGCGCGGCCCGGGTGCGGCCGGTGCGGGGTTCGCCGCGGCGCGCGGGCCCGGGGCGGGGGGCGCCGGGGGCTGCGGCGGGGTGGACGGGGGGAGCAGTGCGTCGGTGATGCGGGACGCGGGGTGGTGCGAGTCGGTCGTCATCCCCGTCCCCCTGGTCGTGCCGGCAATGCCCGTCACTCTACGGGCTGTTCCCCGCTGCACGGGAACCCAGGGGCTACCTCTCCGTAAACCGGTCTGGCAAGCTCGGCCCATGACTCCCCGCGCCGCCGACCGGGCCCGGTACGACCGGGCCACCGCCCACCTCGACGCGCCCGTGGCGATCGTCGACCTGGAGGCGTTCGACGCCAACGCCGACGACCTCGTACGCCGGGCGGGAGGCAAGCCGGTCAGGGTCGCGAGCAAGTCCGTGCGGTGCCGGGCGCTCCTGGAGCGGGTCCTCGCGCGGGAGGGCTTCGCGGGGATCATGTCCTTCACGCTCGACGAGTCGCTGTGGCTGGCCAGGGCCGGCTTCGAGGACGTGCTCCTCGCCTACCCGTCCGCCGACCGTGCCGCCTTCGGCGCCCTGGCGGCCGACCCCAAGCTCGCCGCCGCCGTGACGGTGATGATCGACGACCCGGCGCAGCTCGACCTCGTCGACCAGGCCCGCGCGGGTGGCACCGAGGAGATCCGGGTCTGCCTCGAGCTGGACACCTCGCTCCGGATGCTCGGCGGCCGGGTACGCGTCGGGGCGCTCCGTTCCCCGCTCCGCGAGCCCGCCCAGCTGGCTGAGCTGGCCCGCTCGGTGGCGCGCCGCCCCGGCTTCCGGCTGGTCGGCCTCATGGCGTACGAGGGGCATGTCGCGGGGGTCGGGGACGCGGTCGCCGGGCGGCCGCTGCGCTCCCGCGCGATCCGGCTGATGCAGGCCGCCGCCCGCAAGGAGCTCGCCGCGCGGCGGGCGGCCGTCGTCCGCGCCGTGCGGGCGGTGGCGCCGGATCTGGAGTTCGTCAACGGCGGCGGTACGGGCAGCGTGCAGCACACGGCGGCCGAGGAAGCGGTGACGGAGATCGCCGCCGGTTCGGGTCTCTACGTGCCGCGGCTCTTCGACAACTACACGTCCTTCACCGGACGCCCGGCCGCCCTGTTCGCCCAGCCGGTGGTGCGCCGCCCCGGGGTGGACGTGGTCACCGTGCTCGGCGGCGGCTACCCCGCGTCCGGGGCCGCGGGCCCGGACCGGCTGCCCGTGCCGTACCTGCCGGAGGGTCTGCGCTACGACCCGCAGGAGGGGCCGGGCGAGGTGCAGACGCCGCTGCTCGGCTCCCCCGCCGACGACCTGCTGATCGGCGACAAGGTGTGGTTCCGGCACGCGAAGGCCGGGGAGCTGTGCGAGCGCTTCGACAGCCTGCACCTGGTGGAGGGCGACCGGATCACCGCGACCGTGCCGACCTACCGGGGCGAGGGCCGCACCTTCCTCTGACGCCCGGGCCCGGACCCCGGCCGGGGTCCGGGCGACCCGGTCAGGAGCGGGGGCTCATCGACGTGCCCACGCCGCCGCTGGTGGTGCTGCCGATGGGAAGGATGTTCTTCGCGATCTCGTCCATCTCGGCGAGCGGCGGACCGTCCGGGCCCGCGTCGAACGCGAAGCGCACGACGACCGGCGCCTCGCTGCCCGTCGGGGACGGGAAGACCAGCGACTGGACGTAACCGCCGGGGCCCTTGCCGGTGGTGACCTGCCAGCGGACCAGGAAGCCGGTGCGCCCGGCGACGGCGACGGAGCGGGCCGCGATCTCCTTGTGGGAGCGGATGCCGCCGTAGAGGTCGTTGCCGAGGACGTCCTCGTCGAAGGCGGCGACGGTGGCGAGCGGGATGTCCTCGCGGGCGATCGCCTCGGGCGTGCCGGCGGCGGTGCCCGTGGCCGTACGGGAGCTCACCGTGCCGTGCCGGCAGTCCTGGTCGGGCGCGCCGGGGCAGGGGTGGTCGCCGACCGTGGTGACGGTCGGGACGTCGCCGCCCCGGTACTCCGGCTTCTCCCAGCCCCGGACGATCGGCAGCGTGATGCCGTTGAGCTGGTCGGTGACGCGGGTGGCGTCCTCGGCTGTCGCGGTGGCTGACGGGGTGCCGCTCGTGGCCGGCGCCGGGGAACCGCCGGTGCTCGCCGCGGGCGGGCCGGACGTCACGGGGGCGTCCTCGTCGCCGCCGAGGACGAGGACGGTGGCGACGACCGCCGCGGCCAGCACCAGCGCCGCCGCCCCGAGGGCGACGGCCCGGCCACGACGGGCGGACGGCGCGGGGCCGGCCACCGGCATCGCGGTCGTCACCTGCGAGAAGCGGGTGTGCGCGGTCCAGGCCGTGCCGTCCCACCAGCGTTCGACGGTGGGCATCGCCGGATCCGGATACCAGCCTGGGGGTCCCCCCACGCCGCCGGGCGTGCGGGGAGGTGTCGTCATGCTCATCCCGTCACCCTAGGGCGTGTCATGTCGGCCGGGCCGCCGGGTTCATGAGCCGTACACGGAGTCCGTCTGGTCGGGCACGACGCTGCCGTCGGACCGCCGGACCGGTTGCGCCGTGCCGTCGCCGCCGGTGTAGCCGGTGGTGGCGCACGGATAGGGGGCGGTCTTCCGCTTCTTGGGCTCGATGAACATCGGGTTCACGATCCAGCGGCCGTCGGCGTCGTCGTAGGCGCGGCACATGAGTTCGTTCTTGTTCCGGTTGAGGACGAGCCGCAGGCCGGTCGCGTCGCGCAGGAAGGAGACGTCGGTGTCGGAGTCGCCTGCGGCGAACACCTGGCGCCGTGCGGCGGGCCCGATCCGCTCGGCGGCCGGGCCGCGGACGCCGAAGACCTCCTGGTTGATCCAGCAGCGTTTGCCGTCGATGTACGTGATCATCGTGTCCTCGCCGTCCCGTACACCGCCGCAGCCGGCCAGGTGCGCGGTGAGCCTGCCGCGTTCGGTGGTGTTGCGGATGCCCAGGGTGCGCGAGGGCGCGATGCCGACGCCCTCGGCCCAGACCTCGACGACCGGTTCGGGCGAGGCGGAGGCGATCCAGACGTCGAAGCCGGCCGCGCGCAGGGTGCGGACCAGGTCGCGCTGCTGGTCGTAGTAGCGGACCCAGCCGGTGACCGTGCGGGTGCCGACCTGCCGGGTGGCGCCGACGGGAGCGGCCAGGTTCTCGGCCCGGGCGGCACGGGCGAAGGAGGCGACCTGGTCACGGGTCCAGCCGCGCAGCAGCTGGGCGAGCCAGGCGTACTGGGGTTCCGTCCGGCGGTGGTCGAAGCCGGCGAACGCCGGGTCGCCCGAGGTGGTGGCACCGTCCGCGTACACGGAGAGGATCTCGTCGGCGCAGCGGGTGTCGGTGCCGGTGGGCAGGGTGCGCGCCGGGCGGGCGGGCGCGGGGCAGGCGTCGGCGAGGGCGGTGGCCGCCCGCGGGGTGAGATGGCGGCTGGTGGCGGCCCAGTCCCCGTTCTCGGGCGGGCGGATGCGGCTGTTGCGGAGCAGCCAGTACATGGTGGCGTCGCCGACGTCGTTCTTGACGACCGTGTTGTCCCAGTCGAAGACGGCGACAGGCCTGGTCCGCGCCGTGCGGGCCCCGGCGGCGCAGTGGGTGTCGATCAGACGCTGGAGCCGGGCGCGGTTGTCGCCGTACCAGCCCTCGGAGGTCCGCAGCGTGGGGCACGCGGCGGGCTTCGCCTGGGCCGGCAGGGCGGTGAGCAGGCCGGCGACGACGGCGGTCACGGCGGCGAGCACGGCCGGCCGGCGGATCGGATGGTTCACGAGCGGGCTCCTGTTCTCTGCGGACGACTCTCTGCGGACGACTTCGCTGCGCGGCCCCTTCTGCGCGGGGCCTTCCTGCGCACGACAGCCGGGCGCCTCACGACGCCCGGCTGTCGGGTGGGGGGGCCGGGACCCCGCGCGAACGGGGACCCGACGTGTGCGGGGGCGGATCCCTACAGGGGAGTCACGTACGCGCCCGAGATGCCGCCGTCGACGAGGAAGTCGGTGGCGTTGACGAACGAGGAGTCGTCGCTGGCGAGGAAGGCCACGGCGGCGGCGATCTCCTCCGCCTCGGCGAACCGGCCGACGGGGATGTGGACCAGCCGACGGGCGGCCCGCTCCGGGTCCTTGGCGAACAGCTCCTGCAGGAGGGGGGTGTTGACCGGTCCCGGGCACAGCGCGTTGACCCGGATGCCCTCGCGGGCGAACTGGACGCCCAGCTCGCGGGACATGGCGAGCACGCCGCCCTTGGACGCGGTGTACGAGATCTGGCTGGTGGCCGCGCCCATGATGGCGACGAAGGACGCGGTGTTGATGATCGACCCGCGGCCCTGGCGCCGCATGTAGGGGAGCGCCGCCTTGCAGCACAGGTAGACCGAGGTGAGGTTGACGTCCTGGACGCGCTTCCACGCCTCCAGGCCGGTGGTGAGGATGGAGTCGTCGTCGGGCGGCGAGATGCCGGCGTTGTTGAAGGCGATGTCGACGGAGCCGTAGGTGTCGAAGGCGGTCTTGAACAGCGCCTCGACCTGCTCGGGGTCGGTGACGTCGACCTTGACGAACGTGCCGCCGACCTCCTCGGCCGCGGCCTTGCCGGCGGTCTCGTCGATGTCGCCGCAGACGACCTGGGCGCCTTCGGAGGCCAGACGGCGGGCGGTGGCGAGGCCGATGCCGCTGCCGGCCCCGGTGATGACGGCGGTCCGGCCGACGAGGCGGCGGCAGACGATCGAGTCGGTCATGTGATTCAGGCCTCCGTGCTTTCCGTGCTGATGAAGACGTTCTTGGTCTCGGTGAAGGCGGTCAGTGCGTCGGGGCCGAGCTCCCGGCCGAGGCCGGACTGCTTGTAGCCGCCGAACGGGGTCCAGTAGCGGACGCTGGAGTGCGAGTTGACGGAGAGGTTGCCGGCGCGGACGGCGCGGGAGACCCGGACGGCCCGTCCGACGTCACGGGTCCAGATCGAGCCGGACAGCCCGTACTCGGTGGCGTTGGCGAGCCGGACCGCGTCGGCCTCGTCGTCGAAGGGCAGGACGACCGCGACGGGGCCGAACACCTCCTCGACGGCGCACGGCGCGTCCTCGGCGACCTCGGTGAGGACGGTCGGCGGGAACCAGAAGCCGGGGCCCTCGGGCGCCTTGCCGCGGATGCCGGGGAGCGACTCGGGGACGTAGGCCCGGACGCGTTCCAGCTGGGCACGGGAGATGAGGGGACCCATCTGGGTGCGCTCGTCGGACGGGTCGCCGACGACGATCTCCTCGACCGCCGGGGTGAGCAGCTCCAGGAAGCGGTCGTACACGGACCGCTGGACGAGGATGCGGGTGCGGGCGCAGCAGTCCTGGCCGCTGTTGTCGAGGAAGGACATCGGGGCGGCGGCCGCCGCCGCCTCGATGTCGGCGTCGGCGAAGACGAGGTTGGGGCTCTTGCCGCCGAGTTCGAGGGTCACGCGCTTCACCTGGCCGGCGCACTTCGCCATGATGCTCTTCCCCACCCGGGTCGAGCCGGTGAAGACGATCTTGGCGATGCCCGGGTGCTCGACGAGTGCGTTGCCGGTGACGGCCCCCTCGCCGGGCAGGACCTGGAGCAGTCCGTCCGGCAGTCCGGCGTCCCGGGCGAGTTCGGCCAGGCGCAGGGCGGTCAGCGGGGTGGTCTCCGCCGGCTTGAGGATCACCGCGTTGCCCGCCGCGAGCGCCGGGGCGAGGGCCCAGGCGGCGATCGGCATGGGGAAGTTCCAGGGTGCGATGACCCCGACGACGCCCAGGGGTTCGAGGATCGTGATGTCGAGGCCGCCGGCCACCGGGATCTGCCGGCCGCTGAGCCGTTCCACTCCCCCGGCGGCGAAGTCGAGCAGGTCGCGGACGTTGCCGGCCTCCCAGCGGGCGTTGCCGATCGTGTGGCCCGCCTCGCGGACCTCCAGCCGGGCCAGCTCCTCGACGTGGTCGTCGACGACCGCGGCGAAGCGGCGCAGGAGGCGGGCCCGGTCGGCGGGTGCGGCGGCGGCCCAGCCGCGCTGGGCGGTGGTGGCCCGGGCGACGGCGGCGTCGACGTCGGCGGGGGTGGCGGCGGGGACGGTCGCGACGACCTCTTCGGTCGCCGGATTGAGTACCTGGAGCAACTCTTTCCTCACATGCGTTCGAAGGAGCGGCGCAGCTCCCAGTCGGTCACCGCGGCGTCGTAGGCCTCGACTTCGACGCGGGCCATGTTGCGGTAGTGGGCGACGACCTCGTCGCCGAAGGCGGCCTTGGCGATCGGGCTGGTCTCCCAGAGCTCGGCGGCCTCGCGCAGGGTGGTGGGGACGTGGGCGTACTCGGCCGTGTAGGCGTTGCCGTCGCAGGCCGGGGGAAGTTCGAGGCGCTGCTCGATGCCGTACAGGCCCGCGGCGACGAGGCCGGCGACGGCGAGGTGCGGGTTGACGTCTCCGCCGGGGAGGCGGTTCTCGAAGCGCATCGAGCGGCCGTGGCCGACGACGCGCAGGGAACAGGTGCGGTTGTCGACGCCCCACGCGACGGCGGTGGGGGCGAAGGAACCCGGCTGGAAACGCTTGTACGAGTTGATGTGGGGGGCGTAGAGAAGGGAGAAGTCGCGCAGGGCGGCGAGCTGGCCGGCGAGGAAGTGCCGCATGACCTCCGACATCCCGCCCGGTCCGGCTCCGGCCATCACGTTGCGGCCGGGCTCGTCGACGGACTGGAGGGAGAGGTGGATGTGGCAGGAGTTGCCCTCGCGCTCGTTGTACTTCGCCATGAAGGTGAGCGAGACGCCCTCCTGGGCGGCGATCTCCTTGGCCCCGGTCTTGTAGACGGCGTGCTGGTCGCAGGTGACGAGGGCCTCGTCGTACTTGAACGCGATCTCGTGCTGGCCGGGGTTGCACTCGCCCTTGGCCGACTCGACGGTGAGCCCGGCGCCGGCCATCTCGTTGCGGATGCGGCGCAGCAGCGGTTCGACGCGGCCGGTGCCGAGGACGGAGTAGTCGATGTTGTACTGGTTGACGGGGGTCAGGTTCCGGTAGTTCGCGTCCCAGGCCTGCTCGTAGGTGTCCTTGAAGACGATGAACTCCAGCTCCGTGCCGACGTGGGCGGTGTAGCCCTGTTCGGCGAGCCGTTCCAGCTGGCGGCGCAGGATCTGGCGGGGCGCGGCCACGACGGGCGATCCGTCGTTCCAGGCGAGGTCGGCCATGAGCATCGCCGTACCCTCGTTCCAGGGGACGCGGCGCAGGGTGGAGAGGTCGGGGTGCATGGCGAAGTCGCCGTAGCCGCGGTCCCAGGACGACATCTCGTATCCGTCGACCGTGTTCATCTCGGCGTCGACGGCCAGGAGGTAGTTGCATCCCTCGGTGCCGTGGCCGAGGACGTCGTCCAGGAAGAACGGGGCGGCGAACCGCTTGCCCTGGAGCCGTCCCTGCATGTCGGGGAAGGCCAGGACGACGGTGTCGATCTCACCGCTCGCGACGAGGGTGCGTAGCTCCTCGACGGAGAGCGGGGCTTTGCGGTCTGCCACGGGATTACTCCTCCTTCGGTCAGCCGGGAGCCATAAGGTATTGCCGAAGACCATTGCTTGGGAAGGGGAAACCGCAACGTGGCGAAGATCGGTGGCGAGACGGACGCCTGGGCGGACCTGCCGAACCCGCCGGACCGCCTGACACCGGTGCTGAGGCCGGTGCGGGCGGGCAACGGTTTCGAGGAGGCCCTGGAGCAGATCCTCCAGGTGGTGCGGCTCGGTCTCGTGCCGGGCGGGGAGCGGCTGCCCGCGGAGCGGGAGCTCGCCGAGCGGATGGGGATCAGCCGGGTGACCCTGCGCGAGGTCCTGAAGGTGCTCCAGGAGCAGGGGCTCGTGGAGAGCCGGCGGGGCCGCTACGGCGGAACGTTCGTGCTGCACCGCCCGCAGACCGCCGACGAGGCCGAGCTGCGCCGCCGGATCGCCTCCGTCGACATGGAGGACGCGCTGCGCTTCCGCGAGGTGCTGGAGGTGGGAGCGGCCGGTCTGTGCGCGGCGCACGGGCTGACCGACGAGGGGGTGACCCGGCTGCGGACGGCCCTCGCGGCGACGCACGACGCCCCGCTGACGGACTACCGGCGCCAGGACACGCTGCTGCACCTCACGCTCGCCGAGCTGTCGGGCTCCCCGACCCTGACCGCGCAGTACGCGGCGGTCCGGGCGACGGTGAACGACCTGCTGGACTGCATCCCGCTGCTCGTACGCAACCTGGAGCACTCGCAGCACCAGCACACCGCCCTGGTGGAGGCCGTGCTCGACGGCGACGCGGACGCGGCGCGCGAGGTGATGCGGGAGCACTGCGGGGGCACCGCGGCGCTGCTGCGCGGCTTCCTGACCTGACCGGCCCCGCGGCGCCGTCGTCCCGGCGCGGCCGACGCGGCCGACGCGGCCGGGTCGGCGCGACGGGTCGGCGCCGACGCGCGGACACGACCGCGCGCCGGGCTCCCCCGCCTCCGCGTCCGCGTAACCCGAAAGTAACGCAAGGGGGTTGCGTTCCAGCCGACCCGGCGCAAAGGTATGGGACCAATCCATTGGGCCCGACGCGGGAGCTGACGCTGCCATGACGCTCGAAGACACGACCGGGAACAGCACGGGAAGCACCGCACCACCGCAGGACGACTATCTGGAGCGCCGGGCCCTGCGGCGCGGCAGCGCCGGCTGGCTGCTGCTCACCGGGCTCGGCGTCGCGTACGTCGTCTCCGGCGACTTCTCCGGCTGGAACATCGGCCTGTCCAAGGCCGGCTTCGGCGGCCTGGCCGTCGCCACCGTCCTGATGGGCGCGATGTACGCGTGCCTCGTCTTCGCGCTGGCCGAGCTCTCCGCCATCCTGCCCACCGCGGGCGGCGGCTACGGCTTCGCCCGCCGGGCGCTCGGCACCTGGGGCGGCTTCCTCACCGGCACCGCGATCCTCATCGAGTACATCCTGGCCCCCGCCGCGATCTCCATCTTCATCGGCGACTACGTCGAGTCCCTCGGGCTGTTCGGCCTGGAGTCGGGCTGGCCGGTCTACCTGGCGTGCTTCGTGGTCTTCATCGGCATCCACCTGTGGGGCGTCGGAGAGGCGCTGCGCTTCAGCCTGGTCGTCACCGCGATCGCGGTCGCGGCACTCGTGATCTTCGCGCTCGGCGCCCTCACCGACTTCCACGTCGACGGGCTGAACGACATCCCGGTCGACGGCGCGGCGTTCGGCGCCAACTCCTGGCTGCCGTTCGGGCTGCTCGGCATCTGGGCGGCGTTCCCCTTCGGCATGTGGTTCTTCCTCGGCGTCGAGGGCGTGCCGCTCGCCGCCGAGGAGGCCAAGGACCCGGTCCGCTCGATGCCGAGGGCACTGGCCCTCTCGATGGGCGTCCTGGCGCTGCTGGCCGTGGTGACCTTCTTCGCCGCGACCGGGGCGCGCGGCGCCGCGGCGATCCAGGAGGCCGGCAACCCGCTGGTGGTGGCCCTGCAGGGCGACGGGGAGCCGACCGCGCTCAGCCGGTTCGTGAACTACGCCGGGCTCGCCGGCCTGGTGGCCTCCTTCTTCTCCCTGATCTACGCCGGGTCCCGGCAGCTCTTCGCCCTGTCCCGGGCCGGATACCTCCCCCGCTTCCTCTCGCTGACCAGCCGGCGCAAGTCCCCCTACCTGGGACTGCTCATCCCCGGCGCCATCGGCTTCGCCCTCGCCGCGGGCACCGGCGACGGCGCGCGGATGCTGAACATCGCCGTGTTCGGCGCCACCATCTCGTACGCCCTGATGGCGCTCTCCCACATCGTGCTGCGCCGGCGCGAGCCGGAGCTGCCCCGGCCGTACCGGACGCCCGGCGGTGTCGTGACCTCGTCCGTCGCCTTCGTGCTCGCGCTGGCGGCGCTGGTGGCGACCTTCCTGGTGGACAAGGACGCGGCGTTCATCGCGCTCGGGGTCTACGTGATCGCCCTGGCGTACTTCGCGTTCTACAGTCGACATCATCTGGTGGCCAAGGCGCCGGAGGAGGAGTTCGCCGCGCTGGCGGCGGCCGAGGCCGAACTCGAACGCGACTGAGGCGCCCGCTCCGACCCCCGACGCTCTCTCCCCTGGAGGAACTCCCGTGACCAAGCCGCTCATCGGCGTGACGACCTACCTCGACCGGGCCCGCTGGGGGGTGTGGGACATGGCCGCCGCGCTGCTGCCGGCCCCGTACCCGCGGCTCGTCCAGGCGAGCGGCGGCCTCGCGGCGATGCTCCCGCCGGGCGACCCGGCCACGGCGGCGGAGGTGGTGGCCCGGCTGGACGGCCTGGTGGTCGCGGGAGGAGCGGACGTCGAGCCGGTACGGTACGGGGCCGCGCCCGACCCCCGTACCGGTCCGCCGGCCCGGGCCCGGGACGCGTGGGAGCTGGCGCTGATCGAGGCCGCGCTGGCCTCGGGAACCCCGCTGCTGGGCATCTGCCGCGGCATGCAGCTGCTGAACGTGGCCCTCGGCGGGACCCTGATCCAGCACCTGGACGGCCATGTGGAGGCCGTCGGCGTGATCGGCCGGCACGCGGTGAAGCCGGTCCCGGGCACGCTCTACGCCTCCCTGGCGCCGGAGCTCGCCGAGGTGCCGACCTACCACCACCAGGCGGTCGACCGGCTGGGCCGCGGTCTGGTCCCGGCGGCGTACGCCGAGGACGGCACCGTGGAGGCGGTGGAACTGGCCGGACCGGGCTGGGCGCTGGGCGTCCAGTGGCACCCGGAGATGGGCGAGGACCTGCGGGTGATGCAGGGACTGGTGCGCGCGGCCGGCGCCGCCCGCCGCTGAGGACCCGCTCCGGGGCCGGGCCGTGGCCCGGCGCCGCGGGACCGGCGCGAACGTGCCGGCTCAGCCGCGGGTCAGGGAGAGCAGGTCGCGGGCCGGACCGGTGGGGCGGTGCCCGGCGGGCCAGACCGCCCGCAGGTCGCGCCGCAGTTCCACTCCCGCGACCGGCACCTCGACCAGACGACGGGAGGCCAGTTCCTCCGCGACGGCCAGCTCGCTCAGGACGGCGGGGCCCGCGGCGCTGACCGCCGCCGCCTTCACGGCCGTGGTGGAGGCCAGTTCGAGCAGCGGCTGGGCCAGACCGCCGTATGCGGCGAGCGCCGAGTCGAGGACCTGGCGGGTGCCCGAGCCGCGTTCCCGCAGGATCAGCGGCGTGGCCGCCAGCTCGCCCGGGTCCAGCGGCGCGCGGCGCCGGGCCCACGGGTGCGACGGCGCGGTGACCACGGCGAGCCGGTCGCGGGCGACGACCGCGCCGTCCAGTCCCTCGGGGATCGCGAGGCCCTCCACGAATCCCAGGTCCGCCTCGTCGCCGAGCAGCCGCGCGGCGACCGCCGCCGAGTTCCCCGCGAGCAGGGACACGGCCGTGTCGGGCCGCTGGCCGCGCAGCGCGATGAGCCAGCCGGGCAGCAGGTACTCGGCGATCGTCATGGACGCGGCCACCCGCAGCCGCGAGTCCCGCCGGCCCCGCAGGGCCTGCGCCCCCGCGTCGAAGGCCTCCGCCGCCTCCACGATCCGGCGGGCCCAGTCGGTCACCAGGGCCCCGGCGTCGGTGAGCCGTGAGCCGCGCGGCGAGCGGTCCACCAGCGCCACACCGAGCTGCCGCTCCATGGACCGGATCCGGCTGCTCGCGGCGGGCTGCGTGATCCCCACCTCGCGGGCGGCGCGGCCCAGACTCCCGTGACGGGCGACGGCCAGCAGCAGTTCGAGCGCGCCGAGATCCGGGACCCGGTGAGAGAGGGGTGCTGCGGACACGGAGGACGGCTCACTGCTCATAAAGCCAGCTTATGACGTCATAGCCACAAGATCCCTGGTGGGTCACCGGAATCCGGAAGACGGTGGGGGCATGGCAACCCTCGCAGCATCCAGCCCGGTACTCCGCGCCACCACCCCCGGCGCACGGCCGGTCTCGGTCCGTCACCTCGGCCCCCAGTGGTACGCCCCGGTGATGGGCACCGCCATCGTCGCCAACGCGGGAGCCGCCCTCCCGGTGGACGTCCCCGGCCTGCGGACCGCCTGCACGGCCGTCTGGGCGCTCTCCCTGGCGATGCTCCTCGCCCTGCTGGCCGCACGCGTCCTGCACTGGGCCCACCACCGCGACCAGGCCCGCGCGCACCTGCTGGACCCGGCCGTCGCGCCGTTCTACGGCTGCCTGTCGATGGCGCTGCTCGCGGTCGGCGGCGGCACGCTGCTGGTGGGGCGGGACTGGATCGGGCTGCCCGCCGCCGTGGCGGTCGACGCCGTCCTGTTCACGGCGGGTACGGCGATCGGCCTGGCGGCCGCCGTGGCGATCCCGTACCTCATGGTCGTGCACCACCGGATCGAGAGCGCGGCCCCGGTCTGGCTCCTGCCGGTGGTGGCGCCCATGGTCTCGGCGGCGCTCGGACCGCTGCTGCTGCCGCACCTGCCCGCCGGGCAGGCCCAGCAGTCGCTGCTGATCGCCTGCTACGCCATGTTCGGCCTGAGCCTGCTCGCGACCCTCGTCATGCTTCCGCTGGTGTTCGGCAGGCTCGTCACGGGCGGGCCCCTGCCCCTGGCTCTCACCCCCACGCTGTTCCTGGTCCTCGGCCCGCTGGGCCAGTCGACCACCGCCGCGAACAAGTTCGCCGACGCGGCCCCCGGCGTCCTGCCCGAGCCGTACGCCCACGGCTTCGCGGCCTTCGCCGTCCTGTACGGCGTGCCGGTGACGGGCTTCGCCCTGCTGTGGCTCGCGCTCGCCGGCGCGATGGTGGTGCGGGCGCGGCGCCAGGGCATGGGCTTCGCGATGACCTGGTGGGCCTTCACCTTCCCGGTCGGCACCTGCGTGACCGGCGCCGAGGGCCTGGCCGGGCACACCGGGCTGGCGGGGCTGCGGTGGCTCGCGGTCGGGCTGTACGTGTTCCTGGTCGCGGCCTGGCTGGTGGCCGCCCGTCACACGGTGCGCGGGCTGGTCAGCGGCGCGCTGCTCGCAGCGCCCGCAGCAACCCGTCCGGAGCCTCGGCCAGCGACGGCCCGTACCAGGTGAGCAGACGCCCCTCCACGAGCGCGGCGGCGGTCCCGGGGAATGCCTCGGGGCCGTCGTCGGCCGTGAAGCGGTAGGGCTCGTCGGGCAGGACGACGAGATCGGCGCCGAGGGAGACGAGTTCGTCGAGGGGGACGCGGGGGTAGCGCTCGGCGTGGTCCGCGTACAGGTGGCGGACGCCGAGCCGGGCGAGCAGGTCGCCGGCGAAGGTATCGCGGCCGAGCACCATCCAGGGGCGCCGCCAGATCGGCACGATCGCGGTCACCGGCGGGCCGGCCGGTTCCACGGCGGCCCAGGCTTCCACGGCGCGGTCGAGCCAGTCGGGCCTCGACGGCACGCCGCACGCCCGCAGGACCCGGTCCAGCTCGCGGAACGCCTGGTCCAGCGTGCGCACCTCGGTCACCAGGACCTCGACACCGGCCGCGCGCAGGGCGGCCAGGTCGGGGGCGCGGTTCTCCTCCTCGTTGGCGATCACGAGGTCCGGTCGCAGGGCCGTGATCGCGGCGACGTCCGGGTTCTTGGTGCCCCCGATCCGGGCGGCGTCGAGGCCGGCCGGGTGGGTGCACCAGTCGGTGACCCCCACCAGCAGGCCCGGGGCGGTGACGGCGACGGCCTCGGTCAGCGACGGGACGAGGGAGACGACCCTCATGCGTCACCGGCCACGATGTGCTCGGCGACCGCGACGACCAGGAGGCGGGTGCCCGGCTCGGTGGCGCGCCACCGGTGCCGTACACCGCCGGAGAGGAACAGCGTGTCGCCGCGTTCGAGCCGGTACGCGCGCCCCTCGGCCTCGACCTCGGCCGAGCCGTCGGCGACGTACAGCAACTCGTCGTTGCGGTGCACGAATTCACGGCCGGCGTCCCGCTCGCCGGTGAACTCCCGGGCGTGCAACTGGTGCCGGCCGCGCACCAGCGGGCGTACGCCGGCGGGCCGGATCCCGGGCTCGTCCTCCAGCGCGTCGTCCAGGACCTCCTCGGCGCGCACGACGTCGACGGTGCGGGCGGACTCGGCGGACGCGAGCAGTTCGGCGGCCGTCGTCTCCAGCGCCTCCGCGACGAGCTGGAGCGACCGCATGCTGGGACGGGCCCGCTCGTTCTCGACCTGGCTGAGGAAGGGCACGGACAGGCCGCTGCGCGAGGCGACGACGGCCAGGGTGAGGTGGAGGGCTCTGCGGCGCCTCTTGACGGCCGCGCCCACGCGGAGTGATTCCTTGTCGTCCATGACCGCTCCTCCCCGTGTCGCGTGCGTCGGGCGTACTGATCGGTTACCTGAACCTTACGCAGCTTTGGGGCAGGGTTTCGCGTCGTGGCGAAAAGGGGCGGTCGCCGAACACATTCGGCGACCGCCCCTTCTCGGTGCGGAGTCGGATCTGAGGCGGACCGGAGCCGGCAACTCTCCGTCCGCGCCCCGTCACTGAGGCGTGAGCTTCTCCGCGAGGCCGGGGTTCTTCGCCAGCCAGCCGCGGACGGCCTCCTGCTCCTTGCCCTTGCCGCCCTGCTGGATGGCGGCCTCCAGGTCGGTGAGCTGCTTCTCGGTCATCCTGAAGTCCTTGAGCCAGGCGCCGACCTCGGGGTTGTCGGCGGCGAAGCCCTTGCGGGCCAGGGTGTGGACGCCGTCGCCCTTGCCCCAACTGCCCTTCGGGTCCTTCAGCTTCTTCAGGTCGTAGGCGGAGTACGCCCAGTGCGGCGACCAGAGCGTGACGACGACCGGTTCCTTCTTGTCGTACGCGCGCTTCAACTCGGCGAGCATGCCCGGCGTGGAGCCGTCGACGACCTTGTACTCGCCCTTGAGGCCGTAGTCGTTCAGGACCTTGTCCTTGAGGATGCCCATCATGCCGGCGCTGGGCTCGATGCCGACGATGCGGCCCTTGAACTGTCCGGCCCTGCCCTTCAGGTCGTCGAGCGAGTCGACACCCTTCATGTAGGAGGGCACGGACAGTTCGAGCGAGGTCGGCCCGTACCAGGAGCCGAGGTCCTCGAGCTTGTTGCGGTACTTCTCCCAGTACTGGGCATGGGTGACCGGGAGCCAGGAGTCGGTCTGGAAGTCGATCTGGCCGCCGGCGAGACCGGTGTAGAGGGCTCCGGCCTCCAGCTGCTGGGTCTCGACCTCGAAGCCGCGCCGCTCCAGGAGTTCCTTCCAGAGGAAGGTGGAGGCGATGCCCTCGTCCCAGGGGATGTAGCCGAGGCTGACCTTCTTGCCCTGACCGACGTTCTCGCCTCCGTCGGCGGCGGGACCGGACTGCTTGCCGGCACCGAGGAAGCCCATGCCGCCCGCGACGAGCGCCAGGACGACCACGCCGACCAGCGCGGTGACCGGCTGCGGACGGTGGCTCCAGATCTTCGCGCCGGCCCGGGCGGCGACCGCGGCGCGCGCCTTGGCGAGCGCACGGCGGCCGAGCGGCGAGACCTGACGGCCCAGGGCGCCGGTGATCCGGTCCAGGTACATGGCGAGGATGACGATCGAGATGCCCGCCTCGAAGCCGAGGCCGATGTCGACGTTGCCGATGGCGCGGTAGACCGCGCCGCCGAGCCCGCCGCCGCCGACCATGCCGGCGATGACGACCATGGACAGGCCCAGCATGATGACCTGGTTGATGCCGGCCATGATCGTCGGCACGGCGAGCGGCAGCTGGACGCGCAGCAGGGTGGCCCGGGGGGTGGTGCCGAACGCCTCGGCCGCCTCGACGAGTTCGCCGTCGACCTGGCGGATGCCGAGCTCGGTCATCCGCACGCCCGGGGGCAGGGAGAAGACGATGGTGGCGATGATGCCGGGCACCACGCCGACGCCGAAGAAGATGATGCCGGGGATGAGGTAGACCATCGCCGGCATGGTCTGCATGAAGTCCAGCACGGGGCGCAGCACGGCGCTGACCGTCTTGGAGCGGGCCGCCCAGATGCCGAGCGGAACCGCGATCACCAGCGTGACCAGGGTCGCGACCAGGACGAGCGAGAGGGTCGACATGGCGTCGTCCCACAGCTCGATGGAGTCGACCAGCGCGAAGCCGACGAAGGCGAGCGCGCCCGCCGTCAGGCCGCGCAGCCACCAGGCGACGACGGCGAGGATGCCGGCGAAGAGGAGCGGCTCGGGCGCGGAGAGGACCGCGTCGATGCCGTTGTAGAGGCCGGTGACGACGGTGGTCACGGCATCGAAGAGCCAGGAGAGCTGGGCCTGGAGCCAGTCGACGGCACCGTCGACCCACTGGCCGAGGGGGATCCTAGGCATGGGCCACCTCCTTCTCCGTGCCGGGGGCGTCGCAGGCGGCGGGGGGCCGCTGCTCGTCGCCGATGACGCCGATCAGCCGGGACTGCGGAACGACGCCGAGGAGTGTGCCGTCGGCGTCCTTCACGGCCACCGGGTGCGGGACGCGGGCGCTGACGGCGCAGAGGTCGGCGACGAGGGTGTCGGGGCCGACGGTCTCGCAGCCGCAGGCGTCCGCGTCGCCGGGGTGGTCGGCGTCCGTCATGACGGCGGAGGCCGTGAGCACGCGGGTGCGGTCGACGTCCTGGGTGAAGGAGGCGACGTAGTCGTCGGCGGGGCGGACGAGGATGTCCTCGGCGCTGCCGAGCTGGACGATCCGGCCGTCGCGCATGACCGCGATCCGGTCGCCGAGCCGCATGGCCTCGTTGAGGTCGTGGGTGATGAAGACGATGGTCTTCTTCAGCCGCTTCTGCAGCTCCAGGAGCTGGTCCTGCATGTCGCGGCGGATCAGCGGATCGAGCGCGCTGAAGGACTCGTCCATGAGGAGCAGGTCGGCGTCGGTGGCAAGCGCGCGGGCCAGGCCCACGCGCTGCTGCATGCCGCCGGACAGCTCGTCGGGCCAGGACTTCTCCCAGCCGGCCAGACCGCACAGCTCCAGGGCCTCGGCGGCGCGGGCCTCGCGCTCGGCGCGCGGGACCCCCTGGACCTCCAGGCCGTAGGCGGCGTTCTCCAGGACGCTGCGGTGCGGGAAGAGCGCGAAGTGCTGGAAGACCATGCTGATCTTCGTGGACCGCACGGTGCGCAGGTCGCGGGGGCTCAGCGCGGTGAGGTCCCGGCCGTCGAACAGCACCCGGCCCGCGGTGGGCTCGAGGAGGCCGTTGAGCATGCGCAGGAGGGTGGACTTGCCGGATCCGGACAGACCCATCACGACGAAGATCTGGCCGGGGTCGACGACGAACGACGCGTCGATCACCGCGGCGGTCGTGCCCTCGGCACGCAGCTCGTCTCGGTCGGCGCCGTCGGCGAGCTTCCGGACGGCGTCGTCGGGTCGTCTGCCGAACACCTTGAACAGGTGGTCGGCCTGGAGCCTGGACACATACACCTCACGCGTTGGAACGAGAAACGGCCCGCCACCCCCGCAGCCGGGCCGTGGAGCGGGGCGGATTCGGCCCGCGTCTCCCCGCGCACGGCGATCCGTTCCTCGAATCGCGTACCGGGGTCCGCTCCGGGCTCGCGCCTGCCCGGGCCCCCTGGAGGGCAAACGCAAAGGTGACGGGGGTCACGGCGGGAGTGCGGAACCGTCGTTCGGACCCGGTGTCCGTGGGGTGCGGCATGATCGGGGTGTGACCCGACGCCTGATGCTCCTCGACACCGCTTCCCTCTACTTCCGCGCGTACTTCGGCGTGCCGGATTCGGTACGGGCCCCGGACGGCACCCCGGTGAACGCCGTGCGGGGGCTGCTGGACTTCATCACCCGGCTCGTCCAGGACCACGGTCCGGACGATCTGGTGGCCTGCATGGACGCCGACTGGCGCCCGCAGTGGCGGGTGGACCTGATCCCCTCGTACAAGGCGCACCGGGTGGCCGAGGAGACCGAGGTCGGGCCCGACGAGGAGGAGGTCCCCGACACGCTGGCCCCGCAGGTGCCGATCATCGAGGACGTCCTGGACGCGCTCGGCATCGCCCGGGTGGGGGTCGCTCCGTACGAGGCGGACGACGTCATCGGGACGCTCGCCGGGCGGGCGGCCGGCCCGGTGGACATCGTCACCGGGGACCGCGACCTCTTCCAGCTGGTGGACGACGCGCGCGGGGTGCGCGTGCTCTACCCGCGCAAGGGCGTGGGCGACTGCGATCTCGTCGACGACGAGCTGATCCGGACGAAGTACGGGGTGCGGGCCGACCAGTACGCCGACTTCGCGGCCCTGCGCGGCGACGCCAGCGACGGGCTGCCCGGGGTCAAGGGGATCGGCGAGAAGACCGCCGCGCAGCTGATCACGGAGTACGGCGACCTGGCGGGTGTCCGCGCGGCGGCCGGGGACCGCACGTCCCGGCTGACCCCCGCCAAGCGACGGGGCATCGTGGAGGCCGCCGCGTATCTCGACGTGGCGCCGAAGGTCGTCCGGGTCGCCGGCGACGTCCCGCTGCCCGCGTTCGACCCGGCGCTGCCGGGCGCGCCACGGGACCCGGAGGCGCTGCAGGAGCTGGTGGCGCGCTGGGGTCTGGGCGGTGCGGTGGGGCGGCTCATCACCGTCCTCACCCACTGAGGTGCTAGCTTAGGTAAACCTAAGTTCTCGAAGTCAGGGGAGACCGTCGTGGCAGAGCAGCCGGCGCGCAAGGCACCGAAGGCCCACGAGGCGCGGGTGGTGCGCACGGAGCGGATCACCCCGCACATGGTGCGTGTGGTGCTGGGCGGGGACGGGCTCGACTCCTTCACCGTGGGCGAGCACACGGACCACTACGTGAAGCTGCTCTTCGCGCCGGAAGGCGTGAGCTACCCGGAGCCGTTCTCGATGGAGCGGATCCGCGAGGAGTTCCCGCGCGAGCAGTGGCCGACGACGCGGACCTACACGGTGCGCGACTGGGACCCGGTCCAGCGCGAGCTGACCGTCGACTTCGTGGTCCACGGCGACGAGGGTCTGGCCGGGCCGTGGGCGGCGGGGGCGCGGGCCGGCGACGTCATGCGCTTCCTCGGCCCGGGCGGCGGCTACGCGCCGGACCCGGCCGCGGACTGGCACCTGCTCGTCGGCGACGAGAGCGCCCTGCCGGCCATCGCGGTCGCGCTGGAGCGCCTGCCGGAGGGCGCCGTGGTCCACGCGTTCGTGGAGGTGGCCGACGCCGGCGAGGAGCAGAAGTTCGCGACGGCGGCGGGGGTCGAGGTGACCTGGCTCCACCGGGGCGCGCGCCCGGCCGGCGAGGCTCTGCTGGAAGCGGTCCGGAACCTGGAGTTCCCGCCCGGTGACGTCCACGCCTTCGTGCACGGCGAGGCGGGCTTCGTGAAGGACCTCCGCAAGCATCTGCGCCTGGAGCGCGAGGTGGCCCGGGACCGGCTGTCCATCTCGGGTTACTGGCGCGCGGGCAAGACCGACGAGGCCTGGCGCGCGATCAAGCGCGAGTGGAACGACCAGGTGGAGCGCGAACAGGAGTCCTGAGCGGACACGCCGCGCGACGGGGCGGGGGCCGGGCCGCACGCATGCTCCGTACGGCCGGGGCTCGCGCCCCGGCCATTCGCCGCGCTCCACCCACTCGCCGCGCCCCACCCACTCGGCGCGTTCCACCCACTCGGCGCGTTCCACTCCTCCGCGCACCGCAGGACGACCCCGGCCCGCCGGAGGCGCGAATCCCTCGGCGAACCGTCAGACGTCCGTGCCGAAGACCCGGTCCGAGGCGTCGACGTGTGCGAGCCTGCGCAGTGACGCGAACAGCGCGTCGCCCAGCACCGTCCCCACCACGACGCTCTCCACGAGCTCCTCCCGCGCCATGTTGCGGGCCACGTAGTCCAGATCCGCCCGGGCGACCTGCTCCGCGGCGTCCGCGTACGCGTCGAGCACCTCCGCGAACCCCCCATGCCCCACGTCCTCCATGGTCGCCAGGGCCACGGCCAGCGACTCGGCCGCCGGGCTCTCCGGATGGGACCGCCAGCCGCGCCGTTCGATCAGCTCGGCCACGGCCGTTCGCGCGGCGGCGACTCCCGCCACCGGTTCCCCGTCATGGCTCGGCACCACGCGATCAGCCGCCGCGCCCAGCACCTGGTGCACCGGCCGCTCGGTGTCCTCGATCGCCTCGATCACCTCACGGACGCCCGCCACCGACAGCCCGCCGACGTCCATGAGCGCCCGGATCAGGCGGAGGCGCCTCACGTGCGCCTCGCCGTACGAGGCCTGGTTCGGGCTCGTCAACTGCCCGGCCGGCAGCAGTCCTTCCCGTACGTAGTACTTGATCGTCGGCACCGACACTCCGGCCCTGCGACTCAACTCTCCGACGCGCACAGTCCGTTCACCTTCCTGGTCTTGCTCCGGCCTTGCCGACCGGCACCCCCATCATAGATAGTGGAGCTATCAGATAGCGGCGAGTGCCGCTATCTATAATCACGGGGGTTTGCCCATGTCCTCATCGATGCCGCGTATCCGCGAGCTCCATCGGCCGCTGGTGTGGTTCTCCGGCTCCATGGCCCTGCTCGCCGTCGTCAGCGTCGGCGGCCTGATCGTCGACGACCGCATGCTCGTCGGCGTGCCGATCTGGTCCAAGCCGTTCAAGTTCTCCGTCTCCTTCGTCGCCTATGCGATGACGCTCGCGTGGATGCTCAGCCTGCTGCCACGCGGCCGCCGGGTCGGCTGGTGGGCGGGCACCGTGCTCACCGCGGCCGGCGTCGTCGAGATGGTGATCATCACGGTCCAGGTCGTGCGCGGCCGGCAGAGCCACTTCAACAACGAGACCCCGCTCGACGCGGCACTGTTCCAGGTCATGGGCGCCACCGTCGTGGTCCTCTGGCTCGCCGCACTCGTCATCGCGGTCCTGCTGTTACGCGCCCGCATCCTGGACCGCGCGACCGCCTGGGCGGTACGCCTCGGCTCCCTGATCGCGCTCGCCGGCGCGGCCGTGGGCTTCGTGATGGTCGTGCCCACCCCGGAGCAGCTCGCCGCGGGCGACGACGCGGCGATCACCGGAGCCCACAGCGTCGGTGTCCCTGACGGGGGCCCCTCGATGGCCGTGACGGGCTGGTCCACGACCGGCGGCGACCTGCGGATCGCCCACTTCTTCGGCATGCACGCCTTGCAGGTGATCCCGCTCGTGCTGCTCGCCCTGGTCACGCTCGCCCCGCGGTTCGCCCGGCTGCGCGACGACCGGGTCCGGCTGAGGCTCACTCTCGTCGTCTCCGGGGCGTACACGGCGACCTTCGGACTGCTGACCTGGCAGGCACTGCGCGGCCGGCCCCTGGTCGACCCCGACGGCACGACCCTGGCCGCCGCCGGCGCGATCGTCGCGCTGACCGTCGCGACCACCTGGGCCGCCCTGCGCACCCCGCCACACATAGGACCCGGCGCCGGAACGACCGGCGACTCCGGAACCTCCCGTAAGGAGTTCGCGGCATGACCGGTTTTCTCTTCGAGTTCTCCTTCTACCTGGTCGCTCCCTTCTGGCTGCTGATGATCCTGGCGCCCGGCTGGCGGGGCACGGAACGGCTCGCGGCCTCGCCCCTGACCGTGCTGCCGGTGCTGACGGTCTATCTGGTGATGGCGATCCCGGTCTTCCCCGAGCTGTGGGCGGCGGTGAGCAGCCCGGACATCGACACCTTCCGCGACCTCGTGGCGCTCGCCGGCGGAGCGGGGGCGGTCTGGGCGCAGATCCTCGCCTGGGACCTGCTGCTCGGTCAGTGGATGTACCTCGAAGGCCGCAGACGGGGCATCTCCCCCTTCGTGATGGGGCCGTTGCTCCTGTTCTCGATCCTCCTCTCCCCCTTCGGACTGCTCGTCTTCCTGGTCCTGCGCGCGCTCCGGAAGCCCGTGACACCTCGTCCCGGCCAGGGCGGGAGCCTCGTCCCCGGGCCGTCTACGCTGGCCTGATGCGAACGATCGACCGTGCCGTCGGGGCGGTGCTCGGCTCCGCCGTGGGAGACGCGCTGGGCGCGCCCTTCGAGTTCGGGCTGCCCGGCGTCTTCCGGGAACGCTTCCCCGACGGCAGGGGCGAGATGTGCGGGGGCGGCGGCTGGGATCCGGGCGAGGCCACCGACGACACCCAGATGGCCGTCCTCGTCGGGGAGTCCCTCCTCGAACGGGGCGGTCTCGACCTGCCGGACATCTTCCGGCGCTTCCGGTCCTGGGCGGCGGCGGACCCCAAGGACATCGGCCTGCAGACCGAGGCGGTACTGAGCAGCGGCGACTCCTGGGACACCGCGGCAGCCCTGCACTTCCAGGTCAACGGCCGTGCCGCCGGCAACGGTTCGCTGATGCGGGCCTCCACCTCCGCCGTCCGGTTCGCCGCCGCCGGCCCGGAGGCAACCCGGGACGCCGCCCGCCGGATCGCGGCCCTGACCCACGGGGACGCCGCAGCCTGGGAGGGGACGGCCCTCCTGCACGAACTCGTCCGCGTCGCCCTGCTCGGCGAGGACCCGTCGGCCGCGCTGCCGGAGGCGCTCGCCGCCGTCGCCCCCGCGCACCGCGCCCGCTGGGCGGTGGTCCTCGCGCCGGACTGGCACCCGGACGACGCCACCGAGTTCAACGGCGCGGTGTGGCCCTGCCTCGGCTCGGCGGTCTGGGCGCTGCGTACCACCACGTCGTTCGAGGAGGCCCTGGCCGTCGCCATCGATCTGGGCGGCGACACGGACACGGTGGCCGCGGTCACCGGCCTGCTCGCGGGCGCGGTCCACGGAGCCGGCGCGATCCCCGCCCGGTGGACCGACCCCCTGCACGTCCCGCTCCCGGGCCACGGCCCCCGCACCCTGCGCTCCGACGACCTGCGGGCGCTGGCCACCGCCCTGATCGCCTGAGCCGAGCAGCCACCCGAGCGGAGGAGCCAGAACCGAGGGTCCGGAACCCCGGACAGGACCTGGGTCCTGTCCGGGTGATCTTCTCGGGCCCGCGACGACGGCTGCGGCGTCTCGCGGCGTGGTCGGAGTCGCCCGAGTACGCCCAGTACGAGGGCGATCCTCCGCCTTGCGATACACCACATCCGACGCCGCGGGCCGATCCTCGAAGATCGCCCGGACAGGACCTAGCCGGCCGTCGCCGCCGTGCCGGACCCGTCCGCGCCCGGATCCGCGTCCTCCCCCGCCGGCCGGCCGGGCCTCGCCCGGACGGTGGCGAGGACGTCGCGGTCCGGCTGGAGCGTGAGGCTGGGCACCGGGCGTATCTCGCCGGGGTCGAGGTCGAGGTGGAAGCGGCGGGCGAGGACGGCGAGCACCAGCACGGACTCGACCATGGCGAACCGCGTCCCGAGGCAGACCCGCGGGCCGCCGCCGAACGGGAACCAGGCGTACTCGGGTATCTCCTCGGCGCCCTTGCCCCCGGCGCTCTCCCCATCGGCCGCGCCGTCCTCCCCCGAGAGGGCGGGCACCGCGGTGCCCCAGCGCTCCGGGCGGAACTCGTCGGGATCGCCGAACCAGCGCGCGTCCCGGTGGGTCGCCCACTGGCTGCTCCAGACCCGCGTGCCGGGCGGAACGGGCCGGCCGCCGAGGACCGCACCCTCCTTGGCGATGCCCGTCAGGAGCCAGATGGTCGGGTAGAGCCGGAGGGTCTCCTTCACCACCGCCTGGGTGTAGGTCAGTTGCGCGTAGTCCTCGAAGCCGGGCTCGCGGTCGCCGAGCACGCGGTCCAGCTCCTCGGCGAGTGCGGCCCGCACCCTGGGGTTGCGCGAGAGCAGGTGCCAGGCCCACACGAGGGTCGAGCTGGTGGTCTCGTGTCCGCCGATGTAGAGGGTGACGGTCTCGTCGCGGATCTCCTCGTCGGAGAGGTGGGCACCGGTCTCGTCCTGCGCCGCGAGCAGGCGGCTGAGCAGGTCGGGCCGCTCGGTGTCGCCGTCGCGGTGACGCGCGACGACCCGTCCGACCTCGGCGTCGATGACGGCGGCGGCCTTCTTGATGCGGGCGCGGCCTGGCGTGGGCACCCAGTCGGGCAGGATGGCCCCGATGCCGCTGAACTCGGCACCGATCTCCTTCTGGGCGACGTCCATGGCCCGTCCGATGAGCTCGGCGTCGGCCGCCGTGTCGACGCCGAAGATGGTGCGGACGGCGATGAGCTGGGTGAGCGCCGCCATCTCCTTCTTGACGTCGACGCGCTGTCCGTCGCTCCAGCGGTCGGCGAGGGCGACCGCGCACTCGGCCATGGTGGCGGCGTAGGAACGGACCTGCTTGGGCCGGACGGACGGCTGGACGAGCGAGCGCTTGCGGCGCCAGTCGGCGCCTTTGGCGACGACCACGCCGTTGCCCAGGAGGGTGCGGAAGGCGATGCCGAGGTCGGGCTGGTCGAAGGTCCGCTCGATCTCGGTGAGGAGTTCGCCGATGGTGTCGGGATGGGCGATGAAGAGGGCGGGACTCGGTCCGAACCGCCAGCTGACGAAGTCGCCACGCTCACGCAGCCGCTCGAAGAAGGCGAGCGGGTCCTTGCCGAACTCCGGCATGTTCCCGAGCAGGGGCACGCCCCGGGGCCCCGGCACGATCCTCTGTCCGTCGGCCGCCTCTGCGGCGGCCCGCGGACCGGCTTGCGTGGTCACGTTCCCTCCCTCTCAACGGTGTTGAACCGTGTACGACTCCATGGAATCGGAAGGGTGTGTCACTCCGCCACCCCTGTGGACAACGGCCTGTGGACAACGGGCGGGACAAAACCGAAGGGCCCGGGAAACCCGAAGGGCCCGTGGCGACGCCACGGGCCCTTCGGGCGACTTCGGTGCGCAGGCTGTCGGCCGTCCGCCCGTCAGCCCACCGAGCTGTAGGCGACGACCCCCCTGAGCAGCGAGTCGACGGCCTTGCGGGCGTTCTTCGCGACCGTGCTGTTCTCCTTGGGCGCGGCCGCGGCGATCTGACCGAGGACGTCGATGACCTGCTTGCACCAGCGGACGAAGTCGCCGGCCGGCATCTCGGCCTCGCGCAGCACCTCGTCGAGGCTCTTGTCCGAGGCCCACTGGTAGGCGGCCCAGGCGAAGCCCAGGTCCGGCTCGCGCTGGCCGACCCCCTCCGCCTGGTTGATCTTGAACTCCTCCTCCAGGGCGTCGAGCCGGCCCCAGATCCGCACCATCTCGCCGAGCGCGGCCTTCGCGTTGCCGGTCGGCAGCTTCGGCGCCACGGCGTCGTCGGCCTGCCGCGCCTCGAAGACCAGCGCCGATACGCAGGCGGCCAGTTCGGGCGGCGTGAGGCCCTCCCAGACGCCGTCGCGCAGGCATTCGCTGGCCAGCAGGTCGAGTTCGCCGTAGAGCCGGGCGAGCCTCTTGCCGTTCTCGGTGACGGAGTCGCCCCGCAGGTAGTCGAGTTCGGTGAGGAGCGCGACGATGCGGTCGAAGGTGCGGGCGATGGTGTTGGTACGGCCCTCGATGCGCCGCTCCAGCTGCCGGGTGTCCCGCTGCAGCCGGTGGTAGCGCTCGGCCCAGCGGGCGTGGTCCTCGCGCTCGTCGCAGCCGTGGCACGGGTGGGCGCGCAGTTCCGTGCGCAGCCGCGCGATCTCGCGGTCGTCCGCGGCGGCCGAGCGGTCCCTGCGGTGCCGCTCGGGGTTGATGTGCCCCGCCTTCGTCCGCAGGGCGGACGCGAGGTCGCGCCGGGACTGCGGGGAGCGCGGATTGAAGGACCTGGGGATCCTCATCCGTTCCAGGGCTTCGACGGGGACCGGGAAGTCGATCGAGGCGAGGCGCTTGACCTGCCGTTCCGCGGTGAGCACGAGCGGGCGCGGCCCGTCGTGCTGCTCGAAGCCCCGGTGGCCGTTGGTGCGGCCGGCGGGGATGCCCGGGTCGAGGACGAGGGCGAGCCCGGCGAACTTGCCGGTGGGGACGTGGATGACGTCACCGGCCTTGAGCCGCTCCAGCGACGCCGCGGCCTGGGCACGGCGCTGAGCCGCGCCCTGCTTGGCCAGCTCGGTCTCGCGGTCCTTGAGGTCGCGGCGCAGCTGCGCGTACTCCTCGAAGTCGCCGAGGTGGCAGGTCATGCCCTCGCGGTAGCCGTCGAGGCCCTCCTCGTTCCGCTGGACCTGGCGGGAGATGCCCACGACGGACCGGTCCGCCTGGAACTGCGCGAAGGACGTCTCGAGCAGTTCGCGGGAGCGGTGCCGGCCGAACTGGTCAACGAGGTTGACGGCCATGTTGTACGACGGCTTGAAGCTGGAGCGCAGCGGATAGGTCCGGGTGCCGGCGAGCCCGGCGAGGTGGCCGGGGTCGAGCCCGCGCTGCCACAGCACGACCGCGTGCCCCTCGACGTCGATGCCGCGTCGGCCGGCGCGGCCGGTCAGCTGCGTGTACTCGCCGGGGGTGATGTCGGCGTGCTGCTCGCCGTTCCACTTGACCAGCTTCTCCAGGACCACGGACCGGGCGGGCATGTTGATGCCCAGGGCCAGCGTCTCGGTCGCGAAGACGGCCTTGACGAGGCCGCGGACGAAGAGCTCCTCGACGACCTCCTTGAAGGTCGGGAGCATGCCGGCGTGGTGGGCCGCGATGCCGCGCTCCAGCGCTTCGAGCCACTCGTAGTAGCCGAGGACGTGCAGGTCCTCGTCGGGGATCGAGGCGGTGCGCGCCTCGACGATCTCGCGGACCCGCAGGCGCGCCTCGTCGTTGTTGAGGCGCAGTCCGGCGTACAGGCACTGCTGGACGGCGGCCTCGCAGCCGGCCCGGCTGAAGATGAAGGTGATGGCGGGCAGGAGGCCCTCGGCGTCGAGCCGTTCGATGACCTCGGGCCGGCCCGGCGTCCAGATGCGGGAGCGCTGGCGCCGCTCGCGCTCGCGGTCGGCCTCCCGGACCATCTTGCCGCGGCGGCGCTCGCGCGGGTTGTACGTGCGGGTGTTCTCGGTGCGGGCGAGGCGCATCAGATCGGGGTTGACCTCGCGTCGGGAGGCGGCGCGGCCGCCGTGGTCGCTCTCCTCCTCGAAGAGGTCGTACATCCGGCGCCCGGCGAGGACGTGCTGCCAGAGCGGCACGGGGCGGCTCTCGGAGACGATGACCTCGGTGTCGCCGCGCACGGTGTCGAGCCAGTCGCCGAACTCCTCGGCGTTGGACACGGTGGCGGAGAGTGACACGAGCGTCACGGACTCCGGGAGGTGGATGATCACTTCCTCCCAGACGGCGCCGCGGAAGCGGTCCGAGAGGTAGTGCACCTCGTCCATGACGACGTACCCGAGACCGCTGAGGGTCTGCGAGCCCGCGTACAGCATGTTGCGCAGGACCTCGGTCGTCATGACGACGACGGGCGCCTCGGAGTTGACGCTGTTGTCGCCGGTCAGGAGACCGACCTTGTCGGCTCCGTACCGCTTCACGAGGTCGGCGTACTTCTGGTTCGACAGTGCCTTGATCGGCGTCGTGTAGAAGCACTTGCGCCCTTGGCGCAGGGCGAGGTGGACGGCGAACTCGCCGACGATGGTCTTGCCCGAGCCGGTGGGGGCGGCGACGAGCACGCCCTTGCCCGCTTCGAGGGCCTGGCAGGCCTCGATCTGGAACGGGTCCAGACCGAACTCGTACATCTCGCGGAAGGGGGCCAGCGCCGTGGCCTGCTCGGCGTTGCGTGCCCGGGCGGCTGCGTACGCTTCGGCTGGTGTGAGGTCCTCTGTCATCTTGCTGTCGAGCCTACCCGCCGACTCGGACAGTGACGCGATCTTTAAATGACCGCCGCGGGGGAACCGCCGGACGGCGCGAACCGACCGCGGGACGGCCCGGCACGACCCCGGGGCACGGCCGGCGGCGACGGCTACGACCGCGGTCCGGGCTCGTGTCCGGGCTCGGGCGCCAGGATCCGGAGCGCGCCGGGCACGCAGTGCGCCGTGAGCGGCAGCGGGCCGAGCGGCTCGCCGTCGGCGTAGCCGGTGACGCCGGGCGCGTCGAGGGTGACGGCGCGCGCCCGGTGTACGGAGACCACCGGGTGGTCGAGGTGGGTGCCCCGGTAGACCCGCGGGAAGACCTTGAGCAGGGTGGTGCGGGAGCAGTCGCCGACGACGGTCACGTCGAGGAGGCCGTCGTCCATGCGGGCGTCGGCGCAGATACGCATGCCCCCGCCGTAGGAGGTGCCGTTGCCCACGGCGACGAGGGTGGCGTCGATCAGCCGCTCGCTGCCGTCGTCGAGGGTGAGCCGGTAGGGGACAGGCTTGAAGGCGGCGAGCTCGGCGATCATGGCGAGGTCGTACTTGAACCGGCCGGCGGGCAGGCGCATGCGGTTGCCGCGGTCGTTGACGCGGGAGTCGAACCCGGAGGCGAGGACGGTCCCGAACCAGCGGTCGCCGACCCTGCCGAGGTCGATGCGCCGGCCGCCGGCCGCGAGCAGTCCGGCGGTGAGGCGGGCCGCCCTCGCGGGTTCGCGCAGGGGGAGGCCGACGGCGCGGGCGAAGTCGTTCCCGGTGCCGACGGCGACGACACCGAGCGGGGTGGACGTGCCGGCGACCGCCTGGAGGGCGAGGGAGACCATGCCGTCGCCGCCGACGGCGACGAGGGCGCCGGTCCCCCGGGCCACGGCCTCACGGGCGCGCCGCAGCGCGTCCGGGGCGTCGGTTCCCTGGACGGTGCGGACCGAGAGGCCGGCGTCCCGGAACGCACGAGCGGCCGGCAGCGCGGCGTGCGCGCCCCGGCCACGTCCCGCGGCGGGATTGACGAACAGGGTGATCTCGCTGGTCATGGGTCCCCCCGGGACGGAGCCTGCGGGGGGACCCCACAAGATCAGGTGATGTCGTCGTAACCGCTCTGACGATGTGCGCGGGCTCCGTCGCCCTCGCCGGTGGCCTGCTCGGGCAGGGCCCGGACGGCGCTGACGGGCTCGACGGCTCCGACGGCCTCGGGGATGTGGTCCAGGACCGACGCCTGGTCGTCGTCGAGCTCGGCGTCCCGGTCACGGCGGGCGCGGCGCCGGTCGTTCAGGAGCGAGAAGCCGACGGCGGCGAGGTACAGCACGGTGATGGGGCCGGCCAGGGCCAGCATGCCGACCGGGTCCGTGGTGGGGGTGATCACGGCGCCGAAGACGAACACGCCCATGATCACGCCGCGCCACCAGCCGGCCATCCGGCGGCCGGTCAGGATGCCGGTCAGGTTGAGCATCACCAGGACGAGGGGGAGCTCGAAGGCGAGGCCGAAGACGAGCACCATGCGCAGGGTGAAGTCGAGGACGTCACCGAGGGACAGGATGTTCGCCGAGCCGCCGGGCGTGAGGCTGATGAGCACCTTCACGCTGATGGGAAGGATGAGGTACGCGAGGTACGCGCCGGCGGTGAACAGCGGCACCGCGGCGCCGACGAAGGCGTACGTGTACTTCTTCTCGTTCTTGTGCAGGCCCGGGGCGATGAAGGCCCACAGCTGGTAGAGCCAGATCGGGCTCGCGACGACGAGGCCGGTCACGAGGCTGACCTGGATCGTCGTGCTGAACGGGGCGATCAGCGTGTTGAAGGAGACGATCGCGCAGTTGCCGCCGTCGCTGGTCATGCCGGGGGCGCACTTGGGCACCGACTTCGTCAGGAACTGCATCAGGTCCTCGCTGTACACGAGGGCCACGACGGTGACCGCGGCGATGGCCAGGAGGCCCTTCGCCATGCGGTTACGGAGCTCACGCAGGTGTTCCACGAGGGGCATGCGGCCCTCGGGGTCCTTCACCTGCTTGCGGGCAGACTTGAGCAACCCACGTCCTCATCTCGTGCGGCAGGCCGCCGCTCGGTGCGGCGGTCTGCGGCGGACCGGGTCAGCGCTTGGTGGTGTCCGACGGCTCGGTCACGGGCCGCGCGCTGGTCACGTCCCCGGGCGAGGCCTGGATGGTACGCGGGGCGGCCTGGTCCGCGGCGCCGGGGTGCGGCGGCTCGGCGGGGGCGGTCTGCTGGTCGTCCGACTTCATCGCCTTGGCCTCGCTCTTGAGGATGCGGGCCGACTTGCCGAGGGAACGGGCCATGTCCGGGAGCTTCTTGGCGCCGAACAGCAGGATGATGACGACGAGGATCAGAATGATCTCGGTGGGGCCGAGCCTACCCATAGCTGTTTACCTTCTTCACCGAGGCGACATGGAGTGCGTTGCCCGGCGGGTCGGACATGCGTCCGGCCACCGCGCTGTCTGCGATCGTAACCCGCAGGAGTAAACGCAGGGCAATGCCCGTGCATACTCACGATTGCGGACCGGGCGGGCCCCGCCGGGGCCCCGCGTCGCAGGGTAGGGCACGGTGTCAGCGCAGGGCCTCGCCGGTGCGCGCCAGGTCTCCGGCCGCCCTTTCCAGGTCTTCGGCGGCCCGGCTGATGCGGGCCGTGGTGTCCGCGACCTGGCGGCCGAGCCGCTGGGCCTCGACGAAGACCTTGATGCCGAGGACGCCGAGGACGGCGATGCCGAGGAATCCGAGCGCGATGGCGAGCATGGGCCAGAACATGTGCCGAGCCTAGACGCTGCGCGGACCGCGACGTGTCAGACGGTGGGGTGCAGGCGCAGGGTGCGGACGCCGCCGCCGGTGAGGAGTTCGACGATCCGCTCCCCCGCGGGCTTGCGGACGGCGCTGCCGCACTCGGGGCAGGTGAAGGAGTAGAACGTGGTGCGGCGGCTCGCTCCGATGGCGAGGCGCAGGGCGCTCGCGGCGAGTTCGAAGCGGGAGCGGCAGTCGGGGCAGGCGGCCTTGAAGAACACCGGCGCGATCGATGCCGTCATTCCGTGCATCACGGACAATTCCCTCATCCCTCTCGACTCCCCCGCACCCGCGCGCTCGCGCGATCCGATCGGTTCCACAGACAACAGCGCCCACCGTACGGGGAATGTCACATTCCCCCTTTCCCCCGCCCGCGGGCGGGGGATCCGTCAGCCGCCGTCCCCGTAGGCGGCGAGGGCGTCCGCGGCAGCCTGCCGGGCACTGTCGGCGAGTTCCTGCGGGGCCACGATCCGCCCGTCGCTGCCGAGCCGCAGCGCGAGCCTGCGCAGCGAGGCCGGGGCGGGCGTGCGCAGGGTGATGCGCAGTCCGCCGTCGGCCAGTTCCTCGGCCCGGTCGTGCGGGTAGTACTCGGCGACCCAGCGGCCGCCTGGCCCGACCTGCACGACGACCTCGGGGTCCTCGGCCGAGGGCTGGACGAGCCCTTCGGACAGGTCGCGCAGCTCGATCTCCGGCGGTGCGGACTGCTCGTCCAGGATCCGGATCTCGGCGACGCGGTCGAGACGGAAGGTGCGGCGCGCCTCGGAGAGCCGGCACCACGCCTCCATGTAGGTGTGGCCGACGGCGAAGAGGCGGATCGGGTCGACCTCACGCTCGGTCAGTTCGTCGCGGGCGGGCGAGTAGTACCGCACCCACAGCCGGCGTCGCTCCGAGATGGCCCGGTCGACCTCGGCGAAGACGCCGCCCTCGGACTCGAAGGTGACCGAGAGCCGGGCACTGGCGCCGGCGGTCTCACCGGCCGCCGTCTCCAGCTTGGCGGTCGCGCGCAGCAGCGCCTCCCGGTCGCTCTCGCGCAGCCCGGGCAGGGTGGCGACGGCCCGGGCGGCGACCAGCAGCGCCGTCGCCTCGTCGGCGGCCAGCCGCAGCGGCTCGGCGACGTCGTCGGGGTTGTGCCACCAGATGCGGTCGCCGTCGGTGTCGATGTCGAGGAGGTCCCCACCGCGGAAGCTGGTGCCGCACATCGGCAGCACGTCGAGGTCGGAGATCAGCTCGTCCTCGGTGATGCCGAAGGCGCGCGCGACGTCGGCGACGTGGGCGCCGGGCCGCTCGCGGAGGTAGGTGACGAGGGAGAGCATCCGCCTCGTCTGGTCGATCGCGTTCGCTGCCATGCCGTCCGTCCCCTCAGCCCTTGGCCACGGCGCGCAGCCGGTCCATCACGTCGGCCCGCAGGTCGGCGGGCTCCAGTACGACGACGTCCGGACCGAACTCGACGAGCCAGGCGTCCAGGCCGTGTCCGTACGGGATCTCCAGCTCGTCCCAGCCGTCGGCCCCCTCGCTCACCGAGCGGGCACGGGACCGCAGCGGGTAGCCGCAGCCCGCGCGCAGCCGGATCCGGGCCGAGCGGGTGGCGATCTCGCCGGACCAGCGCTCGACGGTCTCCCGGACGGTGACGACGTCGGGCACGGGCGCGGTGAAGGCGCCGGCCCGGGAGCGGACCTTGCCGGTGATGCGGGAGAGACGGAAGACGCGCTCGGCGCCGCGGTCGCGGTCCCAGCCGGCGAGGTACCAGTGGCCGCGCACGCACTCGAGCGTCCAGGGCTCGACCTGGCGGGTCTCGGGGCGGGCGGCGGTGGCCTTGCGGTAGTCGAAGACGACGGGGCGACGGTCGCGGCAGGCCAGCATCAGGGGCTCGAACGCGGCCTCGTGCACCGGGATGCGCGGCTCCAGCGCACTGTGCTGCGCCTCGTACGAGTCCTCGGCCTCGGGCATCCCGGCGGCGCGGAGCTTCTGCAGGGCGCCGCTGGCGGCCCCGGCGAGACGGGCCTGCTGCCAGACCTTCGCGGCCAGACCGAGCGCGGCGGCCTCCTCGGCGTCCAGCGTGATGGGCGGAAGCCGGTTGGAGTCGCGCCGGGCGAGGTAGCCGGTCTCGCCCTCCAGGTTCTCGACGGTCGCGATGACCAGGCCGAGCTCGCGCAGATCGTCCTTGTCGCGCTCGAACATCCGGTTGAACGAGTCGTCGGTGCTCGCTTCCATGTACGCCTCGATGGAGCCGCGGAGCTCCCGCTTGGAGAGCGGCCGCCGGGTCCCGAGCAGACAGAGCGCCAGATTCATCAGCCGCTCGGCCTTGGCAATCGCCATCGACGCCCTGCACCTCTTCTGCCGGATTGACTTCTCGGACGTCCGACCGTACCGCCCCGGGGTGTCCGGGCAAAAGCCGAGGGCCCATGCCGGACGGCATGGGCCCTCGTCATGACCGTTTACGGTCGGATGCGACCGATCAGACGGCGACCAGGTCGCAGACGAAGATCAGCGTCTCGCCCGGGGCGATCTTGCCGCCGGCGCCGCGGTCTCCGTACGCGAGGTGCGCGGGGATGATCAGCTGGCGGCGGCCGCCGACCTTCATGCCCTGCACGCCCTTGTCCCAGCCCTGGATGACCTGGCCCACACCGAGCTGGAACTGCAGCGGGGTGCCGCGGTTCCAGGAGGAGTCGAACTCCTCGCCGGTGGAGAAGGAGACGCCCACGTAGTGGACGGAGACGGTGGCGCCGGCCTTGGCCTCCGGACCGTCACCCTCCCAGATGTCCTTGATCTCCAGGTCCTTCGGCGGCTCGCCGCCCGGGAAGTCGACCTCGGGCTTCTCGATGCTCACTGCACTGCTCCTCATACCGATGTACTGCGTCGGGACAGTCTTACATCTTCGCCAGGATGTCCACGGCGAACACCAGCGTGGAGTTCTTCGGGATTCCCTGCTTCTCCTCGTTGCCGAACGCCTCGGACGGCGGGGCGACGATCAGGATGCGGCTGCCCACCTTCTTGCCGGTGATGCCGTCCTTGAGACCCTTCAGGGTCAGCTGGGCGAGCGGGAAGTTCTCGGTCTTGCCCCGCGCGTAGGTGGAGTCGAAGACCTTGCCGTCCTTCCACAGCGCCGCGACGTAGTTCACGACGACCGTGTCGGTGTTCTTGACGACCTCGCCCTTGGACTCCAGGACGTAGTTCGAGACGAGCTTGGTCGGCGGGTCGACCTTGGGGACGGTCAGCGAGGGCGCCTTGCCGTCGGTGTTGGTACCGACCTTCGGCAGGTCCTTGTTGTCCTGCGCGACCGCGGTGCCCGTGGCGGACTTCGGGATCGTGGTCGCCTTGAGGATGTCCACGACGAAGACGAGGGTGGCGTTGGGCTTGATGTCGCCCTGACCCTGCGCGCCGTAGCCGAGGTCCGGCGGGATGCCCAGCTCGACCCGGCTTCCGACGGTCTGGCCCTCCAGTCCCTGGTCCCAGCCCTTGATGACCTGACCGGCGCCCAGCGTCAGGTCGAACGGCTGGCCGCGGTCGAAGCTGTTGTCGAAGGGGGTGGTGGAGTCCCACGCCTGACCCAGGTAGTTCACCTGGATCGCGTCGCCCTTCTTGGTGACCGCGCCGTCGCCCTTGCTGATCACATTGACCTTGAGCTCCTTGGGCGGATCCCCCTCTCCCTTCGCGAGGGTGGGCTTCTCTCCGAACTTCTCACCCGCGGTGATGGCGGGCAGCCCGTTCTTCATCGAGGCGGAGTCGGAGCCCTTGTCGTCGCTGCCGCAGGCCGCTGTCGAGAGCAGCAGCAGCGGGACGACCAGTAGGCCGGCAAGTCGGCGCACGTGTTCCTCAGATCTCAGACGGCACAGTAGTTGCTCGACACTCTAGGGGGTGTCCTGTCGATCAGGCCGGATCGGTGAGCGGGGTCCCGGGGCTTCGGATCCGAGGCGGAGGTGGGAGACAACGCGGTGGGGGGTACCTCCCGTGCCCGGACGGCTCCGGGGGACGTCGGCGGCGGACGACGCACGTCAGGCCCCGCACGTGGGACGTGCGGGGCCTGACGTGTCGTGAGGTCGGCGCTACATTCCGGCGATCAGCTTCTCCACCCGGTCGTCGACCGACCGGAAGGGGTCCTTGCACAACACGGTGCGCTGGGCCTGGTCGTTGAGCTTGAGGTGGACCCAGTCGACGGTGAAGTCCCGTCGCTGCTCCTGCGCGCGGCGGATGAAGTCGCCGCGCAGTCGCGCCCTGGTGGTCTGCGGGGGCACGGACTTGCCCTCGAAGATCTTCATGTCGTTGCAGATCCGGGCCGCCTGCCCCTTCCTCTCCAGGAGGTAGTAGAGCCCTCGGCGGCGGTGGATGTCGTGGTAGGCGAGGTCTATCTGCGCGACCCGCGGGTGCGACATGGTCATGTTGTTCTTCGCCCGGTACCGCTCGATGAGCTTGTACTTCATGACCCAGTCGATCTCGGTGCCGATGCGGTCGAGGTCCTCGGCCTCGATGGCGTCGAGCGTGCGGCCCCACAGCTCCAGCACCTGGGCGACCGTGCCGGTGCGGATGCCGCGGCGGTCGACGAAGTCGGCGGCCTTCTCGTAGTACTCGCGCTGGACCTCCAGCGCGGAGGCCTCGCGCCCGCTGGCGAGACGGACCTTGCGCTGGCCGGTGATGTCGTGACTGACCTCACGGATGGCCCGGATGGGGTTCTCCAGCGTCAGGTCGCGCATCACGGTGCCCGCCTCGATCATGCGCAGCACCAGGTCGGTGGCGCCGACCTTGAGCAGCATGGTCGTCTCGGACATGTTCGAGTCGCCGACGATGACGTGGAGACGGCGGTACCGCTCCGCGTCCGCGTGCGGCTCGTCGCGGGTGTTGATGATGGGCCGGGAGCGGGTCGTCGCGGAGCTGACGCCCTCCCAGATGTGCTCCGCCCGCTGGGAGACGCAGTAGACGGCGCCGCGCGGGGTCTGGAGCACCTTTCCGGCACCGCAGATGAGCTGCCGGGTGACGAGGAAGGGAATGAGGATGTCCGCGAGCCGGGAGAACTCTCCGTGGCGGGCGACGAGATAGTTCTCGTGGCAGCCGTAGGAGTTTCCCGCCGAATCGGTGTTGTTCTTGAAGAGATAGACGTCGCCGGCGATTCCCTCCTCGTGCAGGCGGCGTTCGGCGTCGACGAGCAGACCTTCGAGAATGCGCTCGCCGGCCTTGTCGTGGGTGACCAGTTCGGTCACGTTGTCGCATTCCGGTGTTGCGTATTCCGGATGCGAACCCACGTCGAGGTACAGGCGGGCGCCGTTCCGCAGGAAGACATTGCTGCTGCGGCCCCATGACACGACACGGCGGAAGAGGTAGCGCGCCACTTCGTCAGGAGACAGTCGGCGCTGTCCCCTGAACGTGCACGTGACGCCGTACTCGTTCTCCAGCCCGAAAATGCGGCGGTCCATGACTGAACATTACGCCTGATGCCCTGCGCTGAAACCGGGTTCGGCGGCCCCGTTTCGATCATTTTCCGATGAGTGCGTGTTCTTTTCGGCGTGTCCGGGGTTCCCGCCGCCGGCGGCCACGGCGTGTCGTGTCCTGCGGCCGGGGGTCCCGAGGACGCGACCGGTGGCCAGGAGGACCAGGAGCGCAGCGAAACCTCCGGCGCCCGCGACACCGAAGCCCGCGGTGGTTCCGGAGAGTTCGACGACGGGTCCGGCGACGGCCGAGCCGAGGGCGGCCCCGACCCCGAAGGTGGTGACGAGCCAGGAGAAGGCCTCGGTGACCGTGCCGGCCGGCGCGTGCCGGTCGACGACGATGAAGCCGCACGCGAGGGCGGGGGCGAGGAAGACGCCGGAGAGCGCGGCGAGCGCGGTCATCGGGACGACCCCGGGTGTGAGCATCAGGGGCAGGTAGCACAGGGCCAGCAGGCCGACGATGACGCGCAGCCGCCGCTCGGGGGCGCCGGACCAGTGGCGGGCGCCGTAGGCGACACCGCCGATGAGGGCTCCGAGGCCGAGCGCGGCCATCAGCCAGCCGTAGGCCGCCTCGTTGCCCTGGTCGTCGGCGTACGCGAGGCCGGCGACGGTGATGGAGCCGAGGGCGAGGCCGACGAAGAAGAACGAGCCGAGCAGGGCGAGCAGTCCGGGCGAGCGCAGGGCGCCGAGCCAGTGGGCCTCGCGCGGTTCGGAGCGCCAGGCGCGGGAGGGCTCGGAGACGACGACGGAGAGCGCGCCGAGGACGCCGAGGACGTTGATGACGACGAGGGCGGCGGCGGGTGACCAGAGGGCGACGAGGAGGGTCAGCAGCAGCGGACCGACGGTGAACATGACCTCCTGGGCGACGGCGTCCAGGGCGTAGGCGCGGTGGACCCGGTCCTCGCGCCCCAGCACGCTCGGCCACAGGGCGCGCAGGCCGCCTTCGAGGGGCGGGGTGAGGAGTCCGGCGACGACCACGGCCGCGTAGGCGAGGGGGAGGTGACCGATGCCGGCCAGGGCCAGGACGATCATGCCGAGGGCGGAGACGAGGGCGGCCGGGAGCTGGACGCGCGGTTGCCCCTTGAGGTCGACGGCCCGGCCCAGCAGGGGCTGTCCGACGGCGGTGGCGATGCCGTAGGCGGCGGTGAGGCCGCCGGCGAGGCTGTAGCTGCCGCCCTCGGCGCGGGTGAAGAGCACGATCGCGATGGGGCCGGTCCCGTTGGGGAGGCGGCCCACGAGGGTCCCGGTGAGCAGCCGCAGGGCGTGCGGCGCCCCGAGGATGTCGCGATAGCCGCCCGTCGCCTTGGCCTCGGTGGCCATGTCCGTCTCCTCTCCCCCGGCGCCCACCCCCGAGGTTTTACGTATAACGTCTTGCGTCATACGTACCATGGCGACATCCCGTGGGTCCAGCCCACGGGTCGGCAGCAGGCAGGGACCGTAGATCGCGGAGGCATGTGTGCAGACCCCGGAACCGCTCGGCGGACCGCGGCCGACCAGTCGTGACGTCGCCAGGGCCGCTGGGGTCTCCCAGGCCACCGTCTCGCTGGTGCTGGGCGACAAATGGCGCGGCCGGGTCTCGGAGCGGACGGCGGAGTCGGTACGGGAGGCCGCGCGCGTGCTCGGGTACCGGCCGAACCTCGCGGCGCGCAACCTGCGCCTCGGCCGGACCAGGACCGCCCTCCTCGTGGTCCCGGCGCTGACCAACGAGTTCTTCGCCCGCGTCTACACCGGCGCCGCCACGGTCGCCGCCCGCCACGGCTTCGGCGTGGTGCTCTACCCCTCCCCCGACGGCGTCGGACCCGCCCGGGACCCCTTCGCCTCGGCCCGCGCCGCGCTCGACGGCGTCATCGCCTCGTCCATGGCCTCCGACGCCCTGGAGGCGTTCCGGGGGACGGATCTGCCGCTGGTGATGCTGGACAGCGACCCCGCCGACACCGCGGCGGCGGCGCACGTGAACCTCGACGTCGCCGACGGCATGCGGCAGGTCACCGGGCATCTGCTGGGCCTCGGCCACCGCAGCTTCGTCCACCTCGCCTCCGCCGTGCCGTCCTGGACCTTCGACGTGCGGGCGGCGGCCCTGACGGAGGCGCTGCGGGACGTGTCCGTACGCACCGTCCGCGCCCCGCTGGACGTCGACGGCGCCCGGGCCGCCGCCGAGCAGGCCCTCACCGGCCCGGGCCCCCGGCCGACGGCACTGATCTGCGACGACGACATCCTGGCGGCCGGCGCCTGCAAGGCGGTCCGGCGGCTGGGGCTGCGCGTGCCCGAGGACGTCTCGGTCACCGGCTTCGACGACCTGGCGCTCGCGACGGCGCTGGAGCCCGAGCTCACCACGATCCGGCTGCCCGCCGAGACCATCGGGGAGCGGGGCATGGCGGCGCTCCTCGCCGTCCTGGCGGGCGAGACGCCGCAGGCCGGCGATCTGCCCGTCGCCCTGAAGCCCCGCGGCTCCTCGGGCCCGCCGCCCGCGGTCTGACGTCGGGGCTCGCGCCGCGGCGCCCCACCGGAGACCGGGTACGCGTCGGCCCCGGTCCGCGGGGCGGGCCGGGGCCGACGGGAGCGCCTGCGGAGGACCTACTCCGCCGACTCGTCCGGAATCTCGTCCGACGGGTCGTCCGTCTTCGCGATCGCCGCGTTGTCCGCCTCCAGCAGCCGCACCAGCTGGCGGCCGATGATCCGCTTGAACTTGCGCTGCTGCGGACGCGTACGGTCCAGCACGGCCACCTCCAGGCGCTCGGCGGGGATCTCCCGCTCGCTGCCGTTGGTGTCGCGCGAGAGCGCCTGGACGGCGAGCTTCAGCGCCTCCGCCAGGGACATCCCGTCGCGGTGCCGCTGGTCCAGGAAGCTGCCGATCTGCTCGGCGTTGCCGCCGACCGCGACCGAGCCGTGCTCGTCCACGATCGACCCGTCGTGCGGCAGCCGGTAGATCTGGTCGCCCTCGGGCTCGGCGCCCACCTCGGCGACGACCAGCTCCACCTCGTAGGGCTTCTCACCGGCGCTGGAGAAGATCGTGCCGAGCGTCTGGGCGTAGACGTTGGCCAGGCCCCGCGCGGTCACGTCGCCGCGGTCGTAGGTGTAGCCCCGCAGGTCGGCGTAGCGGACGCCGCCGATGCGGAGGTTCTCGTACTCGTTGTACTTGCCGGCCGCGGCGAAGCCGATCCGGTCGTAGATCTCACTGAACTTGTGCAGTGCACGGGACGGGTTCTCGCCCACGAAGACGATGCCGTCGGTGTACTGGAGGACGACGAGACTGCGGCCCCGGGCGATGCCCTTGCGGGCGTACTCGGCCCGGTCGGCCATGGCCTGCTGGGGTGAGACGTAGAACGGAGTCGACACCGGTGGTCCGTCCCTTTCTTCTGGGCGCTGGGGATGCCCCGGACGCGGTCCGGGAGAGGGCGACGGTGAGTCAGAGCAGGGCGGCGCGCGGGCCGTCGGGCTGCTCCAGTCGCCGATCGGTGACCGAGCGGGCGAGCGCCGAGGACTCCTCCTCGGTGAGCCTGCGGAAGCCCTCGTCGGTGATGACGGTGACGATCGGGTAGATGCGTCGGTAGAGGTCCGGTCCACCGGTCGCCGAGTCGTCGTCGGCCGCGTCGTACAGCGCCTGCACGACCAGCGTGGTGGCCTGTTCCTCCGTCAGGTCGGGGCGGAAGAGCTTCTTCATCGAGCCGCGGGCGAAGATCGAACCGGAGCCCGTGGCGGCGAAGCCGTGCTCCTCGGAGCGGCCACCGGTCACGTCGTAGGAGAAGATCCGGCCCTTCTCCTTGCCCTCGTCCCAGCCGGCGAAGAGCGGGACCACCGCGAGGCCCTGCATGGCCATGCCGAGGTTGCCGCGGATCATGGTGGAGAGGCGGTTCGCCTTGCCCTCCAGGGAGAGGGTCGCCCCCTCCACCTTCTCGAAGTGCTCCAGCTCCAGCTGGAACAGCTTCACCATCTCCACGGCGAGGCCGGCGGTGCCGGCGATGCCCACGGCCGAGTACTCGTCGGCCGGGAAGACCTTCTCGATGTCGCGCTGGGCGATCATGTTGCCCATGGTCGCCCGGCGGTCACCGGCGAGGACGACTCCGCCGGGGAACGTCACGGCCACGATCGTGGTGCCGTGGGGTGCCTCGACGATCCCCTCGGGAAGCTTCCTGTTGCCGGGAAGCAGCTCCGGCGAGTGGTCGGAGAGGAAGTCCAGGAACGAGGACGACCCCGGCGTCAGGAAGGCAGCTGGTAGACGCCCGGTGCTACGAGTGTTGGCTTCCACGCGTGTCCCTCCAGGTATGAGTCGGCCCGACGCATCGTGTCGGGATCCTCTCCCAACGAGCCGGTGCCCGTATTGCAGTTGCTGCACGGTATGCCACGGACCCTACCCGTCTCGTGGCGGTGATCCACATGTACTGCGCGGGCAGTACGGCGGATCGTCGTGGATGCCTCTCGGGTCCGCCCGGCGACGGCCGGGCGGGTGCCGCGGACGCGCGGCGGAGCATGGCGCGGGTGCGCCCGGAGCCTGCCGGCGCCGTGACGGAGGGGGACGCGCGCGGCCGGGTCACGACCCACCGCGCGCGCCGCTCCTCAGTCCTGCCTCGGGGCGCGCATCCCGCCTCCGGCCTTCGAAGTGAAGGCAGGGGTGACTACTCGCCGCCCTTCTGCACGAACGATCGCACGAAGTCCTCGGCGTTCTCCTCCAGGACGTCGTCGATCTCGTCCAGGACGGAGTCGACGTCGTCGCTCAGCTTCTCCTGGCGTTCCTGAAGGTCGGAGCTCGCCTCCGCGGTCGTCTCCTCGACCTCTTCCGTGGAACGCGTCGCCTTCTGCTGTCCGCCGCCGGTGTCCTTGGTCGCCATATCCCTCACCCCGCTCGAATCGGCCCGCTCGGTTGGGTCTCTCAAGATCAGACCCTACAAGCCAGGTCTGACATCGGCCCCGCAAATCGGTACAACGCCCGGGCACTAGTCCCATGATTCCCAATGCCCGGGCATTTCAGGCGTCAGGCGCCCGACAGGACGCGGACCAGTTCCTCGGCCGTCCGGCACCGGTCCAGCAGTTCCTTGACGTGGTTCCTGGTGCCCCGCAGGGGCTCCAGGGTCGGCACCCGCTGGAGCGAGTCCCGCCCCGGCAGGTCGAAGATGACCGAGTCCCAGGAAGCCGCGGCGACGTCGTCCGCGTACTGCTCCAGGCAGCGGCCCCGGAAATAGGCCCTGGTGTCCTCCGGAGGCTTCGTCTCGGCCCGTACGACCTCGGTCTCGTCCAGGAGCCGCTTGATGCGCCCACGGGCCACCAGACGGTTGTACAGGCCCTTCTCGGGGCGTACGTCGGCGTACTGGAGGTCCACCAGGTGCAGCCGGGCCGCGTCCCAGTCCAGGCCGTCCCGGCGTCGGTAGCCCTCCATCAGCTCGCGCTTGGCGATCCAGTCCAGCTCGCCCGCCAGGCTCATCGGATCGTTCTCGAGCCGGTTGAGCGTGTCCTCCCAGCGGCTGAGGACGTCCTTGGTCTGCTCGTCCGCGTCGACGCCGTAGCGCTCGTCCACGTACTTCCTGGCCAGCTCGAAGTACTCCATCTGGAGCTGCACCGCGGTGAGTGTCCGGCCGCTGCGGAGCGTGACCAGGTGCTGGAGGCTCGGGTCGTGGGACACCTGGTGCAGGGTGCGCACCGGCTGGTCCACGGCCAGGTCCACGTTGACGAAGGAGTCCTCGATCATCGACAGGACCAGGGCGGTGGTGCCGAGCTTGAGGTAGGTCGAGATCTCGGAGAGGTTGGCGTCACCGATGATCACGTGGAGCCGGCGGTACTTCTCGGCGTCGGCGTGCGGCTCGTCCCGGGTGTTGATGATCGGCCGCTTCAGCGTGGTCTCCAGCCCTACCTCGACCTCGAAGTAGTCGGCGCGCTGGCTGATCTGGAACCCGTGCTCGCGGCCGTCCTGGCCGATGCCGACCCGGCCGGCGCCGGTGACGACCTGCCGGGAGACGAAGAACGGGGTCAGGTGGCGCACGATGTCCGAGAACGGGGTCTCCCGCTTCATCAGGTAGTTCTCGTGCGTGCCGTAGGAGGCGCCCTTGTTGTCGGTGTTGTTCTTGTAGAGGTGGATCGGCTGGGCACCGGGCAGCTGGGCGGCGCGCTCGGCGGCCTCGGCCATGATCCGCTCGCCGGCCTTGTCCCAGAGCACGGCGTCGCGGGGGTTGGTGACCTCGGGGGCGCTGTACTCGGGGTGGGCGTGGTCGACGTAGAGGCGGGCACCGTTGGTGAGGATCACGTTGGCCAGGCCGATGTCCTCGTCGGTGAGCTGGCTGGAGTCGGCGGCCTCGCGGGCGAGGTCGAAGCCGCGGGCGTCCCGCAGCGGATTCTCCTCCTCGAAGTCCCAGCGGGCGCGGCGCGCCCGGTGCATCGCCGCCGCGTAGGCGTTGACGATCTGGGACGAGGTGAGCATGGCATTGGCGTTCGGGTGTCCCGGGACGGAGATCCCGTACTCCGTCTCGATGCCCATTACTCGCCGTACGGTCATGCGGCCCTCCTTGCCCGGCGGCGCTCCCCTTCGGGTGCGGCGCTCAAGTACCGCTCTCTGCCGATGCGTGTGCGGTGCCCGTCCCCGCACTGCGCGCCTCGGCGGTACCGAAGAGCCTAGAGCGACTCCGCGCCGGTGGGGAGATCGATTACGTCTTTCTGCGGTGGAAAAGCGGCCGGCTGCGGATGCCCGTGGTCCGGACATCCGCAGCCGGTGTGCGATCTACAGGTACTGACCGGTGTTCGCCACCGTGTCGATGGAGCGTCCCGTGTCCGCGCCCTGCTTTCCGGTGACGAGGGTGCGGATGAAGACGATCCGCTCGCCCTTCTTTCCGGAGATCCGGGCCCAGTCGTCGGGGTTGGTGGTGTTGGGCAGGTCCTCGTTCTCCTTGAACTCGTCCACGCATGCCTGGAGGAGATGGGAGACGCGGATGCCCTTCTGGTCGTGGTCAAGGAAAGCCTTGATGGCCATCTTCTTCGCCCGGTCGACGATGTTCTGGATCATCGCTCCGGAGTTGAAGTCCTTGAAATACAGGACTTCCTTGTCGCCGTTGGCGTACGTGACCTCCAGGAAGCGGTTCTCCTCGGATTCCGCGTACATCTGCTCCACGACGGACTGGATCATTCCGTGCGCGGCGGCCTCCTTCGAGCCCTGGTGCTCGGACAGGTCGTCCGAGTGCAGGGGCAGGGTCGGAGTGAGGTACTTCGCGAAGATGTCCTTCGCGGCCTCCGCGTCCGGGCGCTCGATCTTGATCTTGACGTCGAGCCGGCCGGGCCGCAGGATCGCGGGGTCGATCATGTCCTCGCGGTTGGAGGCGCCGATGACGATGACGTTCTCCAGCCCCTCCACGCCGTCGATCTCGGCGAGCAGCTGCGGGACGATGGTGTTCTCCACGTCCGAGCTGACACCGGATCCGCGGGTGCGGAAGAGGGATTCCATCTCGTCGAAGAAGACGATGACGGGGGTACCCTCGCTCGCCTTCTCCCGGGCACGCTGGAAGACGAGGCGGATGTGCCGCTCGGTCTCGCCGACGTACTTGTTGAGGAGCTCGGGGCCCTTGATGTTCAGGAAGTACGACTTCCCGGCGGGCTGACCGGTCACCTCGGCGACCTTCTTGGCAAGGGAGTTGGCCACCGCCTTGGCGATGAGCGTCTTGCCGCATCCGGGCGGTCCGTAGAGCAGGATGCCCTTCGGCGGACGCAGTTCGTGCTCCTTGAAGAGATCCGGGTGGAGGTACGGGAGCTCGACCGCGTCGCGGATCATCTCGATCTGGCCGCCCAGACCGCCGATCTTGTCGTAGTCGACGTCCGGGACCTCTTCGAGGACGAGCTCTTCGACCTCGCTCTTGGGGATCACTTCGTAGACGTAGCCGGACCTGGGTTCGAGCAGCAGGGCGTCGCCGGGTCGGATGGTGGTGTCCAGCAGCGTCTCGGCCAGCCTCACCACCCTCTCCTCGTCGGTGTGCCCGACCACCAGGGCACGCTCGCCGTCCTCAAGGACCTCCTTGAGGGTGACGATGTCCCCGGCCCGCTCGAACGCCATGGCCTCGACCACGTTGAGCGCTTCGTTGAGCATGACCTCCTGGCCGCGCCGGAGCTCGTCGAGCTCGACGCTGGGGCTGACATTCACCCGGAGCTTGCGGCCCCCGGTGAAGATGTCGCAGGTGCCGTCCTCGTTCGTCTGCAGGAAGACACCGAAGCCGGCCGGCGGCTGTGCGAGCCGGTCGACCTCCTCCTTGAGGGCCACGATCTGGTCGCGGGCCTCACGGAGGGTATTGGCGAGCCGCTCGTTCTGCGCGGACACGCCGGCCAGGTTTGTCTGCAGCTCGACGATCCGCTCTTCGAGAATCCTCGTATGGCGCGGAGAGTCGGCGAGCTTGCGGCGCAGGACGGCGATTTCCTGCTCGAGATAGGCAACCTGGCCGGCGGGGTCTTCAGACCCCCGCCCCGGCCGGATGCCGCGGTTGATGTCGTCGTCGTGGGCTGCCACGGTCCTCACCTCCTCCAAGGGGAGCTGGACGCTTCCTGACCCTACCTGCGTGGGTGGTGATTGAAACCCCTAGATCACAAAGACTGTCGGGGTGTGTCCGATCTTCACCCTTGCGCTTCCCCTCACGCCAGGTGAATACCCACCCATCAACATCGGAAAGCCGGCGGTTGTATCGTCGTCAGTGGTCAACACCCGTCAGGCTTGACCGGACTTACGAACCAGACGCAGAAACGGCAGGAATCATGACCGTGCAGCACGAGGCCCCGACGACGGGCGCCGGCGAGGCGCTGGAGGTCTGGATCGACCAGGACCTCTGCACCGGGGACGGCATCTGCGTGCAGTACGCGCCCGAGGTCTTCGAGCTCGACATCGACGGCCTGGCGTACGTGAAGAGCGCCGACGACGAGCTGCTGCAGGACGCGGGCGCCACCACGCCGGTGCCGCTGCCGCTGCTCCAGGACGTGGTGGACTCCGCGAAGGAGTGCCCCGGCGACTGCATCCACGTACGCCGGGTCGCGGACCGGGTCGAGGTCTACGGCCCTGACGCGGAGTGACGATCCGGGGGCGTGACGCTCACGCTCCGTCGCCGAGGACCGTGCCCGCGGCGGGATCCGTGAGGCCGGTGAAATCCTTCAGAGGGCCCGGGCGTCGTCCTGGCCACCGCGGACGAACGCGCCGCCCCGCCAGCGCCACTTGACCTTCTCCTGCTCGTCGGGGCAGCAGCTGGGCACGTCCGGGGACGAGTAGCCGAGCAGGGTGGCGGTGACCGCCCCGTCGCGCACGGCCAGGTCCGCGACGCTCTTCTGCTGCGTCGGCTCCACGAGGGTGGCCACCACGCGCGCGGCGCCCTTCTCTCCCCGGGTGAGGACGTACATCCCGCTGGGCGGGGTGCCGGATCCGGCTTCGCAGTGCACGACTGCGACGGTCTCGGGGTCGCCGTCCCCGTCGAGATCCCCCTGCGCCTGCCGCACGACCTTGCTCGGCCCTCCCCCGCACTGCAACGGGTAGTCGGCTCCGGCGGCGTCCGGGGCGGGCGCGGCCGCGGGCGCGGCGGCGGGGGCGGTCTTCGGTCCGGCCTCGGTGGTGGCGGTGGCCGCACCGGGCTGCAGCAGGCCGGCCGCGGCGACGACGGCGGCCATCGCGGTCGCGGTGGCCAGCCAGTGCACCGGCCGGGCGTGGGTGTGCGCGAGGTCCGGGACGGCGGAGGGCTGCACGCGAGACGTCTCCTGTGAGGGTGGTGCGGAAGGAGTTCCGGGCATCGTGCCACACGTCACAGGCGGGCGGAACAGCCGGGGTACGGGATCCTGGCGGGCCGGGCGGGGAAATGCCGAAAGCAAACGCGAACGTGCCCGAACGTGAAGGTGCCGCCGTCGAGTTCCCCGCGGCGGGGCGGGAACTCGACGGCGGCGCGCTGTGGTTGTCGGGGCGTCAGGCCCGGGGGGACGTCAGCCCTTGTTGGGGCCTTCGTAGTCCTCGCCGTAGGCGCCCTTGGCGGGCCGGCGGCGGCGCATCGGAGGCTCGACGCCGTCGGCGAGACGGCGGGCGGTGACGAGGAAGCCGGTGTGGCCGATCATCCGGTGGTCCGGGCGGACGGCCAGGCCCTCGACGTGCCAGTTGCGGATCATGGACTCCCACGGCTGCGGCTCGGCGTAGCAGCCGAACTCGCGGATGGACTCCACGGTGCGCGCGAGCTGGGTGGTGGTCGCCACGTAGCAGCAGAGGATGCCGCCGGGGACGAGCGCCTTGGAGACGGCCTCCAGGCACTCCCAGGGAGCGAGCATGTCCAGGATGACGCGGTCGACGTCCGTGTCGGACAGATTGTCCTGGAGGTCGCCGACGGTCAGCTGCCAGGCCGGGTGCGGACCGCCGAAGTAGCGCTCGACGTTGCCCTTGGCGATCTCGGCGAAGTCCTCGCGGCGCTCGTACGAGTGCAGCATGCCGCTGTCGCCGATGGCGCGGAGCAGGAAGCTGCTGAGCGAGCCCGAGCCGACCCCGGCCTCCACGACGCGTGCGCCGGGGAAGATGTCGGCGAAGGCCAGGATCTGCCCCGCGTCCTTGGGGTAGACCACGGCGGCGCCGCGGGGCATGGACAGGACGTAGTCGGGGAGCAGGGGGCGCAGCGCAAGGTAGGCGACGTTTCCCGTGGTACGGACAACACTGCCCTCGGGAGCACCGATCAGCTCGTCGTGGGGGAAAGAACCCTTGTGGGTGTGGAAGTTCTTTCCGGCCTCGAGCGTGAACGTGTAGTGGCGTCCCTTGGGGTCGGTGAGCTGGACCTGGTCCCCGACCTTGAAGGGCCCGCGACGGCGGGCGGCACCGGTCGGTTCGGACATGTGACCAGAGTACCGGGGTTACGAGGAGGGTCTTGCCATGGCCCGGACGAAGGCGCGTTCCACGTCGGCCGCGGACAGGACGCCGTAGATCTCGCCGCTGTCCTCGACGACGAGGTACTCGGAGGCGGGGCTGGCCCGCAGGTGGTCGAGGAGCGGCTGGCCCGTGAGTTCGGCCGGGACCCGCATGCCGTCGGTGAGGTCCTGGGAGAGGCCGCTGACGGCGACCCAGGGGCGGCGGTGCTGCGGGACGCCGGCGATGGCGGTCTCGCGGACCAGGCCGGTGGGGGCGCCCTGGCCGTCGACGACGACGAGGGCGCGGGCTCCGGCCTCGTTGGCGCGGCGCAGCGCCTCGGAGAGCGGCGTGGCCGGTTCGACCGGGATGGCGCGCCGGGTGAGGCTGCGGGCGCGCAGGTCGGGGAGGTGTTCGCGCAGCCGGGCCATGCGCAGGCTGTTGCCGGCGCCGGTCCAGATGATGGCGGCGAGGATCGCGGCGAGCAGGGCGTCGGTCACGGTGTCCATGCCGCTGATGTCGTCGGTCTCGTTGCCGAGGAGGCCGGTGCGGGTGAGCAGCGGCAGGCCGATGAGGACGGCGACGGCCAGCGCGCGCCCCACCCACGCGGCGGCGACGGTGCCGCTCATGGGCTTGCCGGTGATCTTCCAGACGACGGCGCGCAGCATCCGGCCGCCGTCGAGCGGGAGCCCGGGCAGCAGGTTGAAGACCGCGACGATCAGGTTGGAGATCATCAGGCCGCCGAGCAGGACGCCGGGCACGGTGCCGGGCTCGACGGCGTACAGGGTGAGGTAGAAGAGGCCGGCGAGGACGAGGGAGAGCAGCGGGCCGACGAAGGCGAGGACGAACTCGCGGCCCGGGGTCTCGGTCTCCTTCTCGATCTCGGAGACGCCGCCGAAGAACTGGAGCTGGATGCGGCGCACCGGGAGCTTGAAGCGGAGGGCGGCGATCGTGTGGGCCAGTTCGTGGACCAGTACGGAGGCGTAGAAGGCGACGGCGAAGAAGAGCGAGACGAGGTAGCGGGCCGCGCCGAGGTCGGGCAGCACGCGCTGGATCTGGTCGCCGAAGACCCAGGTGATGAGGGCGGCGACGAGGAACCAGCTGGGCGCCACGTAGACGGGCACGCCGAAGGGGCGGCCCATGAGGATGCCGCCGCCGGGATCCTCGGACCGTCGCGGTTTGCCTCCGCCGCCGTCGCCGGCGGGGCCTCCGGTCGGCTGCGGCGTCGCGGGCCCGGGTTCCGATGCGCCGGATCGCGGCCGGTGGTCCTCGCCGCGCTCGTCGTCCTGGTTCACGGGATCCTTTCGTGGCCGAGCTGCGTGATCCGCTTCGTCGCGGCACTGCGTCACGTTTCGATCATGCAGTGTGAGGGGGTCTGTCGTCGATGGTATTCCGCTCGCTGTCGGTGGCGGGTCGTAGGGTCTTCGTCATGAGTACGAGCGAGCAGCCGCCGGCGGGGCCCCGCGCCCCCGTGTCGCTGTCGCCCTCGCGGGCGAGCGACTTCATGCAGTGTCCCCTGCTGTACCGGTTCCGGGTGATCGACAGGCTGCCGGAGAAGCCGAGCGAGGCCGCGACCCGGGGCACGCTGGTGCACGCGGTCCTGGAGCGGCTCTTCGACGCCCCGGCCGTGGAACGGACGGCTCCGCGGGCGAAGTCGCTGATCCCGGGGCAGTGGGACCGGCTGCTCGAGTCGAAGCCGGAGCTGGCCGGGCTGTTCGCCGAGGACGCGGAGGGCGAGCGGCTGGCGCAGTGGCTGGGCGAGGCGGAGCGGCTGGTCGAGCGGTGGTTCACGCTGGAGGACCCGACGCGGCTGGAGCCGGCGGAGCGGGAGCTGTTCGTCGAGACGGAGCTGGACTCGGGGCTGCGGCTGCGGGGCGTGATCGACCGGATCGACGTGGCGCCGACGGGCGAGGTGCGGATCGTCGACTACAAGACGGGCAAGGCGCCGCGGCCGGAGTACAGCGAGGGCGCGCTGTTCCAGATGAAGTTCTACGCGCTGGTGATCTGGCGGCTGAAGCGGGTGGTGCCCCGGCGGCTCCAGCTGGTCTACCTGGGCAGCGGGGACGTGCTGACGTACGACCCGGTGGAGGCGGACCTGCTGCGCGTGGAGCGCAAGCTGCTGGCGCTGTGGGAGGCGATCCGGCTGGCGACCGAGACGGGCGAGTGGCGGCCCCGTCCGACGAAGCTGTGCGGCTGGTGCGACCACCAGGAGGTGTGCCCGGAGTTCGGCGGTACGCCCCCGGTGTATCCGCTGGAGATCGTTTCCGCGCGCCCGCCGGAGTCGGGCGAATCGGGTCAGGGCAGAATGGGGCCGGTCCCGCCCGCCCCGTAGAGGAGTTCCTGTGGCTATCCGCGTCCTACTGGTCGACGACCAGCCGCTGCTGCGCACCGGCTTCCGGATGATTCTGGAGGCGGAGCAGGACCTCGCGGTCGTCGGTGAGGCCGGGGACGGCCTCCAGGCCCTGGAGCAGGTCCGGGCGCTGCAGCCCGACGTGGTGCTGATGGACATCCGGATGCCGCGGATGGACGGGGTCGAGGCCACGCGCCAGATCACCGGTCCCGGCCGGGACGGTCCGGCGAAGGTGCTGGTGCTGACCACGTTCGATCTGGACGAGTACGTGGTGGAGGCGCTGCGCGCGGGGGCGAGCGGCTTCCTGCTGAAGGACGCGCCGGCCAACGAGCTGGTACAGGCGATCCGGGTGGTCGCGGCCGGCGAGGCGATGCTGGCCCCGTCGATCACACGGCGGCTGCTCGACAAGTACTCGGCGCACCTGCCGTCGGGCGAGGAGCAGGTGCCGGACACGCTGAACACGCTGACCGAGCGTGAGGTCGAGGTGCTGAAGCTGGTGGCGCGTGGTCTGTCGAACGCGGAGATCGCGGCGGACCTGTTCGTCAGCGAGACGACGGTGAAGACGCACGTGGGGCACGTGCTGACGAAGCTGGGGCTGCGCGACCGGGTGCAGGCGGCGGTCTACGCCTACGAGAGCGGTCTGGTGCGGCCGGGCGCGCAGTAGCGCCCCGGGGACGTGCGGGAGGGGCCCGGCGCGCTGGTCGCGCTCCGGGCCCCTCGTCGTGTCGCCTGTCGCCTTCGTGCCGCCCGGGAGGGGCGGCGTCCGGCGGGTCAGTTCTTCTTGAGCTCCCAGAAGCGGAAGACCGTGGAGGCGTCCAGGGTCCACTCCAGGCCCGTGACGTTGTCGCGGGCGACCGCGTACTGCTTGCCCTGCCACAGCGGGAGGATCGGCAGCTCGTCGGCGACCAGGTCCTGGAGCTTCCCGTAGTCCGCGTCGGTGGCGCCGCGGTCGGCGGCGGCCGAGGTCCTCGGGAGGAGGGTGCCGGTGATCGTGTCGTTCTCGTAGTTGTTGCCGAGGACGTTGCCCTCGCCGAAGAACGGGGCGGTGAAGTTGTCGGCGTCGGGGTAGTCGGGCACCCAGCCCTTGACGTAGACGCCGTACTTGCCGGCCGCGATGTCCTTCTCGTACTGCTCGAAGGCGACGGACTGGACGTCGGCGTCGAACAGGCCGCTGGCGTTGAGCTGCTCGGCTATCGCCTTGAGCTGCTGGTCGGTGGAGGGACCGTAGCGGCTGGGCGTGGACCAGAGCGTGAGCTTCACCTTGTCGGTGATGCCGGCCTTGCGGAGCGCCTTCTTGGCCTTGGCCGCGTCGGGGCTGCCGTAGGTGTCGTAGAAGGCGGTGTTGTGTCCGGCGACGCCGGCCGGGACGATCGAGTACAGCGGGGTGGCCGTGGACTTGAGGATGTCCTGGACGAGGGCCTCGCGGTCCACCAGGTGGGCGATCGCCCGACGGACGCCGAGCTTGCCGACGACCGGGTCCTTGACGTTGAACACCAGGTGCTGGACCTCGGCGCTCGTGCCCTGGACGACCTCGATGCCCCGGTCGTCGGTCGTCGCGGAGTTCTCCAGGGCGGCGATGTCGTCGGCGGCGAGGCCACGGTAGGCGACGTCGATGTCCTGGTCGGCGACGGCCTTCGAGAGGGCCTCGCGGTCTCCGTCGTACAGCTTGAGGGTGACGCCGCCGTTCTTCGGCTGGGCGCTGCCCTTGTAGGAGGAGTTGACGGAGAAGACGGCCTCGGTGTCGCTGATGGACTCCAGCTTGTACGGGCCGGAGCCGACCGCCTTGCCGTCGGTGCGCAGCGCGTCGGCGGCGTACTCGCGGTGGTCGACGATCGAGCCGGCGCCCGAGGCGATCTTGCTCGGGAAGGTGGCGTCCGGGACCTTGAGCCGGAAGACGACGGTCCGGTCGTCCGGGGTCTCGATGGTGTCGATCGAGGACAGCAGCGGGCCCGGGCCGGACGGGTCGTTGATCTTCAGCGCGCGCTCGAAGGAGAACTTGACGTCCTCGGCGGTCAGGGCGTTGCCGTTGGAGAACGTGAGGCCCTCGCGCAGGGTGCAGCGGTAGACCTTGCTGCCCGACTCGAAGCCGCACTTCTCGGCGGCCTCCGGCTCGGGCGTGGAGGTGCCCTTGGGGAAGCTCAGCAGGGACTGGAAGACGTTGTTGAACAGCAGCCAGGAGCCGGGGTCGTAACCGGCGGCGGGATCGGTCGCCAGGACCTCGTCCGACATCCCGACGCGGATGTTGCCCCCGGAGCCGGCGGAACCCCCGCCCTGCTCCGCGCCGCAGCCGCTGAGCAGGGCGGCGGACAGACCCGCGGCGAGCGGGGCCGTCAGCCACTTGTTGTGCTTCACAGAACTTGCCTCTTGATCTCTTGCCAGGCCGGCCGCGCCCCGTGCGCGACCGGTGTCACCGAGCTGGTGGAGCGGTCAGGCGCTGCCCCGGCCGAACTCCCAAAGGAGCAGGTCCGAGGACGTGTTCAGAGCCCATTCGACGCCGGTCACGTCGTCGCGGGCGGCGACGTACTGCTTGCCCTGCCAGAGCGGCAGCAGCGGCACGTCCTTGGCCACGGTCTCCTGGATCTCTCCGAAGACCGGGCTGACTGCGGTGCGGTCGGCCGAGCGGCGCGACTGCGGGATGAGCTGCTCGCGGACGGCCTTGTTCACGTAGGGCGTGTTGAGGAAGTTGTCCGCGTCGAGGAACGGTGCGACGTAGTTGTCCGGGTCCGGGAAGTCGGGGAACCAGCCGAGGCCGTAGACCTCGTAGTCGCCGCGCTTCTGCGCCGGGCGGAACTTGGCCCACTCGGTGCCCTCGACGGTGGCCTGGAAGAGTCCTGTGGAGTTCAGCTGCCGCTGCAGCGTCTCGAACTCCTTCTTCGTGCCGGAGCCGTAGTGGTCGGTGGTGTAGTGGAGCGTGAGCTTCACCGGGGTCTTGATGCCGGCGTCGCGCAGGATGCCGCGGGCCTTGGTGGCGCTGGGCTCTCCGTAGATGTCGAAGAAGTCGGTGGAGTGCCCGGTGATGCTGGAGGGGATCAGCGAGTAGAGCGGCTGGGCGGTCTCGCCGTAGACCGAGCTGACGAGTGCGCCGCGGTCGACCACGGAGGCCATGGCCTGCCGGACGGCCTTGTCCTTGACGGCGGGGGCCTCGGTGTTGAAGGCGAGGTAGCGGATCTCCAGGCCGGGGACCTCGGTGAGCTCGATGCCCGCCTGCGGGGTCTCGGTGAACTTCTTGATCTGGTCGAGCGACATCGAGCGGGTCATGATGTCGATCTGGCGGTCCTCGAGGGCCTTGCCCATGGTGTCCGCGTCGGCGAAGGAGCGCAGTTCGACCTTGTCGTTGCGCAGGGTGATGTCGCCCTTGTAGTTCGGGTTCTTGGTGAAGACGGCCTTGGCGATGCGGTCGCCGTCGCGCTCGACCTTCATCGTGTACGGGCCGGAGCCGTCGACCTCGAAGCCCTCGCGGAGCTCCTTGGCGCCGTACTTGTTCTTGCTCAGGATGCCGGCGACCGGGGTGGACAGCTTGTACGGGAAGGTCGCGTCGGGCGTCCTGAGGTGGAAGACGATCTCGCGGTCGCCCTTGGTCTCGATGGCGTCGATGTTCGCGAGGAGTGCCGCGGTGCCGTTGTCGGACTTGATGTTCAGCACGCGCTCGACGGAGAACTTGACGTCCTCGGCGGTGACGGGCGAGCCGTCGGAGAAGGTGAGGCCCTCCCGCAGCTTGCAGCGGTAGCTCTCGCTGGCCTTGTCGCTGAACGCGCAGCTCTCGGCGGCCTCGGGCACGGGCTCGCCGCCGCCGCGGGGCGCGTGCATCAGCGTCTGCACGGTCTGGCGCAGGATGTTCCAGGCGCCGGTGTCGTACGCGAAGGCGGGGTCGAGGGGCGCCGGGGCCTCGCTGGTGGCGAGGAACTGGTCCGTGGTGCCGACGACGATGGCTCTGCTCTCGTCCGAGCCGCCGCAGGCGACGAGCAGCGGGGCGAGCAGGCCGGCCACGGCCGGCAGCACCAAGGTCTTGCGGTTCATCCTGGACAGTCTCCTCATCCGGCACTGTTTCAGCGGGGTACGAACACTCCGCCACTGCCGCCCGGTCAGGGCGGGCGATCGGGCCGGGATGGTGTGCGATCGGTCCTGTGTTCGCGGCGACTGGGGTATGCGCCGGGGGCACGTGGATATGGGGCGAAGTACTCGCGAAAGATTAATGGGCGATGCCGGTATTACCGGCCTCCGATCACCTCACCGGGTAATCGCATAGTGATCATGAATGCGAGAGGCCCGATAGTCATGCGGAGGCATGTTTCGTGCATCACTTGATGAATCAGGACACATGGGAGGGGTCGAACGGGGTTGAACCGGACACCGGACGCACGAAGGCCACCCGCCGGTCCGCACGCTGCGTGACCAAGGTCACGCCGGTGCTCTTTCGGCGGGTGGCCGGGGAATTCCGCGCGGTCTCCCGTGGGGCTTCACGTCGCGGTCACGGAAAATGCACGATCAAGTGCTGAGCGTTCCCTTCCGTGTCTGCGGAGAATTGAAGCTCAGACAAAGCTCAAATGATCAGACCCCAGTGATCAAGGTGCGGAGAAACGGTACGTCGACCTCCTCCAGGGAGCGGACGACGACCCGGCCCTCCGACGCCTGGATGGGCGCCACCGAGGGCACCGCGACCACCCGGCAGCCGGCCGCCTCGGCGGACGCCACGCCCGTCGCCGTGTCCTCGATGACCGCGCAGAGCCCGGGCTCGGCGCCCACGCCGCGGGCGGCCGTCAGATAGGGCTCCGGGTGCGGCTTGGTACGGATCACCTCGTCACCGGCCACGGTGAGGGTGAAGCGGTCGCGCCCCAGCGAGGCGAGGATCCGGTCGATAATCCGGCGGTGCGAGGCGGAGACCAGGGCCGTCGGGATGTTGTGCAGCGCCAGTTCGGCCAGCAGTCGCTCGGCGCCCGGCATGAGCGGCACCCCACGGTCGATGCGCTGCTCGAACTTGTCGTTGAGCAGGACCGTCAGCTCGGCGAGCGTGATGTCGGCGCCGGTGGCGTCGATGAGGTAGCCCGCGCTGCGGGTCATGGGGCCGCCGACGACGATGTCGCGCCAGGACTCGTCCAGCCGGTGCCCGAGGTCCTGGAAGACCTCGACCTCCGCGTCCCACCAGAAGCCCTCGGTGTCGACGAGGGTGCCGTCCATGTCGAGGAAGACCGCCTGCAGGGCGGAGCTCCCGTTGGTACGGAACAAGGACGCGGGGACCGTACTGGTCATCCGGCACACCTCCATGGAGGGACGAGAAGGCCGGCCCCCCTCCCGGTACGGGGAGGGGGACCGGCCTGCACTGGACCGACCAGTGTACGTCTCGATCACCGGGAGCGCCGACATTTACGCCCTGACGTGCCCCGCCGTGTCGCCGGGCGCGCGCGAGGGCGTGCCCGGCGGTCGCTGCGGGGCTCCGCGGAGCCGCCGGGCGGGGGCCGGTCGGCCCCCCGCCCGGCGCGCTCAGCGGGCGTTGAAGTACTTCGCCTCGGGGTGGTGGATGACGATCGCGTCCGTGGACTGCTCCGGGTGGAGCTGGAACTCCTCGGACAGCTGGACGCCGATGCGCTCGGGCTGCAGCAGCTCGGCGATCTTCGCCCGGTCCTCCAGGTCGGGGCAGGCCCCGTAACCCAGCGAGAAGCGGGCGCCGCGGTACTTCAGCGCGAACATGTCCTCCACGTCCGCCGGGTCCTCGCCCGCGAAGCCGAGCTCCGCGCGCACCCGGGCGTGCCAGTACTCGGCGAGCGCCTCGGCCAGCTGCACGGAGAGGCCGTGCAGCTCCAGGTAGTCGCGGTAGGAGTCGGACTCGAAGAGCTTGGCGGTGGCCTCGCCGATCCTGGAGCCGACGGTGACGACCTGCAGGCCCACCACGTCCGTCTCGCCGGACTCCTCCGGGCGGAAGAAGTCGGCCAGGCACAGCCGGCGGCCGCGGCGCTGGCGCGGGAAGGTGAAGCGGGTCCGCTCGTTGCCCTGCTCGTCCAGGATGATCAGGTCGTCGCCCTTGGAGACGCAGGGGAAGTAGCCGTGGACGACGGCCGCCTCCAGCAGGTTCTCCGTGTGCAGGCGCTCCAGCCAGCCGCGGAGCCGCGGCCGGCCCTCGCTCTCGACGAGCTCCTCGTAGCTCGGGCCGTCGCCGGCCCGGTTCTGCTTGAGACCCCACTGGCCCTTGAAGAGCGCGCCCTCGTCGAGCCAGCTCGCGTACTCCTTGAGCTGGATGCCCTTGACCACCCGGGTGCCCCAGAACGGCGGGGCAGGGACCGGGTTGTCGACGGCGACGTCCGAACGGCCGCCCGCCTCGGGCTCGTCGACCTGGAGCGCGGTGGCACGCTGGGCGACCCGGCGCTGCTTGAGCTCCGGCAGGGCGGCACCCGGCACGCCGCGCTTGACGGCGATCAGGGCGTCCATCAGGCGCAGGCCCTCGAAGGCGTCGCGGGCGTAGCGGACCTCGCCCTCGTAGATCTCGTGGAGGTCCTGCTCGACGTACGCGCGGGTCAGCGCGGCGCCGCCCAGGATGACCGGGAAGTCGGCCGCGAGGCCGCGCTGGTTCAGCTCCTCCAGGTTCTCCTTCATGATCACCGTGGACTTGACCAGCAGGCCGGACATGCCGATGACGTCGGCCTTGTGCTCCTCGGCGGCCTCCAGGATCGCGGCGACGGGCTGCTTGATGCCCAGGTTCACCACGTTGTAGCCGTTGTTGGAGAGGATGATGTCGACGAGGTTCTTGCCGATGTCGTGGACGTCGCCGCGGACGGTGGCGAGCACGATGGTGCCCTTGCCCTCGGCGTCCGACTTCTCCATGTGCGGCTCCAGGTAGGCCACCGCGTTCTTCATGACCTCGGCGGACTGGAGCACGAACGGCAGCTGCATCTGGCCGGAGCCGAAGAGCTCGCCGACGACCTTCATGCCGTCGAGCAGGGTGTCGTTGACGATCTCCAGGGCGGGCCGGGTCTGCAGCGCCTCGTCGAGGTCGGCCTCCAGGCCGTTCTTCTCGCCGTCGATGATGCGGCGCTTGAGGCGCTCCTCCAGCGGCAGGGCGAGGAGCTCCTCGGTCTTGCCGGCCTTCATCGACTTGGTGTTGACGCCCTCGAAGAGCGCCATCAGCTTCTGCAGCGGGTCGTAGCCCTCTGTCCGCCGGTCGTAGATCAGGTCGAGGGCGGTGTTCACCTGCTCGTCGTCGAAGCGGGCGATCGGGAGGATCTTGGAGGCGTGCACGATCGCCGAGTCGAGGCCCGCCTTGACGCACTCGTCGAGGAAGACGGAGTTGAGCAGGATGCGGGCGGCCGGGTTGAGACCGAAGGAGATGTTCGACAGGCCGAGCGTGGTCTGCACGTCCGGGTGCAGGCGCTTGAGCTCGCGGATCGCCTCGATGGTGGCGATGCCGTCCTTGCGGGACTCCTCCTGACCGGTACAGATGGTGAAGGTCAGGGTGTCGATGAGGATGTCCGACTCGTGGATGCCCCAGTTGCCGGTCAGGTCGTCGATGAGGCGTTCGGCGATGGCGACCTTGGTCTCGACGGTGCGGGCCTGGCCCTCCTCGTCGATGGTCAGCGCGATGAGAGCGGCGCCGTGCTCCTGGGCCAGCCGGGTGACCTTGGCGAACCGGGACTCGGGACCGTCGCCGTCCTCGTAGTTGACGGAGTTGATGACGGCCCGGCCACCGAGCTTCTCCAGGCCGGCCTGCAGGACGTCGACCTCGGTGGAGTCCAGGACGATCGGCAGCGTGGAGGCGGTGGCGAAGCGGCCGGCCAGCTCGGCCATGTCGGCGACACCGTCGCGGCCGACGTAGTCGACGCAGAGGTCGAGCATGTGCGCGCCCTCGCGGATCTGGTCGCGCGCCATCTCGACGCAGTCGTCCCAGCGGGCTTCCAGCATGGCCTCGCGGAACTTCTTGGAGCCGTTGGCGTTCGTCCGCTCGCCGATCGCCATGTAGGAGGTGTCCTGGCGGAAGGGGACCGTCTGGTAGAGCGAGGCGGCGCCCGGCTCGGGGCGCGGCTCGCGGGTGCCCGGGGTCAGGTCGCGGACGCGCTCGACGACCTGGCGCAGGTGCTCCGGGGTCGTGCCGCAGCAGCCGCCGATCAGGGAGAGTCCGTACTCGCGGACGAAGTTCTCCTGGGCGTCGGCGAGCTCGGCCGGGGACAGCGGGTAGTGCGCGCCGTCCTTGCCGAGGACGGGCAGGCCCGCGTTCGGCATGCAGGACAGCGGGATGCGGGAGTGCCGCGCCAGGTAGCGGAGGTGCTCGCTCATCTCGGCCGGGCCGGTGGCGCAGTTCAGGCCGATCATGTCGATGCCGAGCGGCTCCAGGGCCGTGAGCGCGGCGCCGATCTCGGAGCCCAGCAGCATGGTGCCGGTGGTCTCGACGGTCACGGAGCAGATCAGCGGGACGTCGGCGCCCAGCGCGTCGAGGGCGCGGCGGGCGCCGATGACGGAGGCCTTGGTCTGCAGGAGGTCCTGGGTCGTCTCCACCAGCAGCGCGTCGGCGCCGCCCGCGAGCAGGCCCTCGGCGTTCTGCTGGTAGGCGTCGCGCAGGGCGGTGTACGGGGCGTGGCCGAGGGTCGGCAGCTTGGTGCCCGGGCCCATGGAGCCCAGCACCCAGCGCTGCTGTCCCGTGGAGGCGGTGAACTCGTCGGCCACCTCGCGGGCGATCCGGGCTCCCGCCTCGGAGAGCTCGTGGACGCGCTCGGGGATGTCGTACTCGCCCAGCGCGGCGAGGTTGGCGCCGAAGGTGTTGGTCTCGACGCAGTCGACGCCCGCGGAGAAGTACTCCTGGTGCACCGAGCGGACGATGTCCGGGCGGGTGACGTTGAGGATCTCGTTGCATCCCTCGAGGTCCTGGAAGTCCTCCATCGAGGGGTCCTGCGCCTGGAGCATGGTGCCCATCGCTCCGTCCGCCACGACGACCCGGGTCGCGAGTGCCTCGCGAAGGGCTGCGGCGCGGTCGGTGCTGCCAGCGGACGGGGTCGGCGACGAGGCCATGGATGAGCTCCCTGGGATGCGACGGCTGTCGGCTTCACACCCTCGGTGGAGGGTGTACGGGGCCAGAGTAACCGTGCGGATGCCGGGGTGGGCAGGGTGTTCCACGGGGCGGACGGCATCCTGTGTCGGGGGGCTCCCGGTCGGACCCGTTCGTGAACGACACTGTCAGGGTAACGATCGGTCGGCATCGACCGATAGTGTTCAGCATTGCCGAACAGCATGATCCACGGGATCCTGCTCCGTAAGATCCACGAAACTCCGCGATCAGGAGACAGGGAGAAGGGCCGGGCGATGGCGAAGAACATCCAGTCGCTTGAACGGGCGGCGGCGATGCTGCGACTGCTCGCGGGCGGCGAGCGCCGGCTCGGCCTGTCCGACATCGCCTCGTCCCTGGGCCTGGCGAAGGGCACGGCGCACGGCATCCTGCGCACGCTGCAGGCCGAGGGCTTCGTCGAGCAGGACGCGGCGTCGCGCTACCAGCTGGGCGCGGAGCTGCTGCGCCTGGGCAACAGCTATCTCGACGTGCACGAGCTGCGGGCGCGGGCCCTGGTGTGGACGGACGACCTGGCGCGGTCCAGCGGCGAGAGCGTCCATCTGGGCGTACTGCACCAGCAGGGCGTACTGATCGTGCACCACGTCTTCCGGCCGGACGACAGCCGGCAGGTCCTGGAGGTGGGGGCCATGCAGCCGCTGCACTCCACGGCGCTGGGCAAGGTGCTCTCGGCCTACGACCCGGTGGCGCACAGCGAGGTCCTGGAGCTGGTGCGCGAGCCGTTCACGCCCCGCACGATCACCGAGACCACGGCCTTCGAGACGCTGCTCGACACCACCCGCGCGCGGGGCTGGGCGGCGGACGTGGAGGAGACCTGGGACGGCGTGGCCGCGGTGGCCGCGCCGATCCACGACCGGCGCCGGATGCCGGTCGGCGCGGTGGCCATCACGGGCGCCGTGGAGCGGGTCTGCGACGGGGGTGAACTGCGCTCGGAACTGATCGCCGCGGTACGCGACTGCGCCCGCGCCGTCTCCCGCGACCTGGGAGCCGGACGCTTCTAGATCCGGTCCGGACAGGACCCGGGCACCTCCCGGGCGGCCCGGCACGCCCGCCCGCCGCCCGACTCCGCACATCCGGCCCGGTCGTCCTCCGACGGCCGGGCCTCGGCGTTTCCCGGGAGCCGGCCGCCGCGCTCGGCGCGCCCTCGCGGAAGCGGTCGGTAACGATCGCGTTATGCGCGGGGTTCCCGGGCAAGAACCCTTGACGCGCTGTTAACCAGGGGGCAAAACTTCCGTTCACCGGTCGACATTGTCGAACGCCTAACGGCAATACGCGCTAAGGTGTGACAGTGCCAAGGGCCGGCCAACGCCCTCACACGAGGGCGCGGACCACCGGCGGGACCCGTGGTTCGCCTTCCCCTGGACGAAGGACAAAGGAGTCGCGGGTGTCCAGCTCCGACATCTTCATCGGCGAGACCATCGGTACCGCCGTGCTCATCCTGCTCGGCGGTGGCGTCGTCGCCGCCGTCGTGCTCAAGCGCTCGAAGGCGCAGAACGCCGGCTGGCTGGCCATCACCTTCGGGTGGGGCTTCGCGGTCATGACCGCCGTCTACATGACGGCGTCGCTGTCCGGCGCCCACCTCAACCCGGCCGTCACGGTCGGCATCGCGATCAAGGACGGGGACTGGAGCAACGTCCCGGTCTACTTCGCCGGGCAGATGCTCGGCGCCATGATCGGTGCCGCGCTGGTCTGGATCGCCTACTACGGACAGTTCCAGGCCCACCTGACGGACCCGGAGATCGTCGCCGCGCCGCCGCACGAGGAGGGCATGGTCGACCAGAAGGCCTCCCCCACGGCCGGCCCGGTGCTCGGCGTCTTCTCCACCGGCCCCGAGGTCCGCAACGTCTGGCAGAACCTCGCCACCGAGATCATCGGCACCGTCGTGCTCGTCCTCGCGGTGCTCACGCAGGGTCTCAACGACAGCGGCAAGGGCCTGGGCGTCATAGGCGCCCTCATCACCGCCTTCGTGGTCGTCTCCATCGGCCTCTCGCTCGGTGGCCCGACCGGCTACGCCATCAACCCGGCCCGTGACCTCGGTCCGCGCATCGTGCACGCCCTGCTTCCGCTGCCGAACAAGGGCGGCTCCGACTGGAGCTACGCCTGGATCCCGATCGCCGGTCCTCTGATCGGCGGCGCCCTCGCGGCGGGTATCTACAACATCGCGTTCGCCTGAGCCGTACAGCAGTAGTCGAAGCCGACCCCTGAGACCTCCTGGGAGCACCCCGTGACCGACGCACACACCAGCGGCCCCTTCATCGCCGCCATCGACCAGGGCACGACCTCGTCCCGCTGCATCGTCTTCGACAAGGACGGCCGCATCGTCTCGGTCGACCAGAAGGAGCACGAGCAGATCTTCCCCAAGCCCGGCTGGGTGGAGCACGACGCCGCCGAGATCTGGACCAACGTCCAGGAAGTGGTCGCCGGCGCGATCGAGAAGGGCGGCATCTCCGCCGCCGACGTGAAGGCCATCGGCATCACCAACCAGCGCGAGACCACGCTGCTCTGGGACAAGAACACCGGTGAGCCGGTCCACAACGCGCTGGTCTGGCAGGACACCCGCACCGACGGGCTCTGCAAGGAGCTCGGCCGCAACGTCGGCCAGGACCGCTTCCGCCGCGAGACCGGCCTGCCGCTCGCGAGCTACTTCTCCGGCCCGAAGGTCCGCTGGCTGCTCGACAACGTCGAGGGTCTGCGCGAGCGCGCCGAGCGCGGCGACATCCTCTTCGGCACCATGGACTCCTGGGTCATCTGGAACCTGACCGGCGGCGTCGACGGCGGCCACCACGTCACCGACGTGACCAACGCGTCGCGCACCATGCTGATGAACCTGCACACCATGGAGTGGGACGACAAGATCCTCCAGTCCATGGACATCCCGGCCGCCCTGCTGCCGGAGATCCGCTCCTCCGCCGAGGTCTACGGCCACGTCAGGGGCGGCGTCCTGGACGGCATCCCGGTCGCCTCCGCGCTCGGCGACCAGCAGGCCGCCCTGTTCGGCCAGACCTGTTTCGCCGAGGGCGAGGCCAAGTCCACCTACGGCACCGGCACCTTCATGCTGATGAACACCGGTGACAAGATCATCAACTCCTACAGCGGGCTGCTGACCACGGTCGGCTACCAGATCGGCGAGGAGAAGCCGGTCTACGCCCTGGAGGGCTCGATCGCCGTCACGGGTTCGCTGGTGCAGTGGATGCGCGACCAGATGGGCCTGATCAAGTCCGCGGCCGAGATCGAGACCCTCGCCTCCTCGGTCGAGGACAACGGCGGCGCCTACTTCGTGCCGGCCTTCTCCGGCCTGTTCGCCCCGTACTGGCGCTCCGACGCCCGCGGTGTGATCGCCGGCCTCACCCGGTACGTCACCAAGGCGCACATCGCCCGCGCCGTGCTGGAGGCCACCGCCTGGCAGACCCGCGAGATCACCGACGCCATGACGAAGGACTCCGGCGTCGAGCTGACCGCGCTCAAGGTCGACGGCGGCATGACCTCCAACAACCTGCTGATGCAGACCCTCTCGGACTTCCTCGACGCGCCGGTCGTGCGCCCGATGGTCGCCGAGACCACCTGCCTCGGTGCCGCCTACGCCGCCGGCCTGGCCGTCGGCTTCTGGCCGGACACCGACGCCCTGCGGGCCAACTGGCGCCGCGCGGCGGAATGGACCCCTCGCATGGACGCCGACAAGCGTGACAGCGAGTACAAGAACTGGCTCAAGGCCGTGGAGCGCTCCATGGGCTGGCTCGACGAGGAAAACTGACGAGGAGTAGATCGACATGACCACCCTGCAGAGCGTCCCCTCCCTCGGGACGCGACCGGCCGCCGGTTCCCACCCGAGCCGCGCCGAGACTCGGGAGCAGCTTTCCAAGGCGACGTACGACCTCCTGGTGATCGGCGGCGGCATCCTGGGCATCTCCACCGCCTGGCACGCCGCGCAGTCGGGCCTGCGGGTGGCCCTGGTGGACGCCGGCGACTTCGCCGGCGCCACCTCCTCCGCCTCCTCCAAGCTCCTCCACGGCGGCCTGCGCTACCTGCAGACCGGCGCCGTGAAGCTGGTCGCGGAGAACCACTTCGAGCGACGTGCGGTGTCCCGCCAGGTGGCACCGCACCTCGCGAACCCCCTCACCTTCTACCTGCCCGTCTACAAGGGCGGCCCGCACGGCGCCGCCAAGCTCGGCGCCGGTGTCTTCGCCTATTCCGCCCTCTCGGCGTTCGGTGACGGCGTCGGGCACCTGCTCTCCCCCGCCAAGGCCGCGCAGGACGTGCCGGAGCTGCGCACCGACAACCTCAAGGCCGTGGCCGTGTACGGCGACGACCAGATGAACGACGCCCGGATGGCGCTGATGACGGTCCGCGCCGCGGTCGCCGCTGGGGCCACCGTCCTCAACCACGCCGAGGTCACCGGGCTTCGCTTCACCCGGGGCCGGGTCACCGGCGCCGAACTGCGGGACCGCACCAGCGGCGACGAGTTCGGCGTCTCCGCCCGGCTCGTGCTCAACGCGACCGGACCGTGGGTCGACCACCTGCGCCGGATGGAGGACCCCAACGCGGCCCCGTCCATCCGCCTGTCCAAGGGCGCGCACCTGGTCCTCAAGCGCACCTCGCCGTGGAAGGCCGCGCTGGCCACGCCGATCGACAAGTACCGCATCACCTTCGCCCTCCCCTGGGAGGACATGCTGCTGCTCGGCACCACCGACGAGGAGTACGAGGGCGACCCCGGCCAGGTCGAGGTCACCGAGAAGGACACCGCCCAGATCCTGGACGAGGCCGCCTTCTCCATCCGTGACCAGCAGTTGTCGCGCGACCTGATCACCTACGCCTTCGCCGGGCTGCGGGTGCTGCCGGGCGGGCCGGGCGACACCTCCAAGGCCAAGCGCGAGACCGTCGTCACCGAAGGCCGCGGCGGCATGCTGTCGGTGGCCGGCGGCAAGTGGACGACCTTCCGTCACATCGGCCGTACGGTGATGAAGAAGCTGGAGGCCCTGCCCGGTCACCCGCTGGGCGAGGACTACGAGCCGGTCTCCACGCTGCCGAAGCGGCTGCCGCTGCCCGGCATAGCCAACCCCAACGCGGTGGCCCACCGGCTGCTCGTGGACGGCCCGGCCCCCGGTCCGCGGATGGCCGCCGACACGGCCAAGCACCTGGCCACGCACTACGGTTCGCTCTCCTTCGACATCGCCCGGATGGCGAACGAGAACCCGGAGCTGGCGGAGCGCATCCACCCGGACGCCCCGGAGATCTGGGCGCAGGTCGCCTACGCCCGCGACCACGAGTGGGCCGAGACGGCGGACGACGTGCTGCGCCGCCGCACCACGCTGACGATCCGCGGTCTGGCCACGGACGAGATCCGCGGCAAGGTCGACGATCTGCTCGGCAAGAAGGCCTGAAACCGGGCCGGTTCGCCGGGAGCCCGGCACGGTCGGCAAGACACGCCTCGGGGGCGGTCCGTTCACGGACCGCCCCCGAGGCGTGTCCCGGGCCGGCCCGGCCGGGTGCCACACGGCCGCCACACCACCGCAACAGTGGCCCGGGAGAGTTGGACCATGAAGTTCCAGGTGCTCTCCCTCATCGGCCATGCCCCCCATCCCCTCACCGGCGAACTGCCCACCGCGGCGGACCGGTTGGAGCAGGTTCTCGCGGTCGGCGAGGCCGCCGAGCGGCTCGGCTTCGACGCGTACGCCCTCGGCGAGCGGCACGCGGGACCCTTCCTCTCCTCCAGCCCGACGGCGGTGCTGGGCGCGCTGGCCGCCCGCACCTCCCGGATCCGGCTGCTCACCGGGGTCACGGTCGTCGCGATCCTCGACCCGGTGCGGGTCGCCGAGGACTACGCCACGCTCGACCAGCTCTCCCGCGGCCGGGTCGAGCTCGTCATCGGCAAGGGCGCCGAGGCCGGGCACTTCGACCTCTTCGGCCTGGACGAGAGCCGGCAGTGGGACCTCCAGCGGGAGAAGTACGAGCTGCTGCGCCGGCTGTGGAGCGAGGAGGGCGTGGACTGGGAGGGCGAGTTCCGTCCGCCGCTGAAGGGCGTGACCACGGTTCCGCGGCCGTACGACGGCGTGCCGCGCGTGTGGCACGGCTCGGCCACCAGCCGCAACTCCCCCGAACTCGCGGCGAGGCACGGCGACCCGCTGTTCACCGCGAACGCGATCCAGCCCCGGGCGGCCTACGCGAGGCTCATCGCCCACTACCGCGAGAGGTTCGAGGAGCACGGGCACGACCCGGCGCAGGCGCGCGTGGCGGCCGGATCCGGCGGACTGCTGATCGCCGACACGCCCCGGGAGGCGGTCGTCCGCTACAAGGACCTCTACGAGGCACGCGTACGGCAGAGCTTCCGACCGCATCTGGAGGGGAAGGCCGGGTACAACACCCCGTTCCGCACGATCGAGGAGGCGATCGCCGACGGTCCGCAGCTGATCGGCTCCCCGCAGCAGATCATCGACAAGATCCTCGGGTACCACGAGGTCTACGGCCACGACCTCCAGTCGGTCACCGTCGACGGATTCGGTCAGTCCACGGCCGAACAGACCGAGACGCTGCAGCGCTTCGCCGAGGAGATCGCGCCCGTAGTCCGCAAGGAGGCGCCCAGCACGCTCTGGGAGGACTGAGCCCGCCGTGTGCCGACTCGCGTTCCTGGGTAGTCGATCACGGGAACGAAGGCCCCCGGGAGGCTGCGGGGGCTGCGGCCGGACCGCCGGAAAGCCGTAAGGTTGGTCCGTACGGCAGGAACGTCGAAAAGGAGGCACTGGGTGATCGAGCTCGAGGGGGTTCCCGAGCTGATCGACCCGGTCATGGTGGCCGCGTTCGAGGGCTGGAACGACGCCGGCGACGCCGCCTCCACCGCGGTCGCCCACCTGGACCGGGAATGGAAGGGCGAGGTGTTCGCGGCGCTCGACGCCGAGGACTACTACGACTTCCAGGTCAACCGGCCGACGGTGTGGCTCGACAACGGGGTCCGGAAGATCACCTGGCCGACGACCCGGCTCTCCGTGGTCCGGATCGGCGGCGAGAAGCCCCGTGACCTGGTGCTGGTCCGCGGGATCGAGCCGTCGATGCGGTGGCGCTCGTTCTGCAACGAGATCCTGGGCTTCGCCCACGAACTCGGCGTGGAGATGGTGGTGATCCTGGGCGCGCTGCTCGGCGACACCCCGCACACCCGGCCGGTCCCGGTCAGCGGCGTCACGTCCGATCCGGACCTGGCGCGGACGATGGACCTGGAGGAGACCCGGTACGAGGGCCCCACGGGCATCGTCGGCATCCTCCAGGAGGCCTGCACGCACGCGGGTGTGCCGGCGGTGAGCCTCTGGGCGGCCGTGCCGCACTACGTGTCGCAGCCGCCGAACCCGAAGGCGACGCTGGCGCTGCTGAACCGGCTCGAGGACCTGATCGGTCTGCGCATCCCGCTCGGCGAGCTGCCCGAGGACGCGCGGGCCTGGCAGGTGGGGGTGGACCAGCTGGCCTCCGAGGACAGCGAAGTCGCCGAGTACGTCCAGACGTTGGAGGAGGCGCGGGACACCGCGGAGCTCCCGGAGGCCTCCGGCGAGGCGATCGCCCGGGAGTTCGAGCGGTACCTGCGGCGGCGCGAGCCCGGTCAGGGGCCGGGGCAGGGCCCCGGCCTGGCCACCGACGGGGGTGACGCCTCGTATCTGAGGGACCCGTCCAGCGGGCGCACGCGGCCTCCGAAGCCGGAGCAGCCGGGCCCGGAGGCGCCGCCGGAGCCGGGCGGTGCCGAGCAGCCGCCCGCACCCCGCGACGACGCCGACGGCGACACGGGGCAGACCGGCGACGCCGGCGAGGACGGCGGCCGGGACGGCGACGGCTGAGGGCGGTACGCGCCCGTGACGCGACGGGGCCGCGCCGGACTTCCGGCGCGGCCCCTTCTCGTCGGACCGTCAGGCGCACGCGAAACGCGCCGCGGCCCAGTCGCCGTGGTCACCGCTCTTCGAGCCGTTCGTGTCGGTGATCCGGAGGCGGACATGGCGGGCGCCGGTGACGTCGACGTCCACCGGGAGCGTCGCCGAGGCGCCGGTGAGCCGGGGTGAGGTCCACAGGACCTTGCCGTCGGCCTCCACCGAGAAGGCCACGTCCCCGTAGCCGGCGATCTCGTCGTCGATGCCGACGTCGGCGGTGAAGGCGGTGCAGCGTCCTCCGAGGTAGACCTCGATGTCGGAGTCGGCGTGGGCGCCGACTCCCTTCTCGTAGGTCCTGCCCGCCAGGGTGAGCGGGTGGCCGTCGGTCGCGCCCGACTCGCCGTTGGACCGGTCGCGCTCGGGCGGCCCCCAGCCGTTCGTGGACCTCAGCCAGACCAGGTCGCTCGCCCAGGCGTCGGCCGAGGGCGGCTGCGGCATCACCCCGACCGCGAAGCGCTGGACGGCGGTGCGGTCCTGTCCGGCGGACCTGTGCCGGACGGTCGCGGTGAGCGTCGCCTCGCCGGGTGCGGCGGACCCGGGCGGGGTCACGGCGACCTCGACCCGCCGGGTGGTGCCGGCCGGGACGCGCGCGATCGGGGCGGCCGGGGCGGCCTGCCAGCCCGCCGGGACGTCGAGGGAGACCTCGACACCGGTGGCGTCCCGGTCCCCCGCGGTGACGTCGACGGCGACGGTGCCCGGGCTGCCCGCGCCCAGTTCCTGTCCGGCCGGCGCGGCGAGCGTGGCGGCCGCGCCCGGGACCGCTCCGCCGACCGCGCTGGTGTCCTTCAGTTCCAGTGTGAACGCGCGGTCGGTGCGCAGGGCGGCGGTCTTGACCTTCACCACTCCCCCGCGGTCGTCCCGGTCGTACCACCAGCCCTGCGACGCGGCCTCGTAGGCGGCGCGCGAGGTGAACCGGGGCAGGGTGCCGCCGAGCTTCACGGCCGACGGCGCGTCGCCGGTGTGGACGGTGAACTGGTAGGGCCTGGCGGCGGACTTGCCGGCGAAGGTGCCCTGGCTCGCGCCGATCCGGACGGTCACGTCACCCGCGCCGCGCCCCGGGGCCACGACGTCCGCGCGCTGCGTGGCGTACCGGCCGGCCCGGTGGTCGCGGGTGACGCCGTCGTCCTCGTAGAGCGTGAAGGAGGACGTGCCCTGCGGGTACACGTCCCAGGCGAGCGGGGAGCCCGCGGTGCGGTCGGCGTAGGAGCGGATGCCGCCGGGCCACATGGGGACCGTCGCCCCGGCCCGGACGAACAGGGGCAGGGTGTCGAGCGGGGCGCTGTAGTCGTCGACCGTGACCGGGCCTTCGTAGGTGCGCCCGCTCCAGTAGTCGATCCAGGTGCCCTTGGGCAGGTAGATCCCGTCGCGTTCGACGGCGTCCTGGTAGACGGGGGCGACGAGGAAGTCCTCGCCGCTGAGGAACTCGTACCTGGCCGCCTCGCCGGCCGCCTTCGGGTCGTCCGGGTACTCCAGGACGAGCGGCCGGGCGAGGCCGACGCCGGTCGTGGTGGCGCGGTGGGCGTGCGAGTAGATGTAGGGGAGCAGGGCCTCGTGGAGCTTGAGGGAGGCGCGGTTGATCGAGGTGTACGGCTCGCCGTAGCGGAAGGGCTGCTTGTCGTTCGCGGCCCAGCCGTCCATGGTCATGGTGACCGGCAGGAAGGTCTTCCACTGGAGGTCGCGCGTGTAGGTCTTGGCGCTGCCGCCGAAGATGCCGTCGACGTCGCCGGTGGTGTAGGCGAGTCCGGACATGGAGGCGCCGGCGTAGGTGGGGATCTGCCAGCGGATGTACTCCCAGCTGCCGGACTGGTCGCCGGACCACTGCACGCCGCAGCGCTGGGCGCCGGACCAGCTCTCGGGGGCCCACGTGAAGCCGCGGGCGTCGCTGTGCGCCTCGATGCCGGCGTAGGCGTCCTTGCAGCCGTCGAGGGCGAACTTGTAGCCCTCGCCGACCCAGGCGACGTCGAGCTTGGCGACCCGCTGGCCGGCCTTCACCTGCTCGCCGAGCCTGTCGATGCCGTCCTCGGTCCACAGGCCGAGCTGCATCTTGCGCTGCTGGAGGCCGGTCGCGGTCTCGGCGAGGTTCTCGTAGCCGCAGCCGTATCCGTCGTTGACGAGCATCCAGCCGTTGGGCATGTCGTTGGCGACGTAGCCGTCGGCGACCTTCAGGGCGTCGAGGGTGTGGCGCTCGCCGCGGTTGGCGTTGTGGAGGTAGCAGTCGGCGTCGCCGATCTCCAGGCCGTAGACGGGCGGCAGGAAGGGTTTGCCGGTGAGGGTCGTGTACTGGCCGATGACGTCCTTGGCGGCGTCGGAGCCGTCACCCGCGAAGTAGTAGGCGTCGAAGCGCTGTTCGCGGGCGGTGGTGGTGACGGGCTCTCCGAAGACGTACGTGTTCGGGGCGTACGTGTTGCGGTAGACGCCGTAGCCGGCCGAGGAGAGGTAGAACGGGACGGAGTTGGGGTGCCCGCCGTCGTTCCAGTTGTAGTCGACGCCGACCTCGACGGTCTTGCCGCGGTGTGAGGTGTTGCCGCGGCCGTTCTGCATCCCGGCACCGTAGAACTGCTCGTCGGCGCCCCGGGTCAGGGACTGGGTGGTGCGGTCCTGGCTCCACGTCAGGCCCTTGGTCTCGGACCACAGGGGGGTGCCGTCGGCACGGATGGCGGCGAAGCGGAGCGGCGCCTTGTAGGCGCGCAGGGTCACCTTCGCGGAGGTGAGTTCGTAGCGGTCGCCGCGGTCGTACCAGCGGGTGGCGGGCGGCGGGCCCTGGGGCAGGACGATGTCCTGCCCGGTGGGGTCGGTGAACTTTCCGTCGGGGGACAGTTCGATGCGGAAGGTCTCCGGGGTGACGAAGCTGACGCGGGCCTCGGCCGGGCCGGCGCTCAGGCGGTAGACGGAGCCTTCGGCGGCGAAGCCGGTGACGTCCCCGACCGTGGTGGGGGCCGGTTCGGCGGACTGGGCGCTGCCGGATCCCGCGAAGGTCGCGAGCAGTCCGAGCATGGCGCCTGCGAATGCAGTCTTCATGCGCAATGTTGATTGCATGGAGGGTATTTAGCGCAGAAACGAGCAGGGAGCCAGGACAAAACGGAACCGCCCTCGGACTTCGGCTGGAAGTCCAAGGGCGGTTGCGTGAAAGGGACTTGCTCGGAGGTGCTCGTTACAGGGCGACACCGAGCAGTGCGTCGACCGAGCGGGAGACGAGGCCGGGCGCGGACTCGTCCGTGCCGCCGTCGGCGTTCTGGGCCGCCACCCAGCGGTCGACCGCGGCGAGCGCGGCCGGGGCGTCGAGGTCGTCGGCGAGCGCGTCGCGGATCTCCTCGACCAGCGCGTCGGCCGGCAGGCCGTCGGGACGGGAGACGGCGGCGCGCCACCGCTCCAGGCGGTCCACGGCGTCCTGGAGGACCTGGTCGGTCCACTCCCAGTCCGCGCGGTAGTGGTGCGAGAGGAGGGCGAGGCGGATGGCCGCCGGGTCGACGCCGTCACGGCGGAGCGCCGAGACGAAGACCAGGTTGCCCTTCGACTTCGACATCTTCTCGCCGTCGAGCGCGACCATGCCGGCGTGGACGTACGCCCGCGCCATGGGGAACTCGCCGGTGAGCGCCTGGGCGTGCGAGGCGCCCATCTCGTGGTGCGGGAAGATCAGGTCGGAGCCGCCGCCCTGCACGTCGAAGCCCATGCCCAGGTGGTCGAGGGCGATGGCGACGCACTCGATGTGCCAGCCGGGCCGTCCGGGGCCGAGGGTGCCGCCGTCCCAGCTCGGCTCGCCCTCGCGGGCCGCCATCCAGAGCATCGGGTCGAGCGGGTTCTTCTTCCCGGCGCGGTCGGGGTCGCCGCCGCGCTCGGCGGAGAGGTGCCGCATCAGCTCGGTGTCGTAGTTCGACACCTGGCCGAAGTGCGGGTCGGCCTCGACCGAGAAGTAGACGTCGCCGTCCAGCTCGTAGGCGGCCCCGGAGTCCCGGAGCCGTTCGACCAGCGGCACGATGCCGGGTATGGCCTCGACGGCACCGATGTAGTGCTGGGGCGGCAGCATCCGCAGCGCGGTCATGTCCTCGCGGAACAGGGCGGTCTCGCGCTCGGCGAGGCCGACCCAGTCGATGCCGTCGCGGACGGCCCGCTCCAGGAGGGGGTCGTCGACGTCGGTGACGTTCTGGACGTAGTGGACCTGCCGCTTGGTGTCGAGCCACACGCGCTGAACGAGGTCGAACGCGTTGTAGGTCGCCGCGTGACCCATGTGGGTCGCGTCGTACGGCGTGATGCCGCATACGTAGATACGGGCGACGGGGCCGGGGGCGAGGGTCACTCGTCCGCCGGTCGCGGTGTCGTGGATCCGGAGGTCGCGGCCCTTGCCGGGCAGGGCGGGGACCTCAGAAGCGGGCCAGGCATGCATGACCTGAGCGTAACCGGACACCTGTTCCGGATACGAACCGGACCGGGGATCTTGACCGATTAGGCGGTCTTGCGGGTCAGAGCGGTTCGTGCATACCCCTGGGGGGTCCCACCCGGTCAGGCGGGGTGTGGCCGGATCCGATCGGTCAGACGGGCGGCCAGGGGATGGCGGGCCACTGGCCCGAAGGCTCCGGGTGCCGGCCGGTCCGGCTCAGGACCTCGACGCGGGCCCGCAGGGCGTCCACCTCGGCCGCGGTGAGCAGTTCCGCCAGACGGGTGGCGAGCGGCGTGCCGGGCGCGAGCGCGTCGCGGAGGCCGGCGAGGACCTCGACGGCCTCGGCGGGCAGTTCCTCGCCCGCCCAGCCCCAGAGCAGGGTGCGGAGCTTGTCCTCCACGTTGAAGGTCACGCCGTGGTCGATGGCGTACACGTGTCCGTCCGGCGCCGGCAGCAGGTGACCGCCCTTGCGGTCGCCGTTGTTGATGACCGCGTCGAGGACGGCGAGACGGCGCAGCGCCGGGCTGTCCGCGTGCACGAGGAGCGCGGTGCGGTCCTCCCCGACCTGGGCGGGCCCGACGGCCTTCCAGCCCTCGCCCGCCTCCTCGCCCTCGGTCAGGGCCAGCAGGTTCGCGCCGGGGTCCGCCTCGATCCACAACTGGACCATGCCCTCGCCGTACGGGCCGTCGCGCAGCACGGTCGGCGGCACGAGGCCCCAGCCGGTCGCCTCGGAGAGCTCGTAGGCGGCGACCTCGCGCTGGGCGAGGGTGCCGTCGGGGAAGTCCCACAGGGGCCGCTCACCGGCCACGGGCTTGTAGACGCAGTCGGCCTCCCGGCCCCGGTGCGCGACCGTGCAGAACAGCACCGCGTTGGATGCCTCACGGACCTGGCCGCGGACGGTCAGCTCACCGTGGGCGAGCAGTTCGACGTCCGCGGCGGCGGAGGGACCGGGCGGCGGCTGCCCACCGGGCGACGCCAGGGCCGCGGGTCCGCCGGGGCCGCCGGGAACGGGGGGCACGTCGGGAACGGGGGGCACGTCGGGCCTGTCGGCGTACGTCATGCGCCGCGCCGGTATCCGTTCTGGCGCGGGCACACGTGGCCCTCGGGGTCGAGCGGCAGGCTGCACAGCGGGCACGGCGGGCGGCCGGCGTTGACGACGTCGAGGGCGCGCTTGGCGAAGGACCGGGCCTGAGCGCCGGTGAGCCGGACGCGCAGCATCGGCGGGCCGTTCTCCTCGTCCTGGAGCAGCCGCTCCTCGGCCTCGGCGAGGTCCTCGTCCGACTCGGCGTCGAGCTCGACGAGCGCCTGGGCCTCGACGATCATGCGCTGTTCCTCGCCGTCCCAGGCCAGCGCCATCGTGCCGACCCGGAACTCCTCCTCCACCGGGGCGTCCAGCGGGGCGGTGTCCGCGATGTCGGCGGGCGCGACGGCCGGGACGGGGGCGTTGCCGCCGGTGCGGCGCACGACCTCGTCGAGGAGTTCGTCGATGCGCTCGGCCAGCGCGGCGACCTGGGTCTTCTCCAGGGCCACGCTGGTGACCCGGCCCGCCGCGGACGCCTGCAGGAAGAACGTACGGCGGCCAGGCAGCCCGACCGTACCGGCCACGAAACGCTCCGGTGGGTCGTAGAGGAACACCTGACGGGACACGTCCCTGACTCCCTTGAGTCTCGACAGTGGTGAAGGCCCGCGCTACAGCGGCCCGTCCACCCTACTGCGCGGATGGATCACGGTGCGCCCGCGCCGCCCCCGACCTCGGCCGTCCCCTGCGTGTCACGCGCCTCCCGGGGAGCGAGACCGGCGAGGTCGCCCGTGTCCCCGAGGCGGACGAGGAAGGGACGCAGCCGGGTGTAGCGGACGGCGGTGACGGAGCAGGGGTCGACGTGGATGCGCTGGAAGAGATCGAGGTGCATCCCCAGCGCGTCCGCGACGATCGACTTGATGATGTCGCCGTGCGAGCACATCAGGTAGACGGCGTCCTCGCCGTGCTCGGCCTCGATCCGGGCGTTCCAGTCCCGTACGGCGTCGACGGCCCGCGCCTGCATGGCGCGCATCGACTCGCCGCCGGGGAAGGCCGCGGCGGAGGCGTGCGCCTGGACGACCTCCATCAGGGGCTCGTCGTTGAGCTCGGCGAGCTTGCGGCCCGACCAGTCGCCGTAGTCGCACTCGCTGATGCGCTCCTCGGTGTGCAGCGGCAGGCCGGGGCGGGCGTCCAGGAGCGGCACGAGGGTCTCGCGGCACCGCTGCAGCGGGCTGCTGACGGCGGCGGCCAGCGGCAGGCCGGCCAGGCGCCCGGGGAGGGCGGCGGCCTGCGCGGCGCCCCGCTCGTCGAGCGCGACCCCGGGCGTCCGCCCGGCGAGGACCCCGGAGGTGTTGGCGGTGGAGCGTCCGTGACGGACGAGGATCAACGTGGCCATGGCGGCAAGGGTAGGGCCACGCCCGGGCGCGTGGGGCGGCGGCTTCCTTCGCGACCGCCCGGCGGGGCGGCCGGCACCGGGGTACCGGACCGGGGCCCGCGCGCGGGGCCGGGGACCGGGGCGGGAGGGGCGGGTGCGAGAAGCGGCGGAGCGGGGAAGAATACCCGGATGATCGTCGACTCTGCCCTCTACAAGGCCGGTGCCCGTGCCGAAGGCCCCGCCGACCTGTCCGACGCCCTGGCGGAGGCACGGGCGAGCGGGGACGCCTTCCTCTGGGTCGGCCTCCACGAGCCCACCGAGGCGGAGTTCGATCACGTGGCGGCCGAGTTCGCGCTGCACCCCCTGGCCGTCGAGGACGCGCTGAAGGCCCATCAGCGACCCAAACTGGAGGTCTACGAGGACTCGCTCTTCGTCGTCCTCAAGCCGGTGCTGTACGAGCCGAAGAGCGACCGGGTCTCCACGGGCGAGCTGATGGTGTTCCTGGGCGACTCGTTCGTGGTCACCGTCCGGCACGGCGAGGGAGCCCCGCTCGCGGCGGTCCGCAAACGGCTGGAGGCCGAGCCGGACGTGCTGCGGCACGGCCCGACGGCCGTCCTGTACGCGATCAGCGACGCCGTGGTGGACCACTACATCGACGTGGCCGGCGAGCTCCAGGTCGACCTGGAGGAGCTGGAGGCCGACGTGTTCGCGCCGGTCGGGGGCAAGCCGGGCAACACGGCGGCGCGGATCTACACCGCCAAGCGCCAGGTGCTCGAGTTCCGCCGGGCGAGCAGCCCGCTGACGGTGCCGATGCAGCGGCTGGCGGCCGCGTCGGTGCCGTTCGTGCACGAGCACTCGATGCCCTTCTTCCGGGACGTCGTCGACCACCTGACCCGGGCCAACGAGCAGGTGGAGGGCCTGGACCGGCTCCTCTCGGACGTGCTGTCGGCGCATCTGGCGCAGATGGGCGTGCGGCAGAACGACGACATGCGGAAGATCTCGGCGTGGGCGGCCATGGCCGCGGTCCCCACGATGGTCGCGGGCATCTACGGCATGAACTTCGAGCACATGCCCGAACTGGGCTGGGAGTGGTCGTACCCGGCGGTCGTCCTGCTGATGGCCGGGGCCGTGGCGGGCCTGTACCGGCTGTTCAAGCGCCGCGGCTGGATGTAGCCGCGGCGCGCGGACGACGAGGTCAGAAGGCCGGTGCGGGGACGGCGGGCCCGCCGAGCGCGTCGCGCCGCTCGGGCATCCTCAGGTCGACCATCCTGTGCCAGCCGGCGAACCGCTCCCAGGCGTGCATGCCGTGGATTCCGGCCGCGAGCGCGGCCGACTTGGCCCGCGGCCACTCCAGGATGCGGCCCATGTGGCTCATCACGGCCAGGCTGACGTCGCGGTACACCTTGATCTCGGTGAGCGCGGACTCCCGCAGCGTGCGCTGGATGAGACGGCCGTGGCCGGCCTGCGCGAGGCGCAGCAGCTCCTCGTGGCAGTAGGCGAGATGGTTGTCCTCGTCGTTGCAGATCATGTGGATGGCCCTGCCGAGCTCGGGGTGGTCGCCGAAGTACGTGACCAGCATGTCCATCTGGTCGGCCGCCCGCTGTTCCGTGACCCTGCTGTGGGCGAGGTAGACGACGACGTCCTCCTCGGTCAGCGGTTCGTCGCGGCGCAGCTTGTCGTGGGCGAGACCGATCCCGCGCTGTTCGAGGAGCATGGTGTAGTCGGTCTCCGGAGGAACCGGTACGGGCTCCACGCCGCGCTTCTTCATCAGCGCGTTGAAGATCCGGCCGTGCTTGTCCTCGTCGGCGCCGTGCCGGGTGATCTTGGGAGTCAGGTCCCGCATGCCGGGGGCGACGAGCGCCGCGATGCGCGCGTTCTCCCAGCCTCCCTGCGTCTCGCCGCTGGCGGCGATCGAACAGAAGAGCTGGAAGGACTCGTCGTTGTCGATGATCTCCTGGAAAAGGCTCCTGGCCGTGAGCATTGCTGCCACCTCCATACGGGCGTCCGCACACCGCACGTCCGCAGACACCGAGTCAAATGCGCCGCGGGAGAGTGGGCAACACGAGGGGCGGGCGACTCGGCCGAAAGAATGAGCCCCGCGCTCGTAACCGGGGGGCGGGTCGGAGCGTTGTTCAGCGTGACGGCCGTGGCGGGGAAGACCCCCGAGCCCCCACCACGGCCGCAGACTTCCTCCCGCTACGCCAGGCCCGCCCGCTCCAGGGCCTCCGTGCCCGCGCGCAGGGCGGCGAGGCGCTCGTCCAGGGTGAAGCCGGCCGGGGCCAGGGTCAGCGTGGTCACACCGGCCTCGGCGTAGGCCTTCATGCGGTCGGCGATCCGCTCGACGGAGCCCAGCAGGGTGGTCTGGTCGATCAGCTGCCGCGGTACGGCGGCGGCGGCGCCGGTCTTGTCGCCGGCCAGGTACTTGTCCTGGATCTCGGCGGCCTCCTTCTCGTACCCCATCCGCTGGGCGAGCTGGTTGTAGAAGTTCTGCTTGCGGCTGCCCATGCCGCCGACGTACAGCGCGGTGTACGGGCGGAAGATGTCCGCCAGGGCGTCGATGTCGTCGCCGAGGGCCAGCGGCAGGGTCGGGTGGACGTCGAAGCCGTCCATCGTCAGCCCCGCCTTCTCGCGGCCCGCGCGCAGGTGGCGCAGCGCGGTCTCCTCCAGGTGCTCGGCGGAGGGGAAGATCAGCAGGGCGCCGTCGGCGATCTCGCCGGTCTGCTCCAGGTTCTTGGGGCCGATCGCGGCGATGTAGAGCGGGATGTGCTCGCGCTCCGGGTGGACGGTGAGCTTGATGGGCTTGCCGGGGCCGTCCGGCAGCGGGAGCGTCCAGTGGGCGCCCTCGTAGGTGAGCCGCTCGCGGGACATGGCCTTGCGGACGATCTCGACGTACTCGCGGGTGCGGGCGAGCGGCTTGTCGAACTTGACGCCGTACCAGCCCTCGGACACCTGCGGTCCGGAGACGCCGAGACCGAGGCGGAACCGGCCCCCGGAGAGCGAGTCGAGGGTGGCGGCGGTCATCGCCGTCATGGCCGGCTGACGCGCGGGGATCTGCATGATCGCGGAGCCGACGTCGATCCGTTCGGTCTTGGCGGCCACCCAGGAGAGCACGGTGGGCGCGTCGGAGCCGTAGGCCTCGGCCGCCCAGCACACGTCGTATCCGAGGCGGTCCGCCTCCTGGGCGACGGCGAGGTTGTCGCCGTCCATACCGGCGCCCCAGTAGCCGAGGTTGATGCCGAGCCGCATATCCGCACCCTCTTTACTGATCAGTAACGTCCCTTGCGCGGGACTCTAGCGCGCGGGTGCGGCATCCGTCAGGAGGAGCTTGTCCACAGGGTCTCTCCGCGTGGGGCCGTGGCCAGTAATCTCGCGCCCATGGAGCAGAGGCATCTCGGACGTACCGGCCTGCGCGTTTCCCGGCTCGGGCTCGGCACCCTCACCTGGGGCCGGGACACCGACGAGCACGACGCGGCCGACCAGTTGAAGGCGTTCTGGGACGCCGGCGGCACGCTCGTGGACACCGCGGACGTCTACGGCGGCGGCGAGGCCGAATACCTGCTCGGGCAGCTCATGGAGCGGCTGGTGCCGCGGCGGGACCTGGTCGTGTCGACCAAGGCGGGCAGCGTGCCCGACCCGGACCGGCGCATGGACGGCTCCCGGGGGCATCTGCTGGCCGCACTGGACGCCTCCCTGGCGCGGCTGGGCACCGACCACGTCGACCTGTGGCAGCTGCACGCCTTCGATCCCCACACACCGCTGGAGGAGTCGCTCCAGGCCCTGGACATCGCCGTGAGCAGCGGACGGGCGCGGTACGTGGGGGTGTCGAACTTCTGCGGCTGGCAGCTGGCGAAGGCCGGGACCTGGCAGCTCGGCTCGGCGGCCGGCGCGCGGACCCGCCTCGCGGCGACGCAGATGGAGTACTCGCTGCTGCAGCGGGGCGTCGAGCGCGAGGTGCTGCCGGCCGCGCTCGACCTGGGGATAGGCATGCTGCCGTCCTCTCCCCTCGGCCGCGGGGTGCTGACGGGCAAGTACCGGCACGGCACGCCCTCGGACTCGCGGGGCGGCTCGGAGACGATGGCGCCGTTCGTGGAGCCGTACCTCGACGAGGCGGCGAGCCGGATCGTGGACGCGGTGGCGACGGCGGCGGACGGACTGGCGGTCACACCGCTGCAGGTCGCCCTCGCCTGGGTGCGCGACCGGCCGGGGGTGACCGCGCCGATCGTCGGCGCGCGCAACGCGCAGCAGCTCGCGGCCGCTCTGTCAGTGGAGAGCCTTAGTCTTCCTGACGAGATCTGTCGGGCTCTCGACGACGTGTCGGCGCCCGTGCACCGCTACCCGGACCAGGACTGGAGCACCTTGTGACCGAGCCTTCCCGCGAGACCACTCCCGAGGCCGAGCACGACGAGGCGGTCGTGGGATCGGCCGCGGAGGACTCGGCGCCGGAGAGCGCCGCACCGGCCGCCGACGTTCCCGACGACACGGCGGGGGCGGGGCCGGACGAGGACGGCACGCGGGACGCCGCCCCGGCGGCGGCGGACAGCGACGGCGACGGCGACGGCACGGAGGACGCGGATCCCGACGCGGCGGAACCGGGCGACGCGGCCGGCGGCACCGCGGGCGAGGGCGGCGCGGCGGAGGGTGCCGCGACGTCGCCGGAGGTGTCCGAGGCACAGGCCGAACTGGCCGCGCAGCGCGAGCTGCGGGCCAGGATCGAGCAGCGCAAGGCCGAGAAGGACGGCCCCGTCGACGCCGGTGCCAAGCTCAGCGGCAAGGCGGCCGATCTGCTGGCGGCGGTACGGGCCGTGGAGAGCGGGACCAGGACGGACACCGACCTCTTCGAGACGCCGGCCCCCGCGCCCCGGCGCGCCGCCCCGGAGCCGGCGCCCACGCCCGTCGTACGGCAGGCGGCCGAGGTGCTGTCGGCCGCGCCCGGGACCGTGGCGGCGGTGCGGGAGATCCTCGCCCGCGGCGGGGCTCCCGAGTCGCTGGCGGAGCGGGTCGCGCCGCTGTTGGGCGAGGGCGCCGCCCAGGTGCTGGGCGAGGATCCCTGGCAGCTGCTCTCGGTCCCGGGCGTGCAGCCCGAGCAGGCGGACGGCTTCGCCCGCGCGCTGCTCGGCGACGCGTGCGGACCCGGCGATCCGCGCCGCGGGGCGGCGCTGGTCGGCTGGCTGCTGGAACGGGCCGCGCTCAAGGGGCACACCGCCCTGGAGGCCGGAGACGTGCGGGCGGGGCTGGCCAAGCTGTCGGTGCCGGACCCGGACGAGGCCGTCCGGCAGGCGGTGTCCGAGGCCACGGTGCTCGTCTTCCAGGAGGAGGAGCCGGCCGCGGAAGGGTTCGACGACACCGACGACGCCGACGCCGACGGGGCGGAGCAGGCCGCACCGGCGGCCGAGCCGGCCCCGGAGCTGCCCGTGCTCCTCGGCCTCGACCGGTACGCCCTCGCCGAGGAGAGTCTGGCCGACGGCCTGGCCCGGCTGGTCAAGACGGTGACGCCCGAGGTGTGGGACGGACCCGAGCTGGTCCGGGCGGCCGGGGAGCACGGCCTGGTGCTGCACACCGGTGGTGAGGCGGCCCGCAGCGAGCCGGTCGCGCTCGCCGAGGCCGCGCGCGAGCGGGGTCTGCGCGTCGCGGTCGCGGTCCACAGCGAGAACGGCCGCGTCCGCCTGGACACGCCCGCGACCACCGTCGCCGCCCTGCTGTCGGGGGCGGACGGGCCGGGACGGGACGAGGACGGCGCGCTCGCCCTGGACCTGCTGGTGGTGCTGGACGCGCCGCAGCTCGACGTCGAGAACGCCGCGATGCTGGTCGAATCGCTGCCCGACGGCTGCCGTCTGGTGCTCGGGGGCGACCCCGGCGTGCTGGGTTCGGCTGGCGCGGGCCGGGTCTTCGCCGACCTCCTGGCGGCCCGGGTGTGCCCGCAGATCGCGTCCCGGACGCCCGACCCCGGCCCGCTCGGCGAGCTGGTCTCCGGCATCGGCATCGGCGAGCTGAACCAGGTGGAGGCCCCCGGCAAGGAGGTCGTGATCGTGCCCGTCAGGGACGCCGGCGAGGCCGTCCACCGCACGGTGCAGCTGGTCGCCGACTCCATTCCGCGAGCCCTCGGCGTGCCGGCCGGGCAGACCCGGGTGATCACGGTGGGCCACGGCGGTTCGGCGGGCACCCGGGCGCTCAACACGGCGCTGAAGCAGCGGCTCAACCCCGGCCCCGGCCGTTTCGGCGGCTACGACCCGGGCGACGCGGTGGCCTACGCGCCCGCGCCCGGCCGGACGGTGACCGGGACGGTCGTCTCCGCGGACGCAGAGGGGCTGCACCTGGAGTGCGAGGACGCGAAGGTCGTCGTACCGAAGGAGCGGGTGGAACGGGCGCTGCGGCACGGCTGGGCGCTGACCGCGCACCAGGCGGCCGGGATGCGCTGGCCGGCCGCCGTGGTGGTGCTGCCGGGCGACGCCGCGGGCGGGCTGAGCCGCGCCTGGGTCTACACCGCGTTCGGTCGCGCCGAGCGCCATCTGTCGGTCGTCCACGGCGTGGACCAGGCGCTGCCCCGGGCGGTGGCGGAGGGCGTCACGGCGGACCGTACGACCCGGCTGCGCCCCCTCCTGGAAGCGCTGCTGGCGACACCGGAGGACTGAGGGGGCCGAGGGGCACGAGGAGACGGAGGAGGGCGGGACCGCCGCCAGGCCGCCCCGCCCTCCTCCGTCGTGCTGCCGGCCGCCGTGCGGCCGGCCCGGTCACGGCTCCCGGTCCTCCGGGTCCTCGTCCGACTCGTCGTCGAAGACGGCGCTGACGTCGAACCGGCAGACGATCCGCTCGGGGTCGGCCTGCTCGAAGGGCGCGCCGAGCCACTCCCCCGGCTCGGGCAGCTCGTCGGTGGCCGACACCCAGAGGGTGGAGTCGCCCTCCTCGAGACCGAATTCCTTGTGACGCGAGGCGATTTCGTCCGGTTCGTACTCACCGAACAGCACGCCGAGCGCCGCGTGGGCGCTGGCGCCGACGGTGGCGGGCGCCTCCGAGCCGTCCTCGTTCTCCAGGTCGGCGATGCGCTGCGCCTGGGCGAGCAGCCGCTTCGGCTCCACCACCGCGTAGTCACGGCGGATGAGCACGCTCAGCGCGTGCGGCTCCTCGGGCCCGGCGTACGGCGGCAGGGAGTCGTCGGCGCCGGGGATCTCGAAGGGAGTGACCTCGTCGTACCGGTCGTAGAGCCGCTCGTCGTACGCCTCCGCCGCCGCGGCCAGGGCGTTGAAGGCTTCGTAGACGGCCGGGTCGTCGTCCCCCGTGCGGCGTTCGACCGCCTCGAGGTGACGGTCCAGTGCGGCTTTGACCGCCTCGGCGGCGGCACGTACCTCGGCAGCGGTGGGCTGCGCAGCATCAGACATGGGACAGACGCTATCCGTACGGGGCCGGTGCCCGCACAATAGATGCGATGCCGGAATACGAATTTGTCGACCTGTACGTGCCGCGGGGCGTCTCCCGCAAGGAGGCGACGCGGCTCCTCACCGATCATGCCGAGTACCAGCACTGGGAGTTGGACCGGTTGACCCTGCACCGGGACGGGAGCCGCAGGGTGCGGCTTCGGCGGCGCATCATCCGTCAGGTCCGCGCCACCTGGTGACATGACAAGGGGCCCCGCCGTGCGGGGCCCCTGCGCGTTCCTCGGTCGCCCGCTAGGGGGACAGGCCCTAGGCGGACCGGCGGGCGCGGCGGTAGAGCACGGAGCCGGCGAGCAGCAGGCCCGCGCCGGCCGGGATGGTCATCCCGAGCGGGGCGGCGCCGGTCTGCGCGAGCTCCTCGGCGCCCTGCGGCGGGGTGAGGACGTTCGTACCGGGCGTGTTCGGTCCGGTCGGCGAGCCCGGCTCTCCGGGGTATCCGGGGTTGCCCGGAGTACCGGGGTAACCCGGGGTACCAGGGTTGCCGGGCGTACCGGGGTTGCCCGGGTTTCCAGGATTCCCGGGGTTACCGGGGTTACCGGGGTTGCCGGGATTCCCGGGGTTGCCAGGATTCCCGGGGTTGCCAGGGTTACCGGGGTTGCCAGGGTTACCGGGATTCCCAGGGTTACCAGGGTTACCGGGGTTGCCCGGGTGCCCAGGGTGCCCAGGGTGCGCCGGCTCGATGCCGGTGGCGCAGTCGTTGCCCATCGCCGGGTTGAGACCGCCGATACCCGTGATGCTGTTCCCGCAGAGGTTCACCGGGATGTCGATCGGCACCTGGAGGGAGTTGCCGGACGCGACACCCGGCGAGTGACTCGCGTGCCCCCCGGCCGAGGCGCCGCCGCCGCGCTGGGAGACGTTGGCGCACTTGTTGCCCGCCGCCGGGTTCAGCAACCCGACCACGTTGACCGTGTTCCCGCACACGTTGACCGGCGCGTGCACCGGCACCTGGACGGAGTTGCCGGACGCGACGCCCGGCGAGTTCGTGGCCGTGCCGCCCGCACCCGCGGAGGCTTGGGCGTAACCACCACCGAGGGCGATGACGCCGCCGGCTGCCGCAACGGTGATCAGACCCTTGCGCGTGACCTGTCGCATAGCTTGTTCCCTGCTTCTCGGCTTCTGTCTTCTGCACCGCAGAAGGGGCCTCCGGGCCGTCCGGGCCCGGGGCGGAAATGCCCACCGGCCCCGGAGTGCATGGCACGCACTCCAGGGCCGGCCTGGCTCAGACCCCCAGGGGTCGAGGCACAACGTCAGGCGTTGACGCAGGTGTTGCCGAAGGCGGGGTTCAGCAGCCCGATCACGGAGACCGTGTTGCCGCACACGTTCACCGGGATGTGAACCGGCACCTGGACGACGTTGCCCGAGAGCACGCCGGGGGAACCGATGGCGGCACCCTGGGCACCCGAGTCGGCAACGGCCATGCCCGCACCCGCGAGAACGAGACCGCCCGTGGCAGCCGCAGCAGCGACGACCTTCTTGATCATTATTCCTCCTTGTTGGCAAATGCGATCCCAACCTCGGACCGCATCACCTGTAACGAGGGGGAGATGGGCGGGCTACGAGCCCATGCGTGCATTCACTCTTTCCGGTCACATGCGCACGCGCGGGCGAATAGCCGGAAAGAGTGGGCTCAGGAGGCGTCGATGAACCGGTCGAGCACCCGGACGCCGAAGCGGAGACCGTCGACCGGCACCCGCTCGTCGACACCGTGGAACATCCCGGCGAAGTCCAGCTCCGGCGGCAGCTTCAACGGCGCGAAGCCGAAGCAGCGGATGCCGAGGTCGTCGAAGGACTTGGCGTCGGTGCCGCCGGAGAGCATGTACGGCACGGCCCGGGCGATCGGGTCCTCGGCCCTCAGGGCGAGCTGCATGGCGTCGACGAGGTCGCCGTCGAAGCCGGTCTCCAGGGCCTTGTCCCCGTGCACGTCCTCCCGCTTGACCCGCGGGCCCAGGATCCGGTCGAGGTCGGCGAGGAACTCCTCCTCGTAGCCGGGCAGGAACCGTCCGTCGACGTGGGCGGTGGCCTGGCCGGGGATCACGTTGACCTTGTAGCCGGCGCCGAGCATGGTCGGGGCGGCGGAGTTGCGCAGCGTGGCGCCGATCATCTTGGCGATGCCGCCGAGCTTGGCGAGCGTGGCCTCCATGTCCTCCGGGTCCAGCGGGGTGCCGAGCGCGTCCGAGAGCTCGTCCAGGAAGGACCGGACGGTCTTGGTCATCCGCACCGGCCACTGGTGGCGGCCCAGCCGGCCGACCGCCTCGCACAGCTCGGTGATGGCGTTGTCGTTGTTGGTCATCGAACCGTGGCCGGCGGTGCCCTCGACGGTCAGCCGCATCCAGTGCATGCCCTTCTGGGCCGTCTCGACCAGGTAGAGCCGCAGGTTCTCGTTGACCGTGAAGGAGAAGCCGCCCACCTCGCCGATGGCCTCGGTGACCCCGTCGAAGAGGTCGCGGTGGTGGTCCACGAGGTGCCGGGCGCCGTAGGTGCCGCCCGCCTCCTCGTCCGCGAGGAAGGCGAGGACGATGTCCCGCGGGGGCTTGCGGCCGCTGCGCATCCGGTCGCGCACGACCGCCAGGGTCATCGCGTCCATGTCCTTCATGTCGACGGCGCCCCGGCCCCAGACGCAGCCGTCGGCGACCTCGCCGGAGAAGGGGTGGTGCGTCCAGTCCTCCGCGTTGGCCGGGACGACGTCGGTGTGGCCGTGGATGAGCAGGGCAGGCCGCGAGGGGTCCTCCCCCTCGATGCGGGCGACGGTCGAGGCACGCCCCTTGTGCGATTCGATGATCTTCGGCTCGAGTCCGACCTCCGCGAGCTTCTCGGCGACGTACTCCGCCGCCAGCCGCTCGCCGGGGCCGGAGTGGTCGCCGTAGTTGCTGGTGTCGATGCGGATGAGGTCGCGACAGAGGTCGACGACCTCGTCCTCGCCCGAGACCCTCCGTGCCGCCGTGTTCGACTCGCTCACGCTGCTTCCTCCCACTACGTGCCCCACGTGATTGCCGGTGGTACTCCCCCATCCTCCCGCGCCCGGCCCTCCGGACCCAAGGGCGGCAGCCGGCCGACATGCGGCTGTCACACGAGCCGCGGTTTGGGCCCGGGGCGGCCCGGGAAGGGGGTGGTGATCGACCACCCCGAATGTTTGCTATGGTTTTCCACGTCGGAACGGCCCAGCGGGCCGGGAGGACAGACACCTTGTCCGGGTGGCGGAATGGCAGACGCGCTAGCTTGAGGTGCTAGTGCCCTTTATCGGGCGTGGGGGTTCAAGTCCCCCCTCGGACACCACACGAAGTGCCCGTCGAGATGATCTCGACGGGCACTTCGGCGTTCGGAGCGGCGCGCGCGTTCCGGTGGGCCGGTGGGACCGGTCAGCCGTTCTCGATCGAGGGGCGGGCCGCCGGGATGCGCGGCCGGTACGTGGACGCGGGGCGGCCCGCCCGCTCCAGCAGCCCGGCGAGGGCGGCGCCGAACTCCGGGTCGCCGTCCGCCAGCTCCTGCACGTGGTCCTCGACGGCGCAGCGCCGGTTGGTGTTCTCCGGCTGGTCGCGCAGCCGCAGCAGGGCGCCTTCCGCGACCGGATCGCCCTGGAAGCGCGCGGCGACGGCGTCCCACAGGCCGCCGAGCCGTTCGGTGAGGTCCGGGTCGGGCGGGCCCGCGGCGAGGTGTTCGGCGTAGCGGGCGATGAGCGCGGCGACCGCGCCCGCGGCGAGTGGTTCCATCCGGTACCCCTTTGCGTCAGCGGGAGTGTGCCCTTCCCGTGACGCGCGACGCCTCGTGGGGCGAAGCCGGGCCCGCTCTACGGCGTTCGGTGGAGTGCGTGAGGGCACGGCCGTCGTAGGGCGCGTCGTGCGGGTCGATACCGTGGGGACGGTGAGACGCAGAACGAGGACCCCCGCCGCCCCGCTGCCGCAGCGGGACGGGATCGATCCGGCGCGGGTGCGGCTGCCCGAGGATCCCGAGGGGGCGTGGCCGACGGTCGGGGATCATCTCCGGGCGCGGTTCGGGGGCGCGATCGGGGTCGGGCGGGTCGAGGAGATGCTGCGCGACGGCCGTTTCGTGGGGGTGGACGGGCCGGTCACCGGTGACGAGGTGTACGACGCCGGCCGGTGTCTGTGGTTCCACCGGGACTTCCCCGCGGAGGAGCGGGTGCCCTTCGAGATCGGGGTGGTGCACCGCGACGAGCGGCTCGTGGTCGTCGACAAGCCGCACTTCCTGGCCACGATGCCGCGCGGCCGGCACGTGACCGAGACGGCGCTCGCACGGCTGCGCCGGGATCTGGGTCTGCCGGCGCTCCAGCCGGCGCACCGGCTCGACCGGCTCACGGCGGGGCTGGTGCTCTTCGTCGTGCGCCCGGAGGACCGGGGCGCGTACCAGACGCTGTTCCGGGACCGGCTGGTGGCCAAGGAGTACGAGGCGGTGGCGCCGTACCTGCCGGGGCTCGCGCTGCCGGTGACGGTGCGCAGCCGGATCGTGAAGGAGCGCGGGGTGCTGGCCGCCCGGGAGGAGCCGGGCGAGCCGAACAGCGAGAGCCGGATCGAGCTGGTCGGGCACCGGGGCGGGCTCGCCCGGTACCGGCTGTTGCCGGCCACCGGGCGCACCCATCAGCTGCGGGTGCACATGAACGCCCTGGGGGTGCCGATCCTGCACGATCCGATCTATCCCGTGGTGCACCCGGACGGGCCGGAGGACTACGCGCGGCCGCTGCAACTGCTCGCGCGGACGCTGGAGTTCACCGACCCGTTCACGGGTGTGCCGCGGAGGTTCGAGAGCCGGCTGAGGCTCAGTGGCCTCGGCTGATCCACTCGTCGAGCGCGGGCGCCTCCGCGCCGATGGTGGTCGACTCGCCGTGTCCGGTCCGTACGACCGTCTCCGGCGGGAGGGTGAGCAGCCGGTCGCGGATGGACTCGACGATGGTCGGGAAGTGGGAGAAGGACCGGCCCGTCGCGCCGGGACCGCCCTGGAAGAGGGTGTCTCCGGTGAAGACGGTGCCCAGGTCGGGGGCGTACAGGCAGACCGCGCCGGGGGCGTGGCCGGGGGTGTGCAGGACCTGGAGGTCGGTGCCGGCGATGGTCAGGACCTGACCGTCGGCGAGGTCGCCGTCGGGGCTGTGGTCGGGGTGGGTCTGCTTCCAGAGGGGCTGGTCGTCGGGGTGGAGGAGGATCCGGGCGCCGGTGGCGGCGGCGAGGGCCGGAGCCGCGTCGATGTGGTCGTTGTGCGCGTGGGTGCAGATGATCGCGCGGAGGGTGCGGCCGTCGAGGGCGGCGAGGATCGCGGAGGCGTCGTGGGCGGCGTCGATGACGATCGCCTCGCTGTCGTCGCCGACGATCCAGACGTTGTTGTCGACGTCCCAGGTGCCGCCGTCGAGGGAGAAGGTGCCGGAGGTGACCAGGTGGTCGATGCGGGTGGCCATCAGAGGATCACCACCGAGCGCAGGACGTCGCCCTCGTGCATCCGGGCGAAGGCCTTCTCGACGTCGCCGAGGCCGATGGTCTCGGTGACGAAGGCGCCGAGGTCGATGCGGCCCTGCTGGTGCAGGTCGATGAGCATCGGGAAGTCTCGGGACGGCAGGCAGTCGCCGTACCAGGAGGACTTCAGGGAGCCGCCGCGGCCGAAGACGTCGAGGAGCGGGAGTTCGAGCTTCATCTCGGGGGTGGGGACGCCGACGAGGACGACGGTGCCGGCGAGGTCGCGGGCGTAGAACGCCTGCCGGTAGGTCTCGGGGCGGCCGACGGCCTCGATGACGACGTCGGCGCCGAAGCCTCCGGTCAGCTCGCGGATCGCCTCGACGGCGTCGGTGGAACGGGAGTTGACGGTGTCGGTCGCACCCATCTCCCTCGCCTTCGCCAGCTTGCGGTCGTCGATGTCGACCGCGATGATCCTGGCCGCTCCGGCGAGGCGGGCCCCGACGACCGCCGCGTCGCCGACTCCGCCGCAGCCGATGACGGCGACCGTGTCGCCGCGGCCGACGTCGCCGGTGTTGATCGCCGCGCCGATGCCGGCCATGACGCCGCAGCCGAGCAGGCCGGCGACCTCGGGAGCCACCGCGGGGTCGACCTTGGTGCACTGGCCGGCGGCCACCAGGGTCTTCTCCGCGAAGGCGCCGATGCCGAGGGCCGGGGAGAGTTCCGTGCCGTCGAGCAGGGTCATCCTCTGCTTCGCGTTGTGGGTCGCGAAGCAGTACCAGGGACGGCCGCGCAGACAGGCCCGGCAGGTGCCGCACACGGCACGCCAGTTGAGGACGACGAAGTCACCGGGGGCCACGTCGGTGACGCCGGCGCCGACCGACTCGACGACACCGGCGGCCTCGTGACCGAGGAGGAAGGGGAAGTCGTCGTTGATGCCGCCCTGCTTGTAGTGCAGGTCGGTGTGGCAGACCCCGCACGCCTGGATCTTCACCACGGCCTCACCGGGTCCGGGATCGGGGACGACGATCGTCTCCACCCGTACGGACTCGTTCCTGCCGGGGGCGACGACTCCCTGGACCTGCTGCGCCATCGTGTACTTCCCTTCCTCGGTAAGGCTCTTGGCTACCACTATCCCCTGACGAAGGGCGAGACCCCCGCAGGTCGCGCCTGCGGGGGTCTTCCTCACCCGTGGGGGATGTACGCGGGGAGACGTACCGGGTGGGTGTCAGTCCTCGAGCGTGACCGCGGTGGAGCGGACCCGCTTGCGGACGAGGAACCAGCCACCGACGAGCAGCGCCGCGATGAGCGGCAGGCAGGCGACGGTGGTGCGGCCGATGCCGCCGTCCATCCACATCAGGACGAGGACGGAGGCGAGGAAGCCGAGCGTGACGATCTGGGTGTAGGGGGCCCAGGGCAGGTGGTAGGAGGGGCGGGTGACCCGGCCTTCCCGGGAGCGGCGGTGGAAGAGCAGCGAGCAGACCATGATCATGGCCCAGGTGCCGAGGATGCCGACGGAGGCGAAGTTCAGCACCAGTTCGAAGGCGTCGCCGGGCATCACGAAGTTGAGGACGACGCCGAGGACGCCGAAGCCGGCCGTGAGCAGGATGCCGCCGTAGGGGACGCCGCCCTTGTTCATGACGCCGGTGAACTTCGGCGCGGAGCCGGACAGCGACATGGAGCGCAGGATGCGGCCGGTGGAGTACAGGCCCGAGTTGAGGCTGGAGAGGGCCGCCGTGAGGACGACCAGGTTCATGACGCCGGCGCCGCCGGGGATCCCGAGCTTCTCGAAGACGGTGACGAAGGGGCTCTGGTCGCCGGAGTACGCGGTGTACGGCAGGAGCAGTGCCAGCAGGACGACGGAGCCGACGTAGAACAGGCCCACGCGCCACATGATCGAGTTGATCGCCTTCGGCATGATCTTGTCGGGGTGCTCGGTCTCGCCGGCGGCGACGCCGCAGAGTTCGACGGACGCGTAGGCGAAGACGACGCCCTGGACGAGCAGCAGCATGGGCATCACGCCGCTGGGGAAGATGCCGCCGTTGTCGGTGATGGTGGCGAGGCCCGGCGTGTGGCCGCCGATCTCGTGCTGGGTGACGACGAGGAAGATGCCGATCAGCATGAAGGCGACGAGGGCGCCCACCTTGACGATCGCGAACCAGAACTCCATCTCGCCGAAGTACTTCACCGAGATCAGGTTGGCGGCGAGGACGACGGCGAGGGCCACCAGGGCGAGGATCCACTGCGGGACGTCGCTGAACATCGCCCAGAAGTGGGCGTACGTGGCGGCGGCCGTGATGTCGGCGATGGCGGTGGTCGACCAGTTGAGGAAGTAGAGCCAGCCGGCCGTGTAGGCGCCCTTCTCGCCCATGAACTCACGGGCGTAGGAGACGAAGGCGCCGGAGGAGGGACGGTAGAGGACCAGTTCGCCGAGGGCCCGGACCACGAAGAAGGCGAAGACACCGCAGACCGCGTAGGCGATGAAGAGCGACGGGCCCGCGTTGGCCATGCGGCCGCCGGCGCCGAGGAACAGGCCGGTGCCGATCGCGCCGCCGATGGCGATCATGTTGATGTGGCGGGACTTCAGGTCCTTGCGGTAGCCGGCGTCGCCCGCGTCGACATGGGGGGAGGCGGGAGTCGCGGACGCCGGTGGCGTGGCGGACAGCGTGTCGGCCGCAGGGGACATGCGGTCACTCATGGAGTTGTTCGCCTTCGTGAGGGGGAGGTCTGTGCGGTACCCGGCCACGCGGTGGGGGGTGTCCCCGACGCGGCCAGCGCACATCGTCACGGCTGGGCGGGGTCGTCGGCAGTGGCCAATGTCACTGAACGCCCTTATTTGAGCTACTTCTGAGCTTGCGCAAGGAGGTACGGGCGTTGTGCGCCGGTTTCGCGCCCGGGTGGGGCGTGAGCTGCCGGAACCGCCGGCGCGCCGGACTCCCGGGCGGCGCCGCGCCCGACGGTTGCCGGGTCCGGCCTACGGTGCGAGGACGTCCAGTTCCCGGAGGGCGCCGACGGCGATCTGCCGGGTGAGCTCCTCCGCGCGGACCGCGTCCTTCTCCCGTACCGCCTCGGCGACCTGGACGTGGAGGGTGACGGCCGCCGGGTCGGGGTCCTCGAACATCACCTGGTGGCGGGTGCGGCCGGTGAGGACCTCGGCGACCACGTCGCCGAGCCGGGCGAACATCTCGTTCCCGGAGGCGTTCAGGACGACCCGGTGGAAGGCGACGTCGTGGACGAGGTACGCCTCCAGCTGCCGGCCGCGCGAGGTGGCGACCATGCCGAGGGCCTGCTCGGTCAGTTCGCGGCACTGCTCGGGAGTGGCGTGGAGGGCGGCGAGCCCGGCCGCGACCGGTTCGACCGCCGAGCGCAGGACGGTCAGGGAGCGCAGCTGGCGGGGGCGGTCCGCGCCGGCCAGGCGCCAGCGGATGACCTGCGGGTCGTAGACGTTCCACCGCTCGGTCGGCAGCACGATCACGCCGACCCGGCGCCGGGACTCGACCAGGTGCATCGACTCCAGGACCCGCACCACCTCGCGCACCACGGTGCGCGAGACGTCGAAGCGCTGGGCGAGCTCGTCGCTGCGCAGCACGCTGCCGGGCGGGTACTCCCCCGCGGTGATCGCGAGACCCAGGGCGGCGAGGACGTGCGGATGAAGCCCCTGGGCCGGTGTCGTCATGGGGCTCAGCCTATGCGGGTCCGGAAGCCGGGAACTAAAAGTATGACTTTTATGTCACACGCTCTTGAATACGTCGTACTCAATGGGTTTCATGAGCGCGACGGACATCTGTCGAAGAAGACAGCGAGGCACCCCCATGAGCTCCACTCCCCGGACGACCCCTCAGGTCGTCGTCGTGATGGGCGTCGCCGGCACCGGCAAGACCACCATCGGTCCGCTGGTCGCCGAGGCGCTCGGCATCCCCTATGCCGAGGGCGACGACTTCCACCCGGCGGCGAACGTCGCCAAGATGTCGGCCGGCGTGCCGCTGGACGACACCGACCGCGGCCCCTGGCTGGACGCGATCGGCGCGTGGGCGCACGACCGGGCCGGGCTCGGCGGTGTGGTGAGCAGTTCCGCCTTGAAGCGGATCTACCGGGACCGGCTGCGCGCCGCCGCCCCGGGTGTCGTCTTCCTCCATCTGACCGGCGACCGCGCGCTGATCGAGCGGCGGATGGGGGCCCGCAGGGGCCACTTCATGCCGACCGCCCTGCTCGACTCGCAGTTCGCCACCCTGCAGCCGCTGCAGGAGGACGAGGCCGGTGTCGCCGTCGACGTCTCCGGCTCCCCCGCGGAGATCACCGAACGGGCCGTCGCGGCCCTGCGCCGGCTCGCCGGCTGAGGTCCGTCACCGCTCCCCCGGCCCGGCGGGACGCGCAGCCGCCGTCCCGGTCCCCCGGACCGTCGCACTCCCGTCCCCTTCCTGTCCCCGTTCTCCAGAAGGAACAACCGTGACCAGTCTCAGCGTCGAGGTGCTGGCAGCGGACGCCGTCGAGCCCATCACCTCGGCCGGCAATGCCCAGCTCGGCATCGCCGTGCTCGCGGGCATCGCCGTCATCGTCCTGCTCATCACGAAGTTCAAGCTGCACGCCTTCCTCGCCCTGACCATCGGGTCGCTGGCCCTGGGCGTGTTCGCGGGCGCCCCGCTCGCGGCGACGATCGACTCCTTCACCGCCGGCCTCGGCAAGACCGTCGCGAGCGTGGGCGTGCTGATCGCCCTCGGCGCCATCCTCGGCAAGCTGCTCGCCGACTCCGGCGGCGCGGACCAGATCGTCGACACGATCCTGGCGAAGGCGAGCCGCCGGTCCATGCCGTGGGCGATGGTCCTGATCGCCTCCGTGATCGGTCTGCCGCTCTTCTTCGAGGTCGGCATCGTGCTGCTGATCCCGGTCGTCCTGCTCGTCGCCAAGCGCGGCAACTTCTCGCTCATGCGGATCGGCGTCCCGGCGCTCGCCGGGCTGTCCGTGATGCACGGTCTGATCCCGCCGCACCCCGGTCCGCTGGTCGCCATCGACGCGCTCGGGGCGAACCTCGGCATCACCCTCGCGCTCGGTGTCGTCGTCGCCATCCCGACCGTGATCATCGCCGGTCCCGTCTTCTCCCGGTACGCCGCCCGCTGGGTGGACATCCCGGCTCCCGAGAACATGATCCCCGCCCGGCCCTCGGAGGACCTGGAGAAGCGTCCCGGCTTCGTCGCGACGGTCTCGACCGTGCTGCTGCCGGTCGTCCTGATGCTGGTCAAGGCACTGGTCGACATCGTCGTGGACAACCCGGACAACGGCCTGCAGAAGATCACCGACGTCATAGGCTCGCCGCTGATCGCGCTGCTCACCGCCGTCATCGTGGGTCTGTTCACGCTGGGCCGCGCGGCCGGCTTCAGCAAGCAGCGGCTCTCCACGACCGTCGACAGGTCCCTCGCCCCGATCGCGGGCGTCCTGATGATCGTCGGCGCGGGCGGCGGCTTCAAGCAGACCCTCATCGACGCCGGTGTGGGCCAGATGATCCTGGAGTTCTCCGAGAACTGGTCGATCCCGGCGCTGCTGCTCGCCTGGCTGATCGCGGTGGCGATACGGCTCGCGACCGGTTCGGCCACGGTGGCGACGATCTCGGCCGCCGGTCTGGTGGCCCCGCTCGCCGAGGGCATGGGCTCGAGCGAGACCGCACTGCTCGTCCTCGCGATCGGAGCGGGTTCGCTCTTCTTCAGCCATGTGAACGACGCGGGCTTCTGGCTGGTCAAGGAGTACTTCGGGATGGACGTCGGCCAGACGGTGAAGACCTGGTCGGTGATGGAGACGATCATCTCGGTCTTCGGCATCGTCTTCGTCCTGCTGCTGTCGCTGGTGTTGTGACCCGAACGCCGGCGCGGGCGCGACTGCCCGCACGGTGAACGGGCGGCGAGGGGGCGTCCTGCCGACCGGGCCGGGCCCGGCGAGATCGGCGGGGTTCCCCCTGGGGCCGGACATGGCTGACAGACTGTCGGCCATGACCGGCCCTCACGCGCTCAAGCCCTTCCTGCTCGCCTTCCCCGGCCCGCTGCGCGACCGACTGGTCGCCGCGGTGCTCTCCGGCGAGAAGGTCTCCACGACGGGGCTGCTCGCCGAGTGGACGGTGGAGGACGAGGAACTGCCCGAGGTGGGCGAGCGCTCGGCCCTCGTCGACTCCGACGGCCGCGAGGTCGCGGTCGTGGAGGTGACGGAGGTACGGGTCCTGCCGCTCGGCGAGGTCGACCTGCGGCACGCGGTCGACGAGGGCGAGGGGCACACCTCGGTCGCGGCCTGGCGGGAGGCGCACGAACGCTTCTGGCACTCGGACGAGATGCGGGAGGGCCTGGGCGACCCCGGGTTCACCGTCGACGACGCGACGCTGCTCGTCGCGGAGCGCTTCCGGGTGGTGGAGCGGCTCGTCTGAGTCGCTCCCCCTCCTGTCCGGCACCGACGGTCCCGGGGCGGGACCCCCCCTGGGCGTCTGCCTACCGCACCGCCTCGGCGGCCGCCCGGCCCGCCGCGCGGCCCGAGAAGATGCAGCCGCCGAGGAACGTGCCCTCCAGGGAGCGGTATCCGTGGACGCCGCCTCCGCCGAATCCGGCCGCCTCACCCGCCGCGTACACCCCCGGGAGCGGCTCACCGCTCTCGGTGAGCACCCGCGAGGAGAGGTCCGTCTCCAGACCGCCGAGCGACTTGCGGGTGAGGATGTTCAGCCGTACGGCGATCAGCGGACCCGCCTTGGGGTCCAGGATCCGGTGCGGCGCGGCCGTGCGGATCAGCTTGTCGCCCAGGTACGCGCGGGCGCCCCGGATGGCCGTGACCTGGAGGTCCTTGGTGAAGGGGTTGGCGATCTCGCGGTCCCGTGCGGTGATCTCGCGCCGCAGCTCGGCCTCGTCGATCAGAGGCTCCTCGGTCAGCGCGTTCATCCCCCGGACGAGGGCTCCGAGGTCGCGTTCCACCACGAAGTCCACGCCGTTGTCCATGAAGGCCTTCACCGGGCCGGGCACCTCGGCCCGGGCCCGTCCGATGACGTCGCGGATCGACTTGCCGGTCAGGTCGGGGTTCTGCTCCGAGCCCGAGAGCGCGAACTCCTTGCCGATGATCCGCTGGTCGAGCACGAACCAGGTGTGGTCGTGGCCGGTGCGCATGATGTGTTCGAGCGTGCCGAGGGTGTCGAAGCCGGGGAAGAGCGGCACGGGCAGACGCCGGCCTCGGGCGTCGAGCCAGAGTGAGGAGGGGCCGGGCAGGATGCGGATGCCGTGCCGGGCCCAGATCGGGTTCCAGTTCTCGATGCCCTCGGTGTAGTGCCACATCCGGTCGCGGTTGATGTGGTGCGCGCCGGCGTCCTCCGCGATCCCCAGCATCAGTCCGTCGACGTGGGCGGGCACACCGGAGAGCAGTTTCGCCGGCGGCGTGCCGAGCCGCTCGGGCCACTGCTTGCGCACCAGGTCGTGGTTGCCGCCGATGCCGCCCGAGGTGACGATCACGGCCTGGGCGCGGTAGGCGAACGAGCCGGTGACCTCGCGGCTGCTCGCGGTGCCCCGCTCGGCGTCCGACGGCTCCAGGATCTCGCCGCTGACGGTGTCCACGGCCCCGGCGGTCCGGCCGAGGCCGGTGACCCGGTGCCGGAAGCGGAGCTGGACGCGGCCGGCGGCGACGCCCTCGCGGACCCGGCGTTCGAAGGGGGCGACGAGGCCCGGTCCGGTCCCCCAGGTGATGTGGAAGCGGGGCACCGAGTTGCCGTGCCCGTTCGCGTCGTACCCGCCGCGCTCGGCCCAGCCGACCACCGGGAAGAAGCGCACGCCGCGGCTGTGGAGCCAGCTGCGCTTCTCGCCCGCCGCGAAGTCGACGTACGCCTCCGCCCACTTGCGCGGCCAGTGGTCCTCGGCGCGGTCGAAGCCGGCCGATCCGTGCCAGTCCTGGAGGGCCAGCTCGGGGCTGTCCTTGATCCGCATCCGGCGTTGCTCGGGCGAGTCGACGAGGAAGAGGCCGCCGAAGGACCAGTGCGCCTGGCCGCCGAGCGACTGCTCGGGTTCCTGGTCGAGCAGGATCACGCTCCGTCCTGCGTCGACCAGCTCGGCGGTGGCGACGAGCCCGGCGAGCCCGGCTCCGATGACGATCACATCAGCGTCGTACGACATGGACCGAATCTTGGATACACGAATGTATCCAGTCAACCGTCCGGGGCTCTCCCGTTTCCTAATGTCCAGCATTAATATGAGGGTATGGCCAGGACATCGGGACCGGAGACCAGGGAGAAGCTGATCCGCGCCGCGGAGGAGGTCTTCTCCGCCCAGGGAGTCGACGGCGCCCAGCTGCGCGACATCGTCGCCCGGGCCGGACAGGGCAATCCCTCCGCGGTGCAGTACCACTTCGGCTCGCGGGGCGGGCTCCTCGACGCGGTGATGGCGGGCCGCCGGCTGCGCACGGAGCAGGTGCTCGCGCCCCTGCTCGCGGCGGCCCCCGACGAGCCGGGCGCCCTGATCACGGCACTGGTCACCGCCGAGGCGAGCGAGCTGCGCACCGACCGCGGCCGGCGCTGCCTGCGGATCTCCGCGCAGCTCAGCCACGAGAGCGGGGTGCGCAGCCGGACCCCCCACCCCGCGCTCGCCGGCACCGCCTACTGGCGCCTGATCGAACGCGTGGAGGGCTGCCTGGCCGCACTGCCCGAGCCCGTGCGCCTGGAGCGCCTGGACCTGGCGCTCACCGTCGTCGGCGCGGCGATGGCCGACCGCGCCCGGCAGTACCTCGACGGTTCCGAACCCCTCACCGGCGAGGCCCTGTTCCTGGCCGACCTCGCCGGGACCACCACGGCGCTCCTCTCCGCCGCACCGCCCCCGAGCGGCCCCGACCCCCGATCCACGTCCTGAAGGGACCTCCATGAACGAGCTCACGGGCAGGACCGACCGTCCCGATCACCGGCGGCGCCCGCGGCCTGCTTGGATGGCCGCATGAGCGCCACTGACGAGATCGTCGACATCGTCGACGAGGACGACCGGGTCATCGGGCAGGCCCCGCGTGGGGAGGCGTACGCGCGGGGTCTGATCCACCGCTGCGCGTTCATCCTGGTCCGCGACGCCGAGGACCGGATCTTCGTGCACCGCCGCACGCCGACGAAGCTCGTCTACCCGTCCCTGTACGACATGTTCGTCGGCGGTGTCGTCGGCGCCGGCGAGTCCTACGACGAGGCGGCGCTGCGCGAGGCGGAGGAGGAACTCGGCGTGTCCGGGCTCCCGCGCCCCGAGCCGCTGTTCCGTTTCCTGTACGACTCCGAGGGCGTCGCCGGGAAGTGGTGGTCGGCCGTGTACCAGGTGCGGTGCACGCTGCCGGTGCGTCCGCAGATCGAGGAGGTCGCCTGGCACGCCTTCCTGCCGGAGGAGGAACTGACGCGCAGGCTGGGCGACCGGGAGTGGGTTCCGGACGGCAGGGCGGCGTACGAGCGGCTGCTCGCGTACCGGGCGACCGGCGGACCGGGCCTATAAGGTGCCCGCGTGAGCGACTTCGTACAGAGCCTGCGGCTGTGGTTCGCCCCGCAGCGGATCAGCGAGGAGGGCGAGACCCCGGACTACCGGTTCTCCCTCGCCAACGAACGCACCTTCCTCGCCTGGATCCGGACGGCTCTCGCGCTCGTCGGCGGCGGCTTCGCGGTCGACCAGTTCCTCCCGGACCTGCGCTGGGGAGTGCGGGTCGGGCTGGCGCTGGCGCTGCTCGCGGCGGGCGTGCTGTGCGCCCTGCGGGCGGTGAACCACTGGGTGCGCTGCGAGCGCGCCATGCGCCGCGGCGAGGACCTTCCGGTGTCGCGCTTCCCGACCCTGCTGAGCCTGGCGGTGGCCGTGGTGGCGCTGGCCATGGTGGTGGTCGTCCTCTTCGGCTGGGCCGGTCGGTGACCGGGGGCCGCGACCCCGGACTGCAGCCCGAGCGAACCCGGCTGGCCTGGCGGCGCACGACGCTGACCTGCACGATCGTGGCGGTACTGGCGGCGAAGGCGGCGATCCACGACGAGATCACCGCCGCCGGGCTGGCCGGCGCGGCGGGGGTGGCGCTGGTCTGGGTGGCCTTCCTGGCGGTCGCCCACCGGCGGATCCAGCACCTGGACGCCCCCGCGCCGCGGGCGCTCTCGCACCGGGGGGCGCTGCTCGCGACGACGTGCACGGCCGCGCTCGCGGTGTTCGCCGTGGCGGTGGTGCTGTAGGGGGTGCCGTGTCGATCGTTCACACCCGGGAGCCCGGCGAGATCGGCAAGACGCCCGCTCCCTGGAACTCAGTCCGGCCAGGCGACCGTGACGACGACCTTGCCGTTCAGGCCGCCCTCCATGTTGGCGCGCTGGGCGTCGGCCGCCTCCTCCAGCGGGAAGCTGCGGGCCACCCGGACCGTCAGGACGCCGTCGTCGACGAGCACGGCGAGGGCGGCGAGGTCCTCGGGATCGGGGCGGACCCAGAAGTACCGGCCGCCGAGGGCGAGCACCTCGCCGTCGGCGATCGAGACGAGGCGGCCCTCCGGCGCGAGGACGTCCGGGGTCAGCTTGAGGAAGGGACCCCCGATGGTGTCCAGCGCGGCGTCCACGCCGTCCGGGGCGAGGGCGCGGATCTGCTCGGTGAAGGTCCGCTCGTCGTACAGCACCGGTTCGGCGCCCAGCTCACGGACGCGGTCCTGGCCCGCCTCGCGCGCCGCGCCGAGGACGCGGCAGCCGAGGTGCCGGGCGATCTGGACGGCCATGGAGCCGACCCCGCCGGCCGCCGCGTGCACCAGGACGGTCTCGCCCGAGCGCACCGCCAGGGCGTGGTGGAGCGACTGGTAGGCGGTGAGTCCGACGAGCGGGAGCGCGGCCGCCTCCTCGAAGCCGACGGTGCGCGGCTTGCGGGCGAGGGTGCGGACGGGGGCGGCGACGTACTCGGCGAAGGTGCCGCGCGCGAGGAAGTCCTCCCGGACGTAGCCCATGACCTCGTCGCCCACGGCGAACTCGGTGACGGAGACGCCGGGCTGGACGACGACGCCGGAGACGTCCCAGCCGGGGACGACGGGGAAGACCGCGTCCATCATGCCGTCGAGGTACCCGGCCTGGGCCTTCCAGTCGACCGGGTTGACGGCGGCGGCGCGTACCTTGACCAGCACCGCGTCCGGTCCGACCTTCGGGTCGGGCCGCTCGCCGTACTCCAGCACCTCGGGTCCGCCGTACCGGCTGTAGCTGATCGCCTTCATACCCCGAACGATCGACGCGGCCCCTGCCTCCCGCAAGCCGGGGTCGCCCGGCCGGGGGCGGCGGCCGGGCGGCGCGATCGGCCGGCTCGGTGCGCGGATGCCGAGGGGGACACCACGCCACCCCCGAGCCGAAAAGCGGACTGAACCGGCATAACGGACTAGCCTGGAGCGGTCACCCACCCCCTCATCACCGAGGCGACACCATGACCGCTCCCCATCCCGAGCACCCCACGCACGAGCACGCCCACGGGCCGGCCTGCGGGCACCCGGCCATCGACCACGAGGGCCACGTCGACTACGCCCACGACGGACACCTGCACCGCGAGCACGCCGGACACTGGGACGAGTGCGAGCGGGAGGGGCACCTGGCGCACGACGGGCACGCGCACGAGCACGGGCCCGGATGCGGGCACCCGGCGGTGACCCACGGCGACCACCAGGACTACGTCCACGACGGGCACCGGCACGCGGCCCACGACGGGCACTGGGACGACCACTGACACCGTCCGCACTCCCGCGGCCGAGCTTCCCCCCGGACGGATCCGACTGGCAGGCTGCTCCTGTCGTCCGACCACGCGTCAGTTTCCTTCCGGGGGGATCCCCTTGCCTGCCACCGATCCGTACGTCGTCACGCTCGCCCCGTCCGTGCACGCCTTCGTCCAGCCCGACGGCGGCTGGTGCCTGAACAACGCCGGGTTCCTCGGCAGCGGCGGGGAGACGCTGCTCGTGGACACGGCGGCCACGGAGCGACGAGCCCGGCTGCTGCGCGAGGCGGTGCTCGCCGAGGGCCTGCCGCTGCCGCGGACCGTCGTCTCCACCCACCACCACGGTGACCACACCTACGGCAACGGGGTGTTCCTGCCCGAGGCCCGGATCGTGGCCCACGAGAACTGCCGGGCCGAACAGCTGGCCGCCGGCCGCCAGCTGCACCTGCTGTGGCCGCAGACGGACTTCGGGCACATCGAGGTGGCGCCGCCCTCCCTCACGTACAGCGAGCGGCTGACGCTGCACGTGGGCGAGACGGAGGTACGGGTGCTGCACCCGGGGCCCGCCCACACCACGGGCGACTCGATCGTGCACCTTCCCGGGCACGGCGTCGTCTTCACCGGGGACCTGGTCTTCCACGGCGGGACGCCGTTCCTGCCGATGGGTTCGCTCGCCGGATCGCTGCGCGCCCTGGACCTGCTCCGCTCGCTGGACGCCCCGACGGTCGTGCCGGGCCACGGCAGGGTCACCGACCCGTCGGCGTACGACGCCACGGAGCGTTATCTGCGCTGGGTCGCCGAGCTGGCCGCCGAGGGTCGCGCCAAGGGGGCCACGCCGCTGGAGACGGCCCGGCAGGCGGATCTCGGGGAGTTCGCGGCGTGGCGGGAGAGCGAGCGCCTGGTGGCGAACCTGCACCGGGCGTACGCGGAACTGGACGGCCTGCCGGAAGGCTCCCCGCTGGACCCGGCGGCGGTCTTCGGCGACATGGCGGCGATGAACGGGGGCGTGCCGGTGGCCTGCCACGCCTGACGGCCGGCCGTGCGGCGGGCGGACGCCGGAGAGCCGCCGCCCGCCCGCCGCACGGCCCGCGCCGCTACCAGCGCGGGGTCGCGGGCGCCCGCCAGTCCGGGTCGAGACGCCGCATCGCCGCCGCGTCGTCGCGGTCGCGCATCGTGCCGTCGTCCGCCACCCAGCGGCGGTGCAGGTCGGCCAGCCGGTCGCGGTCGAGCTCGATCCCGAGGCCGGGCGCGTCGGAGACGGCGAGGCGGCCGTCCCGGAAGTCGGGCCGGGTGGTGACGACGTCCTCCGTCTGCCAGGGGTAGTGGGTGTCGCACGCGTGGTCGAGCAGCGGCAGGGTGGCGGCGACATGGGTCATGGCGGCGAGGCTGATGCCGAGATGGGTGTTGGAGTGCATGGAGAGCCCGACGCCGTAGGTGCGGCAGAGCGCGGCGAGTTCGCGGGTGCGGTGCAGGCCGCCCCAGTAGTGGTGGTCGCAGAGGACGATCCGCACGGCGTCGCGGGCGAAGGCCTCCGGCACCTCCTCGAAGGTGGTGACGCACATGTTGGTCGCGAGCGGCACGTCCGTGCGGGCCGCGACCTCGGCCATGGCGGCCGTGCCGGTGGCCGGGTCCTCCAGGTACTCCAGGACGTCCGCGAGCTCCCGGGCCACGGCCAGCGACGTCTCGACCGACCAGGCGCCGTTGGGGTCGAGCCGGAGCGGGCGGCCGGGGAACGCCTCGGCCAGGGCGCGGATCGCGGCGATCTCCTGCTCGGGCGGGAAGACCCCGCCCTTGAGCTTGAAGGAGCGGAAGCCGTACTCCCGGTCGAAGCGGCGCGCCTGCCCGACGATGCCGGCTGGGTCGAGCGCGGGGCCCCACGCGTCCTGGCCGGCGTGCTTGTAGAAGAGGTAGGCGCTGTACTCGACGCTGTCGCGCACCCTGCCGCCGAGCAGGGCGTGGACGGGAAGGCCGCGCGCCTTGCCGAGGGCGTCCAGGCAGGCGACCTCGAAGGCGGACACGACGGACAGGCGGAGCTTGTCGGCGGTCTGCACCCCGCGCAGGCCGCCCGCGTCCACCCGCCCGTCGACGGCACGTGAATCGCCGCACACCTCGGCCGCCAACCTGAACAGGCCGTTCACATCCGTGATCGATCGCCCCGGCAGCGCCTCGGCGAGGGGCCGCGCGAGCTCCCGGTACCTCCCGTCGCCGTACGTCTCCCCGACTCCGCTCACTCCCCCGCGCGTCACGACCTCGACCACCAGGCGCGGCGTGTACGGCTGATGGACACCCTGAGTGTTGAGCAGGGGCGGGTCGGAGATGAGGATCGGGGTCAGCCGGACCTCGTCGACGATCAGATCAGAACTCGCAGGATTCATATGTGAACTCTATTCATGGATCAGATTCGCGACCAGGGTGCCGGACAGGCTTTCCCGGTGTCACGCCCGGACGGACCCTGGACGACATACCGACTGGTCGGTCATCATGAACGCCGACCCGCCGGCCGCGCCCGGCCCGCGAAGCCACCCGGAGGTACGCACGATGAGCCCAGCCCCGCCGCCAGGTCTCGATCCCGAGCAGTTGCGCGGATTCCTCGACCGCGCGCGGCCCGGGCTCGTATCCGGCCCGCTGACCGCCCGGCTCATCGAGGGCGGCCGGTCCAACCTCACGTACCGGGTCACCGACGGCACCGGCGCGTGGGTGGTGCGCAGGCCGCCGCTCGGCCACGTCCTGGCGACCGCGCACGACATGAAGCGCGAGCACCGGGTCATCAGCGCCCTGCACCCGACGGCCGTGCCCGTTCCGGAGCCGGTCGTGCTCTGCGAGGACGACCAGGTGCTCGGGGCGCCGTTCTACGTCATGGAGTTCGTCGGCGGCACGCCCTACCGCTCCGCCGAGCAGCTCGCCCCGCTCGGGCCCGAGCGCACCCGCGCCGCCGTCCTCGGCCTGGTCGACACCCTCGTCGACCTCCACGCCGTGGACCCCGCGGAGGTCGGCCTCGCCGACTTCGGGCGCCCCGAGGGCTTCCTCGACCGGCAGCTCCGGCGCTGGGGCAAGCAGCTCGACGCGTCCCGCAACCGGGAACTGGCCGGCATCGACGAACTGCACGCCGCCCTCGGCCGGGCCCTGCCCCCCTCCCCCGCCGCCACCGTCGTCCACGGCGACTACCGCCTGGACAACGTGCTGATCGGCGAGGACGACCGCATCAAGGCCGTCCTCGACTGGGAGATGTCGACCCTCGGTGACCCGCTGACGGACCTCGGCCTGCTCGTGATGTACAGCGCGAGGCTGGACCTTCCCCACTCCCCGGTCAGCACCACCGCGGCCGCCGCGGGGCACCCCGATCCCGCCGAGCTGATCGAGCGCTACGCCGCCCGCTCCGGCCGGGACACCTCCGCCATCTCCTGGTACACGGCCTTCGCCTGGTTCAAGCTCGCCGTGATCCTGGAGGGCATCCACTACCGCTACACCCTCGGGCAGACCGTCGGCGCCGGCTTCGACCGGATCGGCGAACTGGTCCCCGTCTTCATCGAGCACGGCCTCACCACCCTCCAGGAAGGCTGATCCGTCATGGACTTCGCGTTCGACGCCCGCACCGAGGAACTGCGGGCCAAGCTGCTCGCCTTCATGGACGAGCACGTCTACCCGGCCGAGCGGGTCGAGCACGAGCAGCGGGCGCTGCTCGCCTCCCCCTGGGACACCCCGGGCGTCGTGGAGGACCTCAAGGCCGAGGCCAAGCGCCAGGGCCTGTGGAACCTCTTCCTGCCCGACGCGGAGTACGGCGCGGGGCTGACCAACCTCCAGTACGCGCCGCTCGCCGAGATCACCGGCCGCAGTCCCCACCTGGCGCCGACCGCCCTCAACTGCGCCGCCCCGGACACCGGGAACATGGAGGTGCTGGCCCAGTTCGGCGACGAGGCGCAGCGCAAGCAGTGGCTGGAGCCGCTGCTCGCCGGGGAGATCCGGTCGGCGTTCGCGATGACCGAGCCCGAGGTGGCCTCCTCCGACGCCACGAACATCGAGACCCGGATCGAGCGCCACGGTGACGAGTACGTCGTCAACGGCCGCAAGTGGTACATCTCCGGGGCGATGAACCCCGACTGCCGGATCTTCATCGTGATGGGCAAGACGGACCCCGAGGGCTCGGACGTCCGCCGCCAGCAGTCGATGATCCTCGTGCCGCGCGACACCCCCGGTGTCGAGGTACGGCGCGCGATGCAGGTGTACGGCTACGAGGACCACTCCCACGGCGGTCACGCCGAGGTGCTCTTCCACGACGTCCGCGTCCCCGCCTCGAACCTGATCGGCGAGGAGGGCGGCGGCTTCGCCATCGCCCAGGCGCGGCTCGGCCCGGGCCGCATCCACCACTGCATGCGGCTGATCGGCATGGCCGAGCGGGCCATCGAGCTGATGTGCCGGCGGTCCGTGTCCCGTACGGCCTTCGGCAAGCCGATCGCCCAGCAGGGCGTCGTGCAGAACTGGATCGCGGACGCGCGGGTGACGGTCGAGCAGCTGCGGCTGCTGGTCCTCAAGACCGCCTGGCTGATGGACACCGTCGGCAACCGCGGCGCGCACACGGAGATCCAGGCGATCAAGATCGCGACCCCCCGCGCGGTGGTCGACATCATCGACAAGGCGGTCCAGGTGCACGGCGCGGGCGGTGTCTCGCAGGACTTCCCGCTCGCCGAACTCTGGGCCGCGGCGCGGACGCTGAAGCTGGCGGACGGGCCGGACGAGGTGCACCAGCGATCGCTGGCGCGCCGCGAGATCAAGAAGTACCTGTAGCGGCGGCCGAGTTCAGGGCAGCCTGAGGCAGATCACCCCGGTGGCGGTGTGGACGGCGAGCCGCTCGTCGTCCACCCACTCCAGGTCGCGCACCGCGCAGCCGAGCGGGATCCGGTGCAGGACCTCGGGCTGGTCGTCGGCCGCCGCGACGACGAAGAGCGTGACGTACCCGTCGGCGGTGGCCGTCAGGACGGTGGGCCGCCCGTGCCGGGTCTGGAGCCGGAAGACCGAGATCCGGGCGGAGTCGGGCCGTGTCACCGGCTCGGGCGGGTGACGGTCCCGGCTCCTCGTCCCGGCGGGGAGGAAGCGGGTGCGGACGACCAGGCGTCCGTCCGCCGTGACGTACCCGACGACCGGGCCTCCGGGCCACACGCCCACGTCGTGCACGAGGTCCAGGGAGTGCACCTCCTCCCAGTGGTCGACGGCCTCGCCCGGCAGCGACCGGACCGCCAGCATGTACTGCTCCGGGCCGAAGTCGAACGCTCCCTGGTCGTTGCCGCCGCTGCCCGGGAGAGCGCCGGCCACGGCCATGAGGGCGTACCCACCGGCAGGAACGGCGCGCAGGGGTCCGACTCGTACGAGCCCCACCCCTTCCGCCCACACGGTGGCGCCGGTCGGCTTTCGCAGCACCAGGTACTTCTCGCCCAGACCGCCGTAGCCCTTGACCATCGCCAGGTGCGGGACCCCGCCCAGGAGGACGGGTCGCAGGTCGTCCACGGTGCCGCGGCGATCGACGGCCCCGCCGTCCGCACCGCCCCACAGTTCCGTCACGGCCCGCTTCCCGGGGCGCAGCCGCATCAGGGGCGCCCCCGAAGTGCCCGCGACGAAGCCGGTGTCGATGGCGTCGGCGCGCAGTTCGGCACCGGTCTCCGGATCCAGCAGCCGCACCCGTGCCCCGCGGCGGCTCGCGACCACGGGCCGGCCGTCGCTCGTCCCGACCGCCATGGACGTGTCCACGGCGTCCTCGGCGTCGTCCGCGCCACCCGGGGCGAGCGTCCACGACTTGGCGGACGCGGCGTCGGGGGCGAGCGAGACCAGCCACAGGCCCTTCGGCCCGCGACCGGCCGCCAGGAGGTGCCGCACCGGAGCGTCGACCGGGGTCGCGGCGGCCGCCTCGCCCCGCTCGTCGAAGGCGAACACCGTGCCCCCCGCTTCGTAGAGGGACCACAGCCCCGTGCCGTCCGGCGCACCGGGGCAGACGCGCAGGGCGGGCAGATGGCGCCGGCCCCCGGCCCACTCGACGACCCTCGGCCCGCGCATCTCCAGGGCGAGGGAGCGGCCCCCGCGCGTGGGGAGCCAGGCGCGTCTCGTCGCCGCGGCCACGGTCGCGCCGTGGACGGCGAGGGCGGAGACCCGGCGTCCGCGCAGGACGCGGGTCCAGGTCCGGGCCGGCCGCTCGGCGTCCGGGCCGATCTCCCAGACCGTCAGCCGGGCCCGGCGGAACGAGAGCTCGTCCTGATGCCACTCGACGGTGGTCGCGACACGGAACCCGCCGTCCTCCGAGGGTGCCGCCGCCAGCCGGACCGCCTGCCACGGTCTGCGCCGCCGTCCCTCGCGCAGCCGGGCGAGGACGCGGTCCCGCGTCAGGTCGTGCAGGACGACCTCGCCCCTCGCGTCGAGGGTCACCACCACGCACCGGCCGTCCAGGGCGAGCAGCGCGCAGTCGACGAGCGCGGCACGGCCCTCGTGCTCGATCGCTCCGATCAGGTCCCGGCTCTCCACGTCCCAGACCCAGACGTGGGTCCGGGTCCGCAGGGCCGCCCACGGGTGCCCGTCGCAGCCGTGCACCCCGGTCACCCGGCCGACGTCGCCCGGCAGCAGCCCGAGCGGCCGGCCGTCGGTGCAGTCCCAGACCGAGACCGGGCCGCCGGTCTCGGCCGTCACGAGGACCGGCCGGCCGTGCGCGGTCACGACGGCGGCACCGCCGACCGGCGCGGTGAGGGTACCGAGCGTGGTGTACGGGACGGGAGCGACGTCGGCCCAGAGGGTGTCCCAGGGAAGGTCGGGGTGATGGTCGCGGACGGCCCGGGCGAGGGGTTCGGCGCCGGACTGGAAGGCGGACAGTCTCAGGCGTGCGGCGCGGGTGGCCGGGTCCGCCGTGCTGCGGAGCAGGGCCGCCCCGTGGTTCAGGGTGCGGGCCGCGTCGTGGGCCGGGCCCGACGGGGCGCGGTCCAGGACGCGCCGGAGGGCGTCGGTGTCGACGGTGAGCAGGTAGGCGGGGTCGAGGGCGAGGACGTCGAGGAGGTCCGTTCCCTCGGCGTGCTCGGCGAGGTGGCGCAGCACGTACGCGGGGGCGGCGGTCCAGTCGCGCACCCGGTCGACGCGAGGGACGAGGGCGTACAGGGCCCGGGCCACCCGGTCCCGGGCGGCCGGGGTGATGTCGGCGGCGAGGGCGTCGGCGTAGGACTGGTGGTAGAGCCGGTAGACGGACCGGCCGGACTCGTCGAGGTCCTCCACGAGGTGCTCGCCGGCGGCCCGGACGATCCACTCGACGTCCTCCCAGGAGTACGACCGCCGGCCCAGTGCTCCGGCGGCGGCCCGCCACACCTCGTCGGGTGGCAGGCCGCGGCCCTGGGCGAGGGCGAGCGCGCCCAGCAGGGGGAGGCCGCGGGCCCGTTGCGCGCCGAGCCGGTGCCGCAGGACCCGGAGGAACGTCTCGCCCGGCGCCTCCCCCACCACCGGGACCCCGGCGCGCCAGCCCGGGTCGGTCAGGTCGATCGACCGGGGCATGCGGCCGAGGTGGCGGGCGGCGATCCGCGCGGAGAGGAAGCTGCCCCCGGCCCGGTCGGCGATCTCCTCGGCGACGGCGACGGCGGTGGGGTCGTCGTAGGGCCCGGTGCTGCCGGGTCCGTCGGGGGCCTGGAGCAGCCTGCGGGCGTACCGTGCGACGTCGTCCCGGCTGGCGGCGAGCCGGTCGTCGAGGTCCAGCACCGACAGTTCGCCGCGCAGTGCGTCCAGGACGTGCCGCCGCGTGCCGACCAGGAGGCGTACGCACGGAATCCGTGCCAGCGGCACCAGGAGCAGGGTGGCGATGCGCCGGGCCTCGGCGTCGTCGGCGCCGGCCTCGCCCGCCTCGTCCAGGGCGTCGACGAGGACGGCGAGCGGTTCCCGGCGTGAGGCGAGGCCCACCAGCAACGTCTGCACGGTGGTCGCGCCGTCGAGGCCGGCCGCGTCCGCGATGCCGGCGACGATGTCCGCCAGGAAGCGGTGGCGGGCGTGGATCGCCGTGGGGACGGCGGTCGCCGAGGCGGGGGACGCGGCGCGCAGGAGCAGCCGGCCGAGCAGGGCGGACTTGCCGACCCCCGGGCCCCCGGTGACCACCACTCCCCTGCCCCACCCGCCGACTCCGCCGCCCAGCCACGTGGTGAGGCGGTCGAGTTCGGCGGTGCGGCCCATGAAGTACGAGGCCCGGCCGCCCGCGCCGCCGTCCTCGAAGCCACGCCCCCGGGGGACGAAGTGGTTCTCCAGTTCGGCGCGGCGGCGGCGCCCCTCGGGGCTCAGGCGGACGGTGAGTTCGGCGAGATCGCAGTCGTCGTAGCGCGCCTCGGGGCGGTAGCCGGAGTTCTCGAAGGAGAAGAAGGCGTATCCCTCGGTCACGACGTGGGCGTGGGCGGTCTGGTGCATGCCGGCGCTGCGGTAGATGTCGTTGACCGTGCGGACGACCTGCTCCACGGACAGGTACTGCTGCTTGTGGGAGAGCGAGAGCCGGGCGAGCGCGGTCTCCAGGGCGCCGGCGAAGACCATCGGCGCGGCCGGTTCCCCGGCGCGGGCGACGGCGATGACCGAGAAGTCGGTCAGCCCGCCGGCGCGGCCGGCGCCGTCGCGCAGCGAGCGGTGCAGCGTGCCGGCGATCCGGGCGGCGTCGGCCCCCGCCCCGCCCGCGTAGCAGGTGTCGACGACGAGCAGGACGCGTCCGGCGCCCGCGTCCAGGACGAGGCGCGTGAGGTCCTCGGCGGCCAGCGCGGTGCTGTTCAGGCGTTGTCCGTGGCTGTCCCGGCACAGCAGATAGTGCCGGTCGGGGCCCTGGACTCCGTGGCCCGTGCAGTAGACGACGACGGCTTCGCCGGTGTGGTCGCAGCGGGAGGCCCAGTCCGCCAGGCGGGAACGGAACTCCGCGGTGGTGACCTCCTCGATCCGCTCGTCGAGGCGGTAGCCGAGGCCACCGAAGAGCCGGATCGCCGCCTTCAACTCCTCGCGGACGAGCGGCAGTCCGTCTTCGTGGTCGTAGGCGCCGGTGCCGGCGACGACGAGCCTTCGGTCGACCTCCACCCGGAAGTTATACCTGTCGCGCCCGCTCGGGGACCGGGGAATCCGCAAGGCGGTGACCCGAGTGCGGAGGGTGCGCCGGAAGCGGCTGCGGAACCCGGAGGGGCACAGGTCACAGGCTCACGAACGGCCGGTGGTCGGCCAGGGCCAGCTCCCGGACGAAGGCGGTGATCCGCAGGGCACCGCGGGCGAGCAGGCGGGTGAGCGGGGCGCGCGACGGTCCGTAGGCCGCGCTCCACAGCCGTGGTACGCGGTTGCTCATGTCTCCAGCGTGGACCTGCGCGGGCGCCCGGTCCACCGGGGGCGCCGGGACCGTCGCGGCCCGGTGGCGTCAGGGCCGCAGCGCCCGCAGCAGCAGGCCGGCCAGCTGGTCGGCCACCTCCTGGGGGGTGAGCGGGCCGTCCGGCCGGTACCAGGTGGACAGGTGGTGGACGGACCCGAAGTGGTAGTCGACCACCAGGTCGGCGGGGGTCTCGGTGGTGAACACGCCGGCCTGCTGGCCTTCCTCGATCAGCGCCCGGAACCGCTCGTGGTACCGCCGCCGCTCGGACCGCACCTGCTTGTTCTTCTCCGGGCTCAGGTGGTGCATCGAGCGGAAGAAGATCGAGGCGTCGTCGAGGTTCTCGATGGTGGTGACGACCACGTCCGCGGCGGCGGCGCGGAGCCGCTGCTCGACGGGGGCGTCGGCGCCCGCGAAGGCGTCGAGCCGTTCCTGCTGGAGCCGCAGCACCCGGGAGTAGACCTCCTGCAGGAGGTCCTCCTTGGAGCCGAAGTAGTGGTAGAGCGCGCCCTTGGTGACCCCCGCCGCCTCGACGATCTCCTGCACGGAGGTCCGGTCGTAGCCCTGCTCGGCGAAGAGCCGGGTGGCGGCGGCCAGCAGCCTCTGGGGGACGGGGGTACCGCTCCCGTCCGTCGTCCTGGCCATGCGCCGCCGCCTCTCTCTCGTCATCGTCGTCACGGGCGGGAACGGAGTTCCCGCCTGAGGATCTTCCCACTTGTCGTCTTGGGCAGCTCCGCCAGGATCTCCACCTCGCGGGGATACTTGTACGCGGCCAGGCGCTGCTCGCAGTGGGCGGACAGTTCCTCGGGCCTCGTCTCGGCTCCCGGGCGCAGGCTGACGTAGGCCTTGACGGTCTCTCCCCGGTAGGCGTCGGGCACCCCGACGACCGCGGCCTCCCGGACAGCCGGGTGGGTGTGGAGCACGTCCTCGACCTCCCGCGGCCACACCTTGAAGCCGGAGGCGTTGATCATGTCCTTCTTGCGGTCGACGACGTACAGCCAGCCGTCCGCGTCCATGAAGCCGATGTCGCCGGTGCGCAGCTCCCCGTCGGGGAAGGTCGCGGCGGTGGCCTCGGGCATCCCCCAGTAGCCGGGCACCACCTGGGGGCCGCGGACCGCGATCTCGCCCTGCTCCCCGAAGGGCACCTCGGCACCCGTCTCGTCCAGGATGCGCACGAGCGTGTCCGGTCCGGGGACGCCGACCGACAGGGTCCCGGACACGGGGTCGACCGGGGCCTCCTTCTCCGGCGGTACGGCGGCGCAGGGCGCGGTGCACTCGGTGAGGCCGTAGCCGTTCCGGATGTACGGGCCGAAGCCGGCGCGGAACCTCTCGACCAGGGCGGGCGGCACGGGTGCGCCGCCCGAGGAGACGACCAGGAACGAGGAGAAGTGGTCGGGGGTGGCGCCGGGGTGGGCGCCCAGGGCCATGAAGGCGGTGGAGGGGCCGACCGTGTAGGCGGGCCGGTGCTCCAGGAAGGCGTCGAGCACGACCCCGGCCTCGAAGCGGTAGGCGAGGACGAGGGTGCCGGCGTTGACGAAGCAGGCGCCCAGTTCGCAGACGAGGCCGGTGATGTGGAAGAGGGGCGCGAGGACGAAGTAGCCGGCGCCCTCGGGGACGGGGTGGCCCGTGCGCTGGCGTTCGGCGTTGTGGACGATGCCGCGATGGAGGTTGAGAGCGCCCTTGGGGGTGCCGCTGGTGCCGGAGGTGTAGCTGATCAGGGCCACGTCGTCGGCGCCGGGGTCACGGTCCGCGGGGGCCGGGTGTCCGGCGCGGGCGACCTCGATCAGGTCGTCCGTCTCGGTGGGGACCCGTTCGAAGGCGAGCACGCGGGGGTCGTCGCGGGTCTGCAGGTCGCGCTCGCAGGCGGTGAGCGTGACGCCGACGGAGGCCGCGGCCGCGGTGTCGCGCAGATGGCTCTCCCAGGCGCGGTCGGAGCAGATCAGGGCGGTGGCGCCGGAGTCGCGCAGGGCGTGGCCGACCTCGCCGGACTTGTACATGGGGTTGAGCGGGACGACGGTGGCGCCCGCCTTCCAGGCGCCGAGCAGGGCCAGCACGAAGTGGGGGCTGTTCTGGAGCATGATCGCGACCCGGTCGCCGCGCGCCACGCCCCGGGCGGCGAGGTGTCCGGCGACCGAGTCGGAGAGCGCGTCCGTCTCGCGGTAGGTCAGCCGGCCGTCGAAGTAGGCGAGGGCGGGGTGACCGGGGGTGCGGGCCGCGGCGGCGCGGAAGGCGTGCAGCACGGTGGGCGGCGGCGCTATCGGGGCCCGCTGTGCCTCGCTGAGCTGGGCCACCCAGGGCATCGCGGCGTAGATCGAGGTCATGCGCCGGCTCGCTCCCACTTCTGCTGGAGGTGGTTCATGTTCCCGAGCCAGCGTTCGGGGTCGGTCGCGCGGGCCCGGTAGTAGTCGGCGACCTCGGCGTGCGGCAGCACCAGGAAGCGGTCGGTGTCGATGGCGTCGAAGAGGGAGTCGGCGACATCCTCGGGCTCGATGGCGGTGGGGGTCAGGACGAGTTCGCCGGCCGATCCGGCGGCCGTGAGCATGTCCGTGCGGACGCCCTGCGGACAGATCGCGTGGACCTTGAGCCCGCGGTGCCGGTAGGTCAGCGAGAGCCATTCGGCGAAGGCGTACGCGCCGTGCTTGGAGACGCTGTAGGGCGCGGCGCCGACCATGGTGAGCAGGCCGGCGGCGGAGACGGTGGAGACGAAGCGGCCGCTGCCGCGCTCCAGCCATTCGGGCAGCAGGGCGCGGGCCGCGCGGACGTGCGCCATGACGTTGACGTCCCAGGCGGCGGCCCAGACGGCCTCGTCGGCGAAGGCGTCGCCGGGTGAGGCGAGCCCGGCGTTGGCGCACCACACGTCGATGGAGCCGGGTCCGCCGAGGGCGTCGCGGGCCTCCTCGACGATGGCGGAGGCGTCGCCCGCGATCGCCAGGCCGCCGATCTCCTCGGCGACGGCCTCGGTGCGGTCGGGATCGAGGTCGTTGACGACGACCCGGGCGCCCTCGGCGGCGAACCGGCGTGCCAGTGCGGCGCCTATCCCGCCTCCCGCACCCGTGACGACCACTCCAGCGCCCTGCACCGTACTCATCGGGACCCGCCTTCTCCGTTGCGACAGTGACAGCAGACTAACCAGTCGGTATGTCGAGACGGAAGTCCTCTTCGGCGACACCTCGCACCGCACGCCTCGTATCGCGCGGCCGGTGCAGGCGCTAGCGTGCGTGCCCATGTCAGGGAAGGCGATCAAGGAGGTTTCCGCATGAGCCTGTCCAGACGGGGTCTGCTCGCCGCCGGCGGCGCCCTGGGCGTGGGGGCCGCGGCCGCCCCCGCGGCCGCGGCGCACGAGGGCGGGCGCCGGGTGCGCACCGGCTTCGACCGGCTCGCCGCCGACGGCTACGCGCTCCTCGCCGGAGAACGGGTAGGCATCGTCACCAACCCGACCGGGATCACCGCCGACGCCCGGCACATCGTGGACGTCATGCACGCCGACGACCGGGTGGACCTGACGGCCGTCTTCGGCCCCGAGCACGGCTTCCGGGGGACCGCGCAGGCGGGCGGCTCCGAGGGCCGCCACGACGACCCGGCGACCGGACTGCCCGTCTACGACACGTACCTGAAGAGCGGTCAGCCGCTCGCCGACGTGTTCACCGCCTCCGGCGTGGACACCGTCGTCTTCGACATCCAGGACGCGGGCGCGCGCTTCTACACCTACATCTGGACGCTGTACGACTGCATGGTGGCCGCCGCCCTGGCCGGCAAGCGCTTCGTCGTCCTCGACCGGCCGAACCCGGTGACCGGGCGGGCGGCCCTCGGCCCGGTCCTGGACCGGGCCTTCGCGACCTTCGTGGGCCGCGAACCGATCGCCCAGGCGCACGGGATGACGGTGGCGGAACTGGCCCTGCTGTTCAACGCCGAGTTCCTGACGACGCCGGTGCGGCTGCAGACCGTGACGATGTCGGGGTGGAGGCGCCGGGACTTCTTCGACGCGACCGGGCTGCCCTGGGTGCCGCCGAGCCCCAACATGCCGACGCCGGAGACCGCGCTCGTCTACTCCGGGACCTGCCTCTTCGAGGGCACCAACCTCTCCGAGGGGCGCGGCACGACCCGCCCCTTCGAACTGCTGGGCGCGGAGGGGATCGACCGGCGCTGGGCGGAGGAGGCGAACGCCCTGGAACTGCCCGGGGTCCGCTTCCGGGAGGCGTACTTCGCCCCGACCTTCTCCAAGTTCCAGGGAAAGACGGTCGGCGGCGTCCAGCTCCACGTGCACGACCGTGACGTCTTCGACCCGGTACGCGCCGGCATCGGGCTGCTGGTCAGCGCGAAGCGGTCGTGGAGCGGGTTCGCCTGGCGTCCGGACAACTGGATCGACAAGCTGACCGGCTCCACCCGGGTGCGGACCCTCGTCGACGCGGGCGCGGACACGGACGAGGTGGTCGGCGCCTGGGCCGCGGACCTGGCGGCCTTCCGCGCCGTGCGCCGGGAGCACCTGCTCTACCGCTGAGGGGTGCCTCTCCGGCCTGACCGGCAAGACGTTCCCAGGGGTGTCCTGCCGATCCTGCGGGGACGCCGGGGCGGGTTCCGCCCGCCTCGGCCGATCGGCACGGCCTCGCGTCCCCCGGCAGCCCGGCACCGGTCCGCCCGGCCGACTCGTACGACCTGTTGCCGCACGTCCCGGTGGACTCCGCGGCGCGTCCGCGCCGAAAGCCTGGCCGTCCCCCCGTGCGCGCAGGATGCTGTCGCGGGAGGGGGTCCTCCGGGCTCCCTCCACGACAGTGTCCTCGACACGGAGGGACGGACCGCCCATGGCCGGGATGAGTGTGGAGCCGTACCGGGAGATCACCTTCGACAAGGACGGAGACGGCGCGGCCGGGCAGCACGAGGCGCTGTCGGCGCTCGCCGCGCGGGGAGCCACGGACCTGGTGGTGTTCGCCCACGGGTGGAACAGCGACCCGTCCGTGGCCACCCGGATGTACGCGGCCTTCTTCGCCCCCTTCCCGGGCCTGGTGCGACCGGGCGCGCGGCTGGCGTACGCCGGTGTGGTGTGGCCGTCGACGATGTTCACGGACGAACCGATCCCCGACTTCGAGTCCGTGGCGGCGGTGCATCCCGGCAAGGAGGCCGTGGTGGAACGGCTGTCCGCGCTGCTGCGCGAACAGCCGGAGGACGAGGCCGCCTTCACCGAGTTCGGCGATCTGCTCAGGGAGCTGACCGACACCGGCCCGGCCTCGCGGTCCCTGGCCGAGGGGCCGCCGGTGCCCGACTTCCTGCTGGGGGATCCGGTGGTGGTCTGCGCGATGTTCGCGGACGCGCTGGACGAGGCGGCCGGACCGGGGGCGGTGCCGACGCCGCGCGAGGCGTTCGGGGGCCGGCTCGGGCGGTACTGGAAGGGCGCCCGGGAGGCGCTGCGGCAGGCCACGTACTACACGATGAAGCGCCGGGCCGGCACGGTCGGCGAGCGGGGGCTCGGGCCGCTGCTCGGCCGGCTCGCCCGCTCCGCCCCCGGCCTGCGGATCCATCTCGTCGGCCACAGCATGGGCGCCCGGCTCGTCGCGTACGCGCTGCGCGCCCTGCCCGAGGGCGTGCGCACCGTCCGGTCCGTGACGCTGCTCCAGGGGTCCTTCTCGCACTACGCGTTCGCGGCGAGCCTGCCGCACGAGCCCGGCCGGGGCGGGGCCCTGCGGGACATGGAGCGGCGGGTCGACGGGCCGGTGGTGGCCTGCTACTCCCGGCACGACACGGCCCTCGGAGTGATCTACCCGCTGGCCGCGCGGCTGGCCCGGGACGCCGAGTCGATCCTCGGCAGCGACCGCCGCTGGGGGGCGATCGGCCACGACGGCATCCAGGCGGTGCCGGACGCGGCCTCCCTGACCCTGGCCACGGCGCTGCGTGACGGCGTTCCGTCCTCGGGCTGCGTGAGCGTGGACGCGGCGGCGGTGGTCAAGGACGGCGGTCCTCCCGCCGGCGCGCACAGCGACATCATCCACGTGGAACTGGCGCGGGTGATCGCGTCGGCGGGCCGGTTCGGGACCTGAGCGACCGTCGACCGGGAGAATGTCACATCGGTGGGCCCGCCGGGCCCGCCGTCGATCCCGTCGCGGGGCGCGGGGTCCGGTCGGGCGGCGAGTTCTCGCCAGACCTCGGGAGGGCCGGCACCGCCGGTCACGGCGCCCGGAAGGGGCTTCCGGCCCGCCCCCGGGAGCTCGGGGCGGGGCACCTCGCCGGACCGGACCGGCACCTCGGCGAGCTCCGGGAAGCCCTGTGCCACAGGCTCCTGATCTGGGAGGACGCCGGTTCTTGAGGGACCGCGAGCCCGTGCGCGAGCTCCTCCTCCCCGGCTTCGGCGAGCCGGTCGGAGTCCCGCTCCGGGAGGGCCGGACCGCCCGCGAGTCCGCGTGTGGCGTCCCGTACCGAACGTCCCCCGTACGCCGTTCACGGGCCTCTTCGAATTTTCGATGGAACAGGACGGGGCACTCGTTCGTCCATCCCATAACGTCCTTGACGCCGAAGTACCAGCGACGGAGGTGCGGAGCGATGGCCGGTTTCCGGAGTCTTGCGAGACAGGTGCGTGATCCGGGGTGCGACACGGCGCTGCGGCGGTACTCGCTGCGCAAGTGCCTGGAGCGGTTCGCCCCCTACGGGCACCGAGCGACCTGGGCCCACCTGTGCCGGAGGCACGGGTTCGGGCCCGAGGACCGGGAGCTCGATCCGGGGCGGCTGGTGGCCGCACTGGAGGAACTGGAGGAGGCGCGGGCCGTGTGGCTCGCCTACGAGGAGGAGTTCGCCGAGCGGCGGCGGCGCGAGAAGCACGACGGGCTGCGCCGGCCGGGCGCGCTCGACGACTGGCACCGGCGGACCTGGGGCGGCAACGGGGTGGCGCGGTGCGACGATCCCGCCGTGCATCCCTCGGAGCCGCTGGCCGAGGTGCTGCGACGACTGATAGCCGCTCTGCGATCGGGCCCGGGGGATGCCTGCCCGGTGTGCGCGGGACCCCGGATCGAGTGGCGTCCGGAGCTGCGCGAGGAACCGTGGTTCGGCCCGGTGTGCGGGAACTGCGGGGTGGTCGTACCGCAGGCGGTCCTCACCGCGGGGGCGCTGGCCCGGGCGCGGGGCGAGTCCCTGCCGCGGCTGGTGTCCGCGGCCTGAGCGGCGGAGCGGAACGTGTGATCCGGGTCTGACCGGACGGCACGCGCGGCCCCGGTGACACCGCGGCCGTGCCGATGTCGCCCGGTGCCATGGCCGCCGCGGCGGCGCAGGCGGTCGCGGCCGGGGCGGTGGACGTGCGCGTCCACCCCGGAACGCCGCGCGGTGACGATCACGCTCCCGCCCCGGGCGCCGGCGGCGGCCCTCACCGCGATCCGCGCCGCGGTCGACGTCCCGGTGGGCGTGACGACCGGCGCGTGGGCGGAGCCCGACCGGTACGGCGGGGGGGGGAGCGCGTCCGGTCCCGGACGGGGAGGAGGGGCGATGCCGAACTCGCCTCGCCGGCGCGTGGCGTCGCGGTGCCCGGCGGAACCAAGTGACGCTACCAGGCGGTAAATCGGTGGCCCAACGGTATGCGCGTGCCGCAGTGTGTCCGGCGATGACGACACCCTGAATCCACCGGAGAACCGCCATGTCGACGCTGCGCGTCACCGCCGAAGTGCTGACCGTCCACGCCCATCCGAACGCCGACGCGCTCGAACTGGCCCAGGTGGGCCTGTATCGCGCCGTCGTCGCCAAGGGCGCGTACCGCACGGGCGACATGGCGATCTACATCCCGGAGCAGGCGGTGCTCCCGCTCGCCCTGGTCGACGAGCTCGGACTGACCGGGCGGCTCGCCGGAAAGGCCTCGGACCGCGTCAAGGCGGTGCGCCTGCGGGGCGAGTTGTCGCAGGGACTCGTGTGCCGGCCGAAGGCGCTCGCGGACGTCGACCTGGCCGAGGCGGTCGCCGCGGAGACCGACTTCGCCGAACTGCTGGGGATCACCAAGTGGACGCCACCGATCCCGCCGACGATGTCCGGGGACGTGGAGGCCGCGCCCGATCTGCTGCCCTGGTGCGACATCGAGAACCTCCAGCGCTATCCGGGGATCTTCGAGCCCGGCGAGCCGGTGGTCCTCACGGAGAAGCTGCACGGATCGGCCTGCCTGCTCACGTACTTCGCGGAGGACGGGCGGGTCCAGGTGTCCTCGAAGGGGTTCGGGGCGAAGGGCCTGGCCCTCCGGGAGGATCCGCGCAACCTGTACTGGCGGGCGGTCCTGGGGCACGACGCCCCGGCGGTCGCTGCACGGCTCGCCGAGCGGCTGGGCGCCCGCCGGATCGGCCTGTTCGGCGAGGTGTACGGGGCCGGGGTCCAGGACCTCGGCTACGGCGCCAACGCCCGTGGCGAGGACCTCGGTTACGCGGTCTTCGACGTGTCGGCCGAGATCGACGGCGAGGTGCGCCGGCTGGACCCGGCGGAGGTCCTGGAGCCGGGTGAACTGCCGCTCGTACCGCGGCTGTACACGGGGCCGTACGACCTCGGCACGGTGCTGGAGCTGGCGACCGGCCGCGAGACCGTGTCCGGGCGGGAGCTGCACCTGCGGGAGGGCGTCGTGATCCGTCCGGTGACGGAGCGGTACAGCCCCGTGGTCGGGGGGCGGGCCATCGCCAAGGCGGTCAGCCACGCGTACCTGACGCGCAAGGGCGGCACCGAGTACGAGTAGGGCGGGGCACCGCCCTCCGAGAACAGCAGGGGTCCGACCACGGGGGTGTCGGGCCCCTGCGCCGTGTCCGGCGCGGGGGACGGGGCGTCGCGGCCCGGGGCCCTCAGTCGCGCGCCGCGCGCCGGCGTTCCGGCAGCAGGCGCGAGCCGGTCATGCGCTCGCCGACGACGTCGTCCGGGTTGGACAGCACGCAGTTCTCCAGCGAGAGGCAGCCGCAGCCGATGCAGTCCGCGAGGTGGTCGCGCAGCCGTCCGAGCTGGTTGATCCGCTCGTCCAGCTCGGTGCGCCAGGCCTCCGAGAGCCGCGCCCAGTCCTCCTTGGTGGGGGTGCGCTCCTCGGGGAGTGCGGCGAGCGCCTCCCGGATGGTGGCCAGCGGGATGCCGACGCGCTGGGCGGCGCGGATGAAGGCGACGCGACGCAAGGTGTCCCGGACGTAGCGACGCTGGTTGCCGCTCGTACGGCGGCTGCTGATCAGGCCCTTGGTCTCGTAGAAGTGCAGGGCGGACACGGCGGCGCCGCTGCGCGCGGACAGCTGGCCGACGGTGAGCTCGTGGATCTTCTCCGGAATCTGGGGCACTCCTCGAACCCTACTGGTTCGGTTCGGGCGACCCGTTGACAGCGCACCCCGATACGGCCAGACTAAGCAGTCGCTTAGAGGTGGGACCGACCGGGTGAGAGGCAGGGAACAGGGACATGGCTGAGCCGAGGATCTTCACGTCCGCCGAGGAGCTGCGCGCCGGAGTGGGCGAGCAGCTGGGGCAGAGCGACTGGCTGGAGGTCGACCAGAAGCGGATCGACCTGTTCGCCGACGCGACCGGCGACCACCAGTGGATCCACGTGGACCCGGAACGGGCCGCCGCCGGGCCCTTCGGCCGGACCATCGCGCACGGCTATCTGACGCTGTCGCTGCTGCCCGCGCTCGTACCGCAGATCATGCGCGTCGAGGGCATGAAGATGGGCATCAACTACGGCACCGACAAGGTCCGCTTCCCCTCCCCCGTACCCGTGGGCTCGCGGCTGCGCGCGACCGCCGTCCTCACCGAGGTGACGGATGCCGGCGGCGGCGTGCAGGTCACCGCGACCGTGACCGTGGAGCGCGAGGGCGGCGACAAGCCGGTGTGCGTCGCCGAGTCGGTCTCCCGCTACTACTTCTGAGCCCCGACCATCCGCAGTACGAGGTCGGCGTAGAGCGCGCCGACCTCGTCGGCCGTCCGGCGGCCCTCCGTGTTGAACCAGCGGGACACGTCGATGCACAGCGAGAGCACCGCGACCGTCGTGCCGGCCACGTCCGGCACGTCGAACTCCCCGGCCGCCACACCCTCGTTGACGATCCGGCGCACGACGGCGTCGGACTCGCGGCGCAGCGCCACGATCTCGGTGCGGTGCTCGGGGCCGAGCGCGTCCAGCTCGTACTGGACGACCCGCGCGGTGGTGTGCCGCTCGGCGTGCCAGCGGACGAAGGACCGTACGGCGTCGGCGAGCCGCTCCCCGGCCGTGCCCTCGCCGTCGGCCGCGACCCGGAGGATCTCCAGCGCCTTGTCGTGACCGATGCGGCTGATCCGGTGGAGCAGCTCTTCCTTGGTCTTGTAGTGGATGTAGAGGGCGGCCGGACTCATGCCCGCGCGGCCCGCGATGTCACGGGTCGTGGTGGCGTGGTAGCCGCGCTCGGCGAACGCCTCGACGGCCGCGACCAGCAGGCGCCGGGCGGCCTCGGGCGTGACCTCGCCCCACGGCACGTCCTCGCCGCCGGGCGTCTCCTCCGCCACGCTCATGGTTCGCCCCTTCTTCATCCGTCAAGGACGAACACCATACAACGAAGCTGAGCAAGCGCTTAGAGGCGTGGTGGCAGATCTCTGTCACCGGGCGCCGGGAGCGGACGAGCCGGATCGGGGCTTCCGGGAGGGCCGGGGCTCCGGAGGGGCCGGAGCCTCCGCACGGCGTCAGAGCTTCTGGAAGGGGTCGTGCTCGGCGAGGAGCTTCTCCAGGCGGGCCTGGTCGACCCGGCTGACGATCTGGCCGACCTCCTGGCGGTCGCGGACGACCTTGGCGAGCGTGAAGGCCGAGGTCGTCAGGTAGAGGACCGCGATGGCGAGGAAGGACCGCACCCAGGCGTCCGCTTCGAGCTTGTAGATCCCGACGGCCACCGCCGTGAGGGCGAGTCCGAAGGAGATGACGGCCTGCATGTGGTAGGCGGCCGTGTTCTGCTGCTTGACCGGTGTCTCACTCATGCCCGACAGCATCCGGCGGATGTGCCGGGGGCCACATCCGCTCGGCTACTCATCCCGGTACTCAGAAGGCGGAGACCCCCGTCAGGGCCCGCCCGATGATCAGCTTCTGGATCTGGCTGGTGCCCTCGTAGAGCGTCATCACCCGGGCGTCGCGCAGGAGCTTCCCGACCGGGTACTCGTCGATGTAGCCGTAGCCGCCGAAGACCTGGAGGGCGTTGTTGGCACAGCGCACCGCGGCCTCCGAGGCGTACAGCTTCGCCTTCGACGCGGCCGTGGCGAACTCCTCGCCCCGGTCGACCAGGTCGGCGACCCGCCAGGTCAGCAGCCGGGCCGCGTCGACGTCCACGGCGATGTCGCTGATCAGCTCCTGCACCAGCTGGTGGGAGGCGATGGGCTTGCCGAACTGCTCGCGCTCCCCCGCGTAGCGGACGGCGGCGTCGAGCGCCGCCTGCGCGATGCCGACACAGCCCGCCGCGACCGACATCCGGCCCTTGGCGAGGGCGGACATGGCGATCGAGAAGCCCTTGCCCTCGGGACCGAGCATGGCCGCGGCCGGGACGCGGACGTCCTCCAGGACCAGCTCGGCGGTGGCCTGGCCGCGCAGACCGAGCTTTCCGTGGATGGTGCGACGGGTGAGGCCGGGGGTGTCCGTGGGGACGAGGAAGGCGGAGACGCCCTTGTGACCGGGGGTGTCGTCGGTCCGGGCGAAGAGCAGCACGACGTCGGCCCAGGTGCCGTTGGTGATGAACATCTTCGTGCCGTTCACGACGTAGCCGTCCCCGTCGCGGACCGCCCTGGTCGCCAGGCTTCCGGCGTCGGACCCCGTGCCGGGCTCGGTGAGGCCGAAGCAGCCGATGGCGTCGCCCGAGGCGAGCGGGGGCAGCCAGCGGCGCTTCTGCTCCTCGTCGCCCCAGGCGGCGATCGTCTTGGCGACCAGGCCGAGGGAGACCGAGACGATGCCGCGCACGGAGGAGTCGCCTCGCCCGAGCTCCTCGGTGACCAGGCAGTAGGAGAGATGGTCGCCGCCGGAGCCGCCGTACTCCTCCGGGATCGTGAGCCCGAGGAAGCCGACGGCGCCGAGCTTCTTCACGATCGAGCGGTCGACGCTCTCGCCGCGGTCCCAGGCGACGACGTGCGGGGCGACCTCGCGTGCGACGAAGTCCTCGGCGAGCCGCCGGACGGCTTCCTGCTCCTCGCTGAGCTCCAGGTTCACTGCGGCACCGACCTTCGATCGCGGGCTTTAATTAGCACTGCTAGTTTCTGGTGTACGGGCCTACTATGTGGGCCATGGCCCGACCGCGCAAGCCCCTCCTCAGCAGAGACCGGATCGTCGAGACGGCGAGCGCGCTCGTGGACGCGGAAGGTCTCGCCGCCCTCTCCACCCGGCGGCTCGCGGCCGAACTGGGCGTGAGCGGCCCCTCGCTCTACAACCACTTCCGCACGAAGGACGAGATCCTCGACGCCGTCGCCGACGCGGTCAGCGCGAAGATCGACCTGTCGATGTTCGACGAGGACGACGGCCGCGACTGGCGGACCGCGCTGTACGACTGGGCCCGCTCCTACCGGGCCGCCCTGGCCGACCATCCGCACATCGTCCCCGTGCTCGCGCGGGGCCCGGGCCGCCGCCCGGCGGGCCTGCGGGTGGCCGACGCGGTCTTCGGCGCCATGGTCCGGGCCGGCTGGCCGCCGGCCCAGGCGACCTCCATCGGCGCGCTGATGCGGTACTTCGTCACCGGCTCGGCGCTCGGCTCCTTCGCCCGCGGCTTCGTCGACGACGAGACCGCGTACGACCCGGCCGACTATCCGCACCTCGGCCAGGCGCACCTCCTGGCGGAGCACCGCCAGAAGGTCGACGAGGGGGCGTTCGAGACCGGGCTGCGCGCGCTGCTCGACGGGTTGGCGATCCAGTACGAGGCGGGGATCCGCGGCGCCTGGGCGGTCCGCGGGACCTGAAGCCGGGCCGGCCCGGCGGCGCGGGAGGGCGGGACGGGGCGCCCGCGCGACGCGGGGGAGACGCCCGGTGGTCCGCGGCGCACGGCGGCGGGACCGTTCGGCCGGGGCCGAAGCGACCGTGCGGGACCCTGGTTCCATGGCTCCCAGAGACCTCGCCGCCCTCGCGGCCCTGATCGCCGACGAGACCCGCGCCGCGTTCCTGCTCGCCCTGCTCGACGGACGGGCCTGGACGGCGGGCGAGCTCGCCCGCCACGCGGGCGTGGCCGCCTCCACCACGAGCGAACACCTGGGCAAGCTCGTCGCGGGCGGGGTGCTCGCGGAGGAGCGCCAGGGCCGACACCGGTACGTCCGCCTCGCCGATCCGGAAATCGCCCAGCTCGTGGAGGACCTCGCCGCCCGCGCTGAACCCGCCGCCCCGGAGCCGCCGCGGACGCTGCGGGCCGCGAGCGCGGGGCGGGCCATGGCCCGGGGCCGTACCTGCTACGACCATCTCGCGGGGCGGCTCGGGATCGTCGTCACCGAGGCGATGACCGCGCGCGGGCTGCTGCGGCAGGACACCGGGTTCGCGCTCACCGACCGCGGCATGACGTGGTTCGCGGATCTGGGGATCACGCTCGCCACCGCCGGACGCCGGCCCGTCGCCCGCGGCTGTCTCGACCTGACCGAGCGGCGACCGCACCTCGCGGGGCTCGCGGGCGCGGCGCTGTGCCGTCACGCGCTCGACCGCGGCTGGTGCGTGCGGATCGGGTCCGAACGGGCCGTGAAGGTGACGCCCGAGGGCGAGGAGGCGCTCCGACAAGCCCTGGGAGTAAGCCCCTTGGAAATTAGGTGAAGACCGAACCGTTCACGGCCTACCGTCACCCCATGACGAACTCCCGCACCACCTCCCGGTCGGCCCTCGCCGCCGCCGGCGTCTCCGTCGTCCTGTGGGCCTCCGCCTTCGTCTCCATCCGCAGCGCCGGAGCCGCGTACTCCCCCGGCGCCCTCGCGCTCGGCCGGCTCGTCGCCGGTTCGCTCGTCCTCGTTCTCGTGCTGCTGGTCCGGCGGGAGGGACTGCCGTCCCGCGGGGCCTGGCCGGGAATCCTCGTCTCGGGACTGCTCTGGTTCGGCGGCTACATGGTGGCGCTCAACTGGGGCGAGCAGGAGGTGGACGCGGGCACGGCCGCGATGGTCGTCAACATCGGCCCCCTGCTGATCGCCCTGCTCGGCGCCCGGTTCCTCGGCGAGAAGCTGCCGCCCCGGCTGATCGCCGGCATGGGCGTGTCCTTCGCGGGCGCGGTGGCCGTGGGTCTGTCGATGTCGGGCAAGGGGCACGCCTCGGTGCTCGGCGTCGTGCTCTGCCTGGTCGCCGCCGTCACGTACGCCGCCGGTGTCGTCGCCCAGAAGCCGGCGCTCGCGCACGCCACCGCCCTGCAGGTCACGACCTTCGGCTGCCTCATCGGCACGGTGGTGTGCCTGCCCTTCTCCTGGCAGCTGATCGGCGAGCTGGGTGAGGCGCCGGTGTCGGCCACCCTGAACATGGTCTACCTCGGCGTCTTCCCGACCGCGCTGGCCTTCACGACCTGGGCCTACGCGCTGGCCCGCACGACGGCGGGGCGGATGGGCGCGACGACGTACGCCGTGCCGGCGCTGGTGGTGGTCATGGCGTGGGCGCTCCTGGGCGAGCTGCCGGGCCTCCTGACCCTCGCGGGCGGTGTGCTGTGCCTGGCGGGTGTGGCCGTCTCGCGTTCCCGCCCGAAGACGGCGGACGCCGAGCCCGCCGTGGCGGTCACCGGCACGGTGGACGCCCCGGGCGCGGTGGACACCGTGGAGACCGCCTCGTCCGCCACCCCCGTGGGCGACGCGTCCGGCAAGGGCACGGCGGGCTCCGCTCGTTAATCGCTCGACGCCCCCACCGAGCCGCGGGACACTCCCTGCGATGACTCGACGAACCGATACGCCGCCCAGCTGGGACGAGCGCACACAGCTGTCCACCTTCCTCGACTACGCCCGTGACACGGCACGAGCCAAATGCGAGGGGGTCTCCGCGGAGGACGCCCGCAAGGCACCGCTCCCGGGCTCACCGCTGATGACGATCAGCGGGTTGATCAGCCATCTGCGATGGGTCGAGCACCACTGGGTCCAGGTGGTGTTCCTGGGGGAGGAACCCGAGGGGCCGCTCACGGAGGCGACCGACGAGGACCCCGACCCGGAGATGCGAACCGCGGTCGACATCCCGCTGCCCCGCCTCCTCACCGAGTACGAGGAGCAGAGCGCCCGTCACCGTCGCCTGCTGGCCGACCACGACCTGGACGCGAAGGCCGTGCGCCCCCTCCGGGACGGCCGGCACGTGGACCTCCGCTGGGTGATCCTCCATCTCGTCGAGGAGACCTCCCGCCACAACGGCCACCTCGACATCGTGCGCGAGCTCGTCGACGGCCGGACGGGCGTCTGAGGTCTGTCCGAACGCCGGTGTCCCGTCGGCCGCGCCGCCTGCGCGGCGCAATCGACGGGACCCCACCCCGGGACCGGTCCGGGACGGGTCCGGGACGGGTCCGGGACCGGGACGAGGCCGGGACCGGGACCGGGACCGCGGAGGGCCCGGACCCGGACAAGGCCGAGACCCGGACAGGGCCCGGCTCAGGACAGGGCCCTAGAAGACGACCAGCGCCCGGCCGCCCTTGCCCGCGACCATGTTGGCGAAGGCGCCCGGGATGCCGTCCAGCGTGATCCGCTCGGTGACGAGCGTGGACAGGTCGAACCGGCCCGCCCGGATGTGCTCGGCGAGGACCGGCAGGTCCTCGGCCGGGTTGGAGTTGCCGTAGACGCAGCCGGACAGCGTGCGGCCCCAGTGGAAGATCTCCAGGGCGTGGAACGTCACCTGCTGGTCCTTGCCGCCGATACCGACGACGGTGGTGCGCCCGCCCCGCCGCGTGGAGTCCCAGGCGGTACGGATGGTGACGGCGCGGCCCACGCACTCGACGGCCACGTCGGCGCCCTGGCCCCCCGTCAGCTTGCGGACCTCCCGGGCCGTCGTGTCCGAGGCGACCAGGTAGTCGGTGGCCCCGGCGGCCCGGGCGAGCTCCTCCTTCTCGGGCGACACGTCGACCGCGACGATCGGCCCGGCGCCGGCGATCCGGGCGGCCTGCAGCGTGGCCAGGCCCACGCCGCCGACGCCGAAGACGACGACGGACTCCCCCTGCCGGACCCGCGCCGAGTGGTGGATCGCGCCCCAGCCGGTGAGGACGGCGCAGCCGAGGAGGGCCGCCTCCGTGAGGGGGACGCCGTCGGGCGCGGGCAGCACGCAGTTCGCGGGCACCACGGTCTCCTCCGCGAAGGCCCCGACGTTGAGCCCGGGATGCAGCGTGGTGCCGTCCTCGGCGACCGCGTGCACCGCGGCCGAGCCCTTGAGGGCGTCGGCGCAGAGCCAGACCTCGCCGATCGAGCAGTGGTGGCAGGCGCCGCAGGACGGGGCCCAGTTGAGGACGACGTGGTCGCCGACGGCGACATGGGCGACGCCCTCGCCGACGGCGACGACGGTGCCGGCGCCCTCGTGGCCGAGTACCGCCGGAACGGGCACCTTCATGGTGCCGTTCGACAGGGACAGGTCGGAGTGACACACCCCGGCCGCGGCCAGGCGCACCTTCACCCGGCCGGGGCCGGGTTCGGGGAGTTCGATGCCGGTGATCTCCAGGGGAGAGCCGACGGCGGTCAGGACGGCGGCGCGGATCACGCTCTTGACTCCTCGGGGTTTCAGAACTGGAGGGACTTGGTCTGGAGGTACTCGGCCAGGCCGTGCGCACCCAGCTCGCGCCCGACACCCGACTGCTTGTAACCGCCGAACGGGGCCAGCGGGTTGAAGCGTCCGCCGTTGATGTCGACCTGGCCGGTGTCCATGCGCCGCGCGAAGGCCACGGCGGCCTCCTGGTCGCCCCAGACGGCGCCCGCGAGGCCGTAGACGGTGCCGTTGGCGATGGCGAGGGCCTCCTCCTCGTCCTGGTAGCGCAGGATCGAGACGACCGGGCCGAAGATCTCCTCCTGGGCGATGGTCATCTGCGGCGTGACGTCGGCGAACACGGTCGGGGAGACGTAGTAGCCGGTCTCCTTCGGGGCCTCGGGGCCGCCGGCGACGATCCGCGCGCCTTCGGCCACGCCCTTCTCGATGTAGCCGCGGACGCGCTGCTGCTGCCTGGCGTTGACGAGGGGGCCGACGCGCTCGCCCGGCACGTACTTGGCGACGGCCTCGGCGGCGAGCGCCACGGCCTCGTCGTACCGGTCGGTGTGCACCAGCATGCGGGTCCAGGCGCTGCACGTCTGGCCGGAGTTGGACATGACGTTCGCGATGCCGACGGCGACGGCCTTGCCCAGGTCGGCGGAGGGCAGGATGACGTTGGCGGACTTGCCGCCGAGCTCCAGGGCGACCCGCTTGACGGCGCCGCCCGCGGTGGCGCCGATCTGCCGGCCCACGGCGGTGGAGCCGGTGAAGGAGACCAGGTCCACGTCGGGGTGTTCGGCGAGCGCCTGACCCGCGACCGGGCCGAGACCCGTGACCAGGTTGAAGACTCCGGCCGGCAGCCCCGCCTCGTGGACGGCCTCGGCGAAGAGCTGGGCGGTCAGCGGGGTGTCCTCGGCGGGCTTGAGCACGACGGTGCAGCCGGCGGCGAGCGCGGGCGCGACCTTGGCGACGATCTGGTGGAGCGGGTAGTTCCACGGGGTGATCGCGCCGACCACGCCGACGGGCTCGGCGTAGACCGTGGAGTTGCCGACCTTCTCCTCGAAGGGGTGGGTGGCGGCGAGCTCGGCGAACGAGCCGGCGACGGCGATCGGCAGTCCGGTGTGGACGGCGGCCGCGAGCTGGGGCGGGGCACCGAGCTCGGCGGTGACCGTTGCGGCGATCTCCTCCGCGCGGGCCGCGAGCGCGTCGCGGAGGGCCGCGATGCCGGCCGCCCGCTCGGCGGGCGCGGTGGCGGCCCAGCCGGGGAAGGCGGCGCGGGCGGCCCGTACGGCGGTGTCCACGTCCTCGGCGGTCCCGGCCGGGACGTGCCCGATGACCTGCTCGTCCGCGGGGTTGATCACCGGGATGGTGTCGGAGGAGGAGGCTGCGCGCCATGCTCCGCCGATGTACATCGCGTCGTGGGCCTTCATCGACTGTCTCCTTGGGGCCGGCCGGTTCGTCGTCCAGACCCAAACTAGCGCTGTTAGTTTTCTGGCGCCAGGGTCGGCCGCACCCGCTGTCACGCATCCCACACCGGCCGCCCCGGGGTACCGGGACCGGCGGGCTCGCGCCGCGGGGCGCGGGCCCGCCGGGTGGACGCGCGCCCGCCGGGCGGCCCCGGAGGACTCCGTCTTGATGCCGCCTCCGGTCAGATCCGGCGGGCGACGTCGGTGAGATGGGCGAAGACGACGATGTTCGCCTCGTACCCGGTCTTGGGCGAGTACGCTCCCCCGCACGTGAGCAGCCGGAGTTCCGGCCGGCCCGTGGAGCCGTACACCTCCGTGTCGGGGAACGCGGCCTTGGTGTAGGTGCGGACCTTGTCGACCGTGAAGACGGCGACACGGCCGTCCGCCCGCGCGACCCGGATGGTGTGGCCGGTGGTCAGCGAGTCGAGGTTGAGGAAGATGGCCGGTCCCGTCAGGGTGTCGCGGTGCCCGACGAAGACGGCCGTGCCGCGCTCCCCCGGCGTGGCACCACGGGCGTACCAGCCGACGACGCGCGGGTTGTCGACCGGTGGGGAGCCCAGCCTTCCGGACCGGTCCAGGCCGATGCCGCGCACCGGTGCCTCGATCGTGATCGCCGGAATGGCCAGGCGGGTCGCGCGCGAGGGGGGCAGCGGCGCGGGGGACGGCCTGGGCGGGTGCGGCGGGCGCGCCGGCGACTTCGGTCTCACCGCCGGCTTCGGTCCCGTCGGCGGCCGGACGGCGGGTGCGGCCGCCGGCGGGCCGGGGTGGGCCGCCGGCCCGTCACCGGCGCGCCGCCCGTCCACGGCCGGGGCGGCGTTCGCCGACGGGTCGGGAGGTTCCCCGCCCTGCGCCCACCAGACCCCGCCGACGGTCAGGGAGAGGGCTCCCACGACGGTCCGCAGGAGCCGGAGTCGGCGCCGCCGCCTGCGCGCGGAGCGGGATCTACGCGGTGCCATCGGTGCGGCGCCGCGACCGGCGGACGAGGATCAGCACGGCCGTACCCGCGAGCCCGGCGGCGAGGGCCGACCCGGCGCCGAAGGCGGAGTCGTCGTCCGCGGCGACCTCGGCGCTGCCACCGCCGCCGGCGCCGACCGGGCCGTGCGGCGGGCGGGCGTCGCCGCGGTCGGCACGCCGCGCCGTGCCGACCGCCTCGTCGGCACCGCTCCCCCGGACGCCGTCACCCCCTCCGGCGCCGGGGCCGGAGGGGGCTTCCGCACCCCTCCCGCCGTCGGCTCCGGCGCTGTCCGGCTCCGCACCTTCCCCGCCGCCGTCACCGCCGTCGCCACTCCAGGCGCTTCCGTTCGGGCCCGGGGCGCCGTCGTCGGCTTCGCCGCCGCCGCTGTCACCGCTGCCTCCGCCGGCTCCGGCACCGTTGGGCTGAGGGTTGGTCAGGTCACCGGCGCAGTCGACCCGGAAGTCCTTCGCAGGGCCGGTCTCGACGGCGCCGTCGAAGGTCCAGGTGAGCTGGTACCGGCCCTCGGGCAGGGCCAGGTCGGCGGTGTGTCCCATGCCGCCGCGGAGCATGATGCGGCCCCCGGAGGTCGCGGCGCCGACCCGGGGCTGGGGCGCGATCTCCCAGTCGACCTCGCGGAGCGTCTCGAAGTTGAAGGCGGCGAGGTGGAACTGGCAGACCCGGGTGTGGTCGGCGCGGCTGTCGGGGTCGGTGCCCACGCGTTGGATCTTGAGGTCACCGCTGTCCCCGACGACGGCGTCGGCGGTGGGGGCGCCGGTCCACAGCACGCCGCCGGCGGCGAGGGCGGCGAGGGCGGTGGACAGCAGCGGACGGACGGTCAGGACGGTCATGAAGGGGTTCCTCCCGGTCGCGACGATGCCAGACAATTCGGCAGATAATCTGACTATCTGTGGCGACAGGGAGGCGGAAGGGGGCGGCAGCGCCGCGTCACCCTCCGATCTTCACCCCATCGGTCCTGGGGCCGCCCGCCCCCGCGCGCCCGGCGGGATCCGGGAGACGCCCCTTCAGCTCCTCGTGATCCCGGGCGGGCACACGACGCCGCGGACGACCGGACGGGCCTCAGACGATCCCGAACAGGAACGCCGCGGCCAGCACGACGAGGGAGGTGAGGGCGGCCCACTTGACCGTGAAGCGGGTGTGGTCGCCGAACTCGACCTTCGCCATGCCGACCAGGACGTACACCGCCGGGACGAGCGGGCTCGACATGTGCAGGGCCTGGCCGACGATCGAGGCGCGGGCGATCTCCAGCGGGGAGACCCCGTGCGCGGCGCCGGCCTCGGCCAGCACCGGCAGGACGCCGAAGTAGAAGCCGTCGTTCGACATGAAGTAGGTGAGCGGAAGGCTGAGGACGCCCGTGACCAGGGCCATGTGCGGCCCCATCCCCTCCGGGATGGCCCCGACGAGCCAGTCGGCCATGTGCCCGACCATGCCGGTTCCGGTGAGGACACCGGTGAAGACGGCGGCGGCGAAGACCATACCGGCGACGTTGAGGACGTTGTCGGCGTGGGCGGCGAGCCGGGCCTTCTGGGCCGCCGGCTGCGGATAGTTGACCGTGAGCGCCAGGGCGGCGCCGATCAGGAACAGGACCGGGATCGGCAGCAGTTCGAGGATCATCGCGGTGAGCAGGACGACGGTGAGCGCGGCATTGAACCAGTACAGCCGCGGGCGCAGGGTCGGCCGGTTCGGGTCGAGGCCGCGGAACGCCTCGTCGTCGTCATCCGCGGCGGCGGCGTCGGAGCCGCCGCCGGTCGGCGGAACGGTACCGGCACCCGTTCCCCCACCGCCCGCACCCGCACTGCCGGCGGACTTCGCACTGCCGGCGCCCTTCGCGGTAGCGCCGCCCGCCGCGACGAGCGCGGTCGCGGACTCGGGGGCCAGGGCGTCGTCCAGGCTGAGGTAGCCGATCCGGCGGCGCTCGCGGCGGCCGAGGACGTACGCCAGCACCAGGACGAAGAGCAGGCCCGCGCCGAGCGCCGGGATCATCGGGACGAAGATGTCGGCGGCGTCGACCTTCAGCGCGGTGGCGGCGCGGGCGGTGGGGCCGCCCCAGGGGAGCGTGTTCATGACGCCGTTGGCCGTCGCCGCGACCCCGGTCATGACGACCATGCTCATGCCGAGCCGCTTGTAGAGCGGGTACATCGCCGAGACGGTGATCATGAAGGTCGTGGAGCCGTCGCCGTCGAGCGAGACGATCGCGGCCAGCATCGCCGTACCGACGACGACGCGCACCGGATCGGCCTTGCAGAAGCGCAGGATGCCCCGGACGATCGGGTCGAAGAGCCCGACGTCGATCATCACGCCGAAGTAGACGATGGCGAACATCAGCATCGCGGCCGTCGGCGCGAGCTTGCCGACGCCGTCGATGACGTAGTCGCCGAGCTGGGCCCCCTGCCCCACGAGGACGCAGAAGAGCGCCGGTATCAGGACGAGCGCCGCGATCGGCGACATCTTCTTCATCATGATCAGGACCAGGAAGGTCGCGATCATGGCGAAGCCGAGGATGGTCAGCATCGAGGGCACCTCACGTTCACCGTCGAACTCGCACCGGGGAGGGTTCGCCGGAGCGGTGGTCGCGATGACGTTAGGTGCCCTCTTCAGCCGCCAACAAGGTCTTGACGCGTGAGCAATACGAGCAAAAGAACCAGGTCGGAGCGGGGGTCCGGCAGATCCCACCGGGGATGACGGGACAGCCCCTGGCGCGGCACCGGCGGGACCGGGGAGGTCACGGCAGGGGCGCCACGTCCACGGGGAAGCCGTTGAGCACGGCGGTGCCCGAGAGCGGGTCCAGCCGGGAGCCGTCGAGCAGCTGGTTCACGTTCACGCCGGGGCGGCCGGCCGCGACCGTGAGCCGGGTGCCCGGGCGGTCGTGCCCCCAGCCGTGCGGGAGGCTGACCACCCCGCGCCGCACCGCGTCCGTGACCTCCACCTCGACGTCCAGCGCGCCGCCCGCGGAGGAGATCCGGGCGGGCTTGCCGTCCGCGAGGCCCAGACGGTCGGCATCGGCCGGGTGGACCTGGAGGGTGCACCGGTTCGAGCCGCCGTTGAGGGACGGGACGTTGTGCAGCCAGCTGTTGTTGGAGCGCAGGTGACGGCGGCCCACCAGGACGAGCGCGTCCCGGCCGGCGTCCAGGGCGGCCCGCAGCCGGGGCAGGTCGGCGGCGATCGGCGCGGGCAGCAGCTCGATCCGCCCGCTGCGGGTCTTGAGGACCTGCGGGACCCGCGGCTCCAGCGGGCCGAGGTCGACGCCGTGCGGCGCCGCGCGGAGATCGTCCAGCCCGATGTCGTACGGGCCGAGGCGGAGCATCAGGTCGAGGCGGCGCTCGGGGCCGGTACCGCCGGAGAGCAGCCGCGCCTGCTCGCCGGGATCGGCCCCGTACAGCGGGGAGTGCCGCTGGGTGACGGCCTTGGCGAGCGCGGTGTCGACGGCGAGGTCGTCGACGGCCGACGGCGGGGCGCCGTGCATGCCGGAGACGGCGAGGATCAGCCGGGCGTGGATCTCGCACTCGTCCATGCGGCCCTCGTCCAGCGGGACGGCGGCCGGGGTGAAGCGGGCCTGGTTGCGGATGGCCAACCCGTTGAAGGCGAAGTCGAAGTGGGCGCTCTGCGAGGGCGGCGGCGGGGGCAGCACCACGTCGGCGTGCCGCGTGGTCTCGTTGAGGTACGGGTCGACGGCGACCATGAAGTCGAGGGCGTCCAGGGCCTCGTCGAGGCGCCGCCCGTCGGGCGCGGACAGCACCGGGTTGGCGGCGATCGTGATCACGGCACGGATGCGGCCCTCGCCCGGGGTCTCGATCTCCTCGGCGAGCGCGGCCGTGGGGAGTTCACCCTTGGCCTCGGGGTGACCGGAGACCCGGCTGCTCCAGCGGCCGAGCGCGAAGCCCCGCCCGGGGCCCGCGGGGCGGGGCGCGGGGGCGGTCGCGGAGAGCGGGAAGAGGGCGCCGCCGGCGCGGTCGAGGTTGCCGGTGAGGATGTTGAGGACGTCGACGAGCCAGTTGGCGAGGGTGCCGTACTCGACGGTGGAGCTGCCCATCCGTCCGTAGACGGCGGCCGAGGGGGCGGCGGCGAGTTCGCGGGCGACGTCGCGGATCGTGGCGGGGTCCAGGTCGCAGGCGTCGGCGACGGCCTCGGGGGTGAACTCCCGTACCGCCGCGCGCACCTCTTCGACACCCTCGACGTGGGCGGCGAGGGCGCCGAGGTCGGTGAGGTCCTCCTCGAAGAGGGTGTGGGCGAGCGCGGCGAGGAAGAGCGCGTCGGCACCGGGACGGATCGCGATGTGCCGGTCGGCGAGCGCGGCGGTACGGGTACGGCGCGGGTCGACGACGGTGAGGGTGCCCCCGCGCCGGCGCAGCGCCTTGAGCCGGCCGGGGAAGTCGGGGGCGGTGCACAGGCTGCCGTTGGAGTCGAGCGGGTTGGCACCCAGCATGAGCAGGTGCGCGGTCCGGTCCAGGTCGGGCACGGGGATGGCGAAGGGGTCGCCGAACAGCAGCCCGCTGGAGACGTGCTTGGGCATCTGGTCGAGCGTGGAGGCCGTGAAGAGGTTGCGCGTGCGCAGGGCGCCGATCAGCAGGGGCGGGTAGAGCGCCCCGGCCATGGTGTGCACGTTCGGGTTGCCCAGGACGATGCCCACGGAGTCCGGTCCGTACTCCTCGACGAGGGGACGGACGCGGGCGGCTATGAGGTCGAACGCCTCGGTCCAGGTGGCCTCCCGCAGGACGCCGTCGGTACGGACGAGGGGGGTCCTGAGCCGGTCCGGGTCCGCGTCGACCTCGCCGAAGGAGGCCCCCTTGGGGCAGATGAAGCCCTGGCTGAAGACGTCGTCGCGGTCGCCGCGGGCGCCGGTGACCCGGGTACCGGACAGGGTCAGGGTCAGCCCGCAGGTGGCTTCGCACAGCGGACAGATGCGCAGGGCGTTGGAGGTGGCGTCGGACCTGGCGTCGGGCATGGCGGTCTCCCCTGGGGCGGCGACGGGCTGCGCCGAGCATACCGACCGGTAGGGATGATGGGGAGGGTCTGGCCGCGGGCAGCGGACATCGTCCGGCCTAGATCGGCAGGAGCCGGGCCCGGATACCTCAGGACAGAGCGGGCGCCAGGTACGCGTGGAGGAGGGCGCGGGTCTCGGCGATGAGGGCGGGATCGCCGGACGGGTCGGTGCGGAAGGCGAGTTGGAGCAGCGCGTCGGTGGCCTCGACCCCGACGAGGATCTTGCGGCGCAGGACCTCGTCGTCGGCCCGGGCGAGCGGGGCGGCCAGCAGCTCGCAGAGCCGGCCGGCGACCAGGTGGTTCGGGTCGTCGTCGCCGGCCTCGCCGGGTGCCGGCACCCCGAAGTCGACCAGGGCGAAGCCGGGCACGGTCCGCTTCATGGCGATGTACTCGTCGAGCACGGTGTCGATGGCCCGGCGGGCGTCGATCGCCGGGAGCGCGGCGAACCGGGCGGTGATCCGCTCGGCGTAGCGGTCGAGGTTGCGGTGGGCGAGGGCGGCGGCCAGGGCGCGCTTGTTGCCGAAGAAGCGGTAGACGGAGCCGATGGGGACGCCCGCCCGGACGGCGACGGCCCGGGTGCTGAGCTGTTCGTAGCCGGTCTCGTCGAGGAGTTCGGCGCAGGCGTCGAGGATCCGGGTGAGCCGCTCGGCGCTGCGCTGCTGGACGGGGGTGCGGCGCAGGGCGGGCGGTGTGGGCGGGTGGGTCGGGCGGGGCTGGGGCACGGGGACCATGATGCCGCTCCGCTCGGGGTCAGGCGATGAGCAGTCCGATACCGCCGAGGGTGTACGCGATCATCAGCGCGAACAGCGGCAGTTGGCCCGCCACCGCCCGGGCGGGCGGGAAGAGGCGGACCGAGCGGTCGTGGGCGGCGACGACACCGAGGACGTGGCCGGTGACGATGGCGGCGACCTGGAGGGTCGCGAGGCCGCCGGGGGCGAGGGGCGGGTCCGGGGCGAGGGCGTTGTCAGTGCCCGCTGCCATCATGACGGTACGTGGCCCTTCGGTCACGAGGAGTGTGAAGTAGTGGGCGACGAGATAGCCGAGGGCGATCGGCAGGAGGGAGTGGGCGAAGGCGGTGAGGGGGTGGGTCAGCGAGCGGGTCATCAGGCGCAGGGCGCCGGCGCAGATGCCGTAGAGGGCGGCGACGAGGGCGACGGTGGCGAGCAGGCCGAGGGTGGCGGTGACGGTCGGACCGAGGGGGGAGGTCTGGAGAGCGGTGAGCCAGCGAGGGTGGTCGGACAGGCCGTCGTAGGCGGTGGAGCCGAGGAGGACGCAGACGCAGGCGACCAGGCCGGGGGTCTGGGGGGTGGAGTCCAGGCCGTCGAAGGGCGAGCGCAGGACGAGCCGGCCGTCGGCGCGGCGGCCGAGCGGGGAGAGCCGGGCGAGGAGGGAGGAGTAGACCTCGAAGGGGTCGGCGTGGGCGAACCAGCGGGCGCCGTGGCGGGCCGCGCCGAGGAGCTGCACGGCCGCGTACACGGCGAGGAAGGCCAGCAGGGTGGGGGTGGCCGCCGGTTCGGGGGCGGCGAGTTCGAGCCAGGCGAAGAGGAGGAGGCCGGCGGCGGCGGGGCGGATGCCGACGGCGGCGGGCAGGGGCCGTGGGGTGCGGGGTGCGGGCAGCAGGGAGTGGACGGCGCGCAGCGGGTTGAGGAGGCGCCAGACGGGGCCGAGGAGAAGGGAGGCGGGGACGAGTCCGACCCAGAGCAGGACGTAGACGGCGCCGGGCGCGGGATTGCGCTCGGGGTCGTCGGGGCCGAGGAGGAGGTGCAGCAGGACGGTGACGGCGGCGGCGAGGCCGAGCGCGCGCAGGGCGACGCGGGTGGCCCGGGCGTCGGCGACGCGCTGGACGGCGGCGGGCAGGGGGCGGCCGGCGGCCGCCCCCCGGAAACGGGAGGCGGACCAGAGGAGGCCGAGGGCGAGGAAGGAGACGAAGAGCGCGGCGAAGGCGCCGGCGTAGGCGTAGAAGGGCGAGAGCGGGAGGTCGTGCCGGGAGCCGACGCCGTGGGCGAGCGGCAGGAAGGGGACGGGGGTGGCGGCGGTCACCGGACGACGAGTTGGGTCAGTACGAGTCCGGACTCGTGGGTCTCGACGTCGAAGAGGCCGGTGCGGTCGACGGTCAGGCTGATCGTCCCCGGCCGGCCCGGCTGGAGGGCGAGTTCGCGGTCGTAGCCGTGGACGTGCAGGGTGTCGGCGCGGTCGGCGGTGACGCGGAGGGTGAGGCGGTCGCCCTTCTTCAGCTCGACGCGGGAGGGGCGGGGCCGGACGGAGGTGCCGGTGACGGTGATGGCGACGGTACGGCCGGGGTCGGCGGTCGGAGAGGGGGACGGAGCCGAGGACGCCGCCGTCGGCAGGGGGGCGGCTGCGGCGCCCGGGCGGAGGGTGGCCTCCACGGGCTTCCCGGCGACGGCCCAGACGGTGTGGTCGTCCGCGTGGAGGCGGACGGTCAGGGTGCGGGCGCCGGCCGGGACGTGGTGCCACGGGCCGTAGAGGCGGGCGGTCTCGCGTCCGTCGACGAGGAGCCGGGCGTGCCCCCGGCCCGGTATGGCGGCGCCGCCGACGCTCTCCGGGGTGAAGCGGAACCTCTCCACGGTGAGGTGGATGTTCCAGCCGCCCTCGGAGTCGGGCCGCGCCTCGACCCGCACGGCGGGGGCACCGGCGGCCGGCACCTCCCGCAGCCGGTGTCCGGACTCGTCCTTCGCCGCGAGCAGCGTGCCGCTGCTCCCGGTCGCCTCCTGATGAGTGGTCCCCGGCTTGTGGTGGGTCGTGGCCCGCCCGCCGCAGCCGCCGGCGAGAAGGGCGGTCAGGACGACGGCGAGGACGACGGCCACGGAGGCGCCGGGCCGCGACGCGGCGCCGCGGGAGGCGGCAGGGCGCGTTGCCGTGCCGCGGGTCGCGGCGGGGCGCGACGCCGTACGGTCGCCGGGCCGGGCACGCCGGGCGGACCCGGTGCGCCTGCCGGACCCGGTGCGCCGGGCGCCGTGGGCTGATTCGACGGGGGCGGCGCCGGCGGGGTCGGGCGTGTCGGCGCCGCGGGCGGGGTCCCCCGTGGAATCGCCGCGGGCCGAGTCGACGGGGGCGGCGCCGTGGGCGGGGTCGGCGTCGCCGCCTGTGCGTGGCGTCGTTCCGGTCCTCACGCCGCACCTCCGGCCGGGAGATCCGTTCCCGGCCGCTCGGGGGGCTCGGTGGCCGGGTTCGCCGCGGTGGTCTGCGCGGAGCCCGGCGAGGAGGGTGCCGCCGCGCTGGGCTGTGCGGGGTTCGCGGGGCCCGAGACCGCCGCGCCCGGAACCGTTGCGCCCGTCGCCACCGTGTCGGCCGCCTCGGTGTCCGGGGCCGCGGTGCCCCGTGCCGTACCGCCTTCCGGGGCCGTACCGCCTTCCCGTTCCGTACCGCCGTCCGGGGCGGGGCTCGTGGTGCGGCCCGCGGCGATCACGGCCCAGAGCACCCACACCACCGCGAGGAGCGCACGCAGCCAGGCCGGGCTGAGCGGGATCCAGGGGATCATCAGGACGGCCTTGTCGAAGGCGTCGAGGAGCGTGAGGGCGCCGAGGGCGAGCGTGGTCCAGGCGAAGGCGGGGCGCGTGGGGCGCAGGGCGAGGCCCACGCCGACCCACCAGGCGCCGATCAGGAGCAGTGCCAACGCGGGCAGCGGGCCCGGGGCGAGCCGCAGGGTCGACCCGGCCACGTCCAGGACCAGGCCCGCGAGGCCCAGCAGGGTCGCCGTGCCGGCGAGCCGGCTGCCGCGCAGCCGGCGCCACCACAGGATGCCGCCCACCAGCGCCAGGACGAGCGAACAGGCCAGGGCCAGCTGGGTCTCGACGCGCTGGACGCCGCGGGCGCCGTACCAGTCGCAGCCGGCCGGCAGCCGCCGCGCCTGGACGTTGTAGTCGGCGCAGACCAGCAGCTGGGCGATCTTGACCGGTTCGCCGACCAGCCGGCCGGTGTTCCCGGAGACCTCGCCCCAGCGCGCTCCGCACTCGGGCAGCGAGCCCGGGGTGGAGACCTCCGCGTCGGCCTGCCAGCAGTTGCCGCCGCCCTGGCCGTCCCACCACACGTCCGTGCGGTTGGGGCGGGAGGCGCCGGACGCGTCGACGCCCAGTCGGTTCCCGGCGTAGCGGTTGTGGTGGGAGGTGTCGGTCTGCTTGCCCCACGCCGACTCGCCGCGGATGAAGGCGGGGACGGCGCTGAGGAAGAAGGCGGCGCGCTGGTGCCCGTAGACCCAGTTGTTCTCGTAGAGGTTCCAGTTGCCGCCCGCGGTGATGATGCCGGTGCCGGGCGGCATGGAGATCTGCGGGCAGACGACGCCCTGCTCGTAGCCGCGCTCCACCGGCGGCTTGGCGCAGGTGCCGTCGGCGACGTACCGGTAGTAGTTCTGGTTGTTGTCGTGGATCAGGTTGCGCTCGAAGCGGGCGTGGTTCTGCGGGAGTCCGGGGTGGCCGGGGAAGGCGGAGTCCATGGAGGCGCCGCCCATGTTGTGGTCGAACTCGTTGTCGTGGACGTAGACGGAGTCCCCGGCCGTGCCGGAGTAGCCGACCATGTTGTGGTGGCTGCGGCAGCCGGTGATCTCGATCGAGTGGCGCGGGACGTCGTAGCCGCGGCCGTCGTTGATGTCGGAGGCCGAGCCGGGGTAGATGCCGGAGTCGCCGTTGCCGTAGGACTCGCAGTTCTTGTACAGGCCGTGGTCGGAGGCGAAGGTGAGGAAGCCGTACTCGTCGTTCCACCGGGTCAGGACGTCGTCGATGACGAAGCCGTCGCCCGCGAGCACGTACAGCGAGTTGAAGGTGGTGCGCTGCGCGGTGAAGTTGCGGAAGTAGATCCCGTCCGACTCGTCGGCCCGGATGGCGTTGAGCTTGGCGTACTTCGCGTCCACGACGACGTCGAGGCGTGACGCTCCGGTGCCCTCGATCTGGAGGTTCTTCTTGCCGAGGATCGCGACCAGGTTCTGGTTGTGGGGGCACTGCTTCTGCTGCTCGTACGACAGGATCTGGTAGCCGAGCGCCGACTTGGGCGCCTTCAGCGAGGCGCAGGCGCCGGCCGGCGGGGCGAGGGAGGGCTCCTCCTCGTACAGGCCGGGCAGGACGGCGATCGTCATGCCGGGGCGGTCGACGGCGTCGACGGCCTGCTGGAGGTGGCGGTATCCGCTGCGGGCGCAGCGTTCGAAGAGGGCCTGGTTCCGGGCCCTGAGATCGGCCGGGAAGCCGGCCGTCCGGCGTGCGAAGTCGGCCCGGTCGGTCTTGCAGACCAGGAGATCGGGCTCCCCCGTGCGCAGCACCGGCACGCTGCCGGAGCCGTCGGGGAAGGTGACGGGCCGCTCCTCGTGGGCCAGGGCCCCGGGGGCGGTGACGAGCGCGGCGGCGAGCGCCGCGAGAACGACCGAGAGCGCGACAAGGAGCCTGCGGGTCCACGACATGGGCGTGAGAGTAGAGCAATGTTCATCTTTTGGAACCCCCCGTGCACGCACCACGTCGAATCGAGACCTGCCGGGATCCCGTTGACGCGAGCGGTCGCGGAATCCTACGGTCATCCATAGGATTCCCTTGCGGGCTCAGGACAGGAGCGGGCGATGACCACGGAGACCACAGCGCAGGCGAGAAAGACGGCCGAGTCGCTGGCGTACAGCACCGGTTTCGGCAACGAGCACGGCTCGGAGGCGGTACCGGGCGCACTGCCGCACGGGCGGAACTCGCCGCAGCGCGCGCCGCTGGGCCTGTACGCCGAGCAGCTGAGCGGCAGCGCGTTCACCGAGCCGCGCGCCCACAACCGCCGCTCGTGGCTGTACCGGATCCGCCCGTCGGCCGCGCACCCGCCGTTCACCCGGACCGACAACGGCGCGCTGCGGTCCGCCCCCTTCACCGAGGCCGTCCCCGACCCGAACCGGCTGCGCTGGAACCCGCTGCCCGACCCCGCGCCCGGCACCGACTTCCTGGCCGGCCTGTGGACGCTCGGCGGCAACGGCGACACGACCCAGCGGACCGGCATGGCCGTGCACCTCTACCACGCCAACGCCTCCATGGACCGGGTGTTCAGCGACGCCGACGGCGAGCTGCTGATCGTGCCGGAGCGCGGTGGCCTCCTCCTGCGCACGGAGCTCGGGCTGCTCGCCGTCCGCCCGGGAGAGATCGCGCTGATCCCGCGCGGCGTCCGCTTCCGCGTCGACCTGCTCGACGAGAGCGCCCGCGGCTACGTCTGCGAGAACTACGGAGCCCCCTTCCAGCTCCCCGACCTCGGCCCGATCGGCGCCAACGGCCTGGCCAACGCCCGCGACTTCCGCGCGCCGGTCGCCGCCTACGAGGACGTCGAGGGCCCGGTCGAGGTCGTCAACAAGTACTGCGGCAACCTCTGGTCGGCGACCTACACCCACTCCCCGCTGGACGTCGTCGCCTGGCACGGCAACCACACGCCCTACGTCTACGACCTGCACCGTTTCAACGTCATCGGGACGATCTCGTACGACCACCCGGACCCGTCGATCTTCACGGTGCTCACGTCGCCGTCCGACACCCCCGGCCTGGCGGGCGTCGACTTCGTGGTCTTCGCCCCACGCTGGCTGGTGGGCGAGGACACCTTCCGCCCGCCGTACTTCCACCGCAACGTGATGAGCGAGTACATGGGCCTGATCGAGGGCGCCTACGACGCGAAGGCGGAGGGCTTCGTGCCCGGCGGCGGTTCGCTGCACAACATGATGTCCGCGCACGGCCCGGACCGGGAGACCTTCGACCGGGCGAGCGCCGCCAAGCTGAAGCCGCAGAAGATCGACGACGGCCTGGCCTTCATGTTCGAGACCCGCTGGCCCGTCACGGCCACCGCGCAGGCGGCGAACGCCGACCATCTGCAGAAGGGGTACGACGACGTGTGGCAGGGTCTTGAGCGCCACTTCCGGTCGTAGTACGCCGTAGTACGGAGAACGCCGTGACCGCCTTCGCCCCCGACTCGCTGGTCCTGAACCGCAAGCTGCCGCTCTGGTACCAGGTCTCGCAGTCCCTGCGCGCGTCCATACTCGGCCGCACGCCCGACGCCTCCCTGCGGCTGCCCACCGAGGAGCAGCTCGCGACGCACTACGGCGTCAGCGTGCTGACCATGCGCCAGGCCCTCAAGGAGCTGGAGGAGGAGGGGCTGATCAGCAGGCACCGGAGGCGCGGCACGTTCATCGAGCCGGGCGCCCGTCGTTCGAGCCCTCGCCGGCTGCTCGGCTCGATCGACGCGATCGTGGCCCAGCAGTCGGGCGAGCGGACGACGGTGCTCGGTCACGGCACCGAGCCGGTGCCGGGAGAGCTGGCCGAGTACTTCCCGGACCTGCCGGAGGTGGTCGCGTACCGGCGGCTGCGCTGCGACGGCGAGAGCGGCGAACCCACCAACTGGGCGGAGAACGCCGTGCGGCCCGAGCTGGCGGCCGCGGTGGATCCGGCGGACCTGGAACGCTGGCCGATGACGAAGGTGCTGCGGGACGTGGTGGGTGTCCGGATCAGCCGCATCACGGACACGGTCGAGGCCCGGCTCGCGGACCCGGAGACGGCGGCGCTGCTCCAGGTGCCGCTGCTGTCGCCGATCCTGCACTACACGGGCGTGACGTACGACGAGGACGGCCGGGTCGTGGACGTGGCCCGGATCCGCTACCGCGGCGACCGCTTCTCCTTCACGGTCACGGTCGAGGCCCAACACTGAGCGGCGGACGCACCACGGGCCCGGCACGACCGGCATGACAGCCCCTAGCATGCGGGGCGTGACCGAAGACCCGCGGCTCGACGACATGCCGCTGCTCGACGAGCTCATGCCCTGGTCCGTGGCACCGCTGCGGCTCGGGCGGTCCTGGATCGTGGCGCCCGACGTCCGCACGCTGCGGGCCCGCTGGGAGCGGCTGGTGGCCGCCCGTGGGGAGGAGCGGGAGGAGCTGTTCCGACCCAGCAGGGCGCGTACGACGGCGAGTTCGGTGGCGGCGCTGCCGGGTCAGCGCACCGGCACCGGCCGGTTCGCCCGCGAGGACGGCCCCTGCCCCGCACCCGTACGCCTCGCCCACGGGCCCTTCGACGAACAGTGGCTGCTCCCCGACCACCGGCTGATCGACAGCGCCCGGCCCGAGCTGTGGCGGGTCGCCGACGCCTCCCAGCTGTTCGTCGTCGAGCAGGGTCACGTGCCGGGGGCCGCCGGGCCCGCGTTGCTGGTGACCGCCGCGGTGCCCGACGGCCGCTCGCCGGCCGGACGGCCGGGCCGGATCCGCCCCCTGTTCCGCCGCCCCGGCGGCCTGGAGCCCAACGTCACGCCCGGCCTGCTGCCCCTGCTGTGCGAGTGGTACGGGCAGGCCGTCACGGCCGCGGACCTGGCGGCCTGGGTGGTGGCGGCGGCGCTCCCCTCCCCCGCCGGGTGCCGGGTGCCGCTGCCGCGCGACCCCGACGTGTGGCGCTCGGGCGTGAAGCTCGGGCGGCGCCTCACGGACATCCAGCTGCGCGGCGCGCACGGCGGCGAGAAGCCGCGGCTGCCGGGCGGGCGTCGGCCCTACGTGCGGGCGCCCCTCCCGGCCCGGCCCGCCACGGTGGCGTACGACGCGGACGGGGAGACCCTGCAGCTGGGCGAGGGTCGGATCTCCCCCGTGCCCGCCGAGGCGTGGGACTTCCACGTGTCGGGCGCGCGGATGCTGGAGCAGTGGTTCGCGCGCCGTACGGCGCAGGCCGAGCCGGGCAGCCTGGAGGCGATGGGCCCGGCGGCCTGGCCCCAGGAGTGGACCTCGGAGCTGCTGGAGCTGATCACGGTGCTCGCGCTGCTGGCCCAGCGGGAGCCGGAGCGTGCGGCGCTCGCCGCGCACCCGGGCACGACCCGGGCGGAGCTCCGGTCGGCCGGGGTGCTCCCGGTACCGGCGGCGGCGCGCCGCCCGGCGTCCGTCCTGGACCATCAGGAGGAAGGCCCGGAGGGCCAGTTCGCGCTGCTCTAGGTCCTGTCCGGGCGGTCTTCGAGGACCTGACCCACCACGAACGAGTCGAGCGCCCGCCCCAGCGTGCGTTCGAAGATCTCCTCGGGGTCGAGCGGCGCGCCGCCGGACTCGCTCAGGACCGCGGCCAGCCGCGGGTGGCCGCCCTCGGCGAGCCGTCCCATCAGGTAGGCGCCGCGCACGGCCTGTTCCTGTTCCTCGGACCAGGGCAGACCCCGGGCCCGCTCGGCGAGGGCGAGTTCGTTGGCGACGATCGTCATCACGGTGCCGTTGACCGTCGCGATCAGCTCCATCTTGGTGCCGCCGGGGAGGTCGAGCCCGTCCAGGCACGCGAGGCATCCCTCCAGGAAGCGCAGGGCCTGGGGGCCGAAGGCGTACGCGGTCGTCATCAGCCGGATCACCCAGGGGTGGCGGCGCAGGATCGCCCGGGCCTGGCGGCCCACGGCGAGCATGTCGGCCCGCCAGTCGCCGCTCGGCGGGTCGGGCAGGTCGTACTCCGCGCTGACGGCGTCGACCATCAGCTCGTACAGATCCTCCTTGCGCGGCACGTAGTTGTAGAGCGACATCGTGCCGCAGCCGACCTCGGCCGCGATCCGGCGCATCGAGACCGCGTCGATGCCGTCGGCGTCGGCGATGCGCACCGCCGCGGCCACGATGTCGGCACGGCTGTACGTCGGCCTGGGGCCGCGACCCGCGCGCTCGGGGCGCGCCCAGATCACTTCGGGTTCGGCCGCTCGGCCCGCCATGGATCATCACCTCGCCTCCATCGTAGTTACGTACGCCGTACGTAGTGGGGTATGGTCAGGCCATGACTACTACGTACGCTGTACTTAGTGAAGGTCTGCAGAAGCGCTATGGGGAGGTCCATGCCCTGCGCGGGCTCGATCTGGCGGTCCCGGAAGGCACGGTCTGCGGCGTCCTCGGCCCGAACGGCGCGGGCAAGTCCACCGCCGTACGGGTGTTGACCACCCTGGTCGCCCCCGACGGGGGCAGCGCGCGGGTCGCCGGGCACGACGTCGTCCGGGACCCGGCGGGAGTGCGCCGGCGCATCGCGGTCACCGGGCAGCACGTCTCGGTCGACGGCGACCTCACGGGCGCCGAGAACCTGCGACTCTTCGCCCGGCTGCTGCGCGCCCCGCGCGCCCGCGCCGACGAGCTCCTGGAGCGGTTCGGCCTGGCCGAGGCCGCCGGGCGGCCCGCCCGGACCTACTCGGGCGGCATGCGCCGCCGGCTGGACCTGGCCGCGAGCCTCCTCGTGCCGCCCCGGGTCCTCTTCCTCGACGAGCCCACCACCGGGCTCGACCCGCACAGCCGGAACGGGATCTGGGACGCCGTACGGGGGTTGGCGTCCCAGGGGACGACCGTGCTGCTCACCACCCAGTACCTGGAGGAGGCCGACCAGCTCGCCGACGACATCGTGCTGATCGACGAGGGCCGGGCCGCCCACCGGGGCACCCCGGCCGAACTGAAGGCCGCGATCGGCAACCGCGCGGAGGTGGTCGTCGCCGACCCCGCCCTGCTCACCGCCGCGGCCGCCGTCCTGGACCAGCTCACCGGCTCCGCGCCGGTGCTGGACCCCGAGCGCCGCACGGTCGGCGTGGTGACCACGGACGTCACGCTCACCCTGCCGCGGCTCGTCCGCGCGGTGGACGCGGCCGGCGTCGGGATCGTCGACGCGAGCCTGCGTCCGCCCACCCTCGACGAGGTGTTCCTGCGCCTCACGCACCGGAAGGAGCTCGCGGCATGAGCGTATGGGTCCCGGGCGGGACGGAGGCGCCGTCCGCGCGGGCGGCACTGGCCGACGGGTCGGCGATGCTCGGCCGGCACCTGCGTCGGGTCCGGCACGCCCCGGCGATCGTCGTCCTCACCCAGACGATGCCGATCGTCTTCCTCCTGTTCTTCGGGTACGTCTTCGGCAGCGCGCTCGCGATGCCCGGCGCCGACTACCGCGCCTTCCTGGTGCCGGGCCTCCTCGTGGCGACGGCGGCCGGCGGCCTCATGACCGGCATGATGCAGGCCGCGCAGGACGCCCACCGGGGAGTGATGGACCGCTTCCGGACCCTTCCGATGAGCCGGGCCGCGGTGCCGCTCGGCCAGGCGCTCGCGGACGTGCTCGTCAGCGCGGTCGGCATGGTGCCCCTGCTGCTGACCGGGCTGGCGATGGGCTGGCGGATCGAGGGGACGGCCTGGGAGGCGCTCGGCGCCTTCGGGCTGCTGCTCCTCTTCCGCTTCGCGACGACCTGGGCGGGCATCCTGCTGGGCCTCGCCTCGCGCAGCGAGGAGGCCGCCGGCCAGCTCGGCAGCGCCTCGTTCATGCTGCCGCTCCTGTCCAACGCGTACATCCCGACCGAGGGTCTGCCGGGATGGCTCCGCACGGTGGCCGAGTGGAACCCGATCTCGGCGGTGACGACGGCGGTCCGCGAGCTCTTCGGCAACGCGTCCGCACCCACGGACGCCGCCTGGCCGGTGGCGCATCCGGTAGCCGGGGCGGTGCTCTGGTCCCTGCTCCTGATCGCCCTCTTCGCGCCGCCCGCCGTACGCCGGTACGCGCGCGGGTGAGCCGGTGCGGGGCGGCCGCCGGGTGAGCCGCGCCCGCCCCGCGCGGGCGCCGGTCCGCGCCGGGTGACCGAGGAACGGTCGGCAGGTGACAACGGCGGCACCCGCAGGGTAGGCAGGGCTTCCATGAGCACTCAGCCACTCCCCTTGGAGGGGATCACGGTCGTCGCGGTCGAGCAGGCCGTGGCCGCCCCCTTCGCCACCCGCCAGCTGGCCGACCTCGGCGCCCGGGTCGTCAAGATCGAGCGCCCGGACGGCGGCGACTTCGCCCGCGGGTACGACACCGCGGCCGGCGGACTCGCCTCGCACTTCGTCTGGTGCAACCGGGGCAAGGAGTCGGTCGCGGTCGATCTCAAGGATCCGCGGGGGCTCGCCCTGGTCCGGCGGCTGGTCGCCGGGGCCGACGTGTTCGTGCAGAACCTGGCCCAGGGCGCGGCGGCCCGGCTCGGCCTGGACGCCGCCACCCTGTGCGCCGCGCATCCGCGGCTGATCGCGGTCGACGTCTCGGGGTACGGACCGGGCGGACCGTACGCGGACAAGCGGGCCTACGACATGCTCGTCCAGTGCGAGGCGGGGCTCGTGTCGGTGACCGGGACGCCGGACCAGCCGGTCAAGTCGGGTGTCCCGGCGGCCGACATCGCGGCCGGGATGTACGCGTACACGGGCGTCCTCGCCGCGCTGGTCCGGCGCGGCACCACCGGACGCGGCGGCCCGGTGGAGGTCTCGCTCCTGGACGCGCTGGCCGAGTGGATGGGTCACCCTCTGCACCATGTGATGCACGGGGGCACGGCCCCGGCGCGTACGGGTCTGGCGCACGCCGTCATCGCGCCCTACGACGCCTACCCGACCGCGGACGGGAGCCTGGTGCTGCTGTCCGTGCAGAACGACCGGGAATGGCGGCGGCTCGCCGAACGGGTGCTGGAGCGGCCGGAGCTCGCGGACGACCCCGGGTTCGCCACGAACACGGCGCGGGTGGCCGGCCGCGGCAGGACCGACGAGGCTGTCGCGGCGGCGCTGGCGCCGCTCGACGCGGCGGAGGCGCTGGCGCGGCTGGAGGCGGCAGGCATCGCCTGCGCGCGGCTCAACACCGTCGCGGACCTGGCGGAACACCCGCAGCTCGCGGCGCGGGACCGCTGGCGTTCCGTGGACTCGCCGGTCGGGTCCCTGCGTGCGCTGCTCCCGCCGGTGACGTTCCCGGACGGGCCGGAGCCGCGCATGGGCCGCATCCCGGCACTGGGCGAGGACACCGCGAAGGTGCTCGGGGAGCTGGGGGTCGCCGAGGACGAGCTGCGGGAGCTGCGCGAGCGGGGCGTGGTGGCCTGACGGACGCCGGGGGAGGCGGCGCCGCCGGGTGCGTTCATCTGTTCCGCCGGCTTCCCGGGCGGGACCCGGGGGCGGAACAGATGCCCACGATCATGCTGGTGAGGCGGAGGCCGGCGGTCGGGCCGAGCGAGGAGCGGGCGGGGTGCGCGTGCGAGGAGCACGCGGCGTCCCGGTCCGACCGGTCCCGGCCCGTCAGCCGTGGTTGCCGAAGAGCGAGCGGCGCAGGCGGCGCAGCGGGGCGAAGAGCGAGACGCGCGCGCTCTTGCTGCGACGGCTGTGCGTGCGGTCGCGTGCGGTCAGTTCGCGCATCAGCAGCGTCGCCTCCGCCGCCTCGCGCTGCGGCACGGCGGGGCCGCCGAGCACCGCGAGATGACGGTCGAGCCGCGAACTGGTCGCGCTGCTACCGCAGGTGATGGCAGGCACTCGCGGCCTGCTGCGCATTGCTATCTGTTCCATGTCACTCCCCACCCTAACGAGGGCACCCGGCCCGGGCAGGTTAACCCTATCGCCCCGCTGTGACACCCGTGTATCCCGACGACGCGATTGACCACACTCGTACGGGGGTTGACGGTCACTCTCCGAATCCGTGTGATTCCAGGGCGAGTTGGACAGCGATCGAACACCTGCCGAACCGTCACGAACCATCCTGCACTCAAGGTCGTCACTCCTGATCACCTGACGGTGTGTGATCTCCACCACCAAGATCAACGCGCACCCGGCCGGGTGAGTTCGAAATACCCCGCCCGGGGGCAGATATGCCCCACTGCACCCATCGCCGGACAGGGGACGCGCCATGACCGTGATCGCAGGGCGGTACCGGCTCCTGGACGTGCTCGGCGAGGGCGGCATGGGGACCGTCTGGCGGGCCCGGGACGAGGCCCTGGCCCGTGACGTCGCCGTCAAGGAGGTCCGCGCCCCGGCCGGGCTCCCCGCCGACGACCGGCGCCGGCTGTACGCCCGCCTGGAACGGGAGGCGTGGGCATCGGCCCGGATCTCGCACCGCAACGTCGTGACGGTCTACGACGTGGCCACCGAGGACGACCGCCCGTGGATCGTGATGGAGCTGGTCCGCGGACTCACCCTCGCCGAGGTCCTGGATGCGGAGGGCCCGATGCCCCCGCAGCGCGCCGCCCACGTCGGCGCCGAGGTGCTGGCGGCCCTGCGCGCGGCGCACGAGGCGGGGGTCCTGCACCGGGACGTGAAGCCGGGCAACGTCCTGATGTCCAACGACGGCCGGGTCGTGCTGACCGACTTCGGCATCGCGACCGTGGCGGGGACCTCCCCGCTGACGATGACCGGAGAGCTCGTCGGGTCGCCCGAGTACCTGGCTCCGGAACGGGCACTCGGGCGCACCCCGGGGCCCGCCTCGGACCTGTGGTCGCTCGGGGTGCTGCTGTACCGCGCCGTGGAGGGCCGTCCGCCGTTCCGGGGGGACTCGGCGCTCGACACCCTGCGGGCCGTGGTGGACGAGGAGCCGGCGGCGCCGCTCCGGGCCGGCGCGCTGGCCCCGGTGATCGAGGGGCTGCTGCGCAAGGACCCGGAGGAGCGTCTGCAGGCCGCCGAGGCCGAGCGGCAGTTGCGGCTGGTGGGGGCGGGCGGGACGCCGCGTTCGGGGCCGGTGCGGGCGGAGCCGGCGGGCGCGGCGCGGCCCGCGGGATCACCCGAGGGGGGCGCTCCCACGCCTCCGCCCACCCCTCCGCCGGCGCCGGCCGGCGGACCCGGCGGCGAGTCGCCGACGCTCGTGCGGCGCGGGGAGGACGAGGATCGGCGGAGGCGTGCCGTCGTGGTGCTCGCCGTCGCGATCGCCCTCCTGCTGCTGGCCGTGGGCGGGCTGGCGTACGTACTGCTGCGGGACGACGAGCCCGGTGGTACGCCTCCTGGCGGCGGGACCACGACCGGCGCGCCCGCGACCACCACCGCCCCGACGAGCGCCTCGTCGACCCCGTCGGAGGGGACGACCTCGACGGGCCCGACGCCGAGCCCCACGACGAGCGGGCCGACGAGCGGGAGCCCCACACCGCCGGCTCAGACGGTGCAGGTGTTCGTGACCGCCGTACGTGCGCGGTACACCGGTCCGTGCCCGCCTCTGCAGGACGCCGCGCCCGCCTTCACGGCGGCCGTGGCGGTGGGGCGGACACCCGCCTCGGTCGAGTACCGCTGGGTCACGGAGAGCGGCGAGGGGTCCGGCTCCGACTGGCGGAAGCTGGAGTTCCCCGAAGGCGGCCCGGCCTCGCGGCAGCTGGACCACACGGAGACGGCCGATCGGGGCGCCGGCGCGCATCGCGACCGGGTCCGGCTGGAGGTCCGCGCACCGGCCCGGGTCGAGTCGGACTGGGAGGCGTTCTCGGTGACCTGCGAGCCGGCGACCCCGACGGGCGGGGCCACCGGCGCGGGGGGTGCGGTTACGCCGCGCTCCTGAAGGAGGGCAGGTAGCCGCCGGACTGCCCGGAGGCGGTGGGGTGGTAGGACTCGCCGATGTTGAGCCAGTTGACGCTGTGCAGCCAGGCCGAGCCGGAACAGATCTCGTGTCCGGTGAAGGCGGGGACGACGCTCGTGAAGGTGTAGCCGTGGTCGGCCGCGCGCTTGGCGGTGGCCGCGTTGAGGTAGTCGGCGGCGTTGTTGATGGCGGTCCGCTCGTTCTCGCTCAGTCCGGCGATGCAGCCGCCGCCGAGCTTGTAGAAGCGGGGGTAGCCGAGGACGACGACCCGGGCGGCGGGAGCCTTGGTCCTGATCGCCGAGTACACCGCGTCGAGCTTCCCGGGCAGGGTGCTGTCGACGTAGCCCTTGGCTTGATTGACGCGGTTGATGCAGGTGGATTCGGCCTGGAGGACACAGGTCGTCATGACGTCCGCGAAGCCGGCGTCGTTGCCGCCGATGGTGATCGAGACGAGGTCGGTGGCGGCGGACAGCGGACCGAGCTGGCTGCTCGTCACATCACCCGTTCGGGCGCCCGAGCAGGCGGTGAAGGCGAAGGAGGAGGGGGAGTTCGCGTTCGCCCAGAGAACCGGGAAGGCACGCGTGGAGCGCTTGCAGTCGCCGCTGGCGCTGTCGTAACTCCCGGCCCCCACACCGGAGGAGTAGGAGTCGCCGAGAGCCACGTAGTCGAGTGCGGCGGTCTCGGCGGCCTGGGCGGCCCCCGCGCCGGTGGTGAGGGCGAGGACGGCGCCGAGCAGGAGTGAGGACGTGAACGCCGTGATGCGCGACAGTTTCATGAAACCTCCCTGTAGCAGGACCTCTGCGTTACTTGGTAGTAGCAGCGGACCCGGCGCCCTGGAAGTGTCCATGCCAAGACCATTTGGAAAGCGCTCACTGAGACGCCGTCACGAACCCGCCCCCGAAGCCGCTTTCGGGGACGGCGACGACCCTGGCCGCGTGGCTCGAAATCCCCGGATGGAGCAGCGGGTTCAAGCCGGTGACGTGGTCCGATGCGACGCGCGGACCGTCCCGTTCAAAACACCGTGCGCGAAATGCCCGGTTGCCGGATCATGGGCGCCATGTCTGCCACCTCGCCCGTACCGTCCGGGCCGCCGGGGCCGTCGGAGTCGTCCGACCCGCGGCGGGCGCTGCCGATCCGGCTCAACGTCGACGACAGCGACTCCCCCGCCGACGTCGTCGACGCGCTGTTCCTCGGCCGCTTCGCGACCGGCGAGCAGCCGCACTCCCACAGCACCACCCTGGACCGGGTGAAGCCGGCCGCGACCCTGCTGCCGGCCGGCGCCCACGTGCTGCGCGCCGCCAAGGACGACGACCGGCGCGCCGTACTCGCCGAGGGCGACGGCTGGACGCTGCTCGTCTCGCGCTGGAACCGGGGCGCGGACGTCACCGTCACCGCGACGGACGCGGACCTCGCGGAGAGGATCCTGCGGGAGGCGACGGACGGGGCGAAGGACGATCCCGAACCGCAGCCCGAGAACGTGACGATGGGCTTCTGGTACGTCTCGCCCCGGCGCGGCCCGCACCGCACGACCCGTCAGATCAGCGCCGGCACCTGGGAGGAGATCCGTCCCAACTACACGGCGCCGGTGGCCGACGCGATGGACCGGCTGATGAAGGTCACCCCGGACGACATCGCGGGGCGGCTGCTGCTCCTCCACGGGCCGCCGGGGACCGGCAAGACCTCGGCGCTGCGCACCCTCGCCCGCTCCTGGCGTGACTGGTGCCAGGTGGACTGCGTCCTGGACCCCGAGCGGCTCTTCAACGACGTCGGCTACCTGATGGACATCGCGATCGGCGAGGACGAGGGCACGGCCAAGGGGCGGTGGCGGCTGCTGCTCCTGGAGGACTGCGACGAGCTGATCCGCGGCGAGGCGAAGCACACCGCCGGCCAGGCGCTGTCCCGGCTGCTCAACCTGACGGACGGTCTCCTCGGGCAGGGGCGCAACGTCCTCGTCGGCGTCACGACCAACGAGGACCTGGAGCGGCTGCACCCGGCGGTCGTCCGCCCGGGCCGGTGCCTGGCGCGGGTCGAGGTGGGCGCCCTGACGCACCGCGAGGCGGCCACCTGGCTCGGCACCGAGGAGGGGATCGGGCGCGAAGGAGCCACGCTCGCGGAGCTGTTCGCGCTGCGCCGGGGCACACCCGCGGCCGGCGTCCCCGGCTCCCGCGCCCCGGAGGCCGGCCTCTACCTGTGAGCCGAGGCCGGCACCGCCGGGAGGGGGCGGGCGCCGGAACGGGGATCGGAACGGGACGGGCGCCGGACCGGCGCCGCCGGGAACGGTCACGGCTCCCGGTGCGCCATCGGCCGGGTGTCCCCGACCGCCGCCCGACCGCCGCCCGACCGCCGCCCCGGCCCCGCGCCGGCCCGCCCGCGGTCAGCCGCCGTAGACCGCCCGCAGCGCGTCCTCGACGGCCGCCCGGGCCGCCTCCCGTGTCAGCCCCAGCCGCCGGGCCTCCTCCGCGTAGCCGGCCGCGGCGGCGGCCGCCAGCCGGTCCGCCGCGTCGCCCGCCGCCGCCACGAACGTGCCGTGCCGGCCGCGCGTCTCGATCACCCCGTCCGCCTCCAACGCCTTGTACGCCTTGGCGACCGTGTTCGCCGCCAGGCCCAGGTCCTCGGCGAGGCCGCGCACCGTCGGCAGTTTGTAGCCCACGGGCAGCGCCCCGGAGCGGGCGCGCTCCGAGATCTGGGCGCGGAGTTGTTCGTACGGAGCGGTGGTGGCGCCGGTGTCCACGTTGATTCGCAAGGTCACGGCCTGATTCTGCCCCCGATCCCGGCGAAATTGGGAGGCGACCGTCCCCTACCCGCGCGTACCTTCGGGCCATGACTGTGATCGTCCGCGATGTCCGGCCCGAGGACGCCGAGGGCTTCGCCCGCGTCCGGCGCGCCTCCCTCCCCTTCATGCTCGCCACCGCCGAGCAGGTGGCCTTCGACTGGGCGCACGCCCACCCCGACGGCCACGAACGGCCGCTGGTGGCCGTGACCGCCGAGGGCGAGATCATCGGCAGCGCGCAGGTCCGGATCGCCCACGACGCACCGGAACCGCACGTCGGCTCCCTCAACATCTACGTGCATCCCGAGCACCAGGGCCTCGGTGCCGGCACCCTGCTCGCCCGGGCCGCCGAGGAGCACCTGACGGAACGCGGCGCGACCACCCTGTACAGCTGGGTCCTCGACGCCCCGGCGAACCGGGCCTTCGCCGAACGGCACGGCTACCTCTCCCGCCGTTCCGCCCACTTCCTCCGTCTCGACCTGGCCGGTGCCGCGCTCCCGCCCCTCGCCGAGCCGCCCGCGGGGGTCGAACTGCGCCCGGCCTCGGCGTACGCGGACGACCCTCGGCCGCTGTTCACGCTGGACGCGCTGACGACCGCGGACGAGCCGGGTGACGTGGGGGCCGAGCTCACGGACTACGCGCACTGGCTGGCGACCACCTGGAACCACCCCCTCTTCGACGCCGAACTGACGACCGTCGCCGTCGTCGACGGCCGGCCTGCGGCGTTCAGCGCCGCCCAGACCGACGGCCTGGGCCGCTACAACTCGGGGATGACCGGCACCGATCCGGCATTCCGGGGCCGCGGCCTGGCCAAGCTGGCGAAGAACCACTCGCTGCACCGGGCCCGCGCCGCCGGCTGCACCGAGGCGTTCACCGGCAACGACACGGGAAACGAGCCGATGCTCGCGATCAACAAGTGGTTCGGCTACGAGATCTGCGCGACGGAGGTGCGCCATGTCCGCACGGTCGGTTGAGGTGGTGCTGACGAAGGCGGGCCGGACGAAGATCCGGTATCCCGCCGACGTCGTGTCCGACGACGGTCGCCGGCTCACGGTCCGCGCCCCCTGGGCGGCCGAGGGAGTACGGGACTTCGGCTTCGTCCGCTTCGAGCCGGGGGACGTCTTCGTCGAGCACTACTGGCGCGACCGCTGGTACGCGGTCAAGGAGGTCCGCTCCGCCGACGGCACGCTCAAGGGCTGGTACTGCGACGTCACCCGGCCGGCCGCGGTCGACGGCGACGAGGTCGTGGTCGAGGACCTGGACCTGGACCTGTGGGTGTCGGCCGACGGCAGCGAGGTGCTGCGGCTGGACGAGGACGAGTTCGCGGCGAGCGGCCTGGCCGCCGCCGACCCGGAGGCGGCGGCCTGCGCCGTCGTCGCCCTCGACGAGCTGGAGGTCCTCGGCCGCGAGGGTCTGATCGACCTGCTGGGCGCCGGCCCGTCCCACTGATCGGGCGCAGTGGCCGCGGAGCCGATCGGACGCGCCGGCCGCCGGACAGGCGGGTCGGCTGTGCGCGGTGCCCGCCGGACAGGCGGGTCGGCGGGCGGCCCGGCGCGTCGCACACCGGTCAGGCACGCGGTCCCAGTTCGACGTCCGCCTCCTCGGTGGCGCGCACACTGGGCAGCGGGAGCCCCATCGGACCCGGCGCGAGCTGCATCAGGGCGGCCCGCACCTGGGCGGCGCCCGCGCGCTGGAGGGGCTCCTCGACGACACCCGAGTGGGACCAGGCGCGCACCCGGCCGTCGCAGACGGCACGGGTGCCGCCGATGCCGGTGGAACGGTCCTGCCGGACGAGCGAGCTGCTCACGAAGACCGCTCCGGCGCTGTCGTCGGCACAGCGGTAGGTGCCGGAGAGGGTGACCGTCCCGTCGGGCGCGACCGTTCCGGTCCCGTCGACGGTGAGCCCGTCGGCGAGGAGGACTCCCGCCCGGTCGAGGGGACGGGCCGGGGCGGCGGTCGCGGCGTCCGGGGTGGCGGCGAGCAGCAGGGTGCCGAGGGCGAGGGCGAGTCGGAGACGCATGGGAAGGTCCTTCGGTGGGGGTGATGTCGCCCGCCAGGGATACCGGATCATGCCGCTCCGGCATCGAAACTCACCCGATCGGGGGCGAGTTGAGCAGCTTTCGGTAGTGAATACGGTCGTACGGTCCGTCCGCGCGCCGCTCGACGGCCTCGTACCCGTACCGCTCGTACAGCCTCTGGTTCTCCCACATCATCGCGTTGGTGAGCAGGCGGACCTCGGGCAGGCCGAGCGCCCGGGCGCGCGCCTCGACCCACTCCATGAGGGTGCGGCCCAGGCCGGTGCCCTGGACCGCGGGGTCGACGGCGATCGTGTCGAGGTAGAGGTGGTCGTCCTCGGGGACGACGACCACGAGTCCCCGCACCGGATCGCCGAGGACGAACACCCGCCCCGCCGCCACGTTCGACGCGTGGTCCGCCCGCATCGGGGCGGGTACGAGACCGATCCGCTCGACGTAGTGCCCGAAGGCGGCGTCGATCAGGCCTTTGACGGCCGGCACGTCGGTGGCGACGGCGGGGCGGGGCAGCGCGTGAGTCATACCGTCACGTTACGGCGGCGGGTGATCACCTTCCTCAGCAGCGGCCCGCCCGATGACGGCCGGCGGAGACGGGCCGCGCGGAGATCACGCTGCGGTGCCGGGGGGACGGGTCGCCCGGAGCGGCGCTACCGCCGACCGGGCTGACGCGGAGGGGGCGGTGCGCGCCGCTACCCCAGCGCGTCCGTGATCCTCTCGCGGGTCTCGCCCGGCAGGCCGGCGTCCGCGGCCAGCCCGGCCAGGACCGCCCGGCTCCCCGGCAGCTCGCATGTGGCGATGAGGGCCCCGACCGCCGCGTCGACGGCCATGCGGCGCCGGACGTACAGTCCGGCGAGCGGGGGGAACCAGGGGGCGAGCGTGTCGAGATCGTCGACCATCAGCCCGCACCACACCAGCGCGTGCTCCACCACCCACGCCGTGATCCGCCGCGTCCAGACCTCCTCGAAGTCCGTGGTGTCGAGCCCCCGCCGGGCGCACTCGGCCTCGACGGCGGCCAACTGCCCGACGGTGACGGCCGGAAGGCTGCGCTGCGCCGACAGCAGGACGGCCCGGATGTCGACCCAGTCGGGCGGGAGGTCACCGTCCGGAAGCCACGACTCGTCCACCTCCACCGGCGGCTCCGCCACGTCGAGCCGCCGATCCGGCAGCCCGGCTTCGAGCACCGCCCGCGCGAGAGCGACCAGCTCGCCACTCTCCTCGGCGGGCCAGGCCCCCCAGTCGAAGGGCAGCGTCCGCAGCACGCGCGGGAGCAACGGCACTCCGGTGCCGGTCACAGGGGCCGCCCGGTCGTCGGTTCCCGCCTCTTCTCGTTCTCGCCCTGGCTGCCTGCGAACGACCGGTGCAGTGCCTTCGCGCGCACCAGCAAGGCCTGACGCAGCTGCTGCCGGCCACTCCCCCGCGTCTTGAGGGTGTGGCAGTTCGGGCAGAGCGCGATCATGCTTTCCGGCGTGTCTCCCCCACCCCTACTGAGCTCGTGGACGTGATCCACTTCGAGCAGGGGATCGCCCTTGTCCGTCAACTCCGTGGGATGCCCCAGGCATGTCGGATTCTCGCAGCGCCCTCCGCTCCGTAGGATCACCGCCTGCCGCGCTGCGGTCGAGCGCACATAGCGTTCTACCTTGGTGAGCTTGGAACGGTCAGTGCGCCCCGCTGCCGTGCGCCGCGCCGCCGCCGACAGCTTCCGGTAACGCTCCATGTCGGTCATGGCCCCCTGAGGATCGCCCAAAGAGACGGGCGGCAGGTCGACGTCCAGGTCGTCGTGCACCTTCAGGTCATCCGCAACGTCCTGCGCGAGAGCTTCCTTCACCTCCTCCGGCCACGTGGCGCGCAGAGGCGAAGGGACCGGAGCAAGGATCCAGACGTACTCGCGTCGAGGCTCTCGGTTCTGCCCCACACCCCACCGCTGCCGGCATTGGACGATGACCACCCAGGTCTCGAAGGTGAAGACGCCACCGTGGGGCTTGTGCCAGTAGCGCAGGGGGCGCTGCTCGGCACGGTACGCGGACATGGACCTATTTCCGCCGGACATCTTCTGGTCGCCCGAGAGACCGTCTCCGGTGTAAGCGATCCAGTCCATCCCTGCGACGCGCCTGTCGTCGTAGGGCCCCTTGTCGTCGGAGTACACGCTGAGGATGCCGTCCGCGAGCGGGGTGATTCCTCCGACCCCGTTACCCCCGTAGACAGCGGCAATCGCCGTTCGGTTGGCGTACGGCTCGCCCACGCGGGGACGCAGCGCTCCGTCGATGCCACTGGCCAGCAACGTCGTCAGGTCCAGGTCGCGTGCCAAGTCGGCCATCACGTCAGGAAAGAAGCGCAGCAGCACGCTACTTGCAGTCCTCGCTGCGACGGACGGCTCCCGCCTGAGCAGGTCATGGTCCTCTGCCAGCAAGCCAGCGAGTGGATCGCGCTCATTCAGCACGCTGAGGGTGGGCCTGCGACCATCGCTCGTCAGAGACAGCTCCTCGCCCCCTTCGACCTCCCAGAGGTTGCTGTTCCGGAGCACCCAGAAGGGGTACACGGCAGCTTGGTCGCCCGGGGCAGCCGCATACGTGGCGAGCAGTGGCGTGACGGAGGCACGTATCGCCGACCAGGGCTGCTGGCGCGGTTTCCCGTTGACGGCCTGCGCAAGAGCCCACAGCAGGAGGAGCGGACGGTGCAGGCGCTGCCCACCACTCCGTAGGGCTGGTGCGAGGTCCCCCACACGATGGATGAAGTCCGTGTCCGTCGCCACTTTCTGCGTCTCCTCTGCGTCGTCCGCCCCACCGTCCATCCCAGCACATGGCGCTGACAACGCCCCTTGGTCCCAGCGAAATCATCGTGCGACGCCCTGACACGACGGCAGCGACTCCTGGAGGAGGAGCCGCCCGCAGGTCCTTCCCCCGGCTCGGCGGTGTGTTCCTGAGCCGCCTCTTACGAGCCCCTTAAAGCGACCATAAGGATCACCGTCACCCCGTCCCGGCAGCCGAATTCGGCGATCGCAGGGGCTAGCTTGCTGAGCGCCGGAGCAAGCGGGTCCGTGGACCGCGGCTGTTCCGCGGCCCACTTCCCCCCCTCGAAGGAGTTGCCCCGTCATGACCTCTCGTCGTCGTACGGTCGCCACCGTTCTCACGCTCGGCATCGCGCCCCTCGCGCTCGCCGGGATCGGCGCCGCGCCGGCCGTCGCGCACGGGTCGATGACCGATCCGGTGAGCCGGGTGTCCGCCTGCTACGCGGAGGGGCCGGAGAGCCCGAAGTCGGCCGCGTGCAAGGCGGCGGTGGCGGCAAGCGGGACGCAGGCGTTCTACGACTGGAACGCGGTGAACATCGCCAACGCGGCCGGCAAGCACCGTGAGCTGATCCCGGACGGCAAGCTGTGCAGCGCGGGCAACGACAAGTACCGCGGGCTGGACCTCGCGCGCGGCGACTGGCCGGCCAGCAACCTCGCCTCGGGCAAGCACACGTTCCGCTACAAGGGCACCGCCCCGCACAAGGGGTCGTTCGCGCTGTACGTCACCAAGGACGGCTACGACCCCACCAAGCCGCTGAAGTGGTCGGACCTGGAGGAGAAGCCGTTCGCGACGGTGACCGACCCGCGGATGGAGAACGGTGACTACGTCTTCGACGGAACCGTGCCGAACAAGTCCGGCCGGCACCTGATCTACTCGGTCTGGCAGCGCTCCGACTCCCCCGAGGCATTCTACACCTGCTCCGACGTCGTCTTCGGCAAGGACAACGGCAGCGCGGGCGGTGCCCCGGCGCCGACGGCGAGCGCGCCGACCGACGAGCAGATCGAGGACGGCGCGGACGAGTCCTCGGTCGAGCACGGCGGGCACGGGGACGCCGACGCCGGGACGGGAGCGAAGGAGACCGCCGCGGCTCCGGCCGCCACGACGGACGCGGACGGCACGGAGGCCGGGACGGTCCCGGCCGCCCCGGCCTCCGAGGAGCCCGCCGCGCCCAACGAGCCCGCCGCCGCCGGCTCCGGCGAGAACCTCGCCGAGACCGGAGGGGACGCTTCGACCGCCTACCTGGCGGCCGGTGGCGCCACGGTGCTGGCGCTGGGCGCGGCGCTGCTCTTCACCACGGTCCGCCGCAGGTCGCTGCCGGCGGGCCGGCACAGCCGCTAGCCACCGGAGCCGGCGGCTGTTCCCAGGAGCCCTAGCCGATCACGGACAGACAGGTGGTCGGGGTCGCGTGGGCCGGGTCGAGGGCGTTGGTCACCTCGTGGAACGTCACCCGGTCCACCGTCCCGATCGCCACGTGCTCGGAGAGGTCGAGGGCGCACTTGTCCTGGATGACGATGTTGGTGACGTTCGGGCCGGAGAGGAACCCGGAGCGGTACGGGGTGACGACCTCGTCGTACTGGGTCGCGATGACCGTGTACCGGACGCCCGGCACCGTGTCCCCGCCCGCGTTGAGGCGGGTGATGAACGGCGAGCCGGCCACCTGGTCGGCGAGTCCGGGGGTCTTGGCGTTGAGGAGGTCCTCCGCGCCGGGGAAGTACGGCAGCAGCTTGGTCAGGCCGAGCAGCGTGGTGCCGTGGTTGTCGGGGGCGATGCCGACGAGTGCGTTGACCTTGTCGGCGCCGCCGAGGAACTTCAGGTAGTAGCGCGGCATCATGCCGCCCTGCGAGTGGCCGACGAGGTCGGCCTCGGCGGCGCCGGTGGCGGCGAGGACCCGGTCCACGTACGTGTCGAGCTGTTCGGCCGACTTGTCGATCGGGCCGAGCCCGTTGAAGAAGGGCACGCCCGGCAGTTGGCCGTAGTCGAGCGAGAAGACGCAGTACCCGCGGTTGACCAGGTACGGGGCGAGGGCCAGCCAGTTGTCGATGGAGTTGCCGAACGTCCCGTGGACCAGGACGACCGGGCGGGGGTGGGCGGCGGAGGGCTTGCAGGCGAAGTCGTTCCAGCCCCGGCTGGGGGCGGCGGTGGCCTGGGCAGAAGCAGTGGGGGCGAGGGTGGCGGCGGCGGTCAGCAGCAGGACGGAGACAGCTCTGAGCGCGTGCTTCCAGGGCAGCATCGGGTGATCTCCTTGCGGCTCAAGGGGAGTGATGGATGCGTGGAGCCCTGCGGTCCGGACCACAAGTGGGGATGCTCTGCACTCAACAAGCTACGGACGGGTAGCCTTCACTGGGAAGTTACGCGTCGGTAAAAACTGACCTGTCGTCAAGACGGCCCAACGCGCCGCCCCGGAGACCGCCCCACCGCCGCGGCCGGGACGTTCCGACGGCCCTCGGACCGTCCCCTCAGGCCGCCAGCGAGCCCGGCAGGACCGCTCTCGGGCCGAACTTCGCCCGGGCCCGGTCCGCCACCGCCTCGATCCGCCGGGCCTTCTCGTCCGCCGGGTCGAAGGAGAGCTGACGGGCCGTCCCCTCCGCCGCGGACAGCCCCTCCGCCCGGAGCGCGATCCCCCGCACCCGGGCGCGCTGCAGCCCGAACGACGCGTGCACCGTATAGGCGAGGGCGGTGAGCGCCGCCGAGTGGGCGGTCGGCTCGGACAGTGTCCGGGTCCGGCTGGTGACGGACCGGTCCGCGTAGCGCACGGTGACCGTCAGGGACCGGCACACCTGCCCCTCGGCCCGCATCCGGGCACCCAGCTCGTCGGCGAGCGAGAGCAGCGCCCTGCGGTGGGCGGCGTGGTCCAGCTCGTCGTGCGGGAAGGACCGTTCGGCCGCCGTCGAGCGGGAGACCGCGTTCGGGACGACGGGGGTGCGGTCGATGCCCCGCGCCCGCTCGGACAGGTCACGGCCGGCCTTCGCCCCGACGAGCCGCTGGAGGACGGCGAGCGGCGCGTCCGCGACCCGGCCGACGGAGTCGAGGCCGTAGCCGCAGAGCGTACGGGCGAGGGCGCGGCCGACCCCGTCGAGCGCGACGACCGGCCGGTCCCGGAGGAAGGCGGCCGGGTCCTCGACGACCGGGGTGGTGCCCGGCAGGGCGTCGCGGGCCGCCATCCGGGCCAGCATCGGGTTCGGCCCGACCCCGATGGCGCAGTCGACCCCGTACAGGGCGAGCGCCCTGACCCGTACCACCGAGGCCAGTTCCGTCGGGCTCCAGCCGAAATAGCGCAGCGCGCCGCGCACGTCGGCGAGCAGGGTGTCGGGCGGGGCTGCCTCGACGACGGGGGTGAACTCGCCCAGCAGCGCGACCAGTCGGGGCAGCAGCGCCTCGTGCATCGGCTCGAGCCGGAACCGTACGCAGAGGATCATCCCGCGCTCCCCTGACTCTGGTGCCACAGCTTCCTCAGTTTCCTCGCCGCGGGCTGCGCGCCCTCGCCGGCCGGTCTCAGGTCCGCCCAGGGGTTCATCTCGTATCCGGTCCCCATCGTGATCCGGCGACCGTTGTCACCGGAGCCGGAGCCGGAGCCGGCGGACGTGGGCACGGGCTCCGCGAGCCGCGCGCCCACCGCCTCCAGGCCGCCCGCCGCCCGCAGTTCGACCAGCTCGGCGAGGTCCCAGGCCGCGGCCCCGACCACGCTGAGGCTGCGCGGGCCGCGGCGCTGCACCACGCCCCGGACGAGCAGCAGCCAGGAGTGGAAGACGGTGTGCGCGCAGGCCTCGTGGGCGTCGTCGAAGAAGGCGAGGTCGACCAGGCCGGTCCCGTCGTCGAGCGTGCTGAAGATGACGCGCTTGCCGGAGCGGATCGGCGGGGTCTGGGTGGCCGCCTTGGCGCCCGCGACGAGCACGGTCGCGCCGTGCGGGGTCTCGCGCAGCCGCCGTGCGGAGACGACGCCGAGTTCGCGCAGGAAGGCGTCGTGGTCGCCCATCAGATGACGTGAGGCATCCATGCCGAGCACGCCCAGCTCGGCGCTGAGCCGCTCGGACTCGTCGAGGTCGGGCAGGCCGACGGGGGCGGTCCTGCGGCCTTGGGCGAGCGGGAGCTGGCCGCCGTAGGATGCGGCTCCGCGCTGGGTGCGGTGGAGTTCGGTCAGGTGCAGCAGCAGGTCGCGGCGGTTGGCGCCGAAGGCGTCCAGCGCGCCGACCTGCGCGAGCCGTTCGGCGACCGGCTTGCGGGGGCGGGCCCGCTCCCAGAAGTCGAGCAGCGAGGCGTAGGGCTGTTCCGCCGCGATCCGGGCGCTCTCCGCCTCGCTGATGCCGTGGACGTCGGCGAGCGCGAGCCGGAGCCCCCACACCTCGGGCGACTCGGACACCAGTTCGATCCGATGAGTGGCCGCGGACCGGTTCACGTCCAGCGGCAGTACCGGCACCCCGCGCCGGCGGGCGTCCGCGAGCAGCAGCCGCTTGGGGTACATCCCCGGATCGTGCGTGAGCAGCCCGGCGTAGAAGGCGGCCGGGTGGTGCGCCTTGAGCCAGGCGGACTGGTACGTCGGCACGGCGAACGCCACCGCGTGCGCCTTGCAGAAGCCGTACGAGCCGAAGGCCTCCACGATCTCCCAGGTACGGGCGACGACGTCGTCCTCGTACCCGCGCAGCGCGGCCTGCCGGGCGAACCAGAGCTTGATCCGGCCCTGCGACTCGGGGTGCGAGAGACCCCGTCGCACCTGGTCGGCCTCGCCGCGGCCGCAGCCGGTCATGATCCGCACGATCTCGATGATCTGCTCGTGGAAGACGACGACGCCGTACGTCTCCTTCAGCGCCCCCTCCAGGTCCGGGTGCGGGTAGCGGACGGGTGCCCGGCCGTGGCGGGCCTCGATGAACGGGCGGACCATGTCGGCGGCGACCGGGCCGGGCCGGAAGAGCGAGATGTCGACGACGAGGTCGTGGAAGGTGGCGGGCTGGAGCCGGCCGACCAGGTCGCGCTGGCCGGGCGACTCGATCTGGAAGCAGCCGAGGGTCTCGGTGGACTGGATGAGCCGGTAGGTGGCCGGGTCCCCCGACGGGACCCGCTCCGGGTCGTCGAGGTCGACCCGGGCGCCCGTCGCCCGCTCGACCTCGGCGACGGCGTGCGCCATCGCGGACTGCATCCGCACTCCGAGCACGTCGAGCTTGAGCAGCCCGAGGTCCTCGACGTCCTCCTTGTCGAACAGCGACATGGGGAACCCCTCGCCGCTGGTGGGGACGACAGGGGTACGGGTGAGCAGCGAGGCGTCCGAGAGCAGCACCCCGCACGGATGCATGGCGATGCCGCGCGGCAGGGCGTCGAGGGCCTCGACCAGCTGCCAGAACCTCTCGTACCTCTCCCCGCCGCGCCGGACCTCCCCCGCGAGTTCGCGCAGCTCGGGGAGTTCGTCGAGGGCGGCGAGCGCGTCGCGGGCGCGGATGTGCGGAAACGCCTTGGCGATCCGGTCGGTCTCGGCCGGGTCCATGGACAGGGCGGCGCCCACGTCCCGTACGGCATGGCGCACCCGGTAGGTCTCGGGCATGGAGACGGTGGCGACGCGCTCGGCGCCGAAGCGGTCGATGATCGCGCGGTAGACCTCCAGCCTGCGGGCGGACTCGACGTCGATGTCGATGTCGGGCAGGGCGGTGCGGTTCTTGGACAGGAAGCGCTCCATCAGCAGACCGTGCTCGACCGGGTCGGCGTGGGCGATGCCGAGGAGGTGGTTGACGAGGGAGCCGGCTCCGGACCCGCGGGCGGCGACCCGGATCCCCATCCGGCGCACGTCGTCGACGACCTGGGAGACCGTCAGGAAGTAGGTGGCGAAGCCGTGGTGGGCGATGATGTCGAGCTCGTGGTGCATCCGGTCCCAGTAGACCCGGTGGTCTCGGCGCCGGTCGTAGCCCCGCAGCACCATCCCCGCGGCGGCCCGGGAGGCGAGGACGCGCTGGGCGGTGCGGTGACCGGCGCCGACGAGCCGGGGCTCGGGGAAGTGGGCGGATCCCATGCCGAGGTCGTCCCGGGGGTCGAGCAGGCACGCCTCGGCGACCGTCCGGGTCTGTTCGAGCAGCCGGTACGCGGTGTCCCGGCGGAAACCGGCGGCCTCGACGATCCGCTCGGCGTCGGCCAGCATGGCGTCGGCGCCCTTGAGCCAGGACCGGCCGCTGTCGAGCTGCTTGCGTGGGTCGATGGGGACGAGGCGGCGGGCGGAGTCGAGGACGTCGGCGACGGGGCCCTGGCCGGGGTCGGCGTAGCGGACGGCGTTGGCGAGGACCGGGCGGACGCCCTGCTCGGCGGCGAAGCCGAGCGTACGGGCGGCGAGCCGCAGCGACCCGGGGCCCGTGCCGGCGCGGTCGTGGTGGACGACCTCCAGCCGCAGCGCGTCGCCGTACCGCTCGCGCCAGGGGGCGAGCAGCCGGGCGGCCCGGTCGGGGCGGCCGGCGGCGAGGGCCCGGCCGACGTCGGAGTCGGGGCCGAGGAGCGCGAACAGGCCGTCGCCGTGGTTGGCGTCCCAGGGGAGCAGGGGCTGCCCGCCACCGGCGTGGGCGGCGGTGATCATCCGGCAGAGGGCGGCCCAGCCCTCCCGGGAGCGGGCGAGCAGGACGGCCCGGGCCGCGGACTCGTCCACGAAGGCCCCGCCCCGTACGGGCACCCGTCGCGCGGAGGTCCGCGCCTCTCCGGACCCGGGCCACCGCTCGCCCTCGGACGCTCCCGTGCCGGACGGGGCGCGCCCGTGGGCGGTGCGGGACCGTCCGGAGACGTCGTGGTCACCGGGCGCGGTGGCGCCCTCGGAGCCGTTCCGGCCGCGGGCGCCGGCCGGCGGCGTGGAGGCGGTCGGGCCCGCGCCGGCGCCACGACGGCCCGGGGAGGACGAGGGAGTCCCGGACGAGGAGGGCGGGAGCGCGGGTGACGCGACCGCGAGGTCGGCGCCGAACAGGGGACGGATGCCCGCCTTCTCGCAGGCCTTCGCGAAGCGCACCACGCCCGCGACCGTGTCCCGGTCCGTGAGGGCGAGGGCGTCCATGCCGCGCTCCGCGGCCCGCTCGGCCAGCCGCTCGGGGTGCGAGGCGCCGTAGCGCAGGGAGAAACCCGACGCGGTGTGCAGATGCGTGAATCCCGGCATGCGCACCTCCCGCATCGATTCGTACGTTTGTTCCCACCCCCCTCTTCTTCACCCTAGCTTATTTCGAACGTGCGTACGATACTGCGCGCACGTCAGCCATCCGGCCCCACCCCACCTGCGCGGACACCCCTCGACCCGGAGCGTGGGGGGCATGACTTTCGTCGATGAGCTGAAGAGTGCCGTCACCCCCCGAGCAGCCCTTCTCGTCGTCGGCGTCCTCGCCCTCCAGCTGCTGTTCATCGCCTCCTACGTCGGGGCGCTGCACAACCCGAAGCCGCGGGACGTGCCCTTCGGCGTGGTCGCGCCGCAACAGGTCTCGGCCCAGCTCGTCGGGCGGCTGGAGCGGCTCCCCGGCGAGCCGCTGGACCCCCGGCCGGTCTCCGACGCGGACGAGGCCAGGCGCCAGATCATGAACCGGGACATCGACGGGGCCCTGCTGGTGGACCCGGCCGGGTCCACCGACACCCTGCTCGTCGCCTCCGGCGGCGGCACCGTACTGTCCTCCACCCTGGAGGCGCTCTTCACCAAGGTCGAGGCGGCGAACCGGCGCACGGTCCGCACCGTCGACGTGGCCCCGGCCTCCCCCCAGGACTTCGACGGGCTCTCGGCCTTCTACCTGGTCGTCGGCTGGTGCGTCGGCGGCTACATCTGCGCCGCGATCCTGGCCATCAGCGCGGGCTCCCGGCCCGCGAACACCACCCGCGCGGTCATCCGGCTCGGCACGCTCGCGGTCTACTCGGCGATCGGCGGACTCGGCGGCGCGGTCATCGTCGGCCCGATCCTGGGCGCCCTGCCGGGCAGCGTCGCGGCCCTGTGGGGCCTGGGCACGCTGGTCGTCTTCGCCGTCGGGGCGGCGACCCTGGCCCTGCAGTCCGTCTTCGGCATCGTGGGCATCGGCCTCGCGATCCTGCTGATCGTGGTCGCGGGCAACCCGAGCGCGGGCGGCGCCTTCCCCCTGCCGATGCTGCCCCCCTTCTGGAACGCGATCGGCCCGGCCCTGCCACCGGGCGCCGGCACCTGGGTGGCCCGTTCGATCGCCTACTTCAAGGGCAACGACGTCACCGGCCCGCTGCTGGTCCTCTCCGCGTGGGCGGTCGCCGGCACCGCGATCACGCTCGTGACGGCGTCACTGAGGCGGAAGCCGCAGGCGGAGCCGATCGCGCGGGAGGCGGGCGGGCAGGAAGCGGGCGCGTAGAAGTCGGGCGGGCGGGAAGCGGGCGCGCAGGCCTGGTCGATCGGCGCGCGGGAGTGCCGCCGGGAAACGGCCGAGCCCCGGCCGCCCGAAGGGGCGGCCGGGGCTCGGTCACGGCAGACGGGTCACCGTCCGCCCGGCGTCATCCGAAGGACTTGATGCCGCTCCAGTTGACCGACAGGACGGTCTTGACCGCCGCGTTGGTGTTGGTCGTGGACGGGTAGTACACCTTCATCGTGCCGTCCGAGGCGTAACGGACCCACAGGTCGGGGATCCGGTCGCCGTTGACGTCGGGGATGCCGACGATCGCCGAGATGTTGGCCTCGGTCCAGTTCGTGCCGTACGAGACGTCGACACCGCCGCGGGAGTTGGCCGCGACCATCAGCGAGTTGATGTCGACACTGCCCGCCACCGGGCCCGGCTTGCCGTACCGGAGGTAGATCGTTCCGGAGTCCAGGCTGCGCCAGAGCATGTCGGGCGTGTTGTCCAGGTCGATGTCCGCGACGTTGACGATCTCGCGGCGCTCCCACACGTCGGCGTTCATCAGGGTCGCCGTCTGGAAGGTGGCGCCGGTGTAACCGGACAGCGTCCAGAAGGCCGTGCCGGCCCGCAGGACCACGTCGGGCAGCTTGTCGCCGGTGATGTCGCCGACGGCCTTCATCTGCGTCCACGTCGAGGGAGCGGGCGCGTTCGCGGGCAGCCGGATCCTGATCCGGTCGTCGACGTTGAAGGTGCCGTAGCCGTCACCCGGGTACAGCCAGAAGCCGCCGTCCGGGGTACGGGCGAACACGTCGGTCGTACCGTCGCCGGGGTAGACGTCGCCGTACTTGCTGATCAGCGCGGGCTTGCCGGTGGCCGGGTCGTACCAGTGGCCCGCCGGGTGGAGCTTCTTGTCCGTCGTGTACGAGCCGGCCAGGCCGGCGTACAGCTCGCCGCCCGGGTAGCCGGGGTACGAGAACAGGTTGCCGTTGGCGTCGATGACGAGCAGGTCGGCGATGCCGTCGCCGCCCACGTCACCGGGACCGTCGGCGGTGTCGCGCGGCGGGACGTAGAAGTTGTAGTCCGTCCGCGCGCTGACGTTGCCGAGCGCGTCGAGGGCGAAGACGTGCAGCCAGTTCGGGCCGGCGTGCGGAGGTGTCAGGTCGGTCTTCGTGTACTCGCCGTTGACGGCGTTGACGTCGACGTAGTTGATGCCCTCGAAGCCGAAGCGGAACTTCGCCGCACCCGCCGACTTGAAGGTGATCGCACCGGTGCCGCCGAAGTTCACCGTGGCCCAGGTCGCACCGTCGGACGTGGCCTTCTTGAACACGGTGCTTGTGACGTCGGGCTGCGGCGGCGCGGTCGCGTCGATGGTGAGCCGGCAGGGCTCGGTGCCGGGCGGGAAGAACGTGGAGACGGCGCCGGTCGAGTCCTCGGCCCGCACGTCCCACGAGTACATCGTCTTGTCGTCCAGCGGGAAGGTGGCGGGGATCGTCACCGTGGCCGTACCGGAGGCGTTCGGGGTCGCCAGGTACTCGGTCGGCGTGCCACCGGTCTTCAGGAAGCGGAAGCGCAGCTTGGACAGGTTGCCGTCGGGGTCCTTGGCGTTCGCCGACAGGGTGATGTTGGTCTTGGCGACCGTCAGACCCCCGCCGGGGCCGGGCACGCAGTCGCCACCGGGCGACGTCGTGCCGGCCGTGGGCTCGGACGGCTTGGTGTTGTAGTCGACCTCGAACGTCGCCGAGGTGGCGCGGAACTTGCGCCAGGTCTGGGTGTCGGACTCGGAGGTGGCCCGCATGCCGAAGGTGATGTTCGACCAGCCGTTGTCGGCGGCCGTCTGGGCGGCGGCCTTCACGGTGGCGTTGTCGAAGATCTCGTAGTCATCGGGGCAGGAGCTGGAGGACCAGCCGTGCGCGAAGGACTTCTTCTGCAGCTGCGTGGTCCAGCTCGGCTGCGCGTTCCAGGTGGTGCCGGAGGAGATCGCGCCCGTCAGGTAGAACTGGAACTCACGGGTGGTGCACGACCACGAGTGGTTGTTGAGGACCTTGTACGAGGCCCGGGTGATCGTGGCGCCCTTGATGCTGGAGGAGAAGCCCATGCGCCAGAAGGAGCGGCCGAGGCCGCCGGTGTCCGACTCGTAGCCGACGCGGGCGTCGGAGGTGCCGGAGGAGAAGTTGGTGCCGTTCCAGAAGCTGCTGCTCGGGTACGGGCGGTAGGCCGTCGTCCACGCCTGCCAGCCCGAGTTGATGGTCGGGTCCACGAAGAGCGGGAACGTGACGTTCTTGTCGTCGAGGAGCTTGGTGGCAGCGACGTTCAGCGCGAGGCGGGCGGCACCGGTCTTGTCACCGTCGAGCTGGACCGGAAGCTGAGCGGACTTGGCGCCCGGCTCGATACCGGTCAGGCCGGACAGCTTCAGCACGTCGGCCGGCGTGGCCGTGGCGGTCCGGTTGACGGTGCCCTCGGGCAGCTCGGGGTCACGGCCGCTGGAGTCCCAGGCGAAGGGCGTCGGGATCGAGCCGACCTCCTTGCCGCCCTTGTCCAGCACCAGGACACGGTGGCTCCTGGTGTCGTGCTGGAAGGTCGCGGTGGCGGAGCGCAGCCCGTACGAGACGGACGTGAGCGCCTCCTGCTTCGCGGCCTCCGGGGTCTTCACGATGAGGGCCTGGGCGAAGCCGCCTTCCTCGCGCGCGACGAGCAGCAGGTCGACGCCGGGCATGACCTCGGAGTAGAGGGCACGGGGGCCGTCGAGGACGGGCTCGGGCAGGGTGCCGGGCCAGGTGTAGGCGATGGTGTGGCCGCCGAGGTCGACCTCGGCCAGCGTCGTCTCGCCGGGCTGCGGTGCGCGCGCGAACGAGCGGTCGGCCCGGGTCGCGTCGGTGCTGCCGCTGGAGAAGCGCACCGGGACGGCCGGGTTGGCCGGCGCGATGCCGAGGCCGCGGGGGGCCTTCTTCGTCCGGGTCAGCTTGTTGTCGATCGGGGCCCACTGGCCCTTGGCGTTCTTCGCCCGCTGGGGCAGCGCGTGGATCCGGGTGCGCAACTGCCCGTTCGGCAGCGCCCAGGTGAGCTCGGTGGCGGTGGTCGCCGTGTCGACGAGCACCTGCTTGCGGGTACGTCGCGCCTCGGCCCTGGCGGCGGTCGCGTCGCGGGGGCCGGTCGAGGCCGGCTTCGCTTCGGTCGCCGAACCGCCATGGGCGGTGGGCGGGGCATCGGGTTGCCACCAGGGCAGCAACGAGGCGGTCAGAGCGGCCAGAACAAGGCCGAAAGTGCAGATCAGCCTGGTGCGCGTGCGCACGAAGGGGCTGAGAAAACGAGGCAGCGCAGTCACTGCGGTCTACTCCCGTGTGAACCAGGCGGATTGAGGACAGCACAGACAGCCCCGAACGGCAGGCCGCGGGGCAGAGGGCGGGCACACGATCACACACTCGCCACATGCCGTCCACACATGAGGATTTTATGAATCCGTTACCTGGAGGTGGGGTGGCCTTGACGTGCGATCAACAATGCGCTGACCTGCGGCATTTGCCCGGCCATGGTGATGCAGTTGCACTGAAATGACCGTTGCGCGCTGAAGATCACCCGTGGGGTCCTCTGGCCTGAACTCAGCCGTGATCCAACTCACTCCACCCCCTCTGACCTCGGCTTTCTCCGTTTGTCATGCGAGGCGTTCATGACAGAGAGTGCGCACGCACGCGCCTGAGACAGGTGCGTGCTCTTTGGTGTTTCCGCACCTCGTCCGATGATCGATCTGCCTGGGTGGGAGTCAACGCGCATGCGTGCTTCAGGTCCACTGTCATGGCTGGGGCGGGGACGCCTAGCCATGACGGAGTCACAACGACGGCGCCGGCGGCGAAGCCGCGCGGCGATCGTCCTATTGCTGTCCTCGACGCTGACCGTGACGAGCCTGGGCGGGCAGGCGCTCGCCATCCCCGGCCCGGGCATGAGCCGCGAGCAGGAGAACGCGCAGGTCGACCTGCCGGACCTGCCCGAGGCCACGGAGGCCGACGGGGACTCGACCGCCGAGAAGGCGCTGACCCTGGCGCCCGAGGTCCCGGTCGACCCGTACGACCCCAAGAACACCACCCCGTGGACGCAGGGAACGGGATCCGCCGACCTGAGCACGGTGCCGGCGGGTGAGACGGTTCCCGTCTCCAACGGTCTGCCGGTCGCCCTCGGAGTTCCCCAGGGAACGGACCCGGCTGCCCTCGCCGGCCAGTGGACCGTCGACCTCACCGCCCCCCAGACGTCCCAGGACGCGGGCGTCTCCGGCCTGATCATGAAGGTCACGCCGCCGGCGACGGTCGACCCGGCCGCGCAGGTCTCGCTGAGCGTCGACACGACGGCGTTCGCCGACCTCTACGGACCGCAGGCCGCCGACCGCTTCGGTCTGGTCCTGCTGCCCGAATGCGTCATCTCCTCCCCCGACACCGGCGACTGCGCCGTCGAAGAGGGCGTGGAGACCATGGCGGGCAAGGACGACACCGAGTCGTTCGAGCGGCTGCGCAGCTCGGTCCAGGTCGTGGCTCCGAAGGACGCCCCCACCAGGACCACCGCGGCGAAGAACGCCAAGGCGCGCAAGATCCTCACCGGCTCCGTTCCGGTCGCCGACCTCCTCGGCGGAGAGACCGGCTCGACGGTCTCCGGCGCCTCGGCCCGCACCGCGGCGTTCTCCGCCGCGGACGCCTCGGGCTCGCAGGTCATCGGCGCGATGGACACCGGCTCGTCCGTGCAGGGTGACTTCACCGCGTCCCCGCTGCTGTCGTCGGGTTCGTGGTCGGCGGGTTCCTCGTCGGGTGCCTTCACGTACTCGTACCAGGTGCAGAGCCCGGAGACCGCCGGCGGTCTGATGCCGAAGGTCGCGCTGTCCTACTCCTCGCAGTCCGTGGACGGCCGTACCTCGTCGACGAACAACCAGGCGTCGTGGATCGGTGACGGCTGGGACTACAACGCGGGCTCCATCACGCGTACGTATGTCAACTGCCGTCAGGACTCCAAGAAGGCCGGCTCCAACAACGCCACGCACCGCACCGCGGACCTCTGCTACGGCTCGGAGAACGCCACCCTCTCGCTCGGCGGCATGACCACCGAGCTGGTCTGGGACGAGTCCAAGGGCAAGTGGTTCACCGGCAACGGCGACGGCTCCAAGATCGAGCGGGTCAAGGACACCTCCACCGACCCGCGTTCCGGCATGAAGGACGCGGACGGCGAGTACTGGGTCGTCACCACCAAGGACGGCACGAAGTACCACTTCGGCCTGAACAAGCTCCCGGGCTGGTCGGACAACGGCACCGCCGCCGACGACCCGTACACCGACTCCGTCCTCGCGACGCCGGTCTACGGCAACCACGCCGGTGAGCCCTGCTACAAGGCCGGTGACTGGGCCCACTCCTACTGCAACCAGGCCTGGCGCTGGAACCTCGACTACGTCGAGGACGTCCACGGCAACGCGATGTCGCTGTGGTGGAAGCGCGACAGCAACTACTACGCGCGCAACTTCAACTTCAAGTCCCCGGTGGAGTACCACCGTGACGGCTACCTGTCCCACATCTACTACGGACAGCGCAAGGACACGATCTTCTCCGCCACCGCGCCCGCGCGGATCGGTTTCGAGGTCAAGGAACGCTGCTACGACGTCGGTACGGTGACCTGCACCGACACCAACTTCAAGTCGAAGAATCCGGGCGACTACCGGATCTGGTTCGACACCCCGGCCGACCTTCGCTGCGAGTCGGGGAAGAAGTGCTGGAACGCCGGACCGACGTTCTGGACCCGTAAGCGCCTGGACAAGATCACCACCTCCGCCCAGCGCCGCACCGACACCACCGCCCGCCAGGTCGTCGACGAGTACCAGCTCAACCAGAGCTTCGCGGAGCTGAAGACCGGCCCCAACACGGCACTGTGGCTGGAATCGATCCAGCGCACCGGCTACGCCCGCAACGGCTCCACCGACGCGTCCGTCAAGCTGAACTCGGTCCGCTTCGAGTCCAACAGCGACGACATGCCCAACCGCGTCCTCGCGGTCAACCCGCAGCGCCCGGGCTTCTCCCGCCTGCGCATCGCGCGTGTGATCAACGAGTACGGCGGCGAGACGGTCGTCAAGTACAAGCCGATCACCGGCAAGTGCCTCTCCGGCGGCCTGCCCGGCAAGACCGACACCGCAGCGCTGAAGGCCAACACGGAGCTGTGCTACCCGTCGTTCTGGAACCCCGACCCCGAGGTCGAGGACATCGACTGGTTCCACAAGTACGTCGTCGCCTCCATCGAGGAACTCCCCAACATCGAGGGGTCCTTCGGCACGAAGACGGCCTACGAGTACAAGAACGCCGGCTGGAAGTTCGCCGACGGCGAGTTCACCAAGAAGTCGACCCGCACGTACTCGCAGTTCGCCGGCTTCGAGCAGACCACCGTCCTGACCGGCCCGGACAAGGCCGCCGAGGACAACGGCAACGAGGGCGAAGGCATCGCCGGCCTCGACAGCCCGCGCACCAAGGCCGTCACCCGCTACTTCCGCGGCATGGGCGACACCGTCTCGGTCAAGGACATCACCGGCACCGAGATCGCCAAGGACAAGGAGCCCTTCGCCGGCCGCGTCGCCGAAGAGCTCACCTACACCAACGCGACCGACGCCGACTCCAACTGGCTGACGCGCAGCATCACCAAGCTGGAAGCGACCGAACTCGCCAAGCGCGACCGCGACGACGGCTTGGATCCGCTGAAGGCCTGGCGGGTCACGGAGCCGGAGGAGATCGCGTACACGAAGTCCTCGGGCACGAACACGGACGACCCGCGCACGCTGCGCGAAGTCCGTACGAACACCACCTACGACGCCACGTACGGCCTGCCGACGCAGGTGGAGTCGCTCGGTGACACGGGCAAGACCGGCGACGAGTCCTGCACCAAGCTGGAGTACCTGCACCAGACCGACAAGAACCTCATCGGCTTGTCCAAGCAGGTCCTGAACTCGCCCACGACGTGCGCGAACGCCAACTGGGCGGACCTCACCACCCTGAGCGGCGCCACCCGGACGGCCTTCGATGGCACCGCCTACGGCACCGCTCTCGGCACCTCGACCCGCGGCCTTGCCACCGAGTCCTGGTCGCTGAAGGGCGACGGCACCGGCTTCCAGACCAACGGCACCACTGGTTTCGACGCCATCGGCCGTGTCACTCGGCAGACCGACCCGGACCAGAAGTCCTCGACGATCACCTTCGACCCGCCCACGGGGCAGGTCTTCAAGGTCACCCAGACCAACCCCCTCGGCCACAGCCAGGTCCAGGAGCTGGAGCCGGGTCGCGCGGTCAGCCTCAAGACGACCGACGCCAACGGAAACGTCAGCGAGGCGAAGTACGACCCGCTGGGCCGTCTCGACCAGGCATGGGGGCCGGGCCGCGCCACCACGACCGTGCCGGACTTCCGTGCCGTCTACACCATCCCGGCCGAGGAGACCGACCCGACCGACGCCAACCTCAAGATCCGCAAGCCCCCGTTCGTCACCACGTACGCGCGGGGCTACGAGGACCGGATCGAAACGTCCGTCACGCTCTACGACGGTCTCGGCCGCGAGCGCCAGTCGCAGGAGGAGGCCGACGGAGGCGGTCACCTCATCACGGACACGCTCTACAACACCTCCGGCGAGGTCTTCCAGACCAACAACGCCTACCTGACCCAGGAGGCCAAGCCCGGCGAGCTGTTCGTCCCGCTCTCCGACACGGCCATCCCCAACATCACCCGCTACACCTATGACGGCCTCGGCCGCGTGGTGCAGGAAACCCCGTACATGAAGTACGTGGACCCCGTCACCAAGGAGTCCTCCTCCAAGGCGTACGAGGACCGCGCCACCAAGTACGAGTACGGCTCCGACTGGTCGAAGGTCATCAACCCGCAGGGCGCCTCGTCCTACCGGGTCTACACCGACGCCCTCGGCCGCACCTCGCGCACGGACACGTTCAACCCGGCGGCTCCCGGCGGCATCACCTCGACGAGCTACCAGTACGACACGCGCGGCCTGATGGTGAAGGCCACCAAGTCGGCTGACCCGACCCGCCCGTGGACGTGGACCTACGACCACCGCGGCCGGATGGAGACCTCCACCGACCCGGACTCGGGGACGACTCGGACGACGTACGACCACCGTGACCGTCTGCTGACTACGACCACTGCCCGTCACACCGTCTGGAATGACTACGACGAGCTGTCGCGGCCGAAGCAGCAGCGCCTGAACGACGCCAACGGCACGCTCCTGGCCGACTTCACCTACGACACCGTCGCCGGCGGCAAGGGCATGCCCGCCACCGCCGTTCGCTACACCGACGGCCTGGCGTACACGCAGAAGGTCAACGGCTACACCAAGGACTACCAGCCGACGTCCACGACCCTGAGCCTGCCGCAGACCATCGCGGACACCTGGGGCCTGGCGAAGGACTACACCTACGGCTACTCCTACTCGGACACCGGTGCGCTGGAGGAGGCGCAGCTTCCGGCGGCAGGCAAGTTCGCCGCCGAGAAGCTGGTCGTCCGCTACAACAAGGAGGGTCTGCCGCTCTCGATCTCGGGCAAGGACTGGTACGGCGCGGAGACGGTGTACTCCCCGTACGGCCAGGTCCTCCGTTCGACGCTGGGTGCGCAGCCGTACCGGGTGTGGACGCAGAACTCGTTCGACGAGGGCAGCGGTGAGCTGAAGGACCAGCTGGTCTTCCGTGAGAAGTCGGGCACGGGCGCGGACACCTCGGTCGTCGGTGGCAACCTGGTCTCGAACCGGTCGTACACCTACGACCCGGCGGGCAACGTCACCTCGATCCGCGAGCAGTCGGTGGGGATCGAGGAGCGTCAGTGCTTCAGCTACGACCCGCTGGGTCAGCTGAAGACGGCCTGGACCTCGAAGGACCAGACCGGCTGCACCGCCCCGAAGAACGCCGACGGCAGCCTGAACGTGGCCGCCGGCAAGGACAGCTCCGGCTACTGGCAGGAGTACGAGTACGACCTGCTCGGCAACCGCAAGAAGCTGAGCGAGAAGGACCTGACCGGCGACACCACCAAGGACGCCGTCACCGACTACACCTACGGCAAGGCCGACGGCTCCCAGCCGCGGACGCTGACCAAGGTGTCGAAGGCGTACAAGACGCCTGCCGGTGCCGCGGTCAAGGCCGAGGCCGAGCGTCTCTATGAGCTCACGGGCGAGACGAAGTCCGTCACCTCGCTCCAGAACGGTGACAAGCAGGACCTCACTTGGACGTATGACGGTCAGGTCGACCGGATCACCGGGCAGGGCAGCGCCGGCAAGACGCCGTACGTGGGTCTGGGCCAGAAGTGCCTGGACCTGAAGTCGGGTCTGCCGGTGGCGGGTCAGCCGATTCAGCTGTACGGCTGCAACGCGACCGCGGCGCAGAACTTCCGATTCACCCCGAGTCCGGCGCAGAGTGACCCGAACCTGGGCACCCTGGCCGTCGCGGACAACTGGTGCTTCCAGCCGGCGGCCAACACAGCCGGCTCCGCGGTTCAGGTGCAGAAGTGCAACGGTTCGGCTGCCCAGCAGCTGAAGCGGAGCACCGCCGGCCAGCTCACCCACGTGGCCTCCGGGCTGTGTGTGGCGGTGCAGGGTGCGGCGAACGTCAGCGGCACCGCGATCGTCCTGGCCACCTGTGACAGTGCGTCCGCCGCCCAGCTGTGGGCGCCGCAGAACGACACCCGTCACATCTACGGCCCCGACGGCAGCCGTCTGCTGACGATCCAGGGCAAGCAGGCCACCCTGCACCTGGGCGAGGCCGAGGTGACCGTCCAGCAGGGCGGAATCCTGGTCAACACCCAGCGCACCTACTCCGCCCCCGGCGGAGCGGTCATGCGCTACGCCTACGGCACCGGCTCGGAGACCCTGGTCGCCCAGACCATGGATCACCAGGGCAGTGCGTATGCGGAGGTCGCTCTCTACGGCGGCATGTCGGTCCGCATCCGCAAGCAGGACGCGTTCGGCAACGAGCGCGGCACGGCTGTCGCCAACCTGCAGGATCACAAGGGCTTCCTCGGTAAGACCCGCGACGACGCCTCCGGCTACACGCCCTTGGGTGCCCGTCTGTACGACCCGGTGGTCGGACGCTTCCTGTCCGCCGACCCGGTGCTCGACCTGAACGATCCCCTGCAGTCCAACGGGTACGCGTACGCCCACAACAACCCGGTCACCTACTCCGACCCGACCGGTCTGTCCATCTCCCTGACCGCCTCGGAGCAAGCGGCGGCCCTCGCGGGCGCGGGCTTGTCCGCGGCACAGGTCGCTCAGGCACAGGCGATGCAGGGCAAGTCCCTCAGCTCGGTCATCCTCGCCATCGCGTGGGAGACGCTGAAGGACTTCATCGGCATCAACGACGCCATGGCCTGCTTCGGCGGCGACATGTGGTCCTGCGCCGGACTGATCCTGGACGCGATTCCGTGGGGCAAGATCGGCAAGATTCCCTCGGTTCTCAGGGCGATCGACCGCACGATCAACGCCATTCAGGCGTTCAAGGCAGCCAAGAAGGCCGCCGAGATCGTCCTCAAAGCAGCCAAGGCCGCGGAAGAAGCAGCCTTGAAGGCCAAAAAGTTGGCCATTGAGAAGGCCAAGAAGGAAGCCGCACAGAGAGCCAAAAAGAAGGCAGCCGAGCAGGCCAAGAGAACAGCCGACAAGGCAGCCGCCCAGGCAAAGAAGACCGGAAACGCAGTCCACAAGAAGGCCCAGTCCAAGGCCGCTCCCAAATCCTCCTCCGTGGGGGGCTCCGGCAAGGGCGGCGGCAAGGGCGGCGGCAAGGCCAACAGCTCCAAGCCTGGCGGCAGCTCCGGTGGCTCCTCCCGCGGTAAGGGCGGAAGCAGCGGCAGTGGGGGCGACGGTAAGGCCGACGGCGGCACCTGCAACAGCTTCGTCCCCGGCACGAACGTCCTCATGGCTGATGGCTCAACCAAGCCGATCGACAAGGTCAAGGCCGGCGACAAGGTCGTCGCCACGGACCCGAAGACCGGGGAGACCCGGATCGAGACCGTCACCGCCGAGATCAAGGGCCAGGGCCTCAAGCACCTCGTCAAGATCACGATCGACACCGACGGCAAGAAGGGCACGAAGACGGCCCAGGTCACCGCGACCGACGGCCACCCCTTCTGGGTCCCCGAACTCAACGACTGGGTCGACGCCACCGACCTCATAGCCGGTGAATGGCTCCGGACCAGCGCCGGCACCTACGTCCAGATCGCTGCGATCGAGCGCTGGACGGCGCAGGACGCCGTCGTCCACAACCTCACCGTCGGTAACGTCCACACCTACTATGTACTGGCAGGCGACTCCTCCGTCCTTTCTCACAATTCGCTTCCCTGTGAAGCGGATATGGAGGACGGCCTCAACCGGGCACACGAGGCGGCAAACAGCTTCGCCGAGCCCGGCGGAATGTCAGGACATCTCGTCCTCGCCGACGGTCAACGCTTCGACCTGTCGTCGGGTATAGCCCCGGGCGGAGGGTGCCGCAATTGCCTTCCGGGGCACGTGGCGCCTCCGGGCACGACGCCGGAGAACTTCCATCACCTGGAGAACCAGACCGCTGCCATCATGCGACGCAATCCCGGAGTGAATGCGACGCTCTACATCACCGGAACCTACGGTGCCTGCCAGCACTGCAGGGCGACCATCCGGACCATGCTCCCGCAAGGCGGGCGCATGCTGGTGATCTGGAGGAATGAAGCCGGTGCCATCAGGAACAGAATGTTCATTGGTGGCTGATAGATAGTGACGAAAAGGCTCCCACTCGGCACCCGCCCGGTGGGAGCTTTTTCGTCTCACCTGCCGTGACATAATGACAGGGTGATCGATCCCGCTGATATCGAATTGTCCGAATTCCTGACCCGCTGGCACGGTGCGCCACTGAGTTCCGAGCAACCGCTTCCAGCCGAGGCTTCCTGGCTTCCCGCCCCCCTTCGGGAGTGGCATGCCCTCGCGCTTCAATGGAAGAAGCTGCGTTCGGGCGCCAATCGCATGAGCGAGCCGTCCCGGATCCAAGTCGATCTAGGGAGGGCCGTGTTCATGACGGACGCAACTGGCGATTGGATCTGGGCCTTTGATTCGGAGAATCCTGATCTGGTGTACGAAGGGAGTCCGGGTGCCACGCTCGAGCGAGTCCCCGAGCGGCTTCCCGAGTTCCTGGTGCACCTCACCGTGACCGAAACAATCACGGTGTCCGAATCCAGCAGGATTGGCGACCAAGTACCTAATGAGGAGCTCCCCGGGATCCTTTCCCCCATGCAGGAGGTTGGCTTCGGCGAATGGCAGTGGCCACGCTCCGGCTATCGCACGTACATGAGTGACTCACTGATCGCGAGCGTCGGCCCTGCCGTGGATCCCATCTCCCCTTGGCTGAACAGGGATGGTTACTCATCGGTACGCATCGCTGGTGTCACACCATCGGCTCTCGGCTATCTGGATGCCGTTTCGACTGTGGAGTGGATCGAGGTCGAATTCGACGATGAATGGTGACATTCCCTGCGGCAGAAGCTGGTGAATCGGTGTCCCCCGCCGCGTCCGGCCGGGGAACCTTTCACGCCGTCGGGTCACGGCTACCGCACGGAGGCAGGGCCTCCGTGCGGTATCGCTCACCGGGTACCCGGCTCAGAACACCGAGACCCCGTACGCGCTCAGTGCCTCCGTGACCGGCTGGAAGAACGTCGTGCCGCCCGAGGAGCAGTTGCCGCTGCCGCCCGAGGTGAGGCCGATCGCGCGGCTGCCGGAGTAGAGCGGGCCGCCGGAGTCGCCGGGCTCGGCGCACACGTTCGTGCGGATCATGCCGTAGACGATGTCGCCGCCGCCGTAGTTGACCGTGGCGTTGAGGCCGGTCACCGAGCCGCTGTGGATGCCGGTGGTGGAGCCGCGGCGGGTCACCGACATGCCGACGGTGGCGTTGGCCGCGCTGGTGATGTCGACGCTGCCGACCGTGCCGGACTTGGTGACGGAGCTGTTGGTGTAGCGGACGATGCCGTAGTCGTTGTTCGGGAAGCTGGATCCCGACGTGGTGCCGAGCACGGTGGTGCGCCCGGAGTTGGAGTACCAGGTGCCGGCGCCGTCGGTGCAGTGCCCGGCGGTCAGGAAGTAGTAGTTGCCCGCGCCGTCGCGGACGTTGAAGCCGAGGGAGCAGCGCCAGCTGGTGGCGTAGATGGCGTCGCCGCCGGAGATCAGTTTGCTGAACGTGCCCGGGGTGCGCTCGACGCGGATCGCTCCGGCGTTGGCACCCGCCTGCTGCTTGATTCTGGCTATCTCGGCCTGCGACACGGTGGAGTCGGCCGTGACGACCAGCTTGTTGGTGGCCTGGTCGACGTGCCAGGCGGTTCCGGCCACGTCGGCGGTCAGTACGGCCTGGCCCGCGGCGGAGAGCTGGCTCGTGCTGAAGGTCTGGGTGGTGTCGGCGTTCGCGGTGGGGACGGCGAGTGCCGCCGCGGCGACGAGACCGGTGGTGACGGCGGCGAGACGGAGCCGCTTCGTGGCTCCGCGGGGGGTGGTGGGGGTGGTGCGCTTGATCCTCACTTCGCGTTCCTCCAGAGGGGAATCGGGGGCCCGCAGTGGGGTGTCGGGCCCGTGAGGCGCGGCCATGGGCCGGCGCTGTGGGGGAGTCTCGGCCCGCCCGGGGCGGCGCCGCAAGGGCGCCTTTCGGCCGTACGACGCTCAACTACCGGGCGGAGCAAGGGATGTGACGGACAGTTCAGTAGAGGCTGACCCTGTACTTGGCGAGGGCCTCGGGCACCGGCTGGTAGAAGGTGGTGCCGCCGGTGGAACAGTTTCCGCTGCCGCCGGAGGTGATGCCGAGGGCCTTGGTGCCGTCGTAGAGCGCTCCGCCGGAGTCGCCGGGCTCGGCGCACACGTTGGTCTGGATCATGCCGCGCACGGTGCCGCCGCCGGAGTAGTGCACGGTGGCGTCGAGGCCGGTGACGGTGCCGCTGCGGGTGCCGGTGGTGGAGCCGGAACGCTTGACGGACTCGCCGACGTAGGCGTCGGCCGCGGTGAAGCCGCCGGTGTGGCTGAGCCCGGCGTTGTCGTAGCGGACCAGGGCGTAGTCGTTGCCGGGGAAGCTGGATCCCACCGTGGGGCCGATCAGGGTGGACTGGGCGGAGTTGGCGTACCAGGTCTTCACGGCGTTGCCGCAGTGGCCTGCGGTGAGGAAGTAGTACGTGCTGCCGCTGCGTACGTTGAAGCCGAGGGAGCAGCGGTAGCCGCTGCCGTAGATGGCGTCTCCGGCGCCGAGCAGGGGCGTGAACACTCCGGGGGTGCGGGTGAAGGCGAGTGCCGTGGCGTCGGCTCCGGCGGCCCTGCGGATCCTGGCGATCGCGGCGTCGGTCACGGTGGAGTCGACGGTGACGACGACCCGGCCGGCGGCACGGTCGACGTGCCAGGCCGTGCCTCCGACGTCGGCGCCGAGGACGGCGGCGTCGGCACGGGAGAGTTGGGCGGCCGAGGCGGGGGCCGGGGTGGGGGCCGCCTGGGCGCCGGGCAGTGCGACGGCCGTGGCGGCCACGAGGCCGGTCACGACGGCGAGCAGTCGGGTGCGTCTGTTCCTCACTAATCCTCCTGGGAAAAGCGGAGGGGCCCGAGGGTGGCGGGCCCGTGAGGCGCCGTCAGAATGTGGTGTACCTGACATGCACCGCCAGTGATGGTGGCCTCCCGCGGCCGGGGACACAAGACCGCGCACGGGAAAAGGCGCCGGCGGCCGCGAGACCGCCGGCGCCCGGAGCGCCTGCCTGGGGCGAAGCCCCCTGGTCAGCCCCCGACCACCCGTCGCTCCCCCGCCGGCACGGCCGTGTCGAGGGTGTTTCCGGGCGGCGGGAAGGGGCAGATGAAGTGGTCCACGAAGGCGCACGGCGGCAGCAGGGCGCGGTTGAAGTCGACCGTCACCGAGCCGTCCTCCGCCGGGGCCTCCGGGCGCAGGAAGCGGAAGCGGTAGCTGTCCCGGCCGCTGGTGGCGTCGGCGAAGACCGCCCAGAGCGTGCCGTCGTCCTCGACCGCGACCTGGAGCGTGTGCTCGGCTCCGTGCAGGTCGAAGGAGAGGACGCCGGCGAGACCGAGGCCGCGCTCCTTGCCGTCCGCGTTCTCCACCCGCACGCTGCGGGCCGCCTCGTACGGCCGGTAGGTGCCCGGCACGACCCATCGTTCGTCGTACGGCGTCGCCTCGATGCCCTGGAAGGCGCGGCGCGCCGCGGACTCGGGGTCGAAGTCGCGTACCGCCCACAGGCCCTCGCGGCGCAGCACCACCAGGCGCCGCCCGGCCGACTCGACGCGGGACTCGTGGATCGGGGCGTGGTCGGCGGTGACCCGGACGCTGCCGATCAGGGGCTTCCCGTCGACGGTGATCGCGTCCTCGGCGTCGGCGGTCAGCAGCACCTCGTCGCCCTCTTCTCGCCACCGCCCGGGAACGGCCGGAATTCGACCCTCCGGGTGGTCGGAGAGCCAGTGGGTGCCGGTGAGGGAGAGCGGACCGTACGACGAGGAGACCGCCGCCGTGCGCTGCTCGTGCCAGTCCCGCCACTCCTGCGCCGCGTCCCGCGCGTCCTGGCGCGCGTCCTGCTGGGGATCCGTGCTCATGGTGTTCCACCCTTCCATACGGGCTCCGCGAGCCCGAGGTGCGACCGCAGCGTCGTGCCGGAGTACTCCGTACGGAACGCGCCGCGTTCCTGGAGGAGGGGGACGACACGGTCGACGAAGTCGTCGAGGCCGGTGGGGGTCAGGTGCGGGACGAGGATGAAGCCGTCCGCCGCGCCCGCGGCCACGAAGGACTCCAGGGCCGCGGCCACGGTCTGCGGGGACCCGACGAAGGACTGCCGGCCGGTGGACTCGACGACCGTCTGCCGGATCGAGAGTCCCTTGGCCTCGGACAACGCCCGCCACTTCGCGGCGACGGCGAGGGGGTCGGCGACCCGTACCCGGCCCTGCACGAGGGCGGAGTCCGGGTCGGGGTCGATCTCGGGGAGCGGCCCGTCGGGGTCGTACGCGGACAGGTCGCGGCCCCAGACCTGCTCCAGGGCGAGGATCGCGTTCTGCGGCGAGATCTGCTGCCGGCGGATCTCGGCCGCCTTCTCCTGGGCGTCGGCGTCGGTGTCGCCGAGGACGTAGGTCACGCCCGGCATGACCTTGAGGTCGTCTGGTCGCCTTCCGTGCCGGGCGAGCCGGCGGTGCACGTCGGCGCGGAAGGCCCGGCCCGCCTCCAGGGTGGAGTGCCGGGTGAAGATCACGTCGGCGGTGGCCGCGGCGAACTCGCGGCCCTCGTCGGAGTCCCCCGCCTGGATGACGACGGGGTGCCCCTGCGGGGAGCGGGGGACGGTGAACTCGCCCTCCACGGTGAACTGCGGGCCGCTGTGGGCGAACGGCTGCGCCACGCCGCCGGGGGTCCAGGAGTCCCACAGGGTGCGGGCCGCGGCGACGAACTCGGCGGCGCGGTGGTAGCGGTCGGCCCGGTCCAGATAGCCGCCGCGCCGGAAGTTCTCGCCGGTGAACGCGTCGGACGAGGTGACCACGTTCCAGGCCGCGCGCCCGCCGCTGAGGTGGTCGAGCGAGGCGAACCGCCGGGCCAGCTCGTACGGTTCGTTGAAGGTGGCGTTGACGGTGCCGGCCAGTCCGATCCGCTCGGTGACGGCCGCGAGCGCGTTGAGGACCGTGATCGACTCGGGGCGGCCGACCACGTCGAGGTCGTGGATGCGCCCGTTGTGCTCGCGCAGCCGCAGCCCCTCCGCCAGGAAGAAGAAGTCGAAGAGGCCGCGCTCCGCGGTCCGGGCCAGATGCTCGAAGGAGGAGAAGTCGATCTGCGAGCCGGAGCGGGGATCGGCCCAGACGGTCGTGGAGTTGACGCCCGGGAAGTGGGCGGCGAGGTGGAGGGGCTTCGTGCGGCGGTCGCCGCCCGCCGCGCTCACGCCGTCTCCCCGAGGCGGGCGTACCGGCTCGCGGGGCGGGCGAGCCCCAGGTGCTCGCGGAGCGTCGTGCCCGTGTACGAGGTGGGGAACAGGCCGCGGTCGGTGAGCAGCGGCACGGTCCCGCGTACGAAGCGCTCCAGGTCCCGCTCGGGCACGGCGGGCACGAGGTGGAAGCCGTCGACCGCGCCGCCGCCGTGCCAGCCGGCGATCAGCCCGGCGAGGGCCCCGTCCCCTCCTTCGTGGGTGTCGAAGTCGACCGTGAGCGAGAGCAGGACGCGCAGCTGCTGCGGGTCGCGGCCGTGGGCCCGGGCCTGTTCGTGGAGGGCGGAGCGCAGCGCGGCGGCCTCCTCGGCGGACGCGGCGCGGACGAGGGCGACGTCGGCGTACCGGGCGGCGGTGTCCCGGGCGGCCGGCCGGGTCGCGTCGACGACGGTCACCGGGTGGCCCTGCGGGGGCCGGGGCACGATCGAGGGGCCCTTCACGGAGAAGGCGGAGCCCTCGAAGTCGACGTAGTGCAGCTTGTCCCGGTCGACGAAGCGCCCTGTCGACACGTCGCGTATCTCGGCGTCGTCCTCCCAGCTGTCCCAGAGTCTGCGGGAGACGTCGGCGACCTCGCCCGCCTCGTGCCAGACGGCGCCGAGCGGGGCGGCCGGGCGGCGGCCGAAGAGCCGTGCCTCGGCGTCCCCGGTCGACACGCCGACCCGCCAGCCGGCCCGGCCGCGGCTGACCCAGTCGAGGGTGGCGACGGCGGCCTGGACGTGGAACGGCTCGGTGTGGGTGGTGGTGACGGTCGGGACGAGACCGATGCGGCTGGTCTCGGGGGCGACCCGGGCGAGGACGGCGAGGGCGTCGAGGCCCGGCCGGGTGAAGGAGTCGTCGAGGGTGACGAAGTCGAGCCTCCCCTCCTCGGCGAGCCGGGCGAGGGCCACCGGGCGGGTGGCGTCGGTGAAGGGGGTGGTGCCCACCCCGCCGCCGAGTTCGGCGGCGAGGTGGAGCGGTCGGATGGCGGGCATGCGGCCTCTTTCGGGGCGGTCGTGGCCGGTCGTTCCCGGGGGTGTCCGGTCGATCGGGCCGGACACCGGGAGCCCGGCAGGATCGGCACCCCCCGGATACGGGGGAGTCCGGGGTCAGTTCTTGGTACGGGGCAGGCCGGGCGGGTTGATCTCCGACTTCTTCACGGCCTCGCTGTTCAGACCCCACCGCTTGAGGACCTGGCCGTACGTGCCGTTCTCGACGATGTGGTCGAGCGCGGCGGCGTAGGCGGCGACGAGGCCGCTGTCCTTCTTGGTGGTGGCGGCGATCTTGCCCTGGATCGAGGCCCCGCCGCCCGAGAACTTCCCGATGACCTCGGTCTGTCCGGCGGAGGCCACGTGGTAGGCGGCGGTCGGGTTCGGGCCGAGGTAGGCGTCGATGCGGCCGGACTGGAGCGCCAGGTAGTAGTCGGAGACGTTCTGGAAGTACTTGATGTCGACGGGCTTGCGGCCGGCCTTCTCGTTCTCCTTCGACCAGTCGACGAGGATCTTCTCCTGGTTGGTGCCGGAGCCGACCGCGATCGTCTTCCCGGCGACGTCCTGCGGTCCCTTGACGGTCCAGCCGGAGCCCTTCTTCGCCTCGAAGGCGAGGTCGTCGAGGCGGTAGGTGGCGAAGTCGTACTTGTCCTTGCGCTCCTCGGTCACGGTGACGTTGGAGAAGACGCCGTCGAACTTGCCGCTGTCGAGGCCGACGAAGAGGTTCTCCCAGGACACGGCGTTGAACTCGGGCTTCAGGCCGAGGGTGTCGGCGACCAGGGTGGCGAGGTCGACCTCCACGCCGATCAGCGTCTTGTCGTCGGTGGCGTAGAAGGCGAGCGGGGGCGCGCTGCCGGTGGAGACGCCGAGGGCGAGGGTGCCGCGCTTGCGCACGGCTTCGGGGACCTGGGCCGCGATGGCGTCGACCTTGGCGGTGTGGATGCGCTTCTGGTCGGGGCCGAGGTTGATCCCGGCGTCCTGCTGCCCCTTGGGCCGGATCTCGTCGGTGGCGGCGTCGCTGGTGCCGCAGGCGGTGAGCAGACCGAGGGAGGTGAGGGCGGCGAGGGCGACGGCGAGCGGGCGGCGAAGGGACATGGTGCGGGCTCCTTGCTGACGGGGCGGGAAGGGAGAGGAGTCGATGGCCGGAGGTGGCCGGAGGTAGGCGGAGGTAGCCGGAGGTAGCCGGAGGTAGGCGGAGGTAGGCGGAGGTAGGCGGACAGGGAGGTCAGGGAGGTCAGAGGACCTTGGAGAGGAAGGCGCGGGTGCGCGCGTGGCGGGGGCTGTCGAGGACCTCGGCGGGTGGGCCCTGCTCGACGATCCGGCCCTCGTCCATGAAGACGACGGTGTCGGCGACCTCGCGGGCGAAGCCGATCTCGTGCGTGACGACGATCATGGTGGTTCCGGAGGCGGCCAGGTCCTTGATGACGTCGAGCACCTCCCCGACCAGTTCGGGGTCGAGCGCGGAGGTCGGCTCGTCGAAGAGCAGCAGGGTGGGTTCGAGGGCGAGGGCGCGGGCGATGGCGACCCGTTGCTGCTGGCCGCCGGACAGCTGCCGGGGGTACGCGGTCGCCTTGTCGGCGAGTCCGACACGGGCGAGCAGCTTCTCCGCGGCGGCGACGGCCTCCTTGCGGGGGCGCTTGAGGGCCGACACCGGGGCCTCGACGATGTTCTCGAGGACGGTGAGGTGCGGGAAGAGGTGGAAGTTCTGGAAGACGAAGCCGATCCGGGTGCGCTGCTTGAGGATCTCGCGCTCGCGCAGCTCGTAGAGCTTGTCGCCGGAGCGGCGGTAGCCGATCAGGGTGCCGTCGACGCTGATCCAGCCGCTGTCGACCTTCTCCAGGTGGTTGATGGTCCGCAGCAGGGTGGACTTGCCCGAGCCCGACGGCCCGAGGACGACCGTGACCTCGCCGGCCCGGACGTCGAGGTCGATGCCGCGGAGTACCTCCAGCGGCCCGAAGTTCTTGTGGACGGAGCGGACTTCGACCATGGACGGGGTGGGGGTGCTCATCGCACGGCTCCCTTGGCGTAGTGGCGTTCGACGTAGTGCTGGAGGACGGAGAGCGCGGTGGTCAGCAGGACGTACCAGGCGGTGGCGACCATCAGGAGCGGGACGACGCGTCCGTTGCGGCCGTAGACGACCTGGACCTGGTAGAAGAGTTCGCCGATCGCCATCACGGAGACGATCGAGGTGCCCTTGAAGAGCGAGATGATCTCGTTGGCGGCGTTGGGCAGGATCGAGCGCATCGCCTGGGGCAGGACGATCCGGCGCAGCTGGCGCAGGCGCGGGATGCCGAGGGCGGCGGCGGCCTCCAGTTGCCCGGGGTCCACGGCCAGGACGCCGCCGCGGACGATCTCCGCCGCGTACGCGGCCTGGTGCAGGGCGAGACCGAGGACGGCCGCGCTCATGGCGCCGACCAGGCCCATCGTGTCGAAGGAGTAGAAGGACGGCCCGAAGGGGATGCCGAAGCTCAGCTCTTCGTAGAGGTAGGCCAGGTTGAACCAGAAGAGCAGCTGGACGATCAGCGGGATCGAGCGGAACGCCCAGATGTAGCCGAAGGCCACGGCCTTCAGGAACGGGCTGGCCGACAGGCGCATGAAGGCGAGCACGATGCCGAGGGCGAAGCCGAGGGCCGTGCCGTAGAAGGTCAGCTGGAGGGTGACCCAGACGGCGTGGAGGATCGTCTCGGTGCTGAAGAAGCGGGCGAAGACGTCCCACTCCCAGCCGGGGTTGGTGACCAGGCCGTGGGCGAACTGCAGGAGCAGCACGGCGGTGACGACGACGGCGACCCAGCGCCAAGGGTGGCGGACGGGGACGACCGTGAGCGCCGCTCCGTCCGGGACGGCCGGGGGTTTCGCCACGTCGAGGGGTGGATCGCTGGTGAGGGCCATGACGGTTCCTTGGGAAGGGGTGCGGAGGCGGGGGCCGCGCCCTCGGGTGCGGGCGGGCCTGGGATGCCGGGATCGGGTGGCCGTGCGGCGGCGGACGGCCGGAGCCTTCGGGGCCACTGGGCCCCGGAGCCACGGGACTTGGGCCAAGGGACTTGGGGCTACGGGACCGTGGGGCTACGAGGAGGTGGGCGCCCGCCGGGGGCGGGGGCCGGACCTGCCGGACGTCACGCGCTCGCGCTCAGGGGGGCGCGACAGGAGAGGTCCCGCAGGAACGCGAGCGCGGTGCGCGCCGTCGCGTCGTTCTGTCGGAAGGCGACCCCGCCGGTGCGCGGCCGGGTGAAGGCGCCGCCGGCCCGGGCGGTGGTGGGCGGGCCGAGCGCGAAGCGCCGCGGGTGGGGCCGGCCGTCCTGACCCAGGATCCGTCCGTCGGCGGGGTCGACGGCGAGCAGTCCCGCGTCGGTGGCCCGCGCGCCCTCCTCGTGGAGGGCGCGCAGCAGCGGGCTGCCGGTGAGTTCGACGGTCGCGTCGGGGAGCCGGGCCTCGACCAGGGCGCGGGCCTCGGTCCACTCCCCCGGCACGCTGGCGGAGGTGGCCCGGAAGACGCCGCGTTCCTCGTCGGCCTCGACCGTCGTGCCGGCGCCGAGGAAGCGGACGATCCCGGCGCGCGACAGGGCGAGGAGCTGCCGGAGCCGGGGGCCGGGCGGCCCGGAGGCGAGGAAGCTGAAGAACCCGTGCCACCAGTTGTCCGGATCGCCGGTGTCGCCGAGCCGGATGAGCTGGCCGTAGACCGACAGGAGCGCGCCGAAGACGGCCAGGTCCGGGCTGTGCCCGGGGTCGTGGCGCCGCTCCAGGTCGTCGCCGATGTGACGGCGCAGCGCGTCCTGGAGGGCGTCGCCCGACGCGAAGCGCAGCCCGTCCAGCGGATGGTCGAGGGCGTCGAGGTCGAGCCGGTCGGCGGGGTCGGGCACCGCGGCGGCGACGACCGCGGCGAGCTCGGCGGAGCCGGGCGCGGCGGCCGCGTACGCCTCCTCGAAGGCGGACCGGTCGGCGGCGGTGCGTTCGGGGTGAGCGGTGAGGAGCCGGTGGTAGTGGGCCCAGCCGAGCTCCTTGTCGATCAGGGGCAGCACGTCACGCCGGAAGTCGGCGGGGCCGGGCCGCCGCAGCAGCTCGTCGACCTCCGCGGGGCCGAAGAAGCGCGGCAGCGGGGGCCGTTCGCCTTCCAGGGCGTAGCCGATCTTGGAGTGGTACGGGACTCCTCGCCGCGATCCGACGTGGAGCAGCGGCTCCTTGCCCGAGGGCACGTACTCCCCGTTCTCGTACCGTCCGCCGCGGCCCTCGGTGAGCAGCACCATCAGGTCGACGAAGGCCAGCCCGAAGCCGCGCACGAGGACGGGTTCGCCGGCGGGGAGCGCCGACAGGTCGGTGTCGGCGGTGAAGTCGGGCGGCAGGTGGAGGAGTCCGTGGCGGGCGGCGAAGTCCGCCAGTTCCCGCTGGTCCTCGCCGGGTTCGGCGTCGAGATGCCCGATGGTGAGGACGACGAGGTCGGCCAGGAGGGGTGTGGAGCGGTCCGCCAGCCAGACGCGCTGGCGGCCCTCGCGCGGGCCGCTGACCCGTACCGCGCTGGTGCGGTGTTCGTGGACGGTGACGGAGGCCGGCAGGGCGGCGCGGGCCTCCTCGTACACCCAGCGCAGGTAGGCGCCCTGCTGGGGCCGGCTGGGGAAGGTGCGTCCGTCGAGGCCCGCCCACTCGGCGAGCGTGGGTCCCGGCCGGACGGGTCCGGCGATCTCCACGGTCTCGTCGGTGAACATGGTGACGTCCTCGGCCTGCGAGTTCATCCAGAGCAGTGGGGACTGGCCGGTGCGCCAGATGCGCCCGCCGCCGGCCGGGTGGGGGTCGACGAGGTGGACGTCCAGCGGCCGGTCGCCGTACAGCTCGGGCAGGTTGGCGGCGACGCGCTCCAGGAGTCCGGTCCCCCGCGGCCCGGCTCCCACGATGACGAGAGCGGCTCGCGGCGTCATCGCGCACCCGCCGTGCCGCGCGCGTAGTGCCGCTCCACGTAGTGCTGTCCGATGCCGAGGACCGAGGTGACCGCGACGTACCAGATCGTGGCGACCAGCAGCAGCGGCACGACCTGGTAGGTGCGGTGGTAGACGAGCTGGACGGAGTAGAGCAGGTCCTGGACGGCGATCACGGAGACGATGGAGGTGCCCTTGAGGGTGCCGATCAGCATGTTCCCGGCGGGCGGGACGATAGAGCGCATCGCCTGGGGCAGCACGATCCGGGAGAACCGGCGCAGTCGGCCGAGGCCGAGGGACTGCGCCGCCTCGATCTGGCCGCGGTCGACGGAGAGGATGCCGCCGCGCACCACCTCGGCGGCGTACGCGGCCTCGTGCAGGGTCAGTCCGATCACGGCGACGGCGACCGGGCCGAGGAGGTTGACCGTGTGGATGCCGAGGATCTGCGGGTAGAGGGCTCCGATGTTGAACCAGAAGAGCAGCTGGACCAGGATCGGCGTGGAACGGAAGAACCAGACGTAGCCCCAGCTGACGGCCTTCAGGACCGGGTTGGCGGAGAGTCTGAACACGGCGAGCAGGGTGCCCAGCGCGAAGCCCAGGAGCATGACGAGGGCGGTCAGCCAGAGGGTGAGACCGAGACCGCGCAGGACGGCGGCCGAGGTGAAGTACGTGCCGACGACGTCCCATTGGAAGGCCTCGTTGCGGACGACCGAGAGGAGTCCGAGCGCGAGGAGGACGAGGACGGCGGCGGCCGCGGTCCACTGGCCGGTGCGGCGGGCGGGGACGATGCGGGGAGGATCGGCGGCCGGGGTGCGGCCGGCCGCTTTGGTGAGGGTCGCGGACATGCGAAGGCTCCGTGGATGCGTCGATCGAACACGGGAGTGCGCCTGCACATGGAGACGAGCGCGGATCCGAGCCCCTCAGCTCGATCCGCCCTTCGAGGCTATGCGGTCAACACCGTTGGCTGTCAAGGGTGTCCGAACTGTGAGCTGTACGTCTCACCTGGTTGACGGGGAAACGGATGCCTGTTCCACTTGGGCCATGCATTCGCAGCAATGGCTGGTCACGCGCTCCCACATCGACTTCGGTCGCGTGTGGTCCTCCTCCTGTTGAGCCGACCCCCTGCGTTTCGCCTGCCCGCGCTCTCTTCCGCGGCGTCTCCACCTGTGTAGTCGAGCTCTTCCTCCCCTCGCTCCGCCCTGCCTCGGCCTCGCCTGATCTGCCCTGATCCGGCCGGTCCGGGCTCTCCTCGCCCTGCCCGGGCGCGACGTCGTCGCGTCTCGACGTCCGCCGTCCCGCACCGCGTCACCCCTGCCCAACTCCTCCGCCCGGTCCGGGCTCTCCTCGCCCTGGACTCCCCTGCCCGCTCCGCGGCCCGAAGGACACCCATGACCTTCACCCCGAGCCCGGCGTCCGCGCTGTCCGTGCGCCGGACGACGGTCGACGACCCCTTGGCCCGCCCGCTCCTCGACGAGCTGGCGTACGAGTACAACCTCCGCTACGGCTCCGCCGACGACCTCGACCGCTATCCGCCCGAGGAGTTCGCGGCGCCCGGGGGTGCGTTCCTGCTCCTGCTCGAACAGGGCCGGCCCGTCGCCGGCGGCGCCTACCGCCGCTACGACGACGGGACCGCCGAACTGAAGCGGATCTGGACCCACTCGGCGCACCGCCGGCGCGGCCTCGCCCGGCGGGTCCTGACCGTCCTCGAACGGGAGGCGGCCGACGCCGGATACACCCGCATCTTCCTGACCACCGGACCGCGCCAGCCCGAGGCCAAGGGCCTCTACCTGGCCGCCGGATACCGCCCGCTCTTCGACGTGTCGGCGGATCCGGAATCGATCGGCCCGCTGCCGTTCGAGAAACACTTGGAGACCCCGAAGCCATGAGCCCCACCAGCACCCGGCCCACCCGTACGCCGCAGCCCGCCGGCACGCGCTCCGAGGCCGCCCGGCCCACCGACACCCGACCCGCCGACGCGGCGACCGCCGGCGCACGGTCCACCGCCCCGCGGAACACCGCGGCGCGCCCCGGCGGCGTACGGCGCCACACCGCCGTCTTCGCCCTGATCACCACCGCCGCGCTCGCCCTCACCGCCTGCGGTACGGGCGACCCCGCGACCACGCCCGCCGGGGCGGCCGGCGCGAAGAAGGGAGCGGTCCCGACGGCCGACGTGGTCTCGGCCGTGACCAAGGACGAGGCGGCGGCCGCGCTGCTGCCGGCGGACGTACGGCGGCGGGGCACCGTCTCGGTGGCCTCGTCGACGGGCAGCCTGCCCGGCGCGGCCTACCTCCCGGACGGCCGCACGCTGGTCGGCGGGGACGTGGACCTGACGGACGCGGTGGCGAAGGTCCTCGGTCTCCGGCTCACGCGTGAGGTGGTGAGCTGGGAGGCGATCCTGCCGGCCCTGGGCAGCGGCAAGTACGACTTCGGCACCGGGAACTTCGGGGTGACCGAGGAGCGGCGCCGGACCATCGACTTCGTCACCTACATCAACGACGGCCAGGGGTTCGCGGCGCGGGCGGACAGCCCGCTGAAGAAGGTCACCGACCTCACCCAGCTGTGCGGTCTGAACGTGGCCACGGGAGGCGGGACGACCTTCGAGGCGACGCTGGAGCGGAACAAGGCCCGGTGCTCCGCGGCGGGCAAGAAGCCCTACACGATCCAGAGCTTCTCCGATCAGGGCGCCCAGTGGATGTCGCTCCAGCAGGGGCGCAGCGACGTGCTGATGAGCACGGTCAACGGCCTGCGCTACGCGGTGACCCAGCAGGAGAACGTGAGGTTCCTCAACGAGTACCGGCGCCTCGACGTGGGCTTCGCCTTCAAGAAGGGGACGCCGCTGGCCCCGGCCTTCCAGGCGGCGGTGAACCGGCTCAAGAAGGACGGCACGTACGACCGGATCCTGCGGAAGTGGGGGCTGACGGACTCGTCCATCGCCGAGTCCCGCATCTCGCCCCCGGAGATCCCGGCGCCGACGAAGTAGCGACGGCCGTACGGGGCGGGGTGCCGCATGGCGCCCCGCTCCCCGGTCCTCGGGGCCGCGTGGCGCCCCGCTCCACGGTGCTCGGGGCCGCGGGGCGGCCGGACGTGCCGTCAGCAGCCGCAGTCGCAACCGCAGTCACAGCCGTCGCAGCAGCCTCCGTCACCGCCGTCACCCTCGCCACCACAGCAGTTGCAGCAATTGCAGCAGTCGCCGCACCCGCTGCAGTCACAGTTGCTGCACAGGCTCTCCTTGCGCTGCCGGCTCCAGGGGTCCTCGTAGGTGCCGCAGCACAACTGGCAGGTGCAGGCCAGGCCCATCCAGACCGCGCAGCCGGCGATCAGCCCTCGGCGGCGGTTCGGCGGCTCCGGGGGAAACGGGCCTCCGCCGCCGGGTCCGCCCGGCCCGGGCGCGTACGGGTTCCCGGGCACCGGCCCCGGGGCGTAGGGACCCGGCTGGTAGGGGCCGGGCTGGTGCGCGCCCGCCGGGTCCGGCATCGCGTCCCCGGCATGCCCCGCCGGACCGGCGCGGTGCGCGCAGGCGGTCGTGCCGAAGGCGCGGTCCACGGAGTTGCGCAGCTCGTGCGCGAGCAGCACGTGGGCCAGCCGGCCGTTGACGAACTCCGCGTCCCGCAGCGCCAGCCGGATGCCGTGCAGCGCGTCGTCGGCGAGCCGCCGCGCCTCGTCGAGCGAGGTCCCGGTCGCGGTGAGCGGGTTCCACGCGCCGGTGGCGGCGTCGGCCTCCCGGTCCTCCACGGCGTCGAGCAGGTGGGCGAGCCGGCCGAAGAGCCGGCCCGCCTCGGCGAGCGGCTCCACGTTCCCGGGCCGGCCGGCGAGTACCGCGGTGTGGGCGAAGGCCGCGGCCGTCGCCGTCTCCGTGGGCTCGGTCACGACCAGCAGTGGCGTGCCGGGGCCGGCCAGCGCCTCGATCCCGGTCTGCCGGTCCACCGCGTCGACCAGGACGGCCGTGTCGAAGCCGAGTTCCCGCCCGGTCCGCGCGCCCGCCCGGTCCCAGGACCTGGCGACCCGGCGGGCCGCGGCGGCGACCGGCCGGCGGGCCAGCAGACCGTCGCGGTCGGCGACGTGGTCGCGGACCTTGGCGGAGGCGAGCACCAGCGAGACCGCCGCGGCGAGCCGGGCCCCCTCGCCCTGGGCGACCGGGGCGCTCTTCATCTGGCGCAGCGGGCACGGACCCGCCGTGCGGCGCCCGCCCGCCACCGCGCCGTCGCGGGTGCCGGTCTGAGCCTCCGTCAGGACGGAGACGATCAGGCCGTCGTAGTTGGTGACCACCCGGGCGAACTGCCCGTGGTCGGCACGAAGCGCCAGACAGAGTCCGCAGAGGTGGGCCATCCACTCCGTCTTGAGGCCGTCCCCGAGGCGGTGGGTGCAGGGCCTGACGATTCCGAACAAGTGATCCCCCGTGCTTCGCGCGCCTGTGCGGCAGGCATCGTACCGAGCCCGGTCGTTCACCCGTACGCCCCTGTCGTCACCCTTCTGGCCCGACTTTCATATTTTGAGTTGCACACCCCCATCCAATCCTCTGTCAGGCCCCGCATACCGCAAGATTCCTGACTGATCGCCAGAATTCGGGCCTCACGTTCTGCACCAGTACCGTTACGAAACCCTCGCGCGCCGACTATCCACTTGGCGCGCAATCCGCATCATGGACGACGATAGGGATTGCGGAACCACAAGTGACCGCGCTGAAAGGAGGCGTCCATGGGATCGGTGCGCAAGGCGAGTGCATGGCTGGGACTCGTCGAGGACAACGACGAGCGTTACTACGACGACGAGTACGCCGAGGGTGCCGAGAGCGGCGACGCCTGGGTGACGGACCCCCGGGTCCGGGTGGCGTCCGACTCGGCGCAGGAGCAGGGCCGCCGGATCGCGACCGTCTCCCCGGACGGGTTCCGGGACGCCCGGGGCATCGGTGAGCTCTTCCGGGACGGGGTCCCGGTCATCGTGAACCTCACGGCCATGGAGCCCTCCGACGCCAAGCGCGTGGTGGACTTCGCCGCCGGCCTCGCCTTCGGCCTGCGCGGATCCATCGAGCGCGTGGCGACGCGGGTCTTCCTGCTGACCCCCGCCGACACGCAGATCGTCACCGGGGACCCCGCGTCCCGCGCGCAGGACGGTTTCTTCAACCAGAGCTGAGGGCAGGGCCGCTCACCGGAGGGCCTTCCGCGCCGCCGCCTACCGGAAGGCGTCCAGGCCGGTGAGCGCCTTGCCCAGGACCAGCTGGTGCATCTCGACCGTGCCCTCGTAGGTGAGGACGGACTCGAGGTTGGTGGCGTGCCGCATCACGGGGTACTCCAGCGAGATGCCGTTGGCACCGAGGATGGTGCGCGAGGTCCGGCAGATCTCGATGGCCTCCCGCACGTTGTTGAGCTTGCCGAAGCTGACCTGCTCGGGGCGGAGCCTTCCGGCGTCGAGCCGCCGCCCGAGGTGGTGGGCGAGCAGGATGCCCTTGTGCAGCTCCACCGCCATGTCGGCGAGCTTGCCCTGGGTGAGCTGGAAGCCGCCGATCGGCCGGCCGAACTGCTCACGCGTCCTCGCGTACGACAGCGCCGCCTCGAACGAGGACCGCGCCGCCCCCATCGCACCCCAGACGATGCCGTAGCGGGCGTGCGAGAGGCAGCTGAGCGGTCCCTTCAGGCCGACGACCTCCGGGAGGACGGCGTCGGCCGGCAGGCGCACGTCGTCCATGACCAGTTCGCTGGTGACGCTGGCGCGCAGCGACCACTTGTGCCGGATCTCGGGCGCCGAGAATCCGGCCGCGTCGGTCGGGACCACGAAGCCGCGGATGCCCTCGTCGGTCTGCGCCCAGACGACGGCGACGCCCGCCACCGAGCCGTTGGTGATCCACATCTTGCGGCCGTTGAGCACCCAGTCGTCGCCGTCCCGCTTCGCGTGGGTGCGCATGCCGGCCGGGTCCGAGCCGTGGTCCGGCTCGGTGAGGCCGAAGCAGCCGATGATCTCGCCCGCCGCCATGCCGGGCAGCCACTGGCGCTTCTGCTCCTCGGAGCCGAACTTCCAGATCGCGTACATGGCGAGCGAACCCTGCACGGACACGAGGGAGCGGATGCCCGAGTCGGCGGCCTCCAGCTCCAGGCAGGCCAGGCCGTACTGGACGTGGGTGGCGCCCGCGCAGCCGTAGCCGGTCAGGGACATGCCCAGGGCGCCGATCGAGCCGAGCTCGCGGGCCAGCTCGCGGATCGCGGGCAGCTCGCCCTGCTCGTACCACTCGGCGATGTGCGGCAGGACCCGGTCGGCGGCCCAGCCGCGGACCGTCTCCCGCACGGCGAGGTCCTCGGGGTCGAGGAGGTCGTCGATGCCGAGCGGGTCGGCCGGGTCGAAGGGCGGCAGCTTCGAGGGTGCGGACATGCGGGGGGCCTCCGGCGGATCGCGCGCTGACCAGGGGGTGTCCGGTCAGGAACCGGCGCCGACGTTACGGGTCAGTGTGCCGTGCGTCCAGAGCCGGCCGACTCGACGGGCTCACGGGTGGCGGGAACCCGCAGGGGCTCGCCGGACCCGCCGCGGCCTGCGGTACGGGCTTGCCCGGACCTCTCGACCGGGCCGTCCGGACCGGCCGCTGCGGCCCGGTCGCCGGCACCGGGTGCGACGTCCGGCCCGGCCGCCCTGGGGCGCTCCGCCAGGTCCTCCGGATCGACCGTGCACTCCATGACCCGGGGCAGCCGCAGCGCCATGAGCGCGCCGAGCAGCAGCAGCCCGGCGCTGACGAACAGCGTCACGTGCAGGCCGTGCACGAAGGCGTGCCGGGCCGCGCGGTGCAGCGCCTCGCCCGCCGCCCCACCGAGGCCGTCGGCCACCTGGTAGGCCTCGCCCAGCGAGTTCGCGGCGGCCCGGCTCGCGCCGTCCGGCACCCCTGGGACGCCGGAGAGCCCGGGACCGTAGGCGGCGTTCATCACGCTGCCGAGCAGCGCGATGCCCATGCCCGCGCCGAGCTGGTAGGAGGTCTCGCCGATGGCGGCCGCCCCTCCCGCGCCCTCCGGCGGGGCCTCGCTGAGCATCGACTCGTACGCGGAGAAGAGGGTGGTCTGCAGGCCGAAACCGAGCAGCACGAAACCGACGGTGAGCAGCAGGGGCCGGTCGTGCTGGCCCATGAGGACCAGCAGCAGCACGGCGGCGGCGGTGAGGACGAAGCCCCAGCCGACCATCCGGCGCGGTCCGATCCGGTGCAGGGTGTACGTGCCGGTGGCGCCGGCCGCCATGGCCGCGAAGGTGAGCGGCAGCAGCCGCAGCCCGGTCTCCAGGGGGCTGAGCCCGAGGACCAGCTGGAGGTACTGGACCGCGATGAGCTCCAGGCCGACCAGCGCGAGCATGGCGAGCACGATGCAGCCGACGGAGGTGGTGAAGGCGGCCCGGGAGAAGAGCCGCATGTCGATCAGCGGGTGCTTGCGCTGCTTCTGCCGCCGCACGAAGACGACCAGCAGCGCCGCCCCGACGAGGAGCGGTGCGGCGGTCGGGAAGGCAAGAAGGCTCTCGCCCGCGCCGAGGCGCTTGACCCCGAGGACCACGCCCAGCACGCCGGCCGCGGCCATCAACGCGCCGAGCACGTCCCAGGGGCCGTCGGCGGCGCCCCGCGACTCGGGGAGCAGCCAGCGGCCCAGCGGCAGGATGAAGGCCATCAGCGGGATGTTGATCAGGAAGACCGAGCCCCACCAGAAGTGCTCGACCAGGAAGCCGCCGAGCACCGGGCCGGTGGCGGCGCCGACCGCGGCGACCGCCGTCCAGATCCCGATCGCGGTGGCCCGCTCGCGCCGGTCGGGGAAGACCGCCCGGAGGATCGAGAGGGTGGCCGGCATGATCATCGCGCCGCCGACGCCCAGCAGGGCGCGGGCCGCGATCAGCACCTCGGGAGCGGTGGCGAGCGCGGCGACCGCCGAGGCGACGCCGAACAACGCGTAACCGATGAGCAGCACACGGCGCCGGCCGACCCGGTCACCGAGCGTGCCGAAGAGGATGAGGAGCGACGCGCAGATCAGTGGATAGGCGTCGACGATCCACAGCAGGGCGGTGGAGCTGGGGCGCAGGTCCTCGGTGACCGAGGGGACCGCGACGTGGAGGATGGTCGCGTCCAGGGCGACCAGCAGAAGGCTGACGCAGAGGACGACGAGGACGACCCAGCGGTTGGCACCACCCGCCGCGGCACGGAGCCGTGTTCGGGCCGTGATCGTCCGCTGCATGTACGTACCTCCCAGTGATTCCCTCGCGCTCGGCGGGCACCGGCCGGGGCGCGTGTCCTCGGGGCGGCCCGGCATCGACGGGCGAGTGAGCCGTCAGCGTACGCGAGTTCAGGGCCCGAGCGCGTGGTGCAGCTCTCACCCCGGCGGGCCGCCGAGTGTGGTGTACGCCACTCCGCCCGCTCCGCGCGTCGCACGGAATTCCGTTCGGACAACCGTGTGAAGCAATTCCACGGCATACAAACAGACTTCCGGAAACACCCCCGGCGACAATAGGGCAGAAGGTCATCGGATTAGCCGACCTCGGATGGTGATATTCGCCGCGTTGAGACCTACTCCACATCACATCGTCATCACGAAGGCACGGGATCGCCCTGTCTCGGTACTCACTCCCTGTAACGTCGATTGGGTGCGTACCGACATCTTTGCCCGGCTGGACCGGGAGCCGGAACCGCCGAAGATAGAGGTCCCGCGGATGACCCGCACGCGTCTCGCCCTCTTCGGCGGGACGTCGGCGTTCTATCTCGCGATCGTCGTCGCCGTACTGCTCTCCACCGGGCTGGTGACCCTCGACTGGAAGATCATGCTCTTCCGGCCGTACCAGCAGTGGCCGGAGATCCACGGTTTCCTCGACTACTACGTCGTCCTCGGCCAACGCGGCCCGACGGCCGTGATGGTGGCGGCCTGGCTGGGCTGGCGCTCCTGGCGCCAGCACACCCTGCGCCCCCTGCTGGCACTCGGCGCCGCCCTGCTGCTGCTCAACGTCACGGTCGGCGCGGTCAAGATCGGACTCGGCCGTCTCGGCCCCCACTACGCGACGCAGATCGGCTCAGCCGAGCTCTTCGCCGGCGGCGATATATTTCCGTCCGGACACACCGCCAACGCGGTCGTGACCTGGGGAATCCTGGCCTATCTGGCGACCACCCCGCGGGCCCGGCGCTATCTGTCGGCGCTGTCCGCCGTGGTCGCGCTGGGTGTCGGCCTCACCACCGTCTACCTCGGCACGCACTGGCTGAGCGACGTGGTGCTCGGCTGGGCCGCCGGCCTGCTGATCCTGCTCGCGCTGCCCTGGTGCGAGCCGGTGATCGCCCGGGCGGAGGAGCTGATCCTGGCGCTGCGCGACCGGCTGCGCGAGCGGCTGCACGCCCGTCGCCGGCTGGTGCCGTCGCTGCCCGTCGCGACCGGTGGACCGCGTCCCGCCCTCTTCCCGCCGCGCGCGTCGGGGGCCGAGGAGCCGGTACGGGAGATCATCGGCGTGCACGGTGGCCGTGCCGGACGCGGCGAGGGGCGACTGGCTCCGCCGCTCAGCCCGCCCCGGGCCCACGCGGTGCGCTCCGAGCGGACTCCGGTCACTCCGGCCGGCAGTCGCCGCCCGGGCCACTCGCGGCCCCTCACGGGCGGCTGAGCGCCGCCACGACCGCAAAGGGGAAGGGCCCCGGCTCCGGCCGGGGCCCTTCCCGCGTCTCCGGGGGCGCCTCGTCGCCCTCGGAGAGGGCTCCGGCCCGTGCCCGTCGGGGTCAGCCGAGCCAGCAGCGGGTGACCGTCCCGCCGTCCACCTCGAAGTTGATGCGCCCCTCCAGGTACTCCATGGTGATGATCGATCCGGGCGGCAGCGCACGCACGACGTTCCAGCCGCGGCGCCTCGCGAGCTGTTCGGCGCGCTCCGCGTCCAGCCCCACGTAGGAGTCCGGGGAGGCGTCGTCGGTCGGTTCGTGAGAGGTCGGCTTCGGTGTCATGCGCCTCACGTTAGGCGGCGCCGGACCGTGACGGAAGCGTGGCCGGCGAGAGATGTCCCAGCAAGCCCGTGCACCACGGCGGTCACGCTTGTGTCACAGGTTCTCGACATATGTTTGACACGGGCTTCGTCACTCGTTCGGGCAGTTTCCGGCCGATTCTCCGGCAATTCCCGGCCTCCTCCGTCACTTCCCGGAGGGGTGCGCGGAATTCCGTCTCCCCGCCCGGCCAGCGAAATTGACGGGCCCACCTCGGGGATCCGGCATTCACGATTTCCTTACACGGTCCGCACAGCGTCCGCCGTCCGGACCATCCCGCGGACTTCGCCTCCGCCGATCTCTCCCCCGGCGCGCGCATCATGTCCGGACGACCGGACCAGCGGAGGCAGCGATGGTGGGCACCGAGACCGCGAGCGCGGCCGTCGAATCGGCGCCCCAACGTCATGGGCGGGTCCTGATCGACTGGCTCACCACCACCGATCACAAGAAGATCGGCCACCTCTATCTGATCACCTCGTTCCTGTTCTTCCTGGCCGCCGGGCTGATGGCGATGGTGATGCGCGCCGAGCTGGCCCGGCCCGGGCTCCAGCTGGTGGACAACCAGCAGTTCAACCAGGCGTTCACCCTGCACGGCACGATCATGCTGCTGCTCTTCGCGACGCCGACCTTCGCCGGCTTCGCCAACGAACTGGTGCCGTTGCAGATCGGCTCCCCGGACGTCGCCTTCCCGCGGCTGAACATGTTCTCGTACTGGCTGTTCCTGCTGGGCGGCCTCATGGTCGTCGGCTCCCTGCTCGCGCCGACCGGGCCCCCCGCCTTCGGGTGGACGGCCTACGCCCCGCTGAACGGTCTGGAGCGGTCCCCCGGCATCGGCGCCGACCTGTGGATCATGGGGCTGGCGCTCTCCGGTTTCGGCACCATCCTCACCTCGGTGAACTTCCTGGCGACGATCATCGGGATGCGGGCCCCGGGCATGACGATGTTCCGGATGCCGATCTTCACCTGGAACGTCCTGTTCACCGCGATCCTGGTGCTCATGGCGTTCCCGGTCCTCGCGGCGGCGCTGCTGGTGCTGGAGGCCGACCGGCGCTTCGGCTCGGTGGTCTTCGACGCGGCGAACGGCGGCGCGCTGCTGTGGCAGCACCTCTTCTGGTTCTTCGGCCATCCCGAGGTCTACATCATCGCCCTGCCGTTCTTCGGCATCATCAGCGAGATCATCCCGGTCTTCTCCCGGAAGCCGATCTTCGGTTACGCGACGCTGATCGCCGCCACCATGACGATCACCGGCCTCTCGGTGGTGGTGTGGGCGCACCACATGTTCGCCACGGGGGCGGTGCTGCTGCCCTTCTTCTCGCTGCTGTCCTTCCTCATCGCCGTACCGACGGGCGTGAAGTTCTTCAACTGGACCGGCACGATGCTGCGGGGCTCGCTCTCGTTCGAGACGCCGATGCTGTGGGCGGTGGGATTCCTGGTGTCCTTCCTCTTCGGCGGGCTCACCGGGATCATCCTGGCCTCGCCGCCGATGGACTTCGCGGTCACCGACTCGTACTTCGTCGTCGCGCACTTCCACTACACGGTCTTCGGCACGGTCGTGTTCGCGACCTTCGCGGGCTTCCACTTCTGGTGGCCCAAGTTCACTGGCAAGATGCTGGACGAGCAGCTGGGGCGGATCCACTTCTGGACGCTCTTCGTCGGCTTCCACACCACCTTCCTGGTGCAGCACTGGCTGGGCGCCGAGGGCATGCCCCGGCGGTACGCCGACTACCTCGACGCCGACGGCTTCACCACGCTGAACACGATCTCGACCATCGGCGCCTTCCTGCTCGGCATCTCCACGCTGCCGTTCCTGTACAACGTCTGGCGGACCGCCAGGTACGGCGCGAAGGTCGACGTCGACGACCCCTGGGGCTTCGGGCGCTCGCTGGAGTGGGCGACGTCCTGCCCGCCGCCCCGCCACAACTTCGTCTCCGTCCCGCGGATCCGCTCCGAGGCGCCGGCGTTCGACCTGCACCACCCGGAGTTCGCGGCCCTCGAACGCAGCGGGGTCAGTCCGCCGGCCGCTCCCCCGCCCGGTCCAGGGCCCGGGACATCCGGTCCCTGATCACCCGCATCCGCCCGTCGAGCTCCCGCGGCTCGACCACCTCGAACTCCAAGCCCATCAGGGTCACGTGGAAGACCAGGTAGTCGAGACTGCCCGCGCCGGTGCGCAGGAGGCAGACGTCGTCGCCGTCGGCCTCCAGGACGCCGTCCATCGGCCCGACCGTCCGGGTGGCCTCGGCCAGCGGCACATGGAGCCGGATCGTCGCCTCGGCGGCGTACGCCGAGGACGAGACGCCCTTCGAGACGTAGGCGGCGAGGTCCTCAGCCGGCGGTTCGCGCGGCGGGAAGCGCGGGCCGTGCGGTGGCCTCGGGTCGATCCGGTCGGCCCGGAACGTGCGCCAGTCGTCGCGGTCCACGTCCCAGGCGACGAGGTACCAGCGGCGTTCGGTGCACACCAGGCGGTGCGGTTCGACGGTGCGGCGGCTGGTGGCACCGGTGTGGTCGCGGTACTCGAAGCGCAGCCGTTCGCCGTCCCGGCAGGCATGGGCGAGATCGGTGAGGACGGCCGGGTCGACCTGGATCCGCGGGGTGCGCAGCATCGGCACGGTGAAGGCGTTCAGCGCGCCGACCCTGCGGCGCAGCCGGGCCGGCAGCACCTGCTCCAGTTTGGCCAGGGCGCGTACGGAGGTCTCGCCGATGCCCTCGATGCCCTGTCCGGCGGCGGTGCGCAGTCCGACGGCGACGGCGACGGCCTCCTCGTCGTCGAGGAGCAGCGGCGGGAGCTCGGCACCGGCGCCGAGCTGGTACCCGCCGCCGGTGCCGGGGCTGGCGTTGACCGGGTAGCCGAGCTCGCGCAGCCGGTCGACGTCGCGTCGTACGGTCCGCGGGGTGACCCCGAGCCGGTCGGCCAGGTCGGCGCCCGACCACTCGCGGTGGGCCTGCAGCAGCGAGAGCAGACGGAGCAGTCGTGCGGAGGTCTCCAACATGGGGCCGAGTCTGCCAGCAGTCGCGGACAGCTACGGTCCGCGATCCGGGGGCGCGACAGGGGCCGGTCCGCCCCGGACGGGCCGGCCGCACCGGGCGGCCCCGCACCCGCACCGGGCGGGCATGCCCGGCTCTTGCCGGCCGGCCCGCCCGGCGGAGCCGGATGATCCCGCCGAGAGGGGCCGGTGCTCAGCGGAAGCGGCGGACCAGTCGGCCGATCCGCGCCTTCAGGGAGTAGCCGGCGTCGATCACGCGGCCGGCCGCGCGGTGCAGCGCGTCGCCGAGGCGGCCGTGGGCCCGCCCCGCGTGGCCCCGGGTGACAAGCTCCGTCCAGATCTCCTCGTGCCGGACGGCGATCCGGGCGGGGTCGAAGCGTTCCGACGACGTGCGCGCCGCCCGCGCGGCCTTCTCCCGCAGTCCGTCGTCGTCGATGAGGTCGAGCAGGGCCCCGGCGATCGCGGACACGTCGTCGACCGGCACCAGCCGGCCGTCGACGCCGTCCTCGATGATCTCGCGGGGTCCGTGCGGGCAGTCGGTGGAGACGACCGGAAGGCCGCAGCGCATCGCCTCGACGATGGTCATGCCGAAGGACTCGCGCTGCGAGGTGACGGCCGCGATCGAGCCCTTGGCCCACTCCGGTTCCATCGGGTTGGCGGTGCCCATCAGGAAGACGTTCCCGCCCAGCCCCCGGCGCTCGATCTGCCGGGCGAGTGTCTTCCTCAGGTTGTCGGAGGCGTCGCCGGTGCCGTAGATCCGCAGCTTCCAGTCCGGGCGGGCCGCGGCGACCTCGGCGAAGGCGTCGATGAGCACGTCGTAGCGCTTGACCGGGATCAGGCGCCCCGCCGCCACGACGACCTTGGCGGCCGGGTCGGCGGGCGGCACGCTCGGCGCGGGCACGCTGTTGGGCACGGCGTCGATCCGTACGCCCGGGAGCCGCAGCCGGTTCCGGTAGGCGCGGGCGTCGGCCTCGGTGACCGTGGTGAGGGCGTCCAGGAGGGCGTACTGGTGGCCGATCTCGCGCCGCAGGCGGTAGGTGTGTCCGTCCAGGATCAGGTGCTCCTGGCCGACCAGGACCGGGCCCCCGGGCCGGGCCTCCTTGGCGAGGTGGACGTTGAGCCCGGGGCGGGTGCCGACGACCACGTCCGCCTCGACCGCGCGCAGATGCTCCCCGATCCGGGCGTCGGTGAGGGCGCTGTACTGCTTCCAGCGGCCGTCGCCGCGCGGGAAGACCTTGGCCGGCCGGGCGAAGTCGGGGTGCCCGCCGTCGTATCCCGGGCTCTTCTTCCGCAGGTCGACGAGGTGACGCAGGGTCACCCCCTCGGGCACGTCCAGGATCGGCTCGTCGCGGTGCCGGAAGACCGAGACGATCTCGACCTCGTGACGTTCCGCCAGCTCCTGGGCGAGGGTGAACGTCGTCCGGATGGTGCCGCCGATGTGGTAGCCGTTGTGGAGCAGAAAGGAGATGCGCATCGTGCTACCGGTTCCCCCCGGTGAAGTGTGTGGTCGCAGGTGACTGTACTGAACTCCCCGTGCGGCCTTCACGGTCGGTAGCCGAGCTGGGGGACGGTGGCGCAGTCGGTGTCCATGTCCCCCTGGGTGACCCAGCCCCGGTCGTCCTGCCAGCGTGCCACGGAAAGACAGGTGTGACGGGTCTTCGGCGGCTCCGGCAGCCTCTCGAAGCGCACCGGAAGCAGCAGTCCACGAGCGGTGTACGGCTCCGCCCGGTTGACGAAGCGCTCGACGCAGGCACGGGTGAGGGAGCCCTCGGCGAGGCACGAGCGCGCCGCGTCGGTGAACCACATCGCGGCCGCCCAGCCCTCCAACTGCCACTGGGAGACCGACCCTTCCCCCATTGCCTCGCGGAACTCCCGTACCGCGGGATGGTGTTCGTCCGCGTAGTTGCGGCTGGAGCCGGTCACCCACAGGGTGTTCCGGCACACGGGTGACTTCGCGTAGTCGCGGGACACCGTGGACGACCAGTTCTGCACGTTGGTCACCTTCGCCGTGACGTGGACGCCGACCTCGTCCATGGCTTCGCAGAGCCGGGTGTTGCCGTGCGTGTCCAGGGCGTCGAAGACGAGGTCCGCGCCCTGCGCCTTGAGATCGGCGGCCACCGCGCGGAAGTTGGGCAGCGCGAAGTCGACCTGCTCGTCGACGACCCGGTAGCCCTCGGCCCGCAGGCCCTGGGTGACCAGGCGCGCGTACGCGGCCGACGCGGCCTGGTTGTAGGAGACGACGGCGGCGGTGCGCGCGCCCGTCTCCCGCTCGAACCAGCGGTAGACCTCGGTGCCGCCGTACAGCACGCCGTGCCAGCCGGGCGCCGCCCCGGTGCGGGGCGCGGAGCTGCCGTAGATCCCGTACAGGTGCGGGTAGGTGTCGTACGCGGGGGTGAGCGGCTGGCCGCCGATGTCGGGGACCCCGGCCCGGGAGACGAGCGGGGCGCCGGCGTAGTCGAACGCGGTCGTGGCGACCAGGGCGAACACCTTCCGCTCGTCGATCAGCCGGTGCACGCACTCGTTGTTGCCGACGCCGCTGCCGCCGTCGTCGCAGGTGACGACCTCGACCCGGCGGCCGTCCAGGCCACCGCGGGCGTTGAGGGCGTCGAACCAGGCGCGGGCGCCGTCGCGCGGTCCGGTGAAGGCGTCACCGCCGACGGGGCTGGTGGCGCTGCTGATGATCCCGATGCGGAGCGGCTCACCGTCGGAGGGGGAGGTGGCGGTGGGCCGCGTCTCGAACGCGCTCTCCGGCAGCCGGCTGCCGCAGGCGGTGGCCAGGGCGAGCAGCGCGGCCAGGAGGAGCGCCGCCGCCGTCTCAGCAGCCCGGAACGTTCGCACCGCTGAGCTCGACCAGACCGCAGAGGGTCTTCACGGAGACCTTCCAGACGTCGTTCTGCTGGACGGCGGTGCCCTTGCTGTCGGGGAGGGCGGGGGCGCCGCCGACGAGCAGGTCGTAGGTGACGTTCGCGCCGGTGGGCGAGGTGAACTCGACGGTCTTCACCGCGGCCGAGGTCATCGCCGCGTTCCGGTCGCCCGCGAAGGCGGCGAGGACCGGCATCATCTCGGCGCCGTTCTCCAGCAGTTTCGCCTTCTCGTTCACCGGCGTCTTCGGGTCGAAGAACGCCTTCCAGTTCCGGGTGATCTCCGCCTCGGCCGCCGCCGGGTCGGCCGGCCCGTCGCTCGCCGGGGGCGGTACGGACGCGGAGGGCGTGGGCGCGGTCGAGGGTGAGCCCTCGTCGTCGCCGCATCCCGCGAGCACCGGCCCGAGCACCAGCGTGGCGACCGCCGCGAGCGCCGCGAGGCGCGAGCGTCCGCCGAGAACCCTGAGAACCATCTGGCTCACCACCGGGTGTCCGTCCAGGCCGGGCGGCCTGATGATTCCAGGGTGTGCCGGTTCGGGGCATAGTGCAAGGAAGAGGGCGTCCGGGGACGAGTCGAGGGAGGCCCCCGTGCCGACATCCCGGGTACTGCTGTGGGGCGGCCTCGTGGCGGCCGCCGCGGGTGCGGTGCTGTGCGTCCTGGGCTGGTACGGCGTCTCCGGGGAGCGGTTCGCCGAGCGCCAGCTGCCCTATCTGGCCTCGTGCACGGTGCCGGGGGCGGCGCTGATCGTGGCGGGCGCGGTCCTGGTCACCGCGGCCGGCCGCGTGCCGGCGCGCCCGCGCCCGACTCCGTACACCCCCGAGGACACGCCCGCGCCCTCCTCCGACGCACCGCCGGTACGCGTCCCGGGCGGGACGCTCGCGCACCGCCCGGACTGCCCGCTGGTGGCCGGCAGGGCCGAGGCGGAGCCGGTGGGGGACGCGGAGCTCGATCCCTGCCCGGTGTGTGAGCCGTGGCCTCGCTGACCTACGACCTCACGCTCGCCGGTCTCGCGATCGGTGCCGCGGCCGCGCTCACGGGCATCGGGCTGATCGTCACGTACCGCGCGACCGGGGTGCTCAACCTGGCGCACGGCGCGATCGCCATGGTCTGCGCCTACGTACTGCGCCAACTGGTGGTGGAGTGGGGCTGGCCGCTGCCGCCGGCGGCGCTGTTCACGCTGCTCGTGGTGGGGCCGGGCATCGGTCTGGTGCTGGACCGGGCGGTGTTCCGCCCGCTCGCGCGGGCGGGCTCGCCGCCGGCGCAGACGCTGGTGGCCTCCATCGGTGTCTTCGTGCTCCTCGTGGGCGCGGCCGCGCTGGTCTGGGGGACGGGGGCCCGGTCCGACGCCCCGGTGCTGCTCGGGGACGATCCGTGGGCGCAGCTCGCGGTGGTGGTGGCGCTGGCCGCGGCGGTGGGCGCGGTGACCCGGTGGACCCGCTTCGGGCGGGAGCTGCGGGCGGTGGTCGACAACCGGCCGCTGGCGGTGCTCGGCGGGATCGACGCGGACCGGGTGGCGGCGGTGGGCTGGGCGTTCGGCGCGTTCACCGCCGGTCTGACGGGGGTGCTGCTGGCCCCGTACGTGCGCCTCGATCCCTACGGGCTGCCGCTGCTGGTCGTCGAGGTGATCGCGGTCGCGGTGGTGGCCCGGATGCGGAGCCTGCCGGTGGCGATCGTGACGGCGCTCGCGCTGGGGGTGGCGCAGGCGCAGCTGACCCGGCTCCATCCGGAGGGCTGGGCGGGGCCGCTCGTGCAGGCGGTCGGGGCGAACCTGTTCGTGGTCGCGCTGCTGGTGGCGGCGCTGGTCCTGCCGGGGGTGGGCGGCCGCGGCCAGGACGTCCTGCCGGTCGCCTCCCGGCCGTCCGGAAGCGTGCCGCGCGGGGTGTGGCTGGTGGCGGGGGTGCTGTTCCTGCTGCCCCTGGGGTTCGCGGGCACGGATCTGCACACGGCGATCCAGGTACCGGCGCTGGCCGTGATCCTGCTGTCGCTGGTGGTGGTGACCGGGCGCGGCGGGCAGATCGCGCTCGGGCAGACCGCGTACGCCGGCCTGGGCGCCCTCTTCACGGCGCTGCTCGCGGCCGGGGGCCTGCCGGAGCTGCCGGCCCTGGCACTGGCGGTGCTGCTCGTCGCCCCCCTCGGGCTGGTCACGGGGTGGCCGGCGATCCGGCGGCACGGGCTGGCCCTGGCGCTGGCGACGCTGGCGGTCGGGGTGGCGGTGAGCCGCTTCGTCTTCGCGCAGCCGTACGCGACGTCCGGTCTGGAGCTGGGACGTCCGGCGGGCTTCGAGGACGACCGCCGGTACTACGTCCTGGAGCTCGTCGTCCTCGCCGGCTGCCTCGCGGCCGTGGCGGCGCTGCGCCGGGGCCGTACGGGCCGGGCGCTGGCGGCGCTGCGGGACCACGAGGCGGGCGCGGAGGCGTCGGGGGTGCCGGTGGCCGGTCTCAAGCTGCTGGCCTTCGTCCTGGGCGCGGCCCTGGCGGCCCTGGGCGGCGGGCTGCTGGGCATGGGGCTGCGCGCCTTCGACCCGGAGGCGTACGACCCGGTCCGGGGCCTGCTGTGGTTCGCCGCGATCGTGGTCCTGGGAGCGGACGGTCTCGTGTCGCCCCTGGCGGGCGCCGCCCTGCTGGTCGCCCTCGACGCGGGTACCCGCGGGGGCGTGGCGGCGGCCGTGGTGGGTGTCCTCGCCGCGATGGCGGGCCGCGTGCCGCCGCTGACCTCGTGGCTGCCGGACCGCCGGGCGGTGCCGGGCGGCGCGCGCGGGAGCCCGGGCCGGGCGGTGTCCCGGAGCCGTCCGCCCGCCGGGTCCGTCCGCACGCCGGAGGCCGGACGGGCCCGCGCCGAAGCCGTCCCCGCGGACGGCGCGAGGCCGCCACGCGCCGTCCGCCCCACGGCCGCGCCTCGCACCCCCCGCCCGGTGGCCCCGCCCGGTCCGCGGGCCCGGCCCACCGCTCCGCCCCGTCCGCCGGCCAGCGCCGCGGCGCCCCGGCTGCGCGCGCACGACGTCAGCTTCAGCCATCCGGACGGCGTCCTCGCCCTGTCCGGGGTGTCCCTGGCCCTCGCGCCCGCCCGGATCACCGCTCTCGTCGGCCCCAACGGCGCGGGGAAGAGCACCCTCTTCGACTGCCTCGCCGGCACGCTCCGCCCCGCCCGCGGGCGCGTCACGCTCGACGGCACCGACATCACCGCGCGCGCCGCCCACGCCCGTACGAGACTGGGCATCGCCCGGACCTTCCAGCAGCTCGCGGTCTTCCCCACCCTCACGGTCGAGGAGAACGTCCTGCTCGGCGCCGAGCAGGCCCGCCGCGGCGACGTCGAGCAGAGCCTGCGGCTGCTCGGACTCGCGGGCGCCGTCCGCCACCATCGGGCCGCCGACCTGCCCACCGGCATCCTGCGGCGGGTCGAACTCGCTCGCGCCCTGGCCGGCGGCCCGCACACGCTCCTCCTGGACGAGCCCGCCGCCGGGCTGGACGCCGCCGAGGCCGACGCCCTGGCGCGGATCCTCGCGGCCCTCGCTGCCGAGGGCCTCACCGTCCTCGTCGTCGAGCACGACCCGGACCTCGTCGCGGGCATCGCCCACGTCACGCACACCATGGAAGGGGGCCGGATCGTGTCATGAGCGTCGAGATCGCCCTGCGCCGCGCCCGGGTCCGTCACGGCCCCCTGGAGGCCCTGCACGGGCTCGACCTGCTCGTCCCCCGCGCCACCGTCACCGTGCTTACCGGCCGCAACGGCGCCGGACGCACGACCGCCCTGTGCGCGCTCGCCGGGACCGTCCCCCTCGCCTCCGGCCGGGTCCTGTGGCGCAGCGCCGACGTCACCGGACTGCACGCCCACGCCCGGGCCCGCCGCGGCCTGTGCTTCGTGCCGGACCTGAGGGGCGTGTACCCGTCGCTGACCGTCGCCGAGAACCTCGGACTGGCGCCCGGCGATCCCGCCGCGGCCCTGGCCGCCTACCCCGAACTCGGGCCGCTGCTGGCCCGCACCGCCGGCACCCTCTCCGGCGGGGAGCGGCGGATGCTGGAGGTCTCCCGGGCCCTGCTGACCCCCGCCACGGTGGTCCTGGTCGACGAACCCGGTCTGGGCATGTCGCCCGAGGTGTCCGCCCGTACCTACCGGCTGCTCGCCGCCCTGGCACAGGAGGGCGGCGCCGCGGTCGTGCTCGCCGAGCAGCGGCTCCCGGCCGGGCTGCCGGACGGCACCCTGGTGCACGAACTGCGGCGCGGCTCGCTGGTGTCCAGCCGGGAGGCCGCGGAGCTCACCGGGCGGTGAGCGGCGCGAAGCGCAGCATCGTCCCGACCACGAGCCGGTTCGGATCCGCCCCGACCACCGCGCGGTTCGCCGTGTACAGGGCCTTCCAGCCGCCCTTGACCCCGAAGCGGCGGGCGACCGAGCTGAGCGTGTCGCCCTGCTGGACGGTGTGGACCCGCCCGCTCAGGCCGTACCGCTTCGAGCAGACCGGCCAGGCACCCCACCCCTGGGTGCGCAGCACCTCCTCGGCGACCCTGATCTGCTGCCGGCGGGTCGCCAGGTCGGCGCGCCGGGCGTAGCGCAGTCCGCCGTGCTCCTCCCAGGTGGGCTGCCAGAACTGGAGGCCGCCGTAGTAGCCGTTGCCGGTGTTGGTGTTCCAGCGGCCACCGCTCTCGCACTCGGCGACGCAGCCCCACGGCCACTGGTCCTTGGCGCAGGCGTACGCCGGGGCCGTCCCGGCGGCCACGGCGGGCGCCGCGGCCAGGCCGGGGAGCAGGTCCAGGGCCATCAGTACGGCGGAACAGGCACCGGCCGTCCACCATCGGATCGTCGACATCGGGGCAGGCTAGGCAAGGGCGCCGGGCGCCCGGGCCGTGCCGCGCGGGGCGGGCGGCGCACCCCACCCGGTCGGAGTCACGGCCGGGCGGGCCACGGCTGGGGGCGCCGCCCCGGCCATGACCGCCCGGGCGCCGGCCGCCTCCCCCACGGCCCCGGCGGACGCGGTGCGGACGGCGGTCGAAACGGTGTCACGAGCGGGACTCGCGCAAGTTGTCGTACGCCGACGCGTGACCCCGGCCGAGCCTCTCCCGTTGAACTCGGCATGAGACGAGCCGGGAATCCGCCCGGTGTCGCACGCAACGACTCCAGGGAGCCCCCCGTGCCGCGCATGCTCGACGTCAGCGAGGACGTACGCGCCGAGATCGGCGACGAAGAAGCCGACCGGCTGGTCGCCGGCGACAACGCCCCGGGCAGCTACGACTGCACCTCCTGCCGCACGCCGGGCGACTCCGAGCAGGAGCGCACGAGCACGGTGCTGTTCGTCGGCGAGGAGACCGCCGTCCTGGCGTTCGCCCACGCCAGCTGCATTCCGTCCCAGGTCGTCCAGGTCGCCGAGGAGCAGCTTCAGGGCGCCGTCCGTTCCATCACGGCCACGGACGCGGCGGACGCGCTGGGCGCGGCCCACCCGGAGCAGGCCGTCCTCGGTGTCACCAGCGGTCTCGTCCTGATCGAGGGCGAACTGCACCCGGCGCTGGTCGTCGAGCCGACGGCCCCGGTCGCCCGCCCGGGTTCGGACGGCGACAGCGACGAGTTCCTGCCGCTCCTGATCGAACAGGGCTTCCTGCCGGTCTCCGACCTGAACCAGCGGCCGGGCACGCTGCCGGGCTGGTCCGTGCTGGTCGCCATGGGCCAGCTCCACTCCGTGCTCCAGCCGGGCACGGGCGGCAGCGGCCAGGCCGCGTGGTGGCAGGCTCACCAGCCGCTCCAGGTCACCGAGGGCTGGCGCGCCGCGGCGAACAAGTCGCACACGGTCCTGGTCTTCGCGGCCCCGGTGGGCTCGATCGGCCAGCAGCCGCGCGAGGACCTGCTGCGTGACGCGCTGGAGAAGGCGGCGGCCAACGGCCGTCTGGTGGCTGCCGCGATGCCGCTGGCCGGCACGTGACCGAGGGCGGGCGGCGCAGGTCGGGGCGGGCGTACGTCCCCGGGGTCCCGACGGTTCCGCACCCCCGGCACGCGGCGCTTTCCGTGGGCCGCCCGCATCCGACGGGCGACGGGGTCGTTGGCACCTACGTGCACTCCTACGAACCCTTCCGCCCGCCGTCGAGTCAGATCCCTTCCATGCGCCCGGCGCAGGACGTGATGCCCGACGGCCAGTCGGCCACGCCGATCTACGACGCCCTGTACTCGGAGTACCGCCGGTCGTTCCGCACCCTGCCGGGTGATCGCAGCGGCGAGGAGGATCTGGTGTTCCGGGCCTTCGGGACCCCGGTGGGCACGGGGCTGCACGGACAGGGGCACTCCCCCCGGCACGCGGCCCATCCGGTGGCCTGGTCGGCGCAGCACCACCACGTCCCGGCGGCGCTGCCGCCCGGCCCCCGCAGAGGGCTGTAGGTCCGGGAGCACGAACACGGCCGAGGGGCCGGGGCTGATCGCCCCGGCCCCTCGGCCGTCGTTCGTGGTCCCCTGCCGCCGCCTACTTCTTGCGGCCCCGCTTCTCGCGCACCCGGACCGAGATGTGGATCGGGGTGCCCTCGAAACCGAACTCCTCGCGCAGCCGGCGCTCGACGAAGCGGCGGTAGCCGGCCTCGAGGAAGCCGGAGGCGAAGAGGACGAAGCGCGGCGGCTTGGTGCCGGCCTGCGTGCCGAACAGGATGCGGGGCTGCTTGCCGCCGCGGATCGGGTGCGGGTGGGCGGCGACCAGCTCGCCCAGGAAGGCGTTCAGGCGGCCCGTGGGAACGCGGGTCTCCCAGCCGGCGAGCGCGGTCTCGATCGCCGGGACGAGCTTCTCCATGTGGCGGCCGGTGCGCGCGGAGACGTTGACGCGGGGCGCCCAGGCGACCTGCTGCATCTCGGTCTCGATCTCGCGCTCGAGGTAGTAGCGACGCTCCTCGTCGAGGGTGTCCCACTTGTTGTAGGCGATGACGAGCGCGCGGCCGGCCTCGACGGCCATGGTGATGATGCGCTGGTCCTGCACCGAGATGGACTCGCCGGTGTCGATCAGGACGACGGCGACCTCGGCCTTCTCGACGGCGGCGGCCGTCCGCAGGGAGGCGTAGTAGTCGGCGCCCTCCTGGAGGTGGACGCGGCGGCGGATGCCGGCGGTGTCCACGAACTTCCAGGTCGTGCCGCCGAGCTTGATCAGCTCGTCGACCGGGTCGCGCGTGGTGCCCGCGAGCTCGTTGACGACGACGCGGTCCTCACCGGCGACCTTGTTCAGGAGCGAGGACTTGCCGACGTTCGGACGGCCGATGAGGGCGATGCGGCGGGGGCCGCCGACCGCGGTGCCGAAGGTCTGGGCCGGCGCCTCGGGCAGTGCCTCCAGGACGGCGTCGAGCATGTCGCCGGTGCCGCGGCCGTGCAGCGAGGAGACCGGGTGCGGCATGCCGAGACCGAGGGACCACAGGGCGGTGGCGTCCGCCTCGCCGCTCTGGCCGTCGACCTTGTTGGCGCACAGCACCACGGGCTTGCCGGCCTTGCGCAGCAGGCGGACGACGGCCTCGTCGGTGTCGGTCGCGCCCACCGTGGAGTCGACCACGAAGACGACCGCGTCCGCGGTCTCGATCGCGTACTCGGCCTGCGCGGCGACGGAGGCGTCGAGGCCGAGGACGTCCTGCTCCCAGCCACCGGTGTCGACGACCTTGAAGCGGCGGCCGGCCCACTCGGCCTCGTAGGTGACGCGGTCGCGGGTGACGCCCGGCTTGTCCTGGACGACGGCCTCACGGCGGCCGATGATCCGGTTCACCAGGGTCGACTTGCCGACATTGGGGCGGCCGACGACGGCGAGTACGGGGAGCGGGCCGTGGCCCGCCTCCTCGATCGCCGACTCGACGTCCTCGATGTCGAAGCCCTCTTCCGCGGCGAGCTCCATGAACTCCGCGTACTCGGCGTCGCCAAGTGCCCCGTGGTCGTGCTGGTCGTTCATGAAGTCCGTTCCTTGATCATTCGTGGTCGGTGGGTGCTGACCCACTACTCAGAGTCTCACTCAGCGCCCGGTGAGGCGCCTGGCGTTCTTCAGGTGGCCGGTGAGCCGCTCCTGAATGCGTACGGTGGCCTCGTCCAGCGCCTTGCGGGTGCGCCGGCCCGTGCCGTCGCCCGCCTCGAAGGCGTCGCCGAAGACGACGTCCACGCTGCTGCGCAACGGCGGCAGCGCCTTGACCAACCGCCCGGGGCGGTCGGTGCTTCCCAGCACGGCGACCGGGACGATCGGCGCGCCGCTGCGGAGGGCGAAGTAGGCCAGGCCGGCCCGCAGGGAGGCGAAGTCGCCCTCGCCCCGGGTGCCCTCCGGGAAGATCCCGAGGACGCCGCCGTGCTCCAGCACGCCCAGGGCGTTGGATATGGCGGTCCGGTCGGCACTCGACCGGTCCACCTTCAGCTGGCCGATGCCTTCCAGGAAGCGTCCGAGGGGGCCGACGAAGGCCTCCTGCTTGATCAGGAAGTGCACGGGCCGGGGTGCGGTGCCCATGAGCATGGGTCCGTCGATGTTGTGCGCGTGGTTGACGGCGAGGATGACGGGACCGGCGGCCGGCACCCGCCAGGCGCCGAGGACGCGCGGCTTCCACAGGCCGTACATCAGCCCGATGCCGATGCCGCGCCCGACGGCGGCGCCCTTCGCGGAGGGCAGGGTCACTTGACGGCCGTCCTCGTCTCCTCGACCAGGGTGACGACGCATTCGATGACCTGGTCCAGGGTGAGCTCGCTGGTGTCGACCTCGACGGCGTCGTCGGCCTTGGCCAGCGGGGACGTCTTGCGGCTGGAGTCGGCCGCGTCGCGCTTGATCAGGGCCTGCCGGGTGGCGGCCACGTCGGCGCCCTTGAGCTCGCCGGAGCGGCGGGCGGCACGGGCCTCGGGCGAGGCCGTGAGGAAGATCTTGAGGTCGGCGTCCGGCAGGACCGTGGTGCCGATGTCCCGGCCCTCGACGACGATGCCCTGCCCGGCACCCCTGGCGATGGTGCGCTGCAGCTCGGTGATGAGGGCCCGCACCTCGGGTACGGCGCTGACCGCGCTGACCTTGGAGGTGACCTCCTCGGTCCGGATGGGCCCGGCGGCGTCGACGCCGTCCACGGTGATCGTGGGACGGCCCGGGTCGGTGCCGGAGACGATGACGGGCTTGGAGGAGGCGTTGGCCACGGCGTCCGCGTCGTCGACGTCGACCCCGTTGGAGATCATCCACCAGGTGATCGCCCGGTACTGCGCACCGGTGTCCAGGTAGCTCAGTCCCAGCTTGGCGGCAACCGCCTTCGAGGTGCTCGACTTGCCCGTGCCAGAGGGGCCGTCGATGGCGACGATCACGGATTCCACGGTGGGGGACACCTTCCTGGGTACGCGGTGAGCCCCGGCGGACATGCAAGGGACCCCCACAAGGTTACCGACTGGCGGCCACCCGTTCGGCCCCACCGGTGCGGGAGCCCCCTTCCGGGCCGGATCGGGCCCGGAGTGACCGGGGGGACGGACGCGTCCCGGGGTGCGCGGCCCGGCCGGGGACGGGCCCCCGGGCGGGCCCGGCCGGGGTCCGGCCCGTCCTCGTCGGCGGGTGGGCGGGACGACGGGACGGCTCTGAGGACCGGCCCGGTCCCGTCGCACGCCTCCCGCGGTCAGCCCGCACGCAGCGACCAGCCGCGTTCCTGCAGCGCGGCGCCCAGCACCGGGGCCGCCGAGGGCTCCACCATGAGCTGGACCAGACCGGCCTGCTGGCCGGTCGCGTGCTCGATGCGGACGTCCTCGATGTTGACGCCCGCCCGGCCCGCGTCCGCGAAGATGCGAGCCAGCTCGCCCGGCTGGTCGCTGATGAGCACGGCGACCGTCTCGTACTGCGCCGGAGCCGCGCCGTGCTTGCCCGGCACCCGGGCCCGGCCCGCGTTGCCTCGGCGCAGGACGTCCTCGACGCCGGTGGCACCGTCACGGCGCTTCGCCTCGTCGGAGGACTGCAGCGAGCGCAGCGCCCGCACCGTCTCGTCCAGGTCGGCCGCGACGCCCGCGAGGACGTCGGCCACCGGTCCGGGGTTGGCGGTCAGGATCTCCACCCACATACGGGGGTCGGAGGCCGCGATCCGGGTGACGTCGCGGATGCCCTGGCCGCACAGCCGCACCGCCGTCTCGTCCGCCTCCTCCAGCCGCGCCGCGACCATCGAGGAGACCAGCTGGGGGGTGTGCGAGACGAGCGCGACGGCCCGGTCGTGGGCGTCCGCGTCCATCACCACGGGGACGGCCCGGCACAGCGCGACCAGCTCCAGGGCCAGGTTCAGGACCTCGGTGTCGGTGTCCCGGGTGGGGGTGAGCACCCACGGCCGGCCCTCGAAGAGGTCCGCGGTGCCCGCCAGCGGGCCCGAGCGCTCCTTCCCCGACATCGGGTGCGTCCCGATGTAGGCGCGAAGGTCGAGGCCCAGCTCGGCGAGTTCCCGCTTCGGCCCTCCCTTGACGCTCGCCACGTCCAGGTATCCGCGCGCCAGCCCGTCCCGCATGGCCGCGGCGAGGGTGGCGGCCACGTGGGCCGGCGGTACGGCGACGATCGCGAGGTCCACGGGCCCCTCGGGGGCCTCGTCCGTACCGGCGCCGAGCGCGGCGGCGGTCCGGGCGCGCGCCGGATCGTGGTCGCGCAGATGGACGGTGACCCCCCGGCCGGCGAGCGCGAGCGCCGCGGAGGTGCCGATGAGGCCGGTTCCGATGACGAGTGCGGTCCTCACCGGGCGACGCCCTCGCTCGGGCGCGGGCCAGGCGGGACTCTCCGGACACGGTCCGGGACCGCTCGTACCGCCACGTCCTCACTCCTTCACCAAAAGCGACAGTGCTCCGAACAGCCTAGTCAGCCGCCCGGGCGCGAACCCGCTGCGACCGCCCTCCGAGACGCGGGAGGAGGGCCGGCAGGCCCCGAGCCCGGAGGTCCGGGGGCACGCGCCGCCGGGTGCCGACCCGTCCAAGGTCACCCGGACCGACCAGGGACGCCACCGGGTGTCACCGGTGCCGGCGGGCACCCGGGGTACAACTGTCGGCATGCTGCTGCACGTCGTACCGCTGGACGAATGGTCCGCCGATCCCTCGCTCCCCTACGCCCCGCCCTCGCTCGCGTCCGAGGGCTTCGTGCACTGCTCGCCGGACGAGCCGACGGCGCTGACCATCGCCGACGCGCACTACCGGGATGTCGCCGGGCCGCTGCTGGTGCTCATGGTCGACGAGTCCCGGCTGTCCGGCGAGGTCCGCTGGGAGGGGTCGGAGGACACGCTCTTCCCGCACGTCTACGGGCCGATCGAGCGGGAGGCCGTCACCGCCGTCCTGGAGGTACGCCGGGACCCGGACGGCCGGGCGAGGGAGCTGACCCCCTGGGTCTGAGCCCTTCGGGCGTGTTGCCGCCCTCCGGGCGCGGGACGCCAGCAAGCTGTCCGGCATGACTCCAGACGCCACGACCCGTCGCGCCGTGCTGACGGCCGGTGCGGGAGCCGCAGCCGTCCTCGCCACCGGCTGCGGCTCGGACGGCGGTACGGACGCCGGCGCCACGACCGCCCCGGCCACGAGTGCCCCCGTCCCTCCCGTCCCCTCCGAGCAGACGACCCCGCCGACCGAAGCGCCGGCCTCCTCCGCGCCCGCCGGCGAGGCGCTCGCCAGGACCACGGACATCCCCGTCGGCGGCGGCACCGTCTTCAAGGACGCGAAGGTCGTGGTGACCCAGCCGGCGGCAGGCGACTTCAAGGCGTTCTCCGCGGTCTGCACCCACCAGGGCTGCCTGGTGAACAAGGTCGCGGACGGCACGATCGACTGCCCCTGCCACGGGTCCAAGTTCCGTGTCTCCGACGGTTCGGTGGCCGCGGGGCCAGCACCCCGGCCGCTTCCCGCGGAGCAGATCACCGTGTCCGGGGACACGATCACTCTCGCGTAGCCTGACGCGCATGAACCCGGCAGAGCTGGTGCGCGACCACACGATCTACTCCTGCGTCATGGGCTCGCGCGCCTTCGGCCTGGCCACCGAGACGAGCGACACCGACCGCCGGGGCGTCTACCTCGCCCCGACACCGCTCTTCTGGCGTTTCGACAAGCCGCCGGCACACGTCGAGGGGCCGGGCGAGGAGCAGTTCAGCTGGGAGCTGGAGCGCTTCTGCGAGCTGGCCCTGCGCGCCAATCCGAACGTACTGGAGTGCCTGCACTCCCCCGTCGTCGAGCGGATCGACGACACCGGCCGCGAACTGCTCTCGCTGCGCGAGGCGTTCCTCTCCCGACAGGCACACGCGACCTTCGTCCGGTACGCCGGCGGCCAGCGCCGCAAGCTCGACGCCGACGTCCGCCAGTACGGGGCGCCGCGCTGGAAGCACGCCATGCACCTGCTGCGGCTGCTGATGAGCTGCCGTGATCTGCTGCGCACCGGTGAGCTCACCCTGGACGTGGGCGACGAGCGGGACCGCCTGCTCGCGATCAAGCGCGGCGAGGCGCCGTGGGACGAGGTCGAGTCCTGGATGAACCGCCTCACCGAGGAGGCCGACCGGGCCTCCGTGCGCAGTCCCCTGCCGGAGGCTCCCGACCACGCCAGGGTCGAGGACTTCCTGATGCGCGCCCGCCGCGCGTCGATCACCCCCTAGGGGGTGTCTTGCCGATCAGGCCGGATCAGTGAGCGGTGTCCTGGGGCTTCGGATCCAAGGCGGAGGAGAGAGGCATGGCGGAGCCATGCCGACCGACGACAACGCCGGAGACGGAGTCGCAGGACACCGCGAGCCCGGCAAGATCGGCAAGACGCCCCCTAGGTCCGCCGGGTCCGGACGAGGAAGTCGTGCAGGGCGTCGTGCGTCCCGGCGGCGGGGGCGTCGGCCAGCGCTGACGCCTCCTGCGCCGCGTCGAGGACGGTGTGCAGCGCCCCGACGTCGCCGCGGACGCGTTCCCTGTCCACCTCCGCGGGGCCGTGCTCGGCCGCCGCCTTGGCCTCGACGAGACCGGGCAGGTGGCCGGGGGCCTCCGGCACCTCTCCGACGAGCGTGGGCAGATGCGCCTGCACCTCGCCCGCGCGCATCAGGTGGATGCCGGTGAGGAGCGCGCGGAAGGTGTAGAGCAGCGGCTTCAGCTCCCCCGTCTTCTCGAAGAGCCGCCACTGCGTCGTGGCGAAGCCGCGGTAGTGGTGGGCGTGGTGGCGGGTGAGCACCCGGGGTGCGAGCGAGACCAGTTCGGCGTGCGCCTCGGTGGTGTGGACGACGAGCGGCGACAGCAGCTGCTCCAGCACGTAGCCGGTGCGGCGCAGCATCAGCAGGACGAACTTCCGCAGGTCGTGGGTGACGAGGTCCATCTCGACGCCGTCCCGGTCCCACATCCGGGAGCGGGTCTCCTCCGGCTCGTGCAGACCGATCAGGCCGGCCACCGGCAGCAGATGGGCGCCGCGCAGATCCACGTCCGAGTCCCGGGACGGGAAGCCGTAGAGGTGCGCGCCGGAGACGGTGGCGAAGACGAGGGGGTCGGCCTGCTCCGCCACGACGGCGGAGAGGTCGGTCTCGGGGATGGAGGTCCGGGTCATGGCACCAGCGTCCCAGAGGGTGTCAGACGTCCCAGAGGGCGCCCAGGGTGAGCAGTTCGCTGCGGTATTCGATCCGCTCCTCCCAGTCCTTCGGCCAGGCCCCGGCCCCCAGGTGCGCCCCCGCGAACGCCCCGGTCAGGCAGGCGATCGAGTCCGAGTCGCCCTTGGTGCAGGCGGCCCGGCGCAGGGCCGTGACCGGCTCGTCGGGGAAGAGCAGGAAGCTGAGCAGCCCGGTCCCGAGCGCCTCCTCGGCGATCCAGCCGTCGCCGGTGTACTCGCACGGGTCGATCTCCGGGTCGGCGGTGCGCAGGACGCCCGCCAGCCGCTCCAGGACGGCCAGGCACTCGTCCCAGCCGCGCTCGATGAAGTGCGTGGGGGTCGGGTCCTGGGAGTACGTCCACAGGTCGCCGAGCCAGCCGGCGTGGTAGCGGGAGCGGTTCTCGTAGGCGTACGAGCGGAGCTGCCCGACGAGGCCGAGCGGTTCGGCGCCCTGGGCGAGCAGGTACACCGCGCGGGCCGTCAGGTCCGAGGCCGCCAGCGCCGTGGGGTGGCCGTGGGTGAGCGCGGACTGGAGCTGGGCGGCGCCCGCGCGCTGCTCCTCGCTGAGTCCGGGGACGAGGCCGACCGGCGCGACCCGCATGTTGGCGCCGCAGCCCTTGGAGCCGATCTGGCTGGCCTGCTGCCAGGGCCGGTCGCCGTCGAGGAGCATGCAGGCCCGCATGCAGGTGTTCGCGGGGGCGCGGTTGTTGTCCGGGGAGTGGTACCAGTCGACGAACTCGTCCCGGACGGGCCGGGCCATCCGCAGCGGGGCGAGCACGCCGCGGTCCATGGCGGTCCTGATGCCGCGGCCGAGCGCGAGCGTCATCTGGGTGTCGTCGCTGACGTGCGCCGTCCTGCGGCCCTGGAGTTCCAGCTGCCGCCAGGGGCCGAACTTCGCGAGGATGGCGGGCACGTCGTTGAACTCGGTGGGGAAGCCGAGGGCGTCCCCGAGGGCGAGTCCGATCAGGGAACCGGTGGCGGCCTGCTTCGTCACCGTGCGGGTGAGGGTCACGTGGATCTTCCTTCCGGTCGCAGCAACGGCGGGTGGAGGGCCGTGGCCTCGCCCGCCCGGTAGAGAGCGGCCGGTTTCCCCCGTCCGCCGGTGAGACGCGGCGGCCCCTCCACGGGCCGGACGAATCCGGGCGTGGCGAGGACCTTGCGTCGGAAGTTGGGGCGGTCCAGTTCGACGCCCCAGACGGTCTCGTACACCTGCCGCAGCTCGCCGAGGGTGAATTCGGGCGGGCAGAAGGCGGTGGCGAGACAGGTGTACTCGAGCTTGGCGCCGACCCGTTCGTGCGCGTCGGCGAGGATCCGGTCGTGGTCGAAGGCGAGCGGGCCGTGGGTCCCGTAGGGGACCCAGCGCGCCTGGGCTGCGTCGCCGCCGCCGCGCGGCTCGGGCGGGTCGGGGACGAGCGCGGTGTAGGCGACCGACACCACCCGCATCCTCGGGTCGCGGTCCGGCTCGGTGTAGGTGCGCAGCTGTTCGAGGTGGAGTCCGGCGACGGTGCCCGCGGACAGGCCGGTCTCCTCGGCGAGTTCGCGGCGGGCGGCCTGTCCGGCGGACTCGCGGGGCAGCACGAAGCCGCCGGGCAGGGCCCAGGATCCGGCGTACGGCTCCTGGGCCCGCTCGACGAGGAGCACGTGCAGGCGCTCCTCGCGCAGCGTGAGGACGGCGAGGTCGACGGTGACGGCGAAGGGCTCGAAGGCGTGCGGGTCGTAGCCCTCGGGGGCCCGGGGACCGGTCATCGGCGCTCCGGAAGGGGGTCGGCGAGGTGGCTGCCCTCGGCGAGCAGGGCGTCGACGGCGGCGACTGCCGCCGCGAGCCGCTCCTCGTGCGGACCGGTGAGGACGGCTGTCCTGCGGCCGGTGTGGGCGAGCTGGGTGAGGAAGCGGGCGGTCATCCACGGGCGCAGGTGTTCGCCGTCGCGGAGCCCGTCGTCCTCGAAGTCGACGCCCCGGTGGTCGGTGAGCAGCCAGAGGTGCTGCCGACCGCGTGCGGCGACCTGGCCGGTGGCGGTGCTCGTGGTGCCCATGTAGCGCTCGTGCCAGATGGTGGTGGCGAAGGCGTCGGTGTCGCAGAAGAGGACGGGCGAGCCGGTCCGCGCGGCCTCCTCCTCCAGCTCGGCCTGGCGCTGGGCGATGACGGGGAAGTCGCCGGACCGGAAGGTGACGTCCTGCCAGGTGGCGCCGGGGCGCCGGGCGCGCAGTTCGGCGAGCTTGAGTTCGCTGTACTCGCGCCCGTACTCCGGGACGTACCGGGTGGCGGCCCAGACGCCGCCGCGCCGCCGGTAGTGGTCGGCCAGCGCGAGGGCCATGGTGGTGGTGCCGGTGGACTCGGCGCCGAGGACGACGACCCGGCGGGTCAGGGCGGCCCGTACGGGCGCCTCCAGGAACTCCCAGCAGCCGGTGAGGTCCTTGCGGACGGCGGTGCCGGAGACCGGGTGGCGCGTACGGTCCGGGTCGACGCACACGGCGTCGGCACCGAAGCGGCGGCCGAGTTCCTCCCCGTACGGCTCCGAGGTGAAGACGGCGTCGACGGACTCGGGCACCGCGGCCCGGAAGACGGCCATGTGCGCGGCCCACACGTCCGGGTCGTGGAGGTCCACGGGGATGTCGTCGACCGCGCCGACGACGAGGACGTCGGGGTGGATCTCGCGCATCCAGGCGACCCGGTCCTCGAGGGTCAGGCTCTCCACGGAGGAGGCGCAGACGAGCACCGTGAGGCGCTCGCAGCGGTCGCGGGCGGTGCGGACGAGGTGGTGGTGGCCGGCGTGCGGCGGGTAGAACTTGCCGAGGACCAGGCCGTGTCCGTAGCGCTTCATGCCGTCGCCTCCACCGGGACCGCGCGCACGGCGGCCAGGTCCCTGGTCCAGCCGCGCAGGCCGAGGACGCAGAGCGTCATGAAGCCGACGTACAGCAGCGAGGTCAGGTAGAGGTCCTTGTAGGCGTAGAGCGGCACGTAGACCACGTCGGCGGCGATCCACAGCCACCAGGACTCCAGCCGCTTGCGGCACTGGCCGTAGGTGGCCATGAGGGAGAGCGCGGTCGTCAGCGCGTCCCAGAAGGGGACCGTGGAGTCGGTGGCACGGTCGAGCAGCAGCGTGAGCGCGAGGGTCCCCACCGCCCCCGCCGCGAGCAGCCATGTCCACTCGGTGCGCGAGGTGCGGCGCACCGGGAGGGCGTCGGAGCCTGGTCCACCCCCGTGGGTCCAGGTCCACCAGCCGTACGCGGCGAGGGCGATGAAGACGAGTTGGAGGCCGGCGTCGGCGTAGAGGCCGGCCTGGGTGAACAGCAGGACGAAGAAGAGGTTGTTGGCGATGCCGATCGGCCAGTTGGCCAGGTGCTGGCGGGCGACCAGCCAGACACAGAGCGCGCCGCTGCCGAAGCCGAGGACCTCGGTCCAGCTGACCGGGGTGTCCAGGACGGTGAAGAGCGGCTGCTGCAGGGGTTCGAGAACGTTCGCGAGGCTCACGCCCGCCTCCTTAAGAGTCATGTTGACTATAAAGGGTCGCGGGCCACGGCCACAAGGCCGAATCGGTGGGCGGCACGGGGCCGGGGAACACGAAGGCCCGTGACCGCCGGGTGGCGGTCACGGGCCTTCGGGGGTGCGGTGGGCGCTACATGCCGACTTCCTTCATCAGCATGCCGACCTCCGTGTTGGTCAGGCGGCGCAGCCAGCCCGACTTCTGGTCACCGAGGGAGATCGGACCGAAGGCGGTGCGGACCAGCTTCTCGACCGGGAAGCCCGCCTCGGCGAGCATCCGGCGCACGATGTGCTTGCGGCCCTCGTGCAGGGTGACCTCGACCAGGTAGTTCTTGCCGGTCTGCTCGACGACCCGGAAGTGGTCGGCGCGGGCGTAGCCGTCCTCCAGCTGGATGCCGTCCTTCAGGCGCCGGCCGACCTCGCGCGGCAGCGGGCCCGTGATGGCGGCCAGGTAGGTCTTCTTCACGCCGTACTTCGGGTGCGTGAGGCGGTGGGCCAGCTCACCGTGGTTGGTGAGCAGGATGATGCCCTCGGTCTCGGTGTCGAGCCGGCCGACGTGGAAGAGACGGGTCTCGCGGTTGGTGACGTAGTCGCCGAGGCACTGGCGGCCGTCCGGGTCCTCCATGGTGGAGACGACGCCGGCCGGCTTGTTCAGCGCGAAGAAGAGGTGCGACTGGGTGGCGACGGTGAGGCCGTCCACCTTGATCTCGTCCTTCTCCGGGTCGACCCGCATGCCCTGCTCGATCACGACCTGGCCGTTGACCTCGACCCGGCCCATGTCGATCAGCTCTTCACAGGCGCGGCGCGATCCCATGCCGGCCCGCGCGAGCACCTTCTGCAGCCGCTCGCCCTCCTGCTCGGCGCCGGGGAAGGTCTTGGGGGTCTTCACCTGGGGCTTGTCGGCGTACCGCTCCCGGTTGCGCTCCTCGGCGCGGGCGTCGTACTCGCGCGAGCGGGCCGGCGCCGTACGGCCGCCGCCGCGCTGCGGGGACTGCCGGGGGCCGCCCTTGGCGCCACCGCGGGCGGCGGAGCCGCGACCGCGCTTGGGGCCGTCGGAGGGGCCGCCGACCTCGTAGCTGCGCTCCTCGGGGCGCGGCTTGCGCGGCTTGCCGCCGCCCTGCCGGTCGTCGCGGCCGTTGCCGGCGCCGCGGTAGTTGCCGCGACCCCCGCCGCCGCCACCACCGCTGCTGCCGCCGCGGCCGCCGCTGTTGCCACCACGGCTCCCGCCGTTGTTTCCGCTGCTGTTCCTGCCGCTGCTGCTTCGCATCAAATGTCCGTCTTGTCGTCTGCGTCCTCGGAACCCGGTGCCTCTGGCGCGTCCGGGTCGAACGACGGCACTCCTTCCAGCGTCTCCGCCTCGATCGCGTCCGCCTCGGGGAGGAAGGGCGCGAGCTCGGGGAGTTCGTCCAGGCCGCGCAGGCCCATCCGCTCCAGGAAGTAGTTCGTCGTCCTGTACAGGATCGCACCTGTTTCGGGTTCCGCGCCCGCCTCCTCCACGAGACCGCGCTGCAGCAGGGTCCGCATGACCCCGTCACAGTTCACTCCGCGCACGGCCGAGACCCGGGAACGGCTGACCGGCTGGCGGTACGCGACGACCGCCAGGGTCTCCAGCGCCGCCTGGGTGAGCCGGGCCTGCTGGCCGTCGAGGACGAAGCGCTCGACGGCCGCGGCGTGCTCCGGGCGGGTGTAGAACCGCCAGCCGCCCGCGACGAGCCGCAGCTCGAAGCCGCGGCCCTGCACGGTGTACTCGTCGGCGAGCTCGCGCAGCGCGTCGCCGACCTCGCGCCGGGTGCGCTCCAGGACCTTGGCGAGGTGCTCCTCGGTCGCGGGCTCGTCGACGACCATGAGGACGGCTTCGAGGGCGGGCTTGAGGTCGCTCATGCCGGGTCCTTCGTGACGGGTGCGGGCTGGTCGAACTCGTCGGTGACGCGGGTCTCGCCGTCCCCGCCGGTCCAGGTGACGGTCAGGTCCCCGAGGGCGTCCTCCTGGTCGAGGGCGACGGCCTTCTCCCGGTACAGCTCCAGCAGGGCGAGGAACCGGGCGACGACGGTCAGGGTGTCCTCGGCGCTCGCGGCGAGCTCCCGGAAGCTCACGGTGCCGCGCTCCCGGAGGAGGGCGACGACGATCCCGGCCTGCTCGCGGACGCTGACGAGCGGGGCATGGATGTGGTCGACGTACACCTGCGGCTTGGCGCGCGGCTGCATGGCCTTGACGGCCAGCTTCGCGAAGCCCTCCGCCCCGATGCTGATCACGACCTCGGGCAGCAGCTCGGCGTGGTGCGGTTCGAGGCCGACGGTGCGGGGGAAGCGCCGCCCTTCGGCCTCCCAGCGCTCGTGGAAGATCTCGGCGATCCGCTTGTACGCGCGATACTGAAGCAGTCGCGCGAAGAGCAGGTCCCGCGCCTCCAGGAGGGCCAGGTCGGCCTCGTCCTCCACTTCGGCAGCGGGCAGCAGCCGGGCCGCCTTGAGGTCGAGCAGGGTGGCGGCGACGACGAGGAACTCGGTGGTCTGGTCGAGGTCCCAGTCGGGTCCCATGGCACGGATGTGCGCCATGAACTCGTCGGTGACCTGCGAGAGGGCGACCTCGGTGACGTCGAGCCGGTGCTTCGAGATCAGCTGCAGCAGCAGGTCGAAGGGCCCTTCGAAGTTCGCCAGCCGCACGGTGAAGCGCCCGTCGTCGACGGGGGTGCCGTCGGGGGCGGGGACCGTGGCGGGCCGGCCGGACGGCGCGTCCGGCGGGGTGGCGCCGTACCGGGCCCCGTGGACGCCCTCCGGCCGCGCCTCGGCGTTCTCGGCCGCCACGGGGCCGTCCGGGGCCGTGACGGGGGCGGAGAGGCCGTCGGGGCCCTCGGCGGGCGCCACGGCCGGCAGACCGGCAGGGACGGCCTCCAGGGCCGCGGTGGGCGCTTCCTCGGGGGCGTCCGGCGGCCCGTCGGGCTCTTCGGCCGGGGTCCGCGGCGGCACGGTCGCGGGTGCGGCCTCCGGGGCGTCCTCACGGACGTCCGGCGCCGCCGAGGCGCCGTCGGGCCGGTCCTCGCCTTCCGCCGCCGTGGTCCCGGGGCCCACCGGGGACGCGCCGGGTCCGCGCCCGAGGACGCGACGGCGGGAGGGGCGGGACGTTTCGGCGGGCGGCGGGGGCATCGGGGTCCAGGGAGGAGCGGGAGAGCGGCAGGCCCGCAGGCTACCCTCAGCGGCCCCGCAGCCGTCGTACGAGGATGCTCGCGTCGCCCCGGGACTCCAGGTCCGCCAGGACCACCGCCACCGCCTCGCGGACGATGCGGCCGCGGTCCACGGCGAGGCCGTGTTCCCCCCGGAGCACCAGACGCGCGTGCTCCAGGTCCATCAGTTCCTCGGCGGAGACGTAGACCGTGATCTTCTCGTCGTGCCGCTCACGGCCGCTCGGCCGCCGGTTCGGCGACCTGCCCCGCCGCCGCGCCTGTGCCGGCGTGGCGGCGGCCGGTGCGGCGGGCTCCGCCGTCCGGGCCCGCGGTTCCGCCGGCGGCTCCGACTCCGCCGCCGCGTGCTCCGCGGACGCCGAGCCCTCCGCCGCCTCCGTGTCGCTCTCGCCCGCGGGGGCCGGCACCCGGGCCTCGCCCCGCCGCGGCGACGACGCCTGCAGCGCCATCCCCCCGGTCGTACGGAAGAGTTCGTCGGCGCCGGGCAGACTCACTCGGCGTGACACCGGGCGAGCACCTCCCTGGCGAGCTGGCGGTAGGCGGCGGCGCCCACGGAGTTGGAGGCGTACGTCGTGATGGGCTCACCGGCGACCGTGGTCTCCGGGAAGCGCACGGTCCGGCCGATCACCGTGTGGTAGACGTGGTCGTCGAATGCCTCGACGACGCGCGCCAGCACCTCACGGCTGTGCACGGTCCGGGAGTCGTACATCGTGGCGAGGATGCCGTCGAGCTCCAGGTCGGGGTTGAGCCGCTCCTGGACCTTCTCGATCGTCTCGGTCAGCAGGGCCACACCGCGCAGCGCGAAGAACTCGCACTCCAGCGGGACGATGACCTTGTGAGCCGCCGTCAGGGCGTTCACGGTCAGCAGTCCGAGCGAGGGCTGACAGTCGATCACGATGTAGTCGTAGTCGTTCATCAGCGGCTTCAGGGCGCGCTGGAGCGTCGACTCGCGCGCGACCTCGCTGACCAACTGCACCTCGGCGGCCGAGAGGTCGATGTTGCTCGGCAGCAGGTCCATGTTGGGCACGGCGGTCTTGAGCAGCACCTCGTCCGCCGACATGCCCCGCTCCATGAGCAGGTTGTAGACGGTGAGGTCGAGCTCCATCGGGTTCACACCGAGACCGACCGACAGGGCTCCCTGCGGGTCGAAGTCGACGAGCAGCACCCGCCGCCCGTACTCCGCGAGCGCGGCACCCAGGTTGATGGTCGACGTGGTCTTGCCGACGCCGCCCTTCTGGTTGCACATCGCGATGATCTTCGCGGGTCCGTGATCGGTCAGCGGGCCCGGGATCGGGAAGTACGGCAGGGGCCGTCCGGTGGGGCCGATCCGCTCGCGGCGCTGCCGGGCAGCGTCGGGTGCGAGGGTGGCCGCGTACTCCGGGTCGGGCTCGTACTCGGCGTCGGGGTCGTAGAAGTGCCCCTCGGGCATCTCGTCGTAGGCGGCGAAGTGGGTGGACTCTCGGCCACTCTCGTTGCCGGCCGTGGCGTTCACGTGTAGGCCGTCCATCATCTTCATCGTGTGGGCTGTCGTCATGGGCTGATTGGCCGCGTTGGTCGCGAAGGTTCGGACAGCGACGGAGCCGACAGGGATTCCTGGCTGTCCACCCCCGGGAGTAAATGTCGACTCATTCACAAGTCGTCTTACCTCCTTGGATGTGACCAGGAACATTTATCGATAGGTCAGCGTGGCACCATGCCGACGGTTGGCGACTCTATGGCGTGTCACCGGTCCGCAGCAACACAATCCGCCGGACCCGGCACGATGTGTCGGCAACCGAACACCCCTCTGTCAAGGGTGCGCAGCCACGCATCCGCACGTTTCAGGGGTGTGCGAAACGGTTAAAGGGTTACGTTCGAGGCGAGTTGAACAAGGCACGCGAAGTGGCCGGATACACATCCGGCCGGACCTTGCTCGACAAGGTCCGGCCGGATGCGTGAGGTTGACGGCGCGCATTGACGGCGCGCCCGCGGGGGTCAGCCCAGGAGGGTGCTCAGCTCGACGTGCTCGAGACCGTGCGCCTCGGCGACCTCCTTGTAAACCACCTTGCCGTCATGGGTGTTGAGACCCAGGGCCAGGGAGGCGTCGCGGCGCAGCGCCTCGGCCCAGCCGTTGTTCGCCAGCGACACGATGTAGGGCAGCGTGGCGTTGGTGAGCGCGTAGGTGGAGGTGTTCGGCACCGCGCCCGGCATGTTGGCGACGCAGTAGAAGACCGAGTTGTGGACCTGGAAGGTCGGCTCGGCGTGGGTGGTCGGGTGGGAGTCCTCGAAGCAGCCGCCCTGGTCGATGGCAATGTCGACAAGGACACTTCCGGGCTTCATCTTGGCGACGAGCTCGTTGGTGACCAGCTTCGGGGCCTTCGCGCCCGGGATGAGGACGGCGCCGATGACGAGGTCGGCCTCGACGACGGCCTTCTCCAGCTCGAAGGCGTTGGAGACGACCGTCTTCACCTTCGTGCCGAAGATCTTGTCGGCCTCGCGGAGCTTGTTGATGTCGCGGTCGAGCAGCGTCACGTGGAAGCCCATGCCGACGGCGATCTGGGTGGCGTTCCAGCCGGAGACGCCGCCGCCGATGACGACGGCCTCGCCGGCGTGGGTGCCGGGGACGCCGCCGGGCAGCACGCCGCGGCCGCCGACCGAGCGCATCAGGTGGTAGGCGCCGACCTGCGGGGCCAGGCGGCCCGCGACCTCGGACATCGGGGCGAGCAGCGGGAGCGCGCGGTTCGCGGTCTCGACCGTCTCGTACGCGATGGCGGTGGTGCCGGACTCGAGGAGGGCGTCCGTGCACTCGCGGGAGGCGGCGAGGTGCAGGTACGTGAAGAGGGTCTGGTCCTTGCGGAGGCGGTGGTACTCCTCGGCGATGGGCTCCTTGACCTTGAGCAGAAGGTCGGCGATGGCCCAGACCTCGTCGGCGGTGGGCAGGATCTGCGCACCGGCGGAGACGTACTCCTCGTCCGTGATCGAGGAGCCGAGACCGGCGTTCTGCTCGACGAAGACCTGGTGGCCGTGGCGGACGAGCTCGTGGACACCGGCGGGGGTGATGGCCACGCGGAACTCGTTGTTCTTGACCTCGCGGGGGATGCCGACCTTCATCGTCGATCACGGTCCTTGAATCAGGGGGAAACTGGGGGCAAAGCGATACATACCCGGATGCACGACGGCGCACCGGGGCAGACCGCGTTCGATTGCGGCTCAACCAGTCTAATGAAGGAGTTCCCACTGTCTAGCCTTGCAAAGCATTAATCTTCGACAGAAGCACTGCGGATTTCGCAGGCGGAGGCGTCGGTTCCCAGGAGTCTTTCCGCAGCCGAGCGGTGCAGCCGGGCCGCCGCGGGGTCGCCGAGCCGGTCGAGGGTGTCGGCCAGCCTGAGCTGCAGCGCCGCCTGGAGGCGCGTGTCCTTCGCGCGCCGCGCCCACTCGACCGCCTCCTCGCACGTCCGCAGGGACTCCTGGGGCCGTCCGGCGTACTCCTGCACCCGCGCGGCCTCGCTCAACGCCCGTGCGTAGCCGGGCAGATCGGCCTGGCGGCGGTAGCCGGCGGCGGCGGCCCGCCAGTTCCGCAGCGCCTCCCCGTACCGGCCGGCGTAGGTGTGCACCGCGCCGAGCCGTGCGTAGAGCCGGGCCTGGTCGGCCCGCTCGTCGCGGGCGAGGCGCTGGGCGAGGGCGCGGCCGTACCAGTCGCCGGCCCGCTGCCAGTCCCCCAGCTCCTGGTAGGAACCGCCTACGGATTCCATCGCCCGGCCGACCGCGTACGGGTCGTTCGCCGCGCGTCCGGCGTCGAGCGCGGTCCGGTAGCGGGCCAGGGCCTCCCGGGTCCGGCCGCTGCCGGCGTCCAGGTCGGCGAGGTTCAGCAGGGCGGCGGCCCGCTCCCGGTGCAGCCCGCGCCGCTCGGCCACGTCCAGGACGAGCCGGTGCAGGCCGTACAGCTCGGGCGCCGCGGCCTGCGCGCCGCGGTGCGCGGTGAGCGCCCTGACCAGGGCGGCGATCAGCCGGCGGGCCAGGGTGTCGAGCTCGCCGTCGGCGACGGCGAGCCGGGCGGAGGCGAGCAGCACGGGCAGGCGGCTGTCGAGCCATTCGGCGGCGGCCGGAGCGGTCGGGAAGCGCAGCGCGCGGGGCAGCCCGGCGAGCTTGCGCTGCGCGGGCGCCCCGTCGGGCTCGGTCACCGCACGGCAGGACTGGAGGAGCCGCACGGTCCGCTCCAGCATCCGGGCCCGGGCGAGCTGGACCTCGGCGGGGCGGTCGCGCTCCTCCAGTTCGGTCCGCAGCAGGGGGACGAGGTGTCCGGGCACCTCGTACTGGCCGCCGTCCGCCTCCGTCAGGAGGTTCAGGGCGACGAAGCCCTCGAGCGTGGTGGCCGCCGCGGAGACCGAGCAGCCGGCCAGCGCGGAGGTCGTGTGGGCGTCGACGCGGCCGAGCGGGGCGAGCGCGAGATGGCGCAGGGTCCGGGCGGCCGGCGCGGCGAGGGAGTCGTGGACCAGCCGGAACGCCCTGGTCAGCGGGTCGCCGGAGAGGGCGCGCAGCCGCTTGGCGAGGTCGGCGACCGAGGCCTTGGGGCGGGCGGCGAGCCAGGCGCCGGCGAGGACGACGGCCGCGGGCTGGCCACCGCACTCCTCGGCGAGGGTCTCGGCGGCCTGCGGGTCGACCGTGACGCGGACCGAGCCGGTGAAGGTGGTGAGCAGTTCGATGGCGGACTTCGGGTCGATGCCGCCGAGGGTGCATGGACGGACGTCGGGGATCCCGGTGAGGGGGCCGCGGGCGACGGCGAGGACCAGGGCGTCGGGGTTGTCCGGGATCAGCGGATCGACCTGCGCGGCGTCGACGGCGTCGTCGAGGAGGAGGACGGTGCGGCGGTCGGCCAGGGCGGCGCGGACCAGTTCGGTCAGTTCGTCCTCGCCGGCGCCCGGGGGTTCCTCGACGCCGAGGTCCCGGAGGAGCGCCTGGGCGACCCGGGCGGTGGGGACGGGGGTACCGCCGGGCTCGGTGAGCCGGCCGCGGTACACCCCGTCGGGGTACTGCCCGGCGAGTCCGGCCACGAGCTCCTCGGCGAGCGCCGTCCGGCCCGATCCGGGGCGCCCGGCGATGAGCAGGACGCGGGCGCGGGGTGCCTTGCGGCCGGCGAGGGTGTCGAGACCGGTCCGTTCGATGTCGGCGCGCAGGGCCTTCAGTTCCCTCTGCCGGCCGAAGAACTGCCGTACTCCGCCCGCTGCCACCGCCTGATCCGTCACGGGCCACGCTCCCGTCCACCTGCGCACGAGCCGATCCCGCGGGGGGCTCCGCACGGGTGATCCCGAGCGTAGTTCAGGGCGCGGGCACGACCCGGCGGAGCACGGCGGACGGTTCCCTCGATCGGATCAACAGATCGTCATACTGCAACCCGCACGGGTGTCCTACGACACGAACGGGCGCGCCGGCCAGGGCGAGTCGGCGGGACGCAGCGCGTCGACGCCGTCTCCGGTCCGCGCGGCCATCAGCGAAAGCACACCCACCACCAGGCAGTTGTTGTGCACGTCCCCGGCGAGCACCCGGCGCACCAGTTCGGTGAGCGGAACGCGCGCCAGTTCCATGTCGGCCTCCTCCTCGGAGACCTCGAAGCGCTCGCCCTCCGCCTCGGAGAGATCGCGCGCCAGGAAGATCCGTACCGCCTCGTCGCAGCCGCCGGGCGTCGTGTAGACGTCCGTGAGGACCTTCCAGTCCGCGGCCTTGACGTGCGCCTCCTCGTACAGCTCGCGCTCCGCGGCGTGCAGCGGGTTCTCGCCCGGGACGTCGAGGAGCCCGGCCGGGATCTCCCAGAGCTTCTGCCGCACCGGGTGCCGGTACTGCTTGAGCAGCAGCACCCGGTCCTCGTCGTCCAGGGCGACGATCGCCACCGAGCCCGGGTGGACCTGGTAGTCGCGGCGCGCGACCGTGCCGTCCGGCATGACGACGTCGTCCGTGCGCACGCTCGTCTTGTTCCCCTGGAAAGGGGTCGTCGTCGCGACGACCTGCCACTCCTCGGGGGTGTCCCTCAGCTCCATCTGCGTCCTCCCACGACACACGTCCGCACACACGAAAACCGGGGTACCGGTCCCGGCAGGACCCGTACCCCGGCAACGTTAACTCCTGTGACTACTTGCCCGTCTTGCGCTCGACGGCGGCCTTGACCAGGCCCGCGAACAGCGGGTGCGGACGCGTCGGACGCGAGCGCAGCTCCGGGTGGGCCTGGGTGGCGACCAGGTAGGGGTGCACCTCGCGCGGGTACTCGACGTACTCGACGAGCTTGTTGTCCGGGGACGTGCCCGAGAAGACGAGGCCCGCCTTCTTCTCCAGCTCCGCGCGGTAGGCGTTGTTCACCTCGTAGCGGTGACGGTGGCGCTCCTCGACGTACGGCTGGTCGTCGTAGACCTCGCGGACGATCGAGCCCTCGGCGAGCTTCGCCGGGTACAGGCCCAGGCGCATCGTTCCGCCCAGGTCGCCGGCGCCCTCGACGTACGCGAGCTGCTCCTCCATGGTCGAGATGACCGGGTGGGCGGTCGCGGCGTCGAACTCGGTGGAGTTGGCGTCGGGGATGTCGGCCAGGTTCCGGGCGGCCTCGATCACGATGCACTGGAGGCCCAGGCAGATGCCGAGCAGCGGCACCTTGTTCTCACGGGCGTACTGGATCGCGCCGATCTTGCCGTTGACACCGCGGTCGCCGAAGCCGCCGGGGATCAGGATCGCGTCGACGTCGCCGAGCTGCTTCTTCGCGCCCGCGGCGGTCTTGCACTCGTCGGAGGTGACCCACTTCACCTTGACCCGCGCCTTGTTGGCGAAGCCGCCGGCGCGCATGGCCTCGGTGATCGACAGGTAGGCGTCGGGCAGGTCGATGTACTTGCCGACGAGCGCGACGGTGACCTCGTGCTCCGGGTTGTGGACGCGGTCCAGCAGGTCGTCCCAGGTGGACCAGTCCACGTCGCGGAACGGCAGGTCGAGCTTGCGCACGACGTAGGCGTCCAGGCCCTCGGTGTGCAGCACCTTCGGGATGTCGTAGATCGACTTGGCGTCGATCGCGGCGACGACGGCGGCCTCGTCCACGTCGCACATCAGCGAGATCTTGCGCTTGATGGCGGTGGGGACCTCGCGGTCGGCGCGCAGCACGATCGCGTCGGGCTGGATGCCGATGTTGCGCAGGGCCGCGACCGAGTGCTGGGTCGGCTTGGTCTTCAGCTCGCCGGAGGGGCCGATGTACGGCAGCAGCGAGATGTGGACGACGAAGACGTTGTCGCGGCCGACCTCGTGGCGGACCTGCCGGACGGTCTCCAGGAACGGCAGCGACTCGATGTCGCCGACCGTGCCGCCGACCTCGGTGATGACCACGTCGACGTCCTCGGTCGCCATGCGGCGGATCCGGGACTTGATCTCGTTGGTGATGTGCGGGATGACCTGCACGGTGTCGCCGAGGTACTCGCCGCGCCGCTCCTTGGCGATCACCTGCGAGTAGACCTGGCCGGTGGTGACGTTGGCCGAGCCGTCGAGGTCGACGTCGAGGAAGCGCTCGTAGTGGCCGATGTCCAGGTCCGTCTCGGCGCCGTCGTTCGTGACGAAGACCTCACCGTGCTGGAACGGGTTCATCGTGCCGGGGTCGACGTTCAGGTACGGGTCGAGCTTCTGCATCGTGACCCGCAGGCCCCGCGCCTTGAGGAGCGCACCCAGGCTGGAGGCGGTCAGGCCCTTGCCGAGGGAGGAGGCGACACCCCCGGTGACGAAGATGTGCTTGGTCGTCGTGGTTTTGGGCGGCATCGCCAAGAGGGGGCTCCCGTGGTCGCGTTCTGGAGGTGCGTTCCGGCGTGCCCTCCGGGAGAATCGGGGGGTGCCGTCGCTGCGGTTTCGGGGGTCTCGGCTCTCGCCGTTTCCCACCGGTCCACGGGGTACCAGGGTATCAGCGACATCGGGAGACCGCTTCCGGCCACACGGGGCAGTCGGGTGCACACGGACGGCGACACGCCCTCCGGCGCACGCGCCACGCCGCGGGAATCGCGGCGTCAAGCCCTCCTCGCCCGAAAGGAGTACCCGCGTTACACAGGCGACACTGCAGCCCCAGGGGGTGCGTCGTATCCTGCTCGGACACTCGCTGCCGATCGTCAACGATCAGTTGACCGCTGACTTGTAGTAAGCGCCCCGCGGGGCGGACGTGGCCGTTCGACTGGAGATTGCACGTGGCCGGGCGCATCGAGGATTACGCACTCATCGGAGACATGCAGACCGCAGCGCTGGTCTGCCGGGACGGCAGTGTCGACTGGCTCTGCCTGCCACGCTTCGACTCGCATGCCGTCTTCGCGGGACTCCTCGGTACCGAGGAACACGGGTTCTGGCGGGTCGGCCCGGCGGGCCCCGACGGCTCCACCCCGCCGCCGGCCGACCGGCGGCGCTACCGCGGCGACTCGCTCGTACTGGAGTCCGAATGGGACACCCCGCAGGGCACGGTCCGGGTCACCGACTTCATGCCGCCGCGTGACGGCGCGCCGCAGCTGATCCGGATCGTGGAAGGCGTGTCGGGCCGGGTCCATATGCGCTCCGCGCTGCGGATGCGCTTCAGCTACGGCCGGGTCGTGCCCTGGGTCCACAAGGTCGGGGACCGCACCGTCGCCGTCGCGGGACCGGACTCGGTATGGCTGGACACCGACGCCGAGACCCACGGCGAGGACCTGACGACGTACTCGGACTTCACCGTCTCGCCGGGCGACCGGATCACCTTCACGATCAGCTGGCAGCCTTCGCACCGGGAGCCGCCCGCCCTGCCGGACCCGGAGGGCTCGCTGGAGGCGACCGAGGACTTCTGGCGGGAGTGGGTCGAGCACTGCACGTACCACGGCCCCTACCGCGAGGCCGTCGTCCGCTCGCTGATCACGCTGAAGGCCCTGACGTACGCGCCCACCGGCGGCATCGTCGCCGCGCCGACCACCTCCCTGCCGGAGGAGATCGGCGGCGTACGGAACTGGGACTACCGCTACACCTGGCTCCGTGACGCGGCGATCACCCTCTCCTCGATGCTGCGCACCGGCTACCGCGAGGAGGCCCGTGCCTGGCGGGACTGGCTGCTGCGCGCGGTCGCCGGCGACCCGGAGAACCTGCAGATCATGTACGGCATCGCGGGCGAGCGCGAGCTCGGCGAGGCGGAGCTGGACTGGCTGCCCGGGTACGAGAACTCCGGCCCGGTCCGGGTCGGCAACGGCGCGGCCAACCAGCTCCAGCTCGACGTGTACGGCGAGGTCACCGAGGCCCTGCACCTGGCCCACATGACGGGCCTGTCGCGCAACGACTACGCCTCGCTGCTCCAGCTCAAGCTGATCAAGTACCTGGAGACGCACTGGGACCAGCCCGACGAGGGCATCTGGGAGGTGCGCGGCCCGCGCCGCCACTTCGTGCACTCCAAGGTGATGGCCTGGGTGGCGGTGGACCGCACCATCAAGCTGATCGAGTCCGGGGACGCGGACGGCCCGCTGGAGCGCTGGCGGGAGCTGCGCGACGACATCCACCGCGACGTCTGCGAGAAGGGCTACGACAAGGAGCGGAACACCTTCACCCAGTCCTACGGCTCGAAGGAACTGGACGCCTCGCTGCTGCTGATCCCGCAGATGGGCTTCCTGCCGCCGGACGACAAGCGGGTCATCGGCACGATCGAGGCGATCCAGCGGGAGCTGTCCACCGAGGACGGCTTCGTGCTGCGCTACCCGACGGCCGGCGAGGAGGCCGGGGTCGACGGGCTGGAGGGCGACGAGGGCGCCTTCCTCGCGTGCTCCTTCTGGCTCGCCGACGACCTGGCGATGATCGGGCGGGTGGACGAGGCGCGCCGGCTGTTCGAGCGGCTCCTGTCGCTCCGCAACGACCTCGGCCTGCTCGCGGAGGAGTGGGACCCGCGGCTCCAGCGGCAGGTGGGCAACTTCCCGCAGGCCTTCAGCCACGTGCCGCTGATCGACACGGCGCTGCGGCTGACGGCGAGCGGGGCGTACGGAGGCTGAGGGGCGGGGGACCGGCCACCGACCTACGATGAAGGTGTCCTGTCCCCCCAGCGAAAGGGGGGCATCCCATGGCTCCCCACACCACCGTCCCCGACAGCGCCCTCGCCGGACTCCGCGAGGATCTGGCAGGAGACGTGTTCGTACCGGGCGATCCCGGATACGACGAGGCCCGGATCGTCTTCAACGGGATGATCGACCGGCGGCCCGCCGTGATCGCCCAGTGCGAGACCCAGGACGACGTCTCCAACGCGGTCCTCTTCGGCCGCGAGGCCGGGCTCCCCATCGCCGTGCGCGGCGGCGGGCACAGCGTCGCCGGCCTGGCGCTCAACGACGGCGGTCTCGTGGTCGACCTGCGCCGGATGCACACGGTCGTCGCCGATCCGGAGAACATGACCGTACGGCTCGGCGGCGGCTCCACGATGAGCCACCTGGACCGGGCGTGCCAGCCGTTCCACGTCGCGGTGACCGGCGGGCGGGCGTCCACGACCGGCGTCGGCGGGTTCACGCTGGGCGGCGGATCGGGCTGGCTGGAGCGGAAGTTCGGGCTCGCCTGCGACAACCTGCTGGGCGCGGAGCTGATCACGGCCGAGGGCAAGCACGTGCACGCCGACGCGGAGCGAAACTCCGAGCTGTACTGGGCGCTGCACGGCGGTGGCGGCAACTTCGGGGTGGTGACCTCGCTGACCCTCCGGGTGCACCCGCTGCCGGAGTTCAGCATCGTCCTGCTGTTCTTCGACCGCGACGCCGGGCCCGAGGTGGTCCGCGCCTACCGTGACCTGCTCGCCGACGCGCCGGACGAGGCCGGCGGCGGCGCCATCTACCTCACCGCGCCACCCGAGCCCTTCATGCCGGAGGAGCTGGTGGGCGGTCTGGTCGCCGGGGCGCTGGTGACCTGGGCGGGGCCGGTGTCCGAGGCCCGTGCCTTCGCCGCGCCGCTGTTCGCACTGGGGCCGCTGGCGGAGGTCGTCATGGACGTCCCGTACGCCGACTTCCAGTGCATGCTCGACGACCCGCCGGGCATGCGGAACTACTGGTCCGCCGAGTACCTGGCCGGCCTGCCCGACGAGGCCGTGGCGGCCTTCTGCGCCCGTTCCGACGACATGATCGTGCCCTCGGGAACCCAGCACGTGCTGTTCCCGATGGGCGGGCAGGTCGCCCGGGGCCCGGCGGACTACCCCGTGCCGTGGCGCGACGCGCCCTGGGCCGTTCATCCCTTCGGGGTGTGGGAGGACCCGGCGGACGACGAGCGCGCGGTCCGCTGGGTCCGCGACGTGCGGGCCGACGCGAGGCCCTGGTCGACCGGGGCCGTGTACCTGAACTTCATCGGATCCGAGGGCGAGCAGCGGGTCGTCTCCGGCTTCGGCGCCGAGAACTACCGGCGGCTCGCGGCGGTGAAGGCCGAGTACGACCCGGAGAACGTGTTCCGCTTCAACCACAACATCGCGCCGGCCGGCTGAGCTTCACCGCAGCGCGTCGATCACCTCCCGGGCCGCCCGCTCGCCCTCCGTGGCGCCGCCTTCCATGAAGCCCTGGAAGTCGTAGCTGCAGTGTTCGCCGCCGATGTGGATCCGGCCCTGGGCGGTTCCCTCGTACCCCGCGTACCGGTGCAGGTAGCCGACCGGCCAGCAGGAGTACGCGCCGAGCGCGTACGGATCGTGGTGCCAGGCGGAGAGCTGCGCGCGGCCCGTGTACGCCTTCGACGTGCCGGGGAAGAAGGCGTCGACGCCCTGGAGACGGCGGGTCACGAGGCTGCGCACGTACGGGTCGGACTCGGTGGAGAACGGCGCGGCGGGGGTGAGCGACCGGGCGAGGGCGCCGCCGCCGTACTGGAGCAGGATGCCGCCGGTACCGCCCTGGATCTTGGTGGTGTCCCAGGTCTGCTGGACCTCGGTGTCGGTGAAGCAGTCGCCCGCCGAGACGCCGGGCCAGGGGCCGGCGCCACGCCAGGGGCGGGTGGCGAACTGCATGTTGAGCTTGGTGCAGTAGCCCATCCGCGCGTCCCGCAGGAGGTTCCGCATGAGCGGGTCGAACCCGGCCCGGGTGAGGTCGAGGCGCTGGAGGACCGGCAGGGGCAGGCACAGGATCGTGTGGTCGGCCGTGACGGTCCGGGTGGCGCCGGCTTCGGTGAAGGTCAGCGTCTGGGTGCCGTCCGTCTCGGCCCGTACGGCGGTCAGGGACCATCCCTGGCGCAGGGTGCCGGGGGCGAGCGCCCCGGCGACGGCGTTCGGGAGCCGGTCGTTGCCGCCGACGACGTGGTACCGCTCGTCGGACAGGCCCCAGACGTTGAAGTGGCCGGGATTGGTCTGATAGCCCATCAGCAGGACCAGGGCGAGCGAGGACTGCTCGGTGGTGTCGGCGCCGTACTCGACGTTGTAGGCCACGTCGATGAATCGACCCAGTGGCGAGTCGTGACCGCCGGGGACCCGGGACTCGATCCACGTGTGTATCGACATGTCGTCGAGGGCGGTGCCGGCGGGCGTCGTCCGGTTCCACCGGACCTCCCCCGCTTCGGACAGGTCGCGTCGCAGGGCCTGGTGGACGGCCTTGAAGTCCTCGTCGGCCCGGGCCCGGGGGTAGTACGCGCCGTCGAACCAGAGGACCTCCTCGGCTCCGTTGGGGCCGCCGCCGAGGAAGTCCTCCACGGGCAGGTCGAAGCGGCGGCAGAGCTCCAGGATCTTCTTGTGGCCGGTGTCGATCAGTTCGCCCCCGATCTCCGAGGTCTGCCCGTACGCCCAGTGGGTGCGCTGGGTCCACATCCGGCCGCCGACGCGCGCGGGGTTGGCCTCGTAGAGCACCGGGCGCAGACCGGCGTCCTGGAGGGTGAGGGCGGCGGTGAGGCCGGAGATCCCGGCGCCGACGACCGCGATCCGGGCCGTGTCCCCGGCTCCGGGCGCGGGGGTGGCGGCCCGTGCGGGCGCGGGCCGGGACGCTGCCGCGGCCGTGCCGGCGGCGATGCCCGCCGCGGCGGCGTACTTCAGCAGGGAGCGGCGGCCGAGCGGGTCGGACCGCATGTCGCGGAGTTCGGCGACGGGGAGACCGAGCCGTCGGGCGTCGGCGTGTTCGGCGGCGAGGCGGTTCAGGAGGTGCATCGGATTCGTGCGTGCCATGGGGCGCTCCTGGGGAGGTGGGGTCAGCTCTGGGGTACGGGCGCGGGCGCGGGACTGTCGTCGTCGGTGCGCTCGGCCGCGTCCTCCAGGACGATCCGGCCGATGATCTCGTAGCGCTCGGGGCGCCGGTGCTTGAGGTGGAGGCCGAGGGCGAGGCCCCCGAAGAAGACCGCCCCGACGATCCACGGGATCGCCTCGAAGAAGAGCGAGTCGGCGGCCAGACCCGCCGCGGTCTCCATGTTCATGATCAGCAGGACGACGACGGCGATCATCCCGATGCCGCCGAGCAGCGGGGCGGTGAGGGTCCTGAACCAGTGCCGGTCCTCGGGGTGGTTCCTGCGGAAGTACCCGATGACCGCGAAGGAGCACAGCGTCTGGACGATGAGGATGGCCATCGTGCCGAGGATCGCGAGCAGGGTGTAGAGGTGGATGTAGGGGTCCTGGCCGGTGAGCCAGAAGGCGCCGACCAGGACGACGGCGATGGCGCTCTGGACGTAGGAGGCGACGTACGGGGAGCCGTGCCGTGCGTGGGTGCGGCCGAGGGCCGGGTGCAGGAAGCCCTCGCGGCCGATGGCGTAGAGGTAGCGCGAGGCGCACTGGTGGAAGGCCATGCCGCAGGCGAACGAGCCGGTGAGCAGCAGCCACTGGAAGGCGTCGACGGCCCAGGCGCCGATGAAGGACCGCGTGGGGGCGAGGAAGAGGTCGAGGGGCGAGCTGGAGGAGGAGAGTTCCACCGAGCCGGTGAGGCCGTTTCCGGCGATCGTCATCCAGGATACGTAGATGTAGAAGAGGCCGACGCCGACGACGGAGACGAGGGTGGCGCGCGGGATGACCCGCTTGGGGTCGCGGGACTCCTCGCCGTACATCGCGGTCGACTCGAAGCCCACCCACGACCAGAAGGCGAAGAAGAGGCCGAGGCCGGCGGAGGCGCCGGTGAACGCGTTCCTCGGGTCGACGGGCTCGAAGGGGATGCCGTCCGGTCCGCCGCCGGCGATCAGGACGGCGGTGGCGACGGCGAAGAGCACCGCGATCTCGGCGACGAGCATCACGCCGAGCGCCTTGGCCGTGAGGTTGATGTCGAAGTGCGCCAGGACGCCCGTGACCGCGAGCATCGCCGCCGCGTAGACGATCCACGGCAGGTCCACGCCGAGCTGGTCGGCGACCGTGGTCCGGGTGAAGTAGGCGAACACACCGACGATCGAGGCCTCGAAGACCACGTACGCGAGGACCGCGAGCATGCCGGAGGCCATGCCCGCGATCCGGCCGAGGCCGTGCGAGATGTAGCCGTAGAAGGCTCCGGCGGCGGTGATCCGCTTCGCCATGGCGACGTAGCCGACCGAGAAGACGGTCAGGACGACCGTCGCGAAGAGGTAGCCGGCGGGCGCGCCGGTGCCGTTGCCGAAGCCGACGGCGATGGGGAGGTTGCCGGTCATCGCCGTGATCGGGGCGGCGGTCGCGACGGCCATGAACACGACGCCGACGAGGCCGACCGAGTTCGCCTTGAGCCGCTGCACCGCTGGGGTGGGGTTCTCTGCCATGGCGGGAGAGCATCCTCCCGGGTGATGTACGCCACAATCGACAAGCGGTCGCGCAAATGCCGTTCAGGGGCGACGAGTTGTCGCCCCGATGGCCCAACCGTCCGGCCCTGTGACCGCCGGGTGATGTTGCCGCGACACCGGCGGAGGTAGCGTCCGGGCCCATGGACAATCAGGGCGGGATCACCGTGCAGCGGGCGCTGGAGCTGCCCGGACTCCGCAGCGGGCTCCCGGAGGTCGTCGTGGGTGCCGACCGGCTGCACCGGCGGGTGCGCTGGGTGCACGCGGGCGAGGTGCCGAACATCGCGTCGCTGCTCAAGGGCGGTGAACTGCTGCTGACGACCGGACTGGGTCTGGGCACCCGCCCGGCGGAGCAGCGCGCGTTCGTCCGCCGGCTCGCGGACCGGGGAATCGCCGCGCTGGTGGTGGAGCTGGGACCGCGCTTCTCGCGGCTGCCCTCGGCGATCGTGGAGGCGGCACGGTCCGCGAACCTGCCGCTCGTGCAGCTGCACCGCGAGGTGCCCTTCGTCACCGTCACCGAGGAGATCCACACCGAGATCGTCAACGGGCACTACGCGCTGCTGCGGCAGGCGGAGGAGGTGCACCGGCAGTGCACGGAGGCGCTGCTCGGCGGTGGCGGCGTGCCGCAGGTGCTGCGGATCCTGGCCGACTTCACGGCCAATCCGGTCTTCCTGGAGACCCCGGACGGTCAGCTGCTCTACGCGGCGGGCGCCGAGTCCGCCCCGGCGGACCCCCTGCAGGTGTGGGACGGGCTGCGCGGTCAGCGGGCGGCACGCGAGTCCGGGCCGCCGGCCGGCGCGGTGCTCGTCGACGTGCCGGGCGGCGGTCCGGGTACGGGTTCGGTCCGTGCCCGCCTGGTGCTGCTGGCGGTCTCCGCTCCCCTGTCCCCCGTCCACCGCATGGCGGCCGAGCGGGCGGCGGGCATCCTGGCGGTCGTGCTCATGCAGGCGCGGCAGGAGGAGGAGCTGGCGGCCCGGGGCCGGGGCGACTTCCTGACGGATCTCGCGGAGGGCCGGATCACCCCGGAGGACGCGCCCGCCCAGGCCCGGGTCCTCGGCTTCAAGCCGGGGGACGGTCCGCTGCTCCCGGTGGTGATGCGGCTGGCGTCGGAGCTGTCCCCGTCGGGGAACTGGGCTCTCCTCGCCCGCGCGGTCCTGGAGGAGCTGTCCTCGGTCGGCGTGCCGGTCCTGCTGGGCGTGCGCCCGGTGGAGGGCCGGGTGCCGCTGCTGCTCGGCCTGCGGTCGGAGTCCGAGCGCGCGGCGGTGGCCGACCGGGTGGCGGCGGCGCTCAGGGCGGGTGTCGAGCGGGCGGGCCTGGGCGCCCCCGCGGGAGGGGGTCCGGGACGGGCCGGGGCGCAGCCCCCGGTCGTCGTGGTCGGCGTCGCGGGCGGCTGGGCGGCCGCGTCGGCCTCGCTGCGGCACGCCGGGGAGACCGCGACCGCGGCGCAGGGGCTGACGGACCGGCCCTGGTACGACGCGCGGCGGCTGGACATCGACCTGCTGCTGTGGCGGCTGCGGGACCACCCGGACCTGGCGGCCTTCGTGGACCGCGCGATCGGTCCGCTGCGGGACCACGACCGCACCTCGCGCCCGCCGCTGCTGCCCACCCTGGAGACCTATCTGGCGCACGCGGGACGGAAGGCGGAGACCGCCCGGGAGCTCCACCTCAACCGCCAGACGCTCTACAACCGCCTGGCCCGCATCTCCGAGCTGCTGGGCACGGACCTGGACGACCCGCAGACGGTCCTGGCCCTCTCCCTGGCCCTGCGGGCGCGGCGGCACACGACGTGACGGGACGGGCGCCGGGGGGCGCCGGGGGCGGGGCGGGCGCGGGGCGGGCGCCTGGGGTGGCTCGGACGGGGGGCGGGACGCGGACGGGTGGCGTGACGCGGACGGGTGGCGGGCACGGCCCGCCGCCGCCTACCGGCCCGTGAGCTCGTCGTACACGCTCAGGACGTGGGCGATCGTCTCGTCCTCCGTGGGCCACGTGCCCGCCTGGACCCGCCCCGCCGCCGCCAGGTCCATCCGGCGGTCCACGTCCTGCAGCAGGCGGCGCACCGCCTCCGCGAGCGCCCGCGCGTCGCCCCACGGGACCAGCTCCGCCGCGTCACCGACCAGTTCGGGCACACCGCCCACCGCCGTCGCGACCAGGGGGACGCCCAGCCGGAGCGCCTCCTGCGCCAGCAGGGACCGGGCCTCCCAGCGCGACGGAAGCACCGCGACGTCCGCCGCCGCCAGCAGCTCCGCCACGTCGTCGCGGCGGCCGATCAGCCGGACCGCGAGCCCTTCGACCTCGATCCGCCGCTGCAGCAGGGCCCGTTCACGTCCCTCGCCCGCGATGACCAGCAGCGGCTGCGGGTCGAGGTCCCGCCACTCCCGCGCCGCGTCCAGCAGCATCCCGTACCCCCGCTCGGGCACCAGCGCGCCGACCGCCATCAGCAACGGGCGGTCCACCGAGCCCAGTTCCGCCCGCGCCTTGCCGTCGTGCAGGCAGACCGGCGCGTGGGAGGCGGGCACGGTCACCGGTGCGAGCCGGGCGTCGCGCGCCCCGCGCCGGCGTGCCCGGTCCACCAGCTCCGAAGAGGTGCCGAGCACGACGGCGGCCGTCCGCGCCGTCCTGCGTTCGAGCAGCCGCAGCAGCCCGCCGCGCGCGCCGTCCACGTGGTTGCGGGTGTGCCAGGTCGTCACGAGCGACGGCGTCCGCGCCCCGGACAGCGCCAGCGTCGCCCGGACCGAGGCGTGCAGCCCGTGCGCGTGCACGACGTCCGCGCCGACGCACGCGTTGCGCAGCACGGCGACCGTCGCGGGGTCGTTGCGGCGCGGCACCGGCACGAAGTGCGCGCCGGCGCCGATGAAGTCGTAGGCGCGGTCGAGTTCGACCGGGGCGCACACGGTCACGCGTACGCCCCTCGCCACGAGCCCCGCGGCAAGTGATCGGACGTGAGCGCTGCTGCCCGCGCTGCCGCCGCCCAGCACTTGGACCGTACGGAGCTGTGTCACACGCCCAAGGATGCCAGCCCGCACGCACGTTCCGGCACCGAAGTCGCCTCGTTCCCGTCCGTCGCGTCCCAACTCCCCCGCCGGTATCACTCACACGGGTGAGCGCACCAGCTCGCTGATCCGGTCCCCGCACGCCGCGGCGGCGACCAGCCCGGCCGCGTGGACGGCCAGTCCGAAACGTCCGTTCCCGGCCGCGATCGCACCGCCGACGGCCGCGCCCAGGGCGTGCGCGCCGGTGTCGCCCAGCATGGTGCGCTCGCCGAGGTCGTCCCCGAGCACGGCGAGCGCTGCGCCCACCGGGGCGGCGGCGAGCGTGCCCCGCAGCAGCCCCGGTGCCGCGATCCCGAGCACGGCGAGCGAGGCCCGCCCGGGCGCCACGTCCACGAGGTTGACGAGATGGGCCGTCCCCGCGATCACGACGCCCGCCAGGAGCCGGTCGACCGGCCGCTCCTTCAGCAGCGCCCCGGCGGCCAGCCCGGCGGCACCGATCCCGACCAGCTTCACGGCCCCGCTGGTCACCTCGCGATCCCGCAGCGCCCCGAGGTGCGCCCGGAATCCGCGCCGCCCGTCACCGGCGCCCACCACGTCGTCGTAGGCCCCGCAGGCGCCGGCTGCCAGCACGGCGAAGGCGACCGGCCCGTTCCCCGCCCCGAGCGCCCCCGCCGCCACGCCGAGGGCGGCCGCGGGCCCGGCGTACAGGTCGACGCTCCGCCCCGCGTGATTGGTCCGCCGCAGCCGCTCGTCCGGACGCCGCCGGCGCAGTCCGGCGTACACGGCGCGGGTCACCCCGGCCGCCACACCGAACGACACGGCCGTCCCGGCCAGTCTCCCGATCATGCGGGCCAGCCTAGGGCGTGTTGCGAAAGTACCGGCGTCCGCCCGAAGGGCGGGCCTCGCGGCGTCTGGTGCGTGCGATCGCAAGGCGGAGGGTCGCCCTCGTACTGGGCGTACTCGGACGATCCCGACAACGCAGCGAGCGTGCGTGCCAGGCGTCGCGAGGCAGGCGGGACTTTCGCGACACGCCCAAGGGCCGGCCCGTCATCCCCGGCGGGCGCACGAGAAAGCCCGGGACAGCCCTGAGAGGCCGTCTCGGCCGGCGCCCCGGGGACCGCCGGCCGGTCGGAGCCGTCAGCCGTCGGCCCGGGCCGTCGCGAGCAGTTCCTCCGCGTGCGCCCGCGCCGTCTCGGAGTCCTCCTGGCCGGCGAGCATCCGGGACAGCTCGCGCACCCGGTCCTCGCCCTCCAGCACGGTCACGCCGGAGCGGGTCACGGACCCGTCGTTCGTCTTCTCCACCAGCAGCTGCCGGTCGGCGAAGGCCGCGACCTGCGGGAGGTGGGTGACGACGACGACCTGCGCCGACTTGGCGAGCTTGGCGAGACGGCGGCCGATCTCGACGGCCGCCTTGCCGCCGACACCCGCGTCGACCTCGTCGAAGAGGTACGTCGGTACCGGGTCGGTGCCCGCGAAGACGACCTCGACCGCGAGCATGACGCGCGACAGCTCGCCCCCGGAGGCGCCCTTGGCGATCGGCCGCGGCGGGGCACCCGGGTGCGGGGCGAGCAGCAGCTCGACCTCGTCGGCGCCGGAGGGCCCGTACAGCACGGACCGTCCGCCGACCTCCACGCCCGCGGCCTCGTCGGTGGTCTCCGTCTGACGGATGTCGAAGGACACCCGCGCGTGCGGCATGGCGAGCGAGGCGAGTTCGGCGGTGACGGCCTCGGCGAACCGCGCCGCCGCCTCCGTACGGGCGTCGGTGAGGGCCTGCGCGAGCGCCGACAGGCCGGTGCGCAGCTCGTCGCGTTCGGCCGTCAGCTCGCCGATGCGCTCGTCGTCGCCGTCCAGCTCGGTGAGCCGGCCGGCGCTCTCCTCCGCCCAGGCCAGTACACCGGCGACGTCGGCGCCGTACTTGCGGGTGAGCTGGGTCAGCGCCGCACGGCGCTCCTCAACGGCGGCGAGCCGCCGGGGGTCGGCGTCCAGGTCGTCGGCGTATCCGGCGAGCTCCCCCGCCACGTCGGACAGCAGGATGGAGATCTCGCCCATGCGGTCCGCGAGCCCGGCGAGCGCCGGGTCGTGCGACCGTACGGCCTCCAGCGCGCGCCCCGCACCCGCGACCAGGGTCGTCGCGTCCACGCCCTCGGGGTCCTCCGGATTGCCGGCCAGCGCGCCGTGCGCGAGGGCGGCGGCGGAGGCGAGGGCCTCGGCGTGCCCGAGCCGCTCGGCCTCGGCGGCCAGTTCGACGTCCTCGCCGGCGCGCGGCTCGACGGCCTCGATCTCGGCGAGGCCGAAACGCAGCAGATCGGCCTCCTGGGCGCGTTCGCGCGCGCGGGTGGTGATCTCGTCGAGTTCGGTGGCTACGGCGCGCAGCCGCCGGTACGCCTCTCCGTACGCGGCCAGCGGTACGGCGACGGCGTCGCCCGCGTACCGGTCGAGGGCGCCACGCTGCCGGGCCGGCTTGAGCAGGCCCTGCTGGTCGGTCTGGCCGTGCACGGCGACGAGTTCGTCGGCGAGCTCGGCGAGCAGGCCGACGGGCACGGAGCGCCCGCCGAGGTGGGCCCGTGAGCGCCCCTCGGCCGAGACGGTCCGGCTGACGAGCAGCACACCGTCGTCCAGCTCGGCGCCCGCCTCCGCGGCCCGTACGGCGGCGGCCGCGCCCGCGGGCACGCTGATCCGCCCCTCGACGACGGCGGACGCCGCGCCGATCCGCACCAGGGCAGGGTCGGCACGCCCGCCGAGCAGCAGCCCCAGGCTGGTCACGACCATGGTCTTGCCCGCACCGGTCTCGCCCGTCACCGCGGTGAAACCGGGCGACAGCTCGACGACCGCGTCGTCGATGACCCCGAGCGACCGTATCCGCATCTCCTCCAACACGGGGAAGACCTTACGAGGTCCGGGCCCCGCTGTGCGACGGACCCTGCCGGAACACGGCGAATCCGCAGGTCAAAGGCGTGACTGTCACCCGTGGGAGTGGGGACGGGCGCCGGGCCCGGCAGGGAGCCGCCCCGGCCGGCCCGCCGACCGGCGCCGAAAACCCGCCCCGGACCCCCCGGACAGGACCTAGTGCGGTGCGCCCCGCCAGCCCGAGACCGGCAGGGCGAACTTCGCCACCAGCCGGTCCGTGAACGACGCGTGGTGCAGGCGCGCGAGCCGTACCGGCACGGCTCCCCGCCGGACCTCCACCCGGGCCCCGGCCGGGAGTTCCACGGTCCGCCGCCCGTCGCACCACAGCACGCCGTGCGGGGTGTGCGGCTCGACCTCAACGGCGAGCACCGACTCCGGCGTCGTCACCAGGGGCTTCGCGAAGAGCGCGTGCGCCCCGATCGGGACCATCAGGAGCGCCTCGACCTCGGGCCAGATCACCGGGCCGCCCGCCGAGAACGCGTACGCCGTCGAGCCGGTCGGCGTCGCGCAGATCACGCCGTCGCAGCCGAACCCGGTCACCGGCCGTCCGTCGATCGCGAACACGACCTCCAGCATCCGCTCCGGCGAGACCTTCTGCACGGCCGCCTCGTTGAGCGCCCAGTCACGGTGCAGCACGTCGCCGTTCTCGTACACGACGACGTCGAGGGTCATCCGCTCCTCGACCTCGTACGCCTTGGTGACGACGCGGTCCACGACCTTGTCGAGGTCGTCGCGTTCGGCCTCGGCCAGGAAGCCGACCCGGCCCAGGTTGACGCCGAGCATCGGTACGCCGGAAGCCCGGGAGAACTCGGCGCCGCGCAGCAGCGTGCCGTCCCCTCCGAGCACGACGAGCAGTTCGCAGCCCTCCAGGGCGTCGGAGCACGCCTCCGGGACCGACTCCACGGACGGCGGCAGCGGCAGGTCGGCGGCCTCCGCCTCCAGGACGCGGACGCCGATCCCGCTGCGCAGCAGTCCGAGGACGACGAGTTCGGCGCTGCGCACAGCGGCCGGGCGGCCTGTGTGTGCGAGCAGGAAGACGGTACGAGTGTCAGATGGTGCGGTCGCTGAGCTCAACGAGGTCCTTCCGCCACGGCGCGGTCGACATCCGCCGGATCCAGAGCGGGCGCCCCTGCCCGCAGCCACAGAAAGTACTCGACGTTGCCCGAAGGGCCGGGCAGCGGGCTGGCCGTGACCCCCAGGACCCCGAGTCCCAGCCCGGCCGCCTGCCGCGCCACGTTCCGTACGGCGTCGGCCCGAAGCTCGGAGCTGCGCACGACACCGCCGGTGCCGAGCCGCTCCTTGCCCACCTCGAACTGGGGCTTCACCATCAGGACGAGGTCGGCGTCCGGAGCGGTGCAGCCGGCCAGCGCGGGCAGGACGAGGCCGAGCGGGATGAAGGAGAGGTCACCCACGACCAGGTCGACGGGCTTTCCGTCGATCAGGTCGAGCGTCAACTCGCGAACGTTAGTACGGTCCTTCACGATGACGCGTTCATCGCTCTGCAGCGACCAGGCGAGCTGGCCGTAGCCGACGTCCACGGCGACGACCTCGGCCGCGCCCGCACGCAGCAGGACGTCGGTGAACCCGCCGGTCGAGGCGCCGGCGTCGAGGGCCCGCCGGCCCTCGATCGCCAGTCCCAGGGGCACGAAGGCGGCGAAAGCGCCGGCCAGCTTGTGGCCCCCGCGAGAGACGTAGTCGGGATCGTTGTCGTCCTTGGCGACGACGATGGCCGCCGCGGTCTCGACCTGGGTGGCGGGCTTGGTCGCGACGGTCTTGCCGACGGTCACCCGCCCGGCGGCGATCAGCTGGCCGGCGTGCTCGCGCGAGCGCGCGAGCTTGCGGCGTACCAGCTCGGCGTCGAGACGGCGGCGTGCCACTCCTGCCACGTTCGGTTCAGCTCCTGTGGTTGTACGGGTCGGGTGCGGGGCCGGGCCCCGGGCGGACGGCGTCGAGCGAGGTCAGCTCGTCGCGCAGCCCACGGTGTACATCCTCGTACACCTCCAGGTGTCCGTCCGCCGCGAGGTGGTCGGCGTCCCCGAGCCGGTCGAGGAGGGGGTCGACCCGCGGGTGTCCGGTGGGCACGCGCACCACCCCGAGGGGCGCGGGGGCGGCTGGCTCGAAGGCCGCGTCCCCTCCGGGACCGGCCGGCTCCTCGCCGGGGCCCGCCTCCGCGCCGGCGGGCACGGGACGATCCCGACCGGTACCGGTGTCGCCGGGGGCCTGTCCGGCGTTCTCAAGGACCTGCCCGGTGTCGCCGGGACCCTGCCCGGTGTCGCCGGGGGCCTGCCCGGCGTTCCCGGAGACCTGCCCGGTGTCCTCCAGGCCGGTTCCGCTGCCCTCCGGGTCCGGCGTCACGTCGCTCATGCCCCGACGCTATCGCGAAGCCCTGCGGTACCGTCGAGCGCGATGGCGACGATCACGGAGTGCCGCAGCGCGCTCGACAGACTTTCGGACAACCTGGCGCGGGCGGACGGCGAGGTGCGCGGCGCGGCCGCGTTCGACCGCACCCTGAGCTGCCACATCACGGACCTGGACACGACTTTCACCGGCCGTCTCGCGGACGGCCGCATCGAGGTCCAGGACACGGTGGCGGGCCCGCCGCGTTCCAAGGCGCAGATCCGGCTGGCCATGACGGGGGACGACCTCGTGGCGATGGTCGCCGGTGAGCTGAACTTCGCGAAGGCGTGGGCCTCGGGCCGGGTCAAGCTGGAGGCGGGCTTCCGCGATCTCCTGCGGCTGCGGTCGCTCCTGTAGCCGCAGTCGCTCCGGTGGCCGCCGCCGCTTCCGCGGCACCGGGACAGCGCACGGGGGCCGGGGCCGGCCCACCCGCACGTCCACGAGGAGCCGACGGCGCCGGCTGTCACGAACCCGAGGGACCGGCCGCTGCTCGCCGACCGACCTCGGTGGCCGTCACTTCCGCAGCGCCGGTTCCGGCACCCGCGCGACGGCCGGCTCGGGCTGCCGGGCACGGGCCTTGCGGCCCGCCGGAACGACCAGCGGCGTGCCCGTCTCCGGGTCCTCGATGACCTGGCAGCGCAGCCCGAAGACCCGTTCGACGAGGTCGGCCGTCACGACCTCCGACGGCGGTCCCTCGGCCACCACCTCGCCGTCGCGGACGGCGATGAGGTGGGTGGCGTACCGGGCGGCCTGGTTCAGGTCGTGCAGCACGGCGACGAGGGTCCGGCCCTGGGACTCGTGCAGCTCGGCGCACAGGTCGAGGATGTCGATCTGGTGCTGGATGTCGAGGAAGGTCGTCGGCTCGTCGAGCAGGAGCAGCGGGGTCTGCTGGGCGAGCGCCATCGCGATCCACACGCGCTGGCGCTGACCGCCGGAGAGCTCGTCGACGTACCGGTCGGCCAGCTCGGCGACGCCGGTCGCCGCCATCGCCTCCCCGACGACCCGCTGGTCCTCCGCGGACCACTGCCGGAGCAGGCCCTGGTGCGGGTAGCGCCCGCGGCCGACCAGGTCGGCGACCGTGATGCCGTCGGGCGCGACGGACGACTGGGGAAGCAGGCCGAGGGTCTTGGCGACCTTCTTGGCCGGCAGGGAGTGGATGGACTGGCCGTCGAGCAGGACCCGTCCTTCGGACGGCTTGAGCATCCGGGACAGGGCGCGCAGCAGCGTCGACTTGCCGCAGGCGTTGGGGCCGACGATGACCGTGAAGGAGTTGTCGGGGATCGCCACGGACAGGTCGCGGGCGATGGTCCGCCGGTCGTACGCGAGGGTGACCGCGTCCGCGCTGAGCCGCTGAGGCTGACCGTTCATGCCCGTACTCCCGACGTTCTTCTCGGCTTCTTCTCGGCGGTGTTCCCGGTGGTGCTCTCGGCGTTCCGGCGTTCCAGCCGCCGCGTTCCCGGTCGCGCCCACCACCAGCGTGGTTAGGTTAGCCTACCCTCCGATTTTCGGCCGGATGCGTGTGCGCCCCTCCCCCTCCGCATGTACCGGAAGGGAAGGGCGCTCGGGCATCCCGCTCAGAGTTCCAGCCGCTCCAGCGCCTTCTCCGCGTCCAGGCCGCACGCTCCCGCACCCGCCTCCGTCCAGGCCGCCGCGCACAGCGCCCGTACGCCGTCCAGCGCGTCACCGCCGCCCTCCAGGACGAGCGCTCCGCCGCTCACCGAGGCCGTCCAGCCCCCGCACACGAACCCGTCCCCGCCCGCGTCGACCTCGGGCTGCCCGGTCAGCAGCCCGCGCAGGTCGGCGTCGACGTACGTCGGTCGGTGCTCGGGCACCGCCGCGAGCAGCTGGGCCACGTCCGTCACCCCGGTCAGCACCAGCAGGGAGTCCACGCCGCCGTTGAACGCGCCCTCGATGTCGGTGTCCAGCCGGTCCCCCACCACGAGCGGGCGCTCCGCTCCGGTCCGCAGCACCGTCTCGCGGTGCATGGGCGGCAGGGGCTTGCCCGCCACCTTCGGCTCGGCCCCGGTGGCGATCCGCACGACCTCCACCGCCGCCCCGTTGCCCGGCCCGATCCCGCGCGCCCCGGGAATCGTCAGGTCCGTGTTCGAGGCGTACCACGGCACGCCACGCGCCACGGCGTAGCTCGCCTCCGCGAACCGCCCCCACGGCAGCTCCGGACCGCCGTAGCCCTGCACCACCGCCGCCGGATCGTCGTCCGCCGACTCCACCGGCTCCAGGCCGCGCTCGCGCAGCGCCACCCGCAGCCCCTCCCCGCCGATCACCAGCACCCGCGAGCCCGCCGGCACCTCGTCGGCGATCAGCCGGGCCACCGCCTGCGCCGACGTGATGACGTCCGCGCCCACGGCGGGCACGCCCAGGTCGGTCAGGTGCGCCGCCACGGCGTCCGGCGTCCGCAGCGCGTTGTTGGTGACATACGCCAGATGCATCCCGCCGGTCCGCGCCGCGCCCAGCGCCTCGACCGCGTACGGGATGGCCTCCCCGCCCGCGTACACCACCCCGTCCAGATCCAGCAGAGCCGTGTCGTACGCCTCGCTCAGCGCCCGCGCGCTGCCGCCCGTCCGCTGCCTGCCCTGCCGAACCCCGCCGACGTCACCCATGACCTCGTACTCCTCACATCACCGCGCTGGTACCCCGCCGCCCCCGATCATCGCTCATTGCCACCTCGCACTTACGATTGCGTAATGAACACCTCAGGTCCCGCGGCCGATGACGTCCGCGCCGACGGTCTGCGTCTCCTCCCGTTCCGGGGGCTCCGCTACGTGCCCGAACGGGTCGGCAGCCTGGCCGCCGTGACCTCCCCGCCGTACGACGTCGTGGTGCGGCCCGACGGACTGCACCACCTGGAGTCGGCCGATCCGCACAACATCGTCCGGCTGATCCTTCCGCAGGCCATCACCGCGGGCACCCGTCACCGCAAGGCCGCCGTCACCCTGGACCGCTGGCTCGCCGACGGCGTCCTGGCCCCGGACCCCGAACCCGCGCTCTACGTGTACGAGCAGAGCGGCGACGGCATCCTCCAGCGCGGTGTCATCGGCGTCCTGGAGCTGTCCACCCCGGACAAGGGCCTCGTGCTCCCGCACGAGGACGTCATGCCGCACGTCGTCGAGGACCGGGCCGCGCTGATGCGGACCACGGCCGCCAACCTGGAGCCGCTCCTCCTCACGTACCGCGGCAACGGCGACGCGGCCGCCGACGTCATCGAGCGGACCGTCCGCGGCGAGCCCCTGCTCGCCACGACCACCGAGGACGGCTTCAGCCACCGCCTCTGGTCCATCACCGACCCTGCCGAGCTGGCGGCGGTCTCAGCGGGCCTCGCCGGTCACCAGGCCCTGATCGCCGACGGCCACCACCGCTGGGCCACGTACCTGCGGCTGCGCGAGGAGCACGTCTCCCCCAGCCCGTGGAACTACGGCCTCGTCCTCCTCATCGACACGGCGCGGTACCCGCTGCGGGTCCGCGCCATCCACCGCCTCCTCAACCGCCTTCCGGTCGCCGACGCGCTGGCCGCCCTCGGCGACGACTTCCGGGTCCGGCGGGTCGAGGGGCCGCTGTCCACCGCCGTTGAGTCCCTGGCCGCCGCCGCGGCCGACGGCAACGCATTCCTGCTCGCGGGCGACGGCGCCTTCCATCTCGTCGACCGGCCGGCGCCCGAACTGCTCGCCCGGACGGTCCGCACCGACCGTCCCGAAGCCTGGCGGACCCTGGACGCCACGGTGCTGCACGCCACGCTCCTGGACCAGGTCTGGCGCATCCCGGACGCCCCCGAGGACATCAGCTACATCCACGACACCGAGGCGGCCGTCGCCCAGGCCGAGCGGCGCGGGGGCACGGCGGTGCTCATGCACCCGGTCCGCGAGGAGGTCGTACGGGACCTGGCACGGCAGGGCGTCACCATGCCCCGCAAGTCGACCTCCTTCGGCCCCAAGCCGGCGACGGGACTGGTCCTCAGAAGCCTGGCCCTGGACTGAGGTCGTCCCGGGAGGTGCCGGGGGGCCGCCCGGAACACGTCGAGCGCGGCGGCGTGCCGCCGGGCCGGGGGCGATCTCGCCTCCTGCGCGTTGGCCGACGCGTCCGCCAACTACAGCTCGTCGGAGGCCCTCTCGCCGTCCCTGGACGGCTGGATCACGGCTTCCACCAGTGCCGGCGCCGCACGCTCGGCAGCGACGGAGGAATGTGACCGCCGGAGGGGGGTCGTTCCCGGGCGGGTGGGGCCCGGGGCCGAACCACGTCAGCGGGTGGCCCCCTGCACGCCGGACACGGTCCCGGACACGACGAAGGGCGGCACCCCCTCGGGGGTGCCGCCCTTCGTCACACGACATCAGCTCCTGCGGTCCGCGTCGTCCTCACGGTCGTCGTCGGCGTCGCGCTCGTCGTCCTGGTCGTCGGCGTCGCGCTCGTCGGCCAGGACCTCGATGACCTCCTCGTCGAGGTCGTCGGTCCCGATGATGTCGTCGGACGCGTCCAGCTCGTCGATGGCGTCGACGAACTCGACGCCGTCCATCTCGGCGAGGCGGTCGGAGGCGTCCGTGGCACCGTCCTTGTCGGACTCCAGCGCCTTGGCGAACCACTCGCGCGCCTCGTTCTCACGCCCGGCCGCGAGCAGCGCGTCGGCGTAGGCGTACCGCAACCGCGCGGTCCACGGGTGCACGGCGCTGGAGGCGAGCTCGGAGCTCTGCAGGGTCACGATGGCGGCGTCGAGCTGCCCCATGTCCCGGCGGGCACCGGCGGCCACCAGCCGCATCTCGACCTGCCCGGCCTTGTCCAGCTTCTGCACCTCGGGCTCGCCGGCCATCGCCAGCGCCCGCTCGGGGCGGCCCATGCCGCGCTCGCAGTCGGCCATGACGGGCCACAGCTCGACACTGCCGGACATCCGCCGCGCGGCCCGGAACTCGGCCAGCGCCTCGGAGTACTTCTGCGTCGCGTAGGCGGCGAAGCCGGCGGCCTCGCGGACGGCGGCGACACGAGACGCGAGCCGCAGGGCGATGCGGGAGTACTCGTACGCCTGCTCAGGGTCCTCGTCGATCAGGTTGGCGACCATGACGAGGTTGCGGGCGACGTCCTCGGCAAGGCCCTTGGGCAGGCTCAGCAGCTCCTGCCGCACGTCCTGGTCGATCTCCTCACCGGTGACCTCCGCGGGGATCGGCAGCCGCTTGATGGGCGCGCGCTCCGGACGGTCCCGGTCGCGGTCGTCCCGACGCCCGTAGCCACCCCGATCGTCGCGCCCGCGGTAGCCGCCGCCACGGCTGTCGTCGCGACGGTCGTCGCGCCCGCGGAAGCCACCACCACGGCTGTCATCACGACGGGGACCGCGCGGGCGGTCGTCACGGCGGTCGTCACGGGGACGGTCGTCGCGGCGGAAGCCACCGCCGCGGTTGTCGTCGCGGCGGTCATCGCGGGGACGGTCGTCACGGCGGAAGGACGGGCGGTCGTCACGGCGGTCGTCACGGGGACGGTCGTCACGGCGGAAGGACGGGCGGTCGTCACGGCGGTCGTCACGGGGACGGTCGTCCCGACGGAACGACGGGCGGTCGTCACGACGGTCGTCACGGCGGAAGCCGCCACCACGGCTGTCGTCACGACGGTCGTCACGGCGGAAGCCGCCACCACGGCTGTCGTCACGGCGGTCATCGCGGGGGAACGACGGACGGTCATCGCGGCGGAAGCCGCCGCGGTTGTCGTCACGGCGCTCGTCACGGCGGAACGACGGACGCTCGTCACGACGGTCGTCACGGGGACGGTCGTCACGGCGGAAGCCACCGCCACGGCTGTCGTCACGACGGTCGTCACGGCGGAAGCCGCCACCACGGCTGTCGTCACGGCGGTCATCGCGGGGGAACGACGGACGGTCATCGCGGCGGAAACCGCCGCGGTTGTCGTCACGGCGCTCGTCACGACGGAACGACGGACGCTCGTCACGACGGTCGTCACGGGGGAACGACGGACGGTCATCGCGGCGGAAACCGCCCCCGCTGCCGCCACCGCGGTTGTCATCGCGGCGGAAACCGCCGCCGCCACCGCGGTTGTCATCACGACGGAAACCGCCCCCGCCGCCGCCACCGCGGTTGTCATCACGACGGAAACCGCCCCCACCACCACGGTTGTCATCACGACGGAAGCCACCGCCCCCACCACCACGGTTGTCATCACGACGGAAGCCACCGCCGCCACCACCACGGTTGTCATCACGACGGTCATCACGGCGGAAGGCCGGCCGGTCGTCACGGCGCTCATCACGACGGAACGACGGACGCTCGTCACGGCGGTCGTCGCGAGGACGGTCATCGCGGCGGTCGTCGCGAGGACGGTCGTCGCGGCGGAAACCGCCACCGCCACCGCGGTTGTCATCACGACGGTCGTCACGGCGGAAACCGCCACCACCACGGTTGTCGTCGCGACGCGGCCCGCGGAAGCCGCCCCGCTCGCCACCGTCCCTACGACGCGGCTCGCGCTCCGGACGATCGTCGGGAGAGTTGGTGGACATCGACGTGACTCCTGTCTTCGGGTACTGCAGTCATTCTCGCGCAGCCGGCACCCCGACGCGCTTCGAGAAATTCAAGGCAAAAACAAAAAGGACCCTTGGTCCCAGCGTGAACGCTGGGACCAAGGGTCCTGAAAGATTGTTCGGCGGCGTCCTACTCTCCCACAGGGTCCCCCCTGCAGTACCATCGGCGCTGAAAGGCTTAGCTTCCGGGTTCGGAATGTAACCGGGCGTTTCCCTAACGCTATGACCACCGAAACCCTATCGGGTTCTAGCGAACAAGCACACTCTTCAATTAAGTAGTGAAGCTGGTTCAACCGGTGCGACTGTTCGCAACCCGGGAACCACACAGTGGACGCGAGCAAATGAGGACAAGCCCTCGGCCTATTAGTACCGGTCAGCTCCACCCATTACTGGGCTTCCACATCCGGCCTATCAACCCAGTCGTCTACTGGGAGCCTTACCCTCTCAAGGAGGTGGGAATACTCATCTCGAAGCAGGCTTCCCGCTTAGATGCTTTCAGCGGTTATCCCTCCCGAACGTAGCCAACCAGCCATGCCCTTGGCAGGACAACTGGCACACCAGAGGTTCGTCCGTCCCGGTCCTCTCGTACTAGGGACAGCCCTTCTCAATATTCCTACGCGCACAGCGGATAGGGACCGAACTGTCTCACGACGTTCTAAACCCAGCTCGCGTACCGCTTTAATGGGCGAACAGCCCAACCCTTGGGACCGACTCCAGCCCCAGGATGCGACGAGCCGACATCGAGGTGCCAAACCATCCCGTCGATATGGACTCTTGGGGAAGATCAGCCTGTTATCCCCGGGGTACCTTTTATCCGTTGAGCGACGGCGCTTCCACAAGCCACCGCCGGATCACTAGTCCCGACTTTCGTCCCTGCTCGACCCGTCGGTCTCACAGTCAAGCTCCCTTGTGCACTTACACTCAACACCTGATTGCCAACCAGGCTGAGGGAACCTTTGGGCGCCTCCGTTACCCTTTGGGAGGCAACCGCCCCAGTTAAACTACCCATCAGACACTGTCCCTGATCCGGATCACGGACCGAGGTTAGACATCCAGCACGACCAGAGTGGTATTTCAACGGCGACTCCACCATGACTGGCGTCACGGCTTCAAAGTCTCCCACCTATCCTACACAAGCCGAACCGAACACCAATATCAAACTGTAGTAAAGGTCCCGGGGTCTTTCCGTCCTGCTGCGCGAAACGAGCATCTTTACTCGTAGTGCAATTTCACCGGGCCTATGGTTGAGACAGTCGAGAAGTCGTTACGCCATTCGTGCAGGTCGGAACTTACCCGACAAGGAATTTCGCTACCTTAGGATGGTTATAGTTACCACCGCCGTTTACTGGCGCTTAAGTTCTCAGCTTCGCAACCCCGAAAGGTCACTAACCGGTCCCCTTAACGTTCCAGCACCGGGCAGGCGTCAGTCCGTATACATCGCCTTACGGCTTCGCACGGACCTGTGTTTTTAGTAAACAGTCGCTTCTCGCTGGTCTCTGCGGCCACCCCCAGCTCACGGAGTAAATCCGATCACCAGTGATGGCCCCCCTTCTCCCGAAGTTACGGGGGCATTTTGCCGAGTTCCTTAACCATAGTTCACCCGAACGCCTCGGTATTCTCTACCTGACCACCTGAGTCGGTTTAGGGTACGGGCCGCCATGAAACTCGCTAGAGGCTTTTCTCGACAGCATAGGATCATCCACTTCACCACAATCGGCTCGGCATCAGGTCTCAGCCTTAATGTGTGACGGATTTGCCTATCACACGGCCTACACCCTTACCCCGGGACAACCACCGCCCGGGCTGGACTACCTTCCTGCGTCACCCCATCGCTTACCTACTACCACCTTGGGTCAGCGGCTCCACCACTCCCCTTTGCCCGAAGGCTCCAGGGCGGCTTCACGGCCTTAGCATTAATGGGCTCGATATTGGGCGTTTCAAAGCGGGTACCGGAATATCAACCGGTTGTCCATCGACTACGCCTGTCGGCCTCGCCTTAGGTCCCGACTTACCCTGGGCAGATCAGCTTGACCCAGGAACCCTTAGTCAATCGGCGCACACGTTTCTCACGTGTGTATCGCTACTCATGCCTGCATTCTCACTCGTGAACCGTCCACAACTCGCTTCCGCGGCTGCTTCACCCGGCACACGACGCTCCCCTACCCATCACAGCACCCGTTGGGGCTTAATTGCTGCAATGACACGACTTCGGCGGTACGCTTGAGCCCCGCTACATTGTCGGCGCGGAATCACTTGACCAGTGAGCTATTACGCACTCTTTCAAGGGTGGCTGCTTCTAAGCCAACCTCCTGGTTGTCTCTGCGACTCCACATCCTTTCCCACTTAGCGTACGCTTAGGGGCCTTAGTCGATGCTCTGGGCTGTTTCCCTCTCGACCATGGAGCTTATCCCCCACAGTCTCACTGCCGTGCTCTCACTTACCGGCATTCGGAGTTTGGCTAAGGTCAGTAACCCGGTAGGGCCCATCGCCTATCCAGTGCTCTACCTCCGGCAAGAAACACACGACGCTGCACCTAAATGCATTTCGGGGAGAACCAGCTATCACGGAGTTTGATTGGCCTTTCACCCCTAACCACAGGTCATCCCCCAGGTTTTCAACCCTGGTGGGTTCGGTCCTCCACGAAGTCTTACCTCCGCTTCAACCTGCCCATGGCTAGATCACTCCGCTTCGGGTCTAGAGCGTGCAACTCAATCGCCCTATTCGGACTCGCTTTCGCTACGGCTTCCCCACACGGGTTAACCTCGCTACACACCGCTAACTCGCAGGCTCATTCTTCAAAAGGCACGCAGTCACGACCCATTGGGTAAACCCAATGAGCGACGCTCCCACGGCTTGTAGGCACACGGTTTCAGGTACTATTTCACTCCGCTCCCGCGGTACTTTTCACCATTCCCTCACGGTACTATCCGCTATCGGTCACCAGGGAATATTTAGGCTTAGCGGGTGGTCCCGCCAGATTCACACGGGATTTCTCGGGCCCCGTGCTACTTGGGTGTCTCTCAAGCAAGCCGTCAATGTTTCAGCTACGGGGGTCTTACCCTCTACGCCGGACCTTTCGCATGTCCTTCGCCTACATCAACGGTTTCTGACTCGCCTCACAGCCGGCAGACTGTGAAAGAGAGATCCCACAACCCCGTATGCGCAACCCCTGCCGGGTATCACACGCATACGGTTTGGCCTCATCCGGTTTCGCTCGCCACTACTCCCGGAATCACGGTTGTTTTCTCTTCCTGAGGGTACTGAGATGTTTCACTTCCCCTCGTTCCCTCCACATGCCCTATGTGTTCAGGCATGGGTGACAGCCCATGACGACTGCCGGGTTTCCCCATTCGGAAACCCCCGGATCAAAGCCTGGTTGACGGCTCCCCGGGGACTATCGTGGCCTCCCACGTCCTTCATCGGTTCCTGGTGCCAAGGCATCCACCGTGCGCCCTTAAAAACTTGGCCACAGATGCTCGCGTCCACTGTGTAGTTCTCAAGCAACGACCAGCCACCCATCACCCTGATTCAAACGAATCAAGTTCACTGGGGCCGGCATCGCGAAGATACAAACCTTACGGCCGTACCCTCAGACACCCAACAACGTGCCAAGCACAGTCAGATCAACGATTCTCGCGTTCCACGCCGAAGCAGTACTGGCGAACTCGTCTCACTCACTGTGCCAACTAATCAACGTTCCACCCATGAGCTGACCGTGCAGAACGTTTGTCTGCAATCGGTACTGTGCTCCTTAGAAAGGAGGTGATCCAGCCGCACCTTCCGGTACGGCTACCTTGTTACGACTTCGTCCCAATCGCCAGTCCCACCTTCGACAGCTCCCTCCCACAAGGGGTTGGGCCACCGGCTTCGGGTGTTACCGACTTTCGTGACGTGACGGGCGGTGTGTACAAGGCCCGGGAACGTATTCACCGCAGCAATGCTGATCTGCGATTACTAGCAACTCCGACTTCATGGGGTCGAGTTGCAGACCCCAATCCGAACTGAGACCGGCTTTTTGAGATTCGCTCCGCCTCACGGCATCGCAGCTCTTTGTACCGGCCATTGTAGCACGTGTGCAGCCCAAGACATAAGGGGCATGATGACTTGACGTCGTCCCCACCTTCCTCCGAGTTGACCCCGGCGGTCTCCTGTGAGTCCCCATCACCCCGAAGGGCATGCTGGCAACACAGGACAAGGGTTGCGCTCGTTGCGGGACTTAACCCAACATCTCACGACACGAGCTGACGACAGCCATGCACCACCTGTATACCGACCACAAGGGGGGCACTATCTCTAATGCTTTCCGGTATATGTCAAGCCTTGGTAAGGTTCTTCGCGTTGCGTCGAATTAAGCCACATGCTCCGCTGCTTGTGCGGGCCCCCGTCAATTCCTTTGAGTTTTAGCCTTGCGGCCGTACTCCCCAGGCGGGGAACTTAATGCGTTAGCTGCGGCACCGACGACGTGGAATGTCGCCAACACCTAGTTCCCAACGTTTACGGCGTGGACTACCAGGGTATCTAATCCTGTTCGCTCCCCACGCTTTCGCTCCTCAGCGTCAGTAATGGCCCAGAGATCCGCCTTCGCCACCGGTGTTCCTCCTGATATCTGCGCATTTCACCGCTACACCAGGAATTCCGATCTCCCCTACCACACTCTAGCCTGCCCGTATCGGATGCAGACCCGGGGTTAAGCCCCGGGCTTTCACACCCGACGTGACAAGCCGCCTACGAGCTCTTTACGCCCAATAATTCCGGACAACGCTTGCGCCCTACGTATTACCGCGGCTGCTGGCACGTAGTTAGCCGGCGCTTCTTCTGCAGGTACCGTCACTTTCGCTTCTTCCCTGCTGAAAGAGGTTTACAACCCGAAGGCCGTCATCCCTCACGCGGCGTCGCTGCATCAGGCTTTCGCCCATTGTGCAATATTCCCCACTGCTGCCTCCCGTAGGAGTCTGGGCCGTGTCTCAGTCCCAGTGTGGCCGGTCGCCCTCTCAGGCCGGCTACCCGTCGTCGCCTTGGTGGGCCATTACCCCACCAACAAGCTGATAGGCCGCGGGCTCATCCTTCACCGCCGGAGCTTTCAACCAGCTTCCATGCGGAAGCCGGTGTTATCCGGTATTAGACCCCGTTTCCAGGGCTTGTCCCAGAGTGAAGGGCAGATTGCCCACGTGTTACTCACCCGTTCGCCACTAATCCACCCCGAAGGGCTTCATCGTTCGACTTGCATGTGTTAAGCACGCCGCCAGCGTTCGTCCTGAGCCAGGATCAAACTCTCCGTGAATGTTTACCCGTAATCGGGTGCACACATCACGAGAGCGGAACGACCAGTCGGAATAGGACCGGTCGTTCACAGCGTCCTCGCTGTGTTTTTTGCCTACCTGCCACAAGGGCCAGTAGGACTTCAAAGGAACCTCGACCATCCGAAGATGGACGGGGTATCAACTAATCTGGCGTTGATTTTTGGCACGCTGTTGAGTTCTCAAGGAACGGACGCTTCCTTCGTACTCACCCTCTCGGGCTTTCCTCCGGGCTTTTCCCTTCGGTCTTGCGTTTCCGACTCTATCAGATCTTTTCGATCCGATTTCCTCGGTGCTTTCCGGTCCCATTCGCTTTCGCTCCGGGCCCTTCCGGCGTGTTCACTACTTTAGCCGAATTCCCCGGCGACTCATAATCGAGTCGTTCGAATCCTATTTCGGCATGCCGAAATAGGCCCCGTCGGGGTTCGTCGTAGGTAGTGGATGGCCGCTTCGGAGTGCTCTGAACAAGCACGATCCGTCTCAAGCGGCTCGGGCTACGTTAGGCGTCCGCAGCATCCAAGTCAAGTTGAGTCAAGACCTCCGCTGGCGGGGCGTGTGGGCGCGGTACGGACTCACCGTCGGGTCGTCGTCGATCCAGAACCGCCAGGGGTGCGGGGCCCCGTCGCCGCCCACGCCCGTCCGGGGGCCGCTGCGTACCTGGTCGGGAGCGGGCGGGGTGCCGGCGCGCAGGGAGAGGGGTGCCTCGGGTCCGGCGCAGACGTCGGTGCCGTTCAGGGACAGGGCCACGTCGAGGGCGGTGGCGAGTCGGGCCGGGCCTTTGGCCAGTTCCTTGTCGTAGCGGGCCGAGAGTCGACGGCGGCGTGCCTCGTCGGCGCCGACGAGGATCTCCCCCGCCCGGAGCAACACGCCGGCGGCGTGGCCCTCCGGTCCGCACACCAGGTTGAGGCAGTGCCACATGCCGTAGGTGAAGTAGACGTACGCGTGTCCGGGTGGACCGAACATGACCGCGTTGCGGGCGGTGCGGCCCCGGAAGGCATGGGAGCCGGGGTCGATCGCTCCGGCGTACGCCTCCACCTCCGTGAGCCGCAGCTCGATGCGGCTCGCGCCCGCCGTCCGTACCAGGGTGCGCCCGAGCAGGTCGGGGGCGACCTCCAGGACGGGTCGGTCGAAGAAGGCCCTCGGGAGCGGCGTACGGTCGGGGCTCTCGCTCATGGCGTCCGAGCGTACTGGGGTGCCCGGCGGGCCCGCGGGAACCGGCTACGGTCGTCGCGCGTATGTAGGGGTCAGGACCAATAAGGAGTGCACATGGGATTCAAGAAGCTGCTCGCGAGCCTGGGCGCCGGCGGCGCGTCCGTGGAGACGGTGCTCACCGAGGAGAACGTCGTCCCCGGCGGAGTCGTCCAGGGCGAGGTGCGGATCCAGGGTGGCTCGGTCGACCAGCAGATCGAGGGGCTGTCCGTCGGGCTGCAGGCGCGGGTCGAGGTCGAGGGCAATGACCAGGAGCTCAAGCAGGACATCGAGTTCGTCAAGGTCCGGCTCGGCGGCGCCTTCGAGGTGAAGGCCGGTGCGGTGCACGTCGTGCCGTTCGGGCTGGAGATCCCCTGGGAGACCCCGATCACGGCGATCGCGGGGCAGCAGCTGCGCGGCATGAGCATCGGTGTCACCACCGAGCTGGAGATCGCCCGTGCGGTGGACTCCGGCGATCTGGACCCGATCAACGTGCACCCGCTGCCGGCGCAGCAGGCGATCCTGGACGCCTTCATCCAGCTGGGCTTCCGCTTCAAGAGCGCGGACATGGAGCGCGGGCACATCCGCGGTACCCGGCAGCGGCTGCCGTTCTACCAGGAGATCGAGTTCTTCCCGCCGCAGCAGTACCGGGGGCTGAACCAGGTCGAGGTCAGCTTCGTCGCGGACAACCGCGAGATGGACGTCGTGCTGGAGATGGACAAGAAGCCGGGTCTCTTCAGCGAGGGCAGCGACTCGTTCCGCTCGTTCAAGGTGGGTCTGCAGGACTTCCACAACACCGACTGGGCCGCCTACCTGAACCAGTGGCTGGCCGACGTCGGCGGCAAGCGCAACTGGCTGTAGGGATCGCCCGGCCGGCGCCTTCGGACCGTCGCGCGCGGCAGGACCGGTACGACGGCCCTAGGCTCGGCCCGTACGGAACGTACCCAGTCGATACGGAGGTTCAGACGTGGCCGAGGGGAAGAGGGCGCCGCTCCCTCATGACTTCCATCCGCCGGTGCCGGCGTTCACCGTGGTGAGCGACGACATCGTGCCGGGCGGGGTGCTGAAGGACGCTCAGGTGTACGCGAAGGGGAACCTCTCGCCGCAGCTGAGCTGGGAGGGCTTCCCGGCGGGGACGAAGAGCTTCGCCGTCACCTGCTTCGACCCGGACGCGCCGACGGGCAGCGGTTTCTGGCACTGGGTGTTGTTCGACATCCCGGCGTCGGTCACCGAGCTGCCGGCGGGTGCGGGCTCGGGGTCGTTCGAGGGGCTGCCCGCGGGCGCGGTGCAGGTCCGTAACGACTACGGGTCGAAGGACTTCGGCGGGGCCGCTCCGCCAGCCGGCGAGAACCACCGGTACGTGTTCACGGTGTACGCGGTGGATCAGGAGAAGCTCGGCCCGGACGCGGACGCGTCGGCCGCGGCGGTGGGCTTCAACCTGCGGTTCCACTCGTTGGGGCGGGCCCAGTTGCTCGCCGAGTACACCGCTCCCGCGGGGAGCTGAGCGTTCGTTTGTTGTTTGCCCGCTTCTGGTCTTGGAGAGATCAGAAGCGGGCATCTTTTCGTTCCGCACGGATATTGCGTTGTCCAACCCGGCGCGCCCGGCCAGAGTTGATCCAAGCCCGGAAGCCCTGCCACGGGGGCTGGGCCGCACACGGGAGGTGGGCACAATGCGGGACACGCTGGTTCTGAACGCGAGCTTCGAGCCGCTTTCTACGGTCACACTCAACCGTGCGGTGGTGCTTGTCCTGCAGGACAAGGCCGTCGTCGAGCAGGAGCATCCCGGACTGCGCATGCGGGGTGCCGCCGTCGATCTGCCGGTGCCCCGGGTGATCAGGCTGTGCCGGTACGTACGGGTGCCCTTCCGAAGACAGGCTCCGTGGTCGAGGCGGGGTGTCCTGGTACGGGACCAGCACCGGTGCGCGTACTGCGGGAAGCGCGCGACGACCGTGGACCACGTGGTGCCGCGGGCGCAGGGGGGCGGGGACAGCTGGCTGAACACCGTCGCGTCCTGCGCCGAGGACAACCACCGCAAGGCGGACCGGACGCCGGAGCAGGCGGGGATGCCGCTGCTGCACGAGCCGTTCGTGCCGACGCCGGCGGACGCAATGCTGCTGGCGTTGCGGGCCGGTGAGCGGTCCGAGCTGCCGCAGTGGCTGTCGGCCGCGGCTTCGGCGGCGTAGCCGGCGCTCGGTGCGGTGGAGGTGTGTGGGCCCGCTTCCCTTCGGGGAGACGGGCCCTCGTCGTGCGCGGGCCGGGTGCGGGACGCCTCAGCGGAGCAGGAGTTGCACGATGGCGACGGTGCCGACGGCGACGATGAACCCGCGCAGGGCGGCGGGCGGCAGGCGGCGTCCGACCTTGGCTCCTATCTGGCCGCCGATGGCGGAGCCGATGGCGATGAGGACGACGGCGGTCCAGTCGAATTCGGCGACGAAGAGGAAGAAGAGCGCGGCGATGCTGTTGACGATCGCGGCGAGGACGTTCTTGACGGCGTTCAGGCGCTGGAGGGTGTCCGCGAGGAGCATGCCCATCAGGGAGAGGTAGATGATCCCCTGGGCCGCGGTGAAGTAGCCGCCGTAGACGCTGGCGAGGAGGAGTCCGGTCAGCAGCAGGGGGCCGCCGTCGGGGTCGCCGGGGCTGCCGGTGCGTTCGCGGCGGGCCTGGACGGCCTTGGAGAGCCGTGGTTGGAGGATGACGAGGACCAGGGCGAGGGCGACGAGGACGGGGACGATCGTCTCGAAGGCCCGGGGCGGCAGCATGAGCAGGAGGCAGGCGCCGGCGAGTCCGCCGATCGCGGCGACGCTGCCGAGGCGCAGGATCCGGCGGCGCTGGCCCTTGAGTTCCTCGCGGTAGCCGATGGCGCCGCTGATGGAGCCGGGGATCAGGCCGAGGGCGTTGGAGACGGTGGCCGTCACCGGGGGGAGTCCGGTGAGGAGCAGGACGGGGAACGTGATCAGCGTTCCCGATCCGACGATCGTGTTGATGGTGCCGGCTCCGACGCCGGCCGCGAAGACTGCCAGGATCTCCCAGATGGACAACGCCATCTCCTTACATGGTCAGTGAGTCGCCTCCCCGCCCGTGAGGGTCGAGGGGCTCGCACCGATCATGCACGACTGCGTGTATGTGTCAGTCAACCGGGGGCTGTTCGCGGCGTTCGGTCTCGGTGCCGGTGCGGCTGCCGGGCACGGCACCGGTGTTGAAGCCGGGGGCGCCTCCGCCGAAGTTGCCGAAGGCACCGGAGAGGCCCTTGAGGGCGTCGCCGATCTCGCTGGGGACGATCCAGAGCTTGTTGGCGTCGCCCTCGGCGATCTTCGGGAGCATCTGGAGGTACTGGTAGGAGAGCAGCTTCTGGTCGGGGTCGCCGGCGTGGATGGCTTCGAAGACCGTGCGGACGGCCTGGGCCTCGCCCTCGGCGCGCAGGGCGGCGGCCTTGGCCTCACCCTCGGCGCGGAGGATCGCGGACTGCTTCTCGCCCTCGGCGGTGAGGATCTGGGACTGGCGGATGCCCTCGGCGGTGAGGATCGCGGCGCGCTTGTCGCGGTCGGCGCGCATCTGCTTCTCCATCGAGTCCTGGATGGAGGTCGGGGGCTCGATCGCCTTGAGTTCGACGCGGTTGACGCGGATGCCCCACTTGCCGGTGGCCTCGTCGAGGACGCCGCGCAGGGCGGCGTTGATCTCCTCGCGGGAGGTGAGGGTCCGCTCCAGGTCCATGCCGCCGATGATGTTGCGGAGGGTGGTGACGGTGAGCTGCTCGATGGCCTGGATGTAGCTGGCGACCTCGTAGGTCGCGGCCCGGGCGTCGGTCACCTGGTAGTAGATGACGGTGTCGATGTTGACGACCAGGTTGTCCTGGGTGATCACCGGCTGCGGCGGGAAGGGGACGACCTGTTCACGCAGGTCGATCCGGTTGCGGATCGAGTCGATGAACGGGACGACGATGTTCAGTCCGGCGTTGAGCGTGCGGGTGTAGCGTCCGAAGCGCTCCACGATGGCGGCGCTCGCCTGCGGGATGACCTGGATCGTCTTGATCAGGGCGATGAAGACAAGCACCACCAGAATGATCAGGACGATGATGACTGCTGACATCGTGTTCCCCGTGCCCTTCGCTACCGGTTGACTGCCGGGTTGTTTCCGATGATCGAGTTTCCCAGACCAGGCGCCGTCGCGTGGGGGGTTCGGTCACATGACCACGGCGGTCGCCCCGTCGATGTCGACGACGTCGACCTGTTCACCGGCCTCGAAGGCCTGTCCGGCGTCGAGCGTCCGGGCGGACCAGACCTCGCCGGCGAGCTTGATGCGGCCGCCGCTGCCGTCGACCCTTTCCAGGACGACGGCCTGACGGCCTTTCAGGGCGTCGATGCCGCTGGCGTGCCCGGGCGGCCCGTTGCGGTGGCGGGCCGCGATGGGGCGGACGACCGCGAGGAGCGCCACCGACACCACGACGAAGACGATCACCTGCGCGACGATGCCGAAGCCGAGACCGGCGGTCACGGCTCCGGCGATCGCGCCGACGGAGAACATGCCGAATTCGGGCATCGCGGTCAGGACGAGCGGAATGCCCAGTCCCACCGCGCCGATCAGCCACCAGACCCACGCGTCGATGTCCACGTGGTCATGGTAGGGCGGCGGGAGGGCCGGGGGACAGGGCGCGGCGCTGTGCGGGGACGCGACGCCCGGTGCAACCGGCTGTCGGGAGGGGCTACTTGAGCGGGAGACCCTGGGCGGTGTAGCGGTCGCCGACGTGCTCGACGACGAGCGGCAGGCCGAAGCAGAGCGAGAGGTTGCGCGAGGTCAGCTCGGTCTCCATCGGGCCGGCGGCGAGCACCTTGCCCTGACGGATCATCAGGACGTGGGTGAAGCCGGGCGCGATCTCCTCGACGTGGTGGGTGACCATGATCATGGAGGGCGCGTACGGGTCCCGGGCCAGGCGGCCGAGGCGGCGGACCAGGTCCTCGCGGCCGCCGAGGTCGAGGCCGGCGGCGGGCTCGTCCAGGAGGAGGAGCTCGGGGTCGGTCATCATGGCGCGGGCGATGAGGGTGCGCTTGCGCTCGCCCTCGGACAGGGTGCCGAACCTGCGGTCGAGGTACTCGGTCATGCCGAGGCGGTCGAGGAAGGCGCGGGCGCGCTCCTCGTCGACGGCGTCGTAGTCCTCGTGCCAGGTGGCGGTCATGCCGTAGGCGGCGGTGAGGACGGTCTCCAGCACGGTCTGGCGCTTGGGGAGCTTCTCCGCCATGGCGATGCCGGCCATGCCGATCCGGGGGCGGAGGTCGAAGACGTCGGTGCCGACGCCGCCGAGCCGCTCGCCGAGGATCCGGGCGGTGCCGGAGGACGGGAAGAGGTAGCTGGAGGCGATGTTGAGCAGGGTGGTCTTGCCGGCGCCGTTGGGGCCGAGGATGACCCAGCGCTCACCCTCCTTGACCGACCAGGAGACCTCGTCCACCAGAGCCCGTCCGTCGCGGACCACGGATACGTCCACCAGCTCCAGTACATCGCTCATGAGCGCGTTGTCTCCCCTTGCGGTCGAGTCGTGTCGTCGCCTTGCGCCTGCGGGCGCGGCGTCCAGGGAAAACCTACGCCACTGACGGAGCGGGGCGGTCCTCAGGTCGTCTCTTGGGTCCGGCGCTCCCCTCTTCCGGTGCCGGGCGCCGCGAGCCCGGCGACGGACGGCACGAGCCCGGCGACGGACGGCGACGGACGGCGGGGCGGCCTCGGAGGGTGCCCCGTCGGACGGGCCGGATCGGGGAGCGGTGCGGGGCGCCGCGAGCCCGGCGACGGACCGCGGGGCGGCCTCTAATCTGGGGGCATGCTTTCGGAACCACGCTCAGGACGTCTGGCCGCCTGGGGCAATGCCCTGTCGGCCGGGGCGGTGTCGCCGGACGAGGCGGCGCTGGCCATTGTCGGGGAGGACGCGGTGCACCGCGTCGAGGGGCTGCCGGGCGAGGCGGGGCCGGTCGGGCTGACGCTGGCGCTGGGGCGGCTGCGGGTGCTCGGGGTGACCGGGTGGCGGGTGGCGCTGCCCGCGCCGGGGCATCCGCTGGGTCTGAGCGGACCGCCGGAGTTCAACGCGCGGGCGCTGGAGGCGGAGGAGGCGGCGGTCGGTTTCGGGGCGCCGTACGGTCTGGTGCCGGCGGTCACGGAGGCGGGCCCGGCGGGGGACGTGCACGTGGAGGTCGTGTGGCACTGCCTGGCGGTGCGGGAGGCGCCGCCCGCGGACGTGCCGTCCCTGAGTGAGGCGGAGCGCGAGCTGGCGGAGGCGCTGCGCGACGCGACGGCGGTGCTGACGAAGCTGGACGTGGCGGCCTCCGGTCCGGTGGCGGACGCGGCGCGGGAGGCGTACCGGGCGCGGGCGGAGGCGGGCCGGGAGGTCCTGGCCCCTGGTTATCCGCCGCGTGCGGTGCGGGTCCTGGAGCTGGCGCAGCGGATCGGTCTGCTGGTCGGTCTGGCGTACGGCGGGGGGCACGGGGGCGCGGTGAGCGCTTCGGAGATGGCCGCGCGGGGTGCCGCGCTGCGGCCGGTGGAGCGGGTCGCGCGCCGGGCGCAGGTCGCGGCGTACAACGCGTACGTGGAGGAGCGGGAACGGGAACGGGAGCTCTGAGGCGGGGTCCGGGCGGCTCTGTCCCGACGGGGAGCGCCGAGGCTCGGTCCCCGGCGGCCGGGACCGCGACGCGGCGAGCCGCCCGGGTGGCCGGGCGCGGTCGTGCGCGGGTACGGCGAAGCCCGGCCTCCGGGGGGATCGTCCGGGGGCCGGGCCGTTTCGGGTGGCGTCAGCCGTTGACGGCGCTGTTGCCGAAGGCCGGGTTGAGCAGGCCGATCACGTTGATCGTGTTGCCGGAGACGTTCACGGGAACGTGGACCGGGACCTGCACCAGGTTGCCGGAGGCGACGCCCGGCGAGTTGAGGGCCTGGCCGTGGGCGTCCGCGTCGGCGGAGGCCACACCCGCACCGGCGGCGACGATGCCGCCGGCGACCATGGTCAGGGCTGCGGCCTTCTTGAGCTTGTTCACTTTCAGGATCCTCCTGGTATTCGCTGCGACCGGGCCGTCGCAGCACGCCATGGAGAACGCCGCCGCTGCCGCCGGGTTGCGCCGAACGGGGGACATACACCCGACGGTATGAAGAAGGGAACGGAAGTACCTCTCGCGATCTCCGTTCCCTCCCCGTGGGTCAGGTGATGAGGCCGTGCCGGACCGCCCACAGTGCGGCCTGGGTGCGGTCCGCCAGATCGAGCTTCATGAGGATGTTCGAGACGTGTGTCTTGACCGTCTTCTCGGAGAGGACGAGGGCGCGCGCGATCTCGCGGTTGGACCTGCCGTCCGCGATCAGGCCGAGCACCTCCCGCTCCCGTTCCGTGAGGGTCGACCCGCGGCCCGTACCGCTCGGCGCCTCGTCCTGCGAGAGCAGCGCCCCCGCCACCTCGGGCTGCAGCAGCACGTGCCCGGCGTGCACGGAGCGGATGGCGCCGGCCAGCGCGTCGGGGTCCACGTCCTTGTAGACGTATCCGGAGGCGCCCGCGCGCAGCGCGGGGATCACCGTGCGCTGCTCGGTGAAGCTGGTGACGATCAGCACACGGGCCGGGTTGGCCAGCTCGCGCAGCTTCCGCAGCGCCTCGATGCCGTCCATGCCGGGCATCTTGACGTCCATCAGGACGACGTCGGGCCGCAGTTCCTCCGCCCGGGCGACGCCCTCGGCGCCGTCGGCGGCCTCGCCGACGACCTCTATGTCGTCCTGGACCTCCAGGAAGGTCCGCAGGCCGCGGCGGACGACCTGGTGGTCGTCGACCAGCAGGACGCGAATGGTCTTGTCAGCCACCGGGGACCTCCATCTCGATCGTGGTGCCTCGGCCCGGTGCCGATGTCACGGTGAGCCGGCCGCCGACACCGCCGGCCCGGTCCCGCATGGAGACCAGTCCGAGGTGCCGCCCGGCGCTGCGGACCGTGCGGGGGTCGAAGCCCTTGCCGTCGTCCCGGACGGTGAGCAGGGCGCCCGGGCCCCGCCGGGCGAGGGAGACCGTGACGACGGCGGGCTCGGCGTGCCGCAGCGCGTTGTGCAGGGCCTCCTGCGCGACCCGGAGGACGGCCTCCTCCTGGGCGGCGGGCAGAGCCCGCATGCCGGGGCTGTCGAAGGTGACCCGCGCGCTGTGGGCCCGGTCCAGGACCTGGATCTGCGTCCGCAGGGTGTGCACGAGACCGTCCTCGTCCAGTGCGGCGGGGCGCAGCTCCACGACGGCGGCGCGCAGCTCGTCGGCGGCCTCCGCGGCGAGCTCGGCGACCTGCTGGAGCTCGCCCTTGGCGCGGGCCGGGTCGCGGTCGACGAGGGCGGCGGCGGCCTGGGCGGTGAGCCGGAGCGAGAAGAGCTTCTGGCTGACGGCGTCGTGCAGCTCGTGGGCCAGGCGCGAGCGCTCCTCGGCGATGGTGAGCTCGCGGCTGCGTTCGTACAGGCGGGCGTTGGTCAGGGCGATCGCGGCGTGCTGGGCGAGGATCGAGAGCAGTTCCTCGTCCTCCGCGGTGAAGCCGCACCCGCCGTCGCCCGCGGGGGCACCCTCGCGGCAGCGCTTGTTCGCCAGGAAGAGGGCGCCGATCGTCTCCTCGCCGTCCTGGACGGGCAGGCCGAGGAAGTCGGACATCTCGGGGTGCGCGGCCGGCCAGCCCTCGAAGCGCGGGTCCTCGCGGACGTCGGCGAGCCGCTCGGGCTCGGCCTTGTGGAGCATGGCGGCGAGGATGCCGTGCTGGCGGGGCAGGGGGCCGATGGCCCGCCACTGCTCGTCGCTGACGCCGTCGACCACGAACTGGGCGAAGCCGCCGTGGTCGTCCGGCACGCCCAGGGCCGCGTACTCGGCGTCGAGCAGCTCGCGCGCGGAGGCGACGATCGTCTTGAGGACGTCGCGCACCTCCAGGTGGCGGCTCATCGCCAGCAGCGCGGTGCTCACGGCGGCGAGGCCGGAGCTCGGTCGGTGACTCATGAACTCACCGTACCGGTGAGGTGTGACGGTGCGTATCCGCCCGGGGACGGCTCCGGCCCCCGACCACCGGCCTAGGTCGAAGTGCCGTGCCCGGTCCGGGCCCGCGGACGAGGCGGCGGGCGGGGGCGCGGTCGGAGGCTGGGGGCATCGAGGCGGAAGCCGGTACCCGAGGGGATGGACGTCATGACTGTCGCGATCGTTACGGGAGCGTCGAAGGGGCTGGGCCGGGCGCTGGCCGGCGCGCTGGCCGAGCGGGGCTGGGACCTGGTGCTGGACGCCCGGACGGCACGGGTACTGGAGGAGAGCGCCCGGGCCGCCCGGGCGCGGGGAGGCCGGGTGGTGGCGCTGGCCGGGGATGTCACGGACCCGGCGCACCGCCGGGACCTGGTGGCGGCGGCCCGGGAGCTGGGCGGTCTCGACCTGCTGGTGAGCAACGCGAGCGCGCTGGGCGCGGAGCCGCTGGTGCGGCTGGCGGAGCAGCCGCTGGACGGGCTGCGGGTGGCGCTGGAGACGAACGTGGTGGCGGCGCTGGGTCTCGTGCAGGAGGGGCTGCCGCTGCTGCGGGCGAGCGGGGCCGGAGCGGTGATCGCGGTCGGTTCGGACGCGGCGGTGGAGGCGTACGGGACGTGGGGCGGGTACGGGGCCTCGAAGGCGGCGCTGGAGCGGCTGGCGGCGGTGCTGGCGGTGGAGGAGCCGGCACTGCGGGTGTGGGTGGTGGACCCGGGGGACATGGCCACGGACCTGTACGCGGCGGCGGTGCCGGACGACACGGACGCGCGGCCGGATCCGGAGTCGGTGGTGCCCGCCCTCCTCTCTCTTCTGGAGCGCAGGCCGCCGAGCGGGCGGTACGTCGCGGGCGAGCCGGTGGGGGTCGCGGAATGAAGGGGGACGTGCTGGAGGCGCTGAGGGTGCCGCCGGAGCTGTCGGCGCGGGTGCCCGCGGAGCAGCGGGGGCCGGGGCGCGGGCGGGAGGACGTGCGGCTGCTGGTGTCGCGCGGCACGGAGGTGTCGCATCACGCCTTCCCCGCGCTGCCGGGGCTGCTGCGGGCCGGGGACGTGCTGGTGGTCAACACCTCGGCCACGCTCGCGGCCGCCGTGACGGGGCGGCTGGGCGGGGACACGGCGGGGCCGCCGGTCGTCGTCCATTTCTCCACCCGGGGCGACGACGGCCGGTGGGTGGTGGAGCTGCGGGACCCGGACGGGCGGGGCAGCAGCACGGCGCGGCCGGGCGGTCCGGCGGGGGCGGCGGTGCGGCTGCCGGGCGGGGCGCGGCTGGTGCTGGAGGAGCCGCTGGTGCCCGGCGCGGCCCGGCTGTGGTGGGGGCGGGCGGACTCGCCCGTGCCGGAGCTGCTCGCGCGGTACGGGCGGCCGATCCGGTACGGGTACACGGAGCGGGACCAGCCGCTGGCCGCGTACCAGACGGTCTTCGCCCTGCCCTCCCCCGACGGCACGGGGTCGGCGGAGATGCCGAGCGCGGGCCGGCCCTTCACGGCGCGGCTGGTGGCGGAGCTGGTGCGCCGGGGGGTGCAGTTCGCGCCGATCACCCTGCACACGGGGGTGGCGTCGGCGGAGGCCCACGAGCCGCCGTACCCGGAGCGTTTCGAGGTGCCGGCGGCGTCGGCCCGGCTGGTGAACGCGGCGCGGGCGGGCGGGGGCCGTGTCGTGGCGGTCGGTACGACGGCCGTACGGGCGCTGGAGTCCGCGGCGGACGGGGCGGGGGTGGTGCGGGCCGCGGCGGGGTGGACGGACCTGGTGGTGACCCCGGCGCGCGGGGTGCGGGCGGTGGACGGACTGCTGACCGGGCTGCACGAGCCGGCGGCCTCGCATCTGCTGATGCTGGAGGCGGTCGCGGGGCGGCCGGCGCTGCGGCGGGCCTACGCCCAGGCGCTGCAAGGGCGCTACCTCTGGCACGAGTTCGGGGACCTGCACCTCCTCCTCCCGGCGGACCCGCTCACCATGCGCATTGCGCCAGCAACGCCTGGTCAGGTTGTTACCAGGCCGATGTGAGCCCGCACATAGGACCCAGGTCACTTACTAAGGGTCGTAGTGGCTACATAAGGGACAGAACGGGACGGGAAAAACGGGCATTGCAGGGGTTTCGGGGCGCCGGTCCGGCGCCCCTGATCCACTACCCGGGATCGTAGGTCACACCTTTGCCAGGGGATTTTGCTGGCGCTAAGAATTGCAGCCGTCGCCGCCGAGGAAGGCGCAGCGCCGCCCCCGGCCTGAGCGACCCCCTGCTATTCGAAGAGGTAGTCCTGCATGTCTGCGAACACTTCTCGCCGCCGTCTGACCAAGACCCACAAGGCCTCGATCGCCGGTGTCGCCACGCTTGGCGCCGCAGCTCTCGCCTTCTCTCTCGTCCCGGGCAACGCCGCCGCCGAGGTCGAGCCTCAGGCACTGGCCAACACCCAGCAGGCCGCCTGGGCGTACAACGCCAACAGCGCCCAGGCCAAGGCGCTGCACTCGAGCCTCACCGACCAGCACACGACGCTCGGCCTCAAGGCCAAGCAGCAGGCCGAGGCCGCCGCCAAGGCCAAGGCGAACGCCGTCGCCGCCGCGAAGGCCAAGGCCGACGCCGCCGCCAAGGCCAAGGCGAAGGCCGCTGCCGCCGCCGCGAAGGCCAAGGCCGAGGCCAAGAAGCGCGCCGCCGTGAAGGCCGCCGCGAGCCGCGCCGCCGCCCGCAAGCCCGTCTTCGCGAACAACCTCGACGGCTGGATCCGCGAGGCGCTGTTCATCATGGACAAGCACAACATTCCGGGCAGCTACAACGGCCTGCACAAGAACATCATGCGTGAGTCCAGCGGTAACCCGCGGGCCATCAACAACTGGGACATCAACGCCATCAACGGCGTCCCGTCCAAGGGTCTGCTGCAGGTCATCTACCCGACCTTCAAGGCCTACCACGTGCCCGGCACCGCGTTCGACCAGTACGACCCGGTCGCCAACATCGTCGCCGCCGCCAACTACGCGGCCGACCGCTACGGCTCGATCGACAACGTCAACAGCGCCTACTGATCGCGCTGAGGCAGCAACGCCGGAGGGCGGCACCCCATGGGGTGCCGCCCTCGGCGTCGTCCGGCGCGCGTGACGCCGGTCGCTTCCGCTACTTCCGCATGACCTCGGGCTCATGGCGCCGCAGCAGGCGCGCCACGGCGAAGCCGCAGACGATGCCGATGATCAGCAGGACCGAGAGGTTGAAGCCCCACTGGCCGACCGTGTGGTCCCACAGCGGGTCCAGGTTGGTCGGGTCCTTGTGGTCCCACGGCGGCATCAGGTGCGCGAGGTCGAGGGTCGAACCCGCGGCGGCGATGGCCCAGCGCGAGGGCATCAGCCAGGCGAACTGCTCCAGGCCCGGCGAGCCGTACACCTGGAAGAGGATGCCGGTGAAGACGACCTGGACGATCGCGAACATGACGAGCAGCGGCATCGTCTTCTCGGCGGTCTTCACCAGCGAGGAGATGACCAGGCCGAACATCATCGAGGTGAAGCCGAGCGCGATGATCGTGACGCACAGCTCGACGGCCGGCGGCAGGACCAGGCCCTCCGCGGGCAGCTCGCGGGTGGCGAAGCCGATGCCGCAGATGATGACGCCCTGGATGGCGGTGATCACGCCGAGGACGATGACCTTGGACATCAGGTACGCCGAGCGGGACAGGCCGGTGGCCCGCTCCCGTTCGTAGATGACCCGCTCCTTGATCAGCTCACGGACGGAGTTGGCGGCGCCGGAGAAGCACATGCCGACCGCGAGGATCAGCATGATCGTGCCGGCGTCGCCGTTGAACCGGGACGGCGGCTTCGGTGGCGCGAGGCCGAAGTCGGCGGGGATGACGACCGAGACCACGCCGAGGACGGCCGGCAGGATCACCATCAGGCCCATGAAGCCCTTGTCGGACGCGATCACCGACGAGTACCGGCGGATCAGGGTCCACAGCTGGGAGCCCCAGCCCTGCGGCTTCGGCGGCCGGGCGATCGCCTGCTGCGGCATCTGCACCGGCTGGGCGGCCACGGCGTCGATGTCCGCGGCGTACATCTGGTAGTGCTGCGAGCCCTTCCATCGTCCCGCCCAGTCGTAGTCGCGGTAGTTCTCGAAGGCGGAGAAGACGTCGGCCCAGTTGCTGTAGCCGAAGAAGTTCAGCGCCTCCTCCGGCGGACCGAAGTACGCCACCGAACCGCCGGGCGCCATCACCAGGAGCTTGTGGCACAGGCCCAGCTCGGCGACGGAGTGGGTGACGACCAGGACGGTGCGGCCGTCGTCGGCGAGGCCGCGGAGCAGCTGCATGACGTCGCGGTCCATGCCCGGGTCGAGACCGGAGGTCGGCTCGTCCAGGAAGATCAGCGACGGCTTGGTGAGGAGCTCCAGGGCGACGGAGACGCGCTTGCGCTGGCCACCGGAGAGGGAGGTGACCTTCTTCTCCTTGTGGATGTCGAGCTTGAGCTCGCGCAGCACCTCGTCGATCCGGGCCTCGCGCTCGGCCGGGGCGGTGTCGCCGGGGAAGCGGAGCTTGGCCGCGTAGCGCAGCGCCTTCTGGACGGTCAGCTCCTTGTGCAGGATGTCGTCCTGCGGGACCAGACCGATGCGCTGGCGCAGCTCGGCGAACTGCTTGTAGAGGCTCCGGTTGTCGTAGAGGACCTCGCCCTCGTTGGCCGGGCGGTAGCCGGTGAGCGCCTTGAGCAGCGTGGACTTTCCGGAACCGGACGGGCCGATGACGCCGATCAGCGACTTCTCCGGGACGCCGAACGAGACGTCCTTGAGGATCTGCTTGCCGCCGTCGACGGTCACGGTGAGGTGGCGGGCCGAGAAGGAGACCTCGCCGGTGTCGACGAACTCCTCCAGCTGGCCGCCGACGATCCGGAAGGTCGAGTGGCCGACGCCGACGATGTCGTTGGGGCCGATGAGGACCGAGCCGCTCTTGGCGATCGGCTGGCCGTTGACGTACGTGCCGTTGTGGGAGCCGAGGTCCTTGATCTGGAAACGCCCGTCGGGCGTCGCGTGGAACTCGGCGTGGTGGCGCGAGACCTGGAGGTCGGAGACGACCAGTTCGTTCTCGAGCGCACGGCCGATCCGCATCACGTGGCCGAGGGCCAGCTGGTAGAACGTCGTGGGGCTGCGGTCCCCGTAGACCGGCGGCGCCCCCGCGGCGCCGCCGCCCTGGCCCGGCACGTTCGGTGCCGACTGCGCGGCCTGGCCGCCCTGTTGCTGCGGGAACTGCGGCTGCCCGGCGGGCTGCTGCCAGCCCTGCTGCTGCGGCGGGGCCTGGTGGCTCGCCCAGTCGGCCGGGGCGCCGGCCTGCTGCGGCGCGGGCTGCTGCGCCTGCGCCGCGGCCTGGTGGGCCGGGGCGCCGGCGGCGGCGAGGTTCAGCCGCGGGCCGTCGGTGGCGTTGCCGAGGTTGACGGCGGAGCCGGGGCCGATCTCCATCTGATGGATCCGCTGCCCCTGCACGAACGTGCCGTTGGTGGAGCCGTGGTCCTCGATGACCCAACTCCGGCCGCCCCAGCTGATGGTGGCGTGGCGCCACGAGACCCTGGCGTCGTCGATCACCAGGTCGCCCTGCGGATCACGTCCGAGGGTGTACGACCTGGACGGATCGAGAGTCCAGGTCCTTCCGTTCAATTCCAGTACGAGTTCTGGCACTCCATGCCCCACTACTTGTCCCCCGATGTACCCCCGTCGCAGGGAGTCTAGGGATGGCGAACATCGGGGGGAACTATTTCAGGCCCGGTCCCCGATCCGAAAGTCGGGCGGTGTGAAGACCCGGCGCAGGCGTGCTCCGGGCGCCCTCCGATGCTGCGTGCACGGGCCGTTGACGGAAGGAGAAAACACCCCGGAGAGTGGTAAGCGCCCATGAGTGCGTACGGATCATGCATGAATGGGGCAACTCGGCACGAATCAGGGGGGTCTGATGGAGGCGAGGGGCGACCGCGGGCGCATGTCCCCGACCGATGTGATCCTGGCCTCGATCGCGGCCGTGGGCTGGGCGCTGGTGGGGATGGCGGGGGCCGCCGCGCTCGGGCTCCATCTCCTCGGCGCGGACGCGGCGGGCGGCCTCGGCCCGATGACGGCGGCCGTGGTGGTGCTGGCCGTGGGCGGGTCGGTGACACCGACGGGTGACGTGTCGGCGTACGGGCTGGAGGGGGCCGCGGCGCGGACCGCCGTCGACCTCGCGCCACTCGGCGTCGCCCTGGTGGGGGCGCTGCTCCTGGGGTACTTCTTCCTGCGCTCGCTGCGGGGTGCCGGGCCGCACCTCCCGGGACGGGAGCTCGCCTGCCGGGTGACGGCCCTGGTGACGGTCTTCGTGGCCGCGGTGGGCGGGCTGGCCTGGGCCGGACACGACGTGGTGACGATCGACGGCGGCACCCTGGGGATCGGAGGAGTCCCGGGTACGGGCGGGGACGGGGGGCTGCGTGTGCCGGGCCTCGGGGATCTCGGGGATCTCGGCGGGCTGCTGCCGGACCGGCTCGGGGACCTGGTGGAGGCGAAGGCGTCGGTGGGCTTCTCGGTGGACACCGCGGACTCGCTGGCGGGCGCGGCACTCTGGGCGCTCGGGGTCGTGCTGCTCGCCCTGCTCGCCTCGCGGCGGGCTCCGCTGCCGCCGGGGCGGTTCGGCGACGGTCTGCGGCGGGTGGTGCGGCCGGCGGCCTCGGCGCTGGTGACGGTGGGGCTGGTGGCGGTGGCCGCCGGATACGCGGCGGCGGGGTACGCGGCCGTCGGCGACGACCGTCCCCGCCGGGTGCTGGGCGCCGCGCTGCTCGGGACCCCGAACGGGGTGGGCGTCGGGGTGCCGCTCGGGCTGTTCGTGCCGTGGCGCGGTGGCGCGCGGGGCTCGCTGACGGAGGTGCTGCCCGATCCGCTGGACGCGCTGCTGGGCGGCGGCGCGATGGACCGGCCCGTGACGGTGGCCCGGCTCGCCGAGCTGGACGGCGCGGTGTGGCTGCTCGCGGTGGCCGCGGCCGCGATGATGCTGGGCGCCGGGGTGCTGGCGGCGTCCCGGACCCCGCGTGACGGGCTCGGGCGGGCGGCGTTCGCGGCGCGGTGCGGGCTGCGGCTCGGAGCCGTGACGGCGCCGGCGCTGGCCCTGGTGGTGGTGCTCTCCGGGGTGTCGGCGGACGCCTCGCTGTCCGTTCTGGGCGTCGACGCCTTCGACGCGGGGGTGGAGCTGCACGGCGACGCGGTGGTCGCGCTGTTGCTGGGGGCGCTGTGGGGCGCGGGTACGGGAGCGGTGGGCGGCCTCCTGGTGGGGGCCCGGCGGCGCGCGGGCGCCGGAGCGGCTGGTGCGGACGGGGTGACGGCGCCCGGCGGGCGTACGTATGTCGACCTGGCCTACTTGCCGGGGCCGTACATCCCCTCGAAGCCGTACCGGCCACCGGGCGGGGACACGAACCCCTACGCGGACGGGGGCGGGACCGGCCGGGACGGGCCCGGCGGGTCCGTGGACGGCGGCCGGGACGGGCCCGAGGACGGGAGCGGCGCGGGGGACGGCGGGAGCGGTGCCGGCGGCGCGGGGAGCGGGCTGCACGCGGCCCCGACCGTCGCGGGCCCGCTCCGCGGCCCCGGTCCCGGCGGCCGGGGCCGGCCGCCCCGGCGTGGCCGCGACCTCGGCCCCGTCGTCCCTCCCCCGCCCGCTCCCCCGCCGGACCCGCCGGACCCGCCGGGCCCGCCGGACGCGCCGCCCCCGCCCGGACACCCGCGCCGGCGCGGCTGACCCGCCGGCGGGCAGGGGCGGCGCCGAAGCGGTGCCGGCACGGCGGCGGGGGGCACCGGTGTCCGGCACTCGGGACGGGGGAGCTGGTGGCACCCGGTGCCCGATACGGTGGAAGCACCATGAGCGCATCGCAGACCTCAGACGTTCCCACTCTTCTCGTCAAGATCTTCGGGAAGGACCGTCCCGGGATCACCGCCGGACTCTTCGACACCCTCGCCGCCTACTCCGTCGACGTCGTGGACATCGAGCAGGTCGTGTCCCGCGGCCGCCTCGTCCTGTGCGCGCTCGTCACCGAGCCGACCGTCGCCTCGCAGGGCGAGCTGCGCGCCACCGTGCACAGCTGGGCGGAGTCGCTGAAGCTCCAGGCCGAGATCATCTCCGGCACCGGAGACAACCGTCCGCGTGGCAGCGGCCGTTCGCACGTCACCGTCCTCGGGCACCCGCTGACCGCCGAGTCGACGGCGGCCATAGCGGCGAAGATCACCGGAACCGGCGGCAACATCGACCGCATCTTCCGCCTCGCGAAGTACCCGGTGACCGCCGTCGAGTTCGCCGTCTCGGGCTGCGAGACCGAGCCGCTGCGGACCGCGCTGGCCCCCTCGGCCTCGGAGATCGGCGTCGACGTGGCGGTCGTCTCCGCCGGACTGCACCGCCGCGCCCAGCGGCTCGTGGTCATGGACGTCGACTCGACGCTCATCCAGGACGAGGTCATCGAGCTGTTCGCCGGCCACGCCGGCTGCGAGCGCGAGGTCGCCGAGGTCACCGCGGCGGCGATGCGCGGCGAGCTGGACTTCGAGCAGTCGCTGCACGCCCGCGTGGCGCTGCTGGCCGGGCTCGACGCCTCCGTGGTGGACAAGGTCCGCGACGAGGTACGCCTCACTCCCGGCGCCCGCACCCTGATCCGGACCCTGAAGCGGCTCGGCTACCAGGTCGGTGTCGTCTCCGGCGGCTTCACCCAGGTCACGGACGACCTGCAGGAGAAGCTGGGCCTGGACTTCGCCTCGGCCAACACGCTGGAGATCGTCGACGGCAGGCTCACCGGCCGGGTCACCGGCGAGATCGTGGACCGGGCCGGCAAGGCGCGGCTGCTGCGCCGCTTCGCCACCGAGGCGGGGGTGCCGCTGGCCCAGACGGTGGCGATCGGCGACGGCGCCAACGACCTCGACATGCTGAACACCGCCGGGCTCGGCGTGGCCTTCAACGCCAAGCCGGTCGTGCGCGAGGCCGCGCACACCGCGGTGAACGTCCCCTTCCTCGACGCCGTCCTCTATCTGCTCGGGATCACCCGCGAGGAGGTCGAGGCCGCGGACGGCGGCGAGGACCTGCTGCACTGACGGACGTCGAGAGGCCCGGCCACCGAGAGCGGTGGCCGGGCCTTCTGTCGTGGGTGCGCGGGCGGCTCAGTCGTGCGGGGCCCAGTAGTCGAGCAGCGTGCCCACACCGTGCTCCACCGACTTCCACGAGCCGTTGAAGCCGAGGACGGAGAAGGCCGCCGTGGGGAAGCCGCCGCGGTTCATCCGGGTCTGCGTGTCGCCCTCGGCCGAGCCCGCGAGGGCGTCGGAGAGCGCGTGCATGCCGGGGTTGTGGCCGATCACGAGCAGGTCGGCCACCTCGTCGGAGGTCTCGTTGAGCAGGGCGATGAGCTCGCCGAGCGAGGCCTCGTACAGTCGATCCTCGTACACGGTCCTAGGGCGGTGCGGCAGCTCCTGCACGGCCAGTTTCCAGGTCTCACGCGTCCTGGCGGCGGTCGAGCAGAGGGCCAGATCGAAGGTGATCCCGGTCTCGGCGAGCCTGCGGCCGGCCACGGGCGCGTCCGTGCGGCCTCGCTCGGCGAGCGGACGCTCGTGGTCGGACACCTGGGGCCAGTCGGCCTTGGCATGCCGGAGCAGCACGATCCTGCGGGGTGTATCGACGCTCATGGGTTCCAGCTTCGCATGAAACCGACCGTCGGGCGCAGGGTGTTGAGTCAGTGGGGCAGCGTCTGCCGGATCTGCTCCAGGAGCCGGCCGACCCCCGGGTCACCTGCGGCCGCCTGTGCCCCGCCCGGCGCCGTGACGAGCACGAAGAGGGCGACGAAGGCGGCCACCGGAAGGGCGAGCGCCCACCAGGGCAGCCGGGCGTCCACGCCCCTGGCGGACGGGGCACCGGCGGACGGGGCAGGGGTGTGGGTGTGGGCCGCCATGGCCGCCTCCGTGGGATGGGTGATCCGGTGCGTGTCTCCAACGTACGGAGCACGGGCCGGCGGGCCCATCCGGAGGTCCACCCACTTCACCCTGACACTCGCCCCCTAGGGGTTGCGGGGGCTACCCCCACCCCGGGGCGGCGCGGGTCACCGGGGGGGCGGGCCGCCGGTGTGCCGGGGTCACCGGCTCACGGAGAGGCGATCGTGGCGAGGACGGCGATGACGACCGAGATCCCGAGCATCGCGCCGAGCACGAGCAGGAGCTTCTTCTGGCCGTTCTGAGGATTCGGATCGAGCACTGGCATGGCACCAGTCTCGCATCTCAGCATTCGTCCTCGACCGTCCGGTCCCTGCCGGCGAGGGTTCCGACGATCATCTGGGGCACCATCAGCCCCGCCATCAGCGCGATGGGCAGGCCCCAGCCGCCGCTGTGCTGGTAGAGGACGCCGACCAGGAGCGGTCCGGGGATGGAGATGAGGTAGCCCACGCTCTGCGCGAAGGCCGAGAGCCGGACCACGCCGGCACCGGTGCGCGACCGCATGCCGATCATGGTGAGGGCGAGCGGGAAGGCGCAGTTCGAGACGCCCAGGAGCAGGGCCCAGGCCCAGGCGCCGGCGGCGGGGGCGAAGCAGAGGCCGGTGTAGCCGGCGAGTCCGCAGAGGCCGAGGACGACGGCGATGGGTCCCTGGTTCCGCAGGCGGGTGGCGAGGCGCGGGATGACGAAGGCGAGCGGCACGCCCATCACCATGGTGACGGCGAGGAGCACGCCGGCGGTGCCGGCCGGGACGCCGGCGTCCCGGAAGATCTGCGGCATCCAGCCCATGGTGATGTACGCGCCGGTGGCCTGGAGGCCGAAGAAGCAGCCGAGGGCCCAGGCGGTGCGGCTGCGGGTGATCCGCAGCGGGGCGGCCTGCGGGGACGCGGCCGCGTCCCGGACGGGTCCGGCCGTCCCCCGGGCCCCGCGGTCGCGGACCAGCGGGATCCAGGGCAGCACGGCGAGGGCGGCGAGGACCGCCCAGACGCCGAGCCCGGTGCGCCAACTTCCGCCCATGGCCTCGGTCATGGGCACGGTCGCGGCCGCGGCGAGCGAGGTGCCGAGGGCCAGCGCCATGGAGTAGAGGCCGGTCATGGTGCCGATGCGGTCGGGGAAGTACCGCTTGACGATGACGGGCATGAGGACGTTGCTGACGGCGATGCCCATCAGGGCGAGGGCGCTGGCGGCGAGGAAGCCGACGGTGCCGGAGGCGAAGGGCCGTACGGCGAGGCCCGCGAAGATCGCGGCCATGCCGGCGCAGACGACGGCGGCGGGTCCGAAGCGGCGGGCGAGGCGCGGGGCGGTGATGCCGAAGACCGCGAAGCACAGGGGCGGCACCGAGGTGAGCACGCCGGCCACGCTGCCGCTCATGTGGAGGCCGTCGCGGACCTCCTCGAGGAGGGCGCCCAGGCTCGTGATGGCGGGGCGGAGGTTGAGCGCGGCGAGCACGATCCCGACGACGACGAGCCGGACGACCCAGACGCCGTGGCGGCCCGGTGCGGAAGAATCGGCCGCGAGGGCGCCGGCCGGTGCGGCGGTACGGGCACGGGCGGCCGGCGGGGCGGCGGGGTCGAGGGTCTGCGGCTCGTCAGGCATGGCGCCATCATAGAATCATGGGATGATTGGTTGTCCAATCCGGAACCAACGAGAAAGGTGGACCATGGCGCTCGGCACTCCCCGGCGTTCCGGGCTCTCCGATCAGGTGATCAGCGAGCTGCGGAACCAGATCACCTCCGGCGAGTGGCCGGTCGGCTCACGGATCCCGACGGAGCCGGAGCTGGTCGAGCAGCTGGGCGTGGCCCGCAACACCGTGCGCGAGGCGGTGCGCGCGCTCGCGCACAACGGCCTGCTGGACATCCGGCAGGGCTCGGGCACGTACGTCCTGGCGACGAGCGAGCTGGCGGGCGTGATGCACCGGCGGTTCGCGCACTCCGACCCCCGGCACGTGGCGGAGCTGCGCTCCACCCTGGAGTCCTCGGCCGCGCGGCTCGCGGCGCTGCGGCGGAGCGAGCGGGACCTGAGGCAGCTGGAGACCCTGCTCGAGCGGCGCGAGGAGGCGTGGGAGACCGGCGACGCGGAGCGCTTCGTGACCGCGGACGCGGCCTTCCACCACGCGGTGGTGGCGGCGTCCGGGAACGAGGTGCTGACCGAGGTGTACGCGGACCTGGGCGATCTGCTGCGGGACTGGCTGCGCGACGACGTGGGCCAGGAGCTGCGGCCCGAGCACCACATGGACCACGCGCGGCTGGTGGACGCGATCCGGGCCGGGGACGCGGAGACGGCGGCGGCCGAGGCGGCCGGCTACCCGTTCCTGTGCCTCAGGGGCCCCGAGGCACAGGGGGCGACGAAGCCCTGAGACCCCGGGCCTCAGGAGCCCGGGGCGGACGGGGCGGAGCCCGCCGGCTGGTGGGTGATCCAGGCGGTGCGGACCTCTTTCCAGCAGCGGCCGGTCACCTGGGCGTAGGCGGTCGGGTCGACGTCGACGGGGGCGCTGTCGGTGTCCACGTCCCACCAACGGTCGCATTCGACGTGCAGGCTGACCCGGTCCGTGTCGGGGTAGGGGTTGTGGCAGTAGGCGGTGACGCGGGAGCCCTCGACGACGGTGCGGCAGGAGGCACCGAAGTTCTCGGGCTGTTCGGCGGCGGTGGCCGGGGACGGGACGTCCTCGGCGGGAGCGGGAGCGGCGCGCACCTCGGCGGCGACGGCGATCCCGGCGAAGAGAGCGGCGGTCGAGGCCAGAGCGGCGAACCTGCGGTGGAGCGCACGCATGCCCGTACCTCCTCCCCATCAGTAGCCGGAATGTCACGCTCCGACCAGTCTGGGGTGATTCGCCAGACTTTTCGACTCGGGAGGGTGCCGGTACGGCGGAGGCCGGGCCCCGCCCCTCTCGGGGACGGCCACCCGGCCTTCGCCGTACCGTGCGCGCCGGGGCGCGACCGGTGGGCGCGTACCTACGCGCCGATCGCGTGCAGACCGCCGTCGACGTGGACGATCTCGCCCGTCGTCTTCGGGAACCAGTCGCTCAGGAGGGCCACGACGCCGCGGCCGGCCGGCTCCGGGTCGGCGAGGTTCCACTCCAGCGGGGAACGGCTGTCCCAGACCGCCGCCAGCTCGGAGAAGCCGGGGATGGACTTCGCGGCCATCGAACCGATCGGGCCCGCCGAGATCAGGTTGCAGCGGATGTCGTGCTTGCCCAGGTCACGGGCCATGTAGCGGTTGGTGGCCTCCAGGGCCGCCTTCGCCGGGCCCATCCAGTCGTACTGCGGCCACGCGAACTGCGCGTCGAAGGTCAGGCCGACGACCGAACCGCCCTCCGTCATCAGCGGGAGCAGCGCCATCGTCAGGGACTTCAGCGAGAAGGCCGAGACGTGCATCGCCGTGGCGACGGACTCGAAGGGCGTGTTGAGGAAGTTGCCGCCGAGGGCGTCCTGCGGGGCGAAACCGATCGAGTGCACGACGCCGTCGAGGCGGTCGCCCAGGTGCTCGCGGACCTGGCCCTCCAGGCGGGCGAGGTGCGTGTCGTCGGAGACGTCGAGCTCCAGGACCTTGACCTTCTCGGGCCGGGGCAGCTTCTTGGCGATGCGCTCGGTCAGCGACGGCCGCGGCCAAGCGGTGAGGATGATCTCCGCGCCCTGCTCCTGGGCCAGCTTCGCGGTGTGGAAGGCGATGGAGGACTCCATCAGCACACCCGTGATGAGGATGCGCTTGCCCTCGAGAATTCCGCCAGTGGTAGTCATCGTGCTCAGTGACCCATGCCCAATCCGCCGTCAACCGGGATGACGGCTCCAGTGATGTACGAGGCGTCGTCCGAAGCCAGGAACCGCACCGTGGCGGCGATCTCCTCCGGCTGCGCGTACCGGCCCAGCGGCACCTGGGACACGATGCCCTTGCGCTGCTCCTCGGTGAGCACCTTGGTCATGTCGGTGTCGACAAAACCGGGCGCGACGACGTTGAACGTGATGTTGCGCGAACCGAGCTCGCGGGCGAGGGACCGGGCGAAGCCGACGAGGCCCGCCTTGGAGGCGGCGTAGTTGGCCTGACCGGCCGAGCCGAGGAGGCCGACGACGGAGGAGATCAGGACGACGCGGCCCTTCTTGGCGCGCAGCATGCCGCGGTTGGCGCGCTTGACGACCCGGAAGGTGCCCGTGAGGTTGGTGTCGAGGACGGCGGTGAAGTCCTCCTCGGACATCCGCATGAGCAGCTGGTCCTTGGTGACACCGGCGTTGGCGACCAGCACCTCGACGGGACCGTGCTTCTCCTCGATCTCCTTGTACGCCTGCTCCACCTGCTCGGCGTCGGTGATGTCGCACTTGACGGCGAGGAAGCCGGCCGGCGGCTCACCGGACCGGTAGGTGACGGCGACCTTGTCGCCGGCGTCGACGAACGCCTGGGCGATGGCGAGGCCGATGCCCCGGTTTCCTCCGGTGACGAGAACCGAGCGGCTCAACGGATCACCCTTTCGATAGCGGTCTTGGTTACCGAAAACCTATCGGTCCGGTCCCTCGGCCGGGGAATCGACCCCTGACAGTGGCGTACGGATGTCACTGTCGGGTCCCTACAGAAAGACGTGGGCATCGGGGCCGAAAGCGCGACATGATCGGGGGCGACCGGTCTCACACGACAGGAGACAGCTGTGCCATCTGGCATCCATACCCTCGACGCAGCCTTCACGGCTCTGCCGCTGCGGGCGCTCGCCGACGCGGCGCTCGCACGCGCGCGGGCGCTCGGCTCCGAGCACGCCGACTTCCGCCTGGAGCGGGTCCGCAGCGCTTCCTGGCGGCTCCGGGACGCCAAGCCCTCCGGCTCCTCGGACACCACGGACCTCGGATACGCGGTGCGGGTGGTGCACGGCGGGGCCTGGGGCTTCGCCTCCGGTGTCGACCTGACCATGGACGGCGCCGCCCGGGTCGCCGCGCAGGCGGTCGCCATGGCCAAGCTGTCCGCGAAGGTCATCGCGGCGGCCGGGTCCGACGAGCGGGTGGAGCTCGCCGACGAGCCGGTGCACGCCGACAGGACGTGGATCTCCTCGTACGAGATCAACCCCTTCGACATCCCCGGCGCCGAGAAGAGCGCGCTGCTCGCGGACTGGAGTGCGCGGCTGCTGCGGGCGGAGGGCGTGGCGCACGTGGACGCCTCGCTGATGACCGTCCAGGAGAACAAGTTCTACGCGGACACGGCGGGCACCGTCACCACCCAGCAGCGGGTCCGGCTGCACCCGCAGCTGACCGCCGTCGCCGTCGACGAGACGACCGGTGAGTTCGACTCGATGCGGACGATCGCGCCGCCGGTCGGACGGGGCTGGGAGTACCTGACCGGCACCGGCTGGGACTGGGACGCGGAGCTGGAGCGGATCCCCGGGCTGCTGGCCGAGAAGATGCGGGCGCCGAGCGTGGAGGCGGGGACGTACGACCTGGTCGTCGACCCGTCGAACCTGTGGCTGACGATCCACGAGTCGATCGGCCACGCCACCGAGCTGGACCGGGCCCTGGGCTACGAGGCCGCGTACGCGGGGACCTCGTTCGCCACCTTCGACCAGCTGGGGAAGCTGACCTACGGTTCGTCGATCATGAACGTGACCGGCGACCGCACCGCCGAGCACGGGCTCGCCACCGTCGGGTACGACGACGAGGGCGTCGAGGGCCAGAGCTGGGACCTGGTGAAGGACGGCACGCTGGTCGGCTACCAGCTGGACCGCCGGATCGCGAAGCTCACCGGGCTCGGCCGGTCCAACGGCTGCGCGTTCGCGGACTCGCCCGGCCACGTGCCGGTGCAGCGGATGGCGAACGTCTCCCTGCAGCCCGACCCGGGCGGCCTCTCGACCGAGGATCTGATCGGCGGCGTGGAGCGCGGCATCTACGTGGTCGGCGACCGGTCCTGGTCGATCGACATGCAGCGCTACAACTTCCAGTTCACCGGTCAGCGCTTCTTCCGCATCGAGAACGGCCGGCTCGCCGGGCAGCTGCGCGACGTCGCGTACCAGGCGACGACCACCGACTTCTGGGGCTCGATGGAGCAGGTAGGCGGCCCGCAGACCTACGTCCTGGGGGGCGCGTTCAACTGCGGCAAGGCCCAGCCGGGCCAGGTCGCGGCGGTGTCCCACGGCTGCCCCTCCGCCCTCTTCCGGGGCGTCAACATCCTCAACACGACGCAGGAGGCCGGTCGATGAGCCGCGTCAGCAAGCCGTACGAGATCGTCGAGCGGGCCCTGGAGCTGTCCCGTGCGGACGGGTGCGTCGTCATCGCCGACGAGGAGTCCTCGGCCAACCTGCGCTGGGCCGGCAACGCGCTGACCACGAACGGCGTCACCCGCGGCCGTACCCTCACCGTCATCGCGACCGTCGACGGCGCGCAGGGCACCGCCTCCGGTGTCGTTTCGCGGTCCGCGGTGACCGCCGACGACCTGGAGCCGCTGGTCCGGGCCGCCGAGGAGGCGGCGCGGGCCGCCGGACCGGCCGAGGACGCGCAGCCGCTGGTCGAGGGCATCGACCCCTCCCCCGACTTCACGGACGCCCCCGCCGAGACCTCGTCCGCCGTCTTCACGGACTTCGCGCCGGCGCTCGGCGAGGCCTTCGCCCGCGCCCGGGCCGGCGGGCGGGAGCTGTACGGGTTCGCCCACCACCAGCTGACCTCGACGTACCTCGGCACGTCCACGGGCCTCCGGCTGCGGCACGACCAGCCCACCGGCACCCTGGAGCTGAACGCCAAGTCGCCCGACCGCTCGCGCTCCGCGTGGGCCGGACGTTCCACCCGCGACTTCAAGGACGTCGACCCGGCGGCGCTGGACGCCGACCTGGCCCGGCGGCTGGGCTGGGCGGAGCGGCGGATCGACCTGCCCGCCGGGCGCTACGAGACGCTGCTGCCGCCGACCGCCGTGGCCGACCTGCTGATCTACCAGCTGTGGTCGTCGGCCGCCCGGGACGCGGTGGAGGGCCGGACGGTCTTCTCCAAGCCGGGCGGCGGGACGCGGCTGGGCGAGACGCTCTCCCCCCTGCCGCTGAACCTGCGCAGCGACCCGAACGAGCCGGGCCTGGAGTCCGCCCCGTTCGTCGTCTCCCACTCCTCGGGCGACGACTCGTCGGTCTTCGACAACGGCCTGCCGCTGCCCCCGGTCGACTGGATGCGGGAGGGCAGGCTGGAGCACCTGGTCACCACCCGGCACACCGCGGCGCTCACGCGCCTGCCGGTGGCGCCCGCGGCGGGGAACCTGATCCTGGACGCCGGCGGCGAGCGCTCGCTGGAGGAGATGGTGGCGTCCACGCGGCGCGGCCTGCTGCTGACGTGCCTCTGGTACATCCGCGAGGTCGACCCGGCGACGCTGCTGCTGACCGGGCTGACCCGGGACGGCGTCTACCTCGTCGAGGACGGCGAGGTGGTCGGCGAGGTGAACAACTTCCGGTTCAACGAGTCGCCGGTCGACCTGCTGTCGCGGGCGTCCGAGGCGGGGCGGACCGAGAAGACGCTGCCGCGCGAATGGAGCGACTGGTTCACCAGGGCCGCGATGCCCGCGCTGCGGGTGCCGGACTTCAACATGAGCTCGGTCAGCAAGGGCGTGTGACCCGCCTAGACTGAACAACGGCGTGACGACCATCGATCAAGGAGACCGGACACCGTGACGGACATCGTCGACGAGCTGAAGTGGCGGGGACTCTTCTCCCAGTCCACCGACGAGGACGCCTTGCGCAAGGCTCTCGCGGACGGTCCCGTCACGTTCTATTGCGGCTTCGACCCGACCGCGGCCAGTCTCCACGTCGGTCACCTGGTCCAGGTGCTCACCGTCCGCCGGCTCCAGCAGGCCGGGCACCGGCCGCTGGCGCTGGTCGGCGGGGCCACCGGTCAGATCGGCGACCCGCGCCCGACCGCCGAGCGCACCCTGAACGACCCGGAGACGGTCGCGAACTGGGTGAACCGGCTGCGGACGCAGATCGAGCCGTTCCTCTCCTTCGAGGGGGAGAACGCGGCGGTCATGGTGAACAACCTGGACTGGACCGCGGGCCTGTCGGCGATCGAGTTCCTGCGTGACATCGGCAAGCACTTCCGGGTCAACAAGATGCTGACCAAGGACTCGGTGGCCCGGCGGCTGGAGTCCGAACAGGGCATCAGCTACACGGAGTTCAGCTACCAGCTCCTGCAGGGCATGGACTTCCTGGAGCTGTACCGCCGGCACGGCTGCACGCTCCAGCAGGGCGGTTCCGACCAGTGGGGCAACCTGGTGGCCGGTCTCGACCTGATCCACCGCCTGGAGCCGGGCGCGGAGGTGCACGCGCTGGCGACACCGCTGATGGTCAAGGCGGACGGCACGAAGTTCGGCAAGACCGAGGGCGGGGCCGTCTGGCTCGACCCGGAGATGACCACGCCGTACGCGTTCTACCAGTTCTGGCTGAACGTCGACGACCGGGACATCTCGACGTACATGCGGATCCTCTCCTTCAGGTCCCGCGAGGAGCTGGAGGAGCTGGAGCGGCAGACCGCCGAGCGGCCGCAGGCCCGCGCAGCCCAGCGGGCGCTGGCGGAGGAGCTGACGACGCTGGTGCACGGCGCCGACCAGTGCGCGGCGGTCGTCGACGCCTCGAAGGCGCTGTTCGGCCAGGGCGACCTGACGGAGCTGGACGCGGCCACGCTGGCGGCGGCGCTCACCGAGCTGCCGCACGCCCGGGTGCGGGAGCTCGGCCAGGTCGTGGACCTGTTCACCGAGGTCGGTCTCGCGCCGAGCAAGTCGGCCGCGCGCCGCACGGTGAAGGAGGGCGGGGCCTACGTGAACAACGTGAAGGTCACCGCCGAGGACGCCGCGGTGTCGGCGGACGAGCTGCTGCACGGCCGCTGGCTGGTGCTGCGCCGGGGCAAGAAGAACCTCGCGGCGATCGAGTTCGACGCGGAGGGCTGACCCTCCCGGCCCCGGGTCACCCGGGGCCGGACATGCCGGAGGCCCGGGGTGCGCACGACGCGCGCCCCGGGCCTCCGGCATGTCCGGCGCTGGTCACGCCCGCTGCCTGTCGCCCCTGATCGAGGCCCACAGCATGTCGCCCACGCCGACCACAGCGATCGCGCCGATGAGTTGGAGCAGGTGGCGGGTCCAGTCGATGCCCTTGGTGTCGTTGACCCCGATCCAGGTCGCGACGGCATTGCCGAGAACACTGCCGAGAATTCCGAATACGGTTGTCAGCCACAGCGGGATTTGCTGCTTCCCCGGCAGGATCGCTTTGGCGATCAGACCGAGCACGAATCCCACGATGATTGCCCACAACCAACTCATGGTCGCCTCCTCATGCGGCGCGATCTGCGCATGTGGGCCCAGTCTCGGCTCATCCGCCATACGACGCATGTCGGACGACTCCATACGTGCCCCGGTCTCGTCCGGCTCGGACGTCGGGCGTACCGTGGAGGGAGGTCCGGACCAGGGAGGGTCCGGCGGCGACACCGGGTGGTGGAACGTGATGCGGAAGCAGGGCACGACCGAGGTCTTCCGGATCACCGGAGCCCGGCAGGGTCTCAGTGACGACGTCCGCGGCCGGCAGCGGCGGTACGTGATCTCGATGACGGTGCGGACGCTGTCCGTCATCGCGGCGGCGGTGCTGTGGAACGTCGAGCGGCATGTGGCCGTCGTGGCGCTCGCCCTCGGCCTGCTGCTCCCCTATGTCGCCGTGGTCATCGCGAACGCGGGACGCGAGAACGCCCCGTCCCTCCCCTCCACGTTCGTACCGCCGCCCGTACGCCCGACGCTGGGCGCCGGCGACGACCCGGCAGGGGAGCGCACGGAGGCGCGCACGGAAGCACCTCCGGAAGCACACACGGGGGATTCGTAGAGGTGTCGACCACGGCGTACGCAAGGCCCGGGGCGATCACCAACGGTTTTCAAAAGCTCAAGAAAAGCTCAGATCAATCATGAAGTTCCGGTGCACCACACCCCATTCCCCGTGACATACTTCCTACGCGCTCCGCATCCCCCGTCGGAGCGACGGACCGATGCCGGGCAGCTCCCCCCGTGGCTGCTCGGCATCGCCATTGTTGGACAATGATCCGGTGATCAATCCGGTGAGCGAAGAGTCCCCCATCTGTTCCGCCAAGGGCTGCCGCGCCGACGCGGTCTGGGTCCTCGCCTGGAACAACCCCAAGCTGCACACGCCCGAGCGCCGCAAGACGTGGCTCGCCTGCGAGGAGCACCGCGAGCACCTGTCGCAGTTCCTCGGGGTCCGCGGCTTCCTCAAGGACGTCGTGCCGCTGGCGGACTGGGAGGAGTCAGCCGCCGATCGCTGACATCGGGCGCTCCGGCTGCAGGAAGGCCGGGTCGTCCAGCCCCGAACCGGCCTTCTTGCCCCACATCGCGACCTTCCAGATCCGGGCGATCTCCTCGTCCGGCGCCTCGGAGCGCAGCGCGGCGCGCAGGTCGGTCTCCTCGGTGGCGAACAGGCAGGTGCGCACCTGGCCGTCGGCGGTCAGCCGGGTCCGGTCGCAGGCCCGGCAGAACGGGCGGGTGACGGAGGCGATGACACCGACCGTGTGCGGCCCGCCGTCGACGACCCAGCGCTCGGCGGGTGCCGAGCCGCGCTCCTCGTCGCCCTCGGGGGTGAGGGTGAAGCGGGTGCGCAGCGATTCGAGGATGTCCCCGGCGGTGATCATGCCGTCGCGCTTCCAGCCGTGCTGGGCGTCGAGGGGCATCTGCTCGATGAAGCGGAGCTCGTACGCGTTCTCCACGGCCCAGGCCAGCAGGTCGGGGGCCTCGTCGTCGTTGAGTCCGGGCATCAGGACCGCGTTGACCTTGACGGGGGTGAGGCCGGCGTCGCGGGCGGCGGCCATGCCGTCCAGGACGTCGTGGTGACGGTCGCGGCGGGTCAGGGTCTTGAAGACCTCGGGCCGCAGGGTGTCGAGGGAGACGTTGACCCGGTCCAGGCCGGCGGCCTTCAGGGCGGCGGCCGTCCGCTTGAGTCCGATGCCGTTGGTGGTCAGGGACATCCGGGGGCGGGGCTCCAGGGCCGCGCACCGCTCGACGATGCCCACCAGGCCGGGGCGGAGCAGCGGCTCGCCGCCGGTGAAGCGGACCTCGGTGACGCCGAGCTCGGTGACCGCGATCCGGACCAACCGGACGATCTCGTCGTCGGTCAGCAGATCGGGCTTGGCGAGCCACTGCAGACCTTCTTCCGGCATGCAGTACGTGCACCGGAGGTTGCACCGGTCCGTGAGTGAAACTCGCAGGTCAGTGGCCACTCGGCCGTACGTGTCGATCAGCACTGCGGGCCTCCTCCCCGTCGTCCGGATCCCTCTGCTGCGAGCCTACGCGAGCGGGCCGGGTCCGGGCACGGCCCGATTGTCACGAGGACGCGGGCGGTCCCGTCGTAGAACTCTACGACGGGACCGCGTGGCGACTGCGCGCCGTATACGATTCAGTGCGCTCCGACACCGGTGAGCGACTTGACCTCCAGTTCCGCGTACTTGCCCTTGTCCGGCTCCTCCTTGGAGAGCAGCGAGCCGAGCCAGCCGAGCAGGAAGCCGAGCGGGATCGAGACGAGGCCCGGGTTCTCCAGCGGGAACCAGTAGAAGTCGACGGTCTTGAACATCGAGGTGGGCTTGCCGGAGACGACCGGCGAGAAGAGCACCAGGACGACCGAGGAGACCAGGCCGCCGTAGATCGACCAGAGCGCGCCCTGGGTCGTGAACCTCTTCCAGAACAGGCTGTAGAGGATCGTCGGCAGGTTGGCCGAGGCGGCGACGGCGAAGGCGAGGGCCACCAGGCCGGCGACGTTGAGGTCGCGGGCGAGCGCGCCGAGGGCGATCGAGACGATGCCGATGAGGACGGTCGCCCAGCGGGCCGCGCGGACCTCCTCCTTCTCCGTGGCCTTGCCGCGCCGGATGACGTTGGCGTAGATGTCGTGCGCGAACGAGGACGACGAGGCCAGGGTCAGTCCGGCGACCACGGCGAGGATGGTGGCGAAGGCGACGGCCGAGATCACCGCGAGCAGGATCGCGCCGCCGGTCGAGCCGGCGCCGCCGCCGATCTCCAGCGCCGCGAGCGGTGCGGCCGTGTTGCCGGCCTTGTTGGAGGCGATGATGTCGCTGTTCTTGAGCAGGGCCGCCGCGCCGAAGCCGAGCACGATCGTCATCAGGTAGAAGGCGCCGATGATGCCGATGGCCCAGTTCACGGACTTACGGGCGGCCTTGGCGGTCGGCACCGTGTAGAAGCGGATCAGGATGTGCGGCAGGCCGGCGGTGCCCAGGACGAGGGCGATGCCGAGCGAGATGAAGTCGAGCTTCGAGACACCGGTGGCGCCGTACTTGAGGCCGGGCTCCAGGAACGCCGAGCCCTTGCCGCTGTTGGTGGCGGCGGCGCCGAGCAGGTCCGAGAGGTTGAAGTCGAACTTCAGCAGGATGAGGAAGGTGATCAGGAGCGTGCCGGCGATGAGCAGGACCGCCTTGACCATCTGCACCCAGGTGGTGCCCTTCATGCCGCCGATGGTGACGTACACGATCATGAGCACGCCGACCAGGGCGACGATCGCGATCTTGCCGCCGTCGCTGGTGATGCCGAGCAGCAGCGAGACGAGTACGCCCGCGCCGGCCATCTGCGCCAGCAGGTAGAAGATCGAGACGACGATGGTGGAGGTGCCGGCGGCGGTACGGACGGGGCGCTGGCGCATCCGGTAGGCGAGGACGTCGCCCATGGTGAAGCGGCCGGAGTTGCGCAGCGGCTCGGCGACCAGGAGCAGGGCGACCAGCCAGGCGACCAGGAAGCCGATGGAGTAGAGGAAGCCGTCGTAGCCGAAGAGGGCGATGGCGCCGGCGATGCCGAGGAAGGACGCGGCCGACATGTAGTCGCCGGAGATCGCGAGGCCGTTCTGGAAGCCGGTGAACTGGCGGCCGCCGGCGTAGAAGTCGGCGGCGCTCTTGGTCTGGCGTCCCGCCCACACGGTGATGACGAGCGTGGCGACGACGAAGACGCCGAAGAGGCTGATGATCAGCGTCCGGTGCTCGCTGGTGGCGTTCTCGGCCGCCAGCTGGACGGCCTGGAAGGTGCTGCTCACGCGTCGGCCTCCATACGGGACTTGATGGCCTCGGCCTTCGGGTCGAGGCGCTCGGCCGCGTGCCGCGAGTAGAGCCAGGCGATGAGGAAGGTGGTGAGGAACTGGCCCAGGCCGAGGACGAGGGCGACGTTGATGTTGCCGAAGAGCTTGGTTCCCATGAAGCCGCCCGCGTAGTTGGACAGCAGCACGTAGAGCAGGTACCAGGCGATGAAGCCGACGGTCAGCGGGAAGGCGAAGGAGCGGTAGGTGCGGCGCAGTTCGCCGAATTCCGCGCTCTCCTGCACCTCGACGAAGGCCTCCGTCGTGGGCTGGACGGGGCCGGGGGCGGCTTCCGTGCCGCTCTGGGGCGGCGGCGGTGCTTCGGTGGCCACGGAATCTCCTCGGGACGCGGGGGCGGTGGGCATGGACAAGAGGGCCTCACTGAGGGGTGGGGAAGGGGACTCCGGGCGGAGTCCCACCCCTGCACAACGGCACGGCGGACGAGGCGACGCGGTTCACCGCGGACGTTTTTCTTCTGTGGGATCTCCATCAAGTCGTCTCAACTCATTGAAGGGTCGGCAAGATCAGCGATAGCTTCACTCGTCATGCACCTGACTGCGCGCAACCGGCGTGCGGTCAGTACATACGGATGATGTGGAGAACCCATGGCTCATCTGGGATCGAGACGCGGCCGAGTACTCGCTCTGCCCGCCGGACTCGCGCTCACGGCATCGCTCGGCTTCCTGCCCGCAGGCGCCGCCAACGCGGCGGAGCTGAGCGACGCGCCGTCCGCGTCCGTCGTCTCGACCGACGGCCCGAAGCTGTCGTACGTCGTCAACGTCGAGGGTGGCCGCTGGACGGCCGCTTCGGTGAAGAAGGCGATCGCGGCGGCCGGCGGCACGGTGGTCATCTCCTATGACCAGATAGGCGTGATAGTCGTCCACTCGCAGAACCCCGAGTTCGCGAAGACGATCCGCAAGGCCCGCGGTGTGGTGTCGGCCGGTTCGACGCGCACCGCCCCCCTCTCCGTCCAGTCGGACGACGCCGTCGGCGAGGGCGCCCAGGCGCTGAGCCCCGCCGAGGCCGCCGCGGCGGCGGCGCGGGCCACCGACGAGCAGGACGCGCTGGAGCCCCTGCAGTGGGACCTGCCGGCCATCAAGGCGGACAAGGCCCACCGCAAGACCCTCGGCAGCAGCCGAGTGACCGTCGGCGTCATCGACACCGGCGTCGACGACACCCACCCGGACCTGGCGCCGAACTTCGACACCAAGGCGTCGGCGAACTGCGTGTCCGGCGTCCCGGACACCACCCCCGGCTCGTGGCGCCCCAACCCGGGCGAGAGCGACCACGGCACGCACGTCGCCGGCACCATCGCCGCCGCCAAGAACGGCATCGGCGTCACCGGTGTCGCCCCGGGCGTGAAGGTCTCGGGCATCAAGGTCTCCACCCCGGACGGCTTCTTCTACACGGAGGCCGTGGTCTGCGGCTTCGTGTGGGCGGCCGAGCACGGCGTCGACATCACGAACAACAGCTACTACACCGACCCGTGGATGTTCGCCTGCAAGAACGACGAGGACCAGAAGGCCCTCATCGAGGCGGTCTCCCGCGCGACCCGTTACGCGGAGCACCGCGGCACGGTCAACGTCGCGGCGGCCGGCAACTCGAAGTTCGACCTGGCGGCGGACTCGATCCTGGACAACAGCAGCCCGAACGACACCACTCCGGGCGACCGCGTCATCGACCCGAAGGTCTGCCTCGACTACCCGGCGATGCTGCCGGGCGTGGTCACGGTCTCCGCGACCGGCGCCAAGGGCCTGAAGGCCTCGTACTCCAACTACGGTCTCGGCGTCATCGACGTCTCCGCCCCGGGCGGCGACCGCACCGAGTACCAGACCCCGGACGCCCCGGCGGTCAACGGCCGCATCCTGTCGACCACGGTCAACGGCGGCTACAACTACAAGGCCGGCACCTCGATGGCCTCGCCGCACACGGCGGGCGTGCTCGCGCTCCTGAAGTCGACCCACCCGCACGCGAGCCCGGCGGCGCTCAAGGCCCTGCTGTACGCGCAGGCCGACGACCGCGCCTGCACGAACCCCTACGACATCGAGGGCGACGGCACCGTCGACGCGGTGTGCGAGGGCGGCAAGAGCAAGAACGGCTTCTACGGCGCCGGACTGGTCGACGCCCTGGACGCGGTGCGCAAGTAGTTCACCGAGGGCCCCGGTGTGGTGATCCACACCGGGGCCCTTCGCATGGCACCGGGTGCCATCATGCGTTCATGGACGGATACGTGGACAGCACGGTGCGCGGTGCTACGGAGTCGTTGTGGTCGGCCCTGGGCGGTGACCCCGCCCTGCTCGACCGGGTGTCGTACGGCGGCCCCTCCGGACTTCTGGCCGCCAGACTGCCGGTGATGGACCTGGCGCGCGCGACGGTCGCGGTCGCGGGTCTCGCCGCCGTGGAGCGGGAGGGCGGGGCGGCACGGGTGCGCGTGGACGACGGGGCCGTCGCCACCGCCTTCGTGAGCGAGCGTCATCTCCGGGTCGACGGACGGGCACCGGTCTCCTTCGCGCCGCTGTCCCGCTTCTGGCGCGCCGCGGACGGCTGGGTCCGCACGCACGCCAACTATCCGCACCACCGGGCGGCGCTCCTCACCGCCCTCGGGGTGGACGCGGAGTCGGAGGAGGCCGTGGCGGCGGCGATCGCCGAGCGGTCGGCGGTCGAGGTCGAGACGGCGGTGTACGCCGCCGGGGGCCTGGCCGTGGCCCTGCGCACCCCGCGGGAGTGGGCGGCGCACCCCCAGGGGCGGGAGGTGGCCGCGCGGCCGCTGCTGACGGCCGAGCGTCTGGACGACGCGGCGCCCGGCCGGGACCGGCGGGACGGGCGACCGCCGCGGGTGCTGGACCTGACCCGGGTCATCGCGGGACCGGTGGCCACCCGGACGCTCGCCCTGCTCGGCGCGGACGTGCTGCGGATCGACCCGCCGCACCGCCCCGAGCTGCCGGACCAGCACACGGACACCGACATCGGGAAGCGGACGGCGGCGCTCGACCTGGCGCGCCCGTCGGACCGCCGCACCCTGGACGAACTCCTCGACTCCGCGGACGTCCTGGTCACCGGCTACCGGCCGGGCGCGCTGGAGCGCTTCGGTCTGCACCGCCCGGGTCTCGTCGTCGCCCGGCTCTCGGCGTGGGGCGACTACGGCCCCTGGGGCGAGCGGCGCGGCTTCGACAGCCTCGTCCAGGTGGCGAGCGGGATCGCGGTCACGGAGGGGTCGCCGGAGCGGCCGGGCGCCCTGCCGGCGCAGGCCCTGGACCACGGATCGGGCTATCTGCTGGCGGCGGCGGTGCTCCGCTCGCTGACCGAGCAGGACCGGGAGGGCGGCACCCGCCTCGTGCGGCTGGCGCTGGCGCAGACGGGCCACTGGCTGTCGACCGCGCTCCCCCGCTACGAGCCGGAGCGCCACCTCACCGAACGGGACAGCCCGCTGGGGCGGCTGCGGTACGCGCTGTCCCCGGTGACGTACGACGGGGGCCCGGCGGACTGGTCGCGTCCGCCGGGCATCGCGGGGGCCGACGCACCGGAGTGGCTCGGGGCCTGATCCGGTGCCGCCGGGGCGGCTTCGCGGCCCGTGCCGCGACGGCGCCGGTGGCCGCGGCCACGGCTACGGCTTGACGAGGACCTTGAGGGCCGTGCGCTCGTCCATCGCCTTGTAGCCGCCGGGGACGCCGTCGAGGCCGACGGTCAGGTCGAAGACCGGGGACGGGTCGATCGTGCCGTCGAGGACGTCGGGGAGCAGCTCCGGGATGTACGCGCGGACCGGGGCGACTCCGCCGCGCAGCGCGATGTTCCGGTCGAACATGACGGACAGGTCCAGGCCGGTGCCGCTCCCGTGCGGGACGCCGACGTAGCCGACGGAACCGCCGTCGCGGGCGATCGCCACGGCGGTGCGCATCGACTGCTCGGTGCCGACCGCCTCGATGACGGCGTGGGCGCCCTGTCCGCCGGTGAGCTCGCGGACGGCGGCCTCGGCGGCCTCGCCGCGCTCGGCGACGACGTCCGTGGCGCCGAAGGTGCGGGCGATGTCGGTGCGGGCGGTGTGGCGGCCGAGCGCGATGATGCGCTCGGCGCCGAGGCGCTTGGCGGCGAGCACGCCGCACAGGCCGACCGCGCCGTCACCGACGACCGCGACGGTCGAGCCGGGCTTCACACCGGCGCCGAGGGCGGCGTGGTGGCCGGTGCCGAGGACGTCGGAGAGCGCGAGGAGGGCGGTCAGCAGCCGGTCGTCGGAGGCGGCCTCGGCGGGGAGGCGGACGAGCGTGCCGTCGGCGAAGGGGACGCGGACCGCCTCGCCCTGACCGCCGTCGGAGCCCACGGAGCCCCAGAACCCGCCCTGCGGGCAGGAGGTCTGCAGGCCCTCGGCGCAGTACGCGCAGCTGCCGTCGGACCAGACGAAGGGGGCCACGACCAGGTCGCCGGGCGCGAAGCCGGTGACGTCCGCGCCGGCCTCCTCCACGATGCCGAGGAACTCGTGGCCGATCCGCTGGCCGGGCTGCCGGGCGGACTCGCCCCGGTAGGCCCACAGGTCGCTGCCGCAGATGCAGGCGCGCAGCACCCGCAGGACGACGTCCGTGGAGTCCCTGATCACCGGGTCGGGCACCTCCTCCACTCGCATGTCGAACGGAGCGTGAATGGTGGTGGCGCGCATGGGGGGCGGTCCTCGCTGTCAGACGGTCGTACGACGTTCACCGTACTCCGCTCGCGCCGGGCCCGCCGCCGGCGGGCCCGGGGGCACGGCGGGCGGGGGCCGGACCGCATGATCGGACGTCCCCCACTACACCCCCGCCGCCCCCAGCAGGGAGCCCGCCGCGTACGTCACCGCCATCGCGAGCGCTCCTCCTCCCATGTTCCGCAGCACCGCGCGGCCCGCCGGGGCCGCGCCGAGGCGGGCGCTCCACCAGCCGGCGAGGGCGAGTGCGGCCAGGACCGAGAGGACGGTGACCCAGAGCCGGAGCGCGGCCGGGGGAAGGACGATCGCCAGCAGCGGGAGCAGGGCGCCGACGGTGAAGGCGAGGAAGCTGGCGCCGGCCGCGTGCCAGGGGTTGGTGAGCTGGTCGGGGTCGATGCCCAGCTCCACGCGTGCGTGGGCGCGCAGGGCGTCGCGGGCGGTGAGCTGCTCGGCGGCCTCGCGGGCGACCTCCGGGGAGAGGCCGCGGTCGGACAGCATCCCGGTCAGCTCGTCGAGTTCCGCCTCGGGCTGCTCCCGCAGTTCGCGCTTCTCCTGGGCCAGGGCCGCCCGTTCCGAATCGCGCTGGGTGGAGACCGAGACGTACTCCCCCGCCGCCATCGACATCGATCCGGCCAGCAGGCCGGCGAGTCCGGCGGTCAGGAGCGCGGACCGGGAGGCCGTCGCGCCGGCGACGCCCACGACGAGGCCCGCGGTGGAGACGACTCCGTCGTTGGCTCCGAGCACGGCGGCCCGGAGCCAGTTGAGTCGGGTGCCGAGGCCGCCGCCGTGGGCTTCGTCGTGGTCGGTCTCACGGGTCTCGTCGGTCACACCGGGGAGTATTCCCGCGGTTTCTCACCATACGCGGACCGACCCGCCCGGGGCGAAGGCGGGACTGGTGGCGCCCGCCGGGATCTCCGCGAGGGGCTCGGCGATCTCGGCCACCGTCGGTCCGTGGAGCGCGGCCAGCGGTTCCAGCACGGCCGGGTCGAAGCCGTAGACCCGGGCCGCGTTGCCGCCCACCATCGCCGCGACCTCCTCGCGCGGCAGCCCGGCGTAGGCGATCCGGAGCCCTTCGCGGGAGTACGGCGTGGTGCCCTCGTCGTGCGGGTAGTCGCTCCCCCACATGATCTTGTCGAGGCCGATCCTGTCGCGCAGCGGGACCTCGTGGGGGCGCATGAAGCTGGCGCCCACGAAGCAGTTGTCGCGCCAGACCTCGCTGGGGCCCTTGCCCATGGACGCGGCCAGCCCCGCGCCGAACCTGGACTCGGCGGTCACGGCCCGGGAGGCCGCGGCCACCAGACGGGCGTGGTAGTAGTCCAGCATCTCGACGACCCCGGGGATCCAGCCCGAGCCCTGCTCGGTCAGGACGAGCCGGAGCTCCGGGTGCCGGCGGAACGCGCCGCCGAACACCAGGTGCCACAGGGCCCGGTGCGAGAACCAGGTCGTCTCGACCATGAACACCGCGCGCGCCGCCGGCTCGTCGCCGAGCGGCGGCGAGGCCGAGCCGCCGTGGTGGTTGACGGGCACGTCGAGTTCCGCGCAGACGGCCCAGATCGGGTCGTACGCCGACGAGTAGAGCTCCGGGATCCCGCTGCCGGGCGGGGTGCCGGGCAGCAGGATGCCGCCGGTGAGGCCCGCCTCCTTGGCGCGGCGGATCTCCCGCACGGCCTCGTCGACGTCGTTGAGGAGGATCTGCGCCACCCCCGCCCGGCGGCCCGGCGCGTCCGCGCAGAAGTCGGCGAGCCAGCGGTTGTGGGCCCGCAGGCCCGCCCAGCGCTGCTCGTACTCCTGCCGGGTCGGCGCCGGGGCCATCAGCGAGGCGGAGGGGAAGAACGGCGGGATGGTGTTGGGGAAGACGACCTCCGCGACGATGCCGTCGGCCTCCAGCTCGCGCAGCCGGCGCGCGGAGTTCCAGTTGCGGTCGGCGGTGTCGGCCAGCAGGTCCTCGTACGGGTTGACGTAGCCGGCCGCCCAGGCGTCGAAGTCGTCGTGGTACCGCTTCTCCAGGTAGGGCCGGTAGTCGAGCAGGTCGGCGCCGGCGTGGCAGTCGGCCGAGATGACGGTGTACCGGTCCTCGCTCACGGCGTCACCCCCAGCGCGGGGAAGTCGTGGTCCGTCAGCCAGTGACGGCCGACCTCGCGGGAACGGGCCCAGGAGTCCTCCACCGCCGTCTGGTCGGCCGGCTGCCCGAGTTCGGCCGGGGTGGGCCCGATCCGGCGGGCGATCGGTTCCAGTCGCGCGACGTCGAAGCCGAAGACCTCGGCCGCGGCCAGGCCCAGCATCCGCCGGGTCTCGGTCACCGGGATGTCGTGGAAGGTCTGCCGGAGCCACGCGCGGGTGGCCGGCCAGGTCCCCTCCGGGTGCGGGAAGTCGGAGCCCCACAGGATGTTGTCGACGCCGATCTCGTACCGCTGGGCCAGTTCGCGCCGCTTGGTGTTGGTGGCGCAGACGAAGACCTGGCGGTCCAGGTACTCGCTCGGGGGGCGCCGCAGCTCGGCGAACGGGGACAGCTTCTTGCCGCCGTGGGCGCCCAGGTAGAGCCGGTCCATGAACCACAGCAGGTTCGGCAGCCACCAGCAGCCGGACTCGGCGACGCCGAACCGGAGCCCGGGGTGCCGCTCGAAGACCCCGGACCAGAGCAGGAACCAGAGCGGCCTGGCGGGCCACCAGGTGACCTCGCTGACGTAGATGCCGAGGTGGTCGCCGTACTCCTCGCGGGGCGCCGCGCCGGAGTGGGTGACCAGCGGCATCCCGGTCTCGGCCGCCGCCGCCCACACCGGGTCGTAACGCCGGTCGTGGTAGGGCTCCTTGTCCACCCACATCGAGGGGATCATGAGCGCGCCGAGCCCCGACTCCTTGGCGCGGTATATCTCGGCGACGACCTTGCCGGTGTCGGCGGTCACCGGCAGCAGCGCCACCCCGCAGTGGCGTTCGGGATTCTGCCCGACGAACTCGGCCAGCCAGCGGTTGTGCGCCTGCGCGCCCGCCATGCCGAGCTCCGGGTCCTGGTCGCCGGAGAGGCCGAGGCCGACGCCGAAGGGGGCGGCCGTCCCGCTGTCCACGGCGTCCGCGTCGGGGAAGACGACCTCGGCCGCGACGCCGTCGCCGTCGAGTTCCTTGAGCCGCTGGGCGGCGTCCCAGCCGCCGCGCAGCCCTTCCTCGTTGTCGCTGAACCACTTGTTCGCGAAGGTCTCGTTGCGCACGCCGAGCCGGGTCATGGCCTCGCGTCGGGCGTCCCGGCCGGCGAGGAAGCCGTCGAAGGCGCGGTGGAACCGGGAGTCGAGGTAGGGCCGGTACCGCTCGGTCGGCAGCCCGGCGTGACAGTCGGAGGAGATGATCAGATAAGGATCCTCATAGCTCATGGCGAAGCCCCTCAGTCGAGGATGAAGCTCTCCAGATAGGTCGGGTTGGCGCGGTCGAGCATGGACTGCGAGCGCGCCCTGATCTGGCGGTCGCTGTGCTCGCCGGCCGGCAGCATCCAGAAACGGTCGGCGCGGATACCGTCGACGACGTGTCCGGCCACCTCCTCGACGGGGGTGAAGGCGACCTCGTGCCCGGCCTCCTTCATCGCCGTCTCCCACTGGTCGAGGCTGCGGTACGGGGTCCGGCGCGGGCGCTGCTTGGCGTACCGCTCGGGCCGGTTGCGGTGCGACTCCCACAGGCCGGTGCGCAGCATGTGCGGGCCGGGGAAGAGCACGGAGGCGCCCACGGGCGCGCGCCGGGCCCTCAACTGCGCGTACAGCGACTCGGTCAGGGTGACCACGGCCGACTTCGTGACGGCGTAGACGGAGGCGGTGGGCAGCGGGGCGATCCCGCCGTCCCCGGAGGAGGTGTTGACGACGTGCCCGGGTCCGCCGCCCGCGATCATGCGCGGGACGAAGGCCTGGATGCCGTGGAAGACCCCCCACACGTTGACGGCGAAGGCCCATTTCCAGTCGTTGGGTTCGTGCTCCCACATCGGGCCCTCGGCGCCCGAGCCGACGCCCGCGTTGTTGCACAGCACGTGCACCGCGCCGAAGGTGTCGTACGCGGCGTCCGCGAGGGCCGCCACGGACGCGGGGTCCGTGACGTCGACCGGGTGGGCGAGGACCCGGGCGCCGTCCTCGGACAGCTCCGCGGCCGCCCGGCCGAGCGCGGGCTCCTCCACGTCCCCGAGGACCACGGCCAGTCCCTCGGCGGCGAAGCGGCGCGCCATCGCGAGCCCGATGCCGCTCGCCGCCCCGGTGACGACGGCGACCTGTCCTGCGCGCAGTTCCATCACACGCTCCCCTCGGGCGGGCCGTCGAGGACCTGCTGCGGATCGTCGTAGCGCTGGTGGATGTACGGCGCGAGGCTCCCTGCGCTCACCCGCTCGGCCACCCGGCCCTTCTGGTCGGTGGTCTTCTCGCCGACGGTGATCTCGACGATCCGGCGGACGGGGAGGTCCGCGACCGGGTCGTACATGGACTCGCGCAGGACGATGTCACCCGTGACGCGTTCCAGCCTGCGGACCTTCTCGTGGCGGACGCAGTGGACGAGGACGGGATCGTCCTCGAAGCCGGAACCGTCCACCGCGGGGAGGAACTTGAAGTAGAAGTCGGTCTTCTCCACGGGCTCGGGCAGGGGCAGCGGGCCGGACACCGCGCCGCGCACCTCGACGAAGGCGATGCCGTGCCGGGCGAGTGCGGCCCGTACGACCATCCCCTCCCGCTCGACCGTCACCTCGCCGAGCTTCTTGGGCTCGCCGAAGACCTCGCGGCCGCCGACCAGGGCGCGCTCGTGGGTCATCGGCATGACCAGGGGATACCAGCCCTCCCGGTCGCCGTGGGCGGCGGCGACGGCGACCGAGCCGGCGCCGAGGGGGTAGCCGGGCAGGTCGACCCGGGAGATGTTGGCCCGGACGAGGGGGCGTCCGACGGGTTTCAGCGGAGGCGGCAGGACGGCCGCGACCACGTCGGGGTCGGTCTCCCAGACGGCGACCACGCCGGTGGACCAGATGTCGGGGAGCGAGGAGCTCTTCGCGCGGGCCGCCGCGATCTCGGCGTCGGTGCGCGCGCCGTACCGTACTCGTGCCATGAGGTACCGCCCTTCGGGGAACCGTCAGCGTGTAACACAGTTACACCCGGCGCGATGAAGGGTAAATACCCGTGCAGACAACCGATTTGGGGAGGCCATGGCTCGCTCCGCACTGACCCGTGAGGAGGTCCTGCGCGCCGCCGCGGCGCTGGTGAGGCAGCACGGTCCGGACGCGCTCACGATGCGCAGGCTCGCGGCCGAGCTGGGCACCGCGGTCACCTCGATCTACTGGCACGTGGGCAACCGCGAGTCCCTGCTGGACGCGCTCGTCGAGCGGACCGTGGCCGATCTCGCCGCGATCACCCCGCACGGCCGCACCCCCGTCGACCGGATCGTGTCCGTGGCCGGCACGCTCCGCCGCGACCTGCGCGAGCGCCCGCACCTGGTGGCGATGGTCCACGAGCGGGGTCTGACGGAACGGATGTTCCTGCCCGCCCAGCGCGCCCTGGCCGCCGAGGTGCACGCGGCGGGGCTGCGGGGCGCGCGGGCCGCGCAGGTGGTCCGGGCCGTGCAGTTCCAGGTCGTCGGCCACGTCCTGGTGGAGCGCAACCGGGAACGGGCGCCGGTCCAGTCGCCGGGCGAGGAGGACCTCTGGGACGCCGAGGGCGAGGCGGCTCCCGACCCGGCCCTGGCTCGTGCGCTGACCCGTCCGGTGGACACCGAGCGCCTCTTCGCCGTGTCCGTGCGGGCCCTGGTGGAGGGACTGTTGGCGGTTCCCGGCCGACCTGGGGACCCGGCCGGCTGACCCGGCGTCCCGCCGCGCGGCCGGTACGCCGTGGCCCTCACGCGTCCGCGGGATGGCCGGATCCGGGCACCCGGATCCGGCACCGGGCACCACGGTGTCGGCGGCGGCCCGTATTCTCAGTGACCATGCTCGACGACCGTACGACAGCAGCGATGTGGCCGACCGCCTACCCACAGGGGTACGCGGTCGTCGACGTGGAGACCACCGGCCTCGCCCGCGACGACCGGATAGTGTCGGCTGCCGTCTACCGGCTGGACGCCCAGGGCAACGTCGAGGACCACTGGTACTCGCTCGTCAATCCGGAGCGGGATCCGGGGCCGGTCTGGATCCACGGACTGACCACTGACGTCCTGGAGGGCGCGCCGCTCTTCCCGGAGATCGCCGCCGAGTTCTCCGCGCGGCTCGACGGCCGGGTCCTGGTGGCGCACAACGCCATGTTCGACTGGTCGATGATCGCCCGGGAGTACGCGCGCGCCGAGCGGACCGCGCCGGTGCGTCAGCGGCTCTGCACCATCGCGCTCTCCAAGGAGCTCTCGCTCCCGCTGCCCAACCACAAGCTGGAGTCGCTGGCCGCGCACTACGGCGTCGTGCAGCAGCGCGCGCACAACGCGCTGGACGACGCGCGCGTCCTCGCCGAGGCGTTCCGGCCGAGTCTGCACACGGCGGCGGAGCGGGGCGTACGGCTGCCGCTGCTGGAGTGCCGGCCGCTGACGGAGTGGGCCGCCTCCCCGGTCGCGCCGCGGATCGGCCACCAGGCCTCGTACCACGCGAACAGCTGGCGCCCCTCGCGGAAGCGCCCGGCGTGCCCGTACCCGAACCCCGGACGTTACGAAGCGGACAAACCGCTCAAGCAGGGCATGCGGGTGGCGTTCTCCGGCGACACCTCGATCGACCGCGAGCTCCTGGAGGACCGCGCGACCGACGCCGGGCTGCACGTGGCGAGCAGCGTGTCCCGCCTGACGAGCCTGCTGGTGACGAACGATCCGGACGCGGCCACGTCCAAGACGGTGAAGGCGAAGTCCTTCGGCACCCCGATCGTCGACGAGGCCGCCTTCACCCAACTGCTGCGGGACGTCGACGCGGCAGACGGGTGACGTGCCGGGCGTGCGTCCCACGCTTCCGCGGCCGGGAGCCCCACCCTGTGGCGCATGGCACGTTGTGAGGTCTGCGGAAACGACTACGGCATGTCCTTCGAGGTGCACGCGCAGGGCGCGGTGCACGTCTTCGACTGCTTCTCCTGCGCCATTCACCGCATGGCGCCCATCTGTGACCACTGTCGGGTCCAGATCATCGGCCAGGGCGTCGAGGTGGAGGGCAGCTGGTACTGCGGCGCCCACTGCGCCCGCTCGGAGGGGAAGGTGGGCATCGTCGACAAAGTCTGAGAGCCCGGTCGCCCCGGGCGACCGGAGCCCCCGTGCGTGCACCCCATGACCACGGTTGTACCGTCATGGGGTGTACCGCTTCCTGTTGTCCCGGCAGTGGGTGATCCTCACCCTCGTCGCCCTCGTCCTCATGCCGACGATGATCGAGCTGGGCTTCTGGCAGTTCCACCGGCACGAACGCCGGGTCGCCCAGAACTCCCTGATCGCGGACAACCTCCGGGCGGAGCCGGTCCCGGTGGAGGAACTGACCTCCGTCGGGCACACCGTTCCGCGCGCCGACTACTGGCGCCGGGTGACCGCCACCGGCACCTTCGACACCGCGCACGAGGTCGTCGTCCGCCGCCGGACCTCCGCGGACGACCGGGTCGGCATGCACGTGCTGACCCCGCTGGTGCTCCGGGACGGCCGGACCGTCGTGGTCAACCGCGGCTGGGTCCCGGCCGCCGCCGACCAGAAGGCCTTCCCCGACGTCCCGCCCGCCCCCAAGGGCGAGGTCACGGTCACCGGACGGCTCAAGGCCGACGAGACGACCGGCGCGAGCGGCATCAAGGACCTGCGCGGACTGCCGGACCGTCAGGTGATGCTGATCAACAGCGGCCAGCAGGCGGAGCTGATCGGCCGCGAGGTGCTCGGCGGCTATGTCGAGCAGACGGCCCCCGCACCCGCCGGGGCCGGCCCCGAGCAGATCGCCGAGCCGGACCACGACTCGATCGGCGCCCACATGGCGTACGCCGTCCAGTGGTGGCTCTTCACCGCCGGTGTGCCGGTCGGCTGGGTGATCCTGGTGCGCCGCGAGAAGCGCGACCGGGAGGCCGCGGCCCGTACCGACGACGGTTCCGGGACTCCCGAGCCCGCCCCCGCCGCCGCCGTCTGAGCGAGCACGTCGGAAGGCGCCCCGGAGGCCGGATCGGCCGACGGGCGTTCCCCAGGTCACATGCGGACTCCCCCGCCCCGCTGATTGACCGTCGCCGCTTTCGGGAACACGCCAGAGCGTGACGCAACGTATCGACGACTACGCCCTCATCGGCGATCTGCAGACCGCCGCGCTCGTCGGACGCGACGGATCGATCGACTGGCTGTGCCTGCCGCGCTTCGACTCGGCCGCCTGCTTCGCCGCGATACTCGGAGACGAGGACAACGGGCACTGGCGGATCGCGCCCAAGGGCGCCAAGAACTGCTCCCGGCGGGGCTACGCCGGGGACACCCTGGTCCTGGAGACCTACTGGGAGACGCGGACCGGCACCGTCAAGGTCGTGGACTTCATGCCGCAGCGGGACACCATGCCCGATGTCATGCGGATCGTGGAGGGCGTCAGCGGCTCGGTCGAGATGAGCTCGGTGCTGCGGCTGCGCTTCGACTACGGCTCGGTCGTGCCGTGGGTGCGCCGGGCCGACGGCCACCGGGTGGCCGTCGCGGGGCCCGACTCGGTCTGGCTGCGCAGCGAGCCCGAGGTGAAGACCTGGGGCCAGCAGTTCTCCACCTGCTCCTCGTTCACGGTCGACGCCGGCCAGAAGGTGGCCTTCGTCCTGACCTGGCACCCCTCGCACCAGCCGCGCCCGGACCTGATCGACCCGTACACAGCTCTCGAACAGTGCCTGATCGACTGGCGGGACTGGTCCTCGCGGTGCACCTACCAGGGGCCGTACCGCCGGGCCGTGCTGCGCTCGCTCATCACCCTCAAGGCCCTGACCTACGCCCCGACGGGCGGCATCGTCGCCGCGCCCACCACCTCCCTGCCGGAGGAGCTCGGCGGCGTGCGGAACTGGGACTACCGCTCCTGCTGGCTGCGCGACTCGACCCTGACCCTCGGTGCGCTCCTCACCGCCGGCTACGTCGAGGAGGCGGCGGCCTGGCGGGACTGGCTGCTGCGTGCGGTGGCGGGCGATCCGGCCGACCTGCAGATCATGTACGGCCCGGGCGGCGAACGCAGGCTCCCCGAGATGACCCTGCCCTGGCTGCGCGGCCACGCGGACTCCTCGCCGGTGCGGATCGGGAACGCGGCCGTGGACCAGTTCCAGCTGGACGTGTACGGGGAGGTCATGGACTCGCTGTTCCGGGCCCGGGAGGCGGGCATCCCGGCGGAACGGCACGCCTGGAACCTCCAGCTGAGCCTGCTCGGCTTCCTGGAGTCGACCTGGCGGCAGCCGGACGAGGGCCTCTGGGAGGTACGCGGCCGCCGCCGCCACTTCGTCCACTCGAAGGTGATGGCGTGGGTGGCCGCCGACCGCGCCGTGCGGATGCTGGAGGTTGACCCCTCGCTGCACGGGGATCCGGCGCGCTGGCGGGCGATGCGGGAGGAGATCCACGCCGAGGTCTGCGACAAGGGCTTCGACCCCGAGCGCAACACCTTCACCCAGTCGTACGGCTCGCGGGAGCTGGACGCGGCGACGCTGCTGATCCCCCAGGTCGGATTCCTCCCGCCGGACGACCCCCGCGTGGTGGGCACGATCGAGGCGGTCCAGGCGGAGCTGCTGCACGAGGGCTACGTGCTCCGCTACAGCACCGACGGCGACTCGGTCGACGGACTGCCGGGGCAGGAGGGGACCTTCCTGGTCTGCTCCTTCTGGCTGGCGGACGCGCTGCGCCTGATCGGGCGGACGGAGGAGGCGCGGGAGCTGTTCGAGCGGCTGGTGGCGCTGCGCAACGATGTGGGACTGCTGGCGGAGGAGTACGACCCGGTGACGGCTCGGCAGCTGGGCAACTTCCCGCAGGCCTTCAGCCACATCGGCCTGGTGAACACCGCCCTCGCCCTGCCGTGGGAGGAGACGGCAGGATAGGGCCATGGATCTTGGACTGAAGGACCGTGTGTACGTGGTGACCGGCGCGACGCGGGGGCTCGGCCGGGCATCGGCCGAGGCGCTGCTCGCGGAGGGCGCGAAGGTGGTGGTCACCGGGCGCGAGGAGAAGTCGGTGGCCGAGGCGGTCGCCGAACTCGGGGCGGACGCGGTCGGCGTCGCCGCCGACAACGCCGACCCGGAGGCCGCCGAGCGGCTGATCGCTGAGGCGCGGTCCCGCTTCGGGCGCTTCGACGGCATCCTCATCAGCGTGGGCGGGCCTGCGCCGGGCTTCGGCGCGGACAACACCGACGAGCAGTGGGCCTCGGCCTTCGACACGGTCTTCCTGGGCGCGGTGCGGATGGCCCGGGCCGCCGCCGACACGCTGACCGAGGGTGGCGTCATCGGCTTCGTCCTGTCGGGCTCGGTCCACGAACCGATCCAGGGCCTGACGATCTCGAACGGTCTGCGTCCCGGGCTCGCCGGCTTCGCCAAGTCGCTCGCCGCCGACCTGGGCCCCCGGGGCATCCGGGTCGTCGGCCTGCTGCCGAGCCGGATCGACACCGACCGGGTGCGCTCCCTGGACGCCCTGTCGGGCGACGCGGACGCGGCCCGCGCGGCCAACGAGTCCCGCATCCCGCTGCGCCGCTACGGCACGCCGGAGGAGTTCGGCAACACCGCCGCCTTCCTGCTGTCGCCCGCGGCCTCGTACCTCACCGGGGTCATGCTGCCGGTGGACGGCGGCGCCCGGCACGGCTTCTGACCCGAGCGCGGAGCCGGGCTCCGGGCGCGAGGCCCGGGACCCGGGGCCCGGCGGGCCGACCGGGTCAGGTCACCCGGCTCGCGCGGTGCCTGACCGCGCGGAGGCGGGCCTCCGCCGGCAGGGACGCGAGGCCCGTCGAGGTGCGTGCGTTCGCGAGGGCCTCGTGGGTGAGGGCGTGCAGGGTCTCCCCCGGTGCGGCCTGCGGCTCCAGGCGCAGGGCGACGCGGGCACGGGGCGCGGTGCGACGGCCCGTCAGGGCGACGCGGGCGTCGGCCACGCCGTGCTGCGCCGCGACGTCCGCGACCAGGACGCTCGTCAGGGCCCGGCCCCTGATCACGGCGGCGTCCCCGTCGCCGGTGTCGATCACGACCTCACGCAGCCGGGCACGGCGGAACTGCGCCAGCAGCCACCACAGGAACAGCAGGACGAGGATGCCGAGCGCGGCGATGACCACCGGCCACCACCAGCCCTCGTCGCGCCACCGCTGCCGGTCGGCCCGGCTCAGCAGGACGTCGGACGGGCCCGACCACGGCCACCAGGACGGAACGGACAGGTCGAGGCCGGCCGCGAGCACCGCCCCGCCGACGACGAGGAGCAGGAGGCCCACGAGAGCGAGCAGGATCCGGTTGACGCGCCGGAGGACGACCGTCATCCCTCATCCCTTCTTCGGCGGGCGCGCCACCCGGACGGCCGGCGCGGGCGGGCGGGCGAGCCCCAGCTCATCGATGGCGGCGGCCGTGACGGCGTCCAGGTCGGCCCGGACGACGTCCAGTTCGCGGAAGTGCGAGACGGCCCGCACCTTCACCTTGCGCCGCCCCGCCCGGACCACGACGGACTGCACGCCCGAGACCTCCATGGCGCGGTCCCGCAGGATCAGGGCCGCGGCGTCGCGGTCGAGCCCGGCCCGAACGTCGGCGTGCCGGCGCCGCATCGGCAGGACGGCCCGCAGGCCGGGCGTGAGGGCCAGGACGAGGAGCCAGAGGCCGAGCGCCGCGGCGACGGCCGCGCCGGCCTGCACCCAGGTGTTGTCGAGGGGCCGGGTGGCCAGTTCGTCGGCGAGGTCGCGCCGCCACTGCATGGCCGTGCGGTCGGCGCGTACCGCGGCGATGTCGTAGAGGAGCAGGCCGGTGCCGCCGAGCAGGACGAGCGCGACCAGGGCGGCCGGGACGCGCCGTACGGCCCAGAACCGGCGGGCCGGCGCCGCGTCCGGCCGGTCCGCCGGCACCGGTGCGGGCGGCGACGCGGTCTCGGGTTCGGTGCTCATCGCAGCCTCCCCCGCGCGGACCCGCGTGCCGTGCGCGCCGAGTGCAGTCGCTCCACGTGGACGGACACCTCCGGCACCTCCAGTCCGACCAGTTCCTTGACCCGTCGCATCACCCGGCTGCGGACCGCGCCGCACTGGCTGCCCAGGTCGGCCGGGTAGTCGAGTTCCAGGCTCACCGAGACCCGGGCCGAGTCACGGTGCACGACGACCGAGGCGTGCGGCGCCGACCCTTCCGCGGGCACCGAGACGAGCGCCTCCCGTGCCGCCTGCGCGGCGATCTTCGCGACCACCTTGTCGGCGATGGTGGTCGCCCCGCGGCCGGCGGCTCCGACCGGACCGGCTGTCACCTCCGGTCACCGCCGCCGGTCGCCGCGTTCGCGGCCCCGGAAGAAGTCGCCGGGTTCGAGGTCTCCTTCGAGGAAGCGCCCGACGACGAACCCGATCGCGCCCAGGGCCGCAACCAGGACGAACGCCCCGAACCCGCCGAAGTATCCGGCGAATCCGAGGGCCATGCCGGCCACCAGGCCGACCAGAGCCATACTCATGCCGATTCCCTTCCGCCCGGCCGCCGCGGCTACTGGAGCCGCTGCTCCGGCTCTTCGTCCTCTTCGTCGGGCAGCTTCACGTCGCTCACGGCGATGTTGACCTCGACGACCTCCAGACCGGTCATCCGCTCCACGGCCGCGACGACGTCCTCGCGGACCTCCCCGGCCACACCGGCGATCGAGACTCCGTACTCGACGACGATCTCCAGGTCGAGAGCCGTCTGCACCTCGCCGACCTCGGCCTTCACACCCCGGGTGGCACTGGACTTGGCACCGCCGCCCGGCACCCGGTCGCGCACGGCGCCGAGCGTGCGGGAGAACCCGCTGCCCATGGCATGGACGCCGGCGACGTCGCGCGCGGCCATGCCGGCGATCTTCTCGACGACGCCGTCGGCGATCGTGGTACGGCCGCGGCCGGCGGGGGCGCCGCCGCCCCGCTTGGTCACGGACGGTCCGTCGGACTGCGTGCTCTCGCTCATCGCCGTTCGCCCCTTCCGAGAAGGCGTGGGAAACGCGGGTCGCATTCGGACCCTTTGCCCACATTAAGTGCGCTTCCTCGATCGCGCCCCGGGGATGCGGCAGTCTGGGGCGATGACGACGAGTGCGGAAGCGGGACGGGCTGCGACGGTGCGCGGGCGGCTGAGGCCGGGCCTGCTCCTGCCGCTGGGTGACCCGGCGGACGGCGCGTGGCTGGCCGAGAGCGCGGCGCGGGCCGTGCTGCTGCGGGCCGCCGGACAAGTGCCCGGGGTGGTGCCGGGGCCGCTGCGGGTGGGACTCCCGGAGGGGGACGGGGAGTCGGAGGGGGAGCCGGCGACGGAGGCGCCGCTGCCCGTGCCGCCGGGCGGCCTGGCGCCGGGGCCGCTGCGGATCGCGGCGGACTTCGCGGCGGCGGGCGACCGGCCGCTGCCGGTGGTGTCGGACGAGCTGCGCGCCGCTCTGTTCGCCGCGGCGGGGACGGAGTTGGGGCTCAGGGCCGTTCGGGTCGATCTCCGGGTGACGGACCTGCTGGACGACGGGGTGACGGCCCCCGCCGCTCCGGAGCCACCCGCCCCGACCGGGCCCACCTCGCCCGGCGTGACGGACCCGCTGTCGACGGTGGTCCGGGCCGTGGCGGGGGTGGCGGCGTTGACGGACGTCGTGGGCCCGCCGGTCGACCGCGCGCCGGGGCGGCTGCGGGTGGAGGTGGCGGTGACCGCGGGCCGCCGCCCGCTGGACGTGGCCAGAGCCGTGCGCGCCACCGTGACCGCGGTCGCCCCGGAGGGGACCGCGGTCACGGTACTGGTGTCGGATCTGCGCTGACGGCGTTGCCGGGCGTCAGTCGCCGAGGCCCGCCAGGTCGCGGAGACGGCGGGCCTGCGCGGCCCGCTCGGCGACGCGCTGCTCCTCGTAGGAGCGGCCGGATACGCCCTGGAGCAGCGCCTTGGTCTCGATCACGGCGTCGCGCGGGGCACCCAGCAGGGCGGCGCTCAGGTCCCGTACGGCCGCGTCGAGTTCGGCGGCGGGCACGGCGATGTTGGCGAGGCCGATGCGCTCGGCCTCGTCGGCGTGGACGAAGCGGCCCGTGGCGCAGATCTCGAGCGCGCGGGCGTAGCCGACGAGCGAGACGAGCGGGTGCGTGCCGGTGAGGTCCGGGACGAGGCCCAGGCTGGTCTCGCGCATGGCGAACTGCACGTCCTCGGCGACGACCCGCAGGTCGCAGGCGAGGGCGAGCTGGAACCCGGCGCCGATGGCGTGCCCCTGGACGGCCGCGATCGACACGATGTCGCTGCGGCGCCACCAGGTGAACGCCTCCTGGTACTCGGCGATGACCGCGTCGAGGTCCTCGTCGGACCCGCGCGCCAGATCGAGGAAGGACGGCTCCCCGTCGAAGCCCTCGGGCGTGAACGCCTGCCGGTCGAGACCCGCGGAGAAGGACTGGCCCTCACCGCGCAGGACCACCACCCGCACGCTGCCCGGCAACGACCGGCCGGCTTCCACCAACGCCCGCCACAGAGCGGGAGACTGGGCGTTGCGCTTCGCCGGATTGGTCAGGGTCACCGTGGCAACGGCGTCCTCGACGGTGAGCCGTACACCGTCCTTGTCGAACACGAGCACAGAGTCGAGCGAAGTCATGGGGCGCCTCCGGTTCCGGTGCAGCACTGCGTCGATCGCTCAGTGACCTCGTCGGCCACTAAGTGACTGCACAGTAACCACCCGGTCGACCGCTCGGCCGACCGGGTGGCCACCCCAAGAACCGGTGGACCCGACGAACCGCGCCCCGAGTCAGGCCGAGGCCGTCTTCTTGCCTCGTGTCGCTCCGCCGCGTCCACGCAGCGTGACTCCGGATTCACTGAGCATCCGATGGACGAATCCGTAGGAGCGGCCGGTTTCCTCGGCCAGCGCCCGGATGCTCGCACCGGAGTCGTACTTCTTCTTCAGGTCTGCCGCGAGCTTGTCGCGCGCGGCGCCGGTCACCCGGCTGCCCTTCTTCAGAGTCTCGGCCACCCGTGCCTCCTCATGGGAAGTGCGCTCTGGACTTCTCATGATCACCCCTTCCGGACGTCCTGGCCACCCATTCGACAAGGTCCGTGCCGCCGGGTTCCCTCCCGGGCAAGGTGCCGCCACGACCGGAATGCCTCATTCCGGTGAGTGCCGGACCTGCCGGAAAGCCGCCGCGAAAGGGAAGTGCCAGGTCAGCGCCGTCCTGCCCGTACGAGGACGGCGCGGCCCCTGACGGAAGGATTCCGCAGGGTGCCGCGCTGGGGGTATGAGACGCACTCACTCAGATGAAGGATCACCCATGAGCCGAATGATCCATACGGGGATGATCAGAAGCCGGGCCGGCCGGCCGGTGCGGACTCCGTGCCCGTCGTCCGGCCACCGGGCCCGCCCGCCTCGCCCGCTGGTCAGGCCAGGGCCACGAGGTCCTTGTAGTCCGGCCCCCACAGGTCCTCGACGCCGTCCGGCAGCAGGATGATCCGCTCCGGCTCCAGGGCGTCGACGGCGCCCTCGTCGTGGGTGACCAGCACGACCGCGCCCTTGTAGGTGCGCAGCGCGCCGAGGATCTCCTCACGGCTGGCCGGGTCCAGGTTGTTGGTCGGCTCGTCCAGGAGCAGCACGTTCGCGGACGAGACGACGAGGGTGGCCAGCGCCAGACGGGTCTTCTCGCCGCCGGAGAGCACCCCGGCGGGCTTGTCGACGTCGTCACCGGAGAACAGGAAGGAGCCGAGCGTCTTGCGCACCTCGACGAGGTCGAGGTCGGGCGCGGAGGAGCGCATGTTCTCCAGGACCGTGCGCTCCGGGTCGAGGGTCTCGTGCTCCTGGGCGTAGTAGCCGAGCTTGAGACCGTGGCCCGGCGTGACCTCGCCGGTGTCCGCCGACTCGGCGCCCGCGAGCAGGCGCAGCAGCGTGGTCTTGCCCGCGCCGTTGAGGCCGAGGATGACGACGCGCGAACCCTTGTCGATGGCCAGGTTCACATCGGTGAAGATTTCGAGGGAGCCGTACGACTTGGACAGACCCTCGGCCGTGAGCGGGGTCTTGCCGCACGGGGCGGGCTCCGGGAAGCGCAGCTTGGCGACCTTGTCGGAGACGCGGACCGCCTCCAGACCCGACAGCAGCCGCTCGGCGCGCTTGGCCATGTTCTGCGCGGCGACGGTCTTGGTGGCCTTGGCGCGCATCTTGTCGGCCTGCGAGTTGAGGGCCGCGGCCTTCTTCTCGGCGTTCTGGCGCTCGCGCTTGCGGCGCTTCTCGTCGGCCTCGCGCTGCTGCTGGTAGAGCTTCCAGCCCATGTTGTAGACGTCGATCGTCGAGCGGTTGGCGTCCAGGTAGAAGACCTTGTTCACGACGGTCTCGACCAGGTCGACGTCGTGGGAGATGACGATGAAGCCGCCGCGGTAGGTCTTGAGGTAGTCGCGCAGCCAGACGATGGAGTCGGCGTCGAGGTGGTTGGTGGGCTCGTCGAGGAGCAGGGTGTCGGCGTCCGAGAAGAGGATCCGGGCGAGCTCCACGCGGCGGCGCTGACCACCGGAGAGGGTGTGCAGCGGCTGGCCGAGCACCCGGTCGGGCAGCCCGAGGGCCGCCGCGATGGTGGAGGCCTCGGCCTCGGCGGCGTACCCGCCCTTGGTGAGGAACTCGGTCTCCTGGCGCTCGTACTGCTTCATCGCCTTGTCACGGGTGGCGCCCGAGCCGTTGGCGATGCGCTCCTCGTTCATCCGCATCTTGCGGATCAGCACGTCCAGGCCGCGGGCGGACAGGATGCGGTCGCGGGCCAGGACGTCGAGGTCGCCGGTGCGCGGGTCCTGCGGGAGGTAGCCGACCTCGCCGGAGCGGGCGATGGTGCCGCCGGCGGGTTGACCCTCGCCGGCGAGGCACTTGGTGAGGGTGGTCTTGCCCGCTCCGTTGCGGCCGACCAGGCCGATGCGATCGCCCTTGGCGATGCGGAAGGAAGCGGACTCGATGAGGATGCGGGCGCCGGCGCGCAGCTCGATGCCGGAAGCGGTGATCACGGACAGACTCCAGTGCGGGGGTGGACGGCGGAAGGGCTCTGGCGGGTTTCGACGCCTCTACGCGTGCGCAAGGAGAATGGCCATACGGCCAGTCTAACGGGCGCTTGCAACTGCTTTTCGGACATGCTGCCGCGGGGTGACATAGCTCTCCTTCCGCCTCCTGTCCGACAAAAGGGGCGACTGCTGGCGGAGTGATCGATACTCGCCGGGAGGCGGCGGCCCCTGCCGCGGCACGACGCGGAGGGCGGTGGCCCATGCAGTTCGACGACGACGCCGACCTGGACACCTCGGAGGTGCGCGACGTCCGCGGGAGCCGCATCCCGGGCGGCAGGGCCACCGTCGGCGGCGGCGTCGTCGGCCTCATCGCCCTGATCCTGGGTGTTCTCTTCGGCGTGGGTCCCGAGCAGCTGGGCCTGTCGTCCGGCGACGAGGATCCGGCCGTGACCGCCTCGTCCGCGGCCCAGGTGCAGCGGACCTGCCGGACCGGCGCCGACGCGAACGCCCGCGAGGACTGCCGGATCGTGGCGGTGGTCAACAGCCTGCAGGACTTCTGGCGGGCGGAGTACGCCCGGCGGGGCGGCCGCTACGGGGACGCGCGCACGGTGATGTTCACCGACCGGGTCGGGACGGCCTGCGGCTCGGCCACCTCGGCGGTCGGGCCCTTCTACTGCCCCGGCGACCGCCAGGTCTACCTGGACCTGGGCTTCTTCGACGAGCTGCGGACCACGTTCGGCTCGACCGGGGGCCCCTTCGCGCAGGCCTACGTCGTGGCGCACGAGTACGGCCACCACGTCCAGAACCAGATGGGCACGCTCGCCCGCGCCCAGGACGGGCGCACCGGTGCCGCGTCCAACGCCGTGCGGGTCGAGCTCCAGGCGGACTGCTACGCGGGCGTGTGGGCCCGCCACGCCACGTCCACGCCGGACGAGCGGACGGGACGGCCGCTGATCACGCGGCTGACGGAGGCGGACATCCGGGACGGCCTGGACGCGGCGGCCGCGGTGGGCGACGACCGGATCCAGGAGAGGTTCCAGGGCCGGGTGACGCCGGAGAACTGGACGCACGGCTCGGCGGCGCAGCGGCGGCAGTGGTTCTCCACGGGCTTCAGGACCGGCGACATGGCCCGGTGCGACACCTTCCGCTGATTGTCGGCGGCGACTGCGAGACTGAGACCCGCGTCACATCCGACCGAGCGAGAAGGAGCGAGCGCGATGGGCCAGTCACCCGACATCTGTCCGACCCTCACCTACGAGGACGCGAAGGCCGCGATCAAACTGCTCACCGAGGCGTTCGGCTTCACCGAGACGGCGGTGTACGAGGACGAGGACGGCAAGGTCGCGCACGCCGAGCTCTCGCACGGCAACGGCATGGTGATGCTGGGCAGCAAGGGCACCGGCAGCGAGTTCGACAAGCTGATGACCGGCGGGGGCCCGGTCGGGGTGTACGTCCGCGTGGACGACGTGGACGCGCACCACGCCCGGGCCGTGGAGCACGGCGTCGAGATCCTGATGCCGCCCACCGACCAGGACTACGGCTCGCGGGACTACATGGCCCGCGACGCCGAGGGCAACGTCTGGTCCTTCGGGACGTACGCGCCGGGGGCCGCCGACCAGTAGGCGCGGCCCGGCCGGCGCGATGCCCCGGGCCGGTGGCCCGGAGCCGGCTCAGGAGCCCCCGGTGTGGACCTGGAAGGCCGCCCGGCGCACGGCCTTGGCGAGGGCCGGGTCGGGGTGCGCGGCGGCCAGCGCGACGAGGACCTGGACCGTGCGGGGGTGCCCGACGGCCCTGACCTCGTCGAGCAGGGCCGGGACGGTCCCCTGGACCGCGGAGTCGAGGTGACGGACGAGCAGCGCGCTCTCGCCGTGGTCGGCGACGGCCGCGGCGGTGTCGACCCAGAGCCAGGTCGCCTCCTCGCGGGTGAGCACCTCCTGCGCGTCGTCGGGGTCGGCGCCGTCGTACTCGGCGAGCCAGAGCAGGGCGTACGGGCGGAGCGGGGCCTCCTGGGCGGCGGCCCGGACCTCGGCCTCGGCGGGGGCGCCGACGACCCGCAGGGCCTCGAACGCGAGGCCGCGCAGCAGAGCGTCCTCGCCCCGGGCGACCGCCAGCAGTTCGGTGACCGCGCTGGACAGGGTGCGGGCGGCGAGCCAGGCGCGGTACTCGTCGCGGGCCGGGCCGGGGGTGAGCCGGGCGCAGCCGCGGAGCATGTCCTGGGCGGACTGCTCGATGTTCCCCGCCGGACTCTGGGCCGCCACGCAGATCTGCTCCAGCTTGACCCACACCGCCCAGTTGCCGAGCGGGGTCAGGGTGGCCTGGCCCGGGCCGAGCGTGAGGGCGCCGACGGCCGCGAGACCCTCCAGGGCCCAGTCGAGCAGCGCGGAGAGCCCGTCCGTGTCCGCCGCCGCGGGGGAGCCGGCGGCGGCCTCCGGCTCGGCCTGCGGGTCGGGTACCTCGCAGCGCTCCTCGCGCAGTTCCTCGACCCGCTGACGGAGCAGGTCGAGGAGCGACGGGACCACGACGGGGCCGGCGGACAGCTGGAGGAGCGAGAGCACCTGGGGAAGGGCCTCGACGACCTCGGCGACGGCGCCGGGCGCCACGCCCTCGGGGGCCGGGTGGACCAGGGACCAGGCGTCGAAGAGGGCGACCCAGCCGCGCAGGACCGCGGAGTCGTCACGGTCCCAGGCGTGCAGGCGCCAGCCCGGGCGGGCGGTGTCGCCGTGGATCTCGACGAGTCCGGCGAGGCGCGCCCGGTCCCAGCCGGCCCGGATCTGGCCGGGGGTCAGGTTCAGCGCCGCGGCGGCCCGTTCCTGGGCGGAGGCCGCGTCGGGAGCGGCCGAGGGACCGAGCTCGGCCGCGCGGTCGACGGCGGCCCAGCGGGCGATCCGTACGGCGTCGGCCAGGACGATCCGTGCCTGGCGGGCCAGTTCCGCGCGGGGCGGAGTGCCCTCCGGCGGACGCGGCGCCGGCCGCGTACGACGGGTCGTCACGGCCCGTCGGGCGGTCGCGAGTGCCCGCGGACGGACGAGTCGGAGTCTGGAGTTGCGCGCCAAATGCTCATCAGGCTGTCGAGACGTCACGGGGGCAGTCTTCCCGCTGACGGCCCGAAAGCCCAATCGGAATCCGGATCGCCGTCGACAGACGCCGGGAACGGCCCGGAACCGGGCCCGGGACCGCCTCCGGAAGGAGGGCGGACGAACCGCCCGGGACGGGAGCGTGCGGCGGGCCGGCGCGGCGTACCGGGGCACCCGCGGGGGCGCCTACAGCAGAGGGGTCAGGAAGCGGCGCAGCGCTTCCTCGTAGCGGACCGGGTCGGCGTTCCACATCGAGGCGTGCGGGGCCCGCCGGACCGTCTGCAGGGTGACGAGTTCCGGGCGGCGGGCGGCCAGCCGGAGGGACGGCTCCCAGGGCGCGAGCGTGTCGTCCGGGCCGTGGAAGACCAGGGTCGGGATCCGCAGGGCGGCCGGATCGGCGGCGTCCTGGAGCCGGGCGCCGTCCAGCGCGGCCCGGGTCGTCGCGGCGCGGACGGCCAGCGGCAGCAGCGGGGCCGGGACGTGGCGGGCCGCGACGAGGGCGCGCAGGGTGGCCTCCCGGTCGAGCACCGGGGAGTCCAGGACGAGACCGCGGACCGCGTCCCGGACACCGGAGTCGGCCGCGACGTGCAGGGCCATGGTCGCGCCGGTCCCCCAGCCGTACAGGACGACGTGCCGGGCCCCTCGGCGCACGGCGTAGCGGACGGCGGCGTCGGCGTCGCGCCACTCGGACTCGCCGAGGTGGCTCAGGCCGTCCGGGGACGGCGGCGCGCCCTCGTCGCCGCGGTAGGCGGGGATGAGGACGGGGATCTGGCGGCGGCTGAGGAAGGGGACGAGGTTGACGGGCTGCAGCCGGGTGGTGCCGATGCCGTGCAGCGCGACGACCCAGGTGGGCCGGGGGCCGGGGACGAGCCAGCCGGGCAGGGGGCCGAGTTCGCCGGGGATCTCGACGTCCTCGTACTCGACGCCGAGGGCCGACAGCGGGGTGCCGGTGTGCAGCACGGGGGTGAGGCGGACGCGGGTGCCCGGTTCGAGGGTGCCGTACTCGACCCGTTCGAGACGGCGGACGACGGTGTCGGCGGCGTGCGGGACCCGGTCCAGGACGGGTCCGACGACCGCGTGCACGTCGGGGCCGTCCAGGCCGTAGGTGCCGGGTCGCAGGGAGGCGAGGCTCCGGGTGAGGGTGACCCGGCCCGTTTCCGTGGCGTGCACGGTGAGCCGTGGGTCGCCGGGCAGCGGTCGTCCGGACGGCGCCCGGAGGGCGACGTCGCTGGCGTACCGGCCGGCCGCGATCACGGCCGCGCCGACACCGATCAGAGTGGTGACGGCCGCTGCCGTCGCTGTAGCCGGGCGCACGTTCCCAGTGTCGGCAGGGTGCGGACGGGGTGCCACCGGACCGCGGCCCTTCGGGCGGTCCGCCGGTCGCCCCGGTGGCCCCCGGCGTCTCCCCCGCGCCACCTCCGCGCACTCGACGGAGTGACGTGGGTCACCCCACGGGGGTCCCCCGGCCGGGTGATCTTGCCCGTGGGACGAGAGGGACTGGCGGGGCGGCAGTCAACAGAAGTCGGTTCTGCCCCGCTACGGCACGGCTTACCCGGGGTTGCACGGGGACCACATCGTGGACGGATCGACGCCCGGAGCGCTAAGCGGAATGACCGGACCCCGATTCGGGACACCACACCGCCCGGCCCAGTTCACCTTCCGTTCACCCAGGTTGCTTACGTTCGTCGAGCCACTGACGTCAAACGATTGCCTGGGTAAATGGAACACATCACGCTGCTGCTCGCCATTGTGGTCGTGACAGCTCTCGTGTTCGATTTCACGAACGGTTTCCACGACACCGCCAACGCGATGGCGACGACCATCTCGACCGGTGCCCTCAAGCCCAAGACGGCGGTGGCCATGTCCGCCGCGCTCAACCTGGTCGGTGCGTTCCTCTCCGTGGAGGTCGCCAAGACGATCTCCGGCGGGATCATCAACGAACAGGGCATTCGTACCGAAGTGATCTTCGCGGCGCTCGTCGGCGCCATCCTCTGGAATCTGCTGACCTGGCTGCTCGGGCTCCCGTCGAGCTCCTCCCACGCCCTCTTCGGCGGCCTCATCGGTGCGGCGGTCATGTCCGCCGGCTGGTCGGCGGTCAACGGCGGCACCATCGTCACCAAGGTCCTGCTCCCCGCGATCGCCGCGCCGATCGTCGCCGGCCTCGCCGCGACGGTGGCCACCCGGCTCACCTACCGGATCGGCGCCAAGACGGACGAGAAGTCCACGGCCAAGGGCTACCGGGCCGGACAGATCGCCTCCGCCGGTCTGGTCTCCCTCGCCCACGGCACCAACGACGCCCAGAAGACGATGGGTGTCATCACCCTCGCCCTGGTCACCGGTGGCGTCCTCGCCCCCGGCTCCAACCCTCCGATGTGGGTCATCGTCTCCGCCGGTCTGGCCATCGCGATGGGCACCTACCTCGGCGGCTGGCGCATCATCCGCACGATGGGCAAGGGCCTGACCGACCTGCGCCCGCCGCAGGGCTTCGCGGCCCAGACGAGCGCGGCCACGGTCATCCTGGCCTCCTCGCACCTCGGCTTCTCCCTCTCCACCACCCAGTCCTGCTCCGGCGCCGTGATGGGCGCGGGCCTCGGCCGCAAGGGCGGCGTCGTCCGCTGGTCGACCGCGACCCGGATGTTCGTCGCCTGGGGTCTGACCCTGCCCGCCGCGGGTCTGGTCGGCGCCGGCGCCGAGTTCCTCACCAAGCAGGGCACCTGGGGCATCGTCGCCGTCGCGGTCCTGCTGGTCGCCGGTTCCGGTGTCATCTGGGCCCTGTCGCGCCGCAAGCCGGTCGACCACCACAACGTCACCGCGGACGACCTCGACGCCGAGCCCGCGGGCGTCGTGACCACCGCGATCGCGGCGGTCAGCCCGCCGCCCGCCGGGACCGTCGCCGCCGTCGCGGACGAGGACCTGAAGACCACCATCCCCTCGCCGGCCCCCACGGACCCGGCAGCCCCCGCGGCCCCGGCCGCGGCGGTCTAAGGAACCAAGGGACACGCACGCATGAAGATCGACTGGGCAGCTCTCGGCTCCGTCTTCGGAGTCAGCCTCGTGGCGACCGTCGCCCTCGTGGGCCTGTTCACCCTCGGCATCGTCGGCCTCTCCAAGCAGGAGCAGGCCGCGGCCCAGGGAGGCTCCGCCACCCTCGCGCGTACCGGCGCGTACGCCTGCTTCGCCCTGTGCGCGGCGGCCGTCGCGTACGGGATCTATCTGATCGTCGTCTGACGCGGGACGACCCCACCGGCCGGGCGGGCCGCACCCTCGGGTGCGGCCCGCCCGGCCGTCGTGCTGTGGGGCTTCGCACACTGTCCCGCCGCAGGTCAAGGGTGAGTTGACGGGTGTTCGCACAGCGTGGTGGACTTCCGGGGCCATTACGGCGGCAGAAGAGGAAGCCCGGTGCGATTCCGGCGCGGTCCCGCCACTGTGACCGGGGAGAGCCTCCCCGGGAGTCAGGAACTCTCCCCGCCGGTCACGTCGAGCCAGGGCGCGGACCCTGAGTGAGGACACAGCGCCATGCCCGGCCGCAGTGCAGCCACAGGTGTATTCGCGTACGGCGCCGCCGCCGGTCTGGCGGCGGACCTGCTCGTCGGCGACCCCCGCCGCGGCCATCCGGTCGCCGCGTTCGGACGGGCCGCGGGCGCCGTCGAACGGCTTCTCTGGCACGACCACCGCGGGTGGGGCGCCCTGCACACCGCCGTCTGCGCCGGTGGCGCGACCGCGGCCGGCGCGCTGGCCGCACGGGCCGTACGGGACCGGCGAGCCGCCTCCGTCGCCCTGACCGCCGCCGCCGTGTGGGCCGTCGTCGGCGGCACCACCCTGGGCCGGGAGGCCCGTGCCGTCGGCGGGGCGCTCGCCGCCGGGGACCTGGACGTGGCCCGCGAGCGGCTGCCCCATCTGTGCGGGCGCGACCCGCAGTCCCTCGACGGCCCCGCGATGGCCCGCGCCGTCGTCGAGTCGGTCGCCGAGAACACCTCCGACGCGGTCGTGGGGGCGCTCGTCTGGGGCGCCGTCGCCGGGGTGCCGGGGCTGATCGGCTTCCGTGCGGTGAACACGCTCGACGCGATGGTCGGCCACAAGTCCCCGCGCCACCGGCGCTTCGGCTGGGCCTCGGCCCGGCTCGACGACCTGGCGGGCTGGCCGGGCGCCCGGCTGACCGCCGTGCTCGCCACGGTGGCCGGCGGCGACCCGCGGGGCGCCGCCCGCGCCTGGAAGGCCGACGCCGGCCGGCACCCGAGCCCCAACGCGGGCCCGGTGGAGGCCTCGTTCGCCGGCGCCCTCGGCGTACGGCTCGGCGGGACGCTCTCGTACGGCGGGCGGGTAGAGCACCGGCCGGTGCTGAACGGGGCGGGACGGGACGTGGAGGTCGCGGACATCGAGCGGGCCGTGCGGCTGTCGCGGCGCGTGACGGGACTGACGCTGGCGGCCTGTGTGGGCGGCCGGCTGATCATGGGTGCGATCAAGCGGAGGCGGATATGAGGGGCGGACTGCTGGTCGCCGGGACCACGTCCGACGCGGGGAAGAGCGTCGTCACGGCCGGCATCTGCCGCTGGCTGGTCCGCCAGGGGGTGAAGGTGGCCCCGTTCAAGGGCCAGAACATGTCCCTGAACTCCTTCGTGACCCGCGAGGGCGCGGAGATCGGCCGGGCCCAGGCCATGCAGGCGCAGGCGGCCCGGGTGGAGCCGACCGCGCTGATGAACCCGGTGCTGCTGAAGCCGGGCAGCGACCGCTCCAGCCAGGTCGTGCTGATGGGCCGGCCGGTGGGCGAGCTGAGCGCGCGCGGCTACCACGGAGGCCGGCAGCGGGAGCTCTTCGAGCCGGTCATGGCGTGCCTGGAGGAGTTGCGGGGCACGTATGACGCCGTGATCTGCGAGGGGGCGGGCAGTCCGGCCGAGATCAACCTGCGGCGCACGGACATCGTGAACATGGGCATCGCGCGGGCCGCACGGCTGCCGGTGCTCGTGGTCGGCGACATCGACCGGGGCGGGGTGTTCGCCCAGTTCTTCGGGACGACGGCCCTGCTCGCGCCGGAGGACCAGGAGCTGATCGCGGGCTATCTGGTGAACAAGTTCCGCGGCGACGTGACGCTGCTGGAGCCCGGGCTCGACATGCTGCACGGGCTGACCGGCCGGCGGACCTTCGGCGTCCTGCCGTACGCCCACGGCCTCGGCATCGACGAGGAGGACGGACTGCGGGTCTCGATGCGCGGCGCGGTCCGCGAGTCGGTCGTGGCGCCGCCGGTCGGCGAGGACGTCCTGCGGGTCGCGGTCTGCGCGGTGCCGCTGATGTCCAACTTCACGGACGTGGACGCGCTGGCGGCCGAGCCGGGCGTGGTGGTGCGCTTCGTGGACCGCGCCGAGGAGCTCGTCGACGCGGACCTGGTGATCGTGCCGGGCACCCGAGGGACGGTGAAGGCACTCGCCTGGCTCCGCGAGCGCGGCCTCGCCGACGCGCTCGCGCGCCGGGCCGCGGAGGGCCGCCCGGTCCTCGGCGTCTGCGGTGGTTTCCAGGCGCTCGGGATCCGGATCGAGGACGAGGTCGAGTCCAAGGCCGGGGCCGTGGACGGGCTCGGGCTGCTGCCGGTCCGGGTCCGGTTCGCGGTCGACAAGACGCTGGCCCGGCCGGTCGGCGAGGCGCTCGGCGAGCGCGTGGAGGGCTACGAGATCCACCACGGCGTCGCCGAGGTGCTGGGCGGGGAGCCGTTCCTGGACGGCTGCCGGGTCGGCGCCGTCTGGGGGACGCACTGGCACGGCTCGCTGGAGAGCGACGGCTTCCGCCGGGCGTTCCTGCGCGAGGTGGCGGCGGCGGCCGGGCGGCGGTTCGTCCCGGCGCCCGACACGTCGTTCGGCGCGCTGCGCGAGGAGCAGCTGGACCGGCTGGGCGACCTGATCGAGGAGCACGCGGACACGGACGCGCTGCTGCGGCTGATCGAGAGCGGTCCGCCGGCCGGGCTGCCGTTCATCCCGCCGGGCGCCCCGTGAGCGCCGCCGGCACCCGGACCGGCACCATCCGCGCATCCGCCGGCGCCCACGCGCGCACCCCCGTCGGCACGCGCCGCCCGCTCGCGCGCGAGGCGCGTGCGCCCCGGGACACCCACAGCGAACCCGAAGGAAGGATCGACCGATGAGCACCCGGTACCCGTTCACCGCCGTCGTCGGCATGGACGACCTGCGGCTGGCGCTGCTGCTGAACGCCGTCAGCCCGGCGGTGGGCGGTGTCCTCGTCCGCGGCGAGAAGGGCACCGCCAAGAGCACGGCCGTCCGCGCGCTCGCGGACCTGCTTCCGGAGGTTCCGGTGGTGGCGGGCTGCCGGTTCAGCTGCGACCCGGCCACGCCCGATCCGGCCTGCCCGGACGGGCCGCACGAGGCCGCCGCGGCCGCCGCCCGCGCCGCGCGCATGGTGGAACTGCCGGTCGGCGCCTCCGAGGACCGGCTGGTCGGCGCCCTCGACATCGAACGGGCCCTGGCCGAGGGCGTGAAGGCGTTCGAGCCCGGGCTCCTCGCCGACGCGCACCGTGGGATCCTCTACGTGGACGAGGTCAACCTCCTCCACGACCACCTGATCGACCTGCTGCTCGACGCCGCCGCCATGGGCTCCTCGTACGTCGAGCGCGAGGGAGTCTCGGTGCGGCACGCGGCCCGCTTCCTGCTGGTCGGGACCATGAACCCCGAAGAGGGCGAGCTGCGGCCGCAGTTGCTGGACCGTTTCGGGCTGACCGTCGAGGTCGCCGCGTCCCGCGAGCCCGAGCAGCGGGTCGAGGTCGTGCGGCGCCGACTGGCGTACGACGACGATCCGGCCGCCTTCGCGACGCGCTGGGCCGACGAGGAGCGCGCGCTGCGGGACCGGATCGTCGCGGCCCGGGCGCTGCTGCCGGCCGTGGTCCTCGGCGACACCGCACTGCTCCGGATCGCCGCGACCTGCGCCGCGTTCGAGGTCGACGGCATGCGCGCGGACATCGTGATGGCCCGCACCGCCACGGCGCTGGCCGCGTGGGACGGACGGACGGACGTCACCGCCGAGGACGTGCGGCAGGCGGCCCTGCTCGCGCTCCCGCACCGCAGGCGGCGCAATCCCTTCGACGCGCCCGGCCTCGACGAGGACAAGCTCGACGAGACGCTGGACCGGTTCCGGGACACGGACACGGACACGGACGACGACGACCCGGATCCGGGCCCGGGCGACGGCGGCCCCGGCGGAGGCGGGGGCGGGGGCGTACCGCCGCAAGGCGAGGGGCCGGAGGCGGCCCCGGAGAGCACCGGGTCGGACGAGGGTCCGGCGTCCGCTCCCGCGCCGGGCGGGTCCGGCGCGGGCGAGCGGGCCGCCGTCAAGGCGGCCGAGCCCTTCCGGACGAAGATGCTCAGCGTGCCCGGGCTCGGCGAGGGTGCGGCCGGGCGCCGCTCCCGCGCCCGTACCGAGCACGGCAGGACGACCGGCGCCGTGCGCCCCCGGGGCACGTTGACGAAGCTGCACCTGTCGGCGACCGTGCAGGCCGCCGCGCCGCACCAGAAGGCCCGCGGGCGTACCGGTGCCGGGCTGGTCGTCCGCCGGGACGACCTGCGGCAGGCGACCCGCGAGGGCCGCGAGGGCAACCTGGTGCTGTTCGCCGTGGACGCGTCCGGTTCGATGGCGGCACGGCAGCGGATGAGCGCCGTCAAGGGGGCCGTGCTCTCCCTGCTCCTGGACGCCTACCAGCGGCGCGACAAGGTCGGTCTGATCACCTTCCGCGGCCGGGACGCCGAGGTGGCGCTGCCGCCGACGTCGTCGGTGGACGCGGCGGCCGCCCGCCTCGAACAGCTCCCGACCGGCGGCCGTACGCCGCTGTCGGCCGGGCTCCTCAAGGCGCACGACGTGCTGCGCGTCGAGCGGCTGCGCGACCCCTCGCGCCGGCCCCTGCTCGTCGTCGTCACCGACGGCCGGGCGACCGGCGGCAAGGACCCGGTCGCGCTGGCCGCCCGGGCCGCGCGGCTGCACGCCGCGGAGGGCACGGCGGCCGTCGTCGTGGACTGCGAGACGGGGCCGGTGCGCCTCGGGCTCGCCGGGGATCTCGCCCGTGAACTGGGCGGCACCGCAGTGACCCTGGACGAGCTGCGCGCCGACTCGATCGCCGGACTCGTCAGGGACGTACAAGCCGGACACGCGACCAGGAGGGCCGCTTAATGCCACAGGGACAGCCGACCGTCGTTCCCGACGACGGTCTGACCACCCGCCAGCGCCGCAACCGTGCGCTGGTGATGGTGCACACCGGCGTCGGCAAGGGGAAGTCGACCGCCGCCTTCGGCATGGCGCTGCGCGCCTGGAACCAGGGCTGGCCGGTCGGGGTGTTCCAGTTCGTCAAGTCCGCCAAGTGGCGGGTCGGCGAGGAGAACGCCCTCAAGGCGCTCGGCGAGACGGGCAAGGGCGGCCCCGTCACCTGGAACAAGATGGGCGAGGGCTGGTCCTGGATCCAGCGCGAGGTCGCCGAGGGCGAGCAGTCGCACGAGGACAAGGCTCGCGAGGGCTGGGAGCAGGTCAAGCGGGACCTGGCCGCCGAGGCGTACAAGTTCTACGTCCTCGACGAGTTCGCCTATCTGCTGCACTGGGGCTGGATCGACACCGCCGAGGTGGTCGAGGTGCTGCGCGACCGGCCGGGGCAGCAGCACGTGGTGATCACCGGCCGCAACGCGCCCCAGGAGCTGCTGGACTTCGCGGACCTCGTCACCGACATGTCGAAGGTGAAGCACCCGATGGACGCGGGTCAGAAGGGCCAGCGGGGCATCGAGTGGTAGCACGTCTCGTCATCGCCGCGCCGTCCTCCGGCGCGGGCAAGACCACGGTCGCGACCGGCCTGATGGCCGCGTTCGCCGGGCGTGGTCTGGCGGTGTCCCCGCACAAGGTGGGCCCGGACTACATCGATCCGGGCTACCACGCCCTGGCCACCGGCCGACCGGGCCGCAACCTCGACGCGTACATGTGCGGTACGGGCCTGGTCGCGCCGCTCTTCGCGCACGGGTCGCGCGGCTGCGACCTGGCGGTCGTCGAAGGGGTCATGGGGCTGTACGACGGCGCCGCCGACCAGGGCGAACTGGCCTCGACCGCGCAGGTCTCGAAGCTGCTGAAGGCTCCCGTGGTGCTGGTCGTGGACGCCTCGTCCCAGTCCCGGTCGGTGGCCGCTCTGGTGCACGGCTTCGCGTCCTGGGACCCGGAGGTGCGGATCGGCGGGGTGATCCTCAACAAGGTCGCCACCGACCGGCACGAGCACCTGCTGCGCGAGGCCCTCGGGGAGTCGGGCGTGCCGGTGCTCGGCGTCCTGCGCCGGGCTCCGGCGGTCGCGACGCCGTCGCGGCACCTGGGCCTGGTGCCCGTCGCGGAGCGGCAGGCGGCCGCCGTGGAGGCGGTGGCGGCGCAGGCGGAACAGGTGCGCGCGGGCTGCGACCTGGACGGGCTGCTGGCGCTCGCGCGCAGCGCCCCCGACCTCCGCACCGAGGCGTGGGACCCGAACGGTCCGTGGGCCGGGGTTCCGAGCCGGGCGGCCCAGCGGCCGCGGCGGCCGGTCGTGGCCGTCGCCGGCGGGGCCGCGTTCACCTTCTCGTACGCCGAGCACGCCGAGCTGCTGACGGCAGCCGGCGCCGAGGTCGTCACCTTCGACCCGCTGCGGGACGAGAGCCTGCCCGAGGGGACGTCCGGGCTCGTCATAGGCGGCGGCTTCCCGGAGATGTACGGACCGGAGCTGTCCGCCAACGAGCCGCTGCGCAAGGCCGTGGCCGAACTGGCGCGCTCCGGCGCCCCGGTCGCCGCGGAGTGCGCGGGGCTGCTCTACCTGGCGCGGTCCCTCGACGGGACGCCCATGTGCGGGGTCCTGGACGCCGACGCGCGGATGTCCGAGCGGCTCACCCTCGGGTACCGGGACGCCGTGGCCGTGAGCGACAGTCCGCTCGCCGCCGCCGGCGCCCGGATGCGGGGCCACGAGTTCCACCGGACCGTGATCGAGCCGGCCGCCGGCGCGCGGGCGGCCTGGGGGCTGCGGCAGCCCGAGCGCCGGGTCGAGGGCTTCGTCCAGGACGGGGTGCACGCGAGCTACGTGCACACCCACTGGGCGGGGGCGCCGGAGGCCGCAGCGCGGTTCGTCGCGCACTGCGGGCCCGGCCACGGCGCGGAGTCGGGTACGTGACGTCAGCCGGACAGGCCCACCACCAGCCAGATGAATCCCACGCCCGACACCGTGCACAGCAGGGTGGAACGGGCGGGGTGTTCGTGGTGGGCCTCGGGGAGGATCTCGGCGGCGGCGAGGTAGAGCAGGGCGCCGCCGAAGAACCCGAGATAGCTGCCGAGCAGTTCCTCCGGCAGGGTGAACAACAGGGTGGACGCGGCGCCGAGGATCGGCGCGAGCGCGTCCGCGACCAGCATCGCGACCGCCCTGCGCCGGGCGTTCCCGTACAGGCTGGTGATCGTGTACGTGTTGAAGCCGTCGGCGAAGTCGTGGGTGATGACGGCGAGGGCCACGGTGGCGCCCATGCCTCCGCCGACCTGGAAGGCGGCGCCGAGCGCGATGCCGTCCATGAGGCTGTGCAGGATCATGGCCGCCGCCGCGGTGAGGCCGACCTGCGGGACCCGCTCGTCGGCCCCGACGCCGTGCGCGGCCCGGCGGACGGCCAGCAGCCGCTCGACCACGTGGGCGAGGAGGAAGCCGCCGACGAAGAGCAGCAGCGCCTGCGGGACGCCGAACACCCGGTGCCCCGCGGCCTCCATGGCCTCCGGCAGGAGGTCGAGACCGACCACGCCGAGCATGAGCCCGCCCGCGAGGCCGAGGACCAGGTGGCGCCGGTCGGTGACGCGCTGCGCCGTCCAGCCGCCGAACAGCGTCATGAGGAACGCGCCGAGCGCGACGAGTACGGCCATGCGCCCTTGCTATCCGATCGGCGGGGCCCCGCGCACATCACCGCGCGGGGCGCGGAGAGGCCGGCCGCATGATCACGGTGATCGGGTCCGGTGCGGGCGCGGACGCGGGCTCCCCGGCCGGCGGGACCGCGTGGGTGGTGGACGTCCGGGGCGACGTGTTGACGCAGGGGGATCTCGACCTCATCGGCAAGCACGTGTCCGAGGGCGGGACGCGGGTGGTGGTGCGCGCGCTCGGGGACCCCGGATTCTTCGGGGTGGTGCGGGCGCTGGCCGCGCGCTTCGGGGCCGAGGCGCTCGACGTGCGGCCGGGCCCCGGCGCGGTGGGTCTCGCCTTCGCCCGGCTGCGGCGGTCGTGGGACGACGCCGTGGTCGTGGACGGAGCCGCCGCGGGTGTGGCCGGGGCGGCGCTGGACCGTGCGGTGAACGTGTGCCGGGCGCATCCCAAGGTGGCCGTGCTGCCGGGTCCCGGCGTGGGTCCGGCGGAGCTGGGCGCCGAGCTGGTGCACCGGGTCGAGTCGCGGACGCTGGTGGTGTTCTCGGCGCTCGGCGACCCGTTCCGTGAGCGCGTGGAACGGGTCGCCCCGCACGAGGCGATGTGCCGCGTCTGGGAGGGCGTGAACCTGGTCCTGTGCCTGGACGAGACCCGGGCGGAGCGACCGGCTCCCGCCGTGACCGGTCCGCTCACCGGGCCGGGCGGCTGGGCGCTGCCGGACGCGGAGTTCGGGGCGGGCGCGGGGGCGGCTCTCGCACGGTCGTCGGGAGCGGCGTCGGTCGCGGAGGGGCCGGACGCGACCGTCGCCGCGCCCGTGCCGCCGCTGCCGTACGAGGCGCGGGCGCTGGTGCTGGCCCGGCTCGGGCCGCGTGCCGGGGACCTGGTCTGGGACATCGGTTCGGGCTGCGGTTCGGTGGCGGTGGAGTGCGTCCGGCTGGGCGCGGCGGCGGTCGCGGTGGAGCGCACCGCGGGCGGCGTCGAGCGGATCCGCGGGCACGCGGCCGCGCAGGGTGCCGAGCTGCGGGTGGTGCACGGGGCGGCGCCCACGGTCCTGTCGCATCTCTCCGATCCGGACGGGGTGTTCGTCGGGGGCGGCGGCCGGGATCTGCGGGCGGTCGTGCTGGCGGCGGCGCGGCGCGCGCGCCGCGCGGTCGTGGTCGCCCCGAGCGCGCTGGAGGAGGTGGCTCCGGTCCGTGCGGCGCTGGCGGCCTGCGGGTTCGCGGTCGACGGTGTCCTGCTGCAGTCGCAGCGGCTGCTGCCGCTGCCCGACGGGTCCTCGTCGCTGGCCCCGTCGGCGCCGGTGTTCCTGGTCTGGGGCACCCGGTGACCGCGGGCGGGGCGGCGGAGGCGTGGCCGGCCGGCGGGCTGGTGGCCGGGGTCGGCGCGCGGTCCGGGGTCGGCGCGGACGAGGTGACGGGTCTGCTGGAGTCGGCGCTGCGGGAGGCAGGGCTGCCGGTCTCGGCCGTGCGAGTGCTGGCGACGGTGGCGGCGCGCGCGGCCGAACCGGGGATCACGGGCACGGCGGAACGGCTCGGGGTGCCCGTGCGGGCGTACCCGTCCGAGGTGCTGGCGGGTGTCCCGGTGCCGCATCCGTCCGCGGTGCCGCTGGCGGCGACGGGGACCGGTTCGGTGGCGGAGGCGGCGGCGCTGCTGGCGGCCGGCGAGGCCGGGGGCGGCGCCGAACTGGTCGTGCCGAAGCGGAGATCGCGGCGCGCTACGTGCGCCCTCGCCCGTTCCGTACCGCTTCGTCCGAACGAACAGGCTCTCCCCGTACGGTTGTTGCCCTCGGGACACGGGTACACCGGTGGTCAGGCGGCGTTCGACCCACCCCCACCCAGCCCGGCGCCCGAACTCCGCTCACCCCCCACCATCCCCACCCACCCGACGGCGGCCATGGATACGCACGCGCACAGAGACGCCCACGATCTGCGGCACCACGGTGACGCGGAGGTACGGGACGAGAAGCTGATCGACCTCGCGGTGAACGTCCGGACGAACACTCCCCCGGACTGGCTGCGGGAGCGGATCGCGGACTCGCTGACAGGGCTCGCCGCCTATCCGGACGGCCGCTCCGCCCGGGCTGCGGTCGCCGAACGGCACGACCTCCCGGCCCGGCGGGTGCTGCTCACGGCGGGCGCGGCGGAGGCGTTCGTGCTCCTCGCCCGCGCGCTGCCCGCCCGGCACCCGGTGGTGGTGCACCCGCAGTTCACCGAGCCCGAGGCGGCGCTGCGCGACGCCGGGCACGAGGTGGGGCGGGTGCTGCTGCGCGCCGAGGACGGCTTCCGGCTGGATCCGGGGCTGGTTCCCGAGGACGCGGATCTGGTGGTGATCGGGAACCCGACGAACCCGACGTCCGTGCTGCACCCGGCGGAGACGATCGTGTCGCTGGCGCGGCCGGGACGGACGCTGGTGGTGGACGAGGCGTTCATGGACGCGGTACCGGGCGAGCGCGAATCGCTGGCCGGGCGGACGGACGTGCCGGGTCTGGTGGTGCTGCGGAGCCTGACGAAGACCTGGGGGCTCGCGGGGCTGCGGATCGGCTACGTCCTCGCGGACCCGGAGACGATCGCCTCGCTGGAGCGGGCCCAGCCGCTGTGGCCGGTGTCCACGCCGGCGCTGGTCGCCGCGGAGGCGTGCATGTCCCGGGCGGCGCTCGCGGAGGCGGAGCTCGCGGCGTACCGGGTCGGGGTCGAACGGGCCCATCTGCTCGCCGGACTGGCGGAGTTCGACGAGGTACGGGCGGTGGCCGCCGCGGAGGGCCCGTTCGTGCTGGTGCGGATCGACCGGGCGGACGTGGTGCGCGAGCGGTTGCGGGCGCTGGGCTTCGCGGCGCGCCGCGGCGACACCTTCCCGGGCCTCGACCGGAACTGGCTGCGGCTCGCGGTGCGGGACCGGGTGACGACGAACCGTTTCCTGCAGGCCCTGGACCAGGCGCTGCTCATCGCGGGCTGACGGCGGCGGGGCGGACACCGGCCCCCGGTGCGCCGCGGGGAGGGCGGTGCCGTCGGCCTCGCCCTCCCCGTGGTGTGCCACGGGCCCGACACGCCTCGGTCCGTGGCGGGCGGCACGGACCCCCCGGCGCTCCCCGGCACCGATCCGCGCGCCCCAGCTCGTGTCGGCCGGGACCTTGGGCCTCTCGGCCCCCCCTCGGTCCCGGCTCCCACTCCCCCGTTCCCCCTGTCCCTCCGCCCCCCCTGGGGCCTCGTGGCCCGGGGCCGTCAGCCGCGGGCGCGGCCGCGGGCCAGGACGAGCGCTCCGCCACCCGCGGCGAGCAGTACGACGGCGCCGCCCGCCAGGTACGGGGTCATGGAACCGCCGCCGGTCTCGGCGAGGTTCTGGCCGGTCGGGTTCGAGCCGCCGTTCTGGGTCGTCACACCGCTCCCGCCGGTCGGCTCGGCGGACGGCTGTCCGGTGGGCCGCTCGGTCGGCCGCTCGGTGGGCTGCCGCGTCGGCTCCTCGGCGGGACGCGTCCCCTTCGGCGTCCTGCAGGTCGCCTCGGCCAGCGTCACCACGCCCTTGACCTCGGCCACTCCCAGGTCCAGCGGGTTGACCTCCACCTTGAGCTCCAGGGCGGTGGCGGCGGCCGTGCGCGAGGTCGTCGAGGTACGGGACAGGTCGAGGGTCACCTTGCCGACGCGTGGCACGACGACCTTGGTCTGCCCGCCCGTCGACAGGGTCGTCTTCTTGCCGAAGACGGTCACGTGCCCGAGGACGTTGGCCTCGGCCACCGGACGCCCGCCCGTCTCGCACAGCGCCTTGGCGGTGACCTTCTCGATCTCGATCAGGGACAGCAGGGGCAGACCCGGCACGTGCACCCGGGCCTTGACCAGGTTCACGTACCCCTCGGCCTTCTTCTCGTCCACCGTCGCCCTGGAGGTGGCGACATCGGCCCGCAGGATGTCGATGGGCCGGCCCTTCTCGGCCCCCTTCACCTTCACCGTGAGGGCCGTCCTGTTCTCCGTCTCGGGCGCCTTGACCTCGTTGAGGGAGGTGCGCAGCGGCACGTCCACGGTCTTGTCGAGCAGCGAGACGTCGAGGCCGGTCCGCAGGACGACGGCGGTGGCACGCCCTTCGCCGCCCGTGGCGTGCGCCGCGGGGGCCGCCAGGACCACGGGGCCGACGGCCAGCGCGGCGACGGTCGCGGCAGCGGCGGTACGGCGTACGGGCAGACGGAAGGTGTTGCTGTTCACGGTGGCGGAACCCCCACGGAGGACGAAAGGCGTCGCCGGCCGCACACCGCGGGGACACGCGGTCCGTGCGGCGCCGGCGACTGGGACACCGGAATCTTTACGCACGGAGAGTGAACCGGCAGACACCTGACGTGAGTTCACTCCAAAGGGGGGTTTCCGTGTCCATATTCGATTCTTTCGGCACACCCGTTCCCGCGAGTCCCGCGCGTCGCATGCCGTGCGGGCGCGCGCGGAAAAGATTCAACGACGTGCACCCGCTCCGGGTAACGGAAAGTCAACCCGACGCCGCAGGTGGCGGCTTCGGGTCGACCGGCGGGAAGGCCCTGCTCAGGAAGCGCGCCAGTAGCCGAGGGCGTGCACCCGCTCCTTGGGCAGCGACAGGTCCTTGCGCAGGTACGAGCCGAGGGTGCGGGTCGTGGCCGTGTCGCAGGCGACCCAGACGTACGGGTCCTCGCCGGCCAGGTCCGGAAGCTCGGCCTTCACGCGCTCGACGAGGGCGGCGCCACCGTCCGCGCGCGGGACGCGTCGCAGGTCGTGCCGGTCCGGGTCGAGCCGTACCGGCAGTCGCTCGTCGGAGTCGTGCACGGTCTCGAACCACAGGGTGGCCGGCACCCCGGGCATCGCGTCGAGCAGCGAGTTGACCGCCGGCAGGGAGGCGGCGTCACCGATCACGAACAGGCGCTCGGGGCGCGGCTCGGGGACGGTGAAGCCGGTTCCCTGGAGGGTGGCGGCCACGGTGTCGCCGGGCTTGCAGGTGCGGGCCCAGTGGCTGGCGAGCCCGTCGTGCAGGGCGAACTCCAGGCTGAAGGTGCCGGCCTCCGGGTCCGGGTCGACCAGGGTGTAGGCGCGCTGGTGCGGCTTGCCGCCGCCCTCGAACCAGATCCGGACCCACATCGTCGGGTGGACTCCCGCGGCGGCGAGCAGCCCGCCGTCCGTGACGTGCACGCGGCGGTAGTGCTCGGTGACCTGCTCGGCCCCGGTCACCGTGAACGTGAAGTCCTTGCCGCGCATCAGCTTGAGGACCACCCCCTCCCAGCCGTGCCCCATCGCGCTCTCCTCCCCTTGGGCCCGGGATTGCTTCCCGGACGGTCGTCACATAAGTTAGGGCAGCCTAACCTAAGAGAGATCGGGAACAGAGTGACATTCGAGGTCTTCCGGGACGCCTGGGGGATTCCGCATCTGCGGGCCGCCGGTCCGCGCGAACTCGCCTTCGCGCAGGGGCGCGTGACCGCCACGGACCGGGCCTGGCAACTGGAGGTCGAACGCCACCGGGCGCAGGGCACGACGGCGGCGTTCCTCGGAGCCGGCGAGATCGCCTGGGACACCTTCGCACGGCGGGCGCGGCTCGCCGACACCGCCCGCCGCTGCTTCGACCGGCTCGACGCCGAGACGGCCTCCTGGGTGCGCGCGTACGTGGCCGGGGTCAACGACGGCCTGCCGGAAGGGGCCCGACGGGCACCGGAGTTCGCCGCGACCGGACTCGTCGCCGGCCGGTGGGAGCCGTGGACGCCGCTGGCGGTCTGGCTGACCACCCACATCCTGTTCGCCGGCTTCCCGACCAAGCTCTGGCGCGAGGAGGTCGCCACGCGGCTCGGCGAGGAATGGACCGAGCTGTTCGCCACCGACGGGCCGGGCACGGCGGGCTCCAACGGCTGGGTCGTGTCCGGCGGACGGACCGCGAGCGGCGCCGCGATCGTGGCCGGCGACCCGCACCGCTTCATCGAGGCGCCCGGCGTCTACCAGCAGATCCGGCTCGCCTGCCCCGCGTACGACGTGGTGGGCCTCGCGGTCCCGGGCGTCCCCGGACTGCCGCACTTCGGCCACACCGGACACGTGGCCTGGGCGATCACCAACGCCATGGCGGACTACCAGGACCTGTACCGGGAACGGCTGCGCCGTGGCCCGGCCGGGGACGTGCAGGCCCTCGGCCCCGACGGCTGGCGTCCGGCGGCCGTCCACACGGAGACGATCGACGTCGCGGACGCCGATCCGGTCGAGGTCGAGGTCGTCGAGACGGACCGCGGGCCGCTGATCACCGGACCGCTGCCGGCGACGGCGGAGGCCGACGCGCACGCCGGTTCCGGACAGGCCGCCGCGTCCGGCCAGGACACCGCGGCGGCCTGGGAGGCCGTCAGCCTGCGGTACCTGCCCCGGGTGACCGGCGAGCTGGGCTTCGGCGTGCTGGGCGAACTGCTCGCCGCCCGCACCGTCGCGGACGTGGACCGCGCCGTCGACGGATGGATCGAGCCGGTCAACGTCGTCCAGGCCGCCGACGTCGACGGCGGCCTGCTGCACCGGGTCGCCGGGCGGGTGCCCGTCCGCGACCGGGTCAACTCCCTGCGGGTGGTGCCCGCCTGGGAAGCGCGCCACGCCTGGCGGGACGCCCCCGCTCCGCTGCCGCGGGCCGACGTCGACGGCCACGCGGTCATGGCCAACGCCCGGGGTCTCGCGGCCCCGCTCGGCGTGGAGTTCGCGCCGGCCCACCGGGCGGCCCGGATCGACACCCTGCTCGCCGCGTCGACCGCCTGGACCCCCGAGGCGATGGCCTCGGTCCACACGGACACCGACAACCCCTCCGCCGCGCGCCTCCTGGCCGCCGTACGGGCGACGGACCCGGCGCCGCCGCACGACGCGGACGCCGCCCTCTCCCCCGCCGCCGCGCGGGTGCGGGAACGTCTCCTCGCCTGGGACCGGCGGATGGAGGCCGACAGCACCGACGCCGGGCTGTACGCCGCCGTCCGCGGCGCCGTGGTGCGCCGGCTCGCCGGGCACGCCACGTTCGCGCCGCTCCGCGAACGCACGCCGTACCCCGACGTCTTCCAGCCCTGGCTCGCGCTCGGACCGCGGGTGGCCTACGCCCTGGAGACGCTGCTCGTCACCGGCCCCGTACCGGCGGCCGACGTCGCGCGGATCGTCCGCGAGGCGCTCGAGGAGGTCGCCGCCGGGCCCGAGCCGCTGGCCTGGGGCGCGACGCACCGGCTGGCCCCCTGGCAGGCGCTGGCGGACGCCGACGACGCGCAGTGGCCCGGTCTCGCCGGGGACCACGACTGCGTGCTGTCCACGTCCAGCGTCCCCGGCTACACCGACCGCAGCGCCCGCAGCTCGGCCGCCCGGTACGTGTGGGACCTCGCCGACCGCGACGCCAGCCTCTGGGTCGTGCCGTTCGGGGCCTCGGGCGTCGCCGGCGACCCGCACCACCGTGACCAGCTGCCGCTCTGGCTGCGCGGGGGCCTCGCCCCCGTCACCACCGACTGGAACCACCTCTCCAAGGAGCTCCCCCATGACGACCACTGAGCCCGCGCACCTGCAGACCGTCGAGGGGTTCGGCACCGTTCGCATCGACCGCATCGACCCCGACGCCGACGCCGCCCTCATCCACGGCTGGGTCAACGAGGAGCGGGCCCGGTTCTGGGGCATGGGAGGCACCACCGTCGAGCAGGTGCGGGACATCTACGCGCACCTCGACTCGCTCAGCACGCACCACGGCTACCTGGCCCGTCGCGACGGCGAGCCCGTGGCGATCTTCCAGACCTACGACCCCGCCGCCGACCGCGTCGGCGAGTGCTACGACGTGCAGCCCGGCGACATCGGGGTGCACCTCTTCCTCGCGCCGACCGCCCGCCCCGAGCCCGGCTTCTCCGGCGGCCTGCTCACGGCGCTGACCGCATTCGCGCTGGCCGGCCGCACCCGCGTCGTCGCCGAGCCGGACGCCGACAACGAGAAGGCGATCGCCCGGCTGGTGCGCGCCGGCTTCGCCCTGGGCCCGGAGGTCGTCCTGCCTGAGGTGGACCTCCCGGAGGTCTTCATCCCGGAGAAGAAGGCCCGTCTGGCGTTCCTGACCCGCTGACACGCCGTCCGCGGGACCCCTGTGACGCCCGGGCCCCAGCCGATCGGGCGGCGGATCAGCCGATCACCCGTCCGTCGACGACGACCCGCCGCGGCGCCGCGAGAGCGCGGACGTCCGCGCGCGGGTCCTCGTCGTAGACGACGAGGTCCGCCGGGGCCCCCTCCTCCAGGGCGGGCCGGCCCAGCCAGGAGCGCGCTCCCCAGGTCGTCGCCGAGAGGGCCTCGAGCGGCGGGATGCCCGCCTTGACCAGCTCCTCGACCTCCGAAGCGACCAGGCCGTGGGCGAGGGAGCCGCCCGCGTCGGTGCCGACGAAGACCGGGACGCCCGCGTCGTAGGCGGACCGGACGGTGTCGTAGCGGCGCTCGTACAGCCGCCGCATGTGCGCCGACCAGCGCGGGAACTTGCTCTCGCCACCGTCCGCGAGCCGCGGGAAGGTCGCGATGTTCACGAGCGTCGGCACGATGGCGACGCCCCGCTCGGCGAAGAGCGGGATCGTGTCCTCGGTCAGTCCGGTGGCGTGCTCGATGCAGTCGATCCCGGCCTCCACGAGGTCCCGCAGCGAGTCCTCGGCGAAGCAGTGCGCGGTGACCCGCGCCCCGAGCCGGTGGGCCTCCGCGATCGCCGCCTCGACCTCCGCCCGCGGCCAGCAGGCGGTCAGGTCCCCCGCGTCCCGGTCGATCCAGTCGCCGACGAGCTTGACCCAGCCGTCGCCCCGCCGCGCCTCCCGGCCCACGTACTCCACCAGCTGCGGCGGCTCGATCTCGTGGGCGTAGTTGCGGATGTAGCGGCGGGTCCGGGCGATGTGGCGGCCGGCACGGATGATCTTCGGCAGGTCCTCGCGGTCGTCGATCCAGCGGGTGTCCGAGGGCGAGCCGGCGTCGCGGATGAGCAGCGTGCCCGCGTCGCGGTCGGTCAGCGCCTGCTTCTCGCTCGTGGCGTCGTCGACTGGGCCGTGCCCGTCGAGGCCGACGTGGCAGTGCGCGTCGACCAGGCCGGGCAGGACCCAGCCCCGCACCTCCAGGGCCTCGCCCGACGGCCGGGTGAAGGTGATCCGCCCGTCGACGCACCACAGTTCGTCCCGTACGTCCTCCGGGCCGACGAGCACCCGCCCCTTCACATGCAGCACCACGCGATCGCTCATGTCTGCACTGTACGAGGGACGGCCGCCCGGCCGGCCCCCGGCCGTCGGGCGGGCGACTGGGCCGGGCGGGCGGACAGGACCTAGTCGTCGATCACCGCCCCGAAGCGGGCGTCCGCGGCGGGTGCCCCGAACGTCGCGGCCGAGAACGTCCGCGAGCCCACGGGCGTCACCCCGCCCGACGGGGCCGGGAACAGCCAGACGCAGCCGTCCGCGGTGTCCTCGCCCGGTGCCGAGACGAGCAGCTCGAAGCGGCCGTCGGCGTCCGGGTCGACGAAGCGGACCTGGCCGCCGAAGGCGTCGCCCTTCTCGATCACGCCCGGTACGGAGGTCGTGCTCTGCGTCCAGGACTCGGCGCGGGCGGCCGTCGGCCCCCGGGGCGAGCCGCGCAGCACCGTGATCATGCCCGCGTCGGCGGCCGTTCCGATGTCCTCGCCGGGTGCGCCGATCGCGAGATCCGCGTACCCGTCACCGTCCGTGTCGCCGACGGAGAGGTCGGCGCCCCAGCCGTCACCGCGCTCGGAGGTGCCGGGGACGCCGGTGGTGTTCTGGGTCCACCACTCGGGCGGGGTGCCGACGCCCGTGGCCCCTTCCGGTCCCTGCGGGCCGCCGCGGTAGACGCCGACCATGCCGCCGGTCGTGCTCTCGCCACCGTCGTCGGGGCTGTGCGGCTCACCGGTGACCAGGTCGTCGTAGCCGTCGCCGTCGAGGTCGCCGGAGGCGGCGACCGGCCCGCCGCGCAGGGAGCGTTCGAAGACGAGGGCGTCGCTGCCGCCCGCGAGGTACCAGGACCAGCCGTGGCCGGGCTCGGCGCCGGTGCTCACTCCGCTGATCACCACGTCGGCGAAGCCGTTGCGGTCGTAGTCACCGGTGGTGACGGACCGGGCGATGATGTCGCGCAGGGGCTCGTCCGCCCTGGCACCGGCCCGGGGGCGCGGCACGGCGCGGGTGTCGTGCCCGCGCGTCGCCTCCGGCGCGGGGGCGGACTCGAAGACGTGCCACTCGACCCGGCCGCGGTCGAGGGCGATGAGCTGGTCGCCGGTGGTCTCCGCGGTGAAACGGCCGGCGGCGAAGGCCGAGCCGAAGCGCGCCCCGGCGGTGGTCCCGAGCAGGCTGCCGAGCCACTGGCTCCCGCTGCCCCGCAGGCCGTACCGGCTGCCCCACAGGACGACGGCGCCACCCGCGTCCGCGGTGCGGCCGATGTCCTCGCCGGGAGCGCCGACCACGGCGTCGTCGTAGCCGTCGCCGTCGAGGTCCCCGGTGGCGACGGCGGTCCCGAAGCCGTCGCCGGCCTCGGCCGTGCCGGGCACCCCGCCGGTGTCCTGGCTGAGGACGGTGGCGCGGGCGGTGTCCAGGCCGCGGGCCGTGCCGTACTGGACGGTGACGAGGCCGGCGCCCCGCCTGCCGCCGACGCTCGCGCCCGGGGCGCCGACGAGGACGTCGTCACGGCCGTCGCCGTTGAAGTCGGTGTTGCGGTCGTCCGCGCGGGTCCCGCCGGGGACTCCGGCGTGGGCGGCGGGTGCCGCCACGAGCCCCGCGCCCGTGACGAGGAGAAGGGTGGCCGCGGCGAGGGCGGCGGAACGGTGCTTGCGCATGGAGCGGCTCCTGGAATCGGAACGATCCGGGCTGCATCGGGGGTGTGGCCGGACGGGCCCGTCCCGTCTCCGGCACAGGGTTCGACACCGCCGGGGCCACGAGGGTTGTACGGGCGGCCGGACTCCGGTCGGTGAGTGCCGTACGGGTCCCCGAGGGGGTCGTCGGGGCGCGGATGGCGGGTCGGGCACCTGCACGGGCCGCGGAGGCCGTCTCGGTACCCTGAACCGGAGCTCCACCCGCACAGAACCGAGTCGAAGAAGGCACCGCCGTGACCGTGACACACCCGCTCCTGGACCTGGCCCCGCTGACCGCCGGGCAGTTCGCGTCGATCGAGCGCCGGGTGGCCGCGCTGCTCAGCACCGAGCAGGACGTGGTGATCACGCAGGGCGAGGCGCTGCTGCCCCTGGAGGGGTGCATCCGCAGCGGGGCGCGGCCGGGCTCGACCGCGCTGAACATCGTCACCGGCCCGTACGGGCAGACCTTCGGCAACTGGCTGCGGGACTGCGGCGCGACGGTGGTGGACCTGGAGGTGCCCTTCCACACCGCGGTGACGGCCGCTCAGGTGGAACGGGCCCTGGCCGAGCACCCGGCGATCGACTTCGTGTCGCTCGTCCACGCGGAGGCGGCGACCGGCAACACCAACCCGGTGGCGGAGATCGGCGAGGTCGTGCGGGCGCACGGCGCGCTGTTCTACCTCGACGCGGTGGCGTCGATCGGCGCCGAGCCGGTGCTGCCGGACGCGTGGGGCGTGGACATGTGCATCATCGGCGCCCAGAAGGCGATGGGCGGACCGGCCGGCGTCTCGGCGGTGTCGGTCAGCGCGCGGGCCTGGGAGCGGTTCGCCGCCAACCCGGCCGCGCCGCGCCGTTCGTACCTCTCGCTGCTGGACTGGAAGGAGCGCTGGATCGACGGCGGGCGCAAGGCGCTGCTGCACGCGCCGGCGCAGCTGGAGATGCTGGCCCTGGAGGCGTGCGTGGAGCGGATCGAGGCGGAGGGTCTGGACGCGCTGATGGCCCGTCACGCCTCCGCGGCGGCCGCGACCCGGGCGGGCGTCCTGGCGCTGGGCGGTGGTCTGGAGCCGTACGTGCACGAGGCGCGGGACGCGGCCCCGGTCGCGACGACGCTGCGCTCCCCGGCGGGTGTGGACGCCTCCGAGCTGGTCGCGCGGGCCCTGGCGGCCGACCCGTCGCTACCGCTGATCGCGGGCGGCGGCGCGCTGGCGAAGGAGATGATCCGGGTCAACCACTACGGGGTGGACGCCACGCCGGGCGCGGTGCAGTCCTCGCTGGCGGCGCTGGGCGCGGCGCTCGGCGAGACGGGCCGGACGGTGGACCTCGAAGCCGCGCGGCGCGCGGTCACGGAGACCTGGGGCCGCTAGGGAACGTCTGCTGCCCGCGAGTCGGGCCGGGGCGCGACGCCGACGGGCCGGCCCGGGCCGGGGCGCGACGGCGACGGCGACGGCGTCAGTGGGTCCTGTGCCCGGTCCGGAACGGCCGAGGTCCTGGGCCGTCGCCGCCTGGGCCGCGCGGGCCTGGAGTCCGCGGTGGGCCGCCTCCCCTCACCGCCGGCGGTCGCCGGCGGCCGGAGATGCGGTCACAGCGCGGGGTAGTCGGTGTATCCGCGGTGGTCGCCGCCGTAGAAGGAGGCGCGGTCCGGGGTGTTGTACGGGCCGTCGGCGCGCAGCCGGGCGGGCAGGTCCGGGTTGGCGATGAAGAGGGTGCCGTACGCGACGATGTCGGCGGTCCCGTCCTCGATCAGGGCCAGCGAGGAGGCGGCGGTCGGGCCCTCCGTCGCCGGGTTGAGGACGAAGGTGCCGGTGAACTGCTTGCGCAGGGCGAGGGTCAGTTCACGGACGGCCGGCGTGGCCTCCAGCACGTGCAGGTACGCGAGGCCGAGCGGCTCGATCGCCGCGACGAGGGCCGTGTAGGTCTCCTCGGAGCCGGTCTCGGCGATGTCGTTGTAGGGGTTGGCCGGGGAGATCCGCAGGGCGGTGCGCTCGGGGCCGATCTCGGCGGCGACGGCGCGGACGACCTCGACGGCGAAGCGGATCCGGTTCTCCACGGAGCCGCCCCACTCGTCGGTGCGCCGATTGGAGCCGGTGGCGAGGAACTGGTGGACCAGGTAGCCGTTCGCGCCGTGGATCTCGACGCCGTCGAAGCCGGCGTCCACGGCGTTGCGCGCCGCGGCGGCGAACTCGGCGACGGTGGCCCGTACCTCGTCGCCGGTCAGCTCGCGGGGAGTGACGAAGTCCTTGGGCCCCTCGAAGGTGAAGACCTGGCCGGCGGCGGCGACGGCGGACGGGCCGACCGGGTGGAGGTCGCCGTCGAGGAGGTCGGGGTGGCCGATCCGGCCTGTGTGCATCAGCTGGACGAAGATCGTGCCGCCGCGCGCGTGGACGGCGTCGGTGACCTCGCGCCAGGCGGCGGTCTGCTCGGCGCTGTGCAGCCCGGGGGTGCCGGGGTAGCCCTGGCCGACGGCGGTGGGCTGGGTGCCTTCGGTGATGATCAGGCCGGCCGTGGCCCGCTGGGCGTAGTACTCGGCCACGAGCGGAGTCGGCGTGCGCCCCTGGACGTCGGCGCGGCTGCGGGTCATCGGGGCCATGGCGATGCGGTTGGAGAGCCGCGCGCCGGCCAGGTCGATCGGGTCGAAAGCGGTGGTCATGGCTGTCCTCCGAAATTTATGTGGTCGGCCAAATATGTGGCCCGTCGCCACTGTAACGCATTATTTGGCCGGCCAAGGTAATCTGGGGACATCACCCCCGCGAGGAGCAGAGCGATGTCCGAGAGCACCACCGCACCCCCGTCCGAGCCCGTCTGTACCGGGCCGCTGCCCTCCGCCGCACAGGGCGGGCCGGTGAGCCACGGGCTGTCCCGGGTCGCCCGGCTGCACCGGATCGCGGCGGGCCGGCTGCTGAAGGACGTGGGGCTCTTCCCGGGTCAGGAGTTCCTGATGATGTGCCTGTGGGACTGCGGACCGGTCCGGCAGTCGGAGCTGATCAAGGCGATGGGGCTGGACCCCTCGACGGTCACGAAAATGCTCCAGCGCCTGGAGCAGAGCGGCCATGTGCGACGCAGCCCGGACCCCGCCGACCGGCGCGCGGTCCTGGTCGAGGCCACGGAGGAGGCGCGCGGGCTCCGCGCGGACGTGGCGGACGTCTGGACGGGCCTGGAGGGGTACACGCTGGCCGGCCTCACGCCGGACGAGCGCGGTGAACTGGCCCGTCTGCTGGCCAAGGTCGAACGGAACCTGTGCGTCGAGATGGCCGACTGCCCCGAGCTCGGGGCGACCCGCCCCGCCGGCCCGGGCCGGACCGACACCCCGGGCTGAACCGATCCCGGTGATCCGCCGCGTCCGGCTCCGGACATCCGCCGTGTCCTGCCCCGAAGCCCCCGGACTCCGGGGCCGGACGCGGCGGAAGGCGGTCAGCCGCCCAGGACGGCCAGCGCGTGGTCCACGTCCGCGGCGGAGTTGTACAGGTGGAAGGACGCGCGCAGGTTGCCCGCGCGGGCCGAGAGCAGGATGCCGGACTCACGCAGGTCGGCCTGGCGCTCGCCGAGGCCGGGGACACCGACGATGCCCGAGACGTCCGGCACCGGCGCGTACCCCAGCGCGGTGAGCCCCTCCCGGAAACGCGCCGCGAGGGCCTTGTTGTGCGCCTCGATCCGCTCGATGCCGACCTCCTCCAGGAGGGCCAGCGAGCGGGCGGCGCCGTGGTACGAGAGGAAGGCCGGCGGCTCGTCGAACCGCCGTGCGGAACGGGCCAGTTCACGCACCGGGCCGTAGCTGTTGACCCACAGCTCCTCGCCCGTGACCCAGCCCGCGTGGATCGGCAGCAGCGAGTCCTGCGCCTCCTCCGTGACGGTGAGGAAGGAGGCGCCGCGCGGGCAGAGCAGGTACTTGTAACCGCCGGCCACCGTGTAGTCCCACTCCCCCGCCCGCAGCGGCAGCCAGCCGGCCGACTGCGTGGCGTCCAGGAGCGTCCGGGCCCCGTGTGCCGCCGCCGCGGCGCGTACCGCCGCGAAGTCCGCGGTCCGGCCGTCCGCCGACTGGACGCCGGAGAAGGCGACGAGCGCGGTCTCGGGCCGGACGGACTCGGCGAGGAGTTCGAGCGGGACGAAGCGCGTCTTGAGGTCGCCGCGGACGGTGAACGGGGTGATGACCGAGCTGAAGTCGCCCTCGGGGAAGAGGATCTCGGATCCCGCCGGCATCGACTGGGCGATCATGCCGACGTGGACGGAGACCGAGCTGCCGACGGCGACGCGGTCCGGGTGGACGTCGACGAGCCGGGCGTACATCGCGCGGGCCTCGGCCACGATGTCGAAGCTGCCGGCGCCGTCCGGCCGCCCGTCCGCCGTCTCCTCGGCGAGGAGCGTGATCGCCTCGATGGTCCGGCGGGGCAGCAACCCGCAGGTGGAGGTGTTCAGGTAGGTGTACCGGGGCGCGAACTCGGCTCCGCCGAGGGGGTCCATGACATCCATGTCCCCAGGTTGGGTTCCCCCCGACCATACGTCAATTGCATATGATCAAGGGGAATCCCCAAGCAGGGCTTATACGTCGCAGGTGCCGTCCACGTCGCAGGCGCCCGCGCCGCCGTCCGTGGCCGCGGCCACGGCGACCGGCTGGAGGGCCCGGCTCGCCCAGGCCTGCTCCAGTGCCTGTGTGAAGACCTCGGCGGGCTGGCCGCCGGAGATCCCGTAGCGGCGGTCCAGGACGAAGAACGGCACGCCGTTCGCGCCCAGCTCGGCCGCCTCGCGCTCGTCGGCGCGGACGGCGTCGGCGTACGCCGTCTCGTCGGCGAGCACCGTCCGGACCTCGGTCTCGTCCAGGCCCGCCTCCACGGCCAGCGTCACGAGCGTCTCCGCGTCGAAGACGGAGCGCTCCTCGGCGAAGTTGGCCCGGTAGGCGAGGTCGAGGAGCTGGTCCTGCCGGCCGCGCTCCTTCGCCAGGTGGAGCAGCCGGTGGATGTCGAAGGTGTTGCCGTGGTCGCGGCCCTCGGTGCGGTAACCCAGTCCCTCGGAGTGCGCGTTGGAGGCGACGTGGGCCTCCATGGAACGGGCCTCGTCCACGGTGCGGCCGTACTTGCGGGCCAGCATCTCGATCACCGGGGCGGTGTCGCCCTTGGCGCGGTTCGGGTCGAGCTCGAAGGAGCGGTGGACGACCTCGATCTCGTCGCGGTGACCGAAGGCCGCGAGCCCCTTCTCGAAGCGCGCCTTCCCGATGTAGCACCACGGGCAGGCGATGTCGCTCCAGATCTCGACGCGCATGTTCTCGGCTTCTCTCCGGTCTCGGGGGTGGGTCCGTGGTCGGGAACACCCCCGGACGCCGGATTCATTCCGCCGGGGACGTCACTGTGAGGCGAAGCACGAGGTGGGAGCCGTCGCGGGGGTGGTCGGGGTCGGGGACCCAGCCGTGCGCGGCGTAGAAGGCCCGGGCCCGCTCGTTCTTCTCGAAGACCTCCAGGCGGGCCGTGGTCACGCCCGCGGCCCGCCAGGCGTCGAGACAGGCGGCGTGCAGCTCGCCGCCGACCCCGAGGCGCCAGCGGTCCGGCCGGACGTGGAGCTGGGTGAGCGTCATGATCCCGTCGACCACGCGGGAGGCGGCGATGCCCGCGAGCTCGCCGTCACGCTCGGCGCACAGCACGGCGCCGCCCTCCACGGCCCGGGTCCAGGCGGCCCGCGTACGGGACAGCTCCTCGGGGCCCTCGAACTCGACGTCGGGTATGTGGCCGCGGTAGTAGGTGGCCCGGGCCGCGAGGTGCAGGGCGGCGATGGCGTCGAGGTCGTCGGCGTTCGCTGTTCTGATCATGGAACGAGGGACGCGGAGCGCCGCGTCCGCGGTTGCGTCCGGATGGAGGGAACCCGCCTCGACAGGTGGCACGGACCACGCCGTGCCCGACCGGTGCGGCAGGTCCCGCCCGGTGTTCCGCCCGAAGGCCCGACCAGGAGCCGGGCGGCTCGCGGAGACGACGCGTCGGATCGGGCCGGGATCGGGGCCGCGGGTCTGCCGGGCGGGTGGCACGGTGGCCGGCACGTCGCCGTCGACGTGCCGGCGCGGGCGAACCCTTCGAGACCGTCCGAGGCCATGGAGGCCGAGGTGCCCGCGGGCCGCGCCTGCCGGGAGTGGGCGGACGCCACGCCGTTCGCCGTCGCGCGCCGGTCCCCCCGGCCCCCTCAGCCCGCTTCCCGCCGGTACCGCCCCGGGGCCATCCCGTACTCCCGCTTGAAGGCCTTGGCGAAGGCGAACTACGGGGTCGGGTTCAGCGCCTCGGCAGCCCCAGCGGGTTGCCGTCCTGCAGCTCCGGCGGCAGGAGCCGGCCGGGGGTCGACTGGTACGTGACCGGGCGCAGCCAGCGCTCGATCGCGGTGGCGCCGACCGAGGTGGACGTGGACGTGGTGGCCGGGTAGGGGCCGCCGTGGTGCTGGGCGCCCGCCACGGCCACGCCCGTCGGCCAGCCGTTGACGAGCACGCGGCCCGCCAGCGGGGTGAGCTCGGCCAGGATCCCGGGGGCCTGCGGGTCCTCGTCGGCGAGGTGGAGGGTGGCGGTGAGGTTGCCGGGGAGCAGGGCGAGGAGCCGGCTGATCTCGTCCCGGGAGCCGTAGCGCACGACCACCGTCACCGGCCCGAAGCACTCCTCCAGGAGGAGTTCGTACCCGCCCTTCAGCAGGGTCGCGGCGTCGACGGTCAGGAAGCCGGCGCTGACGGTGTGCTCGCCGCCGGACCCGGGGGTGACCGGCGCGGACACACCGGGCAGGGCGGCGCGCTCCGTGACGCCCGAGACGAAGGCGGCCCGCATCCGGTGGTCGAGCATGACACCGGGCTCGGTCTGGCTGACGGCGGCGGTCAGGGCGTCCACGAAGCGGTCGCCCGCCTCTCCGCCCGGCGCGAGGACGAAGCCGGGCTTGGTGCAGAACTGCCCCTCGCCCAGGGTCATCGAGCCGGCGAGGCCGGCGCCGATCTCGGCGGCCCGCTCCGCGGCGGCGGCGTCGGTGATCACGACCGGGTTGAGCGAGCCGAGTTCGCCGTGGAAGGGGATCGGGGCCGGGCGGGCGGCCGCCGCGTCGAAGAGCGCGCGCCCGCCGCGCACCGACCCGGTGAAGCCGGCGGCGGCGACCAGCGGGTGACGGACCAGCGCGACGCCCGCGTCGAATCCGTGGACCAGGACGACCACGTCCTCGGGGAGGCCCGCCTTCGCCGCGGCCCGGCGCAGCAGCGAGGCGCAGAGCTCGGAGGTGGCCGGGTGGTCCGGATGGGCCTTGACCACGACCGGGCAGCCGGCGGCGAGCGCGCTGGCGGTGTCGCCGCCGGGGACGGAGAAGGCGAGCGGGAAGTTGCTGGCCGCGTAGACGGCGACGACGCCGAGCGGGATCTTCCAGCGACGCAGGTCCGGGGTGGGCGGCGTGGTCGTCGGGTCGGGCAGGTCGATCCGCACGTCGAGGAAGGCGCCTTCGTCGACGACGTCGGCGAACGACCGCAACTGTGCGGTGGTGCGGGCGAGTTCGCCGGTGAGCCGGACCGGGCCGAGCGCGGTCTCGGCGTCGGCGGCCTCGATGACGTGCGCGGCGGCCTCGTCGAGCAGGTCGGCCGCGGTGCGGAGCAGGGCGGCCCGCGCCGTGCGGTCCGAGAGCGCGTCACGGGTGGCGTGCGCGGCCCGTACGGCCTGGTCGATCTCCTCGGCTGTGGCCTCCACCGCAACCTGCTCCCGCGGCTTCCCCGTCCGGGGGTCCACACTCCACACTGGTTCAGCTGCCACCGCCACGCCCCTCTTCACGCCATGTTCGCTATTCTGAACATTGTTCCTGTAGGTGAACAGGACTCTATTGACGGGCGCGCCGTCTCCACAAGAGGCGGCGGCAAGAGGGGCGAGGGCGATGTCGACTGCCGACTCGGGTGGAGCGCAGGTCAAGTCCGCTGTGCGCACGGTGGAACTGCTGGAGTACTTCGCCGGACGCCCCGGCATGCACTCGCTCGCCGCCGTCCAGGAGGCCGTCGGCTACCCCAAGTCCAGCCTCTACATGCTGCTGCGCACCCTGGTGGAGCTCGGCTGGGTGGAGACCGACGCGACGGGCACCCGGTACGGCATCGGCGTCCGCGCCCTGCTGGTCGGCACCTCGTACATCGACGGCGACGAGGTGGTGGCCGCCGCCCGGCCCACGCTCGACCGGCTCTCCGACGACACCACGGAGACGATCCACCTGGCGCGGCTCGACGGCACCAACGTGGTCTACCTGGCGACCCGTCAGTCCCAGCACTATCTGCGGCCGTTCACCCGGGTCGGCCGCCGCCTGCCGGCCCACTCGACCTCGCTGGGCAAGGCGCTGCTCGCCACCCACAGCGACGAGCAGGTCCGCAAGCTGCTCCCGGAGACGCTGCCGGCGCTGACCGAGCACACGATCACGGACCGCGAGAACCTCATCGAGGAGCTGCACGCGATCCGCGAGCAGGGCTACGCCGTGGACCGCGAGGAGAACACCCTCGGGCTCCGCTGCTTCGGCATCGCGATCCCCTACCGGACCCCGGCCCGCGACGCGATCAGCTGCTCGGTGCCGGTGGCCCGGCTCACCCCCGGGCACGAGCAGATGATCAAGGACGCACTGTTCGACGCGCGCGACCGGCTGACCCTGGCGACCCGCAGACTCTGAGGCCCGGGGCCTGGCGTCAGGCCCCGCCCGGCTTGCGGCGCACGGCGACCGCCGCCCTTCGAGGTTCTGCGGCGGGGGGCCGCCGCCGGCCGGGTACGGTTCAGCCCCGCTCGGCGAGCACCTGCTGCCAGACCGGGCTGTCGACGTAGTGGTTGTCGAAGCGCTCGGACGACTCCTTGATCTCCGCGAAGCTCGCCTCGCCCCGCATCACCCGGCCGAGCAGCCGCAGGTAGTCGAAGCGCGCCATGCCCGGCGTGAAGACGAAGAGCACGTCGGCCTCGGCGCCCGGGGCCGCGGCGAAGGCGTGCGGGGTGTGCGGCGGGACGAGCAGGAAGTCGCCCTCCTCCAGCACCGTGAGCTCCTCGCCGACCAGCACCTGGAGGGAGCCGCCGAGCACGAAGAACATCTCCGACGCCTTGGTGTGGAAGTGCGCCGGGGCGCCGACCGCGCCCTTCGCGAAGGACGACCGGTAGCTGGTCAGCAGCCCGCCGGTGGTGTCCGAGTCGGCGAGGAGGGTCATCACGCTGCTGGGGTCTGCGGTGGTCTCGGCGTCGGCGGCGCGGGTGAGGAGCGGGGCGAAGGTCTTCGGCGTGGTGATCTCGTTCATGAAGATCACTCTAGGTTCCCGGATGACCGGCAGTCAGGTGCATTTCACGAGCGAAATCATGGGTCAATTCTCCTCCGTGGAGCAGGCCTCCTCCCCCGCCCGGCGGAGACGGTCCGCCGTCCGGAGGGACGTGCGGCGGGCCTCCCGGGCGAAAGCGTGGGGCCATGACACGGACCCTGACACGCCCCGCGCCGACACCTCCGCCCGCCGGCCGCACCCGGCGGGTGCTGCGCACCCTCACCGAGATCGCCTGCCTGCCCTACATCGGCCTCAAGGTCGCCTGGGTGGCCGGCAGCGACCTCGGCATCCCGGCCGGCAGCCCGCTCCTGGAGCACCGGACCCTGCTGATCGTCGCCAACTCGGTCTCCGTGGTCGCCGACGCCCTGGTCGTGGTCCTCGCGCTGCTGCTCACGCAGCCGTGGGGGCTGCGCGTCCGGCCCTGGCTGCTGGCGTTCCCGATGTGGGCCGCGACCGGGCTGCTGGCCCCGATCATGATCGGCTTCCCGGCCCAGCTCGCGACCGCCCTGTTCACCGGGCCGAGCGAACCGACGGCCGGGGGCGAGCCGTTCCTCGACGCGTGGGTGTTCGGCGTCGTCTACGGGGGCTTCATCGTCCAGGGCCTCACCCTGGGCACGCTCTTCGTGCTCTACACCCGGGACCGCTGGGGTCACCTCTGGCACGGCACGGTCGGCGACGTCCCCGCCCGCCTCCTCGGCACCGGGGCGCGCGCCACGGCGGTCGTCGCCGCGCTGCTGGCCCTCGCCCCCGCCGCCGTCCGGCCGGCCTGGGCCCTCGGCGCGGACCGGGGCCTGACGGCCGGGCAGATCGCCGACCGCTCGGCCGACTTCCACGTCCTCCAGTGGATGCAACTGCTCCTGATCGGCGCCGCCGTCACCGGCGTCCTGCTGCTCGCCTTCCGCTGCGGCCGTGCGCTGCCGGTCCGCTCCGTCCTCGCCGTCGCCTGGGTCGGCTCGGGCGCGGTCGGCTGCTGGGGCGCGTACATGAGCCTGGTGGCGGCCCTGCCGGACGGCGATCCGGCCAGAACCCTCACCGACCTCGCACGGCTGACCTACGCTGGCGAGATGATCACGGGGGTGCTGGCGGCCGGTGTCACGGCCGTCTTCCTGCGGCGCCGGGACGCGGGCGCGTGAGACGGGCGGGCGTCCTGCTGCTGGGACAGCGGGCCAGACTGCGCTGGGTCCATCTCATCCTGGGCGGCGCCCTGTTCATGCCGTTCTGGCTGGTCGGCACGGTGGTCGTGGCGCCGTTCGACGACGGGCGGTCGGCGTTCGGGGGCGACCTGGGCACGCAGTTCGCCGCGTACGCCGTCGGGCTGCCGCTCGCCGCGGTCGTCTCGCTCTTCCCGCTCACCCGGCCGATGTCGGTGGCGGCGGCACGGGCGCTGTGCGGGGTCGCGGCGGACCGCTTCGCCGAGGGGCCGGCCCGCGGCCGGTCCGACCGCGCCAGGACGGCGGGCTGGTTCGTCCTGCACCTGGGGGCCGGGGCACTGGTCAGCGGGGCGACCCTGGCGGTCCCGCCTTTCGCGGTCTCGCTGCTGCTCCTGCCCTTCTGGGCCGGACTGCGGGCCTCGGCCGCGGCCGAGTTCTGGGCCCTGGACCGGACGTGGGTGCGATGGGCCTGCCTTCCGGCCGGACTGCTCATGCTGCTGGGACTCGCGGCCGTGGCGGCGGCGACGGGCGCCTTCCTGGCCGGCCGGGCCCAGCGGCTGCTCGGGCCGAGTCCGGCGGACCGGCTCCTGGCGGCCGAGCGGCGCGCCGCCGAACTGGCCGTACGCAACCGGCTCGCCCGCGAACTGCACGACTCGGTGGGCCACGCGCTGAGCGCCGTCACCCTCCAGGCGAGCGCCGCCCGCAGGGTCCTGGACAGCGGCTCGGCGCGCGACCGGGAGTTCGTCCGGGAGGCGCTCGCCGCGATCGAGGAGACGACCCGGCGCACGGTCGGCGAGCTGGACTCGGTCCTCGGCCTGCTGCGCCGGGGAGACGACGAGGCGGAGCTCGCGGGGCCGGGGCTCGGCGCCCTGGACGCCCTGGTGCGGGGCGCGGGACCGCGGGTGGCGCTCACGGTCACGGGAGACCTGGAGCGGGTACCGGAGGCGGTGTCCCGGGAGGCGTACCGGATCGTCCAGGAAGGACTGACGAACGCGGCACGGTACGCGGGCGGGGCCCGCGTCACCGCACGGCTCGCGCTGCACGCAGAGGAACTGGAGATCACGATGGAGAACCCGCTGACCGGCGGCGCGCCGGTGGCACGGCCGGACGGAGGCCGGGGTCTGCTCGGCATGGGCGAACGCGCGCGACTGCTGGGCGGCACGGTCCAGGCCGGCCCCGCCGAGGACGTCTGGCGGCTCGCCGTCCGGCTGCCCGTGGCGGGCGGCCCGGCCCGGAAGGGGGGCGCCCGGTGATCCGGATCGTCCTGGCCGACGACGAACGGATGGTGCGCACCGCCCTGCGGGTCATCCTGGACGCCGAGCCGGACCTGGAGGTCGTCGGCGAGGCCTCGACCGGCGCGGAGGCGGTGTCGGTGGTGCGCGAGCTGCGGCCGGACGTGGTGCTGATGGACGTGCGGATGCCGCTGGTCGACGGGATCCGGGCGACCGGGCAGATCCTCGCGGGCATGGCCGAGCCGCCGCGGATCGTGGTGGTCACCACCTTCGAGAACGACTCCTACGTGTACGACGCGCTCCGGGCCGGCGCGGCCGGCTTCCTGCTGAAGCGGGTCGCCGCCGACGAGCTGGTGGGCGCGGTCCGGCTGGTGGCCCGCAGCGACTCGCTGCTCTACCCGGCCGCGGTGCGGGCCCTGGCGGCCGAGCACGCCCGCCGGGGGCCGGCGCAGGCACCGCCGTGGGTGACCCGGCTGACCGAGCGGGAGGCCGAGGTCCTGCGCCTGATGGCGACGGGGCTGACCAACGCGGAGATAGCCGGCCGCATCGGGGTGGGCCCGGCGACGGCCAAGACCCACGTGGCGGCGGTCCTGTCGAAGACCGGTACGCGGGACCGCACCCAGGCGGTGGTCGCGGCGTACGAGTCGGGCTTCGTCACGCCCGGCTGAGCGGCCCCGCGTCCCGCCGACGGGGGGGGTGTGACCGCGCTCTCACCTCCCGCCGCGCGGATGAAGGTTCCCTGAGAAACCGGACACATCCGGAACGACCGCCCCCGTTCCGTTCGTCCCTCCACGGGATGAACAAGACGATCAGGCGCGCCGCGGTCTTCTCGCTGCTCCTGGTTCTCGCCCTGCTGGGGCGGGCGACCTGGGTGCAGGCGTACGAAGGCAAGGCGCTCGCGGACGACAAGACCAACCGACGGAAGATCATGGCGCAGTACGCGCAGCCGCTCGGGAACATCGTCGTGGCCGGGGAACCGGTCACGGGTTCGAAGAGGACGGTGGGTGGCGATCTCGCCTACAAGCGCAGCTACACCGACGGCGAGCTCTACGCCGCGGTCACCGGCTACAGCTCCCAGGCCTACGGCGCCACGCAGCTGGAGGGCATCTACTCCGACGTCCTGGACGGCACCGACACCCGCCTGAAGAACCCGCTGGACGCCCTCACCGGCAAGCAGCAGGAGCCCGGCGACGTGCTCACCACCATCGACCCGGACGTGCAGAAGGCCGGCTACCGGGCGCTCGGCGACAAGAAGGGCGCGGCCGTCGCCATCGACCCGAAGACGGGCCGGATCCTCGGCATGGTGTCCACGCCCTCGTACGACCCCTCGAAGATCGCCGGGCTCACGGACGGCTCCGCATGGCGGGACCTGACCACCGACGAGGACAAGCCGCTGGTCAACCGGGCGCTGCGGCAGCCGCTGCCGCCGGGCTCGACCTTCAAGCTGGTCGTCGCGGCGGCGGCGCTCGAGGACGGCCGGTACGCCTCGGTGGACACGCCGACCGACAGCCCGAACCCGTACACGCTGCCGAACACCCGGACCGTGCTGAAGAACGAGAACGCCTCGGCGCCCTGCGAGGACGCCAGCCTGCGCACCGCGCTGCGCTACTCCTGCAACAACGTCTTCGCCAAGCTGGCCGTCGACCTCGGCCAGGACAAGGTGAAGGCCATGGCGGAGAAGTTCGGCTTCGGCGACACCGAGCGCGACGTGCCGGTCCGCGCCTACCCGAGCGTGTACCCGTCGGGCATGGACAAGGCGCAGACGGCGCTGAGCGGTATCGGCCAGTTCGACGTGACGGCCACCCCGCTGCAGATGGCGATGGTGTCCGCGGCGATCGCGAACGACGGGCTCCTCGCGTCCCCGCACATGGTCGCGAAGGTGGTCGACTCGGACGGGGACGCCCTCCGGACCTTCGACGACGGGGACACCCGGCGGATCGTCTCGTCCGAGACGGCGCGGCAGCTGCGCAGCGCGATGGTGACGGTGGTCGAGCAGGGCACCGGCACCAACGCGGCGATCGGCGGTGCCGAGGTCGGCGGCAAGACCGGAACGGCCCAGCACGGCGAGAACAACAGCAAGACGCCGTACGCCTGGTTCACGTCCTACGCCAAGGACGCGGACACCGGGAAGGAGGTCGCGGTCGCCGTCCTGATCGAGGACTCGGGCGCGGCCCGCTCGGAGGTCAGCGGCAACGGTCTGGCGGCCCCCGTGGCCCAGAAGATGATGAAGGCGGCGCTGAGGTGACACCGGGGCCGGGACCACCCGGGCTCGGTGCCCGGGTGGTCCCGGCCCCGGCTCAGTCGAGGGGCCTGGCCATGAAGAGGGCGGTCTCGCCCTCGGCCGCGGTGCCGGTGTAGAGGGTGGTGTCCAGGCCGCAGAGCCGGAAGCCCATGCGCCGGTAGGCCCGTACCGCCGGCACGTTGACGCTGGTGACCTCCAGCCATGCGGTACGGGCGCCCACCGCCCGCCCGTGGGCCAGCGCCCGGCGCATCAGCTCGCCCCCGATGCCGCGGCCGCGGTGGGCGGAGTCGACCGTGATCTGCCGGACGACCAGGCGCCGGTTCCACCGCTCGTGGGCGACCGCGACGTAACCGCGGAGCGAGCCGTCGGAGTCCACCGCGACGATCTCGTGCACACCGGCCTCGTCCGGCCCGGTCGCGACCGCCCCCGCGTCGCCGTCGTCGGGGAAGACCTTGACCAGCGGCGGGTCGACGGGGACGAGCCGCAGCCCGAACCCGATGTCGCCCGCGGCGACTTCGTAGACGTAGTCCGTCGTGAAGGAGTCGTCCAGCCCGGCGAGGGCGGATTGGTCGGAAGGCCCCGCGATCCGGTATGCAAGGTCACTCATGATCCGAGCATAGATTCGATCTCGTGGAGGACCGCCGTGCGGCTGCCCCGTTCCCTCTCCGGCTGGACCATGGCGGTGTTCGGGCTGCTCGCCGCGGCCATGGGGGTGGCCGGGCTGGTCGCCCCGGACCTCCTGCTGTCGGCGATGGGCTTCGATCCGGTGCCCGACGCCGCCCGGGCCGACGGCGACCACACCCTGGTCTTCCTGACCGCCTCCTCCATGGCCGCGCTCAACATGGGCGTCTACTACGTGCTGGCCGCCCTGGCCGACTGGAAGGCGTTCTTCCGCTGGACGGTGCCCTTCCGGCTGCTGACCTGCGCCGTGTTCACCCTCGCGGTCGTCACGGGCCGCGCCCCCGCCGGGTTCCTCGGCGTGGGCCTGTGGGAGGGCGTGGGCGCGGTGGTGACGGGCGCGGCGCTGCGTCACGAGGGCCGGGCGGCCCGGAGGAACGCCGTGGCGTGACCCCCGCCCCCGCGCGCGGCATAGGGCGGATGACCGATCCGCGGGGCCCACCTCAGACGCCACGCTGAGCGGCATGAGACGAACCGCGGGCCTCTATCTGGCAGGTGTCCTGGTGTCGGGCTTCGGGTCCACCGCGTTGTGGCTGGTCTCGGGGATCTGGGTCAAGTCCCTGACCGGCTCGGACGCCCTGGCGGCCCTGGCCGCCTTCGCCCTGTGGGCGCCGGCCCTGTGCGGCCCGCTGCTCGGCGCACTCGCGGACCGGGTGCGGCGGCGTCCGCTCATGGTGGGCGCGGACCTGGCGATGGCGGCGCTGCTGCCGGTGCTGCTCCGGGTGGACTCCGCGGACCGGATCTGGCTGCTGTTCGCGGTGCTGGTGCTGTACGGGGTCCAGGGCGTCGTGCACGAGGCGGCGGAGGTCGCGCTGGCCGCGAGCGTGCTCGACCGGCGGCTGCTCGGGGAGTTCAACGGGCTGCGGACGACGGTGGGCGAGGGCATGAAGCTGATCGCCCCGCTCGTGGCGGCCGGTCTCTTCGCGCGGTACGGCGGCGGGCCGGTGGCACTGCTCGACGCGGCGACGTTCGCCCTGGCGGCGGGGGCGTTCGCGCTGCTGCGGGTGCGGGAGGAGCGGCCGCGGCGCCGGGAGGCGGCCCACTGGCTGCGGGACACGGCCGAGGGCCTGCGGGCGATCCGGTCCTCGGCGACGCTGCGGCCGCTGGTCCTCGGCGGCTCCTTCACGATGCTGCTGGCGGGTCTGAACGGCGCCGCGGTCTACGCGGTGGTGGACCGGGGACTCGGCCACGCCCCGGCCTACGCGGGCGTGCTGTACGCGGTGCAGGGGACGGGTTCGGTCCTCGCCGGACTCGTGGCGGGACCCGTGCTGCGCCGGGTGCCGGAGCGGCTGTTCGCCGCGGCGGGGCTCGGGCTCTTCGCCCTCGCCGTGGGCGCCCGTGCCCTGCCGTACGACGCGGCGGCGCTGGGGGCCGGTGCGGCGATCGGCCTCGGTCTGCCCGCGGTTCTGATCGCCGCCATGACGGCCGTCCAGCGGGAGGCCCCGACGGAGGCGGTCGGCCGCGTGGCGGCCACCGCCCACACGCTGCTCTTCGTCCCGAACGCGCTCGCCCTGGCGCTCGGCGCGGGCCTCGTCGCCGTCCTCGACGTCCGCGTCCTGCTGCCGGTGGTGGGCGCGGCGGGGCTGGCCGGGGCGGGCGCGCTGGCGGCGCCGCTGCGGGCCGGCTCCCGCTCAGGCCGGAAGCCGCGGACCGCGCCGGAGCCACGGACCGCGCGCTGAGCCGGGGCGGGCGGGTCAGCTCAGCGTCCGCAGGGCCTCCCGGACCGCCGTCAGGTCGGCGTCCGAGGCCAGACCCGCGTGGTAGAGCCGGAGTTCGCCCGCGCCGGCCTCGGCCGCCCGCTTCGCGTCGTCGGCCAGGGTCCGCGGGGAGCCGCCCATGCCCGTGACCACCGGGAGGTTGGCGGCCAGGACGGTCCCGGCCCGCGCGTGCGCCGCGAAGGGGGCCACGGAGCCGGCCGGCGTGACGACGCCGTCCGCCAACCCGAGGACGTGCGCCGGGTCCACGCCCGCGTTGGCGCCGCAGCGCGCGGGGTCCGGATCGGCGTGGAGCAGGACGCGGAAGCCCGGCGGGGCGGCCGCCCGGACGGCCCGCACGGCGTCCTCCTGGAGGCTCCGCGCGGTCCGGGTGCGCCAGGACAGGACGGCGTCCTCGAAGCGGCCGAGGGGCCGCGCGGGCCCGCTCCCGGACCAGACCGGCGCCAGTGCGCCGCGTACCGCAGCCGCCAGCTCGTCGGGGTCGGCGCCCTCGGTCGCGTACCCCTCGCGGCAGGACGGGCAGAAGCACAGGGACATCAGGTACTGCTCCCGGTCCCCCAGCGGCACGCCCGCCGTCTTGTCGTGCGCGTGGAGGTGGGCCAGGCCGTACCAGCCGCAGGACTCCAGCTCGGTGCCGGCCGCTCCGGGCCGGACCGCCGCCTCGGCCGCGAGCTCCACCAGATGGGCACGGACGGCGGGCCGGGCGATGCAGGGCGCCCAGGGGTAGCGGTCGCCGTAGGCGTTGACGACGGAGGTCGCCGGGTGCTCGCCGCCGAGCCGGGAGTTGTGGGCGAGGACGACCCAGCTGTGCACCTCAAGGCCCGCGTCGGCGAGGGCCCGCGCGGCCTCGCCGTAGCTGTCGCCCGGCGCCCACTCCCCCGCCGGGTAGGGCCGCAGGGTGTGGCCGGACCAGCGGTCCGGGTCCGGCGGGTAGAGCACCGCGGCGTGCTCGGCGGTGACGATCCGGTGCGCGGGGTGCCGGGGGGTCAGGGCGCGCGTGGAGTGGTACGCGGACGCCAGGGTGACGGTCTCGACGCCGAGGCCGGCGAGCAGCCCGGACGCCGCCGGGTCGCCCACGACGTCCCAGGGGTAGACGAAGGTCCCGGCCCTCATGCGCCGGCCGCCAGGAGCGCGCGGCCACGCTCGATGATCGCGAGGAGTTCCTTCAGGTGCTCGGGCGCGGGTTCGCTCAGCGGCGGGCGGACCTCGCCGACGTCCCGGCCCGCGCTGCGCACGGCCGCCTTGACGAGCGAGACGGCGTATCCCCGGCCCTGCGCGCGCAGTTCGACCAGCGGGCGGTAGAAGCCGTCGATGAGCAGGTTCACGGACGCGTCGTCGCCGGAGGCGAGGGCGGCGTGGAAGGCGAGGGCGATGTCGGGGGCGAAGCAGAAGACGGCGGAGGAGTAGAGGGTGACGCCGATGCCCCGGTAGGCGAGCCCGGTGAGTTCGGCGGTGGGCAGGCCGTTGAAGTAGAGCAGGTCGAGGCCCTCGGCGCGGACCGCGCTGACGATCCGCTGCATGAGGTCGAGGTCGCCGAGTCCGTCCTTCAGGCCGATGACGCCGTCCACGCGGGCCAGGGCGACGACGGTCTCGGGGGTGAGGACGGCGTTGTCGCGCTGGTAGACGATGACGTCGAGGGCGGTCGCGGCGGCGAGTTCGGTGTAGTGGCGCAGCAGCCCCGCCTGGTCGGCGACGACGAGGTAGGGGGGCATGGCGAGGAGGCCGTCGGCGCCGGCGTCCTCGGCGAGCCTCGCGTAGTGGACGGCGAGCGCGGTGCCGTATCCGGCGCCGGCCACCACGGGCACGCGGCCGGCGGCCTCCTCGACGGCGGCTCGGACGCAGGCGTGGAACTCCTCGGGGGTGAGTGCGTGGAACTCACCGGTGCCGCAGCAGGCGAACACGGCGGCGGCGCCCGCGTCGATGCCGTCGCGCACGTGGGCGCGGAAGGTGTCGAGGTCGACGGCGCCGTCCGGGCCGAAGGCGGTGACGGGGAAGAACAGCAGGCCGTCGAGCCGGTCGGCGAGCGAGGCTGAGGTCACGGGCGCTCCCAGGGAAGTCCGTCGTGCAGCAGCGTGCACAATTCTGATTGCCGTCTATATTCTTGAACATCTTCACGCTAGAACAGCCGTGAAGCGCCGGTCAAGGCGCAAACCACCCTCCACCACGCACTCTTGACGGCCTCCACGCCACTCCCTAGCGTGTCCACGTTTGTGAACCCGATCTACGGACGGAGATCCTGTCCATGTCTCTTGCGGATTCTGCGGATTCTGCGGATTCGGCGGCTTCCGAGGCTTCAGTGCCGCCGGCGCCCTCGCCCCGCACCGTCCTGCTCACCGGCGCCGCCGGCGGCGTCGGCACCCTGATGCGGGAGCTGCTGCCCGCGTACGGCTACCGCCTGCGGCTCCTCGACGTCGTCCCCGTCGACGGCGCACCGGACGCGATCGTCGCCGACCTCGCCGACCGGGAGGCGCTGCGGGAGGCCGTCCGCGGCGTCGACGCCGTCGTCCATCTCGCCGGGATCTCCCTGGAGTCCACCTTCGAGAAGGTGATGGCCGCCAACGTCACGGGCCTGCACCACCTGTACGAGGCGGCCCGCGAGGAAGGGGTGGGGCGGATCGTCTTCGCCTCCAGCAACCACGCCGTCGGCTTCACCCCGCGCCCCCGCGCGGGCGACCCGGTGATCCCCGTCGACGCCCCGCACCGGCCGGACACCTTCTACGGCCTCTCGAAGTGCTTCGGCGAGGACATGGCGCAGTTCTACTGGGACAAGCACGGACTGGAGACGGTCTCCGTGCGGATCGGCTCCTGCTTCCCCGAGCCGACCTCGGTCCGGATGCTGTCCGTGTGGCTGAGCCCGGCCGACTGCGCCCGGCTGCTGCACGCCGGCCTCACCGCGCGGGGCGTGGGCCACACCGTCGTCTACGGCTCCTCGGCCAACACCCGGCTCTGGTGGGACCTCTCCTCGGCCCGGGCCCTGGGCTACGAGCCGCGGGACGACTCGGAGCCGTACGCGGAGAAGCTTCTCGCCGCACAGGGGGAGCCGGCCGACGACGACCCGGCGAACGCGCACCTGGGCGGCCACTTCTGCACCTCGCCGCCGCGCTGGCCGCACTGACGCCGCCCCCGGCGAAGGGGGATGCGCGGGCCCGGCCGGACTGATGCGGGGGAGCGCCGGCCGGGGCCCGGGTCACGGCATGCGCTGGCACACGCGACACCCGAACAGTAGGCCGGGCCGGGACGGCACCGCGATCCGCCGAACGCGGCGGCTGTCCGGATAACGCGACAGGACCGGACACCGCCGTCCCCGTACCGGACGGGTCCGGGGGACGCTCAGCCCGGCCGGCGCAGCGTCTGCGAGGGCGACTCGCCGAACCGCGCCCGGTACTGCGCGGCGAACCGGCCCTGGTGGGTGAAACCCCAGCGCCAGGCCACCTCGCTCACCCCGAGCTCGCCGGGCTCCGCGGCCCGCAGATCCTCGTGGACCCGGTCGAGGCGGACCTCCCGCACGAACGCCATCGGCGCCATCCCCACGTACTCGCGGAACGACTCCTGGAGCCGTCGCACGCTGACCTTGGCCAGCGCGGCGAGCTCGGTGGTGGTGAAGGGGTGCTCCGGCCGGGCCCGTACGGCGTCCATCGCGCGCTTGACGGGCGCCGGACGCAGCGGCTCCCCGGGGTGCGCGAGCTCCTCGCGCCAGGGGTGCTCTGCGGCCAGCAGCAGCCCGTTGAGCAGCGCCTCCTGGAGCGGGCGGGCGACCAGCTCGTGGTGGGCCAGGCTGTCCCCCGCGAGCGCCTCCTCCGCCACCCGCCGGGCCAGCCGCACCCAGGCGAGCCCCGGCCCGCGGGAGATGTCCAGGCGCGGCTCGAAGCCGAGCCGGCCGCGGGGCGGGCGTCCGATCAACCGGGTGAGCTGGTCGCGCAGGGCCGCCGCGTCGATCTTGACGGAGAGGGCCCGGCAGTCCCCGCTCCAGCGGTCCAGGAAGGTGTCGCCGAAGGGGTCGAGCAGCAGGGCCTCGGCCGCCGTCGCCAGCATCGGCGACCCGCCACCCTGCCGCAGCTCCATGGTGCCGCTCATCGGCGCGTTCACATGGAACGCGCCCAGCTCGCCGAAACGCATCCGCACGTCGGCACCGCACGACAGGTCGCCGATGACCAGCGGCCCGAGCGCGAAGGTGTCGAACCGGGCGGCGAAGGGACGTTCCCGCCGGTCGATGACGTCCATGAAGTTCGCGTAGTACCGCGCGTCTATCTCAAGCCGCGCCTCATCGACGTCCCGCGTACGGAAGCTGCTCCCACCCACACCCGAAGAATATTCACATGACGGGCCCCTCCCCGACCGCGAGGATGTCGCCATGCCCCGCCCTCATGGATTCAGCTACGAACGACGCGCGGACGGCACCGTCGTCCTCACCCACCAGGGACGCGCCGCGGGCACCCTGCGCGGCAGCCGTGCGGAGAAGTTCCTGGCGGAGGTGACGTCGGGGGACGCCCAGCTGGTGATGGCCCGCTGGACCGGCTCGTACAGGTTCGGCAACGAACGCACGGCCCGCAACCACCCGCGTCACCAGGGTGGCCGAAGGTAAGGGAACGGCAAAGCCGCCTCGCTCGTTACCCCTGGCATGACCGCTATGACCCCCGGCTCGAACATCCCTCTCTCCGTCGCGCGCGTGGCGGTGGACGTCGCCGCCCCGGTGCGGGTCGACGTCTCGGGCCTGCTGCTCAACGCCGACGGCAAGGTGCGCTCCGACGACGACTTCATCTTCTACAACCAGCCGGCCGGCCCCGGTGTGACCTACCGCTCCGGCGGCGGCACGGCGCCGGACGCGATCGTCGTGGACACCGGGGCGCTGCCCGCCGGCATCGAGAAGATCGTCGTCACGGCCAGCCCCGACGCCGCGGGCCAGACCTTCCAGGGCGTCGAGCCCACGGCGACCATCCGGAGTGCCGACGACGGCAGCGTGCTCGCCACCTTCACCCCGCCGCAGCTCGGCACGGAGACGGCGCTGGTGGTCGTGGAGATCTACCTCCGCAACGGCGCGTGGAAGGCCCGCGCGGTGGGCCAGGGGTACGCGAACGGGCTGGCCGGCATCGCCACCGACTTCGGCGTCTCGGTCGACGAGGAGCCGGCCGCCGCACCGGCGGCCCCCGCCACCCCGGCGGCCGCCCCGGTGGACCCCCGGATCGCCGCGACGACGCCCTCGCAGCCGGCCGCTCCCCCGGCGGCACCCGCCGCGCCGCCGGCGACCGGCAAGATCAACCTCGACAAGGGCCGGGTCAACCTCCAGAAGAACCAGACGGTCTCCCTGGTCAAGGGCGGCCGGCCGCTGCTCTCCCAGGTCAAGATGGGTCTCGGCTGGGAGCCCGCCTACCGCGGCAAGGACATCGACCTGGACGCCTCGGTCATCGCCTACGGCCCCCAGCGCAACCACCTGGACAGCTGCTACTTCGGCAAGCTGTCCATCCTGAACGGCTCCGTCAAGCACTCCGGCGACAACCTGACCGGCGAGGGCGCGGGGGACGACGAGGTGATCGTCGTCGACCTCGGCAGGCTCCCGGCGGACGCCACCGGCCTGGTCTTCACGGTGAACTCCTTCTCCGGGCAGAAGTTCACCGAGGTGGCCAAGGCCTACTGCCGCCTGCTGGACGCGGCGACCGGCGAGGAGCTGGTCCGCTTCGACCTGACGACCGCCGAGCCGCAGACGGGCGTCATGATGGCCAAGCTCATCAAGCAGTTCTCCGGCGAGTGGGAGATGACGGCGATGGGCGAGTTCGTGAAGTCCCGCACGGTCCGCGGCATGGTGAAGCCGGCCGCGCAGGCGCTGTAGGGCACCCCTGGCACGAAGGAGCCCGCCGGTGCGACCGGCGGGCTCCCTCACGTGCGCCGGGGCCGTCGAGGAGCCGACGGCACTCCGGCGGGTCCGCTGTCAGCCGCGGGGCTGGCGGCGCCAGGGGCCGGTGACGGCGACCATGATCCCCGGGTCCTGGATGTTGGCGAAGAGCGTGTCGCCGTCGGGCGAGAAGACGACGCCGGTGAACTCGCTGTCGTTCAGGTCGTTGCGGGCGATCGGGTAGGTACGGCCCCGTTCGGTGGCGCCGAACAGGTGCGAGACGCCCTCGCCGTCCTCGGCGATGACCAGGCCCCCGTACGGGGAGACGGTGATGTTGTCCGGGCCGTCGAAGGCGCCGTCCTGCGACGGGTCGGGGTTCACGCCCAGCAGCACCTGGAGGGTGAGGGTGCGGCGCTTCGGGTCGTAGAACCAGACCTGGCCGTCGTGCGGGGTGCCGGGGCTCTCGTCACGGGCGTACGAGGAGACGACGTACGCGCCCCCGTCGGCCCACCACATCCCCTCCAGCTTGCGGGCACGGGTGACCTCGCCGGCGGCGAACTGCTCGCGCACGGCGACGGTGCGGGCGTCGCGGTCGGGAACGTCCACCCAGTCGACGCCGTAGACCGTGCCGATCCGGGTGGCGCGCGAGAGGTCGTCGACGAACCGGCCCGCGGCGTCGAAGCACCGGGGCGCCTGGAGGACGCCCGCGTCGTCGGCGAGGGTGGCCAGCCGGCCCCGCCCGTGGCGGAAGCCCTTCGGCGGGACCCAGCGGAAGAGGAGGCCGTTGGGCTTGGCCGCGTCCTCGGTGAGGTAGGCGTGGCCGTGCCGGGGGTCGATGACGACGGCCTCGTGGTCGTAGCGGCCGAAGGCCTTGATCGGCTGCGGGTCGCGGTTGGCGCCGCGGTCGTGGGGGTCGACCTCGAAGACGTAGCCGTGGTCCTTGGTCATGCCGTTCTGGCCGGCCCGGTCGGAGTTCTCCTCGCAGGTGAGCCAGGTGCCCCACGGCGTACGGCCGCCGGCGCAGTTGGTGGAGGTGCCGGCGATGCCGACCCACTCGGCGACGCTGCCGTCACGGTGCACCTCGACGACCGTGCAGCCGCCGGCCGCGGCGGGGTCGTAGACGAGGCCCTCGGCCAGCGGGACGGGGTACGTCCACTTGGAGCGGGGGCCCTTGAGCTCGTGGTTGTTGACGAGCAGGGTGACGCCGCGGCGGCCCTCGAAGGTCGCGGTCCCGTCGTGGTTGGACGGGGTGGGCTCACCGGACTCCAGCGTGGTGACACCGCTGCGGGTGATGACGCGGTAGGTGAAGCCGGCGGGCAGCGCGAGGATCCCCCGCGGGTCGTCGACGAGCTCCCCGTAGCCGAGCCGGTGCCCGTGGCCGCGGCCGTGACCGTGCCGGTCGTCGTCCTCGGCGGCGAGCGCCTCGGGGGCGGTGGCCAGCGCGCCGACGGCGCCGGTGAGGGCCAGACCCGCGCCGGTGGCGGCGGACCTCCTGGCGAATTCTCTGCGGTTGAGGGGCATGGCGTTTTCGTCTCCCTGGGTCGCCCGGTGTCGGGGCACACGGTCCCGCCCGCGTATAAACGGGGGTTGAACAGAGAGGCGACCCATGATGAACCTGCCCCACTCCGGCCGACGCGTCCTCGTCAGCGGGGCGTCCCGGGGACTCGGCCGCGCCGTGGCCCGGGCGTTCGCGGCCAACGGCGACCGGGTCGCCGTCCACTTCGGTTCCCGGGCGGACGAGGCCCGCGAGACCCTCGACTCCCTGGAGGGCAGCGGCCACGTCCTGACCGGCGGGGACCTCTCCGATCCGGCGGGCGCCGCCGCCGTGGCGGACGCGGCGGCGGAAGCCCTCGGCGGCATCGACGTGCTGGTGAACAACGCCGCCGTGAACATCCGCCATCCGCTGCCGGAGACCCCGTACGAGGAGTGGGTGGAGCTCTGGCGGCAGCACGTGGCGGTGAACCTGCTGGCCACGGCGAATCTCAGCCACCTGGCGGCACGGCGCATGATCGACCGGGGCGCGGGCGGACGGATCGTCAACATCGGCTCCCGCGGCGCCTTCCGGGGCGAGCCCGACCACCCGGCCTACGGCGCGACGAAGGCCGCCGTCCACGCGCTGGGCCAGTCGCTCGCGGTCTCACTGGCCCCGTACGGCATCGGCGTCGCCTCGGTGGCCCCCGGCTTCTTCGCCACGGAACGCGTCGCCGACCGCCTCACGGGCCCGGAGGGGCCCGGGATCCTCGCCCAGAGCCCGTTCCACCGCGTCGGCACGGCCGAGGAGATCGCCGCGGCGGTCCTCTGGCTGGCCTCGCCCGAGGCGGAGTGGTCCTCCGGCACGATCCTGGACCTCAACGGCGCCTCGCACCTGCGGACCTGAGGCCCGCCCCGGGGCGACGGACCACGGATCCGACGCTCGGCGACGGGCGGCGGATCCGGACCCGAGCGGCGGACGGCGGTCCGTCCCGTCGGGGCCGCCCGAGGATCCCCGCCCGGGACGGCGCCGTCCGCCCGGAGGGGCCCGGCTCAGGCCCCCGAGCGGGACCGCGCCTTGAACGCGGCCTTCCGCGCCTCCTTCGCCGCACGCTTGTCGCGGTGCAGGCGGCCCATCGCCTCCAGGACCTCCGCCGTCGCCGGGTGGTCCACCCGCCACGCCGCCTCGAAGAAGCCGCTGTGCCGGCCCGTCAGGCCCTCGATCAGGTCCTGGAGCTCCTCCAGGTCGCCGTCCGCGTCGAGTTGCGCCGCGATCGTGTCGACGGCCAGCCAGAAGATCATCGACTCCGGGGGCGCCGGGATGTCCGCCGCGCCGCGCTCCGCCAGCCAGACCCTCGCCAGGCCCCCGAGCCGGGCGTCGTCCAGCACCTCGCGCACCGCCGGCTCCGCGTCGGGCCCGACCAGGGCCAGCGCCTGCTGGCAGTGCAGCCGCCGCAGCGGCGAGCCGGGGTCGGCGCCCCGGGCCGCGTCGAGCAGTTCGCGGGCCGCGGTCACCGCGTCCCGGCCGTCCAGCCAGAGCAGGGTCTCGGCGCGGGCCGCCGGCTCGGGGTAGAACGCGAGCCCGTCGAGCAGGACGTCCGCGCCCTTGTCCGTCAGGTCGCCGACCGCCGGCGCGTCCACACCGGCCTCCAGCATCCGGGCCCGCACGCCGTAGAGGCCGAGCGGCGTCAGCCGGACCATGCCGTAGCGGGTGACGTCCTCGTCGTCCACCGTCGGCGCGGGCTCCTCGCCCTCCTCCGCCATCAGCGCCTCGTCGACGGGCTGGTACACGACCAGGCCGATGGGTTCGAGCAGCCGGAACTGGTCGTCGAGGCGCATCATCGCCTCCGAGACCTGCTCCAGGACGTCGTCCGTCGGCTCTCCCATGTCGTCCGGGACGATCATCGAGGCGGCCAGCGCCGGCAGCGGTACGGCGCCCTCGCCCACCCCGCCCTCGCTGACGGTCAGCAGGTAGAGGTTGCCGAGCACCCCCTCCAGGAACTCCGCCTCCGCCTCCGGGTTCCAGTCGAGCAGGTCGAAGTCGATCCGGCCGTCCTCGCCGACGACCTCCGCCAGGTCGTCGAGCACGGGCGCGGTGGCGTCGGCGAACACCGCGTCCAGGCCGTCCAGCCAGATGCCGAGGATGTCGCGCGGCGTCCCTCCGGTGACGAGGGCGAGGTTCTCGCCCGTGGACACCGCACCCGCCTCGTCGTCGTCCTCGCCGTCCTCGCCGTCCTCGACCTCCACGAGTCCGGTGTCGACCGCGAGGCGCCAGGCCTCGCTCGCACAGGCCCGGCCGTCCTCGTCCGCCGTGAGGCCCAACGCCTCCGCGGCCGCGGGCAGTTGCTCGTCGACGAGTTCGCCGCCCGCGCCGACCCGGGTCTCGGGCCCGGCCCAGCGGGCGAGCCGCACAGCGCGGGCGAGGAGAGGGGTGACCAGGGCGTCCCGCGCCAGCTCCGCGTCCGAATGCAGCCGAACCGGGGGCAGGGTGGGGCGATCCGATGCCATCTGGGGTCTTCTCCTCGGAAAGGTACGTGGGGCCAGGGCGGCTTTCAGCGTAGACGCATTTGGACCGGGGCCAGGCGGTTCACCGATCCGTCAGCCTTCGTACACCCGTCGACTCTTGACAAGTCCCCCGCTCTCACAAGAGATTGACGCGCGTAGATTCCATCGACCGATCCTCCAAGCGCCTCCGGAGAACCTTGATGCCTTCCTCCATACCGAGATCGGCGGCCGTGGCCGCCGTCGTGTCCGCCGCACTCGCCGCCGGCCTGCTCGCCGGCGCGGGCGGCGCAGCCGCCGAGGACAGTGCCACCGCCGCCGGCGTCCGCATCCACGACATCCAGGGCACCACCCGCGTCTCGCCCCTCGTGGGCCGGCAGGTCACGGGCGTCACGGGCGTCGTCACCGGCGTCCGTACCTACGGCTCGCGCGGCTTCTGGATCCAGGACCCGCAGGCCGACGACGACCCGGCCACCAGCGAGGGCCTCTTCGTCTTCACCAGCTCCGTCCCGACCGTCGCCGTCGGCGACGCGGTGAGCGTGAACGGCACCGTCGGGGAGTACGTGCCCGGCGGCCTGAGCTCGGGCAACCAGTCCCTCACCCAGCTCGCGAAGCCGGCCGTCACCGTGGTCTCCTCCGGCAACCCGGTCCCGGCCCCGGTCACCATCTCCGGCTTCTCCGTGCCGGACGAGTACACCCCCGAGGGCGACCCGGCCGCGGGCGGTTCCATCAACGGCCTGACGCTCGACCCCGAGTCGTACGCCCTGGACTACTACGAGTCCCTGGAGGGCACCAACGTCCGGGTGGGGACCTCGCGGGTGGTCGGTGCCACCGACCCGTACTCCGAGCTCTGGGTGACCGTGAAGCCCTGGGAGAACGCCAACCGCCGCGGCGGCACGGTCTACGGCGCGTACGACGCCCAGAACGGCGGCCGCCTCCAGATCCAGTCGCTGACCCCGGTCGCGCAGCAGCCCTTCCCCAAGGCGAACGTCGGCGACGTGCTCGCCGGGACGACCGAGGGACCGCTGGACTTCAACCAGTTCGGCGGCTACACGCTGACCGCCCGCACCCTGGGCAAGGTCGTCGACCGCGGCCTGGAGCCCGAGACCACGGACCGCCAGCACAAGAACGAGCTGGCCGTGGCGACGTACAACGTCGAGAACCTGGACCCGTCCGACCCGCAGGAGAAGTTCGACGCCCTGGCCGCGGCCGTGGTGGACAACCTCGCCTCGCCCGACATCGTCGCCCTGGAGGAGATCCAGGACGACAACGGCGCCAAGAACGACGGCACGGTCTCGGCCGAGCAGACGCTGAAGAAGTTCACGGACGCCATCGTGGCGGCCGGCGGACCGGCGTACGCGTGGCGTTCGGTGGACCCGGAGAACAACAAGGACGGCGGCGAGCCCGGCGGCAACATCCGTCAGGTCTTCCTCTTCAACCCCGAGCGGGTCTCCTTCACCGACCGCGCGGGCGGCGACGCGACCACCGCCACCGCCGTGGCCCGCGGCGAGAAGGGCGGCGCCGCGCTGACCCTCTCGCCCGGCCGGATCGACCCGGCGAACACCGCCTGGGAGGCCAGCCGCAAGCCGCTCGCGGGCGAGTTCACCTTCCGCGGCCGCACGGTCTTCGTGATCGCCAACCACTTCGGGTCCAAGGGCGGCGACGAGGGCATCACCTCGCACCACCAGCCGCCGGTCCGCTCCTCCGAGGCCAAGCGCCTCCTCCAGGCGCAGGCCGTCAACGCGTTCGTCAAGGACGTCCTCGCGGTCGACAAGCAGGCCGACGTGCTGGTCCTCGGCGACATCAACGACTTCGAGTTCTCCGGGACCACGAAGGCACTGACGGACGGCGGGGCGCTCTTCCCCGCGGTGAAGTCGCTGCCGTGCAGCGAGCGGTACTCGTACGTCTACCAGGGCAACAGCCAGGTTCTCGACCAGATCCTGACCAGCCCCGGGGTGCACCACTTCGAGTACGACAGCGTCCACATCAACGCGGAGTTCGCGGACCAGAACAGCGACCACGACCCGCAGGTGCTGCGCTTCCGCCCGTAGGCACCCTCCCGCCACCCGTCCGGGCCCGGGCCCGGACGGGTGGCGGCGTGTCCGGGGACCCGGCCCTCCGGGACCGGCACCGGGGCCCCGCAGCCGTCGTGGCAGACTCCGGGCCATGCCGCTTCGCCCCGCCACCCGCGCCGAACTGCCCGCCGTCCTCGCCCTGCTGGCCGACGAGGAGAAGGTTTCCGACCCCGCTTCGATGGTCGTCACCGAGGCGTACGAGCGGGCGTTCGCCGACATCGAGGCCGACCCGCGCAACGAGGTGCTGGTGCTCGTGGACGAGGACGGGACGGTCGTGGGCTGCCTGCAGGCCACCTACATCCCGGGGCTCGGCAAGGGCGGCGCCGAGCGGGCCCTGTTCGAGGCGGTCCGGATCAGGGCCGACCGGCGGGGCGGCGGCCTGGGGCGGGAGCTGATGGGCCGGGCGGTGGAGCGGGCCCGCGCCCGCGGCTGCGCGCTCGTACAGCTGACCAGCTCCACACGGCGGACGGAGGCCCACCGCTTCTACGCCTCCCTCGGCTTCGCGCGCAGCCACGACGGGTTCAAGCTGTTCCTGTAGGCGGGGCTCGCGGACGGCCGGCGCCGGGCACACTTCAGAGCTGCTGGCGTCTCACCCCAAGCAGATCTAAGTGGACCTTCGCGGGCGGCTCCGCCCAGACTTCCCGGATGAGCACTGAACGCCCCTTCGGCCGCGCGCTGTGCGCGATGATCACGCCTTTCACCCCCGCCGGCGCGCTCGATCTCGACCGGGCCCGCGAGCTCGCCGTCCGTCTCGTCTCCGAGGGCTGCGACGGTCTCGTCCTCAGCGGCACGACGGGCGAGTCGCCGACCACGACGGACGCCGAGAAGGCGGCGCTGGTCAGGGCCGTCCGTGCGGCCGTCGGACCGGGGCCCTCGGTCGTCGCGGGGGTCGGCACCGCCGACACCCGGCACACCGTCGCGCTGGCCGAGCAGGCCGCGGAGGCGGGCGCGGACGGACTGCTGGTCGTCACCCCGTACTACAGCCGTCCCCCGCAGGCCGCGGTGGAGGCGCACTTCCTCAGGGTGGCGGACGCGACGGACCTGCCGGTGATGCTCTACGACATCCCGGGCCGCACCGGCACCCGCATCGAGCCGGAGACCCTGACGCGTCTGGCCGGCCACTCGAGGATCGTCGCCGTCAAGGACTGCGCCGACGACCTGCCGGCCTCCGCCCGGATCATCGCGAGCACCCCGCTCGCGTACTACTCGGGGAGCGAGGAGCTGAACCTGCCGCTGTACGCGGTGGGCGGTGCGGGGTACGTCAGCACCGTGGCCAACGTGGCGCCGGGCCCGATGCGGGCGGTGCTCGACGCCTTCGACAAGGGCGACACGGCGGAGGCGGCCCGGCTCAACGCCCGCACGCTGCCGCTGGTCACGCTGATGATGGCCGCCGGCCTGCCGGGCACGGTGACGGCGAAGGCGCTGCTCGGCGACCACGTCCGGGAACCGCTGCAGCCCGCCGACCGGGAGACGGTCGACAGGCTGCGGGCGGCGTACGAGGAGCTGGTCCGGTCGTGGACGTAGGGCGCCCGGCCTGATCGGCAGGACAGCCCTCCGGGACGGCCCTCACGTGGCGCCGAGGACGGCCACGTGCTCCAGGACGTCCTCCAGGGGGTCGTCGATCTGGCCGGTGGAGACCAGCGAGACCCTCGGGGCGTTGTGGGCGTTCGTGTGGGTCTCGTCCGCCGCGGCGACTCCCGCCGACAGCAGCACGACCGCCGCGGCCAGCGCTCCGGCGGCCCCGGCCGCACGGGCCGCTCCGACCACGGTGGGCCTCGTCTTCATGTCCGGCTCCTCGCCTCGTCCGCTCGTGCGACGTCGTGACTCCGCGTCGCGTTGCTAACGCGGAGTCACCGACATCGGTCACGCTCAGTTGTGGCTGTGCAGGACCTCGTTGAGCCCGCCCCAGACCGCGTTGTTCGGGCGGGCCTCGACGGCGCCGGTCACCGAGTTGCGGCGGAAGAGGATGTTCGAGGCGCCGGACAGGTCACGGGCCTTGACGACCTCGCCGTCGGGCATGGTGACGCGGGTGCCGGCGGTGACGTACAGGCCGGCCTCGACGACGCACTCGTCGCCGAGGGCGATGCCGACGCCCGCCTCGGCGCCGATCAGGCAGCGCTCACCGATGGAGATGACGACGTTGCCGCCGCCGGACAGGGTGCCCATGGTGGAGGCGCCGCCGCCGATGTCGGAACCGTCGCCGACGACGACGCCGGCGGAGATCCGGCCCTCGACCATCGAGGTGCCCAGGGTGCCGGCGTTGAAGTTGACGAAGCCCTCGTGCATGACGGTGGTGCCGGCGGCGAGGTGCGCGCCGAGACGGACACGGTCGGCGTCGGCGATGCGGACACCGGCGGGCGCGACGTAGTCGGTCATCCGCGGGAACTTGTCGATGGAGGTCACCTGGAGGTGCAGGCCCTCGGCGCGGGCGTTCAGCCGGACCTTCTCGACGTCGTCCACGGCGACCGGGCCGAGCGAGGTCCAGGCGACGTTGGCGAGGAGGCCGAACACGCCGTCGAGGCTCTGGCCGTGCGGCTTGACCAGCCGGTGGCTGAGCAGGTGCAGACGCAGGTAGGCGTCGTGGGCGTCGAGCGGCTTCTCGTCGAGCGAGGAGATGACGGTGCGGACGGCGACCACCTCGACGCCACGGCGGGCGTCCACCCCGAGGGCCTTGGCGGCGCCCTCGCCGAGGGCGTCGACGGCGGCGTCGGGGGTGAGTCGCTCGGTGCCGGCGGGGCCGGGCGCGTCGGTCAGCTCGGGGGCCGGGAACCAGGTGTCGAGAACGGTGCCGTCACCGGCGATGGTGGCGAGGCCGGCGGCGACGGCGCCGGTGGTGCGAGGAGCAGTGGTCATGCGGAAAACCTAACGGTCGGCCCCCTGCCCGGGCCAACCGGTCTCAGGTGTCGGGCGAGCCTCCTGGCGGAAAGGCCGAGGCCGCGGGGCCGGACTTGGCGGGTTCTCCGACGACGCGGCGGACGTCCCCTGCCGGGCGTCCGGGGGCGTGCCGCGGCGGCGGGCCGGCCGTCAGTGCGCGCCGCCCAGGTTCAGCACCACGACCCCCGCGACGATCAGGGCGATCCCGGCGAGCTTGGCGGCGCTGACCGACTCGTTCATGAAGAGGATGCCGATCGCGGCGACGGCGGCGGTGCCCACGCCCGACCAGATCGCGTACGCGGTGCCGATCTGGAGGGTCTTGAGGGTTTGGGCCAGCAGGCCGAAGGCCACCAGGTATCCCACGACCGTGATCGCCGAGGGCCAGAACCTGGAGAAGCCCTCGCTGTACTTCATCGCCGTCGTCCCGACGATCTCGGCCGCGATGGCCCCCGCGAGCAATCCGTATCCCATGGACCGAAGGTATCCAAACTCGTGTGCGACCGTGCGCCTCGGCTGCCGCTACCGTGTCCCGCATGACGCACTACTCGGGGCCGTACGGATACGGCTACCCTCCGCCGCCTCCGCCGCCGAAGCCCGGCGTGATACCCCTGGCGCCGCTCCGCTTCGGCGAGATCCTGACCGGCGCCTTCACCACGTTCGGCCGCTACTGGAAGCCCCTGGTCGGTGTCGCGGTGGCCGCCTTCGGCGCCGCCACGGTGCTGGTCGTCGCCGCCCTCGGCATCGCCTACGCGGCGGTCGGCGACCACCTGACCCGGATCATCGACCTCCCGTCCGGACAGGACCCGTCCTGGGACGACGGCCGGCCGCTGCTCGTGGCGTTCGGCTGTGTCTGGCTCTTCGCCATGGTGGCCCTGGTCGTGGCGAGCGGCGTCGTGTACGCGGCCTGCCCGGCCGTGCTCCAGGAGGCGGTCCTGGGCCGCCCCACGACCTTCGGCCGGGTCTGGAGCCGGGCCTGGTCGCGGATGCCGGCCGTTCTGGGGACCGTCTTCCTGACCATGCTGCTCATGCTGGTCCCGTTCGCCCTCTTCGCGCTGGCGATGGTGGGCCTGGTCCTCGCCTTCGTCGCCGCGGCGACGGAGTCGGGCGACGCCTCCTTCGCCCTGCCCCTGTTCGCCCTGCTCGCCCTGCTGGCGCTCGCCCCGCTCACGACCTGGCTGTGGGTGAAGCTCAGCCTGGCGCCGGCGGCCGCGGTGTTCGAGGACCAGCGTGCGATGGCCGCGATGCGCCGCTCGTGGCAGCTGGTCACCGGTTCCTGGTGGCGGATCTTCGGCGCCCTGCTGGTGGCGGGGATCATCGCCTCGGTCGTCAACTTCGCGCTGCAGCAGGTGTTCGGCGCGATCGCCTCGATCCCGACGGCGTTCCCCGCCGACGACGGCACGGGCCCGGAGTCCTTCACCGAGGTCCTCGCGCTGCTCGGCCCCGGCCTGGTGATCGCCGCGATCGGGTCGCTCGCCGGGCAGATCCTCTCGTCGGTGCTGCCGCCGCTGGTGGCGGGGCTGGTCTACGTCGACCAGCGCATCCGCAAGGAGAACCTCGCGCCGGCCCTCGTCCAGGCCGCCGGGGCCCCGCCGTTCAGTCCGTGAGCGACCGCTTCGGCCGCAGCACGCAGAACTCGTTGCCCTCCGGGTCGGCGAGGACGACCCAGGTCGCGTCCTCGCCCTGCCCGACATCGATCCGCCGGGCCCCGAGCGCGATGATCCGCTCGACCTCCGCGTCCCGGTCGTCGGGCGAGAGATCGATGTGCAGACGGTTCTTGACGGTCTTGGACTCCCGCACCGGCAGGAAGCACATCCCCGGAAAGGCGTGCTCGTCGGCGCCGATGACGATCTCGTCGTCCGCCTCGAAGAGCACCTTCCAGTCCAGCACCTCGGCCCAGAAGCGGGCCTGAGCGGGAAGGTCGTGGGCGTCGACGGCGAGGTGGTACATGCGAACGGCCATGCCCGCCAGTATGCCTGGCGGGCATGGCCGTACGTGTGCGAGCCGCGGACGCGGCACCGTGCGGATCAGACGTTGAAACCGAGCGCGCGCAGCTGCTCGCGGCCGTCGTCCGTGATCTTGTCCGGGCCCCACGGCGGCATCCAGACCCAGTTGATCTTCAGTTCGCTGGCGAGGCCGTCGGTGGCGGCCTTCGCCTGGTCCTCGATCACGTCGGTCAGCGGGCAGGCCGCCGACGTCAGGGTCATGTCCAGCGTGACGACGTTGGAGTCGTCGATGTGGATGCCGTAGATCAGGCCGAGGTTGACCACGTCGATGCCCAGCTCGGGGTCGACGACGTCGTACAGCGCCTCGCGGATCTCTTCCTCGGAGGCCGGCTTCATCGTGGCCTCAGCGTTCTCGGTCATGCCGACTTCCTCGCAGACTCTTGTTCCGCTCCGGCCATCGCCTGCGCCGTCGCGTCCTTCCACGCCATCCAGCTGAGCAGCGCGCACTTGACCCGGGCGGGGTACTTGGAGACGCCCGCGAACGCGACCGCGTCCTCCAGGACCTCCTCCATCGCGTCGTCCGGCTCGATCTGGCCCTTGGACTGCATCAGCTCCAGGAACGTGCCCTGGATCTTCTGCGCCTCGGCCAGCTCCTTGCCGACGAGCAGCTCGTTCAGCACCGAGGCCGAGGCCTGGCTGATCGAACACCCCTGACCCTCGTACGAGACGTCCTCGATGCGCGAACCGTCGTACTTCACCCGGAGCGTGATCTCGTCACCGCACGTCGGGTTGACGTGGTGCACCTCGGCGTCGCCGTCCCGCAAGCCCCGGCCGTGCGGGTGCTTGTAGTGGTCCAGGATGACGTCCTGGTACATCGAATCCAGCTTCACGACCAACCCCTACCCGAAGAAGTTCCGTACGTGCTCCAGACCCGCGACGAGGGCGTCGACCTCGGCCGGTGTGGAGTACAGATAGAACGACGCCCGCGTGGTCGCAGGAATTCCGTAGCGCAGGCAGACCGGCCGGGCGCAGTGGTGCCCGACCCGGACCGCGATGCCCTCCTCGTCGAGGACCTGGCCCACGTCGTGCGGGTGGATGTCGCCGAGCGTGAAGGAGATCGCGGCGCCGCGGTCCTCGGCCGTGGTGGGGCCGATGATCCGCAGGTCCGGCACCTCCTGGAGCCGGCGGACGGCGTACTCGGTGATCGCGTGCTCGTGGCGCGCGATGTTCTCCATGCCGATCGCCGAGAGGTAGTCCACGGCCGCGCCGAGGCCGACGGCCTGGGCGATCGGGGGCGTACCCGCCTCGAACTTGTGCGGGGCCGGCGCGTAGGTCGAGGAGTGCATCGAGACGGTCTCGATCATCTCGCCGCCGCCGAGGAACGGAGGCAGGTCCTCCAGGAGCTCCTGCCGTCCCCACAGCACGCCGATGCCGGTCGGGCCGCACATCTTGTGACCGGTGAAGGCCACGAAGTCGGCCTGCAGCGCCTGCACGTCGAGCACCATGTGCGGGGCCGCCTGCGAGGCGTCGATGCAGACCAGCGCACCGACCTCCTGGGCACGGCGGATGATCGTCTCCACCGGGTTGATCGTGCCCATGAGGTTCGAGACCAGCGTGAACGAGACGATCTTGGTCTTCTCGGTGATGACCTCTTCGATGTTGGAGAGGTCGAGACGGCCGTCGTCGGTGAGGCCGAACCACTTCAGCTTCGCGCCGGTCCGCTGCGAGAGCAGCTGCCACGGCACGATGTTGGAGTGGTGCTCCATCTCCGTGATGGCGATCTCGGTCTCGTGGTCCACGCGGTAGGGCTCGTCGGCCCATCCGAGCATGTTGGCCACGAGGTTGAGCGACTCGGAGGCGTTCTTGGTGAAGATCACCTCGTCGCGGCTCGGCGCGTTGATGAAGGCCGCGACCTTGTCACGGGAGCCTTCGTAGAGCGCCGTCGCCTCCTCGGCGACCGTGTAGACGCCGCGGTGGACGTTGGCGTTGTGGCGCTCGTAGTACGTGTTGAGCGCGTCGAGGACCTGCCGCGGCTTCTGCGAGGTCGCCGCGGAGTCGAGGTACACGATCTTCTTGCCGTCGTGGACCACGCGATCCAGGAGCGGGAAGTCCTTGCGGATCGCCTCGGTGTCGAGGAGGCCGGAGAGCCCCTGATGGGCAGAAGTCACGCGGACGCGCCACCCTTCACGTACTTGTCGTAGCCCTCGTTCTCCAGCTGGTCGGCGAGCTCGGCGCCGCCGGACTCGGCGATGCGACCGTTCGCGAAGACGTGCACGAAGTCGGGCTTGATGTAGCGGAGGATCCGCGTGTAGTGCGTGATCAGCAGCGTGCCGACCTCGCCGGTCTCGCGGACGCGGTTGACGCCCTCGGAGACGATGCGCAGCGCGTCGACGTCCAGGCCGGAGTCGGTCTCGTCGAGGATCGCGATCTTCGGCTTGAGCAGCTCGAGCTGGAGGATCTCGTGGCGCTTCTTCTCACCGCCGGAGAAGCCCTCGTTGACGTTGCGCTCGGCGAAGGCGGGGTCCATCTGGAGCTGCTCCATGGCCCCCTTCACCTCCTTCACCCAGGTGCGCAGCTTGGGGGCCTCGCCGCGGACGGCGGTGGCGGAGGTGCGCAGGAAGTTGGAGACCGAGACGCCGGGGACCTCGACCGGGTACTGCATGGCCAGGAAGACACCGGCGCGGGCGCGCTCGTCGACCGACATCTCCAGGACGTCCTCACCGTCGAGGGTGACGGTGCCGCTGGTGATCGTGTACTTCGGGTGGCCGGCGAGGGAGTACGCCAGGGTCGACTTGCCGGAGCCGTTGGGGCCCATGACGGCGTGGGTCTCGCCCTGCTTGATGGTCAGGTCGACGCCCTTGAGGATCTCGCGGGGGCCGTTCTCCGCCTCGACGGAGACGTGCAGGTCGTGGATTTCAAGCGTTGCCATGGGTGACTCAGGACTCCTGGGTGACGGAGACGAGCACATCGTCCCCTTCGATCTTTACGGGGTATACGGGGACGGGGCGCGTCGCGGGAAGGCCGGACGGCTTGCCGGTGCGGAGGTCGAAGCTGGATCCGTGCAGCCAGCACTCGATGGCGCAGTCCTCGACCTCGCCCTCCGAGAGGGAGACGTTCGCGTGCGAGCAGATGTCGTTGATCGCGAACACCTCGCCCTCGGTCTGCACGACCGACACCGGCGTGCCGTCGACCTCGACCCGCTTCGGGGTGTCGGCCTCCAGCTCGCTCAGTGTGCAGACTCGGACGAAGGCCATCAGACGGAAGCCTCCAGCTCGGCCTCGATCTTCGCGATCAGGCGCTCCTGGACGTCGGGCAGACCGATCTGCTGGACCAGCTCGGCGAAGAAGCCGCGGACGACGAGGCGGCGGGCCTCGGTCTCCGGGATGCCGCGGGCCATCAGGTAGAAGAGCTGCTCGTCGTCGAAGCGGCCGGTGGCCGAGGCGTGGCCGGCGCCGGTGATCTCGCCGGTCTCGATCTCCAGGTTCGGCACGGAGTCGACCCGGGCGCCGTCCGTCAGGACCAGGTTCCGGTTCAGCTCGTAGGTGTCGGTGCCCTCGGCCGCGGCCTGGATGAGCACGTCACCGATCCAGACGGCGTGCGCGTCCTGGCCCTGCAGCGCGCCCTTGTAGGCCACGTTGGACTTGCAGTGCGGAGTGTTGTGGTCGACCAGCAGGCGGTGCTCCTGGTGCTGGCCGGCGTCGGTGAAGTACAGACCGAAGAGCTCGGCCTCGCCGCCGGGGGCGGCGTACTGCACGCGCGGGTGGATGCGGACGACGTCGCCGCCGAACGTGACGACGACCGACTTGAAGGAGGCGTCCCGGCCGACCAGCGCGTTCTGCTGGGCGACGTGGACGGCCTTCTCGTCCCAGTCCTGCACGGAGACGACCGTCAGCTTGGCCCCGTCGCCGAGGAGGTAGTCGACGTTGGCGGCGAGCACCGCGTCGCCGGTGTGGTCGATGACCACGACGGCCTCGGCGAAGGCGCCGAGCTCGATCACCTGGTGGCCGAAGGCGGTGCCGCCCTGGCCGTGCACGGAGATCCGGATGGGCTCGGTGAGGACGGCCTCCTTGGCGACGGTGACGACCGAGGCCTTCTCGAAGGAGGAGAACGCCTGGGCGGCGACCCGGTCGACCGGCGTGCCGGCCTTGCCCAGGCGCGCGTCGTCACGGCCGACCGTCTCCACGGTGACGCCCTCGGGGGCCTCGATCTCGACCTTGACGCCCTCGCCGGTCGCGGTCGCGGTGCCGTCGTGCAGACCCCGCAGGCGCTCCAGCGGGGTGAACCGCCACTCCTCCTCGCGGCCGTGCGGGACGGGGAAGTCCGCGACGTCGAAGGACGGGGGCGCGCTCATGCGCGTGGCGACGGTGGACTCGGCGGCCACCGCGATCGAGCCGGCGGTGGTGGAGCCCGCCGGGATGTTCTGAGCCTCAGCCATGGCTGTCGTCTTGCTCTCTTCCTGCCTCGTCGTACGCGCCCGCCGGGTGCCGGCGGCCGGTCCGGCCGGGCACCCTGAGGTGCCGGCCGGGAACCTGCCGCCGTGCGGCGGGCTCGCGGGGCTCAGCGACTGAGCCCGGGTCGTTTGGTGTGGTCCGCGGGGGCGTCAGCCCACCGCGCCTTCCATCTGGAGCTCGATCAGCCGGTTGAGCTCGAGGGCGTACTCCATCGGCAGCTCCTTGGCGATGGGCTCGACGAAGCCGCGCACGATCATCGCCATCGCCTCGAACTCGGTCAGACCGCGGCTCATCAGGTAGAAGAGCTGGTCCTCGGAGACCTTGGAGACGGTGGCCTCGTGACCCATGGAGACGTCGTCCTCGCGGACGTCGACGTAGGGGTACGTGTCCGAGCGGGAGATGGTGTCGACGAGCAGCGCGTCGCACAGCACGTTCGACTTGGCGCCGGGGGCACCCTCGCCGATCTCGATGAGACCGCGGTAGGAGGTGCGGCCGCCGCCTCGCGCCACCGACTTGGAGACGATGTTCGAGGAGGTGTTCGGGGCCATGTGGACCATCTTGGCGCCGGCGTCCTGGTGCTGGCCCTCGCCCGCGAAGGCGATGGACAGGGTCTCGCCCTTGGCGTGCTCGCCCATCAGGTAGACGGCCGGGTACTTCATGGTGACCTTGGAGCCGATGTTGCCGTCGACCCACTCCATGGTCGCGCCCTCGTAGGCCACGGCGCGCTTGGTGACCAGGTTGTAGACGTTGTTCGACCAGTTCTGGATCGTCGTGTAGCGGCAGCGGCCGCCCTTCTTCACGATGATCTCGACGACCGCCGAGTGCAGCGAGTCGGAGGAGTAGATCGGGGCGGTGCAGCCCTCGACGTAGTGGACGTAGGCGTCCTCGTCGACGACGATCAGCGTCCGCTCGAACTGGCCCATGTTCTCCGTGTTGATGCGGAAGTAGGCCTGCAGTGGGATCTCGACGTGCACGCCCTTCGGCACGTAGATGAACGAGCCGCCGGACCACACGGCCGTGTTCAGCGAGGCGAACTTGTTGTCGCCGACCGGGATGACCGTGCCGAAGTACTCCCTGAAGAGTTCCTCGTGCTCCTTCAGCGCGGTGTCGGTGTCGACGAAGACGACGCCCTGCTCCTCCAGGTCCTCGCGGATCTGGTGGTAGACGACCTCGGACTCGTACTGGGCGGCGACACCGGCGACGAGGCGCTGCTTCTCCGCCTCGGGGATGCCGAGCTTGTCGTACGTGTTCTTGATGTCCTCCGGCAGGTCCTCCCAGGACTCCGCCTGCTTCTCGGTGGACCGCACGAAGTACTTGATGTTGTCGAAGTCGATGCCCGACAGGTCGGAGCCCCAGCTCGGCATGGGCTTCTTGTCGAAGAGGCGCAGACCCTTCAGCCGCAGCTTCAGCATCCACTCCGGCTCGTTCTTCTTCTCGGAGATGTCGCGGACGACAGCCTCGGAGAGGCCGCGCTTGGCGACGGCACCGGCCGCGTCCGAGTCGGCCCAGCCGTACTCGTACCGACCCAGGCCCTCGAGCTCGGGGTGGCTGATCTCGGTGGTCATGCGGGGTTCCTCCCGGCCGTACTTGCGGATGCTGATGATGGGTTGGTCTGTGGGGCGCCGTGCGGGATGAACGTCGTGCAGACGCCGTCACCATGCGCGATGGTGGCCAGACGCTGTACATGTGTTCCCAGGAGGCGGGAGAAGATCTCCGTCTCCGCCTCGCACAGCTGGGGATACTGCTCGGCGACATGGGCGACCGGGCAGTGGTGCTGGCAGAGCTGCTCGCCGACCGGCGCGTTCCGCGCAGTGGCAGCGTACCCGTCCGCACTCAGGGCCTTGGCCAGAGCCTCGGCGCGCTCGGCGGGCTCCGCCGACTCGACGGCCTCGCGGTAGGCCTCGGCCTGCGCCTCGAAGCGGTCCCGGGCGAAGGCGGCGACGGCCGCCTCTCCCCCGGCGTTCCGCTCGATCCAGCGGAGGGCCTCGACGGCCAGCGTGTCGTAGGACTGGTCGAAGGCGTCCCGGCCGCAGTCGGTGAGCGCGAAGACCTTCGCGGGGCGGCCCCGGGTCCGGGCGCCGTAGACCCTCTTCTCGCGCGCTTCGACGACGTTGTCCCCGACCAGCGAGTCGAGGTGGCGGCGGACGGCGGCCTGGGTGAGGCCGAGCCGCTGGGCCAGATCGGCGACGGTGGAGGGCCCGTGGTCCAGGATGGAGCGCGCGACCCGGTTGCGCGTGGCACCGGTCGCGAGTTCCTCCACTGGGGCCTCGCCGACGTATTTCACAACGCCATTGTTGCGTAATTCCTCGGAGAGTGACAAGCGACGTCCACGACGGAGGCGGTGCCGTACATCACTCAGGTAAGGCTTACCTGACCTGCGTAAACGATCATTCGTAGGACGAATGAGGCGCCCGGTGGACGGAGTGCCCGCCACCCCTCTCTAGACTTCCGGCATGCGATACGAGTCCGTCGTCCAGGTCCGGGGCCTGGTCAAGCGGTACGGAACCAAGACCGCCGTCGACGGCCTCGACCTCGACGTCCGGGCGGGCACCGTGACCGCCGTCCTCGGGCCCAACGGGGCCGGCAAGACCACCACGATCGAGACCTGCGAGGGCTACCGGAAGGCCGACGCCGGCACCGTCCGCGTCCTCGGCCTCGACCCGGTCGCCGACGCCGCCGAGCTGCGCCCCCGGATCGGGGTCATGCTCCAGTCCGGCGGCGTCTACTCCGGCGCCCGCGCGGACGAGATGCTGCGCCACATGGCCCGGCTCCACGCCCGTCCGCTGGATGTGGACGCCCTGATCGAGCGCCTCGGCCTCGGCTCCTGCGGCCGGACCACCTACCGGCGGCTCTCCGGCGGCCAGCAGCAGCGCCTGGCGCTCGCCATCGCCGTCGTCGGCCGCCCCGAACTGGTCTTCCTGGACGAGCCCACCGCCGGCCTCGACCCGCAGGCCCGCCGGGCGACCTGGGAACTCGTCCGCGAACTGCGCGCCGACGGCGTCACGGTCGTCCTCACGACCCACTTCATGGACGAGGCCGAGGAGCTCGCCGACGACGTCGCCATCGTCGACGCCGGCAGGGTGGCCGCCCAGGGCAGCCCCGAGCAGCTCTGCCGCGGCGGCGCCGAGAACACCCTGCGCTTCACCGGACGCGCCGGGCTCGACCTCGGCTCGCTCCTCAAGGCACTGCCCGACGGCACGGCCGCGGCCGAGCTGACGCCCGGGGCGTACCGCATCAGCGGCGCCGTCGACCCGCAGCTGCTGGCCACGGTCACGACCTGGTGCGCCCAGCACGGGGTGATGCCCAGCGGCATCTCGGTCGAGCGCCACACCCTCGAAGACGTCTTTCTGGAGCTGACGGGCAAGGAGCTGCGGTCATGAGCACGGGAACCTACGCCCCCCGGCCCGGGGCCGCGCCCATCGGCCGGATGATCGCGGCCCAGACGGCGCTCGAGACGCGGATGCTGCTGCGCAACGGCGAGCAGCTGCTGCTGACCGTGATCATCCCCTCGCTGCTGCTGGTGCTGTTCTCCACCGTCGACGTCGTCGACACGGGTGCCGGGGCGGCCGTCGACTTCCTCGCGCCGGGCGTCCTCGCGCTCGCCGTGATGTCCACCGCCTTCACCGGCCAGGCCATCGCGACCGGCTTCGAGCGCCGCTACGGCGTGCTGAAGCTGCTCGGCGCGTCCCCGCTGCCGCGCTGGGCGCTGATGACCTCCAAGACGCTGTCCGTCCTGGTCACCGAGGTGCTCCAGGTCGTCCTGCTGACCGCGATCGCGCTGGCGCTCGGCTGGTCGCCGCAGGGCGGTCCGTTCTCCGTCCTCCTGCTGCTGGTGCTGGGCACGGCGGCCTTCTCGGGCCTGGGCCTGCTGATGGCGGGCACGCTGCGCGCCGAGGCCACCCTGGCGGCCGCGAACCTGGTGTTCCTGCTGCTCCTGGTGGGCGGCGGGGTGATCGTGCCGCTGGACCGGTTCCCCGACGCGGCCCGGGCCGCCCTGGAGCTGCTGCCGATCTCGGCGCTCTCCGAGGGGCTGCGCGACGTCCTGCAGCACGGCGCGGCGATGCCCTGGGGACAGGCCGGGATCCTCGCGGTGTGGGCGGTACTGGGCCTGGGCGCGGCAGCGCGGTTCTTCCGCTGGGAGTAGTCGGAGGGTGACGTTCGGGGACATTCCTTCCCGTACCCACCCCCTCGTGAAAGCGTGCACAAGCCCCCGCCTACGATAGGGCCCGTGCAGACCCCCCTCGCCTTCATCGCCAGGCGCTGGACCCCGTCCCCCCGGACGCTCCGGCGCGCCGCGCTCTCCGCCGTCGTGATGAGCGTCGTCATCATCGTCACCGGTGGCGCGGTCCGGCTGACCGGATCCGGTCTCGGCTGCGACACCTGGCCCAAGTGCACCGACGACAGCCTCTTCGTCACGCCCGAGCAGGGCTTCCACGGAGCGGTCGAGTTCGGCAACCGGATGCTGACCTACGTGCTGTCGGCGGCCGTCGGCTGGGCCATCGTGGCCGCCCGGTCCACCGAGCCGTGGCGACGCGGGCTGACCCGGCTCGGCTGGGCCCAGTTCTGGATCGTGATGAGCAACGCCGTGATCGGCGGGATCACGGTCTGGATGGGGCTGAACCCCTGGACGGTCGCCGGCCACTTCATCGCCGCCAACGGCCTGCTGACCGTCGCGGTGATCACCTGGCAGCGCACCCGTGAGGGCGACACGACGCCCCGCCCGAGGGTCCCCGCGCCGGTCCGCAAGCTGGGCTGGGCGATCGTCGCGGTCTCCGCCGCGCTGATCGTGCTCGGCACCTCCGTGACCGGCTCCGGCAAGCACGCCGGCGACAAGAGCGAGGTCCCGCGGATGCCGTGGGACTGGACCGCCGCCGCGCACGTCCACGCCATCGCCGCCTGGGTCGTCTGCGCGCTCGCGCTGGCCATGTGGCTGGTGCTGCGCGTGGTGGACGCCCCGGACGACACCCGGGCCCGCGCCCGCGACCTGATCGTCGTACTGCTCGCCCAGGGCGGGATCGGCTACGTCCAGTACTTCACCGGCGTCCCCGAGATCCTGGTCGCGGCCCACATGCTCGGCTCCGCGCTGATGTGGATCGCGGTCCTGCGGCTCCTGCTGAGCCTGCGGGAGCGCCCGCTGACCACGCCCGGCATCCCGGCCCAGCCGGACGCGGCCCTCGCCTCCGCCTGAGCCGCACGCGACGCGCGTCGTCGCCCACCCCGTACGCGGCCCCCGCGACGCATGCCGTCGCCGGGGCCGCCCGCGTGTCCGGGCGCGGGCCGCGACGCCGGGCGGCGCCGCGCGCGGCGCTCAGCCCGCCAGGCCGTAGACCCGGCGCGCGTTGCCCGAGGCGATCATCGTGGCGACGCGCTGGGCGTCCGTACGCGACCAGGCGCCGTCGCCGACCCACTCGCCCAGCACCCGGTCGAGCGCGGCACGGAAGACACCCGCGGCGACCACGTGGAGCTCCGGCAGGGCCTGTGCCCCGCTGGAGAAGAGCAGCTTGCCGAAGGGCGCCAGTTCCAGGATCTCGGCGAGGACGGCGGCGGCCCGCGCGCCGGTGCGGGCGAGCACCGGGCCGAGGTCGGCGTGGACGTGCGCGAAGGCGCCGGTGAGGCGTGCCGTGTGGCGGTGGTCGGGGTAGCCGTGCAGCAGCACGAGATCCGTTCCGAGCCCGGCGGTGCGGGCGGCGAAGCCGGCGAGGGCGGCCGGGTCCCCCGTCCCCGCGTGGAGCTGGAGGGGCTTTCCCGTGGCCACGGCGATCCACAGCAGATGGCGCAGCAGGACGGGGTCGTCGAGCCGGCCTCCCGCCGGGCGGCCGGCCAGCCAGCGTCCGGCGGCTCCGCGGACCTCTCCGGGCCCGGGCGGCTCGCTCGCGTACGCGAGGCCCCGGCGCACCGCCGCGTCGGAGCCGAAGGCGACGGCCGTCGCGGCGGCGCCGTGGACGGCCTCGGCGAGGTTGGCCAGCAGGCCCTCGACGGTTCCCGAGGTGTCGGCGACCTGCTCGGCGAGCGGCTCCAGCCGGACGATCTCGTGGGCCTCGGCCGCGCCCGTGGCGGCGATCTCCGCCGGACCGGTCAGATCGCCGGGCAGGCCGGTGTCCACCAGGTAGGTGGAGATGCCCGAGGCGCGCAGCAGGCGCCGCCCGGTCTCCAGGACGCCCAGCTCCCGGCGGCGGGCGAGGTAGCGCGCCGGCGGGCAGTGCGGCTCCAGGCCGAGCAGCGGCGGGCACCAGCGGCGCACGGCGAAGCCGGTCTGGGTGTCGAAGAAGGTGGTGCCGGGCGCGGGCGGCCCGGCCGCCGGGGCGAGGTGGGCCTCGAAGGTGCCGAGGCCGAGCTCGGTCCGGAGCACGCCGTGGCAGTGCTGGTCCACCAGGCTCGGCGTCTCGATCATTCGGGGGCTCCCTGTGTGGACGTGCTTCCACACGTCCTAACGGGTGAGCCCCGCGCGAGGTTGTTGCCTGGGACCGGCCTTACCGGTTGGCCGGGCCGCCGATCTGGATCCCGGCCATCCGGGTCCACTCGTACGGGCCGGTGACGACCTTGGCGGCGAACTCGCCGTCGAACTCGTCGTGCAGCGTGAGACCGGCCTTCTCGGCGGCCTGCTGGGCGACGGGGTACGAGGGGGCCACCAGGTCGCCCCAGCCGCCGTCCTCGCCCACGAGGACGATCCGGGTGCCCATCTGGCCGATGTAGGCGAGCTGCCCCTCGGCGCCGCCGTGCTTCTTGGAGAACGCCTGGATCTGCTGGGCGAGCTTGGCCGCCTTGCGCTCTGCCTGCTTGGTGTCTGCCATGGAAAGGATGCTACCCAGCGGTAGATCCACAGGCGACGGCCGGGGCGTGTGGGGTGCCCCACGCGCCCCGGCCGCCGTCCCGGGTCCTGGCGGGGGGCGGCGGGGGCGGGGCACGGACGGGAGGGCGGACGAGGGGCGAGGCGGCAGCGGGGTGAGGAACCGGCAGGGGGGGCGAGGAACCGGCAGGGGGGGCGAGGAACCGGCAGGGGCGAGGAACCGGCAGGGGCGAGGAACCGGCAGGGGCGACGGTCGGACGGGAAGGGCCGACGGTCGGACGGGAAGGGCCGACGGTCGGACGGGCGGCAACGGGGCGAGGCACGGACGGGAAGGGCCGACGAGGGGCGAGGCGGCAATCGCGGCACACGGCCTTGGGGGCGGGGCCTGGGGTCTTGGGCTCGGGGCTCTTGTTTGCTTCTGGCGGTTGGCCGCCCTCTCTCCGAGTGTGGCGGGTTACGGCGCCGCCTCAAGGGCGCTCCTCGTTCCTCGTCGCGTCGCTGCGCGATGGGCTGCGCCCACCCTTGACCCGTCGCCTCCACCCGCCTTTTCACACTCGGAGGGCGGCCCGGGGGGATGGGCCCAGGCGGGGGCCGGCGGGGCGCGCAGCGCCGTCGGCCCCCGTCGGCTCCGGGGGTGGTTCAGCGCGGCCATTGAATGGGGTGACCCGGCACGGCTTAGCGGCAATCCCTCGCCCATTGGCGGAGATTCATGCCCCGCTGGTCACTCTCCGGTGGTGGGTGAAGCCGGATCCGAGAGCCCTTGGAGGATCGACGTCTCAAGCCGGCCGCCATCGAGTCCGGTGTCGATCCTTCGCCGGCAGCGGGACTCCCGAATGACGCTAGCGCGTACATTACCTGCGGTAACTCGGACGGGATAAGGGACTTCACGGGCATATCGGACTCTCGGGCGGCTTAATGTACGCCGTAGCGTCATTGAACAGCCGATCCCGGACTGGCGATGGGGCTGCTGGGGCGGATGGGATCCGTGCGACCGCCGACCCCCGCGCGACCCGTGCCCCTGACCCGAACTGGCGATGCCGGCTGCGGATTCGGCTTCACCCCCACCGGACATTGACCAGCGGGGCATGAATCCCAGCCGACAGACGAGCGGCATCCGCTAAGCCAAGCCCAGCTGCCCCATTCAATGGCTGCGGGAAGCCACCCCAAAAGCTGTCGGCCGCCTACGGCGCCCGGGGCACCCCGAACCCCCCGCCTGGCCCCTCCCCGGGCCGCCCTCCGAGTGTGAAAAGGCAGCCGGGGCCGGGCGGTCAAGGGTGGGCGCAGCCCATCGCGCAGCGACGCGACGAGGAACGAGGAGCGCCCTTGAGGGCACGGCCCCGGCTGCCACACTCGGAGAGAGGGCGGCCAACCACCAGAAGCCACCCAAGACCGGCCCACCCCAAGCGCCAGGACCCGCGCCCCCCAAGCGCCAGGCCCCCCAAGCCCGTCCGCTACCTCAGGAAGGGGTCCACCGCGACCGCCACGAAGAGCAGCGAGACATAGGTGATGGACCAGTGGAAGAGGCGCATCTCCTTGAGCTTCGCGCCCGTCGCGCCCGCCTTGGCGCGGTTCAGCAGGCCGTGGGCCTCCCAGAGCCACCAGCCGCCGGTCAGCAGCGCCACGGCGGTGTAGAACCAGCCGGTGTAGCCGAGCGGGGTCAGCAGCAGGGAGACGGCGACCATCACCCAGCTGTACGCCACGATCTGCCGGGCGACGACCTTGTTGGAGGCCAGGACCGGGAGCATGGGGACACCGGCGCGCGCGTAGTCGTCCTTGACCTTCATCGACAGCGGCCAGTAGTGCGGCGGCGTCCAGAAGAAGATGACGAGGAAGAGGATGACGGCGGCCCAGGACATCGAGTTCGTGACCGCGGACCAGCCGATGAGCACCGGCAGGCAGCCGGCGATGCCGCCCCAGACGATGTTCTGGGTGGTGCGCCGCTTGAGGATCATCGTGTAGACGACGACGTAGAAGAGGAGCGCGCCGAGCGAGAGCGCGGCGGAGAGCCAGTTGACGAGCAGGCCGAACCAGAGGGTCGAGACCACCGCCAGGGTGAGGCCGAAGACCAGGCCCTCGCGCGGGGTGAGGACACCGGTGACCAGGGGACGCTGGGAGGTGCGGTCCATCAGCGCGTCGATGTCGCGGTCGATGTACATGTTCAGCGCGTTGGCGCCGCCCGCGGACAGGTAGCCGCCGAAGCAGGTGGCGAGCACCAGCCACAGGTCCGGCACACCCTGCTCGGCGAGGAACATCACCGGGACGGTGGTGATGAGCAGCAGTTCGATGATCCGCGGCTTGGTCAGCGCCACGAATGCCTTGACGCGAGCCCCGAACGGCCGATGGCCCCCCGGGCTGGGAGTCAAGACGACCCCTGCGGGTCGGGACTCGACGGCCGTCACGCACACCCCTGACAGAGAAATTTCCCAGCAAGCTCCCCGTGAGGACGGGGGGAAGACTTGCGCGTACCACGCCACTCTAGACGTTGCCCAGACACCGATCTTCGCGGGGGTGGGGTCGTGTTGAGGGGGCTTGTCCCGAGGCGTGGACAAGCCTTCGGGAGGCGAACGGGCAGAGTCGGCGGCACTCTGGCCCTGTCCGCTCATTTGAGGGGCCTGCAGCCGAAAAGAGGGCGTTCCTTCGGGGGTAGGCTCGACACCGCCGGTACACCCTCAGTCACCGGCCTGTAGACCATGTGGAGAGGAGCCCTGACCCAGGGTGAGCACTAAGCCGACCACCACAGACCTCGAGTGGACCGAGTTGGACCAGCGGGCCGTAGACACCGCCCGCATCCTGGCCGCGGACGCCGTACAGAAGGTCGGCAACGGCCATCCCGGTACGGCCATGAGCCTCGCGCCCGCCGCGTACACCCTCTTCCAGAAGGTGATGCGCCACGACCCGGCCGAGCCGGAATGGGTCGGGCGCGACCGCTTCGTGCTGTCCGCCGGCCACTCGTCCCTGACCCTGTACACCCAGCTGTTCCTGGGTGGCTTCGGTCTTGAGCTGGACGACCTCAAGGCCTTCCGCACCTGGGGTTCGAAGACCCCCGGCCACCCGGAGTACGGCCACACCGCGGGCGTGGAGACGACGACCGGCCCGCTGGGCCAGGGTGTCGCCAACGCCGTGGGCATGGCCATGGCCGCCCGCTTCGAGCGCGGCCTGTTCGACCCGGAGGCCGCCCCCGGCACCTCCCCGTTCGACCACCGCGTGTACGCGATCGCCGGTGACGGCTGTCTGCAGGAGGGCATCTCCGCCGAGGCGTCCTCGATGGCCGGCCACCAGAAGCTGGGCAACCTGATCCTGCTGTGGGACGACAACCACATCTCGATCGAGGGCGACACCGAGACGGCCGTGTCCGAGGACACGATGAAGCGGTACGAGGCCTACGGCTGGCACGTCCAGCGGGTCGAGCCGCAGGCCAACGGCGACCTGGACCCGGCCGCGCTGTACGCGGCCATCAGGGCGGCCGAGGCCGAGACGGAGCGCCCGTCCTTCATCGCGATGCGCTCGATCATCGCCTGGCCCGCCCCGAACGCGCAGAACACCGAGGCCGCGCACGGCTCGGCGCTGGGCGACGAGGAGATCGCGGCCACCAAGCGGATCCTCGGCTTCGACCCGGAGCAGGCCTTCGAGGTCGCCGACGAGGTCATCGCCCACACCCGCGCGCTCGGCGACCGCGGCCGCGAGGCGCGCGGCGAGTGGGAGAAGTCCCTGGCCGAGTGGCGCACCGCCAACCCGGGTCGCGCCGCCGAGTTCGACCGGATCCAGGCCAACGAGCTGCCCGGCGGCTGGGAGTCCAAGGTCCCGGTCTTCCAGGCGGGCCAGGGTGTCGCCACCCGCGCCGCGTCCGGCAAGGTCCTGCAGGCGCTGGGCGCGGTCATCCCCGAGCTCTGGGGCGGCTCCGCCGACCTGGCGGGCTCGAACAACACCACGATCGACAAGTCGTCCTCGTTCCTCCCCGAGGGCAACCCGCTGCCGGAGGCCGACCCGTACGGCCGCACCATCCACTTCGGCATCCGCGAGCACTCGATGGCCGCCGAGATGAACGGCATCGCGCTCCACGGCAACACCCGCATCTACGGCGGCACCTTCCTGGTGTTCTCCGACTACATGCGCAACGCGGTGCGGCTGTCCGCGCTGATGCACCTGCCGGTCACCTACGTCTGGACCCACGACTCGATCGGTCTGGGCGAGGACGGCCCGACGCACCAGCCGGTCGAGCACCTCGCCTCGCTGCGCGCGATCCCGGGTCTGAACGTCGTGCGCCCGGCGGACGCCAACGAGACCGCGATCGCCTGGCGCGAGATCATGAAGCGGCACACCCGCGTGTTCGGCAAGGGCGCCCCGCACGGCCTCGCGCTGACCCGTCAGGGCGTGCCGACGTACGAGACCAACGAGGACGCGGCCAAGGGCGGCTACGTCCTGCTCGACGCCGAGGGCGGCGAGCCGCAGGTCGTGCTGATCGGCACCGGCTCCGAGGTGCACCTGGCCGTCGAGGCCCGCGAGCAGCTCCAGGCCGCCGGCGTCCCGACCCGGGTGGTCTCGATGCCGTGCGTGGAGTGGTTCGAGGAGCAGGACCAGGACTACAAGGAGTCCGTGCTGCCGCCGTCGCTCAAGGCCCGCGTGGCGGTCGAGGCCGGTATCGGTCTGACCTGGCACAAGTACGTCGGGGACGCCGGCCGGATCGTGTCGCTGGAGCACTTCGGCGCCTCCGCGGACGCCAAGGTCCTGTTCCGCGAGTTCGGCTTCACGCCCGAGGCGATCGCCGCCGCGGCCCGGGAATCTCTGACCGCCGCGGCGCGCTGACGCCCATACGTACGACTTAATGGAGATGCAACTCTCATGACAGACGCACTCAAGCGCCTCTCCGACGAAGGCGTCGCGATCTGGCTGGACGACCTCTCGCGCAAGCGGATCACGTCCGGCAACCTGGCCGAGCTCATCGACCAGCAGCACGTGGTCGGTGTCACCACGAACCCGTCCATCTTCCAGAAGGCCATCTCCTCGGGCGACGGGTACGAGCAGCAGCTCGCCGACCTGGCGTCCCGCAAGGTGACCGTGGACGAGGCGATCCGCATGATCACGACGGCTGACGTGAGGGACGCCGCCGACATCCTGCGGCCGGTCTTCGACGCCACCGACGGTCAGGACGGCCGGGTGTCCATCGAGGTCGACCCCCGTCTGGCGCACCACACCACGGCCACCATCGCCGAGGCCAAGCAGCTGGCCTGGCTCGTGGACCGCCCGAACACGCTCATCAAGATCCCGGCCACCAAGGCGGGTCTGCCGGCGATCACCGAGGTCATCGGCCTCGGCATCAGCGTGAACGTGACGCTGATCTTCTCGCTGGAGCGCTACCGCGCGGTCATGGACGCCTACCTGGCCGGTCTGGAGAAGGCCCGCGAGCGCGGCCTGGACCTCTCCAAGATCCACTCCGTGGCGTCGTTCTTCGTCTCCCGGGTGGACTCGGAGATCGACAAGCGCCTGGACGCCATCGGCACGGACGAGGCGGCCTCCCTCAAGGGCAAGGCGGCGCTCGCCAACGCCCGTCTGGCCTACCAGGCGTACGAGGAGGTCTTCTCCTCCGAGCGCTGGGCCGCGCTGGACAAGGCCCAGGGCAACAAGCAGCGTCCGCTGTGGGCCTCGACCGGCGTCAAGGACCCCGCGTACAAGGACACCCTGTACGTGGTGGACCTGGTCGCGCCCGGCACGGTGAACACCATGCCGGAGGCCACGATGGAGGCCACCGCCGACCACGGCGAGGTCGTCGGCGACACCGTGCGCGGCACGTACGAGCAGTCCCGTGCCGAGCTGGACGCCGTCGAGAAGCTCGGCATCCCGTACGACGACGTGGTACAGCTGCTGGAAGACGAGGGCGTCGAGAAGTTCGAGGCGTCCTGGAACGACCTGCTCAAGTCCACCGAGGCGGAGCTCCAGCGCCTCGCACCTTCGGAGGCGTAACACCTTGAGCGCAGTCCACGGAGCCAACCCGCTCCGTGACGCCGCAGACCGACGGCTCCCGCGTATCGCGGGGCCGTCGGGTCTGGTGATCTTCGGCGTCACGGGCGATTTGTCCCGTAAGAAGCTGATGCCCGCCGTCTACGACCTCGCCAACCGCGGCCTGCTGCCGCCGGGCTTCTCGCTGATCGGCTTCGCCCGCCGGGAGTGGCAGGACGAGGACTTCGCGCAGGAGGTCCACGACGCCGTGGAGCAGCACGCGCGCACACCGTTCCGCGAGGAGGTGTGGCAGCAGCTGATCCAGGGGATGCGCTTCGTCCAGGGCGACTTCGACGACGACGACGCCTTCGACCAGCTGAAGACGACCATCGAGGAGCTGGACAAGGCGCAGGGCACCGGAGGCAACTTCGCCTTCTACCTGTCCGTGCCGCCCAAGTTCTTCCCCAAGGTCGTCCAGCAGCTGAAGAAGCACGGTCTGGCCGACCAGAAGGACGGCTCCTGGCGCCGCGCGGTCATCGAGAAGCCCTTCGGGCACGACCTGGCCTCCGCCAAGGAGCTCAACGAGGTCGTCCACGAGGTCTTCCCGCCGAACGAGGTCTTCCGGATCGACCACTACCTCGGCAAGGAGACTGTCCAGAACATCCTGGCGCTCCGCTTCGCCAACACCCTCTTCGAGCCGATCTGGAACCGGTCCTACGTCGACCACGTCCAGATCACCATGGCCGAGGACATCGGCATCGGCGGCCGGGCCGGCTACTACGACGGCATCGGCGCCGCCCGTGACGTCATCCAGAACCACCTGCTCCAGCTCCTCGCGCTGACCGCGATGGAGGAGCCCGCCGCCTTCGACCCGGACGCGCTCGCGGCCGAGAAGACCAAGGTGCTCGGCGCGGTGCGGCTGCCGAAGGACCTGGGCGCCAGCACGGTGCGCGGCCAGTACGCGGCCGGGTGGCAGGGCGGCGCGCAGGCCGTCGGCTACCTCCAGGAAGACGGCATCGACCCCAAGTCGAAGACCGACACCTTCGCGGCGATCAAGCTGGAGATCGACAACCGCCGCTGGGCGGGCGTCCCCTTCTATCTCCGGACCGGCAAGCGCCTCGGCCGCCGCGTCACCGAGATCGCGGTCGTCTTCCAGCGCGCCCCGCACTCCCCCTTCGACCAGACCGCGACGGAGGAGCTGGGCCAGAACGCCCTGGTCATCCGGGTCCAGCCGGACGAGGGCGTGACCATGCGGTTCGGCTCCAAGGTGCCGGGCACCTCGATGGAGGTCCGGGACGTGTCGATGGACTTCGCCTACGGCGAGTCCTTCACGGAGTCCAGCCCCGAGGCGTACGAGCGGCTCATCCTCGACGTCCTGCTCGGCGACTCGAACCTGTTCCCGCGGCTCGAGGAGGTCGAGCTGTCCTGGAAGATCCTCGACCCGATCGAGCAGTACTGGGACAAGCACGGCAAGCCCGCGCAGTACCAGTCCGGGACCTGGGGTCCGGTCGAGGCGGACGAAATGCTCGCACGAGACGGACGGAGCTGGCGGCGGCCATGAAGACCGACCTGACGGACACCACGTCCAGCAAGATCAACAAGGCGCTGGTGCTCGGGCGGCGGGCCATCGGCACGCCGGCTGTCGGCATGGTGCTCACCCTCGTCATCGTCACCGACGAGGAGAACGCCTACGACGCGTTGAAGGCCGCCAACGACGCGTCCCGCGAGCACCCCTCGCGGACGCTGGTGGTCATCAAGCGGGTCTCGCGCTCGCCGCGCGACCGGGCCAAGGCACGACTCGACGCCGAGGTCCGCCTCGGCGCCGACGCCAGCACCGGCGAAACGGTTGTCCTGCGGCTGTACGGCGAGGTCGTCGACCACGCCCAGTCGGTGGTCCTGCCGCTGCTGCTGCCGGACGCGCCCGTCGTCGTCTGGTGGGCGGTCAACGCGCCGGCCGACCCGGCGAACGACCCGCTGGGCGCGCTCGCCCAGCGCCGGGTCACCGACACCTACGCGGCCGAGCAGCCGATCCACGAGCTGACCGGGCGCGCGGAGACGTACACCCCGGGCGACACGGACCTCGCGTGGACCCGGATCACCCCGTGGCGTTCCATGCTGGCCGCCGCGCTCGACCAGGTCACCTGCGAGGTCACCTCGGCCGAGGTGGAGGGCGAGGAGTACAACCCGAGCGTCGAACTGCTGGCCATGTGGCTGGCGGACCGGCTGAAGGTCCCGGTGCGCCGGTCCGCGTCGGCGGGTCCCGGTCTCACCTCCGTACGGCTGGCGACCAGCCGCGGGCCGATCGTGCTCGACCGGCCCGACGGCTCGCTGGCGACGCTCTCCATCCAGGGGCAGCCGGACCGCGCCGTGGCGCTCAAGCGCCGCGAGACGGCCGAGCTGATCGCGGAGGAGCTGCGGCGCCTCGACCCGGACGACACGTACGCCTCGGCGCTGCGCTACGGGGTCGACCGGCTGGACGAGGTGGCCGGCAAGACCGCTCCCGCCCAGGACCCGGAGGCCGCCGCGGATCCGGCTCCGGCCCCCGCGGCGAAGAAGGCGCCGGCCAAGAAGGCGGCGGCCAAGTGAGCGCTCCGCAGCTGGTGGTCCACCGGGACAAGGAGCTGATGGCCCAGGCCGCGGCGGCCCGGCTGATCACCCGGATCGTGGACGCGCAGGCCGCGCGCGGCTCGGCGTCCGTGGTCCTGACGGGCGGGCGCAACGGCAACGGGCTGCTCGCGGCCCTCGGCACGGCGCCCGCCCGGGACGCGGTCGACTGGTCGCGGCTCGACCTGTGGTGGGGCGACGAGCGGTTCCTGCCGGACGGTCATCCCGACCGGAACGTCACGCAGGCCCGCGAGGCCCTGCTGGACGCCGTACCGCTGGATCCGGCCCGGGTGCACGCGATGCCGGCCTCGGACGGTCCGTCCGGCGGCGACGTCGACGCCGCCGCCGAGGCGTACGCGGCCGAACTGGCCGCGGCGGCGGGTCCGGAGCACTACCAGCCCGCGGAGGGCGGCGCGTCCGTCGCCGTCCCGGCCTTCGACGTCCTGATGCTGGGCGTCGGTCCGGACACCCATGTGGCCTCGCTGTTCCCGGAGCTTCCGGCGGTGCGCGAGACCGAGCGGACGGTCGTGGGGGTGCGGGGCGCCCCGAAGCCGCCACCGGTCCGGGTCTCGCTGACCCTGCCGGCGATCCGCGCCGCGCGGGAGGTCTGGCTGCTCGCGGCGGGCGAGGACAAGGCGAAGGCGGCGGCCATGGCGCTGTCCGGGGCGGGCGAGGTCCAGACCCCGGCGGCGGGCGCCTACGGGCGTTCGCGCACCCTCTGGCTGCTCGACGCCGCGGCGGCCTCGGAGCTTCCGCGCGACCTGTACCCGCCGGCCTCGGCCTGACGGAGACTCAGGAAGGCCCGGTCCACCCCTCGGTGGGCCGGGCCTTCGTCGTCGGCACGGGCTCCAGGAAGGGGGCGAGGAGGCCCGGGACCGCCTCGGCGGCGAAGGCGAGCCCCTCGCTCTCGTCGGCGTCGATCACGGCGTAGGCCCCGTCGCCCGCCGCGGTCGTGGCGGTCAGGGTGAGGAGGCCCGCACGTCGCTGGAAGTACGTCTGCCGCACCGTCCAGCCGATGACACCGCCGCGCTGAAGGGCGACGGTACCGCGGCGCAGGGCGCCGGAACGGGTCACCAGGTAGGCCCCGCTGATGCCGTGTCCGAGACTGCGGTAGGCGTCGAGCGCGAGCAGCACGCCCACCGGGAGCGCCACGAGCAGCCAGGCCGCGGCGGCGTACGGCAGCACGTCGGCGGCCGGCCCGCCGAGCACGCCGGGCGACCCCAGGACGGCGGCCGGGACGAGCGCGCCCCACAGGGCCCGGCGCAGCCGCCGGGTGCGGGCGGCCCGGGGGTGCGGGGTGAGCGGCCGGCCGGTGGGGGCGTCGGGCTCCTTCAGCACCTGCGCCGCGACCCGGTCGGCGACCTCCCGGGGCGCGGGCGGCAGCAGGGTCTTGTGCTCGGCGTGCCGGTCCTCGTCGTCGTGGGCGAGGCCGGTGGCGACCGCGTCGACGCGTGCGGCGCGGCACATCCGTACGCCGAGCGGCTCGACCAGTTCGACGCCGCGCAGGCGCCGCTCCTCGATGGAGATCGAGCGGGTGGTGAACAGTCCGCGGCGCACCCGCAGGGTGCCTCCCGGCTCGCGCTCCAGCCGGTGGTTCCACCACATCTCGATCCACAGGCCGAGTGCGCCGATCGTGCCGGCGAGGGTGGCGAGCAGGACGAGCACGACGAGGGTCCAGGCGATCGGGGTGTCCCGGAAGGTTCTCCCGATCCACTCGATGAGCTCGGCCTGGGCGCCGAACCACTCGCTGACCTGCATCAGGGCGCCGGCGGCGGCGACGCCGAGGAGCGGGGCGACGAAGGAGACCGGCGCGTAGCGGATCCAGCGCGGGTCGAGGGTGGCCAGCGTGCCGTCGTGGCGGTGGTCGGCGGCGGCCCGGACGGTGTGGGCGAGGAGTTCGCGGCGGAGCCGTTCGCCCTCGGCCCGGGTGACCGGGTCGAGTTCGAGGGTGGAATCGCCGCCCGTGGTGCTCTCCCCGGTGCCGATGCGGACCTGGACGAGGCCGAGGACGCGCAGCAGCGGGTGGGCGGTGAGGTCGACGCTGCGGATGCGTTCGCGGGCCAGCGAGCGGCGCTTGACCAGCAGGAGCCCGGAGTGGAGTTCGGCGCGCTCGACGCCGACGCGGTAGCGGGTGCGGCGCCAGCGGACGTAGTCGGCGGCCGAGCCGCCGGCGACGAGCAGCGCGCCGCCGGCCAGGACCCAGCCGACCGCCTGCCACAGCGGCATGGAGGCGGCCAGGCCGAGTACGGCGGGCAGCGCGCCGCCGGCGGTGACGCCGGCGACGACGGCGGCGGTCACCAGGACCGTGCGGCGGTCCAGCCGCCGCCATTCGCCGCCGTCCGGTTCGGTGTCCTGGCCGACGCCCTCGTCGAGCGCCGTCACGTGGCGTCCCCGGGGGTGTCCCGGGTGATCCGGGTGAGGCGTTCGCCGAGCTCGGCCGCGAGCTCGTGGTCGAGGCCCTCGATCCGCAGCGCGCCCTTGGCGGAGGCGGTGGTCACCGTCACCGTGGCGAGCCGGAACACCTGCTCCAGCGGCCCGCGCACGGTGTCGACGGTCTGGATCCGGGACATGGGCGCGATCCGCCATTCCTGCCGGAAGGCCCCCGTACGGACGTAGACGGCGTCGTCGGTGACCTCCCAGCGGTGGACCGCGAACCACCAGCGGGGGAAGAACGCGGTGCCCGCCAGCCCGAGCACCGCCAGGATCCCGGCCCCGAGCAGGAGCCAGGACCGGGCGGGCCCGATCAGGGCGGCCAGGGCCACCAGGACCGCCACGGGCGCGGCGGTCGTCAGGAGCCACTGGGTGCGCCACCAGGTGACGGCACGCCGGTTCAGGGTGTTGCGTGGCGGCCGCAGCCGTATCGCGCCGGGCACCGCGTCCTCCCCCGTCGTCATCGGACTACCGGCCGCGCAGCGACCGGTAGGCGGCGACGAGCGCGGCGGTGGAGCCGTCGAGCTGCTCGCCGCCCTCGCCCCCGGTCAGCACCGGCTCGATCCGCTTGGCGAGGACCTTGCCGAGCTCGACGCCCCACTGGTCGAAGGAGTCGATGTTCCAGACCGCGCCCTGGACGAACACCTTGTGCTCGTACAGCGCGATGAGCTGGCCGAGGACGGAGGGGGTGAGCGCCGTCGCCAGGACGGTGGTCGTGGGGTGGTTGCCCCGGAAGGTCTTGTGCGGCACCAGCTCCTCGGGCACGCCCTCGGCCCTGACCTCCTCGGGCGTCTTGCCGAAGGCCAGTGCCTGGGTCTGGGCGAAGAAGTTGGCCATCAGCAGGTCGTGCTGGGCGACGAGACCCGGCAGCAGGTCGGCGACGGGCTCCGCGAAGCCGATGAAGTCGGCCGGGATGAGCTTGGTGCCCTGGTGGATCAACTGGTAGTACGCGTGCTGCCCGTTGGTGCCGGGGGTGCCCCAGACCACCGGACCCGTCTGCCAGTCGACCGGCCGGCCGTCGCGGTCCACGGACTTGCCGTTGGACTCCATGTCGAGCTGCTGGAGGTACGCGGTGAACTTCGACAGGTAGTGCGAGTAGGGCAGGACGGCGTGCGACTGGGCGTCGAAGAAGGCGCCGTACCAGACCCCGAGGAGGCCGAGCAGCAGCGGTACGTTCTCCTCGGCGGGGGCGGTGCGGAAGTGCTCGTCGACGAGGTGGAAGCCGTCGAGCATCTCGCGGAAGCGGTCCGGGCCGATGGCGATCATCAGGGACAGGCCGATGGCCGAGTCGTACGAGTAGCGTCCGCCGACCCAGTCCCAGAACTCGAACATGTTGGCCGTGTCGATGCCGAAGTCCTCGACCTTCTCGGCGTTGGTCGACAGGGCCACGAAGTGGCGTGCGACGGCCTCCTGGCCGGCCTGCAGGCCGGTGAGCAGCCAGTTCCTGGCGGAGGTCGCGTTGGTGATCGTCTCGATGGTGGTGAAGGTCTTCGAGGCGACGATGAAGAGCGTCTCGGCCGGGTCGAGGTCGCGGACGGCCTCGTGGAGGTCGGCGCCGTCGACGTTCGAGACGAAACGGAAGGTCAGGTTCCGCTGGGTGAAGGAGCGCAGGACCTCGTAGGCCATGGCGGGGCCGAGGTCGGAGCCGCCGATGCCGATGTTGACGACGTTCCTGATCGGCCGGCCGGTGTGGCCGGTCCACTCGCCGGCCCGCACCTTGTCGGCGAACGCGGCCATCTTGTCCAGTACGGCGTGCACGCCGGGGACGACGTTCTCGCCGTCGACCTCGATCACGGCTCCGCGCGGGGCGCGCAGCGCGGTGTGCAGGACGGCACGGTCCTCGGTGGTGTTGATCTTCTCGCCGCGGAACATCGCGTCGCGGAGCTCGGCGACCCCCGTCGCGACGGCCAACTCGCGCAGCAGCGCGAGCGTCTCGTCGGTCACCAGGTTCTTCGAGTAGTCCAGATACAGGTCGCCGACCCGCAGGGTGTACGCGCCCCCGCGCTCGGGGTCGGCCGCGAACAGGTCGCGCAGATGGGTGTCGCCCAGCTGCTCACGGTGCTTGCCGAGGGCGGCCCACTCCGGCGTCTGGTTGAGCCTGGTACGGCCTTCGGTCTTCATCTCGGACATCGCCCACTTCTTCTCTTGCTCTGCTGCCCCGCTGCCCGTCCAACCTAATTGATCGGGACGGCCGACGAGGCGACGGCGACGGCGTGCCCACGCCGTCGTACGGCGGACTTCCGGCCGAAGTCCGCCGCGTGCCACCGCCGGGACACCGACGCCGTGGTGCCGGGTCAGTGGCCGCCGCGGTGCAGCCGTCCCGCGTAGCGGGCCTCCAGGACGGCGTTGCGCTCGTGACCGCCCGGCAGGTTGGCAGAGACGTAGATCGGCGGCTCGTGGCCCTCGGCGAGGAGCAGGGCGACCGCCTCGGCGACGACGGCCTGCACCAGGAGGGAGGAGGTGAGGGTGGAGATGCCGCAGAGCGCGCCGCCGTCGGGGAGCGGCAGCAGGGCGTCGCCGGTGGGGGCGCAGTTGTCGAGGACGGCGTCGGCCAGGTCGGCGAGCCGCCGGCCGCTCGGGTGGAGGGCGGGGACCGCGTGGGTGTGCTCCAGGGAGGTGAGGGCGACCAGCGGGTGGCCGGCGCCGGTGACCTTCAGGGCCAGGTCGACGACCGAGTTGTTGACGCCCGAGTTGGAGATGATCACGAACAGGTCCTGCGGGCGCGGGGTGGCCAGGGCGTAGAGCCGGTCGGCGAGGCCCGGGGAGCGCTCCAGGAGGGGGTCTGCCAGGACGGACGGGTCCTCGCCGCCGCGCAGGACGAGGTCGGCGAGGGCGATCCGGCTGGTGGGGACGAGTCCTCCGGCGCGGCCCGCGATCTCCAGGGCGGCGGCCTGGGAGTGCCCGGTGCCGAAGGCGTGGATCACCCCGTCGGCGGCGACGCAGTCCGCGAAGAGGCGTGCGACGGCGAGGACGGAGTCCTTGTTGGCGGCGACGGCCCGCTCGACGGCGGTGCGCGCGTGGTCGGCGAACAGGGCGGCGCCGAGGGAGGGTTGGGTCATGGCACGAGCCTCCGATGGTTCAGTGAACCGAGTAGCGTCGAGCGGGCTGAATCAATGAACCAGCGCCCGGGTGGCGCGTCAAGGGGGCCACAAAAAAGCCCGCGCGGCCGGGGACGGAGCCGGATCCGCGGCGACCGGGGGGAAGGCCGTGGGCCGCGGGTCACCCGCGGCCCCGCCCGCACCGCGCCCGGCGCTCAGCGCAGCAGCAGTCGCGCCAGGGACACCGCGCCCGCGACCCCGTCGGACACCGGGGAGGGGACGAGTCCCCGGACGGCCACACGCGCGGTCAGCCGGCCCAGCAGGGGTCCGCCCGGACCGATCAGTCCGCCCGTGACCACCAGGGGCTCGGCCGGACGGGGCGCCAACGCCGCCACGGTGGCGGCCAGTTCGTCCGCGGCGCGGTCGAGGAGCGTCCGGGCCACCTCGTCCCCGCCGTCCGCGGCCTCGACCACGAGCGGGCTCAGCGCCGCGAGCCGGACGGGATGGCCCGCGTACGCGTACCCGACGAGGGCCTCCCGGCTCGCGCCGCCGCACACCTCCCCCACCGGTCCGGCCAGCGCCGTGTCCGGACCCCGGCCGTCGAGCGACCGCAGCACGGCTCCCAGCGCCTCCCGCCCCAGCCAGAAGCCGCTGCCCCCGTCACCGAGCAGCCAGCCGTCGCCGTCCGCCACCCGCACGGCCCGCCGCCGCTCCACACGCGCGCCCGCGGCTCCCGTCCCGGCGATGAGGACGAGCCCGTCGGACGGGGTTCCGGGCCCCGCGGCGAAGGCGACCTCCGCGTCCCCCTGGACCGCGATCCGCGACGGCGTCACCCCGGCCGCGGCCAGCGCGCCGGCCAGGGCCGACCGCGCGTTCTCGTGGCCTCCACCGGGACCGCCGCCCGCGAATCCGGCCACCACGGCCGCGACCTCGCCGCCCCGCCCCGCGGGGACGGCGCCGGCCAGGGCCAGGGCCAGGTTCCGGACGAGGGCGTCCGGCGCGACGCTGAGCGCGTTGCCGGGGCCCGCCGCACCCTCCGAGAGCACCGTCCCGGTCGCCGCGTCGGCGAGCCGGGCCCTGATCCGCGTCCCGCCCGCGTCGATGCCGACGACGAGCCCCGCCTCCGCCTGAATCCCGGATTCGTTCATCAGCCCGCATGGTGGTTGATAGATTCACGCCGCGACAAGACCCCGCACAGCGCCGGACCGGAGTGAGGCCGCCATGATCACCGCACTGATCCGCTCCGAGCTGCCCCGGATGTCGGAGTCGCTGCGGAAGGTCGGCGCCTGGGTGCTCGACGACCCGCGCCGCGTGGCCGGCGTCTCCGCGGCCGAGCTGGGCCGGCGCACGGGGACCTCGCAGGCCACCGTGACCCGCTTCTGCCAGACCCTCGGCCTGGACTCGTACCAGGGGCTGCTGCTCGCCCTGGCCCAGGAGCAGGGCGAGCACGACCGGAGCGGGGAGGAGCGCCCCCTCGGCCCGGACATCGGGCCGGACGATCCGCTCGACCAGGTGGTCGCCGCCGTCGTGCGGGCCGACCTCCTGGCGCTCCGCCGGACCGCGGAGTCGCTGGATCCCGACGCCCTGGAGCGGGCCGCCCGGACTGTCGCCGAGGCCCGCCGGACGGACGTCTACGGCGTGGGCGCCTCCGGCGTGGTGGCCCTGGAGACCGAGGCCCGGCTCTTCGGCATCGGCCTCGACGCCCGGAGCTGGACGGAGGTCCACGCGGCGGAGACCTCGGCCGCGCTCCTGACCTCCGCGGACGCGGTCGTCGCGCTCTCCCACTCGGGGGCCACCCGCGAGGTCCTCGGGCCGCTGCGGCTGGCCGCCGAGCGGGGCGCCGCCACGATCGCGGTGACCGGCGACCCCCGCTCCCCCGTCGCCCGGGCCGCGGACGTCCACCTCACCTCGACCTCGGCCGAGACGGGCTTCCGGCACGGCGGCTTCGGGACGCGCCACTCGGTGCTGCTGATCCTGGACTGCCTCTATGCGCGCGTGGCGCAGCTGACCTATCCGCGGGCGACGGCCGCGCTGGCACTGACCGCGCATATCGCCGGAAAGCACCGCTGATTCGGCCGAAAACAGACGAACGGGCCCTGCCCGCGAACCGAGTTCGCGGGCAGGGCCCGTTCGTCACACCGTCACACCACGCTCAGATCTCGCCGCGCAGTTTGGCGAGCGCCTCGGCGAGGATCGCCTCGCCGTCGGCGTCGCTGCGCCGCTCACGCACGTACGCGAGGTGCGTCTTGTACGGCTCGGTGCGCGGCGGGTCCGGCGGGTTGTCCCGGTCCTGACCTGCCGGGAAGCCGCAGCGCGGGCAGTCCCACGTGTCCGGGACCTGCGCGTCACTGGCGAAGCTCGGCTGCGTCTCGTGCCCGTTCGAGCACCAGAAGGAGATGCGGAGGCGCGGTGCCGACTCGCCCCGCTCGGCCTCCCCCATCGGCCCCGCTCCGACCCGGCTTCCCCGGATCGCGTTGCCACTTGCCACGGTCGTAACTCCCTGCGTGATGGTGCTCGAAGATGCCCCAGTCTACGTAAGGCCCAACGCGCGTCCAGTGATTGGAGTTACAAAGTCCGCCCCTCAGGCATTCGCCTTCATCAGCAGGGCGAGTACGACAATGCACGCGAACCACAGCAGACCGACCACCACGGTGATCCGGTCCAGGTTGCGCTCGGCGACCGAGGAACCACCGACGGACGACTGCATTCCGCCGCCGAACATGTCGGAGAGGCCGCCGCCCTTCCCCTTGTGCATCAGCACGAGCAGCATCAGCAGCGCGCTGAAGACGATCAGGGCGATCGAGAACCCCATAACCACGGCTGGACCCTACTTCCTGGCAATTCCCGGACGGAGACGAACTACGGGGGCCGACAGGCGCTGCACGCCTGCTCGGCCCCCGCAAGGGTACGACGGATCGTCGCTACGGCATACTCACTGGTCGCGGAAGCGGACGATCTTGACGAACTCCTCGGCGTCCAGCGCGGCGCCGCCGACCAGGGCGCCGTCGACGTCCGGCTGCGCCATGATCGCGGCGACGTTGCCCGCCTTCACCGAGCCGCCGTACTGGATGCGGACCTTGTCGGCCAGCTCCTGGGAGTACAGCTCCGCGAGACGGCCGCGGATCGCGCCGCAGACCTCCTGCGCGTCCTCGGGGGTGGCCACCTCGCCGGTGCCGATGGCCCACACCGGCTCGTAGGCGATCACGATGGACTCGGCCTGCTCGGCCGGGACGTCCTTGAGGCCGCCGTCGAGCTGGCGCAGCGTGTGGGGGACCTGCTCGCCCGCCTTGCGGACGTCCAGGCCCTCGCCGACACACAGGATCGGGGTCAGGCCGTGCTTGAACGCGGCCTTGACCTTGGCGTTGCAGACCTCGTCGGACTCGGCGTGGTACTGCCGGCGCTCGGAGTGGCCCACGGCGACGTAGGTGCACTTCAGCTTGGCCAGCATCAGGCCCGAGATCTCACCGGTGTAGGCGCCGGAGTCCTGCGCCGAGATGTCCTGGGCGCCGTACTTGATCTTGAGCTTGTCGCCGTCGACCAGGGTCTGGACGGACCGCAGGTCGGTGAAGGGCGGCAGGACCGCGACCTCGACGGCGTCGTAGTCCTTCTCGGTGAGGGCGAAGGCGAGCTTCTGGACGTGTGCGATGGCCTCGAGGTGGTTGAGGTTCATCTTCCAGTTGCCCGCCATCAGCGGGGTACGCGAACTCACTTTTTCTCAGTCCTCCAGTGCGGCGAGGCCGGGGAGCGTCTTGCCCTCGAGGTATTCGAGGGAGGCGCCGCCGCCGGTCGAAATGTGGCCGAAGGCGTTCTCGTCGAAGCCCAGGATCCGGACCGCGGCGGCGCTGTCGCCACCGCCGACGACGGTGTAGGCGCTGCTGTCGACGAGGGCCTGGGCGACGGCGGCGGTGCCACCGGCGTAGTCGGGGTGCTCGAAGACACCGAGCGGACCGTTCCAGAAGACGGTCTCGGCGTCGGCGATCTTGGACGCGTAGAGCTCACGCGTCCTCGGGCCGATGTCGAGGCCCTCCTTCGTGGACGGGATCTTGTCGGCGTCGACGACCTCGAAGTCGGCCGGGGCCTTGGTCTTCAGGTCGGGGAACTCCGTGGAGACCAGCACGTCGACCGGGAGCACGAGCTCGACGCCGCTGTCCTCGGCCCGCTTCATGTACTCCTTGACGACCTCGACCTGGTCCTTCTGGAGCAGCGAGATGCCCACCTCGTAGCCCTTGGCGTAGAGGAAGGTGTACGCCATGCCGCCGCCGATCAGCAGGCGGTCGGCCTTGCCGAGCAGCTCGTCGATGACGGCGAGCTTGTCGGAGACCTTGGCGCCGCCGAGGACGACCACGTACGGCCGCTGGACCTCGGAGGTGAGCTTCTTCAGGACACCGACCTCGGTGGCGATCAGGTAGCCCGCGGCGTGCGGCAGGCGGGCCGGGAGGTCGAAGACCGAGGCGTGCTTGCGGTGGACGGCGCCGAAGCCGTCACCGACGTAGACGTCGGCGAGGGCGGCCAGCCGGTCGGCGAACGCGCCGCGCTCGGCGTCGTCCTTGGAGGTCTCGCCGGCGTTGAACCGGAGGTTCTCCAGCACGGCGACCCCGCCGTCGGCGAGGCCCCCGACGGTGGCGGTGGCGGACTCGCCGACCGTGTCGGTCGCGAACGCGACGTCGGCACCGAGGAGTTCACCCAGACGGGCGGCGGCCGGGGCGAGCGAGAACGCCGGGTCCGGGGCGCCCTTGGGCCGGCCGAGGTGCGAGGCCACCACGACGCGGGCGCCGGCACCGGCGAGCGCCTTGATCGTGGGGAGGACGGCGCGGATGCGGCCGTCGTCGGTGATGGTGGTGCCGTCGAGCGGCACGTTGAGGTCGGCGCGGACGAATACCCGCTTGCCGGCGACGCCTTCGGCGAGAAGCTCGTCGATCGTCTTCATCTTGTACTGACTCCTTGGAACGCGGTGGAGCACACGACACAGGGCTCGCACAGCGCGACGTTACGCTGTCCGAGCCCTGCGCTCACATCAAGGGGTGGCTGCCCTGGGGATCAGAGCTGGCCGCCGACAAAGACGGTGAGGTCGACGAGGCGGTTGGAGTAGCCCCACTCGTTGTCGTACCAGCCGAGGATCTTCACCGTGTTGCCCTCCTGGACCATGGTCAGGGAGGAGTCGAAGGTGCAGGAGGCCGGGTCGCTGACGATGTCCGAGGACACGATCTGGTCCTCGGTGTAGTACAGGATGCCCTTGAGGTCGCCGTCGTCGGCGGCCTTCTTGAATGCGGCGTTGACCTCGTCCTTGGTGACCTCGCGCTGGAGGGTCACGACCAGGTCGGTGGCGGAGCCGGTGGGGACCGGGACGCGCATGGCGATGCCGTCCAGCTTGCCCTTGAGCTGCGGGAGGACCAGGGCGGTGGCCTTCGCGGCACCGGTCGTGGTCGGGATGATGTTCTCCGCGGCGGCGCGGGCGCGGCGCAGGTCGGAGTGCGGGAAGTCCAGGATGCGCTGGTCGTTGGTGTACGCGTGGACCGTCGTCATCAGGCCCTTGACGATGCCGAAGTTCTCGTCCAGGACCTTGGCCATCGGCGCCACGCAGTTGGTGGTGCAGGAGGCGTTGGAGATGACGTGGTGCTGCGCCGGGTCGTACTTGTCCTGGTTGACGCCCATGACGATCGTGATGTCCTCGTCCTTGGCCGGAGCCGAGATGAGGACCTTCTTCGCGCCGCCGGCGATGTGCTTCTCGGCGTCGGCCTTCTTGGTGAAGATGCCGGTCGACTCGATGACGATGTCGACGCCCAGCTCACCCCAGGGGATGTCGGCCGGGTTGCGCTCGGAGAGCACCTTGATGGTGTGGCCGTCGACCGTGATGGTGTCGGCGGTGTGGGTGACCTCTGCCTTGAGGCGGCCCAGGATGGTGTCGTACTTCAGCAGATGCGCGGTGGTCGCGGTGTCACCCAGATCGTTGACAGCCACGATCTCGATGTCAGCACCCTGCTCCAGCAGCGCGCGGAAGTAGTTACGACCGATGCGGCCAAAGCCGTTGATGCCTACGCGGATCGTCACGAAACCGATCTCCTCGTTGGTACGCCGGTTTTCGACGCCGGCGAGTTCTATTTGGGATGTCCCCGACCGCTTACGACCCTACCCCCCCGAAAGGCGGGGGGTGACATTGAGCGCACCGCCGCTCATAAGGGAACGGCGGCGGCCCGCACCTACTCACGGGTACGGGCTGCCCGGGGTCGTATGACCCGATGTATCCCGGTCAGCGGCGCAGGGACCCGAGCGCCTTTCCGATGATCTTTTTGCGCTCCGCCGCGCTCCCCACGTGCTCCAGACCGAAGCCGAGGAGCACGGTGTCACGCGTGGTGACGGCCGCCTGGGAGTGGAAGAGCCCTGCCGAGCGCGCCCAGTCGCTGCCGTTCCCGGGGCTGCCGGCCGGCGGGCCCGCCACGGACCAGGCGCCCAGCGCCGTCTCGAACCCCTCGCCGCCGCTCGGCGTGCCGCCGACGAAGAGCGCGGTGTCGTCGACGAAGGCGCCCATCTCGCCCGTTCCCGGGTCGGAGATGTAGGAGATCGAGAGCTCGACCTGCTTGCCCGCGTAGGCGCTCAGGTCGACCGACGCCTGCCGCCAGCCGTTGGACGGGCCGGTGAAGGCGTGCCAGGAACCGGTGGTGCCGGTGGTGGTGCAGCCGTCCTCGCCCACGGTCAGGTAGTGCCCGAGGAAGGGGTGGCCGGCCACGTAGTAGCCCTCGCCGCAGTCGGCCGGGGCGGCGTCGGACGTGCCGCCGTTGGCGTCGGGCAGCGTCGTCCAGTCGTCCTGGCCCACGGTGTGCGCCTCGACGACGAGGTTGTCGTAGCCCCTCTCGGTGTCGTAGCTGACCTGGAACCGCATGGTCGGCGCGGCGGCGGCCGTGACGCCGGCGAGGTCGACGGTCCGGCTGAGCCGGGTCCAGGTGTCGTCGGAGTGGCGCGCGGCGGCGAAGTATCCGCCCTCGTAGGGCTCGAAGGGGGTGCGGATGCCCGGGTAGTCGCCCGCGGAGGAGCTGCGGAACTGCGGGAACTGCGCCGGCTTCAGCGTGTCCGAGGTGACGGTGTACGCCCCGGCGTCGTCCAGCGGGTTGTCCGCGGCGGCGCCGAGCGTCGCCCGGGTCCCCCCGAATCCGCCGGATCCGGCGAAGGCGGGCGGGCTCTGCAGCCCGGCGCGGTGGTAGGCGCCGAGGTAGTACTGGGCGAAGTCGTTGGACTCGGCGCGGCCGATGTCGACGAACCCGCCGGACTTCTCGCCCGCGTCGATCAGCTTGCCGCCCTCGTTGAGGTAGTCGCGCACGGCGAGCATGCTCGGTCCGGACGGCTGCTCGGCGCCGGTGTACCAGACGACCGTGCGGAAGTGGCTCAGCACGCCGAGCGGGTGGGGCGCGCCCTGGGTGGCGACGTCCCAGACGGCGGCGCGGTGGCCGTTGTCGGCGAGCGCCTTCACGTAGGCGGCGGTGTGCCGCGCGGCGGCCGTGCCGCCCTCCTCGGCGAGGACGAGGACGTCCCCGCGGGGGCGCTCGGCCACCTTGTACGTGAACGGGGTGGACGTGGTCGCCTTCCCGTCCTGGGTGCGGGCCGTGAACCAGACCTCGACGGTGTCGCCGGGTGCGGCGCCCTCGACCTCGGCCCGGTACTGGTCGAAGTAGAGGTTGTCCTCGCCGCCGTAGGTCTCGCCGCCCTTCCACGCCCGCAGTCCCTCGGTGTGCGTGCGGCCGCCGTTGACGCGGTACCTGAGCTGCTTGCCCTTCAGGGACCGGCGGGCGGTGACGGAGACCTCCTGGTCGCCGCCGCGGGCGTAGGAGGTGGCGAAGGTGTTCGGGGTGAAGTCGGGGGCGTCGAGGCCGGTGACGGAGACGGGCCGGTCCGGACGGGCGGCGGTCTCGGCGACGGCCAGCGCGAAGGGCACGTTCTTGGCGAACTCCGCCTGGATCAGCTTCTCGTCGTCCGGGAAGGTGAAGACGGAGGCGCAGTCGGCCGCCTCCCAGGCGTCGTTCGGGTCGACGCGCGCCGCGGTGGCGCAGGTCGACATCTCCGGGGTGAACATCTGCATCCCGTTGACGTTGGCCGCGTGTCCGTCGGCCTCGCCGTTGGTGGTGTAGAGCTCGGAGGAGACCTGCGGCCGGTAGCCGGGGACGGCCGACTTCTGCGGGGTGCCGGCGAGCGCCTTGAGGGCGATGTCGTCGGGGGTGTCGGTGGCGACCTGCCAGCCCACGCCGTAGAGCAGGAGCTGGGCGGCCGAGTGGTAGTTGATCCCGTACCGGAAGCCGATGCGCTTCTGGAACGCGTCGAGCGCCTTCGTCTCGGGCTCGGACATCGGGCCGGTACCGCGGAAGGTCTCGTCGGCCGGATCGGGCGACGAACCCTCGTTGTCGTAGCCCCACTTGTAGGCGAAGTTGCGGTTGAGGTCGACGCCGTCGCCGGACCCGAAGCGGCCGTCGCCGTCGTTGTCGCGCAGGTTCTTGCGCCACTGGCGGTTCGCGGGGTCGGCGTGGGTGTAGTCGTAGCCGTCCGGGTTGGCGGAGAGGACGAACCACAGCTCGGTGGTGTCGACGATCCTGGTGACCCGGGCGTCCTTGCCGTAGCCGTCGAGGTAGTGGTGCATCAGCCGCCGGGTCATCTCGGGGGTGATCCACTCACGGGCGTGCTGGTTGGACATGTAGAGCGTGGCGGGACGGGATCCGTCCTTGGTCTTCCTGGCGCCCCGGCTGACCTTGAGGGCGAGGATGTCCTGGCCCTTGACCGTCTTGCCGATGGAGACGACCTTGGTGAGGTCCGGATGGTCCTGGGCGGTGGCCAGGATCTCCCGCTTGAGGCCGTTCTCGCCTCCGTACGGGCGGAAGACGCCGTCGCCCGCGGCGGCCACCCGCCGCTCGGCCCGGGCGGAGAGGGTGTGCTCGGCGAGTTCGACACCCTTGGCCCGCAGCTGTCCGGCCTGGCGTTCGGTGAGCTGCAGCTCCAGCGTGGCGGAGCCCTTCTCCGGCACCTGCTCGGTCAGCTCGTGGGCGTCGGTGCCCGCTTCGAGGAGCAGCGGCACCTGCTCCTTGCGGATCTCGGCCCGCCACACGGAGAGGGCTTCGCCGTCGGCGCCGTGGGAGAGGTCGTTCGGTTCCGCCCCGGCGACGGGTGCCATCGCCAGTCCGGCCATCAGCAGTGAAGCCGCGGCGAGGATCGATCCCGCTCTGCGTCTCATAAGCCCCCCTTGCTGTCGTCTGCCACGAAAATGAACAGACGACAGGCTCTTGGGAGCCCATGGCCATGTCAAGAGCGCGTACGGCGCGTCGCGCGAAGGCGGCGAAAAGCCGCTGCCGGTGCCTCAGAAAGGCACCGGCAGGGGCGAGTTGTCCGATGTCCCGGCCGGAAGGGGCGGGCGGGCGGGCGGAAAGACCTAGCCGACGAGGCTGTCGTCGAGCTCCTCGCTGAGGTTGGACTCGGTCCCGGGGATGCCCAGGTCCTGGGCCCGCTTGTCGGCCATGGCGAGCAGGCGGCGGATCCGGCCCGCGACCGCGTCCTTGGTCAGCGGCGGGTCGGCGAGCGCGCCCAGCTCCTCCAGGGAGGCCTGCTTGTGCTCCATCCGCAGCCGGCCCGCGGCGGCGAGGTGCTCGGGCACCTCGTCCGCCAGGATCTCAAGCGCGCGCTGTACCCGCGCTCCGGCGGCGACGGCCGCGCGGGCCGAGCGGCGCAGGTTGGCGTCGTCGAAGTTGGCCAGGCGGTTGGCGGTGGCGCGGACCTCGCGGCGCATCCGCCGCTCCTCCCAGGCCAGCACCGACTCGTGGGCGCCGAGCCGGGTCAGCAGGGCGCCGATCGCGTCCCCGTCCCGGACGACGACCCGGTCCACACCGCGCACCTCACGGGCCTTCGCGGCGATGCTCAGCCGGCGCGCGGCACCGACCAGGGCCAGCGCGGCCTCCGGACCGGGGCAGGTGACCTCCAGGGAGGACGAGCGTCCCGGCTCCGTCAGCGAGCCGTGGGCGAGGAAGGCACCGCGCCACGCCGCCTCGGCGTCGCAGGTGGCACCGGAGACGACCTGCGGGGGCAGCCCCCGGATCGGCCGGCCGCGGCCGTCGACGAGACCGGTCTGCCGGGCCAGCTGGTCGCCGCCCGCCACCACGCGGACGACGAACCGGGAGCCGCGCCGCAGCCCGCCGGGGGCCATCACGATCAGCTCCGAGCTGTGCCCGAAGATCTCCAGGATGTCGCGCTTGAGGCGGCGGGCCGCCATCGCGGTGTCCAGCTCCGCCTCGATCACGATCCGGCCGCTCACCAGGTGCAGCCCGCCCGCGAACCGCAGGATCGACGAGACCTCTGCCTTCCTGCAGCAGGTCCGGGTGACGGGAAGCCGGGAGATCTCGTCCTTCACCGCTGCCGTCATCGCCATGGGCCGATCCTTCCATGCATCCGAAAAATACGGTCGTACGCGGCGGCCAACAGCTCCGGATCGTGCTTCGGGAGCCCGTCGGCGCGGGCGACCGGCGCCAGCTCGACCGCGGCACCGAACCGCTTGGCGGCGTCGGCGAGGGATTCGCGGTCGGGCACGGCGGCCTCGTCGGCCAGCACCACGTCCAACGCGAGTTTAGGGGCGTGTCGTCCCAAAACCTCCAAATGACGCTGCGGAGAGAACCCCTCGGTTTCTCCCGGCTGCGGCGCGAGGTTGAGCGAGAGCACCCGGCGGGCCTTGGTCTCCGTCAGGGCGTCGAGCAGTTCGGGGACGAGCAGGTGCGGAATCACCGACGAGAACCAGGAGCCCGGCCCCAGGACCACCCAGTCCGCGTCGAGGACCGCGGCGACCGCCTCGGGCACGGCGGGCGGGTCGTTCGGGACGAGGTGGACCGACTGCACCTCGCCGGGCGTGAGCGCCACGGTCGCCTGGCCGCGCACCGTGTCCACGTCGTCCGGGCGCGCCGGATCGTGCCCCCTGACCAGGGCCTGGAGCTCCAGCGGGACGGCGGACATGGGCAGCACCCGGCCGTGCGCGCCGAGCAGCTTGCCGACCAGGTCCAGGGCCTGGACGTGGTCGCCCAGCTGCTCCCACAGGGCGACGATCAGCAGGTTGCCGACCGCGTGCTCGTGCAGGTCGCCCTTGGACTGGAAGCGGTGCTGGATGACCCGGGCCCAGGTCTGGCCCCAGTCGTCGTCGCCGCACAGCGCCGCGAGCGCCTTGCGCAGGTCGCCGGGCGGCAGCACGCCCAGCTCCTCGCGGAGCCGGCCGCTGGAGCCGCCGTCGTCGGCGACGGTGACCACGGCGGTGAGGTCACCGGTGATCCGGCGCAGGGCGGCGAGGGAGGCCGACAGGCCCATGCCCCCGCCGAGGGCGACGACCTTGGGCTGGGCGCCGCGCCTGCGGAGCGTACGCACCGAAAGGGTGGACGTACGCCGGCGGTAGGGCTTCACTCGCGCCCCATGTCCCGGTGGACGACGACGGTCTCGACCCCTTCCGCGGCGAGGCGGGCGGCGAGCTTCTCGGACGTGGCGACGGAGCGGTGCTTGCCGCCCGTGCAGCCGACGGCGATCGTCACGTACCGCTTGCCCTCGCGGCGGTAGCCGGCGGCGATCAGCTGGAGGAGCTCGGTGTAGCGGTCGAGGAACTCCTTGGCGCCCGGCTGGTTGAAGACGTAGGCCGACACCTCCTCGTTGAGGCCGGTGAACGGCCGCAGCTCGGGGACCCAGTGCGGGTTGGGGAGGAAGCGCATGTCGACGACGAGGTCGGCGTCGACGGGCAGCCCGTACTTGAATCCGAACGACATGACCGTGGCCCGCAGCTCCGGCTCCTCGTCGCCGGCGAACTGGGCGTCCATCTTGGCGCGCAGTTCGTGGACGTTGAGGCTGGAGGTGTCGATGACCAGGTCGGCGTCGCCGCGCAGCTCGCGCAGCAGGTCCCGCTCGGCGGCGATGCCGTCGGTGATCCGGCCGTCGCCCTGGAGGGGGTGGGGCCTGCGGACCGACTCGAAGCGCCGGACCAGGGCCTCGTCGGAGGACTCCAGGAAGACGATCCGGCGGGTGACCTGCTGGGCGTCGAGGGCGGCGAGGGATTCCCGCAGGGCGTCGAAGAACTGCCGGCCGCGGACGTCCACGACGACGGCGATCCGGGCGACGTTGCCCTGGGAGCGTGCGCCGAGCTCCACCATGGTGGGGATCAGCGCGGGCGGCAGGTTGTCGACGACGAACCAGCCGAGGTCCTCCAGGCACTTGGCCGCGGTGGACCGGCCGGCGCCGGACATGCCGGAGATGATGACCAGCTCGGGGATGGCCGCGTCGGCGGTCTCGCCGGCCTCCTTCGTGCTCGTACTCACGTGTCCTGCTCCGTCTTCTCGGTCGTGCGTGTCGTGCTCGTCGTGCGCGTCGTGTTCATCGTGCCGGTCGTGCGTGGTCATGCGGTCGTGCCCCCGTCGTCTTCAATGATCTCTCCTGTTGCCGTATTCACGGCAGGTGCGGCCGGGGCCGCCTGCGCGAGGGCCACCGCCACGGCCTCGGCCGTCTTGCGGCCCATGCCGGGGACCTCGCAGATCTGCTCGATTGTCGCCTGTCGCAGCCGCTTCACCGAGCCGAAATGCTTGATCAACGCCTGTTTGCGGGTGTCTCCGAGGCCGGGGACGGCGTCCAGGGGGCTGGTCCTGACGCGCTTGTTCCGCTTCGAGCGCTGGTAGCGGATGGCGAAGTCGTGAGCCGTGTCACGTACCCGCTGAAGGAGGTACAGGCCCTCGCTGGAGCGGGGCAGGACCACCGGGTCGTCGTCGCCCGGCAGCCAGACCTCCTCCAGGCGCTTGGCGAGCCCGCAGACGGCGATGTCGTCGATGCCGAGCTCGTCGAGGGCGCGCCGGGCCGCCGCGACCTGGGGCTGCCCGCCGTCGACGACGACGAGCTGGGGCGGGTAGGCGAAGCGCTTGGGGCGGCCGTCGTCGGCGGGGACCTCGCCCGTGGCGCCGAGGTCGGTGCCGTTCGTCCGGTGCGGTCCGCCGGCGGCCGTGGCCTCGCCGGCCCCGGCCGGGACCGTGGCGTCCGCACCGCCGGGAGCGGCGCTCTCGTCCTCGGTGACCCCCTCGGGTCCCCACTCCCCCGTCCTCTCCTTCTCGGCGAGGTAGCGCTTGAAGCGGCGGCTGATCACCTCGTGCATCGAGCGGACGTCGTCCTGCCCCTCGAAGCCCTTGATCTGGAAGCGGCGGTACTCGCTCTTGCGGGGCAGGCCGTCCTCGAAGACGACCATGGAGGCCACGACGTCGTCGCCCTGGAGGTGCGAGATGTCGAAGCACTCGATCCGCAGCGGCGCGGAGTCCAGGTCCAGCGCCTCGGCGATCTCCTCCAGGGCCCGCGAGCGGGTGGTGAGGTCGCTGGCCCGCTTGGTCTTGTGCAGCACGAGGGCCTGCTGGGCGTTGCGCGCGACGGTCTCCATGAGGTCCTTCTTGTCGCCGCGCTGCGGGACGCGCAGCGAGACCCCGGACCCCCTGCGGCCGGCGAGCCACAGGGTGACGGCCTCCGCGTCCTCGGGCAGGGTCGGGACGAGAACCTCCTTGGGGACCGCGTCGCCGCTCTCCTCCCCGTACAGCTGCTGGAGGGCGTGCTCGACGAGCCCGGCCGTGGACACGGCCTCGACCTTGTCGGTGACCCAGCCGCGCTGTCCGCGCACGCGTCCGCCGCGTACGTGGAAGATCTGGACGGCGGCCTCCAGCTCGTCCTCGGCGAGCGCGATCAGGTCGGCGTCGGTGGCGTCGGCGAGGACGACGGCGTTCTTCTCCATCGCCCGGCGCAGGGCCCCTATGTCGTCCCGCAGGCGCCCCGCCCGCTCGTACTCCATCTCCTCGGCCGCCGCCATCATCTGCTTCTCCAGACGGCGGATGTAGGTGCCGGTGCGGCCGGCCATGAAGTCGCAGAACTCCTCGGCCAGTTCGCGGTGCTCCTCGGGCGTCGTGCGGCCGACGCAGGGGGCGGAGCACTTGCCGATGTAGCCGAGGAGGCAGGGCCGGCCGGCGGAGGCGGCGTTGCGGAAGACACCGGCGGAGCAGGTGCGGACGGGGAAGACGCGGAGCATCAGGTCGACGGTCTCGCGGATCGCCCAGGCGTGCGCGTACGGCCCGAAGTAGCGCACGCCCTTCTTCTTGTGGCCCCGCATGACCTGGACCCGCGGGAACTCCTCGTTCAGGGTCACCGCGAGGTACGGGTAGCTCTTGTCGTCCCGGTACTTGACGTTGAACCGGGGGTCGAACTCCTTGATCCAGGAGTACTCCAGCTGCAGCGCCTCGACCTCGGTCGAGACGACCGTCCACTCCACCGAGGCGGCGGTGGTCACCATGGTGGCCGTGCGCGGGTGCAGGCTCGCGAGCGGCTGGAAGTAGTTGGCCAGCCGCTGCCGCAGGGACTTCGCCTTCCCGACGTAGATCACCCGGCGGTGCTCGTCGCGGAATTTGTAGACCCCGGGCGAGTCGGGGATCTGTCCCGGCTTGGGGCGGTAGCTGGAGGGGTCGGCCATGCTCCCCACCCTACTGGCGGGAACCGACACTCAGGGCGGGCACGCTCGTTGGCGGAGCATGACGGACAGGATGCCGGGACGGCTGACGGACCAGGTGTGTGTGATCACGGGCGCGGCGAGCGGGATCGGGCGCGCGACGGCGCTGCGGTTCCTCCGGGAGGGGGCGCGGGTCGTCGCCGCGGACGTGGACGCGGGCCGGCTCGCGGACCTCGGCGAGGAGGCCGCGGCGACCGGGGCGGGCGGGCCGGACGGTCTGGTGACGGTGACCGGGGACGTCTCGCGGGACGAGGACGCGCGGCGGATGATCTCCACGGCCGTGGAGCGCTTCGGGCGGATCGACGTCCTGGTGGCGAACGCGGGGGTGATCCCGCTGATGGACGTCACGGAGGCGACCGCGGACGACTGGGACCGGGTGATGGCGGTCGACGGCAGGGGCATGTTCCTCACCTGCAAGTACGCGGTCGAAGCGATGGCCGCGCAGGGGGGCGGGGCGATCGTGTGCACGTCGTCGGTCTCGGGCGAGGCGGGGCAGGCGCGGCAGGCTGTCTACGGCCCGGCGAAGTTCGTGGCCAGCGGTCTGACCAAGCACCTGGCGGTGGAATGGGCGTCGCGGGGGATCCGGGTGAACGCGGTGGCGCCGGGCACGATCGCGACGGAGCGGGTCGCGGCGGTACGGGACGAGCCGGGCGGCGCCGCGTATCTGGAGGAGGTCCTGCGCATGCACCCGATGGCCCGGCTCGGCGAGCCGGCGGAGGTGGCGGCGGCGATCCTCTTCCTCGCCTCGCCCGAGGCCTCGTTCGTCACGGGCGCGGTCCTGCCGGTGGACGGCGGCTACCTGGCCCGGTGACGGCCCCGCGGGGCCGGTGACAGGGGCGGATGCGGGCACGCAGCGACGCGCGGCCCCCGAGAGGAGTGCGCGGGACGGCGCGGAGACCCGTCCGGCCCGGTGCACGGGCGCACGCGGATGACACGGCTCCGCCGGAGCCGGCGCGTCCGGCGGAGCCGTGTTCCCGGTCCCCGTCCCGGCCGGGACCGCCGGGACGGGGACCGGGGAACCGGGCCCCGGGACGACCGGGGTCGTCCCGGGGGTGGGGCTCCGCGCGGCGGTCCCGGCGGCTTCGGGACCGCCGCGCGGGGCCGGCGCGGTCAGCCGGCGGTCTCCCGGCGGCGACGGCGGGCGGCCGCCGCCAGCAGGGACAGCGCCAGGACCGCGCCCGCGCCCGCCGTCGCGGAGGCCGTCGTGAGCAGCGGCTCCTCGGCGGGGGCAGGGGAGGGGGTGCCGTAGCCGCCGGCCGCGCCCTTCCCCGCGTAGGCCGAGCCGGGCAGCTTGTCGCCGTAGGCCGCCGCGACCCGGGCCCGGTAGGCGGCCAGGCTCGTGCCGTTCCGGCCGACCGCCCGCAGGGCGTCCTCGTCGAGGGGCAGCACCTTCGCTCCCCTCTGGACGTACCAGGCGTCGATCTGCGGTTCCCGGAAGACGATCCCGCCGGGCATGGCCCGCGCCCCCTGGGCGGTGTAGCGGGTCTCGTCGTCCCCGGTGGCGATGTTCACCACCTGCCAGGCGCCGTCCGGCCCCCGCACGGTCCACAGCGAGGCCGTCCGGCCGTCCGGGGCCACCGCCTTGCTGGCGTGGAACTCGACCCGGGCCACCGGGGCGCCCGCCTTCCCCGCGACGAAGTCCGGGGAGAGCACGCGCACCGGCACCGCCGCGCCCTCGATCCGCGGCCGGGCGGCCGAGCGGGCCCGGGCGCCGTCCCGGGCGAAGAACCGGGAGAGCGTGTCCAGGGTCGCCGGGGCCGAGGCGGCCTGGTCGGGGCCGGCGGCCGGCGGGACCGGGACGCCGGGCTCGGCGGCGGCCGGCACCGCTCCCAGGGCGACGAGGCAGGCGGCGGACAGCAGCCCGGCCGCCGCGGCACGTCCGTACGTCATCGTCGTCACGCCCCTATCCGGTAGAGCGAGTGGGTCCAGGAGAAGGAGCCGTTGTTCACGTACCAGGCGTGCGAGGCCCAGTTGTAGCGGTCGCTGGAGGGCCAGGGATCGCCCCAGTAGACCCAGCCGGAGGCGTCGTCGTAGCCGTAGACCACGTGCATGTGGCCACCGCCGCTCGACCACTGGATCCGGGTCTCGATCGGGCGGTCGGCGTTGATCTCGCTCTGCACGGTCGCGTAGCGCAGCCAGCCGTTGACGTACGAGCCCGGGTTGATGCCGGCCCAGCTCAGACCGGTCTGCACGTTCCCGAGCGTGGCCTGGTTGTTGGGGCAGTCGTATCCCTGCTGACGGTTGAAGGCGGCGTTGCAGAACTGGTTCTGGGTGTAGGTGCGGCCGAACCAGGTGGCGATGGTGTTGCCGGCGGCGGCCCAGCACCAGTTCGTCTTCTGCTGGGCCTGCATGGTGATGTTCAGGCGCTTGGAGGCGAGGGCGGAGGCGTCGCCGTTCGCCGGGGCGGCGGCGGCCGGGGTGGTGGGGACGAGGAAGAAGAGGGCGGCGGCGAGTGCCGCGAGGGACGGATTTCTGCTGCGCATCGCGTTCCTCCCGAGGCGGGGGGGTGGGGATGTGGGGGTGTGGGGGGTGGAGGAGCGCGTCCGGACGCTGCTGAGGAGCATCGAGCGTTGTCGGAAACGGGTCAACACGCTTCAATGCGGGGTGACGGCGGCCTGTGAACGGTGTGACTCGTGTGTGAACGCGTGCCCGCATGCCACCAGCGGCCCCGTCACCGGCGGTGCGGTGGCCCGCCCTTGGCGCGTGAACGTTCACTGAGGAGTCCCCGTGGGGCACACCGAGGCCGATCTGGTGCAGCTGCTGCACACCGGACCGTTCCACCTGGCGCTGCGCACGGCCTTCGCGGTGCGCGGCCTGCCGCTCCAGCGGGTGCAGCACCACCTCGCGCACCGGGGCGTCAAGGTCGGGGTGACCAGCCTCAGTTACTGGCAGCAGGGTGCCCGGCGGCCCCAGCGGCCGGAGTCGATGAAGGCCGTCCGCGCCCTGGAGGAGGTGCTCCAGCTGCCGGTGAACTCGCTGATCCGGCTGCTGAACGAGGACGCCGGCGGACGCGGCGAGGTGGACCGGCCCGCGAGTCGCCCGTACCGCTCCCTGGTGGAGGCCTCGGGCGTGGTCGAGGAGCTGTTCGCGGAGCTGGAGTCGCCGGTGGACGGCGGCCTGCACACGGTGGGGCACCACGAACGCGTACGGATCGGGGCGGGGCGGGAGCTGGTCGGGCGCGACTCGCAGCACGTGGTGCGGGCGCACCGGGACGGGGTCGACCGCTATCTGGCCATCCACCACGGGGATCCGGGGTGCGACCCGTCCCGGGTGGAGGTGCGGGCGGCGGAGAACTGCCGGCCCGGGCGGGTGCGCTGGCACGCGGACACCGGCGTGCTGATCGCGGAGCTGCTCTTCGACGCGCGGCTGCGGGCCGGGGAGACGTATCTCTTCGGCTACGGCTTCGAGGACGGCACGGCCGGCCCGAGCGGGGAGTACGTGCGCGGCTTCCGCTACGCGGGCGGGCAGTACGCGCTCCAGGTCCGCTTCGACGAGGCGGCGCTGCCGGTGCGGTGCCGGCGCTTCTCCCAGGCGTCTGCCGGGGCGCCGCGCACCGGCCGCGCCGAGCTGACGCTGAGCGGGCGGCACCGCACGGTGCATCTCGTGGAGCAGGGGGTACGGCCGGGGATCCTGGGGATCGACTGGGACTGGGTCTGAGCCTGCCCGGAGCTACGCCTCCGGGCCGGCGACCAGCTTGCCGTCCTCGACGCGGACCGGGACCGCGGGCAGCGGGACGGTCGCCGGGCCCTGGATCGCCTTGCCGGTGGTGACGTCGAAGCGGCTGCCGTGGCAGGGGCAGTTGCCCTCGTTGTCCTCGATCTTGTCGAGGACGCAGCCCGCGTGGGTGCACTGGGCGCTGAACGCCTTGTACTGCCCCTTCGCCGGGCAGCTCACCAGGACCCGCTGCTCGCGGTAGAGCTTGGCGCCGCCGACCGGCACCTCGTCGGGCGCGCCGAGGGTGACCGGTGCGGTCGGGGTCGGGACCTGGGCGTGGCCCAGCTTCGACTCGGTGGAGCAGGCGGCGACTCCCAGCCCGGCGGCACCGGCGAGCGCGGCGCCCTTCAGTACGGTGCGGCGGCTGGACTGGCCGGACATGAGCGCTCCACGGTGGGATCGGGGCAGGGGGTGACGGAACCGACGATACCGGCGCGGTTCGGCTGGCCCTCCACGGGGCTGTCGTGGCCGGTGGGACATGGGTTACGTTCACGGCGTGATCGTCGTCGCCGGTGAGTCCCTGATCGACCTGGTTCCGGACGGGGCGCCCGGCCCCTTGTCCCCCTTGGTGCCGAGACCCGGGGGCGGCCCGTACAACACGGCCGTGGCGCTGGGGCGGCTCGGCTCGGACGTCGCCTTCTGCTCCCGGGTCTCCACGGACGCCTTCGGGGACGCGCTGCTCGGCGGCCTGCGGGCGGCGGGAGTCGCCGAGGGGCTGGTCCAGCGGGGACCGGAGCCGACGACGCTGGCCGTGGCCTCCGTCGCGCCGGACGGTTCGGCGCGTTACGGCTTCTACGTCGAGGGGACGGCGGACCGCCTCTTCGCCCTGCCGGATCGTCTTCCGGACGGCGTGCGCGCCCTGGCCTTCGGCACCTGCTCGCTGGTCCTGGAGCCGGGGGCGAGCGCGTACGAGGCGCTGCTGCGGCGCGAGTCGGAGGGCGGTGCGACGGTGCTGCTCGATCCGAACATCCGGCCGGGGCTCATCGCCGACCCGGACGCCTACCGCGAGCGGTTCGCGGCCTGGCTGCCGTACGTCACGCTGCTGAAGCTCTCCGAGGAGGACGCCGCCTGGCTGGGCGGCTCACCGGCCGGGTGGCGGGGGCGCGGGCCCGCCGCCGTGGTCCTGACCCGGGGCGCGGCGGGTCTGACGGCGTTCACGGCGGCCGGCGAGGTCTCCGTCCCGGCCGTCGCCGTGGAGGTCGTCGACACCATCGGCGCGGGCGACACGGTGAACGCGGCGCTGCTGCACGGCCTGGCGGACCGTTCCGTGGAGTCCCTGGGCGTCGAGGACTGGCGCGAGCTCCTGACGTACGCGGCGGGGGCGGCGGCCGTGACCTGCTCGCGGGCGGGCGCGGAACCCCCGTACCCGGACGAGCTGGCCCCGCTCTGACGACCACCGGCGCACGGACGGCGGCCTCCCCCGTACGAGGGAAGCCGCCGTCCGTGCGGTCACCCGGTCCACCGGGCCTTCGGTCAGGCCTTGCGTGCCCGGCTCGTGGCCGTCTTCTTGGCGGCGGCCTTCTTCGCCGGCGCGGCGGCCCCGGCCGCCGTCTTGCGTGCGGTCGCCTTCTTGGCGGGTGCCTTCTTCGCTGTCCTGGACGCGCCGCGCGCGGCCGGGACCGTGGCGTCGCTGACGCGGTCCGCGCCGAGGATCTCGCGGAGGAACTTGCCGGTGTGGCTCGCCGGCACGGACGCGACCTCCTCCGGGGTGCCCTCGGCGATCACCAGACCGCCGCCGCTGCCGCCCTCGGGACCCATGTCGACGACCCAGTCGGCGGTCTTGATGACATCGAGGTTGTGCTCGATGACGATCACCGAGTTGCCCTTGTCGACCAGCCCGGACAGGACCTTGATCAGCTTGGAGATGTCCTCGAAGTGCAGACCGGTGGTCGGCTCGTCCAGGACGTAGACCGTGCGGCCCGTCGACCGCTTCTGGAGCTCGGAGGCGAGCTTCACGCGCTGCGCCTCGCCGCCGGAGAGCGTCGGCGCGGACTGCCCGAGACGGACGTATCCGAGCCCCACCTCGTTGAGCGTGCGCAGGTGGCGGGCGATGGTCGGGACGGCCTCGAAGAAGTCCAGGGCCTCCTCGATCGGCATGTCGAGGACCTCGGCGATGGACTTGCCCTTGTAGTGGACCTCCAGGGTCTCCCGGTTGTACCGGTCGCCGTGGCAGACCTCGCACGGGACGTAGACGTCCGGCAGGAAGTTCATCTCGATCTTGATCGTGCCGTCGCCGGAGCAGTTCTCGCAGCGGCCGCCCTTGACGTTGAAGGAGAACCGGCCCGGCAGGTAGCCGCGGACCTTGGCCTCCATCGTCTCGGCGAAGAGCTTGCGCACGTGGTCGAAGACGCCGGTGTACGTCGCCGGGTTGGACCGCGGGGTGCGGCCGATGGGCGACTGGTCGACGTGGACGACCTTGTCGACGAGGTCGTCGCCGTCCACGCGGGTGTGCCGTCCGGGCACCGACTTGGCGCCGTTCAGCTCGCGCGCCAGATGGGTGTAGAGGATGTCGTTGACCAGGGTCGACTTGCCGGAGCCGGAGACTCCGGTGACGGCGGTCAGCACGCCCAGCGGGAAGGAGACGTCGATGTCCTGCAGGTTGTTCTCGCGGGCGCCGTGCACGGTGAGCCGGCGCGAGGGGTCCACGGGGCGGCGGATGTCCGGCGTCCCGATGGCCCGGCGGCCGGAGAGGTACTGCCCGGTCATCGACTCGTCGTTGGCGAGGAGTTCGGCCAGGGGCCCGGAGTGGACGACCTTGCCGCCGTGCTCGCCGGCGCCGGGGCCGATGTCGACGACCCAGTCGGCGACCTTGATGGTGTCCTCGTCGTGCTCGACGACGATGAGCGTGTTGCCCATGTCGCGCAGCCGGACCAGCGTCTCGATGAGCCGGTGGTTGTCCCGCTGGTGCAGGCCGATGGACGGCTCGTCGAGCACGTAGAGCACGCCGACCAGGCCGGAGCCGATCTGGGTCGCGAGCCGGATGCGCTGGGCCTCGCCGCCGGACAGCGTGCCGGCCGCGCGGTTGAGCGAGAGGTAGTCCAGGCCGACGTCGACGAGGAAGCGCAGCCGCTCGTTGACCTCCTTCAGGACCCGCTCGGCGATCTTCTTGTCCCGGGCGTTGAGCTTCAGCCGGCCGAGGAAGTCGGCGCACTCGCTGATCGACATCGCGGCGACCTCGGCGATGGAACGCTCCATCACCGTCACCGCGAGGACGATCGGCTTGAGCCGGGTGCCCTGGCAGGTGGGGCAGGGCACCTCGCGCATGTAGCCCTCGAAGCGCTCGCGGCTGGAGTCGCTCTCGGCCTCGCTGTGCCGCCGCTTCACGAAGGACACCGCGCCCTCGAAGGCCGGCGTGGTGTAGGCCCGCTCGCGGCCGTAGCGGTTGCGGTAGCGGACCTCGACCTGGGTCTTGTGGCCGTGCATGAGGGCCTTCTTGGCCCGCTGCGGCAGGGCGGCGTACGGCAGGTCGGTGCGGAAGCCGAGCGCCTGGGAGAGTCCGCCGATGAGCCGGCCGAAGTACTCCTTGGTGTGGCCGTGCGACCAGGGGTGGATGGCGCCCTCGTCGAGGGACTTGTCCTCGTCCGGGACGATCAGCTCGGGGTCGACCTCCATGCGGGTGCCGATGCCGGTGCAGTCCGGGCAGGCGCCGAAGGGCGAGTTGAAGGAGAAGGAGCGCGGCTCCAGCTCCTCGAAGGACAGGTCGTCGTACGGGCAGTACAGGTGCTCCGAGTACATCCGCTCGCGCTCGGGGTCGTCCTCGGCGAGGTCGACGAAGTCGAGCACGACCATGCCGCCGGAGAGGCCGAGCGCGGTCTCCACGGAGTCGGTGAGCCGGCGCTTCGCGCTGTCCTTCACGGTGAGACGGTCGACGACCACCTCGATCGTGTGCTTCTCCTGCTTCTTCAGCGTCGGCGGTTCGCTCAGCTGGATCGTCTCGCCGTCGACCCGGGCACGGCTGTAGCCCTTGGTCTGGAGGTCGGCGAAGAGGTCGACGAACTCGCCCTTGCGCTCGCGCACCAGCGGCGAGAGGACCTGGAAGCGGCTGCCCTCGGGCAGTTCCAGCACCTTGTCGACGATGGCCTGCGGCGACTGCCGGGAGATCGGCCGGCTGCACTCGGGACAGTGCGGCTTGCCGATGCGGGCGAAGAGCAGGCGGAGGTAGTCGTAGACCTCCGTGATGGTGCCGACCGTCGAACGCGGGTTGCGCGAGGTCGACTTCTGGTCGATGGAGACGGCGGGCGAGAGACCTTCGATAAAGTCGACGTCCGGCTTGTCCATCTGGCCGAGGAACTGCCGGGCGTACGACGAGAGCGACTCGACGTACCGGCGCTGACCCTCGGCGAAGATCGTGTCGAACGCGAGGGAGGACTTGCCCGACCCGGACAGCCCGGTGAAGACGATGAGCGAGTCACGCGGGAGGTCGAGCGAGACGTTCTTGAGGTTGTGCTCGCGAGCGCCACGAACGATGAGACGGTCGGCCACGCCGGTCCGCACCTTTCTTGAGAGAGCGGAGGCACAGGAGTGCGGGTCGCAGATATGCCTGGATGTTTCGCATTACCCAACAACCAAGGATGCCGGATGCTTCCATCGAGCCTATAGCACGCACATTCGATTTACGGCCTCGCTCCTCTTGCTTCACCCGAACGAGTGGTGGCGCTAGGGTCGGCGCCATGATCGATCATGTGCGTGACCTGGCCTCTGTACGCGAAGCGACCGAGCGACTCCTCGACGCGGCCGCCTCCTGGGACAACGCGACGCTGGCCGAGGCGTCACGGCTTCCCGGCTGGAGCCGTGGACATCTGCTCGCCCACATCGCCCGCAACGCCGACGCGCTGGTGAACGTCCTGGAGGGGCGTCCCATGTACGCGGACGCCGCCACCCGCGACCGTGACATCGAGCGGGACGCCTCCCGTCCCCTCGACGTACAGCTCGCCGACGTGCGCGAGAGCGGCGAGCGCTTCCAGGCCGTGGGCCGGGAGCCCGCCGACTGGGACCGCGTCGTGGAGCTCCGCAACGGCGTCACGGACCGGGCGGCCCGCGTCCCCTTCCGCCGCTGGGTGGAGGTCGCGCTCCACCACGTCGACCTGGGGGTCGGCTACGAGCTGGCGGACCTCCCCGAGGAGTTCGTCCTGCGGGAGATCGACTTCCTGGCCGACCGCTGGTCGGGACGCCCGGAGGTCCCGCCGGTGACGCTCCGTCTCGGGTACGAGGAGAACAGCCCCTCCTGGCACACCGGCGGCGACAAGGGCGACCCCGTCGTCCTGGGCGGCACCCGCGCCGAGCTGCTCGGCTGGCTCTCCGGTCGCGGCGACAAGGGCGCCCACCTCGTCCTCCTCGAGGGCGACGGCCTCCCGGAGCTCCCGCCGCTGTAGCCCCCGCTGTTGGGCCACGCCCGCCGGCACCCGGAGATAGGCTGAGCCCATGACCTACAGCGGAGCGGTGAAGGTCGGCGGACCGGCCGATGTGCACGAGCTGACGGACCTGATGATCTCCAAGGTCGCGGTCGGCCCGATGGACAACAACGCGTATCTGCTGCGCTGCCGGGCGACCGGGGAGCAGCTGCTGATCGACGCGGCGAACGAGGCCGGCACGCTCCTCACGCTGATCGGTGACGACGGCATCGCGTCCGTCGTCACCACCCACCGGCACGGCGACCACTGGCAGGCGCTCGCCGAGGTGGTCGCCGCGACCGGGGCGCGGACGTACGCCGGGGCGTACGACGCCGAGGGCATCCCCGTCCCGACCGACGTGCCGGTCGAGGACGGCGACACGATCACGGTCGGCCGGGTCGAGCTGACCGCGCGCCGGCTGGTCGGGCACACCCCCGGCTCGATCGCCCTCGTCTACGACGACCCGCACGGGCACCCGCACGTCTTCACGGGCGACTGCCTCTTCCCGGGCGGGGTGGGCAACACCTGGAAGGACCCCGAGGCCTTCGCCAGCCTGATCCACGACGTGGAGACCAGGCTCTTCGAGGTCCTGCCCGACGAGACCTGGGTCTACCCCGGGCACGGCAAGGACACCACCCTCGGCGACGAGCGTCCGCACCTCGCCGACTGGCGCGCACGCGGCTGGTAGCCATCCGACGACGACCGCCCCCGTTTCGAAACCGAAGAGGGGGCGGTCGCGCGTTCAGGCCTGTTCCGCGCTCGTGAGGAGCACGCCCCACGGACGGTGGCCGGCCTCGGGGAACACCGGTACGGCGGTTGACGCTCAACCGTTGATCTTGGCCGGAGGTCCACCTGCTTCGGTGCCATCGGTACAGCCGTGGGTGCCGAGATTGATCTCAGCCCGGTAGCCGGGTGCTCTGACCGCCGGTTGCCGGCCGGATGGTTCCTCGTCGGGCTCGTCCGCCGTGTTCCCTCAGCCCGGGATCGGCGGCGCCGCCGGGCCCGGTCAGGTCGCCCCCGGGTCGGCCGGCGCGGGACGATGATCTCCGGACCGACCGGGGCCCCAGATACGCGATACAAGTTACGCGAAAACTCTTTCGCGTAAGTGTTGACGCACTTTCGGGGTGAAGGGGACGCTGGAAGTGCCTCCTCCGCTACTCCCGGAAAGCGCGACCGTCATGAACACCACTCGCCCGAGCTTCTCACCCGCGTCGGATGCCACCGCCTCGGTCGCCCGCCGGCGGTTCCCGGTGGCCGCGGTGCTGGCCGACCGCCTCGATGACACCGCCGTGGTGGACGCGGCCGTCCGGCTCGCCACCTCGCGCGGTGCACCGCTGCTGCTGATCGCGGTACTGCCTCCACCGCCGCCCACGACCAAGACCGTCCGCCCGGACTCGACGGCGGTCCGCGCGGTGGTCGGGCGGGCTCTGCCGCGACTGGCCCGCGCGGGGATCGCCCATCGGTCGGCCGCCTATCACCGTCCCGCCGTGCGCGGCAGCGGGCGGCTGCATGCGGCGAAGGCGCTGCTGGACACGGCGGCCCTCCACGGCTGCTCACTGCTGGTGGCATCACACAGCGGGCCGGCGGGGCTGGATGCGTGCACGGTGATGGAGGCCGCCGCCATCCGTGGCGGCCCGTTCGTGCACGCGGTCCCGCCGGTGCCGTGGGCGCCACTGACCGTGCCCTGCCCGCCCCGCTGAGCCTCGGACCGAAGGAATCGGCCCCGGCCGCCCCACAGGGAGAAGCGACCGGGACCGACTGCTGCAGACCCTGGCGCCGGCTGCCCGGTGAGCTCCCGTTACGAGGCGGTGCCCCCGGAATCGGCGACGGGGGTGTCCTCGCGGTGCAGGAAGGTGGCCAGGAGGTCGCCGACGGGGTGGTCGGCCTCGCTGGGGTGGCGCAGGGCGACGGTGGGATCGATGGTGTAGCGGTTTCGGCGGCCGACGCGCTCGCGCGTGAGGTATCGGGCCGCTTCGAGGTCGGCGACGATCAACTGGACGGCGCGTTCGGTGATGCCGATGGCGTCGGCGACGTCCCGCCCGCGCGCCTCGGGGTCGCGGGCGAGGGCGATCAGGACCCGGGCGTGATTGGTCAGGAAGGTCCACTGGTCGCCGCGCGGGCTGGAGGGCTGACTCATGGCTTTCATCATACGAAGCAGGCTTCGCATGATCAACATCATTTCGCGAAAACGAATTGGCGAAAAAGTTTTCGCGTAATTAGGGACGGGAATCAGAGGAGCAGGTGACGCCGGCCGCACCCTCACCAGCCTCTTCGACCCTGCTGAAAGGGGGTCCCGATGCCCTCCCAGACCTCCATCCCGACCCTGACCCGCCCGGCAGACACCGGCTCCCCGGCGCTGCCGCTGTCCCTGCCGCACCCGGTCACCGCGCTGGTGACCGACCGTCCCGACGACCTGGCCGTGGTGGACGCGGCCGTGCGGCCGGCCGCTCCCTGCAAGGCTCCGGTGCTGCTGGTCGCCGTCCTGCCCGCGGCCCGACGGATCGAGGCGTGATGAACGGCCTGCACGCGCTCGCACCCTGGTGGCTGCTGGCGCTCGTGGACCTGGTCGTCGGCGGCCTGTGTCTCGCCCTCGCCCTGCGCCCGCACCGCCGCCGCACGACCGCCGTCCGGCGGCCCGCCGGAACCGGGGAGGTGAACGCCTGGACGAACTGAATCAGCGCCCGGGCCCGGCAGCCCTCCGAAGCCCGCCAGGCCCGGGGCGCACCACTCCCCACCCTCCTGTCCGCCCTTGCCATTGCGCCCCGCACGAGGAAGCCGATCCACCATGAATGAACTGTCGTTCGCCGTCCCGCTGTGGGTATGGGCTGCGGTCACGCTCGGCATCGGCGTGATGCTCGCCGTCGACCTGATCGCCCACCGCGACAACCACGTGATCGGCTTCCGCGAGGCCGTGCTGTGGAGCGGCCTGTGGATCGCCATCGGCCTCGGCTTCGGCCTGGTCCTGTGGGCGTGGCAGGGCGGCGAGGCATCGTCGACGTACTACGCCGGCTACCTGATCGAAAAGGCCCTGTCGATCGACAACGTCTTCGTCTTCGCGCTGGTCTTCTCCTTCTTCGCCGTGCCCGACGCCTACCAGCACAAGGTCCTGTTCTGGGGCGTCATCGGCGCGCTCGCGGCCCGGCTGGTGTTCATCTTCATCGGCGCCGAACTGCTCCAGGTCTTCTTCTGGACCGCCTACCTGTTCGGGGCGTTCCTGATCTGGACCGGCTACAAGATGGCCGTCTCCAAGAACGAAGAGGTCCACCCCGACCGCAACCCCGTCGTCCGCCTCGTCAAGAAGATCATCCCCACCGATCCGCGATTCCACGGCGACAAGTTCTTCATCCGCGTCAGCGGCAAGCGCATCGCCACGCTGCTGTTCGTGGTCCTGGTCGCCGTCGAGGCCACCGACCTCATCTTCGCGGTCGACTCCGTCGCCGCCGTCCTGGCCATCACCACCAACACCTTCATCGTCTGGACCGCCAACGCCTTCGCCATCCTCGGCCTGCGCAGCCTGTACTTCTGCCTCGCCGGGCTGCTGCGCCGCTTCCGATACCTGCACTACGGACTCGCGGTGCTGCTCGCGTTCGCTGGCGTCAAGCTCATCCTCTCGGAGACCCCCGTCGGCAAGCTGCCCATTCCCCTCACTCTCGGCGTCATCGCCGTCACCATCACCGTCTCCATCGCCTGGTCCCTTGTCGCCACCCGCGGCGAGGACAGCGACAGCGGCGAAACCGCATCCCAGACGGACCACACGGCCGACACGCAGCCGCACCCGGCCACCGGCGCCCACGCCTCGACCCCCTCCGCCAGCCCGCACCATCCGGAAGGACGGCCGTCATGACCACCCTCAGCCCCCACCGCCGCAGCACACCCGGCCAGCACTTCGCCAGGGCCCACGACGCGTCCGGCGCCACATCCCGCACCGTCGATCCGTCCGGACCCCCGACCCCACGACGTTGAACATCGCCAACGCGCTGTGCACCCCGGCTCCCCGCGGGCCGGCCCAAGGGCGCAGCCGCCCTGCCCGGTTCAGCAGGGCCGGTGGCTGCGCACAGTTCCAGGCGGCTCGCGCACCCGACCGTCATGCCGGCAGCCGGACATGGTGCGGCACGAAGGGCTCGTCGTCCCCGGCACCCGCACTCGACATCGGAGCCCGCCGCCGGCCTGCGCTCCGGTCACCGTCCAAGAACAGACGCCGGGCGCCGGAAGCCTTTAGATCAGCGCCTGGGAGGACTGTTCGGCGGGCGGTACCCAGCACAGCGAGCTGCTGCGGCCGTTGCGCAACCCCAGCCACACCGTCCCGGGAGAGATCTCGGGGGGCGTCCCGGAGGCCGCGGTTTCGGCGGATTCCCGGGCGCCACTCGGGCGACTTCTCGGCGGGGCCGTGGCGTGACTGCCGTGATTCGCGGCCGACCGGTACGACCATGCTGACGTACCGCGGCACCAGCCACTGGGGAGGACCTGTGGACCGAGAGGACGGCACATCGGTGGCCACCGGTGTCACCGCCGAGCGTCTCACCGGGCTCCGCAGGTGGAACCTGGGGCTCACGCTGCTGCACCTGATCCAAGCCGTGGCCATCGCCGTGCTCGCCGGGAGCTTCTCGATCACGGTGACCTCCTCCGTCCCCGAGGGGCCACCGGGAACGGCAGCGCCCGCCCCGGAAGCGTTGTTCGACGTGCCGATCGGCTGGGCCGTCGCCGTCTTCCTCGCCCTCGCGGCAGCAGACCACCTGCTGACGGCGACAGTGTGCCGCGACACCTACGAACGCGACCTCAGGCGCGGCATCAACCGCTTCCGGTGGCTGGAGTACGCGCTGAGCGCAACCCTGATGGTGCTCCTCATCGGCTTCTACGCGGGCATCACCGGTCTCAATGCCGTCATCGCCGTCGTCGGCGCCAACGTCGGGATGATTCTCTTCGGCTGGGTCGAGGAGGTGATGAACCCTCCGGGGCGGGCGAGGACCAGGATGCTGCCGTTCTGGTTCGGGACCCTGGTCGGCGTCACGCCGTGGGTCTCGATCGCGTACAACACCGTCGCGGCCGAGACCGTCCCCGGCTTCGTGTACGGAATCGTTCTCGTCCAGGCAGCCCTCTTCTTCAGCTTCGGTCTCAACCAGTGGCTCCAGTACCGCGGAGTCGGCCGGTGGACCGACTATGCATATGGCGAAAAGGCCTACCTGGTCCTCAGCCTCGTGGCGAAGTCACTCCTGGCGTGGCAGATCTTCGCCGGCTCGCTGGCCGACTGAACCTCTTCCGTCCGAACCCCCATCGGCAAGACTCGAGCACCCGGTTCCCGGGCGGCCTCGACGGCATCGGCCGTCAGCCGGTCGTACACGGGGCGTTCCTCACCCGAGTGCGCGCTCACATCGTTCTCGACGTACTCGCCGGGACGGACGGCGCACGGCCGCGTGCCGTGCGCTCGCGCACGCCCCCGTAACCGCGGACCGGATCGGACGGTTGGCGCGGCATGCGCCACAGTCAGTCCCCGACCCCGCCGCCGGCCCCCGCCATGGGGCGGCTCGCCGCCGCGTCCCTCGCCGGCACGGCCATCGAGTTCTTCGACTTCTTCGTCTACGGGACCGCCGCCGCCCTCGTCCTCGGGCCGCTCTTCTTCCCCACCTTCTCGCCGCTCGCCGGGACGCTGGCCGCCTTCGGCACCTTCGCCGTGGGGTTCCTCGCCCGCCCTCTGGGCTCCGTCCTCTTCGGCCACGTCGGCGACCGCCACGGGCGGCGCCCGGTCATGCTCGCGTCGCTGCTGCTCACCGGCTGCGCCACCGTCGCCGTCGGCTGCGTCCCCTCGTACGCGACGCTCGGCATCACCGCCCCGGTCCTCCTGCTCGTCCTGCGCTTCCTGCAGGGTCTGGGGCTCGGCGGCGAGTGGGGCGGGGCGGTGCTGCTCACGGCCGAGCACGCGCCCGAGCGGCGGCGCGCGCTGTGGGCGAGCTTCCCGCAGATCGGGCCGGCGGTCGGCTTCCTGCTGGCGAACGGGGTGATGCTGGCGCTGTCGGCGGCGCTCACCGACGCGCAGTTCCGCGCATGGGGGTGGCGGGTGCCGTTCTGGGCCGCCGGGGTGCTCGCCGCCGGCGGGCTGCTGCTGCGCTCCTCGCTGGCCGAGACCCCGCAGTTCCGGGAGCTGTCCGAGGCCGGGCGCCGGGCGAGCGCCCCGCTGACGGAGGTGGCGCGGGATCACTGGCGGCTGGTGCTGCTGACGGCCGGGGCGCTGGCCGTCGGCTACGCCGTCTTCTACACGGTCTCCACCTGGGCCCTGACGTACGGCACGGAGCGCCTCGGCGTCGACCGCACGGTGATGCTGGCCTGCGTCATGGCGGCGGTGGCGGTCAAGGGCGCGGTGACGCCGTTCGTGGCGATGCTCGGCGACCGCCACGGTCGCCGGCCGCTGTGCCTGGCGGGGTGCGCCGCCTCGGCGCTCTGGGCGTTCCCGATGGTGGGGCTGCTGCACACCGGGCGGCCTTCGCTGATGTTCCTCGGGTTCCTGGGCTCGCTGCTGGCGTTCATCACGATGTTCGCGGTGGTCGCCGCCTACCTGCCGGAACTGTACGAGCCGAGGGTGCGCTGCACGGGCGCGGCGGTCGGCTACAACCTGGCCGGGGTGCTGGGCGGGGCCCTGACTCCGATCGCGGCGACGGCGCTGTCGGAGGGCGGCTCGGGGCCGCCCTGGGGCGTGGCGGCGTATCTGACGGTCGTGGCGCTGGTGAGCCTGGGCTGCTTCGCGCTGCTGCCGGAGACACTGCCGGACGCCGTCCGGTCCGAGGCGCCGCGGACGGCACCGGCCTGACCACGCACCGCGGCCGGTGCGGGCGGTGGTGTGCCGCCCGCACCGGCCGCGGTGCGTTCTGGTGTCGGGCCGGTCAGGCGCCGATGCTGTCCTTCTCCGTGTCGCCGGCCTCCGCCTCGGGGGCCTCGGCCGCCGACTCCGCCGCCTCGCGCTCGGCCTGCCTCTTGGAGGCGATCAGGCTGGTGATCGTGGTGACGACCAGTACACCGAAGATGAACGCGAGCGAGAACGGGATGGAGATCTCGGGGACGTGCACCCCGGACTCGTGCAAGGCGTGCAGCACCAGCTTCACGCCGATGAAGCCGAGGATCACCGACAGGCCGTAGCTGAGGTGGACCAGCTTCTTGAGCAGGCCGCCGATCAGGAAGTACAGCTGCCGCAGACCCATCAGGGCGAAGGCGTTGGCGGTGAAGACGATGTACGGGTCCTGGGTGAGGCCGAAGATCGCCGGGATCGAGTCGAGGGCGAACAGGACGTCGGTGGTGCCGATCGCCAGCATGACGACCATCAGCGGAGTCAGCACCCGCTTGCCGTTCACCCGGATGAAGAGCTTGGTGCCGTGGTACCTGTCGGCGACGCCGAACCGCTTCTCGATCGACTTGAGGAGACGGTTCTCCTCCCACTCGTCCTCGTCCTCGTCCTCGCCCTTGCGCGCCTCCTGGATGAGCTTCCAGGCGGTGAAGATCAGGAACGCGCCGAAGATGTAGAACACCCAGGAGAAGCTGGCGATGATCGCGGCGCCGGCGGCGATGAAGATCGCCCGCAGCACCAGGGCGATCAGGACGCCCACCAGCAGCACGCGCTGCTGGAGGTGCGAGGGCACCGCGAACTTCGCCATGATCAGGACGAAGACGAAGAGGTTGTCGACGCTCAGCGACTTCTCGGTGATGAAACCGGCGAAGAACTCGCCGGAAGCCTGGCTGTCGCCGAACACGAGCAGGCCGAGCCCGAAGAGCACGGCCAGCGCGATCCAGACGATCGACCAGATCCCGGCTTCCTTGATCGACACGTCATGGGGCTTGCGCCCGATGAAGAAGTCGATGGCGATGAGGGCGGACAGACCGAGAATGGTCAGCACCCACAGGGTCATTGAAACGTCCACTGCGCCTCCGGCGTCGTACGGCTACTGATCAGCGTCGCCGCTGCCGGAGGTCTCTTCCACCCGGGGCGGTACGAGACCGGCCGGGCCGACGCCCCGGGATCGGGCCGCTGGGGGCCTGTCCGTATTGACGGGAACGCCGCGCACTGGGGAGTACTCCCCTCCGCGCCGAGAAGACTACCCGAAACACCAAGGGAAGGTAAAGGTAAGGGTAAAGAGCCGCCAAAAGGCCAGGTCAGTGCCACCCCTGGCGACGTGCCTCGGCGACCTGGGCCAGCACCTGACGGAGCACGTCGCTGCCCACCGGGATCCGCGGCGGTTCGTAGGTCCAGGCGTGCCCGACCCACGGGTCGGCCAGGTGGTCGTCGGCGACGGGGGTCACCCGCAGCAGCGAACGCCACAGCGGATCCAGCAGCGGCCCGTACGCCGAGGCGTCCTCGCGGTCCGCGACCATCAGCAGGTGGACGCCGACCCGCGGGCCCTCGTCCGCCAGGTAGCGCAGCTGGGTGACGGCCCGGTCGTCGAAACCGTGCGGGAAGTCGTGGACGATCAGCAGCTGCTCGGCGGTGTCCATGCCGGGCGGCAGCGCGTCGGCGGCGCCGGCCCGCACCGCCATCTGGACCAGGTCGACGCGCTCGGTGAGCTGCGCCAGGACGGCGGAGACTCCGGCCGCGCCGGCGGCCGGCGGGGCGGCCAGGACGCCCGACTCCACGAGCGGCGCCAGGGACGCGGAGCCCGAGCCCGCCGCGTCGAGGACGTGGACCGTGAAGTCGCCGGCGGGATAGACGGCGAGCAGCCGGGCCGCGTGCGCCACGGCGGCGTCCAGGGCGAGCCGGCGCAGCTCGGCCTCGTCGAGGAGCGCGGAGGCCTCGGACCGCCCGCGCCCGCTGTCCACCCACAGCCCGCGCTCCAGCGGGAGGCGGATCAGCATGGGGATGTGCAGATCGGTCCGCTCGGGAAGGTGGAGGTCGCCCAGGCGCAGGGCCATCGGGGTCTCCATGGGGACGCGGTAGCCCTGCCAGACGGGGCTGTCCCAGCGGGCGAAGGCCGCGGGCAGCGCGGGTTCGACGACCTCGGACTCGGCGACGAGCTGGGCGAGGTCGCGGTCCAGGGCCTCCTGGGCCCGTGCGGTGAGCTCGTCGTGCTTGGCCCGGGCCTCGGTACGGGCGGCGTCTCCGGTGCCGCCGATGCGGCTGCGCGGGTCGGAGAGGACGCGGTCCAGCTCCTGGTCGAGACGGGACTCGGCGAAGTCGCAGGCGCTGCGGTACGCGGCGGTGGTGCGGGCCAGATCCTCGAACATGCCCCAGACCTGGTTGTACAGCCGCTCGTCCATGGACCAGCCGGCGGCGTCCCCGGCGACGGGGACGGGCGGGGACTGCTGCGGCTCCGCGCGGGGCGCGGGCTGCGGCGGGGACTGCGGGGCGGCGGCGCGGCGGCGCGGATGCGCGTAGTCGATCGGGCCGCCCTGGCCGGAGGGCGTGCCGCCGGCCGGTCCGGGCGAGGGTGCCGGCGCGGGCGGCGGTGTCACGGGCACGGTCGGGGCCGTGTCCGCCGCGGTCGCCGGGGCGGAGTGGCGCACCCGCTCCGCGTCGGGGACGCGCGGGGGCGGAGATGCCACCGACCGCGCCATGCCCCGCACGACGGCTTCCAGGATGGCGGCGGCCAGTTCGGCGGGGTTCTCCAGTCCCTGGTCGCCGAGCATGGCCGCCAGGCCGCCCTCGTACCCCTGGCCCACGGCACGGACCTTCCAGGCGCCCTGGCGGCGGTACAGCTCCAGGGCCACGACGGCGGACTCGCTGTCGAGGCCGGTGATCGTGTAGCTCGCGATCTCCGTGCCGTCGAGGGCGGTCACGGCGACGAAGGGCGCCGCGGCGGCGCCGAAGCGGGAGGGGCCGCCGGCACCGACGGGCAGCGCGAGGAGGACCGAGACACGGTGGACGGAGTCCGGGAGCGCCTCCAGGTCGACGGCCAGGCGGTGGTCGGCCGCGGCCTGCTGGGAGACCTCGATCCCCGGCAGGGACGGCGAGCCGGGGTGGGCGATCCATTCGACGCCGGCGACCCTCCCCCGCTCGTCGCCGAGGGTGGTTCCGGCGACGACGGGATGGCCGGCCGACACCCGGATCTCCAGTCGGGTGTCGGGCAGGGGGTGGTTCTGCCCCCGGACCAGCTCGGCCGTCATCGGCTCTGTCCCCTCGGATGCTGCGATCGCTCGGATCGTGTCGTGATCGTCTCGGTCATGCGGGACAGCTCCCGGCGGCCGACTGCCTCCGGGAGCTGTGGGATGCGCGGGCGGGAGCGCCTACAGGTGCGGCAGGATCGCCGGCATCAGGTCCTGGAAGGTCCGGCCGTTGGCCGGGTTGCCCAGGGCGGTCATCTGCCAGCCGGAGCCGGCCCGGTGCACCTTCGCCATGATCTGCGCGGTGTACTGGCCGCCGCCGTCCAGGGTGTAGCGGGCCAGCTCCTGGCCGTTGGTCTCGTCGACGATCCGGCAGAAGGCGTTCTGCACCTCCTGGAACGTCTGGCCGGTGAAGGAGTTCACCGTGAAGACGATCTGGTCGATGTGGACCGGGACGCGCTGGAGGTCGACGAGGATGGACTCGTCGTCGCCGCCCTGGCCCGCGCCGCCGACCAGGTTGTCACCGGTGTGACGCACGGAGCCGTCGTCGCTGACCAGGTGACGGAAGAAGACCACGTCCACCGGCTGCTTGTCGGCGAAGAGCACCGCCGACGCGTCCAGGTCGATCTCCCGGGTGCGCGAGCCGAACAGCCCGCGCCGGGGCGCCGCCTGCCATCCGAGGCCCATCCGCACCGCGGTCAGGGCGCCCCCGCCCTGCTTCTCCAGGCTGATGGCCTGACCCTTGGTCATGTTGACCGTCACGCTCGTCCCCTCTCGTTGTGCGATCCCCGCGGCAGTCCATGCCGAACGTGCGGTTGTGCAGCACCCTACGCAGTGTCACCGACACCGCAGCAGGCGCGGTCCGGTTTTGTGTCGGTCTTGCAACACACCGGACGGGCCCCGGAGCCCGGCCGCTCAGGCCAGGCCCGCCTCCTTCATCTGGCGCAACTCCTTCTTCAGCTCGCCCACCTCGTCCCGCAGCCGCGCGGCCACCTCGAACTGGAGCTCCGCCGCCGCGGCGCGCATCCGGTCGGTCATCTCCTCGATGATCGCGGCCAGTTCGCTGGCGGGCCGGTCGCCGAGTTCGACCGTGGAGCCGGCCTTGGCGGCCTTGCCCCGGCCCTTCGTGCCGTGCGCGGCCAGCGCGGGCACGGGCGCCTTGGCGTCCTTCCCCTGGCGGTAGCCGGTGCCGAGGAGCTCCTCGGTGTCGACCTCCTCGCGCGCGATCGTGGCGACGATGTCGTTGATCTTCTTGCGCAGCGGCTGGGGGTCGATGCCGTGGGCGGTGTTGTAGGCGTTCTGCTTCTCGCGGCGCCGGTTGGTCTCGTCGATGGCCTTCTCCATCGCGGGCGTGATCTTGTCCGCGTACATGTGGACCTGTCCGGAGACGTTGCGCGCGGCGCGGCCGATGGTCTGGATCAGCGAGGTGCCCGAGCGCAGGAAGCCCTGCTTGTCGGCGTCGAGGATGGCGACGAGGGAGACCTCGGGGAGGTCGAGGCCCTCGCGCAGCAGGTTGATGCCGACCAGGACGTCGTACTCGCCGGCCCGCAGCTCGCGCAGCAGCTCGATGCGGCGCAGGGTGTCGACGTCGCTGTGGAGGTAGCGGACCTGGATGCCCAGCTCCAGGAAGTAGTCGGTGAGGTCCTCGGCCATCTTCTTGGTGAGGGTGGTGACGAGGACCCGCTCGTCCTTCTCGGTGCGCAGCCGGATCTCGTGGACCAGGTCGTCGATCTGGCCCTCGGTGGGCTTGACGACGACCTCGGGGTCGACCAGGCCGGTGGGGCGGATGATCTGCTCGACGAAGCCGTCTCCGCGGGACAGCTCGTACGTCCCGGGGGTGGCGGAGAGATAGACAGTCTGGCCGATCCGCTCCTGGAACTCCTCCCACTTCAGCGGGCGGTTGTCGAGCGCCGAGGGGAGCCGGAAGCCGTGGTCGACCAGGGTCCGCTTGCGCGAGGCGTCGCCCTCGTACATGGCACCGATCTGCGGCACGGTGACGTGCGACTCGTCGATGACGAGCAGGAAGTCCTCGGGGAAGTAGTCGAGGAGGGTGTTCGGGGCGGAGCCGGGCTCGCGGCCGTCGAAGTGCATCGAGTAGTTCTCGATGCCGGAGCAGGAGCCGATCTGGCGCATCATCTCGATGTCGTACGTGGTGCGCATGCGCAGCCGCTGCGACTCCAGCATCTTGCCCTGCTTGTCGAGCTCGGCGAGGCGGCTCTCGAGCTCGCGCTCGATGCCGTCGACGGCGCGCTCCATGCGCTCGGGGCCGGCGACGTAGTGGCTGGCGGGGAAGACGTACAGCTCGCGGTCCTCGCTGATGACCTCGCCGGTGAGCGGGTGCAGCGTGGAGAGCGCCTCGATCTCGTCGCCGAACATCTCGATGCGGACGGCGAGCTCCTCGTAGACCGGGAAGATCTCGATGGTGTCGCCGCGGACCCGGAAGGTGCCGCGGGTGAACGCCAGGTCGTTGCGCGCGTACTGGATGTCGACGAAGCGGCGGAGCAGCTGGTCGCGGTCGAACTCCTCGCCGACCTTGAGCGGGACCATCCGGTCCACGTACTCCTGCGGCGTGCCGAGGCCGTAGATGCAGGAGACGGAGGCCACCACCACGACGTCCCGGCGGGTGAGCAGGGAGTTCGTCGCGGAGTGGCGCAGCCGCTCGACCTCCTCGTTGATCGAGGAGTCCTTCTCGATGTAGGTGTCCGACTGCGGGACGTAGGCCTCGGGCTGGTAGTAGTCGTAGTACGAGACGAAGTACTCGACGGCGTTGTTCGGCAGGAGCTCGCGGAACTCGTTCGCCAGCTGGGCCGCCAGGGTCTTGTTCGGGGCCATGACCAGCGTGGGGCGCTGCAGCTTCTCGATCATCCACGCGGTGGTCGCCGACTTGCCGGTGCCGGTGGCGCCGAGCAGCACGACGTCCTTCTCGCCGGCGCGGATGCGCCGCTCGAGGTCGGCGATGGCCGTCGGCTGGTCGCCGCTGGGCTGGAAGGGGCTGACGACCTCGAAGGGCGCCACCGAACGTTCGATCTTGGAAACGGGCCGCATGCACCCACCGTACGACCCCCCACCGACAGTCGGGCGGTGAACGGCCCGGCGGATGGCTGCGGCCCCGGCCTCACCAGTCCTGGGAGCGGTGCGCGCCCCGGGGGACGCCCTTGCGCGCGGCCCGTCCCGAGGCCGGGCGGGCCGACCAGTTGGCGGGCTCCCCGTACGCGGAGGGGCGGCGCGGCGCGGGCACGCCGGCCCGCACGGCCCTGGGGGAGGCGGGCTTCTGCCAGTCCGGGTCGCCCATGACGAGCAGCGGGTCGAACATGACGACGACGGCGGCCAGCAGCAGGAAGACCGCCGGGCCGATCAGCATCGGGAGGAGGAGGGAGGTGGCGGAGTCGCCGCCGCTCGCGAGGGCGCCGTCGCCGTGCAGGTGGACGTTGACCGCCGCCATGGCGGTGTAGTGCATACCAGTGACGGCGAGTCCCATCACCATGCTCGCGCCGAGGCTGGCCAGAAATCCGTGTACCGAGACGGCGGCCCAGAGGGCCGCGGTGGCCGCCACGACGGCGATCGCGACGGAGAGCGCCACGGTGACCGTGTCGTACTCGATGCGGCCCTGGAGCCGCATGCCCGCCATGCCGAGGTAGTGCATGGTCGCGACCCCGAGACCGGTGATGGTGCCGCCGGTGACCAGGGTGAGCGTCGTCGCGCCGCGGTAGCCCACGATGAAGATGCCGACGCCGACCATCAGGACGGCGACGCCCAGGCTGGCGAAGGTGAGCGGCCGGTCGTAGGTGATCGGGGCCTGCCGGACGGAGAAGCCGATCATGCCGATGAAGTGCATGGTCCAGATGCCGGTGCCGATCGAGGTGGCGCCGAGCGCCAGCCAGCCGGCTTTGAAGGTGTCACGGTTGCGGAGCGATCTGGTGGTGCAGCGCAGTCCCAGGGCGCCGCCGAGGCAGGCCATGAGAAAGGCCGCCACCGGCGTGACGACGCCGTGACTGAATCCGTCGACCGTGCCCTGCATGAGCGTGTGACCTCCACCCGTGGTGCAACGTCGTCCGAAAACAGTCGGTACCGCTGAGTAGTGCTACCGGGGCGAGATTATGGCGCGCCGGGAGCCGCGCGACCATGTGGTCCGGGAAAAGGCCCGGGGGGAGATCGGGGCGATGCCCCGCCGCGATGTCGGTGCCGGGTCGTACGGTGATCGGTATGGACAGCGAGACGACCCCGCCGCGGGGGTCCGCGGAACGGCTGGAGTGGGCGGTCGTGGACAGCGCCATCGGCCCGCTGCTGCTGGCGGCGACCTCCCGTGGCCTGGTGAGCGTGGTATTCCACGCCGCGGAGGGGGTGCGCGAGCGGACCCTGGACCGGATCGCCGGCCGGCTCGGCGCGGATCCGGTGCACGACGCGTCGGGGCTCCTCGCCGAGCCCGTACGGCAGCTCGCGGACTACTTCGACGGCGGGCTGCGCGAGTTCGGCGTCGCCCTGGACTGGTCGCTGACGGCCGGGTTCAACCGGGTGGTGCTGCGCGAGCTGGCGATCGGGGTGCCGTACGGGACGGTGGTGGGGTACGGGGAGCTGGCGAAGCGGGTCGGCGAGCCGCGCGCCGCGCAGGCGGTCGGGGTGGCGATGGGCTCCAATCCGCTCCCGATCGTCGTGCCGTGCCACCGGGTGGTGGAGAGCGACGGCGGGCTCGGCGGCTTCGGGGGCGGTCTGGAGACGAAGCGGAGGCTGCTGGAGCTGGAGGGCGTCCTGCCGCAGCCGCTGTTCTGAACGCGGCCCCCGGCGGCCGGCCGCGCCGCTCCCGGAGATGTGAGCAAGGAGGCGTTCCCACGGGGTGGGACGGCTGGCACACTGCCGTAAGTGACCAACACCCCCGACGCCCCTGACGCCCTGCTTTCGGCGGAGATACCCCCTCCCGTCGCGGCGCCCGAGCTGCCCGCGCTCCGGCGGCGGATCCAGGCCGTACTGATCACCAGCCAGATCCTCGGCGGGCTCGGCATCGCCATCGGGGTCGCCCTGGCCGCCGTGCTGGCCAAGGACGTCAGCGGCACCGAGGCGCTGTCGGGGCTGGCCTCGACGGCCACCGTGGCCGGCCCGGCCCTGCTCGCGATGCCGCTGGCCGCCCTGATGTCCACCCGGGGGCGGCGTGCGGGACTCGTGCTCGCCTATCTGGTGGGGGCGCTCGGCGCCTGCGTGGTGGTCCTCGGCGCGGTCGTCGGCAGCTTCCCCCTCCTCCTGCTGGGTCTGGTCGGCTTCGGGGCCGGCTCCTCGGCCAACCTCGCGGCCCGCTTCGCGGCCGCCGACCTCGCCGAGCCGGAGCGCCGGGCGCGGGCCATCTCGACCGTGGTCTGGGCGACCACGATCGGGGCGGTCCTCGGCCCGAACATCGCCGCGCCGGCCGGGCGGAGCGTGGCCGGGCTCGGCATCCCGGCGACGGCCGGGCCCTTCGTCTGGGCGGCCGGCGTGTTCCTGCTCGCCGCGGCGCTGATGGCGGTGCTGCTGCGCCCCGACCCCCTCCTGACCGCCCGCGCGCTGGCCGGTCCCGCGGACCGGGAGGAGGCCGACGGGCGCTCCCTGCGGGCGGGCATGCGCGCGGTCCGGGAGTCCTCGCGGGCCCGGCTGGCCCTGGTCACCGTGGCCGCCTCGCACACGGCGATGGTCTCGATCATGTCGATGACGCCGGTGGCACTGAGCCATCACGGCGCCGGGATCGAGCTGATCGGCCTGGTCATCAGCGGCCACATCGCGGGCATGTACGCCTTCTCGCCGGTGATGGGATGGCTGTCGGACCGGCTGGGCCGGCTGTCGGTGATCGGCTTGGCGGTCGGGCTCCTGTCGGTGGCGGCGCTGCTGGCCGGCACGGCTGGGCCGAGCCACGGGCGGACCGCCGTGGGCCTGTTCGTGCTGGGCCTGGGCTGGTCGGCGGGGCTCGTGTCGGGCTCCGCGCTCCTGACGGACTCGGTGCCGCAGGCCGCCCGCGCGGCGGTCCAGGGCCTGTCCGACTTCACCATGAACACCGCGGCGGGCATCGGCGGGCTGATGGCGGGACTGATCGTGGCCGAGGCGGGCTACGGCTGGCTGAACGTGGTGGGCGCCTGTCTGCTGCTGCCGATGGCCGCGCTGGCCGTCCGGGGCGCGGTCCGCCGCGCCTGATCCGGCGGGCCGCGCCGCCGCGGCCGGCGTGCCCCGTGCGCCCGTCAGCGTGGCACCACGGGTGACGAGGCGCCGGACACCAGTGGGCGGGCCCGACCCGACCCGTCGGCCGGGACCGTCCACAGAGCGCCCTCGTGGCCGTACGCCAGGGTGCGGTCGTCGGTCCAGGCGGCCTGGTCGTCGATGCTGCGGTCATCGGCGACCGGGTGCTCGCGCATGGTCCGGAGATCGAGGACGTACAGGCGCCAGGGCGCCTTCGGATCGTCCGAGACCTTCTTCTTGAAGGCGACCCTGGTGCCGTCGGGCGACAGCGACGGGCACTCGGCGTTCTCCCGCACGGCCCGCGCCGACCAGGCCCGGAGGTCGCCCTCGACCAGGTGGGTACGGCCGTCCGTCGCGACGGTGGCGTAGAAGCGGTTGTCGTCGCGGGCGAAGGTGACGCCCCAGTAGTTGACGTCGGGCGCGTGGTACCGCCGGCCGCCGAGCGTGAGCGGGATCTGCTCCATGTTCTTGACCAGGTATCCGGTGCGCAGGTCGAGGATCGAGGTCCGGGTCGAGAAGGCGGAGGTCGCGTAGGAGTCGCCGGTGGCGAACATGGTCCAGGACAGCACCTGTCCCGAGGCCGACACGCGGGCCCGGCTGGGGATGCCCGGGAGCGCGATCCGCCGCAGTTCGCGCAGGTTCCGGTCGAGCACGAGGGCGTACGAGCGCGGCGGTACGCCCGGGCGCCGCAGGAGGCAGAGGGCGGTGGGCCCGGCGGCGTGGAAGCGGTCGCACACCGGGCCGCCGGCCACCCGCCCGTCCGGGGCAGCGGGGTCCCGGCGGGCGACGCGGCCGGTCGCCGTGTCGCGGAAGTACAGGCGTCCGGCCGGGTCTTCGAGGGTGAAGCCGGGGGCCGCCGCGGTCGAGGTCCGGCCGGCCGTCGCGTGCCCGGCCGCGCGGAGGGTGTAGGCGGTGGCGCCGCCGGCGAGCAGGACGACGGCCAGGACGAGGAGCAGGAGACGGGTCCGGGCGGGACGGCCGGTGCCGGTCATGAAGGGGACCTTTCGGGAGGCGGCGGGGCGGGCAGCAGACGCAGGGCGCAGCAGAGGGCCGCCGCGAGCCCCGCGCAGGCCAGCAGGAGCGCGGCCCGGGGGCCCCACGCCGTCCAGGCGGCCCCGAAGCCGGCCGCCGCGACGAGCCGGGCCAGGGCCTGGACGGTCTGGACGAGTGCGAGTCCTCCCGCCCGGCGCCCGGCCGGCAGGAGCGGGCCGGTCAGCGCCATCAGGACCCCGTCGGTGGCGGCGTAGAAGATCCCGAGGAGCGCGAGGACGAGCCCGAGGAGGAGGGGGCCGGGGCCGGGGGCGAGGAGCGCCGCGTACGCGAGGAGCAGGGCCCCGTGCCCGTACAGGAAGGGGCGGCGGCGTCCGATCCGGTCGGCGACCCGGCCGGCCGGGACGGCGAGCAGCAGGTAGCAGGCCGCCGCGCCGAGCGGCAGGAAGGGGAACCACGTGACGGCCAGGTCGAGCCGCCGCTGGAGCAGCAGGTAGACGAACGCGTCGCCGACGGTGGCCGCCCCGAGGAGCGCGGTGCAGACGACGATCCGGCGGTAGGCCGGTGTGCGCAGCGGCGCGAACGGGGCGCGGGGCGCCCGCCGTCGGGGCGGTACGGGGGCTGCCGGCGCCGGAGGGGCGGTGGGGGCGTTCGGCACGAGCACCACCAGGAGCAGCACGCCGGCGACCCCGGTGCAGAAGCTGACGACGAACACCGCGTCGTAGGCGTCGGCCGTCGCCCAGAGCAGGGCGAACGCGGCGAGCGGTCCGAGCAGGGCGCCGGTGGTGTCCATCGCCCGGTGGACGCCGAAGGCGCGGCCGAGGCCGTCCGGCGGGCTGCTGAGGGTGATCAGCGCGTCCCGGGGTGCGGTGCGGATGCCCTTGCCGAGCCGGTCGGCGGCGAGCGACGCCGCGATCGGGCCGGCCGCGCCGCCCGCGAGGAGCAGTCCGAGCCGGGAGCAGGCGGACAGCGCGTACCCGATCCCCGCGACGCGTTTGTGGCGGCCGCCGCGGTCGGCCGCGTGGCCGCCGAGGAGCCGTACGAGCGCGGTGGCGCCGTTGAGGAGGCCGTCCAGGAAGCCGAACTGGAGCGGGGAGAGGCCGAGTCCGAGGACGAGGTAGAGCGGCAGCACGGCGGTCACCATCTCCGAGGAGACGTCGGTGACCAGGCTGACCGCGCCCAGCGCGAAAACGGTGCCGGAGACGCGCCGCCGGACCCCTTGGTGGGGCGGCGGCGCGTCCGGGCGACCGGTGGTCGCGAGGTACATCAGTGGCAGGTGTAGGTCGGGCCGGAGTCCTTGACCTGGCCGTCGGTGCCGACGTACTGCCAGGTGTACGTCGTGTCGGTGAGGTCGAGCTTCAGCACGCCGTAGGGGCCGCTGATCCGCTTCTGGCTGTTGGGCTGGACGGTCTCGATCGGGTAGGGCTCCGCTCCGCCGGTCCCGCCGACGATCTCGACGATGCCCGCGGCCGTCGCCCGCCCGGACGGGTCCTGCGGGGCGAACCGCTCGTAGTGGTGGTCGTGGCCGTTGAGGACGAGGTCGGCCCCGGCGCCGTAGAGGATCTGCCAGACGGGCTTGGAGACGGGGTCGTTGCCGTGACCGCCCGAGGAGTACAGCGGGTGGTGGAAGTAGGCGGCGACGCAGCCCTTGGTGGTGCGGGCGAGGTCGTCCTTGAGCCACTGGAGCTGGGCCGCGTCGTCGAAGGAGTTGGAGTCGAGGGCGACGAAGTGCCAGTTGCCCTCGTCGAAGCTGTAGTACGGCTTGCCCTGGGGGTAGGCGATCGCGCCGAAGTAGGACTTGTAGCCGGCGAGCGGTCCGGCGGGGTCGTACGTCTCGTGGTTGCCGGGCACCGGCCGGGTCCTGGCCTTGAAGGCGCCCCAGGTCTTGTCGTAGTAGGCGCGGAAGTCGGAGAGCAGGGCGTCGTCGTACTGGTTGTCGCCCATCGTCAGATAGAACTTCGGGTCGATGCGCTGCGCCAGGGCCGCGGTCTTCGGGTGGGCGCAGGAGCTGCTGGAGGCGGTGCACTGGGCGGCGATGTCACCCGCGGCCACCACGGTGAAGGCGCCTCCCGGGGGCGGGGTGCCGCCGTCGGTGGTGCCGTACACCTCCAGTTCGTAGAGGGAGTAGCCGTACGGGGTGCCGCGGGCGGTGCCGTGGACGCGCAGGTACCGGCCCTTGCCGCTGAGCGCGGTCCAGTCGTCGGTGCCGCCGTTCCCGGCGGTCTCGGTGGCGAGGCGCGTCCATGCCGCGCCGTCGGCCGAGACCTCGATCCGGTACGCCTTGGCGTACGCGGCCTCCCAGGTCAGGCGGACCCGGGAGACGGTCGCGGTGGTGCCGAGGTCGACGCGGATCCACTGCGGGTCGGAGCCCTCGGCGCTGGCCCAGCGGGTGGCCGGGTCGCCGTCGACGGCGTTCGCGGGGCCGAGGGTGGAGTCCTCCACGGAGGAGGACGTGACGGGCTTGCCGCGGGAGAGGAGGGGGTCGGCGGCCGCCCCTGCGCGGCCGGGCGCGGCGAGCAGCAGACCGCCGACCAGCAGCAGGACGGCGGTGAGCACGAGGGTCGGGGTGAGGTGGGTGTGGCGTGGTGGGGCGGAGGCGTTCAGGCGCATACCTGGGCTCCCTGGCCTGGGGACGGCGAGAGCTGGACACCGGTGCGGAGCGCCGCGCCCCGGTCGGGGGCCGTCCCGCGGATCGGGCCGCAGGCGCGCGGCGGGATCGACGGGACGCCGCCCGGGGCGGGGGACGGCGCACGGCGGCCGGGTCAGAGCTCTCACTGAGCGCGTCACACCCCTCGGGAGGGGCGCCGCGCCGAGCCGCTGTCCGGCAGCGTATCCGATAGGAAACCTTCCTACCAGACCCTCAACTCGCGCTGCCCGCCTGGGTGATGTGGTACGCCTTGCGCAGCGTCTCGTGGACGGTCCAGGTGGTCCGGTCGCCCTCGCGCAGCACGCAGGCGTCGCCGGGGCCGACCTCCAGCGTGGCGCCGCCCTCGACCGCGACGGTGGCGCGCCCGCTCACGACCACGAACAGCTCGTCGGCCTCGGTGTCGGTCACCACGCCAGGGGTGATCTGCCAGATGCCGCGCACCTGCGTGCCGTCGGCCGACTCCCACAGGACCTTGCCGGTCACCTCGGGGTTCCCGGAGACGATCTGGGCGGGGTCGAGGGGCTCCGGCTCCAGCTCGGCGTCGGGAATGTGGACGGCGAAGGAGGGCTGGTCGTGTGTCGTCATGGCCGGTGACTGTAGCGGGGGCGCCGGCCCTCCCCCCGCCCGGGACCGGCTGAATGAGCGACTCCACTTCGGCTCCGACCAGGCGACTTCCCGGAACCGGGCGGAGACGACGAAATCCGAAGGGGCCCTGAGGGGTGGAGCCGGGCGGGTCGCCGGCACCCTCCGGACGACACCCCCGGACGGGCGGACAGGGTCCGCCACCGGCGGCGCCGGGGCACGCGGGCCCGTGCCGCCGGCGCCCCACCACCCGCACCGGCCGGCGGGGCGGGCCGCCCGGGAAGGGGGTCGATCGGGGCACCCCGGCACTGATTCCGAAGCCGCCTCGGAATATTCGATTCCGGTCGCACGACCCCCCATACGGCGACATCCGCACCCCCGGTCGGCGTACATCCGGTCGTGGCCGGTGCCCGGATCGTCGTAGAAGTGACGAGTGGACACCTCGGCACCTCCGGCCCCGGAATCACTCATACGCATCCTCCGCCCACCGAGGTGGAATCACGCCGCATGGCGGAAAACCGGGCCGGCGCGACACGTCGCCGGCAGACGTCCCCGCTGGTCGGGGGCGGCGCCTTTGGTGCGCCCAATGTTGGTCGCGGCCGATGCGCCGAGCCCCCTGCCAAGCATGGCGTGCACGCGTCAAACTCCCGGTGAACGCCTCCCCCACCTCCGACTGGAGAGTGCGATGCCAACCTCCGCCTTCCTCCCCCGCGCCCTCGCGCTGACGGCCGCCGCCCTGCTCGCGGCCACCGCGGCCGCCCCCTCGGCGCACGCCTCGGCCCCGCCCCCCGGCGAGGCGGACACCCCGCTCGCCCCCGGAGCCGCCTACAAGGCCGCGTACGACACCCTCGGCGCTCAGCGCCTGACCCCCGCGCAGCGCAGACTCGACGCCGCCAAACAGGCGCGGGCCGCCGACACCTCCGCCACCGCACGCGGGGCCGGGGCCGCCCTCGCCGGGTACAAGCTCTCCGGCGCCCTGCACCAGTCGCAGAAGACGTCCTACTGGTGCGGACCGGCCACCCTCGTGATCACCCAGTCCGCCCACGACGGCGTCGCCGGCCGGTCCCAGCAGGACGCGGCGACCCTCCTGAAGACGAACACCAGCGGCACCGCCTGGTACGGCGTCAACATCAACGTGCCCGGCCCGACCGGCTATCCGATGGCCGACGCCCTCAACCACCGGCTGCCCGGAGCCGGATACGTGCCCAGGGCCCTGCCGTACACCCCGACCGCCACCGACAAGGCCAACTTCAAGCAGCACATCACCCACAACACCGACAACGACTACGCGATAGCCGGCAACGCCTGGGAGGTGCCCGGCGGCCCGCACCTCGTCGGCCACCCGAACATAGAGATCTTCCACTGGGTGTCGATCGACGGCTACAACACCGACACCGCCGCCGCGCAGGTCGACTACCTCGACCCGGTGGGCGGCGTGAGCACGAGCGTGATCTCCTGGGCGGGCTCCGTACCCAGGTCGGCGCACATCTCCTCCGACACCCTCACCACCATCATGGGCGGCCGTGGGTACGTCTGGTAGGCCCGCTCTGCCGGTCCTGCTGCTGACGGGCATCCTGCTGGCGGGGTGCTCGTCGGGGCGGGCGGCTCCCGACCCCACGACGGCTCCGGACCGCGCGGCCGCGGCGGACGGGACGACCGCGCCCCGCGCCCCGAGCGGCGTCGCGTCCCCGACCCGGCCCGGCCCGGGGACCCTCGCCGCCGCATGCGAGGTGCGGCTGCCCGCCGCCTGGAGCTCCGCGCTCGACGCCGGCGAGGTGCGCACCCCGTCCGCCGAGCGGGCGGTGCTCACCGACACCGGCCCCGGCTGGACCGCGGTCCAGCTCAGCGGCCCCGGCGGGCGACGCGCCGCCCTCGTACCGGCGGACGGTGCCCCCCGCACCCTGCTGCGGCTCGCCGACCCCGTCGAACACCAGCTGCTCGCCGCCGACTTCGACGGCCGGCGGTGGGCCGCGTTCGCCGTCCTGGAAGGACGGACGCTGGACAGCCCGTGGAGTCTGTACGTCTGGGACGGCAGCACCGGCAGGGCCCGGCGCCTGGCCCGCGCCGACCGGCCGGGACCACTCCCGCACCCCGTCGTGAGCGGAGGGACCGTCCACTGGGCGCAGGGAGTCGGCGACGGCAAGGCGACCGTCTACGCGGCCCCGGCCACCGGCGGTGCGCCCCGCGCCCTGCACACCGGCGTGCTCGACACCCCGTTCACCGCCGGTGGACTCCTGGTGTGGCGCGAAGCGGCCGGCGCGGCGACCCGGCTGGCCGCCGTCTCCCTGACGGGACTGCGGGCCGCCGCCCTGCCCGCGCCGCTGGCCGGCCTCCGCGACGTCCGTTCCGTCGTCTCCGACGGCACGACCTGGGCCTGGGTCGCGGGCGAGAGCGAGCCCGCCCTGATGGTGTGGCGGACGGGAGACGCCCGGCCGACGGCCGTGGTGACGCGGTCGCCGGCCGTCGACGGCATGGACCAGCTGCGGGTCAGCGGCCGGCTCGTCACCTGGCGCACCCCGGAGACGTCCTACGCCCTGGACCTCGGCTCGGGTTCGTACACGCGGATCACGCCGGCGTACGGCTACGCCCAGGCGAGGGACGGCGCCCTGGCCGTCGCGTACAGCCTGGGAAACGCCAAGGCGAACGGCTCCCGGCCGGTGATCCAGGTCGTGGACGCCGGCCGGCTGCCCGGGCTGCCGGGCTGTGGCCGATGAACGGCTCCCAGGGGTGTCCCGTCGGTCACGCCGGGAGCCCGGAGCGACCGACGGGACACCCCCAGGTTTGAGGAGTCCGCCCTCGCGCCAGGGATGGGGGCATGTCCACACACGTGTCCGAAGAGGTGCGGGAGGCTCTCCACGAGGGCCGTCCCGTCGTCGCGCTCGAGTCCACGATCATCGCCCACGGCCTGCCCCGCCCGCGCAACCTCGCCGTGGCCCGGGAGCTGGAGGCCCTCGTACGGGACGAGGGCGCCGTCCCCGCCACCGTCGCCGTGATCGACGGCACGGCCCACGTCGGCCTGGACCCGGCCCGGCTGGACCGCATCGCGGAGGATCCGGACGTCCGCAAGCTGGGCCACCGCGACCTCGCGCCCGCGCTCGCGGCCGGCGCGACGGGTGCGACCACCGTCTCCGCGACGGCGTGGCTCGCCGACTCCGCCGGCCTGCGGGTCTTCGCGACCGGCGGGCTCGGCGGCGTGCACCGGGAGTGGACCCGGACGCAGGACGAGTCGGCGGACCTCCGGCTGCTGTCCCGGGTGGGGATGACGGTCGTCTGCGCGGGGGTCAAGTCGATCCTCGACGTCCCGGCGACCCTCCAGCGACTGGAGACCCTGGGCGTGACGGTCCTCGGCTACGGCACGGACAGGTTCCCCGGCTTCTACCTGGCCTCGTCGGGCGAGCCGGTCGACTGGACCGTGCGGACGCCGGAGGAGGTCGCCGGCGTGATGCGGGCCAGGGACGCACTGGGCGGGCCGACCGCGGCGCTGATCGTCGCCAACCCGGTCGCCGCGGCAGACCAGCTCGATCCGGCGCTGCACGACCGGGTGCTGGCCCAGGGGCTGGCCGCCGCCGAGGAGAAGGGGATCACCGGCCAGGCCGTCACGCCCTTCCTGCTGGAGTACCTGACCGTGCACACGCACGGGGCCTCCCTGGAGGCGAACCTGGCCGCGGTGCGCGGCAACGTACGGCTCGCGGCGCGGATCGCGGCGGCCCGCGGCGACGCCGGGTGACGGGCCTGCTGGTCGTCGGTGACGTGGTCACCGACGTCGTCGCCCGGCACCGGAATCCGCCGACGCCCGCCACGGACACGGCCGCCGAGATCCGTACCCTGCCGGGCGGCGCCGGCGCCAACGCGGCCTGCTGGGCGGTCCGTTCGGGATGCGAGGACGTACGGCTGCTCGGCCGGACCGGGGACGACGCGGCCGACTGGCACGCCCGGGCGCTGCGCCGGGCCGGGGTCCGGCCGCTGCTGGTCACGGACCCGCACGCCGCGACGGCGACGGTGATCGCGCTGGTCGACGCGAGCGCCGAGCGGACCTTCCTGACCGACAGCGGCGCGGCCCTGCGCCTCTCCCCCGCCGACTGGTCCCCCGGCCTCCTGGAAGGCGTCGCCCATCTGCACCTGTCCGGGTACCTCTTCTTCGCCGCGCCGAGCCGCGAGACGGCGCGGTGTGCGCTGCGGGACGCACGGCGGGCGGGCATCCCGGTGAGCGTGGATCCCGCGTCGGCGGGTTTTCTGGCGGAGCTGGGGGCGGACCGGTTCCTGGCCGCGACGGAGGGCGCGGACGTGCTCTTCCCCAACGCCGACGAGGCCCGGCTGCTGACCGGGCTCGCCGAACCGGCCGCCGCGGCTGCGGTGTTGAGCCGGAGCTTCCCGCTGGTCGCCGTCACTCTGGGCGCGGCGGGGGCGCTGGTGGCCGAGGCGGGGGCGGTGACCGCCCGGGTCCCGGCGCCGGAGGTCCGGCCGGTCGACTCCACGGGCGCCGGCGACGCCTTCACGGGCGCGTTCCTCGCCGCCCGCCTCGCGGGGGCGGACGCGGTGGAGGCGGCCGAGGCGGGCTGCCGGGCGGGCGCGGAGGCGGTGACCGTGGTCGGGGGACGTCCGCCCTACGACGACAGGTAGGGGCTTCCCGTCGGGCCGCGTCACAGGCGCCCCTTCGCCCTCCTCCTCAGGCCGCGTCGCCGCCGGTGAGGCCGGTCCAGGCGGGGTGTCGGGGGTCGTCGGCGCGGACGACCACGTCGGCGGCGTCGGAGGGGCCGACCTCCTGCTCGTACCGCGCGAAGGCGGGCAGCGTCCAGGGTTCCTCCGTGCGCCGGGCGAGGGCGGCGGGCGACAGGCCGAGGTGGACGGTCAGGTCGAAGGGGAACCAGTGGCCGAGCAGGAAGGGGCCGTGCAGCAGCAGGACGCCTCCGGGCGGCAGGGTCACATAGGGGCTCCGGGTGGCCCGGTCGGTCTCGGGGTCCCACAGGTCGGGCAGCACACGGCCGCTGCCGCCGGCGTCCAGCGGGCCGAGGACCTCCCGCCAGAGGGCCCCGGTGTCGAACCAGCCGCCGTAGTACGCGTCCGGGTCCCGCCGCCCGTACTCGTAGCGCAGCGACGCCGGGCGCAGGAACCCGTCGGTGCCCACCACGAGCACGGACCGGCCGCGCAGCCGCAAGGCGGCGGCGATCTGCCGGGCCGTCTCCGCGGTGGGGGCGGCGGGCGCGCCGTCGATCCCGATCCTGAGCCGGTCGCCGCCGTCGCCGGGAACCGTCCCGTCGACGTGCGCCGCGACGGCGTCGGTCAGCTTCTCCCACGTGATCGGCGTGAATCGCACCCCGCCATCATGCCGGTCGGTCGCCGCCGGGGGCGCGCGGGGCGGCGGCGCGGTGGTGTGCGGAGGCAGGCGCCGGGCCCGCGGCCGGCGCCGGAGGTGCCTCAGCCCTGTGCGCAGGCGGGGGCCGGTTCGTCCACGGAGAGCGGAGCGCCCTTCGGCAGCAGGTAGGTGACGTAGAGGACCACCGGCTCGGTGCCCAGGTTGCGTCCGATGTGGACGTGCCTGCGGCCGGCGGGCTCGATGAACGCCTGACCGGGGAAGGTCTCCTCGACCGAGCAGTCGTCCAGGGTCCGGGTCAGCGTGCCGGACTGGACGACGGCGACGAGCTGGCCGGGGTGGTGGTGCCAGCCGGTGGAACCGCCCGGCGCGACGGTGATGGTCCGGACGGTGACGTCGGTGTCGCCGTGGGGCGGCTTGATCCTGAGCCTGCCGTCCGAGGTGCCCTTGGCGAGGACCGTGCCGCTGACACCGGTGCCGGGCGTGGCCAGCGCGGCGGACGGGACGACCGCCATCGCCGCGATCGTGCCGGCGGCGACCAGGCCCTTGCGCAGCCGTGCACCGGGCCGTCTCCCGCGTATCTCCGTCTCCATGGAAATCCCCTCCCGCTTCGCTGACCGGCCGTACGGTCGACGGCCGCCGAAAGAGCATCACGCTACCCGGATCACCCGCGTCGCGGACGGGATACGGGCCGGATGCCGGGACACGGGAACGCGGGGACCCGACCGGGCACGGTCCGCACGGGGGCTGCGGCGAGGGGAGGTCCGACCGGAAGGCGGCGATCGGAGCGGCGGCACCGGCGGGGTGCGGCCGGACGGTGGCCCGACCGGCGGAGCGGTGCCGGCGGTCAGGCCGACGGAGCGGTGACGGGCGCGAGTTCGGAGTCCCGGGCGCCGCCGGTGGACTCGGTGAACTCGGCTCGGCCCGTCGCGACGGCCTGGGCCAGGGTGAGTTCCCCGCTCGCCAGGGCCCGGCAGGTCGCCGTGTCCGTCCGCAGGTGCGCCTCGGGCGCCGCGGCCGGGCCGTCGCCGTACTCCGGGGCGCCGTCGCCTCCGACCCGCAGGTGGAACTCGCCCTCCGGCAGCGTCACCTGGACCACTCCCCCGGCCGTACCGGCCAGGGCGCGCAGCAACGGGATCGCGAACCAGTGCGCGCGGACGGCGTCGGTGGGCCGGGGTTCCTCCAGGGTCGTCGCGCCCCAGGCCGCGAGGGCCTGCAGCACGGGGAGCAACGTCCTGCCGCGGGCGGTGAGTTCGTACACGTAGGCCGGGCCGGGAGGCGGCAGGCGGCGCCGGGTGACGAGTTCGGCGCCCTCCATGTCCTTGAGCCGGCCGGCCAGCATGTCCGTGCTGACGCCGGGCAGATCGGCGTGCAGGTCGGTGTAGCGGCGCGGTCCGGCGAGGAGTTCACGGACGATCAGCAGCGTCCAGCGGTCGCCGACGGCGTCGAGGGCACGGGCGGCGGCGCAGTACTGGTCATAGCTTCGGCGGCGTGGCATGCGACGCAGTCTAGACAAGTTGTTGGACTTTCCAAGCTCGAACTTGGTAAAACCAAGCATCAGTGTTTCTGGGGAGGTCGTCGCAATGGAGTTCCGGCAGTCGAGCAAGTTGAGCGAGGTCTGCTACGAGATCCGCGGTCCGGTGATCGAGCACGCCAACGCCCTGGAGGAGGCGGGCCACAGCGTCCTGCGCCTCAACACCGGCAACCCGGCCCTCTTCGGCTTCGAGGCGCCCGAGGAGATCGTCCAGGACATGATCCGGATGCTGCCACGGGCCCACGGCTACACCGACTCGCGCGGCATCCTCTCCGCCCGGCGGGCCGTCGCCCAGCGCTACCAGGCACAGGGCCTGCCGGACGTCGACGTCGACGACGTGTTCCTCGGCAACGGCGTCTCCGAGCTGGTCTCCATGGCCGTCCAGGCGCTCCTGGAGGACGGCGACGAGATCCTGATCCCCGCCCCGGACTTCCCCCTGTGGACCGCCGCCACCACCCTCGCGGGCGGCAAGGCGGTGCACTACCTGTGCGACGAGTCGGCCGACTGGTACCCGGACCTCGACGACATGGCGTCGAAGATCACCGACCGGACACGGGCCGTCGTGATCATCAACCCCAACAACCCCACCGGCGCGGTCTATCCGCGCGAGATCGTCGAGGGCATCCTCGACCTCGCCCGCCGCCATCAGCTCATGGTGTTCGCCGACGAGATCTACGACCAGATCGTCTACGACGACGCCGTCCACCACACGGCCGCCGCACTCGCCCCGGACCTCGTCGTCCTCACCTTCTCCGGACTCTCCAAGACCTACCGGGTGGCGGGCTTCCGCTCCGGCTGGCTGGTCGTCAGCGGCCCCAGGCAGCACGCGAAGAGCTATCTGGAGGGGCTGACCATGCTCGCCTCGATGCGGCTGTGCCCCAACGCCCCCGCCCAGTACGCCATCCAGGCCGCGCTCGGCGGACGGCAGTCGATCCACGAGCTGACCGCCCCGGGCGGCAGGCTCCACGAGCAGCGCAACCGCGCGTGGGAGAAGCTCAACGAGATCCCGGGGGTGTCCTGCGTGAAGCCGAAGGGCGCGCTCTACGCCTTCCCCCGGCTCGACCCGAAGGTGCACCGGATCCACGACGACGAGAAGTTCGTCCTCGACCTGCTGCTGCGCGAGAAGATCCAGGTGGTGCAGGGCACCGGCTTCAACTGGCCGCGTCCCGACCACTTCCGCATCCTGACCCTGCCCTACGCCGACGACCTCGACGCGGCCATCAGCCGCATCGGCCGCTTCCTCGGCGGCTACCGCCAGTAGGGCGGCCCCGTCGAGCCTTCGAGGACGACGCGCCAGGTCCCGTACGGCCCGCCGTGGCGGGCCCTTCGGGTGCGGGGCACGCCCGGAAAAGGAGCGGGTCCGAGGGCGTAGCCTGCCCCCGGACCCTGTCGATGCCGCTCACGATCACACGCCGGCACAGTTGAGGACCCGGGTCATTCGTCATTGCGTCGCGTCCTGCCGTTGGACCACCGCCGATCGAGCTCGGCGGACCAGATTCGAACTGGCATTTCGACGCACCAGGGCCCGGGCCCGGTCGATCCGGCGATGAGCGGCGAATGCTGAGTCTGGAGCAATAGTCTGAGATTGACCGCGGTCTGCCTCTGCCTGATTGGGCCATCCCGGCAGGAAGTGCCGGGAGGAGGACTCGAACCTCCACTGGAACCGCGGATGTCACGACAAGGCTCAGCTTCAGCTTTGCGCTCCTCGCGCACCCCGGCCGCGCTGTGCGGCCGGGGAGTCTGTGGTGTCCCGGCTACCCGAAGAGGTAGCCGAAGACGGCGTCGCCGACACGCTGGTCGGTGACCTCGGCGCCGTTCGCCTCCTCACGGGCGAACTTCACCGCCTGCTGGAGCTTCTCCACCCGCTCCAGGAGCTCGTTCACCCGGCGGGCCGGCAGGGCGCCCGAGAACTTCACCGTGGTCCAGTAACCGACCGGCACGTCCTCGTAGTAGACCTCGACCTGCGCCGGGTGCTTGTCGGTCGCCTCCGCCTTGACGTGGTTGCGCGGCACCTTCTTCGTGCGGACCGTCCGGACGACCTCGGTCTTCCACGCGTCGGTCGACGGGTCCTGCGTCCACGACTCGGCGGCGTCCAGCACCGGCAGCTTGCGGACGAAGGTGTTGATGTCCGTCAGCTGCTTCTCCAGGAAGAGCAGATAGGCGACGGGCACCTGTCCGACGAGCACCCGCCCGTCGACCGTGATGTCCGCGCGCGCCTCGCAGTTCGCCCAGTCCTTGGTGGCCGTCACATCGAAGAGGCGGGTCAGCGCCCGCGCGGTGTCGCGCAGCACGTCCTCGGCCTTCACCTGCACCAGCGTCGACTCGGGCGGCAGCTGCTCGCCCTCCTCGTCCTTCGGCTGGTACGTACGGGAGATGCCGGCGAGCAACGCGGGCTTCTGCAGCCCGTGGTGTGCCGTCGTCAGGTCCTGGTGCGCCCGGGACTTGACGCCCTTCTCCACTGCGATGATCTGATTGAGTTTCGTTGCCACGTCGTCGACCTTAGGGCGGGGGCCCTCGTGGATCCATCGATTTTCCCGCCGGTCCGGACCGCGCACGGGGCCCTCGCCGAGAGGCCGGCCGCTCCCTCGTTCCGTGACACCACCCGGCTCGTGCGGGACACGACCGTGCCGTCCGGCGCCTCGCCCGCCCTTCGCTGAGGAGGACCGTCGTGGATCTCGTCGCGCCCGTGGTCGTCGAGCCGCTCAAGCGCCGCCGCTGTTCGGAGTGTCACCGCGGACCGCTGGAGCGGATGATCGTCGAGTTCAACGCCCCGGTCTGCCTGGACTGCGCGGACCTCGGCCACCTGGTGTTCCTCCGTCGCGGCGACACGGCCCTCACCCGCCGGGCCCGCGAGGGCTCCACCCTGTGGGCGGTGGTCGTACGGCACAACCGGCGGCGCACCCGGTACGAGCGGCAGGGCCTGCTCGTCGAGGAGGCGGCGCTCGCCCGCGCGGAGTCGGCCTGCCTGGCGGACGCGGAGGCGCGGGCCCGGCGCCGGGCACGGGACGCGGACCGCCGGGCACGGCACGACGCGGAGATCACGGCCGTCCTGGAGGCCGAGATCCTGCGTCTCTTCCCGTCCTGCCCGGCCGGGCGAGCCGCGGAGATCGCGGCGCACGCAAGCCGGAAGGGCAGCGGTCGGGTGGGACGCACGGCGGCCGGCCGGGCACTGGACCGGGGCGCGGTCACGGCCGCGGTGCGGGCCTCCGTACGGCATGTCGACACCGTGTACGACACGCTGCTGATGCGGGGCGTTCCCCGCCACCAGGCCCGGGCGAGAGTGGCACCCGCCATCGAGGCGGTGCTCCGGGCCTGGCTCACGGAATGAGGCGGCGACGGCCTCAGGCCTCGCCGCCCATCCGGCGGGCGCGACGGTACATGAGCGCGCCCCCGAGCATCAGCGCGGCCGCGGCCGGGGCGGCGATGCCGGCCATGTCCGAGCCGGTGCTGGCGAGCGCGGCGGACTCGGCCTGCGGCGCGAGCCCCGGCACCTCGGTCTCGGGAGTGGAGGTGGGCGGGGTCACCGTCTCCTTCGGCGGGGTCACCACGCGGGGCGTCTCGGGCTTGGCGGGGCCGTTGACCGCGGTGTTGCCGAAGGTCGGGTTGCCGATGCCGACGACGTTGACCGAGTTGCCGCTGAGGTTGACGGGGAGGTCGATCGGCAACTGCAGGCCGTTGCCGGACAGCACGCCCGGGGAGTTGTGCGCCACGCCCTCGGCGGCGGAGCCGCCGCCGTTGGAGGCACCCCCGCCGGTGTGTCCTCCGGCGTGACCGCCCGAGTGTCCGCCGGCGTGACCGCCGGTGTGACCGCCGGTGTGACCGCCCGAGTGTCCCGCACGCGGCGTCGCGGGCTGGTCCTTGTGCGCCCGGCCACCGCCGTCGGAGCCGCCCGAGCGGTTCACGCAGCCGTTGCCGAAGGCCGGGTTGAGCAGCCCGACGACGTTGACGGTGTTCCCGCACGCGTTGACCGGCACGTGCACCGGCAGCTGAACGGAGTTGCCGGAGATCACGCCGGGCGATCCGACAGCGGCGCCCTGTGCACCGGAGTCGGCGTGCGCGGCGCCCGCCGAGAGCGCGATCGCGCCACCCGTGACCATCAGTGTGGCCAGACCACTTCGGCGAATCTGCCTCATGGCTTCCTGCCTTCCGGAAGGTGTTCCGCGGGCATTCGCCCGCATCCGCAATAACGCCATCCGGACCCGGCGGGATCAGGCCGTCGGCGTGATTCACCCCATCGAGTGGGAATGCCGTCGAACGTACGTGGGCAGAATCGCGCCACACATCACGGCCGCCCTCACACCACACCGCTGTCCGGTCCGTGCTCCGGCGCCCTCTCCCCTCACCGACCCGTGCGACGGCCCGCCCGCGCACAGGCACGCCCGCCCGCGCACGCGGGGACGCCGCAAGGCCGCGGGATTCACGAGGCCCCGCTCCTCCCCCGCGCCGGATCCCCCGCGATTCCGCCTTGCATGCTCGGCACCGGAAGCGGTACCCGGCCCCGTCAGCCGCCGAGGAGGTCGGTGAGCGCGCCCACGGGATCGGCGTCGGGCGTGCCGCGGGGCCACCAGTCCTCGCGATCGGCATCGGACTCGTAGCCGTACCAGAGCCCGTCCCGGCCGAAGCGGAGCTGGAGCGACCGGGTGGAGAGCCGGTTGCGCCAGGGACGGAACGACGGGAGGTCGGCGGCGAGCAGCGCGGGGCGGGCCCGGTCGAAGGGCCCGGCGGGCGGATCCCAGGGCTCTTCGAGGACGTCGAGCCCGGCGAGGCCGCCCTGGCGCCACGCGGCCACCGCGCGGGCGAGGTCGGTGGGGGTGCGGTCGAGGGCGTGGCCCAGGTCGCGGTAGAGCGCGCGGGTCGACGCGGTGAGGCCGGAGCCGGGGTGTGCGGCGGCGAGGCGGACCGCGTCCTGCCACGGGGTGAGCGTGGCGACGGTGTCCTCACCGGTGACCAGGAAGGCGTGGGCCCGGGCGGCCGCCTCGGTGGCGAGGAGGTCCAGCACCAGCGGGTCGGGGGCGGCGGGGTCGGGCGGGTAGGCGGGCGGGCGGCCCGGCCGGGGCGGCACCGGAAGCGGGTCGGGCAGGGGTGGCAGTGGCCTGCGCACGGCGTCGTCCTGGGGCGGGCCGAGCACGGCGCGGGCCGGGACCGTCGCCAGGGCGGGCGCCGCCGGTCCCGCCTCGGCCGCCGACCGCGCAGCATTGCGCCGGGTCAGTGCCGCGAGGATCTCCTGTTCGCCGCGTCCGCGCATCAGGAGGAGGACGAAGGGGTCCTCGTCGAGGAGGCGTGCGGCCTGGTAGCAGAGGGCGGCGGCGTGCTTGCAGGGGAAGCCGTCGTCCGGGCAGGAACAGTCCGGGATCAGGTCGCCGGGGGCGGGCAGCAGCCCCGCGACGGCTTCCAGGGCGTGCGGGACGTCCTTGTCGAGCAGGGCGGCGATGTGCTCGGGCCGGGCGGCGACCTCGTCCAGGAAGCGCTCCCAGCCGTCGTCCCCGAGGGTGCGCATCCGGATCTCGGTGCGGTAGGGGCGGGGGCGGGTGCCGTGGACGTAGGCGACGACCCGGCCGGGCGTGACCGTGATGGCGTCGACGTGACCGCGCCCGGCGTACGCCTTGCCCCGGGCCAGGCGCGCCCCGTCGAGGGCGGTGCCCTCCAGGGCGTCCACCCAGGCGTTGCCCCACCACGTGCCGGCGAACCGCCCGTCCGGAGCCTCGCGCGGGGCGAGTTGCGGGAAGGTGCGGCGACGGTCGTCGTGGCGCGGGTCGAAGGTCCGGGCGGCCGGCCGTCGCCGGTTCATGACGGCCTCCTCAGGGAGACCAGGTCCGCCAGTTCCCGGTCGGTCAGTTCGGTCAGCGCGGCCTCGCCGGAGCCGAGCACGGCGTCGGCCAGGGCCCGCTTCGCCCTCAGCATCTCGGCGATGCTGTCCTCCACCGTGCCCTCGGCGATCAGCCGGTGGACCTGTACCGGCTGCGTCTGGCCGATGCGGTAGGCGCGGTCGGTGGCCTGTTCCTCGACCGCCGGGTTCCACCAGCGGTCGAAGTGGACGACGTGCCCCGCCCGGGTGAGGTTGAGTCCGGTGCCCGCCGCCTTCAGGGACAGCAGGAAGACGGGCACCTCGCCGTCCTGGAAGCGGTCCACCATCCGCTCGCGCTCCGCCACGGGCGTTCCCCCGTGCAGCAGTTGGGCGGGGACGCCCCGGGCGGCCAGGTGGTCGGCCAGGAGCCGGGCCATGGAGACGTACTGGGTGAAGACGAGCACGGAGCCGTTTTCGGCGAGGATCGTGTCGAGGAGTTCGTCGAGCAGGGCGAGCTTGCCCGAGCGGCCGGCGAGCCGGGCCGTGCCTCCGCCGCCCGGTGTCTGCTCCTTGAGGTACTGCGCGGGATGGTTGCAGATCTGCTTGAGCGAGGTGAGCAGCTTCATGACGAGCCCGCGGCGGGCGATCCCCTCCGCACCCTCGATCTGCGCCATGGTCTCGCGGACCACGGCCTCGTAGAGCGAGGCCTGCTCGCGGGTGAGGGGAACGGGGTGGTCGGACTCGGTCTTGGGCGGCAGCTCGGGGACGATGCCGGGGTCCGACTTGCGGCGGCGCAGCAGGAACGGCCGTACCAGGCGGGCGAGTCGCTCGACGGCCTCGTCGTTCTCGATCTCCTCGCTGTTCTCGACGGCGCGGGCGTGGCGGGAGCGGAACGCCTTCAGCGGACCGAGCAGGCCGGGGGTCGTCCAGTCGAGCAGCGCCCAAAGTTCGGAGAGGTTGTTCTCCACGGGAGTGCCGGTGAGGGCCACCCTGGCCGGTGCCGGGATCGTGCGCAGCGCCTTGGCCGTCGCGGAGAAGGGGTTCTTGACGTGCTGTGCCTCGTCGGCGACGACCATCCCCCACTCCTGCTCGGCGAGCCGGGGCGCGCTGGTGCGCAGGGTGCCGTAGGTGGTGAGGACGAAGCCGCCGTCGGGGCCGTCGCCGAGTCCGGCCAGCGAGCGGCCGGCGCCGTGGAAGCGGCGGACGGGGACGCCGGGCGCGAACCGCTGGACCTCGCGCTGCCAGTTGCCCAGGAGGGACGCGGGGCACACGACGAGGGTCGGCGCGCGGCGCGCGCGGCGCAGGTGGAGGGCGATGAGGGTGACGGTCTTGCCCAGCCCCATGTCGTCGGCGAGGCAGCCGCCGAGGCCGAGCGAGGTCATCAGGTCGAGCCAGGCGAGTCCGCGGAGCTGGTAGTCGCGCAGGGTGGCGTTCAGCCCGGCCGGCGGTTCGGCGTGCCCGGGTCCGCCGACGAGCCGGTCGCGCAGGGTGGCGAGGGCGCCGACGGGCACGGCGGCGACGGTCTCGCCGTCCACCTCCGCGGTGCCGGTGAGGGCGACCGCGAGGGCGTCGACGGGCTCCAGCAGGCCGAGTTCGCGCTTGCGGGCCTTGCGGACGAGGTCGGGGTCGACGACCACCCACTGGTCGCGCAGGCGCACGATGGGCCGGTGGGCCTCGGCCAGGCCGTCCATCTCCCGCTCGGTGAGCGGGTCGCCGTCGAGGGCCAGCTGCCAGTTGAAGCGCAGCAGTTCCTCGCTGTCGAAGAACGCGGTGCCGTCGGTGGCGGAGCCGGGTGCGGTCAGGGCCGGCCGGACGACGGCGGAGGCGCTGAGCGAGCGGGCGAGCTCCCGGGGCCAGTGGACGGCGACCCCGGCGTCGGCCAGCCGGGCGGCCGCGGGGCCGAGCAGTTCGTACAACTCGTCCTCGGTGAGGGCGAGGGCGTCGGGGACGTCGCGCTCCAGGAGGCGCCCGAGGGGCGGCCAGACGCGGGCGGCGCGGCGCAGGGCGAGGACGGCGTCGATGCGGGCCCGGGGTCCGAAGTGCTCGTCGCCGTCGCCCGCCCACAGCGCGGCGGCGTCGATGACGAGGGTGGGGTCGGCGAGGCTGTGCACCTGGAGGAGCGCCGCCGCGGCCTGCCGCTCGTCCCCGCCCTCCTCCGCGATGTCGAAGAGCTCGTAGCCGGCGAGGTCGAGGCGGAGCGAGACCCGGACTCCCGCGTCCATGCCGGCGGCGGCCTCCGCCGCCCAGGCCCGCGCGCGGGGCAGGTGCTGGGCCTCCCGGGCGGCGAACGGCGCGCCGGCCGCGTGCGCGGCGGCGGGGGTGCGGGGCAGGGTGTCGGCGACCGCGTCGAGGAAGGCCCGGACGAGCGCCTCGGGCTCGGGCAGCCGCAGCGGGCCGCGGCCGGGGACGGGCACGGCGTGGGCTTCGTAGGGCATGGCCGCGGCGACGGCGCGCAGGTGGGCGATGTCCTCCGCGTCCAGCGGGCCGGCCCGCCAGGCGTCGAGGTCGTCGGCGGTGAGTCCCGGCAGCAGCCTGCCCCGCGCGGCCAGCTGGAGGGCGTGCAGGGCGGCGGCGCCCCAGCAGGCGGTGGCGGGGTGGGCGGCCGGGTGGTGGCGGGCGGCCACGAGGTGGGGCAGGGCCTCGGCGACGGGGAGGAGTACGGCGGGCACGGTGCGGCCGCGGGCCCCGGCGCCGTGCCGTCGTACGACGGTCAGCTCGGTCCGGGTCCCCTGCCCCGTGTCCCCGGGCAGCGGCGCACCGTCGGGCGCCCAGAAGGCGACCCGGCCCTCGCGGGGAAGCGCGGCCGGCAGGAAGACGGCGGCACTGGTCCGCCAGCTGTGCGTCACCGCTGCCCACCTCCCGTTCCGCGACGGATTCCGCTGGATCTCCGACCTTACGGGTGAGGTCTGACAACCGGGTCCCCGCGGTGCTTCGCCCGGGCGGAGCAGCACCGGGTGCCGCGTCGCCCGGCAGACGGCATGGTGGCCAGGAACAGGGCTTCCGCCGCCTTCGCCCGACAGACGAGGATCCGCCATGTCCGTTCAACGGCGTCTCTGCACCGCAGCCGGGGCCGCACTCCTGACGCTCGGCGTCGCGGGCTGCTCCGGCCTGGGCCGCTCCGCGGTGGGCACACTGACGTACGAGACCGAGCGCGACCTGGTCGTCACGGTGACGAGTCCCTCGGTGAACGGCTGCCACCTGCTGGGGCCGGCGGGCACGCGGAAGGTCGAGAACCGGACGCTCAACGACATCCAGATGTACCGGACCCTCGACTGCACGGGTGAGGACCCCATCTACATCGCCACCAACACGACCAACGAGATCGCGCCGGACACCCTGCCCTGGCGCAGCTACAGCGTCGTGCACTGAGAGCGGACTCCACGCCGACGCGCCGCGCCCGGACCCCCGTCCCGGGCGCGGCGCGTCGAGGCGCGCGCGTGCTCACGCGCGCCGTCGCCGGACGAGCGCGAGGAGCTCCTCGTTGTGACGGCGGCGGGTCAGGGCGATGGCGACGAGGGGGACGGCCAGGATCAGCGGGGTCACTGCGTTCTCCCCGTCGAAGACGGTCAGCTGGGTGACGAACGCGCCGATCATCAGGCCGGTCAGAGCGGTCGCCGCGGCGCTGGACAGGATCGGGACCAGCAGGGCGATCGCACCGGCCAGTTCCAGGGCTCCGACCGTGTACATCAGCCAGTCGCCCCAGCCGATCCGGTCGAAGGACTCGGCCGCCGACCAGTGCCCCACCAGCTTGGGCCCGGCGCTCGGGACGGCGAAGAAGAGCGCGAGGACGATCTGGAGGACCCGCACGGTGACGTCGGCACGTCGGCCCGGACGGCGTGCGGTGGTGGTCGTGTCGGCGGCGGTCCGGGTGGCGGTGGTCATGACGGGGTCTCCCTGGGTCGGCGTCTGCTGCGGCGCTTTCACAGGGGTAGACGGGGCGGAGGCCGGGAACTCATCGCCGTTCCGGCGGTCCGTCCGGGGATTCTCAGCGGGACTCGGGTCGGGCTCTCACCCAGGTGCCGTCGTCCGTGAGGACGTCCTCCACGACGAGTCCGGCCGCTGCCAGGCAGCGCGCGAACTCCTTCCCGTCCAGGGGCCGGGAGAGGAACGTCTGGGTCCAGCGGGCGTCGGGGAAGACGTACTCGGCGTGTATCGAGTCGACGCCGTCGCCGACCGGCTCCGCGGACAGGATCCGCACCGTGCAGCCCGCCGCGTCCCGGCGCTCGCGCGGCACGTCTCGGTGCCAGTCCTCGCCCTCCCGCTGGATGAGCACCCGGCCGTCGTCCTTCACATGCCGTCTACACGTCTCCAGCAGGGCCTGCCGGGTGCCGTGCTCAGCCGTGTGCACCAGGAACGAGCCGAGCAGGACCACGTCGAACCGCCGTGCCAGATCCAGCGATTCGATGGAGCCGTGCACGGTCGTCACACCCGGCGAGCGCTCTCTGACCGCCGCCAGCATCTCCGCGGACTCGTCCACCGCCGTGACGGTGAATCCCCGTGCCGCCAGAGGCTCCGTCACCCGCCCGGCGCCACAGCCCAGTTCGAGCACGGTCGACCCGGCGGGCACGGCGGCCTCGATCACGTCGGGCTCGTCGCCGACGGCGAGCCGGCGGTACAACTCGACCGCGCAGCCGTCCGGGGTGATCGCCCCGGGCCCCGTTCCCTGATGTCCCTCACGCATCGGTCGGTTCATACCGGAGGAACGAGGCGGTTCGGACGGCCGTTCCCCTCGCCGCTTCAGGAGGCCGGATATCGCTCGTACGAGTGAACCGGCACTCCCGGGCCGATCTCACCGTGCTCGAACTGGAGCGAGAGGTCGTCGGCCAGTTCGGCGACGACCCGCCGGCCCTCGGTCCGCGTCAGCCACTCGGGCGGCAGCCAGGCATCTCCGTATCGGGCACCCAGCAGGTTCCCGCAGACCGCCCCGGTCGAGTCGCTGTCACCGGAGTGGTTGACGGAGAGCAGGAGCGCCTCCACCGGTGCGGAGGGGTGCGCGAGCAGGCAGTACACCGCGATGGCCAGGGTCTCCTCGGCGATCCAGGCGGCGCCGAGCGACTCCACCCGCTCGGGGCTCGGCGTCCCCTCGCCGGCCAGGTCGACCGCCGCGCGCAGGGCCGCGGTCGTCTCCTCGTGGCCCGGGTGACGGCGCAGCAGGTCCATCGCCCGCAGCACCGCGCCCTCGGCGGACTCGCCCTCCACCAGATGAGCCACGATCGCGGCGAAGGCTCCCGACGCCAGCGCCGCCGTCGGGTGCCCGTGCGTGATCTGCGCGCAGTGCGCGGCCAGTTCGAAGGCGTCGGGCACGGGACGCCCGGTCAGGCCGAAGGGAGCGGACCGCATGACCGTCCCGCATCCCTTGGACTGCGGATTGACGGGTCCGACGCCGAGGGGCCCCCGGGGCGGCGGGACGTGCCCCGCGGCGACGCCGGTCAGGCAGGCGTTCCCGGGCGCCCGGCGGGCGTACAGCCACGGGAGGGTGCGCAGCCGACCCGTCCGTACCAGGTCCGTGCCACCGCGGGCGGGCGGGGAGGGGTAGTTCTGGGTGTCGAGCCAGCGGCGGTACGCGTGGGCCACGCAGGCGGTCTCGCCACCGCCGATCCCCTTGGTGACCGCACGCACGTGTGCCCTGATCAGGCCCTCGACCGTGAAGAGGGTCATCTGCGTGTCGTCGGTGATCCGTCCGACCACCCCGTCCGCGTCCGGCACCGGGCCGGTCACGCCCCGGTCCCCGTACGCCCGCCGGATCGCGCCGAGCGACTGGAACTCGACCGGGCCACCGAGCGCGTCCCCGACGGCGCCGGCCAGCAGACAGCCTCGTACCCGGGATCGTCGCACCGTGGTTTCCCACCACCCCTGACCGTTCACACGCCCCCCTCGCGGGTAGATCCCCAGTAGGCACCCGGCAGGAGGTGCGAGCGCCATGCGTACGGGGAGTGAGCCGACGACCGCGCGCAGTCCGCTGCGCATGCGGTTCTGGCTGAGTCTATGGGGGCTGCTCTGGGCGGCCTTCGGCACGACGGTGTTCGCCCTGGTCGGACGGCCGGGATGGGCGGCGGCCTGCGGGGTGCTCTTCCTGGTGGTCGTGGTCGACCTGGCCATGGTCGTGCGGCACCTGCGGCAGGGGCCGCACTGGCAGCCCGGCCGGGAGATCCCGCCGTACGAACCCGATCACGGCGGTACGGGCCGGCGCCGCTGACCCGGCCGGGTCAGTCGTCGGCGCCGCCGACGCCCTGCGTGCCCCCGAAGCGGGCCGCTTCGAGGTACTCGGGCTTCGGGTCGAGCGCCGCGGCCAGCCGGAAGTGCCGGGTGGCCTGCTCGGGGCGGCCGGAGCGCTGGAAGGTGCGGGCCAGCGCGAAGTGGGCGAAGGCGTTGTCCGGCTCGCGCTCCAGCACGAGTTCGAACTCCAGCTCGGCCGGTCGCAGTTGGGCGGCCGCGAAGAAGGCGCGGGCGCGCAGCAGCCGCGCGGCCGTGTTCTCGGGGTGGGCGGCGATCACCGAGTCGAGCAGCTTCACGGCACCGCGCGGGTCCCGCGCGGCCAGCAGCTGCTCGGCGGCGCGGAAGTCGATGACGTGGGTCTCCGGGTTCCTCTCGGCCACGGTGGCATCCTTCCCCTAGCTCCGGCGGTTCAACATCGCGTACGGCAGTCGTATTCCGCACCGGGACACGATCCGGTCGCCGTCCCCGCGATCCCTACCCAGCCGGGGGCACCGTCGATCGGCAGCGCCCGCACGGCTTTCGCCGCCGGGCGGCCGGGAGACCCCCTGCGACGGCCGTGACGGCCTCCGCCCGGACCGGACCTAGGTCCTGTCCCGGCGATCTTCTCGGGCCCGCGACGACGGCTGCGGCGTCTCGCGGCGTTGTCGGAGTCGCCCGAGTACGCCCAGTACGAGGGCGATCCTCCGCCTTGCGATACACCACATCCGACGCCGCGGCCGGTCCTCGAAGATCGCCCTGACAGGACCTAGGTGTATTGACTCGCAGGGTTGTTCACACGGGTGATGGGCGGTTTGCCGCCGAGTGCGGTGTGGCAGCGGTGGTGGTTGTAGGTGTGGAGGAAGTCTGCCAGGGCTTCGGTGCGCTCGTTGTTTGAGTGGTAGGGCTTCAGGTAGGCCCATTCGTCGAGCAGGGTGCGGTTGAAGCGTTCGACCTTGCCGTTGGTCTGCGGCCGGTAGGCACGGGTCAGCTTTCCGGTCGCACCGAGCTCGGCGAGGGCGTTTTTCCAGGCCAGGCCCTTGCGGTAGGCCCAGGCGTTGTCGGTCAGGACCCGCTCGATGTGGTCGATGCCGTGGCTGTGGAAGAAGGCGGCCGCGCGGGTCAGGAAGCCTGCGCAGGTCGCGACCTTCTCGTCGGCGTGGATCTCGCTGTAGGCGAGGCGGGAGTGGTCGTCGACGGCGGAGTGCACGTAGTCGAAGCCCATGCCGCGGATCGGCCGGCCGGCCTCGCGGCCGTTGGTCTTGTGGCCGCCGCCGTCGGGGATCCGGCCGAGTTTCTTCACGTCCACGTGGATCAGTTCGCCGGGCCGGTCGCGTTCGTATCGGCGGATCACCGTGCCGGTCGGCCGGTCCAGCCATGTGAGCCGGTGCAGGTGGTGGCGGGTGAGGATGCGGTGGACGGTGGAGGCGGGCAGGCCCAGGATCGGGCCGATCCGGGCGGGTCCGAGCTTGCGGTCCCGGCGCAGGTCGCAGACCCGGGCCTCGATCGCCGGCGGGGTCCGGTGCGGTGTCGAGTGCGGGCGGCTGGAACGGTCGCGCAGCCCGGCCTGTCCCTCGGCTCGCCAACGGCGGATCCATTTGTGGGCGGTGGCCCGGGAGATGCCCATCTCGGCCGCGACATGAGCGACCGGACGGCCCGATTCGACACGTTCGACCAGCAGTCGTCTCCCGAAGACGGTCAGTCGGGCATTACGGTGGGACACGAAGGCCTCCGTGCGGTGAAGATTCGACACCTCCACCACACACGGGGGCCTTCGCCATGTTCAAGACCCAACCGTGTCAACAACGTCCGTGATCAATACACCTAGGGCTTCTCGTCGGCCGCCCGCCGCGCCAGTTCCTCCCAGACCTTCCGCACCTGGGGCTCCAGCGCCTCCAGCGGTCCGTCGTTGTCGATCAGGAGATCCGCGACGGCGCGCCGCTGCGCGCGTGTGGCCTGGGCGGCCATCCGGGCCCGCGCCTCGGACTCGGCCATGCCCCGCCGCGCCACCAGGCGGTCGAGCTGGGTCTCGGGGGACGCGTCGACCACGACGACCAGGTCGTAGAGCGGGGCGAGGCCGTTCTCGGTGAGCAGGGGGACGTCGTGGACGACGACGTCGTCCGGGCCGGCGGCCCGCTCCAGCTCGGCGGACCGGGCGCCGACCAAGGGGTGGACGATGGAGTTCAGGGTGGCCAGGCGGCCCGCGTCGGCGAACACGATCGCGCCGAGCTTCGGCCGGTCCAGGGTTCCCTCGGCCGTCAGGATCTCCGCCCCGAAGGCCTCCACGACGGCCGCGAGCCCGGGCGTTCCGGGCTCGACGACCTCGCGGGCGATCTTGTCGGCGTCGATCAGCACCGCCCCGAGGGAGACGAGCAGCCGCGACACTTCACTCTTGCCGGCGCCGATTCCGCCGGTCAGGCCCACCTTCAGCATGAGCGGCAGCTTAGGACCCGCGCCGGGCGGGCGCCCGCGCGGGGCCCGCGGCCGGATCAGGCGTCGCCCTCGCGCTCGGCCAGGAAGCGCTCGAACTCACGCCCCAGCTCGTCCGCCGAAGGCAGGTCCACGGGCTCCGCGACCAGGCTGCCCCGGGTCTCGGCGCCGGCGGCCGCGTCGTACTGGTGCTCCAGGCCCTGGACCAGCGCCACGAGTTCCTCGTCGCCCTCGCCGATCTGGCGCTCTATCTCGGTCTGGGTGCGCCGGGCCTCCGTGCGCAGCGCGTGCGCGACGGTGGGCAGGACCAGTCCGGTGGCCGCCGTGATGGCCTCCAGGGCGGTCAGCGCCGCGTCCGGGTAGGAGGAGCGGGCGACGTAGTGCGGGACGTGCGCGGCGACACCGAGGGTGTCGTGGCCGGCCTCGGTGAGCCGGTACTCGACGAGGGACTCGGCGCTTCCGGGCACCTGCGCCTCGTCGAAGGGGCTGCGGTGGCCGGGCATGAGGTCGGTGCGGTTGCCGTGAGGGGTGAGGCCCACGGGACGCGTGTGCGGGACGCCCATCGGGATGCCGTGGAAGTTCACCGTGAGCCGTACGCCGAGCCGCTCGACGATCTGGCGGACGGCGGCGGCGAAGCGCTCCCACTCCACGTCCGGCTCGGGACCGGCCAGCAGCAGGAAGGGGGCGCCGGTCGCGTCCTGGACCAGCCGGACCTCGATCGCGGGCGTCTCGTACGCCGTCCAGCGGTCGCGCCGGAAGCTGAGCAGCGGGCGGCGGGCGCGGTAGTCCACGAGGCGGTCGTGGTCGAAGCGGGCGACCACCTGGTGCGGAAGCGTCTCGAGCAGACCGTCGACGATCTGCTCGCCGGTCTCTCCCGCGTCGATGTAGCCGTCGAAGTGGTAGAGCATGACCAGCCCGGCCGACTCCTGCGCCAGCGCCACGTCCACCACGGCCAGGCCCTGCCGGTCCCATTCGTACAAATCCTGGGGATCAAGCACGATTTCCGCTCCTCCTCTGTTCCTAGGGGGAACACCTTCCTCGCCGCGCCCATTCCCCCGTGGGCCCGGAGTTGCGCGCCACCCCAACGGTCATTGGTCCAGACCTTGACATGCCCATGAGTGATCTCTACCGTCACGAAGCAGCGTTGTGTTCAGTATTTCGCTCATCGTCCACATACAAGAACACTCGTCTCACGGGAAGGCACCCCCATGCGCACCCGAACGCTGCTCCTCCCGCTGCTTCCGGCCCTCCTCGCCGTACCGCTCGCCGCGCCGCCGGCCTCGGCGGCGACGATCGAGGTCACCACCGCGGCCCAGCTCAAGACGGCTCTGGCCGCCGCCCGGCCGGGCGACACGATCCACCTCGCCGACGGCACCTACACGGGCAACTTCAAGGCCACCGTCCCCGGAACCTCCGCAGCCCGCATCGTCCTGACCGGCTCCCCACGGGCGGTGCTCACCGCGGGCGGCGGCTACGGCCTGCACCTCAACGGCGCCTCGTACTGGACGGTCCGGGGAGTCACCGTGACCGGCGGCCAGAAGGGGATCATGGCGGACGCCGCGAACGGGGTCGTCATCGACGGCGTGACCGTCCACGGCCTCGACATGGAGGGAATCCACCTCCGCAACTCCAGTCGCGACGGCGTGATCAGGAACTCGCGGATCTACGACACCGGGAACGACGGGCGCGGCATGGGCGAGGGCGTCTACGTCGGCTCGGCGGGCGGGCTCTCCGACCGGAGCGACAACGCGCAGATCCTCGGCAACACCATCGGCCCCGACGTCGGCGGCGAGGCCGTCGACATCAAGGAGGGCACCACCGGGGCGAGGATCGTCGGCAACACCTTCGACGGGCGCGGCCTCACGGGCGCCAACTTCGACGACTCGTGGGTCGATGTGAAGGGGAACGGCGTCCTGGTCGAGAACAACACCGGACGCAACACCACCAACAACGGCTTCGAGACCCACACCCAGCAGAGCGGCTGGGGCTGCGGGACGGTCTTCCGCGACAACCACGCGGACCTGACGGGCGCGGTGGGCGCCCAGCAGCTGGCGATCAACGTGCCCAACCGGAGCGGCAGCTGTCCGACGACGGTCCACGCGTCCAACACCGTCACCGGCGGAAAGGGTCTGACGAACATCCCCGTCACCCCGTGAAACGGCACAAGGCCCGCTCCCCCGAGGGGAGCGGGCCTTGTGGCCTCAGCTGTTCAGCTGGTGGTCAGAGCTTCAGCTCTGGCCGCCGGCCAGCTTCTCGCGCAGGGCCGCCAGGGCCTCGTCCGACGCCAGGGCGCCGGAGTTGTCGTCCGACTCCGAGGAGTAAGAACCACCCGAGACGCCCGCCGGGGCACCGGCCGGAGCGGCGGCGCCACCCTCGGCAGCGGCGGCCTCGTCGGCCTCGCGGGACTTGATGACCTGAGCCTGGTGCTGCTCGAAGCGCTGCTGCGCCTCGGCGTACTGGGTCTCCCAGGCCTCGCGCTGGGTCTCGTAGCCCTCGAGCCAGTCGTTGGTCTCGGGGTCGAAGCCCTCGGGGTAGATGTAGTTGCCCTGGTCGTCGTAGGACGCGGCCATGCCGTACAGGGTCGGGTCGAACTCGACCGAGGCCGGGTCGGCACCGAAGGACTCGTTGGCCTGCTTCAGCGAGAGGCTGATGCGACGACGCTCGAGGTCGATGTCGATGACCTTGACGAAGATCTCGTCGTTGACCTGGACGACCTGCTCCGGGATCTCCACGTGGCGCTCGGCCAGCTCGGAGATGTGGACCAGACCCTCGATGCCCTCGTCCACGCGGACGAACGCACCGAACGGAACCAGCTTGGTGACCTTGCCGGGAACGACCTGGCCGATCTGGTGCGTCCGGGCGAACTGCTGCCACGGGTCCTCCTGCGTCGCCTTCAGCGACAGGGAGACACGCTCGCGGTCCATGTCCACGTCGAGAACCTCGACGGTGACCTCCTGGCCGACCTCGACAACCTCGGACGGGTGGTCGATGTGCTTCCAGGACAGCTCGGAGACGTGCACGAGGCCGTCGACGCCGCCCAGGTCCACGAAGGCACCGAAGTTGACGATCGAGGACACGACGCCGGAGCGGACCTGACCCTTCTGGAGGGTCGTGAGGAAGGTCTGGCGGACCTCGGACTGGGTCTGCTCCAGCCAGGCACGGCGGGACAGGACCACGTTGTTGCGGTTCTTGTCCAGCTCGATGATCTTCGCCTCGAGCTCCTTGCCCACGTAGGGCTGGAGGTCGCGGACACGGCGCATCTCGACCAGGGAGGCCGGGAGGAAGCCGCGGAGGCCGATGTCGAGGATGAGACCACCCTTGACGACCTCGATGACGGTACCGGTGACGATGCCGTCCTCTTCCTTGATCTTCTCGATGGTGCCCCAAGCACGCTCGTACTGGGCACGCTTCTTCGAGAGGATCAGGCGGCCTTCCTTGTCCTCCTTCTGAAGGACAAGGGCCTCGATCTCGTCGCCGACCTTGACGACCTCGTTCGGGTCGACGTCGTGCTTGATCGAGAGCTCGCGGCTCGGGATGACACCTTCGGTCTTGTAACCGATGTCGAGCAGGACCTCGTCCCGGTCGACCTTCACGATGACGCCGTCGACGATGTCGCCGTCGTTGAAGTACTTGATCGTCTCGTCGATCGCGGCGAGGAAGGCTTCCTCGTTACCGATGTCGTTGACCGCAACCTGCGGGGTGGTGGCGGTGGTCTCGGTGCTGCTCGTCATGTGGGAAAGGGCTCCGGTTACGGACAGAAAGTCGTAGGTACTGCTACGCCGAGAGCCCGTATCGCACCAAGAAGCCGGACAGCCAATGAAGCGCCGAATCCGCGAACGGAAGGGCGCCTCGAAAACCGAGGGGACATACAACAGGTACGAGCGCGGCCTGCTCCGTCTGAGGCGCGCAGGCCCGCAGCGCAACCTTTAGCATACGGGGGCAGCCGGACAGGGTCAATGCGCGAAGCGCGCACCCGGGGCAGATCGCTCCATAACCGGCACAACTCGAGTCGCCCCAGGCCATCCGGCCGCGGGCCGGGACAGCCGCGCTGAGCGCAAACTACATCGACGGGCGAGATGAACCAAGAGTACGGACGCGAAGACGAGGGCGACTTCGAACCGGAGGCGACCCGGCGTGACGCGGGGGACGCGGAGAGCAGTCGGGCGAGCCGTGGCTGGTGGGACAGGAACGCCGACGAGTACCAGAGCGACCACGGAGCGTTCCTCGGGGACGACCGGTTCGTCTGGGGCCCCGAGGGTCTCGACGAGGCGGACGCGGAGCTGCTCGGACCGGCCGGCGGGCTGAAGGGCCTCGACGTCCTGGAGATCGGTGCGGGCGCGGCGCAGTGCTCGCGCTGGCTGGCGGCGCAGGGGGCGCGGCCGGTGGCGCTCGACCTCTCCCACCGGCAGCTCCAGCACGCCCTGCGGATCGGCGCCGACGTCCCGCTCGTCGAGGCGGACGCGGGCGCGCTGCCCTTCCGGGACGGCTCCTTCGACCTGGCGTGCTCGGCGTACGGGGCGGTGCCGTTCGTGGCGGACCCGGTGAAGGTGTTCCGGGAGGTGCGCCGGGTGCTGCGGCCGGGCGGCCGCTGGGTCTTCTCGGTGACGCACCCGTTCCGCTGGGCGTTCCCGGACGAGCCGGGCCCCGAGGGCCTGTCGGTCTCCGCCTCCTACTTCGACCGCACCCCTTACGTGGAGCAGGACGAGCGGGGGCGGGCCGTCTACGTGGAGCACCACCGGACGGTCGGGGACCGGGTACGGGACGTGGTGGCCGGCGGGTTCCGGCTGCTGGACCTGGTCGAGCCGGAGTGGCCCGAGTGGAACAGCCAGGAATGGGGTGGCTGGTCCCCGCTGCGGGGGAACCTGATCCCGGGCACGGCGATCTTCGTCTGCGAGCGGAGCGAGCGCGCGTAGCCCGCGCCGCAGCCCGGCCGGGCCCGACGCCGGCGGAGTGATGGTCATATGAAGTGGTGGGGCCTGTGGACGACGCGGCCCACCACTTCGCCCGAGGACCGAGACTGAGTGCGTGATCCGAAACGACGCACTCGACCGTCTCCCCGTCCGCCATGCCGTCCCCGAGCTGCTGACCGCGCTCGAGGAGCGCGGCACGGCGGTGCTGGCCGCGCCTCCCGGCACCGGCAAGACCACCCTCGTGCCGCTGGCCCTGGCCGGACTCATAGGGGACGGTCCGCGGCGGCGGGTGCTGGTGGCCGAGCCCCGCAGGATGGCGGTGCGGGCGGCGGCGCGCCGGATGGCGTGGCTGCTCGGGCAGGAGGTCGGAGGGGCCGTCGGCTTCTCCGTGCGCGGGGAGCGCCGGGCCGGCCCCGCGACCCGGGTGGAGGTCGTCACCACGGGTGTCCTGCTCCAGCGGCTCCAGCGCGACCCGGAGCTGCCGGGCGTGGACGTGGTGCTCCTCGACGAGTGCCACGAGCGCCATCTGGACGCGGACACGGCGATGGCGTTCCTGGTCGACGTGCGGGCGACGGTACGGCCCGACCTGTGTCTGATCGCGGCCTCGGCGACCGGTGACACCCGGGCGTGGGCCGACCTGCTCACGGTTCTCGACTCCACGGGCCCGGCACCGGTCGTCCGGGCCACGGGCGAGGGGCACGGGAGCCGCGTCCTGTTCGCGGCTCCGCCGCCCGGGGTCCGGCCGGCGCACGGCACCTGGGTCGATCCCGCCCTGCTGCGTCATGTGGCCGCGACCGTGCGGCTGGCCCTCGACCGGCACGAGGGCGACCTCCTCTGCTTCCTCCCCGGCACGGGCGAGATCGCGCGGACGGCGGGCATGCTGGCGGACCTCGACGCGGAGGTGCTCCAGCTGCACGGCCGGGCCCCGGCGGCGGTGCAGGACGCGGTACTGAAGGGGAGAGGACCCGGGGACGCACGCCGGGTGGTGCTGACGACGTCCGTGGCCGAGTCGAGCCTGACGGTGCCGGGCGTGCGGATCGTCGTGGACTCGGGGCTGGCCCGGGAGCCGCGGACGGACCACGCCCGGGGGCTCGGGTCCCTGGCGACGGTGCCCGTGTCGGTCGCGGTCGCCACCCAGCGGACCGGGCGGGCGGGGCGCGAGGGCTTCGGGACGGTGTACCGCTGCTGGTCGGAGATCGACGACGCCCGGCAGGCGCGCTTCCCGTCGCCGGAGATCCGGGTCGCGGACCTGACGGCGTTCGCCCTGCGGACGGCGTGCTGGGGCGACCCGGACGCGGCGGGCCTCGCGCTCCTCGACACCCCGCCGGCGGGGGCGATGGCGGCGGCGCGGTCGGTGCTGACGGCGATCGGCGCGGTGGGCGAGGACGGCCGGGTGTCGGAGCGGGGCGTGCGGATGGCCCGGATCGGCGTGCACCCGCGGCTCGCGCGGGCTCTGCTGGACGGCGCGCCGGAGGTCGGCGCCCGGCGGGCGGCCGAGGTGGTGGCGCTGCTCAGCGAGGAGCCGCCGCGGGGGTACGGCGACGACCTGGCGGCGGCCTGGCGGACGGCGCGCCGGGGCGGCGACGGGTACGGCGCCCGCTGGAAGGCGGAGGCGCGCCGGCTGGAGCGGTCGGCCGCGGAGGCGGACCCGGGATCCGGCACCGGCACCGGCACCGGCACCGGCACCGGGGACGGTGGCGGGACTTCGGGCGGGGCCGCGCGGGCGGACGACGCCGTGGCCGGGCTCGTGACCGCGCTGGCCTTCCCCGAGCGGGTGGCGCGGGCCCGTGAGGGCAGCGGGTTCCTGATGGTGTCGGGGACGGGGGCCGCGCTCGCCGAGGGTTCGGCGCTGCGCGAGGCCTCCTGGCTGGCCGTCGCCGTGGCCGACCGGACGGCGCAGAACGCGACGGCGCGGGTGCGGCTGGCGGCCGTGGTGGACGAGGACGTGGCACGCGCGGCGGCCGGGCATCTCGCCTCCTCGGGAGAGGAGGTGCATTGGGAGGACGGCGACGTGGTGGCGCGGTCGGTGTCCCGGCTCGGGGCCGTCGAGCTCGCGGTGCGCCCGCTGCGGGAGGACGCGGACCCGGGTCTCGTCCGCGCGGCGCTGCTCGACGGGCTGGGCCGTGAGGGACTCGGGCTGCTGCGGTGGAGCCGGGAGGCTTCGGAACTGCGGCAGCGGCTGGGCTTCCTCCACCGGGTGCTGGGCGCGCCGTGGCCGGACGTGGCGGACGGGCCTCTGCTGGACCGGGCGGAGGAGTGGCTGGAGCCCGAGCTGTCGCGGGCACGGCGGCGGGCCGAACTGGGCCGGCTCGACGCGGGGCAGGCGCTCGGGCGGCTGCTGCCCTGGGCGACGGGTGAGGCGGCGCGGCTGGACGAGCTGGCCCCGGAGCGGATCGAGGTGCCGAGCGGCTCCCGGATACGGGTCGACTACGGCGGCGAGCAGCCCGTGCTGGCGGTGAAGCTCCAGGAGATGTTCGGGCTGGCCGAGACGCCGCGGGTGGCGGGCGTGCCGGTGCTCGTCCATCTGCTCTCCCCCGCCGGCCGCCCCGCCGCGGTCACGGCCGATCTGGCGTCGTTCTGGCGGAGCGGCTATCCCTCGGTGCGGGCGGAGCTCAGGGGGCGCTATCCCAAGCATCCGTGGCCGGAGGATCCGGGAGCGGCGCAGCCGACCCGGCACACCAGCGCGCGGCTCAGGAGGGGGTGACCGGTTCCGGGGCGGGCCGCCGGCTCCGGGCTTCGGTCCAGAGCGCGAGGGCGAGGAGGACGAGGGCGAGCCCGGCGAAGGTCCAGGGCAGATAGGAGGTCAGCAGCAGGACGTAGGTGCGGTTGGTCCTGACCAGTTCGCCGGTGCTGCGGAGGTAGTCCTCGCGCATCTTCACGTGGCCGGCGAAGGCGGTGACGGTGTCCTGGCCCATGAGCTTGCGGGCGTTGCGGAGCTCCTCCCGGTGGATCTCCTCGCCGTTGACGGGAGCCCCGGTGACGGGGTCGACCCAGAACATGCGCTTGGTGGTGTACCAGCGGGTGATGCCGGTCTGGGCGAGGAACTCGGGGGTGATGCCCTTGATCGGCATCGACTTGGGCATGGGGACCCGGGTCCAGGGGATGGTCTGCTCGAAGTAGTAGACCTCCATGCCCCTGAAGTCCCGGACGCCCTTGTAGTGGATGGGGGCCGAGGTGCGTGCCTGGGCGTCGAAGTACTGGTAGTCCCGCTTCTCGGTGAGGAAGGGCCACTTGAACTCGATGCCCTCGCGCCGGACGGCGTCGCCGTCGACCATCTCGCCGGTCGCGTGGACGGGGTCCTGGGTGTGGGCGTCGAAGATGTAGCGCTCGGGGATCTGGGAAACCATCTTGCCGTCGGGGCCGGCGACGTGGGAGAGCGAGTCCCAGACGACGACGTCGCGGCCGGCGTCCTTCTCGATCCGCTTCGACTCCGCCACGTTGCCCTTGAGGGTCTGGATGATCGTGATCCTGTCGACCTTCTCGGCCCTGAGCGTGGAGTAGTTGAGCAGGGTCGCGGGCTTCGCCTCCAGGATCGTCACCTGGTACTGGTTCGGCGGGATCTTCACCGCGCGGGGGAAGACGTACCAGCGCAGGGTGGGGGCCATCGAGGCGAAGCAGACGGCGAGGGAGAGCAGGACGAGACTCGCCAGGCGGCGCATGGGCGCTCCTCCTACGGGTGGGGGCCGGGGTCGGCGGTGAGGAGGGGGCGGGGCGAGGTCGGTCCGTCGGGCGGCAGGTCCACCGTCGCGAAGAGCAGCACGACGAGGAGGGCGGGGACCAGCCCGATGGCGGCGGCGACGAGGGCGCGCACGATCGTCCTCCCGGTGCTCGATCTGATACAGCGTCAGGGCGGGGGCACCGTAGCAACGCGGCCGCGAGATGAGAACACGTTGCACTCAGAACACAGAACGCCGCCCCCTCGTCCGGGCGGGCGAGGGGGCGGCGCGAGGAGCGTGGCGGGTGGACGCTCAGGTGGTGGGCGAGGCCGACGGGGACGGCGAGGCGTCCGTCGATCCCGTCGGCGACGGGGTGGGCTCCGGATCGGGAGCCGTGACCTTGAGGACGATGTCAACGGTGCCGCCGCCCGGCGTGGTCAGGCGCAGCACGAACGTGCCGGCCTCGCCGTCCGCGAAGAGGTCGGGCAGGGTGAGCAGCCCCTTCTCGTCCGTCCTCAGTCCGCTGAGCGTCCGGACCGGGTCGCCGTTCGCGTCCTTGAAGTACGGCCCCTTCGTGGCCGGCTGCGGGTCCTCGCCGGAGGTGAGCACGGCGGCGGTGAGGTCGACGGACGCGGCGGGCGCGCCGTCGAGCGTGGCCGTCACGAGAATCCGGTCCGCGAAGCCGGTGCCGGTGGTCGCGCTCAGCTCCTTGGCGTCGCTGACCAGGGTGTCGGCCTGCCGGACGGTGACGGTCGCGGCGAAGTCGACGACCGCCAGCCTGCGGCCGGCTACGGAGGCCCGCACCGTGAACGCGCCGGCCTGCTCGCCCGCCCGGACGGCCGGCGAGACGACCTTGCCCTGCGCGCCGGTGGTGACGGTGACGGTCTTGACGCCGCCGCCGAAGTGGGAGTCGGTGGCGCCGACGATCTCGAAGCGCACGGCCAGTCCGGAGACCGGCTTGCCCGCGGCGTCGAGCGCGAGGACGGTCGGGCGCCCGGCGAACGCCGTGCCCGCGGTGGCCTTGAGCGTGCCCGTGCCGGAGTCGGCGAGCTTCGCCACGCGTTCGGCCGCGGGCCGGGTCACGGGCGGCGGGGTCGGCGTGCTCGGCTTCGACGGGCTGGGCTTGGGCGTCGCGGGCTTCGTCGGGGCCGGGGTGGTCGGCGACGGCGAGGGGTTCCGGCCGGCGGGGACGTCGCTGCGGTCGACGGGGAGGACGCCGGTGCCGTCGGGGACCTGGTGGCTGCCGCGCTTGTAGTACTCGAACCAGGAGAGCACCGTGTTCAGGTACTCCGTCGAGCGGTTGTAGCTGAGGATCGCCCGGTCCAGGTCGGCCTTGACCGCGAGGTCGCGGTTGTTGGCGCAGAGGTAGAGACCGGCCGCCTGGGCGGCGTCGTAGATGTTGTTGGGGTCCTTGCGGCCGTCGCCGTTGGCGTCCTGGCCCCAGGTGGCCCACGTGGAGGGGATGAACTGCATCGGGCCGACGGCACGGTCGTGCCGTGCGTCGCCGTCGAAGGCACCCTTGTCGGTGTCCGAGATGTTCGCGAAGCCGACGCCGTTGAGCACGGGGCCGAGGATGGGCGAGAGCGTGGTCCCGTTGGCGTCCACGCGACCGCCGCGCGCCTGTCCCGACTCGACCTTGCCGATGCCGGCGAGCAGCTGCCAGGGCAGGTTGCAGGCGGGGTCGCTCGACCGTACGGACTGCTCGGCCCGCTTGTAGGCCGCCAGCACGGACGCGGGTATGCCCGCCTCCGCCGGTCCGGTCACGATCGGCAGGTCTATGGAAGTGCCGGGCTTGTTGGGCGTGTTCAGCGGCGGCAGGTCCGTGTAGTACGGGGAACCGCCGGTAGCCGAGCCCTCGGGCGGCGTGGTCGCGTCCCCGGTGCCTATGGACCGGTCCCCGCTCGCGTTGTCCGCCGGTGGCGGAGTCGCACCCGGAGCCTGCGAGGCGGCCAGCGCCGCGACCGCCGCGGCCACCACAGCGCTGCTGGTGGCCCCCTTGCGCAGACGGCGGCCCAATTGCGCTGCCATACGTACAGTCCCTCCCCTTGACCTGCGTTCGCGCTCCCCGCGCGCGGACTCAGGCGACCCTATGACAACTCCGGGCCCCGGAACACCGGGCCTTGACCGTGTTTCACGCTTTCGTCACCTCTTGGCCGCTCACCCTCTCGAAGGAATCACTCCCGCATACTGGACATGACCACCGACCTCGGACCCGGGGGGCCTCCGCGGTCGGCACAGATCCTGAGGGGGATGTTCCATGCCGTTCACGCTGAGCCATGCCGCCGCGGTGCTCCCGGGCATCCGGCGGGACGGCACCGCACGCGGGCCGTTGATCGCCTCGGCGCTCGTGGCGGGGTCGTTCTCGCCCGACATGACCTACTTCGCCGCCTCGCTGATCCCCGGCGCGATGACCTTCGGCACCGTCACGCACTCGGCGGTGGGCGTCGTGACCGCCGACGTGCTCATCACCGCCGTCCTGGTGGCGGTGTGGCTCCTGTTGCGAGAGCCACTGGTGGCGCTGCTCCCGGCACGATGGCAGGGGCGGGTGTACGGCTTCGTACGGGGAAGTTCCTGGCGGGGGCGGCGGGCACCGGCGCTGGCCGGCTGGTTCTGCCTGTCCGCGATGCTCGGCGCGACGACGCACGTCGTGTGGGACTCCTTCACGCACCTCGACCGCTGGGGAACCCGGGTGATCCCGTTCCTCGGCGAGCTCGTGGCCGGCTTCCCGGTCTACCTGTACGCGCAGTACGGGGGTTCGGCCCTGGCCTTCGGCCTGCTGGTGTGGTTCGTCGTCCGGGCGCTGCGCGCGACGCCCGCGGACCGGGCCCGTCCCGCGGGGATCGTGGTGCTGGACCGGCGGGGGCGCCGGCTTGCGGGCGCGCTGATCGGGGCGTGCTTCCTCGCCGGGATCGTCCACCGCTGCCTGCGCTTCTACGCCTACTGGGGCCGGATCGACAAGCCGCTGGACCTCATCCCGACGGCCTGCTTCGGCGGTGGGGCGGGGCTGGCCGCCGGGCTCGTGCTGTACGCGGCGTGGACGCGGCTGCGCAGGGCGCCCGCGGCTCCTCACCCCGCGACGGCCTCGGACACCGACGACCCGGCCGGCGAGCGGGAGACCTACTCCGCCCGCCCGAGCAGCCCCCGCTGAACCCGCCGCCCCACCCCTGAGGCACCGCACCGGAGGCACCTCACACGAAGTCCCGGGGCCGTTCGGAGGCCGGGCGGTCACGGTCGGGAGCACATGCGAAAGCCCGGGCCGGCGACGCCGTCGGCGCCGCGGGCCCGGGCCCGTCCGGTCAGTGCGCCGCCGACTCCCAGTCAGGGCCGACGCCCACCGAGACGTCGAGCGGGGCGCGTAGGGTGACCGCGGAGGACATCTCCCGCCGCACCAGGGCCTCGACCTGCTCCCGCTCGCCCGGGACCACTTCCAGCACGATTTCGTCGTGGACCTGGAGGAGCATGCGGGAGGTGAGGGAGGCCTCGGCCAGCGCGCGGTCGACGTTCAGCATCGCGACCTTCACGATGTCGGCCGCGGTGCCCTGGATCGGGGCGTTCAGCGCCATCCGCTCGGCGGCCTCGCGGCGCTGGCGGTTGTCGCTGTTCAGGTCCGGGAGGTAGCGCCGGCGGCCCAGCATCGTCTCGGTGTACCCCGTGGCGCGGGCCTCGTCGACGACGCGGCGCAGATAGTCCCGCACCCCGCCGAACCGCTCGAAGTACGTGTCCATCAGGGCACGCGCCTCGCCCGCCTCGATGTTGAGCTGCTGGGAGAGACCGAAGGCGGACAGGCCGTACGCCAGGCCGTAGGACATGGCCTTGATCTTGCGCCGCATCTCGGCGTCGACGGCGGACCGCTCGACCCCGAAGACCTGCGAGGCGACCGTGGTGTGCAGGTCCTCGCCGGAGGCGAACGCCTCGATGAGGCCCTCGTCCTCGGACAGGTGGGCCATCACCCGCAGTTCGATCTGGCTGTAGTCCGCGGTCATCAGGGACTCGTAGCCCTCGCCCACGACGAAGCCGTGGCGGATCGCCCGGCCCTCGTCGGTGCGGACCGGCACGTTCTGCAGGTTGGGGTCCGTGGAGGACAGGCGCCCGGTGGCGGCCACCGTCTGGCTGAAGGTGGTGTGGATGCGGCCGTCCGCGGCGATCGTCTTGATCAGCCCCTCGACCGTGGAACGCAGCCGGGCCTGCTCGCGGTGCCGGAGCATGATCACCGGCAGCTCGTGCTCGGTCTGCGCGGCGAGCCAGGCGAGCGCGTCCGCGTCCGTGGTGTAGCCCGTCTTGGTCTTCTTCGTCTTCGGCAGGTTCAGCTCGCCGAAGAAGACCTCCTGGAGCTGCTTGGGCGAGCCGAGGTTGAACTCGTGGCCCACCGAGGCGTGCGCCTCCTTCACGGCCTGCTGCACGGCGCCCGCGAACTGCTGCTCCATGGCCTCCAGATGGGCCCGGTCGGCCGCGATGCCGTGCCGCTCCAGCCGGGCGAGGAGGGCGGAGGTGGGCAGCTCGACGTCGTGCAGGAGCTCGCGCGCGCCCACCTCGCCGAGCTTCTCCTCGAAAGCGGTGCCGAGGTCGAGCACGGCCCGCGCCTGCGTCATCAGGGCCTCGGCCTCGGCGGTGTCGTCGGCGCCGAAGGCGAGCTGCCCGTCGGCGGCCGCGGCGGGCGCGAGCTCCCGGTGGAGGTACTCGACGGAGAGCGCGTCGAGCGCGAAGGAACGGCGGCCCGGCTTCACCAGGTAGGCGGCGAGCGCGGTGTCCATCGTGACCCCGGCGACGGTCCAGCCGTGCTCGGGGAAGACGCGCATGGCGCCCTTGGCGTTGTGCAGCACCTTGGGCCGGGCCGGGTCGGCGAGCCACGCGGAGAAGGCCCGCTCGTCGTCCTCGTCGAGCTGCGTGGGGTCGAACCAGGCGGCGGCGCCGTCCGCGGCGGCCAGGGCGATCTCGGCGACGCTTCCGGTGCCGAGCGCCCAGCTGTCGACCGTGGCCACACCGAGCGGCTGGTCGGCGTGCCCGGCCAGCCAGGGGGCCAGCTCTCCGGAGCCGAGGACCGAGCCGTCCAGCTCGACACCCGCGGCGGGGGCCGGCGGCTGCTCCTCGGCGGCGCCCGGGTCGACGGCCAGCAGACGCTCGCGCAGCGAGGGGTTGCGGATCTCCAGGGTGTCGAGGACCAGCGCGAGCGCCGTGCGGTCGTACGGCGCTCGCTCCAGGTCGCGGACGGTCCGGGGCAGCTCGACGTCGCGCACCATCTCGGTGAGCACGCGGTTGAGCTTCACGGCCTCCAGGTGGTCCCGGAGGTTCTGCCCGGCCTTGCCCTTGACCTCCTCGGCGCGCTCGACCAGTTCGGCGAACGACCCGAACTGGTTGATCCACTTCGCCGCGGTCTTCTCGCCGACGCCGGGGATGCCGGGGAGGTTGTCGGACGGGTCGCCGCGCAGGGCGGCGAAGTCCGGGTACTGCCGGGGCGTGAGGCCGTACTTCTCCTCCACCTTCTCCGGGGTGAAGCGGGTCAGCTCGGAGACGCCCTTGGTCGGGTACAGCACCGTCACGTGGTCCGTGATCAGCTGGAACGAGTCGCGGTCGCCGGTGACGATCAGGACCTCGAAGCCCTCGGCCTCGGCCTGGGTGGCGAGCGTGGCGATCACGTCGTCCGCCTCGAAGCCGTCGACGGCGAAGCGCTCCGCGTTCATGGCGTCCAGCAGTTCGCCGATCAGCTCGACCTGGCCCTTGAACTCGTCCGGGGTCTTGGAGCGGTTCGCCTTGTACTCGGGGAACTCCTCGGAGCGCCACGTCTTGCGGGACACGTCGAACGCGACCGCGAAGTGCGTGGGCGCCTCGTCGCGGAGCGTGTTCGCCAGCATCGACGCGAAGCCGTAGATGGCGTTGGTCGGCTGTCCCGTCGCAGTCGTGAAGTTCTCCGCGGGAAGCGCGAAGAACGCCCGGTACGCGAGGGAGTGCCCGTCCATGAGGAGCAGGCGGGGACGGGGGTCTGCGGTCTTCTTCGATGCTGTCTCGGCCACGGAACGATCCTGCCACGGACCGCTGACAATCCCCTCCACACCGACCTTACGTGGAGCTTTGTCGGTACCGCGTGACAGGATCGGGAGGTACGCCACGGAACTGACGCTCAAGGGAGAGCGCGATGGTCAGCAAGCCGCCCGCCGGCGATCCGGTCCAGGACGCGCCGCAGGTCGCGGAGCCGCAGCACGCCGCTGCCGGTCTGCCCGCCATCGGCCACACCCTGCGGATCGCCCAGGCGCAGATGGGCGTGCGACGCACCGCGCGGACCCTGCTCAAGGTCAACCAGAAGGACGGCTTCGACTGCCCGGGGTGCGCCTGGCCCGAGGGTGACAAGCGGCACGTGGCGGAGTTCTGCGAGAACGGGGCGAAGGCCGTCGCCGAGGAGGCGACCCTGCGCCGGGTCACCCCCGACTTCTTCGCCGCGCACCCGCTGTCCGACCTGGCCGGCCGCAGCGGCTACTGGCTGGGCCAGCAGGGCCGGATCACGCAGCCGATGTACCTGCCGGAGGGCGCGGACCGGTACGAGGCGGTGACCTGGGAGCGGGCGTTCGCGATCATCGCCGAGGAGCTGCGTGCCCTGGCCTCCCCCGACGAGGCCCTCTTCTACACCTCGGGCCGCACCAGCAACGAGGCCGCGTTCCTGCTGCAGCTCTTCGCCCGCGAGTTCGGCACCAACAACCTGCCGGACTGCTCCAACATGTGCCACGAGTCGTCCGGCTCCGCGCTCACCGAGACGATCGGCATCGGCAAGGGCAGCGTCTCGCTGGAGGACCTCCACCAGGCCGACCTGATCATCGTGGCCGGCCAGAACCCGGGCACGAACCATCCACGGATGCTGTCGGCGCTGGAGAAGGCCAAGGCGGCCGGTGCCCGGATCATCTCGGTGAACCCGCTGCCCGAGGCGGGCCTGGAGAAGTTCAAGAACCCGCAGACGCCGCAGGGCATGCTGCGGGGCGCCACCCTCACCGACCTCTTCCTGCAGATCCGCATCGGCGGCGACCAGGCGCTCTTCCGGCTGCTCAACCGGCTGGTCCTGGAGGCGGACGGAGCGGTCGACGAGGAGTTCGTCCGCACCCACACCCACGGGTACGAGGACTTCGCGGCCGCGGCGCGCACGGCGGACTGGGACGAGACGCTGACGGCGACCGGTCTGGGCCGCGACGAGATCGAGCGGGCCCTGGAGATGGTGCTCGCCTCGCGCCGGACGATCGTCTGCTGGGCGATGGGACTCACCCAGCACAAGCACGCGGTGGCCACGATCCGCGAGGTGGTGAACCTCCTCCTGCTGCGTGGCGCCATCGGGCGTCCGGGCGCCGGGGTGTGCCCGGTGCGCGGCCACTCCAACGTCCAGGGCGACCGCACGATGGGCATCTTCGAGCGGCCCGCGCCCGCCTTCCTGGACGCCCTGGACAAGGAGTTCGGGATCGTCTCGCCGCGCCACCACGGCTTCGACGTGGTCCGCTCGATCCAGGCGCTGCGCGACGGCGAGGCGAAGGTGTTCTTCGCGATGGGCGGCAACTTCGTCGGGGCCACGCCCGACACGGAGGTCACCGAGGCCGCGATGCGGCGGGCCCGGCTCACCGTGCACGTCTCGACCAAGCTGAACCGCTCGCACGCGGTCACCGGCACGCGCGCGCTGATCCTGCCGACGCTGGGGCGCACCGACAAGGACGTGCAGCGCGGCGGCCGGCAGTTCGTGACGGTCGAGGACTCCATGGGGCTGGTGCACGCCTCCCGCGGCAACCTGCCGCCGGCGAGCCCCCACCTGCTGTCCGAGCCGGCCATCGTGGCCCGGATGGCGCGGGCCGTGCTCGGCACCGCGTCGGCGACGCCGTGGGAGGAGTTCGAGCAGGACTACGCCACGGTCCGCGACCGCATCGCACGCGTCGTACCGGGCTTCACCGACTTCAACGCGCGGCTCGCGCGGAACCCCGGCGGCTTCGCGCTGCCGCACGCCCCGCGGGACGAGCGCCGCTTCCCCACGGCCACCGGCAAGGCCAATTTCACCGCCGCGCCGGTGGAGTACCCGAGGGTGCCCGAGGGCCGGCTGCTGCTGCAGACCCTGCGCTCGCACGACCAGTACAACACCACGATCTACGGTCTCGACGACCGCTACCGCGGGATCAAGGGCGGCCGGCGGGTCGTCCTGGTCCACCCGGAGGACGCGGCGGCGCTCGGGCTGGCCGACGGGGCGTACGCGGATCTCGTCGGCGAGTGGACGGACGGCAGCGAGCGGCGGGCGCCCGGGTTCCGGGTCGTGCACTACCCGACGGCCCGGGGGTGCGCGGCGGCGTACTACCCGGAGACGAACGTCCTGGTGCCGCTGGAGTCGACGGCGGACGTCAGCAACACCCCCGCCAGCAAGTCCGTGATCGTGCGTCTGGAACAATCGCAGTCCGCCTAAGCGTTTGCTCAGGCGGACCAGCTGGAGCAGCTGGATCAGCAACCGTACGAAGACGAACGGAGCCGGGCCGATGGGTGAGCAGCAGCACGTGAAGTTCCCGCAGGAGGTCCTCGACGAGTACGCCGCACTCGGAGTCGACCTGCCGGCCCTCTTCTCGGCCGGACACCTCGGCAACCGGATGGGTGTCCAGATCGTCGAGGCGTCCGCCGAGCGGGTGGTCGGCACGATGCCGGTGGAGGGGAACACCCAGCCCTACGGCCTGCTGCACGGCGGCGCCTCGGCGGTGCTCGCCGAGACGCTGGGCTCCATCGGTTCGATGCTGCACGGCGGAGTCTCCAAGATCGCCGTGGGTGTGGACCTGAACTGCACCCACCACCGCGGGGTCCGCAGCGGCCTGGTCACGGGCGTCGCCACCCCGGTCCACCGCGGGCGCTCCACGGCGACCTACGACATCGTGATCACCGACGAGCAGGACAAGCGGGTCTGCTCGGCACGACTGACCTGCATGCTGCGCGAGGTCACGGCCAAGGACGCGGCCACCGTCGCCGCGTCCGGCGGTACGGCCTGACCGCAGGAGCGTCCTGTCGTTCTCGCCGGGCCACCGCGACCCCGCTCGCCGATCCGGCCTGACCGACACGACACCCCCGAGGCCCTCCCGCCTCGCCCACACCCCTCTCCCCCGGGCCCAGACCCCCTCTCTCCCCGCGCGGCACGGGGCGGTCCGCACCGTTCCGCGCCGGATGAAGGGAGAACCGGGCGGGGTCCGGGTGACGCCGGCCCCGAATCGGGCACGACGAGGCCGGATCACGAGGGTGATCGGGCCGCGCTCGTCACCCGGAGTCACCGGCGCGGCGGCCGGGACGCCGCCGGCCTTCACGTCCTCCGGCGGCCGCACGGGGCCGCGCCGCCCCTCTCCCGGACCCCTCGGCCCGCTCCGCGCGCCGGACCCCGGAACACCGCCTCCCGGACGCGGGGGATCGGCTTCCGGACGTCGCCCCACGGAGGGACGGTCCCGGTTTCCGGACGGAACACGCCGCCTTCCGGACACCGCGACCCGGGCCGGACGCCGGCGGCCCGCGCACCCCGCCCGTGACGTCAACTCCCCCGAGCGCCCGGCCGGCGGCAGCGGCGCGAGCCGCGAGGCGTCCCGACACCTCCCCCGGCGTCCCGGCCGGCTCGGGCGTCACCGAGCATCGCCGCCAACACCACCACCCCCAGCCCCTCTTGTCCCGCCGACGGCACCCGGATCGCCCGCGCGGGGCACCGACACCGCCCTCACGCCGTACGGGCAGCCCTCGTCCACGCCCGTACGGCGCCGGCCACCGCGCCCCGGGACCGGACGCGGACCGCACGGCGGCACCCGTCCGGCCCGGCGAGCCCCGCGCCTTGCGGCAGCCGCCACACACGCCCCTCCCGGCACATCCGCCCAGCTCGGCACCCCCGTGCCCCGGCGCGACGGCGAAGCCCGCCCGCCCCTGGCGTCGAGCGGTCAACTGCCGTGAGGCGGAGGCTTGTTGTGCCCACCCGCCCCGTCCCCTAGCGTGCCCTCCATGGGGCTCTCCACGCGCACCTCGGTCAGGACCGGCCTCCGCGCGGCCCTGGCCGCCGGACTGCTGGCCGCGGTCCCGGCCTGCTCGGCCGAGGGCGCGGATCCGGAGCCGCGCACGTCGACGCCGGCGGACATCTGCACCAGCCTGGTGTCGTACTGGGCGAAAGAGGCTCTCAAGGGCGGCAAATGGGCCGGACTGGACTGGGAGCAGAAGGGCCTGTCCAACGAGCAGTTGGGCATCCACGACCTGGTGCTCGCGCACGCCCGCGCGGCCGAGCGCACCGAGGGGCGGGACGCCGCGCTGGCCGGGATCGACCGTGAGACGCGCCGTCGCTGCGAGGCGTCGAACGGGGCGACGGGCAGCTCCGAGAACTGGCGGCCCCCCGAGGCCGCGACCGGCTCCCCCTCCGTCACCGGCGCCGGGTCCGGCACCCCGTCCGGTCCGTCGCCCCGGCCGCCCTCCCGGCAGTCGCCGACCCCGCCCCCGTGACGCTCCGTGACATCCGCGCACCGATCAAGCCGCGCAGGACAGCGGGCACTCCGTCCGCTGGCACGGGAGGGCCTGTCCGGTATCCGGACAGCCGGTGAATCGGGGCCGACAGGAGCGTGATCTGCTCAAGCCCCTTAGCGGAACTGCGCGTTCTCACTATGTGAACACGATGTTGCGGACCCATATGCCCCGATTTGCCCACCCCCTGCGCACCTCCTCTCCCCCTCGCGATAACAAGACAGTCACATCCTGACCTCCCCGCTCCCCACCTCCCCCACCTGCGCTTAGAGTCACGGCCAGTCACCGCGCCGCCGGGCGCGTCTGCTGCACGGCCCAGTACCACCAGTCACCCCAGTACGGCCCGGCCACTCACAAACGGCACCTCCAGCTACACAGCTTCACGGCACCGCCTCAGCTCGAGGGGGCCGCGCCAGGGAAAGGATTCATCGTGCGACGTCGTTCCTTGCTCATCCTCACCACCGTGATCACCACGGGGGCCCTCACCCTTTCCGCCTGCGGTTCGCGCGACGACAAGGGCGGCAGCAACAACGACTCGAAGGGCACCACGACCGTCGTCATCGGCGTCGACGCGCCGCTCACGGGTTCGCTGTCCGCGCTGGGCCAGGGCATCAAGAACTCCGTGGACCTGGCGGTCCAGACCGCCAACAAGAACAACGAGGTCCCCGGGGTCACCTTCAAGATCGAGGCCCTCGACGACCAGGCCGTCCCGGCCTCCGGTCAGGCCAACGCCACCAAGCTCGTCGGCAAGAAGGACGTCCTCGGCGTCGTCGGCCCGCTGAACTCCGGCGTCTCCCAGCAGATGCAGGGCGTCTTCGCGCAGGCCAACCTCGCGCAGGTCTCCCCCGCCAACACGAACCCCTCGCTCAGCCAGGGTGACAACTGGGGCAAGGGCGAGTTCAAGCGCCCCTTCCCGACCTACTTCCGCACCGCCGCCACCGACGTGGTCCAGGGCAAGTTCGCCGCCCAGTACCTCTTCAAGGACGCCGGCAAGAAGAAGGTCTTCGTCGTCGACGACAAGCAGACCTACGGCGCCGGCCTCGCGGCCATCTTCTCCGCCGAGTTCACCCGCCTCGGCGGCAAGGTCGTCGGCACCGACCACGTCACCGTGAAGGAGACCGACTTCTCCTCCACCGCCGACAAGGTCAAGGCCTCCGGCGCCGACTCCGTCTACTTCGGCGGCCAGTACCCCGAGGGCGGCCTGCTCTCCGACCAGATCAAGAAGACCGGCGCCAAGATCCCCACCATGGGTGGCGACGGCATCTACGACCCGGCCTTCATCGCCGCGTCCGCCGAGGCCAACGACGGTGACCTCGCCACCTCGATCGGCTACCCGGTCGAGAAGCTCGACACCGCCAAGAAGTTCATCGCCGACTACAAGGCGGCCGGCTACAAGGACGCGTACGCGGCCTACGGCGGCTACTCCTACGACGCCGGCTGGGCGATCATCCAGGCCGTCAAGGCCGTCGTCGCCGCCAACGGCGGCAAGGTTCCCACCGACGCCCGCGCCAAGGTCACCGAGGCGCTCGGCAAGGTCTCGTTCGACGGTGTGACCGGCAAGGTCTCCTTCGACGAGTTCGGCGACACCACCAACAAGCAGCTCACGGTCTACAAGGTCGAGGGCGGCAAGTGGATCGACGTCAAGAGCGACACCTTCAACCAGTAGTCCCCACGCTCTGACCTCGTCCTGACCAAATGAACCAAGCCGCGCGAGGGCGCAAACAGCGCCCTCGCGCGGAGTCTTATCCGACACGCTCATCGGAGGCCCTGCGGTGAACGAACTGCCGCAACAGCTGGCCAACGGCCTTGCCCTCGGTGCCCTTTATGGCCTCATAGCCATCGGGTACACCATGGTCTACGGCATCGTCCAGCTCATCAACTTCGCGCACGGCGAGATCTTCATGATCGGCGGCTTTGGCGCCCTCACCACCTACACCGCTCTCCCGAGCGGCACCTCTCTGCTGGTGGCGATCCCGCTCATGATCCTCGGTGGCGCGATCGCCTCCGTGGCCGTCGCCACCGCAGCCGAACGGTTCGCGTACCGACCGCTGCGCAGCGCACCACGGCTCGCCCCCCTCATCACCGCCATCGGCCTGTCCATCGCGCTCCAGCAGCTCGTCTGGCAGTTCTACCCGGACGCCAAGAAGGCCGTCAGCTTCCCCGAGTTCAAGGGTGACGCCTTCCAGCTCACCGAGAGCCTCTCCATCCAGCGCGCCGACGCCTTCGTGCTCGTGCTCGCCCCGCTCTGCATGCTCGCCCTCGGCGTCTTCGTCTCCAAGAGCCGCAGCGGCCGCGCCATGCAGGCCACCGCGCAGGACCCCGACACGGCCAAGCTGATGGGCATCAACACCGACCGCATCATCGTCATGGCCTTCGCCATCGGTGCCGCGTTCGCCGCCGTCGCCGCCGTCGCCTACGGCCTCGACAAGGGCCAGATCAACTTCGAGATGGGCTTCATCCTCGGCCTCAAGGCGTTCACCGCGGCCGTCCTCGGCGGCATCGGCAACATCTACGGAGCCATGGTCGGCGGCGTCGTCCTCGGCCTCGCCGAGTCCCTCTCGATCGCCTACATCGAGGACATCCCCGGCATGCAGCAGCTCGGCGGTGGAGCCTGGTCCAACGTCTGGGCGTTCGTACTCCTCATCGTCGTCCTCCTCGTCAGGCCCCAAGGCCTGCTCGGCGAGCGCGTCGCGGATCGGGCGTGAGAACCATGACCACAGACACCACGGCCCAGACCCTCGCCCCGGCGAAGCAGAACATCGCCTCCGCCGGCCTGCTCTACACGATCCTCGGCGGCTCCGTCGCCACCATCGTCAGCGCCTTCCTCGCCTGGACGTGGACCACCGACTTCCCCGGTGACCTCACGATCTACGGCTACCCGGCGCCCCTCCAGCTCCTCACCCTCGTCGGAGGCGTCCTCACCGCCGTCCACGCGCTCGCCGCGCTCGGCGTCAAGGGCTTCGGCTGGCTCACCCCCGCCGGCTCCCGCAAGGCCCTGTGGATCCTGGCCCTCGGCACCTTCGCCACCACCCTGTTCACGACGATCTCCATCGTCTGGGAACTGGGCGCGCTGGTGGACCTGGAGCCCGGCGCCGGCTTCGCCGTCGTCGCCTCCGCCATCCCGGCCGTCGCCGCGTACAAGCTGCCCGACGACACCCGCAAGGCGGCCCCCGCCAAGGCACTGCCCTCCTGGGCCGAAATCCTGATCATCGCCGGCGTGTTCGCGCTCGGCCTCTACGTGATCACCTTCGGCATCGACACCGAGGACAGCGAGCCGCAGCTCTTCATCGCGTACCTGATCATCGTCGGATTCGCCTCGACCGCCCTCCTCAAGTCCGGGCTCGTCGCACGCGTCTCCGCGATCACCGCGAACAACCGCCAGGTCACGATCATCGCCTCGATGGCCGCCGCGATCGCCTTCCCGTTCATCCAGCAGAGCGGCGACACCTACACCCTGATCGCGGTCAACATCCTCATCTTCGCGACCGTCGCTCTCGGCCTGAACGTCGTCGTCGGCCTCGCCGGCCTGCTCGACCTCGGCTACGTCGCCTTCCTCGGCGTCGGCGCCTACACCGCCGCCCTGGTCTCCGGAGCCACCTCCTCCGCCTTCGGGGTCCAGTTCCCCTTCTGGGCCGCGGTCCTCACCGGCGCGCTCGCCTCGCTCGTCTTCGGCGTCATCATCGGCGCCCCGACGCTCCGCCTGCGCGGCGACTACCTCGCCATCGTCACCCTCGGCTTCGGAGAGATCTTCCGCATCGCCATGGGCAACCTCGACGGCGTCTCCGGCCCGCAGATCACCAACGGCCCGAACGGCATCCCGAACATCCCGCAGCTGGAGTTCTTCGGCTACAACTTCGGGGAGTCCCACACCGTCCTGGGCGTCGAACTCGGTGCCTACGCCAACTACTACCTGCTCATGCTGCTGGTGATGGCACTGGTCATCGTGATCTTCTCGCGAGCCGCCAACAGCCGCATCGGCCGCTCCTGGGTCGCCATCCGCGAGGACGAGACCGCCGCGACCGCCATGGGCATCAACGGCTTCCGGGTCAAGCTCATCGCCTTCGCCCTCGGCGCCACCCTCGCCGGCCTCGCCGGCACCATCCAGGCACACGTCAACACCACGGTCGTCCCCGAGAACTACGTCTTCGCCGGCCCCGTGCCGCCGAACTCCGCGTTCCTCCTCGCGGCCGTCATCCTGGGCGGCATGGGCACCGTCCGCGGCCCGATCCTCGGCGCGGCACTGCTCTTCCTGATCCCGGCCAAGCTGTCCTTCCTCCAGGACTACCAGCTGCTCGGCTTCGGAATCGCCCTCATCCTGCTCATGCGCTTCCGCCCCGAAGGCCTCATCGCCAACAAGCGGGCGCAGCTGGAATTCCACGAGAACGACGAACAGCCCGACGTACCCGAACAGCGGCAATCCGCCGAGTCGGGCGTCGGCACCGCGAAGGCGGGGGCGTGAACGCCATGACGACCACCACCACGACCACCACGGCCAACGCCGCCACGGTCCTGGACGCCAGCGGCGTCACGATGCGCTTCGGCGGCCTCACCGCCGTCCGCGACGTCGACCTCACCGTCCGCGAGGGCGAGATCGTCGGCCTGATCGGCCCCAACGGCGCCGGCAAGACGACCTTCTTCAACTGCCTGACCGGCCTGTACGTCCCCACCGAGGGACAGGTCAGCTACAAGGGCACCGTGCTGCCGCCCAAGCCGCACCTCGTCACCAAGGCCGGCATCGCCCGCACCTTCCAGAACATCCGCCTCTTCTCCAACATGACGGTCCTGGAGAACGTCCTCGTCGGACGCCACACCCGGACCAAGGAGGGCCTCTGGTCCGCGCTCCTGCGCGGCCCCGGCTTCAAGAAGGCGGAAGCCGCCTCCCGCGAGCGGGCCATGGAACTCCTCGAGTTCGTCGGCCTCGCCTCCAAGGCCGAGCACCTCGCCCGCAACCTGCCCTACGGCGAGCAGCGCAAGCTCGAGATCGCCCGCGCCCTCGCGAGCGACCCCGGCCTGCTCCTCCTCGACGAGCCCACCGCCGGCATGAACCAGAACGAGACCCGCACCACCGAGGAACTCGTCTTCGCCATCCGCGACAAGGGCATCGCCGTCCTCGTCATCGAGCACGACATGAAGTTCATCTTCAACCTGTGCGACCGGGTGGCCGTGCTGGTCCAGGGCGAGAAGCTCGTCGAAGGCACCTCCGAGGTCGTCCAGGGCGACGAGCGCGTCGTCGCCGCCTACCTGGGCGAGCCCTTCGAAGGCGCCCCCGGCGCCGCCGAGGCCGCCGAGGTCGAGGCCGCCGAAGCCCACGCCGAGACCGCCGGCGCAGCGGCCGAGCCGGAGACCTCCCCCGAGGCCACCGACGACACCGCCACGGACGAGACCCCCGAGGACGAGGCCCCCGAAGCCCCGGCCGACGAGGCCCCGGCCGACACTCCGGACACCACCCCGGAGACCGCGTCCGACGACGCGGACAGCACCAAGAAGGAAGGAGACTCCAAGTGACCGCACTCCTCGAGGTCGAGGACCTCCGGGTCGCCTACGGCAAGATCGAGGCCGTCAAGGGCATCTCCTTCTCCGTCGAAGCCGGCCAGGTCGTCAGCCTCATCGGCACCAACGGCGCGGGCAAGACCACCACCCTGCGCACCCTCTCCGGGCTCATCAAGCCCACCAGCGGCAAGATCACCTTCGACGGCCAGGAGCTCAACGGCATCCCCGCCCACAAGGTCGTCTCCCTCGGCATGGCCCACTCCCCCGAGGGCCGGCACATCTTCCCCCGCCTCACCATCGCCGAGAACCTCCAGCTCGGAGCCTTCCTCCGCAAGGACAAGGACGGCATCGAGAAGGACGTCGAGCGCGCCTACGACCTCTTCCCCATCCTGGGAGAGCGCCGCAAGCAGGCCGCCGGCACCCTCTCCGGCGGCGAACAGCAGATGCTCGCCATGGGCCGCGCCCTGATGTCCCAGCCCAAGCTGCTCATGCTCGACGAGCCCTCCATGGGCCTCTCCCCGATCATGATGCAGAAGATCATGTCGACCATCGCCACGCTCAAGGCCGAAGGCATGACCATCCTGCTCATCGAGCAGAACGCCCAGGCGGCGCTCTCGCTCGCGGACTACGGCTACGTGCTGGAAGTCGGCACGATCAAGCTGTCCGGCACCGGCCAGGACCTCCTCCACAACGACGACGTCCGCAAGACGTACCTCGGCGAGGAGTAGGCCACCGGCCCACACGAACGGAAGGCCCGCCCCACAACGTTGTGGGGCGGGCCTTCCTCGCGTCACGGACACCCGCGACGTCGCACGTTCCTCCTACTGGCCCTTCGCGGCCTTCTTCTCCTCGGCGTCCTCGATGACCGCCTCGGCGACCTGCTGCATGGACATCCGGCGGTCCATCGACGTCTTCTGGATCCACCGGAACGCCGCCGGCTCCGTCAGGCCGTACTGCGTCTGCAGCACGCTCTTCGCACGGTCGACCAGCTTCCGCGTCTCCAGACGCTGCGAGAGGTCGGCGACCTCCTGCTCCAGCGCCTTCAGCTCCGAGAAGCGCGAGACCGCCATCTCGATCGCCGGCACGACGTCGCTCTTGCTGAACGGCTTCACGAGGTACGCCATCGCACCGGCGTCCCGCGCGCGCTCCACGAGGTCGCGCTGGGAGAACGCGGTGAGCATCAGGACCGGGGCGATGGACTCGCCGGCGATCTTCTCGGCCGCCGAGATGCCGTCCAGGACGGGCATCTTGACGTCGAGGATCACCAGATCGGGCCGGTGCTCCCGGGCGAGCTCGACGGCCCGGGCACCATCGCCGGCCTCGCCGACGACCGAGTAGCCCTCTTCTTCGAGCATCTCTTTGAGGTCGAGGCGGATGAGGGCCTCGTCCTCGGCGATGACGACACGGGTCGTCAGCGGCGGGACGTGCGACTTGTCGTCGTCGGCGGCGGGCTGGGGCGACTCGGGGGCGGTCACGGGGGCTCCTCGTTGCGGGCAGGTACTGCTCCCCTGAGCCTACCTAGCTCCTGTAAAGTGGTGATCCGCAGGGCCTCCGTGGTCCTGCCTTTCCAAGGCCCCAGTACTCCAACTGGTCAGAGAGGCCGCTCTCAAACAGCGGACAGTGTGGGTTCGAATCCCACCTGGGGCACTTTTCCTTCGAATCCAAGGTTACCGCCCCAGAGGTCGGCCCTTCACTCACATCGGTGAACCCCTCCCGGACGGGGCGCCGGGCGAGGCCGTCGTCGGCGAGGCTCGCCCTCGTGTACGACCTCGAGACGCGCAAGCGAGCCCTGGCCCTGATCGCCGCCGGACACAGCCTCAACTCGGTGAGCCGGCAGACCGGCATCTCCCGCCAGGCCGTGCGCGCCTGGCGCGAGCGACTCGAACCCCTCCCGCGGATCGGCGCGCAGGCCGAACCGTGCCCGAGGTGCCGCCCGTCACCGGGACCACCGGACGACCCGGCCGCGTACTCCTACCTCCTGGGGCTCTATCTCGGCGACGGCTGCATCAGCGACCATCCCCGAGGCGGCCACCACCTCCGCATCGCCTGCGCGGACGCCTGGCCCGGACTGATCGAGGCGTGCCGCGAGGCGATCATGTCGGTCCGCCCCCGAGGCAGTGTCTGCGTCCTGCGGAAGCAGGGGTGCGTGATGGTCACCAGCTACGGCCGCCACTGGACGTGCCTCTTCCCCCAGCACGGACCGGGCCGGAAGCACGAGCGGCCGATCGTGCTCGACGCCTGGCAACGGGAGATCGTCGACGAACATCCGTGGGCGTTCGTCCGCGGCCTCGTCCACTCCGACGGGTGCCGGGTCACCAACTGGACGACCCGGCTCGTCGACGGCCGGCCCAAGCGGTACGAGTACCCCCGGTACCTGTTCACCAACAGGTCGCACGACATCCGCGGGCTGTTCTGCGAGGCGCTCGACCGCGTGGGCGTGCGGTGGACGACCCTCACCCGCGACGGTGAACCGCTCAACGTCTCCGTCGCCCGCAAGGCCTCCGTCGCCCTCATGGACCGGCACGTGGGCCCCAAGCACTGACGACGGGACCCCGCCACCGGATCCAGTGCGGCGCCACCGGATCTAGTGCGGCGTCCCCAGGTACGGGAAGTGCGGCAGCAGGTCCGTGTGGGGGCCGATGTGGTCCGTGGGGATGCGGCCGTTCGAGATCATCGCGAGGCGGGCGGACGTCACGTCGTCCGCGAGGGTGCGGCCGTTCGGGTAGGCGGCGGGGTGGGTGCGGTCGAAGCGGAGGATGTCGGGGAGGACCGTGCGCAGGGCTTCCTCGGCGGCTTCGGGGGTGTAGCCGCCGGTGTGGGCGAGGGCCGCCTTCCAGGGGGTGAGGTAGGTGGCCCGGTCGTCGGCGGGTTCGCCGGCGTTGTAGGCGGCCTTGGCGGCGTCGGCGTTGAGGTAGGCGGTGAGGGAGGGGTGGGCGCCGCGGTCGACCGAGACGAGGTCGCCGTCCTGGTGGACGCTGACGCGCGCCCAGACGCCGATCTCCGGGTCGTCGCCCAGTTCGGAGTCGGGCATCTCCAGGGCGATGCCGAAGACGTTCTTGTCGGCGCCCCAGTCGGTGCCGGTCCATTGGAAGTCGGCGAGGATGCCGTCCAGGTCGGCGAAGAAGGGGTCGCTGCGCAGGCCGGCGGAGACCTTGTAGTTGAAGGCCTCGCTGACGGAGAGTTCGCGGCCGAAGGAGACGGGGGCGTCGATGAAGAGGGGGGTTCCGGCGGCCTCGTGGGCGCGGGCTTCGGGGCCGGTGGCGCGGTGGACGGTGAGGGTCTGTTCTCCGTCGTCGGCCGGGGTGGAGAAGGTGAAGCTGAAGGCGATGTCGGCCTGGTCGTCGCCGTCGGTGTCGACGTTGATGCGGTAGACGGCGTCGGGGTGGAAGGCGGTGCCCCCGCTGGGTGCGAGGGGGTTGACATTCATGATGAGGGCGGTGCGCCCGCCGGGGACCGTGAAGGCGAAGAGGTCCGTGAGGTCCAGGCGGGCGTCGTCCAGGGGGGAGCGCAGGTGGGGTCCGCTGAGGTGGTGTGACATGGCGTCACCTTGGCGGCCTGGTGGGGTGTCGTGCGGCGACGGGGCCGCGGGCGTCACTCCTTCGGGCTGTCGTCCTCGCCGATGTGGTGGACGCGGACGAGGTTGGTGGAGCCGGGGACGCCGGGCGGGGAGCCGGCGGTGATGACGACGATGTCGCCCTTGTTGCAGCGGCCGATCCGGAGGAGTTGTTCGTCGACCTGGGCGACCATGGCGTCGGTGGAGTCGACGTGGGGGCCGAGGAAGGTCTCGACGCCCCAGGTGAGGGTGAGCTGGGAGCGGGTGGCCGGGTCGGGGGTGAAGGCGAGGAGGGGGATGGGTGAGCGGTAGCGGGAGAGGCGCTTGACGGTGTCGCCGGACTGGGTGAAGGCGACGAGGAAGCGGGCGCCGAGGAAGTCGCCCATCTCGGCGGCGGCGCGGGCGACGGCGCCGCCCTGGGTGCGGGGCTTGTTGCGTTCGGTGAGCGGGGGGAGGCCCTTGGCGAGGACGTCTTCCTCGGCCGCTTCGACGATGCGGCTCATGGTGCGGACGGTCTCGATGGGGTATTTGCCGACGCTGGTCTCGCCGGAGAGCATGACGGCGTCGGTGCCGTCGATGACGGCGTTGGCGACGTCGGAGGCCTCGGCGCGGGTGGGGCGGGAGTTGTCGATCATCGAGTCGAGCATCTGGGTGGCGACGATGACGGGTTTGGCGTTGCGCTTGGCGAGTTTGACGGCGCGCTTCTGGACGATCGGTACCTGTTCGAGGGGCATTTCGACGCCGAGGTCGCCGCGGGCGACCATGATGCCGTCGAAGGCGGCGACGATCTCCTCGATGTTCTCGACGGCCTGCGGCTTCTCGATCTTGGCGATGACGGGGAGGCGGCGGCCCTCCTCGTCCATGATGCGGTGGACGTCCTCGATGTCGCGTGCGCTGCGGACGAAGGAGAGGGCGATGACGTCGGCGCCGGTGCGGAGGGCCCAGCGGAGGTCGTCGATGTCCTTCTCGGAGAGGGCGGGGACGGAGACGGCGACTCCGGGGAGGTTGAGTCCCTTGTGGTCGGAGACCATGCCGCCTTCGATGACGCGGGTGTGGACGCGGGGGCCGTCGACGGAGGTGACTTCGAGGGTGACGCGGCCGTCGTCGACGAGGATGCGTTCGCCGGTGGTGACGTCGGTGGCGAGTCCGTCGTAGGTGGTGCCGCAGGTGTGGCGGTCGCCTTCGTGGGGTTCGACGGTGATGGTGAAATCGTCGCCGCGTTCAAGGAGTACGGGGCCTTCGCGGAATCGTCCGAGGCGGATCTTCGGGCCTTGAAGGTCGGCGAGGACGCCGACGCTGCGGCCGGATTCGTCGGAGGCTTTGCGTACGCGCTGGTAGCGCTCCTCGTGTTCGGCGTAGGTGCCGTGGCTGAGGTTGAACCGGGCCACGTCCATTCCGGCGTCGACCAGTGCCTTGATCTGGTCGTACGAGTCGGTGGCGGGTCCCAGGGTGCAGACGATTTTGGCTCGGCGCATGGTTCGAGCCTAGGGCTTACCGATGGGTAGTGAGCGGGCTCGGCATGACTGTCCAACAACCTTTGCGTGAAAGGTTGTTGACAAGTCTTGAATATGTGCGGGCGGGTGCTCCGATGAGCGTTCTCCGGGGTGGGAAGAGGGGTCGCCGTCCGGGTTTCAGAGCTTCGGCGGGTTCATCGTGAAGCGGGCCGCGACCTCGGCGGTGACGGTCTGGCGTTGGGGTTCGAGGTCCATGGCGGGCGGGGTGTCCACGGTTTCCGCCGCGAAGGACATGCGCGCCCCGCCCATGGGCGCGGAGGGCGGGACGAGTCCGGTGTCGGAGAGTTCGAGGAGTGCGGCGAGGCCGGTGCCGAGGGCCTCCGCGTAGGCGCGGGCACGCTGGACGGCCTCCCCCACGGCGCGGCGGCGGGCCTCGGCGTGTTGCGGGGAGTCGGGGCGCAGGGCCCACCACGGGCCGTCGATCCGGGTCTGGTCCAGGTCGGCGAGGCGGGTGGTGAGTTCGCCGAGGGCGGTGAAGTCGTTGAGTTCGGCGGTGAGGTGGACGCGGCCCTGGTAGGCGCGGACGCGTTCGCCCCGGCCGTGGCGGGCGGGCTCGGGTGCGAGGGAGAGGGTGCCGGTCTCCAGTTTCTCGACGGCGTCGCCGTAGGACCTGACGAGGGCGAGGGCCTCGCCGTTGCGTCGGGTGAGGTCGGCGAGGGTGGCGGCGCGGTCCGTGCCGCGGGCGCTGACGGTGATCGCGATGCGGGCGACCTCGGGGTCGACCTCCAGGCGTGCCTCTCCGCGGACCGTCACCTGCGGTGCTTCCGGGGTCGGGTGGTGTGCGGTCGTCACTGGGGGCTCCCTGGTGTGGTCGACGGCTCGGCTTCCGAACACTTTCCCACTCCGTAACCCGCGAGGTCTGTTGCCGACGTGCGGTCTGAGCCAGAATCTACGCGCGTTGTGCACCACTGAACCAAGGAGAACACATGCCGCTGAACCGTCGGACGTTCCTGGAGAGCTCCGCCGTCGTCGGGGCGGGAGCCGCCCTGTCCGCGGGGGTCGCCGCCGCCCCCGCCCAGGCCCACGGACATCGTCCGAATCCGGCCAAGCGGTACTCCTTCACCGTGATGGGCACCACCGACCTGCACGGCAACGTCTTCAACTGGGACTACTTCACGGACAAGGAGTTCGACGACAAGGCCCACAACGACGTCGGCCTCGCCAAGATCTCGACGCTGGTCGACCAGGTCCGCGCGCTCAAGGGCCGCCGCAACACGCTGCTCATCGACGCGGGTGACACGATCCAGGGCACCCAGCTGTCGTACTACTACGCCAAGGTCGACCCGATCACGCGCAAGGGCGGGCCGGTCCACCCGATGGCGCAGGCCATGAACGCCATCGGCTACGACGCCGCGGCCCTGGGCAACCACGAGTTCAACTACGGCATCCCGGTGCTGCGCAAGTTCGAGGAGCAGTGCGACTTCCCGCTGCTGGGGGCCAACGCGCTGGACGCGAAGACGCTCCGGCCGGCGTTCCCGCCGTACAGCATGCACCGTCTGTGCACCCCGCACGGCCGGGATGTGAAGGTGGCGATACTCGGCCTGACCAACCCCGGTATCGCGATCTGGGACAAGGCCAACGTCACCGGGAAGATGGTGTTCCCGGGGCTGGAGGAGCAGGCGGCGAAGTGGGTGCCGAAGCTGCGTTCGATGGGTGCGGACGTGGTCGTGGTGTCGGCGCACTCCGGTTCCAGCGGGACGTCCTCGTACGGTGACCAGCTCCCGCACATCGAGAACGCGGCCGGTCTCGTCGCCGAGCAGGTGCCGGGCATCGACGCGATCCTCGTCGGGCACGCGCACACCGAGATCCCGGAGTACCGGGTGAAGAACAAGGAGACCGGCAAGGACGTCGTGCTGTCCGAGCCGCTGAAGTGGGGGCAGCGGCTGACGCTGTTCGACTTCGACCTGGTGTGGGAGAAGGGCCGCTGGACGGTCGAGAAGGTGGCCGCGCAGGTCCTGAACTCCAACACGGTGGCGGAGGACCCGGAGATCACGGGGCTGCTGGCGGACGAGCACAAGAAGGTCGTCGCGTACGTCAACCAGATCATCGGCGCGTCGACCGCGGCCATGACCACGGTCAAGGCTCCGTGGAAGGACGAGCCGATCATCGACCTGATCAACCACGTCCAGGCGGAGACGGTGAAGGAGGCGCTGGCGGGTGGCGCGTACGCCGGGCTGCCGGTGCTGTCCCAGGCGTCGTGCTTCTCCCGTACGGCGGCCATCCCGGCCGGTCAGGTGACGATCCGGGACGCGGCGGGGCTGTACGTCTTCGAGAACACCCTGGAGGCGCGTCTGATGACGGGCGCCCAGGTGAAGGACTACCTGGAGTTCTCGGCGCGCTACTACGTCCAGACGCCGGCCGGCGCGCCGGTGGACACGGCGAAGCTGACGAACGCCGGCGGCACGCCGGACTACAACTACGACGCCGTGTACGGGGTGACGTACGAGATCGACATCGCGAAGCCGGCGGGTTCGCGGATCGTGAACCTGTCGTTCGGCGGGAAGCCGATCGACCCGGCGGCGGAGTTCGTGCTGGCGGTGAACAACTACCGGGCCAGTGGTGGCGGCGCGTTCCCGCACGTGGCGAACGCGAAGCAGCTGTGGGCGAACTCGGACGAGATCCGCAACACGATCATCCAGTGGGTGAAGGCGAAGGGGACGGTCGACCCGGGCCAGTTCGCCTCGGTGGACTGGAAGCTGACCCGGGACGGTGTGCCGGTCTTCTAGGGAGCGTCCTGCCGATCGGGCGGCGCGTGCGGTGCGCCCCCGGTCAGTTCTGTGTGAGAGGCGTCAGCGCCTGGCCCTGGGCCGGGATGCGTGGCGCCTCTCGCCGTTCGAGGCCGAAGCTGGTGAAGGCGGTGCGGCGCGGGAGCGGGTAGGGGTCCTTGCCGGTGAGGGAGTTGAGGATGGTCGCGCTGCGCCAGGCGGCGAGGCCGAGGTCGGGGGCGCCGACTCCGTGGGTGTGCTTCTCGGCGTTCTGCACGTAGACGGAGCCGGTGACGGAGTCGTCGAGGACGAGCCGGTACTGCTCGTCGATCCTGGCGCGTCCGGCCGAATCGTGGCGGAGGTAGGGGTCGAGTCCGGCGAGCATGCGGTCGACGGGGCGTTCGCGGTAGCCGGTGGCGAGGACGACGGCGTCGGTGGTGAGGCGGGAGCGGGCGGACTGGTGCAGGTGCTCGAGGTGGAGTTCGACCTTGGTGGTGGCGACGCGGCCGGCGGTGCGGACGCGGACGCCGGGGGTGAGGACGGCGTCGGGCCAGCCGCCGTCGAGGGTGCGGCGGTAGAGCTCGTCGTGGATGGCGGCGATGGTGTCGGCGTCGATGCCCTTGTGGAGCTGCCACTGGCGGGGGACGAGTTCGTTGCGGACGGGCTCGGGGAGGGCGTGGAAGTAGCGGGTGTAGTCGGGGGTGAAGTGTTCGAGGCCGAGCTTGGAGTACTCCATGGGTGCGAAGGCCTCGGTGCGGGTGATCCAGTGGATCTTCTCGGCGCCGGCGGGGCGGGCGCGGAGCAGGTCGAGGAAGATCTCGGCGCCGGACTGGCCGGAGCCGATGACGGTGACGTGTTCGGCGGCGAGGAGCCGGGTGCGGTGGTCGAGGTAGTCGGCCGAGTGGATGACGGGGACGCCGGGTGCGTCGGCGAGGGGCTTGAGGGGGTCGGGGACGTGGGGCTGGGTGCCGACGCCGAGGGCGATGTGCCGGGTGTAGGCGCGGCCGAGTGCCTCGGCCTCGCCGTCGCCGTCGAGTTGGGTGAAGTCGACTTCGAAGAGGGCGCGTTCGGGGTTCCAGCGGACGGCGTCGACCTGGTGTCCGAAGTGGAGGCCGGGGAGCTGGCCGCTGACCCAGCGGCAGTAGGCGTCGTACTCGGCTCGCTGGATGTGGAACTTCTCGGCGAAGTAGAAGGGGAAGAGCCGGTCGCGGGAGCGGAGGTAGCTGAGGAACGACCAGGGGCTGGCGGGGTCGGCGAGGGTGACCAGGTCGGCGAGGAAGGGGACCTGGAGGGTGGCTCCTTCGATGAGGAGGCCGGGGTGCCAGTGGAAGGCGGGGTTCTGCTCGAAGAAGGTGGTCGCGAGGCCGCCGGGGATGCCGTGGGCGAGGGCGGCGAGGGAGAGGTTGAAGGGGCCGATGCCGATGCCCACCAGGTCGTAGGGCCGGTCGAGGTCGTGCTGCGGGTGGGGGGTGCTGCCGGTCATCGGTCGGTGCTGCCTTCCACGAGGGTGAGGATCTGTTCCAGGTCGCCGGAGGTGGCGTGCGGGTTGAGGAGGGTGGCCTTGAGCCAGAGCCGGCCGTCCTCGTGGGCCCGGCCGAGGACGGCGCAGCCTTCGGTGAGGAGGGTGCGGCGGATGGCGGCGACCGTGTCGTCGTCGGCGTCCCGGGGCCGGAACAGGACGGTGGTCAGGGTGGGGCGCTCGTAGAGCTCCAGGCCGGGTGTCTTGTCGACGAGGTCGGCGAGTTCCCGGGCCAGGGCGCAGCAGGTGTCGACGAGGTCGCCGAGGCCGGTGCGGCCGAGGGTGCGGAGGGTGACGGCGATCTTGAGGATGTCGGGGCGTCGGGTGGTGCGCAGGGAGCGGCCGAGGAGGCTGGGGAGGCCGGCTTCGGTGTCGTCGTCGGCGTTGAGGTAGTCGGCGGTGTGGCTCAGTGCGGCCAGGTCGGCGGTGTCGCGGACGGCGAGGAGTCCTGCGGCGGCCGGCTGCCAGCCGAGTTTGTGCAGGTCGAGGGCGACGGAGCGGGCGCGGTCGAGGCCGGCGAGCAGGGGGCGGTGGGTGGCGCTGAAGAGGGCGGCGCCGCCGTAGGCGGCGTCGACGTGGAGTTCGGCGCCGTGGGCTTCGCAGAGGTCGGCGATCTGGGGCAGGGGGTCGATGCGGCCGGTGTCGGTGGTGCCGGCGGTGGCGGCGACGAGGAGGGGGCCGTGGAGGTCGGTGAGGGCCTCGTCGAGGGCGACGGGGTCGACGGTGCCGTTGGGGGTGGGGACGGTGACGGGTTCGGGCAGGCCGAGGAGCCAGGCGGCGCGGTGGAAGGAGTGGTGGGCGGCCGCGCCGACGACGGTCTGGACGGATCCGTGGCGTTCCCGGGCGAGGAGCAGCGCGAGCTGGTTGGACTCGGTGCCGCCGGTGGTGACGAGGGCGTCGGGGTGCGGGGCGTGGGGGTAGACCTCGGCGGCGAGGGCGCGGGTGACGAGGTCTTCGAGGGCGGAGGCGGCGGGTGCCTGGTCCCAGGAGTCCATGGAGGGGTTGAGCGCGGAGGCGGCGAGGTCGGCGGCGACGGCCAGGGCCAGGGGCGGGGTGTGGAGGTGGGCGGCGCAGAGCGGGTCGGCGGGGTCGGCGGCGCCTGCGGCGAGGGCGGTGACGAGGGTGCGGAGGGCGGCCTCGGGGGTGGTGCCGGTGTCGGGGAGGGCTTCTCCGAGTGTGTCGCGGATCCGGGCGGCGAGCGTGTCGGGGCCGCCGGCGGGGATCGGGCCGCCGCGGGTCGCGGCTCCGTCGTGGAGCGCTGCGAGGACGGTGGTGAGGAGGGGGCGCAGGGCTTCGGGGCCGGATTCGCCTCCGGCGAGGGCCGGCGGTGGGGCGGGCGGGGTGGGCACGGCACACATGGGCCCACACTGGCGGGGGTTTTCGGGGTTTGTCCGGTGAGCACGGGTGTGTAACCCGAACGAGGGACATGGCCTGGACAAGGCCGTGTCCTTCGTGGTGGGGCTCGGGGCGTGGGTGCGGCGGCCGGGGCGGCCGGAGCGGCCGGAGCGGGGCGCACCGGCCGGCGGTGCGGTCACGCGTCCGCCGGTCCCCGGTGCGCCGTCGTTCGGTCCCGGTCACCGGGTCCCGCGGCCCCGGTCACGCCCTCGTACGGAGCCGGTCGTCCGGTCCGCGGCCCCGGTCGCCCGGTCGTGCGGGTCCGCGGCACCCGGCCCCGCGGTCACCCGTTCGTGCGGACCCGCAGCGCGCGGCGGAGGTCGTCGAGCTGGTCGGCGAGCTTGCGGTGCAGCGCGGGCGTCATCGTGTCCTCCCGGAGGTGGGTCTCGCCCAGGGCCAGGGAGGCGTCGTCGATGGCGTGGGCCGGGAAGGCGCGGGAGCCCGCCGCCTCCGACATGGCGGCGCCGCGCCGGTCGCCGAGCGCGACGGCGGCCGGGTAGAAGCGGGGGACGTACTCCGCCACCAGCTCGGCCTGTTCGGGCTGCCAGAAGCCCTGGGCGGTTGCGGCGAAGAGGTAGTTGGACAGGTCGTCGGAGTCGAAGAGCCGGGACCAGGCGGCCGCCTTGGCCTCCGGGGTCGGCAGGGCCGCGCGGCACCGGGCCGCGCCCTGCTGTCCGGTGGCGCTGGGGTCGCGGGCCAGCTCCGTGTCGATGGTGGCCTCGTCGAGGGCGCCGAGGACGGCGAGCCGGGCGAGGACGAGCCAGCGCAGCTCGGGGTCGATCTCGGGGCCGCCGGGGACGGTTCCTTCGGCGAGCCAGGCGGCGATGGTGTCGGGCTGGGTGGCGCTGCCGATGAAGGTACGGACGGCGGTCAGGCGCAGTCCGGGTGCCTCGCCGTCCTCGGTGCGGCGGATGAGGTCGCGGGCCAGGGAAGTGAGCAGGGCCAGGGCGGCGGGCCGCTCGTCCGCGGGGAGGTAGCGGTCGGCGATCTGGACGCGGGCGAAGGCGAGGACGCCCTGCACGATCGCGAGGTCGGTCTCCTCGGGGAGGTGGGTGTGGGCGGCCTCCAGGTAGGCCTCGGGGGCGAGTTCGCCGTCGCGGACCATGTCGCGCAGGGTGTTCCAGAGCAGCGCGCGGGTGAGGTCGTCGGGGACGCCGGAGAGGGTGCGGCGCACGGTCTCCAGGGAGGTGTCGTCCAGCCGCACCTTGGCGTAGCTGAGGTCGCCGTCGTTGAGGACGACGAGGGCGGGGCGGGGGCCGGGGAGCTGGACGGGGGTGGTGTGGGGGATGTCGATCTCGAGGCGTTCGCGCAGGACGAGCCGCTTGTTGTCGAGGAGGTCGCGGTCGTAGACGCCGACGGCGATGCGGTGCGGGCGGCTGCCGTCGCGGCGCACGGTGAGGGTGGTGTGGTGGGCGTCGCCGCCGAGTTCGGGGGTGAGTGCGTCGATGCCGGTGGTGCGCAGCCACTGCTCGGCCCAGCCGTGGACGTCGCGGTCGGTGGCGGAGGCGAGGTTGTCGATGAAGTCGGCGAGGGTGGCGTTGCCGAACCGGTGGCGCTCGAAGTGGGTGTTGATGCCGGCGAGGAAGTCCTTCTCGCCCATCCAGGTCACCAGCTGGCGCAGGGCGGCGGCGCCCTTGGCGTAGGAGATGCCGTCGAAGTTGAGCAGGGCGGAGGCGGTGTCGGGGACGGCTTCGGGGTCGGGGGCGACGGCGTGGGTGGAGGGCCGCTGGTCGGCGTCGGAGCCCCAGGCCTTGCGTCCGATGCCGAACTCGGTCCAGGTGTCGGGGAAGAGGTCGGAACAGGCTTCGTTGACGGTCTGGTAGCCCATGTACTCGGCGAAGGACTCGTTCAGCCAGATGTCGTCCCACCAGCGCAGGGTGACGAGGTCGCCGAACCACATGTGGGCCATCTCGTGGGCGATGACGTTGGCGCGGGTCTGCCGCTCGGTGACGGTGACGGCGGAGCGGAAGACGTAGTCCTCGCGGAAGGTGACGAGGCCGGGGTTCTCCATCGCGCCGGCGTTGAACTCGGGGACGAAGGCCTGGTCGTAGGAGTCGAAGGGGTAGGGCTCCTCGAACTTCTCGTGGTAGCGGTCGAAGCAGGCCTTGGTGACGGCGAGGATCTCGTCGGCGTCGGCGTCGAGGTGGGGGGCGAGGGAGCGGCGGCAGTGCAGGCCGAAGGGGAGGCCGGCGTGCTCGGTGCGCAGGGAGTGCCAGGGTCCGGCGGCGACGCAGACGAAGTACGTGGAGAGCAGGGGGGTGGTGGCAGCGGTCCAGCGGCCGTCGGGGCCCTGTGCGGTGATGCCGTTGGACAGGACGGTCCAGCCCTGGGGGGCCTGGACGGAGATGTCGAAGACGGCCTTGAGGTCGGGCTGGTCGAAGGCGGCGAAGACCCGCTGGACGTCTTCCATGAAGAGCTGGGTGTAGACGTACGACTCGCCGTCGGCGGGGTCGGTGAAGCGGTGCATGCCCTCGCCGGTGCGCGAGTACCGCATGGTGGCCGCGATCTCCAGCGTGTGCTCGCCCTCGGCGAGGTCCAGGGGGAGCCGGTTGCCGTCGAGGGCGGCGGGGTCGAGGGGCGTGCCGTCGAGCAGGGCGGAGTGGAGGGTCTCGGGCTTCAGCTCGACGAAGGTGTCCCCGGCCGTGCGGGCGGTGAACCGGATGGTGCTGGTCGACCGGAAGGTGTCGTCACCGGTGGTCAGGTCGAGCTCGACCTCGTAGTGGTGGACGTCGAGGAGCCGGGCACGGGTCTGCGCTTCGTCGCGCGTCAGTACGGACATGGGCTCCATGCTGCCTGATGGGGGCGGGGCGGGGAACGGGGTTCCGCCCTCGGCTCACGCCAGGCCGGTGCCGGTGAGGTGGGTGAAGGCCGCGGTGATGCGGGGGCGGTCGTATCCGGCCTCGCCGGCCGCTCCGCTGGAGAGCAGGGTGTGCAGCAGGAGGCGGGCCTTGACGGGGTCGAGGGGTCCGGCGGGGATGAGGCCGCGGTGCAGGACGTCGTGCTCGGAGCCGGGTCCCCGGTAGGTGTGGGACAGGGTGGTGCCGGCGCCGGTGCGGGAGGCGAGGACGACCGGGATGCGGCGCGCGAGCTCTTCGAGGGGTTCGACCAGCCAGGTCGGGACGTGGCCGGCGCCGAAGGCGGCGACGACGAGGCCGTCGTAGCGGGAGTCGACGGCGTCGAGGAGTTCGCCGCGGTCGCCGAGGGAGAGGGTGAGCAGGGCGACGCGGATCCTGGGGTCGAGCCGCAGGGAGCAGACCGTCGAGGGGGTGGCCGGGCGGAGCAGGATCCGCGCCTCGCCTTCGACGACCGAGCCGATCGGGCCGGCGCCGGGCGAGGCGAAGGTGGCCACGGCGGTGGTGTGGGTCTTGCGGACGTGGCGGGCGGCGTGGATCTCGTCGGCGAGGACGACGAGGACGCCGAGGTCGCGGCAGGCCGGGTCGGTGGCGACCGCGACGGCGGCGGCGAGGTTGGCGGGGCCGTCGGCGCCGGGCAGGTCGGGGCGCCGCATGGCGCCGGTGACGACGACCGGCTCGGTGGTCGGGCAGAGCAGGTCGAGGAGGAAGGCGGTCTCCTCCAGGGTGTCGGTGCCCTGGACGACGACGACGCCGGAGCCGGCCGCGACCGTCGCGCGGACCTCGTCGGCGAGGGCGGCGACGTCCTCCAGGGACAGCGAGGAGCTGGGCAGCCGGCGGAAGTCGCGGAGCTCCGCCTCGGTGCCGACGGCACCGAGCCCGGCGAGGACCTCGGCGCCGGTCAGGCGCGCCGCGTCCCCGCCCCGGGCGGAGATCGTCCCTCCCAGGGTGAAGACCGTGACGCGGCCCATCAGCGTGCTCCGTCCGCAATCGTCTCGTGGTGCCGGATGACCTCCGCGATGATGAAGTTCAGCAGCTTCTCCGCGAACGCCGGGTCCAGTTTCGCGCTCTCGGCCAGTTCCCGCAGCCGGGCGATCTGGCGGGACTCGCGTGCGGGGTCGGCGGGCGGGAGATGGTGCTTGGCCTTGAGGACGCCGACCTGCTGGGTGCATTTGAAGCGTTCGGCGAGCATGTGGACGACCGCCGCGTCGATGTTGTCGATGCTTTCGCGCAGCCGGGACAGTTCCTCTTGTACGGACTCGTCGATGTCGCTCATGAGCAGCGAGCTTAGACGGAGCGCCCGACGATCGTCGGAGGGTGTTCGGGATCCGGAACGCGGTCGCTCCAGCCGCCGGGTACGGCACGTCCTTGCTGGTCGCGGAAGCGGACGGGTGCGGTGCCGACGCGGCGCGTGAACAGCCGGGAGAAGTAGGCCGGGTCGTCGTAGCCGACGCGGCGGGCGACCGCGGCGACGGGCAGTTCGGTCGCGGCGAGGAGTTCCTTGGCGCGTCCGAGGCGGATGGAGAGGAGGTAGTCCTTGGGGCTGCAGCCGGCGGCGCGGCGGACGGCGGTGCGCAGCTCGGCCGGGCTCATGCCGTGCCGGGCGGCGTGCTCGGCGACGGACAGCGGCTGGAAGGCGTCGCGGGCGAGCGCGGACAGGACGGGGTCGCCGTCGGCGTTGGTGTCGGCGCGGGCGCGGCGCAGGGCGACGAGGAGTTCGTGGACGGCGGCGCCGGTCTCGACCTCCAGGAGGGGGTTGCCGCGGCGGGCGGCGCGGGCGATGCGGCCGATGGCGGCGCGGGGGCCGGCGGCGTCGGAGAGCGGGACGACGGGCCGGTCGGGCTCGATGTAGCCGAGTTCGGTGTAGGTGGCGGTGGCGGGGCCGCCGAAGTCGACGAAGCTCTCGTCCCAGCCGGTGGCGGGGTCGGCGGCGTAGTGGTGGGGCACGCCGGGGGTGAGCCAGATGAGGGCGGGGGCGGTGACGGTGGTGCGCCGGCCGTCCGGGCCGAGGTACCAGCCGCTGCCGGCGTTGATGACGACGGCCACGTGGTGGTCGAGGGTGCGCGGCCCGACGGTGGGCAGGGTGCCGTGCTGGAGTCCGACGCCGAGGCAGACCAGGCCGAGGCGGTGGTGGACGGGGCTGGGCGTGAAGTAGCGCATCCAGGTGTGGTACATCGTCGGCACGCGCCCTTCCGGTCGTCTCCTTACGTCCAAACAGCGACGATCTTTGTCCATGGACCGGTCCGCCGCCAGAGGGCGAGGGTGAGCGCATGAGCACGTTCGCTGTGGGTGACGAGGACTTCCTCCTGGACGGGCGGCCGGTGCGGCTGCTGTCGGGGGCGCTGCACTACTTCCGGGTGCACGAGGAGCAGTGGGAGCACCGTCTGGGGATGCTGCGGGCGATGGGGCTCAACTGTGTGGAGACCTACGTCCCGTGGAACCTGTACGAGCCGGAGCCGGGGCGGTACGGGGACGTGGCCGCGCTGGGCCGGTTCCTGGACGCGGTGGGGCGGGCCGGGATGTGGGCGATCGTGCGGCCGGGTCCGTACATCTGCGCCGAGTGGGAGAACGGGGGGCTGCCGCACTGGCTGACGGGTCCGCTGGGGCGGCGGGTGCGGACGGACGACGACGCGTTCCTGGCTCCGGTGGACCGCTGGTTCCGTGTACTGCTGCCGCAGGTCGTGGCGCGGCAGGTCGACCGGGGCGGGCCGGTGGTCATGGTGCAGCTGGAGAACGAGTACGGCAGCTACGGCTCGGACCTGGGCTATCTGCGGCGGATCAAGGAGCTGCTGCGGGACTGCGGGGTGGGGGTGCCGCTGTTCACCTCGGACGGGCCGGAGGACCACATGCTGACGGGCGGGTCGGTGCCGGGGGTGCTCGCGACGGCGAACTTCGGGTCGGGGGCGCGGGAGGCGTTCGAGGTGCTGCGGCGGCACCGGCCTGCCGGTCCTCTGATGTGCATGGAGTTCTGGTGCGGCTGGTTCGACCACTGGGGCACGGAGCACGCGGTGCGGGACGCGGCGGACGCGGCGGGGACGCTGCGGGAGATCCTGGAGTGCGGGGCGTCGGTGAACCTGTACATGGCGCACGGCGGGACGAACTTCGCCGGCTGGGCGGGGGCGAACCGGGCCGGTGACCTGCACGAGGGCGAGTTGCGGCCGACGGTGACCTCGTACGACTACGACGCGCCGGTGGACGAGGCGGGGCTGCCGACGGAGAAGTTCTGGCGTTTCCGTGAGGTGCTGGGCGCGTTCGCGGAGGGGCCGCTGCCGGAGGTGCCGGAGCCGCCGCGACGGATCGCCGGGCCGGCGGCCGCGGAGCCGGTGGCGTGGGCGCCGCTCGGGGAGGTCCTGGAGGTCCTCGGGGACGCGGAGTCGGTCGCGCCGGTGCCGCCGACGTTCGAGGAGCTGGGGGTGGACCGGGGGCTGGTGCGCTACCGGCTGGAGATCCCCGGGCCGCGGCGGCCGTATCCGCTGTCGGTGTCGGGGCTGCGCGACCGTGCGGTGGTGTACGTGGACGGGGTGCGGGCGGGGGTGCTGGCGTCGGAGGACGCGGTGCTGCCGGAGCCGGTGGCGGGGCCCGCGGTGGTGGAGCTGTGGGTGGAGTCGCTGGGCCGGGTCAACTACGGCCCGCGGCAGGCCGAGGCGAAGGGGATCACGGGCGGTGTCCGGCACGAGCGGCAGTACGTGCACGGGGTACGGGCCCGGGGTCTGCGGCTGGCCGCCTTCGGGACGGAGGCGGTGCGGAGGCTGCCGCTGCGGCCGACGGGTGGGGCGGAGGCGGCGGGGCCGGGGCTGTACCGCGCGGTGGTGACGGTCCCGGAGCCCGGGGACGCGGCCCTGTCGCTGCCGGGGTGGACCCGCGGCTTCGTCTGGGTCAACGGCTTCTGCCTGGGCCGGTACTGGGCGGCCGGGCCGCAGGAGTCCCTGTTCGTGCCGGGTCCGGTGCTGCGCGAGGGCGGGAACGAGGTGTGGGTCCTGGAGCTGGAGGGCGGGGCGGGCGCCGGGGTCGAGCTGGCGTAGGACGACCCGGGGCGGTCCGTGGACGGGGGCGGGGCCCCGGCCCCGTCCACGGACCGGTGGATCGGTGGATCGGTGGATCGGTGAATCGGCGGATCAGTGGTTCAGGAGGCAGGGGTCACAGGGTGGCCGCGGCCGACTTGATGGCGGCGGCGAACGTCGAGACCTCGGTGTAGACGCCCGGGTAGCCGGGCCGTGCGCAGCCCTCGCCCCAGCTCACGATGCCGACCTGGATCCAGGCGCCGGCGTTGTCCTTGCGGAACATCGGGCCGCCCGAGTCGCCCTGGCAGGTGTCGACGCCGCCTTCGTTGAACCCGGCGCAGATCTCCTCACCGGGCACCAGGCTGGAGCCGTAGGCCGCCTGGCAGGCGGAGTCGGAGACGAACGGCACGGTCGCCTTGCGGAGGTAGCGCTGCTGGGCGCCGCCCTCGCGCGTGGCGCCCCAGCCGGCGACGGTGAACGTGCCGCTGTTGTACGCGGTGGTGTCCGCGATCTTGAGCGTGGGCAGCGAGTTGATCGGCGAGGCCAGCTTGATCAGGGCCCAGTCCTTGCCGGTGCCGTTGTAGCCCGGGGCCTGGAGGACCTTGGTCGAGCGGACCTTGATGGCGCTGCCGCTCTGGAGGTCGACGACGCCGGCGGTGGCGGTGATGCTGGTGTTGTTGCCGGAGCCGTTCACGCAGTGGGCGGCGGTGAGGACGATCTGCGGGGTCAGCAGCGAGCCGCCGCAGCCCATGGAGAGCCTGACCATCCAGGGGAACTCGCCCTGGGCCGCCCGGGTGCCGCCCACGACGGGCGTGGGCGCGGCGGAGGCGGTGGAGGGCTGGAGGCTGACGGCGGCGAGGACGACGGCGCCGGCGGCGGCGATTCTCTGAAGGGCGCGGACGAACCTGTTCTTCTTCAAGTGTCTGCCTTTCATGGGGGGTTGAGCCTCGATGGCATGTATCCGTCAAGGCTTGGTCCGGATTATGGACAGGGCTCACAGGGGGTCACAAGACAGGGTTTTCGGCCAGGGCACAGCGCCCGGACGCGGTCGTACAGTGGAGGGAAGGGGGTTCCGGCGTGCCGAACGGAAGTGCAGGAGACGCGGTCGTCCACGGGTTCCCGCACCTCGACACGGTCCGGGCCTCGCTCACCGCGCTGTACCGGAGACTGTCCGCCGACGGCGTACGGCGGTACGACACGAGCGTGCGCGCGACCGACGTGGCCTTCACCGACGAGGACGAACTCCACCTCGGCGCCCTGCGGGTGGCCGGGGCGCTCGTCCGGCACCTGCGGCTGCCGCAGGCCCGGATGATCGTGAGCTTCCGGGCGATGACCCACGCGGCGAGCGTGGAGCTGGCCGCGGGACCCGAGTACTTCATCGAACTGAACGACCGCTTCCGTCGGCATCGCAGGGACGTGGGGGCGGCGCTGGCCCACGAGATCACCCATGTACTGCTCCACCGTCTCGACCTCGGGTTCCCGGACACCGGGGACAACGAGATCCTCACGGATGTGGTGACCGCCTATCTGGGGGCGGGCTGGCTGTTGCTCGACGCCTACCGGGAGGACGCCGTGTCGAGCCAGAAACTCGGGTACCTGACACCCGAGGAGTTCGGATACGTGCTGGCCAAGCGGGCGGAGGTGTTCGGGGAGGACCCGTCTCCGTGGTTCACCAGCCCCCAGGCCTACGACGCCTGGGTGCGGGGCCGGGCGGAGGCGGCACGCGACGGGCTGCGGCCACCGCTGGCCGGCGCGGGCTGGGCGGCCCGGCACCGGTACACGAAGGACCGCCGGCAGGGGCGCGCGGCGGCCGGCGCGCCGTACGCCTTCGAGGGGGCGGGCCCGTCCCTGCGGGTCTCCTTCCCCTGCCCGGTATGCCACCAGCGCCTGCGGGTGCCGGCGGCGGCCCGGCGGCTGAAGGCGCGCTGCGGGGTGTGCGAGTCGGTCCTGGAGTGCGAGGGCTGAACACGTCCCGGGGGTCGTGCCCGGAGTGCGGGGGCCGAAGACGTCGCGGCCGTGGCGCCGGCCGGGTCCCGCCGGGTGCGAACCGACAAGTGATTTGCGCCGGTTGCGGTCGCCGGGCGATGGTCGACGGATGAGCACGTTGTTCGAGGACATTCTGGGCGGGGACAACGACGCCGTCGTCCGCGCCCTGCGGGCCGGCGAGTCCCCCGAGGCGACCGACGAGGGCGAGACCGCGCTGTACCGGGCCGCCGTCGCGAACGAGGCCGGAATCGTCCGGGTGCTGCTGGCCGCCGGCGCCGACCCCGGGCGGGGCAGCGGCGAGGAGGCGGGCGACCTGCCGCTGTGCGGAGCCGCGTGCGGCGGGCACGGCGAGGTGGTCCGGGCCCTGCTCGGGGCGGGGGCGAGGCCGGACCAGGAGGAGTCCTACGGCTTCACGGCGATGGACTGGGCGGTGCGGCTGGGCCACGCCGAGACCGTCCGGATCCTGCTCGAACACGGCGCGGACCCGCAGCGCCCCGGCCCCGACGGCCTGGTGCCCCTCGTCGCGGCGGCCCGGCGCGGCTCGACCCCGAGCGTGCGGGCGCTCCTGGAGTTCGGTGCCGGACCGCTTCCCGACGCGCTGGCCGAGGCCCGCCGGTGGGTCGGCGTGGACATCGCGGCGGAGCTGCGGCGCGGGCTGCTCGACGGGTCCGAGGGCGGCGGGACGTACGAGTGCGTCGTCCGCCGGGTCCCCGAGGACGGCGGAGTGACCGTCGTCGTCGAACTGCTGCGGGAGGACGGCGCCCCCGGTCGCGGGAACGAGCGGCAGACCGGTCATGCGGCGATCGTCACCCTGCTGGAGGGCGAACTCGGCGTGCGCACCCCGCACGAGGAGCTCGCGGGGCGGGCCCTGCGCTGCGGGGACCGCGACCAGGACGACTGGAGGGAGGCGGTCGCGGCCCTCGCCCGGTACGCCGACGAGGAGACCTTCCGTACCGCCGCGGCCTGGTGCGCGAGCGACGAACCCCTGCGGCGGGCGCTCGGCGCGCAGGTCCTGGGGGGTGTCCTGTCGACCGGGCCGGACCGGCGGGCGGCGCACGGGCCGGGGCGGCCGGGTCCGGGGAGGCGCTCCCCGGGCGTCGGCGGGGACCTCACGGCCGAGGGCGTCGCGGTCCTGCGGCGCCTGGCGGCCGACACCCGGCGGGACGGAGTGGCGACGGACCGGGATCCGGGCCGCCCGGGCGCGGACCGGGAGCCCGCGCTCGCCGTGGTCACCGCGCTCGGGGCCGTGGGCGACGCGTCGGCGCTGCCCGAACTGCTGCCGTTCGCCTCGCACCCCGACGCCGAGGTGCGGCGGGCCCTCGGGTGCGCGCTCACCGGGCTCGTGCCGGCCGGTCGCCCGCAGGCCGTCGACGTCCTGGTGCGGCTGAGCCGGGACCACGACGCGGGGGTGCGGGACTGGGCGACGCTGGCCCTCGCCGAGCTTCCCGAGGACACCCCCCTGCTTCGCGAGGCACTCGCCGCCCGCCTGAGGGACACCGATCCGGACACCGTCGCCGAGGCGGCCCGCGGCCTGGCGATGCGTCAGGATCCGCGCGCCACCGAGGTGCTGGCGTCGATCCTGGCGGACGGGGACCCGGAGGGATCGGCCCGCGACACGGCCCTGGCGGCGTTGGAGCACATCGGGAACGAGCGGGTCAGGACGCGCCTGGAGTGGACGAGTCCACGCTGCCGCTGAGCTGCGCCAGGCCGGCTTCGGCGGTGTCGGTCATCCCGTGCATGACGGCTTCGGGCAGCGCCGGGTTCGCCGCCGCCCAGGGCGCCGTGGTGTGGTCGCGCAGGAGCCGGACCAGCACCCGTGCGGGCAGCGCGGGATGACGGGCCGCCGCGCACCGGACCGCCTCGGACCCGTCGTCCAGCAGCCGGACCGCCGAGGCCGGCGACAGCCGGGGGTCCTCGGCGGCCCGGCAGCGCACCTCGGCGGCCTCGTCCCGGCCCATCCTGCCGGAGCGCGCGGGACGGGCGGGCCGGGGACGACACCCCGACCCACCCCCGACCGGACCCGACCCGCCCCGGGCCCGGCCCGTGCGGCCGGTGGTCAGCCGGAGACGGACCGCGCCGGCAGCCGCAGGCTCAGGAGCGCCGCCGCCCCGTAGGCGGCGATCACCCACGGCATGGCCGCGTCGAGCGAGAGGTCCGCGAAGAAGGCCGTGCCGACGACCGCGGCGCCCAGGGCCCCGCCGAACTGCTGGGCCGTGGAGAAGACGCCCGAGGCCCCGCCCGCCAGCTCGTCCGGGACCGCGGACAGGACGATGTTGACGAGCGGCACCACCAGGAGACCGAGTCCGGCGCCTGCGACGACCAGCCCGGGGACCAGCGGCCAGGCGCCGGTGTGCACGGGGGCGGCCCGGTCCATCGCGTGCCAGACCCAGGCGTAGCCGGCCGCCATCAGCACCGCGCCCGCCGCCGGGACCAGGCGGCCGAGCCTGACGGCGAGCGGGTCGGCCGCCGGCGCGGTGAGGAAGCCGCCGGCCGAGAAGGCGACCATGAGGACGCCCGCCTGCAGGGGCGCGTAACCCTGGCCGCCCTGCAGCCAGAGGGCGAAGACCAGGAAGAAGCCCTGCATCCCGAGGGCGAAGAGCAGTTGCACGGCGAGGCCGTAGGAGAAGGCCGGGACACGGAAGGTCCGCCCCGGCAGGACCGAGCCGCGGACGCCGAGGCCGGCCACCGCGAGGACGCCGCCGCCGAGCAGCACCCAGCCCCAGGCGGGCCAGCCGTTGCCCCGGCCCTGGACGAGCGGCAGCACGATGGCGACGAGGCCGGCCGCCAGGACGAGGCTGCCGAGCACGGGCGGGCGGGCCGCCGCGTGCTCCCGGGTGGCGGGGACGAGGACGACGGCGGCCGCCAGGGTCAGCACGGCGAGCGGCACGTTGACCAGGAAGACGCTGCGCCAGCCGAGCCCGAAGAGGTCCGCGTCGGTGAGCACGCCGCCGAGCAGCAGCCCGGTCGCCGAGGCGAAGCCGGCCACCGCCCCGTACATCCCGAAGACCTTGCCCCGGTCCTTGCCCTGGAAGAGGCTGTGGAAGGAGCCGAGGACCTGGGGCATCAGCACGGCCGCCGTCACGCCCTGCACGGCACGGGCCGCGATCAGCTGCCCCGGCGTCTGGGCGATGCCGCAGGCGAGGCTCGCGAGGCCGAAGCCGGCCGTCCCGACGAGGAAGAGCGTCTTGCGGCCGTACCGGTCGCCGAGGCGCCCGGCGACGATCAGAGTGGCCGCGAAGCCCAGCAGGTATGCCGAGACGATCCACTGCAGGGCGCTCTCCGAGGCGCCCAGCCCGTGCCCGATGGAGGGCAGGGCGACGTTGACGATGGTGACGTCGACGAGGTCCATCAGGGCGGCGACCATCATCACGACGGCGGCGGCCCAGCGGCGTGGGTGGACGGCGGTGGGCGAGGCCCCGCCGGTGCTGGTGAGGGTGGTGGTCATGCCGGCTCCCTTTTTATTTCGTTCGGCCTAACGAAATAAAAACTGGCACGAGGGCGGCCGTGAGCGCAAGTCTTTCGTTCGATCGAACTAAATATTTTGCTAGGCTGCCCCCATGAGCACGAGCGAGCGGCCGGCGCGGGACGAGGGGTCGCGGCGCGCCGAGGTGATCGCCGCCCTCACCGCCGCCGGCCGTGACTCCAGCGCCGCCTCGGTGGCCTTCCACACGGCGGTCGCGGCCCGGCAGGACCTGGGGGCGACCGAGACCAAGACGCTCGACCTGCTGGAACGCCACGGCGCCCTCACGGCCAAGGAGCTCGCCGAGCACTCCGGGCTCGCGCCGGCCTCCGTGACCGGCCTCGTCGACCGCCTGGAGCGCAAGGGGTTCGTACGCCGGGTGAAGCACCCGACCGACAAGCGCCGGGTGCTCGTCGAGCCCCGCCCCGAGAAGCTGGCCGAGATCGCCCCGCTCTTCGACGACTGGGCGCGTGAAGTGCACGAGCTCTACGAGGAGTTCAGCACCGAGGAGCTGCTCGTGATCACCCGCTTCCTCACCGGCTCGACCACCCGCCAGCGCAACGCGACCCGACGCCTGACCAGCTAGGTCCTGTCCGGGCGGGGGCCCGGGAGGTGCGCCCCGCCCCGTGGCGCCCGGCCGGATCCGCCGGCCCGTCAGGTCCCACCGCGCCGCGCCCCGCCCCGTCAGGCCCCGTACACCGGCCGCGGCTCCTCCGCGTCCGCCAGCAGCTTCCGCGCGGCCCCGCCCGCCTCGGCCGGGGTCCAGCGCGCCCCCTTGTCCGCCGTCGGGCCGGGCCGCCAGCCCTCCATGACGGTGATGCGGCCGCCCTCGGCCTCGAAGACGCGGCCGGTCACGCCCTCCGACGCCGCCGAGCCGAGCCACACCACCAGCGGCGAGACGTCCTCCGGGAGACCCTCCAGACCGGCGAAGGTCCCCTCGGTCATGCGGGTCCTGGCGGCCGGGGCGATCGCGTTGACCTGGACCCCGTAGCGCGCCGTCTCCGCCGCCGCGACCAGCGTCAGGCCCACGATCCCCGCTTTCGCCGCCGCGTAGTTGCCCTGTCCCACGCTGCCCAGCAGCCCCGCGCCCGAGGTGGTGTTCACGACCCGCGCCGCCACCGGGCGCCCCGCCTTGGCCTCGGCCCGCCAGTGCGCCGCCGCATGTCGCAGGGGCAGGAAGTGGCCCTTCACGTGCACCCGCATGACGGCGTCCCAGTCGTCCTCCCCGAGGTTGACGAGCATCCGGTCGCGCAGGAAGCCCGCGTTGTTGACCAGGGTGTCGAGCCGCCCGTACGTGTCGAGCGCGGCGGCCACCAGGGACGCGGCGCCGTCCTCCGTGGCGACGTCGCCGCCGTGCGCGACGGCCGCACCGCCCGCCTCCCGGATCTCCCGCACGACCTGCCGCGCCGGGGACTCCGCCGAGGCGGCCCCGTCGAGCCCGACGCCCAGGTCGTTGACCACGACCCGGGCGCCCTCGGCGGCGAAGGCCAGCGCGTGGGCCCGGCCCAGCCCCCGTCCACCGCCCGTCACGATCACGACCCGGCCCTCGCACAGTCCCGTCGGGGTCATCTCAGCTCTCCTTGTCGGCATTCGCGGCATCGAGGAAGGCGGGGCGCTCCCCGCCCCCGTGCACCAGGAGCGAGGCCCCCGTGACGTATCCGGCACGCTCGGAGGCGAGGAACACCGCCGCCTCCCCCGCCTCCTCGGGTTCGGCGAGCCGGCCGAGCGGGACGGTCCGGCCGACGGCCGCGATCCCGTCCGCGTCCCCGTAGTGGAGGTGGGACAGCTCGGTGCGGACCATGCCGAGGACGAGGGTGTTCACCCGGACGTGCGGGGCCCACTCCACGGCCATCGACCGGGCCAGGTTCTCCAGACCGGCCTTCGCCGCGCCGTAGGCGGCCGTGCCCGGCGAGGGCCGGGTGCCGCTGACGCTGCCGATCATGACGACCGAGCCGCGCGCCGCGCGCAGCGACTCGTACGCGGCGAGGGTGACGGTGAGCGGCACGGTCAGGTTCAGCGCGACGACCCGCGCGTGCCGTTCCGCGTCACCCTCGCCGAGCAGCCGGTACGGCGTCCCGCCCGCGTTGTTGACGAGGACGTCGAGCCGCCCGCGCGCCCGCGCGACGTCCGCGAAGAACGCCTCGACGGCCGCGGGGTCGCGCAGGTCGAGGGGGACGAACACGGCTGTCCGGCCCGCCTCTTCCAGCGGCGCGTCCGGCGGCCGGCGGGCACAGACAATCACGTGCGCGCCGGCGCGCAGAAAGGCCCGGGTGATGCCCGCGCCCACGCCCCGCGTGCCGCCGGTGACGACGGCGACCCTCCCGTCCAGCTCCATCGGCTGCTACCTTCCTCACCAAGCAGTCGCCTAACAAACGTTTGGTGGAAAGGTAGCTGATCCGTCCATGGGTGTCTCCACCTCACGCCCGGACAAGGGCGTCGCCCTCGTCACCGTCGACTTCCCACCCGTCAACGCCCTGCCCGTACAAGGCTGGTACGACCTCGCCGACGCGGTCCGCGCGGCCGGCCGGGACCAGGAGGTCCACTGCGTCGTCCTGGCCGCCGAGGGCCGCGGCTTCAACGCGGGCGTCGACATCAAGGAGATGCAGCGCGAGCACGGCACCGGGCACCGGGCCCTCATCGGCGCCAACCACGGATGCGCGGAGGCCTTCTCCGCGGTGTACACGTGCGAGGTGCCGGTGGTGGCGGCCGTCGCCGGCTTCTGCCTGGGCGGCGGAATCGGCCTCGTGGGCAACGCCGACGTGATCGTCGCGTCGGAGGACGCCGCCTTCGGACTGCCCGAACTGGACCGCGGCGCGCTCGGCGCCGCCACCCATCTCGCCCGGCTCGTCCCGCAGCACCTGATGCGGGCCCTGTACTACACCTCCCGGACCGTCACCGCCGACGAACTGCACGCCCACGGCTCGGTCTGGAAGGTCGTCCCGCGCGCCGGACTGCACGACGCCGCGCTCGCCGTGGCCCGGGAGATCGCCGCCAAGGACGGCTCGCTGATCCGGCTCGCCAAGGCCGCCATCAACGGCATCGACCCCGTGGACGTGCACCGCAGCTACCGCTTCGAGCAGGGCTTCACCTTCGAGGCCAACCTCAGCGGCGTCGCCGACCGCGTCCGAGACGGTTTCGGCAGGAAGGGCTCCTCGTGACCGCACACCCGCACGACAGGACGATGACCCCCGACGAGGTCGCCGGCCGCCTCCGCAGCGGCATGACGATCGGCATCGGCGGCTGGGGGTCGCGCCGCAAGCCGATGGCGCTGGTCCGCGCGCTGCTCCGGTCCGAGGTCACCGATCTCACCGTGATCTCCTACGGCGGCCCCGACGTCGGCCTGCTCGCCGCGGCCGGCCGGATCCGACGACTCGTCGCCGCCTTCGCCACCCTCGACTCCATCCCGCTCGAACCCCATTTCCGCGCCGCCCGCGAGCGTGGCGCCTTCGAACTGACGGAGCTCGACGAGGCCATGTTCATGTGGGGGCTGCACGCCGCCGCCAACCGGCTGCCGTTCCTGCCGGTCCGGGCCGGTCTCGGCTCGGACGTGATGCGGGTCAACCCCGGGCTGCGGACGATCCGCTCCCCCTACGAGGACGGCGAGGAACTGGTCGCCGTGCCCGCGCTGCGGATGGACGCCGCCCTCGTCCACCTCAACCGCGCCGACCGGACCGGCAACGGCCAGTACCTCGGCCCCGACCCCTACTTCGACGACCTGTTCTGCGAGGCCGCCGACACCGCGTACGTCTCCTGCGAACGGCTCGTCGACACCACCGTCCTCGGCACGGCACCCCCGCAGACCCTGCTCGTCGGACGGCACAGCGTCACCGGGGTCGTCGAAGCGCCGAACGGCGCCCACTTCACCTCCTGCGCGCCCGACTACGAGCGGGACGAGGCCTTCCAGCGGCTGTACGCGACCACGCCCTGGGCCGAGTTCGCGCAGCGCTTCCTGTCCGGCAAGAGCGAGGACGACTACCAGCAGGCCGTACGCACCTGGCACGAGGAGCAGAGTTGAGCACCCACGCGCCCCAGCCCCCACCCACCCGCACACCTCACCCCCCACCCACCCGCACACCTCAACCCCCACCCACCCGCACACCTCAACCCCCACCCACCCGCGCCGAGTACTGCGTCGTCGCCTGCGCCGAGGTTTGGCGCGACGCCGGCGAGGTGCTCGCCGCCGCGATGGCCCCGGTCTCCTCGTTCGGCGCGCGGCTCGCCCGCCGCACCTTCGCGCCCGAGCTGCTGCTGACCGACGGCGAGGCGATGCTGGTCGGCGTCGACGGGGAGGTCGAGGGCTGGCTGCCGTACCGGCGGCACCTGACGATGGTCACCGGCGGCAGACGGCACGTGATGATGGGCGCCAGCCAGATCGACCGGTACGGCAACCAGAACATCTCCTGCGTCGGCGACTGGTCCCGGCCCACCCGCCAGCTCCTCGGCGTCCGCGGAGCCCCCGTCAACACGCTGAACAACCCAGTGAGTTACTGGATCCCCCGGCATTCGCCCCGGGTCTTCGTCGAGCGCGTGGACATGGTCAGCGGGGTCGGCTACGACCGGGCCGCCGCGGCCGGGGTCACCCGCTTCCACCGGATCCCCCGGGTCGTGTCCGACCTCGGCGTCTTCGACTTCGAGACCCCCGACCGCTCGATGCGGCTGGCCTCCCGGCACCCGGGCGTGACCGTGGCGCAGGTCCGGGAGGCCACCGGCTTCGCACTGCCGGCCGGTGACGACGTCCCGTACACCCGTGAGCCGACCGCCGAGGAACTCCGGCTGATCCGGGAGGTCATCGACCCGCGGGGGCTGCGCGACCGCGAGGTGCCGGCCCGGTGACCGCCTCCTTCGACACCGCGCTCACGAGGCTCACCGGCGTCCGGTACCCGATCGTGCAGACCGGCATGGGCTGGGTCGCCGGACCCCGGCTGGTCACCGCCTCCGCGGAGGCCGGCGCGCTCGGCATCCTCGCCTCGGCGACGATGAGCACGGAGCAGCTCCGCTCGGCGGTCCGCGAGGTGCGGTCCCGTACGGACCGGCCGTTCGGGGTGAACCTGCGCGCCGACGCGGGCGACGCCCGCGAACGGGTGCGGATCATCGTCGACGAGGGGGTGCGGGTCGCCTCGTTCGCCCTGGCGCCCTCGCGGGACCTGATCGCGGAGCTGAAGGACGCGGGAGTGGTCGTGATCCCCTCGATCGGGGCCCGGCGGCACGCCGAGAAGGTGGCTGCCTGGGGCGCGGACGCGGTGATCGTGCAGGGCGGCGAGGGCGGCGGGCACACCGGCGAGGTGGCGACGACCGTGCTGCTGCCGCAGGTGGTGGACGCGGTCGACATCCCGGTCGTCGCGGCCGGCGGCTTCCACGACGGCCGCGGCCTGGTCGCCGCGCTCGCGTACGGGGCCGCAGGGATCGCCATGGGGACCCGCTTCCTCCTCACCTCCGACTCGACCGTGCCCGACGCGGTGAAGGCGCGGTACCTGGCGGCGTCGGTCAAGGACGTCACGGTCACCACGGCCGTCGACGGGCTGCCGCACCGGATGCTGCGTACGGAGATGGTCGCCGCCCTGGAACGGGCGGGCCGGGTCAGGGCGCTGGCGCAGACCGTGCGCCGCGCGGCCGGGTTCCGGAAGCTGTCGGGCCTGTCGTGGCCGCGGATGGTCCGCGACGGGCTCGCGATGCGTCACGGCAGGGACCTGTCCTGGAGCCAGGTCCTGCTCGCCGCGAACACCCCCGTGCTCCTGCGGGCTTCCATGGTCGAGGGACGCACCGACCTCGGCGTCATGGCCTCCGGACAGGTCGCCGGGCTGATCGAGGACCTCCCGAGCTGCGAGGTACTCGTGCAGCGGATCCTGTCCGAGGCCACTCAAGCGCTCCACGCCCTGCCCTCACCAGGGTGAACCCTCGCTCCCCCAGGGGAGTCCGGCCAAGGGAGTCCGGCCCGTGCCTCTTTCCCGACGCGTACTGCTCAGCACCGCCGCGGCCACCGGCGCGGGGGGCCTTCTCGCCCCCGTGACGGCCGTCGCCGCGCACCGCCCGCGGTCGGCCGTCCCGCGGCAGATCCCGCTCCAGGGCGCGGTCAACGTCCGCGACCTCGGCGGGTACGTCACCCACGGAGCGGGCCGGGTCCGCAAGGGCCTGGTCTACCGGGCCGACGCCCTGGCGAAGCTCACCGACGCCGACCTGACGACGCTGGCCGGGCTGCGGCTGGGCCGGGTCGTGGACTTCCGGATCCCGCTGGAGGTCCGGTACGACGGGGCGGACCGGCTGCCCGCCCCGCTCACGGCGCTCTCCCGCCCGATCACCGACAACGGTCTGTACGGGCAGCTGCTGGCCGCGATCGGCTCGCGGGACCCCGTCCGGCAGGAGGAGATGCTCGGCGGCGGACGGGCCGCCGGCTTCATGCGCGAGGTGTACCGCACCTTCGTCACGAGCCCGGACAACCGGGCGGGGTTCGCGGCGACCCTCCGCGACCTGGCGGAGCCCGGCGGCGGGCCCCTGCTCTACCACTGCACCTCGGGCAAGGACCGTACGGGCTGGACGAGTCACCTGCTGCTGACGGTCCTGGGCGTGCCGGAGAGCACGGCCGTGGGCGACTACCTGGCGTCCAACACGCTGCGGGCGGCGTACGACGCGCGGGTGCGGGAGGGGCTCAGGCAGGGCGGTCTCATGCAGAACCCGGAACTGATCGTCCCGCTCCAGGAGGTGCGGACGGAGTACCTCGACGCGGCACTGGCCGAGGTCCGCTCCGGGTACGGCGGCCTGTTGCGCTACCTGACCGTCGGCCTGGGCCTGGAGCTGCGCACGCTGGCGGCGCTCCGGGCCCGACTGGTCGACTAGGTCCTGTCCGGGCGGTTTCCGCCAGGACAGGACCTACGCCCTGACAGGGACCTAGGCGGAACCCCGGCGACCGCGGCCGGCGCCCGCGGTGCCGCCGCTGCGGCCGCGGGAGCGCGGGGCGCCCGCGCCGGTCCCGGCGCCGGTGCGGGTGGCGGAGCCGTTGCCTGCCGTCCGGGCGGACGAGCCGCTGCCGGCCGCGCGGCCGGTGGTGCCGTTGCCGGCGGTGCGGTTCCCGGAGCCGCCGGCCGAGCCGGCCGTGGCCGTACGGGCGGAGCCTGCCGTGCCGCGGGCACGACCGCCGCCGGAGCCGCCGCGGCGCGAGCGTCGGCCGCCGCCCGCCGACGGGGCGGGCTGGGCCGGCTGCGGGACCTCGATGACGACCGGTATGCCGGAAGGCTCCCGGGCGCCGGTGAGGCGGGTCAGCTCGTCGTCGCTGGACTTGATCTGCGCCGTGCGGGGCGCGATGCCCGCGTTCGCCATCAGCCGGCTCATGTCCCGCTTCTGCTCGGGCAGGACGAGGGTGACGACCGAGCCGGACTCGCCGGCGCGGGCCGTGCGGCCGCCGCGGTGCAGGTAGTCCTTGTGGTCGATCGGCGGGTCGACGTTGACGACCAGGTCGAGGTCGTCGACGTGGATGCCGCGGGCCGCCACGTTCGTCGCGACCAGCACGTTGACCTGGCCGGTCTTGAACTGGTCCAGGGTGCGGTTGCGCTGCGGCTGGGAACGGCCGCCGTGCAGGCCGGAGGCCCGGACACCGCTCGCGAGGAGCCGCTTGACGAGCCGGTCCACCGCCCGCTTGGTGTCGAGGAAGAGGATCGTCCGGCCGTCGCGGGCCGCGATCCTCAGCGTGACGGCCTTCTTGTCGGTCTCGTCGGCGATGTGGAGCAGGTGGTGCTCCATCGTGGTGACCGCGCCGGCCGAGGGGTCGACGGAGTGCACGACCGGGTCGGTGAGGAACATCTTCACCAGACGGTCGATGTTCTGGTCGAGCGTGGCGGAGAACAGCATCCGCTGGCCGTCCGGCTCGACCTGCTTGAGCAGCGCCGTGACCTGCGGCATGAAGCCCATGTCGGCCATCTGGTCGGCCTCGTCGAGGACCGTGATCGCGACCTGGTCGAGCCGGCAGTCGCCGCGCTCGATGAGGTCCTTGAGCCGGCCGGGCGTGGCGACGAGCACCTCGGCACCGCGGCGCAGCGCGTTCGCCTGCTTGGTGATCGACAGGCCGCCGACGACGGTGGCGAGCCGCAGCTGCACGGAGGTGGCGTACGGCGCGAGGGCGTCCGTCACCTGCTGGGCGAGCTCGCGGGTGGGCACGAGGACCATGGCGAGCGGCGCCTGGGGCTCGGCGCGGCGGCCGGCGGTGCGGGCGAGCAGCGCGAGGCCGAAGGCGAGCGTCTTGCCGGAGCCGGTTCGGCCGCGGCCCAGGATGTCCCGGCCGGCGAGCGAGTTCGGCAGGGTGGCGCCCTGGATGGGGAACGGCTCGATCACGCCCTGGGCGGCGAGCGTCTTGACGAGCGCCGCGGGCATGTCGAGGGCGTCGAAGGACTCGACGGAGGGCAGCGCGGGCGTCAGCGTCTCGGGGAGCGTGAACTCACGCGGCGGCGGGGGCGAGGCCGGGGTGCGCCCGGCGCCCTTGCCCCGGCCACGGGCCGAGCCGGTGGCGCCGGAGCCTGAGCCGCGTCGCTGGCCGGAGCCGCGCGCGGGACGGCCCGAGGCATTTCCGGACGGGGTTCCGGAGGTGGAGTCCGCGGCCCGACGGGGCCGCTTTTCGGAGCGAGTCATGGGGAAATGCCTTCCTGGCCTGAGCACAGCGCGAGCCGGGACCCGCACCTGCGCGGTGCGGGTCCCGGCTGCGAGAAACGCGGTACGGCGATCAGGCGGGGAGGATGTTCTCCGCCTGCGGGCCCTTCTGGCCCTGCGTGACGTCGAAGGTGACCTTCTGGCCTTCCTGCAGCTCACGGAAGCCGGAGGTCGCGATGTTGGAGTAGTGGGCGAAGACGTCGGCGCCGCCGCCGTCCTGCTCGATGAAGCCGAAGCCCTTTTCCGAGTTGAACCACTTCACGGTTCCAGTAGCCATGTGAATTCTCCTGAACAGGTAAGGGCCCCATCCGGAGAATGCCGGGAAAACAAAATTGCGCCTGAAGGAACATTCCCGTCAGGCGCACATAAAGTTCATGGGTACCAAAACTAGCAACACGGAGACACTAGCACGCCGTCCCGCCGGAAAGGCGGGACAGCGACGAGTGTCACACCTCCTACAGTCGTTCGATGATGGTCACGTTGGCCTGACCGCCGCCCTCGCACATCGTCTGGAGGCCGAACCGGCCCCCGGTGCGCTCCAGTTCGTGCAGCAGGGTCGTCATCAGCCGCACTCCGGTCGCGCCCAGCGGGTGGCCGAGGGCGATCGCCCCGCCGTTGACGTTGACGCGCTCCGGGTCGGCGCCCGTCTCCTTGAGCCAGGCCAGCACGACCGGCGCGAAGGCCTCGTTGATCTCGATCAGGTCCATGTCGTCGATGGACAGGCCGGTCTTCCGCAGGGCGTACGCGGTCGCCGGGATCGGGGCGGAGAGCATCCGGATCGGGTCCTCGCCGCGGACCGAGAGGTGGTGGATCCGGGCGCGGGGGGTCAGGCCGTGGTCGCGTACGGCGCGCTCGCCGGCCAGCAGCATCGCGGCGGCGCCGTCGGAGACCTGGGAGGAGCAGGCCGCGGTGATGGTGCCGCCCTCGACGACCGGTTTCAGCCCGGCCATCTTCTCCAGGGTGGTGTCCCGGCGCGGCCCCTCGTCCGCGGTGACGTCCCCGTACGGCACGGTCTCGCGCGCGAAGCGGCCCTCGTCGAGGGCCCGCAGCGCCCGCTGGTGCGAGCGCAGGGCGTACTCCTCCTGGTCGCGGCGGGTGATGTGCCACTTCGCGGCGATCAGCTCGGCGCCGTGGAACTGGTTGACGGGCGCGTCGCCGTACCGGGCGCGCCAGCCCTCCGAGCCGGCGTAGGGCCCCTCGGTCAGGCCCAGCGGTTCGGCCGCCTGCCGGGAGGCGAAGGCGATGGGGATCATCGACATGTTCTGGGTGCCGCCCGCGACCACCAGGTCCTGGGTGCCGGACAGGACGCCCTGGGCCGCGAAGTGGACGGCCTGCTGGGACGAGCCGCACTGGCGGTCGACGGTGACGCCGGGGACCTCCTCGGGCAGGCCGGCCGCGAGCCAGGCCGTACGGGCGATGTCGCCGGCCTGCGGTCCGACGGTGTCGAGGCAGCCGAAGACGACGTCCTCGACCGCGGCCGGGTCGATGCCGGAGCGCCGGACGAGGGCCTTCAGCACATGGGCGCCGAGGTCCGCCGGGTGGACGGCGGCGAGACCGCCCCGGCGGCGGCCCACCGGGGTGCGTACCGCTTCGACGATGTAGGCCTCGGCCATGGCGACTCCTCCAGCTGGGTCAGGTGCGTACGGCGATCCCGTCCAGGACCATCGACAGGTACTGACGGGCGATCTCGTCCGGGCTGTGCTGTCCGCCCGGGCGGTACCAGGACGCGGCGACCCAGACGGTGTCGCGCACGAACCGGTAGGTGAGCCTGATGTCGAGGTCGGCGCGGAACACGCGGGCCTCGACCCCGCGCTCCAACGTGCCGAGCCACGCCTTCTCGAACTTCTGCTGCGAGTCGGAGAGGTAGTGGAAGCGGGGCTGGGCGATCAGGTGCCGGGACTCCTTCTGGTAGATCGCGACGGCGGCGCGGTGCCGGTCGATCTCCCGGAAGGACTCGGTGACGAGGGCCTCGATGGTCTCCCTGGGGCCGAGTCCGGCGGCGAGGACGGCGTCGTAGCCCTCCCAGAGTTCGGTCAGGAAGGTGGAGAGGATCTCGTCGAGCATCGACTCCTTGGAATCGAAGTGGTAGTAGAGGCTGCCGGCGAGCATGCCGGCGGCGTCCGCGATCTTGCGGACGGTGGTGGCGTTGTACCCCTGGGCGGCGAACACCTCGGCCGCGGTGTCGAGGAGTTCACGGCGCCGCTCGGGAGTCGCGGTCACCTGGGTCTTCTTCTTCGTGGTCGGCACCCGTCCATTGTGGTCCCCGGCCCCGGGGCGCCGTTCACCGCGGTGCGGGGACACCGCCTACGCACGCTGGCTGCTGACGGCCACGACCTCGCCCGTCATGTAGGAGGAGTAGCCGCTGGCGAGGAAGACGATCACGTTGGCGACCTCCCAGGGCTCGGCGTACCGGCCGAACGCCTCGCGGGCGGTGAGTTCCTCCAGGAGTTCCGCCGAGGTGACCTTGACCAGGTGCGGGTGCATGGCGAGGGAGGGCGCGACCGCGTTGACGCGGACGCCGTACGGGGCCGCCTCGACGGCCGCGCAGCGGGTGAGCGCCATGACGCCGGCCTTGGCGGCGGCGTAGTGGGCCTGGCCGGCCTGGGCGCGCCAGCCCACGACGGAGGCGTTGTTGACGATGACGCCGGGGCGGCCGGCGTCCCGGAAGCGGCGCAGGGCGGCGCGGGTACAGCGGAAGGTGCCGTTCAGGGTGACGTCGAGGACGCGGGTCCACTGCTCGTCGGTCATCTCGGCGAGGGTGGCGGTGCCGCCGAGACCGGCGTTGTTGACGACGACGTCGAGGCCGCCGTGCAGCTGTTCGGCGGTGTCGAGGAGCGCCTGCACCTGGCTCTCGTCGGTGACGTCGCAGGGCCGGGCGGCGACGGCGTCGGCGCCGAACTCGGCGGCGAGGGCGGCCTCGGTCTCCTTGAGGCGGCGGGTGTGGGCGTCGCTGACCAGGACCCGCGCGCCCTCCTCCAGGAGGCGACGGGCGGTGGATCCGCCGATGCCCGCGCCGGCGGCGGCGGTCACGACGGCGGTGCGGCCGGCGAGCAGGCCGTGGCCGGGGACGTAGTCGGGGGTCGCGGCGGGAGGTGTCACGGGCGCGGCTCCTTGGGGAGGCCGAGCACCCGCTCGGCGATGATGTTCCGCTGGATCTCGCTGGATCCGGCGTAGACGGTGTCGGCGCGGGAGAAGAGGAAGAGCCGCTGCCAGGGGTCGAGCCCGTGGGGCTCGCCGGCCGTGACGGTGGCGGCGGGGCCGCGGACGGCCATGGCGAGTTCGCCGAGGTCGCGGTGCCAGTGGGACCAGTAGAGCTTGGCGGCCGACGGTTCGGTGCCGCGCAGGGCGCCTGCCCGCATGGCCTCCAGTCCGCTCCACGCGCGGACCAGCCGGTCGCGGATCAGCGGGTCCGCGAGTGCGCCGTTGCTCCGGGCGAGGGCGATCAGCGCCTCCAGTTCGCGACGGAACCCGACCTGCTGGCCGAGGGTCGAGACGCCGCGCTCGAAGCCGAGGGTGGCCATCGCGATCCGCCAGCCGTCGCCGGGTGCGCCGACGACGTGCGCGGCGTCGGTGCGCGCTCCGTCGAAGAAGACCTCGTTGAACTCGCTGGTGCCGGTGAGCTGGGTGATCGGCCGGACGTCGACGCCCGCCTGGTCCATCGGGACCAGCAGGTAGGAGAGTCCCGCGTGGCGCCGGGAGCCGGGTTCGGTGCGGGCGAGGACGAAGCACCACTGGGACTCGTGGGCGAGGGAGGTCCAGATCTTCTGTCCGTGCACGACCCAGGCGTCGCCGTCGAGGGTCGCGCGGGTGCGGACGCCCGCGAGGTCGGAGCCGGCGCCGGGTTCGCTGTAGCCCTGGCACCAGAGTTCCGTCACGGCGCGGATCGGGGGCAGGAAGCGGGCCTTCTGCTCGGGGGTTCCGTGGGCGACGAGGGTGGGGCCGAGGAGTTGTTCGCCGATGTGGTTGACGCGGGCGGGGGCGTCGGCGAGGGCGTACTCCTCGTGGAAGGCGATCTGCTCCTCGATGCTCGCGCCGCGGCCGCCGTACTCCTTCGGCCAGCCGACGCAGGTCCAGCCGTGGGCGGCCATGTGGCGTTCCCAGGCGAGACGTTCGGCGAAGTCCTCGTGTTCCCGGCCGGGGCCGCCGCGGCCCCTCAGCCCGGCGAACGTGCCGCCGAGGTGCTCCTCCAGCCAGTCGCGTACCTCGGTGCGGAAGTCCTCGACGCTGCTCGTGGCGCTGCCCATGGCCGTACGTTAACCTACCAAACACTTGTTAGGGAAGGAGCGGGTGTCCGATGGACCTCTCGTACACGGCCGACGAGGAGAACTTCCGGGCGGAGGCGCGCGCGTGGCTCCGCGCCCACGTGCCCGACACCCCCCTGCCGTCCCTGGAGACCGAGGACGGCTTCGCCGCCCACCGCGCCTGGGAGGCCGAACTCGCGGCCGCCCGCTGGTCGGTCGTCTCCTGGCCGGAGCGGTACGGCGGCCGGGACGCCGGCATCTTCCGCTGGCTGGCCTTCGAGGAGGAGTACTACGCGGCCGGGGCACCCGGCCGGGTCTCGCAGAACGGCATCAACCTGCTCGCCCCCACGCTCTTCGACCACGGCACCGAGGAGCAACGGTCCCGCGTCCTGCCCCCGATGGCGACGGGCGAGACGGTCTGGGCCCAGGCGTGGTCCGAACCGGAGGCCGGCTCGGACCTGGCCTCGCTGACCTCCCGGGCGGTGCGGACCGACGGCGGCTGGCTGCTGTCCGGGCAGAAGACCTGGTCCTCACGCGCCGCCTTCGCGGACCGGGCCTTCGGCATCTTCCGCACCGACCCGGCGGCGGACCGGCCGCACCGCGGGCTCACGTATCTGATGTTCGACCTGCGCGCGCCGGGCGTGACCGTCCGGCCCGTCGGCCGCCTCGACGGGAAGCCGGCCTTCGCCGAACTCTTCCTCGACGAGGTCTTCGTGCCCGACGCCGACGTGATCGGGGAGCCCGGCCAGGGCTGGCGGATCGCGATGTCGACGACCGGGAACGAGCGGGGGCTGATGCTGCGCTCCCCCGGCCGCTTCCTGGCGGCCGCCGACCGGCTCGTGCGGCTGTGGCGGGCGACGGGCGAGGACCCGGCCGTCCGCGACCGGGTCGCCGACGCGGTGATCGGGGCGCGGGCCTACCAGCTGTTCACGGCGGGCGGGGCGGCCCGCTTCGCGGCCGGCGGGACGATCGGGGCCGAGTCGAGCCTGAACAAGGTCTTCTGGTCGCGGTACGACATCGCGCTGCACGAGACCGCGCTCGACCTGCTGGGCGCCGAGGGCGAGCTGGACGGGGACGGGGAGTGGGGCGAGGGGTACGTCTTCTCGCTCGCGGGGCCGATCTACGCCGGGACCAACGAGATCCAGCGCGACATCATCGCCGAGCGGCTGCTCGGCCTCCCGAAAGGACGCCGCTGATGCCGTTCCTGCCGACCGCGGAGCAACGGGACTTCGGCCGCTCGCTGGACGCGCTGCTGACCGCCGCGGACACCCCCGCGGTGATCCGCGCCTGGGCCGCCGGCGACCCCGCCCCCGGGCTCGCCCTGTGGACCCGGCTGGCCGCGTCCGGGGTGTTCGCCCTCGCGGTCCCGGAAGCCTACGAGGGCGTGGGGCCGCTGCCCGTCGAACTGGCCCTGGCCTGCGTGGAGCTGGGCCGGCACGGCGTCCCCGGCCCGCTCGTGGAGACGGTGGCGGCAGCGGCGCTGCTGGCGGAAATGGCCCGGCGCGGCGAGGACGGGCCGGCGAAACGGCTGCTGCCGGGGCTGGCCTCGGGCGAGACCGTGGCGACGCTGGCGATGGTGCCGCGCGGCGACGGCGGCGAGGGTGACGAGGGTGGCTCCGACGACGGCCGGGCGCTGCCGCGCCCGTCCCCGTACGCCCTCGACGCGGACACCGCCGCCGTCACGCTGGTCGTGCGGGGCGACGAACTGCGGCTCGCGGCCGGGCACGGGCCGGTCAGGGTGTCCGCCGATCCCGCGCGCCGGCTCGCACCGCCCCTGCCGGGCGGGGAGCTGCTGGCCGCCGGTCCGGCGGTGACGGCCGCCGCCCGGCGGGCGGCGGAGTGGGCGCTGCTGGCGACGGCCGCGCAGTCGCTGGGCGTCGGGCTCACCCTGCTCGACCGGACGGTCGCGTACGCGCGGCAACGCACCCAGTTCGGCGCCGCGATCGGCTCCTTCCAGGCGGTGAAGCACCGCCTGGCGGACACGCTGATCGGGCTGGAGTTCGCCCGGCCGCTGGTCTTCGGGGCGGCGCTCACCTTCGCCGGTGCCGACCTCGCCGCGGCGAAGGCGGCGGCCGGCGAGGCGGCGTACGCCGCCGCCCGCAGCGCCCTGCAGATCCACGGCGCCGTCGGCTACACCGAGGAACTGGACCTCTCGCTCTGGCTGCGCAAGGCCCGGCCGCTGCGGGACGCCTGGGGCTCACCGGCCTGGTGCCGCGCCCGGGTCCTGGCGACCACGCGGGCGGGGACGGCCCTGCCTCTCCTGCCTCCGACGATAGATTGACGTGAGTCGATCACTACGCACCAGGGGGAGGGAACGCGTGGACGAGGACGAGATCAGGCGTGCGGTGGCCCGGGGGATCAGGGACCACCAGAGGGCACAGCCCAAGCCCAAGGGCCTCGTCGACGAGGCGTCCGGCGCCGCGTGCGGCTGCGTCGTGATGTTCGTGGTGGCCCTGGTCGTGATCGGGATCGTCGTGGCGTTCAACAGCTGAGGGCCGCCCGGGCCACCCGATCGGACCTAGGTCCTGTCCGGGCGATCTTCTCGGGCCCGCGACGACGGCTGCGGCGTCTCGCGGCGTTGTCGGAGTCGCCCGAGTACGCCCAGTACGAGGGCGATCCTCCGCCTTGCGATACACCACATCCGACGCCGCGGGCCGATCCTCGAAGACCGCCCGGACAGGACCTAGCGGGCGTCCTCGGTCGGTGGCGCGTCGTCGTTGCCCCGCCGGATCGTGCGGACCGGCCGCCCCGGCGACCAGGTGCGGATCACCAGCTCGTCGTCCTCCACGGTGGTGCGGACGACCTCGGCCGGCTCCGCCACGAAGAGGTGGAACGGCAGCGGCGCCCCGGCGTCCGCCGCGAACCGGTCGATCGTCTCCGGGTCGGTGACCTCGGTCGCCCGCCCGGAGATCCGGACGTCGCCGCCGTCCATGTCCGTGCCGGCGCCCGGGTTGGCGAGCAGCGAGAAGCGCGGGTCGCGGCGCAGGTCGAGCGCCTTGCGCGAGTTCGGCATCATCGCGAGCCACAGCTCGTCGAGGCGGAAGTTCACCTCCAGGCCGGTCAGGCGCGGCGAGCCGTCCTTCCGTACGGTCGCGAGGACGTGGTGGGTGTGGCGTCCGAAGCGCTCCCGCACGGTGCCGGCGAGTTCCGGCTCGGCGGCGGCGAAGGCGGACCAGGTGTATCCGGTGTTTCCCATGACTCCAGGGAACACCGGATACCCGACACCTTCTGTCCGGATTACTCCGCGCGTTCGGCGGCGGAGCGCTCGACGCAGAACTCGTTGCCCTCCGGGTCGGCCAGCGTCACCCAGCCCTTGCCGTCCTCCCGCCGGTGGTCGCCGACCAGCGTCGCGCCCAGTTCCAGGAGGCGCTCGACCTCCTGGTCGCGGGTGCGGTCCTGCGGCTGGAGGTCGAGGTGGACCCGGTTCTTGACCGACTTCCGCTCGGGCACGGTCACGAAGAGCAGGGCCGTGCCGGCCGTCTCGACCAGGGCCTCCGGGTCGCCCGGCAGGTCGTCTTCGCCGATCTTGGAGTCCAGTACCGCGGCCCAGAACGTGGCCAGCGTGTACGCGTCCGAGCAGTCGACCGTCACATGTCTCACCAAAGATGCCATGCGCTCACCCTTTCGCAGGAACACGCCCCGCGGCCAACCGAATTCTCAGGTGTGCACGATTCGCTGCGCCCGGGCGGCCGCGAGCCAGGCCGGGAACTCGGCGACGAGCCGGTCGTACAGCTCCGCGTCCGCGACGGTCCGCGGATCCCTCCCCGCGTGGAAGAAACCGGCGTTGTCCACCGGCCGCTTCGCCGGGACCGCCAGCTCGTCGAGCTTGCGCAGGAACTCGAACTGCCGGCTGTCCGGGTCGCCGAAGCCGACGAACTGCCAGAAGATCGGCAGCCGGGCCGCCTTGCACAGGTAGCGCTCGGCGGCGAGTTTGTTGATGGGGCCGCCGTCCGTCTGGAAGACCACGAGCGCCGGGGCGGTGGCCCCGCTGTCCAGGTAGTGGTCGATGACCGCGTCCATGGCCAGGTGGTAGCTGGTCTTGCCCATGTGCCCGAGCCCGGCCACGATCCGGTCGATCCTGCCCCGGTGGTCGGCGAGCTCGATGTCGGTCTCGGCGTCGACGTCGGTGGAGAAGAAGACCACCGGCACCCGGCCGTCGTCGTCCAGGTGGGCCGAGAGTCCCAGCACCCGGTCGGCCAGGGCCTGGACGGTGCCGTCGCGGTAGTACGGCTTCATCGAGCCGGAGTAGTCCACCACCAGGTAGACCGCCACGCGCTGGCCGTGCAGCCCGTGCTTCTCCAGTGAGTTCCCCGCCGACTTGTAGAGGCTCACCAGCGCGGGCGCGGCCTCCTCGACCTTGCGCAGACTCAGGGCCATGGACGGCCCCCCTCCCTCGTCCCGTAACGGACTGCCGAGCGTACGGGATCACCGGCGCGAAGCGCCCTCGCCGGCGGCCCGCCGACGACCCCACCGGGCCCGAACGGTCTGTCATCATGGGGCTGTTCATGCCGAGGGGGAGGTCGGGAACGATGAGTGCCGGTGGCCCGTACGACGAGAACGTCACCTATGCGATCACCGCGCCGGCCACGGACTTCCTGTGGGAGTTCCGTCCGGAGGGCGAGGGGCGGTACGAGGCGACCGGCACGTGTCCCCGGTGCCGGTGCGCGATGACCAAGGTGTGGCCGCTCGGCCAGTACGGCGCGGCCAAGGGGCCGCTCCGGCCGCGCCGGAGGTCCGCGGACGACGGACCGTGGTTCACCCGGTGCACGTGCGCCTCCGCGCACGCCGACCGCCCGGCCGCGGAGAGCCACGGCTGCGGGGCCGGCCTGTGGATCGCCTTCCCGCCGAACGGGCTCCCCTCGTGAGCGAGTTCAGCACCGAGGAGCTGCGCGACGCCGACCGCAGGGCCGCCCGGATGGCCTCGCCGCCGCAGCAGCTCCAGGCCGCGGTCCAGCAGGCCGAGGGATACCGGAACTTCCTGACGACGCTGACCGGGCTGCTCACCACCGTCTTCGTGCTCAAGGGCCAGGAGAACCTGGCCAAGCTGCCCGACGGCGCGAGGTGGACGGTGATCGGGTTGCTGAGCGGTGCGTTCCTGCTGCTCATCACGGCCTCGTGGATGACGGTCTCGGCCGTCCACGGCCGGCCGGGCGCGACGCTTCCGCTGGGCGCGGTCCAGATCCTGCGCCACGAGCGGGCCCGCGCCCGGACGATCTGGCGGCTGACGGGCTGGGCCCGCTGGCTCGGCCTGGTGGGCGTGCTGGCCGTGACGGCGGCGGTCCTGGTCACCTGGGTGGCCCCGGCCGCCCCCTGACGGGCGGCAGCCGGCGGGACCGCGCGCCGGGACTCCGCTCCCGCAGTCGGGCCACCGCGCGCGGGTGTGCGAATCTGTTCGCCGTGTCTCTCCTCAGGCGTCTGCATCCACTGGACTGGCTGGCGGCCGGGCTCCTCCTCCTGGGGGTGCTCTGCGTCGCCACGGGTCTGCTGCCCGCCGGGCCGGCCGGGGAGGTGATGGAGCGCATCGGCCCCCTGGTGGCGTTCCTCGCCACGGTCATCGTCCTCGCGGAGCTGACCGGCAAGGCGGAGGTGTTCGACGTGGTCGCCACCTGGGTGGCCCGCACCGGACGCGGCAGCTACCCCCTCCTCTTCCTCCTGTGCGTCCTGTTCGCCTCCGTCACCACCATCACGCTCAACCTGGACACCACGGCGGTGCTGCTCACCCCGGTGATGCTGGCGCTGGCGGGCCGGGTGGGGATCGCGGCCGTGCCGCTGGCGATGACGACGGTCTGGCTGGCGAACACGGCGAGCCTGCTGCTCCCCGTGTCGAACCTGACGAACCTGCTGGCGGCGGACCGGGTGGCGCTGACGCCCCCGGAGATGGCCGCGACGATGTGGGCGCCGCAGCTGGCCGCCATCGCCGTCACGATGGCCTGCCTGTGGGGCTTCTACTGGCGCCGGGGGCGGCGCGGGGCGCTGCGTTACGAGCCGCCGGTGCCCTCGCGTCCGGTGGACCCGGTGCTGTTCCGGGTGTGCGCGGTGGCTTGCGCGGGCTTCCTGCTAGCTCTGCTGCTCGCGGACGTGCCGCTGTGGTCGGCGTCGGCGGTGGCCGCCCTGGTCGTGGTGGTGGCCTTCGCGGTACGCCGCCGGGAGGCGCTCCGTCTCTCGCTGGTGCCGTGGCGGCTGCTCGTCCTGGTGCCGGGCATGTTCCTGGTCGTGGAGACCGTCGACGCGCGCGGGCTGCACGACGTGCTGACGGCGGCGATGGGCTCCGACGACGGTCTCGTCGGGATGCTGCGGTCCGCCGCCGTGGGGGCGGGCGTCTCCAACGCGCTGAACAACCTCCCGGTCTATCTGGCGGGCGAGGCGGCCATCCCGGTGGAGAACAGCGACCAGCTGCTCGCGCTGCTGGTCGGCGTGAACGTGGGTCCGGTGGTCACGCCGTGGGCGTCGCTGGCCACCCTGCTGTGGTTCGAGCGGTGCCGCTGGCACGGCACGAGGATCGGGATGGGCCGCTTCCTGGGTACCGGGCTGGTGCTGGCGGTGACGGGCACCCTGGCGGCGACGCTGGCCCTGGCGGCCACCGCGTAGCGGGCGCCCCTCGCGGCGCGGGCGTCCACCCCGATCGCGACGGGGGCGGCGGCCCCGGCGGAAGGCGCCGGCGGGTCGGGGACGCGCCGCGGCGCCCGCCCAGTCGTCCGGTCGGGGACATTCGGGCAGGCGCCGCGCTCAGTTCCGCACTCCGTTGTACGGGACGTGTGGTGGGGGCGTCGGCCCCCGGGGGTCAGACCGTCAGGGCGCGGTCCGTCGGGCGGATCGGGGCCGGCAGGTCGCTGGCTCCGGTCAGGAAGCGATCCACGCCGCGCGCCGCGGAGCGGCCCTCGGCGATCGCCCAGACGATCAGCGACTGGCCGCGGCCGGCGTCACCGGCGACGAAGACGCCGCCGACGTTCGTCGCGAAGTCCGCGTCCCGGGCGATGTTGCCGCGCTCGTCCAGGTCCAGGCCGAACTGCGCCACGAGGCCGTTCTCGACGTCCGTGCCGGTGAAGCCCATCGCGAGGGTGACGAGCTGGGCGGGGATCTTCCTCTCCGTGCCCGGCTTCTGGGTCAGCCGGCCCTCGACGAACTCGACCTCGACCAGGTGCAGGAACTGGACGTTGCCGTCCTCGTCGCCCTCGAAGTGGGTGGTGGAGACGGAGTAGACCCGCTCGCCGCCCTCCTCGTGCGCCGAGGTGACCTTGTAGAGCATCGGGAAGGTCGGCCAGGGCTGGCCGGCCGCCCGCTCGTCGCCCGGGCGCGGCATGATCTCCAGCTGCGTGACCGAGAGCGCGCCCTGGCGGTGGGCGGTGCCCACGCAGTCCGCGCCGGTGTCACCGCCGCCGATGACGACGACGTGCTTGCCCTCCGCGGTGATCGGAGGGGCCACGAAGTCGCCCTCGACGACCTTGTTGGAGAGCGGCAGGTACTCCATCGCCTGGTGGATGCCGGCCAGCTCGCGGCCCGGGACGGGCAGGTCGCGGGCGGTGGTCGCGCCGGCGGCGATGACGACCGCGTCGTACCGCTTGCGCAGGTCCGTGGCGGTGATGTCGCGGCCGATCTCGACACCGGTGCGGAACTTGGTGCCCTCCGCGCGCATCTGCTCGATGCGGCGGTTGATGTGCCGCTTCTCCATCTTGAACTCGGGGATGCCGTAGCGCAGCAGGCCGCCGATGCGGTCCGCGCGCTCGAACACCGCGACCGTGTGGCCGGCCCGGGTCAGCTGCTGGGCGGCGGCGAGGCCCGCCGGGCCCGAGCCGATGACGGCGACGGTCTTGCCGGACAGCCGCTCGGGCGCCTGCGGCCGGACGTCGTTGGCGTCCCACGCCTTGTCGATGATGGAGACTTCGACGTTCTTGATGGTGACGGCCGGCTGGTTGATGCCGAGCACGCACGCCGCCTCGCACGGAGCCGGGCACAGGCGGCCGGTGAACTCCGGGAAGTTGTTGGTCGCGTGCAGCCGCTCCGACGCCGCCGCCCAGTCCTCGCGGTAGGCGTAGTCGTTCCACTCGGGGATGAGGTTCCCGAGGGGGCAGCCGTTGTGGCAGAACGGGATGCCGCAGTCCATGCAGCGGCCGGCCTGCTTGCTGATGATCGGCAGCAGGGAGCCGGGGACGTAGACCTCGTTGAAGTCCTTGACTCGCTCGCCCACCGGACGGGTCTTGGCGACCTCGCGCCCGGTGGTCAGGAAGCCCTTGGGGTCAGCCATGGGTCGCCGCCTCCATCATCTTCTCGGTGGTCTCCTGCTCGGAGAGACCGGCGAGCTCAGCGGCGTCCTTGGCGGCGAGCACTGCCTTGTACGTGGTCGGGATGATCTTGCTGAAGCGGTTCACGTTCACGGACCAGTGGGCGAGGAGCTTCTCCGCGACGGTCGAGCCGGTCTCCTCCTGGTGGCGGCGCACGACATCGTGCAGCCACGTCCGGTCGGCGTTCGACAGGGTCTCGATCGCGTCCAGGTTGCCGGAGTTGACGTTGTCCCGGTCGAGGTCGACGACGTAGGCGACACCGCCCGACATGCCGGCCGCGAAGTTGCGGCCCGTCTCGCCGAGGACGACCGCCGTGCCGCCGGTCATGTACTCGCAGCCGTGGTCGCCCACGCCCTCGGAGACGACCAGGGCGCCGGAGTTGCGGACGCAGAAGCGCTCGCCGGTGCGGCCCCGCAGGAACAGTTCGCCGCCCGTCGCGCCGTACGCGATGGTGTTGCCGGCGATGGTCGAGTACTCGGCGAGGTGGTCGGCGCCGCGGTCCGGGCGGACGACGATCCGGCCGCCGGAGAGGCCCTTGCCGACGTAGTCGTTGGCGTCGCCCTCCAGGCGGAGGGTGACACCGCTCGGCAGGAAGGCGCCGAAGGACTGGCCGGCGGAGCCGGTGAAGGTGATGTCGATGGTGTCGGCGGGCAGGCCCGCGCCGCCGAACTTCTTCGTCACCTGGTGGCCGAGCATGGTGCCGACCGTGCGGTTGATGTTGCGGATCGCGACCTGGGCGCGGACCGGCTGGGCCTCCTCGGCGGTGGCCGCGTTGAGCGCCTCGGCGGCGAGCTCGATCAGCTCGTTGTCGAGGGCCTTCTCCAGTCCGTGGTCCTGCTCGATCAGGGCGTGGCGGACCGCGCCCTCGGGCAGCTCCGGCACGAAGAAGAGCGGGGCCAGGTCCAGGCCCTGCGCCTTCCAGTGCGTCACGGCGCGGCTGGTGTCCAGCAGCTCCGCGTGGCCGACGGCCTCCTCGACGGTGCGGAAGCCGAGCTCGGCGAGGATCTCGCGGACCTCCTCGGCGATGAACTCGAAGAAGTTGACGACGAACTCGGCCTTGCCGGAGAAGCGGTCGCGCAGGACCGGGTTCTGGGTGGCGATGCCGACCGGGCAGGTGTCCAGGTGGCAGACGCGCATCATGACGCAGCCGGAGACGACGAGCGGCGCGGTCGCGAAACCGAACTCCTCGGCGCCCAGGAGGGCGGCGATGACGACGTCGCGGCCGGTCTTGAGCTGGCCGTCGGTCTGGACGACGATCCGGTCGCGCAGGCCGTTGAGCAGCAGGGTCTGCTGGGTCTCGGCGAGGCCGAGCTCCCAGGGACCACCGGCGTGCTTCAGCGAGGTGAGCGGCGAGGCGCCCGTTCCGCCGTCGTGGCCGGAGATGAGGACGACGTCCGCGTGGGCCTTGGAGACACCGGCGGCGACCGTGCCGACACCGACCTCGGAGACCAGCTTCACGTGGATGCGGGCCGCCGGGTTGGCGTTCTTGAGGTCGTGGATCAGCTGAGCCAGGTCCTCGATGGAGTAGATGTCGTGGTGCGGCGGCGGGGAGATCAGGCCGACGCCCGGGGTGGAGTGCCGGGTCTTGGCGACCCACGGGTAGACCTTGTGGCCGGGCAGCTGGCCGCCCTCGCCGGGCTTCGCGCCCTGCGCCATCTTGATCTGGATGTCGTCCGCGTTGACCAGGTACTCCGAGGTCACGCCGAAGCGGCCGGAGGCGACCTGCTTGATGGACGAGCGGCGCGCCGGGTCGTACAGGCGGTCCGGGTCCTCGCCGCCCTCACCGGTGTTGGACTTGCCGCCCAGCTGGTTCATGGCGATGGCGAGCGTCTCGTGCGCCTCCCGGGAGATGGAGCCGTACGACATGGCGCCGGTGGAGAAGCGCTTGACGATCTCGGAGACCGGCTCGACCTCGTCGAGGGGGATCGACGGGCGCTCGGAGGTGAAGCCGAACAGGCCGCGGAGCGTCATCAGCCGCTCGGACTGCTCGTTCACCCGCTCGGTGTACTTCTTGAAGATGTCGTACCGCTTGTTGCGCGTGGCGTGCTGCAGGCGGAAGACGGTCTCCGGGTCGAACAGGTGCGGCTCGCCCTCGCGGCGCCACTGGTACTCGCCGCCGATGTCGAGCGCGCGGTGCGCGGAGGGGACGCCGGAGGCGGGGTACGCCTTGGCGTGGCGGGCGGCCACCTCCTTGGCGACGACGTCCAGGCCGGCGCCGCCGATCTTGGTGGCGGTGCCGTTGAAGTACTTCTCGACGAAGGCGTCCTCGAGGCCGACGGCCTCGAAGACCTGGGCGCCGCGGTAGGAGGCGACGGTCGAGATGCCCATCTTCGACATGACCTTGAGGACGCCCTTGCCGAGCGCGTAGATCAGGTTGCGGATGGCCTGCTCGGGCTCCATGCCCTCGATGAAGGTGCCCGCGCGGACCAGGTCCTCGACCGACTCCATCGCGAGGTACGGGTTCACGGCGGCGGCCCCGTAGCCGATGAGGAGCGCGACGTGGTGGACCTCGCGGACGTCGCCGGCCTCGACCAGCAGACCCACCTGGGTGCGCTGCTTGGTGCGGATGAGGTGGTGGTGGACGGCGGCGGTGAGCAGCAGCGAGGGAATCGGCGCGTGCTCGGCGTCGGAGTGCCGGTCGGACAGCACGATCAGGCGGGCGCCGCCCTCGATCGCGGCGTCGGCCTCGGCGCAGATCGCCTCGATGCGGGCGGCGAGCGCGTCGCCGCCGCCGGAGACCCGGTAGAGGCCGGAGAGCGTCGCGGCCTTCATGCCGGGCATGTCGCCGTCGGCGTTGATGTGGACGAGCTTGGCCAGCTCGTCGTTGTCGATCACCGGGAAGGGCAGCGTGACGCTGCGACAGGAGGCCGAGGTCGGCTCCAGCAGGTTGCCCTGCGGGCCCAGCGAGGAGCGCAGCGAGGTGACGAGCTCCTCGCGGATGGCGTCCAGCGGCGGGTTGGTGACCTGCGCGAAGAGCTGGGTGAAGTAGTCGAAGAGCAGCCGGGGGCGCTCGGAGAGGGCCGCGATCGGCGAGTCCGTGCCCATGGAGCCGAGCGGCTCGCCGCCGGTGCGGGCCATCGGCGCGAGGATGACGCGGAGCTCTTCCTCGGTGTAGCCGAAGGTCTGCTGGCGGCGGGTGACCGACTTGTGCGTGTGCACGATGTGCTCGCGCTCGGGGAGGTCGGAGAGCTCGATCTCCCCGGTCTCCAGCCACTCCTGGTAGGGGTGCTGGGCGGCCAGGCCGGCCTTGATCTCGTCGTCCTCGATGATCCGGTGCTCGGCCGTGTCGACGAGGAACATCTTGCCGGGCTGCAGGCGGCCCTTGCGGACGACCTTGGCGGGGTCGATGTCGAGCACGCCGACCTCGGAGGACAGCACGACGAGGCCCTCGTCGGTGACCCAGTAGCGGCCGGGGCGCAGACCGTTGCGGTCGAGGACCGCGCCGACCTGGACGCCGTCGGTGAAGGTGACGCAGGCCGGGCCGTCCCAGGGCTCCATCATCGTGGAGTGGTACTGGTAGAAGGCGCGCCGGGCCGGGTCCATGGACTCGTGGTTCTCCCACGCCTCCGGGACCATCATCAGGACCGAGTGCGGCAGCGAGCGGCCGCCGAGGTGGAGCAGCTCCAGGACCTCGTCGAAGGAGGCCGAGTCGGAGGCGTCCGGGGTGCAGACCGGGAAGATCCGGTCGAGCGCGGCGTCGCCGAAGAGGTCGGAGGCGAGCTGGGACTCGCGGGCCACCATCCAGTTGCGGTTGCCCTTGACCGTGTTGATCTCGCCGTTGTGCGCGACGAAGCGGTACGGGTGGGCCAGCGGCCAGCTCGGGAAGGTGTTGGTGGAGAACCGGGAGTGGACCAGGGCCACGGCGGTGGCGCAGCGGCGGTCCGACAGGTCCGGGAAGAAGGGCTCCAGCTGTCCGGTGGTCAGCATGCCCTTGTAGACGATCGTGCGGGCGGACAGCGACGGGAAGTACGTCGCGGCCTGGCGCTCGGCGCGCTTGCGGAGCGCGAACGCCTTGCGGTCCAGGACGATGCCCGTGCTCTCACCGTCGGCGACGAAGATCTGGCGGAAGACCGGCATCGTGGCGCGGGCCGAGGCGCCGAGGAGCTCGGGGGCGACGGGGACCTCGCGCCAGCCGAGGACGGTCAGGCCCTCTTCGGCGGCGATCGTCTCGATCTGCGAGACGGCCTGTGCGGAGCCGTCGGCAGGGAGGAAGGCGATGCCGACGGCGTACGCGCCGGCCTCGGGAAGCTCGAAGTCGGTCACCTCGCGCAGGAAGGCGTCGGGGACCTGGAGGAGGATGCCGGCACCGTCTCCGGAGTCGGGCTCGGAGCCGGTGGCGCCGCGGTGCTCGAGGTTGCGCAGTACGGTCAGCGCCTGCTCGACCAGCGCATGGCTGGCAACACCGGTGAGGGTGGCCACGAACCCGACACCACAGGCGTCGTGTTCGTTACGGGGGTCGTACATTCCCTGCGGAGCAGGGCGACCGTCCATGGGCGACCAGGCGTCGGAACGCATCGGCTCTCCCGTCGTCGTCGTGGCATATGCAGCAGCCGAGGGACGACGTTGGCCCTCCGCGAAATTTCGTGCAGGTTACATGATGGCTGGCTTCTCGAAAAGTGGATAGCGCATTCCAACATGCGGACACCGCGGATACGGAGCGGTGGCTTTGGTTCACCTGTGGGGCAGCGAGGACGACGGTCCTCGCGGGGGACGGATCGATGGGTCCGGGGGGTCTCCGGCGACCCGTCGCAGAGCGGGCTTCGTTGCCCGCGGCGCTTACGCCTCATGCCCGGTGGTTAAGGGCTCGAAACCGCCGAGTAACGGCTAGGTATGTAGCGCTGTGCATAGTGTCTCACCGGTTCCCCGAATCCGCTCAGGGAGATACGTCACAGCGCCTGCGCCGGGACCCCCGTCCCAGGTGGGGCGGGGGTCCGGTGGTACGCGGGGGCCCGGCGGGCACGGCGCGGACCGGTGGTGCCCGGCACGGCCGGGGGTACGGGCCCGCCGGGGCGTCGGGATCTAGAGCGCGGCGCCGAAGAGCATGCCGAGTCCGTACGTGAAGGCGGCGGCGGCTCCGCCCAGGACCAGCTGGCGCAGCCCGCTGAACCACCAGCTGCGGGCCGTCACCCGGGCCACCAGGGCGCCGCAGGCGAAGAGCCCGAGGAGCGCGAGCAGCACGGCGGGCCACAGCGCGGTCGCGCCGAGCAGGTACGGCAGCACCGGCAGCAGCGCGCCGAGTGCGAAGGAGCCGAACGAGGAGACCGCGGCGACCGTCGGCGACGGCAGGTCGTCGGGGTCGATGCCCAGCTCCTCGCGGGCGTGGATCTCCAGCGCCTGCTCGGGGTCCCGGGAGAGCTGCATCGCGACCTCGCGGGCCAGCGCGGGCTCGACGCCCCGGGACACGTACAGCGCGGCCAGCTCCTCCATCTCGTCGATCGGGTGCTTGCGCAGCTGGCGTCGCTCGACGTCGAGTTCGGCCTGCACGAGCTCTCGCTGCGAGGCGACCGAGGTGTACTCGCCCGCCGCCATCGAGAAGGCGCCGGCCGCGAGTCCGGCGAGGCCGGTGATCACGATGGTCTGCTGCGAGACCGCGCCTCCCGCGACGCCGGTCATCAGGGCGAGGTTGGAGACCAGGCCGTCCATCGCCCCGAAGACCGCCGGACGCAGCCAGCCGCCGTTCACGTCGCGGTGCGTGTGGTTGTCGCGGTGGGCCTCGTGGAGCGTTGCCTCGGTTTCGATGATGGACATGCCTCTCCCCTGTCTTCTCGGCGGGTCGGGCCGACCCCGCCGCCCCTCAACACCTCGAAAATACGCGCGATGTAAGGGTCCCGCCAGCAAGGCAGGCCGTACTTACTAAGGCTCACCTCAGTGTTCTCCGAACGGACTTCGGCGTCGGGACGGGGACATGACGCAGCCCGCCCGGGTCTGCCGCGGGTGTTCACCGGTGGTGTCAGGCGGGTGACAGAGACGTTTCGCCGTCTCCTCCCGCCCCGTACGTGGCACAGATTCAGGAACCGTGAAAGGGGAGTGGGATGGTGAGCGAGACGACGGCGCAGGCCGCGACAGCGGGGTGCGACGCGCGCGAGCGGGCCCGGGGCGCGCTGCTCGGCCTCGCGGTCGGCGACGCGCTCGGCGCGCCCGCCGAGAACATGCGCCCCTCGGAGATCCGCAGCCGCTGGGGCCGGATCGAGGGCTTCGTGACGGACCGTCCGGCCGGCACGGACGACACGGAGTACGCCATCTTCTCCGGTCTGCTGCTCGCCCGGCACGGCTCGGCCCTGACGGTCCGGCAGGCGGAGCACGCCTGGCACCAGTGGATCGCCGACCAGGACGAGGGGCCCTTCCGCGGCGCCGGCTTCAGCGAACGCGGCACGCTGGAGAACCTCCGGCGCGGGCTGGCCGCTCCGATCTCCGCACAGCACCGGCACGCCTGGTCGGACGGTCTGGCCATGCGCGCCGCCCCGTTCGGCGTCTTCGCGGCGGGCCGCCCGGCGGAGGCCGCCCGGCTCGTCGCCGTCGACGGCAGCGTCAGTCACGACGGCGAGGGCATCTACGGCGGCCAGGCCGTCGCGGCGGGCGTGGCGGCGGCGATGGGGGGCGCCTCGGTGACCTCGGTGATCGCGGCGGCGCTCTCGGTCGTCCCGATGGACTCCTGGACGGCCCGGTCGCTGCGCCGCGCGGTGGTGGCGGCGCAGCGCGTCCAGCCCGACGCGCTGACCCGGGAGCGCACGGTCCGCTCGGCGGTCGTGATCGGCGGCTACCCGTGGACCGACCTGGCGCCGGAGGCGGTGGGGCTGGCGTTCGGCGCGTTCGCCGCGGCCCGCGGCGACTTCCGCACCTCCGTCCTGACCGCGGTCAACATGGGCCGCGACGCGGACACCACGGCGGCCGTCGCCGGCGCCCTCGCCGGGGCCTCGGCGGGCGTGTCGGCGATCCCGGAGGAATGGGCGACGGCGATCGGCCCGGTGACGGGCAGCTGCCTGCCCTCGATGCGGGGCTACCACGTCCTCGACATCGCGGACCTGCTGACGACGGACGAGGAGGTCGCTCCGTGACCACTGTGGACAACCGCCCCGACCCGGCCGGCACCGCGGGACCGGGGGACCTTCCCGTCCTCGGCTCCGAGGCGATCGGCCTGCTCACCGCCGAGCCGGGCACCCCGGACCCCGGCGGCACCCACCTCGCGCACGGCCTCCACCCCGCGCCCGAGGCTCCGGCGGCCCCCGCCGCGCCGTGCACCCCGGTGCCCCGGCACCGCATCGAGGGACTGCTCCTCGGCCTCGCCGCCGGCGACGCGGCGGGCTGGCCCGCGGCCCGCCATCGCGCCGCCCGCATGCCCGAGTGGACCCGCCGCCTCACCCGCGAGCTCGACACCTTCGCGGAGCAGAACGCCACCACCACGCTCCCCGTGCCCATCGCCCTGAACCAGCCCCCCGAGCCCCTGCGCCTCGGCCCCTCCGACGACGCCGAGTGGGCCGTCTTCACCGCCGAGGCCCTCCTCGCCTCCGCGGGTCCGCTCTTCGCCTCGCTCCCGCCCGAGCGGCGGATCCGCGCCGCCGTCGACCTCGCCTGGAACGCGCTGGCCTGCCAGATCGCCGCGGCGGCCGACCGCGCCCCCGAGGTCGAGTCCGCCGTGCTCCCGCTGCGCGCCCGGATCTCCGTACGCGCCGGACTCGGCAACCTCGCCACCGGACTGCGCCCGCCCGCCACCGGGCACGACAATCCGCACTACTTCGACGACGCCGCCTGCGTGCGCGCCACCGTGCTCGCCCTGGTCCACCCCGGCGACCCGGCGGCCGCCGCCGAACTGGCCGAGTTCGACGCCCGCTACACCCAGGACGGCGACGGGGTGCACGGCGCCCGCGCGATGGCCGCGGCCGTCTCCGTCGCCCTCGCCGGGGCGCCGGTCGGCGACGCCGTGGCCGCGGCGCTCGACCAGCTGCCCCCGGCCACCGAGATCGGCCGCAACGCCCGGCAGGCCGTGGCGATGGCCGAGGAGGCGACCAGCGCCTTCGCGCTCGTGCCGCTCCTGGAGCACCAGATCGTCGACCACGTCTACAGCTACGGCATCGCCGCCGCCGAGACCGTCCCCGTCGCCCTGGCCCTGGCCGCCGCCGCGCGCGGCGAAGCGGCCTCCGCCGTGCCGGCGGCGGCCTGCCTCTCCCGGGTCGCCGACTCCGCCCCCGCCCTGGCGGGCGCGCTCACGGGCGCGCTCGGCGGCGGCGACTCGCTCCCCGCCAGCTGGCGCGACGCCTGCCGCACCCTGGCCGGCTGCGCGCTCCCCCGGCTCGCGGGCACCGACCTCGTCGAACTCGCCGGGTCGCTCGGAGACACGGAACTGGCCACCCCGGGTGGACAATTCCGACATGACACCCACACTGGATGACCGGATCACCGGCAGTCTCCTCGGTGCGGCCGTCGGCGACGCGCTCGGCGGCCCGGTCGAGGGCTACACCCCCGAACAGATCCTGGAGCGTCACGGCGGCCGGGTCACCGGCATCGTCGGCCCCTGGAACGGCGACGCCTGGCGCACGGCGCGGCCCATCGCCCCGTACCACAAGGGCGACGGGCACGTCACCGACGACACCCTGATGACGCACGCGCTGATCCGGGTGTACGAGAAGGTCCGCGACCACCTCGACGCGTACGCGGTCGCCGACCACCTGGTCCCGGACCTCGTCGGCACCCCCGTCTGGATCCCGGAGCTGGAGGCCGAGGCCCTCCCGCTGCAGCGGATCTTCCTCGCCGAGAAGTGGATCGTGGCCCGCATCCACTACGGCCACGTGGACCCGCGCGAGGCGGGCAGCGGCAACATCGTCAACTGCGGTGCGGCGATGTACATGGCGCCGGTCGGCCTGGTCAACGCGGCACATCCGGCGCGGGCGTACGCGGAGGCGCTCGACATCGCCGGCGCCCACCAGTCCTCGTACGGCAGGGAGGCGGCCGGGGTGTTCGCGGCGGCGGTGGCCGCCGCGTGCGCGCCGGGCGCCACACCGGAGTCGGTGGTCGACACCGCGCTCGCCCTGGCCAAGGACGGCACCCGGGCGGCGATCGAGGCCGTGTGCGAGGTCGCGGCCCGCCACGACGACGTCGAGTCCGCGCTGATCCCGTTGCGCGAGGCGGTGGCCCCCTTCGACACGGTGGGCCCGGACTACCGCGCCCCCTCGCTGGGCGCGCGCCGGCCGTCCCGGCTCCACGCGATCGAGGAACTCCCGGTCGCGCTCGGGATGCTGCTGGCCGGCGCGGGCGACTACCGCCGCACGGTGCTCGGCGCGGTCAACTACGGCCGTGACTGCGACTCGATCGCCACGATGGCCGGCGCGATCGTCGGCGCGCTCCGCGGCGAGCCGGCCGTGCCCTCCGACTGGGTGAAGCAGGTGGCGGAGGCGAGCCGGCTGGACCTGCACGCCCCGGCCACCGCGCTGGCGGCGGTCGCCCACGAGGTCTTCGCCCGCGACACGGCCCGGCGGCGCGAGCACGAGGCGGCGTACACGGCGCTGACGAGCGCGGCCCGATGAACCTGCGCGTCACCTGGGTCCAGCCGGAGGACCTGGTCGGCCACGAGCTCCGCCAGGCCGCGGAGGACGGTCGCGACGCCATCGCGATCGCCGCCCGCTGGGCCGCCGCGGGCGGCAGCCCCGCGCCGACGGCGGCCGGCGCCTCCCCCGGGCCCCGTCCGGATCTGCGTCCCCTGGCGGAGCACCTCCTCGACGAGCTGGCCGCCCTGCCCTCCCCGCTGTCGCCGGCGGAGCCCACCTCCCTCGCCGCCATCCGGGACCTGGCGCCCCGCTCCCCCGCCGTCCCCCGCCCCGGGGCGGGCCCGCCCGACCGGCTGCGCGACGCCCTGCACGCCGCCTGGCTGGGCCGCGCCGCCGGATGCCTGCTCGGCAAGCCCGTCGAGAAGCTGCCGCTGGCCGCGATCCGCGCGCTTGCCCGGGCCACGGGCAACTGGCCCCTCTCCTCCTGGTTCACCGCCCGGGGCGTCCCGCCCGCGCTGCTGGCCGCCCACCCCTGGAACCGTCGCTCCGCGGCCACCTCCCTCGCCGAGAACATCGACGGGATGCCGGAGGACGACGACCTCAACTACCCCCTGCTGAACCTGCTCCTCCTCCAGCGGTACGGGCGCGACTTCACCACCGCCGACGTCGCCCGCCTCTGGCTCGACGAACTCCCCGCCGGCCGCACCTTCACCGCCGAGCGCGTCGCCTACCGCAACCTCCTCGACGGCGTCGAGCCGCCGCTGACCGCCGCCTACCGCAACCCCTTCCGCGAGTGGATCGGCGCCCAGATCCGGGCCGACGTGCACGGCTGGACCCACCCGGGCGACCCGGCCGCCGCCGCGGCCCAGGCGTACCGGGACGCGGCCCTCACCCACACCGGCAACGGGATCTACGGCGCCATGTTCGTCGCCGCCACCCTGGCCGCCGCCGCGACGGGCACCGCCGACGTCCACCGGTCCCTGGCCTGCGGGCTCGGCGTGATCCCGCCGCGCTCCCGGCTGGCCGCCGCCGTCCGCCTCGGCATCGAGAGCGCCCGTGCCACCCCCGACTTCGACGTGGTCGTGGACCGGCTCCACGCCGCTCTCGGCGGGTACCACTGGGTCCATGCCGTGCCCAACGCCGCCGTGCTCGCCGCCGCGCTCACCCACGCCGACGGGGACTTCTCCCGCTCCGTCTGCGCGGCGGTCTCCGGCGGCTGGGACACCGACTCCAACGGCGCCACCGCCGGTTCCGTGGCCGGCCTGCTGGCCGGTCACCCCGACCGGCTGCCCGAGCGCTGGACCGCCCCCCTCAAGAACCGGCTCTCGACGTCGGTCCCGTCCTTCGACGGCATCGGCTTCGACACCCTCGCCGCTATGACGCATCTGGAGGCAGTACGCCCATGACCAGCATCGTGGTGCTCGGCAGCACCAACATGGACCTCGTCGCCTTCGTCCCGCGGGCCCCCGCGCGCGGGGAGACCGTCATGGGGCGGGAGTTCCGGACGATCCCCGGGGGCAAAGGTGCCAACCAGGCCGTCGCGGCCGCCCGGGCCGGGGCCGAGACGGCGATGATCGGCGCGGTCGGAGCCGACGAGTTCGGCCTGCGGCTGCGGGCCGCGCTGGACGCCTCCTCGGTCGACACCGACCTGCTGCGCACCGTCGAGGGCCCCTCCGGCACCGCGCACATCGTGGTCGACGACGAAGGCGGCAACGCGATCGTCGTCGTCCCCGGCGCCAACGGCACCGTCGTCTCCCTCGACCACGGCGACGAGGCGCTCATCGCCACCGCCGACGCCCTCCTCCTCCAGCTCGAACTCCCCCTGTCCGCCGTGACCGAGGGCGCCGTGACCGCCCGCCGACTGGGTGTCCGCACGATCCTCACACCGGCCCCCGCCCAGCCGCTGCCGCCCGAACTCCTCGCCGCCACCGACCTCCTGGTCCCCAACGAGCACGAGGCCGCCGCGCTCACCGGCATCGCCGACCCGCACGGCGCCGCCGAGGCGCTGCTGCGGTCCGTGCCCGAGGTGGTCATCACCCTCGGCGCGGCCGGCTGCCTGCACGCGGCCCGGGGTTCCGAGCCCCTCACCGTCGCCGCCCCGCGGGTGAAGGCCGTGGACACCACCGCCGCCGGCGACACCTTCGTCGGCGCACTGGCCGTCGCCCTCGCCGAGGGCCGGCCCGTCCCCCGGGCGCTGGCCTGGGCGGCGACCGCAGCCGCGCTGTCGGTCCAGCGGGTGGGCGCCTCGTCCTCGATGCCGTACCGCGCCGAGATCGACGCGGCCCGCGACTCCCACGACGGCCTGGAGGTCGACGCCGTATGACCCGTACCGGAAGCGAGACCGCCCCTCCCCTCCAGGGCCTGCGCGTCCTCGATCTCGCCACGCTCTTCGCCGGGCCGCTGGCGGCCATGATGCTCGGCGACTTCGGAGCCGACGTGGTCAAGATCGAGCACCCCCGCAGACCCGACCCGTCCCGCGGCCACGGCCCCGCCAAGGACGGGGTCGGACTGTGGTGGAAGGTCCTGGGCCGGAACAAGCGGACGATCACCCTCGACCTCTCCACCCACGGCGGCCGTGACACCCTGCTGCGGCTGGCCGCGGAGGCGGACGTGATCGTCGAGAACTTCCGCCCCGGCACCCTGGAACGCTGGGGTCTGGGCTGGGAGGAGCTGTCCGCCGCCAACCCCGGCCTGGTGCTGGCCCGGGTCACCGGCTTCGGCCAGTTCGGCCCGTACTCCCACCGCCCCGGCTTCGGCACCCTCGCCGAGGCGATGAGCGGCTTCGCCGCGATCACCGGCGAGCCGGACGGCCCGCCGACGCTCCCCCCGTTCGGTCTGGCCGACTCGATCGCCGCCCTGGCCACGGCGTACGCGGTGATGACCGCGCTCACCGCCAGGACCGCCACCGGCCGCGGCCAGGTCGTCGACATGGCGATCATCGAGCCGATGCTCTCCGTCATCGGGCCGCACGCCACCTGGTACGACCAGCTCGGCTACGTCCAGCCCCGGACCGGCAACCGCTCCCGGAACAACGCCCCCCGCAACACCTACCGGACCGCCGACGACTCCTGGGTGGCCGTCTCCACCTCGGCGCAGTCCATCGCCGAGCGCGTGCTGCGCCTGGTCGGCCGGCCCGAGCTGATCGACGAGCCGTGGTTCGCCGACGGCGCGGGCCGGGCGGCGCACGCGGACGTCCTCGACGAGGCGGTCGGTTCCTGGATCGCCCGGCACACCCGGGACGAGGCGCTGGCGGCCTTCGACAAGGCCGAGGCGGCCATCGCCCCCGTCTACGACGTCCGTGACGTGCTGGACGATCCGCAGTACCAGGCCCTGGACACCATCACCGAGGTCGCGGACCCCGAGCTGGGCCCGCTGCGGATGCAGAACGTCCTCTTCCGGCTCTCCGAGACGCCCGGCGCGATCCGCTGGGCCGGCCGGCCGCACGGAGCCGACACCGCGGAGGTCCTCGCCGAGCTCGGACTCACCCCCGGCGAGATCACCGCGCTGCGCGGCGAAGGAGCCGTATGAGCTTCCCCCTGACCTGGCTGTACGCCCCCGGGGACCGGCCCACCGTCGTCCGGAAGGCCCTGGTCTCGGGCGCGGACGTGGTGATCGTCGACCTGGAGGACGCGGTGGCCCCGGACCGCAAGGCGTACGCCCTGGCCGCCACCGCGGACCTGCTCGCCGACCCGCACCCCGTCCCGGTCCACGTCCGCGTCCACGCGCCGCGCGACATCCCCCCGCTGGCCGCCCTGCCCGGCCTGCGGGGCTTCCGCCTGCCCAAGGTCACCCACGCCACCGACATCCAGCGGATCGCCGACGAGTTCCCCGGCATCCCGCTCTACCCGCTCCTGGAGAACGCCCTGGCGGTCGAGCACGCCTACGCGATCGCCTCCGCCCACCCGTCCGTGCACGGGGTCGGGCTCGGCGAGGCGGACCTCCGCGCGGATCTGGGGGTACGGGACGACCGCGGGCTGGACTGGGCCCGCGGGCGGATCGTGGTCGCCGCCCGGGCGGCGGCGCTGCCGCCCCCCGCCCAGTCGGTCCACCCCGACATCCGCGACCTGGACACGCTGGCGGCCAGCTGCGCCCGGGGCCGCCTGATGGGCTTCCTCGGCCGCGCCGCGATCCACCCGCGCCAGCTCCCGGTCATCGAGCAGGCGTACCTCCCCACTCCGGACGAGATCGCCGCCGCGGAGGAGGTCGTCAAGGCGGCTCAGACGGAGGAGGGTGCCCTGGCCCTCCCGGACGGCCGGTTCGTCGACGCGGCGGTGGTGGAGGGCGCCCGGCGGATCCTGACGCTCGCGGCCCGCGCCTGACCGGCCGCAGGGGTGCGCGGACATACGGCAGGGGCCGCCCTCCGGACCTCTCGGTCCCGGGGGCGGCCCCTGGTCGTACGGTGTCGTCGGTCAGCCCTTGCCGGCCGCACCCGCGCCGTTGCCCGCGCCGTTCCCGGCGGGCTCGTCGTCGGGCGTCGGCGGCACGTCCGCGGTCTCGGCGTCCGCGGTGCTCGCGGCATCCGTGTCCGTGGCCTCCGCGGCGTTCTCGTCCGGTCCGGACGCCTTGTCCGCGGCCGCGCCGGCACCGGGCTTCGCCGGCCTCTCCGGCTCCACGATCTCCTCGCGGCCGGGGCGGACCCGGGCCGAGATCACGATGTAGGTCACGGCCAGTACGAAGACGACGATCGCGGTCCAGACGTTCAGCCGCAGGCCGAGGACGTGGTGGGCCTCGTCGACGCGCATGTACTCGATCCACCCGCGGCCCGCGCAGTAGGCGGCGACGTAGAGCGCGAAGGCGCGTCCGTGCCCGAGCTTGAAGCGGCGGTCGGCCCAGATGACGAGCAGCGCGACGCCGATGCACCACAGCGACTCGTACAGGAAGGTCGGGTGGTAGATCCCCGCCTCGCGGTTCGTACCGGCGGTGATCTCCAGGCCCCACGGCAGGTCCGTCGGGCGGCCGTACAGCTCCTGGTTGAACCAGTTGCCCCAGCGGCCGATCGCCTGGGCGAGCGCGATGCCCGGCGCGATGGCGTCCGCGTAGGCCGGCAGCGGGATGCCGCGGCGGCGGCAGCCGATCCAGGCACCCACCGCGCCCAGCGCGATGGCGCCCCAGATGCCGAGGCCGCCCTCCCAGATCTTGAAGGCGTCGACCCAGTTCTCACCCTCGCTGAAGTACAGCTGGTAGTCGGTGATCACGTGGTAGAGCCGGCCGCCGACGAGGCCGAAGGGCACCGCCCAGACGGCGATGTCGGCCACGGTGCCGGCTTTGCCGCCCCGGGCGATCCAGCGCTTGTTGCCGAGCCAGACGGCGACGAAGACACCGATGATGATGCAGAAGGCATAGCCGCGCAGCGGAACCGGTCCGAGGTGGAGCACACCGGTCGACGGGCTGGGAATGTAGGCAAGGTCCATGGCAGGTCCGACGCTACCCTGCCGGGCGGGCAGGACGGCAGCCCACCCGGCAACGTCTGAGTAACTAAGAGGCCGCTCGGGCGCTCACGGGGCGGACGGGGAGGCCGTGCCGGGCTTCTTGCCCTTGTTCGCCTCGGCGACCCACTTCTTCAGGTTCGCCGGGGAGATCTGCTCGCTGCCCTTGGTCGGGAAGATCGATTCTCCGTTCAGCAGTACCGACGGCGTGCCGCTGAAGTTGCCGCTCTTGAAGGCCGCGTGCGACTCGCCGATCCAGCTGTCGTGGGTCCCGCCCTCGACGCAGCTGCGGAACGCCGGCGTGTCGAGCCCCGGCACCTTCGCCGCGAGCTCCAGCAGCTTGGCGTTGTCCGCGAAGGCGTCGTCCGTCTCCTCGGGCTGGTTGACGTAGAGCACGTCGTGGTACGGCGTGAACTTCCCGGCGTCCTGGGCGCACGCGGCCGCGTTCGCCGCCCGCAGGGAGCCGCTGCCGCCCATGTTGCCGTCGATGAGGGTGGCCAGGTGGTACTCGGTCTTGAGCGCGCCCGCCGCCTCCAGCTCGTGGATCGTGTCCCGGAACGCGTTCTCGAAGGACGCGCACGCCGGGCAGCGGAAGTCCTCCCAGACCGTGAGCGTGGAGGGCGCGTCCGCCTTGCCCGTCGGGATCGCCGGCTGGTCGCCGCCGGTGGCCCCGGTCGGGGCGACGACCGGACCCGCCTTGTCGGAGCCGCTGTCCTTGTCACCGCTGTTGGCCGCGATCACCCCGACGACCGCGGCCAGGCCGAGGACGCCGACGACCGCGGCCGACACGATCAGGACGCGTCGCTGCCTCTCCCGCGCCCGGTCTCGCTCGCGCTGCTGCTGGAGGCGCTCCCGGGCGCTCCGGTTCCCGTCACTGTTCTTCTCGCTCACGCTCCGGGCAACGAACCGGGGAGGCACTTCCGCGCCTCCCCGGTCCCAGATCCACCCATACGGGCTACGAAGCCCGGCGCACGCCCTCGGCGAGTTCGGCCGCCAGTTCCCTTACGGCCACGAGACCGGCCGCCTCGTCGTCGGCGTCGAGCATCCGCTTGACGAACGCCGAGCCGACGATGACGCCGTCGGCGAAGCCGGCGACCTCCTTCGCCTGCGCGGCGTTGGAGACGCCGAGGCCGACGCAGACCGGGAGCTCCCGGCCGTCCGTGGCGGCCCGGGTGCGGCCGACGAGGTCGGCCGCCTCCCGGCCGACGGACTCGCGGGTTCCGGTGACGCCCATCAGCGAGGCGGCGTACACGAAGCCCGAGCCGACGGCCGTGATGGTGGCCAGGCGCTCGTCCCGGCTGCTCGGGGCGACGACGAAGACGGTCGCGAGACCGTGCTTGTCGGCGTGCTCCCGCCAGGTCGCCGACTCCTGGACCGGCAGGTCGGGCAGGATGCAGCCGGCGCCGCCGGCCGCTGCCAGCTCCTCGGTGAAGCGCTCGATGCCGTAGCGGTCGATCGGGTTCCAGTAGGTCATGACCAGCACCGGCTTGCCGGTGGCGGCGTGCGCCTCGCGGACCGTCCGCATCACGTCCGTGATCCGGACGCCGCCGCGCAGGGCGATGTCGTCGGCCGTCTGGATGACGGGGCCGTCCAGGACCGGGTCGCTGTGCGGCAGACCGACCTCGACGATGTCGGCACCGCCGTCGAAGACCGCCTTGATGGCCTCGATGCCGCCGTCCACGGTCGGGAAGCCCGCCGGGAGGTAGGCGATGAGGGCGGCGCGGTTCTCCGCCTTCGCCTCGGCCAGGGTGTCGCTCAGCAGCTGGATGTTCCCGCTCACCGCGAGCCCTCCCCGTCGTAGAGCCCGAAGTAGCGGGCGGCGGTGTCCATGTCCTTGTCGCCGCGCCCGGAGAGGTTGACGACGAGCAGTCCGTCCTTGCCGAGCTCCTTGCCGACCTCCAGCGCGCCGGCCAGGGCGTGCGCCGACTCGATGGCCGGGATGATGCCCTCCGTGCGGGACAGCAGGCGCAGGGCCTGCATCGCCTCGTCGTCGGTGACGGCGCGGTACTCGCCGCGGCCGATGTCCTTGAGGTAGGAGTGCTCGGGGCCGATGCCGGGGTAGTCGAGGCCCGCCGAGATCGAGTAGGGCTCGGTGATCTGGCCCTCGTCGTCCTGCAGGACGTAGCTGCGCGAACCGTGCAGGATGCCGGGCTCGCCCGCCGTGAGGGTGGCCGCGTGCTCGCCGGTGGCCACGCCGTGGCCGGCCGGCTCGCAGCCGATCAGCCGGACGCCGGAGTCCGGGATGAAGGCGTGGAAGAGGCCGATCGCGTTGGATCCGCCGCCGACGCAGGCGACGGCCGCGTCGGGGAGGCGGCCGGCGCGCTCCAGGATCTGGCGCCGGGCCTCGACACCGATGACCCGGTGGAAGTCGCGGACCATGGCCGGGAAGGGGTGCGGTCCGGCGACGGTCCCGAAGAGGTAGTGCGTGCGGTCGACGTTGGCGACCCAGTCGCGGAACGCCTCGTTGATGGCGTCCTTGAGGGTGCGGCTGCCGGAGGTCACCGGGATGACCTCGGCACCGAGCATGCGCATCCGGGCGACGTTCAGCGCCTGGCGCTGGGTGTCGATCTCGCCCATGTAGATCGTGCACTCGAGGCCGAACAGGGCGCAGGCGGTCGCGGTGGCGACGCCGTGCTGGCCGGCGCCGGTCTCGGCGATCACCCGGGTCTTGCCCATGCGCCTGGTGAGCAGCGCCTGGCCGAGCACGTTGTTGATCTTGTGCGAGCCGGTGTGGTTGAGGTCCTCCCGCTTGAGGAAGACGCGCGCGCCGCCGGCGTGCTCGGCGAACCGCGGCACCTCGGTGAGGGCGCTGGGCCGGCCGGTGTAGTTGACCATCAGGTCGCCGAGCTCGCGGGCGAACTCGGGATCGGCCTTGGCCTTGTCGTACTCGACGGCGACCTCGTCCACGGCGGCCACCAGGGCCTCCGGGATGAACTTGCCGCCGTAGGGGCCGAAGTAGCCCTCGGCGGAGGGAACCTGTCCCTCGGGGTCGGGAATGAAGAACTCGCTGGACATGCGACTGCTCCTCGCGGGGCGAAGCGCCCCGGATGACGTGCTGACGATGGTCACGTTATGCGCGCGGGTCCGCGGTGCACCGCAACGGCGCCGGGTCCGCCGAGGGCGGTCCGGGCGGGCGGTCCGGCGGCCGTACGCGGGTACGGCGGCGTCGGGAGGGCCGGGTGGGTACGGCGGGTGGCCGTACGGAGCCGGCGGCGTCCGCTAGCGGTGGTGGGTGCGCGCGGGGCGCGGGCGCCATCGCATGCCGTTGACCTGGCCCGGCTCGTCGCCGATCACGTACCGCACACGGCGGCCGTGGACCCGGCGGGCGGGCGCCCGGCAGCCGCGCGGGCGGCAGCCCCGGGCCAGCGGGGCGTGGGCCGCCACGGGCGCGGCGGCGGTACGCAGCCGTCCGCTGCGGCCCGGTGCGGCGGGCGGGACCGCCGCGGCCGCGCGCACGCCGTGGGCGCCCCGGGCGGTGCCCGGGACGGTCGGCGTGGCGTGGCTCGCGGTCATGACGGGGTCAGCTCCGGCCGTGGCGGAGCGCCGGGTGGGCACCGGCGGCGACGAGGTCGGCGACGGCGGCCTTCGGGTCGCGGCCGGTCACGAGGGACTCGCCGACCAGGACCGCGTCGGCGCCGGCGTTGGCGTACGCGATGAGGTCGTGCGGCCCGCGGACACCGGACTCGGCGACCTTGACGATCCCCGCGGGGATCTCCGGGACGACCCGGTCGAAGGTGGAGCGGTCCACCTTGAGGGTCTTGAGGTTCCGCGCGTTCACGCCGATGACCCGGGCGCCGGCCTCGACCGCGCGCTCGGCCTCCTCCTCGTCGTGCACCTCGACCAGCGGCGTCAGGCCGATGGACTCGGCGCGCTCGATCAGGGAGACCAGGGCCTCCTGCTCCAGCGCGGCGACGATCAGCAGCGCGAGGTCGGCGCCGTAGGCACGGGCCTCCCACAGCTGGTAGGCGGTGACGATGAAGTCCTTGCGCAGGACGGGGATGTCGACCCGGGCGCGGACGGCCTCCAGGTCGGCGAGCGAACCGCCGAAGCGGCGCTCCTCGGTCAGCACGGAGATGACGGCGGCACCGCCGGCCTCGTAGTCGGCCGCCAGTCCGGCCGGGTCGGCGATCGCGGCGAGGGCGCCCTTGGACGGGCTGGAGCGCTTGACCTCGCAGATCACCTTGACGCCGTCCCCGCGCAGCGCGGCGACACCGTCCTTGGCCTGCGGCGCCTTGGCGGCGCGCTCCTTGAGCTCGTCGAGGGAGACCCGCGCCTGCCGCTCTGCGAGGTCGGCGCGCACGCCTTCGATGATCTCGTCGAGCACACTCACGCGAGAGGCCCCCTTCCGGGAGGGTGATGGTGGTGATGATCCAGGTTCAGCCATGTCGATGGTATCCGCAGGACGGGTCTGCACCCGCATCCGGGCGACGTGCGTCCCATCTGCTGGGACTTCAGGGCGCCAGCGCGGAGCCGAAGGGAAGGTTCCGCACAAGGGTGAAGAGGGCCAGGACGGCCCCCACGCCCCACCAGCCGAGCGGGGAGACCGCGAGCCGCGTCGGCGCGCCGCGGACGGTGCGAATCAGCCAGACGGCCATGAGGACGGCGAAGAGGCCGTAGCCGACGACGGCGAGGGCGTTGGCGCCCAGCGCGGCGCCGAGGTCCCCGTGGACGAAGGCGTGGGCGCTGCGGAGCCCGCCGCAGCCGGGGCAGAGGATCCCGGTGAAGCGCAGCAGCGGGCAGACCGGGTAGTGCCCGGGCTCGTTGGGGTCGACCGTCCCGACGTAGGCGAAGGCGGCGGCGACTCCGGCGAGCGTCCCGACGGGCGTGACCAGCCGGCGTACGAGGCCGCGGGGCGTGGGAGCACCCGGGAGGGGCGGCTGCGGGGCGGACACCGGGCCCGCGGGACCCCAGGAAGCGCCGGGCGGGCCGGAGGGGGCGTGGGGGCCGGCGGCGGGGTGGCCGGGGCCGGGCGGCCCCGCGGGAGCCGGGGCGTGGGACGCCGGCGACGTCGCCGTCCCGGGCGGGCCGGGGTGTCCGGCCGGCGCCGCGCGGTTCCCGCCGGGGCCCGGCGGGGCCGGGAGGTCCGTCGTGGCCCGGTGGTCGGGCGCGCCGCGGGGCGGGGAGGGGTCCTCGGTCACGGCGGGGGTCGTCGGCTTCGCGTCCACGCGGTGATTGTCGCCCCTCACGCGTGAAGGCGCAGCCCGGCCCTGCCGGACTGCGCCTTCGCGTCGGTCGTGCGTCAGGAGCGCGCCGCGACGGTCGCGGCGGCACGCGCGGCGACGACCTCGTCGGATTCCTTGGGCATGCCGAGGCCGGCCATCTTCATCGCGAGGCCCACGGCACCGCCGACGAAGATCACCGCGATTCCGGCCCAGAAGCCGGCGACGTTGGCGGCCACCATGAAGACTCCGGCGATGCAGAAGCCGATGAAGGAGATGATGACACCGGTCCAGGCGGCCGGGGTGTGTCCGTGGGCGCTGCCCGCCATGAGTTGCTCCTCGTTGCAGTTGCTCGGTGGTGGCTCGGGGTGAGGTTCGCGCGCGTGCGCGGGACGCTCGGTCTCATTGTCCCGCACGCGGGGCCGCGGAGGTGAATCGGGGGGTGGCCCGGCGATCACGCGTCGCGGTCAGTCCTCGTGCGTCGGGTCCTCACCGCGGTCCAGGGCCTTCCAGAGGTCCTCGGGCCGGTCCGCGTCCGTGCCGGTGCGGGCCGTCCTGCGCGCCGCGCGGGGGCTGCCCTCCCGCTCGTAACGGCCGCCCATCGCGGGCCAGTTCCGGCCGAACCGCAGGGCGAGCAGGCCCGCGACCAGGATCAGCAGCGCGCCGGCGGCGGCCACGTACGGCCAGGCGGTGTGGGCCAGGCCGGCCACGGAGGCGGCGCTGTCGCCGGTGATGCGGGCGGCCTCCGCGTCCAGCGCGGAGCTGTCGGAGGCACCGAGCACCGCGCTCAGCGCCGCGCCGGCGCCGCTGAGCGCGAGGAGGCCGGAGACGAGGAGGCGTCCGGCGCGCCGCACGGCGAAGACGGCGACCAGCGCGGCGAGACCGACGATGGCGAGCGCCGTCGGGACACCAGTGACGGTGCCGCCGTCGGCCTCGACGGGCAGCGTGCCGCCGCCGACGGCCGCGGTGCCCTCGGCCCAGATCTGGCCCGCGGACAGCAGCACGACGGTGGCGCCGAGGGCGCCGAGCAGAAGGGCCGCGGCCAGGCTGCGACGGCCGCCGGGCGCGGCGGCCGCGCCGTTCGGGCGTGCGGCTCGGGGCTGGGGTACGGGAACAGCACTCACGTACCCCACTATCCCTTACGTTGTCACGCGCCGTTCATCCGGTTGGCGGTGTGCACGGCGCGGAGCACGGCCGCCGCCTTGTTGCGGCACTCGTTGTCCTCGCCGACGGGGTCGGAGTCGGCGACGACACCCGCCCCGGCCTGCACGTATGCGGTGCCGTCGCGGAGCAGCGCGGTGCGGATGGCGATCGCGGTGTCGGAGTCGCCGGCGAAATCGAGATAACCGACACATCCGCCGTACAGGCCGCGCCGGGAGGGCTCCAGCTCCTCGATGATCTGCATCGCCCGCGGCTTCGGGGCGCCGGAGAGCGTGCCGGCGGGGAAGCAGGCGGTGAGGACGTCGAAGGCCGTCCTGCCCTCGGCGACCCGTCCGGTGACCGTGGACACGATGTGCATGACGTGGGAGTACCGCTCGATCGACATGAAGTCGACGACCTCGACGGAGCCGGGCTCGCAGACCCGGCCCAGGTCGTTGCGTCCGAGGTCGACGAGCATCAGGTGCTCGGCCCGCTCCTTGGGGTCGGCGAGCAGCTCCTCGGCGAGGTCGTGGTCCTCCTGCGGGGTGGCGCCGCGGTGCCGGGTTCCGGCGATGGGGTGGACCATCGCCTGCCCGTCCTCGACCTTCACCAGCGCCTCGGGCGAGGAGCCGACGACGTCGAAGCCGTTCTCGAAGCGGAGGAGGTACATGTACGGGGACGGGTTGGTGGCGCGGAGCACCCGGTAGACGTCGAGTGCGGAGGCCGTGCACGGGGTCTCGAAGCGCTGCGAGGGGACCACCTGGAAGGCCTCGCCGGCCCGGATGCGCTCCTTGATGTCCTCGACGGCGTCCTGGTAGGCCGTGCCGCCCCACAGCGCGGAGTACTCCGGCAGCTCGGAGTCGGGCAGGGCGGCGGGGACGCCGGCGACCGGGCGGGCCAGGTCCGCCTGCATGGCGTCGAGCCGGGCGACGGCGTCCGCGTAGGCCTCGTCGACGCCGGTGTCGAGGTCGTTGTGGTTGATCGCGTTGGCGATCAGCAGGACCGATCCGTCCCAGTGGTCGAGGACGGCGAGGTCGCTGGTGAGCAGCATCGTCAGCTCGGGGAGTTCGAGGTCGTCGGCGGTGTGATCGCCGATCCTCTCCAGCCGGCGGACGATGTCGTAGCCGAGGTAGCCGACCATGCCGCCGGTGAACGGGGGCAGGCCGCCGCCGAGCACGCCGACGAGGTCCCGGGGGGTGTGCAGGGCCTCGACGGTCGCGCGCAGGGCCTGCAGGGGGTCGCCGTCCGTGGGGACCCCGACGGGCGGCGTGCCGAGCCAGTGGGCCTGTCCGTCCCGGACGGTGAGGGTGGCGTCGCTGCGGACGCCGATGAAGGAGTAGCGGGACCAGCTGCGGCCGTTCTCCGCGGATTCGAGGAGGAAGGTGCCGGCGCGTTCGGCCGCGAGCTTGCGGTAGAGCCCGACCGGGGTGTCGCCGTCCGCGAGCAGGCGGCGGCTGACGGGGATGACGCGGCGGTCGGCCGCCAGCTTGCGGAAGGTCTCGAGATCCATGGCGGCTGACCTTACTGGGAGAGCGGGAGCACGTCGGCGTCGAAGCAGGTGCGGGCCCCGGTGTGGCAGGCGGCCCCGACCTGGTCGACCTTCACCAGCACCGTGTCGGCGTCGCAGTCGAGGGCGACGGACTTGACGTGCTGGACGTGACCGGAGGTGTCACCCTTGACCCAGTACTCCCGGCGGCTGCGGGACCAGTAGGTGCAGCGGCCGGTGGTGAGGGTCCGGTGCAGGGCCTCGTCGTCCATCCAGCCGAGCATCAGCACCTCGCCGGTGTCGTACTGCTGGGCGATGGCCGGCACGAGTCCGTCCGGGCTGCGCTTGAGGCGGGCGGCGATGGCCGGGTCGAGATTGCTGCTCATGCGGCCATTGTGCCGTGAGGGTGCGGTGTTCCCGGCAGGGCGTCCACTGGGCGGACCGGGCCGTACCGCCGTACGCTGGCGTGCATGTCGACCCATGCCAAGCGTGAACGACTTCTGCTCGCCGACCTGTTGGAGGCGGCCGGGCCCGACGCACCGACGCTCTGCGAGGGCTGGCTGACCCGGGACCTCGCCGCCCACGTGGTGGTGCGCGAGCGTCGTCCGGACGCGGCGGCGGGCTCGGTCGTGCCGCCGCTGAAGGCGCGCCTCGACCGGGTGCAGGCCGAGTTCGCCGGCAAGCCGTACGAGGAGCTGATCAGGCTCATCCGAACGGGTCCGCCGCGGATGTCCCCGTTCACCATCAAGCAGGTGGACGAGGGCGCGAACACGGTGGAGTTCTACGTGCACGCCGAGGACGTCCGCCGGGCCCAGCCCGACTGGTCGCCGCGCGAGCTCGACCCGGTCTTCTCGGACGCGCTGTGGTCCCGCCTGGAGAAGAGCGCCCGGCTGCTGGGCCGCAAGGCGCCGGTGGGGCTGGTGCTGCGCCGTCCGAACGGCCAGACGGCGGTGGCGCACCGCGGCACCCCGGTGGTGACGGTCTCCGGGGAGCCCGGCGAGCTGACGATGTTCCTCTTCGGACGGCAGGACACGGCGAAGGTGGACCTGGAGGGCGAGCCGGACGCGATCGAGCGGCTCCACCAGGCGAAGCAGCTGGGCATCTAGGTCCTGTCCTGGCGATCTTCGAGGATCGGCCCGCGGCGTCGGATGTGGTGTATCGCAAGGCGGAGGATCGCCCTCGTACTGGGCGCACTCGGGCGACTCCGACAACGCCGCGAGACGCCGCAGCCGTCGTCGCGGGCCCGAGAAGATCGCCCGGACAGGACCTAGGGGGCGTGTCGCCCGCGCCCCGCACGGCTCAGGCCGCCGCGCGGGGCAGTTCCGCGCGGCGCAGGGCCGGGACGAGCAGCCCGAACACCCCGCCCAGCGCGCAGAACGCGGCGCTGACGGTGAAGACCGGCCCGAGTCCCCACAGGCTCACCGCCGCGCCGGTGAGCGGGAAGCTCAGCGGGGCGAGTCCGAGGCTGAAGAAGCTGGAGACCGCGGTCACCCGTCCGAGGTAGGCGGGGTCGCACTCGGTCTGGATGAGGGCTCCGCACAGGGCGCCGGAGAGGCCGGCGAGCAGGCCGATCGAGAGCGCCACGGCGACGGCCACCGGGAGCCGGGGCACCTGGGCGAGCGCGGCGATGGACCCGGCGCCCAGGGCGATGGTCAAGCCGAGGACGGCGCCGGCGCGGGGCACGCGGCCCCTGACGGCCAGCAGCAGGGAGGCGGCGCTCGCGCCGGTACCGAAGCCGGCCAGGATCCAGCCGATGCCGGCGGCGCCCCAGCCCCGTGCCTCGGAGAGCAGGGCGAGCCCGAGGTTGAGCGGGCCGACGAAGCCCAGGTCGCTGAGGGCGACGACGATCATCAGCGGGCCGAGGACGGCGTGGCCCCGCAGATAGCGCAGGCCGTCGGAGAGGTCGCGCAGGGCGGTGCCCGACCGGGTGGCGGGCTCCTCGGGGAGCGGGCGCAGCTTCAGGCCGAGCAGCAGCGGCAGGGAGGCGGCGAAGAGCAGCCCCGCCACACCGAAGGCGGCCGCCGTTCCGCCGAGGGCGACGGCGAGGCCGCCGAGCGGGCCGCCGAGGACCGCGCCGACGCGGTAGGCGAGGCCGCGCATGCCCTGGACGCGGGCGAGCTGGTCGCGGGCGGCGATCCGGGGCGGCAGCGCCCCGACGGCCGGCAGGAAGACGGCGTCGACGGTGCCGAAGACGAGGGCGACGGCGGCGAGCACCCAGAGGGCGGGCGAGGCGACGAGCAGGGAGGCGGCGACGCCGAGGACGACGAGGCAGCGGACGGTGTCGGAGGCGATGACGACCCGGCGCGGGCCGAAGCGGTCGGCGATCACTCCCCCGCCGAGCATGAGGACGGCGCGGGGGACGGCGGCGACGGCCATGACGAGACCGGCCTCACCCGGGCTGCCGCCTCGGACGGCGGCCCAGGACAGGGCGAGGTGGTAGACGCTGTCGCCGAGGGTGGAGGCGGTGTAGGCCCCGACCCATCGCAGGACGCCGCGATCGCGGTGGGCCGGCGGGGCGGCGGGGACGGCAGCCGTGGTCGTGGTCAACGGGTCATCCTCGGTAGGGGAAGCCGTGGAGGTGGACGGCGACGTTCTCGCGCCCCTCGGTGTCGCCGGCGGCCTCTGCGTCGCGGGCCCGCTGGTCGTACTTCTTCACGACCGCGTCCAGCTCCGCGCCGAGTGCGGCGAGTTCGGCGGCGGTGAGGCGGGGCAGCCACTCCGAGCTGACGGAGGCGGAGCGCCACTCGCCGGGCCAGGTGTGCCGCTCATCGAGGAAGCGGTGGTATATCCGGGCCCGCTGCTCGTGCACGGTGCGGCCGAAGGCGGCGCTCGCGGCGGCGAGTTCGGGGGCGTCGCGGACGTCCTCGTCGTGGATGCTGAAGCCGTACGAGCTGGGCTGCCACCACCGCTCCCGGCCGTCCGCGGACTGGGTCTCGGCCTCCTCGATGAGGCCGTGGTCGGCCAGCTTGCGCAGGTGGTAGCTGACGAGGGAGACCGCCTCGTCGACCTGGTCGGCGAGCTGCGAGGCGGTGGCGGTGCGGGCGACGAACAGCGCCCGGTAGAGGCGCATGCGCAGGGGGTGGGCGATGGCCTTGAGGGTGCCGAGGTCGCTGATCCGGCGGTTGTCGGAAGTGGGCATGTCCCTGACCGTAGATGCGAAAGAAATATTGCGCAACAGATATTGCGCAAATTACCCTGCGCTTCTGGCCAAGAAGAAGGGCCCCCGGAGGGGCCCTTCCTGACGACGGCTCAGAGCAGGCGGCTCAGCGGACCGGGTGGCCCGCCTCCCGCAGCGCGTCCTTGACCTGCGCGATCCGCAGATCGCCGAAGTGGAACACCGACGCGGCCAGGACCGCGTCCGCGCCCGCCTCGATGGCCGGCGGGAAGTCGGCGAGCCGGCCGGCGCCGCCGCTCGCGATCACCGGCACGGTCACGTGCGTGCGCACGGCCGCGATCATCTCGGTGTCGTACCCGTCCTTGGTGCCGTCCGCGTCCATCGAGTTGAGCAGGATCTCGCCCGCGCCCAGCTCGGCGGCGCGGTGCGCCCACTCGACGGCGTCGATGCCGGTGCCGCGCCGGCCGCCGTGCGTGGTCACCTCGAAGGTGCCCGCCGGGGTGCGCCGGGCGTCGACGGAGAGCACCAGGACCTGACGGCCGAAACGCTCCGCGATCTCCCGGATCAGCTCCGGCCGGGCGATGGCCGCGGTGTTCACCCCGACCTTGTCCGCGCCGGCGCGCAGCAGCTTGTCGACGTCCTCGGCGGTGCGCACGCCGCCGCCCACGGTGAGCGGGATGAAGACCTGCTCGGCGGTGCGGCGCACCACGTCGTAGGTCGTCTCCCGGTTGCCCGAGGAGGCCGTGATGTCCAGGAAGGTCAGCTCGTCGGCGCCCTCGGCGTCGTACAGCTTCGCCATCTCGACGGGGTCTCCGGCGTCGCGCAGGTTCTGGAAGTTGACCCCCTTGACCACCCGGCCGTTGTCCACGTCCAGGCAGGGGATCACCCGTACCGCGAGGGTCATGCGCCCTCCCCCTCGGGCCGGTACGCCTCCACCTCGACCTCGACGACCAGCCGCGGGTCCACGAAGCCCGAGACGATGATCATCGACGCGGCCGGGCGGACGGCGTCGAACAGCTCCTTGTGGGCGCGGCCGACCTCCTCCACGTCCCGGGCGTGCGTGATGTACATCCGGGTCCGCACGACGTGCTCCGCGCCCAGGCCGAGCTTCCCCAGGGCCGCGAAGGCCACGTTGAAGGAGTTGACCGCCTGGTCGTACGGGCCGCCGTCGGCGATCTGGCCGTCGACCACCGAGGTGCAGCCGGCGACCAGCACCAGGCCACCGGGCAGCTCCACCGCGCGGGAGTAGCCGAACTGCTCCTCCCAGGGGGCGCCGGTGCTCACCCTGCGGACCTCGGAGGTCACGAGGCCACCGCCGCGACGGCCGCGAGGGCCTCCTCAAGGGTGAAGGCCTTGGCGTAGAGCGCCTTGCCGACGATGGCACCCTCGACGCCCTCCGGGACCAGCCCGGAGATGGCCCGCAGGTCGTCCAGGGAGGACACGCCGCCGGAGGCGACGACGGGCTTGTCGGTGGCGGCGCAGACGTTGCGCAGCAGTTCCAGGTTGGGGCCCTGGAGGGTGCCGTCCTTGGCGATGTCGGTGACGACGTACCGCGCGCAGCCCTCGGAGTCGAGGCGGGCCAGCGTCTCGTAGAGGTCGCCGCCGTCACGGGTCCAGCCCCGGCCGCGCAGTGTGGTGCCGCGGACGTCGAGGCCGACCGCGATCTTGTCGCCGTGCTCGGCGATGACCTTGGCGACCCACTCGGGGGCCTCCAGGGCCGCGGTGCCCAGGTTGACGCGGGTGCAGCCGGTGGCGAGGGCGGCGGCGAGCGAGGCGTCGTCGCGGATGCCGCCGGACAGCTCGACCTTGATGTCCATGGCCCCGGCGACCTCGGCGATCAGCGCCCGGTTGTCGCCGGTGCCGAAGGCGGCGTCGAGGTCGACCAGGTGCAGCCACTCGGCGCCGGAGTTCTGCCACGCGAGGGCGGCCTCCAGCGGGGAACCGTAGGAGGTCTCCGTGCCGGACTCGCCGTGCACCAGGCGGACGGCCTGGCCGTCGCGGACGTCGACGGCGGGGAGGAGTTCAAGCTTCTGAGCCATGATCAGAGGGTCTCGATCCAGTTGGTGAGGAGCTGGGCTCCGGCGTCGCCGGACTTCTCGGGGTGGAACTGGGTGGCCCACAGGGCGCCGTTCTCGACGGCGGCGACGAAGGGTTCGCCGTGGGTGGCCCAGGTGACCTTGGGGGCACGGATGTTGGCGTTGCCGACCTCCAGGGTCCACTCGCGCACCGCGTAGGAGTGCACGAAGTAGAACCGGGCGTCGGCGCCGAGGCCCGCGAACAGCTCGCTGCCCTCGGGCGCGTCGACCGTGTTCCAGCCCATGTGGGGCACGATCGGCGCCTTCAGCGGCTCGACGGTGCCGGGCCACTCGTCGAGGCCCTCGGTCTCCACGCCGTGCTCGATGCCGTTGGCGAAGAGGATCTGCATGCCGACGCAGATGCCCATGACGGGGCGCCCGCCGGAGAGCCGGCGGCCGATGATCCAGTCGCCACGCGCCTCCTTCAGACCCTGCATGCAGGCGGAGAAGGCGCCGACACCGGGGACGAGCAGCCCGTCGGCGTTAATGGCACGGTCGTAGTCGCGGGTGATCTCCACGTCGGCGCCGACGTGGGCGAGGGCGCGTTCGGCGGACCGGACGTTGCCGAAGCCGTAGTCGAAGACCACGACCTTCTTCGAAGTGCTCATTCCGCTCATTCCCAGATTCCCTGGATCCGCAGGACGCCCGCGGCCAGGCACATCACGGAGGCGATGGCGAGGACGGCGATCACGCCCTTGGGCAGTCCCTGCTTGGAGAAGGAGTACACACCGCCGGCGAGGAAGAGACCGACGACGATGAGGATGGTGGAGAGGCCGGTCATGGGGTTACAGGGCGCCCTTCGTGGAGGGAAGGATGCCGGCGGCGCGGGGGTCGCGCTCGGACGCGTAGCGCAGGGCCCGGGCGAAGGCCTTGAACTGGCACTCCACGATGTGGTGGGCGTTGCGCCCGTACGGCACGTGGATGTGCAGCGCGATCTGGGCCTGGGCGACGAAGGACTCGAAGATGTGCCGGGTCATCGTCGTGTCGTAGGAGCCGATCATCGGCGCCATGTTCTCGGGCTCGGTGTGCACCAGGTAGGGGCGGCCGGACAGGTCGACGGTCACCTGGGCCAGCGACTCGTCCAGCGGGACGGTGCAGTTGCCGAAGCGGTAGATGCCGACCTTGTCGCCGAGGGCCTGCTTGAAGGCGGCGCCCAGCGCGAGGGCGGTGTCCTCGATGGTGTGGTGCGAGTCGATGTGCAGGTCGCCGTCGGTCTTCACGGTGAGGTCGAACAGACCGTGGCGGCCGAGCTGATCGAGCATGTGGTCGTAGAAGCCGACGCCGGTGGCGACGTCGACCTTGCCCGTGCCGTCCAGGTCGATCTCGACGACGACGGAGGTCTCCTTGGTGGTGCGCTCGACCCGTCCTACGCGGCTCATGAGCTCTGCTCCTTCTTCAGTGCGCGAACCGCATCGAGGAACGCGTCGTTCTCTTCCGGGGTGCCGGCGGTGACCCGCAGCCAGCCCGGTACGCCGTTGTCCCGGACCAGGACGCCCCGGTCGAGGATCTTCCGCCAGGCCTCGTGGGAGCCCTCGGCTCCGCCGAAGTGCCCGAACTGGACGAAGTTGGCGTCGGACTCGGTGACCTCGTAGCCGATGGCGCGCAGCTCGTCGACCAGGCGGTCGCGCTCGGCCTTGAGCTGCTCGACGTAGCCGAGCAGGGTGTCGGTGTGCTCCAGGGCGGCCAGCGCCGTGGCCTGGGTGACGGCCGACAGGTGGTACGGCAGGCGGACCAGCTGGACGGCGTCGACCACGGCGGGGTGGGCGGCGAGGTAGCCCAGGCGCAGTCCGGCGGCGCCGAACGCCTTGGACATGGTCCGGGAGACGACGAGGTTCGGCCGGCCCTCGATGAGGGGCAGCAGCGAGTCGCGGTGGCTGAACTCCACGTACGCCTCGTCGACGACGACCAGCGAGGGCCGGGCGGCCTGGGCCGCCTCGTACAGCGCGAGGACGGTCCCGGCCTCGACGGCGGTGCCGGTGGGGTTGTTGGGGGAGGTGATGAAGACGACGTCCGGGCGGTGCTCGGCGATCGCCCGCTCGGCGGCGTCGACGTCGATGGTGAAGTCCTCGCGGCGCGGGCCGGAGATCCAGCCGGTGCCGGTGCCGCGCGCGATGAGCGCGTGCATCGAGTACGAGGGCTCGAAGCCGATGGCCGTGCGGCCGGGGCCGCCGAAGGTCTGCAGCAGCTGCTGGAGGACCTCGTTGGAGCCGTTGGCCGCCCAGACGTTGCCGACGGCGACCGGGTGGCCGCCCGTGCGGGTGAGGTAGCGGGCCAGCTCGGTGCGGAGCTCGACCGCGTCCCGGTCGGGGTAGCGGTTGAGGCCGCGGGCGGCCTCGGCGACCCGCTCCGCGATCCGCGCCACCAGGGGCTCGGGCAGCGGGTAGGGGTTCTCGTTGGTGTTCAGCTGGACGGGGACGTCGAGCTGCGGCGCGCCGTACGGGGACTTGCCGCGCAGCTCGTCTCGGATGGGGAGATCGTCGATGCCGACGGTCTGCTGCTGGTCGGTCACTTGTTCTCGGGCACCTTCCATCCGAACCGGGCCTTGAGGGCCGCGCCGTGGGCCGGCAGGTCCTCGGCCTCCGCCAGGGTCACGACGTGGTGGGTGACCTCGGCCAGGGCGTCCCGGGTGTAGTCCACGACGTGGATGCCGCGCAGGAAGGACTGCACGGACAGGCCCGAGGAGTGGCAGGCGCAGCCGCCGGTGGGCAGGACGTGGTTGGAGCCGGCGCAGTAGTCCCCGAGGGAGACGGGGGCCCAGGGGCCGATGAAGATCGCGCCGGCGTTGCGGACGCGGTCGGCCAGGGCGGCGGCGTCGGCGGTCTGGATCTCCAGGTGCTCGGCGCCGTACGCGTCGACGACCTTGAGGCCGTCCTCCAGGTCGCGGACGAGGACGATCGCGGACTGGCGGCCGGCGAGTGCCGGGACGATCCGGTCGTCGACGTGCTTGGTGGCGGCGACCTGGGTCTTGAGCTCCGCCTCGACGGCGGAGGCCAGCTCCTCGGAGTCGGTGACCAGGACGGCGGCGGCCATCGGGTCGTGCTCGGCCTGGCTGATCAGGTCGGCGGCGACGTGCACGGGGTCGGCGGTGGAGTCCGCGAGGACCGCGATCTCGGTCGGTCCGGCCTCGGCGTCGATGCCGATGCGGCCGGTGAAGTACCGCTTGGCCGCGGCCACCCAGATGTTGCCCGGCCCGGTCACCATGTTGGCCGGGGCGCACGACTCGGTGCCGTGGGCGAACATCGCGACGGCCTGGGCGCCGCCCGCGGCGTACACCTCGTCGACCCCGAGCAGCGCGCACGCGGCGAGGATCGTCGGGTGGGGCAGGCCGCCGAACTCGGCCTGCGGCGGGGAGGCGAGCGCGACGGACTCGACGCCGGCCTCCTGCGCCGGGACGGCGTTCATGATCACGGACGAGGGGTAGACGGACCGGCCGCCGGGGGCGTAGAGGCCCACGCGCCGGACCGGGACCCACTTCTCGGTGACCGTGCCGCCGGGCACGACCTGGGTGGTGTGCGACGTGCGGCGCTGGGCGCGGTGGACGATCCGGGTGCGCCGGATGGACTCCTCCAGGGCCGCCCGGACGGCGGGGTCGAGCTGCTCCAGGGCCTCGGCGAGGGCCTCGGCCGGCACGCGCACGTGCGTGAGCTCCACCTGGTCGAACCTCTTCGCGTACTCGACCAGCGCCGCGTCGCCACGATGATGGACGTCCTCGCAGATGGGCCGCACCTTCTCCAGGGCGGCTTCCACGTCGAACTCGGCACGGGGCAGCAGGTCGCGCAGTGCGCCACCCTCGGGGAGGGCGTCGCCGCGCAGGTCGATACGAGAGATCACGGGTCAATTCTCGCAGACGCCCCACAAGCGCCGGACGGCCGTATCACTGGCTGATACGAGCCACAGTGGCGTCTTGTCGCCACAGCTGACCGTTAGCGTTCAGTCCGTCACTCAGCGGGAAGAACGGCTGTACGAATCCAGGGAAGCGGGTTCGTGGAAAGCGAGGGGGCGGCAGTGACCGAGCCGCACGAGGACGGAATGCCGGACGGTCTCACCGGGCCGGAGCAGGCGATGTGGCGGGGCTTCAGGATCGGCAGGACCTGCGACCTGAGCGAGGGGGACGCGGAGCGGGACGACCCGTTCGGGCGACACGTGTGGGGGCCCGGGCGCAGCGTCCGCGCCGACGTGGTGGCGCTGCTGCTGCTCGACGGCCCGCCGGCGCGGTCCGGGCGTGTCGCGGCGCTGAAGCTGCGCGGGGTGCGGATCACCGGGGTGCTCAACCTCGCGGGCGGGACCGTCGGCCCGTACGTGGAGCTGAACCGCTGCCGCTTCGACGCCGAGATCGTGCTCCCGGAGGCGCGCTTCGGGACGGTGCGGATGGTCGAGTGCGCGATACCCCGGCTGGAGGCGGCGCGCCTGCACACCCAGGGCGACCTGCACCTGCCGCGCTGCCGGGTGGAGCGGGGCATCCGGCTGACCGACGCCCAGATCGGCACGGACCTGCTGATCAACCAGATCCGGGTCTGGCCGGACCGGCGCGGCCGGGCGATCACCGCCGACGGGCTGGTGGTGGCGCAGGACCTCCAGGCGGAGCTGATCGAGACGCACGGGGAGCTGAGCCTGCGCGGGGCCAAGGTCGGGGTCTCGCTCAGCCTGCGCGGCAGCGTGCTGCGCGGGGCGCAGCAGCGGCGTGCGCTCAACGCGCCGCAGCTGACGGTGGAGCGCTCGCTCTACCTGAACGCGGCCTGGGTGTACGAGGGCGCCGGCGGCGGTACCGCCGGGGGCACGGGCGGGCAGGCGATGGCCACTCCCCCGTACGGCGTCGGCTACACGCCGGTGAGCGGGGCGCGGCGCAGGCCCGTGGAGTGCCATGGCGGGGTGCGGCTGGACGACGGGCGGTTCGGGGACGCGGTGGACCTGCACTACGCGCGGTTCCTGCTGAACGGCGCGCACCGCGAGGAGGTGTCGCTGCGCCGGATAGTGACTCCGGAGCTGCGGTTCAACGGGGAGCGCCCGGAGGAGGGACGGGTGGTGCTGAACGGCGCCAAGATCGTGACCCTGATCGACCTGTCGACCAGCTGGCCGGGCCCGGGCGGTCTCGCGATGAACGGTTTCGTCTACGAGAACCTCGTGCCGTACGGGCACTTCCCGCTGGCGCGGCGCCTGGAATGGGTGGCGGCGGCGACCCCGGAGTACGCGCCGGAGCCGTACGAACGGCTGGCGGCGGTGCTGCGCAACAGCGGCGAGGACGCGGACGCGCGGGTGGTGCTGCTGGCCAAGCAGCGCCGGCGCCGGGAGACGCTGCCGGTGGCGGGGAAGCTGTGGGGGTACCTCCAGGACTGGACGGTGGCGTACGGCTACCGGCCGGGACGGGCGGCGCTGTGGATGGCCGTGCTGTGGGCGGCGGGCGCCGTCGCCTTCTCGCACTACGACCCCCAGCCGATGAAGGCCGGCGAGGCCCCCCGGTGGAGCGCCACGCTCTACGCGCTGGATCTGCTGCTGCCGGTGATCAACCTCGGTCAGGACGGCTACTGGCGGCTCGAAGGCGCCTGGCAGTGGGCCTCGACGGCACTGATCCTGCTGGGCTGGGTGCTGGCCACCACGGTGGCGGCGGGAGCGTCGAGGCTGCTGAGTCGGGGGTAGCGTGAGTGAAGAGGGGGGCGGGTTCTGTCGAAGCCCGCCTCTTTCTTTACGGTGTCTTGACCTCGGACAGGACAACTTTCCCGCCGCCACCAAAGCTTCACAGTCCCCCACTGGCGCCGTCTCCACCTGCGGTTTTCAATGGTCCGCACCATGTCAATGCTCCGCGCCCTGATCGGCACCGCCCGGATGGTCCGGCACGCACCGCGGCTCAGCGCCGCGATGCCGCCGGACGACGACGTGCTGCTCGACGTGCCGGACGAGCGGCTCGCCCCGGCTCTGGTCGCCGCCGCCCTGGCGGATCCCGAGCCGGCGGCCAAGCTGCTCGCGACCACCCGGGACGCCGCCGAGTGGGAGAACCGGGACCGCTACGTGGCCCGGCTCGCCACCTTCGCGTACAGCCGCGACGCCTGGCTGGCCCACTGGCTGTCCACCGCGCCCCGCGACCCCGACGCCCTCCTCGTGAAGGCCCAGCTGGAGGTCCGCCGGGCCTGGGAGTCGCCGGCCCGCGCCGAGCGGCTGCGCGAGCTCGCGCCGCTGATCGACGCCGCCGCGGAGGCCGCGCCCCGCGACCCGGTGCCGTGGCGCATCGCCCTCGACCACGCCCGCGGCACGCACGCGAGCCACACGGTCTTCGAGTCGCTGTGGGAACAGGCCGTACGCCGCTCCCCGCACCACTACGGCTGCCACGTCGCCGCGCTCAAGTACCTCTCGGCCCAGTGGTACGGCTCGCACCGCGAGTGCTTCGACTTCGCCGAGCAGGCGGCCGAGGACGCGCTGCCGGGCTCGCTGATCCAGGCGCTGCCGGCGCGCGCGGCCTTCGCCCAGCTGCTCTCCGGGACGGGACACGTCCGGGAGGACCGGATCGACGCGGCGGCGGACCGGGCCGTCGCGCTGTCCGCGGAGTACCCGACCGCCGATCCGTGGCCAGCGGAGGTCCGCAACCTGCTGGTCTACGTCCTGCTGCGGCGCCGGCGCGACGCGGAGGCGCTGGAGCAGTTCCGGCGGATCGGCCCGTACGCGACGTCCTTCCCGTGGACGCTGGTGAGCGAGGATCCGCTCGGCAGGTTCCTGGAGGCGAGGGACGGGGTACGGCTCGAAGTGGCCCGTACGATCCCGCTCGGTCCGGTCCGTCGTGGACGGGCCGGTCGAGGCCGGGCCGACGGCCATTACGCTTGACCGCTGTGACCACCGCTCGTCTCCCCCTCTTCCCGCTGAACACGGTGCTGTTCCCGGGCCTCGTGCTGCCCTTGAACGTCTTCGAGGAGCGTTATCGCGCCATGATGCGCGAGCTGCTCAAGACCGACGAGACGGAGCCGCGGCGCTTCGCCGTCGTGGCGATCCGCGACGGCCGTGAGGTCGCGCCGACCCTGCCGGGCCTGCCGGACCCGACGGCCCAGCCCGAGAAGGGCCCCGCGGCGGGCTTCGGCCCCGACCCGATCCAGGCCTTCCACCGGGTCGGCTGCGTCGCCGACGCGGCGTCGATCCGGGAGCGCCAGGACGGCAGCTTCGAGGTGATGGTGACCGGCACGACCCGGGTGAAGCTGCTGTCCGTGGACTCGAGCGGGCCCTTCCTGGTGGCCGAGGTCGAGGAGATCCCGGAGGAGCAGGGCGACGAGGCGGGCACCCTCGCCGAGGGGGTGCTTCGGGCGTTCCGCAACTACCAGAAGCGCCTCGCGGGCGCCCGGGAGCGGTCCCTGACGACGAGCGACCTGCCGGACGAGCCGTCGGTGGTGTCGTACCTGGTGGCGGCGGCGGCGGTGCTGGACACCCCGGCGAAGCAGCGGCTGCTCCAGGCCCCGGACACGGCGACCCGGCTGCGCGAGGAGCTGACGCTGCTGCGCGCCGAGACGGCGGTGCTGCGGCACCTGCCGTCGCTGCCGGCGGTGGACCTGACGACGGGGCCCACGAGCCCGAACTGACCGAGGAGTCCGATGGCGAAGAAGCAGAAGAAACAGGCGGGCCAGGGCGGGGGCGGCACACCGGCGACGGTCGCCCTGGCGGCGTCGGGCACCCCCTTCACGCTCCACGCCTACGACCACGACCCGGCCTCCCCGAGCTACGGCGAGGAGGCGGCCGAGGCGCTGGGCGTCTCCCCCGACCGGGTCTTCAAGACCCTGGTCGCGGACGTGGACGGGGAACTGACGGTGGCAGTGGTGCCGGTGGCCGGCCAGCTGGACCTGAAGGCCCTCGCCTCGGCGGTCGGCGGCAAGCGCGCCGCGATGGCGGACCCCGCGGCGGCCGAGCGCACCACGGGCTACGTCCGCGGCGGCATCTCCCCGCTGGGCCAGCGCAAGCGCCTGCGCACGGTCCTCGACGCGTCGGCCGACGGCCACGAGACGATCTGCGTCTCGGCCGGCCGCCGCGGTCTCGAGGTGGAACTCGCCCCGGCGGCGCTCACCGCCCTCACGTCGGCGGTGGTGGCGCCCATCGGCCGCGGCTGACCCGCCCCGCGCGACCTCCGGGGCCACGCCACGGCGGACGGCGGTGCGGGCACGCCACGGGCGGGGGCCGGGGCGCGCGGGCGGCCCGGCCCCCGCCGCGAGCGGGTGTCAGCCCTGGGCCGGCGGGGGCGTCGACGCGTCGGGCCACTCGGGCTCCGGGTCGCGCGGGCCCAGCACCGCCGTCAGCGCCAGGTGGACGACCATCGCGGCGAGCGGCCAGGCCAGCATCGCGGCGCCCCACATCTTCAGCTTCAGCGGTGCGTCGAACACGACGTTCGGGCCGACCGACTTGGCATGGGCGACGACGTCGTGCGTCGGTCCCAGGAACGTCCCGACGCCCCAGCCCAGCAGCGAGCCCAGCACGCCGCCGACCGCCAGCGCGAGCACCAGCGCCACCCCGCCGTAGCGGTGGAACAGGAAGACGAGGCCCGCGGCGACCGCGCCGAAGCCCAGGGCGAGGAGCACGAACGTGCCGTCCGCGCCGATCGCGGACTCCCCTTCGCTGTGGCGCAGGAAGACCGCCTTGCCGTCCGAGATCAGCGACACCCGGGGGGCGAGCCACAGCCACAGCAGGCCCAGCGCCACGCCCGCGACCGTCGAGACCGCGGCCACGACGGCGGCCTGCCGGAGCTCCTTCGCCGTGCTCGGGACCTCGTCCTTCCCGGACAGCGGAGGGTACGGGGCGGGCCAGGAGGCGTCGGCGCCGTTCGAGGGCGGCTGGTGAGGCGGAGTCAGAGGTGCGGTCACCCCGCCATCGTGCCAGGTACCCCGGGAGGCCGCCTCAGCGGACCGCCGCCCGCCGGTAGGCCCAGGTGGCGACGGCCAGCGAGACCACGCCGACCGCCCCGCAGACGGCGAGGTCGAGAGCGACCGCAGCCCAGTCCGGATGCGGGTCGAAGGTGCGGGCGAGCGCCTCCACGCCGTACGTGGACGGCAGCAGGTCCCGCGCGTAGCCGACCACCCCGGGCAGCCGTTCGGCGGGCAGCACGCCGAGCAGCAGGGCCGCGGACATGCCGAGCTGTCCCAGCAGCGTGGCCAGTTCCTGACGGGGCGCGAGCAGGCCGAGCGCCGCGCCGAGCCCGGCGAGGGCGGCCCCGGCGAGCGGCACGACGGCCGCGAGGATCCACAGGTTCCCGAGCGGCAGCCCGAAGAGGACGGAGCCGGCGACCGCGGTCACGACCGTCCCCGGCACGGTGAAGGAGGCGTACGCCCCGGCCGCGCCGAGCACCACCGCCGCCGGCGGCACCGGCAGCGTCGCGTAGTGGTCCAGGCCGCCGCCGGCCCGCAGCTGCCCGAAGTACTGGGCGAGCAGGTTCAGCGCGACGAAGGCGACGACGAGCACGGCGGAGCCGGCCACGACGGCGCGGGCCTCCGAGCCGCCGTCGACGACGCCCCGCATCAGGATCATGATCCCGATGGACTGGAACGTCGCCACGAAGAGCAGGGGGATGCGGGAGACCCGGGCGCGCGACAGCTGCGCGCGGTACACCGCGGCGAGCGCCGGCAGCAGCCGGGCGCGCGGCGCGAGCGGCGCGGCGCCGTCCTCCTCGTCCGGGCGGGGCGCCCGGGCCGGGAGGGCGCCGGTCGGCAGGGCCTCGGCGGGCACGGTACTCACTGCGTACAGCTCCTGACGTTCACGGGGTGCGTCACGCCTTCACCAGTCCCTCGGTCGCGCCGCCGAGCGCCAGGTAGACGTCCTCCAGGCTGGGTGTCGCCAGGGTGAAGTCGTCGAGCGCGGCGAACGCGGCGCCGCCGGTCACCGCGGCGACGGCGGCCCGCGCCTCGTCGGGGGCCAGCCGCAGGGTCCAGCGCCTGCCGGACTCCTGGGCGGAGGTCCGCAGGGCGGCGACCTCCGGCACGTCCAGCGGGGCGCGCTCGCGCCACACCAGGTCGACCCTGACCTCGCCGGCGACGCGTTCCTTGAGTCCGGCCGGCGTGTCGCAGGCGATGACCCGGCCGCGTTCGAGGACGGCGACCCGGTCCAGCACGGTCTCGGCCTCGATCACGTTGTGGGTGACCAGCAGGACGGTGGTGCCGTGCTCGGCGCGCCGCCGGTCGACCGCGGACCACACGGCGCGCCGGGCGATCGGGTCCATGCCGGTGGTGGGCTCGTCGAGGACCAGTACCGGCCGGGCGCCGATCAGGGCGGCGGCGACGCAGGCGAGCCGCCGCTGTCCGCCCGAGAGCTTCTTCAGGGGGCGCCCGGCGAGCCCGCTCAGGCCGAGTTCGTCCAGGACGGCGTCCCGCTCGGCCCGCGCGTCCCTGGCGGACAGTCCGCGCAGCCGGCCGGTGGTCTCGGCGGCGAGCGCGACGGTCAGCTCGTCGAGCGCGGTGGACTCCTGGCCGAGGTAGGCCAGGAGCCGGGCGGCGCGCTCCGGATGGCGTACGAGGTCGTGGCCGAGCAGCTCGACGGTCCCGGAGTCCGGGCGCATCAGGCCGGTCAGCTGGCGCACGAGAGTGGACTTGCCGGCGCCGTTGGGTCCGAGCAGGCCGAAGATCTCGCCGCCCCGGACGTCCAGGCTGATCCCGTCCGTGGCGCGGACCTCGGGGGTCGCGGGCACCCCGCGCCTGCCGCGCGTGGCGGGGTACGTCTTGACCAGATCCCGCACCACACACACCGTACTCACGAGGGATGAGCCTACGGGGTCCCCGGCCCTAATCCCCCGCGGGGGCGTGCTCCGCGGCGGCCCGGACATCGATCTCGCGCCAGAATCCGGCCCGGATCGCGTACCGGTCGTGCTCGTCGATCTGGTCGTCCTTGTGGGCGAGCAGGCCGAACCTGGCCGCGTACCGGAGCAGTTCGCCGTCGATGCGGTGCGGGACGCGGGGGTACATGGTGGCCAGCTTCTGGACGTGGCTCTGCTCGGGAAGTCGCTCCATCCACCGGCGGGCGAACACCTGTCCGACCTCGAAGGGGTCGCCGCCGACGGTGGTGATGTCCTCCTCCCGGTCGGCCCAGCGCTGCTCGGCGCTGGTGAGCTGGGCGAGCGTGGGCAGCGACGCGGTCTCGGGCGGCTCCCCCAGGGCACTGCCGGGGCGTTCGATCCAGCCCTTGTCGGAGGACCAGCGCAGGGTGGCGCCGGCGGGCGGGACGGCGGCCGGGCTGCCGGGTCCGCGCAGCCCGGCGAGGTCCTTGGGCGTGGGCACGCCCCGGCCGGGAGCCGGGGCGGGCACCGCGGGCGCCGCGCCGTCGGCCGCGGGCGCCGGCGTGGCGGCGTCCGGGGCCGGGTGGCCGGCCGCGGCGGCCGCGGCCTGCGCCTCGGCGGCCCGTTCGGCGGAGGCGGCGAGCGCCGACTCGGGCAGCGGGGCGGAGAGGATCGCGGCGATCTCGGGGCGGGGGGCCGGCGGCGGGGCGCACAGTCCCGTGAGGTCCTTGGCGCGGATGGCGCGGGTGATCCACGCCCGGTCGAGGACGCGCCGCTCGTCCGCCTCCGCGACCAGGTCCTCGGACTGGTTGTAGTCGCCGTCGGCGGCCTGGACGGCCCAGAGGTGGACGGCGACGCCGTGTTCCTTGGCGGACATCAGGCCGGGCAGCAGGTCGCCGTCGCCGGTCACCAGGACCACGTCGGAGCAGGCGCGGTTGCGTGCCAGCTCGGTGAGCTCGGCGTGCATCGCCGCGTCGACGCCCTTCTGCGCCCACCGGCCGTCGCTGCGGGTCAGCGCACCGAGCCGGACCGTGACCCGGGGCATCACGCGCAGCCGGCGGTGCTCGGGCTGCGGGACCCGGTCGGGTGCGCCGTCGAACCAGTAGATGCGCAGCAGGGGCTGCTCCGTGTCCGCCTCGGCCCCTTCGCGCAGCCCCTGGATGAGCGCGGCGTGGTCGACGGTGATCCTGGAGCGGGCCGGTTCCCCGGCGAGGAGGCTCGCGGCGGCGCCCAGCAGATAGCCGGCGTCCACCAGAACGACGCAGCGGTCCACGTGTCCCACCTTCTTTCGGGAACCTCGGGATCAAGAGTGCTTCGGAGTGCTCCGAGTCTGCCCGACCGTGGGGACGTTGACGGCCGGAACTCGATCATCGGCGTGGCGGATGTCACGCGGCGGCACGGCCCGTCCGACTGCTCACTGTCGGTGATGATCCAAAATGCGGCGTATTGCCCGGCATGTGAGGCTGACAGCGGCCCTGGCCCCGAGATCCCCTTGAGGAGGCATCACCATGGCCAAGAATCGCAAGCAGAACCGCAGTCAGCAGCCGCAGTCGCAGGCCGAGCGCGGCGCCCAGCAGGCGCAGCAGTCCTCGATGGAGTCGCAGGCGGAGCAGCGCGCCTCGCAGGTGACTCCGGGCGACATGGCCCGCAAGGGGCGGCAGAAGCGCTTCGGTCACAACTGATCGACCGCAGGCACCGGAAGGGGCGCACCCGTGACGACGGGCGCGCCCCTTCCGGTGTCCGCGTGCGGGACCGGCGCTATCCGGCCAGGCAGGACGGGCCGAGAAGCACCTTCAGGTCGCCGAAGAGCGCCGGGTCGGGCTGCACCCGGTGCCGGTCGAGCCGCAGCACGGTGGTCGTCCGCGGGCCCTGGAGCTTGATCCGGACCTCGGTGTTGCCCTTGTGGTGTCCGAGGATCTCGCCGAGCCTGCTGATCATCGGCGGGGTGACCTTCACCGTCGGGATGGTGAGGATCACCGGCGCGTTGGTGCCGGCGTTGGACAGGTCGGGGACCATCAGCTCCATCGCGACCAGCCGGGGCACGTCCTCGCGCTTGTCGAGGCGGCCCTTCACGAAGACGACCGTGTCCTCGACCAGCTGGGTGGAGACCAGCTGGTAGGTGGCCGGGAAGAACATGCACTCGATCGAGCCGGCCAGGTCCTCGACGGTGGCGATGGCCCAGGCGTTGCCCTGCTTGGTCATCTTGCGCTGGAGGCCGGAGATGATGCCGCCGATGGTGACGACCGCGCCGTCGCTGTGCTCGCCGCCGGTGAGCTGGGAGATCGCCGCGTCCGTCTTGTCGGACAGGACGTGCTCGATGCCGAAGAGCGGGTGGTCGGAGACGTAGAGGCCGAGCATCTCGCGCTCCTGGGCGAGCAGGTACGACTTCTCCCACTCGACGTCGGAGAAGACCACGTCGAGGCCGAAGCCGGGCTCGTCGCTCGCCTCGTCGCCCATTCCGCCGAAGAGGTCGAACTGTCCCTCGGCCTCCTTGCGCTTGACGGCCACCACGTTGTCGATCATGGGCTCGTGGTGGGCGACCAGGCCCTTGCGGGTGTGGCCCATCTCGTCGAAGGCGCCGGCCTTGATCAGCGACTCGATGGTCCGCTTGTTGCAGACGACGGCCTCGACCTTGTCGAGGAAGTCGGGGAAGGAGCTGTACTTCCCCTTCGCCTTGCGCGACCTGATGATCGACTCGACGACGTTGGTGCCGACGTTGCGGACGGCGGACAGGCCGAAGAGGATCACGTCGTCGCCCTGCGCGGCGAAGTTCGACTCGGACTCGTTGACGTTGGGCGGCAGCACCTTGATGCCCATGCGCCGGCACTCGTTCAGGTAGACGGCCGACTTGTCCTTGTCGTCCTTGACCGAGGTGAGCAGACCCGCCATGTACTCGGCGGGGTGGTTCGCCTTGAGGTAGGCGGTCCAGTAGGAGACCAGGCCGTACGCGGCGGAGTGCGCCTTGTTGAAGGCGTAGCCGGCGAACGGGACCAGGACGTCCCACAGGCTCTGGATCGCCTCGTCGCTGTACCCCTTGTCCCGGGCGCCCTTCTGGAAGAGGACGAAGTTCTTCGCCAGCTCCTCGGGCTTCTTCTTGCCCATCACGCGGCGGAGGATGTCGGCCTCGCCGAGCGAGTACCCGGCGATGATCTGGGCGGCCTTCTGCACCTGCTCCTGGTAGACGATCAGGCCGTAGGTGACCGCGAGCACCTCTTCGAGGGGCTTCTCCAGCTCCGGGTGGATCGGGGTGATCTCCTGCTGCTTGTTCTTGCGCAGGGCGTAGTTCGTGTGCGAGTTCATGCCCATCGGGCCCGGCCGGTACAGGGCGGACACGGCGGAGATGTCTTCGAAGTTGTCGGGCTTCATCAGCCGCAGCAGCGAGCGCATGGGCCCGCCGTCGAACTGGAAGACGCCGAGGGTGTCACCGCGCTGGAGCAGTTCGAAGGTCTTCGGGTCGTCCAGCGGCAGGGCCAGCAGGTCGAGGTCGATGCCCTTGTTGGCCTTCACCATCTTGACGGCGTCGTCCATGATGGTCAGGTTCCGCAGGCCCAGGAAGTCCATCTTCAGCAGGCCGAGCGACTCGCACTGCGGATAGTCCCACTGCGTGATGGTCACGCCGTCGGTGTGGCGCACCCAGATCGGGGCGTGTTCGACGATGGGTTCGCTGGACATGATCACGCCGGCCGCGTGCACGCCCATCTGCCGGACCAGGCCCTCGACGCCGCGGGCGGTGTCGATCACCTTCTTCACGTCCGGCTCGTTCTCGTACATCGCCCGGATCTCGCCGGCCTCGCTGTAGCGCGGGTGCGAGGGGTCGGTGATGCCGTTGAGGTCGATGCCCTTGCCGAGGACGTCGGCGGGCATGGCCTTGGTGAGCCGGTCGCCCATGGCGTACGGGTAGCCGAGGACGCGGGCGGAGTCCTTGATCGCGTTCTTGGCCTTGATCTTGCCGTACGTGCCGATCATGGCGACCTTGTCGGCGCCGTACTTCTCCGTCACATAGCGAATCACCTCGACGCGCCGGCGCTCGTCGAAGTCGATGTCGACATCGGGCATCGAGATGCGCTCGGGGTTGAGGAAGCGCTCGAAGATCAGTCCGTGCGGGATCGGGTCGAGGTCGGTGATGCCCATGGCGTACGCGACGATCGAACCGGCCGCGGAGCCTCGGCCGGGACCGACCGCGATGCCCTGCTTCTTCGCCCACATGATGAAGTCGGCGACGACGAGGAAGTAGCCCGGGAAGCCCATCGAGATGATGGTGTCCATCTCGTACTCGACCTGCTTCATGCGGTCTTCCGGGATGCCTCCCGGGAAGCGGCGGTGCATGCCGCGCATGGTCTCCTCGCGGAACCAGGTGACCTCGGTGTAGCCGTCCGGGATGTCGAACTTCGGCATGAGGTTCTTGGCCTCGAACATGCCGGAGGTGTCGATCTGCTCGGCGACCAGGAGCGTGTTGGCGCAGCCCTCCTGCCAGGCGTCCGAGGAGTCGATGGCGTACATCTCGTCCGTGGACTTCAGGTAGTAGCCGGTGCCGTCGAACTTGAAGCGGTCCGGGTCGGAGAGGTTCTTGCCGGTCTGGATGCAGAGCAGGGCGTCGTGCGCGCCGGCCTCGTGCGCGTAGGTGTAGTGCGAGTCGTTGGTGACCAGCGGCGGGATGCCGAGCTTCTTGCCGATCTCCAGGAGCCCGTCGCGGACCCGGTGCTCGATCTCGATGCCGTGGTCCATCAGCTCCAGGAAGTACCGGTCCTTGCCGAAGATGTCCTGGTACTCGGAGGCGGCCTTCAGGGCCTCGTCGAACTGGCCGAGGCGCAGCCTGGTCTGGAGCTCGCCGGACGGGCAGCCGGTGGAGGCGATCAGGCCCTCGGACCACTTCGAGATGGTCTCCTTGTCCATCCGCGGCCACTTCTGGAGCCAGCCCTCGGCGTAGGCGTCGGAGGACAGCTTGAAGAGGTTGTGCAGCCCGGTGGCGTTCGCCGCCCAGATCGTCTTGTGGGTGTAGCCGCCGGAACCGGAGACGTCGTCGCGCTTCTGGTGGGGCTGGCCCCACTGCACCTTCCGCTTGTTGCGCCGGGACTCCGGGGCGACGTACGCCTCGATGCCGATGATCGGCGTCACACCGGACTTCTTCGCCGTGTGGAAGAAGTCGTAGGCCCCGTGGAGGTTGCCGTGGTCGGACATCGCGATGTGCGTCATGCCCATCTCGTTGCACGCGTTGAACATGTCCTTCAGCCGCGCGGCACCGTCCAGCAGCGAGTACTGGGTGTGGACGTGGAGGTGCGTGAAGGGCGGCTTGGTCACGGCGGGAGGCCTCCGGAGAAGACGCGTCGCGAAGCGCCTCGTACAGGGGGCGGTCGGGCGACGGATGGACGATGACAGGCTGCGGACAGTCTGGGGGGACAGCGTGGAAGTCTACGTCTCCGGAGTCTTCGCCGCCGGGCACTCGGGGGTACCGTCACGCGTTGAGAGACACGGAACACGCGTCCGTTTTGTCATGCACCATTTTGCGCCACGTCCCGCACCAGGAGGCATTCTCGATGTCGGTCCCCCAGCCCGCCGCCGCACGCGGCGAGCAGATCCTCGCCGTCTTCGACACCGCCTTCGGCGAGCTCCTGGCGGCCGATCCCGCCGCGTTCCGGGTCAAGTTCCGGAAGATGGCCGGTTCGGCCTTCGCCTTCTACCGGGGCACGGCGTGCCTGTTCTACTCCGACCTCGAGGCCGAGCGGCACGGCGGCCCGTACCTGGACGAGCGCACCGGCCGGGTCTGGATCCACGGCGACCTGCACGCCGAGAACTTCGGCACGTACATGGACGCCACGGGCCGGCTGATCTTCAACGTCAACGACTTCGACGAGGCCTACGTCGGCCCCTTCACCTGGGACCTGAAGCGCCTGGCCGCCTCCCTCGCGCTGATCGGCTACACCAAGGCGCTCAGCGACGACCAGATCACCGAGCTGGTCCGGATCTACGCGGCCGCCTACCGCGAGCGGATCCACTCGCTGTCGACCGGCGCCAAGAACGACGAGGTGCCGCCCTTCACGCTGGACACGGCCGAGGGCCCGCTCCTGGGCGCGCTGCGCGACGCCCGGTCCCTGACCCGGTTCGCGCTGCTCGACTCGATGACGGAGATCCGCGACTTCGAGCGCCGCTTCTCGGCGGGCGGCGGCGCGATCGAACTGGACGCGGCCACCCGTTACAAGGTGCTGGCGGCCTTCGACGGCTACCTGGAGACCCTGCCCGAGGCGAGCCTGGCCCGCCCGGACTCGTACCGCGTCAAGGACGTCGTCGGGCGGCGCGGGATCGGCATCGGCTCGGCCGGCCTGCCCTCGTACAACATCCTGCTGGAGGGCAACAGCGACGCCCTGGAGAACGACGTCGTGATCTACATGAAGCAGGCGCAGACCCCGGCGGTCTCCCGCCACGTGACGGACGCGGCCGTGCGGGAGTACTTCCAGCACGAGGGGCACCGGACCGTGATCTCGCAGCGGGCGCTCCAGGCGCACGCGGACCCGTGGCTGGGCTGGACGGAGCTGGACGGCGCGGGGCAGCTGGTCGCGGAGGTCTCGCCGTACGCCGTGGACCTGGACTGGTCGGACATCGACGACCCGGAGGAGATCGCGGCGACCGTGGCCGACCTGGGCCGGGCGACGGCGACGATGCACGCGGCGGCGGACGACTCGAGCGGTCACTCGCTGGTGCCGTTCTCCACCGAGCGGGCCATCGACGCGGCGATCGCCGCCGACGAGGACGGCTTCGCGGATCTCCTGGTGGACTTCGCGCACAGCTACGGCGCCCGGGCCCGCGCCGACCACCAGATCTTCGTGGATCTCTTCCGCAACGGCCGGATCCCCGGTCTCTGACCCGGTTCACAGGCTCCCCTTAAGGGGGTCATACACGAGGACGTGGCACACTCTCCAGCGCGATGGACATATCAGGGACGCGGCTCAGGATGCTGCGGGCGGCGCTCTTCACGGCACTGGTCGTGACGCTGTCCGCCGGCTCCCACGTGCTGCTGTCCCGGGTCCCGCTGCCGCTGGTCACCGTGGGCCTGATCTCGGCCGGCGTGTTCGCCGTGGCGTACGCGCTGGCCGGCCGCGAGCGCGGCTTCGGTGCGATCGCGGGTCTGCTGGTGCCGCTGGAACTGGCCGCCGACACGGTCTTCACCACCGGGCAGGCGGTCTGTTACGGACCGGCCGGCGGGCCCGTCGCCGGTTCGCTGCGGGCGGTCGGCGTGGACGTGCTGTGCGGCGGCTCCGTGGGCACCCCGCTGCCCGGGGTGGCCGCCACCGGGAGCGGCGGTGTCGCGGCCCTGCTCCACACCCCCGATCCGGCCCTGCCGTGGCTGCTGCTCGCCGCCCACGTGTCGGTCGGACTGTGCGCGGCGGCGTGGCTGCGGCACGGCGAGCGGGCACTGACCCGCCTGGTCGGCGCGGTGGCCGCGTTCGCGTTCCGGCCGCTCCTGCTGGTGGCCGCGTTCCTCGGCTCGCCCCGCCCGTCCGGTCGCCGCGGCGGGCTTCCGTCGGACCGGCCGCGCCGGTCCCGTACGCGTCTCCTCGTGCACTCCGTCGGACGGCGGGGACCGCCGTGCCCGGGCTTCGTCCTCGCCTGAGCACCAGTCCCCCCCTTTTTCTTTCCTCACACCGACGGAGATCGACATCATGAGCGCACGCAACAACCAGGCGAACAAGGCCGCCGCCCGCGAGCGGCTGCGCGTCGAGCGCGAACGCCAGGCGAAGAAGGACAAGGCCCGCCGTCAGGTGATCGTCGGCGTGTCGGCCGTCGCCCTGCTGGCCGTGGCCGGCGGCGTCGGCTACCTCGTCGTCCAGGCCGGCAAGCCCGGGCAGTGGGAGGCCGCCAAGGACGCGAAGAACGTCACGGCTCCCCGGAACACCGAGGGCGCGAACGGCACCACGGTCGTGATCGGCAAGCCGGAGGCGAAGAAGACCCTGGAGCTGTACGAGGACTCGCGCTGCCCGGTGTGCGCGACCTTCGAGCAGCAGGTCGGCGCCGTGGTCGAGAAGGACGTCGCGGACGGCAAGTACAAGGTCAAGTACGTCGGCGCCACCTTCATCGACAACGCCGCGCAGGGCGAGGGGTCGAAGAACGCCCTGTCGGCGCTCGGCGCGGCGCTCGACGTGAGCCCCGAGGCCTTCCTGAAGTACAAGTCGGCCCTCTACTCCACGCAGTTCCACCCGGAGGAGACCCAGGACAAGTTCGCCAAGGACTCCTACCTCCTGGAGGTGGCGGACTCGGTGCCCGCGCTGAAGGGCAACGCGCAGTTCAAGAAGAACGTGGAGGACGGCACCTTCGACGCCTGGGCGATGAAGATGTCCGCGGCGTTCGACGCGAGCGGCGTGAAGGGCACGCCGACGCTGAAGATGGACGGCAAGGCGCTGACCGCCGAGGGCAGCGAGAACCCGCCGCTGACGGCGGACCAGTTCAACACGGCGATCACCGCGGCCCTCAAGGGCTAGGTGTATTGATCACGCGCTCCGGGGGCCGCCCCCGGAGCGTGGTGACACCGGCGGGGACCGCCGGACGGCACGGTGTCGACGGGCAGGCGAACTTTCCGGTTTTCGCCTGCCCGTGCGGCGTACCGGCCAGTAATCTGACTGCCCGTGACCAGTCGTTTCATATCCTCCGCCCCCACCCGCCGTACGGTCGTGAAGGCCGCCGCCGTCACGGCCGTCGCCGCACCGGCGCTGGTGGGCGCCGCCTCCCCCGCACTCGCGGAGACCGAGGCCCCCGCATTCCTCCACGGCGTCGCCTCCGGCGACCCGCTGCCCGACGGCGTCCTGCTCTGGACGCGCGTCACCCCCGTCGCCGACGCCGTGCCCGGTTCCGGCACGGGCCCGGACGTCGCGGTCGACTGGGAGGTCGCCGAGGACCGCGCCTTCGCCAGGACCGTGGCCCGGGGAACGGCCACCGCGACCGCCGCCTCCGACCACACCGTCAAGGCCGACGTCCGCGGGCTGCGCCCCGCGACCACCTACCACTTCCGCTTCACGGCCGGCGGGACCGTCTCCCCGGTCGGCCGCACCCGCACCACCCCGGCCGCCGAGGCCGCCACACCCGGCGTCCGCTTCGGCGTGGTCTCCTGCGCCAACTGGGAGTCCGGCTACTTCTCCGCCTACCGCCACCTCGCCGCCCGCGCCGACCTGGACGCCGTCCTGCATCTCGGCGACTACATCTACGAGTACGCCAGCGGCGGCTATCCGGAGGCGAAGTACGTCGTCCGTCCGCACGAGCCGCGGCACGAGATCGTCTCGCTGTCCGACTACCGGACCCGGCACGGGAAGTACAAGACGGACGCGGACCTGCAGGCGCTGCACGCCGCCCACCCGGTCGTCGCGATCTGGGACGACCACGAGTTCGCCAACGACGCCTGGTCGGGCGGCGCGGAGAACCACACGCCGGGCGCCGAGGGAGCCTGGGCGGACCGGGTCGCCGCCGCCAAGCAGGCGTACTTCGAGTGGATGCCGGTCCGCGCGTCGACGGAGGGCACCGTCTACCGGCGGCTGCGCTTCGGCAAGCTGGCCGATCTGCACCTGCTCGACCTGCGCTCCTTCCGCTCCCAGCAGGCCGGGGTCGGCAGCGGCGCGGTCGACGACCCGGAGCGCACCCTGACCGGTCGCGCCCAGCTGGACTGGCTGAAGTCCGGTCTGGCGGGCTCGGACGCCCAGTGGAAGCTCGTCGGCACCTCGGTGATGATCTCGCCGGTGGCCTTCGGCTCCCTGCCCGCGCACCTGCTCGGCCCGCTCGCGGAGCTGCTGGGGCTGCCGAAGGAGGGCCTCGCGGTCAACGTCGACCAGTGGGACGGCTACACGGACGACCGCCGGGAGCTGCTGAACCACCTGACCCAGCGATCGGTGCGGAACACCGTCTTCCTGACCGGTGACATCCACATGGCCTGGGCCAACGACGTGCCGGTGAAGGCGGCGACGTACCCGCTGTCGCAGTCGGCGGCGACCGAGTTCGTCGTGACGTCGGTGACCTCCGACAACCTCGACGACATCCTCCACGTCGCGCCCGGCACGGTGTCGGTGGTGGCCGCCGGGGCGATCAAGGCCGCCAACCGCCATGTGAAGTGGGTGGACATGGACCACCACGGCTACGGCGTCCTCGACGTGACCGCCGAGCAGGCGCAGATGGACTACTACACGGTCTCCGACAAGGCCCGTACGGACGCGACGGCCGCCTGGGCGCGCTCGTACCGGACGGCCACCGGAACGCAGCGTGTCGAGCGGGTGTACCAGCCGGTGCGCTGACACCTCGTCATGGTCGATTTTCGGCCATGATCCGCATTGTTAACGGGAGATCACATCATCACGGCGGGTGGTGGGTTCGGACGATCGAATCCGGACACACCACCCGTCTCCGCTCCCCCGCCCGTTACGCCTCTGTCTCAAAGTCCGGAAGTCACGAAAGTTTTTCTTCCCGTTGCCCCGAAATGCACCACGAATGATTGGGCTTGATCAATGCTCATCAACGGCTGACATGGACCCGTAATCTCCCCGCGATGGCGAGGAAGTCCCTCTCCACCACCCCCCGCGAGGAGTCACCAGTGCGTGCTCTTGTCCGTATATCGCCGCGCATGTCACGTCGTATGCTCGGCACTGCCGTGATGGCCGGAACCTTGGCCCTGGCGCCGCTTTCCGCCCCTTCGGCCTCCCCCGTCACCACCTCCGCCGCCGGCACGTCCGCCGCGGACTGCGTGGACGGTTCGGACGCCGTCTCCAGCGCCCGCAAGGCGAAGGGCGGCACCACCCACGCCGCCGAGCCCAACGAGGTCACCGCCGCCCAGGCCAAGGCCATGGACGCGGACCTGAACAACAGACTGTCCAAGATCCGGTCGTCCGGCCGCAGCTCCGCCGCCGCCTCCGCCGCGGCCGTGGTGAACATCCCGGTCTACTTCCACGTCATCCACAGCGGCACGACCGGCAAGCTCAGCTCCACCGCGATCAACAACCAGATGGCCGTCCTCAACGCCGCGTACGCGGGCCAGGGCACCGGCAACGTGAACACCAACTTCCAGTTCACCCTGGCCGGAACCGACTACACGGACAACGCCACCTGGTACAACCTGTCCTCCGGCTCCACCGCCGAGAAGCAGATGAAGCAGACCCTCCGCAAGGGCGGCGCGGGCGCGCTGAACTTCTACACCGCGAACCTCGGCGGCGGCCTGCTGGGCTGGGCGACCTTCCCGTCCTCGTACAACTCCAGCCCGTCCATGGACGGTGTGGTCGTGCTCGACGCCTCGCTGCCGGGCGGATCCGCCGCCAACTACAACGAGGGCGACACCGCCACCCACGAGGTCGGCCACTGGATGGGGCTGTACCACACGTTCCAGGGCGGCTGCAACGGATCCGGCGACTCGGTGAGCGACACCCCGGCCGAGAAGAGCCCGGCCTACGAGTGCCCGACCGGCCGCGACAGCTGCGCCTCCAAGGCGGGTGTGGACCCCATCCACAACTTCATGGACTACACCTACGACGCGTGCATGTACCAGTTCACCGCGGGCCAGGTCGCGCGGATGAGCAGCGCCTGGACCGCGTACCGCGCAGGCTGAACGTTGCTCCACTGAGGAGCCGGGCACTCTGAGGCCCGGCAACCGGGGAAGGGCGCGGCGGGAGAGCCCCCGCCGCGCCCTTCTTCCGTCGGATCAGAGGCTCTCGACGAAGCCGAGGGCCAGCGTCCAGGTCTCCTCGGCGGCGGCCTCGTCCCAGTCCGGGAGCTCCGGGTCGGTGTACAGGTGGCCGGCGCCCGGGTAGCGGTAGATCTCGACGTCGGCGCCGATCCGCCGCATCTGCAGGTACCAGGACGTCAGCCAGTCGTACGACTCGAAGGGGTCGGGATCGGCCACGTGCAGCTGGACCGGCAGGTCGTCGACCGTCACGTTCGGGGCGATGTCCGAGGTGCCGTGGAGCATCAGCAGCCCGCGCGCCCGCTCGTCGCCGAGGGCGAGCGTCTGGGCGACCGAGGCGCCGAAGGAGAAGCCCGCGTAGACGAGGCCGCGCTCGGAGTACGGGGCCGCGGCGAGGATCGCCCGCCGCAGCAGCTCGTCCTTGCCGATCTTCTCCTTGAGCTCCGTCCCCTCCTCGACGGTCTCGGCCGTCCGCCCCTCGAAGAGATCGGGCACGTGCACCTCGTGCCCGGCGGCCCGCAGCCGCTCGGCCGCGGCCTCCACCGCCGGGCGCAGGCCGTGGACCGAGTGGAAAAGCATGATGTCCATGCGGCCATCCTCCCTCACGGCGGCTACTTCAGACTGCGCACGTCCAGCCGGCGCAGCACCCGGTCGACCACCTCGGGATCGGCGCCCGGCTCGTTCCGGGCCGACAGCACCTCGTGGCGCGCGGCCGACATCATCTCGCGCTGGATCCGCTGGACGGCCTTGATCCGCCCGGCCCGCTCGGCGAAGGCGGCCCGCCGCTCCTCGTCCAGCATGTCCGGGCTGATCCGCGCCCCGATGTCGAACGCCCCGCGCAGGAGCCGCTCCTGGACCTCCTCGGGCAGCTCCTCCAGGTCCTCGATGTCCTTCAGCCGGCGCCGCGCCGCCTTCGCCGCCCGGATCGCGAGGTTCCGCTCCAGCTCCCGCTCGGCGTCGGTGTCGGCCCGCACCCCGAGCCGCCTCACCAGCCAGGGCAGGCTGAGACCCTGGATGACGAGCGTGGCGATGATCACGCAGAAGGCGATGAAGATGATCTGGTCACGGCCGGGGAAGGGCGCGCCGTCGTCCGTGCGCAGCGGGATGGCGAGCGCCAGCGCCACCGAGGCCACTCCCCGCATCCCGGCCCACCACATGACGACGGTCTCCCGCCAGCTCATGGGGACCTCCTCGTCGTAGTCGCGCCGGGTGTGCAGCCGCTTCGCCAGCCAGGTCGCGGGAAGCAGCCACACCAGCCGGACGGCGACGACGACACCGGCCACCGCGGCACCCCAGCCGATCATCTCGCCGAGGTGCCCCTCGGCGGTCCCGAAGACGACGTGGAGCTCCAGCCCGATGAGCCCGAAGGCGATGCCCGCCACGAGCGTGTCGACGATCTCCCAGAAGGTCTGCCCGGCGAGCCGCCCCACGACGTCGTCGGCGTCGGTCGCGTGGTGCGCGAGATAGAGGGCCACGACGAGGACGGCGAGGACGCCGGAGCCGTGCAGCTCCTCGGCGATGACGTACGACACGAAGGGGACGAGGAGGGTGAGTCCGGTCTGCAGCGTGGCCTCGCCGAGCAGGGCCATGAGCTTGTTGCTGATCCAGCCGAGGCCGAGGCCGACCGCGACGGCGACGACGGCGGAGAGGACCAGTTCGGCGCCCGCCTCCTCCCAGGAGAAGGAGCCGCCGACGACCGCGCCGATGGCCACGTGGTAGAGCACGATCGCGGTCACGTCGTTGAAGAGGCCCTCGCCCTCCAGGATCGAGACGAGACGGCGCGGCAGCCCGAGAGAGCCGGCGACGGCGGTCGCGGCGACCGGGTCGGGCGGCGCGACGAGCGCGCCGAGGGCCACGGCGGCGGCGAGGGGGAGCCCGGGGACGAGGGCGCCCGCCACGGCGGCGACGGCGGCCGTGGTGACGAAGACGAGGGCGACGGCGAGCAGGAAGATGGGCCGTCTGTTCGCCGCGAACTGCCGCCAGGACGTGCGCTGCACGGAGGCGTAGAGGAGCGGCGGGAGGACCAGCGGCAGGATGAACTCGGGCGGGATGTCGACGTTCGGCACGAACGGCAGGAAGGCCAGCACGATCCCGATCAGGGTCATCAGGACCGGAGCCGGCAGCCCCAGCCGCTCCCCCAGCGGCACGGTGAGCAGCGCGCCGAGCAACAGCAGGAACAACAGGGCCAATTGGTCCACGGGGAGCCCTCCGCCTTCCGGCGCGTCGACGATCAGGGTCCCAACCCTGCCACGAACGCCCCGAATCAGACGAAAGCACCGTGGGCGCGACACTGCCGGAGGACCGCTGCCGCGGCGGAGGGCGCCGGACGGCGCGGAAAGCACGACGGCCGCGCTCGCGGCGCGGCCGTCGGGGGGCGGCCCCCAGGGGCCGCCGGAGCTCAGATCGAGCGGCGCATCGCCCGGTGCGCGATGCCCGCGTCCGGGAACTCGGGTCCGTAGGCCGCGTAGCCGAGGCGCTCGTAGAAGCCGAGGGCGTGCGTCTGTGCGTGCAGGTCCACGGCCGCCAGGCCGCGCTCGCGCGCCGCGTCCTCGATCGCGCGCACCAGGGCCGCGCCGACACCGAGGCCCCGGGCCGCCTTGGTGACGGCGAGCCGCCCCAGGGAGCCCACCGCCGCGTCGCCGCCGGTCTTGCCCGCCGCGTCCGCGCCGTACAGCAGCCGGCCGGTGCCGAGCGGCAGACCGTCGTCGCGGATCGCCAGCACGTGCACGGCCGTCTCGTCGTAGGAGTCGTACTCGATCTCCTGCGGGACCCGCTGCTCGACCACGAAGACGTCCTTGCGGACGGCGAAGCAGGCCGCGCGGTCGTCCGGCGCGACGGCCTCCCGTACCGAGAAGCCCGCGCCGGCGCTCACTGGCTCTCCGCAGCGATCCGGTCCAGCGCCTGCTGGAGGTCCGCCGGGTAGGTGGACGAGAACTCGACCCGCCGGCCGTCCTCCGGGTGCTCGAAGCCGAGCCGCACGGCGTGCAGCCACTGCCGGGTCAGGCCGAGCCGCTTGGCCATCGTCGGGTCCGCGCCGTAGGTGAGGTCGCCGACGCACGGGTGGCGGTGGGCCGACATGTGCACCCGGATCTGGTGCGTGCGGCCCGTCTCCAGCTTGATGTCGAGCAGCGAGGCCGCGCGGTACGCCTCGATCAGGTCGTAGTGGGTGACGGACGCCTTGCCGTCGGCGGTCACCGCCCACTTGTAGTCGTGGTTCGGGTGCCGGCCGATCGGCGCGTCGATCGTGCCGCTCATCGGGTCCGGGTGCCCCTGCACCAGCGCGTGGTAGCGCTTGTCGACGACCCGCTCCTTGAACTGGGCCTTGAGCAGCGTGTACGCCCGCTCCGACTTCGCGACGACCATCAGGCCGGAGGTGCCGACGTCGAGCCGGTGCACGATCCCCTGGCGCTCGGCGGCGCCGGAGGTGGAGATGCGGTAGCCCGCGGCCGCCAGGCCGCCGATCACGGTCGTGCCGGTCCAGCCGGGGCTGGGGTGCGCGGCGACCCCGACGGGCTTCATGATCACGACGATGTCGTCGTCGTCGTGGACGATCTCCATGCCCTCGACGGGCTCGGCCACGATCTGGACCGGCGCCGGCGCGCCGGGCATCTCGACCTCGAGCCAGGCGCCGCCGCTGACCCGCTCGGACTTGCCGACGACGGAGCCGTCGACCTGGACCTTCCCGGCGGCGGCCAGCTCGGCCGCCTTCGTACGGGAGAACCCGAACATTCGGGCGATGGCGGCGTCGACGCGCTCGCCCTCCAGGCCATCGGGAACGGGCAGGGTGCGGACCTCGGGACTCGTACTCACCCGTCGAGTATGCCGGACGCCGCCGGTGACCGGTTCCGCCCTCAGTCCTTGTGGACGGTCCCGTCCGGGTCGAGACCGCGGAAGGAGAGGATGACGATCAGGAAGCCGCCGCACACGATCGCCGAGTCCGCCAGGTTGAAGACGGCGAAGTGGGCGGGCGCGATGAAGTCGACCACCGCGCCCTCGAAGACGCCCGGGGCGCGGAAGATCCGGTCGGTGAGGTTGCCCAGCGCACCGCCGAGCAGCAGGCCGAGCGCGATGGCCCACGCGGTGCTGTAGAGCTTCCGGGCCAGCCGGATGATCACGACGATCACGACCGCCGCGATGCAGGTGAAGATGATCGTGAAGGCCTCACCCATGCCGAACGCGGCGCCGGGATTGCGGATCGCGTCGAACTTGAGCAGGTCGCCGACGACCCGGATCGGCTCGTGGCCCTCCAGCTTGGCGACGACCAGCATCTTGCTGCCGAGGTCGACGAGGTACGCGACGAGCGCCACCACGAGCAGCGCGACGATCTTCCGCCTGCCCTTCGGCAGCTCTGCGGGAGCCGCCGCCTCGTCGGCCCCTGCTGAATCCGGCGTACCGATGACGCGCTCCGCCTCTGTCACGTGAGTCCCTCAACCTAGGTGCCTGACTGTGCACGAGGGTACGGCACGGCCGTGCGGCGCCGTCAGCCGCGGCGCTCCTGTTTCTGCTTGTCCTCGACGCACAGGGTGGCCCGCGGGAACGCCTGCATCCGCGCCTTGCCGATGGGCTTGCCGCAGACCTCGCAGAGGCCGTACGTGCCCGCGTCGAGCCGTTCCAGGGCGTGCTCGGACTGCTCCAGCATCTCCCGGGCGTTCGCGGCCAGCGCCAGCTCGTGCTCGCGCGTGATGTTCTTCGTGCCGGTGTCGGCCTGGTCGTCCCCCGCGCCGTCCCCGGAGTCCCGCATCAGACCGGTGAGCTCCTGCTGGGAGTGGAGCAGCTCGGACCGGAGTCTGAGCACCTCGCTCTCCAGCTCGGCACGGGCCTCGGCGACCTCCTCGGGCGTCCACGGCTCCTCGCCGGGACGCACGGCGAGCTCGCCGGCGCGGGCCTGGGGCACCGCTGCCCCGTCCTCGGCCGTCGTCACGCCACCCGCGGTCTTCTTCGCTGCCACCGTCCTGGCTCCTGTCTTCTCCACCCGTGCCGCGGATGCGGCCTTCTTCCTGACTGCGGTCTTCCTGGCCGGTGCCTTCCGGACGGCGGCCTTCCCCACCGGGGTACCGTCCGTCCCCGCCACCGTCCCGGCCCCGTCCGCCGCGACCCCGGACGCGGCGGCGTCCGAGGCGGCGGCCCGCTTCGCACCCGTCCGCTTGGCGGCGGTCCTCTTCGCCGTCTTCGTCGCGGTGGTGCTCCCCGCGGTCGTGGTCGTGGTCGCGCTCTTCCGGGCCGGGGCCGCCGTGCCCGCCTTCTTCGCGGCCGTGGACTTCTTGCCGTTCACGGCCTTGGCCGCCCCGTCCGCACCGGCGGGGCCGGCGGCCGAGGTCTTCTTCGCGGCGGTCTTCTTCGCCACCATGTCGCGGCCCCTTCACATTTTGTGATCTTGCTCGCGAATCGTGCTGGGACGATAAATCGGCCCAGGGTCCGCGGCAACGGGGCTCGCCGCCGTTTCCCACCCGCCCATGCCCGCGGCAAGGCGAGCCTGCCTGCGTTGTGCCCAGCTCCCCGGCCGGTAACCCCGACGACCACTCCCCCACATGGGCGCACCCGAAGTCCGTGCCCCCGGTGTGGCCATTCGGGTCACCGGAAAACCGGTCTGCCACGCCGCTCCGGGGCCCGTACACTGGGCCCAGCGAAAGGCTTGGATGGGGACGAGTAGCGTCGTACGCAGCCATGAGCGACCCGGGGACGGTGAGAGCCCGGGGGCCAGCCCGATGTGAAGCATCACCCCGGAGCCGCCGGAAGAAAGCCGTGAGGCGAGTAGACCCGGCATCGCGACCCCAATGAGGGGGCCACGGGCGCACGCCCGGGGCCAAGGAGGGTGGTACCGCGGGAAGCGCGCAGCACGGCGCTCTCGTCCCTCCGGACGGAAACGAAGCAGTCCGCCGGAGGAGCTCACCCCATGACGCCGCCGCAATACCGCCAGGTGCCCGCCCAGGTCGACCTGCCCGCGCTCGAGCACGCCGTTCTCGACTTCTGGCGCGAGAGCAAGGTCTTCGCCAAGACCCTGGAGCAGTCCGAGGGCCGCCCCGAGTGGGTGTTCTACGAGGGCCCGCCGACCGCCAACGGCATGCCCGGTGCCCACCACATCGAGGCCCGCGTCTTCAAGGACGTCTTCCCCCGCTTCCGGACCATGCGCGGCTACCACGTGGCCCGCAAGGCCGGCTGGGACTGCCACGGGCTGCCCGTCGAACTCGCCGTCGAGAAGGAACTCGGCTTCGCCGGCAAGAAGGACATCGAGGCGTACGGCATCGCGGCCTTCAACGACAAGTGCCGCGAGTCGGTGACCCGCCACACCGACGCCTTCGCCGAGCTCACGACCCGCATGGGTTACTGGGTCGACCTCGACGACGCGTACCGGACCATGGACCCCGAGTACATCGAGTCGGTCTGGTGGTCGCTGAAGCAGATCTTCGACAAGGGCCTGCTCGTGCAGGACCACCGCGTCGCCCCCTGGTGCCCGCGCTGCGGCACCGGCCTCTCGGACCACGAGCTGGCGCAGGGCTACGAGACCGTCGTCGACCCGTCCGTCTTCGTCCGCTTCCCGCTGACCTCCGGTCCGCTGGCCGGCCGGGCGGCGCTCCTGGTCTGGACGACGACCCCCTGGACCCTGGTCTCCAACACGGCGGTCGCGGCCCACCCCGAGGTGACCTACGTCGTCGCCACGGACGGCGATGAGCAGCTGGTCGTCGCCGAGCCGCTGGTCGACAAGGCCCTCGGCGAAGGCTGGGTGACCACCGGCGAGACCTTCACCGGCGCCGAGATGGAGCGCTGGACGTACCAGCGCCCCTTCGAGCTGGTGGAGTTCCCGAGCGTCGGCGAGGGAACCGACGGACAGCGTCCGGCCGAGGCGCACTACGTCGTCAACGCCGAGTACGTGACCACCGAGGACGGCACGGGTCTCGTGCACCAGTCCCCCGCCTTCGGCGAGGACGACCTCAAGGTCTGCCGGTCCTACGGCCTGCCGGTCGTGAACCCGGTCCGCCCCGACGGCACCTTCGAGGAGGACGTGCCGCTGGTCGGCGGCGTCTTCTTCAAGAAGGCCGACGAGGCCCTCACCGCGGACCTGGGCGCCCGCGGCCTGCTCTTCCGGCACGTCCCGTACGAGCACAGCTACCCGCACTGCTGGCGCTGCCACACGGCGCTGCTCTACTACGCGCAGCCCTCCTGGTACATCCGCACCACCGCCGTCAAGGACCGTCTCCTCCAGGAGAACGAGAAGACGAACTGGTTCCCGGACACCGTCAAGCACGGCCGCTTCGGCGACTGGCTGAGCAACAACATCGACTGGGCGCTCTCCCGCAACCGCTACTGGGGCACCCCGCTGCCGATCTGGCGCTGCGAGGAGGGCCACCTCACCTGCGTCGGTTCCCGCGAGGAGCTCTCGCGGCTGACCGGCACGGACCAGTCGTCCCTGGACCCGCACCGCCCGTACATCGACGACGTCACCTTCACCTGCGGCCACGAGGGCTGCTCGGCCGAGGCGACGCGCGTCCCGGAGGTCATCGACGCCTGGTACGACTCGGGCTCGATGCCGTTCGCGCAGTACGGGTACCCGTACAAGAACAAGGAGCTGTTCGAGAGCCGGTACCCGGCGCAGTTCATCTCCGAGGCCATCGACCAGACGCGCGGCTGGTTCTACACGCTGATGGCGGTCGGCACGCTGGTCTTCGACAAGTCCTCGTACGAGAACGTGGTCTGCCTGGGCCACATCCTCGCCGAGGACGGCCGCAAGATGTCCAAGCACCTCGGCAACACCCTGGACCCGATCCCGCTGATGGACCGGCACGGCGCGGACGCGGTGCGCTGGTTCATGGCGGCCGGCGGCTCCCCGTGGGCGGCCCGCCGGGTCGGTCACGGCACGATCCAGGAGGTCGTGCGCAAGACCCTGCTGACGTACTGGAACACGGTCGCCTTCCAGGCGCTGTACGCCCGTACGTCCGGCTGGGCGCCGTCCGCGGCGGACCCGGCGCCGGCGGACCGCACGGTCCTGGACCGCTGGCTGCTGAGCGAGCTCAACGCGCTGGTGGACCAGGTCACACAGGCGCTGGAGTCCTACGACACCCAGCGCGCGGGCAAGCTGGTCTCCTCCTTCGTCGACGACCTGTCGAACTGGTACGTGCGGCGCTCGCGCCGCCGGTTCTGGCAGGGCGACGCGGCGGCGCTGCGCACCCTGCACGACGTGATCGAGACGGTCACCCGCCTGATGGCCCCGCTGACGCCGTTCATCACGGAGCGCGTCTGGCAGGACCTGGTGGTCCCCGTGACGCCCGACGCACCCGAGTCGGTCCACCTCTCCACCTGGCCGGAGGCGGACCTCACGGCCGTCGACCCGGAGCTGTCCCAGCAGATGCTGCTGGTGCGGCGCCTGGTGGAGCTGGGCCGGGCGACGCGGGCGGAGTCCGGCGTCAAGACCCGCCAGCCGCTCTCCCGCGCCCTGGTGGCCGCCCACGGCTTCGCCGCGCTCTCCGACGAGCTGCGGGCGCAGATCACGGAGGAGCTGAACGTCTCCTCGCTGGCATCGCTCAGCGAGGTCGGCGGCTCACTGGTCGACACGACCGCGAAGGCGAACTTCCGGGCGCTGGGCAAGCGCTTCGGCAAGGGCGTCCAGGACGTGGCGAAGGCGGTCGCGGCGGCGGACGCGGCGGCGCTGTCGCTGGCGCTGCGCTCCGGCGAGGCGACGCTGGAGGTCGACGGCGAGACGATCACGGTCGGCCCCGACGAGATCATCATCACGGAGACCCCGCGGGAGGGCTGGTCGGTCGCCTCGGACTCCGGCGCGACGGTCGCCCTGGACCTGGAGATCACTCCGGAGCTGCGGCGGGCCGGCCTGGCGCGTGACGCGATCCGCCTGATCCAGGAGGCCCGCAAGAACAGCGGCCTGGACGTGGCGGACCGGATCGCCCTGCGCTGGACCTCGGACTCCGCGGAGACGACGGAGGCGCTGACGGCGCACGCGGACCTGATCGCGGACGAGGTCCTGGCGACGGACCACGCCCGGGGCGAGGCGGACGCCGGCTTCGGCGCCCCGTTCACGGACGAGTCCCTCTCCCTGACGTTCCGCCTCCGCAAGGCGTAGGCGCTCCGCCAGAGGCCCGGCACCCCTTCGGTGGGGTGCCGGGCCTCCGGCGTGCGGGGCGGGGCGCTAGGTCCTGTCCGGGCGATCTTCTCGGGCCCGCGACGACGGCTGCGGCACCTCGCGGCGTTGTCGGAGTCGCCCGAGTACGCCCAGTACGAGGGCGATCCTCCGCCTTGCGATGCACCACATCCGACGCCGCGGCCGGTCCTCGAAGATCGCCCGGACAGGACTAGGCGCGGGCGGGCCGTGGCTCCGGGTGCGCGGGGCGTGCGACGGCGGATCCGCGGCGTGACGCGGCCCTCCGTCGGCGACGACCCGCCACCTGCCCGGTGCGGAGCCCGACCCGGGCCGGGGCGGTGCCGGCCCGGCTCCCGGGGCCTCGCGGCCGCGGACCGGAGGGGCCCTGGGCCGGACCGGGCCAGGGAGTGTGTCCCGGCCCTTCGCCGTACCCGGGGCCGGACCGGGCCCCGGGGCGTGCGCCGTCCCCGGGTACGGCGAAGGGCCGGGACCCTGGTCTCCCAGGGGCCCGGCCCTTGCAGCCTGCCGACGGCTACGCGGTGGTCACGCCACCGCCTGCCGTCAGTTGTCGTCCTCGTCGATCAGGAAGCCGCGCATCGGCGCCGGCGCCTGCTGCATCGGCTGCGGCGCCTGCGGCCGGACCGGTGCCATCGGCTGGGTCATCGCCGGGGACATCTGCTGCTGGCCGCCGTAGGACGGGCCACCGCCCATGGACGGAGCACCACCCATGCCTCCGTTGCCGTACGACGGGGCACCCGCACCCGCCGAGGCCATCGACGGGGCCGGCGGCAGGGAGGCCGCGGCCGGGGTCCGCGGCGGAGCCAGCGAATCGTCGGCCTGGGTCTCCAGCTGGCGCAGCTGCGACTCGAGGTAGGACTTCAGACGCGTGCGGTACTCGCGCTCGAAGCCGCGCAGGTCCTCGACCTTGCGCTCCAGCGTGGCGCGGGCCGACTCCAGCGAGCCCATCGCGACGCGGTGCTTCTCCTGCGCGTCCCGCTCCAGCGCGTCGGCCTTGGCACGGGCGTCCCGCTCCAGGCCCTCGGCGCGCGACCGGGCCTCGCCGACGATCTTGTTGGCCTCGGAACGGGCCTCCGCGATCGCCTGGTCGGCCGTCTGCTGGGCCAGCGAGAGGACACGAGCGGCGCTGTCGCCACCCGGACCCTGCTGCTGCATCGGCGGCTGCATCTGCTGCTGCGGGTGACCCATGGGGCCGCCCATCTGCTGACCCATGGGGCCGCCCTGCATGGGGCCGCCCTGCATCGGACCGGGGCCGCCCATGGGGCCGCCCTGCATCGGGCCGGGGCCGTGTCCGCCGGGGCCGGCGGGAAGCTGCGGGGCACCGGACGGCAGCTGCGGCGGGCCCATCTGCGGGGGCTGCTGCTGGACCGGCGGACCGGATATGGCGGCGGGCACGGGGGCACCGGGACCGCCGGGACGATCCTGCGGCTCCGGCGGCTTGCGCATGCCCTGCTGCTGGTTCTGCGCGGCGGCACGCGTCGCGGCGGCCAGCTTGGCGCGCAGGTCCTCGTTCTCGCGGAGCAGGCGGGTCAGTTCACCCTCGACCTCGTCGAGGAAGGCATCGACCTCGTCCTCGTCGTAGCCTTCTCGGAGGCGGACGGTCGTGAACTGCTTGTTCCGCACATCCTCAGGGGTCAACGGCATCTCTTCTTCACCTCTACGTAGTCGTCGGCAGTCGGCAAGACCGTATCGTCCACATTCACCTCGCGAAGCTGCTCACGACGGAGATCAGAATGTAGACAATGATCATCAGAACGAAGAAGGACAGGTCGAGTGCCACGCCCCCGAGACGCAACGGCGGGATGAACCGCCGCAGAAGCTTGAGCGGTGGATCGGTGACAGTGTAGGTGGCCTCGAGAACGACCACCATCGCCTTGCCGGGTTGCCATGCGCGGGCGAACTGGAAGACGTAGTCCATGACCAGCCGGAAGATCAGCACGATGAGGAAGCACATCAGAGCGATGTAGACCACTTGTAGTGCGACGCCCATCCCGCGCTTCCCTCTCCCCTGGCTTTACTCTCGCTTGCCCGGCCTCGCGGCCGGCCCGTTCCGGTCTCGTGTTCTCAGCTCTGGTTGAAGAATCCGCCCTCTGCGATGCGGGCCTTGTCCTCCGCCGTGACATCGACGTTAGCAGGCGACAACAGGAACACCTTCTGCGTCACGCGCTCAATGCTGCCATGGAGCCCGAAGACGAGTCCGGCGGCAAAGTCGACAAGTCGCTTCGCATCCGTGTCGTCCATCTCCGTGAGATTCATGATCACCGGGGTGCCCTCGCGGAAGTGTTCCCCGATGGTACGGGCCTCGTTGTAGGTCCGCGGGTGCAAAGTGGTGATGCGGTAGGGCTCCCGCTCGGACACGACCTTGGGCATGATCACCGGTGCGTTCTTCTCCAGGCTCGGGCGTTCAGGTGTGATGGACGCCACGGGGGCGATGCGAGCCGGGCGTCCGCTTTCGGCGGAAAGCGGGGCGGAATGGGCAACCGGCTCGCGGGGGGCGGCCTGGGCCACCACGCGGACCGGCTCCTCACGCTCCAGCTGGCGAGGGGGCTGGTGGTGGCGCCGGTCGCGCTCGGGCTCCGGCTCCAGTTCGGGTTCGAAGTCGTCGTCGGGGTCGAATCCCCGGCCGTCGTACCCATCGTCCTCCACGAGGCCGAGGTAGACCGCCATCTTGCGCATCGCGCCGGCCATTCTCTGAGTCCTCCGCTCTGTGGTGGATCGCCCTTGCGCAAGGGCCGCAGTGTCACCAAGTGCCCGCGATCCACGGGGTCTGCCCACCTATCAGTGGGAATGACCATATTTTCTGCTGTGGTCCGACTTGCTTGGCGACGTTACCCGAGCCTGGGGCGGACACCCAGTACCGCCGTACCGATGCGCACATGTGTCGCTCCGGCCGCCACGGCCTCCTCGAGGTCCGCACTCATCCCCGCCGACACCATGTTCGCAGCCGGACGGGTCGCGCGCAGGGCAGTCGACAAATCCATGAGGTGGTCGAAAGCCGCTCGTCGCCGCCCCGCGTACGGACCGGCGAGCGGGGCGACGGTCATCAGTCCGTCGAGCCTCAGTCCGGGTGCCGCGTCCACCGCGGCGGCCAACTCCTCGATGCCGTCCGGCGCCACGCCGCCCCGGTCGCCCCGCGCGCCCGACTCGGCGTCGAGGGCGACCTGGAGCAGACATCCCAGCTCCCGGCCGGCCTTCCCGGCCGCCGCCGACAGCGCCGTCACGAGCTTCAGGCGGTCGACCGACTGCACGACATCCGCATAACCCGTCACAGAACGGACCTTGTTGGTCTGCAACTGGCCGACGAAGTGCCAGCGGAGGTCCAGATCCGCACAGGCGGCGGCCTTGGGGGCCGCGTCCTGGTCCTTGTTCTCGGCGACGTCGCGGACGCCGAGTTCGTGCAGCAACCGGACGTCGCTCGCGGGGTAGGTCTTGGTGACCACGATCAGGGTCACCTCCTCCCGCTCGCGCCCGGCGGAGGCACAGGCGGCCGAGATCCGCTCCTCCACCCGCGCCAGGTTCTCGGCGAGTTCGGCCTTGCGGCCCGTCATGCCCGTCATGTCTCTCTCAGTCCAACCAGACATATCCCGCGAGTCGCCCCGTGGTGCGATCGCGGCGGTACGAGTAGTGGTCGCCCGACTCGCGGGTGCAGATCCCGTCGGCCCGCCGGTCCCGGACCCCGAGCCGTTCGAGCTGGGCGTGCACTCCGGCGGTGACGTCGACGGCCGGGGTGCCCCAGGAGGTCTCGGCCCACGCGGCCGGCTCGATCCCGGAGACCTCGGCCCGCATCTCCCGCGGGACCTCGTAGCAGCGCCCGCAGACGGCGGGCCCGGTCCGGGCCGTGATGCGGGAGGGCTCCGCGCCGAGATCGACCATCGCCTTCACCGCGGCGGGGACGACCCCGGCCACCATGCCGGGCCGCCCCGCGTGGGCGGCGGCCACCACCCCGGCGACGGGGTCGGCGAGCAGGACGGGGGTGCAGTCCGCGGTGAGGACCGCCAGGGCGAGTCCGCGTCGGGCGGTGACGAGCGCGTCCACCGACGGGATCTCGCGGTCCGCGGCCCAGGGGCCGTCGACCACCGCGACGTCGGGCCCGTGCACCTGGTTCATCCAGACGACCAGCGCCGGGTCGAGTCCCAGGGCCGCGGCGACTCGTGCCCGGTTGGCCAGGACGGCGGCGGGGTCGTCCCCCACCGCGCCGCCGAGGTTCAGCTCCTCGTACGGAACGGCGCTCACCCCGCCCCACCTGTCGGTGAAGGCGAAGTGCGCGCCGCTCGTGTGGTCGTGCTGCCCTATCACGTCGACCGGATCACTTCAGGAAGTCCGGGACGTCCAGCTCTTCCGCCTGCGTGTCCGGGTAGGGGCGCGCGGAGGGGACCGCCGGCGGTACGGGCGGCTGAACCGGGGACTCGTTGACCGACGGCACGGGCTCGGCCGGCGCGGCCGGCTCCTCCCGCGGCGTGACCGTGCCGAGTCCGCCCAGCGGGCGCTGGGTCTCGGTGACGCGCGGCGCCGGGGTCGGCTCCTCCCGCTTGGCCGAGGCCGAGCCGAGGATGTTGTCCCGGCGGGCCGGCGGCTGGCCGCCGTCGAAGCCGGCCGCGATGACCGTGACCCGCACCTCGTCGCCCAGGGCGTCGTCGATGACGGCGCCGAAGATGATGTTGGCCTCGGGGTGGGCGGCCTCGCTCACCAGCTGCGCGGCCTCGTTGATCTCGAAGAGACCGAGGTCCGAGCCACCGGAGATGGAGAGCAGCACGCCGCGGGCGCCGTCGATGGAGGCCTCCAGGAGCGGCGAGGAGATCGCCATCTCCGCGGCGGCCACCGCGCGGTCGTCGCCGCGGGCGGAACCGATGCCCATGAGCGCCGAACCGGCCTCGGACATGACCGACTTGACGTCGGCGAAGTCGAGGTTGATCAGACCGGGGGTGGTGATGAGGTCGGTGATGCCCTGCACACCGCTCAGCAGCACCTGGTCGGCCGACTTGAAGGCGTCGAGCACGGAGACCTGACGGTCCGAGATCGAGAGCAGCCGGTCGTTCGGGATGACGATGAGGGTGTCGACCTCTTCGCGGAGCTCGGCGATGCCGTCCTCCGCCTGGTTGGCGCGACGGCGGCCCTCGAAGGTGAACGGCCGGGTGACCACACCGATCGTCAGGGCGCCGAGAGAGCGCGCGATGTTGGCGACGACGGGCGCGCCGCCGGTGCCGGTGCCGCCGCCTTCGCCGGCGGTGACGAAGACCATGTCGGCCCCCTTGAGGACCTCCTCGATCTCCTCACGGTGGTCCTCTGCCGCCTTGCGGCCGACGGCCGGGTTGGCCCCGGCGCCGAGGCCCCGGGTGAGTTCACGACCGACGTCGAGCTTGACGTCGGCGTCGCTCATCAACAGCGCTTGCGCGTCCGTGTTGATGGCGATGAACTCGACGCCCTTGAGACCGACCTCGATCATTCGGTTGATGGCATTGACACCACCGCCGCCGACACCGATGACCTTGATGACTGCGAGGTAGTTCTGCGGTGCTGCCACGTCGAAGGCCTCTCGCCTCGAGTTACGTGTCGCCGCTTCGCGGTGGTAGTCGCGTTGCGACGACGGATGCCGATTGGGACGGTCCGAAACGCCGACCCGAACCCTAACCTTGAAGTTTAGGGTTACCAGTGTCTCTGTTCGCTGGACTCTTCCGAACAGGACACTAAGTCGACAAGTGGCGCACGTTCAACGAACACGCCGAACCTCCCGTTTTTCTTTTCACCCTATGTGATCACCCGTAGCGCTGGCCAACCAGGGTCCTGGCCAGCGACGATGAAGGTCAACTCCCGGCTGCCGCAGGGGCTGTGGGGGCGCTTACATCGAAGTGCCCTGCTTTGGGGGTTGCTTTCATCAAAGCGACCAGTACGCGCGCTTTGACCTCGCCGTCCTCGCCGCTTCCCCAGAAGACCGTACGGCCCCCGCCGAGTTCCAGAGTGATGGAGTCGTACGAGGCGACGCGCACGACACGAGCGTCCCGGGCGACTTTCTCCGGGAGTTCGCCCGTCACGCCCACCGCTTCGAGCAGCAGCCGGTCCGCGTCGAAGCGGCGGAGGCTCGGGGAGGCGGAGACGTCCAGGACGAGTTTCGGCACTCCGCGCGGTGCCCGGTCCACCGTGGCGAAACGCGTTCCGGTGGCGTCCACTTCGATGAACTTTCCGCCCTTTTCCAGCAAGAGGACCGGCTTGCGTTCCGTCACTTTCAGACCGATTCCGTGCGGCCAGGAACGGACGACCTCGACGGTGTCGATCCGGGGCAGTCCCCGCAGCAGTCGCGACGTGATCGCCTCGGTGTCGACGGAGACGAGCGGAGCCCCGACCGGAACGGCCGCGACCGCCTCCACTTCACGTGGCGTCAGAACCTGCGTGCCGGACGTCGTGACCTGCTCGACCCGGAACCACGAGGAGCCGTAGAGCGCCCAGATCCCGCTCGCGACGAGCAGGACGAGGGCCGCGGCGATCATCAGCAACCGCGGCCCGGGGACCCGGAAACGCCCCTCACGGCGATTCCGGATACCCGGGCGGGGTGACCGGTCCGACGACCCCTCCGGCTTGCTCGCGCCGCTCTTCTCGGCTGTCGTCGGTCCGGCTGCCACCTGGCGTTCCCCTGCCTTCCGCTGCCGCCCTATCCCTGCCGGTGGGCGGCGATCGCCTCGTACACCATGCCGACGAGCAGCTCGTCGGCGTCCCGGCGGCCGAACTCGGACGCGGCGCGGGACATCTCGTACAGCCGGTGCGGATCGGCGAGGACGGGCAGGACGTTGCCCTGGACCCACTGCGGCGTCAGCTCCGCGTCGTCGACCAGCAGTCCGCCGCCGGCCTTGACCACCGGCTGGGCGTTGAGCCGCTGTTCGCCGTTGCCGATGGGCAGCGGGACGTAAGCGGCCGGAAGCCCGACGGCGGAGAGCTCGGCGACGGTCATGGCGCCCGCGCGGCAGAGCATCATGTCGGCCGCGGCGTACGCGAGATCCATCCGGTCCACGTACGGTACCGGTACGTACGGCGGCATACCGGGCATGTTGTCGACGCGCGGCACTTCGTTCTTGGGGCCCACCGCGTGCAGGATCTGGATCCCCGAGCGCTGGAGCACCGGAGCGATCTGCTGGATGACCTCGTTGAGCCGCCGGGCGCCCTGTGAGCCGCCGGAGACCAGCAGGGTCGGCAGGTTCGGGTCGAGACCGAACGCGGCGCGCGCCTCCGGGCGCATGCGGGCGCGGTCCAGGGTGGCGATGGTGTGCCGCAGCGGGATGCCGATGTAGCGGGCGTTGCGGAGCTTGGAGTCGGGCGTGGCGACGCCGACCCCGGCCGCGTACCGGGACCCGATCTTGTTGGCCAGGCCGGGCCGCGCGTTGGCCTCGTGGACCACGATCGGCACTCCGAGCCGCTTGGCGGCCAGATAGCCGGGCAGGGCCACGTAGCCGCCGAAGCCGACCACGCAGTCCGCCTTGGTGCGCTCCAGGATCTGCTCGGCGGCCTTGATGGTGCCGCGGAGCCGCCCGGGGACCGTGATCAGCTCGGGGGTGGGCTTGCGCGGCAGCGGGACGGCGGGGATGAGGGCCAACTCGTAGCCCCGCTCGGGCACGAGACGGGTCTCCAGACCCTTCTCCGTGCCGAGCGCCGTGATCCCCACGCTCGGGTCCTGCCTGCGCAGGGCGTCCGCGAGGGCGAGCGCCGGCTCGATGTGGCCGGCGGTCCCCCCGCCGGCGAGTACGACATGCACCGAAATTCACCGCTCTCCGGACGGACGCTTCTTGACACGCCGTCGCATCGACTTCCATCTCATCCCGGCCCGCTTTCCCCAGTTGGGGCGCCGCATGGCCAGGGCCGCTCTCGCGGCGGGTTCCTGTCGCGCGAAGGCGATCAGCAGCCCGACGGCGAACATGGTCGGCAGCAGGGCCGATCCCCCGTAGGAGAACAGCGGGAGCGGGACCCCGGCGATCGGCAGCAGACCGAGCACCGCACCGATGTTGACCACGGCCTGGGCCGTGATCCACGTGGTCACACCTCCCGCGGCGTACCTCACGAAGGGGTCCTCCGTGCCTCCGGCCACGCGGATACCCGCATAGCCTAGAGCCGCGAACAGGGCGAGTACCGACAGCGTCCCCGCCAGACCCAGTTCCTCCCCGGTGACGGCGAAGATGAAGTCAGTGTGTGCTTCGGGTAGTTGGCCCCATTTTTCCACACTTGCACCGAGACCGGAACCGAACCATCCGCCTGATGCCAGAGCATAGATGCCGTGTGCGGCCTGCAGACAGGGAGCACCCTCTCCGCCGGGGTCGGTGGCACCGATGCAGGCGAACCGCTTCAACCGGTTCTCGCTGGTCTTGATCAGCAGGAAGCCGATCCCGCCGGCGAAGGCGAGCACGCCGACGAAGAGCCGCGTGGGCGCGCCGGCCGTCCACAGCAGGCCGAAGAGGATCGCGCTGAGCACGATCGCGGTGCCCATGTCACCGCCGAGCATGATCAGCCCGAGCAGCATGAACGTCACCGGGACCAGCGGCACGAGCATGTGCTTCCACTGGGTCAGCAGCCGCATGTCCTGTTTGCGGGCCAGCAGGTCGGCACCCCACAGGATCAGCGCGAGCTTGCCGAACTCGCTGGGCTGGAGCATGAACGGGCCGCCCAGGGAGATCCAGTTCTGGTTGCCGCCGACCGCGTGCCCTATCCCCGGGATCTGCACCAGCACCATCAGGAAGACGGCGCCGACGAGGATCGGGTAGGCGAGCGCGCGGTGCAGCCGGACCGGCATCCGGGAGGCCACCAGGAGCAGCGCGGCACCGAGGATCGCGGCGAAGAACTGCTTGCGGAAGAAGTACGAGGGGACGAGGTCGTAGCGCAGCGCCGTGATCATCGACGCCGAGTAGACCATCACCAGGCCGAGGGTGGTGATGAGCAGCCCGGCCCCGAAGATCACGTAGTACGCGGTCAGCGGCCGGTCCCAGGCGCGGCGGGCCTGTTCGAAGGTCCGCCGCACGCCGCCGGCGCGTGGCGTGCGCGGCGGCGGGGTGCGGCCGGCGCCGCGTGCGGCGGACGGCCGACGGGTCCCCACGATTCTGCTCGGCATGGTCGCTGTCCCCTCCAGTCGTGCCCGGCTCCGCCGGACCTCCTTGCTGGTCAGGTCAGGCGCGCCCGGTCGTGGCGAGGGAACGGACCGCGTCCGCGAACGCCTCGCCCCGCTTGTTGTAGTTGGCGAACATGTCCATCGAGGCGCAGGCCGGGGCCAGCAGGACCGTGTCTCCGGGCCGGGCGAGGCCGGCCGCCTCGCGGACCGCCGCGGACATCGCCCCAGTGTCGGTCCGGTCGAGGTCCACCACCGGGACCTCGGGGGCGTGTCGCGCCAAGGCTTCGCGGATCAGCGCGCGGTCGGCGCCGATCAGCACGACGCCGCGCAGCCTCTTGGCCGACCGGCTGACGAGCTCGTCGAACGTGGCCCCCTTGGCGAGGCCGCCGGCGATCCAGACGATCGGGTCGTAGGCCGCCAACGAGGCTTCCGCCGCGTGGGTGTTGGTCGCCTTGGAGTCGTCGACGTACACGACGCCCTCGATCTCCTCGACCAGTTCGATGCGGTGCGGGTCGGGGCGGAAGGCCCGCAGCCCGTCCCGTACGGCCCTGGGCTCCACGCCGTAGGCGCGGGCCAGGGCGGCGGCGGCCAGGGCGTTGGCGATGTTGTGCGGGGCCGGGGGGTTCACGTCCGCGACCTCGGCCAGCTCCTGGGCCTGCTTCTGCCGGTTCTCGACGAAGGCGCGGTCGACCAGGATGCCCTCGACGACGCCGAGCTGCGAGGGACCGGGGGTGGCGAGGGTGAAGCCGATCGCCCGGCAGCCCTCCTCGACGTCGGCCTCGCGGACCAGGTCCTCGGTGGCCTTGTCCGCCGCGTTGTAGACGCAGGCGATGGTGTTGCCCTCGTAGATCCGGCCCTTGTCGGCGGCGTACGCCTCCATGGAGCCGTGCCAGTCGAGGTGGTCGGGCGCCAGGTTGAGCACGGCGGCCGAGTGGGCGCGCAGCGAGGGCGCCCAGTGGAGCTGGTAGCTGGAGAGTTCCACGGCGAGGACGTCGAGGTCGCCGTACGTCTCCCGGTCGAGGACGGCGTCGAGCAGCGAGACGCCGATGTTGCCCACGGCGGCGGTCCGCAGTCCGGCCGCCTCCAGGATCGAGGCGAGCATCCGGACGGTCGTGGTCTTGCCGTTGGTGCCGGTGACCGCGAGCCAGGGGGCGGCCCCGGGGCCGCGGAGCCGCCAGGCCAGCTCGACGTCGCCCCAGACCTCGACGCCCGCCTCGGCGGCGGCGGCGAACAGGGGCTTGTCGGGGCGCCAGCCCGGCGTGGTGACGATCAGCTCGGTGCCCTCCGGCAGGGTCGCCCCGTCGCCGAGGCGGACGGCGATGCCCTCCGCCTCCAGCTCGGCGGCCTGCGCCCGGGAGCGCTCGTCGTCGCCGTCGTTGACGACGGTCACGACCGCGCCGAGGCCGTGCAGGACGCGGGCGGCGGGGATGCCGCTCACGCCGAGCCCGGCGACGGTGACGCGCTTGCCCTGCCAGTCGGGGACCTGCTGATCCGTGCTCACTTTTCGGCTGCCCATCCCGCGTAGAAGAGGCCCAGGCCCACGATCACGCACATGCCCTGGATGATCCAGAACCGGACGACGACCAGGACCTCGGACCACCCCTTGAGCTCGAAGTGGTGCTGGAGGGGGGCCATCCGGAAGACGCGCTTGCCGGTCATCTTGAAGGAGCCGACCTGGATGACCACGGACATCGTGATCATCACGAAGAGCCCGCCGAGCAGGGCGAGCAGCAGCTCGGTGCGCGAGCAGATGGCGAGGCCGGCGAGCGCGCCGCCGAGCGCCAGGGAGCCGGTGTCACCCATGAAGATCTTGGCGGGCGAGGTGTTCCACCACAGGAAGCCGAAGCAGGCACCCATCAGGGCGGAGGCGACGACCGCGAGGTCGAGCGGGTCGCGGACCTCGAAGCAGGCGTTCGGGTTGGTCAGCGTCATGGCGTTGGCGCAGGACTCCTGGAACTGCCAGAGCCCGATGAAGGTGTAGGCGCCGAAGACCATCACCGACGCGCCGGTGGCCAGGCCGTCCAGACCGTCCGTCAGGTTCACGCCGTTGGACATGGCCAGGATCATGAACAGCGCCCAGACCACGAACAGCACCGGTCCGATGGCCCAGCCGAAGTCGGTGATGAAGGAGAGCCGGGTGGAGGCCGGGGTGAGTCCGCGCAGGTCGGCGAACTGCAGCGAGAGCACGGCGAAGGCGATGCCGACGATCAGCTGGCCGGCCATCTTCGCCTTGGCCCGCAGGCCCAGCGACCGCTGCTTGACGATCTTGATGTAGTCGTCGAGGAAGCCGACGAGGCCCATGCCGGCCATCAGGAAGAGCACCAGCACGCCCGAGTACGTCGGGTCCTCGCCGGTGATGACCTTGGCGAGCGCGTACGCGATGAGCGTGGCCAGGATGAAGGAGATGCCGCCCATGGTGGGCGTGCCCTTCTTGCCGGCGTGGCCGCGCGGGCCGTCGTCGCGGATGAACTGCCCGTACCCCTTGCGCGCCAGGAGCTTGATGAGCAGCGGGGTGCCGATCAGGGTCAGGAAGAGCCCGATGGCCCCCGCGAAGAGGATCTGCCTCATCGGCCGGAAACCTCGCTCTCGGAGTCGAGCAGTGCCAGGGCGACCTGTTCGAGGCCTACCGACCTGGACGCCTTCACCAGCACGACGTCTCCCGGGCGCAGCTCACTGCGCAACAGGTCGATCGCCGCCCGCGCGTCGGACACGTGCACCGACTCCTCACCCCACGAACCCTCGTTATAAGCGCCCAGTTGCAACCAGGACGCTTCCCTGTCCCCGACCGCCACGAGCTTGCTGACGTTGAGCCGGACGGCGAGCCGTCCGACCGCGTCGTGCTCGACGAGCGACGCGTCACCGAGCTCGGCCATCCTGCCGAGCACCGCCCACGTCCGGCCCCCCTGGGCCCGAGTCGCCCGCCCCATGGCCGCGAGCGCGCGCAGGGCGGCCCGCATGGACTCGGGGTTGGCGTTGTAGGCGTCGTTGACGATCGTCACGCCGTCCGAACGCTCGGTGACCTCCATGCGCCAGCGCGACAGGGTCCCTGCCTCGGAGAGCGCGGTGGCGATCTCCTCGACGGGCATGCCCAGCTCGTGCGCGACGGCGGCCGCGGCGAGCGCGTTCGACACGTGGTGCTCACCGTACAGGCGCAAGGTCACGTCACTGCACCCGGTGGGTGTGTGGAGCTTGAAAGAGGGCTGTCCGCTCGCTGTGAGCCGGACGTTCTCGGCACGTACGGCCGCTTCGTCCGACTCTCCGAACAGCGTCACGCGCGCGCGGGTGCGCGACGCCATGGCGCGGACGAGGGGGTCGTCGGCGTTGAGGACCGCCACGCCGCCCCGGTCGGCGGGCGGCAGGGACTCGACGAGCTCGCCCTTGGCCTGCGCGATCTGCTCGCGGCCCCCGAACTCGCCGATGTGGGCGGTCCCCACGTTCAGGACGAGTCCGATGCGCGGCGGGGTCAGTCCGGTGAGGTAGCGGATGTGGCCGATGCCCCGGGCGCCCATCTCGAGGACGAGGTGCCGGGTGTCGTCGCCCGCGCGCAGCGCGGTCAACGGCAGCCCGATCTCGTTGTTGAGCGAGCCGGGGGTCCACACGGTGGGGGCGTGGTGCTGGAGGACCTGGGCGATCAGGTCCTTCGTGGAGGTCTTGCCGGCGGAGCCGGTGAGCGCGACGACGTCGGTGCCGAGGCGTTCGACGACCGCGCGGGCGAGGGCTCCGAGGGCGCTCTGGACGTCGGCCACGACGATGGCGGGCACGCCGACGGGGCGCGCGGCCAGGACGGCCGTCGCGCCCGCCTCGACGGCGCGCACCGCGTAGTCGTGGCCGTCGACGTGCTCACCGGCGAAGGCGGCGAAGAGGCTGCCGGTCTTCACCTCGCGGGAGTCGATGACGACGGGACCGGTGACCAGTGCGGCCGGATCCGGTATGTCGTACGACTGCCCGCCGACGATTTCGGCGATCTCGGCGAGGGAGAGGGCGATCACTACTTATCCCTGACTGTTCTTGAGGCTGCGTTCAATCGCTTCGCGCAGGATCCGGCGGTCGTCGAAGGGGCGGACCACCCCGGCGATGTCCTGCCCCTGCTCATGGCCCTTGCCCGCCACGAGCACGGTGTCTCCGGGCCGGGCACGCGCCACGGCCGCGGCGATGGCCGCGGCCCGGTCGGCGTCGACCAGGACGTCGCCGCGCTCGTCCGCGGGCACCTCCGCCGCGCCCGAGAGCATCGCCACGAGGATCGCGAGCGGGTCCTCGGAGCGGGGGTTGTCGGAGGTCAGTACGGCGGTGTCGGCCAGCCTGGCCGCCGCGGCGCCCATCGGGCCGCGCTTGGTGGTGTCGCGGTCGCCGCCGCAGCCGAGCACGACGTGGAGCCGGCCCTCGGTGACCTCGCGCAGGGAGCGCAGGACCGATTCGACGGCGTCGGTCTTGTGGGCGTAGTCGACGACGGCCAGGTAGGGCTGGCCCGCGTCGACGCGCTCCAGGCGGCCCGGGACGCCGGGCACGGCGGCCACGCCGTCCGCGGCGGTCTGCGGGTCGGTCCCGGCGACCGCGAGGGTGACGATCGCGGCGAGGGTGTTGGCGACGTTGAAGGGGCCGGGCAGCGGGGCGGTGGCGGAGATCCGCTCGCCCTTCGGGCCGACGACGGTGAAGGTCGACTCGGCGGCGCCGAGGACGACGTCCTCGGCGCGCCAGTCGGCTCCCGGGTCGCCCGTGGCGGAGAAGGTGACGACGGGGACGGAGGACTCGCCGGCCAGCCGGCGGCCGTAGTCGTCGTCGAGGTTCACCACGCCCCGCCTGCTGCGCTGGGGCGTGAACAGCTGCGCCTTGGCCCGGAAGTAGTCCTCCATGTCGGAGTGGAACTCCATGTGCTCCGGGCTGAGGTTGTTGAAGACGGCGACGTCGAAGACGCAGCCGTCGACCCGGCCGAGCACGAGGGCGTGGCTGGAGACCTCCATGGCCACCGCGTCGACGCCGCGTTCCCGCATGACCGCGAACAGGGCCTGCAGGTCGGTGGCTTCGGGGGTCGTGCGCTCGGACTTGATGCGCTCGTCGCCGATCCGCATCTCGACCGTGCCGACCAGGCCGGTCGCGTGACCGGCCGCCCGGAGTCCGCCTTCGACGAGGTAGGCGGTGGTGGTCTTGCCCGAGGTGCCGGTGATGCCGATCTGGAGGAGGTCCTCACCGGGCCGGCCGTAGATCTCGGCGGCCAGCTCGCCCATGCGGCCGCGCGGGTCCGCCACGACGAGCACCGGCAACCCGGTCGCGGCGGCGCGGTCGGCACCGGACGGGTCGGTGAGGATCGCCGCGGCACCGAGTCCGGCGGCCTGGGCGGCGAAGTCGGCGCCGTGCAGCCGGGCACCGGGAAGGGCCGCGTAGACGTCCCCGGGACGTACCGCCCTGGAGTCGTGGGTGATGCCCGAGACGTCACCGGTGCCGGGAGTCTCGATGCCGAGCCGGGCGGCCAGATCGCCCAGGGGTGTGGGGCGGGCCTGCTCCGGACGGGGCGGGGCGGTTCGGTACTGATCAGCGTGTGGCACGGCGGTGAGCGTACCGGGCGTACCCGCCGCGGGGCCAAAAGAGGCCCGGACGTCGCCGGAGTTCGATTTCCGGTTCCCGGAATCTGGGATGATCGTGGTCACTGGTGCTCCCGGGTCGTCACTCGCTGGCGGCGAAGGTCACGGGCAGCCGGGCGGGCGCGTTGCCCGTCGGGGCCACGTGGAGCGTCTTGAGGGCGAACTCCATGACCTTCTTGTAGATGGGTCCGCAGATCTGGCCGCCGAAGTAGCTGCCCTTGGTCGGGTTCTGGATGGCGCAGTAGACCGTGATCTGGGGATCGTCGGCGGGCGCGAAGCCCGCGAACGAGGCGGTGTAGCCCTTGTAGCGGCCGAGTTCGGGGTCGACCCGGTTGGCCGTACCGGTCTTGCCCGCCACCCGGTAGCCGGGGATGCGGGCCTTGGTGCCGGTGCCCTCCTCGTTGCCGACCACCGATTCGAGCATCTGCGCGAGGGTCTTGGCGGTCTTGGCGCTGACCACACGGGTCTGCTTCGGGGCGGGGGCGGGGGTGAAGCGGCCGTCCGGCCCCCTGGTGCCGCGTACGAGCGTGGGTTCGATCCGGACACCGCCGTTGGCGATGGTCGAGTAGACCGAGGTGGCCTGCATGGCGTTGACGGACAGGCCCTGGCCGAAGGGGATCGTGTACTGCTGCGAGGTCGACCAGTCCTCGGGCTTGGCGAGGATGCCCGGGGTCTCCCCCGGGTAGGCGAGCCCGGTGGGGCTGCCGATGCCGAACTTGCGCAGGTACGAGTAGAGGACCCGGTTGGACTCGGCCTGGCTCTTGCCCAGCTGGCCGGTGGCCAGGATCGTGCCGATGTTGCTCGACTTGGCGAGGACGCCGTTGAGCGTCAGGTACCAGGTGGGGTGGTCGATGTCGTCCTTGAACAGCCGGTCGCCGCGGTGCAGCCGGTTGGGGACGGTGACGTGGGTGTCCGGGCTCGCCACGCCCTCCTCCAGGACCGCGGCCATGGACATCACCTTGCTGGTGGAGCCGGGCTCGTAGGCGTCCTGGAGGGACGCGTTGCCCATCGCGGTGGAGTTGGCCGCGGACAGGTCGTTGGGGTCGAAGCCGGGGGCGTTGGCCATGGCCAGCACCTCGCCGGTCCGGGTGTTCTGCACTATCACGTAGCCGCGGTCCGCCCGGGACTCGCGCACCTGTTCGGTGATCGCCTGCTGGGCTGCCCACTGGACGTCCCGGTCGATGGTCAGCTCGATGTCCGAGCCGGGCACGGCCGGGGTGCCCTTGGAGCCCGCGGTGGGCACCCGGCGGCCCCCGGACTGGGCGTAGCGGATCTTTCCGTCCTTGCCGGCGAGTTCCGCGTCGAGCATGGACTCCAGACCGCCGGCGCCGCGGCCCTCGGCGTTGACGTAACCCAGTATCCCGGCCGCGAGTTCGCCGTTGGGATACACGCGCTTGGTGCTGGGTTCGCTGATGATGCCGGCGAGCAGGTTGATCCCGTTGCCGCCCTGGGAGACCTTGGCCTTCTGCTCGTAGACCTTCTTGAGGTCCTTGATCTGCTTCCAGACCTGCGGGGTCTGCTTGCGGGCCAGCATGACGTAGCGCGACTTGGGGGTGCGGAGCTTCCCGACGAGTTCGGCGGGTTCCTTGCCGAGGAGCGGCGCGAGGAGGGCGGCGGCCTGTTCCGGCGCGTCGCGGACCTTGCTGTCCTCGGGGGTGAAGAGCTTGGGGTCGGCGGTGATGTCGTAGGCGTCGACGCTCGCCGCGAGGGCGATCCCGGCGCGGTCGGTGATCTCGCCGCGGTCGGCGGAGAGCGTGTACTCCTGGTAGCGGTGCTTCTCGGCCTTGGCGGCGTACGCGCTGGCGTCGACGGCCTGCACCTGGAGCAGCCGGACGACGAAGACCAGCATCACCAGGGTCAGCCCGAGGGAGATCAGCCGCAGCCGGGGTTTGGGGCTGCCGAGCCGGATGGTGCGCGGCCTGGCCGGGGGCCGGGAGGCGGGCCGGCGTGGCGCGCTCGCGCGGGACCCGCCCGAACGCGGCGCGCCCGCACGCGGTGCCGCGGGTCGGGCGCCGCGGCCGGCGGAGCCGGACCGGGGGGACGCGGGCCGGGCGGGGCCGGGCACCCGCCGGCGCGGGGGCTCCTTGGGAGGCACAGCGGTCACCTGCCGGATCTGGTCGGGGCGGGCGCGGTCGTCTTCGGCGTGTCGGGGGTGTTCGCGGGCGTCCGCACCGGCGTGTCGGGGGACGTGCTCGCGGTGGTGGGCGTGGCGCCGGCCGTGGGCTTCGCCGTGGTCGGCGCCGGGTCGGGCGTGGGGGCGTCGGCCTCGGAGGGTTCGCCGCGCACGGTGCCGTCGGGGTCGAGGAACGCCGGGCTGCCGCCCGGGACCATGCCGAGCTCGCGGGCCCGCCGCTCCAGCGCGTCGGGAGCGGAGTAGTCGTCCACGTCCCGCTGGAGGGCCTGCTCCTCGTCGGTCAGCTCGGTGGTCTTCTTCTTCAGCTCGCTGAGCTTGAAGGAGCCCTGGTTGAGGGCGGAGTTGAGCAGCAGCAGGGTGATCAGGCCGCCGCCGAGCAGGACCACGACCAGCAGGACGAAGGGCGTGCGGGCGGCGGTGCTGGGCCCCGACGGCATGAGCCGCCCGAGCCGCGCGGCCCGCCCCTTGAGCGGCCCCTTCCCCGTCACGAGGTCTCGTCCTCCCGGATCCGCTCCGCGCCCCGCAGCCGGGCCGGGGCGGCGCGGCGGTTCTCGGCGACCTCCTCCTCCGTGGGGAGCTCGGCGCCGCGGGTGAGCAGCCTGAGGCGGGGCTGGTAGCGCTCCGGCACGACCGGCAGGCCGGGCGGGGCCGTGTTCGCCGCGCCGGCCGCGAAGACCTGCTTGACCAGCCGGTCCTCCAGCGAGTGGTACGACAGGACCGCGATCCGGCCGCGCACCGCGAGCGCCTTCACGGCCGCCGGGATCGCCCGCTCCAGGACGGTCAGTTCGCCGTTGACCTCGATCCGCAGGGCCTGGAAGGTGCGCTTGGCGGGGTTCCCTCCGGTGCGCTTGGCGGCCTGCGGCAGCGAGTCGCGGATCAGCTCGACCAGGCGGGCGCTGTTGCTGAACGGCTCCTTCTCGCGTTCGCGCACGACGGCGGAGACGATGCGCTTGGCCTGCTTCTCCTCGCCGTAGGCGCGCAGGATGCGGACGAGCTCACCGGCCGGGTAGGTGTTGAGGACCTCGGCCGCGCTCATGCCGGTCGTCTGGTCCATGCGCATGTCGAGCGGGGCGTCCTGCGCGTAGGCGAAGCCGCGGTCGGCCTCGTCGAGCTGCATGGAGGAGACTCCGAGGTCGAAGAGGACGCCGTCGACGCGGGGGACGCCGAGCCGGTCGAGGACCTCGGGCAGCTCGTCGTACACGGCGTGCACGAGCGTGGCGCGCTCGCCGTACGGGGCCAGCCGCTCGCCGGAGAGCCGCAGTGCCTCCTTGTCCCGGTCGAGGGCGATCAGCCGCGCCTCGGGGAACCGGCGGAGCAGGGCCTCGCTGTGGCCGCCGAGGCCGAGGGTGCAGTCGACGACCACCGCGCCGGGGCGCTCCTCCAGGGCCGGGGCCAGCATGTCCAGGCACCGCTGGAGCATCACCGGGACGTGGCGGTCGTTGCTCAATGCGCCCTCTCAGATCCGGCGCGGCAGGTACGCACCACCGGGTCCCCGCCCGCTCGCAGAAAGGGGAAGTGGCAGGCCGGCGCCGGTAAGGCGCGTCGGCCGGCCGGCGAGCGGGAGGAGGCCGAGCCGTACGTACCGCCGCACACGCGGGGGAGAATCCGCTGAATTCGCTCGATGTCTCCGTGAACTCCGCGTCACTTTAGTCCACTGGCCCCGACGGTCAATCAACCGGCTGGCGCGTCGCGCAGGCCGGCGACTCGACACCGACATTCCGGGCACATCACCCGTACGGGCCCGGACACCTCACGCCTGTGGGTTACCTCACAACAAGGCTCATTGACGTTCTTTGTCCGCTCTCACAGCGGGCCGGTGAGCCCTGTGACCATTACCGTCGACCTCATGTCGACCTCTGCACACACTTCCCACGCCGCCGACGCCATAGCGTCGGACCGGACGGTCACCGACCGGCTCGTCGAGGCGAACGGTCGCTACGCGGCGGCCTTCACCGACCCGGGCATGGACGCCCGGCCCGTCCTGAACGTCGCCGTCGTCGCCTGCATGGACGCCCGCCTCGACCTGCACCGCGCCCTCGGCCTGGAGCTCGGCGACTGCCACACCATCCGCAACGCGGGCGGTGTCGTCACCGACGACGTGATCCGTTCCCTCACGATCAGCCAGCGCGCCCTCGGGACGCGCAGCGTCGTGCTGATCCACCACACCGGTTGCGGCCTGGAATCGCTCACCGAGGACTTCCGGCACGAGCTGGAGATGGAGGTCGGCCAGCGGCCGTCCTGGGCGGTCGAGGCGTTCCGCGACGTCGAGCAGGATGTCCGGCAGTCGATGCAGCGGGTGCGGACCTCCCCCTTCCTCCTGCACACAGACGACGTCCGGGGCTTCGTCTTCGACGTGACGACCGGTCTGCTGCGCGAGATCGACCCGGCTTGACCCGGCAAACCCCGGCATAAACACCGGTTTTGTCCCCGGGCAAGTGACACATCGAGCCACGGGCAACAACAATGCTCCGGTGGCACCACCCGGAAACCCCCGGGAAAGCGGTGTCCGTGTGTCGGGGTGGGCCGGGCCGTCAGTGGCGCCCGGCCCGGTGAAAGGGCCGAGGAGGGCCGGGTGACGACCTATGACGATCGAGCGAGCCTCGCAGATCTGACCACCGCAGCGGAGCGCATCCGCAGGTCGGTGGAGGCAGTGATCGAGGGCAAGCCTGAGGTCGTACGGCTTTCGCTGACCGTGCTGCTCGCCGAGGGACATCTTCTGATCGAGGATGTCCCCGGCGTCGGCAAGACCATGCTGGCGAAGACGCTCGCGCGGTCCATCGACTGCTCGGTGCGCCGTATCCAGTTCACGCCGGACCTGCTGCCGTCGGACATCACGGGCGTGTCCATCTTCGACCAGCAGCGGCGGGACTTCGAGTTCAAGCCGGGCGCGGTCTTCGCGCAGATCGTGATCGGCGACGAGATCAACCGCGCCTCGCCGAAGACGCAGTCCGCGCTCCTGGAGTCGCTGGAGGAGCGCCAGGTCACCGTGGACGGCCAGACCTACGAGCTGCCCAGCCCGTTCATGGTGGTCGCCACCCAGAACCCGGTGGAGATGGAGGGTACCTACCCGCTCCCCGAGGCCCAGCGCGACCGCTTCATGGCCCGTGTCTCGATCGGCTACCCCAGCCCCGAGGCCGAGCTCCAGATGCTGGACGTGCACGGCGCCCTCTCCCCGCTGGACGACCTGCAGCCGGTGGCGCACGCCCACGACATCCTGAAGCTGATCGAGACGGTGCGGGGGGTGCACGTCGCCGACGCCGTCCGCCGCTACGCCGTGGACCTCGTCGCCGCGACCCGGACCCACCCCGATCTCAGACTGGGCGCCTCCCCCCGCGCCACGCTGCACCTGGTGCGCGCCGCCAGGGCGTCCGCCGCCCTCAGCGGCCGGGAGTACGTCCTGCCCGACGACCTCCAGTCGCTGGCCGTGCCGGTACTCGCCCACCGCCTGCTGCCCACCGCGCAGGCACAGCTCAACCGGCGCACCGCGGAGCAGGTCGTGCTCGACATCCTGCAGCGCACGCCCGTCCCGGCCTCCGCGCCGCCCGCCGGACCGGCCCCCGCCACGGGCGCCCGCCCGCTCTACGGCCAGCAGCAGCCCGGCGTCCGGCAGCTGTGATGACCACCGCTGCCGGGCCGGAGGGGCAGCAGGGGGACGGTCAGGGCGGCCTGCGGGCCGCCCTGGGCGGGCTCACCACCCGCGGCCGGTCCTTCCTCGCCGCCGGGATCGCCGCCGCGATCTGCGCCTACGTCCTCGGCCAGGGCGACCTGCTGCGCGTCGGACTCCTGCTCGCCGTACTGCCGCTGATCTGCGTCGGCGTGCTGCACCGCACCCGCTACCGCGTCGCCGGCAGCCGCCGGCTCTCCCCCCAGCGGGTGGCGGTCGGCTCCGAGGCGCGCGTCCATCTGCGCATGGAGAACGTGTCGAAGCTGCCCACCGGCCTGCTGATGCTCCAGGACCACGTCCCGTACATGCTCGGGCCGAGGCCCCGCTTCGTGCTGGACCGGGTCGAGGCGGGCGGCCGGCGCGAGGTGTCCTACCGGGTCCGCTCGGACCTGCGCGGACGCTTCCCCCTGGGGCCGCTCCAGCTGCGCCTGAACGACCCGTTCGGGATGTGCGAGCTGACCCGCTCCTTCAGCGCCCACGACATGCTGACCGTGGTGCCCCGGACCGAGCCGCTGCCCCCGGTGCGGCTGGCCGGCGAGGCGGCCGGATACGGGGACGGCCGGCAGCGCTCCCTGGCGCTGTCCGGGGACGACGACGTCATTCCGCGGACCTACCGCCACGGCGACGACCTGCGCCGGGTCCACTGGCGCTCCACCGCCCGCTACGGCGAGCTGATGGTCCGTCGCGAGGAACAGCCGCAGCGGGCCCGCTGCACGGTGCTGCTCGACACCCGCGCCCTCGCCTACCAGGGAGCGGGCCCCGACTCGGCCTTCGAGTGGGCGGTCTCGGGCGCCGCCTCCGCCCTGGTGCACATGCTGGAGCGCGGCTACTCGGTCCGGCTGCTCACCGACACCGGCACCGCGGTGCCGGGCGACGGCGCCGAGGGCTTCGCTGGCTCGTCGCAGGACTCGGCCGAGGCGGCCGGCCTGATGATGGACACCCTCGCCGTCGTCGACCATTCCGACGGGGCCGGGATCTCGCGGGCTCACGACGTGCTGCGCGGCGGGAACGAAGGGCTGCTGGTCGCCTTCTTCGGCGACATCGACGAGGAGCAGGCGGCGCTGGCCGCCCGGATGCGGCAGCGCAGCGGCGCGGCCGTCGCCTTCCTGCTGGACAGCGGTTCCTGGCTGACCGGCGGCGCGGTCGCCGGCGCGGTCGAGGAGCGGCTGCGGCAACTGCGGGAGGCGGGCTGGACGGCACTGGCCGTGCCGCCCGGCGCCGCACTCGCCGAGCTGTGGCAGCAGGCCGGCGGCATGCGCGCGGAGAGCACCGTGGGCGACACCTGGGGAGGACGGTCATGAGCGGGCGCGGACGGCTGACGGTGGGCGCCTTCGGCGCGACCCTGACCGCCTCGGGCGCGCTGCTGCCCCTGGTGAAGCCGGCCACCTGGATCTTCACCGCGGCGCTGCTGCTCGCGCTGCAGAGCGGGGTCGGCGCGCTGACCCGGCGGGTGCCGCTGGCCCGGCCCCTGACGATCACGGCCCAGGCAGTGGTGACGCTGCTCGCCCTGACCCTGGTCTTCGCCCGCGAGGAGGCGCTGCTCGGGGTGGTTCCCGGGCCGGCGGCGTTCGCCCGGTTCGCCGCACTGTTCCAGGCGGGCGCCGAGGACGTCGGCCGGTACGCCACCCCCGCGCCGGACACCGAGGGCATCCGCCTCATGCTGGTCTGCGGCGTCGTGGCGATCGGCCTGCTGGTGGACACGCTCGCGGTGACCTTCCGGGCGGCGGCCCCGGCCGGACTGCCCCTGCTGGCGCTGTACTCGGTGGCCGCGGGCCTGTCCGGCGGCGACGCCAGCTGGCTGTGGTTCCTGCTGGCCTCCTCCGGCTACCTGCTGCTCCTGCTCGCCGAGGGCCGCGACCGGCTCTCGCAGTGGGGGCGGGTGTTCGGCGGCGCGCCGCGCACCGGCCGCCAGGGCTCGGGGGTCTCCGAGAGCGGGCAGGTGCTCGCCCCGGTGCGGACCGGCCGGCGGATCGGCGTGGTCGCGATGGGCGTCGCGCTGGTGGTGCCGCTGGCGCTGCCGGGGCTCACCGGCGGACTGTTCGGCGGCCCGGGCGAGGGTCCGGGCGCCGGCGGCAAGGGCGGCACCATCTCGGCCGTGAACCCGCTGGTCTCCATCCAGGACAACCTGCGGCAGCCCGAGGACCGCGAGGTGCTCCGCTACCGGACCAACGCGACCGACACCAGCGGCATGTACCTGCGGCTCGTGGCGCTCGACCAGTTCGACGGCACCTCGTGGAAGTCCTCGGTCCGCCCGATCAAGGACGTGCCCGAGCTGCTGCCGTGGCCGGACGGGCTCGGCCAGGACGTCCGGGCCCAGGAGGTGACGAGCAACTTCGTGGCCTCCCGCACCTACGAGCAGAAGTGGCTCCCGATGCCGTACCCGGCGTCCCGGGTGGCGATCGGCGGACGCTGGCGCTTCGAACCGGCCGGGCGGATGCTCGTCGGCGACGACGGCCAGAACACCAAGGGCGCGGAGTACCAGGTCACGAGCCTGGACGTGCGGCCGACGGCCGAGCAGCTGGGCGCGGCCTCCGCTCCCCCGCAGAAGCTGCGGAGCGAGTACACGCGGGTCCCCGACTCGCTGCCCGCCGACGTGCGGTCGACGGCGCTGACGGTCACCAGGGGCGCCCGGAACGACTACGAGCGGGCCGTGAAGCTGCAGGACTGGTTCGCACGCGACGGCGGCTTCCGCTACGACGTCGAGGTCGAGTCGGGGACCGGGGTCCAGGCGATCTCGCGCTTCCTGCGCCAGAAGGAGGGCTTCTGCGTCCACTTCTCCTTCTCGATGGCGGCGATGGCCCGTTCGCTGGGCATCCCGGCCCGGGTGGCGGTCGGCTTCATGCCGGGCACCCCGCAGGCCGACGGCACGCTGTCGGTGGGCATCCGGGACGCGCACGCCTGGCCCGAGCTGTACTTCGAGGGCGTGGGCTGGACCCGGTTCGAACCGACGCCGACGCGGGGCTCCACTCCGGAGTACACCCGGGACCAGTCCCCGACCGGCACGCCGACCGGACCGGCCCAGCCGAGCGCCTCGGCCTCCGCCCAGCCCTCGGCCGCGCCGAGCGCCTCGGAGAGCTGCTCGCCGCGGATGCGCCGCCAGGGCGACTGCGGCCCGGACCCGGCGGCGGCCGGGGCCTCGTCGGACGACGGCGGGGTGCCGCCGCTGACGGTGGTGCTGATCGTGCTGGGCGTGGTCGTGCTGCTGGCGCTGCCGCTCACGCCCCTGCTGTGGCGCACGAGGGTACGGGCCCGGCGGCTCGGCTCCACGGGCCGCTCCGCCGAGGACGCGGCGGCGCGCACGCTCGCCGCGTGGCAGGAGCTCAACGACACGGCCTGGGACCACGGGGTCGTACCCGACGAGTCGCAGACGCCGCGGCGGACGGCCGCGCGGGTCGTCCGGCTGGGCGGCCTGGACGGCGAGGCGGCCGACGCGGTGCACCGGGTGGCGCGGGCGGTGGAGCAGGTCCTCTACGCCCCCCGGCCCCGGCCGGGCACGGGCCTGGCGGAGGAGGTCGCCCTGGTCAGGGCGGGCTTCCACGCGGCGGCCGGCCGGCGGACCCGGCTGCGGGCCCTGCTCGCGCCCCGGTCGGCGGCCCGGGTGCTCTGGGCGGCCTCGGCCCGGTGGGCGGCGCTGACGGACGTCTGGTCGTCCCGCCGCCGGGCCCTGACGGACCGGCTGACGACGCTGGTCCGCCGGCCGTCCCGCGGCGAGGGCTGAACCCTTCCCGTGCTGTCCCCTCCCCCGCCGCGGGCGGGGAGGGGACAGCACAGGGCGGCGATGGGCGGGTTCGCCGGAGCGCGGGCGGGGCAGTGGACACCGTGGCGCAGCGAGACCGCGGGGGCGGGCGGCGACGGGCCGGGGTCGGGCGTCGGCCGCTCTGCCGGAACGGGGTCGTCGGAGTCCGTGGCGCCCCGAAGGGCAGCTGGCAGGCCGGCCGGTCCGCGCGTGCGGTTCCGGTGGGAGCCGTGGGTCCGGACACACGACGAGCCCCGGGGCCGGGGCACCTGGGGGTGCCGGGCCTCGGGGCTCGGAGTCGTCGTGGTCGGAGGGGATTCCTCCGCTCAGGGGGCCGTCAGTGGCCGTCCTGCTGTTCGTCCCGGCGGCGCTGCCACCGTTCCTCGATGCGGTGCATCATCGAGCGGCGCTGTCGGGCCTGACGGCCGCCGGCCGCCCCGCCCCTCGCCTGCTGCTCGCCCGGCTTGGGCGCCTTGCGCCATCCGGTGACCGCCAGGACCGCGCAGCCCAGCATGACGAGGAACCCCACCACGCTGATCCAGATCTGCTGAGCGACCATTCCGGCCATGAGGAGCGCGATACCCACCAGGAAGCCGGCGACCGCTTGGTAGACCCGTCGCCGGGTGTACGTACGCAGTCCGCTTCCCTCGAGCGCTGTCGCGAACTTGGGATCTTCGGCGTACAGCGCTCGCTCCATCTGCTCGAGCATTCGCTGCTCGTGCTCCGAGAGCGGCACGGAGTCCTCCTAGTCGTCGGTCGCGGGGGCGACCGGTATGCGGCCCTTTCAGGATAGGCAGGGATTCGCCCCCGTGAAACCCGCCCTCAACGCCAAATCGCCAATCCGGGCCGCCATGCGGTTCGGTTGCTGAGGCGTTGATTCCCCAGGGCCCTGCCCGTCATGCCGGATGGTGTCCCCCGATCATACGGGGACACGGGCGCGATCGGGGGGCCTGTGGCGTACTCCATGTGCGGCTGCGTCGCTGATCAGCACGGTGGGGGCTGTCGTCCCCGGCCGGCCGGCCGCGTGCCGCCGGCCGGGTGTCAGGCGCGCTTCTCGCCCAGGAGGTGCAGCTGGGTGGCGATGGCCTGGAAGGACGGCAGCTCGGCGGCGGCCTCCTCCAGCCTGAGCAGGGCCTCCGCGGCACCGGGCTCGGTGTCGACCAGGGCCCCGGGAACCAGGTCGGCGAAGATCCGCACGCCGTGCACCGCGCCGACGTCCAGGCCGGCCTCCGCGGCCAGGTCGGTGAGCTGCTCGGCGGTGAAGCGCCGGGGCACCGGGTCGCCTGCTCCCCAGCGGCCCGCGGGGTCGCTCAGCGCCTGGCGGGCCTCGCTGAAGTGGCCGGCCAGCGCGCGGGCGAGGACGGCACCGCCCAGGCCGGCGGCGAGCAGACTGAGGGCGCCGCCGGGCCGGAGCGCGGCGACCGCGTTGCGCACGCCCTCGGCCGGGTCGTCCACGTACTCCAGGACACCGTGGCAGAGCACCGCGTCGTACCCCTCCCGCTCGACCACGTCGAACAGGCCGCGCACGTCGCCCTGCACGCCGCTGACACGATCGGCGACGCCCGCCTCGGCGGCCCGGCGCTCCAGCGCGAACAGGGCGTTGGGGCTGGGGTCGACGACGGTGACCCGGTGGCCGAGTCGGGCCACCGGGACCGCGAAGTTGCCGGAGCCGCCGCCCGTGTCGAGGACGTCGAGGCCGTCCTTCCCGGTGGCCTTGGCCCGGCGGTCGAGCGCCTCTTTCAGGACGTCCCAGACGACGGCGGTGCGCAGGGAGGCGCGCGACGGACGCGACGACGCCTCTCGACCGAAGACAGGGGAAGGGTCCGGCACGGCTGTTGACTCCTCGCTACGGGTACGAACGCTCCCCACCCTATGGCCTCGGGCGCCGTCCCCCCGCTCACCTCACGGCGTCGTCCGCCCCGGGCTGGCGGGGCAGTACGGGCTGGAGGACGAGCATCCGCTCGACCAGGCGCAGGAACATGGCGGCGTCCCGGATCAGGTCGTCGGCGTCCCGCCGGCCGGCCGCCGCGGCGATGCCCGCCTCGGCGCGGGCCCGGCGCTCGGCACCCGAGGCGAAGAGCGCGCTCCACTCCGTCAGCTCGGGGGCTATCTCGGGGAGGACTTCCCAGGCGCTCCGGATCCGGGCGCGCTTGCGGGGACTGGTCTCGGGCCGGCCGCGGGCGGCGAGCACGGCGGCCGCGGTGCGCAGCGCGGCGAGGTGGGCCGTGGCGTAGCGCTCGTGGGGCAGGTCGAGGGCGGCGGCCTCCTCGATGCCGGCGCGGGCCTGGGCGAGCAGGTCGAGTGCGGCGGGCGGGGCGGTGGCGCGGCGCAGGACGGGGTGGATGTCGGTCGGGGGTCCGACCAGTGCGGGGGCAGGGCGACCGGTGCTGCGGCGCCGGGGCGCGGCTGCTGCTGAGGAGCTGGTCATGACGAGCCTCCTGTCGTCGTGTGACGGCACTGTGGCCGTGTGTATCCATCGTGCAGTCCGCCACTGACAATCCGGCTGACCTGGACCTTTTGCCTTCAGGGCGGATCCGGGGGTAAGTTTTTGAACTGACTGGTCAGTTCAAAAGGGGAATCTGGGGGTGGGGGTCCGTGGAAGCGAACCCGGACGAGCCGCACGGCGCCGCCGTGGTCGCGGACGGCTTCGGGCTGAAGGGACCGCGCGGCTGGGTCTTCCGCGAGGTCGGCCTGCGGGCCGAGCCCGGCTCGCTCGTCGCGATCGAAGGACCGTCCGGCTCGGGCCGCACCTGTCTGCTGCTCGCCCTCACCGGGCGGATGAAGGCACACGAGGGCCACGCCGAGGTCGCCGGTCTGCGGCTGCCGCGCAGGATGGCCGCCGTCCGCCGGATCAGCGCACTGGGCCCCGTGCCGGGCGTCAGCGACCTCGACCCGGCGCTCACCGTCGACGAGCACCTGCGCGAGCGGGCTCTGCTCCAGCGCCGCTACGACGGCTCGGTCCGCGCGCTGGTGCGGCACCCCGCCGAGCGGGCCGCCGCGACCAGGGCCCGGATCGACGAGGCACTGGCGGCGGCCGGCCTCGACCGGGACGCCCTGCCCAAGTCCGGCCGGACCTCCGTGCGGGACCTGGAGCGGCTGGAGGCCCTGCGCCTCTCGGTCGCCCTCGCGCTGATCGGCCGGCCCCGCGTGCTGGCCCTGGACGACACCGACCTCAAGCTCTCGGACGCCGACCGGGCCGAGGCCTGGGCACTGCTGCGCTCGGTCGCCGACGCGGGGACGACCGTGCTGGCCGTGTGCAGCGAGGCACCCGAGGGCGCCCTGCGGATCACCACCACGGCGGGCGACGGCGCGTCGGCGGACGCCGACGGGGAACCGACGGGCACCGGGGCCGAGGACCCGGACGAGACGGACGACACGGACGACACGGACGACGCGGACGCGCAGGCCACCGACGAGCCGCAGGACGCGGCGGAGGCGGGCACCTCCGCGCAGGCCGCCGACGAGGACCGGCCGGGCACCGACGGCGGCGCGTCGGACGCCCGGTCCGGCGGGGACACGCCGGCCGCGCAGGCCACCGACGAGACCGACAGCACCGACGACGCCGAAGACACCGAAGACACCGAGAACACCATCGAGGAGGGGGAGAGCGATGCGTTCGCCGAGACTGGCCGCGCTTGAGCTGAAGCGCTTCGGCAGGGGGAAGCTGCCGCGCGCCGCGCTCGTCGCGATCCTGCTGCTGCCGCTGCTGTACGGCGCGCTGTACCTGTGGTCCTTCTGGGACCCGTACAGCAGGCTCGACCGGATCCCGGTCGCGCTCGTCAACGAGGACCGGGGTGCCACCGCCGGCGGCCAGAAGATCAACGCCGGCGCGGACATCACCAAGGGCCTGCGCGAGAGCGCGGTCTTCGAGTGGCACGAGGTGAGCGACGAGGAGGCCGCCGCCGGCGTGGAGGACGGGACGTACTACCTCTCCCTGACCATGCCCGGCGACTTCAGCTCGCGGATCGCCTCCAGCTCCGGCGACGCCCCCGAGACCGGGGCCCTGAAGGTGCGGACGAACGACGGCAACAACTACATCGTCGGGCAGATCTCCCGCACGGTGTTCTCCGAGGTCCGCACCGCCGCCTCCACCAAGTCCTCGCGCAGCTTCCTCGACCGGATCTTCATCTCCTTCTCCGACATCCACGACGCGACGGCGGAGGCGGCCAAGGGCGCCGGCCAGGTCAAGGACGGCGTGGACAAGGCGAAGAAGGGCTCCAAGAGCCTCGCCGACGGTCTGAAGGACGCCAAGAAGGGCAGTGGCGACCTCGCCTCCGGCCTCAAGAAGCTCGACAAGGGCGCGGGCGACCTGGAGACCGGCTCCCGGCAGGTGGCCGGCGGCACCCAGGCGCTCGCCGACAAGGTCAACGGCACCGCCGGTCGGATCCGCCCGTTCCTGAAGGACAACGGCAAGTCGATCGGTGACACCGCCCGTCTGGTCTCCCACTCCGTACAGGCCGTCCGCCACGACCTGGACGACCTGGTGCGGCGCGCGCCCCTCGCCCGCAGCGCCGCGCACATCGCCGACGACAAGCTGGAGGCGCTGTACAAGAAGGAGTGCGTCGACAACCCCCTGCCCGACCCCAAGGCCTGCCCCGTCCTCAAGGAGGCCAAGGTCAGCGCGGACGACGTGGCGAAGATCGCCGACGACCTGCACGAGCTGACCAAGGACAACACGGGCGACCTGAAGAAGCTCGACGGGCAGCTGGCCACGCTGCAGAAGCAGGCGGACGCGCTGGCCAAGGCCGCGCCGCACCTGGACGAGGACCTCGAGGGCGCGGTCAAGAAGATCAACGACCTCAACTCGGGCGCGCACAAGGTCGCCAAGGGTGCCGACACCCTGCACACCGGGCTCACCAGCGCCAAGACGGGCTCGGCCGGTCTCGACTCCGGTGTCGGCCGGCTCAAGAAGGGCGCGGGCGAGCTCGACGGCGGCCTGTTCAAGCTGGCCGACGGCTCCGGGGAGCTCGCCACCGGCCTCCACGACGGCGTCGAGAAGATCCCCGACTACGACAAGCAGGACCGCGACCGCCGCACCGAGGTCATGGCCGACCCGGTGGAGCTCGCCTCCCAGTCGCTGCACAAGGCGCCCAACTACGGCACCGGTTTCGCCCCGTACTTCATCCCGCTCTCCCTCTGGGTCGGCGCGATGGTGGCGTACATGCTGATCCAGCCGCTCAACCGGCGCGCCCTCGCGGCCGGAGCGTCCGCCTGGCGGATCGCCCTGGCCGGCTGGCTCCCGGTCGCGGCGATCGGAGTGCTCCAGGTCGCGGCGCTGATGTCCGTGCTGCACTGGGGGCTGGGCCTGCAGATGGCCAGGGCGGCCGGCACGGTCGGCTTCCTCGGCCTGGTGACCTGCTGCTTCGCGGCGATCATCCAGTGGCTCAACGCCCGCTTCGGCGCGGCGGGCCGGATCCTGGTGCTCGCGGTCCTGATGCTGCAGCTCACCTCGGCGGGCGGCACCTACCCGGTGCAGACCAGCCCCGGGTTCTTCAACGCGATCCACCCGTTCCTGCCGATGACCCACGTGGTCGAGGCGCTGCGGCGGCTGATCACGGGCGGCGGCATGGGGCCGGTCTGGCAGGCGGTGGCGGTCCTGACCGCGTTCACGGTGGGCGCGCTGGCGCTGACGGCCGTCTCGGCCCGGCGCAAGCAGGTGTGGACGATGGACCGGCTCCACCCGGAACTGTCCCTGTGACTCCCGCCGGACCTGTGAGAATCGGTCCCATGGACAGCAGCAGCACCAGACGCCGGGCCACGCGCGCGAAGCTCTACGAGGCCGCCGTCACCCTCATCGCCGAGCAGGGCTTCTCGGCGACGACGGTGGACGAGATCGCCGAGCGCGCGGGCGTCGCCAAGGGCACGGTCTACTACAACTTCAAGAGCAAGACCGAGCTCTTCGAGGAGCTGCTGCGGCACGGTGTCGGCCTGCTCACCGCCTCGCTGCGGGACGCGGCCGAGGAGACGGCGGAACGAGGGGGCAGCCGGGTCGACGCGCTGGACGCGATGATCCGGGCCGGTCTGGTCTTCATCGACCGCTACCCGGCCTTCACCCAGCTGTACGTGGCCGAGCTCTGGCGCACCAACCGGGCGTGGAACTCCACCCTCCTGGTGGTCCGCCAGCAGGCGGTCGCGGTGGTGGAGGGCGTGCTCCGCGACGGCGTCGAGGCCGGCGAGCTGAGCGGGGAGATCGACATCCCGCTCACAGCGGCGGCGCTGGTCGGCATGGTCCTGGTGGCCGCGCTGGACTGGCAGGCCTTCCAGAGCGAACGCTCGATCGACGACGTCCACAGCGCGCTGTCCCGCCTGCTGCACGGCCGGGTGAGCGGCTGCTGAACCTCCCGCTCCGCGCGGGTCGGCTCCCCCGCCGCCGGCCCGAGCCGGGCGGAGCACGAGAAGAGCGCCGGTCCTGCGAGGCTCGATCCCCCCGAGCCTCGCCGAACCGGCGCTCTTCTTTTCCACTTCCCCCGTGAGCACCCCCGTGCCCCCGTGCACCCCCGTGCCGGCAGGTGCGCGACCCCGCTCCGCCGCCCCGTGCCGGCGGTGCGGAGCCGCGCCCCTTCCGTTGCCTCCACTCTGCCGTCCGCGCAGGTCGAAGCCCATCCGCGCAACTACTCATCTCGCCGCCTAGGTACGGGTACTCAGCCGTCCGTGCCGATGCCCACGCGCGGGCGTCGCGGCCTGACTACGATCGCGACCGTGTCCGTACTCCCCCTGGTCTTCACCAGCGGCTGGGCCAGCGGGATCAACGCCTACGCGGTGGTCCTGCTGCTCGGCCTCTTCGGCATCACCGGCCTCAGCGACGAGGTGCCCGCGTCGCTGGAGCGCACCGACGTGCTGATCGCCGCCGGGGTGCTCTTCCTCTGCGAGGCGGTGGCGGACAAGATCCCCTACGTCGACTCGGTCTGGGACTCCGTCCACACGGTGATCCGGCCGATCGCCGGCGCCGTCGTGGGTGCCCTGCTCGCCGGACAGTCGGGGTCGCTGCCGGAGCTGGCCGCGGGCGCGGTCGGCGGGACGACCGCCCTGCTGAGCCATGTCGTCAAGGCCGGGACCCGGATGGCGGTCAACACCTCGCCGGAACCGTTCTCCAACATCACCCTCAGCCTGGCCGAGGATCTCGGGGTGGCGGGGATCGTCACCTTCGCGATCTTCAACCCGCAGGCGGCGGCGGTCATCGCGGCCGTCCTGCTGCTGCTCGGGCTGGTGATACTGGGCTTCCTCGCCCACCGGATCCGCCGTTTCCTGCGCCGCAGGGCGCAGCGCCGTGAGGAGCGGCGGCTCGCGGCGGCGGGGGCCCGGGTTCCGGGACCGCCCGGCTGACCGGGGTGCCGGCGGGGGCGGATAGGGTCCCTGGCATGGCACGGATTGTGGTGATCGGCGCCGGGATGGGCGCCATGGCGGCTGCGGCCCGGCTGGCCGTGGCCGGCCACCGGGTGACGGTGTACGAGCGCGCGGCGACGTACGGCGGCGGCGTCGGCCGCTTCGAGCGGGACGGCTTCGCCTTCGACACCGGCCCCCAGTTGCTGCATCTGCCCGCCGTCTACCGTGACCTGTTCGTCAAGACGGGCAAGGAGCCGCTGGAGGACCGCGTCACGCTGACGCAGGTCGACCCGGCGAGCCGGCACGTCTTCGCCGACGGCACCCGGGTCGACCTGCCCAACGCCTCGCGCGCCGGCACGCTGTCCGCGCTGGACGCGGCCCTCGGCGCCGGCGCCGGGGAGCGCTGGGGGGACTTCCTGGTCCGTGCCCGCGAGACCTGGGACCGCACCCGCCGCCCGCTGCTGGAGGAGCCGCAGGCCGCGGACGTCTCCGCGGCGGCCCGCGAGCCCTACCCGGCCCTGAAGGCGCCGTTCCTGCGGTCCCGCACCACCGCCCTGGCCCAGGTCGGAGCGCGGGAGCTGCGCGACCCCCGGCTGATCGCGCTGCTGGAGTCCTACGTCTGGTCGTACGGCTTCGATCCGGTCGGCGCCCCCGCGTCGGCGGCCGTCCTGCCGTACATGGAGCAGACCTTCGGCACCTGGTACGTGACGGGCGGCGTCCGGGCGCTCGCGGACGCCGTGTACGAGCGGTGCCTCGCGCGCCGGGTGGAGTTCGTCTTCGGGGCCGAGGTCACCGGCGTGCGGGAGAAGGACGGCCGGGCCGCCGGGATCGAGCTGGCGGGCGGCGAGGTGGCCGAGGCGGACCACGTCGTCGCGGGCGCGCCGGTTCCCGCGCTGTACCGGCATCACGTCGTGGGCCGGGAGAGCCGGGGCGACCGGCCGTGGGACCGGGGCCGACGGACGGGGCGGTTGACGGTCTGTCTGGCCCTGCGCGGCGCGCGGGAGGCGGGTGCCGTGCACCGGACGGTGGTCCACGGCACCGGGGGACACCCCACCACGACGGTGCTGCGGCCCGACGACCCGTCGGCGCGCCCCGACGGCGAGCACGAGGCGGTCACGGTCACCGCGACCGTGGGCCTCCACCCGGAGCACGACTGGGCGGAGATCGCCGAGGAGATGGTGACGGCGGCCGGGTCCGCCGTTCCGGGCCTTCGCCGGCGGCTGCTGTGGCAGGAGGTCCGCACCCCTGAGGACACCCGCCGGGAGACGGGCGTCGCCGAGGTCCCCGGCCCCGCCCTCGCGGGCGACCGCGGGTCCTTCCTGCCGGCGGCCAACGCCTCCGCGCTGCCCGGCCTGTACTTCGCCGGCGGCTGGTCCCACCCGGGCGGCGGGCTCGCCCACGCGGGCATGTCGGGGGCGCTGGTCGCGGGCCTGATCGTGGAGGGCGCGGAGTTCCGCGGCTCGCAGTGACGCCCCGCCCCACGGGGCGGGGCGGACCCGGAGCCCGTCAGTACCGGTACTGCTGGTCGTTGTCGTACGGCTCGTAGCCCGGCTGCTGCGGGGGCTGCTCGCCCTCCCGCTGCTGCGGCACCCACACCCCGCCGGGCGGGGTGTCGTAGCCGTACGAGGCGGCGTACGGGTCCTGGTAGGCGGCGTACTGCTGCTGGCCGCCCGTGCCGTAGTCGTACGAGGTGTACTGCTGGCCGTCCGTGCCCGGGCCGATGTACGGGTCGGAGTAGGCGGCGTACTGCTGCTGCCCGCCCGCGCCGTAGTCGTACCCCTGCTGCGGGTACGCCGACGGGTCGTAGCCCTGCTGGTCGTAGCCCGCCCCGTAGGAGTCGTAGCCCGCGCTGTAGGCGGGCTGCTGCTCCTGCTGGGCACCGCCGGCGTAGGAGGGGTCGTAGACGCCGTACTGGCCGGTGTCCTCGGGCATCGGCTCGGGCTCGTAGACCGCGGCGGTCTCGTCCGGCGCGGGTTCCACCGGCTCGTAGGAGAGGTCGGTGACCTCCAGGGTGGGGCGCGCCTCGGCCGGCGGGCCCGACCGGCGGCGACGGCTCGCGCCCGGGCTCCCGCCGATCGCCCAGCCGGTGGAGAAGCCGCGACGGAACGACAGGGTGACGTAGGTCTGTCCGACCGCGAAGGCGATCGCCCCCGCGATGATCACGGCGACGGACGGCAGCAGGACGCCGAGGACCACCGCCAGGAAGCCGCTGAACGCGAGCAGGCGCCAGCGCAGCCGCGCCTTGTACTGGAGCAGTACCTCACCCAACAGCCACAACGCGACGACACCGAACGCGATGTAGAGGACCGTCCACCCCATGCCCGCCCCTCTCCTACGGCCACCGCCGCGGGTCGGGGGCGGGTACGCCGATCACGACTGCTCGTGCAGTCCGAGATTCTCGTAGATCTCCAGCGTCGCGGCGGAGTTGTTCAGCGTGATGAAGTGCAGTCCGGGGACACCCTCGGAGAGCAGACGCGCACAGAACTCCGTCGCGAACTCGATGCCAATGGAGCGTACAGCGGTCGGATCGTCCTTGACGGCGAGGATCCGTTCTTTCACGTCCCCGGGGAAGACCGCGTTGCTCAGCTGGGGCAGCCTGTCCAGGGTACGGGCGTTCACCACGGGCATGACCTCGGGGATGATCGGCGTCTCGCAGCCGGCCTTCTCGACGCTGTCACGCATCCGCAGGTAGCTCTCCGGGTCGAAGAACATCTGGGTGATGGCGTAGTCGGCACCGGCGCGGCACTTGTCCACGAAGTGCCGGATGTCCGCGTCCCAGTCGTCGGAACGGGGGTGCATCTCGGGGAACGCGGCCACGCCGACGCAGAAGTCGCCGGACTCCTTGATCAGCCGGACCAGGTCGGCGGCGTAGCGGACGCCCTCGGGGTGCTCGACCCAGGTGCCGAGCGGGTCGCCGGGCGGGTCGCCGCGCAGGGCGAGCATGTTGCGGATGCCGGCGTCGGCGTACTGCCCCAGGACGTTGCGCAGCTCGGCGACCGAGTGGTCGACCGCCGTGAGGTGGGCGACGGGCGTGAGGGTGGTGTCTGCGGCGATCTCCTGGGTGGCCTTGACCGTCCCGCCGCGGGTGGAGCCGCCGGCACCGTAGGTCACGGAGACGAAGCTCGGACCGACCTGCTCGACATGGCGCAGCGCCTTCCACAGGCTCCGCTCGCCCTTCTCCGTGCGGGGCGCGAAGAACTCGAACGAGTACGAGCACTTTCCGGACGCGAGAATGTCGCGCACCGTGCGGGCGCGATCCGACCGTGTGGAAGCGGTTCCGAGAGCCATACGGGCAGGTTAGACGTGGTCCTCCCACCGCAGAAGCCGGGTCCGCAGAATGGACACGTTTTTGGACAGGGACCGGAGGGCGATACCGGGCGGATCCAGGAGCGTCCCGTCGATCTTGCCGGGCTCCCGGCAAGATCGTCAAGACACTCGGGTCCTGAGGCCAGGTCCTGTCCGGGCGGTGCGCTCGCGGACCCGCTTGGCGAGCCGGGCGGCCGCCGCGGCCGGGTCGTCGGCCTCGGTGATCGCGCGGACGACGACGATCCGGCGGGCGCCGGCGTCGAGGACCTCGTCGAGGGTGGTCTCGTCGATCCCGCCGATGGCGAACCACGGCCGGTCCTGCTCCAGGGCGGCGGCGTACCGCACGAGCCCGAGCCCCGGCGCGTACCGCCCCGGCTTGGTGGGGGTGGGCCAGCAGGGTCCGGTGCAGAAGTAGTCGACACCGGGCTCCGCGGCGGCCGCGTCCACCTCGGACTCGGCGTGGCAGGAGCGGCCGACGAGGACGCCGTCGCCCAGAATCGCCCGGGCGGCGGGCACCGGCAGGTCGCCCTGCCCCAGGTGCAGCACATCGGTGCCGATGGCGTGGGCGACGTCGGCCCGGTCGTTCACGGCGAGCAGCTTGCCGTGGCGGCGGCAGGCGTCGGCGAACACGGCGAGGTGTTCCAGCTCCTCACCGGCCTCCATGCCCTTGTCGCGCAGCTGCACGATGTCCACACCCGACGACAGCACGGCGTCGAGGAACGCGGGCAGGTCGCCCTGGCTCCTGCGGGCGTCCGTGCACAGGTAGAGCCGGGCGTCGGCGAGCCGGGCGCGAGGTGTGGGCATGGGTGGATCCCCCCGTCGGTGCGGCGGTTCCGTGGGGGCCGGGCGTGGCCCGGTCCCCACGGAACCTGCTGTGGTGTCGTCGGTGCGTCAGACGGCGAGCGCCTGGGCGCGGCGCTTCACCTCCGTGCCGCGATTCTCGCTGAGGGCCTGCGCGGGCGTGCCCGGCAGGCTGGGGTCGGGAGTGAAGAGCCACTCCAGCATCTCTTCGTCGGTGAAGCCGTCGTCCTTCAGGAGCGTCAGGGTCCCGGCCAGACCCTTGACCACCTTGTCGCCCTGGATGAAGGCGGCAGGCACCTGGAGCGCCCTGTTCTCACCGCGGCGCACGGCGATGAGCTGGCCTTCCTTGACCAGCTGCCGGACGCGCGTCACCTCGACGTCGAGCATTTCCGCGATGTCGGGGAGGTAGAGCCAGGCGGGGACGAGAGCATCGGTCTTTGCGTCAATCTCGGTCACGGGACAAGCCTGCCATCCCGGGCTGACAGCCGGTAGTCGGGCCCGGTGGATGTCCCTCCGGATCGGGCCGGATCGGTGAATTCCGGGCACTGGGCCCTTCCCTCTCGGACAGGACCCAGGTCCTGTCCGGGCGATCTTCTCGGGCCCGCGACGACGGCTGCGGCGTCTCGCGGCGTTGTCGGAGTCGCCCGAGTACGCCCAGTACGAGGGCGATCCTCCGCCTTGCGATGCACCACATCCGACGCCGCGGGCCGATCCTCGAAGACCGCCCGGACAGGACCTAGACGGCCGCCGCCTTCAGGGGGACGGCGGGGTCGGCCGCGCGGTCCGGGTCGAGCCGGGCGCCCGCCTCGATCAGCTTGCGCCCCTGGGCCAGGTCGCGCGGGCGCCCGACGGCCAGCAGCGCGACGAGCACGCCGTCGCGCAGCCAGAGCACGGACCAGGCGGCGCCGGCCGGGTCGCCGCGGCGGACGAGGTCGCGGGCGCCGGTGTGGTGGCCGGCGTACTGCACGAAGCGGCCGAACTGCTCGGACCAGAAGTACGGGACCGGGTCGTAGTCCTCGGGGGCGTCGCCGACGATGTCGGCCGCGACCGTGCGCGGGCCCTGCAGCGCGTTGTCCCAGTGGTGGACCAGGAGCCGTTCGCCGTAGCGGGCGGACGGGAAGGAGGCGCAGTCGCCGACGGCGTACACATCGGGCAGCGAGGTGCGCAGCCGCGCGTCGGCGGTGATGGAGCCGCCCGCGTCGAGGGCGATGCCGGAGCCGTCGAGCCAGTCGGTGGCGGGCCGCGCGCCGATGCCGACGACGACCGCGTCGGCGGGCAGGTGCCGGCCGTCGGCGAGGACGGCGCGGCCGGGTTCGACCGCCGCCACCCGCGCGTGGGTGAGGAGTTCGGCGCCGCTCTCGGCGTACCACCCGGCCATGGGCGCGGCGACCTCGGCGGGCAGCGCGCCGAACAGGGGCCGCTCGGCGGCCTCGACGACCGTGACGGCGCACCCCGCCTCGCGCGCGGCGGTGGTGAACTCGGCGCCGATCCAGCCCGCGCCGACGACCACGATGTCGTGCCGCCGCTCCAGGACGGGCTTGAGGCGGGCGGCGTCGTCCAGGGTGCGCAGCAGGTGGACGCCGGGAACGCCCTCGGTGCCCGGCAGGGTGACGGGCCGGGCCCCGGTGGCGAGGACGAGGACGTCGTACGGGACGGGGCCGGACTCGGTGTCGATCTCGTGGTCGGCGGCGCGCAGACCGGTCACGTCCAGGCCGAGGCGCAGCCCGATGCCGAGCGCCTCGAAGTCGACGTCGAAGGCGGAGTCCTCGGCCTTGCCGAGGAGGACCGCCTTGGAGAGCGGCGGCCGGTCGTAGGGCTGGTGCGGCTCGGCGCCGATGAGGGTGACGGGGCCGGTGAAGCCCTGTTCGCGCAGGGCGACGGCGGTCTGCACGCCTGCCATTCCGGCACCCACGACGACCACGCGCTGCGATGACTGCTTCTGCTCGCTCACCCGTCCACCTTACGCATCTGACGAACCGTCAGTAAGGGTGGGCCTGGGAGCGGAACGGGGCGGGGGCTAGTCTGGCCGACGTAAAGCACTCGCGGGAGTCCGGACGCACCGGGCTGAGAGGGAGGCTGCGACGGCCTCCGACCGTACGAACCTGATCCGGGTCATGCCGGCGAAGGGAGGGGCTGGACGCCCATGCAGCCACGTTCAGGATCGGACGTCCTCGTCATCGGGGGCGGAATCATCGGCCTGGTCACGGCCTGGCGGACCGCGCTGCGCGGACTGCGCACCGCCGTCGTCGACCCCGAACCGGGCGGCGGGGCCGCCGCCGTGGCGGCGGGCATGCTCGCCGCCGTCACCGAGCTCCACTACGGCGAGGAGACCCTGCTCGGCCTCAACCTCGCCTCCGCGCGCCGCTATCCGGGGTTCGTCGCCGAACTCCACGAGGCCACGGGGCACGACGTCGGCTACCGCGCCTGCGGCACGCTCGCCGTCGCGCTCGACGCCGACGACCGCGCGCACCTGCGGGAACTGCACGCGCTGCAGACCCGCTGCGGCCTGGAGTCGGAGTGGCTCAGCGGGCGCGACTCCCGGCGCCTGGAGCCGATGCTGGCACCGGGTGTGCGGGGCGGGCTGCGGGTCGACGGCGACCACCAGGTCGATCCGCGCCGGCTCGCCGCCGCCCTGGTCACCGCCTGCGAACGGGCCGGCGTGATCTTCCACCGGGCGGTCGCGGAACGGCTGACGTTGGCCCGGGACCAGGCCGTGGGCGCGGTGCTCGACGACGGGACGGAGCTCCCCGCGGACCAGGTCGTGCTGGCCGGCGGCAGCCTCAGCGGCCGGCTGGCCGGTGTACCGGACGAGGTCCTGCCGCCCGTACGCCCGGTGAAGGGCCAGGTGCTGCGGCTCACCGTGCCGCCGGCGTACGCGCCGTTCCTGTCCCGGACCGTCCGTGCCGTCGTCCGCGGCAGCCACGTCTACCTGGTGCCGCGCGAGAGCGGCGAGCTCGTGGTCGGCGCGACCAGCGAGGAGCTGGGCTGGGACACGACGGTGACCGCGGGCGGGGTGTACGAGCTGCTGCGCGACGCCCACGAGCTGGTGCCCGGCATCACCGAACTGCCGCTCACCGAGACCCGGGCCGGTCTGCGCCCCGGCTCGCCGGACAACGCGCCGATGCTCGGCCCGAGCGCCCTGCCGGGCCTCCTTCTGGCCACCGGCCACTACCGCAACGGGGTGCTGCTCACTCCCGTCACGGGCGACGTCATGGCCGAGGCCCTGGCCACCGGCACGCTGCCGGACGAGGCGCGCCCCTTCACCCCCCGCCGTTTCTCCCCCGCACCCCTGGTGCACGCACGTCAGGAGCAGCCCGCATGAACGTCTCCGTGAACGGGGAGCCGCGCGTGCTCGCCGGCCCCCTCTCCCTCGACGTCCTGGTCGCCACCCTGACCACGGCGCCCGCCGGCGTGGCCGCGGCGGTCAACGAGGCGGTCGTGCCGCGCAGCCGGTGGTCCGCGACGCTCCTCGGCGAGGGCGACCGGGTCGAGGTCCTCACCGCGGTGCAGGGAGGCTGAGCCATGTCCGACGATCTCCTCGTCCTCGGCGGCACGGAGTTCACCTCGCGCCTGATCATGGGCACGGGCGGGGCGCCCAGCCTCGACGTGCTGGAGCGCTCGCTGGTCGCCAGCGGCACCGAGCTCACGACGGTCGCGATGCGGCGGCTCGACCCGACGGTGCAGGGCTCGGTGCTGTCCGTCCTGGACCGGCTGGGCATCCGGGTCCTGCCCAACACGGCGGGCTGCTTCACCGCGGGCGAGGCCGTGCTGACGGCCCGGCTCGCCCGCGAGGCGCTGGGCACCGACTGGATCAAGCTGGAGGTCGTCGCCGACGAGCGGACCCTGCTGCCGGACGCGGTGGAGCTGCTCGACGCGGCGGAGATCCTGGTCGACGACGGCTTCACGGTGCTGCCGTACACCAACGACGATCCGGTCCTCGCGAAGAAGCTGGAGGACGTCGGGTGCGCGGCGATCATGCCGCTGGGCTCGCCCATCGGCTCCGGGCTCGGGATCCGCAACCCGCACAACTTCTCCCTGATCGTGGAGCGCGCGCAGGTGCCGGTCATCCTGGACGCGGGGGCCGGGACGGCATCGGACGCGGCGCTCGCGATGGAGCTGGGCTGCGCGGCGGTGATGCTCGCCTCCGCGGTGACCCGGGCGCAGGAGCCGGTGCTGATGGCGGAGGCGATGCGGCACGCCGTGGAGGCGGGCCGGCTGGCCCGCCGGGCGGGCCGCATCCCCCGCCGCCACTTCGCCGAGGCGTCCTCGCCGACCGGGGGCCGGGCGCACCTGGATCCGGAGCGCCCGGCGTTCTGACGACGGGGGTGCCGCGGGGGCGGAGCGCCGCCCCCGCGGCCCGCCGGGGACGGGTGTCCCGGGTCCCCGCGCCGTCACAGCTCGGCTGCAGTACGGGCCCGTCCCGGCCACGCGGACCGCGCCGTGCCCCCGGACTCGTAAACTCGGGGCCGTGGACACGACCCTTCAGGACCCTCTCGTCGGGCAGCTGCTCGACGGCCGCTACCGCGTCGACGCGCGCATCGCCGTCGGCGGGATGGCCACGGTCTACCGGGCCGTCGACATCCGGCTCGACCGGGTGCTCGCGCTCAAGGTGATGCACCCGTCGCTCGCCACGGACGCGACCTTCGTCGAGCGGTTCATCCGCGAGGCGAAGTCCGTCGCTCGGCTGTCCCACCCGAACGTCGTGGGGGTCTTCGACCAGGGCGCGGACGGCGCGTACGTCTACCTCGCCATGGAGTACGTCGCCGGCTGCACGCTGCGCGACGTCCTGCGCGAACGCGGCGCCCTCCAGCCCCGCGCCGCCCTCGACATCCTGGAGCCGGTGCTCGCCGCGCTCGGCGCCGCGCACCGGGCCGGGTTCGTGCACCGGGACATGAAGCCGGAGAACGTGCTGATAGGGGACGACGGCCGGGTCAAGGTCGCCGACTTCGGGCTCGTACGGGCCGTCGGCTCCGCCACCCAGACCACCGGCGCCGTCCTCGGCACCGTCTCCTACCTCGCGCCCGAGCAGATCGAGCACGGCACCGCCGACACCCGCGCCGACGTGTACGCCTGCGGTGTCGTCCTGTACGAGATGCTGACCGGCGGCAAGCCGCACACCGGGGACACCCCCGCCCAGGTGCTCTACCGGCATCTGAACACCGACGTGCCCGCCCCGTCGGCCGCCGTCCCGGGCCTCGCGCTCGAACTGGACGAACTGGTCGCGGGCGCCACCGCGCGCAACGCGGACGTCCGCCCCCACGACGCCGTCGACCTGCTGGCCCGGACCCGGGAGGCCCGCGCCGCGCTGAGCGACGAACAGCTGGACCTGGTGCCGCCGCAGGCGCGCCGCGAGGACGCCGCCGGGCCGGCCGCCCCGTCCGAGGACCCGACCAGCGTGATCCCGCGCGTCCTGCCCGAGCACACCAGCAGGCTGACCCCGCCGCCGGTGCCCGTGCCGGCCGCGCACCCGACACCCGGACTCCCCCCGGCCCCGGGGCCGGGCCGGGCACCCCTGCTGTCCCGCGGTCCGCTGCTGGTCGTCGCCGCCGTCCTGCTGATCCTGGGGATCGGCACGGGCGTCTGGTACATCAATTCCGGCCAGTTCACCCGGGTCCCGGCCGTGCTCGGCCAGACGGAGGCCGAGGCCACGAAGCGGCTCGCCGACGCCGGGCTCGACGTCGGCACGACGGACCGCGCCTTCAGCGAGGTCTACGAGCGCGGCACCGTGATGCACACCGACCCGGCCCCCGGCGAGCGGATCCGCGGCAACGGCTCGGTGAAGCTGACCCTCTCGCGCGGGCCCGAGGTCGTGAAGGTCCCCAACCTCAAGGGCAAGCCGCTGGCCGAGGCGAAGAAACTGCTGGAGCAGGAGGGGCTGGCCACCGGCGTGGTCACGAACACCTTCAGCCGGTCGGTCCCGCAGGGCGCGGTGATCGGCTCGGACCCCGAGCCGGGCACCGAGCGCACCCCCGACTCCGCGGTCGCCCTGGTCGTCAGCAAGGGCGCCCCGATCGACGTCCCGGACGTGACCGGCGAGAGCGTGGCGGACGCGACGAGCACGCTCCAGGAGGCCGGCCTCACCGTGCGGGTCGCCACCGAGCGGATCGACTCCCCCGAGGACGCGGGCACGATCGCCGCCCAGTCGCTGGCCGAGGGCAGCCGGGCCGCCAAGGGGGACACGATCACCCTCACGGTCTCCAAGGGCCCGAAGATGGTTGCGGTACCGGACGTCGTGGGCGCCACGGTCGACGAGGCGCGCGAGGAGCTGGAGGGCGCGGGCTTCGAGGTGAAGGTCGAGAAGTCCTTCCCCTACCTCGGGAACACGGTCGCGGAGCAGTCCGTCGGCGGCGGCTCCACGGCGGCCGAGGGCTCCACGATCACCATCACGATCAAGGGACTGTAGAGACTCATGCGCAACCCCGTCGGCGGCCACGTCCCCGTGGCCGGCGGCCTCGCCACCGTAGGACTCGGCTACGCACGCACGCTCGGCGCCGAGACCGTGCAGGTCTTCGTCGCCAACCCGCGCGGCTGGGCGACGCCCGCCGGCAACCCGGCGCAGGACGAACGCTTCCGCGCGGAGTGCGAGGCCGAGGGCCTGTCCGCCTGGGTGCACGCCCCGTACCTGATCAACTTCGGCTCCCACACCGAGGCCACCGTCGAGCACTCGGTGACCTCACTGCGCCACTCGCTGCGCCGCGCCCGGGAGATCGGTGCGCGGGGTGTGGTGGTGCACACCGGCTCGGCGACCGGCGGCCGGCCGCGCGAGGTGGCGCTGGCGCAGGTGCGGGAGCGGATGCGCCCGCTGCTGGACGAGCTGACCCACGACGACGACCCGTTCCTGCTGCTGGAGTCGACGGCGGGGCAGGGCTCCTCGCTCTGCTCGCGGGCGGAGGACCTCGGCCCGTACTTCGACGCCCTCGACCACCACCCCCGGCTGGGGATCTGCCTGGACACCTGTCACATCTTCGCCGCCGGCCACGACCTGACCGGGCCGGACGGCATGGCGCGCACCCTGGACGAGCTGGTGGCGACCGTCGGAGAGGGACGGCTGAAGCTGATCCACGCCAACGACTCCGAGGACGTCGTCGGCGCCCACAAGGACCGGCACGCGAACATCGGCGCCGGGCACATCGGCGAGGAGCCGTTCCGGACGCTGTTCACCCACCCGGCGACCGAGGGCGTGCCGCTGGTCATCGAGACGCCCGGCGGGCCCGAGGGGCACGCGGCGGACGTGGAGCGGCTGAAGAAGCTCAGGGAGTGATCGGCCCGGCACGCGCATCACACCGTTGAGGAATACCCCAGGGGGGTATACGGTTCCTGAAGAGGCAGGAACCGCTACTCGACGTTTGGGGCCCGTCATGGAGCACGAAGCGCACACCGAGCACCACCACACCGGCCACGAGGGCCACGGGAGCCACCAGGCCCACGGAGGTCACGAGGGCCACGACAGCGGCGGGCACGGGAGTCATCACGCGCACCACGCCTCCGGCGGGGTCACCTGGGCCACGGCCGCCAAGGCGACGCTGCACTGCCTCACCGGCTGCGCCATCGGCGAGGTGCTCGGCATGGTCATCGGTACCGCGCTGGGCTGGGGCAACATGCCGACGATGGTCCTGGCGATCGTCCTGGCCTTCTTCTTCGGCTACGCGCTCACCCTGCGCGGCGTCCTGAAGGCCGGCGTCGACTTCCGGACCGCCTTCAAGGTCGCGCTGGCCGCCGACACCCTCTCGATCGCCGTCATGGAACTGATCGACAACGGCGTGATCGCCCTGTGGCCGGGCGCCATGGACGCGCACCTGACGGACGCGTTGTTCTGGGTCGTCCTCGCGATCGCGCTGGCCGCCGCCTTCGTCCTCACCACGCCGGTCAACAAGTGGATGATCGGCCGGGGCAAGGGACACGCGGTGGTGCACCGGTACCACCACTGAACGGACCGGGGGCGGACCGCCGGGGCTACAGCTCCGGTCCGTCCCCCGGCTCCTCCTGGTAGGAGTAGCGCTGCTCCGTCCACGGGTCGCCGATGTTGTGGTAGCCGCGCTCCTCCCAGAAGCCGCGGCGGTCGGCGGTCATGTACTCCACGCCGCGAACCCACTTCGGGCCCTTCCAGGCGTAGAGGTGCGGGACGACGAGCCGGAGCGGGAAGCCGTGCTCGGCGGTGAGCAGCTCACCATCCTTGTGGGTGGCGAAGATCGTGCGCTCCGAGGCGAAGTCGGCCAGGCGCATGTTGGCGCTGAAGCCGTACTCGGCCCAGACCATCACGTGCGTGACGTTCGCGGCCGGCGGGGCCAGGTCGAGGATCGTCCGGGCGGGGACGCCGCCCCATTCGGCCCCCAGCATGCTGAACTTCGTCACGCAGTGGAGATCGGCCACGACCGTCGCGAACGGCAGGGCCGAGAACTCCTCGTGGTTCCAGCACCGCTTGTCGCCGTCCGCCGTGGCACCGAAGACCCTGAACTCCCAGCGGTCCGGCTTGAACTTGGGGACGGGACCGTAATGGGTGACCGGCCAGCCGCGTTGCAGCCGCTGTCCCGGCGGAAGATCCGACTGTCCTGCTTCCCGGTGTACTCCGCTCTCCGGCTGACCCATGTCATCCATGGTGACAGACCGCGAGGGGTGGTCATGACCAGGCAACCTCCGACCTCGTGCGATTCGGGCAACTCCCACTAAGCCTGCACTTACTGGACGCCCCCCATGCGTGGTGCGAGGATGCCGCCATCCTGCCCAGTCACGACACAGACATGCGTGGAAGGAGCCTCTGCGATGCAGGGCGACCCCGAGGTCCTCGAGTTCCTCAACGAGCAGCTGACCGGCGAGCTGACGGCCATCAACCAGTACTGGCTGCACTACCGCATCCAGGACAACAAGGGCTGGACGAAGCTCGCCAAGTACACCCGCGAAGAGTCCATCGACGAGATGAAGCACGCGGACAAGCTGACCGAGCGCATCCTGATGCTGGACGGCCTGCCCAACTACCAGCGGCTCTTCCACGTCCGGGTCGGCCAGACCATCACGGAGATGTTCCAGGCGGACCGCCAGGTGGAGGTGGAGGCGATCGACCGCCTCAAGCGCGGCATCGAGGTCATGCGCACCAAGGGCGACATCACCTCGGCGAACCTCTTCGAGGAGATCCTGGCCGACGAGGAGCACCACATCGACTACCTCGACACCCAGCTGGAGCTCATCGAGAGCCTGGGCGAGGCGCTGTACATCTCGACGCTGATCGAGCAGCCGAGCTAGGTCCCGCCCCGGGGGCGGCGGGCGGTACACGGCGCCGCAGGCGGGAGAGCGGCCCTCAGGCGGCCTCGGAGAGCTCCTCCGGTACGGCCGGCTCACTCGTCAGGGCCGGGATGCCCTGGTCCACGAGCTCCCGTCGCGGGCAGTTGCCGCGGCCCAGTATGGCTTGAATGCGTCGTACGCAGGAGCCGCAGTCGGTGCCGGCCTTGCAGGCGGAGGCGATCTGGCGAGGCGTGCAGGCGCCCGCGTCCGCGTGCTCCTTGACCTGCTTTTCCGTGACACCGAAGCATGAGCAGACGTACACGCGGTTCACCTCCCGCCGGGATCGATAAGGCTAACCTAACCTTACCCGGCGGGTCTGGCGCGTAAAAGCCCTCGTGACGACGGTGGGGCACGGATCACATCGATCCGTGCCCCACCGTCGTAGGAAGCTACCTACTGATCACGCTCACTGGTCGCGGTACATCTCCGCCACCAGGAACGCCAGGTCCAGCGACTGGCTGCGGTTGAGGCGCGGGTCGCAGGCCGTCTCGTAGCGCTGGTGCAGGTCGTCGACGAAGATCTCGTCGCCGCCGCCCACGCACTCGGTGACGTCGTCACCGGTGAGCTCGACGTGGATGCCGCCGGGGTGGGTGCCGAGGGCCTTGTGGACCTCGAAGAAGCCCTTGACCTCGTCGAGCACGTCGTCGAAGCGCCGGGTCTTGTGCCCCGAGGCCGCCTCGAAGGTGTTGCCGTGCATCGGGTCCGTCACCCAGGCGACGACCGCGCCGGAGGCGGTGACCTTCTCGACCAGCTCCGGGAGCTTGTCCCGGACCTTGTCGGCGCCCATGCGGACGACGAAGGTCAGCCGGCCCGGCTCGCGCTCGGGGTCCAGGCGGTCGATGTACGTCAGCGCCTCGTCGACCGTGGTGGTCGGGCCGAGCTTGATGCCGACCGGGTTGGCGATCTGCGCGCAGAACTCGATGTGCGCGTGGTCCAGCTGGCGGGTGCGCTCACCGATCCAGACCATGTGGCCGGAGGTGTCGTACAGCTTGCCGGTACGCGAGTCCGTGCGGGTCAGCGCGCCCTCGTAGGCGAGCAGCAGCGCCTCGTGCGAGGAGTAGAACTCCACCGCCTTGAACTCGGCCGGGTCGGTGCCGCAGGCCTTCATGAAGTTCAGCGCGTTGTCGATCTCGCGCGCCAGCTGCTCGTAGCGCTGTCCCGAGGGGGACGACTTCACGAAGTCCTGGTTCCAGGCGTGCACCTGGCGCAGGTCGGCGTAACCACCGGTGGTGAAGGCGCGCACCAGGTTGAGCGTCGAGGCGGAGGCGTTGTACATCCGCTTGAGGCGCTCGGGGTCCGGGACGCGGGCCTTCTCGTTGAAGTCGAAGCCGTTGACGGAGTCGCCGCGGTAGGTCGGCAGGGTCACGCCGTCGCGGGTCTCGGTCCCTTTGGAACGGGGCTTCGAGTACTGCCCCGCGATGCGGCCGACCTTCACGACGGGCACGGAGGCCGCGTAGGTGAGGACGGCGCTCATCTGGAGGAGCGTCTTGAGCTTGGCACGGATGTGGTCGGCGGACACGGCGTCGAAGGCCTCGGCGCAGTCGCCACCCTGGAGCAGGAACGCCTCGCCACGGGCGACGGCTCCCATCCGGGCGCGCAGCTGGTCGCACTCGCCCGCGAACACGAGCGGGGGATACGACTCGAGGTCCGCGATCACATCGCGCAGAGCCTCGGCATCGGGGTACTCAGGCTGCTGCGCCGCGGGCAGGTCTCGCCAGGTCGCCTTGGCGACGGCGTGGGGTTCAGCGTTCACGGTCACACGACCCACAGTACGTGGCCGAGGACTCCGTCCACGCCAGTGACCGCTTGATGAGACGGAAGAGACGGACGGGACATCTTGGATGGGCTACCATCACCGGCATGTTCGCGCAGACGACCCGTGACTGGTGGTGGACCGCTCATCCGGCGGCCCACTGACTGCGCGTACCCGAACACGCGAAGGCCGCCCGAGGGGCGGCCTTCTTCCGTTTCCAGGGCCGTTCCTCTCCGCTCCACGGAAGGAACGACGTACCGCATGGACCTCTCCCGTCTCCTCGACGACTCCTGCCCCCCGTTCGCGCTGCTGCGCCGACGCACCCCCGGACGTGACCACGACACCGTCGAGGTGCTGATCGGCGCCGTCCACGAGGCCGAGCGGCTCGCCGAGCTGCCGGTCGGCGACCGGCCGACCCTCGCCCTCGTGCCGTTCCGGCAGATCCGGGAGCGCGGCTTCGACGTCCGCGACGACGGCACTCCGCTGTCCTTCCTCGTCGCCGAGGAGACGTACGAGCTGCCGCTGTCCGAGGCGATGGAGCGGCTTCCGGCCCACGAGGTACGGGTCGAGGGCGGCGGCTTCGACGTGTCGGACGAGCTCTACGCGCGGACGGTGCGCCGGGTCGTGGAGGAGGAGATCGGCTCGGGCGAAGGGGCGAACTTCGTCATCCGCCGGACCTACACGGGCGAGATCCCCGGCTTCGGGCGGGCCGACGCGCTCGCGCTCTTCCGGCGGCTGCTGGCGGGCGAGCGGGGCGCGTACTGGACCTTCGTCGTCCACACGGGGTCCCGCACGCTGGTCGGCGCGAGCCCGGAGGTGCACGTCCGGATGTCCGGCGGGACGGTCGTGATGAACCCGATCAGCGGCACCTACCGGTATCCGGCCGGCGCGGCCCCGACCCCCGAGGACCTGCTGGCCTTCCTGGCCGACCGCAAGGAGACGGAGGAGCTCTCCATGGTGGTCGACGAGGAGCTGAAGATGATGTGCACCGTCGGCGACCGGGGCGGGGTGGTGATCGGGCCGCGTCTCAAGGAGATGGCGCATCTCGCCCATACGGAGTACGAGCTGCGCGGCCGTTCATCCCTCGACGTGCGGGAGGTCCTGCGGGAGACCATGTTCGCGGCGACCGTCACCGGCTCGCCGGTGCAGAACGCCTGCCGGGTCATCGAGCGCCACGAGACCGGCGGCCGCGGCTACTACGCGGGCGCGCTGGCGCTGCTCGGCACGGACGCCACGGGGACCCAGACCCTGGACTCCCCCATCCTGATCCGGACCGCGGACATCGACGCGGACGGCCGGCTGCGGGTACCGGTGGGCGCGACGCTGGTGCGCCACTCCGACCCGGCGGGCGAGGTCGCCGAGACCCACGCCAAGGCGGCGGGGGTCCTCACGGCGCTCGGTGTGCGGGAGGGGCGGCCCCGCGACGCCTCGCCGCGGGCGCCGCGGCTGGCCGAGGACCCGCGGGTCCGGGCGGCCCTGGACGCACGGCGGGCGGACCTCGCGCCGTTCTGGCTGAAGATGCAGGTGCGGGCGGCCGAGCTGACGGGCCACGCGCTGGTCGTCGACGCGGAGGACACCTTCACGGCGATGCTCGCGCACCTGCTGCGCTCCTCCGGCCTGGAGGTCTCGGTGCTCCGCTACGACGAGCCGGGGCTGCGGGAGCTGGCGCTCGGCCACGAGGGGCCGGTCGTGCTCGGTCCGGGGCCGGGCGACCCGGGTGACGCGGCCGATCCGAAGATGCGGTTCCTCCGCGCGCTCACGGCCGATCTCGTACGGGAACACCGGCACGGGCTGCTCGGGGTGTGCCTGGGCCACGAGCTGATCGCGGCGGAGCTGGGTCTGGAGATCGTGCGCAAGCGGACCCCCTTCCAGGGCGCGCAGATGCGGATCGACCTCTTCGGGCAGGAGCAGACGGTGGGCTTCTACAACAGCTTCACGGCCCGCTGCGACGACCGGGCCGCGACGGAGCTGGCGCTGCACCGGATCGAGGTGAGCCGCGACCCGGCCACGGACGAGGTGCACGCGCTGCGCGGTCCGGGCTTCGCCGGTGTGCAGTTCCACCCGGAGTCGGTCCTGACCCGGGACGGGGCCGCGCTGACCGCGTCGCTGCTCGCCGGGGTGCTGGTCTAGGGCGGTCCTTCTAAGGGCTGTCCCGTAATCCGCGGTGGGTTGGCGCACGGCGTCGGATGCGGTGCATCGCAAGGCGGAGGGCCGCTCTCATACTGGGCGTATTCGGGCGATCCGACAACGCAGCGTGGGGGCACCCCCGGCCGAAGGCTGGGGGAGTGCCGTAGCCGGCGTCGTGCGCCCGCCGGGGATTACGGGACAGCCCTTAGGGGGTGTCGGACGGGACCAGGACGTTCTCGCTGCGCCGGCCCGCGAGGTAGTCGAGGACGTTCCGCACGGTGGCGTCGATGATCTGGCCGACCGCGTCGAGGGTGTAGTAGGCCTGGTGGGAGGTGACCAGGACGTTCGGGAAGGTCATGAGCCGGGCCAGGGTGTCGTCCCGGACGACCTCCAGGGACTTGTCGAGGAAGAAGAGCCCGGCCTCCGCCTCGTACACGTCGAGGCCGACCCCGGCGAACCGGCCGGCGCGGAGTTCGGTGACGAGCGCCTCAGTGTCGATCAGGCCGCCGCGGCTGGAGTTCACCAGCAGCGCGTCGTCCTTCATCGCCTTGAGGGCGGCGGCGTCGATCAGCCGCTGGGTGGCGGGGAGCAGCGGGACGTGGAGGCTGATCAGGTCGGCCTCGGCGAAGAGCTGCTCCTTGTCGACGTACGTCATGCCGAGCTCCAGGCAGGCGGGGTTCTCGGCGATGTCCCAGCCGAGCAGCCTCATGCCGTAGCCGTGGGCGATCCGGGTGAAGGCCTCGCCGATCTTCCCGGTGCCGACGACGCCGACGGTGCGGCCGCGCAGGTCGCGGCCCATCAGTCCGGCGAGCCGGAAGTCGAAGTCGCGGGTCCGGTTGGAGGCGCGGACGATCCGGCGGTTGACGGCCGTCGCCAGGGTCCAGGCGAACTCGGCGACGGAGTACGGGGAGTAGTACGAGACGCGGGCGATGGTGAGGCCGAGCCGGGCGGCGACGTCGAGGTCGATGTTGTTGAAGCCGGTGGAGCGCTGGGAAATCATCCGGGTGCCCCCGGCGTGGAGGGTGCGCAGCACGCGGCCGCCGAGGTCGGCGTTGACGCTGCTGGAGACGATCTCGTAGCCGGCCGCGATGGGCGCGGTGTCCTCGGTGAGGAAGACCTCCAGGCAGCGGACGTCGTGGTGGCCCTCGAAGGCCTTCTCGATCATCGGCTTCTCGTCCGCCTGCACGCCGAACGCCAGGATTTCCACGGAGCCCCTCCGGGGTGTGCCGGAATTGTCTGGTCCCGGCGAATATACGACCCCCGGAGGCGCCCGGCCCCCGGGGCGTCCGGCCTCAGGCGTCGTCGAGGCCGCGCTCGATGGCGTACCGGACCAGCTCCACGCGGTTGTGCAGCTGGAGCTTGCCCAGGGTGTTCTGGACGTGGTTCTGCACGGTGCGGTGCGAGATGACCAGACGTTCGGCGATCTGCTTGTAGCTCAGTCCCTTGGCGACCAGGCGCAGCACCTCGGTCTCGCGCTCGGTGAGCTGGGGGGCCTTCGGCTCGTCGGCGCCCGCGGCCGGCTCCGGCTCGGAGGCCAGGCGGCGGTACTCGCCGAGCACCAGGCCCGCGAGGCCGGGGGTGAAGACGGGGTCGCCCACGGCGGTGCGGTGCACGGCGTCGATCAGCTCGGCGGTGCTGGCGGACTTGAGCAGGTAGCCGGTGGCACCGGACTTGACCGCCTCCAGCACGTCGGCGTGCTCGCCGCTGGCGGAGAGCACCAGGACCCGCAGCGTGGGGTCGGCGCCGACGAGCTCCTTGCACACCTGCACGCCGGGCTTGGCCGGCAGGTTCAGGTCGAGCACGAGGACGTCCGGGCCGACGGCCTTCGCGCGCCGCACGGCCTGCTCGCCGTCGCCGGCCGTGGCGACCACGTCCAGTCCGGCCTCGGCGAGGTCGCGGGCGACCGCGTCCCGCCACATCGGGTGGTCGTCGACGACCATCACCCTGACCGGGCGGCCGTCCGCCGGCCGGTCGGTCCGCGTCTGCTGCTCGCTCATCTATCCGTTCACCTTCCCCCGTGGGTCCCGCGGGACCTTCAGTTCCACTTCCGTGCCCTGGCCCGGTACCGAGATCAGCTCGGCCGTTCCGCCCAGATCCCGCAGCCGTCCCCGGATGGACAGGGCGACGCCCATCCGGCCTTCGCCCTCGGCCTGCGCGAGCCGCCCGTCCGGGATGCCGGGGCCGTCGTCCCGGACCGTGACGACGACCTCGTCGGACCAGTCCTCGACCAGGATCCACGCCCGCGCGTCCCCGCCCGCGTGCACCCGGACGTTGTCCAGGGCGGCGAACACGGCGGCGGTCAGCTCGCGGGCCGCGGCCGGCGCCAGCAGGACCGGCACGCCCGGGTCGGAGAGCGTGACCCGTGCACCCGCCCGCGGGGCGAGCAGGGTGCGCAGGTCGACCGGAGCGTCGTCGTCCGGCTCCTCGACGAAGCGGACCACCGCGCCCTCGGACTCGTCCTCGGAGACCAGTGAGGGCCGGGTGAGCCCGCCGGCGACCAGGGTGCGCAACGCGACCTCCTGTTCCCCGGCCATCCGGCCCAGCTCGGCGGCCTCGCCGCCCAGCGCGGTGCCCCGCCGCTGCACCATCGCCAGCACCTGGAGGACGCTGTCGTGGATGTCGCGGGCGAGCCGCTCCCGCTCGCGGGTGGCGGCCTCGATCTCCAGGGCGCGGGCCAGGGTGCGTTCGGAGGCGCGGGCGACCTCCACGACGTAGCCGATGGCGATGGACGCCACCCAGACCAGCAGGACGTTGTGGAGCGTGTCCCGGCTGGGGCTGCCGCGCTCGGCCAGGTTGGCGACGGCCACCAGCGAGGAGGCGAAGCCGGCCCAGCGCCAGCCGCCCTTGATCGCGTACGCGAGGACGGCTCCGGCCGTCCATATGGAGGGCAGCGTCGGGCCGTCGACCGACCGGGCCTGCTCGTCCGCGAGCGGGGTGAGCAGGATGCCGACGAGGGCGATCGCGAGGTCGGCGACCAGGAAGCCCTTGGTGCAGCTGACCGCGTTCGCCACCTTCGGGAGGGTGGCCAGCGTCCACACGCACATCACGGCGAGGAACGCGACCGCCACCCACGGCCGTTCGAAGGCGTCACGGGCGAAGACGAAGATCAGTACCGCGTAGATCATCGTCAGGACGCGGTAGGCGGTGAGCGCGCGCCACAGCGGCTGCTCGACCGACATGCGCACGACACGCTCGCGCTTGGCCATCTCCCCCACCCACCCCGGGTCCGCCCCCGCAGGGGTTACGCGCCGGACTCTTCCCGCGCCGCGATCTCGGCCTTGACGGCCTCCTTCGCGGCCTTCTCGGCCTCCGCGATCTGCCGCTTGGCGGCGGTCGCGTAGATGTCGACGTACTCCTGGCCGGACAGCTTCATGATCTCGTACATGACCTCGTCGGTCACCGAGCGGAGGATGAAGCGGTCCCCCTCCATGCCCTGGTAGCGGGTGAAGTCCAGCGGCTGGCCGATCCGGATCCCCGGGCGCATCAGCTTGGGGACGACCTTGCCGGGCGGCTGGATCTTCTCCGTGTCGATCATCGCGACCGGGATCACGGGCGCTCCGGTGGCGAGGGCCACGCGCGCGAGGCCGCCGGGCTTGCCGCGGTAGAGCCGCCCGTCGGGCGAGCGGGTGCCCTCCGGGTAGATCCCGAAGAGCCCGCCCTTCTCGATGACCTCGATGCCGGCCTTGATGGCCGCCTCGCCCGCGCCGCGCGCGCCGGAACGGTCCACCGGAAGCTGGCCGACGCCCTTGAAGAAGGCGGCGGTGAGCTTGCCCTTCACGCCCGGCGAGGTGAAGTACTCGGCCTTGGCGATGAAGGTGACCTTGCGGTCCAGGACGGCCGGCAGGAAGAACGAGTCGGAGAACGACAGGTGGTTGCTCGCGAGGATCGCCGGCCCCTCGGCGGGAATGTTCTCGAGGCCCTCCACCCAAGGCCTGAAGGCGAGCTTCAGGGACCCTCCGATGGAGAACTTCATTGCGCCGTAGATCAACTCGGGTACCTTCCGTGTGCTGTGGGAGAGACCTTATCCCGTACGGCCTCGGCCGAGCCGCGACGGGCTCGGCACCATCGTGCGAACGGCCCTGGTCGGTGTCGGTCCGGTCGCGTACGGTGAAGGTCCTTCCCCTTTTGTCGTCGCTTCGTCGAACCCACGAACAGGAGACCCCGGTGCCGGTCCTTCCTGGAGCTGAGCCGTACCGCCATGAGGGCGGGGAGGTAGGCGTCCTTCTCTGTCACGGATTCACCGGTTCCCCTCAGTCGCTGCGCCCCTGGGCCGAGTACCTGGCCGAGCGCGGGCTGACGGTGTCGCTGCCCCTGCTGCCCGGGCACGGCACCCGCTGGGAGGACATGCAGCTCACCACCTGGCACGACTGGTACGCGGAGGTGGACCGCGCCCTGCAGGAACTGCTCGCGCGGTGCGAGACGGTCTTCGTCTTCGGCCTCTCCATGGGCGGGGCGCTGACCCTGCGGCTCGCGGCCCGCTACGGCGACGCGATCCGCGGGATCGTCCTCGTCAACCCGGGCAACAAGGTGCACGGCCTGGCCGCGCACGCGCTGCCGGTGGCCCGCCACCTCGTCGCCTCCACCAAGGGCATCGCCAGCGACATCGCCAAGGAGGGGGCGACCGAGGTCGGCTACGACCGCGTCCCGCTGCACGCGGCGCACTCGCTGCGGCGCTTCTTCCAGGTCGTCGACGCGGAGCTGCCGCAGGTCACGCAGCCGCTGGTACTGCTGCACAGCCCGCAGGACCACGTGGTGCCGCCGGCCGACTCGGCCCGTGTCCTGAGCCGGGTCTCCTCGACGGACGTGACGGAGATCCTGCTGGAACAGAGCTACCACGTGGCGACGTTGGACCATGATGCGGAGCGGATCTTCGAGGAGAGCTGGGCGTTCGTGGGCCGGCTCGCTCCGCTGGCGGCCGACGAGAAGGGGAGCACGAGCGGTGGCTGAACAGCAGGACGGCGAGCGCGAGCCGCAGCCCATCGACGAGGAGGCGGCCTGGGCCGCGATCGTCGCCGGGTACGGCGATGAGCCGGCGGACCCGCCGGGGGCCCGGCCCTTCCGGTCGGTGGAGGACCTGGCGCTCCCGGAGGAGGACCAGGGCGGGGACGAGGACGACGAGGACCACCAGGGCCCGGCCGCCGACCCGGAGGAACCGGGGAAGCCGGACAAGCCCGCCCTCGGCAGCTCGATCGTGTTCGCGCCCGGCGTGCGCGTGGGGACGGGTCCGCGGGACTACGCGGTGGCGGACCCGGACGACGAGACCGGTGACGACCGGACCCCCGACGGCCGCGACGGCGACGAGGGCCACTTCGTGCCCCCGGAGCCGCCTCCGCTGCCCGAGGCCGACGCGACGACGAAGTTCGCGTGGCTGGGCGTGGTGGGCGGCCCGGTGCTGATGCTGCTCGCGGTACTGCTCCAGTGGGACATGACCTGGTGGCTGACGACCGTCTGCGTCGGCGGCTTCCTGGGCGGCTTCGCGACGCTGGTGGCCCGGATGAGGCACGACGACGACGAGGACGGCTACGACGACCCGGGGCGCGGCGCGGTCGTGTAGCCGGGGACGCCCGCTCCCCCGGACGGCCCGCGGCCCGCGCGGGCCGGATGCCACGCGCCCGGGCCGCGGGCGCCGGCCGGCGGCCCCGTCGGTCAGCCGGCCGGGATGCGGACCGCCGCCAGGACCGGGAGGTGGTCCGTCGCCGCCCGCAGGTCCGCCTCGGGCAGGTCCGTCGGGACGCCGCAGCCGAGGAACTCCACGCCCGGGGTGGCCAGGATCGCGTCGATGCGCTGGTGCGGGGCGCCGGACGGCGAGGTGTACTCGCCGCCCCACGGGCTGACCGCCCAGCCGTCCTGGAGTTCCTTCGCCAGGCGGGTGAAGCTCGGGCCGTCGGGGCGTTCGTTCAGGTCGCCGGCGACGAGGGTGTGCGGTACGCCGAGCGCGGCGACCCGGTCGAGCAGCATCCCGGCCTGGGCGTAGCGCTCGTCCTTCCGCAGGCTCAGATGGCAGCTGACCGCGCCGACCCGGGCTCCGCCGAAGCGGACGACGGCGGTGGCGAAGCCGCGCCGGTGCAGCCCGGGCGTGAGCGGAAGCAGGACGTCCTCGGTGCGCTCCACCGTGGCCCGCAGCGAGCACATCAGCAACGGCCCCGCGGCCGTGGCGCCGCCGGTGAGCACGACCAGTTCGCTCTTCGCGGCGAGCCGGGCCGCGTGCTTGCGCCAGCGGAAGAACCGCGGCGCCTCCTGGACGAAGACCAGATCGGGCGCGCAGGCCCGGACGACCCGGGCGAGGGCGTCCTCGTCGTCCCGCAGGGACCGGACGTTGTAGCTCAGCACCCGGACGACGGCCGAACCGTCTTCCTCTGTGCGGGAGTTGGGCAGGTCACTGATCGCCATGGCCAGCAACATACGACAACGCCCGCCGCATCCGTGGAGGACGCGACGGGCGTACGGGGAGGGCGACGCTCCCGACAGGCCCTAGCCCTGGCGTGCCAGGTCGGCCGCGCCGACCAGGCCGGCCTTGTTGCCCAGCTTGGCCGCGAGGACCTGGGCGTGCGGACGCCACTGTCCGCCGATCAGCCAGCGCCGGAAGGACTTCCGGATCGGGTCGAGCACCAGGTCGCCCTCGTCGGAGACACCGCCGCCGACGATGAAGGCCGACGGGTCGAACAGCGACGCGAGGTCCGCGAGACCCGCGCCCGCCCAGCGGGCCAGTTCGCGGAAGGAGTCCACGGCCACCTTGTCGCCCTGGCGGGCGGCGGCGCTGACGTGCTTGCCCTGGATGCCCTCGGGTGTGCCGTCGCCGAGGCCGAGCAGGATCTCGGCGTTCTCCGGCGTCGCGTTGGCGCGCTGCCGGGCGTACCGGACGAGCGCGCGCCCCGAGGCGTACTGCTCCCAGCAGCCCTGGCTGCCGCAGCCGCACAGCAGGCCGTCCGGAACGACCCGGATGTGGCCGAACTCGGCGGCCACGCCGAAGCGGCCCCGCCGAAGCTTGTTGCCGATGATGATGCCGCCGCCGAGGCCCGTGCCGAGCGTGATGCAGATGACGTCCTCGTGTCCCTGCCCCGCGCCGAACCGGTACTCGCCCCAGGCCGCCGCGTTCGCGTCGTTCTCGACGACGACCGGGAGGCCCACCCGCTGCTCGACCTTGTCCTTCAGCGGCTCGTGCCGCCAGTCGATGTTCGGCGCGAAGAGGACGGTGGCGCGCTTGTCGTCGACGTAGCCCGCGGCACCGATGCCCACGGCCTCGATCTGGTGGCCCCTGCCGGCCTCGGAGACGGCCGCTGCGATCGCGTCGACGATGCCTTCGGGGGTCGGCGGGGTGGGCACCTTGTGCGTGTCGAGGATGTTGCCCTCCTCGTCGACCACGCCGGCCGCGATCTTCGTGCCGCCGATGTCGACGCCGATGGTGAGTCCCATGTGTCCCTCAGTTTTCGGTCGAGCCCCGCTATGCCCAACCGTACCCGAGGGGGCCGGTCGTCCCGGTCAGTCCAGGTCGATGTGCTGCCCGGTTCCGGGCCCGTCGTCGTCCTTGCGCGGCTCGTCCTTGCGGAGATCGTCGCCGCCCAGACCGTCCGTGCGCCGGTCGTCGTCCCGTGTCCAGCGGGTCTCGTGGCCCTCGACCGCCGACCGGTAGGCGGCGAGCAGCTCGTTGCCGGCCGCCGCGAGGTGGTCGAAGACCTGCGGGTTCCGCTCGATGACCGGCTCGACGGCCGCCTTCGCCTGGTTGACGAACTGCTGCACGGCTCCCTGGGCGGCCATGCCCGTCAGCGGGTTCCGCAGCGTGGAGACCTTGTCGGCGACGGCGTCGAAGAGCTTGCGGAACTCCTCGGCCGCGGAGCCGGGCTCCGCGCCGTTCCGCGCGCGACGGCGGGCCTTCTCGGCCTCCAGGTCCTCGGCGCAGGCCTTGGCCCAGGCGTCCGAATCGCTCATGGCGTACTCCTTAGGCTTCTACCGTCGACGGTACACGCCGTGTCACGGGGTCTTCGGCCAGAGCCCGGGATCCGGGGTGAACCGGACGCGCAGGTCGCCCTCGACGAGCCCGGCTCCCGTGACGGTGCAGCGGCGCAGGGCGCCCGGCAGGGGCAGGCTGCGCCGGAACGCTCCGACGGCGAGCAGGAGTTCGTCGCCGCGGCGGACGAGCGAGACCTCGCCCTTGACCGCGCCGGGCAGCGGCAGGTGCCAGACGAGGACCCCGTCCTGGTCGCGACGGTCCTCGACGGTGTGCCCGGGAGCGTCGACGGCGTGGGCATCGTGCCGGACGGCGCCGAGGAGGGCGAGGTCCTCGGGGCCCCGGGGGTCCCGGCCGAGGTGCGGGAGCTCGTGGACGGACGGGTGGGCCTCGCGCAGGCGTGCCAGGTGCTCGTGCTGCTGCGCGGTCAGCCCGGCGAGCCAGGGGTCCGCGGACTCGGCGGGGAGCACCCGGTTCGCGACGACGAGGTCGAGGGCGACGCCCTGGAGGGCGAGGGCGAGCCGGGCGGTGCGGAGGGCGTCGGTGGCGGCCGGGCCGGGTTCGACGACGAGGCGGACGGTGGTGTCCGGGGCGTCGACGACCGCCTGGACGGCGGCGAGCTCGGTCTCCCACCGGGCGGTGGTCTCGTACAGCCACTGGGCGGGCATCGGGACGCCGGCCAGCTGGGCCAGCATCGGGCGCAGGGCGCGGGCGGCCTGTCGCTCGGGCGGCAGGAGGCGGCGCAGATAGCGGCGGAGCTGTTCGGGCAGGGCCAGCACGGCGAGCGCGTCGGGCAGCGGGGGCATGTCGACGACGACGAGGTCGTGGTCCCCGGCGGCGGCGTCCCGCAGGGCGCGGAGCAGGGCGAACCGGTCGCTGCCGGGCAGCTCGGTGAGTTCGGCCTCCTCGAAGGGGGCCGCGCCGAGCAGGTCGAAGGCGGTGCCGAGCCGGGTCTGGAGGGCGAGAAACTCGCGGCGGAAGTCGGCTCCGGGGTCGGGGCGGTGGATCCGCAGGCCGTCGGGCAGGTCCCCGTCGCCGAGGACCGTGGCGGACGCGGCGTCCGCCGATACCAGCAGCACGCGGCGGCCGGCCCACGCCTCGACGAGGGCGGTCGCCGCGGCGACGGTGGTGCGTCCGGCGCCGCCGGGGCCTGTGACAAGGATGATCCGCATGCGGCGACGGTACCGGGACGCGTGGCGGCACCGGTCGGACGATCCCCGAGGACCGCCCGCGCAGGGCCTAGGGCGGGTTGCGAAAGTAGCGCCGTGCGCCCGAAGGGCGGGCCTCGCGGCGTCTGGTGCGTGCGATCGCAAGGCGGAGGGTTGCCCTCGTACTGGGCGTACTCGGGCGATCCCGACAACGCGGCGAGCGTGCGTGCCAGGCGTCGCGAGGCAGGCGGGACTTTCGCAACACGCCCTAGACGCCCGCCTCGACGCGCTTCTTCAGGCCGGCCAGCGCGCGGTCGATGATGACCTTCTCCGCCTTGCGCTTGATCATGCCGAGCATCGGGATCTTGACGTCGACCGTCAGCTGGTAGGTGACCTCGGTGCGGCCGCCGCCGGCCGCCGGGGCCAGCCGGTAGGAGCCGTCCAGGGCGCGCAGCATCTGGGACTTGACCAGCGTCCAGCTGACCTCGTTGTCGCCGGTCCAGGTGTACGCCAGGGTGTGGTCGTCCTTGATGGCCCCGGCGTCCAGCAGCAGCCGGACCTTCTCGGCGCGGCCGGCCGCGTCGGTCTCCAGGACCTCGGCCTCCTTCACCTCGCCCGTCCACTCGGGGTAGCGGACGAAGTCGGCGATCACGCCCATGACGTCGGCCGGTGCCGCCTCGATGGTGATGCTCGAGCTGGTGTGTTCGGCCATCGCGGTGGTTCCTCCACTGTGCGGTCCGGCGGAAGTCGTAAGGGCACTGGCGTGCCGACCCGAAGGCTATCGCGCCCCCGGCACCCGCCCCGCACCGCTCACCACTCCAGCGCCCACGGCCTGCCCGTCGAGGCGAAGTGTCCGACGTTCACGCACTCGGTCGCGCCTATCCGCATCCGGCGCACCAGCGGCTGGTGGACGTGCCCGAACAGCGCGTACCGGGGCCGGGTGCGGTGGATGGCGTCCAGCAGGGCCCGGCTGCCGCGCTCGAAGCGGCGCGCCACCGTGTCGTAGGTCAGTTCCGGCACGTCGGGCGGGATGTGGCTGCACAGCACGTCGACGTCCCCGAGCGCCTCGACCTTCGCCGCGTACTCCTCGTCGGAGATCTCGTACGGCGTCCGCATGGGGGTGCGCAGCCCGCCGCCCACGAAGCCGAAGACCAGTCCGCCGATCTCGGCCCGGCCGCCGTCGAGGACCGTGGTGCCCGGGCGGGCGTACTCGGGCCACAGGCCGGGCACGTCGACGTTGCCGTAGGTCGCGTAGGTGGGTGTCGGGAAGGCCGCGAAGAGTTCCGCGTACTGGCGGCGGACCGCGGACTCGATCGCGGTGTCGCGGTCGACGTCCAGCTCGGACCAGAGCCGCCGCCCCAGGTCGCGGGCCTCGTCGAAGCGGCGCGCGGTGCGCAGGGCGACGATCAGGTCGGCGTTCTCGACCCCGAACAGGTCGGGGAAGATCCCCCGGCTGTGGTCGGCGTAGTCGAGGAAGAGCACCAGGTCACCCAGGCAGATCAGGGCGTCCGCCCCCTCTCCCGCCCTGGCGAGGGCGCCGGCGTTACCGTGCACGTCACTGACCACATGGACTCTCATGCCTGGCATGGAATTCACCTTAGGGCGTCGGACCTGCGGTTACTTCCAAGTCGTCGAAGACGTGGACTACTGTGCGCGAAGCACCGCCACACGTATGTGACGCACCGAACATCTGGCCAGGACCCCCTATCGGGAACCGAGTACTGGTGGGTAACGTCCGAGCAGTCCAGTCGTGCTCACCCCCACTGAGCACCCCTGCCCGATCTTGGACCGCACCGGTGCATCACACAGAGCCGTGGCGCCGGCGCCCGATGAGGAGCAGCAGTCTTGCGCGAGTTCAGCCTTCCGGCCCTGTACGAGGTCCCCACGGACGGCAACCTGACGGATCTCATCCGCCGCAACGCCTCTCAGCACCCAGATGTCGCCGTGATGGGGCGCAAGGTGGCCGGCGTCTGGACGGACGTCACCGCCAAGCAGTTCCTCGCCGAGGTCCGCGGGGCTGCCAAGGGGCTGATCGCCGCCGGCGTGCAGCCGGGCGACCGGGTGGCCCTGCTGTCCCGGACCCGCTACGAGTGGGTTCTCCTCGACTTCGCCATCTGGAGCGCGGGCGCGGTCACCGTGCCCGTGTACGAGACCAGCTCGCCCGAGCAGATCCAGTGGATCCTCGGCGACTCGGCCGCCTCCCTCGCCCTCGTGGAGTCGGCGGCGCACGCGGAGTCGGTCGAGTCCGTCCGGGCGTCCCTGCCGGCGCTCAAGGGCGTCTGGCAGATCGAGGACGACGCCGTCGCCCGGCTGACCGCCGCGGGCGCCGAGGTCACCGACGAGCTGCTCGACGAGCGGATGTCGGCGGCGAACGCGGACGACATCGCGACGATCGTCTACACCTCCGGCACCACCGGCCGCCCCAAGGGCTGTGTGCTGACGCACCGGGCGTTCTTCGCCGAGTGCGGCAACGTGGTGGAGCGCCTGAAGCCGCTCTTCCGGACCGGCGAGTGTTCCGTCCTGCTCTTCCTGCCCGCCGCCCACGTCTTCGGACGTCTGGTCGAGGTCGCCTCCGTCATGGCGCCGATCAAGCTGGGCTGCGTGCCGGACATCAAGAACCTCACCGACGAGCTGGCCGCCTTCCGGCCGACGCTGGTCCTCGGTGTGCCGCGCGTCTTCGAGAAGGTCTACAACTCGGCGCGCGCCAAGGCCCAGGCCGACGGCAAGGGCAAGATCTTCGACAAGGCCGCGCACACGGCGATCGCGTACAGCCGCGCGCTCGGCACCCCGCAGGGCCCGTCCTTCGGCCTCAAGGTCAAGCACAAGGTCTTCGACAAGCTGGTCTTCTCCAAGCTGCGGGCCGTCCTCGGCGGCCGCGGCGAGTACGCGATCTCGGGCGGCGCGCCGCTGGGCGAGCGGCTCGGGCACTTCTTCCGCGGCATCGGCTTCACGGTGCTGGAGGGCTACGGCCTGACGGAGTCGTGTGCCGCGACCGCCTTCAACCCGTGGGACCGGCAGAAGATCGGCACGGTCGGCCAGCCGCTGCCGGGCTCGGTGGTGCGGATCGCCGACGACGGCGAGGTCCTGCTGCACGGCGAGCACATCTTCAGCGGCTACTGGCAGAACGAGGCGGCGACCGCCGAGGCGCTGGCCGACGGCTGGTTCCACACCGGTGACATCGGCACGCTGGACGAGGACGGCTACCTCGCGATCACCGGCCGCAAGAAGGAGATCCTGGTGACGGCGGGCGGCAAGAACGTCGCCCCGGCCGTCATCGAGGACCGGATCCGGGCGCACGCGCTGGTCGCGGAGTGCATGGTGGTGGGCGACGGGCGCCCGTTCGTGGGCGCGCTGGTGACCCTGGACGAGGAGTTCCTGACCCGCTGGGCCGTCGAGCACGGCAAGCCGGCGGACTCCACGGCGGCCTCCCTGCGCGACGACGCCGACCTCCTCGCGGAGGTCCAGCGCGCGATCGACGACGGCAACGCGGCGGTGTCGAAGGCGGAGTCGGTGCGGAAATTCCGGGTCCTGAACTCGCAGTTCACCGAGGAGGCCGGCCACATCACGCCCTCGCTGAAGCTCAAGCGCAACGTGGTGGCGAAGGACTTCGCGGACGAGATCGAAGCCATCTACCACGCCTGACGTACGCTCGGCACGCCCCCGGCGCCACCGCTTCGCGGACGCCGGGGGCGTTCGCGCGCGCCGGGACACCGGCCATCGAAACAAGAGGAGCAGGGGATTCATGCGGCTCAAGCGCACCGCGGTAGTGGGGGCGGCCCTCGTCGCGCTGGTCAGTGTCACGGGCTGTGCCGGGGCCTGGGGCGAGGACGCCGGACTGCCCAGGGCGGGTGACATGGCGGGGCTCGAGAAGCTCGTCGGGCAACACACCCTCTGCAGCGACCTGCGGGCCGGCAGCGACAGCGGCGCCATGAGCCGGGAGTCCGGCGACCCGGCGTGGGGCATCGAGGCGCGTGCGGTGTGCGGGAACGACAGCAGGGTCACGCTCACGCTGCTGTCCGTCGCGGACATGGAGAAGTTCCAGCAGGCGAACCGCAAGGCCGCGGCCGAGGGGGCGGGCGGCCGCTTCCTGCTCGGCCAGGACTTCGCGCTCGTGGCGGACGACCGGATGTCCGCCGAGGAACTGAAGAAGTCCGGCGTCCTGCTCTTCACCTGCGAGAAGGACTTCGCGATACCCCAGGGCTACCGCCACGAGGAACTCCTGGTGGACGGCTGCGCGCTGACCGACTACCTGCCCGCCTGACGTCCGCGGCCGGGACGCGCGCCGCGCGGTGACCCGGGCGGCCGCGCGGAGCGGTCACCCGGGCCGCCGGTCAGAGCAGTTCCCTCAGGCGCTCGGCGAGCAGGTCCCAGCGCCAGCGGTCCTCGACCCACCGGCGGCCCCGCTCGCCCATCCGCCGGCGCAGCTCGGGGTCGAGGAGCAGCGTCGCGATGCGGTCCGCCGACTCCTCGGGGATCCCGCCGCGCACGACCCAGCCGGTCTCGCCGTCCAGGACGGCGTCCGGCGCCCCGCCGGAGTCGCCGGCGACGACGGGCAGCCCGGTGGCCGAGGCCTCCAGGTAGACGATGCCGAGGCCCTCGACGTCGAGGCCGCCGCGGCGCGTGCGGCAGGGCATCGCGAAGACGTCTCCGGCGCCGTAGTGCGCCGGCAGCTCCTCCCACGGCACGGCGCCGGTGAAGCGCACGGAGCCGGCCACCCCGGTCTCCCGGGCGAGCCGCCGCAGGTCGTCCTCGTAGGGACCGCCGCCGACGATCAGCAGCACCGCGTCCGGCACGCGCCGCAGGATCTCGGGCATGGCCAGGATCAGCGTGTCCTGTCCCTTGCGCGGGACCAGCCGCGAGACGCAGACGACCACCGGCCGGTCGCTGAGCCCGAGCCGCTCCCGTACCGCCTCGCCGCCCGAGCCCGGGTGGAAGGTCTTCTCGTCCACGCCCGGCGGGAGCTGCACCATGCGGCCGGCCGCGGCCGGGGTCAGCGCCGTCGCAATCCGGGAGCGGGTGTACTCGCCGAGGTAGGTGATCGTGTCCGTGCCCTCGCCGATCCGCCGCAGCAGCTGCCGGGCCGCGGGCAGCTGCGCCCAGCCCGCCTCGTGCCCGTGCGTGGTGGCCACCAGCCGGCGCGCGCCGGCACGGCGCAGCGCGGGGGCCATCAGCCCGAGCGGGGCCGCCGCCCCGAACCAGACCGAGGTGCAGCCGTGCTCGCGGAGCAGCCCGGCCGCCCGCGCGGTCACGCGGGGAGTGGGCAGCAGCATGGTGGTGCGGTCGCGTACGACCGTGAAAGGCTGCTCGGCGTCGAACGCGGCGGTCGCCTCGATGCCCTCGCGGCTGCGCTTCCAGGTGGAGGCGTAGACCACGGTCCGCTCGGGATCCAGGCGCAGCGCCATGTTGTGCAGGAACGCCTGGATTCCACCGGGGCGGGGCGGGAAGTCGTTGGTTACGATCAGGGTCTTGTGCATCGTGGCCGAATCTACAGGGGCCGCACTCCCCGCCCGGCACCACCACCTCCGCGCGAGCGGACCGACAGGACAAGGACGAGGTAGGGATGACGGGCGTACTGGGCGCGGCGCGCGCCGGCACGGGCACGACTACGGACCCGGGTCCGGACACCGACGCGGCTTCGGTCGCGAGGACGGCGGGGGACGCGCGGCCGGGCCCGGGGAGCGGCCCGGACAGATCCCTGCGCGGGTTCCTGCGTCATCCCGTCACGCTGTGGAGCGTCACCCGGATCGTCCTGCTCCTCTGCGTCTTCAAGGTCGTCACGGTCCCCGGCCCGGACGTCACCAGTGACGTCGAGCAGATCTACCAGGGCTGGTACGAGGTCCTGAGGACCGGCACGTACCCGCTGGACGACGTCACCTGGCAGTACCCGCCGGCCGCCGCCCTGGCGATCCTCTCCCCCGCGCTGCTGCCGTTCCTGGGCTACTCCGCCGCCTTCTTCGTCCTCGCCTTCCTGTGCGACGCGTTCGTCTTCGGGCTGCTGCGGTACACGGGCCGCCGGCCCGGGCGTTCCCAGCGCGGCGCCTGGATCTGGGTGGCGGGGGTCCCGCTGCTCGGTCCGACCGCGTACGCGCGGTACGACCTGATGGTCACCGCGGTGGCCGTCGCCGCCCTGCTCGCCGGGCTGCGCCATCCGCGCGTGATGGGCGCCCTGGCCGGTTTCGGCGCGACGCTGAAGGTCTGGCCCGCGCTGCTCCTCGCGGGCACCCCCCGCGGCCGCGCCACCTTCCGGTCCTGGTCGACGGCGGCGGGCGCGGCGGCGGGTGTCCTGCTGCTGTGCACGCTCGCGGCGCCGGGGGCGCTGGCGTTCCTGACCTTCCAGCGCGACCGGGGCACGGAGGTCGAGTCGCTCGGTTCGCTCGTCTTCCACGTGGCCCGGCACTTCGGCTGGGAGGGCGAGGCCCGGCTGAACTACGGCTCCGTGGAGTTCCTCGGGCCGTACGTCTCCACCGTCACCTCCGCCGCGATGGTGCTGACGGTCGCGGCCTTCGCCTGGCTGCTGCTGTGGCGCATACGGGCACGCGCGTTCTCGACGACGACGCCGGCGGACGCGGCCTTCGTCGCGGTGCTGCTCTTCACCACCACGAGCCGGGTGATCAGCCCGCAGTACATGATCTGGCTGGTCGGGCTGGCCGCGGTGTGCCTGGTCCACCGGACGAGCCGGATGCGTCGGCCGGTCCACCTGGTGGTGTGGGCGACCGCCGTCACGCAGTTCGAGTTCCCGGTGTGGTTCTCGCACGTCTCGCACAGCGATCCGCTGGGTATCGCCCTGCTGCTCGTGCGCAACGGCCTGCTGGTCGCCGCCACGCTCTCCGCCTGCCGCGTCCTGTGGCGGCAGACGGTGACGGAGCCGCGTCTCACGCCGGCGTCGGTGCCGGCTCAGCGTGACCGTTCGAGGACCCTGCCGGTCGCCTGAGGGCTGGGCGTGCGGCGGTGCAGCAGGCCGAGGGCCGTGCACTGCCCGGCCATCGCCAGCCCCATCGCCAGCGTCACGCCCGGCAGCCCGAGCCCGGAGAGGGCGTACGCCAGGGGGAGCTGGGCGAGCACGCCCGCGACCGTGATCCTGGCGAGCAGCGGGCTGCCGCCACTGCCCTCGAAGACCCCCGCGAGCGCGATGAACCCGGCCGTCAGCACGAGACAGGGCCCCAGGCAGCGCAGGAAGAGGGCGCCGGCCTCCGCCACGTCGGGGGACGCCCCGAAGCCGCGCATCACGAGGTCGGCGGTGAGGAACAGCAGGCCGGCGGCCGCCGTGCCGAGGACCCCGCCGAGGACCAGGGCCTGCCGGCCGACGGCCGCGCGTTCGTCGCGACCCGTTCCGAGCAGGTGCGCCGTGTGGATGGCGGCCGCCTGGCGGACGGAGTAGAAGGCCATGGTCGCGACGTACATGGCCTTGGTGGCGATGCCGTACGCGGCGACCTGGGTGACGCCGAGGCGCGCGACCACGGCGACGAGGGCGAGGGTCCCCGTCATCCGGACGACGAAGTCGACGGACATGGGCAGTCCGGTGGCGACGGTGCGGCGCAGGGCGGCAGCCGTGCCCGTGGGGGGAAGGGCGGCCCGCGCGGCGCGCAGGAGGGGGTTGCGGCGCAGCACCCACAGGCCCACGCCGAGGGCGGCGGAGCGGCCCAGGACGGTCGCGAGGGCGGCGCCCGGCACTCCGTGGGCGTGGATGAGGAGCGGGTCGAGGACGAGGATCAGACCGTTGGCGAGGAAGGCGAGCCGCATCGGGGTGCGGGTGTCGCCGGCCCCCTTGAGGATGCCGTCGAGGACGGTGGTGGCGAAGAAGACGGCCATGCCCGGCAGGGAGATCGCGAAGTAGGCGGTGGCCAGGGCGAGGGCGGAGGTGCCGTCGCCGCCGAGGACGAGCCGGGCGAGGGGTTCGCGCAGCAGGAACCCGCCGACGGTGACCGGCGGGACCAGCAGGGCGGCGAGCGCCCAGCCGCCGCGGACGGCGGCCCGTAGGGCGCCGGGGTCCCCGGCGCCGCGGGCGCGGGCGACGAGGACGGTGGTGCCGGAGGCCGCCATGAGCACGACGCCGAGGAGGACGTTCTCGACGTTGGTCGCGACGGCGACGGCGGCGACCGCGTCCCCGCCGAGGCGGGCGACCCAGACCATGGAGATGATCCCGGCGGCGACGCCGGCGAGGAGTTCGCCGTAGACCGGGTACGCCAGCCGGATCAGGGTGTGCCGGTGCCGGATCGTCATGCCTGCCCCCTCGTTTCGTTTTACCTCGATTAGAGGTATCTCGAAAAGAGGTAGCATGGAGGGGAGGTCCGGGACAAGCGAACAGGAGGGGCCGGATGCTGGAGCTGTCGATCCTCGGCTTTCTGCACGACAGGCCGCTGCACGGGTACGAGCTGAAGGACCGCATCCAGGGGCTCAGCGGCCACGTGCGTCCCGTCAGCGACGGCGCCCTCTACCCGGCGATCACCCGCATGGTGAAGGCGGGACTGCTGGAACGGCGTACGGAACCGGGCACCGGCGCGGCACCGCGCCGGACGCTGTCGCTCACACCCGACGGCCGTGCGGAGCTCCTCGCCCGCCTGCGCGCGCCCAAGGAGGCCGACATCACCGACGGCCAGCGCTTCTTCACCCTGCTCGCCTTCCTGAGCCTGCTCCCCGATCCCGCCGAGCGGGCCGCGGTGCTGCGCCGCCGCCAGGTCTTCCTCCACACGCCCGCCAGCTTCTTCTACGAGGGCGGCGCGCCGGTGCGCGCGGAGGACGAGCCCGACCTCTTCCGCCGGGGCATGCTCCGGATCGCCCGCGCTACCGGCACCGCGGAGAAGGAATGGCTGGCGGAGGCGCTGGCCGAGCTGGAGGCCGCCGGCCCGGACTCCCCCGGGGCTCCCTGAACTCCCTGGCCGGTCCCCGGCGCCCGGGCCCCGGCTCCGGAGCCCCGGCGCTCAGGCCGGCCCCGGCGCTCAGGCCAGACGTCGTACGAGGTAGGCGCGCCAGGCCGCGGTGAAGTCCTCCGGGGTGGTGTCCAGCACGTCCCGCAGGGCCTTCTCCACCGCGCCGTCCCGGCCGGGATGCCCGCCCACCGCGCGGTAGAAGCCGGTCAGGGCCTTCTCGCCCCAGCGGTCGGCGATCAGCTCGCAGGCCAGCCAGCCGCTCTCGTAGGCACGGGCCAGCGCCTCCGCGTCCCCGCCGAAGGCGAACTCCCCGTCCTCGGGGAGCCGCGCGGGGGTGTCACCCGCCCGGACCGCGCGCCGCAGTTCCGGCGCGGCCTGGGCGGCCGTACGCCCGGTGCCCCGGTAGGCCGCCCAGTCCGCGAAGCCCTCCGAGAGCCAGACCGGGGTGGCGGCCGAGGTGTGCGCGCGGGTGGCCACGTGCGTGGTCTCGTGGGTGAGGACCACCTGCCGGCCGAAGCCGCCGAGCACCCCGTACGCGTCGGGGTTCACGATCACCCGGTCCGCGGGCGCGTCCGGACCACCGCCGACCTCGCCCGTGGTGACGGCCGCGATCCCCCGGTACGAGGCGCCCGGCGCGCCGAGCAGACCGCCCATCCCCTCCAGGGAGGCCGGGACGAGGACGACCACCCGGCCCGCCCACGGCACCGGCCAGGCCGCGGAGACCGCGGGGACCGCCCGGTCCGCCGCCGCCGCGATCGCCGTGAGCCGCTCGCGCGACTGCCCGACGCCGAGGACGAGGCTGCGCCCTCCCCGTACCGCCTCCACGTCGCCCTGCTGCCAGAGCTGCTGGGCGGCGCCCTTGGCGGGCCGGTCCGCGGTGACGTACCAGCGGCCGTCCCGTTCCGCCAGGTCGAGCACCCGCTCGGTGGTGACCGGCCCGGAGTCGTAGCCGCTGATCCGGTAGCTGAGCTCGGTCCGGGCGGTCGCCCGGCCTCCGTCCACCCGGTCCACGTCCGTCACCCGGTAGCCCCAGGCGCCGAGCGGCACCTCGGCGAGCCGGTCGAACTCCATCAGCGCGGCGGGCGCGAGCGCCGGATCGACCCCGGCGACGAAGGCCGCCTCGTCCCGGGCGAGCAGCGCGCGGGCGTGCCGGTCGAGCAGGCTCTGGATCTCCCGGGACGCCGGGTCGGCGGTGCCGCCGGATCCGGGGGCACCGCATCCGGCCAGGGTCAGCAGGGTCACCAGCAGACAGGCCGCCGCCCGTCGCACCGTTCCGCACCCCTGACCTGCCACGCACTCGATCGTACGGGCAGGCACCCGGGCGGGCGTACGAGCGGACGGACGGCCCGGCAGGAGGTCAGACCCGGGTCACCGTCGCGTGCGACATCATCCCGACCGGGTCGTAGCGCACCCGGGCCCCCGGGTACGGGGCGTGGATCACCTGCCCGTTACCGGCGTAGACGGCCACGTGGCTGGCGTCGCTGCGGTACGTGACCAGGTCGCCGGGCTGCGCCTGCGAGAGGGGCACCTGCCGTCCCGCGTATCGCTGGGCCGAGGAGGTCCGCGGCAGGCTGATGCCGGCCTGCCGGAACGACCAGACCATCAGCCCGGAGCAGTCGAAGGCGGACGGGCCCGTCGCGCCCCAGACGTAGGGCTTGCCGATCGCGCTGCGCGCGGCGATCACCGCCGCCGCGGCCCGCCCCGAAGCCGGGCCGAGGTCGGCGAGCGGCGGCAGGGACTCCTCGCGGCCGGACCGCGAGGCACGCGCGGAGCGGTCGAAGTCCGCGCGCTCCGGCCCGCTCAGGGACTGCAGCACCCGCCGGGCCTCGGCGAGCTTCCGCTCGACCGTGCGCTTGTGCCGGGCGACCTGGGTCCGGCTGCGCTCCAGCTCCGCCAGCAGCCGGGTCGCCTCCGTCCGCTGCTGGTGGAGCCGCCGCTGCTCGTGCCGGAGCCGGCCGAGGGCCGCGCCCTGCCGGGCGGTGACCCGGTCGAGCACCGAGGCCCGCTCCAGGTAGGAGTCGGGGTCGGCCGAGAGCAGCAGGGCGAGGGCCGGGTCCATGCCGCCGGAGCGGTACTGCGCGCCGGCGACCATGCCGAGCGAGCCCCGCATGAGGTTGATCCGCTCCTGGCCGCGCGCCACGCTGTCCTGGGCCCGGGAGACCGTCCTGCGCAGGGCGTCCGCCCGCTCGTCGGCCTTGTTGTAGCCCTCGGTGGCCCGTTCGGCCTCCTCGAAGAGTCGGTCGACGGCGGCCCGGCCGGCAGCCGGGGTACCGCTCGGGTCGGCGCTCGCGGGGACGGCGCCGAGCGCCGTGGCAGCGGTCGCCGCCGCGGCGGCGGTCAGGACGGTGACCCTCACGGGTCGTCGGTGGGACGCCACGTATCGCGCTCCGTTCGGCATCTACGCAGACTGGCGCGGCAGACAGTAGCCCGAGATCCACCCCGCACCAACGAAGGCGCCGGGCACACAAAGTGACGCCCCGCCGGAGACCACAGGTCACCGGCGGGGCGTCAGGTCAGTCACGAACGCGACGAACCACCCGATTGGGCGTCGTGCCGGAGGCTCCCGGAGGGGCCCCGCGCGACGGAGTCGGAGGCGTCAGACGCGCACACCGAACTGGAACGTGCCCATGTAGCTCATCGACTCGTAGCGGACCGAGGCGCCCGGCTTGGGGGCGTGCAGGATCGTGTTGTTGCCCGCGTACAGGGCCACGTGGGACAGGTTGTTGAAGAAGACCAGGTCGCCCGGCTTGAGCTGGCTGCGGCCGATCTTCACACCGTCGTTCTGCTGGGTGTACGTGGTGCGGGTGAGCGACACGCCGGCCTGGCGGTAGGCCCACTGGGTCAGACCCGAGCAGTCGTACGAGTTGGGGCCCTCGGCGCCGGAGACGTACGGCTTGCCGATCTGGGTGGCGGCGGCGCTGAGCGCGGCGGCGCCACGCTGCGAGGCGGGCACCTCGTTGCCGAGGTCGACCCGGTCGCCGGCGGCGCGGCTGGCACGCAGCTCGTCCTGCTGGATCTTGGCGCGCTCGGCGGCGGTCAGCGAGTTGAGCAGCTTCTGCGCGTCGGCGAGCTTGCCCTGGAAGGCCTTCTTCTTCTCGCCGAGGGTCTTGCGGACGTCCTCGAGGTCGGCGAGCTTCGTCGTCGCCTCGGCCCGCTGCTGGGCGAGGGTGCGCTGCTTGGCCTGGATCGACTGCAGCACGTCGGCCTGCTTGGCGCCGAGCTGGTCGATCGCGGACGCCTTGTCGAGGTAGGTGTCCGGGTCGGAGGAGAGGAAGAGCTGGATCGCCGGGTCGATGCCGCCGGAGCGGTACTGGGCGCTGGCGACCGAACCGATGTTGTCGCGCAGGGTGTTGAGCTCCTGCTGACCGCGGGCCACCTTGTCCTGGAGGGCCCCGATCTCCTTCTGCAGCTTGCCGCGGCGCTCCTCGGCGAGGTTGTACTGCTCCGTGGCCTCCTCGGCCTCGTGGTGCAGCTTGTCGACCTTCGACTTCACGTCGTCGATCTTCGGCTTCGGAGCCGCCTGGGCGCCGGACTGGGCGGTGAGCGCGACAGCGGCGGCGGCGGTCACGGTGAGCACGGTCACACGGGTGCGGCTCGGCTGCTTGGGACGACGGTGGGACGCCACGAAGGCGATCTCCTTCTTCCTCGAGCCGCCAACCAGGCTGCGGCAGGCGGTTCCTCCGCTGCCATCCCCGATAGATGATCAACCGCGCGAAGGTTCGAGGCCCGACCCTAGTGACCTAGCTGTGATCAGTTCAAATCCTCATGAGCAAAATCTCGCTCACGCAGCACATTATTTACAGACACCGCACGGGCAGTAATGGCCACTTGACGGTGTGCCCTCCAGAATTCGGGCATTAGACCCAGGAGTTACGAGAAGTCACGAGACGCGCGAAAGGCGCTTCAGCAACAATGCGGACGCGACCGGCCGGGCTCCGGACTTCGCGACTCCGTCGGCGACTTCACGGTCGGTGGAGACCACCACGACGGGACGGCCCGGAGGCTCGGCGCGCACCAGCTGGCGGATCAGCTCGTCCGCGGTGACACCCGGCTTCGAGAACAGCACCCGCACCCCGCGCGGCGGCGCGAGCAGCACCGGGGCCGCCAGCTCGGCCCCGTCGAAGACGCAGGTGATCTCGGCGCCCGAGCGGGCGGCGAGCGCGGAGAGCCCGCCGAGCAGCCGCAGCCGCTGCTTCTCCAGCGGCATGGTCGGATAGCCGGTCTTCGTGACGTTGTAGCCGTCCACGACCAGGTGCGCCTGCGGCAGTTCGAGGAGCTGGTCGAGGAGCGCCGGGTCGGTCTCCGAGAGCGCGCGGGCCGCGATGTCCTTCGGCGACATCCGGCCGGGCTCCACCGCGTCGACGGTGTCGGCGGGGTGCATGGAGGCGGGCGGCAGGGCCAGTTCACGGCGCAGCCCCTGCGCCGATTCCAGGACGGTGTCCAGCAGCAGTCGCAGGCGCATGTCCTCGACCGAGCGCCCCTCACGGGCGGCACGACGGCTCGCCTCCAGCGCCGCCTCCACCTCGGCGAGCCGCGACTTGAGCCGGCGGCTCTCGCTCTCGGCGGCCGAGACCTGTGCCGCGGCCTCCGCCTTGACGGTGTCGATCTCGGCCTGGGCACGGCGCAGGGCGGCCTCGCCGCGCTTCACGTCGCTCTGGGCACTGCGCAGCTTGCGGTGAAGCGATTCCGCTTCCTTGCGGGTGGTCTCCAGGTCGTGGCGCAGTTGCTCGGTCTCGCTCCGGCCGCGCTCCTTGGCGTGCGCGACCTCCTCGCGCAGCCGCTCCAGCTCGCGCCGCCCGGCCTCGTCGGCCCGCTCGGCGTCGGCGCGCTGGGCCTCCTCGCCGGCGGCGGCGACCAGCTTGACCCAGCCCGCCGGGCGCAGGACGTAGGCCGCCGCGGCGACGTCGACGGGGTCGGCGGCGGCCGGCGGCGCGCCGGACTCGACCGCACCGGCCAGCTCGGGCTGGGCGTCCTTGAAACGCTCGCCGATGCGCTGCCGGAAGAGCGGGTCGCTCTCCAGGGCCGCGGCCATCGCGTTGCCGGCGAACTTGGCCCGCCGGCTCGCGGTGAAGCGCGCGTACTGCCGCAGGGGCGCGGGCAGCTCCGCGACGGTCAGCCCGCCGAAGGCGTCGGCGACCAGCGCGACGACCTTGCGCCGCACGCCGTCCGGCAGCGGCCGGTCGAGCGCCTCGGCGGCCTCGTCCGCCGCGCCGGCCGGTTCGTCACCACGCGTGGGCTGCTCCACGATCCGTCACCCCACTGTCATTCGCAGCGCTCCGTCAGGAAGCGCTGCCCGGCCTGTCCACCAGCTCGATCTGGTCCACCGCGTTGCACCAGCGACAGCGGACCGACTCGATGGTCTCACTGACCACCTCGCGCTCCTCCACCTTGGGCTCCCCGGCAAGGTCCAGATGGATGTACTCGACGACCTTGGAGGAGCGGGTCACGTCGAATCGGGTCAGATTGCCGCAGAGTGTGCAGCGCCAGCGGGTCTCGGCGGTCGGCTGGGGAATCGCCGTCATCGTGCCGTCCTCGTTTCTTGGTGCGTGATACCAGGTGCGGGAGCCGCGGTGCGCCGTCGAACTGCGGATGTAATGCCCGTACCCTACGGCCATCGGGGTACGCCCTGCTCAGGCGGAGCCCGGCGCACGGGCCGGTACCGCGCGCCCCGGCGAGGCGCTCTGTCCGCGTCGACCCCGGTACGTCATGATCTGTCCATGATCGACTGGCGGGGAGCGGCCCTCGGCGCCTGGCACGGCGCGCGGAACGGACCGACGGTGACGTACGGCCTGATCGCCCTCTGCTGCCTCGCGTTCCTGATCAGCCCGGTCTCCGGGCTGATCCCGGCGCACGGCACCGGGGACGCGTCCCTGATCGCCCAGAGCGCGTACTTCCACCGCTGGGGAGTGGTGCCGGCGGAGCTGATGGACAGCGAGCCGCGCGCCCTGCTGACCCCGCTCACCGCGCTGTTCGTGCACGGCAGCTGGCTGCATCTGCTCGGGAACATGCTGTTCCTCTACGTCTTCGGCGCGATGGCCGAGGAGCGGATGGGGCCGGTGCCGTTCCTGCTCTTCTACCTCGCCTGCGGCTACCTCGCCCTGCTCGGCTATGCCGCCGCCTACGCGAGCAGCGAGCAGACCCTGGTCGGGGCGTCGGGGGCGATCTCGGGGGTGCTCGGGGCGTTCCTCTACCTCTTCCCCCGCTCCCGGGTCACCAGCCTCTTCCCCTTCCTCCTCTTCCTGCCGCTGCGGTTCCCCGCGTGGATCGTGCTGGTCTTCTGGTTCGTGCTCCAGTGGCTGGCCGCCCGGGCGGCCGGGGCGGGACCCGGGGTCGCCTATCTGGCGCACGTGGTCGGCTTCGCCGTGGGCTTCCTCTACGCCTGGGGCCGGTACCGCCGGCGGGGCGGCCGCAGGGTGCTTCCCCGGCGCGACGGCGACGGCAGCCGGGCGGGCTAGGGCCTTTCGTCGGGATCGGGCCGGATCGGTGAGCTCGCGGCGCCCGCAGCCCCACCGGCGCTACTTTGAAGGCAGGCCCTAGAGTGAAGGCCCCAGCCGCGGCGACCGAGGGAGTAAGACAGCCGTGATCACCGCGATCGTGCTCATCAAGACCAGCGTGGACCGCATCCCCGAGATCGCGGAGTCGATCGCCTCGCTCGACAGCGTCAGCGAGGTCTTCTCGGTCACCGGTACCTACGACCTGATCGCCATGGTGCGCGTGCCGAAGCACGACGACCTGGCGGACGTCATCCCGGGCCGCATCAGCAAGATCCCCGGCGTCGAGGCCACGGACACGCACGTCGCGTTCCGCACGTACTCCCAGCACGACCTGGAAGCGGCCTTCGCCATCGGCCTGGAGTCGTAACACCCGTCACGACGGAAGGGGGCCTCCCGGGGAGGCCCCCTTCACTCGTACGAGTGGGTGGTCAGCCGCGGTCCGGCACGCAGCGGCCGTCCTCGGTGCGGTACTTCCACTGCGCGCCGTCGCGGACGAGCTCCCGTACGGCGCCGACGAAACGCTCCACGTGCTCGTCCGGCGTACCGGCGCCGAAGCTGACCCGGATGGCGTTCAGCGACCGCTCGCCCGGCTCGGCCTCCGGGGCGCCGCACTCGCCGACGTCCTGCGGGTCGCTGCCCAGCAGGGTCCGCACCAGCGGGTGGGCGCAGAAGAGGCCGTCGCGGACGCCGATGCCGTACTCGGCGGAGAGCGCGGCGGCGAAGTGCGAGCTGTTCCAGCCCTCCACCACGAAGGAGATGACGCCGACGCGCGGGGAGTCGTCGCCGAACAGCGAGAGCACCCTGACCTCGGGCACCTCGGCCAGGCCCGCGCGCACCGTGGCGATCAGGTGCTGCTCGCGGGCGACCAGGGAGTCGAAGCCGGCCTCGGTCAGCGCCTTGCAGGCGGAGGCGATCGAGTAGACGCCGATGACGTTCGGGGATCCGGCCTCGTGGCGGGCGGCGGTGGTGTGCCACTCGACGTCCACTCCCCCGTCGGCCCGGCGGGCGACCTTGCGGGAGGCGCCGCCGCCCGCCAGGTACGGCTCGGCCTCCTGGAGCCAGTCGGCCCGTCCGGCGAGGACACCGGAGCCGAAGGGGGCGTACAGCTTGTGGCCGGAGAAGGCCACCCAGTCGACGTCCGACTCCCGGACGGACACGGGGTGGTGGGGCGCGAGCTGGGCGGCGTCGAGGACGATGCGGGCGCCGTGGGCGTGCGCGGCGGCGGCGAGTTCCTTGACCGGCCACAGTTCGCCGGTGACGTTGGACGCGCCGGTCACGCAGACCAGCGCCGGACCGTGCGGCTCGCGGGCGCCCAGGGCCCGCTCCAGGATCTCGACGGCCTGGGCGGGCGTGCGCGGCGCGTTGAGATAGCTGACCTGGGCGTCCTTCCAGGGCAGCAGCGAGGCGTGGTGCTCGGTCTCGAAGACGAAGACCTGGCAGTCGGCCGGGACCACGGCGGCGAGCAGGTTCAGCGAGTCGGTGGTGGAGCGGGTGAAGACGACCTGGTCGTCGGGGCGGCAGTCGAGGAACTCGGCGACGGTGACCCGGCTGTTCTCGAAGAGGTCGGTGGACAGCTGCGAGAGGTAGCCGGCGCCCCGGTGGACGCTGCCGTAGTACGGGGCGTACGCGGCGACGTCGTCCCACACCCGCTGGAGCGCCGGGGCGCTGGCCGCGTAGTCGAGCGCGGCGTAGCTGACCTCGCCGCCGGTCACCAGGGGGACGGTGACGTCCCGGCCGAGCACCGGGAGCGGGGCCGCGCAGCACGGATCGGCGGAGTCGGCGGCGGTGACGGGCTCGCCGGCCGCGACGGGCACGGTGGCGATGACGGAGGCGGTGGCGGCGTTCGGGCACGCGGACATGGCGAAGTCTCCCTGCGGGACGGAGTGTCCCCTCGGCCGAGGAGGGGACGGTGACGTGAGAAGCCCGCAGGGCACGACGAAGAAGGGTGCCGCGTACGGGAGTTGCCTCGACAGGCGGCACGGAGGGCCGCATGGAGGGAAAGAAGGAGGGCCGGAGGCCCTAGCACATTCGCTTGCTCACGAGACTGCTCCCTCGAGGACCAAGGACCCCAGGGTTCCGCAGGGGTCCGCGCTTGCCGCGGACCTTGCTGTCCACGGCCTGGTCTTCACCCGGGGCACCCCGCCACGGACGGAGGGTTGCCGGACAGCAAGCCGGGGCCTGAACGCTGTCACTCATGACCTGCTCCGAAGTTATGCCACGTGATCGCTCCGGCGCAACCCGTGTCCGGATCCCGGGACACGAAAGGGCCCCGCCGCAGCGGGGCCCCACCGGTCGTCCCTGAGACGCTCGCTACGCGTTGCTGGCCGCGACCCAGCGCTCCAGGGCCTGCCGCGCCGCGCCGGAGTCGATCGACTCCGCCGCCTTCGCGATGCCGGACGCGAGCTGCTCCGTCAGCGTGCCTGCGCCGGGGTCGAGTGCCGTGAGCGCGGCCGCCGAGTTGAGCAGCACCGCGTCCCGTACCGGACCGGTCTCGCCCGCCAGCAGCCGGCGGGCCACGTCCGCGTTGAAGGAGGCGTCGGCGCCGCGCAGCGCCTCCACCGGCACCAGCTCGATGCCGACGTCCCGCGGGTCGAAGGACTCCTCGCGCACCGCGCCGTCCCGGACCACCCACACCCGGGAGGTGGCCGTGGTGGTGAGCTCGTCGAGGCCGTCGTCACCGCGGAAGACCAGGGCCGAGGAGCCGCGCTCGGCGAGTACGCCCGCCATGATCGGGGCCATCCGGGCGTCGGCCACACCGGTGGCCTGGGACCTGACCCGGGCCGGGTTGGTGAGCGGGCCGAGGAAGTTGAAGACGGTGCGCACACCGAGCTGCCCGCGGGCGGTGGCGACGTGACGCAGCGCCGGGTGGAACTTGACCGCGAAGCAGAAGGTGATGCCGGCCTCCTCGGCGACCTCGGCCACCCGCCGCGGGGTGAGCTCCAGGTTGACGCCGAGCTTCTCCAGGACGTCGGAGGCGCCCGATGCCGAGGAGGCCGCCCGGTTGCCGTGCTTGACGACCTTGGCCCCGGTGCCGGCCACCACGATCGCCGACATGGTGGAGATGTTGACCGTCTTCGCGCCGTCGCCGCCGGTGCCGACGATGTCCACGGTGCGGCCGGGCACCTCGATGGTGTTGGCGTGCGCGTACATCGTGCGGACGAGGCCGGTGATCTCCTCGACGGTCTCGCCCTTGGCGCGCAGGGCCACCGCGAAGCCGGCGATCTGCACGTCGGTGGCCTCGCCGCTCATGATGCGGTCCATCGCCCAGGCCGAGTCCTCGGTGCCGAGGTCGCCGCCGTCCAGCAGGGTGTTCAGCACGGCCGGCCAGGAGCGACCCGCCGTGGTAGGTCCTCCAGCGGGGGTCACAGCGCTCATGGCAGCTCCAGGTTCGACACGTATCGGTGGTGATCCCACCCTATCGAGCCGGCGGCACGGCAAAGAGCCCCGTCCATCGAATGGACGGGGCTCCTGCCGTGGCGACCTTCAGGTCAGGTGATCAGTGGTGGCCGTGGCCGCTGGTGATCTCCTTGTACTCCTCGGCGGTGGGCTTGGCGATCTGGCTGTCCTCGCCGTAGTAGCTCCGGTTGAGCTTGACCCGGAGCCTCTCGATGGCGCCGACCTTGCGCTCCACACCGTTCTCGTCGACCAGCGGGCCGAGCTCGGCCGGCTGGTTCTGCTCGTGCGCCGTGAGGCGGTACAGCTCGCCCTGGCTGAGCGGCTGGTGGACCTCGACGAACTCACCGTGCGGCAGGCGCTTGATGATGCCGGACTCGCGTCCGTGCAGCACCTTGTCCTTGTCCCGGCGCTGGAGGCCGAGGCAGATCCGCTTGGTGACGACGAAGGCGATGACCGGTCCGACGAAGAAGAAGATCCGGACGAACCAGGTGATCGAGTTCAGCGACAGGTGGAAGTGGGTGGCCCAGAGGTCGTTTCCACCACCGATGAGCATGACCATGTACGCGGTGATCCAGGCGACACCGAAGGCGGTGCGCGTCGGAGCGTTGCGCGGGCGCTGCGCGATGTGGTGCTCGCGCTTGTCGCCCGTGATCCAGGACTCGATGAACGGGTAGACCGCGATGGCGGCCAGGACCGCCGGGAAGATCGCCAGCGGGATCATCACGCCCAGGACCAGCGTGTGGCCCCAGAGGTTGATCTCCCAGCCCGGCATGACACGGATCAGACCCTCGGCGAAGCCCATGTACCAGTCGGGCTGGGCGCCGGTGGACACCTGGTCCGGCCGGTACGGGCCGATCGCCCAGATCGGGTTGATCGAGGCGATCGCCGCGATGACCGAGATGACACCGAAGACCAGGAAGAAGAAGCCTCCGGCCTTGGCCATGTAGACCGGCAGCAGCGGCATGCCCACGACGTTCTTGTTCGTCCGGCCGGGGCCCTCGAACTGCGTGTGCTTGTGGTAGAAGACCAGGATCAGGTGGGCGACCACCAGACCCAGCATGATGCCGGGCAGCAGCAGGATGTGGGCCGAGTAGAACCGGGCCACGAAGTCGCCGCCGGGGAACTCCCCGCCGAACAGGAACATCGACAGGTACGTGCCGATGATCGGCACGGACAGGATCGCGCCCTGCATGAAGCGGACACCGGTGCCGGAGAGCAGGTCGTCCGGGAGCGAGTAGCCGGTGAAGCCGGTGAACATGCCCAGGAAGAACAGCAGGAAGCCGAACAGCCAGTTGATCTCACGCGGCTTGCGGAACGCGCCCGTGAAGAACACGCGCATCATGTGCACGAACATGCCGGCGAGGAAGATCAGCGCCGCCCAGTGGTGGATCTGCCGGATGAGCAGACCACCGCGCACATCGAAGGAGATGTGCATGGTCGAGTTGAACGCCTCGGACATCAGCTGACCCTGGAGCGGGATGTAGCTGCCGTGGTACTCCACCTCGTTCATCGACGGGTGGAAGAACATCGTCAGGTAGACGCCCGTCAGGATGATGATGATGAAGCTGTAGAGGCAGATCTCACCGAGCATGAAGGACCAGTGGTCCGGGAAGATCTTCCGCATGTTGGCCTTGGCCAGGGAGTAGATCCCGAGGCGGCCGTCGGCCCAGTCGGCGACCCGCTCACCGGCGGGGGCCTTCTTCTTGGTATCCGTCACAGTGCTCATCCGCGCTCCCAGAAGGCAGGACCGACGGGCTCGTCGAAGTCGCCGAGCGCCTCGAGGAAGCCCTTGTCGTTCACGCCGATCCGCAGCTGCGGGAGAGCGTGGCCGGCCGGGCCGAAGATGACGCGGGCGCCGTCGGACAGGTCGAAAGTGGACTGGTGGCACGGGCAGAGCACGTGGTGCGTCTGCTGCTCGTACAGGGAGATCGGGCAACCCACGTGGGTGCAGATCTTCGAGAAGGCGACGATGCCGTCGTGCGACCACTCGAGCTCGCGCTTGTCCTTGATGTCCTCCGGCTGGATCCGGACGATCATCAGGGCAGCCTTGGCGATCTCGACCTGGAAGTCGTGGTCGTGCTCCGACAGACCCTCCGGCATGGCGAAGGTCAGCGAGCCGACCGCGACGTCCTCGGGACGGAGCGGCTCGTGCGTGTTCATGTTGATCAGCTGCAGGCCCTTGGCCCACATCGTGCTGCGGAGCTTCTTCTCCGGCAGCGGACCCATGTCACGCAGCAGGACGACGCCGGAGAGCGGGACGAGCGCCAGCGCGCCGAACATCGTGTTGCGGATCAGCTTGCGCCGGCCCATGCCGGACTCGGAGGCACCGGCGGCGAAGTCGGCCATGACCTTCGCCTTGGTCTCCGTGTCGGCCTGGATGGCGTGACGGTCGTCCGCCATCTCCACATCCGACATCAGGGTGCGGGCCCAGTGGACCGCGCCCGCGCCGATGAGGAACAGCGCGGCACCGAGGGTCAGACCCAGGGCGAAGTTGAGCGCGGACACCCGGCCGAAGGGCCAGATGTACACGATCTGATCGACCGGGAAGATCACGTAGGAGGCGATGAAGCCGATCGTGGCCAGCATCGACAACGTGAACATCAGGGCGACCGCGCGCTCGGACCGCCGGGCGGCCCGCTCGTCGATGTCCTGGATGCGGGGCTTGTGGGGCGGGAGGCCCGGGTCGGCGAACGGGTCGTCGGCGACCATCACCGCGCCGTGCGCGGTGTCCTGCGCTGCGGGCAGGTTCTCTTCTGGAATCTCTTGGCTACTCATGACTTCTTGGCCTTAGCGGTGTGGGCCGCGACCCAGACGGCAACTGCGATGAGCGCACCCAGTCCGAACACCCATCCGAACAGACCCTCGCTGACGGGGCCGAGGCCACCCAGGCTGAGTCCGCCGGGGCTGTCGGCCTCGTCGCTGTTGACGGCCTTGACGTACGCGATGATGTCCCTCTTCTCCTTCTCCGGCATCGTGGTGTCGGGGAAGGAGGGCATGTTCTGCGGGCCGGTCTGCATGGCCTCGTACAGGTGCTTCTCGCTCACGCCTTCGAGGTTGGGGGCGTACTTGCCGTGCGTCAGCGCGCCGCCCTCACCGGTGAAGTTGTGGCACTGGGCGCAGTTCGTACGGAACAGTTCGCCACCACGGGCGATGTCGGCGCCGTCGGGGCTGTACTGGCCCGCCTTCGGCGTGATCGGGCCGGCACCGAGAGAGGCGATGTACGCCGCAAGCAGATCGATCTCGGCCTGCGAGTAGATGACCTTCTTCTTCGGGACCTGGGCGCCCGGCTGCTGGGCGGGCATACGGCCCGTGCCGACCTGGAAGTCCACGGCGGCGGAGCCGACGCCGACCAGCGAGGGGCCGTCAGAGGTGCCCTGACCGCCGGTTCCGTGGCAGCTGGCGCAGCCGACGGAGTAGAGCTTCTTGCCCTCCTCGATGGCGAGGGACTGGGCGGTTTCATCGGCCTTCGCCGTGCCCGCGGGCGCGAACGCGGCGTACAGCCCCCCAGTGGCCGCCAGCGCGAGAAGTAGGACGACGACCGCCGCCAGCGGATGGCGTCGTCGTGCGGAGAGCTTTTTCACGGATTACCCCGGTGTCAGGATCTTCTGCGTCGATGCTTGCTGGATGTGCTCGGGTCGGAGACCCGATTACTTGATCATGTAGATCGTGGCGAAGAGGCCGATCCAGACGACATCGACGAAGTGCCAGTAGTAGGACACGACGATGGCGGCGGTTGCCTGCTCGTGAGTGAACCTCTTGGCGGCGTACGTCCGGCCCAGGACCAGCAGGAAGGCGATGAGACCGCCCGTCACGTGCAGGCCGTGGAAGCCGGTGGTCAGGTAGAACACCGAGCCGTACGGGTCCGACGAGAGCGAGAGGCCCTCGTGCTTCACCAGCTCGGTGTACTCGAAGACCTGACCGCCGATGAAGATCGAACCCATCACGAACGTGATGATGAACCACGTCCGGAGCTTCTTCACATCGCCCCGCTCCGCGGCGAAGACGCCGAGCTGGCAGGTGAGGGAGGAGAGCACCAGGATCGTGGTGTTGGTCGCCGAGAACGGGAAGTTCAGGTTCGAGGCCTGCTCCTCCCAGAACTCGGGTCCCGTCACCGATCGCAGGGTGAAGTACATCGCGAAGAGGGCCGCGAAGAACATCAGCTCGGAACTCAACCAAATGATGGTTCCGACGCTGGTGAGGTTCGGTCGATTGACCGACGGGTGCGCGTGCCCGGTTTCTACTGTCGTTACTGTCGCCACGACCGACATTATGTCGGTCGCTTATCCCGCCCTCACTCCGGGGGGTGCCGTTCGGAGTGTCAGGGGCCCGTGTCCAGCCCGAACGGCCCATCGAAGGGCCCTCCGATCCGGTGTCGAAGCGGTGTTGACGGGCAGTGGGACGGAGTAGCATCCGCCGCATCGGTTGATGACCTTCACGGAGGAACGATGCAGTCGAGCGCCACGGTCCTGGTCTACAGCGACGATGCGAACACCCGCGAGCAGGTACGTCTCGCGGCGGGACGCAGGCCCGCTCCCGACGTTCCCCCGGTCGAGTTCATCGAGTGCGCGACACTCCCGGCGGTGCTGAAGCACCTGGACGAGGGTGGGATCGACGTCTGCGTGCTGGACGGCGAGGCCGTGCCGGCGGGCGGGATGGGCGTGTGCCGCCAGATCAAGGACGAGATCTTCCACTGCCCGCCGGTGCTGCTGCTGATCGGCCGCCCGCAGGACGCCTGGCTGGCCACCTGGAGCCGCGCGGACGCCGCGGTGACCCTCCCGGTCGAACCGGTCGATTTCGCGGCCTCCCTGGCCGCCCTGCTGCGTTCCCGCCTCGCGCTGTCTCTGTAGTACGAGGCTCGGTTCGCCTCCGGGCGCCCTGTTGCGTGCGTCGACGGTCGACCGTGCTCGGCCACTCGTTCCTCGCGGCCTCCGCGCGTTCTCCCTCTCGACGCCCGCAGCGCCCTTCGGCTCACTCGCCGGGGTGGGGGCGCCCGGAGGCGAACCGAGCCCCCTTCAAAATCAGACAGACGGTCGGAGGCGGGCGGTGTCGGTGGTGACGGCGGTCGCCGTGCCGCCGGCGGCGACGCCGGTCAGTGCGCTGCCCTGGCGCCACTTGTCCCAGGCCAGGTTCCAGTCGCCGAAGCCGTTCCCGAACGGGTCCATCGTGTCGCCGATGCTGTTGACGGTCTGCACGATGTCACCCGGACGGACGGTTTCGAAGAACCAGGCCGCGTTGCCCGTCGACATGCCGACGCAGCCGTGGCTGACGTTCGCGAACCCCTGCGAGCCGACGGACCAGGGCGCCGCGTGGACGTATTCACCACTCCAGGTGACCCGGGTCGCGTAGTAGACGGGCAGGTCGTAGGACTCGGAGCTGCCCTCCGCGATGCCGACGCTGGTGCCCCGCATCCGGACGTAGTACTCCTTGCCGAGCACGACCTTGATGCCGTTTCGGGTGGAGAAGCCCGGTTTGCCGGTGGTCACCGGCATGGTCTTGATCACTTCTCCGTTGCGCCGCACGGTCATCGAGTACGTTCCGGCGTCCGCGACCGCCTCGATCCGGTCGCCGATCGTCAGCTTCAGCGGCTTCGACGCGCCGCCGTAGAGCTTGTCGCCGACCTTCACCCCGGCGAGGTTCCCGGAGACGCTGATCGCCGCGCCGGCGGGCCAGTACTCCTTCGGACGGTAGTGCAGTTTCTTGTCGTCCACCCAGTACCAGGCGCCCTCGACGGCGGGCGTGGAGCGCACCTTCAGCGCCCGTTCGACGACGGCTCTGGCCGCCTTGTCCTTCACGGGGAGGCTGAGTTCGGCGGTGATGGGCTGGCCGACGCCGTAGGTGCCCGCCTCCGGGCCGAACGCCACGGTCAGCGCCCGCTTGGCCGCAGCCGTCTCGAACGTGTACGTACGGCTGCCGGGCGCGCCGTCGTCGTCCTCCGTGGAGACCTTGACGGTGTACCGGCCGCCGGACGTCAGCGCGCCGGTGGAGCGCCAGCGCTGCCCGTCCGCGGTGAGTTCGCCCGCCAGGTGGTGTCCGGTCTCGTCGGTGGCCGTCACGTCGGTGATGCGGCCCTCCTCGTCCTTGACCGTGATCTCCAGCGCCTTGTCCGGGTCGGCCTTCTTGCCGTCCGCCGGGGCGTTGAAGGAGATCTGCTGCCCCGCGTCGTACGGCTTGGCCGACAGCGGATGGTCCTCGGAGGCCGAACAGGCGCTGCCCGCGGCGGTGACCGTGAGGGCCAAAAGAGTGCAGCTCAGAACAGTCCGAATGCGCGGCGTGTCGTTCATGACATCACCGTAAGAACAATCCTCGGACCCAGCGCGTCGAGTGCTGCAAACGAGGGGCCCGGCCACTTCGGTGACGAAGTGGCCGGGCCCCTCGGGGTCCTGCGGGTGGAGCGTACGGGCTACTGGTTCTGGTTCTCACCGCGGTAGAACTCGAACACCCAGCCGAAGAGGCCGACCAGGATCAGCGGAGCCGAGAAGTACAGGATCCACCAGCCCATGGCGATGGCCAGGAACGCGAGCGCACCACCGACGGCGAGCGAGAGCGGCTGCCAGCTGTGGGGGGCGAAGAAGCCCACCTCACCGGCCTCGTCCGCGACGTCCGCCTCCTTGTCGTCCTGCGCCATGGCGTCCACGCGCCGGGCCGTGAAGGCCAGGTAGTAGCCGATCATGATGCAGAGGCCGAAGGCCAGGAAGAGGGCCGTGGTACCGACCGGCTCCTTCGACCACACGCCGTAGAGGATGGCCATGGCGAGCACGAAGACGCTCAGCCAGATGAACATCTTGCCCTGGATCTTCACTTGCCGGCCTCCTTCTCACCCGCGAGGGCCTTGACCGGACCGTGGTTCTCGAGCTGGTCGACGGCCGCGATCTCGGGGTGGTGCAGGTCGAACGCCGGGGATTCGGAACGGATCCGCGGGAGGGTGAGGAAGTTGTGCCGCGGCGGCGGGCAGGACGTCGCCCATTCGAGCGAACGGCCGTAGCCCCACGGGTCGTCGACCTCGATCTTCTTGCCGTACTTGGCGGTCTTCCAGACGTTGTAGAAGAACGGCAGGATCGACAGGCCCAGCAGGAAGGAGGAGATCGTCGAGATCGTGTTCAGCGCGGTGAAGCCGTCGGCGTTCAGGTAGTCCGCGTAACGACGCGGCATGCCCTCGGCACCCAGCCAGTGCTGCACCAGGAAGGTGCCGTGGAAGCCGATGAACAGCGTCCAGAAGGTCATCTTGCCCAGGCGCTCGTCCAGCATCTTGCCGGTGAACTTCGGCCACCAGAAGTGGAAGCCGGCGAACATCGCGAAGACGACGGTGCCGAACACGACGTAGTGGAAGTGCGCCACCACGAAGTACGAGTCCGAGACGTGGAAGTCCATCGGCGGCGAGGCCAGGATGACGCCGGTGAGACCACCGAAGGTGAAGGTGACCAGGAAGCCGATCGTCCAGAGCATCGGTGTCTCGAAGGACAACGAGCCCTTCCACATCGTTCCGATCCAGTTGAAGAACTTCACGCCGGTCGGTACGGCGATGAGGAACGTCATGAAGGAGAAGAACGGCAGGAGCACGCCGCCGGTGACGTACATGTGGTGGGCCCACACGGTCACGGACAGACCCGCGATCGCGATGGTCGCGGCCACCAGGCCGATGTAGCCGAACATCGGCTTGCGGCTGAAGACCGGGATGACCTCGGAGACGATGCCGAAGAACGGCAGGGCGATGATGTACACCTCTGGGTGTCCGAAGAACCAGAAGAGGTGTTGCCAGAGCAAGGCGCCGCCGTTGGACGCGTCGAAGACGTGGGCACCGAACTTCCGGTCCGCCTCCAGGGCGAACAGCGCGGCCGCGAGGACCGGGAAGGCGAGCAGGACCAGGACACCGGTCAGCAGCACGTTCCAGGTGAAGATCGGCATGCGGAACATCGTCATGCCAGGAGCGCGCATGCAGATGATCGTGGTGATGAAGTTGACCGAGCCGAGGATCGTGCCGAAGCCGGAGAAGGCCAGACCCATGATCCACATGTCGGCGCCGACACCCGGCGAGCGGACGGCGTCCGACAGCGGGGAGTAGGCGAACCAGCCGAAGTCGGCCGCACCCTGCGGGGTGAGGAAGCCGGCCACCGCGATGATCGAGCCGAAGAGGTACAGCCAGTACGCGAACATGTTCAGCCGCGGGAACGCCACGTCGGGCGCGCCGATCTGCAGCGGCATGATCCAGTTCGCGAATCCGGCGAACAGCGGCGTCGCGAACATCAGCAGCATGATCGTGCCGTGCATCGTGAACGCCTGGTTGAACTGCTCGTTCGACATGATCTGCGTACCCGGACGGGCCAGCTCGGCGCGCATGAAGAGCGCCATCAGACCGCCGATGCAGAAGAACGCGAACGACGTGACCAGGTACATCGTGCCGATGGTCTTGTGGTCCGTGGTGGTCAGCCACTTGATCACGACGTTGCCGGGCTGACTGCGCCGCACGGGCAGCTCGTTCTCGTACGAGTCCTCAGCTGCGGCGGCACCCTGGGGTTCGTTGAGGATGCTCACAGTTGGTTCTTCTCCGCATTCCTGGCCGGGTCCGTCTGCTCAATGCCCGACGGGATGTAGCCGGTCTGCCCCTTCTCCGCCAGCTCCTTCAGGTACTCCTGGTAGCGCTCCGGGGAGACCACCTTGACGTTGAAGAGCATCCGGGAGTGGTCGACACCGCACAGCTCGGCACACTTGCCCATGAAGGTGCCTTCCTGTGACGGGGTCACCTCGAAGACGTTGGTGTGACCGGGGATGACGTCCTGCTTGAACAGGAAGGGGACCACCCAGAAGGAGTGGATGACGTCACGGGAGGTCAGGACGAACCGGACCTTCTCGCCCTTGGGCAGGACCAGGGTCGGGCCCGGGTTGCCGGTCTGCGGGTTCCGGTCGCCGGGGATGCCGGCGTCGTAGACGCCACCGGCGTTCGCCGGGAAGTCGTCCTGGTACTTGTCCGGAATGGCGTCGAGGTTCGGGGCGATCTGTGCGTCACCCTTCACGCCCGGCACGTTCTCGATGTAGTTGAAGCCCCAGCTCCACTGATAGCCGACCACGTTGATCGTGTGGGCCGGCTTGTCGGCGAGTGAGAGGAGCTTCGACTCGTCGCGCGCGGTGAAGTAGAAGAGCACCGACACGATGATGAGCGGGGTGACCGTGTACAGCGCCTCGATGGGCATGTTGTACCGGGTCTGCGGAGGTACCTCCACCTTGGTGCGACTGCGCCGGTGGAAGATGACGGACCACAGGATCAGTCCCCACACCAGGATGCCCGTGACGAGCGCAGCCGCCCACGAGCCCTGCCACAGGGAGAGGATCGTAGGCGCCTCTTCCGTCACCGGGGTGGGCATACCAAGGCGGGGGAAGTCTTCCCAGTTGTACGAGCAGCCAGTGGCTGTCGCCAGGATCAGGCCCGCAGTCAGCACCTGCGGCAGCTTCCGCCGCATCGGGCGCCGCGACGAGCGGTCGGAGCCGTTGGGACTCACGTAGCGCCTTCCCGAGAGTCTCGGCCCGCGCTGGTCCGGCTACGGCCGTCTCGCTGGTCGGTCGCCGCCCCGGCCGCGGGCAGGGGTTTGGATGTTTATGCGGACCAAACCCTACTGGACGCTATTTGGGGTCGCGCGGGGAGGGTGCCCAACGCGCCGTCCGACTCCCCGAAGGGGTGGACCCTGGCATTCCGCAGTGCGGTCCCGGGGGGCCGACCGGTGGGCGATCGGCGGCGCGGGCGGGGCATCTGACGGGGCCTTACGGAGGGCCGGTTAGCGTGGGCGGATGCCCTACTTCGACGCCGCCTCCGCCGCTCCGCTGCACCCTGTCGCCCGCCAGGCGCTGCTCGCCTCCCTGGACGAGGGCTGGGCCGACCCGGCCCGGCTGTACCGCGAGGGCCGCCGCGCGCGGCTGCTGCTGGACGCGGCGCGGGAGGCCGCGGCGGACGCGGTGGGCTGCCGCCCCGACGAGCTGGTGTTCACTCCTTCGGGGACACGCGCTGTTCACGCGGGGGTTTCCGGAGCGCTCGCGGGGCGCCGGCGTGTCGGGAACCGTCTGGTGGTCTCGGCGGTCGAGCACTCCTCCGTCCTGCACGCCGGCGAGGCGCACGCGGCGGCCGGCGGCACGATGACGGAGGTCCCGGTCGGGCGGACCGGGGCGGTCCGGGTCGCGGACTTCACCGCGGCCCTGGACGAGGGCACCGCGCTGGCGTGTCTGCAGTCCGCCAATCACGAGGTGGGGACGGAGCAGCCGGTGGCGGAGGTCGCCGAGGCCTGCCGGGCCGCGGGGGTGCCGCTCCTGGTGGACGCCGCGCAGTCGCTCGGCTGGGGGCCGGTCGAGGGCGCCTGGTCACTGCTCGCGGCCAGTGCGCACAAGTGGGGCGGTCCGGCGGGGGTGGGGCTGCTGGCGGTGCGCAAGGGCATCCGGTTCGCGGCCCAAGGCCCGTCCGACGAGAGGGAGTCGGGGCGGGCGCCGGGCTTCGCGAACCTGCCGGCGATCGTGGCGGCGGCGGCCTCGCTGCGGGCGGTGCGGGCGGAGGCGGCGGCCGAGGCGGCGCGGCTGCGCGTCCTGGTGGACCGGATCCGCGCCCGGGTGCCGGAGCTGGTGCCGGACGTGGAGGTGGTGGGCGACCCGGTGCGCCGGCTCCCCCACCTCGTCACCTTCTCCTGCCTCTACGTCGACGGCGAGACGCTGCTGCACGAGCTGGATCGGGAGGGTTTCTCCGTTTCGTCCGGCTCGTCGTGCACCAGCTCGACCCTGACGCCCAGCCATGTCCTGCGCGCCATGGGGGTGCTCAGCGAGGGCAACGTCCGGGTGTCGCTGCCGGCGGGCACCCCGGAGGAGGACGTGGACCGCTTCCTGGAGGTGCTGCCCGGCGTGGTCGCGTCCGTACGGGAACGGCTGGGCGCGCCGCGGAGCGCGGCGACCGCGGTCGCGGCGGCGGCCCCGGCGTCCCTCGTGGTGGACGCCCTGGGCCGGAGGTGCCCGATCCCGGTCATCGAGCTGGCCAAGGTGATCGGCGACGTTCCGGTCGGCGGCACGGTCACGGTCCTCGCCGACGACGAGGCGGCGCGGCTGGACATCCCGGCCTGGTGCGAGATGCGGGGGCAGGAGTACGTGGGCGAGGAGCCCTCGGAGGGGGGCGGCACGGCGTACGTGGTGCGGCGGGTGTCCTGAGCGGCCTCCGCGGGGCGTGGCCGTGGAGGTACGGGGCGGGCCGGCTCCGGGCCGCGTGCCCGGCAGGGTCCGCAGGCATCCTCCGGGTCCCGTCCGGGGCCGGACGCGCCGCGGCGCCGGACGGGGTGGACCCGGCCGGCGCCGCGGGCAGGGGGCGTGGCCCCCGGGGGGTCAGGCCAGGTGCGCCTGGACCTCGGCGGCGGCCTCGTCGCCGTACGCCTTGGTGAAGCGCTCCATGAAGTTGGTACGGCGGAGGGTGTACTCCTGCGTGCCGAGGGTCTCGATGACCAGCGTCGCGAGCATGCAGCCGACCTGGGCCGCGCGCTCCAGGCTGACGCCCCAGGACAGACCGGTCAGGAAGCCCGCGCGGAACGCGTCGCCGACGCCCGTCGGGTCGACCTTGGCGTCCTCCTCGGCGCAGCCGACCTCGATGACCGGCTCGCCGGCCCGCTCGATGCGCACGCCGCGCGAGCCGAGGGTGGTGACGCGGTGCCCGACGCGGCCGAGGATCTCCTCGTCGGTCCAGCCCGTCTTGGACTCGATGAGGCCCTTCTCGTACTCGTTGGAGAAGAGGTAGGTCGCCCCGTCGAGGAGGGTGCGGATCTCCCGGCCCTCCATGCGCGCGATCTGCTGCGAGAAGTCGGCGGCGAAGGGGATCTCGCGCGCCTTGCACTCCTCGGTGTGGCGCAGCATGGCCTCGGGGTCGTCCGCGCCGATCAGCACCAGGTCCAGGCCGCCCACGCGGTCGGCGACGGCCTTCAGCTCGATCAGCCGGGCCTCGCTCATCGCGCCGGTGTAGAAGGAGCCGATCTGGTTGTGGTCCTTGTCCGTGGTGCACACGAAGCGGGCCGTGTGCAGGACCTCGGAGATCCGCACCGAGCCGGTGTCGACGCCGTGGCGGTCGAGCCACGCGCGGTACTCGTCGAAGTCGTAGCCCGCCGCGCCCACGAGGATCGGGCGGCCGCCGAGCTGACCCATGCCGAAGCAGATGTTCGGGCCGACACCTCCCCGTCGCACGTCGAGGTTGTCGACCAGGAACGAGAGCGAGACCGTGTGCAACTGGTCCGCGACGAGCTGGTCTGCGAACCGGCCGGGGAAGGTCATGAGGTGGTCGGTGGCGATGGAGCCGGTGACTGCGATACGCACGGCTGGGCGCTCCTGCGGGACGGGAGAGAGTGACAGCTCACGCTACCGGGTGACGGCGCCGCTGCCGAACAGGGGAAACTACCCCAGAGTAGGTCTTTTTTCCGAAGGCGTGCCATGCATACGGTGCCCACATGTCCACGTACCCTGCTCCCCGCGAGCATCAGGAGTCCGAGTTCAGCCTGGCCCAGCTGCGCGGCGACAGCGCGCGGATGGCCCCTCACTGGGTCGTTCCCGCGCCCGACGCGCCCGCTCCGGTCTCCCCGGCACTGATCCACGGCGTCGTCGTTCCGGCCGCTTCGGCACGGCTGATCGACGCGACTTCCGAATACGGCGTCTGAGGGACGGAACCAGCCGCTCGCCCGTTCCGTCCCATCGGTGTCTTCCACCGGATGAAGGAGCGAGTGGTGAGCGGTACGGAGAACCGACGACCCAGGCGTACCCCGCTGCTGGTCGCATCGGTGGCGGCGGGAGTGCTGCTGGCCGGCGGCGGTGGCGTGTACCTCGCGACCACGGCGTCCGAGAGTGGTGACGGCGGCGCGTCCGACGCCGCGCGGGGGGCGGGCTCGCCCCCGCCGCTGCGCCTGGACGCCAAGGCGTCGGGCGACGACCCCGGGCCCGGCATCGCGCCCGGCGAGCCGGACCCGCACGGCGGCGACGCGGTCTACCAGGCCAAGGGTCCGCTCCCCCAGGGACCCTCCTCGGCCGCGGTCCACCGGCCCGAGGGCCGGGTCACCTCGGCGGAGGTGACCCGGCTGGCGAAGGCCCTCGGCATCGCGGGCACCCCGGCGCTCCAGGACGGGGTGTGGCGGATCGCCCCGGAGAAGGACGGGTCGGGGCTGCGGCTCGACGTGTCGGAGCAGGCACCGGGCAGCTGGACGTTCGCGCGGTACGACGGCGGTCCGGTCGGCGACACGTGCCTGAAGGGGAAGGCGTGCCCGCCCCCGGGCGAGGCCAGGCCCCCGCGCGGCGGCACACCGGTCGGCGAGGCGGCGGCGAGGGCCGCGGCGGCTCCCGTCCTGAAGGCGGTCGGGCAGGACGACGCGAAGGTGGACGCCACCCAGCTGATGGGCGGCTCGGTGCGGGTGGTGAACGCCGAGCCGGTCGTGGACGGGCTGCCGACCTACGGCTGGTCGACCGGGATCCATGTCGGTCCCGACGGGTCCCTGGTGGCGGGCAGCGGGCAGCTGAAGGCGCCCGCGAAGGGCGCGGTCTATCCGGTGATCGGCGCGAAGAAGGCGCTGGAGGAGCTGAACGAGGCGTCGTCCGGCCCGGGCCGGCACGGCGTCGGCGGCTGTGCGACCGACCCGCCCGCGACGACGCGGGACGACGGCACGACCGGCGGCCCGACCGGCACCGACCTGCCGTGCACGACGGCTCCGCGGCCGGTGCTGAAGGTGACGGGGGCCGTCTTCGGCCTGGCGTCGCAGTACGTCGACGGCACCCGGGTCCTCGTGCCGTCCTGGCTGTTCGCGGTGGAGCCGGCGGCCGGGGCCAAGCCCTACACGGTGGTGCAGACGGCGGTGGCTCCGGAGTACCTGGCGCCCCCGGCGAAGCCGTCTCCGGACGAGGGCACCGCGCCCGCCCGGCAGATCGGGTCGTACCGCGTCGACGCGGCCGGCACGAAGCTGTCGGTGACCTTCTGGGGCGGGGTGTGCAGCGAGTACACGGTGACGGCGCGGCAGAGCGCGGACAGCGTCGCGGTGCGCGTGACGGAGAAGCCCACCGATCCGGGCCGGGCGTGCATCGCCATGGCCGTGGAGGTGACGAAGACGGTGACGCTGGACCAGCCGCTGGCCGGCCGGACCGTGACCGACGCGGCGAGCGGGGAGCCCGTACCGCGGCAGTAATCCCCGGAGCCCGGCAGGCGGCCGGGTACGACGAAGGCGGCCCCCGGAGCACCGGGTGGCCGCCTTCGTCGTGCGTTCCGCTCAGGTCCCGCGCGGGGCGATCCTCAGACCGCCCGGGCAGGCCTTTAGCTGAACGAGTCGCCGCAGGCGCAGGAGCCCGTGGCATTCGGGTTGTCGATCGTGAAGCCCTGCTTCTCGATGGTGTCGACGAAGTCGATCGAGGCGCCGCCCAGGTACGGGGCGCTCATGCGGTCGGTGACGACCTTGACGCCGTCGAAGTCCTTGACGACGTCGCCGTCGAGCGAGCGCTCGTCGAAGAAGAGCTGGTAACGCAGGCCGGAGCAGCCACCGGGCTGAACGGCGACGCGCAGCGCCAGGTCGTCACGGCCTTCCTGGTCGAGCAGGGCCTTGACCTTGGCCGCGGCGGCGTCAGACAGGAGGATGCCGTCGCTGACAGTGGTCTTCTCGTCCGATACGGACATCTGCTTCTCTCCCGGGTTGTACGGAGACTGCTTGCCGAGGGTTGCAACCGGCGGGGCCGCGGATTCATTCCGGGCCGAGTGCGTGTCTTTCCCTTTCATGCTCGCACATCGCCGTCCGAACCAGCGCCGATCCGGCCCGCGCGAATTCGTCACATCGACACTATGGACATCGTCAAACTGACGTGAAGCGGTTATGATAGATAGCGTCATTTAGACGAAAAGCCTCCGGTGCATGTGCCGCACCGGCTCCACTGGAGCGGCCGAGCCGCAATGATTTTGGAAAAGAAAGGGTGCGTGACGTGACCACCGCCCAGCCCCTGGACGTCCAGCCGACCCCCCTCGCCCTCCTGCTGCTCGGCCGTGAGGCCGACCCGAAGAGCGAGCGCGGCGTGGAGTGTCCGGGCGACCTGCCGTCGCCCTCCGACCCGGACCTGGTGGAGCGCGCCCGCGCGGCCAAGGAGAAGCTCGGGGACAAGGTCTTCGTCCTCGGCCACCACTACCAGCGTGACGAGGTCATCCAGTTCGCCGACGTCACCGGCGACTCCTTCAAGCTCGCCCGCGACGCGGCCGCGCGTCCGGAGGCCGAGTACATCGTCTTCTGCGGCGTGCACTTCATGGCCGAGTCGGCGGACATCCTGACCTCCGACGCCCAGAAGGTCGTGCTGCCGGACCTCGCCGCGGGCTGCTCGATGGCCGACATGGCCACCGCCGAGCAGGTCGCCGAGTGCTGGGACGTGCTGACCGAGGCCGGTGTCGCCGAACAGGTCGTGCCCGTCTCGTACATGAACTCCTCGGCCGACATCAAGGCCTTCACCGGCAAGCACGGCGGCACGATCTGCACCTCGTCGAACGCCAAGCGCGCGCTGGACTGGGCGTTCGAGCAGGGCGAGAAGGTGCTCTTCCTGCCGGACCAGCACCTGGGCCGCAACACCGCCGTGCGCGAGATGGGGATGTCCCTGGAGGACTGCGTCCTCTACAACCCGCACAAGCCGAACGGCGGCCTGACCGTCGAGGAGCTGCGCGCCGCGAAGATGATCCTGTGGCGGGGTCACTGCTCGGTGCACGGCCGCTTCTCGCTGGACTCGGTCGAGGACGTGCGCGCGCGGATCCCCGGCGTGAACGTGCTGGTGCACCCGGAGTGCAAGCACGAGGTCGTCGCCGCCGCGGACCACGTGGGCTCCACGGAGTACATCATCAAGACCCTGGAGGCGGCCCCGGCCGGCTCGAAGTGGGCGATCGGCACCGAGCTGAACCTGGTCCGCCGCGTGGCCGCCGCGCACCCGGACAAGGAGGTCGTCTTCCTCGACAAGACGGTCTGCTTCTGCTCGACGATGAACCGCATCGACCTGCCGCACCTGGTGTGGACGCTGGAGTCGCTGGCCGAGGGCAACCTGGTCAACCACATCCAGGTCGACCCGGAGACGGAGAGCTTCGCGAAGCTCGCGCTGGAGCGGATGCTCGCCCTCCCGTAGGGAGCGTCCCGGCCTCCGCGGGGGTCCCGGGCGGACGCGGAGCAGGACAGGGAGAAACGCCGAAGGGCGCCCCGCACGACGTGCGGGGCGCCCTTCGGCGTCCGGTGGGCCCGCCCGCGAGCGGGCGGGCCCGGTGGCATCAGACCTCCAGCAGGTCCGCGTCCCCGGCCTGCTGCGGAAGGTCCGCCATGGCCTTGGCCGCGCGCCGGGCGGCCTTCTTCTTCGCCCGGCGCTCCTTGCGCAGCTCGACCATCGCGTACAGCGTCGGGACGAGCAGCAGCGTGAGCAGCGTCGAGGTGATCAGACCGCCGATCACGACCACGGCCAGCGGCTGGGCGATGAAGCCGCCCTCGCCGGTGATGCCCAGCGCCATCGGCAGCAGCGCGAAGATCGTCGCCAGCGCGGTCATCAGGATCGGGCGCAGCCGGTGGCGGCCACCCTCGACGACCGCCTCGACGACGCCGAGGCCCTGGGCCCGGTACTGGTTGATCAGGTCGATCAGGACGATCGCGTTGGTGACCACGATGCCGATCAGCATCAGCATGCCGATCATCGCCGGGACGCCCATCGCCGTGCCGGTGACGACCAGCAGGCCGAGGGCGCCGGTCGCCGCGAACGGGATGGAGACCAGCAGGATCAGCGGCTGGATCAGCGACTTGAAGGTCGCGACCAGGAGCATGAAGACGATCGCGATCGCCGCGAGCATCGCCAGGCCCAGGTTCACGAACGCCTCGGACTGGTCCTCGGAGACACCGCCGATGGAGGCGGTGGCGCCCTCCGGCAGGTCCAGCGCGTTGATCTTCGTCTGGAGGGAGGCGCTGACCGCGCCCGTGTTGTCGCCGGTCGGCTTGGCCGTGATGGTCGCGGCACGGGCGCCGTCGATCCTGGTCATCGAGACCGGGCCGGGCACCAGCTTCACGTCGGCGATGTCGCCGAGCGTGACCGGGCCGATGGGCAGGGCCTTGAGCTCCGCCATGGTCGTGGCCCGCCGGGCGGAGGTCAGGACGACGTCGCGCTCGGTGTCGTCGAGGATCGCCTTGCCGGCCGGGGTGCCGCGGACCGCCTGGGCCACGGCCATCCCGAGCGTGGTGTCGTCCAGGCCGAGGTCCGCCGCCTTGGCGGTGGCCTTGACGGAGATGCGCGGCACGGACTGGGACAGGTCGCTCTGGACGTCGGTGACGTCGTCGAGCTTCGCGACCTCGGCCCGTACGGCCTCGGAGGCCTTCTTCAGCGTCTCGGCGTCGGAGGCCTTGACCACCACGCTGAGGTCCTGGCTGCCGAAGCCGTCGCCCGCCGCGATCGTCGTGTCGCCGATGCCGTCGAGCTTCCCGAGCGCCGCGTCGATGGCGTCGCGGGTCTTCTCGTACGTCGCGGACTCCTCCAGGGTCACCTGGTACGAGGCCTGGTTGGCGCCCGTGCCGCCGCCGAAGGCGGCCAGGAAGCCGGAGGAGCCGACGGTGACCTGGTAGTCCTTCACGCCCTCGGTGTCGGCGAGGACCTTCTCGACCTTCTTCGCGGCCTCGTCGGAGGCGGCGAGGCTGGTGCCCGGCGCCAGCTCCTGCTTGATGCTGAGGACCTCCTGCTCGCCCTGGTCGAAGAAGTTGGTCTTGAGCAGCGGGGCCATGCCGAAGGTGCCGATGAGGACGACGACGGCGATCGCCACGCTGGTGAGGCGGCGGCGGGTCGCGAACCGCAGGACGGGGACGTACAGGCGCTGCAGGCGGCTGCGGTCCTCCTTCTCCTCGGCGAGCCGGCGGGCCTCCTCCGGGTCCTCGGACGTGCCCTTGGGGGCGCGCAGGAACCAGTACGACAGGACCGGGACGACGGTGAGCGAGACCAGGAGGGAGGCCAGCAGGGCGGCGGTGACCGTCAGGCTGAACGAGCCGAACAGCTCGCCGACCATGCCGCCGACCAGGCCGATCGGCAGGAAGACCGCGACCGTGGTGAGCGTCGAGGAGGTGACCGCGCCGGCCACCTCGCGGACCGCGGTGAGGATCGCGGACTCGCGCTCCTCGCCGTAGCCGAGGTGACGCTTGATGTTCTCCAGGACCACGATCGAGTCGTCGACGACCCGGCCGATGGCGATGGTGAGCGCGCCGAGGGTCAGCATGTTGAGCGACAGGTCACGGGTCCACAGGACGATCAGGGCCAGAACGACCGAGAGCGGGATGGAGACCGCGGTGACCAGCGTGGAGCGGATCGAGGCCAGGAAGACCAGGATCACCAGGACCGCCATGACGAGGCCGAGCGCGCCCTCGGTGGTCAGGCCGGAGATGGACTTGGCGACGGCCGGCCCCTGGTCGGAGACCACGGTCAGCTCGGCGCCGGCGCCCAGGTCCTTGCGGAGGTCGGGCAGCTTCCCCTTGACGGCGTCGGAGATCGCGACGGCGCTGCCGTCCTTGTCCATGGTCGCCAGGACGGCGAGGCTGGGCCGGCCGTCGGTACGGGTGATGGAGACCCGTGAGGACTCCTGCTGCTCGACCTTCGCCACGTCGGCGAGGCGGACGGCCTTGCCCTTCGCGGGCTTGATGCGCAGGTCCTGGATCTGCCGCAGCGAGGTGTAGCCGCCGCCGACCTGGACGGTGCGGCTCTTGCCGGCCTCGGAGAAGGATCCGGCCGGCACGGTGCCGCCGCCCGCCTTGATCGCCTCGGCGAGCCGCATCGTGTCGAGGCCGGCCGCCGCGAGCTTCCTGTCGTCCGGCGTGACGGAGACCTGGAGGTCCTGGACGCCGTCGACGGAGACCTGGCCCACGCCCTCGATGTCCTCGAGGGCCGGGACGACGGTCCGCTCCAGCTGGTCGGCGAGCGCCTGCTGGTCCTTGTCGGAGGTGACGGCGAGGACGACGGTCGGGATGTCGTCGGTCGAGCCGGCCACGACCTGCGGGTCGACGCTGTCGGGCAGCACCGCCCGGGCGCGGTTCACCGCCTGCTGGACGTCGGCGACGAGCTGCTTGGTGCCCTCGTCGCCGTACTCGAAGGTGGCCATGATGACGGCGCTGCCCTCGGAGGCGGTGGAGGTGACGCCCTTGATGCCGTCGACGGCCTTGATGGTGGATTCGAGGGGTTCGACGACCTGCTTCTCGACCACGTCGGGCGACGCGCCCTGGTACTGGGCCAGGACCGACACCATCGGGAGTTCGATCGAGGGGAGCAGCTGCTGCTTCAGCTGCGGGATCGCGATCGCCCCGAAGACGATGGCGACGATGGACATCAGCCCGATCAGGGCCCGTTGCGCGAGGCTGAATCTGGACAGCCAGGACATGGGGTCTCTCTTCTGTGGCGTACTCGGCGGGCGGGCGCCGGGGAATGCCCCAGGAGTGCCCGGTGTCCACCCTCCGTCACGCCGGGGCCGGATTCGTCGGCCCCCGGGCCCAGATCCTTATGCCGCGCATACCGCGTCTGGAGTACGCCGGGGTCCCGCCTCACTCCACCTTCGGACGTACCAGGCCCGATTCGTAGGCCGTGACCACCAGCTGGGCGCGGTCGCGGGCGCCGAGTTTGGCCATGGCGCGGTTCACGTGGGTCTTCACCGTGAGGGGGCTGACGGCGAGGCGTTCGGCGATCTCGTCGTTGGAGTGACCGCCGGCGACGAGGACCAGGACCTCCCGCTCGCGGGTGGTCAGCGCGGCCAGCCGCTCGGAGTGGGCCCGGCCGTGCTCGCCGTCGCCGAGGTCGGCACCGCCGCCCTGGGCGAGGAACCTGGCGATCAGGCCCTTGGTCGCCACGGGCGAGAGCAGGGCGTCGCCGGCGGCGGCGATCCGGATCGCGTTGAGCAGCTCCTCCGGTTCCGCGCCCTTGCCGAGGAAGCCGGAGGCTCCCGCGCGCAGCGACTGCACGACGTACTCGTCCACCTCGAAGGTGGTCAGCATGACGATCCGGACGTCGGAGAGCGCCGGGTCCGCGGTGATCATGCGGGTGGCGGCGAGACCGTCGGTCCCGGGCATCCGGATGTCCATGAGGACGACGTCGGCCCGCTCGGAGCGGGCCTTCGCGAAGGCTTCGGCGCCGTCGGCGGCCTCGGCGACGACCTCCATGTCCGGCTCGGAGTCCACGAGCACCTTGAAGGCGCTGCGGAGCAGGGCCTGGTCGTCGGCGAGCAGCACCCTGATCGTCATCGGTCCTCCCCCGTACAGGTCGTCGCGGGCAGTATCGCCTGCACCCGGAAGCCGCCGCCGTAGCGGGGTGCGGCGGTGAGCGTGCCGCCGAGGGCGGTGACGCGTTCCCGCATGCCGAGGAGGCCGTGGCCGCCGGTGTCGGCGGGCGGCACCGGCTGCGGTACGCCGTCGTCCAGGACGGTGATCTCCACGGTGCGGCCGACCCGCACGACGCTGACCTCCGCCTTGGCGTCCTGGCCGGCGTGCTTGCGCACGTTGGTCAGGGCCTCCTGGATGATCCGGAACGCGGCGAGGTCGACGGCCGCGGGGAGGCTCGTGTCCTCGTCGGCACGGGCCAGCTGCACGGGCAGTCCGGCGTTGCGGAAGGTGTCGAGCAGCGCGTCGAGGACGGCGAGTCCCGGGGCGGGCTCGGTGGGCGCCTCCGGGTCGCCGGACTGGCGGAGCAGGCCGACGGTGGCGCGCAGCTCGTCGAGCGCGGAGCGACTGGCGTCGCGGACGTGCGCGAGGGCTTCCTTGGCCTGGTCGGGGCGCTTGTCCATGACATGGGCGGCGACCCCGGCCTGGACGTTGACCAGGGCGATGTGGTGCGCGACGACGTCGTGCAGGTCGCGGGCGATGCGCAGGCGTTCCTCGGCGACCCGGCGCCGGGCCTCCTCGTCGCGGGTCCGTTCGGCGCGCTCGGCGCGCTCCCGGATGGCGTCGACGAAGGCGCGGCGGCTGCGGACGGCGTCGCCCGCGGCGGCGGCCATGCCGGTCCAGGCGAAGACGCCGACGTTCTCCTGCGCGTACCAGGGGTTGGGCCCGAAGAGCATCGCCGCCCCCGTGAGCACGGTCATGGTGAGCAGGCCGACCCGCCAGGTGGTGGGCCGGTCGGTGTGCGCGGCGACGGTGAAAAGGGCGACGACGGCGCTCATGGCGACCGGGGCGGGGCGGTTGTCGCTGACCAGCCCGACCAGGGTGACGGCACAGGTGAAGACGAGTACGGCGATCGGGTGGCGGCGGCGCGGCACGAGGGCGGCGGCCCCCAGGACCATGAGGACGACGCCGCCGGCGTCGGGGGTGCGGTCGCCGAAGGTGGGGCCGTTGGGGCTGCCGTGGGGGTCGGCGAAGGACCCGGTGACCATGCAGACCAGCACGGCGAACGCGAGCGCCCCGTCGAAGGCGAGCGGATGGGTGCGCAGCCAGTGGCGGGGTCGGGCGAAGGGGGTGCCGGTGGGGGTCACGCCAAGCAACGGTACGGGGTGCGGCCGCGGCGCCGGTACGGGGCCGGGTGGCGCACGCGGCGGCACGGGAGCGGACACGCGCCGGTACGGGGCCGGACACGCGCGGTGCCCCGCCGCCCTTCGGGGGCGACGGGGCACCGTGTGCTGTGGAGTGCCGGGCTCAGCCCGGGATGAGGCCGTCGTCGGACAGCATCTCGCGCACCTCGTCGAGGGTCGCGTCCGCCGACGGAAGGATCAGCTCCGACGGCTCCAGGGAGGCGTCGGGAAGGGGGTCGCCGAGGCGCCGGACCGCGTCGAGCAGGGCACCGAGGGTGCGGCGGAAGCCGTCCTCGTCGCCCGACTCCATCTCGGCCAGCAGCTCGGCGTCCAGCGTGTTCAGCTCGGTGAAGCGGTCGTCGGCCAGCTTCCACTGGCCCTCCCCCATGATCCTGACGATCATGATGCGCCGTCCTTGGAGAGCTCGTTACTGCTTGTCGAACCGCGGGTGGGACTGCGGCTTGTCCTGCGGGGCGGCCGCGCCGTCGCCGCCCTCGATCGCCTGCTGGGAGGACGAGGGGCCGCCGGCCAGTTCCGCCTTCATCCGCTGGAGCTCCAGCTCGACGTCCGTGCCGCCGGACAGCCGGTCGAGCTCCGCCTGGATGTCGTCCTTGGCGAGGCCGGACTGGTCGTCGAGCGCCCCGGAGGCGAGCAGCTCGTCGATCGCACCGGCCCGGGCCTGGAGCTGGGCCGTCTTGTCCTCGGCACGCTGGATGGCGACGCCGACGTCGCTCATCTCCTCCGAGATGCCGGAGAAGGACTCGGCGATCCGGGTCTGCGCCTGGGCGGCCGTGTAGGTCGCCTTGATCGTCTCCTTCTTCGTACGGAAGGCGTCGACCTTGGCCTGGAGCCGCTGCGCGGCCAGGGTGAGCTTCTCCTCCTCGCCCTGCAGGGTCTGGTGCTGCACCTCCAGGTCGCTCACCTGCTGCTGCAGGGCGGCCCGCCGGGACAGTGCCTCACGGGCCAGGTCCTCGCGGCCGAGGGCCAGCGCCTTGCGGCCCTGGTCCTCCAGCTTGGCGGACTGGCCCTGGAGCTGGTTCAGCTGCAGTTCGAGCCGCTTGCGGGAGGTCGCCACGTCGGCGACACCCCTGCGGACCTTCTGCAGCAGCTCCAGCTGCTTCTGGTAGGAGTAATCAAGGGTCTCGCGCGGATCCTCGGCCCGGTCAAGGGCCTTGTTTGCCTTCGCGCGGAAGATCATCCCCATACGCTTCATGACACCGCTCATGGGCTTCGCGCGCCCCCTTCTGACGGACTCGGCTCAAGCACTCCAACAGGATCCACAGTACGGTCCCTGCCTCCATTACCGCACTGTTCGGGGGCGGAAGTGCTCCTCCCCAAGGACGACTGCGCGCGAGCACTCTCAGGCCCAGGGAGTAGACGGCCCCCTCGGGGAAACCCCGCACGTCGTCCGGACGTACCCCCACAGACGCAGGCTGTTAGCGGATCGTTCCCGGCGGGACTGGGGTCCATGCCTCGCACCACGTACCCTTGGGTTTTGTGTTCCGTAGCCGTTCCAAGGAAGAGAAGGCCCCCACCGACAAGGTGACGGCGGACCTCTCCAAGCAGCCCCGCGACCCCGAGGCCCCCAAGGGCCGCCCGACACCGAAGCGGAGCGAGGCGCAGACCCAGCGCCGTCGCGCCGCGACGGTGCCGACCGACCGCAAGGAGGCCGCCAAGCGCCAGCGCGAGGCCCGCCGTACCGATCTCGCCCGCCAGCGCGAGGCACTGGCGAGCGGCGACGAGCGCTACCTGCCGGCCCGCGACAAGGGCCCGGTGCGCCGCTTCGTGCGCGACTTCGTCGACTCCCGCTTCGCCATCGCCGAGTTCTTCCTGCCGATGGCCGTCGTGATCCTGGTCCTGTCGATGATCCGGGTCCCGTCGCTGCAGAACATCTCGCTGCTGCTGTGGCTCGGTGTGATCGTCCTGATCGTCATCGACTCGATCGGCATCTGGCTCCGTCTGAAGAAGCAGCTGAACGAGCGCTTCCCGAACGAGCCGAAGCGCGGTGCCGTGGCCTACGGCCTCATGCGTACGCTCCAGATGCGCCGACTGCGACTGCCGAAGCCGCAGGTCAAGCGCGGAGAGCGACCCTGAGCGGGGACGGCTCCGGCTCCGGCGCCGGTACGGGTAGTCCGGTGCTGCCCGCCGTCTCCCCCTGGCCCGCCGGTCACGGTGGACTGCGCGACACCGTCCGTCTGGAGCTGATCGCGCGCCAGCTGGACGAGCAGATAGCCGCCCGCTATCCGGTGGGCCAGCGGCTGCGCATCCTCGACGCGGGGATGGGGCAGGGCTTCCAGGCCCTGAGGCTGGCCCGGGCCGGTCACACGGTGACCGGCCTCGAGGCCGATCCCGAACTGCTCAAGGCGGCCCGTGACTCGCTGGCCACCGAACCGGCCGGGATCCGCGAGCGGGTCCGCCTGATCGAGGGCGACGGCCGCGAGACGGGCGTCCACTTCCTGCCCGGCAGTTTCGACGTGGTGCTCTGCCACGGCGTGCTCATGTACGCGCAGGAGCCGGACGCGCTGCTCGCGGGCCTGGCCCGGATGCTGGCGCCCGGCGGTCTGCTGTCCCTGGTCGTACGGAACGGGGAGGCGCTGGCCCTGCGGCCGGGGCTCGCCGGGGACTGGGCCGGCGCACTGGCCGGCTTCGACGCGGACACGTACCCGGACGACAACGGGGTCAAGGTGCGCGCCGACCGGCTCGACGCGCTGACCGTGACGCTGGCGGGGATCGCGGCGCCCCTGCACGCCTGGTACGGGGTGCGGGTCCTGACCGACGGCGTGGCGGCCGATGTCGGCCTGCCGGCCGCCGACGAGCTGGAACGGCTGCTCGCCGCCGAGGACCGGGCGGGGCGGACCGAGCCGTACCGGCGGGTGGCGGCCCTGCTGCACCTGTGCGGCGTCCGAGGCTGATCCCCGGACGCGGGTGAGGGGCCCGCGGGTCGGACGCCGGCCCACGGGACGCTGCCGGCGGGCGTCTCCACCCGTCCGCGACCGAGGGGTTCCCCGGCGGGACGGGTGGCCGCCACGGGTGACTACGCCTCGGCGTCCAGGGCCATCGGCCCGTAGATCTTGGCACCGTCCTCGGAGAGCGTGACCTGGTCCGCGCCGCCCTCCAGGAGGTCCTTCCAGTTCTCCCCGATCCACGACTCGGCGTCACCCTGGGTCGTGAACTCGTCCGGCGCCACCGCCGGCTGGACCTCGGTGCCGTCGGACTTCTCGAAACGCCACGTCCATGCCATGTCCGCCTCCTGGGCTTCACCGGATGATCGGTTTCCTGCCCGCAGCGTAGCCGGGCGTGCACCCGTCGCGGTGACGCGGGAGGATCAGTGGGTGGAACTGACATTGCTCGGCACCGGCGCCCCCGTCGGACTCCCCCGCCCCGACTGTCCGTGCGCCGTGTGCGCGACCGCCCGCGGCACTCTGGCGCGGGCCGCGACCTCGCTGCTGGTGGACGGGGCGCTGCTGCTCGACCTGACGCCGGGCGCCGCGCTGGCCGCTGCCCGGTCGGGGCACTCGCTGGTGGGGGTGCGGCAGGTGCTGCTGACCCACCCGCACGACGGTCCGGCCGTCGAGATGCCGGCCGGTCTGCCGACCGCCGGACGTGTTCCGGACGGGCGCGAGCTGACGCTGATCAGCGGGCACCGGGTGCGGGCGGTGGCGATGGACTCCCCCGGTACGGGGTACGAGGTGACGGCCCCCGACGGCGAGCGGCTGCTCTACCTGCCGCCGGCCGGATCCCCCGCGGGGCTGCACGACGAGGGGCGGCCGTACGACACGGTCGTCGCCGACGTCACCGGCCGGCCGGACGCGCTGGCCCGGCTGCGGGCGGCCGGCGCGGTCGGACCGGCCACCGACGTCGTCGCCGTGCACCTGGACCACGACGCACCGTGGGGGGCCGAGCTGGACCGGCGGCTGGCGGCGGCCGGGGCACGGGCGGTGCCGGACGGCACGACCCTGTACGTCGGGGAGTACCACGACGTGCCGGAGGTGCCACGCCGCACCCTGGTGACCGGCGGAGCCCGTTCGGGCAAGTCGGTGGAGGCCGAGCGGCGCCTGGAGACGTTCCCCGAGGTGGTGTACGTGGCGACCGGCGGGGTCCGCGAGGGCGACCCGGAGTGGGACCAGCGGGTGCATCTGCACCGGGAGCGGCGGCCGTCGTCCTGGCGGACCACCGAGAGCTGCGACCTCGTGCCGCTGCTCGCCGAGGAGGGTCCGCCGCTGCTGATCGACTGTCTGTCCCTGTGGCTGACGGACGCCATGGACCGGGTCGGGGCGTGGGACGACGAGCGGTGGGCGGACGGCGGCCGGGAGGAGTTGGAGACCAGGGTCGCGGACCTGGTCGCGGCGGTGCGGGCCACCGGCCGCACGGTCGTCGCCGTGACGAACGAGGTCGGTTCGGGAGTGGTGCCGGCGACGGCGTCGGGACGCCGGTTCCGGGACGAGCTGGGCCGGCTGAACGCGGCCTTCGCCGGGGAGTGCGAGCAGGTCCTGCTGGTCGTCGCAGGCCAGGCGCTGGTGCTGCGCGGGTAGGGTGCGGATCATCGATGGCCTCGTTGATCTCCCAAGGCGGAACACCGTGAACCTGGACGACTTCTCCGATCTGATCGAGCGCCCCGACGGGGGGATACGGCGTGACGCCGAGGAACGCCGCGAGCGCCTGACCGTGCCGCCCGGCGCGCTCGGCCGGCTCGACGAGCTGGGCGAATGGCTGTCGGCGGCGCAGGGTTCGGTCACGGTGCGGGCGATCGAGCAGCCGCGGGTGGTGCTCTTCGCGGGCGATCACGGGGTGGCCTCGCTCGGCGTGTCCGGCCGGCCGGCGGGTGGCGCGTACGAACTGGTCCGTGCCGTGCTGGAGGGCGCGAGCCCGGTCGCGGTGCTGGCGCGCAGCGCGGGGGTGCCGGTGCGGGTGGTGGACGCGGGGCTCGACTGCGACCCCGGGCTGCTGCCCGCCGACGTGGTGCGCCACCGGGTGCGGCGCGGCAGCGGCCGGATCGACGTCGAGAACGCGCTGACGGCCGAGGAGACCGAGGCCGCGATCCGGCTCGGCATGGCGATCGCCGACGAGGAGGCGGACTCCGGCACGGACCTGGTCGTCCTCGGCGACCTGAGCGTCGGCGGGACGACCCCGGCGGCGACGCTCGTCGCGGCGCTGTGCGGCACGGACGCCTCGGTGGTCACCGGCCGCGGCGGGGCCGGGATCGACGACCTGGCGTGGATGCGCAAGTGCGCGGCGGTCCGGGACGCGCTGCGGCGCGCCCGGCCGGTGCTCGGCGACCAGTTGGAGCTGCTCGCCGCGGTGGGCGGTGCGGACCTGGCGGCCATGACCGGCTTCCTGCTGCAGAGCGCGGTGCGCAGGATGCCGGTGCTGCTGGACGGCGTGGTGGGCGCGGCCTGCGCGCTGGTCGCGCAGCGGGCGGCGTTCCGGGCCCCGGACTGGTGGCTGGCGGGGCAGGTGAGCGGCGAGCCGGCGCAGGCCAAGGCGCTGGACCGGATGGCGCTCAACCCTCTGCTGGACCACGGCGTCACTGTGGGCGAGGGAACCGGGGCACTGCTCGCTCTTCCCCTCGTCCAGGCCGCGGCGGCACTCGCCGCGGAGCTGCCGGAGCGGCCCGAGGAGCCGCTTCCGACGGAGCCGACCGCTCCGGAGGAGCCGGCGGACACGCCGGCCGAGGAGGACTGAGACGGACGACGGCGCCGGACACGGCCCCTCCCCCTAGGACTTCGTCCTGGGGGGACCCCCAACGCGCGGGCGGCCGTCTCCGACGCCCCGTCATGACAGGCGATGCCCCATATGATCGCTTTTCATGGGAGAGGTCCGTTTGTCCACCGAAGGAGCGCCCGGGGGCACCGCCCGCTCGCGGCGCAGCGCCGCGTTCGCCGTCTGGTACCTGCGCGCCGTCACGTTCGTCAACTTCCTGAGCGCCGTCTGGGTCTCGTTCGGCCAGGACCTCCGCAGACACAACACCGACAACTACTTCACGCCGTACCTGCTCACGGCGGGCTTCGCCTCGGGCGTCTTCACGCTCTTCCTCGCGATCACCATGCGCCGCCGCAAGCGCGCCGCGTGGATCCTCAACATCGTGCTGAGCGGGCTCTTCCTGCTGCTCTTCGTCGTCGCCATGATCTTCCCGGAGATCCGGCAGCACGCCCAGAACTGGATCTCCGTCGTCCTCACCGCCGCCTTCGTGCTCGCGCTGGTGCTGGGCCGCAAGGAGTTCTACGCCAAGGGCGACCGCTCCAACCCGTGGCTGGCCGCGGTCGTCGCGGTCGGCGGACTGCTCGTCACCTCGCTGCTCGCCGCACTGCTCGTGACCGTCACCAACACCTCCACCGGTACCTCGACCTTCCTGGAACGCTGGCGCTACGGCGTGCTGCGGCTGATCACGCTGGCCGCCGACGACTCGGCCTACGACGGCATCGCCACGCCCGGCTGGGTCAACGTCACGATCAACGTCCTGTCGACCCTGCTGCTCATCGCCGTGCTCTACGCCGCGTTCCGCTCGCGCCGGGCGGTCGACCCGCTGACCGCGCAGGACGAGGACAAGCTGCGGGGCCTGCTGGACAAGCACGGGGACCGGGACTCCCTCGGCTACTTCGCGCTGCGCCGCGAGAAGAGCGTGGTCTGGTCGGCCAGCGGGAAGGCCGCCGTCGCCTACCGGGTCGTCGGCGGCGTCTCGCTCGCCTCGGGCGACCCCATCGGCGACCCCGAGGCCTGGCCCGGGGCGATCGAGCCCTGGCTGGCCGAGGCCCGCGAGCACGGCTGGATCCCCGCCGTGATGGGGGCGAGCGAGGAGGCCGGCACCATCTACGCCCGGCACGGCCTCGACGCCCTCGAACTGGGCGACGAGGCGATCGTGGAGACCGACGAGTTCACCCTCGACGGCCGGGCCATGCGCACGGTCCGGCAGGCGTTCAACCGGGTCAAGCGGGCCGGCTACGAGGTCCGCATCCGGCGGCACGAGGAGATCCCCACCGACGAGATGGACGAGCTGCTGCGCAAGGCCGACGACTGGCGCGACGGGGCCACCGAGCGCGGCTTCTCGATGGCCCTCGGCCGGCTCGGCGATCCGCGGGACGGCCGCTGCGTGATGCTGGAGTGCACCGACGACGAGGGCAGGCTGCGCGCCGTGCTCTCCTTCGTGCCCTGGGGCCCGAAGGGGCTCTCGCTGGACCTGATGCGCCGTGACCGGGACTCGGAGAACGGCCTGATGGAGTTCATGGTCATCGAGCTCCTGCAGCGCGCCGGGGAGATCGGGATCACCCAGGTCTCACTCAACTTCGCGATGTTCCGCTCCGTCTTCGAACGTGGCTCGAAGCTCGGGGCGGGACCCGTGCTGCGCATGTGGCGTTCGCTGCTCAGCTTCTTCTCCCGCTGGTGGCAGATCGAGTCGCTGTACCGCGCCAACGCCAAGTACCGACCGATCTGGGAGCCCCGATTCATGCTCTTCGAGAAGAGCGCCGACCTGCTGCGCATCGGACTCGCCGCGGGCCGCGCCGAGGGCTTCCTGGAGGCGCCCGGTCTGCCGAGGTGGCTGTACCGCAGACATCTGGAGGGCACGCGGTGAGGTCGGCCCTCCGGGACTTCGCCCACCGCGAGTGGGGACCGCTGTACGCCACCGTGCGGGCCGGACTGGTCGCGCGCCGGTGGCGCGCGATCGCGATGACGCTGAGCGCGGTGTGCCTCACGGCGCTGTTCCAGGTCGTGCAGAACCAGGACTGGGGCTACCGGCCCGTCCAGGACATCGGCTCGGTCCGGGCCGAGGACCCGCTGTGGCTCGCGCTGCTGCGGACCCCGCTGTCGCTGTTCGTACCGGCGCTCGACCTACCGGTGTGGGGCGCGCTGGCGCAGGTGCTGCTCGTCTTCGGCATCGCCGAGATCTGCCTGGGCCGGTGGCGGACCCTCACGATCGCCTACGTGGCGACGCTCGCCGGGACGCTGTACGCCCGGGCGGCCGTCGCGCTCGGGCCGGACAGCCCGTTCGGCCTGCCGGCCTCGGACGCCCAGGTGGTCGACACCGGCCCGTCGGCCGCCGTGGTGGGCCTCGCGGTGTACGTGTGTTGGCGCTACCGGGCCCGCTGGACCGGGGCGCTGGTGATGTCGGCGATGGTCGTCGAGGTGCTGATCAAGAACAACCTCGCCGGCAAGGAGCACCTGGCGGCGATCGCGGCCGTGCTGCTGATCATCGCCGGCACGCGGTGGCGGGAGCGGCGGGGCGGGGATCAGTCGCCGGAGCCGGAGCCGGACCCCGAGCCGGAGCCGGAACCGGCACCCGGCCCCGGACCCGAGCCGGGACCGGGCCCCGAGATGCTCGCGGGGACCCGCTCCTGGAAGCCGCCGATCACGTCCTGAACCCGCCGCCGCACCCGGTTCCAGCGCCTGTCGTGCCGGTACGTGCGCAGGCGCGAGCGGGCTCGGGCCCGGTGGCGGCGGCGGTAGAAGTGCCGCGACCACCAGGACCCGGGGCGGGCCAGCCGCACGGCCCCGACGAGGGCGACGAACGGCACCAGCGCCCCGATCACGGCGATCCGGAACTTGCCCTTCACCAGGGACACGAGGACGAAGAGGAAGTTCACCAGGACGGTGACCAGGAAGGCGGCCCGGTTCTGCCGCTCGTCGCCGGTGAGGTCGTTGACGCCCAGGGGCGAGAAGCCGCCGAGGGCCAGCATGACCAGCGCCGCGGTGAGGACGACGACCTCGACGCTCTTCCGGCCCTGCTCGGACCAGTACACGTCGTCGAGGTGGAGGATCAGCGCGAACTCGTCGAGGACGAGCCCCGCGCCCATCCCGAACACGATCGCGAAGACGGCGGCACCGACGCCGTGCCGGTCGCTGGCGACGGCGCCGAAACCGCCGAGGACGGTCAGCACGACGCCCGGGACGACATGGTGGATGTGCAGCCCGCCCGCTGACGAGACGTTGCGGAACGGCCCCTTCCCGGCCCGGATCAGCCGGGTGACGGTCCGGGTGATCAGGAAGGTCAGGAGGAACGAGGACAGGGCGAGCAGTGTCGGGAGCTTCCCCGGCTCGATGATGTTGCGCGTGAACCAGTGACCCATGCCACCCGCTTCTGATCGCACGATTTATTGGGGTATGCGCAATTTACCGTCCGAGGACGCCCATTACCCTGCCCGGATGGACGGCCTGCGTTTCGCTTTCGGCACCCTCACGGTGCTTCCCGCCCGCATCACCCGCTGGGACCGGGACGCGGCGCGGGCCGGCATGCTCTGGGCGCCCCTCGCCGGCCTGGTCGTCGGCCTCTGCTCGGCGGCGCTCGGCGGGGTGTTCCTGCTGCTCGGCTCGGGCCCGCTGCTCGCCGCCGTGATCACGGCGGCGGTGCCGGCGGTGATGACCCGGGGCCTGCACCTGGACGGACTCGCGGACACCGCGGACGGCCTCGGCAGCGCGAAGCCGGCCGGGGACGCCCTGCGCGTCATGAAGCAGTCCGACATCGGGCCGTTCGGCGTCATCGTGCTGCTCTTCACCCTGTTCGCCCAGGTGGCGGCGCTCTACCGGCTGTACGACGAGGGCTGGGCACAGGGCGCGGTCGCCGCCGCGCTCGCCGCGACCGTCGCCCGCCTCGCCCTCACCCACGCCTCCCGCACCGGCATCCCGGCGGCGCGCCCGGAGGGCCTGGGCGCGATGGTCGCGTCGACCGTCCCGGTCGGCCCCGCGGCGCTGGCCACCGGCCTGGTGCTCGGTCTGTGCGCGGTCGCGGGCGCGGTGTTCTCCCCGTACGACGCGGTCCGGCACGTCCTGGCGGCGGGCGCGGCCCTCGCGGCCGCGGCACTGCTGCTGCGGCGGTGCGTACGGCGCTTCGGCGGCGTCACGGGAGACGTGTTCGGGGCGGTGGAGGAGACCGCGGCCACGGCGGCACTGGTGGCGCTGACGCTGGGGTGACCGTTTCGCGTGATGCCTCGGAGGGCGGCCTTCCGGATGACGGCCCGTCGACGTCCGGTCCCGGCGCGGTGGCTCAGACCCGCGTCGCGTCCGCCGGGATCTCGAAGACGATCGCGATCCCGTCACGTCCGTCGCTCCGCTCGCCGACACGCGTGAAGCCGAAGCCCGCGATCGTGGCCAGGGATGCCGTGTTGTCGGATCCGATGGTGGCCCGCACGGTCCTGACTCCGGGTTCGGCGGCGGCTCGGGCGAGCAGCGCCGCCACCATGGCGCGGGCGTAGCCCCGGCGGCGGAACCGGGGCACGACGGTGTAGCCGATCTCCACCAGTCCGGCCTCGTCCGGCGGCCCGTGGAACCCGGCGTCGCCGACGACGGTGCCGTCCGGTTCGGACACCGCGGCCCGTGTCGTCCAGGGCGCGGCGGACGGGTCCGCGGCGAGCTGGTCGGCGCGATGGCCGAAGATCCATCGGGCCCGGTCGCCGACGAAGTGCTCGTCGAGGGCGACTCCGGCCTCGGCGCTGCCGCCGGCGAGGTCTCCGTCGGCGAGCGCCCGGAGCGCCTTCGCGCTGAGCTCGACGAATCGGACGTTCTTGGCGGCGGGGAGAGGTTCGCTGTTCATCGCGAGGATGTTCGCCCGGCGGCTGCGGCCTGTCCACCGCTTTTCACCGGCCCGACCGGACGCCGTGCCCCTCCGGTCGCGCGTCGGGCGTCGGAGCCGGGGCGGGCTCCCCGTCGTCCTCGGCTCCACACCGGCCCCCTCAGGGGCAGGGGCGGCGCCACGCGTCCAGCTCGTACCGCTTCCGCATCGAGCTCAGGCCCAGCCGGGTGGTCTGCGGGCAGAACTCCCCCGTCTCCCGCTCGTACTCGACGTGGAAGACCGCCTTGCCCGCCCGGACGAACGGCGCCAGCCGCTCGCACTCGCCGTACTGGGCGCACTGCTCGTTGACGGCGAAGTCGAAGTCGTCGACCAGCTGCGGGATCTGGTCCAGGTCGTTCTTCAGGCCGACCGCGAGGCCGCGGTCGTGGGCCAGCGCGGCGATCAGCCGGTTGTAGCGGAGCTGGTCCGCGGCGGTGAGGGGGAAGCCCGTGCGGTTCCGGTAGCCGTCCATGTTGTCCGGTTCGACCGCGTCGAAGCCCTTGGCCCGGCACATGTCCAGACGGGCGGCCATCAGCGGTCCGAGGACGTCGGTGCGGCGGATGTCGAGCCAGCGCTCGCCCTCCCAGCCGTTGCCCAGGCCGAGCAGGGACGCGGGGAACCTCGCGGCGTCCGGGCGGAACTCCTCCCAGGCCCCGGTGGACAGGTAGCAGATCACCTTCCGGCCGCGCCGGTGCAGGTCCGCGACCGTGCCGGCCGGGTGGTCGAAGCCGTCGATGTCGTAGACGGGGACGTCCACGGCCGGGTCGAGCCGGCCGCTGAGCTGCCACTGCCACGCGAGGCCCGGCTTCGGCAGCCAGCGCCCGGACCGTGCCGGGCCGCCGGAGCCGCGCGCACCGTCCGGGGAGTCCGGCCCCTCGGGAGCGGCGGTGCAGGCCATCGCGAGCAACAGGGCGGCGAGCAGCGGGATCAGACGTCTCATCGGGCGGGCTCCGGCTCCAGGCCGTGGGGCAGCGTGCCCCACGGGTGGGCGCCGGCCCCCGGGACCGCGCAGTGGACGGGGGTGGCCGGCCGGACGTCGGACGGGGCGGCGTAGACGAGGTGGCAGTAGTGGTCGGCGACGGGCAGGTCGAGGTTCCGGTAGGTGTCCCACGGCCCCTCGAAGGTGACCAGCAGGTCGGCGAGTTCCGCGTATCCGGGGTCGGGGTGGGCCCCGTGGTTGAGCACGACGGCCCGGGCACCGGCGGAGCGGGCGGCGACGGAGAGGCGGCGGTAGTGGGCGAGCGCCTCCGCCTCGGTGGGCACCTGGTCGAGGAAGGCGCCGTCGGCCCCGTACCAGTCGCGGTGGCGCAGCAGTTCGGCGACGACCTCGCCGTGCGGGCGCCTGCCGTACGCGGTGTCGGTGTACCCGAGCACCCACGTGCCGGCCGCCCGCAGGCGGGCGGCGACGTCCGCGAACGCGGGGTCGGGACGCTCCCCCGCCCCGCTCGCCGGGTTGAGGACGACGCCGTACAGGGACGGCGCGGCCTCGATCACCGCGCTCCAGGCGTCCGGCCGGTCGGCCGGATGCTCGTAGAAGGGGACCAGCAGGCGGGAGTTCACGGACAAGACGGCCCCCTAGGAGCGGTGGGCGGTGGGCCGGACCAGCAGGACACGGGCGAGGACGGTGAGGACGGCGGCGGCTCCCCCGGCGACGGCGGGAGCGGCGGCCGGCGCGAGGATCTGTGCCGCGGCGGCGATCGCGCACACCACGGCGGCGGCGCGGACCGCGCCGAACGCCTGGAGCAGGAGTCCGAGCCAGAGCACCACGCCCACGAGGAGCAGCGAGACGAGCCGGGGGCCGGTCAGCCGGGGGGCGTCGGGCCAGAGCAGGGTGCCGACGGAGGCCAGGGCCAGCAGGCAGGCCAGGTAGGCGCCGAGGCAGAGGGCGAGCGTCACGGTGGTGGCGCGCGCGAAGGCGTGGGCGCTGGTGAGGGTGCGCAGGCCGGCGAGGCTCTCGCTGCGGAAGCGGTGCAGCAGCCATTCGGCCGGGCCCATGGACAGCGTGAGGGCGACGGCGGAGGGGGCGGCGACCGCGGCGGCGGGGCCGGCGGCGAGGACGTCGCCGACCGCGGTGTACAGCACGAGGAGTCCGGTGCCGAGGCCGAACAGGCCGTACGGGAGGGAGGCGGCGAGCGGCGGGGCTCCGCCGGCCCGGGGGCTCCGTGCGGTCCGGGCCGGGTGGGCGGCGCCCGCCGTGCCGTCCTTCGGGCCGCCGCGGAGGCCCGGCCCGAGGACGTTCACCGCGCAGGCCGTGGTCGCCGCGAGCGAGGCCAGCAGGAGGCCGGTGCGCAGCGGGTGCGGAAGGTCGTGGTGGAAGGCGGGCACGGCGCCCGCGAGCGGCAGCAGGGCGCCGAGCAGGGCCCGTTCGCGGCCGAGGACCAGCAGGACGGTCGCCGCGGCGAGGTAGAGCGACTGGCCGGCCGCGAACGCCATGGCCGGCAGGCCCACGGGCCCGGTCGCGAGCGCCGCGGCGAGCGCGACGAGCGTGCCGGCCAGGGCCCCGGAGGGGGCGCCGACGGCGAGGGCGCGGAGGGCGGCGCGGCGGTCGCCGAGGCCCAGCCGGCAGTAGGCGCGGTGGGACAGGGTCTGGTTCCAGACCCACCCGACGACGGCCCCTGCCAGCAGGGGGATCGTGCCCGCGGGCAGGCCGTGGGCGCCGCGGGGGCCTGCCAGGAGGGGTGCCCCGAGGACGTAGGCGAGCCCGGGGAGGGCGAAGAGGAGGCCGCGCAGGAGGCAGCCGGCGAGTTCGCCGTGCCAGGGTCCGCCGGACTCGCCGGCCGCCTCCGGTCCGGGGTGCCGCCGCTCCAGGCGGGCGTAGAGGTCCTCGGCGAGGGCGAAGGAGTCGGCGCGCCCGTAGGTGAGCCGGATGTGGTCGTCGGTCATGCCGTCGGACTCGAGGATCGCGGCTATCTCGTCGGGGTGGACGGCCACGGCGGTCAGGGCGTCGAGCCGCTCGGCGAGTTCGTCGAGCGGGTCGGGGGCGAGGGCCGTCGAGGTCCGCGTGGAGCCCGGTCCGGGGCTTCCGGGCGCGCCGTGCGCCGGGGCGCACCGGTTGGTCGCGGCCTCCCGTCCGGCCGGGAGCCGCCGTCCCGGTGGCCCGTCACCGCGGCCGTAGGGCGGGAGCGCCGTGTCGCGGCCGGTCGCCGGGGGTGCCTCCGGTGCGACGCGGCGCGCGTGCGGCAGGCCGCGCGGCGTCCCGGCCGGGCGGCCGGCCGGGCGCGGGCGGGGGACGTACGGCAGGGTGTCCCGCATCGTGCCGTTCCTGAGCCAGAGCGAGCCGCTCACGACAGGGAGCCCCCTCCGACGAGTTCCTGGCGCCATGGGTCGGTGAGCCGGACCGTCCAGTCCGCCGGCTCGGGGGCCGGATCGGCCGGGCGGCCCGCCAGTTCGCGGTAGATCCGGCGGAAGCCGTCCACCGAGCGGTGCAGCGTGAACCGGTCGACGACCCGCTGCCGGGCCCGGCGTCCCAGCTCGGCCCGTCGCTCCCCGTCCCGCAGGAGGTCGGTCACGGCCGCGGCCATCACGGCCGGCTCGCGCGGCGGCACGACGATCCCGGTGTCGCCGACGGCCTCCCGCACCCCGCCGACGTCCGTCGACACCGTGGCCCGGCCGCAGGACATCGCCTCGATCAGGGAGAAGGGGAAGCCCTCGCTGATCGAGGAGAGCATCACCACGTTGCCGGCGGCGTAGGCGCGGGCCACGTCGGAGATCCGGCCCTCGAAGGTGACGCCGTCCGTCACGCCGAGTTCGGCCGCCAGCTTCTCCAGGCGGGTCCGGTAGTCCTCGCCGCCCGCCGGGACCGGCCCGAACAACCGCAGTCGCAGTTCGGGGAGTTCGGCGCGGGCGATGGCGTACGCCCGGACCAGGGTCTCCAGGTCCTTGATCGGGTCGATCCGGCCGGCCCAGCTGAGGGTCGGGACCTCGGGTTCGGCCTCGGCGAAGGGGAAGGCCCGCGGGTCGACGCCGTTGTAGACCGTCCGGATGCGGTCGGCGGGCGCGCCGCCTCGTTCCTCCCAGCGCCGGTTGTACTGGTTGCACGGGGTGATGAGGTCGGCCTTGCGGTAGCCCAGCGAGTTCAGCTCGCGGTAGAAGCCGAGCATGAGGACCTTGACCGGCCAGCGTTGGGCCTCGGTGCGGTAGCCGAGATAGCGCTCGCGGAGGTAGATGCCGTGTTCGGTGAGCAGGAAGGGCACCCCTTCGAAGTGCTGGGCGGCGAGCGCCGGCAGGGTGGCGAGTCCGCTGGAGACGGCGTGCGCGACGCAGTCGTCGGGGACGCGGGCGGCGAGCGGTCGCAGCGCGTGCTCCAGCAGGTCCGTGGCGGTCAGGGCGTCGTGGACGGTGGGCCGGGCCGCGGCCGTCGGCAGATGCGGCATCCTCCAGATCCACATCAGCGCCCGCAGGACGCGTTCGGAGCGCAGGGCTGCGGTGAGCCCTCCGCGGCGGGCGAGTTCGGCCAGCGCGTAGAGGCCCTCGCCGAAGTCGCAGCCCGCGTCGGGGTCGAGGAGCGCCAGCAGGAACCGTTCGTAGGTGTCGGTGAAGCGGCGTCCGTCGCGTCCCCGCGGGGGACGGCGCGCGCCGGTGAGCGCGGCCGGCCCCTGCGGGGCGCCCCAGAGCGGGAAGGAGGTGTGCCGGTACACGTTGGGCGGCAGTTCCCAGGTGACCGGTTCACGTCCGCTGCCGGTGAGCGCGAGGACGTTGAAGTCGACCTCCGGCATGCCGCGGACGAGCTGGTCGCACCAGGTGCTCACGCCGCCGTGGACGTGCGGATAGGTGCCTTCGGTGAGCATGGTGACGTGACGGCCGCTGCTCGGCATGTGCGGTTCCCCCCGGAGCGTCTGGTCGGTCGTCAGGTGGTCGGCAGCTTGAGCGTGACGGCGCTCTGGAGTGCCTCGGGCGTGGTCCAGGCCGACCGGGCTCCCGCGTACGCCGTCCCGAACGCGGCGGTGCCGAGCAGGAGTTGCTTGCGGGTTCCCTCGGGGACGGTGACCGGGGCGGTCACGCCGGACGGGACGCGGACGGTGACGGTGCCGCCGACGCGGTACGCGGTGACCCGGCCGGCCGCCAGCGCCTCGTCCCAGGCGGCGCGCCGGCTCAGCTCGGTGCCCGCCTCGCTCTGACGCGGGTTGACCAGCGGGGTGTTGTCGGCGAAGAGGGCGCGGTAGTCGGCGAGGACCCGGTCGAGGACGGGGTAGAGCAGGCGCTCCTCGGCGAGGTTGGACTGGTGGACGTAGTGCGGGCGCGGGTCGTTCGACACGATGTGGGAGAGGGCGGTGCGGGCCTCCTGCGGCACGATGTGGGAGGCGTAGCCGGTGGCCGTGTCGAGCGGGGCGGGCAGGCAGCTGGAGGTGGGGTCGCCCTCGCAGATCCCGCTGCCGCCGTCGGCGCGCGCGGTGTAGATCCAGTTGTACTCGTCGGCCATCTCGGCGGCCGTGCCAACGTTGTAGTACACGTTCATGGGGTGTCGGGGGACGGTCCTCGCGGCGCCGACGGCGCGCTGCGAGGGCTCGCGCGAGTTGTCGCTCGCCGTCCATTTCACGCCATTGTCGGCGAGGGCCCCGGCGAGGTGGGGATTGTCGACGGGCTGCTGCGGAAGGGTCCTGAGCCCCGAGTGCTCGCCGGTGACGAGCTCGCCGCGGTCGACCGAGATCCCCTTGCCGACGGCCCAGTCGATGTTGTCGCGGATCTGCCCGGAGATCTCGGCGCGGCTCGTCCACAGCGGGGCGCCGGAGGTGTTCGTGGCGCACTTCCACGGGACGGTGGTGTTGTCCTGCACGCAGCCGAGGAAGGGGTGCGTGAAGGTGTGGTTGACCCACCGGTACTGGGCGCGGTCGGCGACGAGCTGCGCGGCGAGCGGGTCGGTGCCGCCGTGCTCGGTCTTCCACTGCTCGCCCTGGCCGCCGTTGTAGACCATGTCGAGGGTGAGGCCGGCGGTCTTCTGCCAGGCCGCGGCGTACCGCGCGTCGGCGGCGGTCATCCGGATCGGCGCGGCTTCCGCGTCGTCGGCGCCGGTGCAGTCGAAGTCGCCGGGGGTGCAGTTGCGGACGGTGTCCCAGCGGGCGTCGGGGGCGAGGACGTCGTCGACGTGGACGGAGAACCAGCTGTGGGACCGGCCGAGGTGGACGCCCTGGGTGAGCCATTCGACGATGCCGCGGGCGAGCACCCGGAACTGCCGCTGGTACTGGTTGTAGGCGAAGGTGACGACCAGTTCGCGGCGCCCGTCGTGGACGTACTCCCCGACGAGGCTGGCCCGGCCGCCGCCCGCGACGGGCATGTCGAGGTAGCTGGTGTAGCCCGCGCGGGGCCGCCCGGCGTAGCCGTAGCTCTCGGAGACGGACGGGTCGCCGTCCTCGAAGGCCAGCGGACCGTCGAGGTAGCGGAAGGGGCCGCCGCGGCCGGCGGCGGTGACGGTGGCGGTCGTGCCGTCGAGGACGCCGGAGAAGCCCCCGTCGGTCGTGTAGTCGAGGCCGACCTCGGGGTGGGCCCAGGTGTGGGCGTCGACCTGCGGGATGCCGAAGGCGCGCTCGTAGGCGGCCAGCGCGGCCTGCTCGGCGGAGTCGGGTCCGAAGGCGGACTCGTGGGGCAGGACGACGCCCTGGTACTTGGCCCGGGGGCGGCCGTCGACGGTGTCGCTGAGGAATCCGGCGTCGATGACGGGGCGGCCGGACTCGTTCAGGTCGACGCTGCGGTAGGGCACCCCGGTGGAGCGCAGCTCGGAGGTGATCGCCTCCACGGCGCTGCCCCCGTCGTCCACGACGAGGACGGTCAGATCGATCCGCGGTGCCGGTTCGGCGGCGCGGGCACCGGCGGACGGGACGACGGTGGCGAGCAGCGCGGCGGTGACGAGCGCCGTGGTCCGGGCGGCTCCGGGCAGGCGGGATCCGGCAGAGTCCATCGTGGTGGTGTCCCCTTCGGCAGGCCCTCCGGGCAGGAGGGAACCTGTGGAGATGATGCGTGGACGGGAGTGCCGCCCTTGCGTGAATGAGGCGATTCTGAGCGAGCCCCCGCGGCGTGAGCGGTAAACGTGAAAGAGACACCTCGGACGAGTGAATCACCGTCGCCGTGATCGAACGCGAGCGGCGAGCGTAGGCTCGTTCTCGGCGCTCTCCGGGCCGAAATACGATGCGGCGGGCACGGTCGGCCCATCCCTCGACCGCCACAGAACTCAATGGAAGCGAGATTTCACCACCGTGACTGCTCTCACTCTCAGCACCGCCGGCGCGGCGACGCTGCGTGCCGACGCCCTCGTCGTCGGCGTCGCGAAGTCCGGCAAGGCCCTGGTCGTCGCCCCGGGCGCCGAGGCCGTGGACCAGGCGTTCGACGGAAAGCTCGCCGCCGTCCTGGAGACCCTCGGTGCTTCGGGTGCCGAGGGTGAGGCGACCAAGCTGCCCGCCCCCGCCGGCCTGAAGGCCCCCGTCGTCCTGGCCGTGGGCCTGGGCTCGGCCCCCGAGGACGGCGAGGGTTACGACGCCGAGGCCCTGCGCCGCGCCGCCGGCACCGCCGCCCGCACCCTGACCGGCACGAAGAAGGCCGCGTTCGCGCTGCCGATCTCCGGCGCCGAGGACGCCGAGGCGATCGCGGAGGGCGCGCTGCTCGGCGCCTACGCCTACACCGCGTACCAGGACAGCAAGAACGGCGACGCCCGCAAGCCGCTGGCCGAGGTCGCCCTCCTCGGCGCGAAGCCGCGCGACAAGGCCCACAAGGCCGCCGCGGAGCGCGCCCAGGCACTCACCGAGGAGATCAAGCGCGCCCGCGACCTGATCAACATGCCGCCGAACGACCTCACCCCGGCCGCCTTCGCCGCCGTGGCGCAGGCCGCGGGCAAGGAGCACGGCCTCAAGGTCCAGGTCCTCGACGAGAAGGCGCTCGCCAAGGGCGGCTACGGCGGCATCCTCGGCGTCGGCGTCGGTTCCGAGAACCCGCCGCGCCTGGTCCGGATCGCCTACACCCACCCCGAGGCGGAGAAGACCCTGGCCCTGGTCGGCAAGGGCATCACCTACGACTCGGGCGGCATCTCCCTCAAGCCGGCCGGCCACAACGAGACGATGAAGTGCGACATGAGCGGCGCGGCCGCCGTGTTCGCCGCGGTCGTCGCCGCCGCCCGCATCGGCGTGCCCGTCAACGTCACGGGCTGGCTGGCGCTGGCCGAGAACATGCCGTCGGGCTCTGCCACCCGCCCCGGCGACGTGCTGCGCATGTACAGCGGCAAGACCGTCGAGGTGCTGAACACCGACGCCGAGGGCCGGCTCGTCCTGGCCGACGCGCTGACCCGGGCCTCCGAGGAGCACCCGGACGCGATCGTCGACGTGGCGACGCTGACCGGTGCGATGGTCCTGGCGCTGGGCAACCGCACCTTCGGCATCATGGCCAACGACGACGACTACCGGACCGCGATCCACGAGATCGCCGAGGAGGTCGGCGAGCAGTCCTGGCCGATGCCGCTCCCCGCGGACCTGCGCAAGGGCATGGACTCGCCCACCGCCGACATCGCCAACATGGGCGAGCGGATGGGCGGCGGCCTGGTCGCCGGCCTCTTCCTGCAGGAGTTCGTCGGCGAGGGCATCACCTGGGCCCACCTCGACATCGCCGGCCCGGCCTTCCACGAGGGCGCGCCCTACGGCTACACCCCCAAGGGCGGCACGGGCTCCGCGGTCCGCACGCTGGTCAAGCTGGCGGAGCGCACCGCCGACGGCGAGGTCTGATCCTCGGCGGGGCCGGACCGGGATCGGCCCGGCCCCACGCGACGGCCCCCGGGTTCCCGCCCGGGGGCCGTTGCGCTCTCGACGAAATCCGCAGCGTCGTCCACCCCTATTACCCACGGGTACCGACGATCGCCCGGTCTCACACACCGGCCCCGCGTCCCGCCTCCCGTCAACAAGTGCGAAGATGGGTTCTCGGCAGGACAGGGCCCCCACCACAGGGCCGAACCAGAAGCGGCCGAACACCAGCCGCCGCCCGGTCATCGGAGACCGGCGACCGGCGCACATGCATGGAGGACGTGACGTGGCGAACGACGCCAGCACCGTTTTCGACCTAGTGATCCTCGGCGGCGGTAGCGGCGGTTACGCCGCGGCGCTGCGCGGAGCGCAGCTGGGCCTGGACGTCGCACTGATCGAGAAGAACAAGCTCGGCGGCACCTGCCTGCACAACGGCTGCATTCCCACGAAGGCCCTGCTCCACGCCGGCGAGGTCGCCGACCAGGCGCGCGAGGCGGAGCAGTTCGGTGTCAAGGCCTCCTTCGAGGGCATCGACATCAAGGCCGTGCACAAGTACAAGGACGACGTGATCTCGGGCCTGTACAAGGGTCTGCAGGGTCTCGTCGCCTCCCGCAAGGTGACCTACATCGAGGGTCACGGACGGCTCTCCTCGCCGACCTCCGTCGACGTGGACGGCCGTCGTGTCGAGGGTCGTCACATCCTCCTGGCCACCGGCTCCGTACCGAAGTCGCTGCCCGGCCTGGAGATCGACGGCAACCGGATCATCTCCTCGGACCACGCGCTGACCCTGGACCGTGTCCCGGAGTCCGCGATCATCCTCGGCGGCGGTGTCATCGGCGTCGAGTTCGCGTCCGCGTGGAAGTCCTTCGGCACCGACGTCACGGTCATCGAGGGCCTGAAGCACCTGGTCCCGGTCGAGGACGAGAACAGCTCCAAGCTTCTTGAGCGCGCCTTCCGCAAGCGCGGCATCAAGTTCAACCTCGGCACGTTCTTCCAGTCCGCCGAGTACACCGACAGCGGCGTCAAGGTCACCCTGGCCGACGGCAAGACCTTCGAGGCGGAGGTCCTGCTCGTCGCCATCGGCCGCGGCCCCGTCTCGGCCGGCCTCGGCTACGAGGAGCAGGGCGTCGCCATGGACCGCGGCTACGTCCTCGCCGACGAGTACATGCGCACCAACGTGCCGACGATCTCGGCCGTGGGCGACCTCGTCCCGACGCTCCAGCTCGCGCACGTGGGCTTCGCCGAGGGCATCCTGGTGGCGGAGCGGCTGGCCGGACTGAAGACCGTTCCGATCGACTACGACGGCGTGCCCCGGGTGACGTACTGCCACCCCGAGGTCGCCTCCGTCGGCATCACCGAGGCCAAGGCCAAGGAGATCTACGGCGCGGACAAGGTCGTCGCCCTGAAGTACAACCTCGCGGGCAACGGCAAGAGCAAGATCCTCAAGACCGCGGGCGAGATCAAGCTCGTCCAGGTCAAGGACGGTGCCGTGGTCGGCGTCCACATGGTCGGTGACCGCATGGGCGAGCAGGTCGGCGAAGCGCAGCTGATCTACAACTGGGAGGCGCTGCCGGCCGAGGTCGCGCAGCTCATCCACGCCCACCCGACGCAGAACGAGGCGCTCGGCGAGGCTCACCTGGCCCTCGCAGGCAAGCCCCTCCACTCCCACGACTGATCCAGTCGACCGGGCGCGACGACCACTTTCCGCACCTCCCCCGCTCGGCGCGCCGCGCGAGCCGGGGAGACCCCACCGTTAGGAGCAACTGAAACCATGTCGGTTTCCGTAACCCTGCCGGCGCTCGGCGAGAGCGTCACCGAGGGCACCGTCACCCGCTGGCTCAAGGCCGAGGGCGAGCGCGTCGAGGCCGACGAGCCGCTGCTCGAGGTGTCGACCGACAAGGTCGACACCGAGATCCCCGCCCCCGCCTCGGGCATCCTCGCCTCCATCAAGGTCGCCGAGGACGAGACCGTCGAGGTCGGCGCCGAGCTGGCGATCATCGACGACGGCTCGGGCGCGCCCGCCGCCGCCGAGGCCCCCGCCGCCGAATCCGCTGCCCCGGCGCCCGCCGCCGAGGCCCCCGCCCCGGCCCCCGCGGCCGAGGCACCCGCCGCCCCGGCGCCCGCCGCCGAGGCCCCGGCCGCTCCGGCCGCCGGTGGTGCCTCCGGCACCGACGTCGTGCTGCCCGCGCTGGGCGAGAGCGTCACCGAGGGCACCGTCACCCGCTGGCTGAAGTCGGTCGGCGACTCGGTCGAGGCCGACGAGCCGCTGCTCGAGGTCTCCACGGACAAGGTCGACACCGAGATCCCGGCCCCGACCTCGGGTGTCCTGCTGGAGATCGTCGTCGCCGAGGACGAGACCGCCGAGGTCGGCGCCAAGCTGGCCGTCATCGGTGCCGCGGGTGCCGCTCCGGCCGCCGCCCCGGCTCCGGCCGCCGCCCCCGCCGCTCCGGCTCCGGCCCCGGCCGCTCCCGCGACCCCGGCCCCGGCTCCGGCTGCCCCGGTCGCCGCCCCGGCCGCTCCGGCCGCCGCCCCGGCGCCCGCACCGGCGCCCGCACCGGCCCCGGTCACCCCGGCGCCGGCCGCCGCCCCCGCCGTACAGCCGGCGGACGACGGCGCCTACGTCACCCCGCTGGTCCGCAAGCTCGCCACCGAGAACGGTGTCGACCTGGCGTCGGTCAAGGGCTCCGGCGTCGGCGGCCGCATCCGCAAGCAGGACGTCCTCGCGGCCGCCGAGGCCAAGAAGGCCGCCCCGGCCCCCGCCGCTGCCGCTCCGGCCGCGTCGAAGGCCCCGGCCCTCGAGGTCTCCCCGCTGCGCGGTCAGACCGTCAAGATGACCCGCATGCGCAAGGTCATCGGCGACAACATGATGAAGGCGCTGCACGGCCAGGCCCAGCTGTCCTCGGTCGTCGAGGTCGACATCACCAAGCTGATGCGGCTGCGCGAGCAGGCGAAGGCCTCCTTCGCCGCCCGTGAGGGCGTCAAGCTGTCCCCGATGCCGTTCTTCGTGAAGGCGGCGGCCCAGGCGCTGAAGGCCCACCCGGTCATCAACGCCCGGATCAACGAGGACGAGGGCACCATCACGTACTTCGACTCGGAGAACATCGGCATCGCCGTGGACTCCGAGAAGGGTCTGATGACGCCGGTCATCAAGGGTGCGGGCGACCTGAACATCGCCGGCATCTCCAAGGCCACGGCCGACCTGGCGGGCAAGGTCCGCGCCAGCAAGATCACGCCGGACGAGCTGTCCGGTGCGACCTTCACGATCAGCAACACCGGCTCGCGCGGTGCGCTGTTCGACACGATCATCGTCCCGCCGAACCAGGTCGCCATCCTGGGCATCGGCGCCACGGTGAAGCGTCCCGCCGTCATCGAGACCGCCGAGGGCACCGTCATCGGCGTGCGCGACATGACCTACCTGACGCTCTCCTACGACCACCGTCTGGTGGACGGCGCGGACGCCGCCCGCTACCTGACCGCGGTCAAGGCGATCCTCGAGGCCGGCGAGTTCGAGGTCGAGCTCGGCCTGTGAAGCACGGAGGCCCGCAGCCCGGAAGCGCAAGCTACTGAGCTGTAACAAGCCTCACCAGCAGCGCCCCCGTCGGGAAGTGTTTCCGGACGGGGGCGCCGCCGTATTGTCTAGAGGTCAACGCCCTCCCTAAGGAGCTGCTCCATGACCATCCCTGTCGTCCACTCGCTTCGCGAGCAGATCCGCGAGCACATCGTGGAGGGCATCGTCAGCGGGCGCTGGAAGCCGGGCGAGCGGATCGTGGAGCGACGGATCGCCACCGAGCTGGAGGTCAGCCAGACACCGGTCAGGGAGGCGCTGCGCGAGCTGGAGTCGCTGCGCCTGATCGAGTCGGCGCCCAACAAGGGCGTACGGGTACGGAACCTCACGGCGGCCGACCTGGAGGAGAGCTACCCCGTCCGGGCCGGTCTGGAGCAGATCGCGGCCGAGCTGGCGGCAGGGCGGCTCGCGGCCGACTGCTCGACCCTGGAGCCGCACGTCACGGCCCTGTACGAGGCGGACCGCACCGCCGACGGGACGGCGCAGGTGCGGCACACGGTGGCGTTCCACCGCGAGCTGGTGAAGGCGGCCGGGAACGGCGTGCTGCTGCACACCTGGGAGGGCCTGGGCATCGAGGTCTTCACGGCCCTGTCGATCCGCTGGCTCGGCACGGTCCAGAAGTCGTACGCGGAGGAGCACCAGGAGCTCGTGGAGGCCTTCCGCCGCGGGGACCCGAACATCGGCGCGCTCGTGAAGGCCCACGTCCTGGGCTGCGCCCCGCGGGCCTAGAAGGCGTCTCGCCCTGCCCGAGACCCGGAACACCACCGCACGGAGGGGCCTCCGGCCCCGGTCCCGACGCTCCTTTCCGTCCGAAGCCCCGCCCGGCGGGGCTTCGCTCATTCGTGCGGGCACCCCCTCATCCGGCTCCCCACCTGCGAAAACAAGGCACCGGGTGCCCAGTTTCGCGGCACCCTGTGCCGACTTTCTCGATCTGAAGAGGTTTTCCCCTTCAACCCTTTGATCGATCATCGATCGGCGACATACAGTCTTCGGCGGGCCGCAACCCCGGCCTTCGCCCTGTCCTGCCAGACAAGGCACCCCTTCTCCACCCCCATCTGTCCGGAAGGCGGCGATCATGACCGATCCCGTAGGCAAGATTCCGAGTGAGCTCGACCAGCTCCCGGACCGTGACACCGAGGAGACCGCCGAGTGGGCGGCCTCCCTCGACGCCGTCACCAAGGCCGCCGGCCCCCACCGGGCCGCCTACCTGATGCGCCGCACGCTCCAGCACGCCGAGGGCGCCGGCCTGGCCCTGCCCAAGCTGCTGGAGACGGACTACGTCAACACCATCCCCACCTCCGCGGAGCCCGTCATCGACGGTGACGAGGAGATGGAGCGGAAGATCACCGCGTGGAACCGCTGGAACGCGGCCGCGATGGTCTCCCGCGGCGCCAAGCACGGCGTCGGCGGCCACATCGCCACCTTCGCCTCCGCCGCCTGGCTCTACGAGACCGGCTTCAACCACTTCTTCCAGGGCAAGGAGGGGGACGGCTCCGGCGACCAGCTCTACATCCAGGGCCACGCCTCCCCCGGCATCTACGCCCGCGCCTTCCTCGACGGGCGCCTCACCGAGGAGCACCTCGACAACTTCCGGCAGGAGTCGGGCGGCAAGGGCCTGCCCTCCTACCCGCACCCGCGCCGCCTTCCCTGGCTGTGGGAGTTCCCGACCGTCTCCATGGGTCTGGGCCCGCTCTCGGCGATCTACCAGGCGCGCTTCAACCGCTATCTGACCAACCGCTCCATCAAGGACGTCTCCGCCTCGCACGTGTGGGCGTTCCTCGGTGACGGCGAGATGGACGAGCCCGAGTCGACCGCCGCCCTCGCGCTGGCGGCCCGCGAGGGTCTCGACAACCTGACCTTCGTCATCAACTGCAACCTGCAGCGCCTCGACGGCCCGGTCCGCGCCAACTTCAAGATCGTGCAGGAGCTGGAGGCCCAGTTCCGCGGTGCCGGCTGGAACGTCGTGAAGTCCCTGTGGGGCGGCGCCTGGGACGAGCTGTTCCAGCTCGACACCACCGGCGCGCTGGTCCGCCGGCTCCGCGAGGTCCCCGACGCGCAGGTGCAGACGTACCAGACCCGCGACGCCGCCTACATCCGCCAGGACTTCTTCGGCAAGGACCCGGCGCTCGTCGCGATGGCGCAGCTGCTGAGCGACGACAAGATCCTGGAGTGCTTCCACCTCTCCCGCGGTGGCCACGAGCCGCGCAAGGTGTACGCCGCCTACAAGGCCGCCCTGGAGTTCAAGGGCGCGCCGACGGTCATCCTCGCGCAGACCGTGAAGGGCTTCACCCTCGGCGAGGGCTTCGCCTCCAAGAACGCGAACCACCAGATGAAGAAGCTCTCGGTGGACGAGTTCAAGAACATGCGGGACCTGCTGGGCCTGCCGATCTCGGACGCGCAGTTCGTCGACGGCGTGGTGCCGTACGGCCACCCCGGCGCCGACTCCCCCGAGGTCCGCTACCTCCAGGAGCGCCGCGCGGCCCTCGGCGGCCCGGCCCCGGCCCGCCGCACGCACGCCCTCTCCCCGCTGCCGGCCCCGGCCGACAAGTCGTTCGCCGCCTTCGACAAGGGCTCCGGCTCGCAGTCGATGGCGACCACGATGGCGTTCGTCCGCCTGGTCAAGGACCTGGTCCGCGACAAGGAGACCGGCAAGCGCTGGGTCCCGATCGTGCCGGACGAGGCCCGTACCTTCGGTATGGAGTCGCTGTTCCCGTCGCTCGGCATCTACTCGCCGAAGGGCCAGACGTACGAGCCGGTCGACCGCGACCAGCTGATGTACTACAAGGAAGCCGTCAACGGCCAGATCCTGAACGAGGGCATCACCGAGGCCGGCTCGATGGCCGACTTCATCGCCGCGTCCACCGCGTACTCCACGCACGGCGAGGCGATGATCCCCTTCTACATCTTCTACTCGATGTTCGGCTGGCAGCGGACCGCCGACCAGATGTGGCAGCTCGGCGACCAGCTGGGCCGCGGCTTCCTCGTCGGCGCCACCGCGGGGCGTACGACCCTGACGGGTGAGGGTCTGCAGCACGCGGACGGCCACTCACCGGTCATCGCGGCGACCAACCCGGCGGCGCTGACGTACGACCCGGCGTTCGCCTACGAGGTCGCGGCCATCGTCAAGGAGGGTCTGCGCCGCATGTACGGCGAGGCGGCTCCGGGCGAGGACCAGGACGTCTTCTACTACCTCACGGTCTACAACGAGCCGATGCCGCAGCCGGCCAAGCCCGCCGGGATCGACGAGGGCATCGTCAAGGGCCTGTACCGCTTCAACACGGCGGAGTCCGCGGGCCTCGACCTGCCGGCGAACCCGTCGCGGATCCAGCTCCTCGGTTCGGGCACGGCGATCCACTGGGCCCTGCAGGCGCAGAAGCTGCTCGCCGAGGAGTGGGGCGTGGGCGCCGACGTGTGGTCCGCCACCTCCTGGACGGAGCTGCGGCGTGACGCGCTGGAGGCCGACGCGGCGATCCTGCGCGGCGAGGAGAAGGTGCCGTACATCCGCACGGCGCTGGAGGGCGTGGAGTCCCCGGTCCTGGCCGTCTCCGACTACATGCGCCAGGTCCCGGACCAGATCGCGCAGTGGGTCGAGCAGGACTGGTCCTCGCTCGGCGCGGACGGCTTCGGTCTCTCGGACACGCGTGACGCGGCCCGCCGCCACTTCGGTGTCGACGCGCAGTCGATCGTGGTCGCGGCCCTCGCCCAGCTCGCCCGTCGCGGCGAGGTCCCGGCCTCGGCCGTGAAGGAGGCGCGCGAGCGCTACGGCCTGTAGTTCCCCGGCCCGGCTGTCGGTGGCGGCACGCATGATGGATTCATGCGCGCCGCCCGGCTGATCAAGATGGTCCTGCTGCTCCAGTCCCGTACCGCCATGACGGCGGCCGAACTGGCCGAGGAGCTGGAGGTGTCCGAGCGGACCGTCACCCGCGATGCCCTCGCCCTCTCGGAGGCGGGGGTTCCGGTGTATGCGGACCGGGGCAGGGCAGGCGGGTACCGGCTGATCGGCGGCTACCGCACCCGGCTGACCGGTCTGGCGCGCGGCGAGGCCGAGGCGCTCTTCCTGTCGGGGCTGCCGGGCGCGCTGCGGGAGATGGGCCTGGAGGACGCGGCCTCGGCCGCCCGGCTGAAGGTCTCGGCGGCGCTGCTGCCCTCGCTGCGCGACGCCCCGGACTCCGCGGCACAGCGCTTCCTGCTCGACGCTCCGGGCTGGTACCAGGAGCCGGCGACCCCGGAGTGGCTGCCGCCGGTCGCGGAGGCGGTCTGGGACGACCGGACGATCTCCGCCCGCTACCGGCGCGGCGACCGCGAGGTGGAGCGCGAACTCTCCCCGTACGGCCTCGTCCTGAAGGCGGGCGTCTGGTACCTGTGCGCGCGTTCCGGCACGGCCTTCCGGACGTACCGGATGGACCGCTTCACGGCCGTCGTCCGCACCGGGGAACGCTTCGAACGGGACGAGGGGTTCGACCTGCCTGCCTTCTGGGCCGAGCGCGCCGCGGAGTTCGCCCGGTCGATCCTGCGCGCCGAGGTCGTGCTGCGCCTCTCGCCGGCGGGGGCGCGCCGGCTGCCGTACGTGACGGACCGCGCGGCGGCCGAGGAGGCGCTGGCGGCCGGCTCGACGGACGCCGAGGGCCGCGTGACGGCGACGCTCCCCGTGGAGAACGAGGAGGTCGCCTTCAGTCAGCTCCTCTCCCTGGGCCCGGACGCGGAGGTCCTCGGACCGGATTCCCTGCGGTCCCGTCTGGCCGAGGCGTCCCGGGCCCTCGCGGCGCTCTACCGGTAGTCCGCCACGTCCGGGTTCCCGGTCTCACCCGCGATCATGTAGCCCCAGGCGTCCGGCCGGGAGCCGTCGGCGTCCGTGAAGCCGTACTCCCTGGCGAGACTCCCGCTGTCGAGCGACCGGCCGTTCCAGCGGGCCCGGTCGGGGTCGGCGGCGAGAGCGGCCACCGCGCGGCCGACGTAGGCGGGGGACTCGGCGATCTCGAAGCCGGGGACCTTCTCGACGGCGTCGCGCCAGTTCTCCTCCGTGACCTCGAAGGCGGCGAGCATCTGCTCCGAGCGCAGCCATCCCGGTGTGAGCGCGACGGCGGTGCCGCCGACGTCCTTCAGGTCGTGGGCGAGGGCGAACGCCATCCGGATCGGGGCGTTCTTCACCAGGTCGTAGAAGAAGTTGAGCCGGAAGCGGGTGTTGTACTCCGCCGTGCCGTCGGTCATCTCGACGACCAGGGCGCCGGGGTGCCTGATCAGCAGGGGCACCGCGAGACGGGAGGTGATCGCGTGGGTCCGCACGCCGAGCTCCAGCATCCGCAGCCCGCCCGCCAGGTCGGTCTCCCACACCTTCTTGTCGAACTCGACCAGGTGCTCGCCGCCCCAGACGTCGTTGACGAGGACGTCGAGCCGGCCCTGCTCCCTGTCGATGCGTGCGACGAGCGCCTCGACCTGGTCGATCTCCAGATGGTCGGTGGGCACGGCGATGCCCTCGCCGCCGGCCGCCGTCACCAGCTCGGCCGTCTCCTCGATGGTCTCGGTCGTCCGGCCGACCTCGCTGGCCTTCCCGCGCGTGGTGCGCCCGGTGACGTACACGGTGGCGCCCGCCGCGCCCAGCTGTACGGCGATACCCCGGCCCGCACCCCGCGTGGCGCCCGCGACCAGTGCGATCCTGCCGCCGAGCGGCTTCGGTTCAGTCGTCATGGATCGAGCGTGACAGGAAAGTACGACATCCTCTGTCCGGATTGATTTTGGGTGTTTCCGGGTGCGTCGCCCCCGGCCAGGGCCGATGCTTGTCCCGTGATGGACGAGACGGAGTTCTGGGAGATCATCGATTCCAGCCGCGAGGCCGCCGAGGGCGACCCCGAGGATCAGGCCGACCTGCTCGTGGAACGGCTCCTGCAGCTCGACCCGGACTCCGTGCTCGACTTCGCCCGCCACTTCGAGGCCCGCTATCACCGGGCCTACTCCTGGGAGTTGTGGGGCGCGGCGGCGGTGCTGCTCGACGGTGCGAGCGACGACGCCTTCGACTACTTCCGCTGCTGGCTGATCGGCCAGGGCCGGGAGGTCTTCGAGGGCGGGGTGCACGATCCGGACTCGCTCGCGGAGCTGCTCGGCGATTTCGACGAGGAGATCGACGGGGACGGCGAGGAGCTCGGGTTCGCCGCGGACGAGGCGTACGAGCAGCTGACCGGCGCCGAGGCGCCGGATCTGGGGATCCCCCCGCAGCCGGCCGAGCCGGAGGGCGGAACCTTCGACCTGGAGGACGACGGGGTGCTCGCGGCCCGCTTCCCGCGCCTGTGGGAGCGCTTCGGGGCATAGGTCCGGCCGGTCCCGCCCGCCCGGTCCTGGCGGGCGCCGGGGTGTCCGTCAGGGAGTGCCGATGCGGGCGACGAGGAGGGCGACGTCGTCCGCGGGCGGGCCGGGCACGAGGCGGGTGACGATCACGTCGCACAGGTCGTCGAGCGAGGGCCCGGGATCGGCGAGCCGGCGGGTGAGTTCTTCGAGGCGCGCGTCGATGTCCGTACCGCGGGCCTCGACGAGTCCGTCGGTGTACAGGACGAGAAGGCTTCCCGGGGGCAGGCTGACGTCGCTGGTGGTGAACGTGATGCCGCCGATGCCCAGCGGGGCGCCCGCCGGCAGGTCCAGCAGTCGGGCCCGGCCGTCGGGGGTGACGACGGCCGGCGGCGGATGCCCGGCCCGGGTGATCCGGCAGCGGCCGGTGGCCGGGTCGCACATCGCGTAGAGGAACGTCGCCAGCATCGGCTCGGCGAGGTCGGCCAGCACCGCCTCCAGCTGCATGAGCACCTCGACGGGCTCCAGGTCGAGGCGGGCCAGGGCCCGCACGGTGGAGGACAGGCGTCCCATGACGGCCGCGGCGGCGGTGCCGTGGCCCATGACGTCCCCGATCAGCAGGGCGGCCTTGCCCCCGGACAGGGACACGACGTCGTACCAGTCGCCGCCGACCTCGTTGACGTCGCTCGCCGCGAGGTAGCGGTGGGCGATCTCGATGCCCGCCGGCGGGGTGATGTGCTGGGGCAGCATGCTGCGCTGGAGCGCCACGGCGGTGTCGTGCTCGCGGCCGTACAGGCGCGCGTTGTCCGCGCACACGGCCGCCCGGGCGGCCAGCTCGCCGGCCAGTTCCACGTCGGTGCCGTCGAAGGGCGGCTGCTCGCCCGTGCGGTAGAAGGTGGCGAGCCCCAGGACCTTCTCCCGGGCGATCAGCGGCACCATCAGGAAGGAGCGGACTCCCAGCAGCAGCAGCTTCCTCGGCGTGTCCGAGTACGGCGCGGCCGCGGCGACGACCTTCTCGTCGAGGTGGGTGAGCAGGTAGGGCCGGCGCCGGGCCAGGGCCTGGGAGTAGGGCGCGGCGGCGGGGAACTGCAGGGTCCGGTCGAGCGGCGCGAGGACGCCGGCGACCAGGGATCCGGCGCGGGGTGCCTTGCCGAGGCGCCGCAGCGCCGCGCCGCCGACCAGGCCGTCTCCGACCTCGCCGCCTTCGGCGAGCGATTCGAGCAGGTCGACCGTGACGACGTCCGCCAGGCCGGGGACGGCGACGTCGGCCAGTTCCTGGGCGGTGCGCTCCAGATCCAGCGTCGTGCCGATCTTGATACTGGCCTCGTTCAGCAGGGCCAGGCGGGCGCGGGCCTCCTCGGCCTGCATCCTGGTCCCCTCCACGGCGGTGATGTCCGTCATCGAGGCGGCGATGCCCACGGGCAGACCCTCCGCGTCCTCCAGTCGTACGAACGCCACGGACCACACGCCATCCCGCCGGGGCTGCGCGGGGGTGCGGCCGACCCGGCGGAAGTCGACGACCGGCTCGCCCGTGTCCAGGACGCGGCGCATCACCGCCTCCATCTCGCGCGCGTTCACCTCGGGCAGCACCTGCGGCAGGGTCAGTCCGGCGTGCGCGGCCTCGGGCAGGCCGTTCATCCGCTGCAGCGCGGCGTTCACCCGCAGGAACCTGAGACCGGTGTCGAAGACCGCGATCCCGACCGGCGAGTGCGAGAACAGGCCGTCCCACACCACCGAGGAACCGCGCACCCGGGCCGAGGAGTGCGCCTCGGCGGCGAAGACGAGGACCCCCGGCTCGGCGCCGGCACCGGCCGGGCGCGCCCAGATCTCCAGCTCCACGGGCCGGCCGTCGCGGTGCCAGGCCGTCACGGAGCCCATCACGCCGTGCCCGGCCGCCGCCCCTTCCCACAGGGACCGGCCCAGGCTCCGGTCCGCGTCCGGGTGCAGCAGCTCGACCACGTGCCGCCCGACGGCGTCCCGCGCCCGGTATCCGAGCAGCTGCTCCGCCACCGGATCCCAGTGCACGATCCGGCCGTCCGGATCCGTCGCCGCGAGGGCCACCGGGACGGCTCCCAGCCACCCGCCGGCACCCCGGGCCACGCCCGGTCCGTCGGTCATCGTCTGCGCCGCCACCGGGCGTCCACCACTTGCGTCCATGACCTTGAGAGCCCCTCCCAGTATCAGCCCGGGGCACGCCGCCAACCAGTCACCCGCCCGGCGGGACCGTCCGAGCGGGTGTGGGGCGCGGGGACCTCGGCCCGGTCGGGGCGGGCCGCCCGGACGATTTCGCTCCGGACGGCGCCGGCGCTGCCCACGGAGACCCGGCCCTCGCCGGTGCCGGAGGAGGCGCCGGTGACGACGGTGGCGCGGCCCCCGAGGACGCGGGCGGCGAGGGGGACGTCAGAAGTGCGTCCCGCCGTCGATCCTGACCTCGGTGCCGGTGATGAACTTCCCGTCCTCCGAGGCGAGCATGGCGACGACGCCGGCGACGGTCTCCGGGCCGGCGAAGCCCTGGCCGAGGGCCGGGGCGAGCTTCATGAAGAGGGAGAGGTCGGCGTCCTCGGGCAGGCCGGGGCCGACGCTCTGCCGGCTGGCGCCGGTGCCGTCGGTCATGCCGGAGGAGATGGAGCCGGGCTGCACCGCGGTGAAGCGGATGCCCTGCCGGGCGTACTCGGCGGCGAGGGCGTGGGTCATGGACTGGATGCCGCCCTTGCTGGCCGCGTACGCCGCCATGTACGGGTGGGCGAACACCGCCGAGGTGGAGGAGAAGTTGACCACGGCGGCGCCGTCGCCCTCCAGGAGTGCGGGGATCGCCTCGCGGATGACGAGGAAGGTGCCGGTGAGGTTGATCCGGACGACCTGCTCGAAGAGGTCGAGACCGGTCTCGTGGGTGTGCGAGGAGCGCAGGATGCCGGCGGCGTTGACCAGCGCGTCCAGGCCGCCGAGCGCCTCGACGGCGGCGGCGACGCCCGCGCGTACGGAAGCCTCGTCGGCCACGTCCAGGACGACGGTCGTCAGGCGGTCCGCGTGCCCGCCCGCCCGCGCCACGGTGTCCTTCAGACCGGCCTCGCTGATGTCGGCGGCGACGACTCGGCCGCCCTCGGCGAGCATGCGCAGCACGGTGGCCTGGCCGATGCCCGATCCGCCGCCGGTGACCAGTGCGCGGCGTCCTTCGTAGCGGTTCATGTCCTGTCCGACCTCTCGACGGCTCGCTGCCGTGTGTTCGGTGTGCTCGGCGGCCCGGTGCTGGTCCGGGGCTCGCGTGCTCGGTGCGCGGCGCACTCGATGTAGGTGCCACCGTACGCCCGGGTGGCACGTTTTGCCATAGCTGCACGGAGTGCACACCTGGCAGGGGCACGGCGTAGGCTTCGTACGGTGAGCACCAAGCCCCTCTCCCTGACCGAGCGCCGCAAGGCGGCCACGCAGCTCGACATCGCGCGTGCCGCCGCCGAGCTCTTCACCGAGCGCGGCCCGGACGGCACGACGGCGGAGGACATCTCCCAGCGGGCCGGGGTCGCCCTGCGCACCTTCTACCGCTACTTCCGCTCCAAGCAGGACGCCGTCGCCCCGCTCCTCGCGGTCGGCGCGGACCGCTGGCGGGAGCGGCTCGCCGCCACCGAGCCGGGGGCGGCCCTGCCCGAGGCGCTGGAGCGCTCGGTCGCCGAGTCGCTCGCCGCGGCCGACGAGGAGGCCGCCGAGGGGCTGCGCTGGACGCGCGGTCTGCTGCGGGCCGCGGCGCGGGACCCGGCGCTGCGGGCCGTCTGGTACCGGGTCAACCAGGAGTCCGAGGAGCAGCTGCGCTCCGTCGTCGCCGCGCTCGCCGGCCCGGACGCCGATCCGCTGGGCGTCCGGCTGACGGCGGCAGCGGCGACGGACGCGATCCGGATCGCGCTGGAGACCTGGGCGGAGACGGACGCGCCCGTCCGCGGCCGGGGCGCACCGGCCGGGCTCGCGGTGCGGTGCCTGCGGGAACTGATGGGCGGGATGCGCCTGCTGGGACCGGACGCGGGCACGGGCACGGCACCCGACGGCGGTGCGGCCGCGACCACGGACCCCACACCGGGCACCGCCCCGGACGGCGGGCGGGACTGAGCGCCGGGCACCGGGTGGGCACGTCGGGCGGCGGCCCGGCGGATCTCAGGCGTCGAGCGGGCGGCCCATGAGGACGTCGTCGACGTACGCGCCGTCCAGCAGGAACTCGCCGGGCAGCACGCCCTCGACGGCGAAGCCCTCCGAGGCGTAGAGCGCGCGGGCGGGCGCGTTGTGGCCCAGGACGCGCAGGGTGATCCGGGTGGCGCCCTGCCGGCGGGCCTCCGCCAGCGCGGCGCGCAGCAGGGCGCGGGCCACGCCGCGGCCCCGGGCGCTCTCGGCGACGGCCAGGCCCTGGATCTGGCGGACGTGCGTGTTGCAGGCGAGCGGGGTGGCCGGCACCAGGCGCAGGTAGCCGACGACCTCCTCGCCCCGCTGGGCGACCAGGTAGTGCTCGGGCAGGTGCCGCTCGTCGAAGAACGGGGGGTACGGCGCCCGCGGCGGCGGCTGCACGGCGTGCAGCGTGGACCAGGTGGCGCGGTCCAACTCCCCCAGGGCCTGCTCGTCCCCGGGACGGGCGAGGCGTATCTGCGTCTCCGGCGCGATCATGACGGTCACTGTGCCACGACGCGCCCGGGAAGGGCAGGATGTCCCCATGCAGCGCTCTCGTTCTCGCACGCGGGTGGCCGTCACCGGCGCCTCCGGACTCATCGGCACGGCCCTGGTGCGCTCCCTGCGCGCCGACGGCCACGACGTCCTCCGTCTCGTCCGGCGCCCGGCGCGGGCCGCCGACGAGGTCGAGTGGGACCCCGCACGGCTCCACGTGGACACCGCCGGCCTCGTCGGCGTCGACGCCGTCGTGCACCTGGCGGGCGCCGGTGTCGGCGAGCGCCGCTGGAACGAGGCGTACAAGAAGGAGATCCGGGACAGCCGGGTGCTCGGCACGACGGCGATCGCCCAGGCCCTCGCCTCGCTCGCGGAGCCGCCGAAGGTCCTGGTGTGCGGGACGGCGCTCGGCTACTACGGCGACACCGGCTCGCGCGCGGTGGACGAGAGCGCCCCCGCGGGCGAGGGCTTCCTGCCCTCGGTGTGCGTGGAGTGGGAAGCGGCGGCGGCTCCCGCCGAGGAGGCCGGCATCCGGGTCGCGTACGCCCGCACGGGCCTGGTGGTGGCTCGCGAGGGCGGTGCCTGGGGGCGGCTCTTCCCCCTCTTCCGCGCCGGGGTCGGCGGCCGGATGGGCGACGGCAGCCAGTACTGGAGCTTCATCTCCCTGCACGACGAGGTGGCCGCCCTCCGGCACCTGATCGACACCGACGCCGTCTCGGGGCCGGTGAACCTGACCGCGCCCGAGCCGGTCACCAACCGCGAGGTGACGGCCGCGATGGGTCGGGTGCTGCGCCGGCCGACCCTGTTCACCGTGCCCGCGTCCGCCCTGAGGGCGGTCCTCGGGGACTTCGCGCAGGACGTGCTGGGCAGTCAGCGGGTGCTGCCGGCGCGCCTGCTGGAGTCGGGGTTCGACTTCGCCTTCCCGACGATCGACGACGCGATCCGCGCGGCGGCCTGAGGCCGCCGGACTCCGGCAGCACGCGCACGGCCCGGGAGCACGGGCGCACCTCCGGTGAGCGCGCGCGTGGCCGGAAGAACCCCCGGCCGGAAGCCATGGGGGCGGACACGTGTGCGACCCCGTGCTGCGTGCACCCCGGCACGCGCGGCTGGCGGCCGTGGGAGCGCTGCCTAGGCTTGTCGGTCCCTGAATGCGAACTCGGGCATTCCGAGGGTCTGTTGGGGGCATAGGCCTCCCACCAGCCGCGCCGACCTGGGGAGGGGCACGTGCTCAGTACCGCACGCCACGCACACCACACGGACGTCGTCGTCGTCGGAGCCGGAATCGCGGGGCTCATGGCCGCTCACCGGCTGACCAGCGCCGGAGTCGGCGTCACCGTCCTGGAGGCCGGGCCACGGGTGGGCGGCCGGATGGTCACCGACGACGTCGACGGCTTCCGGCTCGACCGGGTCGGGCCACTGCTGACCACCTCGTACGCCGAGCTGCGCCGCAACCCGGGCCTCGACGGGCTCGTCCTGCGGTCGTTCGCGCCCGGGGCCCTGCTGCACAGTGACGGACGCTACGTCAGGACCGGCGAGCCGGGGAGCGTGAGGGGGGCGTTCACGATGGCGCGCGCCCTGGCGAGCGCCCCCCGAAATCCGGCCGCCTCGCTCGATCAGGCCCGCCTGGGCGCCGCCCTGACGCGCCTGGCCGCCACACCCGCGCAGCGACTGCTGACGCGCGAGGAACGGACCGCCCGCGAGGCACTGACGGCCCGTCTGCCCGCCCGAACGGTCGAGGGGTTCCTGCGCCCGCTGCTCGCCGCGCTGCTCGGCGATCCCGACCTCACCACCTCGCGGCGCGTGGCCGACCTCGCCCTGCGGGCGTTCGCACGGGGACGGCTGTGCGTGCCGGAGGGCGGTTCGGACGCCGTGCCCGCCCTGCTCGCGGCGACGCTTCCGCCGGGCACGGTCCGTACGGGCGTCCGGGTCACCGAGGTCTCCGCGAACGGCGTCATGACGGAGGGGCACGGCGGGTTCGGCTGCCGTTCGGTCGTCGTGGCGACCGGGGCCCGTACCGCGGCGGAGCTGCTGCCGGGGCTGCGGGCGCCCGGCTTCCACGCGGTGACGGTCCTGCACCACACCGCGCCGGCGGCCCCCACCTCCGAACCGGTCCTGGTCCTGGAGTCCGACCCGGGAGGCCCGGTCGCGCATTCGGCGGTGATGAGCGCGGTCGACCCGACCCGGGCGCCCCGGGGCCGGACCCTGGTCACCTCGACGGTCCTCGGCACCCCGCCGGACGACGCGGACCGCCGGGTCCGCAAGCACCTCGCGACGCTGTATGGCACGTCGACGGACGAGTGGGAGCTGCTCGGCATGCACCACACCCGGGACGCGATCCCGGCGATGCCCCCGCCGTACGACCCGCGGCGCCCGGTCAGGCTGCTCGCGGGGCTCTACGTCTGCGGCGACCACCGCGACGCGGGCACCCCCCAGTCGGCCCTGCTCTCGGGCCGCCGCGCCGCCCACGCCCTCCTGACGGACCTCGGCGTGCCCTCGCACCGGGAGACCCCGCCCCTGGACGCGGTGGCCTGAGCGTCGTCCCGTGGCGGGAGGGGAGGGCCGGAGCGGATCCCGCGCCGCCCTCCTCCGACCCCGGAGCCCCGCCGCACCGGGGCTCCGGGGTGGTCCGTGGCGGGCGGCCCGGCCGGCGGTCCGCCCTCGGTCCGGGAAGGGCCGCCGACGACGTGCCGGCCGTCTGGCGCCGTCAGCCGATCGCGGCGACGCGGTCGCGGTAGGTGCGGACCGCCGCCGCGTCGCGGTACGGCTCCAGCCGGCGTTCGAAGTCGCGGATGTACTCCACCGCCCTCGCCGAGCGCATCTCGGATGCCTGCTGGGCCGCCTCCGCGCCCAGGGCGCACGCCTGGTCCAGTTCGCCGAGGCCCAGCCGCGCCGTGGCCAGCACCACCCGGCAGAAGAGCCGGCTGCGGGCGAAGCCGGGCGCGCGGAGCTGGAGGGAGCGCTCCGCGTGCTGCGCGGCCGGCCGGTACTGCTGGAGGTCCCGGTGGCAGTGGCCGAACTCGTCGGCCAGCTGGCCCTCGTCGAACGACCGCGCCCAGTAGGGCACCTCGTCACCCGGACGGGCCGCCTCCAGAGCCCGCTCGGCCCGGGCGAGCGAGGCGCTGCACGGCCGCGCCTCCCCCAGCACCGCGTGGGCCCGCGCCTCCACCGCGTGCAGCAGCCCCTGGACGACCGGCGGCGCCGCGGACCCGACGCCCTGCTGGGCGACACGGGCGAGCTGCACCGCCTCGCGCCCGTGGCCGAGGTACACCGCCTGCCGGCTCATCGTGATCAGGACGTACGAGCCGTAGGCCCGGTCTCCGGCGGCCTGCGCGAGGCGCAGCGACTGGACGAAGTACCGCTGGGCGAGACCGTGGGCCGCGATGTCGTACGAGGTCCAGCCGGCCAGCCGGGTGAGGTCGGCGGCGGCGCCGAACAGGCGGCGCCCGACGGACTCCCCGTACGTGCCCCGCAGCATCGGCTCCGCCTCGTGCTCCAGGTACCGGACGAGGGCCTGGCGGGCGTGGCCGCCTCCGTAGGCGTGGTCGAGGGTGCGGAAGAGTTCGCCGACCGAGCGCAGTGCCGCGATGTCGCCGCTGGAGACGCGCTGCCCGGGTGCCCGCTCGCCGCCCCGCTGACGCGGCACCGACGCGCGCCCCTGCACCGGGACGCGCGGGTCCTGCGGCACCCGTCGCCCGTCGCCGACGAAGCGGCCCGCCTCCGGGCCCGCGCCGAGTCCCGGACGGCTCTCCAGGCCGACCGCGGCACCGGGCCGCCGGTCGGTCGCGCCGAGCCCCGCCGCACGCGCCTCGGCACCGGCCCGGCCGTCCGCGCCGACCCGTCCGTGCGGTACGGCCGCCTCCCCGCGGGCCACCCGCTCGTCGGCCCGGCCGATCAGCCAGTCCCGGCTCGGGACGACGAGTCCCGCCGGGGTGAAGGCGATCTTGCGGAGCTCGACCTGGCTGCCGGAGTCCTTCCGCCACAGACCGCTGACGATGTCGACGGCCTCCTCGGGCGTCGCCGCGAACTCCAGCCCGGCGTAGACCGGCGCGCAGGCGTCGAGCCCGAGGTCCTGGGCGGAGAGCCGGCGGCCCAGGCGGCGGGTGAAGACCTCGGCGATCAGGGCGGGCGTCGTGCCCCTCGGCTGCTGGCCGCGCAGCCAGCGGGTCACGGACGTCTTGTCGTACCGCAGGTCGAGCCCGTGCTCCAGACCGAGCTGGTCGACCCTTCTGGCCAGGCCCGCGTTGGAGAAACCGGCTTCGGCGATGAGCGCGGCGAGCTGGCGGTTCGGGGTGCGCTGCGGAGGTCGTTCCGTCATCAGCTGTGCGGTCTCCTGCCTTCCGGGCCCGGGTGGCAACCCGTGTGGGCCCTCATGGAACGGCGTGAATTTAGCGGGCTCCACCGCCTGTACCGGCACCTTCGGCCCACATTCATCCGATCGTGTGAGGATTGGGGGCGTCGCTGACGTAGCCGGCGTATTCACCCGCCTCGTGCTCTCGCACCTGCCGAACGGGTGTCCGCGCCGCCGCCGTACAGTGGCATGGGCGCGAATGACGCATGGTGCCGTGCCGGCCGGGACGATCCCCGCGTGCCGGCGTCCGGCACTCAGGAGGAGGCATTGCCGTGAGTGAGCTGCGATTCGTCCGCTTGGGCTTCGGCGACGAGGCCGTCGAGTACCGGGCGGCCTGGGACAAGCAGCGCGAGGTGCACGCGGCCAGGTTCGCCGACGAGATCGACGACACCTGTCTGCTCCTGGAGCATCCGCCCGTCTACACCGCCGGCCGCCGGACCGCCGAGAGCGAGCGCCCGCTGGACGGGACGCCGGTCGTCGACGTGGACCGCGGCGGCAAGATCACCTGGCACGGCCCCGGCCAGCTGGTCGGCTACCCGATCATGAAGCTGCCCCGCCCGGTCGACGTCGTCGCGCACGTCCGCCGCCTGGAGGAGGCGCTGATCCTCACCGCCGCCGAGTTCGGCGTGACGACCACCCGGATCGAGGGCCGCAGCGGCGTGTGGGTGCTGGGCGACCCGGTCGAGCAGCGCCCGGCGCTCGGCGGCCTCTCGCTCGACTTCGATCCGCGGCTGACCGACGAGGAGTTCGATCCCCGTCTGAACGGCCCGGAGTACGCTCCGTCCAACGCCGGCCAGCGCCGCGAGGACCGGAAGCTGGCGGCGATCGGCATCCGGGTCGCCAAGGGCGTCACGATGCACGGCTTCGCGCTGAACGTGAACCCGGACAACACCTGGTTCGACCGGATCATCCCGTGCGGGATCCGGGACGCCGGCGTGGCCTCGCTCGCCGGCGAGCTGGGCCGGGAGGTCACGATCGAGGAGGTGCTGCCGGTGGTGGAGAAGCACCTGAAGGCAGTCCTGGAGAACGCGGAGCTGAAGCCGCGCGAGATCGAGCGCGAAACGGCGCCGGTCTCCGCCTAGGACGGGGCCGGGAGGCCGGGCGGAAGCCCTGCCGCGACCGGACATCGGACCGGACCGGGAGGGTCCGCCGGACCGCCCGGTGGGAATGCCGGACCATGGCCACAGGTTGGCCAGACGTAAAACCGTACGAACAACGGGCGTACCCTGGTGTGCGCCGAAGAATCGAAGCTACAGGGAGCCGGTCGTGTCCGCAGTCGCACCCGACGGACGCAAGATGCTGCGCCTGGAGGTCCGTAACGCCCAGACCCCCATCGAGCGCAAGCCCGAGTGGATCAAGACCCGGGCGAAGATGGGCCCCGAGTACACGAAGATGCAGGGTCTCGTGAAGAGCGAGGGCCTGCACACGGTCTGCCAGGAGGCGGGCTGCCCCAACATCTTCGAGTGCTGGGAGGACCGCGAGGCCACCTTCCTCATCGGTGGCGACCAGTGCACGCGGCGCTGCGACTTCTGCCAGATCGACACGGGCAAGCCCGAGGCGCTCGACCGTGACGAGCCGCGCCGGGTGGGCGAGTCGGTCGTCACGATGGACCTGAACTACGCCACGATCACCGGCGTCGCCCGCGACGACCTGGAGGACGGCGGCGCCTGGCTGTACGCGGAGACGGTGCGCCAGATCCACGAGCAGACCGCGGGCCGCGCCGACGGCCGTACGAAGGTCGAGCTGCTCGCCCCTGACTTCAACGCGGTGCCGGAGCTCCTGAAGGAGGTCTTCGACTCCCGTCCCGAGGTGTTCGCGCACAACGTCGAGACGGTGCCGCGGATCTTCAAGCGGATCCGTCCGGGCTTCCGTTACGAGCGTTCGCTGGACGTCATCACGAAGGCGCGTGACTACGGTCTGGTCACGAAGTCGAACCTGATCCTCGGCATGGGCGAGACCCGCGAGGAGGTCAGCGAGGCGCTGCAGCAGCTGCACGACGCCGGCTGCGAGCTGATCACGATCACGCAGTACCTGCGTCCGTCGGTCCGGCACCACCCCGTGGAGCGCTGGGTGAAGCCGCAGGAGTTCGTGGAGCTGAAGGAGGAGGCCGACGAGATCGGCTTCTCCGGCGTGATGTCGGGCCCGCTGGTCCGTTCCTCGTACCGGGCCGGCCGCCTCTACCAGCAGGCCATGGAGCAGCGGAGCCGAGCCGGAGCGTAGGGTGCGGGTCCGCCCGAGGAACGAGGGCGGGCACGCGCCCGCAGCGGTGGCGAGCCGCAGCGCGACCCCCGACACCAGGCAGCGGAGCCGAGCCGGAGCGTAGGGTGCGGGTCCGCCCGAGGAACGAGGGCGGGCACGCGCCCGCAGCGGTGGCGAGCCGCAGCGCGACCCCCGACACCAGGCAGCGGAGCCGAGCCGGAGCGGAAGGCGCCGCAACCGTGTGAATCGGCGCACAAGTTGTTACTGGCCGGTAGTGGCCGGATCTCGCGCGGCCCGTGCACCCCTGCAGCTCAGGCGGGGTGCACGGGCCGCGTCGTCGTCCACCGGTTACCGCAAATGGCCGCATCAACGTTTCATCAGTGTTTGACCACCGAGTCACGCACTGGTAACACCAGTCTGTGAGCCTGGCTTCACTCACCGCCACATCCCCGCTCGCCCCCACCTCTCATCTGATCCGTGCTTGAGGGAGGACCCCGCCATGCAGGCCGCGACACACGTCCGCGCCACCGCGATCCCGTCCGTCACCGACGCCCTGAAGGTCGTCGAGGCGCTGCTGCTCGGCGGCGGACAGCGGACCGCCCGCCGAAACGCCTGGAACTCCGTCCTGGAGGACCGCCGCCGGGCCAGGGACCGGGTCGAGGCACAGCACGTACTGGAGGCCGTGGCTGGTCACGCTTCGCGGGCCACGTAAACTTCAGGGCATGGCGAGGAAGGCAAACACGAGCAGCGGAGACGCTGCGAACCAAGGGCGACTGAAGCAGATCGCCCTCACGTACAAGATGACCCGAAAGGCCGACCCTAAGGTCGGGCTTGTCGTCGCGGGCGTGGGCATCGTCGTACTCGGTGTCCTCCTCGCGATCGGCTTCCTGATCGGACACCCGGTCTACCTGGGCATTCTGGGCTTCGTCCTGGCACTGCTCGCGATGGCGATCATCTTCGGACGGCGTGCCGAGCGGGCCGCGTTCGGGCAGATGGAGGGCCAGCCGGGCGCTGCCGCGGCGGTCCTGCAGAACGTCGGGCGAGGCTGGACGACGACCCCGGCGGTCGCGATGAACCGCAACCAGGACGTCGTGCACCGCGCGGTCGGCCGGGCCGGCATCGTGCTGGTGGCCGAGGGCAACCCGAACCGGCTCAAGACGCTGCTGGCCGCCGAGAAGAAGAAGATGGCCCGCATCGTCGTCGACGTCCCGGTGACCGACATCATCGTCGGCGAGGGCGAGGGCCAGGTGCCGCTGAAGAAGGTCCGTACGACCATGCTGAAGCTGCCGCGGGTGCTCAGTGGCCCGCAGGTGACGGTCGCCAACGACCGGCTCCGGGCGATGGGCGACCTGATGAGCAACATGCCGCTGCCGAAGGGTCCGATGCCGAAGGGCATGCGGATGCCGCGCGGCGGAAAGATGCGCTGAGGACGCCGGCCCCCCGACACACGAAGGGCGCCCCGGGACCGAGAGGTTCCTGGGCGCCCTTCCTCTTCCGTGGGCTTCCCCGGACGCACGACGGGCCCCGCACCGTCCCGCGAGGGGCGCGTACGGGCCCGGTGGGCCGTGAGGCAGGTCCTAGGGGGCGTCTTGCCGATCTTGCCGGGCTCGCGGTGTCCTGCGACTCCGTCTCCGGCGTGATCGGCAAGACACCCCCTAGATGCGGACCTGGACGGCGCCCGCGAGGCGGTCGTGGAGGCCGCGGCCGTCGCGGTCCCAGATGAGGGCCGGGATGGCGAGGCAGACGAGCACGCTGCGGATCACCACGCGGATCGCGCCCAGGCGTCCGCCGTTCACCGAGGCGACGCGGAGGCCGAAGATCCGCTTGCCGGGCGTGGAGCCGACGGTTCCGACCGTGAGCACGCTCAGGACGAGCAGGATGACCAGGGCCCAGTTGCCCGTCGCCTGGTTGTAGCCATGGGTGACGAGACCGTATGCGATCAGCATGCACAGCGCCCAGTCGACGACGAGGGCGCCGATCCGCCGGCCGGGGCGGGCGATGGAGCCCGGCCCCTCTTCGGGGAGTCCGAGCTGCTCCCCCCGGTAACCGAAGTCGACGCCTGCGTCCTCGGCCGCCGCGCGGGGTCCCGAGAGCCACGATCCCATTGCTTGCCTGTTGTCCACGCGTCCACGGTACTGCGCCCGTTTTTGATCACTTCGGCCCGGGTCCGCCACGGCGCTCCGCGATGCCGGCCGGCCCCAGCCCGGTTAACTTGGTCGAAACAAATGGGTCATGCTTGAGAAATCCCGTCTGCCTATGGTCGGGTCCAGCGTGTGCCACCGCACTGGCCGCACGACCAAGCTGCAACCCCGCCCCACCCCCGGGCCGGGAGTAGGAGGAGTTGGATGTTCCAGAACGCCGACGAGGCCAAGAAGTTCATCAAGGACAACGACGTCAAGATGGTCGACGTCCGTTTCTGTGACCTTCCGGGAGTGATGCAGCACTTCACGATCCCGGCGACGGCGTTCGACCCGGCCGACGAGCTCGCCTTCGACGGTTCGTCGATCCGCGGCTTCCAGGCGATCCACGAGTCGGACATGGCCCTGCGCGCGGACCTGTCGACCGCCCGTCTCGACCCGTTCCGCCGGGACAAGACGCTCAACATCAACTTCTTCATCCACGACCCGATCACGGGCGAGCAGTACAGCCGTGACCCGCGCAACATCGCCAAGAAGGCCGAGGCGTACCTCGCCTCCACCGGCATCGCCGACACCGCCTACTTCGGCCCCGAGGCGGAGTTCTACGTCTTCGACTCGGTGCGCTTCGAGACCTCGGCGAACCAGGGCTTCTACCACATCGACTCCGAGGCCGGCGCCTGGAACACCGGTGCGGAGGAGAACAACCGCGGCTACAAGGTCCGCTACAAGGGCGGCTACTTCCCGGCCCCGCCGGTCGACCACTTCGCCGACCTGCGCTCCGAGATCTCCCTGGAGCTGGAGAACGTCGGCCTTCAGGTCGAGCGCCAGCACCACGAGGTCGGCACCGCCGGCCAGGCCGAGATCAACTACAAGTTCAACACGCTGCTCGCCGCGGCCGACGACCTGATGCTCTTCAAGTACATCGTGAAGAACGTCGCCTGGCGCAACGGCAAGACCGCGACCTTCATGCCGAAGCCGATCTTCGGCGACAACGGCTCGGGCATGCACGTCCACCAGTCGCTGTGGTCGAACGGCGACCCGCTGTTCTACGACGAGCAGGGCTACGCCGGCCTCTCGGACACCGCCCGCTACTACATCGGCGGCATCCTGAAGCACGCCCCGTCGCTGCTGGCGTTCACCAACCCGACGGTGAACTCCTACCACCGCCTGGTCCCGGGCTTCGAGGCCCCGGTCAACCTGGTCTACTCGCAGCGCAACCGCTCCGCCGCCATGCGCATCCCGATCACGGGCTCGAACCCGAAGGCCAAGCGCGTCGAGTTCCGCGCGCCGGACCCGTCCTCGAACCCGTACCTCGCCTTCTCCGCCCTCCTCCTCGCGGGCCTCGACGGCATCAAGAACAAGATCGAGCCGGCCGAGCCCATCGACAAGGACCTGTACGAGCTGGCCCCGGAGGAGCACGCGGGCGTCGCCCAGGTCCCGACCTCGCTCCCGGCGGTCCTCGAGGCCCTGGAGGCGGACAACGAGTACCTCCAGGCCGGCGGTGTCTTCACCTCCGACCTCATCGAGACCTGGATCGACTACAAGCGGACCAACGAGATCGCCCCGATCCAGCTGCGTCCGCACCCGCACGAGTTCGAGCTGTACTACGACCTCTAGACCACCTCACCGTCAGCCGGCCGGTCGCCCGGCCGGCTGACGACGACGGCGAGGGCCGCCGTCCCGGGATTCCGGGGCGGCGGCCCTCGTCGTGCGTCGAGCGGATCGGGGTCAGCGGCCGTAACGGATCAGGGCGCGGACCATCTGGCAGGTGGTGTCGGAGGGCGGGTGGATGCCGAGCAGATCGGCCGCGGCGCGTATCTTCGCGTTCCCTGCCTTGGCCGGGTGGTGGACGCCCGCGTCGAGCAGGGCGATCGCCAGGCGCATGGCCTTCAGGCGGCGGTTGTGGGTGACGTACCACTCGCGGGGACGGCCCGCGGGGAGCGGCTGCTTCCGAAGGGGCTTCCAGGGTTCGACTGACGGTGTCCGGATCGTGGCGACGGCCATGGGCGACCTCCTGGCGAACGGTGGGTGCGGGCCCTCCCCGGGACCCTCACCTTCACCTCTGATTTTACCCGCGCCCACTGACAATCATCCCTGGCCAGAGGGGGTTTGGAGGTTCTTCGCGCGGTACGTTGGCGCCATGGAGATCTGGATCAACCCCGCCTGTTCCAAGTGCCGCAGCGCCCTCACCCTGCTCGACGCGGAGGGCGCCGACTACACCGTGCGCCGCTACCTGGAGGACGTGCCCGACCCGGACGAGATCCGGGCCGTCCTGGCGCGGCTCGGCCTCGAACCCTGGGACATCACCCGCACCCAGGAGGACGCCGCCAAGGAGCTGGGGCTGAGGGACTGGCCGAAGGACGCCGCGAACCGGGACCGCTGGGTGGAGGCGCTGGCGGCCCACCCGAAGCTGATCCAGCGGCCCATCATCACCGCCGAGGACGGCACGGCCGTGGTGGGGCGGACCGAGGAGGCCGTCCGGGACGCCCTCGGCCGCTGAACCCCCACGCGTACGGCGCACCCGTAGCGCCCCGGGCCGCCCCCGGGCCGCCACCGGCCACCGCCGCCGAGCCCCGGTCCGTCACCGGGCGAGGAAGGCGGCGATCCGTTCGTTCGTCGCCGGCGAGGCGCCGACCGGCAGGGTGTGGTGGGTGGCGTCGGGCAGCCTCGCCGTCTCCAGACCGGGGACGGCCGCCCGCGCCCGGGCCTCGACACGGCCGACGTCGTGCGCCCTGCTCCGCCCGGCCGTCAGGAGCAGGGTCGGCGGGGACAGGGCGGCCAGCCGCGCCGCCGGGGGTCGCGGGCCGGTGACGGGGCGCACGGTGGGGAACTCCGCCGCGCACGCGGCCAGTTCGCACCATGCCGGGTCGAGGGGCGCGCCCCCGGTCTCCCAGCGCAGGAACGAGCGGGTCCGGGCCGGTGTGGGGCGGAGCAGCATCGGCAGGGCGCGCAGCAGGTAGCGCGGGCCGAAACCGGCGAAGCAGTTCGTCGGGTCGAGCAGGACCAGTCGGTCGACGCGGTCCGGCGCCCGCAGTGCGTACCGGAGCGCGATCCACGCGCCGTAGGAGTGGCCCACGAGCGCGGCCGAGGCGAGGCCGAGGCCCGTCAGGACCGCGTCGAGCCAGCCGGCCAGGTCGTCGACGGTGCGGAGCGGGCGCGTGGCGTCCGGCACGCTGCGGCCCGGCTCGCCGACGAGGTCGACCGCGTGGACGCGATGGGTCCCGCCGAGTGCCGCGGCCGTCGGGTACCAGCCGGTGGAGGTGGCGCCGCCGCCCGGCAGCAGCAGGACCGGCGGGGCGCCCTCCGGTCCGGTGCCGTGCACGTGGGTGCGTCCGTACGGTGTGGTGAGATCGGTGTGGACGGTGTCCTCGGGCCACTGGGCGAGGACGGCGTCGTAGGCGGCGAGGAAGGCCGGGGGCGTGGCACGGGGCGTGCTCCGGGGCATGGCGGTGCCTCCTGACGGAGTTCGTCTACTCGCTCAGCGATAATCTCGCTGAGCGAGATGATACGCGTCGAGGTCGAAGGGGATCACGTGTCCGAGGAACCCGAGCGGGAGATCTTCCATCTGCTGCGCGCCGTCACCGTCGAGTACGGCCTGCGACAGGGCGAGTTCGCCGAGCGCCACGGCATGCACCCCACGGACGTCCGGGCGTTGATCTGTCTGCTCGACGCCGAGCGGGCGGGCGCCGACGCCACGGCGGGCGGTCTCGGCGCGCAGCTCGGGCTCAACTCCGCAGGGACGACGGCTGTGATCGACCGGCTGGAACGGCTCGGTCACGTCACCCGGGTGCGGGACGCGCGCGACCGGCGCCGGGTCCTGCTGCGGGTCGAGGAGGGGGCCAAGGAGCTGGGGCAGGCGCACTTCGGGCCGCTGATCGAGGGGTCGGTCGCGCTGCTGCGGGCCTTCGACGGCAAGGAGCGGGCGGCCGTGCGCGGCTTCCTCACCGGTGTCCGGGACCTCCTGGCCGCGCCGCAGGGCCCGGCCCCCGACGGGCCGGCCACGCCGTGACGGGTACGTGGAGCGAGGTCGCCGAGGTCCTCGGGGCCGATCTGCATCTGGAGCTGACCGGCACCGGCAGCCGGCGGGCGGTCCTGATCCGCGCCCTGCGGGAGGCCGTACGCAGCGGACGGCTGGCCCCCGGGGTCCGGCTCCCGCCCTACCGGTCGCTCGCCGCCGATCTGGGGCTGGCGCGGAACACGGTGGCCGACGCGTACGCGGAGCTGGTCGCGGAGGGGTGGCTGACCTCGCGTCAGGGCTCCGGCACCCGGGTGGCCGCTCGGGCGGCGTCCGCGGAACGGGAACCGGGGAGCTCGCCGGGCGGCCCGGCGGCGGACGGGCCGGCCCCTCTTCCGTACGACCTGGTCCAGGGCAGGCCCGACCCCGCCCGGTTCCCCCGTGCGGCGTGGCTGGCCTCGGCGCGGCGGGCGCTGACGGCGGCGCCTCACGAGGTCTTCGGCATCGGCGACCCGCAGGGGCGGGTCGAGCTGCGGAGGGCGCTCGCCGGGTATCTGGCGCGGGTCCGGGGCGTCCGGACGACGGCGGAGCGGATCGTGGTCTGCGCGGGCGCGGCGCACGCGCTGCGGCTGCTCGCCCGGGTCGCGGGCGGGACGCCCTGGGCGGTGGAGGCGTACGGGCTCCCCTTCCACCGGGCGCTGCTCGCCGAGGCCGGGGTCCGGACCGTGCCCGTCGCCGTGGACGAGGACGGCGCCCGGGTGTCCCGGCTCCCCCGCGGTGTCGGTGCGGTGCTCCTGACGCCCGCCCATCAGTTCCCGACCGGCGGGCCGTTGCACGCCGAGCGGCGCTCGGCCGTCGTCGAGTGGGCCAGGAAGACCGGCGGGCTGGTGCTGGAGGACGACTACGACGGGGAGTTCCGCTACGACCGCGGTCCCGTCGGCGCGCTGCAGGATCTCGATCCGGACCGCACGGTCCTCATCGGCTCGGTCAGCAAGAGCCTCTCCCCCGCGCTGCGGATCGGCTGGATCGTGCTCCCGCCGGCGCTGGTGCCCGGCGTCTTGGCGGCCAAGGGTGAACGGGAGCCGTACACCTCCGCCACGGACCAGCTGACCCTCGCCGACCTCGTCGAGTCGGGGGCGTACGACCGGCATGTGCGGCTCATGCGCCGGCACCACCGCGGACGCCGCGACCGGCTGGTGGCGGTGCTCGCCGCGCGGGTGCCCCGGGTGCGGGTCACCGGGATCGCGGCCGGGCTGCACGCGGTGGTGGAGCTCCCCCCGGGGACGGAGCGGGCGGCGGTCGCGGCGGCGGCACGGCACGGGGTCGCGGTGGAGGGTCTGGACGGGTACCGGCATCCGCGGGCGGTGGCGCCGGGACGGCAGGACGGCCTGGTCGTCGGCTACGCGACGCCGCCGGACCGGCTGTACGAGGCGGCCCTGGACGCCCTGTGCACCGCGCTCACCGAGGCACTCAACGAGGTTCCTCCCGAAGGGAATTGAGCGAAACCGGCGCGCTCCGCGTATCTGACGCCACAGGGACCGCAGGAAACGAACGGAGCCTCACGTGTCACGCAGGAAAACGCTCAGCCAGAAGAAGAAGCTCGCGCTGCTGGCAGGCGCGGCCGTGCTCGTCGGGGGCACGGCCGTGGTGATGACCGGGACGAGCCAGGCGTCGGTGGCCTGTGACGGTCTGGCCACGGCGTTCGCCAACAACGAGGCCTTCATCGCGGACCAGCGTGCCAAACCGGACGCCCTGTCGGAGGCGCGGATCGCCAACCGGGAAGCGGTGCTCGCGGAGATCCGGCGGAAGCAGGTGGCCTCGGGGTGCGCGGAGGGCGCCGGTTCGGGGGGAATGACGGTCGGCGCGGCACCCTCGGCCCCGCCGGCCGCACCGCCCGCGGCGGCGAACCCTGCACCGCCCGCCGGCGGACAGGGCGGCGACGGCCAGGGGGCGGGCGGACAGGGGGCGGGCGGACAGGCCGGCGGTGGCCAGGGCGGGGACGTCGTCTGTGCCGGGTCCACGGTGACGCTGTCCGGCGAGGGCGGGGCGCCGGCCGCGTCCAGCAACCAGTTCCCCCTCGGCACCAAGCTCAAGGTCACCAACCTGGACAACTCCAAGTCGACGACGGTCGAGGTCACCTCCGTCTCCGGAAGCTGTGTCCTGCTCAACAACGAGGCCTTCGAGCAGGTCCGTGAACCGGGCAAGTTCCTGATCCGGAAGGCCCGGATCGAGCGGGTGGGCTGAGAAGGGAGGAAGGGGGCGGAGGCTCCGGTGCGCCCTGTGGGACGGGCCCCGGAGCCTCCGCGCCGTACCCGGAATTCGCTCCCCGCCTCCACCGCCGTCCGTGGCCCGGCTCAGGCCCGGGCCGCCACCTGGGCCTCCGCCTCGGCGAGGATCTCCGTCAGCCGGAGCCCGAAGCGGGCGTCGCACGCGTGCGGAACTCCAGTCCGGGCCGCTTCGAGGAGCGCGTCCATCGCCCCCTCGAACGCCCCGAGCGCGCCCTCCCACGCGGGCATGGCCGTCCTGCCCCGCGTGCCGTGCAGCGTGAGGGCGGCCTCGGCCGCCTCCGGCGGGGCGCTCAGGGTCAGCGTCGCCGTGCTGCTCGCGCCCGAGGCGTGCCGCAGGACCAGATGACGGGTGTCCGCCGGGCCCGGCACCGCGGTGACCTCCGTGACGTCGCCGAGGACGGGCAGGTAGACCGAGAGCACGTGCGGGCCGACGTCCCACAGTCCGCCCTTCTCGCGCCGCCAGGGCGAGGCGGCGTACGGGCTCGCCGAGCCCGGTGCGAAGAGGGCGCCCAGCCAGTGGGCCTCCCCCAGGAACCAGCCGCCCGCCGCCGCCTGTTCGTCGATCCACCGGGCCGTCGGCTCGGCGAACCGCAGCGTGCAGAAGACCACGGACGCGACCCCGGCCTTCTCCACCGCCTCGGCCACCTCGCGGGCCCCGCCGACGGTCGTCGCCACCGGCTTGTCCATGAGCACGTGGCAGCCGGCGGCCGCGGCCCGGACGGCGAGCGGGGCCTGGATGTCCGGGGGCAGCGCGAGGGCCACGGCGTCGCTGGCCGCGAGGAGCGCGTCGACGTCCTCGTACGCCCGTGTCCCGCAGGTCGCGGCGAGCGCGGCCGCGGCCTCGGGCCGTCTGCCCCAGACACCGCTGAACTCGACGCCCGGGTGCGCGGCCAGGACCGGCGCGTGGGTGCGCTCGGCCCAGGGGCCGGTGCCGAGGAGTCCGATGCGGGGCGTGGTCCCGGAATGCTTCGTCATGCCCCCAGTCTGCCGTCCCCCACGACACCCCGTCCCGCACGGTCGCGGGCAGACCCGTCCCACGGCGGACGGTCCGACGTCCCGTCCGCGGCGCGCCGCGACCGCCGTTCCGGTGCGCCGCCGGCCGGCGACCGCCGTCAATCCGGTGGCACCGCGAGGGACTTTCGGGCTAGGTTTCCCCCGCCGGCCGCGGGACTCCGGTGCGACTTCCGGGACCTGCCTCTGAAGCAACGTATTCGCTGTTCGCGCCCCCATTCCCCGGCCGGCACCCTTTTCGCCTGCGCCCCGGGGGAACCCATGACGGAGACGCTCTCCGACCTCATCGCCGCCGAGGACGTACTCCTCTTCGTCAACGCGGCCGTCACCGCGACGGGGCAGCGCGAGTTCCGGTCCTCGGCCGACGAGCAGCGGCTGTCCCTGGACTTCCTGCACGCCTACGTGCGCGTCAACCACCGTCCCGTGTACGCCGCCGCGCTCGCGCTCGACATCAACGACCACAACGCCGCGATCATCGTCGAACAGCTGCTGCGGACCGCCGACGAGGCCGGCGGCCCCGACGCAAAGCGCGCCGAGGGCCGCCTCATCGCCGCCCGCCTCGCGCTGCTGCCGCCGCAGCGGGTGTACGGGGTCTTCCGGGCCCTGCGCGCCGCCAAGGTCAACAACCGCCGCACCCGCGCGATCGTCCGCGACTGGCTGGCGTCCCGCGCCGTGCGCGGCGGGCCCGACGGACTCGGGCTCGACGCCGTGAAGTACCGCGCCGGACTCAAGGCCGCCGCCCGGCACGTCCACCGACGGCTCCCCGACCCCGAGGTGGGCGACTTCCTCTTCGCGCCCCGCCGCCGGGTCCGCTACGAGCACCCCCTCCTCGACGCGCACCGCCGCGCGCACCACGAGCAGGGAGCGCTGTACGCACTGCCCTTCACCGTCGCCGAGGGGTTCGCCGCCCGGCACGGCATCCCCCGCGCGGTCTTCCTGGAGCGGATCGCGCCCCGCATGACCCGCCTCGAACGGCTCCGCACCCAGCGCACCGGGCCCGCCGCCGACCTCACCGCCATGCCGCTCACCCGGCTGGCGTCGTACGTCCTGTCCCTGTCCACCGAGGAGCGGGTGACACGGCGCGGCGAACTGACCGGAGCGCTGCGCGCGGCGGCCCGCCGGGTGGCGGGGCCGCTCGCCGGCACCTGGGGGCGGGTCGCGGCGGTCCTCGACGACAGCCACTCCGCGTCCGGCTCCGGCGTGAAGCGACGGCGCCCGCTGGCCGTCGCACTGGCCTGCCACCACCTGCTCGGGGCGCTGGCCGCACCCGGGGCGTACACGGCGCACTGGACCTCGGGCGCCACCGACGCCCTCCTCGTCCGCCCCTGGGGGCCGACCCCGCTCGGGATGCGGATCCTCGACGCCCTGGAGGACGCGCCCGAGCGCCTGGTCGTCGTCTCCGACGGCTGGGACAACGCCCCTCCCGGGCTGGCGGGCGAGGTGCTGCGCGTGTGGCGGACCCGGATCGATCCCCTGCGACGGACCAGTGTCGTGCACGTGAACCCCGTATACGACGCGGACGGGTTCGACGTGCGCCGGCTCGCGCCGAGTGTCCCGACGGCCGGGATCAGGGACGCGGAGGACCTCGTGGCCCTGGTGGAGATCGCCGGGTTCGCCGAGGGCCGCACGGGCATGGCCGAGCTCCGGGCCCATCTGGACCGGCGGGTCGCGCTCTTCCTGGGGGACGCACGATGAGCAGGATCGATCTGACGGGTCTGGAGGTGCGCGCCGCGCAGGTGTGGGGCGGCGTCCGGCTGGTGCCCCTCGTCCGCGACGAGCCGGTGGCGGGACTGCGGCTGCACCGCGAGGTCTACGGGGGGCACGGAAGCGTGGACGTCGGCGACGGCACGGCGTACACCTCGTACATCCCGCACGGGTTCGTCGCGGACTGGTCGGGGGACGGCCGTGAGGCCGCGGCGTACGGCACCCGGCTCGGCGGCGATCCCGAGACCGTCCCGGTGCGCCGGCACCACCGGATGGCGAAGCGGCGCCGCGCCAGGGACGGCCGGGCCGAACCCCGGCTGCGCTTCCTCCCGCTGCACCTCGCGCTGGAGGGCTATCTCGCGCTGCACTTCGGCGGCCCGTCCACGGTCTGGGACGAGTGGTCCCGGCAGGCGGTCGGCCAGGGGCTGTCGCCGCGCGCCGAGGCGGCCTACGCCGGCCGGTGGGTGCCCGGACTCGCCGAGGCGCTGCGGGTCTTCGAGATCCACCCCGGCCAGTGCGGTCTGATGCTGTACGTGGCGGACTCCCTGGCCGCGGCCTTCGTCGTCCCGCACCCCGCGGACTACCGCCGGCTGCACTCCACCCTGATCGAGGACCTGTACGGCGAGCTGGTCCACCAGTACGCCTTCTACGGCGCCCCGGTGCCGGGGTTCGCGGCGCGCGTCGCGGACTCCGGCGGGCTCCGGACGCTGGCGGACCTGCGGGCGGCGGCCCGGGAGCAGGAGCGGGCCTGGGCACGGGCGCACACGTCGCTGATGGCACGCGACCTGCTGGAGACGCCGTACGCCTTCGAGCGCGTCCACCGGATGGGTTCGTACGATCTGTACCGCTTCCTCCCCCCGTTCCTGCGCGGGGGCCAGGAGCAGCACATCGGCGAGCTCATCAGCGACCACAAGGGGCGGACGGTCTATCTGAAGACCTTCCGGCTCTCCGAGAACCAGATCCGCAAGGGCCATCTGCTGCGCCGCCTCGCGCACGACGACTGGCACCTCGGCCGCACGGCGGAGGCGCTCGGCACGTCGTACGCGGAGCTCGTCCGCCGCATCGGGGCGGCCGGCCTCGGTCCCCTGCTGAACGCACAGGTGATCGCACAGCGCCTGCGGGAAAAGCAGGAAAGCTGAGTAACACGGGGTTCACAAACGGGCAACGGCCGGGAAATCCCGTGTTGCGAAGCTGCGCGCAGACACACCGCAGCTCTCGCAGCGTAGCGAGCCGCCGCGGGCACCCGCAGCAGCACGCCCAAAGGATGAGGCCCGTGACCTTCAAGGCTGAGTACATCTGGATCGACGGCACCGAGCCGACCGCGAAGCTCCGTTCCAAGACGAAGATCCTGCCGGGCTCGGGCGCGACGCTCGCCGAGCTGCCGATCTGGGGCTTCGACGGATCCAGCACGAACCAGGCCAAGGGCCACGCCTCGGACCGGGTCCTCAAGCCGGTCTACGTCTGCCCGGACCCGATCCGCGGCGGCGACGACATCCTGGTGATGTGCGAGGTCCTGAACACGGACATGACGCCGCACGAGTCGAACACCCGCGCCGCGCTGGCCGAGGTCTACGCCAAGTACGCCGCGCAGGAGCCGATCTTCGGCATCGAGCAGGAGTACACCTTCTTCGACGGCGAGCGCCCGCTCGGCTTCCCGGTCGGCGGCTTCCCGGCCCCGCAGGGCGGCTACTACTGCGGTGTCGGCGCGGACGAGATCTTCGGCCGTGACATCGTCGAGGCGCACCTGGAGAACTGCCTGACGGCGGGCCTGGGCATCTCGGGCATCAACGCCGAGGTCATGCCGGGCCAGTGGGAGTTCCAGGTCGGCCCGCTGGCGCCGCTCGAGGTCGCGGACCAGCTGTGGGTCGCGCGCTGGCTGCTCTACCGCACGGCCGAGGACTTCAAGGTCTCGGCGACGCTGGACCCGAAGCCGGTGAAGGGCGACTGGAACGGCGCGGGCGCGCACACCAACTTCTCGACGAAGGCGATGCGCGAGGGCTACGACGCGATCATCACCGCGGCCGAGTCGCTGGGCGAGGGCTCGAAGCCGCTCGACCACGTCAAGAACTACGGCGCCGGCATCGACGACCGCCTGACGGGTCTGCACGAGACCGCCCCGTGGGACCAGTACTCCTACGGTGTCTCCGACCGCGGCGCCTCGGTCCGCATCCCGTGGCAGGTCGAGCAGGACCAGAAGGGCTACATCGAGGACCGTCGCCCGAACGCGAACGTCGACCCGTACGTGGTGACCCGCCTCCTGGTGGACACCTGCTGCGAGGCCCTGGCGAAGGCCGGCCAGGTCTGATCCGCGACGCTCCGCCCGCAGGGGGCGCCCACCACATGGTGGGCGCCCCCTGCGGCGTCGGTGCGGGTGCGGCCGGCGGGAACGAGGAGGCCACGGACGCGGGTCCGCGACGGCCGGTCACGCCGGCCGGGAGACGATCGTCACCCCCGGAACCGCCACGATCCGAGCCGCAAACCGGGGTCCGTCCGCATTCCCGAGTAGTAGAGTAGGGATATGGCCATCATGCAGAACGACACCGCGACGGGTCGTCACGACCTCGAGCCGTTCTGGCCTTCCCGTCAGCACCACGACTTCGACCGGGTGTGTTGCCGCGCGATGAACGCGTCGGCCCTCTAAAGCCCCGATCGGTCCGGTCCGATCCCTCCGGCCTTCGGCCGACGCGCACGACGTACGCCTCTCCGTCCGTTCCCCCGCGCGAAAGAGCTGACCTGCCATGGCCCACACCCAGACCGCCTCCCTCACCGCCGTCCGACCCGGACGTCACCGACTGCGCGCCGTCGATCCGAACGAGGTCGTGGACCTCGCGCAGGTCGCGGACTTCCTGCCGCCCGGCGCCACCCTGCTGCCCGCGCCGCAGCACGCGCTGCCCACGCTGCCCGGCCGCCCGCCGATGGTCGGCTACCTCGTCCTCGTGCCGGCGGACCAGGAGCCCCGGCTGCCCGTGGCCCCCGTTCCGGCGCCGCCCGTGGCGACGGAGGAGCAGGGGCCGGTGGCCATCGACGGCGTGCAGCGGATCGCCGTCGTGGACGGGCGGACGCTGGACCTGACGTATCTGGAGTTCGAGCTGCTCGCCCATCTCGTGGCACACCCCCACCGGGTGCACACCCGCGACCAGTTGGTGACCACGGTGTGGGGGTACGGCCACGTCGGCGACGGCCGGACCGTCGACGTCCACGTGGCCCGGCTGCGCCGCAAGCTGGGAGCCGAGCACCGCCACACGATCCAGACCGTGCGGCGGGTCGGCTACAAGTACACCCCCTGACCGGCGGTCAGGCGCTCTCGGCGGGGTCCCGGCGTCGGGACCCCGCCCTGGCGGCCAGGCCGGTCACGATGTCGACGGCCAGGAAGGCCAGCAGGCTGAGGCCGAGCATCGGCACGAACCAGCCCACGGCGGCCGTGACGGCGGCCAGCGGCAGCAGCATCGTCGGCGGGACCTTCCGCCACGCCCCGCGGGCCACCGGCCGCCCCGGGCGGCGCAGCCACCACATGCGGTAGCCCCAGAGGATCAGCAGGATCAGGGCGAGCGCGAGGGCGGCGAGGAGCAGCTGGTTGAACAGGCCGAGGAACGTGCCCATGTGGGCGTCGATGCCGAAGCGGGTCAGCTTCGCCAGGACCGGGTGGTCGGCGAAGCGCAGCTCGTCCATGATCGCCCCGTCGGCCGGGTCGACCGCCACCGAGTCCAGGTGGACGGGGAACTGGGCGTCGGTCTCCTTGACGACGTAACCCTTGCCTTCGGAGGGCAGGATCACCGAGGTCCTCCCCTCGATGCCGGCCGCCCGGGCCGCCTCGACGACGCGGTCGATGCCGACGTCGGGGCCCTGCGCGGTGGCGGGGGCCTGATGGCCGTCTCCGTGGCCCTCGTGTCCGCCGTCTCCGGCGCCGCCGCCGAGGGTGGCGGAGACGGCGGGGGTGGCGCCGCCGAGCTGGTCCTGGACCGCGCCGATGTTCTCACCCGCGTAACGCGACCAGGTCAGGCCGGTGGCGGAGAGGACGACGAGGCCGGCGACGGCCCACAGACCGACCGAGCCGTGCCAGGACAGGGTGCGGCGGCGGGACCTGGGGCCCCGCTCCGGGACGAAGAGGGCGCGCCGGCTGCTCCTGCGGCGGCCGATCCACAGCAGCAGACCGCCGAGTGCGACCACCCACAGCCAGCTGGCGGCCAGCTCGCTGTAGTTGCGGCCGAGGTCGCCGAGGTGGAGGTCCCGGTGGAGTTCGTCGAGCCAGGCGCGCAGCGGGAGGGCGCCCGAGCTGCCGTAGCTGGGGAGCTGCCCCCGTATGTCCCCGGTGTAGGGGTCGACGAAGACGGCGAGCGACTTGCCTTCCTCGACGTCGGGGCCGGCCATCAGCACGCGCGTGGTGGCGCCCTCCTCCGCCGAGGGCCAGACGGCGGTGACGGTGCCGTTCGGGTTGGCCTCGGTGGCGGCGTGCACCTGCCGGGAGAGGGGCAGGACCTCGTCGCCGACGGGGACCTCCAGCTCGTGGGCGTAGAGGACCTTCTCCGCCTGGAAGGAGAGCGCGTAGAGGAGTCCGCTGGCCGCGGCGACCAGCAGGAAGGGGGCGATGAGGACGCCCGCGTAGAAGTGCATCCGCAGGACGAGGGGGCGCAGGGCGCTCCAGCCCCGGGGGGATCTCGCGGACGGGGTGGGCTCGGTGGGCGCGTCGGCGGCCTCGGCCGTTTCCGGGCGCGCGGAACCGTCAATGGTCATGACTGTCCTAGGAGTCGGTGTCGACAGGGGGAATCGGCCCCCGGGTCAGACGTGTGCTCCGAGGGCGGTGGCGCGGGGTGCGGACAGCCGGGGCGGGCCGCGCCGGGAGAGGGCCTGGGCGAGGACGACGCCGCGCAGCCGGCGGGTGTGCGGGCGGCGCGGGGGGACGGGCTGCGGGAGTTCGGGGACCCGGACGCGGACGACGGCGAGGAGGAGCCGCAGCGGGGTGAAGGCGAGGGTGCCGACGGTGCGGGCGAGTGCGAAGAGCGCGGCCTCGCCGCGGGCCAGCCAGAGACCGCAGACGAGGGCGGCGAGGAGGTGGGCGGCCAGCATGCCGAGCGGGGTGTGTCCCGCGGTCGCGGTCAGCGGCTGCTCCATGTCCATGGCCATGGGGTGGGCCATCACCGAGCCGGCCAGGTGCGCGGCGGACGAGGCCGCGTCCGCGGCCGCCGTGTCCGTCAGGGCGTGGTCGCCCGCGGTCCCGTCGGCCGGGCCGGCGTGGTGGGTCCCGTCGTGGGAGCGGACCGACGAGAAGATCAGGTGCAGTGCGGCCTGGACGGCCAGCAGTCCGCCGCCGATCGCCACGGTGCCGCGCCGGCGGCCGCCCCCGAGCCAGGCCAGTCCGCCGGTGACGGCGAAGGCCAGGGAGAGCGCGGACGGCGCGAGCTCGTGCGCAGACATGAACAAATGCCCCACAGCTGCCAGAGACACGCATACGGCCGCGAACAGGGCGGCACGCAGGACGCGGATCGGCGACTGGGCATCGGTCATCGTCCGGACATGGTGACATCCCCGCCCGCGGCGCGGGAGACCCCTCGGATTCCCCTGCCAGCGGAACGGCTTCCGTGCCTGGTCGCGGGCGCTGCAGAGTCGATGCCATGAGACTCCTGATGTTGGGTGGAACGGAATTCGTGGGCCGCGCGACGGTCGAGGCGGCGCTCGCGCGCGGCTGGGAGGTGACGGTCTTTCACCGGGGCCGGCACCGGGCGCCGGACGGGGTGCGGTCGCTGCTCGGTGACCGGACGGCACCGGACGGCCTCGCGGCCCTGGCCGAGGGGACCTGGGACGTCGTCGTCGACACCTGGTCGGGCGCGCCCTCGGCGGTGCGGGACGCGGCCCGGCTGCTCGCGGACCGGGTCGGCCGGTTCGTCTACGTGTCGAGCCGCTCCGTGTACACCTGGCCGCCGGCGGCCGGCCTCGGCGAGGACGGCCCGCTGGTCGACGGTTCGCCGGACGCCGGCGCGGTGCCGTACGCGCCGGCCAAGCGGGGCGGGGAACTGGCCGTCCGCGAGGCTTTCGGCCCCGACCGCTCCCTGATGGTCCGCGCGGGTCTGATCGTCGGCCCGTACGAGAACATCGGCCGGCTGCCCTGGTGGCTGGACCGGATCGCCAAGGGCGGCCCGGTCCTCGCGCCGGGGCCGCGCACCCTGCCGTTGCAGTACATCGACGTCCGCGACCTCGCCGAGTGGATGCTGGACGCCGCCGAGGCCGGGCTCGCCGGCCCGTACAACCTCGTCTCCCCGGCCGGTCACACCACGATGGGCGAGCTGCTGGACGCCTGCGTGCGGGTCACGGGCGGGAAGGCCGAGCTGCGGTGGACCGATCCGGAGGAGATCCTCGCCGCGGGTGTCGAGCCGTGGTCGGACCTGCCGGTCTGGATCCCGCCGGGCGAGATGTACGACGCGATGCACACGGCCGACGTCGCCAAGGCGGTGGCGGCGGGACTGCGGTGCAGGCCGGCGGCGGAGACGGTCGCGGACACCTGGACCTGGCTGGAGTCGATCGGCGGGGTGGCGCCGCAGCGCCCCGACCGGCCGGTGGTCGGACTGTCCGCGGAGAAGGAGGCGGCCCTGCTCGCCACCTGACGATCCGTCACCGACACTGCGACGTAAGGGGCGTGGAGAAATCCCTGATTCCGGAGTGAACACGATGCGGGTGGCGTCCGTATAGAGCCGCATGGGACGCACACGTAAACGTTCGACTCGCGTGAAAAGAGCGGTCGCCGCCTCCGTCGCCCTGCTTCTGGGCGGGGGCGGCATCGTGGCCGCCAATGTCTATGCCTCGGCCGGCGAAGGCTGGGGCGGTAAGCAGCAGCCGGCCCGCGGGACGACCGCGCTCTCCACCATCGCCTGCCCCGAGGTGGCCAACAGCCTGCCCGAGGTGCCCGACTCCGTGCGGGGCGTGATGGACCAGCAACTGGCCATCCTGGACAGCCAGATCACCATCGCGTACCAGCGGTTCGCCGACAGCAAGCAGCGCATGGAGAGCGATCCGGCCTTGGCGGAGCAGCAGATCCTGACGCCGCTGAAGAACGAGCGGCTGAACATCATCCAGCGGATGGTCCAGCTGCTCGACCAGGAGGGCGAGGCGCCCAAGAACCTGGAGGCCCTCGCGCCGTGCAAGCTGCGCGAGGACGACGAGCAGAAGGGCGACGGGCAGAACGGAGGCAGCGCGGGCGGCGCCGGGGACGGCGCGAACGCCGGCAATGCCGGGAACGAGGGTGACGCCGGCAACGAAGGCGACGGCGGGGACGAAGGTGACGGCGGGGACGAGAAGGAGGAGCAGGGGCAGGCCGGCAACGGCCCCGAGGCCTCCGACTTCGTCGACATCCGTTCGGTGCAGCCCAACGTGAAGACCCCGCGGCAGCGTTCCGGCGCCTCCCGCGGCACGTTCAGCACCAACTGCGGCACGAACGCCAACGGGAAGTTCAACCCGGACAACGTCATCGTCGCGCCGGGCGTGAGCAACGGCGCCCACCACATGCACGACTACGTGGGCAACCAGGCCAACGACGCCTTCGCCAGCGACGACGACCTCGCGGCGGGCCGGACCACCTGCCGCAACCAGGGCGACCGTTCGACCTACTACTGGCCCGTCCTCCGGCTCCAGAACGGCCAGGCGGAGAACGACGCCCAGGCCGACGGCGGTGGCAAGGACAAGAACGTCGGCGAGATCCAGACACCGTCGCAGGTGACCCTGAACTTCGTCGGCAACCCGGTCTCCAAGGTCACGGCGATGCCGCGCTTCCTGCGGATCATCACCGGTGACGCCAAGGCGTTCGTCAACGGCAACGCCAACGCCAACGCCTCCTGGTCGTGCACCGGGTTCGAGAACCGCCAGCTGAAGGACAAGTACCCGATCTGCCCCCAGGGCAGCAAGGTCGTGCGGACGTTCCGCTTCCAGAGCTGCTGGGACGGGAAGAACACCGACAGCGCCAACCACCGCACCCACGTGGCCTTCGCCGATCCGAACAGCGGCCGCTGCAAGAACGGCTTCCGGGCGATTCCGCAGCTCGTGCAGCGGATCGTCTACAACGTTCCGCCGGGTCCGGGATTCGCCGTCGACTCCTTCCCCGAGCAGCTGCACAAGCCGGTCACGGACCACGGCGACTTCATCAACGTCTTCGACCAGCGTCTGATGAAGCGGCTGGTGGGCTGCATCAACGAGGGGCGTCGCTGCACCTGACGCCGTTCTCCCGGACCGGCCCGGAACCGCCGGGTCCGGGAGACGGTCCGGCTCCGGGCCCGGTCCCTGGCACAGGGGGCCGGGCCCGGCCCGTGCCCGGCCGGCTCCGGCACGCACCCAGGACCCCGGTAAGGACCCAGGACCCCGGTACGGGCCTCCCTCCTCGTACCGGCTCGTCCCGAAGCGCCGGGGCGGGCGAGCCCTCCCCGGCGCCGGTGAGCGGGTCAGTGGTGTCCGGTGTGCGAGGAGTGCGACGACTGGCCCGCGTGGGGCTCGTGCGGCGCGGCGGTCTCGACCGTCCCGCCGAGCCGGCCGCGCAGGGCCGTCACCGCCCCGGCGTCCCCGGCCGCGACCCACTTGCGGCCGACGAGGTACGAACCGCCGTAGTCCTTGGCCTGGTTGATCCACTCGCGCTGGCCGCGGTCGGTCGCGAAGGTGAGCAGGATCCACTTCCCGTCGTCCGTCGCGCACTGCGCCTGGCGGAGTTCGGCCGCGTCCGTCTGGATGTCCGGAGCGCAGTCCGCCTTGGCGGCGATCTGCTCCAGCGTGCCGGTCGCCTCCTGGGGAGCCTCGTCCCGGCCGCACCCGCTCACCAGCACCGTCGCGGCCAGTACCGCCGCCGTCGTGATTCGCCGTGTACGCATCAGCATCCGCCCATCCTGCCCCTTCGATCAGGCGTTCCGGGACCGAACGTGCAGGACTGATGGAATCCGATCGATTACGGTTTGGTACGAAAAGGACCGATCCGGAGGAGTCGACGCCATGCCCGCCATTCCCGCCGCCACGGTCGCCAACCTCCGCGACCTCGGCACCCTCCCGCTCGGACAGGGCCGCAGCGTCCGCTCCGGCCGGATCTTCCGTTCGGGCCACCTCGACCGCCTGGATCCGGCCGACACCGTGGTGGGCGCGCTGGGCATCCGCACCGTGGTCGACTTCCGGACCGCGGCCGAGCGCGCCGATCGGCCCGACCGGATCCCGGCCGGCGGGCGGCTGCTCGTGGCGGACGTGCTCGCCGACCATCTGGCGGCCAGCGGGCTGCCGCCGGCAGCCCGGCTGAAGACCCTGCTCTCCGACCCGGCGCTGGCCGAGGAGGTTCTCGGCGGGGGCAGGGCGCAGGCGGCCTTCGCGAAGACGTACCGGGCCTTCGTGACCACCGACTCGGCCCGCGCCTCGTACCGGGCGTTCCTCACCGAGCTGGGCGACCCCTACGGCGGACCGCTGCTCTTCCACTGCACGGCGGGCAAGGACCGCACCGGCTGGGCGGCGACGATCGTGCTGTCCCTGCTCGGCGCGGACGCGGAGACCGTGATGACGGAGTACCTGTCGGTCAATCCGGCCGTCCGGCTGGCGTTCGCGCCGATGATCGAGGGCTTCACGGCACAGGGCGGCGACCCGGAGCTGGCCCTGGCGCTGATCGGGGTCGTGCCGGAGTACCTGGAGGCGGCGCTCGACGAGGTGGCGCGCAGGCACGGCTCGATGGAGGCGTACGTACGGGAGGGCCTGGGAGTCCCGGACGAGGTGACGAAGGTGATCCGCGAGCGGCTGACGGTCCACGAGGCCTGACGGTCCACGAGGCTCAAGCGGCCGGGAGACGGCGGGGCGACGGTCCGGTCCGCCGTCCGCCGGCCCCGCCCCCGGGTGCGCCGACCACCCGGACCGGCCGGGGTGACCATCGGATGATTCGCTCGTTCTGCTGAACGTGAGCACTCAGGAACCCGGACCCTCCCCCCTCGGTCCCGTCGACGTCGAGCAGGCCGAGGCCGCGCTCGTCGAGCACTATCCGCGGCTGGTGCGGATCGCGTATCTCGTGCTGCCGCCCTCCCTGGGGCGCAACCGGCGGGTCCTGACCGCCCACGCGCTGGTCCAGCGGTCGCTGCCACGGCGCCGTACCTCGCTGCGCGAGCCCGCCGCCCCGCGCACGCCCGAGGACGCGGTCGATCCCGGATACGCCTACGTGCGGGGCGAGGTGCTCCGGCAGGCGCTGGTCGCCGGACTGCCGCTGCGGCGCCGTGCCCTGCCGCGCCGGGCCCAGTTCCCGCCTCTGCTGCCCCAGGTCTGGGGTCTGCGACTGTTCCCGCGCGCCGGCGGCGCCGACGAACTCGCCCTGGACCAGCGGCTCTCCGCCCTGTCGGGTCCCGCGCGGGCCGCGTACGTGCTGCGGGGTCTGGAGCGCCAGGGCGACCCCGAGGTGCTGCGGGTGCTCCGGGTGGCCGGGGTCGACGAGGAGACGGCCCGCGCGGCCCTCGCGGCCGCGGACGAGGCCGCCCTCACGGGTGGCGGCGGCGCGGCGGCGCTGCTGGACTCGGCCGAGTTCGACCCGTGTTCGCTGCAGGCCCGGCCCACCGATCTGATGCGGCGCCGTCAGCACGGCAAGGCCGCGCTCGCCGCCGCGGCGGCCGTCGTGGTGTGCGGGACCCTGCTCGGGCTGCCCGGGGACGGCTGGGGCAGAAACGGTGCTGCGGCTCCTTCGTACGCCCGCAATCCGGCGGCGGAGGCGGCGCTCGATCCGGGGCGGGTACGCCGGATCGCCCCGGCCGTGTGGCAGAGCTCGACGCGGACGGACTTCTCGGTGTGGCCGGAGCGGGGCGGTCTGACCGGCGACCGGGCGCTGCTGCGCCGCGCGCTCGCCGTCTGGGCGCGGCCCGGCGGTTCGGTGCAGTCCTCGGCGACGCCCGGGACACCGGTGGGACCGCCGATGGGCTCCCCGCAGCTGCTGTACGCGGGCGAGGTCGACGGGGCGCGCGTGGTGCTCTTCCACGACGGGCTGCGCGCGGTGCGGTACGCCGAGCCGGTCGGGAGCACGAGCGGCGCCGCGCTGGACTTCGCCCGGACCGACGGGGCGGACGCGGTCGGGTCGGCGGCCCTGGTCGTCTCGCGCAGCTCGGGCAACGTCCGCTACCTGACGGCTCCGTGGGTGCGGGAGACGGCGGTGCGGGACCTGCTGGCGCCGGCGAAGGAGCCGTGGGCGCTGCGCCGGAGCGCGGACGGGGTGACCGATCCGGTGCTGAGCCCGGCACAGGCCCGGACGTGCACCTCGTGGAACACGCTCCAGGTACGGGACGAGACGGGGCTGCGGCTGCTGACCGATCTGGGCGAGCTGACCCCGGCCCGCCTGCTGTCGGGGCCTCCGGCGGCGCCGGTGGACGCGACGGGCGGGGAGGCGCGTGCCGCCTGGGCGCGGACCGCGTGCCAGCTGTCGGCGGTGCGCTCGCGCGGGGTGCGCTCGGTGAACTCCTGGCGGTTCGCCGCGCAGCCGCTGCCGGAGAACGGCGGGCGGGCCGCCTGGGTGTGCACGCGCGCGGAGACCTGGCGGGGCAACGGCAGCAGGACCCTCGCCCAGTTCCAGGCGCCCGATCCCGCCCCGGCCGGCGCGGGCGGCCCGGGGGCGGCGGCCCGTCCGCCGGTCCCGGCGGCGCTCGCGGCGCAGGCCGAGGACTCCCCTGCCTGCGGCGTGCGCGACCCCCGGGTGCTGGCCGGTGTGCTGTGGCAGGCCCGGAGCGGGCAGTGGTACGTCCTGGCCGCCGGGACGAGCGACTTCGCGTCCCTGGAGACCTCGGGCGGGGTCACGGGCCGGACGGAGGGCCATCTGCTGGCGCTGAAGGCGAAGGCGGGGGCGCGGGCGGACCTGAACGGCACGCTGCGGGGCGGGGCGCGGGTGGGAGCCCTGCGCTAAGGGCTGTCCCGGCCAGGTGACCACCTGGCCGGCCGGCCGCCTGGCCACGGCAGAAAGCCCGTGCACCACCCTGTTGCCAACTGCCTACCCATCAGTACATTGACGCCATGTCTAATACGCAGCCTGCACCGGTGGCGTCCGAGCACATCGAACTCAAGGCCCGCAAGGTCTCCTTCGACTGGGAGAAGACCCCGCTGCACTGGGTTCCCGGCGATCCGTTCACCACCCACACCATCAACGTGCTGCACCTGCTGCTCCCGGCCGGCGAACGCTGGTTCGTGCACGTCTACAAGCAGGTGCTCCCGTACATCACCGACGACCGGCTGCGTGCGGACGTCATCGGCTTCGTCGGCCAGGAGGCCGTGCACTCCCAGGCACACGACGACGTCCTCCCCCATCTCAAGCGGCTCGGCCTCGACCCCACCCCCTACACGGCGCAGGTGGACTGGTTCTTCGAGAAGCTGCTCGGCGACCGGACCCTGCCGCCCGGCGCGCCGCGGCGCTGGTGGCTGATGGAGCGGGTCGCCCTGATCGCCGCGATCGAGCACTACACCGCCTTCCTCGGCAACTGGGTCCTCAACGCCGACGAGCTGGACCGGCGCGGCGCCGACCCGACGATGCTGGACCTGCTGCGCTGGCACGGCGCGGAGGAGGTCGAGCACCGCTCGGTCGCCTTCGAGCTGTTCATGCACCTGGACGGCGGCTACCGCCGTCGCGCCCGCACCTGGGCCGCCGCCTTCGGAGCCCTGGTCTTCCTCTGGCAGCGCGGTGTCCGCTTCTTCATGGAGAACGACCCCACCCTGCTCGACGGCAGGGCCTCGGTCGGCCAGTTCGTGCGCAGGGGCCGCCAGGGCGTGCTGCCGGCCACTCCCGACCTGCTGCGCGCCGTCCCGCGCTACCTCAGCCGCGCGTACCACCCCTCCCAGGAGGGCGACACGGCGCAGGCGGTGGCCTACCTGACCCGCTCCCCCGGCGCCAACGGAGGTCGCTGAGCATGCCCCGTCTGCGTACCGTCGCCCTCGTCGCGGGGGCGGCGCTCCTCGCCAGGCGCGCCATGCGGCGCCGGATCGGCGCCGCCCCGCTGTGGCCGATGCCCTCGCTCGACGAGCCGGTGTCGGGCCGCGGCCGGCTCGCCACCGTCACCCGCCGGGTCCTCGTCACCGAGCGCACCGTGCCCGCCGAGGGCGTCGTGCAGCTGCGCCTCGAAGGCACCGGGCTCCCCGCGTGGCAGCCGGGCGCCCACCTCGACCTGGTGCTGCCGTCCGGCCTGGTGCGGCAGTACTCGCTCTGCGGCGACCCGGCCGACACCGGCACCTACACCGTCGCCACCCGGCTGATCGAGCCGGGCGGCCGGGGCGGCTCGCGCGAGGTCCACGACCAGCTGCACGAGGGCACGGAGATCGAGATCCGAGGGCCCCGCAACCGTTTCCCGCTCGTCGACGCCCCCGCCTACGTGTTCGTCGCCGGAGGCATCGGGATCACGCCGATCCTGCCGATGCTGCGGGCCGCGGAGGCCGCCGGAGCCGACTGGCGCCTGCTGTACTGCGGGCGCAGCCGGGCCACCATGCCGTACCTCGACCAGGTCGAGAAGCAGGGCGCGCCCGGCCGGCGCGTGACCGTGGTCGCCGAGGACGAGTCGGGCCTGCCCGAACTCGGCTTCCTGGCCGGGGTCCCTGCCGAGACGGCCGTCTACTGCTGCGGTCCCGACGGGCTGATGGACGCCGTGACCGCCGCCCTGCCCGAGGGCCGTTCTCCCCGTCTGGAGCGCTTCTCCCCCGCGGCGACGACGGGTGGCGACGCCTTCGAGGTCGAACTCCGCCGCTCCGGACGCACCGTGACGGTGGCGCCGGAGCAGTCGGTGCTCGCCGCCGTCCGGTCCGCGCTGCCGGGGGTCCCGTACTCCTGCGAACAGGGATTCTGCGGCACCTGCCAACAGCGGGTCGTGGAGGGCGAGATCGATCACCGCGACGAGCTGCTCACCGACGCCGAGCGGGCCGACTCGATGCTGATCTGCGTGTCGCGCTGCGCGGGCGGACGGCTCGTCCTCGACCTCTGACTCCGGTCCCCGGGGCCCGGACGGCGACGGAGCCGGCGGTCAGGGCAGGATCAGCCAGTCGAAGGCGAGCGCGGCGGCGAGGCCGCCCACCAGGAGCCAGGTACCCAGCCGGGTCCGCCCGTTGCGGGACAGCTCGATGACCACGCCGCAGAGGATCATGGCCAGTCCGTACACCCCGACGACCAGGACGGACGTGCGGCTGGCCAGCCGGACGACCAGCACCGCGGCCATCGCGACCAGCAGCACGGAGGCGGCGGCGACCCGCAGCCGACGGGCCTGCTTCGGCGTCATGCCCTCGGCCGGCTCGTCCTCGCCCGAGGCCCCGTCCTCGTCGGCCTCGGTCTCGTCGACCTCGGTCCCGTCGGCGTCCCCGGCGCGGTGCCCGGCGTCGTCGTCGGTGTCCAGGGCGGTGTCCTCGGCGTGCTCCTCGCCGGCGCCGGCGCCCTCGACCGGCTCCGCCGCGGCGAGTTCGCCCTTCCCCGGCTCTCCGCCGGGCGTCCCGGCGGACTTCCCCTCGGGCTCCTCCGTGGCGGACACGGCCTCGGCCGGGACCCCGTCCCGGACGGCCTCGCGCGGCTCGGCGGCCCGGCGCTTCTCCCCCGCCGCGGGCGCGTCCGCGACGGGAGTCGGGTCCGTGTCCGGCTTCTCGTCCGCGGTGGCCGTCCGGGCTGTTGTGTCCTGGTCAGAAGCGCTCATGTGGTGGGAGCGTAACGGACGCCCGTTAGGCTGTTCGCATGACGACCGGAGTACGCCGAAGGATGGGCGTCGAGGAGCGCAGGCAGCAGCTCATCGGGGTGGCGCTGGAGTTGTTCAGCCACCGCTCCCCCGACGACGTCTCCATCGACGAGATCGCCGCGGCCGCCGGGATCTCCCGGCCTCTGGTCTACCACTACTTCCCGGGCAAGCAGAGCCTGTACGAGGCGGCGCTGCGGCGGGCGGCCGACGAGCTGGCCGCCCGGTTCGTGGAACCGCCGCAGGGCCCCCTGGGGGCGCGGCTGCTGCGGGTGATGGGCCGGTTCTTCGACTTCGTCGACGAGCACGGTCCGGGCTTCTCCGCCCTGATGCGCGGCGGTCCCGCCGTCGGCTCCTCCACCACGAACGCGATGATCGACGAGGTGCGGCAGGCCGCGTACGAGCAGATCCTGGCGCACCTGGAGGTCGGGAAGCCCTCGGCCCGGCTCGAACTGGTCGTCCGCTCCTGGGTGTCGCTCGCCGAGTCGACGGCGCTGCTCTGGCTGGACGGGCGCCGGATCCCGCGCGCGGAGCTGGAGGTGCAGCTGGTGCACGACTTCGCCGCACTGGCCGCGGTGAGCGCCGCGTACGACGAGGAGATGGCCGAGGTGCTGGTCCGGATCCTCGCGGGCGAGCCGGCCGACGGCCCGTTCGGCGATCTGGTCGGCCGGCTCCTGGAACTGGGGCCCCGCGTGCCGTCTCAGCGGCTGCGGTAGGAGGGGGCGAGGTCACGTACCTCGGCCGAGATCCGCACGCCGTCCTTCTGCTTGAGGTGCAGCGGCAGCAGGGCGAGCACGGCCTCGGTGAGACGCGCCTTGGTCTCCTCCGAGCGGCCCGCGAGCAGCGCGATGTCGACGTGGACCACGACGTCGTCGGTCGAACCGTCGCCGCAGACCGTCTCCTCGATCTCGCGGAAGCGGGTCTTGCAGGCGTCGATCACGGTGTCGACCGTGTCGACGACGAGCGGGTGCAGGGCGAGCGCGAAGCCGCGCCGGTCGAGCGGTGCGGAGTAGTCCACGGTGATCTGGGGCATCGGTCGTCTCACTCCCGGTCGAAGGAACCTCTGGCCACACCCTTACGGTGATCGCCATGACGGTACAAGTGACATTCCGACAGGCGGACGACGGCGATCTCGACCTTCTGGTGAAGATGTTCGACGCGACGGCGCGGTGGATGATCCGCCAGGGCATAGAGCAGTGGAAGCCCGGCGACAAGGACCGCGGCCACTTCCGCACGCGGATGGCCGTCGGCGAGGTGTGGCTCGCCTCGCACGGGGGCACGGCGCTCGGGGCGTACGAGCTGTGGTGGAAGGACGAGCAGGTCTGGGGCGAGCAGCCCCCGGTGGCCGGCTACGTCCACCGGCTGATGACCGACCGTGCCGCCGCGCCGGCCGGCACCGGGCGGACGCTCCTCGCCCACGCGGAGGAGCGGATCGCGACCCGCGGGCGGCGGATGGCGCGGCTGGACTGCGAGACGCGCAATCCGCGGTTGCGCGGCTACTACGAGGCCGCCGGCTACACGACGGTCGGCGACGACCTGGAGAAGACGGCGCCGGACGGGCGGCGCTACCGGGTCACACTGCTGGAGAAGGTCCTGGCCTGACCGGCCGGCGGGAGCCGGCCGGTCAGGCGTCCGCGCACCGGCCCGTGGGCCGGGCCGGTGCGCGGACGGATGTGCTCAGCGGCCCGTGAAGACCGCCACGGTCCGGGCCGGGACCGTGAAGGTGCCCGACTCCTTCGCGTAGCCGGCGGACTTGACGGTGGCGTCCGAGCCGGCGGCCTGGACCGGGTGGAGCGCGTAGTCCTTGCCGGCCAGTGCGGCGACCCGCTGGGTCTGCCGCTCCGGGGTGGCGTTGAAGACCACGACCAGGTCGCCGAGGCGCATGGTGATCACGCCCGGGGTCTCACCGGTGCCGGAGAGCGGGAAGGACAGCGCGTCCTGCACCTGCTCCGCGGTGGCCAGGGAGAAGACCGGCTCGGTCGAGCGGATCTTCTGCAGATCCCGGTACGCGGCGGAGGAGCCGTCGATCTGCGCGCAGCCGACCGTCAGGGACGGAGTGGTGAGCAGCGGCTTGCCGTAGCCCCACTTGGCCTTGTTGTCGGCGGCCGGGGGCAGCCCGCGGCCGAATCCGTTGCCGTCGCGGCAGTCCCAGTGGATCGCGTTGAACCAGTCGCCGCTGTCGAACGAGTTGCGGTCGAGGGACTTGGAGCGCAGCAGGTCCGAGCCCGCCTGGGAGAGCGCGGGACCCTGCGAGAGCGTCGCCGTGGCCATCGCGAGGACCTGCATCCTGGCCCGGTCGGCGGCCGGGGTGGCCGCCGGGAGCTTGAAGGCGAGGGCGTCGTACAGGGACTCGTTGTCGTGCGCGTCGGCGTAGGCGAGGGCGTCGCCGGGGACGGCGGCGTAGCCGGCCGGCGAGCCGTTGTAGTCGACCTGGGAGCCCTTGACCGTGCGCCCGGCGGTGTCGGTGAAGCTGTAGGACGCCAGGTTGCCGGAGAGGCCGACCTTGATCAGGTCCTGGTAGTGCAGGAGGCGGGCCTTCTGCTCCGCCGGGGTGCCGTTGGCCGAGGAGGAGTTGGGGTCGGTGAACAGGCCGGAGGCGAAGCCCTGGACCCCGGGGTCCTCGTCGAAGGGACCGCCGCCGCGGACGGCGTCACGGGCCCGGTCGGAGAAGGTGGCGACGCCGGTGCCGGCCATGTTCTTCTGGGTGGCCTGGACGAATCGGGCGTCGTCGGCGATCTCGCCGAAGTTCCAGCCCTCGCCGTAGAGGACGATCGCCTTTCCGTCGACGCCGTCCTCGGCGACGGTGAGGCCGTCGAGGGCCTTGCGGACGGCGAGGATGTTCTCCTTCGGGTGGTGGCCCATGAGGTCGAAGCGGAAGCCGTCGACCTTGTACTCCTTGGCCCAGGTGACGACCGAGTCGACGACGAGCTTGCCCATCATGGCGTTCTCGGGCGCCGTGTTGGCGCAGCAGGTGGAGGTGGCGACCGAGCCGTCGGCCAGCAGGCGCTGGTAGTAGCCGGGCACGATCCGGTCGAGGACGGACTTGTCGGCCTGTCCGGCGGCCACGGTGTGGTTGTAGACGACGTCCATGACGGTGCGCAGTCCGGCGCCGTTCAGGGACTGGACCATCTGCCGGAACTCCACCGTGCGGCGGGTGCCTTCGGGGTCGGTGGCGTACGAGCCCTCGGGGACCGTGTAGTGCAGCGGGTCGTAGCCCCAGTTGTAGGCGTCCTTGGCCGCGGCGGCGGCGACGCAGGCCTGCTGCTCCTCGGAGTCGGGGGCGAGGACCTTGAGGTCGCAGGCCGGCTCGGTCTGCTCCGACTTCTTCTCGGGAACGGTGCCGATGTCGAAGGCCGGCAGCAGGTGGACGTAGGAGGTGCCGGAGCCGGCGAGGGCCTTCAGGTGCCGGGAGCCCTTGCTGCCGGTGTCGGTGAAGGCGAGGTAGGTGCCCTTGTGGGCGGGGACGGCGGTGGCGTCCGCGACCGAGAAGTCGCGGATGTGGAGTTCCTGGATCTGGGCGTCGCGCAGCGGGACGGCGGCGGGCTTCTTCAGACCCTGCCAGCCCTTGGGGGCGAGGCGGGGGTCGGCGAGGTCGACGACGAGGCTGCGGGCCGAGTCGGTGGTCAGGGCGGTGGAGTAGGGGTCGGTGACCTTGTTGGTGACGATCTGGCGCACGCTGGGCGCCCAGACCTTCACGACGTAGCGATAGGGCTTGCCGTTCCAGGCGGGGGTGCCGGTGACCGACCAGACGCCGGAGGCGTCGTCGCGGCGCATCGGCACCGTCTTTCCGTCGAGTTCGAGCGCGACGGACTGGGCGGTGGGGGCCCACAGGGAGAGGGTGGGACGTCCCGAGCGGAACACCGGGCCGAGGGCGGCGCGGGTGGCCTTCGCGGCGTAGAGGTCGTCGAGCACGCCGGCGAGCTGGACGCCGGTGGCCGTGAGGACGGCGCCGTTCGCCGCGTACTGGGCGGCGACGAGCTGGCCCTTGAGCGCCCCGCGGACGCGGTCGCGGTCGCGCGGGTCGACGGTGAAGGCACCGGAGGACTTCAGGTGCGGGAAGGCGGCCTTCTGCGCGTCGGTGAGCGTGACCGGGTTCAGGCGCAGCACCGTGCGGTCACCGGTGAGGGCGCCGTCCTTCACGGTGATCGATCCGTCGCGGGAGGCGAGGAGCACGCTGGAGGCGGCGGCGTCGCTGCCGTTCCAGGCGAGCGTGGTCTCGTCGATCCAGACGGCCTGGGACTTGGTGAGGTCGAGGGCGGCGCCGCTCCCCTTGGGCTGCGGCAGGAGGTACTTCTCCTGGCCGCCGAGCATCCACACCTCGTGGCCGTTCGCCTTCAGGTCGAGGGACTGGTCGGACGGCAGGTCCTTCTCGTCGCCCTTGTGCAGGATGTAGCTGAGGGAGGTCGCCCCGGCGGCCAGCGGAACCTCGTAGACCGCTCCGTACGCGTCGGTGCGGACCGGCTCCAGCGGCTTGGTCCAGTCGGTGGGGTTCGCTGCGCCGGTCCAGGTGTGCAGGCCCCAGCCGGCGTAGTCGCCGTCGGCGCGCTTGTAGTGCAGCACCGCCTTCGTCGTGTCCTGGGGCGGGTAGGCGCCCTCGGGGGCCGCGCCGAGGACCTCCGGCCTGCCCTGCTCGATCCACACCTCGCCGGTCTTGGACAGGTCGATGCTGCGGTCGGCGTCGGTGTCCTTGACACCGTCCTTGTTCACGGCGATGAAGCCGACGGAGGAGGCGCCGGGCTTGAGCTTGACGTAGGCGAAGGCGCCGTAGGCGTCGCGGCCGGTGAACGGCTTGCCGGCGGGCCAGCTGGTGCCCTCGCCGTCGGCGATGTCGCCCCAGGTGTAGAGGCCCCAGTCGGCGTAGTCGCCGTCGGGGCGCTTGTAGTGGACGATCGCGTAGTCGCGCTGGGTGGCGGTCGGCGGCTGCTCGACGGCCGGGGCGCCGCTGGTGGTGGCGGCGGTGGCGGCGGCCGTGCGGCCGGCGGCGTCGACGACGACCGCCTTGTAGCGCAGGGCCGTTCCGGCGGGGGCGGTCACCTTCTGGGTGACCTTGTACGGGGCGTGGTCGGCGGAGCCGAGGACCTGCCACCTGCCGTTGCCGGTCTGGGCGGCGAAGACGACGCGGGCGAGGTCTCCGCCCTGGACGTCGGCGGAGATCTCCACGGTGCCGGTGGCTCCGGCGTCGGGGGCCTTGAGGGTGAGGGAGGGCCGCGCCGCGGTCGTGCCGAGGGGCTTGTCGGCCTTGAGGACGACGGAGCCGAGGGCGGGGACGGTGACGCTGATCCTGCGGTCGCCGCCGCTGGTGACGCGGGCGGTACCACCGTGGACGGTGCTGAATCCCATGCCTGCGGAGGCGGTCGGGATCTCGACGGTCCTGGGCTCGGTGGCGCTGTTCACGGCGACGACGTACTCGGTCTTCGCGCGCGCGTCGGTGCGGGAGAAGGCGTAGACGGAGCCCTGGGCCAGGCGCTCCTGCTGGACGCCGTCACGCAGCGCCGGGTGCCTCTTGGTCAGCGCGGACAGCGCGGCGATCTGCCGGTAGAGCGGGTGGGAGGTGTCGTACGCGTCGCTCGCGTGGGTCCGGTCGGTGCCGAGCTGGTCGTCGTCGAGGTAGTCGGCGGTCTTCGAGGCGAAGAGGGTCTGGCGGGCGTCCTTGTCGCCGCCGGGGCCGGTGAAGCCCTGCTCGTCGCCGTAGTAGACGACCGGGTTGCCGCGGCCGAGGAACATCAGCTCGTTGGCGAGCCGGTAGCGCCGGAGGAGTTCCGCGTCGTCGGCCTTCGGGTTGTCCTGCTTGAGGAAGGCGCCGAAGCGGCCCATGTCGTGGTTGCCGAGGAAGGGGACCGACTCGTACGCGTTGGCCTTGTCGGTGGTGTAGCGGTAGTCCTGGGCGAAGAGGTTCGCCAGCTTGTCCGCGGAGCCGCCCTGGGAGGCGAAGGTGCGGGCGGCGTCCTGGAAGGGGAAGTCGAGCGTGGCGTCCAGCCGGCCCTCGGTGACGTACGGGGCGGTGACGGCCGGGTCCGCGGAGTAGACCTCGCCGAACATGAAGAAGTCGTCGCGCCCGTGCTTCCGGGCGTAGGCGTCCAGCGCGGTCGCCCACTGGGTCCAGAACTCGGTGTTGACGTGCTTGACGGTGTCGATGCGGAATCCGTCGATGTCGAAGTCGCGCACCCAGCGCTGGTAGATCTTCTCCATGCCCTCGACGACCTCGGGGCGCTCGGTCCACAGGTCGTCCAGGCCGACGAAGTCGCCGTGCGCGGAGGACTCGCCGGCGAAGGTGGAGTCGCCCCGGTTGTGGTACATCGTCGGGTCGTTGAGCCAGGCCGGGACCTTGAGGTTCTTCTTGTCCTCGGCGACGACGGGAGTGCGGGGGAAGGAGTCGCGGTCGACGGCGGGGAAGCGACGGGTGCCGTCGGCGTAGTCGGCGTCGTCGAACGGCACGCCGTCCTTGGTCAGATAGGGGAAGGCGCCCTTGGCGAGGTAGCCGTAGGACTGTTCCCGGTAGTCCACGACGTCGGCCGTGTGGTTGGTGATGACGTCGAAGAAGACCTTCATGCCCTTGGCGTGGGCCTGGTCGATCAGCCTCTCCAGGTCGGCGTTGGTGCCGAAGTGGGGGTCGACCTGGGTGAAGTCGGTGATCCAGTAGCCGTGGTAGCCGGCGGAGGCGTCCTTGCCGGTCCCCTGCACGGGCTGGTTCTTGAAGATCGGCGCCATCCAGATGGCGGTGGTGCCCAGGCCCTTGATGTAGTCGAGCCGCTGGGTGAGGCCCTTGAGGTCGCCGCCCTGGTAGAACCCCTTGTCGGTGGGGTCGAACCCGGTGTCGAGCCGGGTGCCGGTCAGCCCGCCGCGGTCGTTGCGGGTGTCCCCGTTGGCGAAGCGGTCGGGCAGCACGAAGTAGAACTGCTCGCGGGTGAGGTCGTGGCGGGCGGGCTGGGCCGCGAGGGCACGGTCGGAGGGCGGGGCGGGTGGCGCCTGCGCACCGGCGGCCGGGAGGGCCGGCACCAGCGCGGCGCACAGGGCGGCGGCCACGACGGCAGCCGTTCTCTTGCGTATCACGGGGGTTCTCCCAGGAGGTACGGGAAGGGGGGCCGCCCCGGCGGGGCGGCCCTGGCGGAACGGTGGGGTCAGTTGCGGAAGGTGTCGTTCAGGACGATCTGGCCGGAAGCCGGGACCGTGGCCGTGCGGTTCGCGCCCGATTCCCAGGTCACGTTGCCCGCCGCGTCCTTGCGGACGTACTTGTACTCGAAGGACGTGCCCGCGGGCAGGGAGACGGTCAGCTTCCAGACGGGGTAGCTCGCCGGGTCCAGCTTGGGGGCGGCGGCCGGGGACCAGTTGCCGAGGGCGGACTGGTTGCCGGTGACGTAGATGTCCTGGCCGACCACGGTGGTGGCGTTCACGTTGAACGAGGCTCCGGCGGCGGCCGGCGGCGGGGTGGAGCCGCCTGAGCAGGTCCGGGCGTTCGTGTGCAGGGCGACCGCGGTGTTGGCGGCCAGCGTCGCGGTGAACTGGCCGGACGCGTTCACGGTGACCGTGCCGCCGCTCTGCACGTCGCAGTAGGTGCCGGCGGCCAGCGAGGTCTGGAAGGTGCGGGACAGCGCCGAGGTCTCGTGGTTGATCGCCACGTACGCCTTGTCGCCGCGGCCGAACGCGATCGCGTTGTTGCCGTTGTCCCACCAGTTCGTGACGGAGGTGCCCCGGGCCGCGTTGCGGAAGCCGACCATCGAGGAGATCTCGCGCCAGGCGTGCTGGCACTTCCAGCCGTCGCTGTAGCAGGCGTTCACCTGGCCGCCGCCCGGTGCGCCGGCGTCCTTGTCCGTCCACTCGTAGCCGGAGTGGACGTCCGGGGAGCCGTAGGGCCAGGCCAGCATGAAGACCGAGGCGAGCGTGTAGGTGGCGCCCGCCTTGTAGTTGAGGGTGTCGCCGCCGCGCTCGGTGTCGTGGTTGTCGACGAACACGCCGGACTTGCCGGAGGCCATGTAGCCCCAGGACTCGCCGAAGTTGCTCAGGTGGGAGAGCTTCTCGGAGCCGAAGATCCGCTTGAGGTCCCGGGCGTAACGGAACTCCTGCACGTCGCCGTTGCCGAGGTACTCGCTGGGCGAGACGGCCTCGCCGGCGCCGTAGATCGCCTCCTGCTTCCAGTACACGCCGGGATTGCTCAGACGTGACTTGATGTTCGCGAGATCCGCCGCCGGCATGTGCTTGGCCGCGTCGATGCGGAAGCCGTCCACGCCGAGCGAGAGCAGGTCGTTCATGTAACCGGCTATCCGGCCGCGCACCCAGTCCTCGCCGGTGTCGAGGTCCGGCAGGCCGACGAGCTCGCAGTTCTGGACGTTCGCCCGGTCCTGGTAGTTGGAGATGGTGGCCCGGCAGTCGTCCATGTCGGTGCCGGAGTACAGGCCGGGGTAGTCGTACTTGGAGAACGAGGTCCCGCCCGTTCCCGTGCCCGACGCGTTGGCCATGTGGTTGACGACGGTGTCGGCGACGACCTTCACGCCCGCCGCGTGACAGGTGTCGACCATGCTCTTGAAGGCGGTGCGGTCGCCGAGGGGGCCGGCGATCTTGTAGCTGACGGGCTGGTACGCGGTCCACCACGTGCTGCCCTGGATGCGCTCCTGGGGCGGCGAGACCTGCACGTAGCCGTATCCCGCGGGGCCCAGCTGCTCGGTGCAGGCCTTCGCCACGGAGGCGAACTTCCACTCGAACATGACCGCGGTGACGTCCTTCTCACCGGGCGGGGCGGCCTGCGCGGGGGCGGGTGCCGTGACGGCCACAGCGGCTCCCGCCACGAAGGCGAGTGCAGCGGCCACGGTCTTTCTGGCCATGATTCCTCCTGCCGACTTCACTGTCGCAAGAAGTTGCCGAAAATAGCAGCAACTGTTTTCAGCCGTGACCGTACGAGTGCCCCGACACCCGGTCAACCCTTTGAACCCCCACAACGCAAGGAGTTACGCAAGCAGTTGCAGCGACGGGCGGGCCGGCGGCTGCGCCGTGGACCCCCGCACGACCAGCTCCGGCTGGAAGACGAACTCGGTGCGCTGCACCGGGTTTCCCTCGATCTCCTCCAGCAGCGCCCCGACCGCCGCCGTCGCCATCGCCTGCACCGGCTGGCGCACGGTGGTCAGCGGCGGATCGGTGAAGGCGATGAGCGGGGAGTCGTCGAAGCCGACCACCGACACGTCGGCGGGCACGTCGAGGCCCCGGGCGCGCACCGCGCGGATCGCGCCGAGCGCCATCAGGTCGGAGCCGCAGACGATGCCGGTGCAGCCCTGGTCGAGCAGGATGTCGGCGGCCGCGTGGCCGCCCTCGACGCCGAACAGCGTGGGACGCACGTAGCGTTCGGCCTCCTCCTTCTCGATCCCGAGCAGGAGGTGCAGTTCGGCCGCGAAGCCCTCCGCCTTGCGGCGGGAGGGCACGTAGCGGGTGGGGCCGATGGCGAGACCGATGCGCTCGTGGCCGAGTTCGACCAGGTGCCGCACGGCCATCCGCGCCGCCGCCCGGTCGTCGGGTGAGACGAAGTTGGCGTCGATGTGCTCGTTGAAGCCGTTGATGAGGACGAACGGGACGCCCCGCGCGGCCAGCCGGACGTAGCGGCCCGGATCGGCCGCGGCGTCCGCGTGCAGCCCGGAGAGGAACACGATGCCGCAGACACCGCGCTCCACCAGCTGGTCGACCAGCTCGTCCTCGGTGGCGCCGCCGGGCATCTGGGTGCAGAGCACGGGCGTGTAGCCGTGACCCGCCAGCACCTGTTCGACGACCTGCGCGAAGGCCGGGAAGATCGGGTTGGTCAGCTCGGGCACGACCAGGCCGACCAGGCCGGCGCTGCGCCGTTTCAGCCGTACCGGACGCTCGTAGCCGAGTACGTCGAGCGCGGCGAGGACCCGGTGCCGGGTCGCACCGGCCACCCCGGCCTTGCCGTTGAGCACCCGGCTGACCGTCGCCTCGCTGACGCCGGACTGGGCCGCGATGTCCGCGAGCCGCGGGGCGCCGTTCCCGGCGCCCCGCGGCAGGGGGATCGTCACACCGCCCACCAGACGGTGGTGTCCGCGGGCAGCTCGACCACGCCGTCCGCGGCGGAGAGACCCACCGGCTCGTTGGCAAGCAGGAACCGGCCGGGCAGCGGGACGGAGATGGCCCGGCCGGTGGTGTTGGCGGTGCAGACGAAGCCGTCGCGGCGGAAGGAGAGCACACCCTCGGGTGCCTCCTGCCACTCGACGCCCTCGCCCGCACCGAGTCCGGGCTGTTCGCGGCGCACGGCCAGCGCGCTGCGGTACAGCTCCAGGGTGGAGCCGGGGTCACCGGCCTGCGCCTCGACGCTCAGCCCGCCCCAGGTGGCGGGCTGCGGCAGCCAGCTGCCGCCGTCGCCGAAGCCGTAGGAGGAACCCTCGACCGTCCACGGCAGCGGCACCCGGCAGCCGTCGCGGAAGCCGTCCTGTCCGGTGGCCCGGAAGAACGACGGGTCCTGGCGGACCTCGTCGGGCAGGTCGGTGACGTCCGGCAGGCCGAGCTCCTCGCCCTGGTAGACGTAGGCGGAGCCGGGCAGCGCGAGCATCAGCAGCGTCGCGGCGCGCGCCCGGCGCAGGCCGAGCTCGCGGTCGCCGGCCTCGCGCAGCTGGGTGCCCAGGCCCGCCGGGTTGGCGAACCGGGTGGCGTGCCGGGTGACGTCGTGGTTCGACAGGACCCAGGTGGTGGGCGCGCCGACCGGCCGCATCGCGGCGAGCGAGTCGTCGATGACCCGGCGCAGCTCGGCCGCGTCCCAGTGGGTGCCCAGGTACTGGAAGTTGAAGGCCTGGTGCATCTCGTCGGGGCGCACGTAGTGGGCGGTGCGCTCGACGGTGGGGGTCCACGCCTCGGCGACCAGGACCCGCTCGCCGTCGTACTCGGAGAGGACCTGACGCCACGAGCGGTAGATCTCGTGGACGCCGTCCTGGTCGAAGAAGGGCATGACGTCGTTGCCGAGCAGCTTCAGCTGGTCGTGCGCGCCGATGTCGGGCAGGCCCTCGGCCTTGACCAGTCCGTGGGCGACGTCGACGCGGAAGCCGTCGACGCCCATGTCCAGCCAGAAGCGCAGGATCGAGCGGAACTCGTCGCGGACCGCCGGATGCTCCCAGTTGAAGTCGGGCTGCTCGGGCGCGAAGAGGTGCAGGTACCACTCGCCCGGGGTGCCGTCCGGGTCCTGGGTCCGCGTCCAGGCGGGACCACCGAAGATGGACTCCCAGTCGTTGGGCGGCAGTTCGCCGTCGACGCCCTTGCCGGGCCGGAAGTGGTAGCGCTCGCGCAGCGGCGAACCGGCGCCGTCGCGCAGCGCGCGCTGGAACCACTCGTGCTGGTCGGACGAGTGGTTGGGCACGAGGTCGACGATGATCCGCAGGCCGAGCCCGTGGGCCTCGCGGATGACGGCGTCGGCGTCGAGGAGGCTGCCGAACATGGGGTCGATGGCCCGGTAGTCGGCGACGTCGTAGCCCGCGTCGGCCTGTGGGGAGGCGTAGAACGGGCTGAGCCAGACGGCGTCGACGCCGAGGTCCTTCAGGTAGGGCAGCCGGCTGCGGATTCCTTCCAGGTCGCCCATGCCGTCGCCGTTTCCGTCGGCGAAGCTGCGCGGGTAGACCTGGTAGATCACCGCGTCGCGCCACCAGCCCGTGTGCGTGCCGGTGGTGGGGGCGGCGGCGGGGGCGGTGAGGTGCTGGGTCATGTCTTCCCTGAGAGATAAGGAGGGTGCGTACACGGGCGGGCGGGCGCGGCCGGGGCGCTCAGCCCTTGACGGCGCCGGCGGACATGCCGGTCACCAGGTGCCGCTGGGCGACGAGGAACACGAGCGCCGCGGGGATGGCGATGAGCACGGAGGCCGCGGACATCGGGCCCCACTGGGCGCCGTACTGGTTGACGAACTTCTGCAGACCGCCGGCGAGGGTGAGGTTCTCGTCCCCGACCATGAACGCGGAGGCGTAGGCGACCTCGCCCCAGGCGGTGATGAAGGAGTAGAACGCGGTCACCGCGATGCCCGGCTTGGCGAGCGGCAGGATCAGCCGCCAGAAGGTGCCGAAGGGGGTGAGTCCGTCGACCTGTCCCGACTCGTCGATCTCGCGGGGGATGGTGTCGAAGAAGCCCTTCATCATCCAGGCGCAGAACGGCACGGCGATGGTCAGGTAGGTGATGACCAGGCCGGCGGGCTGGTTGAGCAGGCCCATCGACGCCATGATGTTGTAGATCGGCACGATCAGGACGGCGACCGGGAACATCTGGGTGATCAGCAGCGTCCACATCAGCCCGCGCTTGCCGGGGAAGCGGAAGCGGCTGATGGCGTAGCCGGTGGTCGACGAGATGAAGACGCCCAGGAGCGTGGTCAGGGCGGCGACGAGCAGAGAGTTGCCGAACCAGGTGAGGAACGGGGTGTCGTTCAGCAGGTTCGTGTAGTTCTCGAAGGTCGACTCCTTGAAGAAGTCGGTCGTGGTCGCGTACTTCGCGGGCTTGATGGAGGTCAGGAAGACCCACAGCACCGGGAAGACGGCGATCACTGAGGCCACGACGAGCGTGGTGTGCAGCCCGATCGAGGCGAGCGGCGAGCGGCGGCCGCGGCGCGGGCCGTTCGTGGCGGTGGTGTCTGCGGTGGTCACCAGACTTCTCCCTGCTTGCGGAGGACTCGCCGGTAGACCGCGGCGAAGACCATCAGGAGGACCAGGATCAGGACGCCCCAGGTGGAGGACTGGGCGAAGTCCCGCGGGCTGATCTCGAAGGAGAACTTGTACGCCTGGGTGACGAGGATCTGGGTGGCCTCGCCGGGCCCGCCCCGGGTGAGCAGGAAGATCACCGGGAACATGTTGAAGGTCCAGATGGTGCTCAGCAGGATCACGGTGGTGGACACCGAGCGCAGCCCGGGCATCGTGATGTGCCGGAAGCGCTGCCAGGCGCTCGCGCCGTCCATCTCGGCGGCCTCGTAGAGCTCACCGGGGATGGACTGCAGACCGCCGAGGAGGGCGACCATCATGAACGGCACGCCGAGCCAGACGTTGACGGCGATGACCGAGAACTTGGCCCAGGTGGGGTCGTTGAGCCACGGCACGGCGTCGATGCCGCCGCCGGCGAGCACCTGGTTGAGGATGCCGCGGCGCTCGTCGTAGAGGAAGCGCCAGGCGAAGACGGAGACGAAGCCGGGGACGGCCCAGGGCAGGATCAGCAGCATCCGGTAGAGGGAGCGGCCGGCGATCCGCCGGTTGAGGATGTTGGCGAGGGCCAGGCCGAGGGCGAAGGTCACCGAGACGCAGGACACCGTCCACAGCATCGTCCAGCCGAGCGTGCCGAGGAACTGGTTGCCGGAGAGCGCGTCGGCGTAGTTGTCCAGGCCCACGAACTCGTAGGTGGCCGGGATGTGGTTGACGCCGATGCTCCGCGCGACGTTGCGCTCGTTGGCGTCGGTGAGCGACAGGTAGACGCCGCGGATCAGCGGATATCCGATGATCACGGCGATCACCACGGTCACCGGGGCGATCATCGCCCAGGCGTACCAGTGGGTGGAGAGAGAGCCCCGGGCCTTGCGCCGCGAGGTGCCAGTACCGCGGCTCCGGCCGCGGGCGACGTTGTCGCCCGCGGCCTTCGCCACCGACTGGCTGCTGGTGTCCACAGCCATCAGCCGGCCTGCCTTCCTTGTTACTTCCAGTCCTTCAGGAGCTTGCGGTAGGCGTCACCGGCCGCCTTGGCTCCCGACTCCGGGCTGGTCTGGCCGGTGAGGACCTTGGTGTACTCGGTCACCAGCGGGGCGAAGAGGCTGCCGGTCTCCGGGATCCAGGGGCGCTCGACGGCCTTGTCGACGACCGGCTTGAAGAAGCCGATCATGTCGTTGCCCGCGACCTTGGAGTTGCCGTAGACGGACTCACGCGTCGGGAGCAGGCTCAGCTCGGCCGCGATCTTGGCCTGGGTCTCGGCGGACGTCATGTACTCGGTGAAGGCGTACGAGGCGTCCAGGTTCTTGGAGCCCGCGTAGACGGCGAGGTTGTGACCGCCCTGCGGGGCGCCCTGGCCGGCCGAGCCGGCGGGCACCGGCGCGATGCCGAGGTTGGCCTTGTCGGCGAACTCCTTGCCGGCGAAGGTGTCGGAGACGGCCCACGGGCCGTTGATCATCATCGCGACCTTGCCGTCCTTGAAGGCGGCCTGCATGTTGTCCCAGCCGTTGGTCGCGTCGGTGATCGCGGCCTTGGAGTCCACGAGGTCCTTGACGGTCTTCATGGCCTTCACACCGGCGGGGCTGTCGACGGTGATCTTCTTCTGCTTGGCGTCGACCAGGTCGCCGCCCTCGCCGTAGAGGAAGGAGAGGAACCAGTAGGCGTCGTCGCCGCGCAGGTAGAGACCGGTCTTGCCGGTCTTCTCCTTGATCTTGGCGGAGACGGTCTTGAGCTCGTCGATCGTCTTGGGGACCTCGACGCCGGCGTCCTTGAAGATCTTCTTGTTGTAGAAGATGCCCATGGAGTCGATGACCTGAGGCACGGCGTAGGTCTTGCCGTTGTACTTGGTCGACGCGGCCGCCTGCTTCATGAAGTCCGAGTCGTCCTTCAGCGCCGGGGTGCCGTCGAGCGGGGCGAGGTAGCCCAGGTTCGCGAAGTCGGGGGTCCAGGCGACCTCGGAACGGATGACGTCGGGGGCGCCGGAGCCGGACTGGGCGGCGTTCTTGAACTTGTTCTGCGCCTCACCGAACGGCACGTTCACATACTTGACGGTGACCTTCGGGTGCTTCTTCGTGAAGTCCTCGGCGACCTTCTTGAAGACCTTGTCCTCGCTGCCGACCGTGGAGGTGTCCCACCACGTGACGGTGCCGGAGAGCTCGCCCGAGCCCTTCGAGCCGCCGTTGTTGTTGCCGCCGTCGCCACTCCCGCACGCCGCCAGGGTGACGCCCAGGGCCGCGACCAGCGCGGTGGCCGCTATGCCACGCCGCATGTGAACTCCTTCAACAAGATCCCGGTTGGACGAGGGGCGAAGACCTTCCTCATGCGACCGCTCCCTCGCGGCGCCCCGGGTTGCCAGGAACGTAACAGGGATGAAAACGAGCCGAAAGAGCTTGCGTGAAATTTCTGCAAGGGCCGGGGATCGTTACATCCGCGTGTCCCGAAGGTGTCCATCGAGTCGCTTGACAGAGCGATTAGAGGGGGTCTTGCGGGACCCGGAGCGGCCTGCAAGCCTTTCCACAAGCACTTTCATGACCGTTTCATGACGACTTGGAAGTCGTTGTCACCACGACACCTGTACGACGCCCACGCGAGAGGGACCCCGCGCATGGCTCACGAGCTCACCTCCCCGTCGTTGCCGCAGTCTGCAAGTCCTTGCGGCGCCCGCCCGCAATGGTGGCGGGACGCGGTCATCTACCAGGTGTACGTCCGCTCGTTCTCGGACAGCGACGGAGACGGGATCGGCGACCTGCGCGGGGCGCGGGAGCGGCTGCCGCACCTGGCGCGGCTGGGCGCGGACGCGGTGTGGCTCACGCCGTTCTACGCCTCCCCGCAGGCCGACGGCGGCTACGACGTGGCGGACTACCGCGCGGTCGATCCGGTCTTCGGCGACCTGGCGGACGCGGACGACCTGGTGCGCGCGGCGCACGGGCTCGGCCTGAAGGTCATCGTGGACATCGTCCCCAACCACACCTCGGAGCGGCATCCCTGGTTCGAGGCGGCGCGGGCCGGGGTGGGCCGGGACCGCTACGTCTTCCGCCCGGGGCGCGGGCCGGACGGCGCCGAGCCGCCCAACGACTGGGAGTCCGTCTTCGGCGGGCCGGCCTGGACACGCGTCGAGGACGGCTCCTGGTACCTGCACCTGTTCGCGCCCGAGCAACCGGACCTGAACTGGGAGAACGCGGAGGTGCGGGCCGAGTTCGACTCCGTGCTGCGCTTCTGGCTGGATCTGGGGGTCGACGGGTTCCGGATCGACGTCGCCCACGGCATGGTCAAGGCGCCCGGACTGCCCGACATCGGCCACGGGCAGCAGGCGAGCCTGATCGGGATCCAGCGGCTGCCGTTCTTCGACCAGGACGGGGTGCACGAGATCCACCGCGGCTGGCGGCGGCTGCTGGAGTCGTACGGCCCCGACCGCATCGGGGTGGCCGAGGCCTGGGCGCCGACCCCGGAGCGGCTGGCCCGCTACGTCCGCCCGGACGAGCTGCACCAGGCGTTCAACTTCCAGTTCCTGAACTGCGCCTGGGACGCGGCGGCGCTGCGCGCGGTCGCCGAGGAGTCACTGCGCGCCACGGCCGCGGTGGGGGCGCCGACGACGTGGGTGCTCTCCAACCACGACGTCGTACGGCATCCGACGCGCTACGGGGCGGGCGACCCCGTCGCGGGCCTGCGGCGGGCCCGGGCGGCGGCGCTGCTCATGCTGGCGCTGCCCGGCTCCGTGTACCTGTACCAGGGCGAGGAGCTGGGGCTGCCCGAGGTCGCCGACCTCCCCGACGGGCTCCGGCAGGACCCGGCCTTCCTGCGCGGCGACGGGCAGGACGGGCTGCGGGACGGCTGCCGGGTGCCCCTGCCGTGGACACCCGAGGGCCCCTCGTACGGCTTCGGCCCGGCCGGTGCCTGGCTCCCCCAGCCCGCCGAGTGGGCCGGGCTGAGCGTGGCGGCGCAGACCGGGGACCCCGCCTCCACCCTGGAGCTCTACCGCGCGGCGCTCCGGCTGCGCCGCGAGCACCCGGCACTCGGCGCGGGGGACGCGGTGGAGTGGCTGGACGCCCCCGAGGGGGTGCTGGTCTTCCGCCGCCGCGGTGAGGGCGGCGGCGTCCTGGTCGCCCTGAACACCACGGCCCACCCGGTGGACCTGCCGCTGCGGGGATCGCTCCTGCTCGGCAGCGATGCCGGACCGGCTGCGGGGTCCGCGACCGACGCGGGCCCACCCGGGACGTCCGCGGCCGTGCCCGTGCTCCCCTCGCCGGCGCGGGAACCGGTGTCCGGCGCCGCCCCGGGGCCGGGCGCGGAGAAGGTCCGGGTTCCGGCCGAGTCCTGCGTTTGGTGGGCAATCTGACGTGCGACCGGTACAGTCCAACCCCATGACCGCGCGGCTTGCCGACATCGCAACCCAGGCGGGGGTCAGTGAAGCCACAGTCAGCCGCGTGCTCAACGGCAAGCCCGGTGTGGCCGCGGCCACCCGTGAGTCCGTGCTTGCCGCACTCGACGTACTCGGATACGAGCGCCCGGTCCGGCTGCGCCAGCGCAGCGCAGGGCTCGTCGGGCTGATAACCCCCGAACTGGACAACCCGATCTTCCCGGCCCTCGCGCAGGTCATCGGACAGGCTCTGACACGACAGGGGTACACCCCGGTCCTCGCCACGCAGACCCCCGGCGGGTCCACCGAGGACGAGCTCACCGACATGCTCGTCGAGCGCGGGGTCTCCGGCATCATCTTCGTCTCCGGCCTGCACGCCGACACGACGGCCGACATGACCCGCTACGACCAGCTGCGCGGCAAGGGCGTTCCCTACGTTCTGCTCAACGGCTTCTCGCCCAAGGTCCAGGCCCCCTTCGTCTCGCCCGACGACCGGGCCGCGATGCAGTTGGCGGTCACCCACCTCGCGGCCCTGGGGCACACCCGGATCGGCCTCGCGGTGGGGCCCAAGCGCTTCGTGCCCGTGCTGCGCAAGATCGAGGGCTTCCAGCTCGGCATGCGGGAACGGCTCGGGCTCGACCCGGAGCAGTCCGCGGAGCTGATCCAGCACTCGCTGTACACCCTCGAAGGCGGGCAGGCGGCGGCCGGCGCGCTGATCTCCCGGGGGTGCACGGCCGTGGTCTGCGCGAGCGACATGATGGCGCTCGGCGCCATCCGGGCCGCCCGCCAGCAGGGACTCGACGTGCCGAGGGACGTCTCGGTGGTCGGTTTCGACGACTCCCCGCTCATAGCCTTCACCGACCCCCCGCTGACCACGATCCGCCAGCCCGTCCAGGCCATGGGTCAGGCCGCGGTCCGGGCCCTGCTGGAGGAGGTCGGGGGCACCCCGGCTCCGCACAGCGAGTTCGTGTTCATGCCCGAGCTGGTGGTTCGCGGTTCGACCGCATCCGCCCCGACCCCGAGAAATCCCTGATCCCAGGCGGTCTCCGCCTCGTCCGCGAGGCGGAGCGCGTGCATCCCGTACCCGACCGAGGGATGATCGGTCGGGGGGAACGGATCTGGCAGACTCTCTCCCTATGGGTGAATCGACCGTGAAGCGTTTGGAAGGCCAGCAGGCCGCCACCCCGTCACCCATCGCGGCCGACGGCAGGTTCGCACGACTGCGCGCCCGCACGCCCCGACGGCCGCGCATATGGTTCGAGGTCCTGCTGATCGCGGTCAGTTACTGGACGTACTCGCTCATCCGCAACGCGGTACCGGAGCAGAAGGCCGAGGCGCTCGAGAACGCCGACTGGATCTGGCGCGTCGAGCAGTCCCTCGGCCTCGCCGTGGAGCAGACGGTCAACCACACCGTGAACTCGGTGACATGGCTGATCGTGTCGATGAACTACTACTACGCCACCCTGCACTTCGTCATCACGATCGGTGTGCTGGTCTGGCTGTACCGATGGCAGCCGGGCCGTTACGCGGCGTCCCGCACGGTCCTGTTCGCCACCACGGGTGTGGCCCTGGTCGGTTACTACCTGTATCCGCTCGCGCCGCCCCGGCTGATGAACGGCCAGGACTTCATCGACACGGTGCTGGTGCACCACACCTGGGGCTCGATGGCCTCGGGCAACCTCAAGCACATGTCGAACCAGTACGCGGCGATGCCGTCGATGCACATCGGCTGGTCGCTCTGGTGCGGTCTCATGATCTTCGCGCTGGCCTCCGCGCCGTGGGCGCGCATCCTCGGCCTGCTCTACCCGGCGGCGACCCTGGTCGTGATCGTGGCGACCGCCAACCACTTCTGGCTCGACGCGGTGGGCGGCATGATCTGCCTCGCCTTCGGCTTCGCCGTCTCGTACTTCTGGTACGGCTCGCTGCCGCAGGGGCTGCCCAAGCTGGTGGAATCGGCGAAGCCGGTCGCCCGGGGCGGGCCGGCGGGTGCCGACCGTGCCGCCGAGGCGCCGGATGCCGCGGCGGCCCCGGACCCCGCGGCCGCCGGAGCCACCCGCCCGGCCGGACCGACCGGCCCCACGGGGCCCACCGGCCCCGCCGACTCCACGGGCCGGAAGGTCAGCTCCGGCAGGTGACGCGGCCGACGGCCACCGTGCGCCGGACGGGCGGCTGCGCCGTCTCGTCGGCCGGAGCCTCGACCGGATCGCCGGCGGACACCGTCGGATCCGCCCGCGGGCACGTCGGCGGTCTCAGGACGTCCCCGGACCCGGCGCGGCCTCGAGACGAGGCCCGCGGATCGGCGCCCCCGCTTCGTGGAGGCTGGCGAGGGTCATGCGGTAGGAGGCGATCAGACCGGTCTCCTGGTAGCTCACCCCCAGCTCCTGGCAGTGGCCGCGGACGATCGGCTGCGCCAGGCGCAGGTGCGGGCTGGGCATGCTCGGGAAGAGGTGGTGCTCGATCTGGTAGTTCAGGCCGCCGAGGACGACGTCCGTGAACCGCCCGCCCCGCACGTCGCGGGAGGTCAGCACCTGGCGGCGCAGGAAGTCAGGGCGGTCGGCGCCGCGCAGGATCGGCATGCCCTTGTGGTTCGGGGCGAAGATCGAGCCGAGGTAGACACCGAAGAGGCATTGGTGGACGAGGAGGAAGACGACCGCCTTGCCGGGCGGCAGTACCAGGAACAGTGCCCCGAGGTAGGCCGCGCAGTGGGTGACGAGCAGGACGCCCTCCCCCACCCGGTTCCTGAGGGAGCTGTCGGCCAGCGACCGCATCCCGGACACGTGCAGGTTGAAGCCTTCGAGCGTGAGCAGGGGGAAGAACAGCCGCGCCTGGCGGCGGCCCAGGAGGCGTGGCAGTCCCGTCGCCGCGCGGGCCTGGTCCTGCGTCCAGACGAGGATGTCGGGGTTGAGGTCGGGGTCGAGCTCCTCGTGGTTGGGGTTGGCGTGGTGACGCGTGTGCTTGTCCTGCCACCAGCCGTATCCCATGCCGATGCCGAGATTGCCCGCGATGCGCCCGAAGCGCTCACTGGACCTGCGCAGCCGGAAGACCTGGCGATGCGCGACGTCGTGGGCCAGCAGGGCGACCTGCCCGAAGACGAAGGCGAGCAGCACGGCGACCGCGAGGGTCCACCAGCTGTCGGCGATCAGCACGAAGGCGGTCCATGCGAGCGCGTACGAGGCGGTCACCGCGGCGATGCGGGACGTGTAGTAGCCCGGGCGCCGGCTCATGAGTCCGGCGGCCTGGATCTTCCTGGAGAGTCGGGCGAAGTCGCTCCCCGGTTCAGCCGGTGCGGGTGGGGGGCACACCGTGGGCAATGCGTTCATGGTCGGATTCACTCTTCGTAGACCGCGGGGCGACGTCGGAGGTCGACGGCCCGATCCGGGGACGCTCCTCCGGCGACTACCCGGCATCGCCCCGTTGAAGTGCGGCCCCACGTCACGTTCTCGACGAACCGCGGAGCCTGCCTCACCGAGCCGGTCCGCACCGCGGGATCGTCGTCAGGGGATGCGCAGGGCGAGCAGGACGATGTCGTCCTCGGGGGCCCCGTCCACCAGCCGGCTGCTGATCCGGTGGAGCAGGTCGGGAAGCGGTTCTCCGCCGTGGCGGGCGAGCAGGGCGGAGACCTGCGCGATGGCGGCGTCGAGGTCGTGGCCGCGGCGCTCGATGAGCCCGTCGGTGTAGAGCAGCAGGGTCGAACCCGAGGGGAGTGCGCGGCGGTGCTCGGTCCGGTGGGCCGGGCCGAGTGCCTGGTGGAGGAGGACGTCGTGCTGCTCCAGAGGCGTGACCCGGCCGTCCGGAGCCCGCAGCAGGGGCGGGGGGTGGCCGGCGTTCGACCAGGTGAGGGTCCAGTCGGGACTGCCGTCGACGGGGTCGAGACGGGCGTGGACGAGTGTCCCGCCGGCGACGATGGGCAGGACGGAGCAGGCCGCCTCGAGGGCGCTCAGAGCGGTGGCGGGGCTGTACGGGGGATGGTCGAGGGTGGCCTGGCACAGCATGCTGCGGAGCTGGCCCATCACGGTCGCGGCGTGCATGTCGTGCCCGATGATGTCGCCCACCGTGACCACGAGCGCCGCGGGGCCGCCGGAGGCCGCGGGCGGCAGGTGGTACGCGTCGTACCAGTCGCCGCCGACCATGTTGTCGTCGGCGGCCGCCTGGTACAGGGCGCTGATCTCCATGCCGTCGGCGAGCGGGAGGTCGGTGAGCATGGCGGCCTGGAGCTGGCGGGCGACGGAGATCCGCTCGTCCAGGTAGAGGGCCCGTTCCACCGCCTGTGCGACGTACCCGGACGCTGCGGTGAGGGCGGCCCGCTCGGGGATGCTCACTCTGTGGCGCTTGGTCCAGCAGATCGCGAGGACGCCCAGGAGGGTGCGTCGCCCCCAGAGCGGCAGGCAGAGGATCGTGGTGAGGCCCATGCCGTCGAAGAAGGCGACCGTCTCCGGGCCGTAGCCGGCGACGAGGGCGTCACGGTCGGGCACGAACACGGTCCGTCGTTCCCGCAGGGCTCGCGCGCTGGGGGACGTGGCATCGGCGGGGAGGGTGAGGATCTCGGGTTCCACGCCGTCCGCCTCGTCCGGACCGGGGACGCGGTGCAGTTCCTCCCTGTCCGCGACGAGCAGCCCGACGTACGAGGGCTTCCCGACGCCGCCGAACAGGTCACGCAGCCGTTGCCGCACGTCTTCAAGTCCGGAGGTCTGGGCCAGCTCCTCCGAGGCCTTCAGCAGCAGTTCGGCGTGGTCCAGGCCGGCCTGGGCCTCCTGCTCGAGGCGCTCCGCGTCGCTCCGGGCGTGCTCGGCGGCGGCCCGGGCCGTCTCCAGCACCTTCCGCGCCGAGCTGTGCTGGGCGGACAGGATCCTCAGCCTCAGCTCGGCGGAGCAGGCCGCGGCCAGGTCCTTCAGGTCGGTCGGCTCTCCCGGGTCCCAGGCCCTGGGCTGGTGGTCCATGCCGCAGAGGGAGCCCAGGACGAGTCCGTCGGCGTCGGTCAGCGGCAGTCCCGCGTAGGCGATCACGCCGAGGTCCCGGATCGCGGGGCTGCCGCGCAGCCGGTCGTCGGCCCGGGCGTCGGGCACGATCAGGGGCCGCCCGGACTCCACCACGTACCGGCAGAGCGAGTGGGACAGCGGCAGCGCCCGCTCCCCCGCCCAGGGCTCCGGCAGCCCGATCATGCCGGGCAGGATCTGGCGCTCCTCCTCGACCAGGGACACCAGGGCCACCGGCACCCTCAGCAGACGGGACACCAGCCGGGCGAACCGGTCCATCCCCGGGTCGGCGACCGCGGCCAGTCCGGCAGGCCGAAGGGCCCGCCGGGAAACGGCGCCCGGGTCCGCTCCGGTCTCCCGGCCCTGCTCCGGCATCCGACCTCCGGTTGAATTGCCCGAGACCTTCCTGAGAAGAGCGTAGAACAGGCGGGGCCTCCGTCCGGTCGCCCGTGTGCCCGGCCGTTCCTCCGGTGGCGCCGGGGGAAACGGCCCCGGGGCGGGGACGGCCCTCAGGCGGCCCCGTAGAACAGTTCCTCCATCACCGCCCGGGCCCGCCGGGTGATCCGCCGGTAGTCGTCGACCATCTCGCCGACGTGCCCGGGCTCGTAGCCCAGGTACCGGCCGACCGCGGCCAGTTCACGCCCGTCCGAGGGGAAGGTGTCGCCCGGCCGGCCACGCACCAGCATCACCGCGTTGCGGACGCGGGTCGCCAGGACCCACGCCTCGTCCAGGATCTGGGCCTCGTCCGTGGGGATCAGCCCGGCGGCGTGGGCGGCGGCCAGCGCCTCGCGGGTCCGGGTGGTGCGCAGGCCCGGCTCGACCCAGCCGTGGCGCATCTGGAGGAGCTGGACGGTCCACTCCACGTCGCTCAGACCGCCGCGGCCGAGCTTCGCGTGCAGGGTGGGATCGGCGCCGCGCGGCATGCGCTCGGTCTCCATCCGTGCCTTGAGGCGGCGGATCTCGCGGACGGCGTCCTCCCCCAGGCCCTCGGCGGGATAGCGCAGCGGGTCGACCATCTCGATGAACCGCCGCCCCAGCTCCATGTCGCCGGCCAGCGGGTCGGCGCGCAGCAGGGCCTGGCTCTCCCAGACCAGCGCCCAGCGGTGGTAGTAGGCCTCGTACGACTTCAGCGTACGGACGAGGGGCCCGCTCTTGCCCTCCGGACGCAGGTCGGCGTCGATCAGCAACGGCGGGTCGGTGGTGGGGAGCTGGAGGAGGCGGCGCATCTCGGTGACGATCCGGTTGGCGGCCCGGCCGGCCTCCTGCTCGTCGACGCCCTCGCGGGGCTCGTGCACGAACAGGACGTCGGCGTCGGAGCCGTAGCCCAGTTCGTGGCCGCCGAAGCGCCCCATGCCGATCACCGCGAACCGGGTCGGCAGCGTGTCGCCCCACTCGGCCCGCACGGCCGCGCGCAACGCGCCCGCGATCGCCGCCGCGTTGAGGTCGGTGACGGCCCGGCCGACCTGGTCGACCAGCGCGCCGGGGTCGGTCGCGCGGGCACTCTCCTCGGTGCCGTACGAGGCGATGAGATCGGCCGCGGCGGTACGGAACAGCTCCCGGCGCCGTACGCCGCGGGCCGCGGCGACCCCTTGCTCGGCCCCGTCGGCCCGGCCGACCGCCGCCAGGACCTCCTGCTCCAGGTGCTCGCGGCCGCGCGGCCGGAGCCCTTCCGGGTCGCCCAGGATCGCGACCGCCTCGGGGGCGCGCAGCAGCAGGTCGGGGGCGAGCCGCCCGGCGGACAGCACGCGCGCGAGGTTCTCCGCCGCGGCCCCCTCGTCGCGCAGCAGGCGCAGGTACCAGGGGGTCTTGCCGAGCGCGTCGGAGACCTTGCGGAAGCCCAGCAGTCCGGCGTCCGGGTCGGCGGAGTCGGCGAACCAGCCGAGCAGCACGGGCAGCAGCGTCCGCTGGATCGCGGCCTTGCGGGTCACGCCCGACGCGAGTGCCTCCAGATGGCGCAGCGCGGCGACGGGATCGGCGTAGCCGAGCGCCTCCAGGCGCTGACCGGCGGCCTTGGGGCTGAGCCGGGTCTCGCCGGGGGTGAGCTGGGCGACGGCGTCGAGCAGCGGGCGGTAGAAGATCTTCTCGTGCAGCCGGCGGACGACCGAGGCATGCCGGCGCCATTCCTTGTTGAGCTCGGCGACCGGGTCCGTGCGCAGGCCGAGCGAGCGGCCGAGACGGCGCAGGTCCGTCTCGTCCTCCGGCACGAGATGGGTGCGGCGCAGCCGGTAGAGCTGGATGCGGTGTTCCAGGGCCCGCAGGAAGCGGTACGCCTCGTCGAGCTGGGCCGCGTCCGCGCGGCCGACGTAGCCGCCGGCGGCGAGCGCCCCGAGCGCGTCGAGGGTGGTGCCGCTGTGCAGGGTGGCGTCGCCGCGGCCGTGCACCAACTGAAGGAGCTGGACGGCGAACTCGACGTCCCGCAGGCCGCCGGGCCCGAGCTTGAGCTCGCGTTCGACCTGTGCGGCGGGGATGTTGTCGACGACCCGCCGGCGCATCTTCTGCACGTCGGGGACGAAGTTCTCCCGCTCGGCGGCCTGCCAGACGAGCGGGGAGACGGCGTCGATGTAGTCGGCGCCCAGCTCCGGGTCCCCGGCCACCGAGCGGGCCTTGAGCAGGGCCTGGAACTCCCAGGTCTTGGCCCAGCGCTGGTAGTAGGCGAGATGGGAGGAGAGGGTGCGGACGAGCGGGCCGTTGCGGCCCTCTGGGCGGAGGTTGGCGTCGACGGGCCAGATGGTGCCCTCGACGGTGGTCTCCGAGCAGATCCGCATCAGATGCGAGGCGAGGCGGGTCGCCGCCTGGATCGCCTTGCCCTCTTCGGCGCCCTCGACGGGTTCGCCGACGAAGATCACGTCGACGTCGGACACGTAGTTGAGCTCGTGGCCGCCGCACTTGCCCATCGCGATGACGGCGAGCCGGCACAGGGCCGCGTCGGCCGGCGCGGCGGTGCGGGCGATGGCGAGGGCGGCCCGGAGGGTCGCGGTGGCGAGGTCGGCCAGTTCGGCGGCGGTCTGGGCGACGTCGATGGTGCCGCAGACGTCCCGGGCCGCTATCGCGAGGAGGCAACGGCGGTAGGCGACCCGGAGCGTGACCGGGTCGGTCGCCTCGGCCAGTCCCTGCTCGAACTCGGCCACCCCGGGGTGCAGATCGGTCGCCTCGTAGGTGACGAGCGTCTGCCAGTCGTGCGGGTGGCGGGCGAGGTGGTCGCCGAGGGCCTCGGAGGTGCCGAGGACACCGAGCAGCCGGTCCCGGAAGGGCTTGGCCGCGAGCAGCGTGGCGGTGAGGGTCTGCCGCTCGTCGTCGGGCTGCGCCTCGACGAGCCGGACCAGGCCGCGCAGGGCCAGATCCGGGTCGGCCGTGGCGCCGAGGGCGTCGAGCAGGACGGGGTCGCCGCGCAGTGCGGCCAGCTCGGGCAGGTCGAGCAGCCGCTCGGCCCCGGACGGATCGGTGAACCCGTGTCGCAGCAGCCGCGAGAAGGTACTGCTCCTGCGTCCCGGCACCGTCATTCCGCCGTTCCCTCCGCCGTCGATGTCCCTCGATCGAGCCTATCCGGAGCGGATGCCGGGGTCGCCCCGGGAGTGCGTGGCGCCGGGTCCGGAATCGGGGGTGCGGCGGACGGCGGTGTGCCGGGCCCGGGTGGACCGGCGGCGATGAGTTTCGCGCCCTGACACGGTCTGCCTCGTTGAAGCCGTGACACCGCTACCGCTCGACGAGAGGGGCACCCCGTGCCGATCGAGACCTCCCTGGACGCCCGCTACAGCGACCCGAGGGCGCACGCCGCGGACTGGCCGGCGGCCGTCGCCCGGCTCACCGCGGCCGAGGTGTTCTGGCTGACCACGGTCCGGCCGGACGGCCGCCCGCACGTCACCCCGCTCATCGCCGTCTGGTCGGAGGGCGCGCTGCACTTCTGCACCGGTCCCGACGAACGCAAGGCGCGCAACCTGGCGGTCCGCCCCGAGGTGGTCCTCACCACCGGGACGAACGATCTCGCCGAGGGATTCGACCTGGTGATCGAGGGGGAAGCCGTCCGGGTGACGGACGAGGAGCGGCTCCGGGCGCTCGCGGACGCCTACGTCGGGAAGTACGGGCCGAACTGGCGTTTCGACGTGCGCGACGGCGCGTTCGTGGGCGACGGTGGGACGGCCCTGGTGTTCGCGGTGGCGCCCCGTACGGCGTTCGGCTTCGCCAAGGGCGAGCCGTTCGGCCAGACCCGCTGGCGTTTCCAAGGAGAGTCTCGATGAACTGGACGCTCGAAGTCGTCCCCGTCCCCGTCACCGACATGGACCGGGCGAAGGAGTTCTACGGCGACAGGTGCGGTTTCAAGATCGACCTCGACGAAGAGGTGGCGCCCGGGATGCGGATCATCCAGGCGACCCCGCCGGGCTCGCGCTGCTCGATCGCCATGCTGTCGGGCATGCCGGGCGCCCCGGGGACCCGGAGCATGACGCCGGGCACCCTGCACGGTCTGCAGCTCTGCGTCACGGACATCGATGCGGCCCGCGCCGAACTCCTCGACCGGGGCGTGGACGTCTCCCCCATCCGCCACGTGGGCGCGACGGGCTGGGAGGACGGCAAGGGCGACACCTGGAACTCGTTCATGTCCTTCGAGGACCCCGACGGCAACGGCTGGGTGGTCCAGGAGGCGCCGTCGGAGCTGTCGCAGCGCTGATCCCGCGGCGAAGCCGGTGCCTCCGGGTCGTCACGCACCACCGGCGGGGAACACGAGCCGGTAGTGGCGCAGTTGATCGTCCTCGCGGACGAACAGCATGCCCACGGCCTCCATCACCCGCTGGGAGGCGACGTTCCCGAGGTCGGCGTCGCCCTTCACCCCGGCGGCACCGGCCTCGCCGGCGACCCGGATCAGCTCCGACAGCGCCTCGCGGGCGTAGCCCTGCCCCCGGACGGCCTCGGTCAGCCCGTAGCCGACGGTCACGAAACGCTCGTCGTCCGGCGGCCCGTGGAAGCCGATCCCGCCGACCGCCTCCCCGTCCTCGCGCCGCCGTATCTCGTACGCCCCGAACACCCCGGGATCGCCGTGGTCCGCCCGCACGCGCAGGTAACCGGACGCCCCGGCCACGTCCCCGTCGGACGGGTAGCCGCGCCCCCAGCGATCCCCCGCGCCCGGCGTCCCGTTGACGATCCGCTCGGCCTCGGCGGGGGTGAGGGGATGCAGCGTCAGCCGCTCGGTCCGTAGGGGCGCGCTGCCCTTGTCGGTCTTCACCGGGGCAGTGTCGGACAGCACCGGGCGGCGGTCAAAGACCTTTCCCGGCCACTCGGCGCTGCACGGCGCGCCCGTCGCCACGGCCCCGTTCGGACGCGTGCCGGTTGCCCGGCCCCTCGGGCGCCGATGTCATCGCAGGCGGGGCTGCCGCAGGGGAGCGGGCCCCTCCTCTACGTCGGCGCGCGCGGCGGGGAGCGACGGCGCCCTGCCGGCGCTGCTGCCGTCGGCCGGTCCGGCGTCGGCGGGCCGTCCCCACCCTTGACCGCCCTTCGCCGATGGGCGGGCGGTCATCTGCCTCTCCCGGCCGCCCATCGCCGAAGGGCGGCCCTGTTGTCCCGCTTGCTGCGGCGCACCACAGCGAGCTCTCCCCCGTCGCTCATGAACGCCGTGACCGGCGTCCAGCGCCGCCGCCCGGACGGCGCCGTCCACCGGACGGCGGGAAAGCCGGTGATCTCGGTGACGCGGTGTCGTTCGATGGTCCGGGTCCAGAACCAGCCCCGGACGGTGAGCCGTCCGGCCGCACACCGCACGCCCAGCCGGTACCCGCGTACGCCGAGCACCGCGCACAGCGCCGCGATCACTCCTGCGGTCACCCTGTCCGCCACGCCGGTGGCCCCGACGCCCTCGCCGACGGCCAGGACGCCCGGCACGATGCCGAGTCCGGCGTGCGCGACCCGGTTGACCGCGATGGGCCTCAGCTCCACGATTCCCGCCGTCCGCCGGGTCAGGCGGCCACGGGCAGGGCCGCCGCGATGACGTCCCGCTCCTTGCGGCCGAGCAACGGGAAGACGATCTTCAGCCCCTGCGGGCGGTCCCCCGAGGAGACGACGAACGACGAGTTGAGGAAACGCTCCCGGACCGCCGTACGGACGAGGCCGGCCCGCGGGATGGTCATCAGGTGCTCCCCGGTTCTGGCGAACGTCGGGTCGGCCCGGAAGACGAAGAGGCGACGGTCGGTCATGGCGAGGTACATCGGCACCGGGACCGGTATCACGCTCATCGCGCCGGCGCTCACGACCGCCGAGGCCACCGCGAACGCCGCGGTCCGCCGTACGGAGACGGAGCTGAGGTTCACGATCGTCGTGACCTCGACGCGCTCTCCGGCCTCCAGCAGGGGGTCGATGGCGGCCAGCAGAAGACGGCGGCGCTTTCCGTTCACGGGTGGTGCTCCTGAAGCATGGTGCGGCCGGAGAGCTCGTACGGGCGCGCCGACCCGGGTGGGGTTCGTCGCCGCAGCCTGCCACACGCCCGGCCGGGGGGGCGACGGGGATCGTCGTTCCGGGGAAGAGGACGGGATTCGCGCAGCGGCGGGGCCAGTCGATAGGGTCCCAGGTCACGACCGCCCCGGCGAGAACCCCGGGCAGGTCAGGACTCCGCCGCAGCTCGTGGCACCTCCGCAGCTGTCATGCCGTCACCTGCCCGCCCGGTCCTGGGACATGGGGCGGCCTTCACGGCCGGGCAGTCGGGTTCCGGTCGACGGGTCAGGAGGAACGAGTGGCACAGGTCATCGCCGAGGTCTCGAGGACGTTCAACGAGTTTCTGCTCCTGCCCAACCGGACCCGGACCGACTGCTCGCCCGCGACGGTCGACCTGCGCACGCCCCTGGTGCGGCACGCCGCCGGAGAGCCGTCGGCGATCGAACTCGGCTCCCCGTTCACGTCCGCGATCATGCAGGCCGTCAGCACACCGGAACTCGCCGTCGCGCTCGCACGCAACGGCGGGCTGAGCTTCCTGCACCACAACCAGTCGGTCCAGGACCAGGCCGCGGCCGTCCGCCAGGTGAAGAACTTCAAGGCCGGATTCGTCACCAGCGACACCAACGTCCGCCCCGACGACAGCCTGAGCCACCTGGTCGCCGTCATGCGGCGCACCGGTCACAGCACCGCCGCGGTCACCCACGACGGCAGCGCCACCGGCCTCCTGCTCGGCCTGGTGACCTCCCGCGACTTCCACCCGCAGCGCCACGACCTCGACGGACCCGTGAGCGGTCGGATGACCGCCGTCGCCGACCTTCCTCACGCCGCGGCCGACACCACGCTCTCCGAAGCCAACGCCCGGTTGTGGGACCAGCGGCTCGACTGTCTCCCGGTGCTCGACGCCGAGGGCCACCTGCAGTACCTGGTCTTCCGGTCCGACTACACGGACAACAAGCGCTTCCCGAACCAGGCCGTCGACAGCGCCAAGCGCCTGCGGGTGGGCGCGGGCATCAACACCCACGACTACCGGGAGCGCGTTCCCGCCCTGCTGGAGGCCGGCGCCGACGCCCTGTGCTTCGACTCCTCCGACGGCTACAGCGACTGGCAGGCGCAGGCCCTGAACTGGGTGAAGAAGCACTACCCGGAGATCCCCACCGGCGGCGGCAACGTGGTCGACGGCGAGGCGTTCACCTTCCTCGCCGAGGCCGGTGCGGACTTCGTCAAGGTCGGCGTGGGCGGCGGCTCCATCTGCATCACCCGCGACCAGAAGGGCATCGGCCGCGGCCAGGCCAGCGCGGTCCTGGACGTCGCCGCCGCCCGGGACGCCTTCCGCGACCGCACCGGCGAGTACGTGCCGATCTGCTCCGACGGCGGGCTGGTGCACGACTACCACGTGGCCCTGGCACTGGCGATGGGAGCCGACTTCGTCATGATGGGGCGTTACTTCGCCCGCTTCGACCAGGCGGCCGGTGCGAAGCTCCCCACCCGGGACGGCTTCGTGAAGGAGTACTGGGGCGAGGGCTCGAACCGTGCCCGCAACTGGCAGCGCTACGGGCAAGGAGGTCAGGGCCTGATCTTCGAAGAAGGCGTCGACGGCTACGTCCCGTACGCCGGCGACCTCGACGAAGGGCTCGCCGTGACCATCGCCAAGCTCAGGACCACGATGGTGTCCTGCGGCTCCACCACTCTTCCGGAGTTCCGGTCCACGGCCCGGCTGACCCTGGTCTCCGACCAGAGCTTCCAGGAGAGCCACGCCAACGTCACCCTGCGCGACACCCCGACGACCGTCGCCTGAGCGGCTGCCCCGAGCCACGGACCACCGGCCGGAGGGGCACGGCGACCCACTCGGCGCCGGACGGCTCACCGTCACCGGCCCAGGGGCGGTGAGACGGCCCAGGGCGGGTGAGACGGCTCGGGGCCGGTGGCTCACCGCCACCAGCCCCGACCGTCGTTCCGCGGGGGCACCCCCGCTGACCTGGCCTTACAGCACCGGCAGGTTCTTCCGCAGCTCGAAGGCCGTCACCTCGGAGCGGTACTCCTCCCACTCCTGCTTCTTGTTGCGCAGGAAGAAGTCGAAGACGTGCTCACCGAGCGTCTCGGCGACCAGTTCGCTCTTCTCCATCAGGGCGATCGCCTCGCCCAGGTTCTGCGGCAGCGGCTCGATGCCCATCGCGCGGCGCTCGGCGTCCGAGAGCGCCCAGACGTCGTCGTCCGCGCCCGCCGGGAGCTCGTAGCCCTCCTCGATGCCCTTGAGGCCCGCCGCCAGCAGGACGGCGTAGGTCAGGTACGGGTTCGCGCCGGAGTCGATGGAGCGGACCTCGACGCGGGAGGAGCCCGTCTTGCCGGGCTTGTACATCGGGACGCGGATCAGGGCCGAGCGGTTGTTGTGGCCCCAGCAGATGTACGAAGGGGCCTCGCCGCCCGCGCCCGCGCTGCGCGCCGAGCCGCCCCAGATGCGCTTGTAGGAGTTGACCCACTGGTTGGTGACGGCCGAGATCTCGGCGGCGTGCTTGAGCAGGCCGGCGATGAAGGAGCGGCCCACCTTGGACAGCTGGTACTCCGCACCCGACTCGTAGAAGGCGTTCCGGTCGCCCTCGAAGAGGGAGAGGTGGGTGTGCATCCCCGAGCCCGGGTACTGCGAGAACGGCTTCGGCATGAACGTCGCCTGCACGCCCTGCTCCAGCGCGACCTGCTTCATGACCAGGCGGAAGGTCATGATGTTGTCGGCCGTGGACAGCGCGTCCGCGTACCTGAGGTCGATCTCCTGCTGGCCGGGCGCGCCCTCGTGGTGGGAGAACTCCACCGAGATGCCCATCGACTCCAGCATGGTGATCGCCTGGCGGCGGAAGTCCATGCCGACGTTCTGCGGGGTGTGGTCGAAGTAGCCGGAGTTGTCGGCGGGCGTGGGGGTCGAACCGTCGAGCGGCTTGTCCTTCAGGAGGAAGAACTCGATCTCGGGGTGCGTGTAGAAGGTGAAGCCGAGGTCGGACGTCTTGGCCAGCATCCGCTTCAGGACGAACCGCGGGTCGGCGAAGGACGGCGAACCGTCGGGCATCAGGATGTCGCAGAACATCCGGGCCGTGCCCGGGGCCTCGGCGCGCCACGGCAGGATCTGGAAGGTGCCCGGATCCGGCTTCGCGATCATGTCCGACTCGTATACACGGGCGAAGCCCTCGATGGCGGACCCGTCGAAGCCGATGCCTTCGTCAAATGCCTGCTCAAGCTCGGCGGGCGCCACGGCGACCGACTTCAGGAAGCCGAGCACGTCGGTGAACCACAGGCGCACGAACCGGATGTCACGCTCCTCGAGCGTCCGGAGCACGAATTCCTGCTGCTTGTCCATTTCCACACCCATCTTTGCTGGTCAGGCCGCCTGTTCCCACCGCCTTGGGCATATCGGAGGGCACCTGAGCATCCCACCACATGGTTTCGCGCACGTTGCACACCCATAGTGCCTGCTCGGGTGTGACACAGGTAACGGGGGAGGGGGCCGTTCTCGCGCGTCCGATCACCCCGGGCGTCCACCCACCCGTGCCCTCCGGGTCCGTCGGCCACTACGATCTCCGCCCATGGGGGGCCCTCCACTCGTCCGCCTGACCCGGCGCGCGCGTCCCGTGGCACTGATGAGTGCCGTGGCGACGCTCCTCGCCGCGCTCTTCGTCTGTCTGGGCGGCGGTCCGGCGCACGGCACGGCCCCGCGGGCGCACGAGCGCCACGCCGCCGACGGCACGGACGTCGCCGGCGTCGTCGCGCGCGGCGCGGACCGGTCCGGTGCGGACGAGTACGTGTGCCCGTACGACCGCGGCGACTGCTCGCTCTTCCCGTCGCTCAGCCCCGCGGTGCTGACCGCCCCGCCGCTCGACCCCCCGCTGCGCGCGGAGGGCCGGCCGCCGGGCACCGGCCCGTCGCACGACACCGGCCGGGCTCCCCGCCCCGGCGCACAGCCGCGTGCGCCGGACCTGCACGTCCTTCAAGTCCTGCGGACGTGACGGTCGGGTCACCCGCAGCACCCGCCCGCCGCGTCCCGACCGACGCGTGACGACCCCCCTCACCACAGAAGGACGAATCACCATGGCCGCCAACCGCTCCGCCGCCTCCGACCGCCGTGCCCGCATAGAGGAGATGCGGCGCGCCGAGAAGGCCCGCGACCGCCGCAACCGCATCCTCACCATCAGTGTCTCCACCGTCGTCGTCCTGGCCCTCGTCGGCTTCGGCGGCTACGTGCTGAAGGACCAGGCCGACAAGAAGGAGCAGAAGGAGGCCGCGGCCAAGGCGCCCATCAAGGACGAGAAGTCCTGGGACGCCAAGAAGCTCGGCCGCAACCACGTCACCAACGCCGTGACGTACCCGATGAAGCCCCCGGTCGGCGGCGACCACGACCAGGTCTGGATGAACTGCGACGGCGACGTCTACCAGCAGAAGATCGCCGAGAGGAACGCCGTGCACTCCCTGGAGCACGGCGCGGTCTGGGTCACGTACAGCAAGAAGGCCGCCGAGGCGGACGTGAAGAAGCTGGCCGAGAAGGTCGGCAAGACGCCGTACTCCCTGATGAGCCCGGTCGACGACCAGGCCGGCGCGATCATGCTGAGCGCCTGGGGCAAGCAGGTGACCGTGGACGGCGCGAGCGACCCGCGCGTGGACGCGTTCTTCACCAAGTACGTGCAGGGCCCGCAGACCCCGGAGCCGGGTGCCGCGTGCACCGGCGGGCTGGGCGCCGAGGGTCAGGGCGCCGCCGGGACGGGCCAGTGAGCGGGTCCCGCCCGAACCGCACGCAGTGGGCGGCGATCACCGCCGTCGTCCTGGCGCTGCTGTTCGCCGGCGGCGCCCTCACGGTCGCCTCGGCCCAGCGCGACGCGGAGCCGCGGACGCCCGTCACGGAGTCGGCGGACGCGGGCTTCGCCCGCGACATGTCGGTGCACCACCAGCAGGCCGTGGAGATGTCGTTCATCGTCCGGGACCGGACGAAGGACGAGGAGGTGCGCCGGCTGGCGTACGACATCGCCAACACGCAGGCCAACCAGCGCGGCATGATGCTGGGCTGGCTGGACCTGTGGGGGCTGCCGAAGGTGGAGTCCGGCACCGAGCCGATGTCCTGGATGGGCATGGGCGGCCACGGTGACGCCGGCCCGCTCGACGGGGCGCTGATGCCCGGCATGGCGACGAAGACGGAGCTGGACCGGCTGCGGAAGGCCGAGGGCCGCCAGGCCGAGATCCTCTACCTCCAGCTGATGTCCGACCACCACAAGGGCGGCGTCCACATGGCCCGCGGCTGTGTGGAGAAGTGCTCCGTGGACATCGAGCGGAAGCTCGCCCAGGGCATGGTCGAGGCCCAGGAGTCCGAGCTGGCGCTGATGGCGGATCTGCTGGCCGCGCGGGGCGCGAAGCCGCGCGGCTGACGCTCCCGAAGGCCGGGCGGCCCCCGTGATCCCAGCGGTCGCGGGGGCCGCCCCGTACGCGGACAATGGGTGAGGCTCGGGGACGTACGTACGACGTCGTTCTACGGAGGTACGCACCCCATGACCACGGCCAAGGACATCATGCACCCCGGGGCCCAGTGGATCCCCCGGCACGAAACGCTCGACCGTGCGGCGCAGATGATGCGCGACCTCAACGTGGGCGCGCTTCCCATAGCCGACGAGCAGGAACGGCTGTGCGGCATCATCACGGACCGCGACATCGTCGTGGGCTGTGTCGCCATGGGCCACGACCCGGCGAAGGTCACCTGTGGCGAGATGGCGCAGGGCACCCCGCGCTGGATCGACTCGGGCGCGGACGTCGGCGCGGTCCTGGAGGAGATGCAGGGTCATCAGATCCGCCGGCTCCCCGTCATCGAGGACAAGCGGCTCATCGGAATGATCAGTGAGGCCGATCTGGCCCAGCACCTGTCGGACGAGCAGATGCAGGCGTTCTGCGCGAGCGTCTACGCCTCGTCCTGACCGCCGGTGCGCAGAACCGCCCGTGCCACCGCGTCCGGGCGGTCCAGCATCATCAGATGGCCCGACGGCTCGACCGCCTCGTAGCGGGCGCCGAGCCGCCGGGCCAGCGTGCGCTGGCGCCGGTCCCAGCGGGCCGACCCGTCCGGGGCCGCGAGGACGGTGACGGGCAGGTCCGGCGGGAGCGGGAAGCGCTCGCGCAGGGCGAGGAGTTCGGCGGCGACGGCGCGGTAGTGGGTGTTCTCCAGGAGCGCGCCGCGCAGCACGCGGGTCGTGGCGTAGCAGGCGCGGACGAGGGCGACGGGTGCCGGGTCGCCGCCCGTGGGGCGTGACAGCCGCACGCCGGCGCGGCGGACGGCCGGGCCGAGGGCGGCCGGGGCTCCGGCGGCGCCGAGCACCGTGCCGAGGGCGCGGGCCACGGCGGTGCGCAGGGCGGGGGCGGCGGGCGGCCGGGCCTGTTCCTCGACGGAGGAGTCGACGAGGACGACCCCGGCGGTACGGGCCGGGTACAGGCGGGCGTGGGCCTCGGCGTGGAAACCGGCGATGGAGTGGCCGACGACGGTGGCGGGGCCGGGCAGGCCCAGCGCGTCGAGGACTCCGGCTATCCGGTGGGCCTCGCCTGCCGCGCTGGGCGGGACGGCGGCGGGGGCGGAGAGCCCGTGACCGGGGCGGTCGAAGCGGACGACCGTGCGGTGCGGGGCGAGCAGCCGGACGACCGGGTCCCAGTCGAACCAGCACATGGCGAGGCCCGCGCTGAGGACGCAGACGGGCCCGGAGCCCTCCACGACGACGTGATGGGCCACTCCGCCGACGCGGACGAACCTGCTCAAGGGCGCTCCTCGGCCACGGAGACGGCGGCTGCCGCGAGCCAGCCTGCCACGAGCGGCGCCCGGAGCCGCCGACCGGCACCGGGCGAGCGGCGCCGGGCGAGCGGCGGGTCCGGGGAGCCGGGCGAGCGGCGGGTCCGGGGAGCCGGGCGGGAGGCGGGTCCGGGGAGCCGGGCGGGAGGCGGGTGCCCGCGCCGGGTGGGCGGGAGGCGCCGCAGCCGCACCGGCCGGGTGGGCCGCGGCACCGAGCCCGGGTCACGAACCCGTCTCGCCCGCAAAATCCCTGGCGCCCCCGCGTACCGCCGCCATACGGTCATGATCACCAGGGGGGCCTGTGTGCCGGTGCCGGCCGAGGAGTCCCTCCCCGCCCCCCGCGCCCGCAGCGAAGGATGCCGCATGACCATGCCCCCGCACGCCCCCGCCCAGATGCCCTGGGGGCCGCCGCCACCGCCGGTGCGCCAGGCCCGCAACGGCCTCGGCATCGCCGCGCTGGTCACCGGCATCGTGGGGCTGGTCCTCGGGATCGTCCCGTTCCTGTTCTGGCTGGGCGGTGTCCTGGGCGTGCTCTCCCTCGTGCTCGGTCTGGTCGGTCACGCCCGTGCCCGCCGGGGCGAGGCGAGCGACAAGGGCGCGGCCGTCGCCGGCATCGTCCTCGGCGCCGTCACCGTCGTCGTCTCGCTCGTGTGGCTGGTCGTCATCGTCATGGCGGTCGGCGACGTGGCGGACGACCTGGAGAAGGAGATGCGCGAGCAGGAGTCGGCCACGGCCGCCCCCTCCGAGCCGGGTCCCGCCACGCCCGACGACCTGCCGACGGAGTCCGCGCCGGCGGCGCTGGCGTTCGGCGGGACGCACACCTACCCCGACGGCATGAAGGTGACCGTCTCCAAGCCGCGCGCGTACCGGCCGGACGAGTTCGCGGCCGGTCACACCAAGGGCAACAGCGCCTTCCAGGTGACGATCACCCTCGTCAACGGGACCGACAAGGCGGTGGACATCACCACGGCCCTGCCCAGCGTCCGGGACGGCGCGGGAGCGGCGGCGGGTCAGATCTTCGACGGCAGCGGCGCCTCCGAGCCGTTCAGGGGCCGGCTGCTGCCGGGCAAGCAGGCCAAGGGGAAGTTCGCCTTCTCGCTGCCCGCGAACGCCGACGGCGAGATGCAGCTGGAAGTGGGTCCCAAGGTGCTGGACTACGAGGACGCGATCTGGACGGGTCCCACCGCGTGACCCTCGCGCAGGGCCCGGTCCGACGGCAGTTTCCGCCGGACCGTTCCCGCCGGGCTCCCGTATCCCAGGACATAGCGTCGGTCTGACGATTACACTGAGCCCGTGCCTCAACTACGTCTCGCTCTGAATCAGATCGACTCGACCGTCGGCGACCTCGCCGGGAACGCCGAGGCGATCGTCCACTGGACCCGGCACGCCGCCGAGCAGGGCGCGCACCTCGTCGCGTTCCCCGAAATGGTGCTCACCGGCTACCCCGTCGAGGACCTGGCCCTGCGCTCCTCGTTCGTGGAGGCGTCCCGGGACGCCCTGCGGGCGCTCGCCGGGCGCCTGGCCGCGGAGGGCTTCGGGGAACTGCCGGTGATCGTCGGCTACCTCGACCGCTCCGAGCGGGACCGCCCGCGCCTCGGCCGGCCCGCCGGATCCCCCGAGAACGCCGCCGCCGTGCTGTACGGGGGCGAGGTGGTGCTGCGGTTCGCCAAGCACCACCTGCCCAACTACGGCGTCTTCGACGAGTACCGCTACTTCGTCCAGGGCGACACCATGCCCGTCGTCCGGGTCCACGGCGTCGACGTCGCCCTCGCGATCTGCGAGGACCTCTGGCAGGACGGCGGCCGGGTGCCGGCGGCCCGCAGCGCGCGGGCGGGGCTGCTCGTCTCGATCAACGCCTCCCCGTACGAGCGGGACAAGGACGACACCCGGCTCGAACTGGTCCGCAAGCGCGCCCAGGAGGCCGGCTGCACCACCGCGTACCTCGCGATGATGGGCGGTCAGGACGAGCTGGTCTTCGACGGTGACTCGATCGTCGTCGACGCCGCCGGCGAAGTCGTCGCCCGTGCCCCGCAGTTCTCCGAGGGAAGCGTGATCCTCGACCTCGACCTGCCGGCCGCCTCGGCCGACGCGCCGACCGGCGTCGTGGACGACGGGCTGCGGATCGACCGGGTGGTCCTCTCCGAGGAGCCGCTGCCCGCCTACGAGCGGGAGCTGACGGGCGGTTACGCCCACCGGCTCGACGACGACGAGGAGGTGTACTCGGCGCTCGTCGTGGGCCTGCGTGCGTACGCCGCGAAGAACGGCTTCCGGTCCGTCCTCGTCGGCCTGTCCGGCGGCATCGACTCGGCGCTCGTCGCCGCGATCGCCTGCGACGCGGTCGGCGCGCAGAACGTGTACGGGGTCTCGATGCCGTCGAAGTACTCCTCGGACCACTCCCGGAGCGACGCCGCCGAACTGGCCCGGCGCACCGGCCTGAACTTCCGCACGGTGTCGATCGAGCCGATGTTCGACGCGTACATGGGGGCGCTGGGCCTGTCCGGCCTGGCGGAGGAGAACCTCCAGTCCCGGCTGCGCGGCACCCTGCTGATGGCGCTGTCCAACCAGGAGGGCCACATCGTCCTCGCGCCGGGCAACAAGTCCGAGCTGGCGGTGGGCTACTCCACTCTGTACGGAGACTCCGTCGGCGCGTACGGCCCGATCAAGGACGTGTACAAGTCGACGGTGTTCCGGCTCGCCCGCTGGCGCAACCGGGCGGCCGAGGACCGCGGTCAGACCCCGCCGATCCCGGAGAACTCGATCTCCAAGCCCCCGAGCGCGGAGCTGCGCCCGGGGCAGGTCGACACCGACTCCCTCCCGGACTACGACGTCCTGGACCGGATCCTCGCGATGTACGTCGACCGCGACCAGGGCAAGGACGCGATCGTCGCGGCCGGCTTCGACGAGGAGCTGGTGGCGCGCACGCTGCGCCTGGTGGACGCGGCGGAGTACAAGCGGCGCCAGTACCCGCCGGGCACCAAGATCTCGGCGAAGGGGTTCGGCAAGGACCGCCGGCTTCCGATCACGAACCGCTGGCGGGAGACGACGGCTCGCTGACCGGGGCCGGCGCGCCGCCGGCCGGCGCGCCGCCGGCCGGCGCGCCGCCGGCCGGCGTTCCCGCCGCACGGAGGGGGCTTTTCGCGACGACGCGGGAAGCCCCCTCGGGCGTGCCGCCCCGCAGGTCGAGCAGTCCGGCCGCGGCGGCGACCGCCAGGCCCACCACCGTCAGGACGGCGCCGACGAGCGCCGGGGAGGTCCAGCCCCAGCCGGCCGCGACGGCGGCGCCGCCGGCCCAGGCCCCGCCCGCGTTGGCCAGGTTGAAGGCGGAGTGGTTGGAGGCGGAGGCGAGGGTCGGGGCGTCCTTGGCCTTGTTCATCACCAGCATCTGGAGCGGGGTGGTGGTCATGAAACCGACCGCGCCGAGGACGACGACGGTCACGAGCGCCAGCCACGGCACGTGGACGGTGAAGCGGAAGGCGACCAGCACGAGGGCGAGCGCGGCCAGCGAACCGTAGAGCGTCGGGCGCAGCGCGCGGTCGGTGAGGGGGCCCGCGGCGAGCGCGCCGGCCGTCATGCCGATCCCGAAGAGGGCGAGCACGAGGGTGACCGAGGACTCGCCGAAGCCCATCACCTCGGTGGTCATCGAGGCGAGGTAGGAGTAGACGGCGAAGACGCCGGCGAAGCCGAAGACCGCGGTGAGCAGGCCGAGCAGCACCTGGGGGCGGCCGAGCGCGCGCAGTTCACGGCCCAGGCTCTGCTGCGCGTCGACCGGTACCCGCGGCACGAGCCGGGCGAGTGCCGCCATGGCGAGCAGGCCGATGGCGGTGACGACCAGGAAGGTGGCCCGCCAGCCGAGGTGCTGGCCGAGGAGGGTCGCGGCCGGGACGCCCAGGATGTTGGCGACGGTCAGGCCGAGGAACATCGTGGCCACCGCCCGCGCCTGCCGGCCCTCGGGGACCAGGCGGGCGGCGACGACGGCACCGACGCCGAAGAACGCGCCGTGCGGGAGCCCGGCCAGGACCCGGCCGGCCACGAGCCAGCCGAAGCCGGGCGCCAGCGCGGAGGCCAGGTTGCCGACCGTGAACAGGGCCATCAGCAGCAGGAGCATCCGCTTGCGCGGGACCCGCGAGCCGAGGGCGGTGAGCAGCGGGGCGCCGATGACGACACCGATCGCGTAGGCGGAGACGAGGTACCCGGCGGTGGGGACGGAGGTGCCGAGGTCGCCGGCGACGTTGGGCAGCAGGCCCATCATCACGAACTCGGTGGTGCCGATGCCGAAGGCGGAGACGGCGAGCGCGAGCAGCGCCAGGGGCATGGGAGAGCCTTTCGAGAAGTTAGTTCTGCAACTTAACAAAGGCTCCCCGCCCGATGGAAAACGCGGGTGAAGGGGAGGTTTCCGGCGCGTGCCGTCACAGGCTGATGCGCGCCGCGATCGGCAGGTGGTCGCTCTCGGTCTCCGCGAGCGTCCAGGACGAGACCGGCTCCACGCCCTTGACCATGATCTGGTCGATCCGGGCCATCGGGGACGAGGCCGGCCAGCTGAAGCCGAAGCCGTCGCCGGAGGCGCCCTGCGTGGAGCGCAGCTGCGAGGTGACGGCGTTCAGCGAGCGGTCGTTCATGGTGCCGTTGAGGTCGCCGAGCAGGATGACCCTGCGGTTCGCGTCGTCGGCGATGGCCTCGCCGAGCGCGTTGGCGCTCCGGTCGCGCTGGTTGGCGGTGAAGCCGGCGTTCAGCTTGACCCGCACGGACGGCAGGTGGGCGACGTACACGGCCACCGCGCCCTGGGGGGTGGTGACGGTCGAGCGCATGGCGCGGGTCCAGCCCATCCGGATGTCGACCTCACGCGTGTCGCGCATCGGGTACTTGCTCCACAGCCCGACGGTGCCCTGCACGGAGTGGTAGGCGTACGTGTCGGCCAGGCCGCGCTCGTAGACCGGGACCATCTCGCCCTTGAGCTCCTCCAGCGCGACCACGTCGGCACCGGACGCCGCGATCTGGCGGGCCGTGCCCTCGGGGTCCGGGTTGTCGGCGTTCACGTTGTGGGTCGCGACGGTGAGGTCGCCGCCGTCGGCGGACTTGTCCGTGACCAGGCCGCCGAAGAGGTTGAGCCAGACCACGGCCGGCAGCAGCAGGGCGATCAGCGCGGTCGCGGAGCGCCGCAGCAGTGCGAGGACCAGCAGCACCGGCACGAGCAGGCCGAGCCAGGGCAGGAAGGTCTCGGTGAGGCTGCCGAGGTTGCCGATGCGGTTGGGGATGTCGGAGTGCAGGACCATCAGCAGCGTGAGCAGGACGGCGCAGACCGCCAGCAGGATCCCGCGGCGCCAGATGCCCCGGTCGCCCAGCCGGCGCCCGAGCACCGATCGGAACCGCGATCCGGAGCGCTCGTCCCGTGCGCCGCCGTTCTCGGTCTCCGTCATGTCCACCCGCGCCATCACTCTGTCCTCACTGCCTTGCTCGGTGACCCGACGTCGACACTAGGTGATGACGGGTCCGTCGTACTGCCACGGGGGACGACAGAGCGGCGCGGCGGGTTCCTGCGGGTGGCCCGGGCGGTGCGGCTGTGACAGAACGCGCACATTCGTACGGTTCGGTCAGCTTCGGGGCGCACGCCGGACAGGACGGCGTCGACGACCCGCTCCGGCAGACCGGGGTCCGGCGGGGCGCCGGGCCGGATGACGGTGCGCAGCAGGAGAGGCCCGACGAAGAGGTCGTCGAGCAGTTCGAGGTCGAGGTCGGCCCGGATCTCGCCGGCCTCGATGCCCCGGCGCAGCACGTCCAGGCCGATCCGTCGGCGCGGCTCGATCACGGTCGCGTGGTACGCCTCCCACAGCTTGGGATACAGCCGCATCTGCGAGAAGACGTTGTGCAGCAGGGCCGAACTCCGTTCGGCGAGTCCGCGCCGGCGCAGCGACTCGAGCAGCGTGACGAGGTCGTCGCGGACGGAGGTGCCGGGGAGTGCCGGATCGGGCGGCTCGACGGAGCGCAGGAGGTCGACGAAGAGCTCCTCCTTGCCGGGCCAGCGGCGGTAGATGGTGGCCTTCCCGACCCCGGCGGTGCGGGCGATCCGCTCGATCGACAGGTCGGCGAGCGGGACCCCCTCCTCCAGGAGCGAGGTCGCCGCCGCCAGGATCGCCCGCTCGGCGGCCTCGCTGCGCGGCCGCCCGCGCCGTGCGGCGCCCCCGCCCCGCGGGCCCTTCGGGGCGCCGTCGTCTTCGAGGGACACGTCCGCTCCGCCTTTCGCCGTCACCGCGGGACACCTGCCGTCACCTGTTCGCATCCTCCCGATCCCCGGCGGCGCCACCGCCACGGCGGCCCCCGGAGACGGGCGGCGTCCGGAAGGCCGGTCCCACCGGGGCTTTCCCGGCAGGGCAGCGGCTAGGCCCTGTCCGGGCGATCTTCTCGGGCCCGCGACGACGGCTGCGGCACCTCGCGGCGTTGTCGGAGTCGCCCGAGTACGCCCAGTACGAGGGCGATCCTCCGCCTTGCGATGCACCACATCCGACGCCGCGGCCGGTCCTCGAAGATCGCCCGGACAGGACCTAGCTCCGGACCGGCGCGCTCGCCCCGGCGTCCGACTCCGGTTCGGGCTTCGCGACGGACTCCGGCCCGCCGGGGGCGCCCGGTCCGCCCGCCCGGCGGCCCGGCAGGAAGGCGGCCACGACGACCGCGCCGAACAGGGCGATCGCGGCCGAGCAGGCGGCCGTGACGTGCATGGCGTCGAGGAAGGCGTGGTACGCGGGCGCCACCAGCGCCGACCCCTCCGGGCCGAGCCGCGCGGCGACTCCGAGGGTGGCCTCGATCGACTCGCCGGCCGTGTCCCGCAGGCCCGCGGGCAGCCCGGTCAGGTGGCCCTCGATCTCGCCCCGGTAGGTGGCCGAGAGCACCGATCCGAGCACCGCCACCCCGAGCGCGCCCCCCACCTGCCGGAAGGTGTTGTTGATCGCCGAACCCGAGCCGGCCTTCTCCCGGGGCAGGGCCTGCATCACGGCGACGGTAACCGGCGGCATGATGTGCGCCATTCCCAGGCCCTGCGCGAAGAACACCAGCTCCAGGGTCCACACCGGCGTGTGCGCGTCGAAGAAGGTGAAGGCGGTCAGGCCCGCGGCGACCAGCAGCATGCCCCCGGCGCACACCACCCGCGCGCCGAAGCGTTCGACGGCCAGTCGCGCCCGGGGCGAGAACACCAGCTGCGCGGCGGCGATGGGCAGGATCAGCAGTCCGGCCTGCAGCGCGCTGTAGCCCCGCACGCTCTGCAGGTAGAAGGCGGAGAAGAAGGTGACGCCCATCAGCGCGAAGAAGACCAGCGCGATGGCGGCCACGGCGGCGGAGAACGCGGGCTTGGCGAAGTAGCCGATGTCGATCGCCGGGTGGTCGCTGCGCTTCTCGTGCAGGACGAAGCCGACGAGGACCGCGAGGCCCGCGAGCAGCGGGGCGAGGACGGTGGGGTCCGTGAAGTCGGCCAGCTCGCCGCCGCGGATGATCCCGTACACGAGGAGGACGAGGCCGACGACGGACAGGAAGACGCCCGGCACGTCGATCCGGCCGGGCGCGGGGTCGCGGGAGTCGGGCACCAGCCAGGCCATCAGCACGAAGGCGAGGATCACGACCGGCACGTTGACCAGGAAGATCGAGCCCCACCAGAAGTGTTCGAGGAGGATGCCGCCGGTGATCGGGCCGACCGCGATGGCGACCCCGACGCTGCCCGCCCAGATGCCGATGGCCCGGGGCTGTTCCTCGCGCTCGAAGACGTTCATCAGGACGGCGAGGGTGGCGGGCATCACGAAGGCGGCGCCCAGGCCCATGACGGCCCGGTAGGTGATGAGCTCGCCGGGGGATCCGGAGAACGCGGCGAGCGCGGAGCCCGCACCGAAGACGGCGATGCCGAAGAGGAGCACCTTCTTGCGGCCCCATCGGTCGCCCAGCAGCCCCGCCGTGAACAGCAGTCCGGCGAAGACGAGGGTGTAGGAGTTGATCGCCCATTCCAGCTCGCTCTGACCGGCGCCGATGCCGGTGGGGGCGGGGCTGGCGATCGTCTTGACGGCGACGTTCAGGATCGAGTTGTCGAGGACGACGATCAGCAGGCTGAGCGTCAGGACGCCGAGGACCACCCAGCGGCGGCGGTGGACGGCCTCGGGGATCCGGGGTGCCGCGGGAACGGCGGACGGCTGGGACATGCCGCCACGCCTACCCGTATTTCGATACGGCGCCGTCTCGTATCGGAAGGGTTCGCCCGGTCGGCGTGTGAACAGCACCACTCCGGCCCACTTCCCCCGCCGCCTCGTGAAGTGCCACCATGGACGTGATCCGGGGACGCCGTCAGGGCGCCTCGAGATGACGAAGGAGCCGTTCACCATGACGCTTCAGCCTGCCCCGACGCAGTCCCCCGACAGCAGCAAGGCGCTGTACGGAGGCACGGGCACGCGCCGCATCACCGTCCACGACATCGCCGCCGCCAAGGCCCGCGGCGAGAAGTGGCCCATGCTCACCGCCTACGACGCCATGACGGCGTCCGTGTTCGACGAGGCGGGCATCCCGGTCGTCCTCGTCGGCGACTCGATGGGCAACTGTCACCTCGGCTACGACACCACCGTGCCCGTGACGATGGACGAGATGACCCTGCTGTCCGCCGCCGTCGTGCGGGGCACCAAGCGGGCCCTCGTCGTCGGCGACCTCCCCTTCGGCTCGTACCAGGAAGGGCCCGTCCAGGCCCTGCGCAACGCCACCCGGCTGGTCAAGGACGCCGGCGTCGGCGCGGTCAAGCTGGAGGGCGGCGAGCGTTCGCTGCCGCAGACCGAGCTGCTGGTCCAGGCCGGCATCCCGGTGATGTCCCACCTCGGCCTGACCCCGCAGTCCGTCAACACCATGGGCTACCGGGTGCAGGGCCGCAGCGACGAGGCCGCGCACCGGCTGCTGAGCGACGCCAAGGCGGCCCAGGACGCCGGCGCCTTCGCGGTCGTCCTGGAGCTCGTGCCGTCCGAGCTGGCCGCCGAGGTGACCCGCTCCCTGCACATCCCGACCATCGGCATCGGCGCGGGGCCCGAGACCGACGCTCAGGTCCTCGTCTGGACGGACATGGCCGGCCTCACCGGCGGCAAGGTGCCGCGCTTCACCAAGCAGTACGCCAACCTGCGCCAGACGCTCGGCGACGCCGCGCGCGCCTTCGCGGAGGACGTCAGCGGTGGGGCCTTCCCCGCCGAGGAGCACACCTTCCACTGACCCCGGGGAGCCCGTCGGCTCCCTGATCCGCCCTGGTCACCGGGGCTTCCCCTCGCGCCATCGCGGTACGGACGACAGCCCGCCGACATCCCCCATCGGCGGGCTGTCGGCGCGTCCGGAGCCGCTGTCGGTCGTCTGTCGGAGGGTTGTCGGTGGCGGCTGGTCTAGTAGTGGCCATGACGCGATCACACACCAACGCCGTCGAGGTCCGGGGCCTCGTGAAGCACTACGGCGAGACGAAGGCCCTGGACGGGGTCGACCTGGACGTCCGGGAAGGCACGGTGCTCGGGGTCCTCGGCCCGAACGGCGCCGGCAAGACCACCCTCGTGCGCTGCCTGTCCACCCTGATCGTCCCGGACGCCGGGACCGCCCGGGTCGCCGGGTACGACGTGGTGAAGCAGCCCCGCCAGCTCCGCCGCACCATCGGCCTCACCGGCCAGTACGCCTCGGTCGACGAGAAGCTCTCCGGCTGGGAGAACCTCTACATGATCGGGCGGCTGCTCGACCTGTCCCGCGCCGACGCCCGGCGCCGCGCCGACGAGATGCTGGAGCGCTTCTCCCTCACCGAGGCCGCCAAGCGGCCGGCGATGAACTACTCCGGCGGCATGCGGCGGCGCCTCGACCTGGCCGCCTCGATGATCGGCCGGCCCGCCGTCCTCTACCTGGACGAGCCCACCACCGGTCTCGACCCCCGCACCCGCAACGAGGTGTGGGACGAGGTCCAGAACATGGTCTCCGAGGGCGTGACCGTGCTGCTCACCACCCAGTACATGGAGGAGGCCGAGCAGCTCGCCAGCGAGCTGACGGTCATCGACCGCGGCCGGGTCATTGCCAACGGCAAAGTCGACGAGCTCAAGGCGCGGGTGGGCGGCCGCACGCTGACCGTCCGCCCGGTGGACTCCGCCGACCTGCCCGCCATGGCGGGCGCCCTGCGCGAGTCCGGCCTGGACGGCGTCGCCGGCGCCACCGTCGTCCCCGACGAGGGCGCGCTCTACGTGCCGATCCTCAGCGACGAGCAGCTGACGGCCGTCGTCGGCCTGCTCGGCGCCCGCGGCTACGGCATCGCCCACATCGGTACCCACCTGCCCAGCCTGGACGAGGTGTTCCTGGCCATCACGGGCGAGAAGGCCACCGTGTCCGACACGCTTCCCGAGGAGGTCGCCGCATGAGCACCACCACGACCACGCAGCTCTCGAAGTCGCCCGCCGGCTCCGCCCCCGGGCCGGCGCCGATGCGCGCCGCGCAGCCCGGCGAGGGACGGATCGGCCTGCGGAACAACCTCCGCCACATCGGCGCCCTGGTGCGCCGCAACGCGCTGCAGATCAAGCAGGACCCGGAGTCGATGTTCGACGCGGTCCTGATGCCGATCATCTTCGTCCTGCTGTTCGTGTACGTCTTCGGCGGCGCGATCTCCGGCAAGGGCAACAACGACGCGTACGTGAACTACGTGGTCCCCGGCCTGATGGCGATGATGGGCATGAACATCGCCATGGCCGTCGGCACCGGCATCAACGACGACTTCAAGAAGGGGGTCATGGACCGGTTCCGCACGATGCCGATCGCCCGGTCCTCCGTCCTCATCGCGAAGATCGTCGTCGAGGTCGGCCGCATGCTGATCGCCACCGCGATCCTGCTCGGCATGGGCTTCCTGCTCGGCATGGAGATCAAGACCTCGGTCCTCGACCTCTTCGCCGCCATCGGCCTGTCGATGGTGTTCGGCGCCTCGCTGATGTGGATCTTCATCCTGCTCGGTCTCACGCTGAAGACGGCCCAGGCCGTCCAGGGAATGGCCATGATCGTACTGATGCCGCTCCAGTTCGGCTCCTCGATCTTCGCTCCGCCGACCTCGATGCCCGGCTGGCTGGAGACCTTCACCGACTACAACCCGCTGTCCAACCTGGCCGACGCGGCGAGGAACCTGATCAACGGCGGTCCGGTCGCCCACTCGGTGTGGATGACCCTCGGCTGGGCAGTGGCGATCACGGTCGTCACGGCGCCGCTCGCGGTCGCCAAGTTCCGCAAGAAGACCTGATCCGCCCGGGGACGGCCCGGGAACGTCAGGACTCGGCGCGCCTCGTGATCGCGTCGGCGCCGTCGAGCAGGGCGGTGGCCTCCTCCAGGGAGAGGCCACCGCCCTCGGCGTACGCGGCCTCGAACGCCGCGTCGCCGAGTACGGACCGGGTCAGCGCGGTGGCCGCGTCCAGGTTCTCCCGCTCCATCGGGGCGAGGCGGTGTTCGTTCGGGAGCAGGTCCGGGACGGCGCCGAGGAGCCGGGCGGCGCGGGTGGCGTCGTCGCCGCCGAGACCGGCCAGCGCCCAGGCGGCGGTGACCAGGTGGATCGTAGGCATCTGCGGGGCGACCATCAGCGACAGGGCGCCGGTCGCCCGGTCCAGGGCCTCCCTGACGAGCTTCAGGGCCGCCGCGTACCGGCCGTCCAGGTTGTCGAGCCAGGCCAGGCTGCCGAAGGTGAAGCCCTCGAAGATCGACAGGGTGTCGGAGCCGAACTCGCCCAGCAGCTCGGTGAGCTGCTCGCGCGCCTCGGCGGTGCGGCCGGTCCGGCCGAGGAGCATCGCGAGGAAGATCCGCGCGGCGAGCATCGGCTCGTGGCCGCGCCCGGGACCCTCCGCAAGGACCTGGCGCAGGATCGCCTCGCTCTCCTCGTGCCGGCCGACGGCGGCGAGCGTGTCGGCGTAGCGGGCCCGCAGCAACGCCATCTGGGACTGGGCGCCGATCCGCTCCGCGTATCCGATGGCCGCGGCGAAGTCCTCGGCCGCGCCCTCGAACTCGCAGCGCTTCTCGCGGGCCTCGCCCCGCGAGGAGAGCGCCTCGGCCGCGCCCCAGGCGTCGTCGAGGCGGAGGAAGATGCCCAGGCTCTCGTCGGCGTCGGCGCTCGCTCCGTCGGCCCAGGAGACCCGGTTGGCAAGCATGTTGGCGCGCAGCTGGAGGATGTTGGCCAGCTCCCAGGCGTAGCCGTGGGTCCGGCAGGCTTCGACGGTGGCGTCGAGCGAGGTGCGCATCCCCTCGACGTCGCCGGTCAGCAGCACCGCGAAGACGGAGAAGGAGCCGGGCAGCCGGCAGGTCTGCGGCAGCCCGGGCGGGTAGGCGTCGGTGATGCGCCGCAGTCGCTCGATGCCCTCGGGGGTGGTCCAGCGGCCGGTCTGGTGGTCCATGTTCAGCAGCTCGATGAGCCGCGCCCCGCGCCGGGCCTCCCACAGCGTGTCCTCGTCGAACGGCGGCGGCGCGGCGGTGACGTGCTCGAAGAGGGGGACGACGGGCGGCGCGTCCGGCCCGAACGGGTCGGGGCCGAGGGCGGCGACGGCCTCGGCCCAGTGCAGGGCGTCGGCACGCAGGTCGCGCATCTGCCAGTACCAGAGGAGGGCGTGGACGAGGCTGAGCGCCTCGTGCTCGTCCCGGGCGGCGACGGCGCGGCGCAGGGCGGTCCGCAGGTTCTCGTACTCGAGGCGGAAGCGGGCCATGGCCGCGAGCTGTCCGCCGCCGCGGAGTTCGGGGTCGGTGGTGCGGGCGAGTTCGCGGTAGTACGTCAGATGCCGCCGCTCGGCCACCGCACGATCACCCGCCTCGTCCAACCGCTCTCCCGCGTACTCCCCCACCGTCTCCAGCAACCGGTAACGCATCACCCCCTCCTCCGAAGGAGCCGCCACCACCAACGACTTGTCCACCAACGCACCCAACACGCCCAACACCCCGGCCCCACCCCCACCGGACCCCCCGCACACCGCCTCCGCCGCCTCCAGACCACACCCGCCCGAAAACACCGAAAGCCGCCGCAACACCCCCCGCTCACCCTCGTCCAGCAGATCCCACGACCAGTCCACCACCGCACGCAACGTCTGCTGACGCGGCAACACCGTCCGCGCCCCCGACGTCAACAACGCGAACCGATCGTCCAACCGATCCGCGATCTGCCGCGGACTCAACAACCGCAACCGCGCCGCCGCCAACTCGATCGCCAACGGCAACCCGTCCAACCGCCGACCGATCTCCGCACACGCCTCCGCATCCTCCGACACCGTGAAACCCGCACGCGCCGCAGCACCCCGCTCCCCCAACAACCGCAACGCCTCACCCCGCGACAACGGCCCCACCGCACGCACGAACTCCCCCGGCACCCCCAACGGCTCCCGACTCGTCGCCAACACCGACACCCCCGGACACCGCGCCAACAACACCTCCACCAACCCCGCCACCGCACCCACCACGTGCTCACAGTTGTCCAGCAACAACAGCAACCGCCGCGACCCGCAATGCTCCACCAGACGCCCCACCGGGTCGTCGTGGACGTTCGTGCGCAGTTCCTCGGCGCCGGCGCCCCTGAGGACGGTCTGGCGCGCGCCGACGGCGCCGAGGACGGCCTCGGCCACGGCCTGCGGGTCGGTGACGGGGGCCAGTTCGGCCAGCCACACCCCGTCCGGCCACGCGTCGGACGCGACGTCCGCGACCTCCTGGGAGAGCCGGGTCTTGCCGGCGCCGCCGGGCCCGAGGAGCGTGACGAGCCGGGCGCCGCGCAGGTCCTCCCGTACGGCGGCGATGTCCCTCTCGCGCCCGACGAAACTGGTCAGCCGGGCGCGGAGGTTGCCGGTGGTCCCGGCGGAGGCCGGGGCGGAGCCGGGGGCCGAGGCGGTGGGGGCGGTGGCCGGGTCCGTGGCCAGGAGCTCCGTGTGCAGGGCCCGCAGCGCGGGGGACGGGTCGGTCCCGAGCCGGCCGGCGAGTTCGCGGCGGACCGCGTCGTAGGCCGCGAGGGCCTCGGCCGCCCGGCCGGTGTCGCGCAGCGCCCGGATCCGCAGGGCCTGGAGCAGTTCGTCCAGCGGGTGTTCCTCGCAGAGCGCGGCGAGTTCGGGCAGGACGGTGGCGGCCTGTCCGAGGGCGAGGGCGGCGCCGAGGCGGGCGCGACGGGCGTCCAGGCGGCGGGCCTCCCAGCGGGACGCCTCGGCCGCGCGGTCGGGCAGGTCGGCGAGCGCGGGTCCCCGCCAGAGCCCGAGGGCCTCGTCGAGGAGCCCGGCGGCGCGGGCCGGATCCCCTGACTCCAGGGCGTGGAGGCCGTCAGCCGCGAGCCGTTCGAAGCGCCGCGCGTCCACGTCCTCGGGGTCCGCGGCGAGCCGGTAGCCGCCGTCCGCGGAGACCACGGCCTCGTGCCCGAGCGCCCGGCGGGCCCGCCCGACCAGGGCCTGGAGCGCCGCGGCGCCGTCCGCGGGCGGCTCCCCGTGCCAGACCTCGTCGACGAGGACGGGGACGGGGACGGCGCGCCCGGCCCGCAGCGCGAGCACGGTCACCAGGGCCCGCAGCCGGGGACCGCCGACGGGGACGGGGGTGCCGTCGGGGCGGTGGGCGAGGGTGGGGCCGAGGACTGAGTAGCGCACAGGCCCTATTCTCCGTGAGCCGGGGGACATCGCAGGAACTCACCCCCACCCCGGCACGTTTCCCGCACAGCACCCCGTCCTCCAGGGAGTCCCACCGATGTCCACGGCCACCACCCGCAGCCACGAGCGCAGGATCAGCCCGGTCTTCCTGGCGATCCTCGCCGTCATGGCGGTCACCGGCTGGGCCGTGTGGACCGGCTTCGCGACCTCTCCCGGTCTCGCGGTCTTCCTCTTCGTGACCTCGGCCTGGATCGTGTCGCTGTGCCTGCACGAGTACGCGCACGCCCGCACCGCGCTGCACAGCGGGGACATCACGATCGGGGCGAAGGGCTACCTCACGCTCAACCCGCTCGCGTACACCCACGCCGTGCTCAGCATCATCCTGCCGGTGCTCTTCGTGATCATGGGCGGCATCGGTCTGCCGGGCGGCGCGGTCTTCATCGAGCAGGGCCGGATCCGGGGCCGCTGGAAGCACAGCCTGATCTCGGTCGCGGGGCCGCTGGCCAACGTCCTGTTCGCGGTCGTCTGCACGGCGCCCTTCTGGCTGCACCTGCTCGACGGCGTGCCGCTGCCCTTCCGCTTCGCGCTGGCCTTCCTGGCGTTCCTCCAGGTGACGGCGGCACTGCTGAACCTGCTGCCGGTGCCCGGCCTCGACGGGTACGGGGTCGTCGAGCCGTGGCTGTCGTACCGGCTGAAGCGGCAGATCGAGCCGTACGCGCCGTACGGGTTCTTCGTCGTGATCGCGCTGCTCTTCGTGCCGGCGGTCAACGGCGCGTTCTTCGACACGATCGACGCGCTGATGCGCTCGCTCGGGGTGCCGGAGGTGTACCGCTACTGCGGCTCGGAGCTGTTCCGGTTCTGGCAGGAGACGCCGGAGCTCTGCCGGGTGGGCTGAGCCCTGGCGCTCCGGGTCCGGGCCGGACGGGCGGGGCCGGACGGGCGCCGGGCTTCACGGGGGCCGGGCCTCACGGGTGTCCCGGCGAGCCCGGCCAGACGCTCCCCGGGTCCTTACGCCTCGGAGGCCGCGGTGCGCTCGGCCTTGGCCCGGCGGACGTAGTACCAGGCCATGTTCGAGGACAGGCCGGCGAGCAGCACCCAGATCACGCCGAGGAAGCTGCCCTGGACGAAGGAGACGACGGCCGCGACCACGGCGAGGGCGCAGACGACGAGGGCGTAGAGAGCGAGGCGGGGCATGGGGGTCGGCTCCTGTCCGATACGGCTGATGGTGCCCGACCAGTGTCCCCCATGCCCGCGCCCGTGCCCGCAGGCGCCCGGACGGGGCGCTCAGACGTCGGTGACGCGCAGCCCGGCGTGCGCCTTGTAGCGGCGGTTGACCGAGATCAGGTTGGCGACGAGCGACTCGACCTGGTGGGCGTTGCGGAGCCGGCCCGCGAAGACGCCCCGCATGCCGGGGATGCGGCCGGCGAGCGCCTGGACGATCTCGACGTCGGCGCGCTCCTCGCCGAGGACCATCACGTCCGTGTCGATCTCGTCGATGGAGGCGTCCTGGAGGAGCACCGCGGAGAGGTGGTGGAAGGCGGCGGTGACCCGGGAGCCGGGCAGCAGGGCGGCGGCCTGTTCGGCGGCGGACCCCTCCGCGGGCTTCAGGGCGTAGGCGCCCTTCTTGTCGAAGCCGAGCGGGTTGACGCAGTCGACGACGAGCTTGCCCGCCAGCTCGTCCCGCAGGGTTTCGAGGGTCTTGGCGTGCCCGTCCCACGGAACGGCGACGATCACGATGTCGCTGCGGCGGGCGCACTCGGCGTTGTCGGCTCCTTCGACGCCGAGGCCGAGCTCGCCGGCGGCGGCCCGGGCGCGGTCGGCGGCACGCGAACCGATGATCACCTTCTGGCCGGCCTTGGCGAGCCGGTAGGCGAGGCCGCGGCCCTGGTCGCCGGTCCCGCCGAGGACACCGACGACGAGTCCGGAGACGTCGGGCAGGTCCCAGGGGTCCTTGGGCGCGGGAGCGGGAGAGGGGGTGTCGGAAGTCATGGACCCGACATTACTGGCCGGTCGGGCGGACGGGTGTCCCGTACGGGTGGAATGCGCGCGACCGGCCCCGGCGCGGGGCCCGGCTGCGGCAGTATGCGGCCCCATGGATGCCGTACGCGTCGCGTTGCTGCGGGAAGTACTGGCCGGAACGGCGTGGCCCCGGGAGGCCCGCCGGTTCGCGGGCGCCCTGCGGGCCTCCGTCGTGCCCCGGGGCGGCGGGCTGCTCCTGGTGGGGACGGCCGGGTACGAGCCCTGGCACCTGGCCGCGCACCTGGTCGACGAGGCGGCCTGGTCCGGGCAGCCGGAGCTGGCGCCGACGCTGGTCCGGCACCGAGTGCGGCCCGGGGATCCGGCGCACCTGGCGGTCGGGCTGAACCGGCTGGAGTCGGCCGGCCGGGGGTCGACGCTGCTGATGGTCGCCCCCGAGCGGGCCGACGCCGGCCTCCTGGAGCGGGTGCACGACGCCCGCCGGGCCGGGGCGACGGTCCTGTCGCTGGACGGCGGCGATCCCGAGGTGCACGGACTGGCGCACGAGGCGCTCACGGTGGACGCCTCGGCGGAGGTCGACCTGGACACGGTCCAGCACCTGGTCAGCGCGGCGGCCGGGGAGAACAGCCTGCCCGCCGCACGCGGCCGGCGACGCTTCCGGGACCGGCTCTCCGCACTGGCCGACCACCTGACGGTCCCTCCGCAGGCGCCCTGGTAGGGGGGACGAAATCCGGTTGCCTCCGGCACCGATCGGCACGAGCATGACCCCTCGTGACCTCCAAGCTGTCGGTGAGACTGGCATCCGTCCTGCCCGACACGGCGCCGTGGCGGTCGTCCGCCGACTTCCGGCTGCTGTGGATCCAGGGGCTGGTGACGTACTTCAGCAGCTTCATGGCGCTGATCGCCCTGCCCCTCCAGATCAAGGACCTCACGAACTCGCCGTTCGCCGTGGGGGCGATGGGCGCGGTGGAGCTGGTCCCGTTGGTGGTGTTCGGTCTCTACGGCGGGGCACTCGCCGACGCGGTCGACCGGCGCAAGGTGATCATCCTCACCGAGGCCGGACTGGGGGTCCTCGCGCTGGTCCTGTTCCTGAACGCGCTGCTGCCCTCGCCGATGCTCTGGCCCCTGTACCTCGTCGCGGCCTGCGTCTCCGCGCTGGCCGGGCTCCAGCGACCCGCGCTGGACTCCCTCCTCGCCCGCATCGTGCCGCACGAGCAGCAGACCGCCGCGGCCGCGCTCAACTCGCTGCGGTGGCAGACGGGCGCGATCGCGGGCCCGGCGCTCGCGGGCCTCGTGGTCGCCTACGCCGGGCACGCGCCGGCCTACGGCCTGACGATCGCCGGCTTCGCCGCGTCGGTGCTGCTCTGCCGCCGGCTGGCCCCCGCCCCGCCCGCGCCCGACGCCGAGAAGCCCTCGCTGCGCGGCATCGCGGAGGGGGCGCGCTACGCCTGGTCGCGGCCGGTGCTGCTGGGCACCTACGCGATCGACCTCGCGGCGATGTTCTTCGCCTTCCCGAACACGATCTTCCCGTTCCTCGCGGACGAGCTGGACGCCGACTGGGCGCTGGGCCTGATGTACGCGGCCGGATCGGTCGGCTCCCTCGTCCTCGGCCTCACCAGCGGCTGGACCTCGAAGGTCCGCCGGCACGGCCTCCTGGTGGTGTTCGGCGCGGCGGGCTGGGGACTCGCGATCGCGCTGGCCGGCCGGTTCGACGACATCTGGCTGGTGCTGCTGTGCCTGGCCTTCGCCGGCGCCGGCGACATGCTGAGCGGACTGGGCCGCTCCACGATCTGGAACCAGACGATCCCGGAGGAGCTCCGCGGCCGGCTGGCCGGCATCGAGGTCCTGTCCTACAGCGTCGGCCCCCAGCTGGGGCAGGTCCGCGCCGGTGCGATGGCCGGCTGGACCGGCACCCGCCCGGCGATCTGGTCGGGCGGGCTGGCCTGCGTCGCCTCGGTGGGCCTGCTCTGCCTGACGCTGCCCCGGCTGCTGACGTACGACGCCGCGACGGACGAGGACGCGGTGCGCCGGAAGGCGGCGCGGGGGCGGGAGACGTCGGAGGTCGGGTAGCCGGAAGCCCGTCCGGCACACCGCGCGAGCGGGTACGGCCGCCGTGCCGGATCGCCCGATCGAGTGCCTTCGCGCGCCGGCCGGGACGGGCGCGGCACGGACCGCGGCCGTCCCGGCCGGCGCGCGAAGGGGCCGGCCGGGCGACCCCCGGGGTCAGGGCCTCGGCGTCAGGGCCTCGGCGTCAGAGCCGCCCTGGAGATCGCCGGGGCAGGGCCTCGGACACCCCTTAGTCCGGGGTGTCGTCCCGGGAGCCGTCGGACGCCGGGGCGTCGTGCCACTTCGGGTCGTTCTCCCACTCCAGGTTGCGTTCCTTCGCCGTCTCCATGGCGTGGGCCGCCTCCTCACGGGACGCGTACGGGCCGAAGCGGTTCTTGGCCGGGCACTCGGGGCCCTCCTCGACCTTCTTGTGCTCCAGGCAGTAGTACCACTCGCCCGGCTTGCCCGCCGTGCGCTTCTTGAACAGGGCCATCGTCGGCTCCTTCCTCTGTCGCCATGCTGCCCCAGACCCGGTCGTTAGACTCGCTGGTATGTCTGGCCAGTCGCTGCTCGTGCCCGGGGAACTCTCCCCCCACCGCTCCGTTCCGGGAGCCATCCGCCGTCCCGAGTACGTCGGGAAGCCCGCCCCCACGCCGTACAAGGGACCGGAGGTGCAGGACTCCGACACCGTCGAGCGGATGCGGATCGCCGGTCGCATCGCCGCCCAGGCGATGGAGGAGGCCGCCAAGCACATCGCCCCCGGCGTGACCACGGACGAGCTGGACCGGGTCGCGCACGAGTTCATGTGCGACCACGGGGCCTACCCCTCCACCCTCGGCTACCGCGGGTTCCCGAAGTCGCTGTGCTCCTCGGTCAACGAGGTCATCTGCCACGGCATCCCGGACTCCACCGTCCTCAACGACGGCGACATCGTGAACCTCGACGTCACGGCGTACATCCACGGCGTCCACGGCGACAACAACGCGACCTACCTGTGCGGTGACGTCGACGAGGAGTCGCGGCTGCTGGTCGAGCGGACCCGCGAGTCCCTGAACCGCGCCATCAAGGCCGTGAAGCCCGGCCGCCAGATCAACATCATCGGGCGGGTCATCGAGTCGTACGCCAAGCGCTTCGGCTACGGCGTCGTCCGGGACTTCACCGGGCACGGCATCAACTCGTCCTTCCACTCCGGCCTGATCATCCCGCACTACGACTCCCCGCACGCGACCACGGTGATCCAGCCGGGCATGACGTTCACCATCGAGCCGATGCTGACGCTGGGCACCCACGAGTACGACATGTGGGACGACGGGTGGACCGTCGTGACCAAGGACCGGAAGCGGACCGCGCAGTTCGAGCACACCCTCGTGGTGACGGACACCGGGACCGAAATCCTCACGTTGCCCTGACGCCCGCGCGGGGTAGCTTCTTACCGACAGGACGTCGGGAACCAATTGACTTAGGTAAGCCTAAGTAGCAGTATTCCAGCAGGTTCCCGTCCCCATCGGCAAGGTCCCGGAGGCACGCCTTGGACACGCCCTTCTCGACGCTCATCCGCACGGCCTCGCACGAGCAGCACACCGAGGCCGAGACGTCGACGTTCATGAGCGACCTCCTGGGCGGACGGCTCGGCGTGGACGCCTACGCGCGCTACACGGAGCAGCTCTGGTTCGTGTACCGGGCCCTGGAGGAGGGCGCCGGGGCGCTCGAGGGCGACCGCGTCGCCGGGCCCTTCATACAGCCGGAGCTGTTCCGCACGGCCGCGCTGGAGCAGGACCTGGCCCACCTGCGGGGCCCGGACTGGCGCGCCGGGCTCTCCCCGCTGCCCGCCACGGCGGCCTACGCGGAGCGCGTCGCGCACTGCGCCCGCGAGTGGCCCGCCGGATACGTGGCGCACCACTACACGCGCTACCTCGGCGACCTCTCCGGCGGCCAGATCATCCGCGACCGGGCGGAGCGCACCTGGGGGTTCGCCCGCAAGGGCGACGGCGTCCGTTTCTACGTCTTCGAGAAGATCGCCAACCCGGCCGCCTTCAAGCGCGGCTACCGCGAACTGCTCGACGGCGTGGCCGCCGACGACCTGGAGAAGCAGCGGATCGTCGACGAGTGCAAGCGCGCCTTCGACTTCAACGGCGCGGTGTTCCGCGAGCTGGCCGGCGAGTTCCCGCTCAGCGCCTGAAAGCCCGCGCGGGCCCGGGTGCGGGGACGTACCCCCACCCGGAGTCCGCTCGTGGGCGGGGAGACGTCCCCGCCGCCGGACTCAGCTCGTGAGCGGCGGCGCCAGCATCGCCTCCAGCCGGACCCGCCCGCCGAGTTCGATCACGCCGTCGGGGCCGGGTGCTGTCAGGAGCTGTGAACCCCGGCCCTGCGTGATGTTCAGGGCCCGGCCCAGCTCGGCCGTCAGCAGGATCGCCGCCGCGCCGGTGGCCTCGTCCTCGTCGATGCCGTCCCCGCGCCCCGGGAAGGCCCGCGCCCGGACGCGGCCGGCCGCCTCGTCCTCCCAGGCCCAGGCGTAGATCCACTCCCCCGGCTCGGGCACCTCCAGCGCGTCGACCTCCGCGGCCGAGGCGTACCGCCGCAGGGTCCGCGGCGGGGCCCACTCGGCACGGGCCTCGATCCAGGTGAACTCCCCGTCGCCGCGCACCCACACCTCGCCCACCGGCGGACAGACGACCTCCAGATCCAGCAGCCAGGCCACGCCGACCACCGGATACCCGGCGAACGGCAGCCGGACGCCGGGCGTGTAGATGTCGACGACGCCGCGCTCCGGGTCGTCGACGAACACCGTCTCGCTGAAGCCGAGTTCCTTGGCGAGCGCCTGCCGGGACGCCTCGTCGGGGTGCGTACGGCCGTCGCGTACGACGCCGAGGGCGTTGCCGTACCGGCCGTCGCCGGCGCAGAAGACGCGCAGTACGTCGATGTCGGTGGCGCTGCGCACGATGTCAGTCACGGTCGTGTTCATGGCGGAATTGAAGCATCCAGGAGTCCCGTTCCGCCGGATCACCCGCAATCGGACACGCCCGGGCGGGGCCTTCGCGGTAAGGCCGGGAGGCCCCGGACCGGGCGATATCCCGCGCGCCTGCCGCGTCCGCGGCACGGGCGTGCCCCGCGTCGTCCCCACGCGGCGCCTCCTCTTCGCAAAACACCCGAATCGACTGGCTTTACCCGTACTTGACCCTGCCATGGGTCGGCCATGAGCGAGCTGTGATCCCGCCGTGCCCCCGCCGGGAACCTGAGAGCTGAATCACTGGACGCCTGGGTACCGCTCAGGTAAGCCTCGGTTAAGTTAGGTCCGCCTCACCGCCGGACGAACCCGTTCCCGGCACCCTCGTCCTTCCATGGAGCCCTCTATGCGAGCCGTCCGTCTCTCCGTCGTCACCGCCGCCGCGACCGCGGCAGCTCTGACCGCTGTCACGGGCTGCGCCGAGAAAAGCGACGCCAAGGGCGACGGCGCCGTCCAGGTCGTCGCGAAGGACGACTCCTGCACCGTCTCCAAGACCGAGTTCCCCGCCGGGCACGTGAAGCTCGCCGTGGAGAACCAGGGTTCCAAGGTCACCGAGGTCTACGTCCTCTACCCGGACGGCCGGATCGTCACCGAGCGCGAGAACATCGGCCCCTCCACCAAGGCGAACATCACCGCCGAGGTCAAGGCCGGCGACTACGCGATCGTCTGCAAGCCGGGCATGAAGGGCGCGGGCATCAGCCAGAAGGTCACCGTCACCGGTGGCGCCAAGGGTGCTGCGCGCTCCCCCGAGATGGACGCCGCCGTCGCCGCCTACCGCCAGTACGTGCAGGCGCAGGCCGAGGAGACCCTGCCGAAGGTGAAGGTCTTCACCGACGCCGTCCGCGCCGGTGACGTCGAGGCCGCGAAGAAGGCCTACGCCGACTCCCGCATCGGCTGGGAGCGCACCGAGCCGGTCGCGGAGTCCTTCGGCGACATCGACCCGAAGGTCGACGTCCGCGAGGACGGCCTGGAGGACGGCCAGGACCCGGCCAAGGACTGGACCGGCTGGCACCGCCTGGAGAAGGCGCTCTGGCAGGACAAGAAGATCGGCGACCGCGAGAAGCAGCTCGCCGACCTCCTCGACAAGGACCTCGCGGACTGGGTGAAGCGCGTCGGCAAGGCCGACATCACCCCCACCTCGATGGCCAACGGTGCCAAGGAGCTCCTGGACGAGGTCGCCAGCGGCAAGGTCACGGGTGAGGAGGAGCGTTACTCCCACACCGACCTGGTCGACTTCAAGGCGAACGTCGAGGGCGCCCAGAAGTCCTTCGAGCTGCTCAAGCCGGTCGCCTCCAAGAACGACCCGAAGCTCGTCGCCGACTTGGACAAGCAGTTCGCGGCCCTGAACGCGCTCCTGGACAAGTACCGCACGGACAAGGCCTCCTACGTCTTCACCTCCTACGAGAAGGTCGGCGAGACGGAGCGCAAGGAGCTCTCGGACGGCGTCAACGCGCTGGCCGAGCCGCTCTCCAAGCTCGCCGCCGCGGTCGTGAAGTAAGCCGGGAGGACCAGATGACCGAGTCGACCGAACACCCGAACGAGCCGACGGCCTCTCGGCGCAAGGTGCTGGGCTGGGGAGGTGCCGGGCTCGCGCTCGGCGCCGCCGCGGCCGGCGGCGCCGTCGCCCTGACCCGCAGCGGGGACACCACGGTGCCCGCCGCCGACAGCGGCTCCGCCGTCCCCTTCCACGGCCCCCACCAGGCCGGCATCGCCAGCGCCGTCCAGGACCGGCTGCACTTCGCGGCCTTCGACGTGAAGACGAAGGACCGGGCCGAGCTCGTCCAGCTCCTCAAGGACTGGACGCGCGCCGCCGAGCTCATGACGGCCGGTCACGAGGTCGGCGAGGGCGCCTACGGCGGCCTGCCGGAGGCTCCGCCGGACGACACCGGCGAGGCCCTCGGCCTCAAGCCGTGCCGCCTCACGCTCACCATCGGCTTCGGCCCCTCCCTGTTCGACGGGCGCTTCGGCCTGAAGGACCGGCGACCCGGGGCCCTGGTCGACCTGCCGAAGTTCCCCGGCGACAACCTGGACCCGGCCCGCAGCGGCGGCGACCTGTGCGTCCAGGCCTGCGCCGACGACCCCCAGGTCGCGGTGCACGCGATCCGCAATCTGGCCCGGATCGGCTTCGGCAAGGTCGCGGTCCGCTGGTCGCAGCTCGGTTTCGGCAAGACCTCCTCGACGACGCCCGAGGCGCAGACCCCGCGCAACATGATGGGCTTCAAGGACGGCACCCGGAACATCGCGGGCACCGACACCGCCGCGCTCGACAAGCACGTGTGGGCCGCCGAGAAGGACGGCCCCGCGTGGATGGCGGGCGGCTCCTACCTGGTGGCGCGCCGGATCCGGATGAACATCGAGACCTGGGACCGCACCTCGCTCCAGGAGCAGGAGGACATCTTCGGCCGCGACAAGCGCGAGGGCGCGCCGGTCGGCAAGGCCAAGGAGCACGACGAGCCGTTCCTGAAGGCGATGAAGCCGGAGGCGCACGTCCGGCTCGCGCACCCGGACTCCAACGACGGGGCGACGATCCTGCGCCGCGGCTACTCCTTCACGGACGGCACGGACGGCCTGGGCCGCCTCGACGCGGGCCTGTTCTTCCTCGCGTACCAGCGCGACGTCCGCAAGGGCTTCATCCCGGTACAGACCTCGCTGGCACGGGCCGACGTCCTCAACGAGTACATCCAGCACGTGGGTTCGGCGCTGTTCGCCGTCCCGCCGGGCGTCCGCGACAAGGACGACTGGTGGGGCCGGGCGCTGTTCTCGTAGCAGTGGTCGGGCATTACCGAAGGGAGCCGGCGTGTTCGGCAACTATCTGATCGGCCTCCGCGAGGGCCTGGAGGCCAGCCTGGTCGTCTGCATCCTCATCGCGTACCTGGTGAAGACGGGCCGCCGTGACGCCCTGAAGCCGATCTGGATCGGCATCGGGGTGGCGGTCTCGCTGGCCCTGGCCTTCGGCTTCGCCCTCGAATTCGGCTCGCAGGAGCTGACGTTCGAGGCGCAGGAGCTGCTGGGCGGCTCGCTCTCCATCGTCGCCGTGTGCCTGGTGACCTGGATGGTCTTCTGGATGCGTCGGACGGCGCGGCACCTGAGGAAGGAGCTGCACGGGCGGCTGGACGCGGCGCTGCAGATGGGCACCGGCGCGCTGGTCGCCACGGCCTTCCTGGCCGTGGGCCGCGAGGGCCTGGAGACGGCGCTGTTCGTGTGGGCGTCCGTACGGGCCTCGCAGGACGGCACGTCCGCCCCGCTGGCCGGCGTGCTGCTGGGCATCGCGACCGCGATCGTCCTCGGCTGGCTGTTCTACCGCGGCGCGCTCAGGATCAACCTGGCGAAGTTCTTCACCTGGACCGGCGGCATGCTGGTCGTGGTGGCGGCCGGCGTGCTGGCGTACGGCGTGCACGACCTGCAGGAGGCGCGTTTCGTCGGGGGCCTCGCGAACAAGGCCTTCGACGTCTCGGAGACGATCCCGCCGGACAGCTGGTACGGCACCCTGCTGAAGGGCGTCTTCAACTTCCAGCCCGACCCGACGGTCGTTCAGGTCACGGTGTGGGCGCTCTATCTGATCCCGACACTCGTCCTGTTCCTGGCCCCGGTAGGGTCGGTTCCGTCCGTGCGGGTGAAGGAGCAGAAGGCGACCGATGAGAAAGCTGAGGCGGCCGGCGAGGGCGCTCGTGGCGACGGCGGCGGCGACGGTGCTGGCGCTGACGGCGAGCAGCTGCGTGACGGTGCACGGCGAGCTGGAGCTCCTGCCGGCGGCGACGAAGTCTGAGGCCGAGCAGGCTCTCAAGGACTTCGTCGACGCCTACAACAAGGGCGACAAGGCGAACGACCCGGCCCTCACCGCGGGCCGGGTCACCGGTCCGCTCGGGGCGATCAACCAGGCGGGCCTGAAGTCCCGTTCGGTCACAAGTCCGAACGGGAACCCGGGCCACGTGCCGCTGGAGCTGTCGGACGCGAAGTTCCTGCTGCCGAAGAAGGCGGGCTGGCCGCGCTGGTTCGTCGCGGACACCGACTCCAACCGGGACACCGACCAGGGCCCCGGCGACAACCGGTGGCTGCTGGTGTTCGTCCGCAACGGCGCCACGCAGTTGTGGGAGGTCGCCTATCTGACGATCCTCACCCCGGACGAGGTGCCGGCCTTCGCGACCGACGACGCCGGCTTCGCGGTCCCGGTCCCACCCGACTCCACGCGGCTGGCGGTCGCGCCGCAGAACCTCGGCAGGGAGTACGTCTCCTACCTCTCGACCGGCCGGCCCGGGCCGTTCGCCGCCGGTCCGCACACCTCGGTGTGGCGGACCGAGCGGCAGAAGTCGGCCCAGCGGGCCGGTCTCGCCACCCAGTACATCGACGAGGCCACGGACACCGGCGACTTCGCGCCGCTGGGGCTCGCGACGCGCGAGGGCGGGGCGCTGGTCTTCTTCGCGACGAAGTACTTCGAGCGGCAGACCGCGGCCCAGGGCTACCGCCCGAAGGTCGGCGCCGATGTGAAGGCCCTGCTGACCGGCGAGATCAAGCGGTCGGTCACCAAGACGTGGGTGTCCAGCCAGGCGGTGCTCGTGAAGCCGGCGGGCGCGGCGCAGGACGGGGTCACGGTCGCGGGGCGGCTGCAGGGCGTGACGGCGGCGGAGGGCTCGTAGGCGGTCCGGGTCCTGTCCGGGCGGACAGGACCCGCGGGGCTCAACGGCTCAACGGCCAGGCGACCTCGTGGCCCGACTGCTGCTCCTGCTCGGCGAGGTGCCGGGCGCAGGCGTCGGTGAGGGTCTCCAGCAGGTTCAGGGGGTCCGGCAGCGGGTGCTCGGGGCCGCGGGCCCAGGAGACGCCCGGATGCTCCTCCTCGTCACCGATGAGCCGGGACGGCGGCAGGAGCACGTAGCTGCCCCGGCAGTGCCAGCGCAGCCCGGGATGCTCGTCCATGGTCTCCGGATGGCAGTCCAGCTCGCAGGGCCACCACTCGTCCTCGTCCTCGGGGGTGCCTCGGGTGGCGGTGAAGAAGAGCATCCGGCCGCCGTCGCCCGCGGTCGGCGCGGACTCGGCGACGGGGCCGACGTCGATCCCCTGGTCGAGGAGCCGGGCCAGGGCGGCGCGCCCGGCCTCCAGCGGGACGTCGAGGACGTCGTGCACCATGCCGGTGGCGGTGACGAAGTTCGCGCCCGGCTCGGCACGGGCCCAGCGTTCGATCTGGGCGCGGTCGGTGGTCGACTGGGTCTGCCAGGCGAAGGACACCGGATGCCGGGCCGGGGTGGGACAGCCCATGCGCTCGCAGGAACATCGGTAGCCGACCGGATACGCGGCGGGGGCGAGGGGCATTCCCGCGGCGGCGACGGCCAGGAGCAGCTTCTCGCGGTCGTTCCCGTCGTCCGCGGGGGTGCGGCGGGGGCGCCTGCGCAGCCAGCCCGCGAGCCTGCTCTCCGTGCCGCGGTAGCGGCCTTTGCCGTCGCCCATCTATCCCCTCACACGCTCGTGCTCGCCCGTTCGGCTCTGCCCATGGTCCCACCATCCTGCGCTCCGGGTGACCGGACTTCCCAACCGGGGTGGGGTGGGACGGCGCACAGGGACCTCAGGAGCGGGGGGCGATACCGCGCAGGACGTAGTCGACGAGGGTGTCGGCGTAGGCGTGGGTCAGCGGCAGGGTGCGGTGCTGCCAGCGGTGGTTCAGCGGGCCGACCAGGAGTTCGAGGGCGATGCGCGGGTCGACGGCGGGGTCGACGTCCCCGGCCGCCTGGGCGGCCTCGATGCGGCGCGCGTAGTACTGGAGCTGGGGTTCGAGGAGCCGCTCGACGAACCGGGCGCCGAGCTCCGGATCGACCAGGCCCTCGGCCGCCAGCGCGCGGGTGGGGCCGTCGTAGGTCGGGTCGTTCAGCTCGTCCACGGTCGCGCGCAGCACGAACCTGAGGTCGGCGGCGAGGTCCCCGGTGTCGGGGATCTCACTCCCGGAGTCGCCGCCGAGGGCCTCGTGGGCCCGGGCGGCGAGGTCGAGGAAGGCGTCGAGCAGGACGGCGGACTTGGAGGGCCACCAGCGGTAGATCGTCTGCTTGCCGACACCCGCGCGGGCGGCGATGCCCTCGATCGTGGTCCTGGTGTACCCGGACTCGGTGACGAGGGCGAGGGCGGCGTCGTAGATGGCGCGGCGGGAGCGTTCGCTGCGGCGCGAGGCGTCGGGGGCCTTGGTGTCGGACATGGAAGCAATCTAGCAGTCGCGAGACGACGCGTCTCGCCGCCTGTGCCACGCCGATATTCGGCCGAACCACCCGAACGGTTCACTGCGCGGACGCCGGGGAGGGCGGACCATGGGGACCATCCGAACCACCGTCCGTGAGGAGCCCTCATTGCGCCCTACTCCGCGCGAGGCTTCGCTTCGCCGTTACCTGATGTGCCCACCCACGCACTTCGAGGTGACGTACTCCATCAACCCCTGGATGGACCCCACGAAACCGGTCGACCTGCCCCTGGCCCTCGCCCAGTGGGAGGACCTCCGCGACCGCTACGGCTCGCTCGGCCACGCCGTCGAGCTGCTCGACCCGCAACCGGGCCTGCCGGACATGGTCTTCGCCGCGAACGGCGCGACCGTCGTGGACGGCCGGGTGCTCGGCGCCCGGTTCGCCCACCCGGAGCGCACGGACGAGGCGGCGGCACACCTGGACTGGTTCCGCAGGAACGGTTACGCGGACCTGTGGGAGCCGGAGCACGTGAACGAGGGCGAGGGCGACTTCGCCGTGACCGCCTCCTGGATCCTGGCCGGCCGCGGCTTCCGCTCCAGCCCGCTCTCGCACGACGAGGCACAGGAGTACTTCGGCCGCCCGGTGATCGGTCTGGAGCTGGTGGACCCGCGCTACTACCACCTGGACACGGCGCTGTGCGTCCTGGACGACGCCCGCGACGAGATCATGTACTACCCGGGCGCCTTCTCCCCCGGGAGCAGGGCCGTCCTGGCCCGGCTCTTCCCCGACGCCCTGCTGGCCACGGAGCGCGACGCCGCGGCGCTCGGCCTGAACGCCGTCAGTGACGGCCTGCACGTGCTGCTGCCCCAGGCCGCGGTGGGCCTGTTCGAACCGCTGCGGAACCGGGGCTTCGACCCGGTGGGCATGGACCTGTCGGAACTCCTCAAGGGCGGCGGCAGCGTCAAGTGCTGCACCCAGGAGCTGCGCACGGCGGCCTGACACCCGCCCCGCCCCCGGGGGCGTCACGCCTCCGGGGGTCGCACCCGCGGGCCGAGCGCCGCGGGCTCAGTCCTCCGGCGGCCAGGCGTCGCCCCAGTCGGCGTCGCGCGCCGCACGGTAGAGCGCACCGTGGCGCTTGGTGACCGTCTCGCGGGTCAGTCCCGCCTCCGGGGGCCCGCACAGGTCGAGCAGGACCTGCCCCTTGCGGATCTGCGGCCTGCGCGTGATCCGCGCGGGCGCCGGCACGACGGGGAAGCGGGTCGCCGCGACGTAGCTGAACTTCTCGTCCTCGTACGGCAGCGAGCCGCCCTTCACCTGGCGGTGCAGCGAGGAACGGCTCACCCGCGCCGCGAAGTGGCACCAGTCCGTACCCGGTTCGATCGGGCAGGCGCCGCTGTGCGGGCACGGCGCCGCGACCGTCAGCCCCGCCTCCACGAGCAGCGACCGCGCGGCGATGATCCGTTCGTAGCCGTCGGGCGTGCCCGGCTCCACGATCACGACGGCCTGAGCCGCCCGCGCGGCCTCGGTGACGACCGCCCGGCGATCGGATTCGGTCAGCTCCTTCAGGACGTAGGAGACCGTCACGAGGTCGGTCCCGTCGAGCGTGAGCGCCCCGCTGATCCGGGCCCGCCGCCACTCCGCCGCGAAGACGCCCTCGGCGAGCTCCCGTCCCAGCGCGAGGGCCGGCTCCGCCCAGTCCAGGACCGTCGTGCGGGCCGCACCCTCCCATGCCTCGGCGACCGCCCAGCTCGCCGCGCCGGTGCCGCCGCCGATGTCCGTGTGCGCGGCCGGCTCCCACTCGGGTGCCGCGTCCCGCAGCGCGTCGAGCGCCGCACGTACCGCCTCGAAGGTCGCCGGCATCCGGTACGCGGCGTACGCGGCGACGTCGGACCGGTCGCGCAGCACGGGGGCGTCGGTGGGCGTGGTCCCGCGGTAGTTGGCGATCAGGCGCTCGACGGCCGACGCCGCCTGCCGCGGGGGCAGCCCGTCGAGGAGCCCGGCGAGCGCGGCCCGCAGGGTGTCGGCGGTGGGAGCGGTCGGAGGAGAGGCGTTCACCCGGACATGTTAGGCGGCGCGCGCGGGCGCTCCGGCCGCCCGCCGGACCCCGGGCGCCGCAGGGCGCCGACGCGGGTGCTCGGAGGGCGCCGCGAGCCGGGCGGGCCGCCCGCCGGACCCCTCGGCTCAGACGGCCTTCCGCTGCTCGCGGCCGCGCCACGGGCGGCAGAGGCCCAGGAAGCAGGTGAGCGCCGCCGTCGCGCAGACCAGCTGCACGACGGCCATGGGCACCGCCGTCGCCTCCCCCGCGATCCCGACGAGGGGCGAGGCGACCGCCCCGATGAGGAAGGAGGAGGTACCGAGCAGCGCGGACGCCGAGCCCGCCGCGTGCGGGGTGCGCATCAGCGCCTGCGCGTTGGTGTTGGGCATCGCCAGGCCCATCGCGGACATCAGCACGAACAGACCCGCGGCGATCGGGACCAGGCCCACCTCGCCGAAGACCCCGCTCGTCATCAGCAGCAGCGCCACCGAGGCCAGCAGGATGACGCACAGCCCCCAGCCGAGCGCCTTGTCCAGGCTGACCCGGCCGACGAGCAGCTTGCCGTTGACCTGGCCGACGGCGACGAGGCCGATGGAGTTGAGCCCGAAGAGCAGGCTGAAGGTCTGCGGCGAGGCCCCGTAGATCTCCTGCACCACGAAGGGCGAGGCGCTGATGTAGGCGAAGAGGACGGCGAAGGCCAGTCCGCCGGACAGCATGTAGCCGGTGAAGACCCGGTCCGCGAGCAGTCCGCGCATGGTGCGCAGCGCCTCGCCGACCCCGCCCTCGTGCCGCCGCTCCGGCGGCAGGGTCTCGCCGAGGAAGCGCCAGACGACGAGGGTGAGCAGCACGCCGATGAGGGTGAGGACGTGGAAGACGCCCCGCCAGTCGGCGATCCGCAGGATCTGGCCGCCGATGAGCGGGGCGATGATCGGGGCGACGCCGGAGATCAGCATGAGGGTGGAGAAGAAGCGGGCCATCTCGACGCCGTCGTACAGGTCGCGGACGACGGCCCGGGCGATCACGATGCCGGCCGCGCCCGCGAGGCCCTGGAGCAGCCGGAAGCCGATGAGCAGTTCGGCGGAGGGCGCCAGCGCGCAGACGGCGGTGGCGGCGACGTACACGATCATGCCGATGAGCAGCGGGCGGCGGCGCCCCCACCGGTCGCTCATCGGGCCGACGACGAGCTGGCCCAGCGCCATGCCGGCGAGGCAGGCGGTGAGGGTGAGCTGGATGGTCGCCGCGGGTGAGCGCAGCGCCTCGGTGACCTCCGGCAATGCAGGCAGGTACATGTCCATGGAGAGCGGCGGGAGCGCCGTGAGACCACCGAGGACGAGGGTCACGAGCAGCCCCGCGCGGCGGGCGGCGACTCCGTCCGTGGGGGAGCCGGTGGATATATGGCCTTGCGCCGTGGTCTGGCCGCTCTCCGGCATCGACTGCTCCATTTCGTTGAATCTTTCCCTATGCTCTCAGCTCGTCCGGGGTGGTCGAGACCTATTTCCGAGGTGAGGCATGGGGAGATCCGGAACGACCGTGCGGTGGGGCGTGCTGGCGACCGGAGGGATCGCGGCGCAGTTCACCACCGACCTGCTGGGGATGGAAGACGCGGAGGTGGTGGCCGTCGCCTCCCGCACGGAGGCGACGGCGAAGTCCTTCGCCGATCGCTTCGGGATACCACGGGCTTACGGGGACTGGGCCGCGCTGGCCGCCGACCCGGACGTGGACGTGGTGTACGTGGCGACGCCGCACCACGCCCACCGGGCAGCGGCCGGACTCGCCCTCGAAGCGGGCAAGGCCGTCCTGTGCGAGAAGGCGTTCACGATCGACGCCGTCGAGGCGGAGGAGCTGGTCGCGCTCGCCCGGGACCGGGGCCTCTTCCTGATGGAGGCCATGTGGATGTACTGCAACCCGCTGATCCGGCGGGTGGCCGCCCTGGTCGCGGACGGGGCGATCGGCGAGGTCCGGACCGTCCAGGCGGACTTCGGCCTCGAAGGTCCCTTCGCGGCCGACCACCGGCTGCGTGATCCCGCCGTGGGCGGCGGGGCGCTCCTCGACCTCGGGGTGTACCCGGTCTCGTTCGCGCAGCTGCTGCTCGGCGAACCCGACTCCGTCCAGGCGCACGCGCTGCTCTCGCCGGAGGGCGTGGACCTGAACACGGCCGTGCTGCTGGGCTGGTCGGACTCCGGGGCCTCGGCCCTGCTGTCCTGCTCGATCGCGGCGGACACCCCGATGACCGCCTCCGTGACGGGCTCGCGGGGCCGGATCGACTTCCCGCGCGGCTTCTTCCACCCGGAGCGGTTCACCCTGCACCGGACGGGTCACGAGCCGGAGGACCACGTGATCGCGGGCGACGGCACCGCCGAGCGGTACACCTTCCGGCACGAGGCGGCCGAGGTCATGCGGTGCCTGCGGGCCGGCGAGACCGAGTCGCCGCTGGTCCCGCTGGACGGTTCGCTCGCGGTGATGCGGACGCTCGACGCGGTGCGGGACCGCATCGGCGTCCGCTATCCCGCGGAGCGGGCCTCGGCACGGGTGTGACGGCGCCGCGGCACGGACGAGGGTGAGCCGCGGCGCGCCCGGCCGGATCGGGACGGATCCGGCCGGGCGCGCGGCGGTACCGATCCGGGCGGAGGCCCGGACAGGACCTAGGCCGGCGTGAGGCCCGGCCTCCCCGCCTCCGTGACGAAGGACGCGGCCGTGGCGACCGGGGCACCCGGGGTCGTCACGGCCGTCACCGTACGGAAGTCCGCCCGCGCGCTGCGCTCGCCGAGCGCGACCTTCACGTATCCGCGCCGCCCGTTGTAGAACCTCATGTGCGGGTTGGCCCGGGTCAGGGCGTCGTGGTTGGCCGGCCGGTCCGCGCCGTCCTTGCCGCTGGCGATGGAGGTGGCGACGATCTCCGTGCCGACGGTCCGGGAGGCCGGGTCGCGGAAGTCGGCCTTGAGGTCGAACGCGTGGCCGACGTGGACGTCGCCGGTGAGGACCATCAGGTTGTCGACGCCGGCGGCGGCGGCCCCGTCCAGGACCCGCTGCCGGGAGGCCGGGTAGCCGTCCCAGGAGTCCATGGACAGCTTGTAGCCGGCGGTCGGGACGTTGCGGCGCTCGGCGAACACGACCTGCTGCGGCACGACGTTCCAGCGCGCGTCCGACCGCCGCCACCCGTCGATCAGCCACCGCTCCTGGGTGGCGCCGGTCAGGGTGCGGGAGGGGTCCTCGGACTCCGGTCCGGGGACCTGCCAGCCGTCGCCGTACGCCTGGTCGGAGCGGTACTGGCGGGTGTCGAGGACGTCGAACTGCGCGAGCCGGCCGAAGCGCAGGCGGCGGTAGAGCTTCATGTCGGGGCCGACGGGCCGCTGGGGCGCGCGCAGCGGCTGGTTCTCCCAGTAGGCGCGGTAGGCGGCGGCGCGGCGGGCGAGGAACTCCTCCGGCGGCACGTCGTTCTCGGGGATGTCGTCCGCGTAGTTGTTCTCGGTCTCGTGGTCGTCCCACGTGACGACGAAGGGGTGTGCGGCGTGCGCGGCCCTCAGCTCGGGGTCCGACTTGTAGAGGGCGTAGCGCAGCCGGTAGTCCTCCAGGGTGAGGGTCTCCCGGTCGAAGACGTCGGGCAGCCGGCGGTCGGTGTAGGCGCGGGCGCCGCCGGTGGCGTTCACGGCGTACTCGTAGAGGTAGTCGCCGAGGTGGAAGACGACGTCGAGGTCCTCGTCGGCGAGGTGCTTGTAGGCCGTGAAGTAGCCGTCGTGGTAGGCCTGGCAGGACACGGCGGCGAGGGTGAGGCCGGAGATCCGGGCCCCGGGGGCGGGCGCGGTGCGGGTGCGGCCCACGGGGCTGACCCAGTCGCCGGCGCGGAAGCGGTAGAAGTACGCCCGGCCCGGGGCGAGGTGGCCGACCTCGACGTGCACGGTGTGCTGGAACTCCGGGCGGGCGGTGGCCGTCCCCCGTCCGGCGATCCTGCGGAACCGCTCGTCGTGGGCCAGTTCCCACCGGACGGCGACCCGCTCGCGCGGCAGCCCGGCGTCGGCCTGGAAGGGGCGGGGGGCGAGCCGGGTCCACAGCAGCACGGAGCCGGGCAGCGGGTCTCCCGAGGCCACCCCGAGGGTGAACGGGTCCTCGGTGATCCGGCGGGCGTCGAGTTCGGCGGCGCTCGCGGCACCGGCGGCCGGAAGGTTGACGGCGAAGGCGAGCGCGGCGGCCGCCCCGGTGACGGTGAGGAACCGGCGGCGGCCGAACCGGGCCGCGGCGGCGCGGAGTTCGTCGGTGTGGGTCTGCGCGGGTGTCATGAGCCCCTCCCCTGACGGATGTTGTCCGTCCGGTATTGGAGTGGCACGGGAAGACCCAGGGTTGTCGGGTACAGAACATCCGCGTGTCGGACAGATGAGTTCCCTGTGCACCGACCTCCCGTACGCTGCGCGCCCATGAGCACTGAGTCGCGTGTGGCAGTGGTGACGGGAGCGGGTTCGGGTATCGGCCGGAGCGTGGCACGGGCCCTCGCGGAGGCCGGCTGGTCGGTGGCGCTGGCGGGCCGCAGGCAGGAGGCCCTGGAGGAGACGGCCGCGGCCGTGAGCTCGGGAGAGACCCTCTGCGTCCCGACCGACGTGACGTCGCCGCAGGCAGTGACGGCTCTGTTCGAGGCGGTACGGGACCGGTTCGGCCGGGTCGACCTGCTGTTCAACAACGCCGGGACGTTCGCGGGCGGCGGAGTCGCGGTCGAGGACCTCGACTACGAGACCTGGCGGGCGGCCGTCGACGTCAACCTGACGGGCGCGTTCCTGTGCGCGCAGGCGGCGTTCCGGACCATGCGGGAACAGGCCCCGCAAGGCGGCCGGATCATCAACAACGGCTCGATCTCGGCGCACGTGCCGCGCCCGCACTCCATCGCGTACACCGCGACCAAGCACGCGATGACGGGGCTGACGAAGTCGCTGTCGCTGGAAGGCCGCCCGTACCGGATCGCCTGCGGGCAGCTGGACATCGGGAACGCGGCGACGGAGATGACGGCGCGGATGCGGACCGGGATCCTGCAGGCCAACGGCGAACTGGCGGTGGAGCCGGTGATGGACGCCGCCGACGTGGCGGCGACGGTGGTGCACATGGCGGGGCTGCCGCTGGAGGCGAACGTGCAGTTCGCGACGGTGATGGCGACGACCATGCCGTACATCGGCCGGGGGTAGCGAGCGGGCCGGGCGGGGCGCGGGGGCACGCCCCGCGGGCGGGGCGCGGGGCGCGGGGCGGGCCCGCCGGTCACCCTCCGACCGTCCTTCCGCCGCGCCGACCGGCCCCGCCCGTACGGCGTTAGGCCTGGCCGGTCTCGAAGCGGGCGACCTTGCCGCCCTCGACGACGAAGCGCCAGCGGGTGCGCATCTCGCCCCAGGTGTCGTTGCGGAAGCGGGCGACGAGCGCGTGCCCGCCGTCCTTGACGGACTCGATCTCCATGTGGCCGCGCGAGGAGAAGATCTCCTTGTCGGTCCAGTCGTCGAGGTCGCGCTCCGAACCGTCGTCGGACATGGTGGCGCCGTCGACGAGTGCGGTGCGGAAGGCGTCGCGGTCGTTGGCGTTGAGGGCCGTGACGAAGGCGCGCACGGCGGGGTCGGTGAGTTTGTCCACGGGGATGGTCATGGCCTACCCGTACACCTGGCGGCCCCCGATCCGGGTGAACCCGGGCCGCCGGGGTGCCGCGTTCAGCGGACGGACTCGGCCACCTGGGCGAGCGGCACGGGCGGCCGCCGCCCGGCCCGGTTCACCCGGATCGGCGGTGTCCCGCGTCCGGGCGTCGTCCGCGCGCCCCACCTGGCAGGCTGGCCCACATGGACGACGCCTGGAGCACCATCGACCGGCTGCACGGCTGGCTCACCGACCATCAGGACCTGCAGCCGGGGCAGGAGGTCCTGCTGCGGGTCCTGAAGCTCTCCGAGGAGGTCGGCGAGGTCGCGCAGGCCGTGATCGGCGCGACCGGCCAGAACCCGCGCAAGGGCACCAGTCATTCCTGGCAGGACGTGGAGGCCGAACTCTCCGACGTGATCATCACGGCGATGGTCGCGCTGCGCACCCTCACCCCCGAGGCCGGCGACGTCTTCGCCGGGCATCTGCGGCGGGTGGCCGAGCGGTCCCTGCCGGCCTGAGCACCCATCCGGCCCGGGCGCGGCCGCTGCGGGCCGCGCACCACACGGCGCCCCCGGGCCCCTCCCGGCCCCGGACTTTCCGTACTCCCCGTGGGCGAACCGCAACTCTTAGTAGGATCCGGGCACTTGACCGCCGCCGCGAGCGGCCCTGCCGCGAGGAGCCCCGTGTACCCGCCCCCACCGCCGCAGTCGCCGTACCCGCCCCCCGCCGCGCCCGCCCGGGCGTGGTGGCGGCACCCGGCACTGGCCGTCGCGACGCTGGTCGTCCTGCCACCCGTCGGCATCGCGCTGACCTGGCTGGGCCGGTGGAGCCGCAACCGGAAGATCGTCGCCACCGTCCTGTCGGGCCTGTGGTTCCTCGTGCTGCTGTTCGCCGACCCGCCGCCCGCGGACCCCGCGGCCGACGCCGAGCCGCGGGCCACCGCGTCGGCGGGTGCCGCGACGGGCGGCCCGACCGCCCGGCCGACGCCCACCGGCCCGCCGACCTTCGTGGGCAGGAGCCTCGATGAGGCGAAGTCGGGCGCTCGGACGGCCGGGTACGACTCCGTCTCGCACGACGCCTCCGACCAGGACGCCGCCCAGTGGGACGCCGACGGATGGAAGGTCTGCTTCCAGACGCCGGCCGACGAACAGCCGGGCGGGCGGCCCGTGCTGGACTTCGGTGTCGTCCGGATCGACGCCCTGTGCCCGGCGAAGGACGGCGACAAGGTGCCGTGGCCGAAGATGCCGGCCGTCACCGGCAAGACCTTCGACGAGGCCTCGCAGGTGATCGCACGGACCGGGTTCAGGGCGAGCGAGCCGCGGAGCGCGTACACCGACGTCACGCTCCCCGAGGACGTGGCCGCCTGGAAGGTCTGCTTCCAGGACCCGCGCCCGGCCGAGGAGGTCCAGACCCCGCAGTACCAGACGGCCTACCTCTCCCTGACCGCCCCGGCGACCGCGTGCCCGCCGAACCCGAACACCGCGCTGCGTCCGGACACGGGCGGGACGGCCGCGGGGAACGACGAGGCGGACGGCTCCACGCGCGACGGCGGGACGACGGACGGCGGGACGACCGGCGGCGGGGGCGTGTACTACGCGAACTGCGCGGCCGCCCGAGCGGCGCACGCCGCACCGATCCGCAGCGGCGAACCCGGCTACCGCGCCGCCCTCGACCGGGACGGGGACGGCGTCGCCTGCGACCGCTGAGGGCCGTCCCGGACGGAAAGAGCCCCCGACCGGTGTCACGGTCGGGGGCTCCCCGAATCCGGAAGGCAGACGAGCCGGGCTGTACGCCGGGGAGAGTCATCGCAGCGCTATGACCTGCGTAAACATTCCAATTGACCGCGCCCACGGCTACTCTGACGGCTACGCAAGCTGGCCCCCTCATCGGAAGTCGCGAGGACGGGGCAGGACGCGGCACGGTTCCCCGTTTACGGAATCAGCCTTCGTGCAGGGGTCGCGGACCTCCACGCCTGCTGCAGATCGGCAGGACCAGCCTCCCTCGTTCCCAAGCATTCCGGGCCGGGAGGCTTCATCGCCATCGGGGCTTCAGACGGTCCGCTCGATGTGCTCAGGTTGTCGGCCGGATCGGCTAGCTTGTTTCGGAGCCGCTTCGACAGCTCCCGACCGGCGGACCCGACCGAAGGACAGACACAGACGTGCAGACCACGCCGCTCAGCCCCGAGGATCCGGCACAGATCGGCGGCTTCGAGCTGCTGGGCCGGATTGGCCAGGGCGGCATGGGACAGGTGTACCTGGGCGAGTCTCCGGGCGGTGAGCCGGCCGCGGTGAAGATCATCAAGCCGTCGGTCGTCGATTCGACCGCCCGGCTGCGCTTCGCGCAGGAGATCGAGATCCTGAAGACGGTCTGGGGCGCGCGGATCGCACAGCTCCTCGACGCGGATGCGGAGGCGGAACAGCCCTGGCTGGCCACGGAGTACGTGGAGGGTCCGGACCTCGGCAAGCATGTGGTGACCCACGGCCCGCTGCCCGCACTCCTCGTCCTGTCCGTCGGCGCTACCCTTGCCGAAGGCCTGGGATATGTGCACAAGCAGGGACTGCTGCACCGGGACCTGAAGCCCGCGAACATCCTGCTCGGCCCGAACGGTCCCAAGATCATCGACTTCGGCCTCGCGGTTTTCGCCGAGTCGAGCGCTTCCCTCACCGCCGCCAACACGGTCGTGGGCACCCCGTCGTGCATGCCGCCCGAGCAGGCCAACGGCGGGAAGCCGCTGACGAGCGCCGTCGACGTGTACGCACTGGGTACGGTTCTGCTGTTCGCCGCGACGGGCCACCTGCCGTACCACGCGAACAACATCCACGTGCTGTTCCACATGGTGACCGATCCGAGGACCGCCCCCGATCTGACGGGAGCGCCACCCGAGCTGGTCCCCCTCCTGACGGCCATGCTGTCCCACCACGCTCAGGACCGGCCCACGATCACCGAGGTCGTCCAGCAGTGCCGTGGCCTGGTCGAGGCGCAGGGGCTGAAGCTCGCGCAGGCACGCCGGCGTCTCACCACCTACACGGCCGCGCCCCCTCATGACTTCCCGACGCTCCTACCGGCGCCGCCGGAAAGCACCCTTCCTGTTCCCGTCCCTGCCATGTCCGATCCGGCAGCCGGGCCGCGTCATGACGAACCGCCGACCCTGCCCGTGGTCGTGGACGGGCCCGCTCCGGATACCCAGCCCACCATGCATCTCGCCGCGCCGCAGCAGACGACACAGGCCGGGCCACCCGCTCAATCGGCGCCCACGGCCCCCGTGCCTCCGAGCGCGGAGCACCAGCAGAGCGCTCCGAGCGAGGACGTGCCACGGCGGCCCCGCCCCACCGGTCGGACCCCGGCTCGTTCCCTGCGCCATTCCGCCCAGGCGCGCCGCACCGCCCAGCAGCTGCGCGAGGCGTACGCGGCACGTGCCGCGTTCTGACTCCCGTCCCACACACCGTTCAAGGTGCCTCCCCCGGCGCCCTCGCACCGCGCGCCATTGACCTGCGGGTCTGCCCCGGTGAGGGTGGTTCACGCACTTTGCCGCCCATACGGCACAGTGGAGCGGTACAACAGCGTGAGCGGCAGGTCCGCCCGAGCCGGGCGACGGCCGCGACAACAGCACAGCATGACGGACACGGGAGGCAGCGGGTGACCGCCCAGCAGAGCAGCACCGCACCGGTGGACCCTCGCCCCGACGGGGAGGACCAGTTCCCGGCAGGCGCGCAGGTCTTTGTGCGCGACGAGGTGTGGCTCGTGCGGAACTCCGTACGCACCGAGCACGACGGCGCGAAGGTTGACGTCGTCGGCGTCTCCGACTTCGTACGGGACCAGGAAGCCGTGTTCTTCACGGGCCTGGACACGATCGAGCTGATCGACCCCCGCCGTACGAAGCTGGTCCGGGACGAGTCGTCGAACTTCCGCCGCTCCCGTCTCTTCCTTGAGGCGGTCCTGCGCAAGACCGCGCTCCCCCAGTCCGAGCGCCGACTGGCCCTCGCCGATTCGTTCCTCCTCGACTCCCTCCCCTACCAGCGCCGCCCCGCCGAGCTGGCCCTGTCGGGCCGCAACCTGCGCCCGCGGCTGCTGATCGCCGACGTGGTGGGGCTCGGCAAGACCCTGGAGATCGGTCTGACGCTGGCCGAGCTGATCCGTCGGGGGCGCGGTGAGCGCATCCTGGTAGTCACCCCGCAGCACGTCCTGGAGCAGTTCCAGCACGAGCTGTGGACCCGGTTCGCGATCCCTCTCGTACGGCTGGACTCGGTCGGCATCGAGCGGATCCAGCGGGAGATCCCGGCGGGCCGGAACCCGTTCACGTACTTCAAGCGGGTCATCGTCTCGATCGACACCCTGAAGAACACCGACCAGTACAAGCACCACCTGGAGAGGATCAACTGGGACGCGGTCGTCATCGACGAGTCGCACAACCTGATCAACCGCGGCTCCCTGCGCAACCAGCTCGCGCAGATCCTCGCTCCGCGCACGGACGCCCTGATCCTGGCCTCGGCGACCCCGCACAACGGTGACGCGAAGTCGTTCGCGGAGCTGATCGGCCTCCTCGACCCGGCGGCGATCCGCGACCCGGAGCACTACCGCGCCGAGGACATCGAGCACCTCTTCATCCGCCGTACGAAGATCAGCCCCGAGGTCCGCGAGCAGATGAAGGGCCAGTGGGCGGACCGGGGCCCCTCGCAGTCGGTGCGGTGTGCGGCGACACCCGCAGAGGAGAAGATCTTCGAGGAGCTGGCGGCCGTCTGGCTGCCCGGAGAGAACGGCACCTCGGTGAGCGGCGTCCCTCTCTTCCCGTACACGCTGCTCAAGTCGTTCCTGTCCTCGCACGCCGCCCTGAAGGCGACAGTCAGCGCACGTATCAAGACACTGGAGAAGAAGGACGAACCGACGGCGACCCGAGCCGAACTCGCCGCGTTGCGCACGCTCCAGGAACTGGTGGAGCCGCTGACGGAAGCGGACTCGGCGAAGTTCGCGGCGCTGGTCGAGCAGCTGAAGACGATCGGTGTCGGCCCGAAGTCGGACGCGCGGGTGGTGGTCTTCTCCGAGCGAGTGCAGACCCTGGAGTGGCTGCGCACGGTGCTGCCGGCCGCGCTCGGCTTCCGGGGCCGGGCGGCCGAGGAGTCGACGCGCGTGATGCACGGCGGCCTGTCGGACGAGCAGCAGATGCAGTGCGTGGAGGACTTCGGCCTGGCGGACGCGCCGGTACGCGTCCTGCTGACCGGCGATGTGGCGTCCGAGGGCGTCAACCTGCACCGCCAGTGCCACCAGCTGATCCACTACGACGTGCCGTGGTCGCTGATCCGCATCGAGCAGCGCAACGGCCGTATCGACCGGTACGGGCAGGCGCACCAGCCACAGTTCCGCGCGCTGATCCTCACCAGTGAGGTGGAGGGCGCCAAGGATGACACGGTGGTGGCGGAGCGGCTGCTGGACCGGGAGGACCAGGCGCACCGGGCGCTGGGCACGGCCGAGGCGGTGACGGGCCTGTACCGGGCGGAGGCCGAGGAGAAGTCCCTCATCCAGGATCTGCTGCGCGGCCGTACGGTGGACGAGTCGCTGGACGCGCACCGGGCGGAGGCGGAGGCGGACGCGGCCATGGACGACTTCCTGGCGGACTTCTTCGGTTCGGTGGGCGACGCCGGACCGGGCGCGGAGGACGGCGCTCCGCAGGACACCGAAGGAAGTGGCGCCGGCACGTCCGCACCGGGCAGCGCGGCGGTACCCCGGCTGTTCACGTCGACCGCCGAGTTCCTCGACGAGGCGCTGAGCGAGGTGTTCCCCGACGCGACCACCAGCCTGGACCTGCACCGCGACACCGAGTCGGGCCTGCTGTCCTTCCGCCCGCCCACCGACCTGGTGCACCGCCTCAAGGCGCTCCCGCTGGACTACGTACGCGAACAGCGCCTGCGCGAGCGGCTGTTGGTGACCTTCAACCGCCGGCTCGCCGAGCACTCCCTGAAGCGGGCCCGCGAGTCGTCCACGTCCAGCTGGCCGGAGATCTCCCTGCTCACGGACCTGCATCCGGTGGTGGAGTGGCTCACGGACAAGGTCCTGGTACGCCTGGGCCGGCAGGAGGCGCTGATCATCACGGCGGACGTGCCCGAGCCCACGTACCTCGTGCAGGGCGTCTACTCCAACGCGCTGGGCCGTCCGACCGTCGTCAAGTGGATGGGCGTGACGCGGGGCGGCACGGTCGAGGACGACATGGTCGGCCTGCTGCACCGCTCCGGGGTCGGACCGACCATGGCCAACCCGATGCGCCACAGCGAACCGGCGACGGCGCTGGAGGCCGGCATCCCCGACGCACTGGCCGCCGCCGAGCAATTCCTCGACCGGCACCGCGACGCCTGGGACGAGCCGCTGCGCAAGCCGATCGACGACTACAAGGCCCGTCTGGGCGACTGGGAGCAGCCCACCCTCGCCGGGGAGCGGACGAAGAAGTCGCTCGCCTCGCTCGCGGACTCGCTGCTGACCACCGGCCGCCCCCTGATGCGGGTCCTCGCCGTCCTGGTCCCCGACCCGGAAGCGCCCGCGCGTCCGCCGTCCACGGCCTGAGCCGACGCCCGCCCACGGCCCGGCCCGCCGCCCTGTCGCCCGCCAGACCTCCCGACCTGAGATTCCCTGAGAAGAGACCGGACATGACGTACGACTCCCTGGTCAACCGAGGAGACTACTTCTCGGCGCACTACCTCGCCGAGGTGCTGCCCAAGGACCTCAAGTCGGGCCTGCTGGCCGCCTGGAAGCAGCGCGAGGACGAGGCGAGGGCGGAGGCCGAGCGGGCGGCCACGGCGGGGGCCGACGCAGCGGCCGAAGCGGTGCCGGGAGAATTGGACGCCGACGCCCTGCCGGTCACCCCGCGCGCGGGCCTGCGTGAGCTGCGCCGCCGCTACTTCCGGGCCCGTTCCTCCTTCGCGCTCCCCGAGGACGACGAGGACGGCACGGCGGCCGCCCAGGACACCGAGGACGACTCGGCGACGTACGACTCCCCCGCCTGGTGCGAGCGGGTCCGCGCCCTGAACGCGGAGGTGCTGCGCGCGCTCGGCTACGACGCCAAGCCGCGCACGATGACGGTCACGCGCGCCGACCAGCCGTACGAGGTCCGGGTCGCGCACGCCGAGAAGGGCCTGGTCGCGGTCGACTGCGGCTGGGCCGCCGAAACGGACGCCGCCCTCGACCCGGAGGGCCCCGGCCGCCTCCTGGAGCCGGTACCGCTGGACGGCCGCAACACCGTGCCGACGGGCTCGAAGCTCGCCTCGTTCCTCTTCGCGTGCGAGGACGCGCCCCGTTACGTGCTGCTGCTGGTCGGCGGGGTCGTCGTCCTCGCGGACCGGATGGTGTGGGGCGAGGGCCGCTACCTCGCGGTCTCCCTCGACGCGGCCCTCCAGCGCAACGACACCAAGGCGGGCGGCGAACTCGACACGATCGCCGCCCTGTTCGGCGCGGACTCACTGCGCACGCCGGACGAGGGCGGCGAGAACCCCCTTGCGGAACTCGTCGGCAAGTCCACCAAGCACGCGGTGGGTGTCTCCAGCGAACTGCGCGACGGTCTGCGGCTGAGCGTCGAGCTGATCGCGGGCGAGGTCCTCGCCCGGCTGCGCGAGCAGGGCGTACGCCCCGAGGACATCGGCGAACTGCCCGACCTCGGCAAGCAGTTGACTCGCGAGTCGCTCCGCTACCTCTACCGAGTCCTGTTCCTCCTCTACGCGGAGGCCCGCCCCGAACTGGGCATCCTGCCCGCCGACTATCCCGAGTACCAGCAGGGATACGGCCTCGGCCGCCTCGGCGAACTGATCGCCGAACGGGACCTCGTCGACGAGAAGTCCCGGCAGGGCACGTATCTGTACGAGTCACTGGACCTGCTCTTCCGCAAGGTGCAGGAGGGCTACCGCTCGCGGCGGACGCACGGCCCCGCAGGGGCGGAAGCGGACGGCGTGGAGGCCACCCCCAAGGCCAGCGAGGACGTGGGCCTGCGTTTCGAGCCGCTGCACTCCAAGCTTTTCGAACCGGAGTCGATCCGGCTGATCGGCCTCGGCACGATCCCGCACCCCTACGACGACACCGACGACGATGACGACGAGGCCGGCCTTGAGGGCTCAGGCGGCGTCCTGGACACCCGGCTGCGGAACGCCACCCTCTACAAGGTGCTGCGCCTGCTGATGATCACGCGCGGCAAGAAGGGCGAGCGCGGCGGCTTCATCTCGTACGCCCAGCTCGGCATCAACCAGCTCGGGGCCGTGTACGAGGGCCTGATGTCGTACAGCGGGTTCATCGCGGGCGACGAGGAACTGTACGAGGTCGCGAAGAACGGCGACCCGAAGGACGGTTCCTGGCTCATCCCGAAGTCGAAGGTCGACGACTATCCGGGGAACGTGTTCGTGCACCGCCGCGACGAGGAGACCGGCGAGGACGTCCGCGTCAGGTACGCCCCCGGCTCGTTCGTCTACCGCCTGTCCGGCCGCGAACGCCAGACGTCAGCCTCGTACTACACCCCCGAGTCCCTCACCAAGGTCACGGTCCAACTGGCCCTCCAGCACCGCCTGGACCAGGACGGTACGACGACCGAGGCGCGCGAGCTGCTCGACTGGAAGATCTGCGAGCCGGCGCTCGGGTCCGGGGCCTTCCTCAACGAGGCCATCAACCAGGTCGCGGCGGAGTACCTGCGCCGCCGCCAGGAGGAGCTGGGCACGCCGATCGACACGGAGAAGTACGCCGTCGAGTTCCAGAAGGCGAAGGCCTACGTCGCCCTGCACAACTCCTACGGCGTCGACCTCAACGAGACGGCCGTGGAGCTGGCGGAGGTGTCGCTGTGGCTCAACACCATGCACCCCGGCATGGAGGCCCCGTGGTTCGGCCTGCACCTGCGGCGCGGCAACTCGCTGATCGGCGGCCGGCGTGAGGTGTACCCGCCGGAGAAGCTGAAGAAGGCGGCCTGGCTGGGGACGACGCCGGAACGCTTCCCGCTGACGGAGGCGGCGAACGGCCTCCCGGTGACGGTGACCGAGCGCACCACCCGAAGCGGCTCGGTGCAGCGGGTCACCGAGAACGCCGTCCACCACTTCCTCCTCCCCGCGAAGGAGTGGGGCGCGGTCGCGGCCGAGAAGGAGGCGAAGGCGCTGGCCCCGGAGGCGGCACGGGCGCTGGGCAACTGGCGCAAGATGATCACACGCACGCCAACTGCCAAGCAGGCGGAACGACTTCAGGCTGCGGCCCGGAGGGTTGAGTTCCTGTGGGGGTTGGTTGTACGACGCCTGGAGATCTCCGAGCGGGACATCTCGCGACGGATCGACGTGTGGGGCGCGGAGGACGGCTGGCTGCGGTCGCCGGAGGTCGCGGTACAGCGGGACAAGGTCGTCGCTGATTTGACGGCTCCGGACACTCCCTACTGGCGCCTGAAGACGCTGATGGACGCGTGGTGCGCGCTGTGGTTCTGGCCGGTGCAGGAGGCTGGGCTGCTGGACGGTACGGCGGCGGTGTACGCGCGGGGGGCTGAGGAGCTTCCCTCGGGTGCAGTGGCGGAGGGGCTGCGGGCTGCGGGCGAGTCCGGGGTGCTCATGTCCTGGGAGACGGAGGATCTGTTCGGCGAGATCACCGGGGGCGGCGAGCTGACGGCGGCCTCGATGGAGCGCCGGCGCGCGGGGCGGCGCAAGGAGGCCATCGGGGGTACGCGCAAGCGGGCGGTGGTTCCGCTGGCGGGGCTGGACGACTGGCTGGAGTTCGCGGAGGCGTTGGTTGGCACGGAGGATGTTCCGGCTGACTCGCTGGTGGCGGAGTTCGGGTCGCTGGCTGAGCTTGAGCCTTATGAGGATGCGCTGCCCGATTTGATGGGCATGGAGCATTTCCAGCAGCTGGAGCTGCGGTTCCCCTGGGCGGGGGTTGCGGGGGATGTGGCGCGGGCGCAGGGGTTCTTCCATTGGGAGCTGGACTTCGCGCAGGTGTTTGCCAAGGGTGGGTATGACTTGCAGGTCGGGAATCCGCCTTGGGTCCGGCCGAGGTGGGAAGAGGATGTCGTTCTTGCGGAACTCGATCCTTGGTTCGCCCTCACTGACAAGCCTACCGCTAGCGAGAAGCGTTCACGCAGAGATGAAACACTCAACAACGAAGGTCGCCTTTTCTACACATCCGAGTTGGCGTCAAATACCAGCATGGCCTCAATGCTTAGCGCACCCGAGAATTACCCTCTCTTCGAAGGGACACAGCCGGATCTGTACCGGGCATTCATGTGCAAGGTCTGGTCTAACGCCAGCCCGGCCGGAACCTCTGGACTAATTCACCCAGATTCACATTTTGGTGGAACAAGAGAAGGATCCCTGCGGGCCGCAACCTACCGCCACTTGAGGTTCCATGCACATTTCTGGAATCAGCGAAAAGTATTCCCCGACATCAAAGAAACCCGCCAGTTCTCGGTGAATGTGTATGGCCAGAGCAAGCAGATTAACTTCCCTCACGTGAGCTGGCTATTCGAGGCAGAAACCCTCACAAACTCACTCAAGCACGATGGCAAGGGGTCAATTCCCGGCATCAAACGAGGTGGAGCGTGGGATTTGACACCACACCGCGACCGCCTCGTCCATGTAACTTGGGACCGCCTGAAAGAGTGGCAGAAACTTTCCGGAGAGACCGAAGCACCTATCGATCGAACCCCACTCCTCTATCCGGTAACCATCCACGAAGAAGCCGCCATCGCGACCCTTTCGAACGCAGCCGAGCGGATCTCCCAGCACAACCCGCGGATAAGCCGAGGCTACGACGAAGCGAACGCGAGGAAGGCTGGCATCATCCGATGGGCCGAGGGCAAGCCGGAGAACCTTTACGAAGTAATCTTGCAGGGGCCGCATTTTGGAATTGCTACGCCGTTCGAGAAGCAACCAAATCACCCCCTGCGCAATCACAATGATTACAGCGACTACGATCTCACCACACTTCCAAAGAGTCTGACACCTCGAACAAATTACCTGCGCGCTGCAGAATTGAGCGTATACCAAGACGCGCAGGTTGATTGGGACGGGAAACGATATACGGACTACTTCCGTCTCGCTTGGCGTCGTATGATCGCCTTCGATGGAGAACGCAGTCTATTTGCTGCACTCATCCCGCCAGGACCTGCACACCTATACACCGTCCAGACCATGGCACTGGACAATGTTCGGCTCACCACTCTGAACGCAGGATTTTGGGCGTCCCTACCCTTTGACTATCTCCTAAGAATTACCGGACGGGCAGATCTCACCCCGGCGGGTGTGCGCCAGATGCCCGCCGCGTCATCTACACACCCCCTTGCCCAAGGCCTCCTAATCCGCACTATGCGCCTAAATTGCCTAACGAATGCTTACGCGCCCCTCTGGCGCCAGCTCTTCCATCCGACCTGGCCTCACTATGAAGATTGGGCCAATAAGTGGCCCAATCTTGCCCCGTTGGCTACGAGTCTCACTTCGGATTGGGAATGCAACAGCCCTCTTCGCACGGAGTACGAGCGCCGTGCAGCGCTGGTAGAACTCGACGCACTTGCCTCTGTTTGGATTGGCATCTCCGCCGATGAATTGGCCGCTATCTACACATCTCGCTACTACATCCTCGCCCAGCGGGAATCGGAGATGTATTTCGATGCCAAAGGCCGGAAGGTCGCTGCAAGCCATCACACCTATGGATACGGACAAACCAAGGAAACCTACCCGACCCTCCTCGCCCACCTCGAATCGCCCAACACCACCCCACCCCCCGACGGGTACATCCCCCCGTTCTATAAAGCGGACCGCGAGGCGGAAATGCGGGGTGCGCACGCTCACTTCCAGGCGCGGCTGGACGCCGAGATTTCCGCAGGGCGGTGGACGCCGCCCGAGCCGGCGGACGGCGGGCGTGAAGTGTCGGTGGATGGCTGACCGTCAGTGGTGTGTGCCGACGCCACACCCGCCGTACCCCACCCCGGCCCACGCCTCCCGATAGGTTCCGGTCTATGCCAGGACAGTTGGTCGAACTGCACGTGGAGAACTTCCGCAGCCTGCGGGACGTGACGATCCCGTTAGGTCCGCTGACGGTCCTCGTCGGTGCGAACGGTGTCGGCAAGTCGAACGTCCTCAAGGTGTTCGACCTGCTCGCTGACATCATCCGTACCGACCTCGAACCCGCCCTAGAATCCCGGGGTGGCTTCGACGAGGTCGCGTTCTGGGGCGGCCCCAAGCCCCCGACCACCCTCCGGATCCGGCTCAAGGCCACCTGGACCACCCACTCAAGCCCCAACGCCCCCGACGAATACGACCTCAAGGTCCGGCGCTACTCGGCGCCCAGCAACAAGGACAGCGGCCGTTACCGACTCACCCGCAGCGAGAGCTTCCAGTTCAAGCGGACGCGGGGACGAGGCCGCCGCATCACTGTGTCGGGCGAGCGCGCCACAGTGGTCGATACTCGGCCGAGCAGCGGTCTTGAGGACAGCAGCGAGTTCGGTATCCAGCGACTCAGCAGCGGTCTGTCCACACTCCCCCGCCTGACCAGCACCGAGGGTGGAACCGAGGTGGCCCGGGTGGCGCAGCAACTCTCCTCGTTCCGCGTGTTCGACGTGAACGTCGATGCGGCACGCCGACCTTCCCGCGTCGACCACGGCGACCTGTCATCCGACGCAGACAACTTGGCCGCCTTCCTGTACACGCTCCATACGGGCGATGACGACCTCTGGAACCGGCTGGTCGACGACGCCCGTTCCGTCCTTCCGCAGTTGCTGGACATCGAATTCGTCCACGTCGGAGGCCGGGCAGATCAGGTCACTGTCATCCTGCGTGAGCGCGGGCTGCGGCAGCCCACCCCCCTCGCCGACGCCTCTTACGGGACCGTCCGCCTCCTCGGTCTCCTGGCCCTGCTCCACGACCCCACGCCCCCCGCGCTCACATGTGTCGAGGAGATCGACCACGGTCTCCGCCCTCAGGCGCTGAGGGTGATCGTCGAGCGCCTGAGGGAAGCCAGCGAACGGACCCAGTTCATCGTCGCGACGCACTCCCCGGCGCTCACCGACCGACTCTTGCCCGAGGAGATCGTGATCTGCGAGCGGGACGACGAGGGCGCCTCGCTCATTCCCGCGATCAGCACGGACGAGGTGAGTGCGATCGTCGAGGAGAGCGGGGACCTGCCGCTCGGTGAGCTGTGGTTCTCCGGTGTTCTTGGCGGTGACCTGACGGGAGACGAGCTGTAGTGGCCGGGAGCAGAGGCCCCCAGGGGCGCGGCGTCATCGTGCTGGTCGGCGAGGACTCCAACGACTGCCGGATCGTCGCCGAGATCATCAAGCAGCACCATCCAGATCTGGGCAGCGCCCGCCTGGTCGAGATCAGCGACAAAACCCGCCTCAAGACGGCCTCCGGGCCCGACCTCGCGGCCCGCGTCCGCACCATCGTTGGCAAAGCGAAGGGCCGCGCGCTCCGAGCGAAGGGCCCACTCGTCGGCCTGGTGATCCACGAGGGCCTGGACGGCTACACGGACGCCGAGTACACCCGTGTCCGAGCGAACGTCGCCGGAGCACTATCCCGCGAGAGCCCCTGCAACTCAGCGTTGGCGCTTGCCGCTTGGGAGTCGGAGGCGTGGCTCTTACTATTCCCGGACGCCTTCCCGGCCGTCCGGCCCAACTGGAAGGTTCCCGCGCAGCTCCAAGGCCGCGACACCGGAACCATCAAGAGCCCCAAGGAAGACCTGAAGCGCAAGCTCGGTTCGCCAGCATTCCGGGAGTGCGACGGACCCAAGGTCGCCGAGCAGGCCCGGTCGCTTGGCCTACTGGCCTCGGGCCCGACCGGTACCAACCGCTCCTACAAGGACTTCGTCCACGAACTTGGCCAGTGGTCCGAAGCGTCTGCCCCGAATCCGCGCCGACGCTGAGCCGTCCAGAAGCCTGCCGACCAGGTTAGACGGCCTGATCCACCGTGTACCCGACGAACGCCGCCCAGGCGCCTGTGCCAACAACCAGCCCCGGGCGGGCGGTGTCCTTGGAGTCCCGCACATGGATCGTGTAAGGGCGGGCAGCCACCTCGACACACTCGCCACCGGAACCGGTGCTGTAGCTGCTCTTGAACCACGCCGATTCGGGAACGGCAGCGGCAATCTCTTTGGCGTTCATTGGTCTCCCAGCAACTTCTCGATGAAGGTCAACGATGCACGCGGAGTGAGCGCTTGTGCTCTGAGGATGCCGTACTGCTCCTCGATCTCCCGGACCGGCTTGCGCTCCGTATGCAGACGACTGTCCTTGTGCCCCTCCACATATGCGATCCTGCGCCCGTCACGCGTCTCGATCAAGGTGAACGGGCCTTCCAGCCCAGCGTGCTCCTCCAGCTCTGTCGGAATCACCTGGATTTCGACGTTTCGCCGCTGTCCGTAGCGCAGGATGTTTTCCAACTGACCCCGCATAACGGGCCAGCCCCCCAGCGGCCTTCGCAGCACCGCCTCCTCGATCACGAAGCTGATGGTGGGCAGCGGCTCCCGAGCGAAGAACTCGTGTCGAGCAAGCCTCGCTGCCACTCGCTGCGTGATGACTCCTTCCGGCAGCAAGGGCCGCCACATGGCGAACACAGCCCTCGCGTACTCCTTCGTTTGCAGCAGTCCTGGCACGGCTTTCGTCGCGTACACGTGCAGCTCAACCGCCTCCGCCTCCAACCGAGCCGCATCCCGAAAGAACGCCGGATACTGAGCCCTCGCCACCTCCTCCTTCATCTCCTGGAGAACCCCGCCCGCGTCCAGCAGCCCGTCCGCCACATCGATGAACCGAGGCGGCGGTACCCGCCTCCCCTGTTCGAACGCCGCGATCGTGGACGCCGAGTAGCCGGTCCGCGCACCGAACTCGGCTCGCTCCAACCCCGCCCGCAGCCGGAAGCGTTTCAACTGCCGTCCGAACACGCGGAGGATGCCTGAGTCTGGCTCGGGCGGCCCCGGAGACTCCGTCCCGACGTCCGAGCCCATGACCGCAGCCGCGGTTCCGTCCGGCTCCCCTGCCAGTTCGCTCATCCGCTTGCTCACCTCCACCACCCGTACCGATCAACGAACACCGTAGAAAGCACACGCTGCCCACGTCGCCGAAGCTCGAAAGTTCACCCGCACAAGCGTTCAGGCGGCCAAGTTGACCACTCTGGCCTTGCCGCGGTCATGGCGTTCCCTGCACTCGCGGCACAATGCGCGCGGATCATGCGTACGGATCGCGCGTTCGCAGCCGTCGCAGGTGACCAGCGGCGCCCGCTGTGCTGGGTGCGTCGCCGCCGTCGCCGTGCGGATGGGCGCCGTCGGCAATGGCGGCGGGAGAAGAGTCGTCAGGCGGTATTCGACGAAGCTCGCCGGGTGGCGGATGGGGTCGGCCTCGGGCGGCAGGCCCGCGGTGAGCGTGCGGGTGATCTGGTCCGGCGTCGCGGCACGGCCGAGCCAGGTCTCGACGGCGGGCACGAGCCGCGCGACGTCCCGTTCGGACAGCAACAGCCGGGTGTCGACGAGCCGTAAACGCGCGAGCAGGTCAGCCGCCGGGCCGGTGGGCACCGTGACGGGTTCGGGGGCGGCACTCCTCGTACGTGCGCAAACCGGAACCGAGACTTCCGCCGCCACCGGAACAGCCACCGGCCCAGGTACAGACGGAACTCCAGGTTCAGGCCCGGCAGCCGCCCCAGGAGTAACGGCCTCCAAGCTGCCGCCCGCCACCGAGGCGTGTACAACAGCCCTCGGATGATCGAGAAAGAACGTACGCGTGGCGATCCGGCCACCCCCGAGCGGCACCCGGCGACGCACGAGGTACCCGGCCTCCTCCAGCTCCCTCAACGCCCTGCCGATCGTCACCTCGCCCTCCGGGAAGCGCAGGGTCAGCGCCTTGATGGTGACCGAGGCGCCATCGGGCAGGGACTGGATGTGGACGCCGATGCCGATAGCCGTGGCGGAGAGGCGGGGGTGCTGGGCGAGGTGGTTACCGACGACGGTGTAGCGCTCGGTGTGGCGGTGCCGTACGTGGAGGACTCCGGCGCGGGGCGCGTCCGGCGGGAGTGCTGGAGGCGCGGGCGGCGACTGCCGCTCGGGCGACGGGTGTGCGGGCAGGGCCGCGTTAGACTGCGGGTCAGCCATCGGGAAGCCATCATCTTCCTGGTTGGTCAGGCCCTCGCCGGGATTGCCGTCCTGCCGGGGGCCGTTCTCTGTTTGCGGTTGTGTGTGCGGCGACCGTACCCCACCCGGCTGACGAGCCGACGCTCCCATCACTCGAACGAGTGGCGCCCCAACTCGCGGGCGAACAGGCCGGGTTTGGTTGGGTCGGTAGTTACCCCAGGGGCTTTCAAGAACATCGCGCACCACCGCGTCGCGGCTTCCCGTGCCCCGGTGCCGACCTGGGCAGACAGCCGACCACCGGGCCGCCCGACTACGCCTCGACAGCTGCGATCTCTAGCCTCGGCGCCCAGGCGACCCGTCAACTCGGGTTCAGGGCACGCCTGGCCGCGTTGACGACGTTGTGGGCGACGGCCCCGTACACCGCCGACTCACGCAGGGTGCGCCAGACCTTCGCGTACAAGGCGATGTTGTCGGCGTCGTCCAACCACATCTCGGCGTGCCAGTCCTCGGCGCGCCGGCGTGACCGCTCGCCTGGCTCAAGTACTTCAGCCAGGGGGCCGGGGAATGCGGCAGAGGCGGAGAAGCTGCCAGAGGGCACGTTGGCCACCGACACCCAGTGGAACAAGCTGGGTCCACCGGACGGCTGCGCGCCTCCGCCTGGTGAATTCAGGCTCGACCACAGGGCGTCGAACCGTAGACTTCGGCGGCGAACGCCGACGAGGTCTGGCCGTCGCGCGCTCTTGGGGGAGGACATCGCATGCAGAACCCTTCGGACTCAATGGAGATCGCCGAGCCTGAGGAAAACGGCCGGAGCGATACCGCCGACTCCCCTGTGGTGGACGATCCGACACCCGACTCGGACATCGACTCAGCGACGGCACCGACGGTCCTGGTGGAGGTGCTGCCAGGGGTTGCTGTCGTCTGTGGCGCTGAGGTTCCGGCGGAACTCAAGCCCGATCTGCTCGACTTCGGGATCGTGTCGGCCGCCGACCGCAAGCAGATCTCCACGGTCCTGGCCGCGATCGGGAACACGGCGACCGTGGCCGGCAATCTCGGCAACGCACTCGCCAGCGTGCAGGGGCTCTACAGACTCAGCGCCGCGACACAGGCCTGGCTGAATGCCGGTGCAACGCTCGCCGTCAAGGACGGCGCGAATCTCGGAGCGGTGCTCCTCCGCAGTGGTGGTCGGGTCCGCATCGTGCACGCGGCTCGCTTCGAGGCCGTGACTTCGGTACGCAGGGCACAGTCCGCGGCGTCGATCGGGCCGGCGCTGGCCATGGTCGGCCTTCAGATGCAGCTGAATGAGGTCACGGACCTCGTCAGGACCAACATCGCGCTGACGAGCCAGGTACTCACAGCCATCCGCAACGAGCAGTGGACCGAACTGACGGGGCTCGTCGCCACCATCGATCGCGCGGTCGACCAAGCGCGGGAGATCGAATCGGTCCCCGCCTCCTTGTGGGACAACGTCGCGGGTAGCGAAGCGGCGCTGCGTAAACAGCTCGACCTATACAGGCTGAACGTCCGTGGCCACGTCAAGCAGATCGATCGAGCCGACGCGAGTCGCCGCCGCGAGTATCTCCAACTGAACGCCGAGGCGATCGTCTTCGACGCCAACGCCCTGCTGTCCTCCCTCAAGGCATGGACCGGGTATCAGGCACTCCGCGCCGGCAGGGCGAGAGCCGCTGGACGCGAAGACGCTGACGAGGCGCGGCTCGTCGACGTCATCGCGCGCGACACTCGCGCGGAGCTCGACTCCGCTCTCACCGAGGCGACGAGCCTCGCCGACTCGCTGACGCGGGAGCTGCGCGTCATCGCCGAGCTCCCCGGACGCGACACACTGCCACTGCCGGGGAAGCGGAAGGAGTCGATCGCAGCCCGCCAAGCCTCCGCCCGTCTTCTGGAGGCGATCGAGCCTCTTGCCGATGCCCTCCATCCGCCGGCCCCTCCGCTGGAGGCTCCGGGCGTCGTCTGCGCACCCACGTCACTGGATCTCAAGCCGCACCTTCGCATCCTGCGATGGTTCCTCGAGGACGGTGAGACCCTGCGTGTCCTCGGCTTCCCCGATCAGCTCGATGCTCTCGGTCCCATTTCCGCGATCTTCGGCGGAGCGAAGGAGAAGCTGACCGCCGGGAGGGACAAGATGGCGGCGAAGACGCTGGTCGCCGTCACGGATCGCCGCATCATCACCGCCAAGTCGAACGCGTTCCTTGAACAAGGTGAGATCCGTCAAGTCATCCCGATCGACCAAGTGCGATACGTCCGGACAGCGACCACCCAGGACAAGAACGCACGCTTGGCGATCGACCTCATCACACGCGAGGAGAACATCCGGTGGCTCTTCCAGGCAGACATGGACGCCACTCAAGTGGACGCGCTCGCCGCCGTGCTCGCCGAGTCGATGACGATCCCTGACGTGGAACGCGATGAGCTGCAACGTCGACGCCACGTGCCCATCGAGGCGGGCGGGCAGGGCGAGACCACGGACACGGGGTCTACGAAATCAACTGGATCCGAGGCCACTGCCGACGATGCCGAGTAGCTACCGAGCCAGTCGACCGTGGGTGTATCCGCTCATCATCCATGGTCACGAAACGTGCGAGACGATGTGGATTGTCAGACGGCGCGGATAATCTGTCGGGGTGTACGACACGACGGACCCGATAGCCGCTCGTCAGGCGGCGAAAGCCGCTGAAAAAGAACGCCTGCAGCGTGCGCGTGAACGCCGGGAGAGGCAGGGCTCCTCAGGCGTGAGCGGTTTCGTCCAGCGCAAGTGGCGCTGGCTCGGCGTCGGAGGCAGCGACGCGGTCGAAGCCGTGCAGGCCATGCTCACGGAGGCAACAGCCGCCGCTGGCATGCCGGAGGCAGAGCGGGCAGTCCTCTCGCAGGCCCTCGATGGCGATCCGGACCGCGAGAGCCTGCTGCCCGCGGTACACGCGGGGTTGATGCTCCTGCCGCCGGAGTCGGTCCTGGGCCATCTGCGAAGCCTCTGGGCCAACGGCGTGCGGTGGCTCAACGAGGCGGGCCTGGAGCGGTGCAGGGTGTTGTGTTCGACAGCGCCCAGCCTGGATCTCGTCAGCAAGCGTTCCCAGGCGATCTCGGGCGGCCCCGCCTTCAGCCTCTTCGCAACCGCCGCCACGCGCGGCGCGATACCTGTGCCGAACCGCTTTCTCGACGATCTTCTCGCATGGGCGCCGCTGTCCGTCATCGACGATCTGATCGACCACGGTGGCCTCATGCCCGAGGACGCACCCTGGACAAGACGGGACGCGGAGGAAGGCCTCTATCTGCGGGCGCGTCTCACCCCCGCCAACATCACCAATGAGCAGGCCGAACGTCTCGCGTGGCAGGCCTATCTACGCCGGCAGTCGTTCCTCCGCGGAGAGACCCTCGTCCGACAGGAACCGGACGATGTGTGGGACCTGCTGTACGACGTCGTGATGGACGGCGACGTGACGGCCATGAACGCACTCGACGCGGCTCTGCCCCGGACTCAGCAGATCGAGCTACGCGACCTCAAGTCCGGTGCACTGTCCGGGCAGTGGCCGCCGAGCATGACCGAGGACCGGGGGCTCTGGCTGCTGATGGCCACCCTGTGGCGCCCCGGGAGTCTTGTCGACGCCGGACGCAGTCCGTTCTACGCTCTCGTAGCCCTGAACCGTGCCTACGACCTCGTGAAGGCCGGTGATCTGGATGCGGCAGCGCAACAGGCCTACTCCCTCACCCGGGGCAGCGTGAGCAACCGCAAGGTTCCCGCCGAGCTGGCACAGGAGGCCCTCGCCCTCGCGGCGTACGTGGCCGTGGCGCAGAGCGAACAGCACGATTCGCCCGCCGGACGGGACAGGCTTCTCGACTCCGCCGAGGAGTACGCCGGTAAGGCCGCCGCGCAGGGAGGAGCCGTCGCCGAACGCAACCTCCGGCTCTTTCGCGCCTGGCGGGGGACGAGAAGGAACGACCGTGGTCCGTTCAACAATCCCTTCCTCGACATCGGCCTCGATCACGGGGCCGACGGGTGGGAGGAACGCTGCCGGGACATCTTCCGGGAGCGCGAAGGTGACGCCAAAGCCCAGTCAGACCTGAACATGGCCGAGGAACGCATCCGGGGCGCGCTGCGCGGCGAGGCGGGCTGGGACGTCTTCTATCAATTGCCGCTCGACCGGTCGCGATACGTCATGCCCTGTCAGGTGCCGAACCATCTGGTGCCCCCGGTGGAGGCCCTGCAACGCCGGACTTCGGTCACCAGTGGCGGCGAGCTGGAAGCCATCCGTGCCCGTGCCGCCGCCGAGCTGCTCGAAGACTTCCGGACCACCGCCCCACGCCTCGACCGCCACAGTTCCGCGCCGTAGTCCTGACCAACCGTCCGAGCCGAACGAAGCCGAGCAGCACTGATGCCTCCGAAGAAGAAGACTCCGAAGAGACAGCGAGCACATCGCCCGTGTCCCGCGTGTGGCCAGACGCAACCCGGAGCGCAGGGCGCGCCGCCACCGCACAAACCCGGAGGTCTGAAACGCCGCCGGGCGCAGCACACGGACACCGAGGTCAAGCCCGCGGAGACCGGTGTCGGCGAAGCCCCTCCTGGTCCTGATCCGATCGACGCGATGACAGTCATCAAAGGGGTGGCGGCCCGCGTGCCGGAGGCGCTGGAGGCCGCCGGGGCCGACGAGGTGCCCCCGGCCGGCGCGCTCACCGCTGCGGTGCGCAGGGCGGTCCTGGACGAGTTCCGTACCCGCGCCCAGTTCGCCGGTCGTCTCGCCGAGATCGACGCGCTGCTCTGGTCCCGGGCGGGAGACAGCCGCGAGACCGTCGAGGGGGCGATGGCGGCGCACCTGCGGGAACTACGACTGCTGCGGGTGACAGAGCCCGAGGAGAGCGACCGGTTCGTGGTGACGGAGGGCGAGGGAGACGCCTTCGAACTGCTGAGTCCGGCGTACGTGGATGAGTTGACGGGAAAGGTCATTCTCGCAGGGCAGCTCCGGCGCATCGCCGGGCCCGCGGGTGTGAGGGCGGGGGAGGAAGCATGACGGCTGCCGGAATCGACTTCGGGACCACCAACTCGGTCGCCGCCCAGTGGAACGGCGAATACGTCGAGTTGCTGGAGATCGGCGGGCAGGGCCTGGACGCGAACTGGAGGCGCGAGGGGTTCGAGCTGCTCTACCCGTCAGTCGTCGGCACGAGTTCCCTGCGGCCGGGCACCCTGTTCGGCTGGGAGGCGAAACTCCGTTCCGAGCGGGCCGTAGAGGCGTGCAAGCGGGTGCTGCGCGAGGAGCCGTTCGTCAAACTGGGCGGTGAACGCTTCGCCGCGACCACCGCTGCCGCCGGGGTCTTCCACGCCATCGCGGGGGCGGCGGAGGAGGAGGCCGCTACCGAGATCCGCGAGGCAGTCATCACTGTGCCCGCCAACGCGACCGGCGCGGCCCGTTTCCGGACCCGCGAGGCCGCCCGTGCCGCGGGCATCACGGTCCGCACCCTGCTGAACGAGCCGACGGCGGCGGCGATCGCATACGCGCACGAGATGGAGATCGACGGCGAGTTCCTGGTCTTCGACTGGGGTGGCGGCACGATGGACGCCACTCTCCTCCTTCACGACGACGGGTTCTTCGACGAGAAGGCGAGCCGGGGCGTCAACCGCCTCGGCGGCCTGGAGATCGACGCCCGGCTCCGCCGCATGGTTCTCGACCAGGCGCCCGCCCGCGGGCGTTGGAGCGATTCCGAGAAGCGGATGTTCGCCCTGGAGATCGAGCGGGCCAAAATCCTCCTCTCCCACCAGGAATCGGTCCGCATCCAAACGCCCGACGACGTCACCGTCGAGATCGGGCAGGACGAGTTCTCCGAGACCATCCAGGACCTCATCAACCGGGCCCTCGATCCGGTTGAGGAATGCCTGGAGCAGGCTCGGATCGACCCGCAGGACCTCACCGCGGTACTGATGATCGGCGGCAGCAGCCAGATCCCGGCAGTGCGCGCCGCGGTCTCGGAGGCACTCGACTGCGAACTTGTGGACACCTCCCTGTGCGACCCGATGACCGCGGTCGCTGAGGGAGCGGCGATCAGCGCCGCCGCCATGGACGGCGAGCTGAAGAGCATCATCCGGGTGGTCAACACGCACGCCCTGGGCACGATCACCAAGGACCGTGAGGGCAGAAGGAAGTTCAGCGCCCTCATCGACCGCAACCAGCGCCTTCCGCAGCAGCGCGTGAAGTCGTACGAGCCGACGAAGGACAACGTCTCCCAACTGACCGTCGAGGTGTGGGAGGGAGACCCGGACCGCGAGGTCGGCCATCCGGACAACGTCAAACTGACCGACCTTGTTCTGACCTACCCCCGACACTGCACAGCCGAGGACGGTGTCTTCGACCTGGAGTACACCTACAGCAAGGAAGGCCTGCTGACCGTCCGGGCGACCCTGCAGAAGACCGGCGAGGTCGTCCTCGACGGCGAGGTGAATGTATTCGGGGACGGGAACGTCCTGCCGGAGGTGAAGAAGGAGCTCCACCGGCTGCTCGCACTCGCCCCGACCACCCGGCCCGCGACCACCCCAACCCATCCCCAGCAGGTCCGGCCCCAAGGCCAGGGCAGCAACGGGGCGCCCAAGCCCGCCCCGCCTCGCTCCGCGCCCCAGTCCGCCGGCGCGAACACGGCCGCGCCGCCGCTCGTAATCGACGGATCCAACCTCGCCTGGAACGGACGCCCGCCGCGTGCAGCGGGCGGAAAGCCGAGCTTCGCGGCATTGCAGGCCGCTGTCCGATCGCTGCGGTTCAAGCACCCCGATCGCGACATCCACGTGGTGGTCGACGCCACCCTGCGCCACGACGTATCCGCCGAGGAGAGGCCCCTCGTGGAGGCAGCCATCGCCGACGGCACCGTCGTACAGCCTCCGGCCGGGACCGAGGGACGGGGCGACGCCCTGGTGATCAGCATCGCCGAGGAGGTCAGCGGAGTCATCATCTCGAACGACAACTTCGCGCCCTTCCAGAAGGCGAATCCGTGGCTGCGGGTCGCTGGACGGGTCATGGGGGCGACTCAGTCACAGGGTGTGTGGGTGTTCAACCGCCGCGTACCCAATCCGGCGCCGTCTGCCCAGCGACGGTGACACGCTCGGGGCAAATCCGCACGGACGAGAACACGTCTAGGCAGACAGAGACATGGAGATCCGCGCCCTGGCGCCGACTTACGCAAGCGTCGTCCGGGGCGGCCGGACAGCGATGGGGGATCGCCAGTGGAGAGCATGAGGTTGTCGGTCGTCGCGGTAGTCGCGTTGCTTCTCGCCACCGGCTGCTCGGCTCAGCCGCGCACCGGCCAGGCGCAGAGCGACTTCTGTCCGCCCGTCGCGTCCGACGTCTCAGCTACTCCCACGCGCGCTTCCGGGCCCGTACGTCAGGTCGAGCTGGGCGACGTGCGGTGCTCGGACGAGGACTCGGGAATGAGCGCCGTGGACATCACGGTGAAGAACACCGGCACGGGCGAAGCCAACTACTACGTCACCGTCGAGTTCCTCGACTCCGAGCAGCACTCGCTTGCCACTGAGTACACCTACTTCGGCCACGTGAGCGCCTCGGCGACCATGTCGAGGACGGCCTACGGGGTACTGCCGACCGACGGCCGCGGGCTGGCCGTCCGCCTCGTCGAGGTGAAGCGTGAGGTCGTTCCGACGAAAGCCCCCGCAAGTGCTCTGGACACGACGGTGGACCTCTTCGTGGAACAGGGCCTCGTACCGGCCGGCACTCCGTACGGGGATTGCCCGGACACCGCACCCCAGGCCTATTGGATCGGTGACCGGGGAAACTGCTGGACCGCCGTCAACACCTTGCCGCCACTGCCCGCCACATCAGCTCCACCGCCTACCCTCGCAGTTCCGACGCCCACGGCCGCGCTTCCCGGGACCGTTTGCCGCGACGGCTGGGTCTCCGGCTCCACCGGCCGCGGAACCTGCTCCCACCATGGCGGTATCGGCCGCTGAGTTCGGCCGGGGACTGCGGTGGAACGCAGGGCGCTGACCGTAGCCGATCAGCTACTGTACGGACACGTTCGATTCATGGGTGGCATGCACGTTTGCGGAGGGGCACATCTTGGTCGGCAGCGCTCCCGTGCCGGAGCCGGAACAGTCCTCACCGGACCCCGCGTCCGCCGCGTCCTCGACACCGCGGAACGACGAACCGCTCGTCGAGCTGACCGACACCGGACTCAGTGCCGGAATCGAGGCGGAGGACCTCGGTCCGAGCCACCGGGCGCCATTCGATCCGGAGCTGATCGACGTCTATCCGCGCGCGACGACAATCGACCTGATGCTTCAGCGCCTCAAACGAGGGCTCATCGATCTACAACCCGACTTCCAGCGGCGCTCCGGCATCTGGAACGAGACGGCCCAGAGCAGACTGATCGAGTCCCTTCTTCTACGCATCGCGCTGCCCACGATCTATGTGGCGGAGGAGGCCGACGACTCCTGGACCGTCGTGGACGGGGTGCAGCGGCTCACCACCATCGTCCGGTTCGTCAAGCCCGAGGCCGCCGGGTTGGACCCTCTGGTGCTGAGGAACCTGGAGTACCTCGAATACAACGGCAAGAGGTTCGAGGACCTGCCCGGGCGCATGCAGACCCGTGTCCTGGAGACCGAGCTGTCCTTGCTGCTGATCCGCAAAGGCACGCCCGAAGAGGCCCGGTTCAACATCTTCACGCGGATCAACACCGGGGGGTTGCCTCTCTCCCAGCAGGAGCTTCGGCACGCGCTCATTCCAGGGCCAGCACGGGATCTGCTCGCCAGGCTCTCGGAAAGCCTGTTCTTCCTGTATGCGACGGCACGCAGCGTCTCTCCCAGCCGCATGGCAGAGCGCGAACTGTGCCTGCGATTCCTGGCGTTCTGGATGACGCCACCGGAGCGGTACGTAACCCAGGACTTCGACGGTTTCCTGCGTGAGGCCATGCGCCATGTCAACACTCTCACGCCGTCGGAGCTGCTCGATCTGGAGAGACGCTTCTACCGCACTATGCTCGCCAGCGCCCGCGTTTTTGGGGAGCACGCATTTCGTAAGCAGTTCGCTGGATCAGCACGCCGCTACCCCATCAACAAGGCTCTCTTCGAAGTACAGGCCGTCACCCTGGCCGAGTGCACCCCGGAAGAGATCAAGACCCTTTGCCGGCGGGCGCGCCTCGTGGAGGAGAGATTCAAGAAGCTGATGGACGACCCGGCCTTCTACGATGCCATCTCCTCCGGCACCGGCGACGCCGACAAGGTCAATTACCGCTTCCAGTCCATGAAGGACCTGTTCCGCGAGGTGTTGGAGTCCACGAATGCTTGAGTCGCTCACTCTCACCAACTTCAAGGCGTTCGCCCACCAGGAACTTTGTCTGGCCCCGTTCACCCTGCTCACCGGACTCAACTCCTCCGGAAAGAGTTCTGTACTCCAGTCCCTGGCACTGCTGCGGCAGTCGTACGAGTCCGGTGACCTTGCGCCGGTCGGCGGCGGCGAGGCCGGGCTGCTCCTCAACGAGGAGTTGGTCCAGCTCGGCATCGGACAGGACGTACGACACGAGTCGTACGACGAGACAGGTCCGCACATCACGCTCGGGGTGCGCGGCGACGGAGCTTCCATCGAGTGGAGCGCCCTCTACGAGCGGGAAGCCGACCATCTGAAGCTGCTGTCGGACAAGGGCGGGGACAGGGACGGCCGGGATCATGCCGGTCTGCTTCCGACCCTGTTCGGGCCGGGCTTCCAGTACCTGAAGGCCGACCGCGTTTCACCACAGGTCAGCTACCCGCGCTCGCACCACGCCGTGTCCACGCGCGGTTTCCTCGGCGCGCATGGTGAGCACACCGTGAACTACCTGCGTGCCCACCAGGACGATCCGGTCGAGGCCCCCGCGCTCCTGGTCCCCGACGCGGCGTCCGCCACTCTGCTCGGTCAGACAGAAGCCTGGATGCAGAAGCTCTGCCCCGGGGTGAGCCTGGAAGCGGCCGGCATCGACGGAACCGACACGGTCCGGCTCAGTTACCGCTTCGGCTCCGGAGTCTCCCAGTCCAACCGCTACCGCCCCACCAACGTCGGCTTCGGACTCACGTACGTCCTGCCGATCGTCGTGGCCTGCCTGTCGGCCAAGCCTGGGACGCTGATCCTGCTGGAGAACCCGGAGGCGCACCTGCATCCGCAGGGCCAGACCTGGATGGCGTACCTGGCGAGCGCGGCGGCGGCGAGCGGGGCACAGATCGTAATGGAGACGCACAGCGACCACGTACTCAACGGCCTGCGGCTACGGGTCAAGCAGGAGCTGCTGAGCGCCGACGCGACCGCCGTGCACTACTTCCGTCGAAAGGATCAGACCTCGGAGGTCGTCAGCCCGGTCATCGGGCCGGACGGGCGGCTCTCCGAGTGGCCCGAGGGCTTCTTCGACGAGTGGGAGAACTCCCTCGACCAACTGCTCGACTGAGCTGCAGCACGGAGTCATTGAAGCGCCCCGGGGGGTCGGGGTGATCGGTGCGGAACGAGAATGGGGTGGGGCGTGCCGCTGCACGTGTTTCTCAACGAACAGTCCTGTGCGTCCGATTGCGGAGCGGACGAAGTCTCGGAGGGCATGCGCACCTTCGTGGGCGTGCTGAGGCGGTTACAGCGTCTGCGCGGCATCAGCCTCGCTACGCAGAATCCGTTCGACGAAACGGAACTCGCACAAGGTTATTACTACGCGCAGTGGCGCAATGACGCCCGCAACAAGGAAGAAGCTCTCTACTTCCAGCGAATGCGCGACCGCTGTGTCACCTTCACAGCGGCTCTGCACGCGGCGGCGATGGAGGAGCGGGACGACATATGGCACCGCTTCAAGGGAGTCGACGTCCATGGACTTCGCGCGGCCTTGATGGCGGACGGACTCGCCCTCAGTCTCCCGCTGGCCCCGGAGTGGGACACCGCCTGGCTGGATCTGGACATCGAGGAGCTGTCCGAGGGCCCCGAGCCCGGAGACGTCGTCGCCGACGAGTACAGGGACCAGGTCCGGCACACCTCCCGGAAGGCACACCTCGCCAAACACGAGGAGTGGATCCTCAGGGAGGGACTGGACCGCGTCTCCAGCGGAGCCGAACTCTGGGCGGGACGAGCGGACTTCTTCCCCCACCTCCAATTTCTCGACCGGGTGAAGGACGATCTGGAAAACCTCGACCCGCGGTGGTTCAAGGGAGCCCGCCAATTGCTGCGACAGCTTGAGGCCACCGCGGCCCAGTGGGACCCGGCTTCCCCCACCGGGCCGCACTGGGAGGCCCCGAACATCAGAGGCGAGCACGAGAACGCCCGCAAGGACCGGATGTGGGAGGACAACGGCAAGGACGAGTGTTTCCAATTGCACGGAAACCTCAACCGAGGCGCCGGCCGCATCTACTTCCGGCTCGTTCACGACGAGAAGGCCATCCGCATCGCCCACATCGGGCGCCACCTCTGAAACAGACAATTGCGCCCCTCCCCCACCGACAAAGACGCAGGTGACATGACTGATTCCACCGTCGGCCCCGCAGAGACGCAGTCCCGCGCCCGCTACCTCCTGGACGGACGACGGGTGACACTCACCGACCTCCTCAGTGCCGGGCTGCTCACAGAAGGCGAGCAGCTGAGGTTCGTACGCCCCCGGATGGGCGAGTCGCACGACGCCACGGTCACGCCCCGGGGATGGATCCGGCTGGCGGACGGCGAGGAGTTCCGCTCGCCCTCCAAGGCGGCCACGGCCGCTGTCGGGTACGGGACGTTCGACGGATGGGAGGCTTGGCAGGTGGACGACGGCAGATTCCTGACGCAGTTGCGCCAGGAGCTGCTGGACCGGGCCGCGGAGGAAGCCGAGCCCACGGAACCTGAGGAGGAGCGACAGACGTCGCTGTCCCCCGGTGAACGCCATGCCCGGCTGAAGAACGCACGAGAGTCGGCCGAGGCAGGCAGCCCGTTCACCCTCACCGTGCAGGAGCTGCTGGGCTGGTGGGGTGCGACCGGCCGGGGACTGGTCAATGAACAGATCGAGGCCGACCTCGCCAACCACAGCCTCATCACCTCGCCCGAGTTCGACAAGGTCCCCCTGACCGCCACGGTCCAGCTGGTCAAGGCTGCGGAAGAGGGTGCCGAGGACATTCCTCTCGCCGGGTCTTCAGCGCCCCTCACAGCGTCGGTCGGCACGTCCGAAGAACAGGAGTCACGCGAGACCGGGCTCACCGTAGGCACCCTGCCCTCCGCCCTCGGCGGTGTCGTCAGCGTGAAGCTGACCGCCACCTTCGAGGAGGTCATCACGCTGATGGTGCTCCACGACTTCTCGCAGCTCCCCGTCCTAGCCGGTCCGCACAACCTGCGGGGATCCGTCTCGTGGAAGTCGATAGCGCGTGCCCGGCACGCCGACCCCGGCGCCCATCTCTCCCAGGCCATCGTGGACGCCCGGGACGTACGTTACGACCACGACCTGATCGATGTCCTTCCCACACTGGCCGAACACGACTTCGTCCTCGTCCGTGACCAGCGGAACGCCATCGCCGGCATCGTCACCGCCGCCGACGTGGCCAAGGCCTACGGCGAACTGGCCGGACACTTCCTCCTGATCGGTGAGATGGACCGCAGGTTGCGGCAGGTCATCGCGGACGCCTTCACCCTGCCCGAGGTCACAAGACTCTGCGACCCGAAGGGAGAACGCATCACCTCCTTCGGCGACATGAGCGTCGGCGACTACAAGCGCGTACTGGAGAACCCCGACCTGTGGCAGCAACTGGGATGGCCGCTTGACCGCAAGGTGTTCATCGACCGGCTTGAGGAGATCCGCAGGATCCGCAACAACGTCATGCACTTCAACAGCAGCGATCCCCTACCGAAGGAGGACGTGGACAAGATCCGCAACCTCAACAAGCTGCTGCGGGAGTACGGGGAGTAGATCCAGGGAACTGCCGCACACCGCCGCCTACACGCCACACACCGTCGCCTACGGTGGCTCGCTGTGTGCGCGTCGGCCCTGGGCACATCCGTGTGCGCCCGGCAGCGTAGGCGCCATGAACAGGAAGCACTCGCCCACCATCATGTCGGTGGCCGCAACACGTGACTCGGCAGAAGTGGGGGCCACGACCGTCGAGTTCACGATGCGCTTCAGCTCCACTCCGCGCGGCGCCCGCCTCGCCCGCCGATTGGTCGCCGACCGGCTCGACGCGTGGGGCCACCCTCATACGTCCACCGCCAACGAGACGCTGACCCTCATCACGGCAGAGCTGGCCGCCAACGCCGTACGCCACGGGCACGTACAGGGGCGCGACTTCGAGGTGCGACTCGTCATTACCAGCGAGGCGCTGCGCGTGGAGGTCTCCGACACGCGTGCGGAGCGCGTGCCGCCGCTCTCCCCGCGGGAGGCTCCCGGTGACGCCGAGACCGGTCGTGGGCTGATGCTCGTAGCCGCTCTGGCCGACCGGTGGGGCATCGAGCCCCGGGCGATGGGCCCCGGGAAGACCGTGTGGGCGGAGACGGGCTGTCCCCCTCACCAGCAGCTTGCCCGCCCTCGGGAAGCCGCGATGACTCGCGTACTCTCCGTGCATGGTTTACGTCATAGCGCTCAGCGAGAAGGAACTTGACCGTATTGACATGGACTTACGGCTGAAGCGGTCCTTCACCAAGACTGTCGCTGCCGAGTCCTTGCCGAATGGTTCTGAGCCGCAGATCACTCTGCTCGTCAGACGGTCGTCCGTGGCCGGGCGGGCTCCGCTGGTTTGGCTGGGGGTCGTACGACAGCCACGCGGAGAGAAGGTGGCCGCAGTCGACTCCCGGGTCAACGTGGAACTGCTACGAGAGTGCCCCATCTCGGTCTCGTTACAGGCCATCGAAGCGAAATTGCCCCTTGATGTCCGCAACGTGATCGTTGCTGCTTCGGACAGGGAATTCACCATCCTCGACGCCGTCGCGTCCGAAGCTCTCCTTTCGGCCCTCGCCCAGCACCATGAGATGCTGCGCCAGCTGCTCGACTTTCTGGGTGAGGCCGCCGAGCCAGAACGCCTCGATCCGCTGAGTCGGGCCGAGGACGCCTCTTGGCAGGAGCAACTCGAAGCTGCCCGGCTGGCAATGGCAACCGTGGGGATTCCGCCTGCTCGGCTTGCCGCTTGGCGCCGTCCGGCCGATCGCCACGCGCCAGCTCTGGCTGGTTTGATCGCCGAACCCTACGAACCGTCGCTACTCGACTACGACATGCATCACTTCTTCGACGGAGACGACGTCTTCCAGGCCATGGGGCCTCCGTATGTCGGCGGCTCTCTCGGATCTGCCTTCCGATGCGATATCCAAGTCTTCGAACACCTCGGCCGCCGAATCGAAATCGCGAACGTCAACGCATCACCGGTCGAAACCCGCCTCGGCACCGACCTGATTTCCTACCATGAGCCGACACAAAGCTTCGTGCTGGTGCAGTACAAGCGCCTGCCGCACGAGGCCGGAAATCGCTGGATTCGCGTTGACAAGAAACTGCTGAGTCAGCTGGACCGACTGGAGCGCGTGGCCGCCCTCAGCCGCCCAGCGGGCCTTCCCCACGAATGGCGGCTCGGCCCTGATCCATGCTTTGTGAAGCTCTCCTACTGGCCCCTGACGGAAACCATCGATCCAGGCCCCTCGCCCGGCATGTATTTGCCCGTACCGTACGTGCGGCTTCTACTGGAAGACGACGTCACGCGGGGCCCCAATGGCGGACGGCTGCTCGGGTACCCCCAGATCGACCGGTATCTGACGAACACCGAGTTCACCACGCTCATCAAGAATGGATTGGTGGGCACCGTCGGCACAACGATTGAGGAACTCGCGGCAATCGGTGCGCAACGGGCCGAGGAGGACAAGATGTCTGTAGTCCTCGCCGTCGAGAGGGCCACGGGCCCGCTGCGCGAGACGGTCAAGGAGCGGCACAAGCGCAACCACGCTCAGGGGTACGACAAGGCGCTCGCCAACCGCTTGCGCAGGCAGCGTCGTTACGCACCCATGCCCGGTCAGCAGGCGTTCCCCGAGGCATAAAGCTTGGCAGTCTCGAGCCGGTCCGACTGGCCTCGGCTCGGCTCCACTCGGCTCGGGAACGCTCACAGGCCAAGGCTCCGCACCACGAACTTCATGTGCTGGATGTCGCCCACCTTGTTCCACGTCGAGTGGTTACCGATGCTGACTGAGCCTTCGGTCCGGTCGCGCAACCACCTCTCTCCTGTTCCCGCCTCCGCGCCCCGGAAGTCCGCGAGCCTGGTGAGACAGCGCACGGCCTCTCGGTTGGCGTCGTCGTACTGCCTGCCGTGCGGCACCTTGGACAGGTGGTAGGAACGGGCGGTGGTGTAGCGGAGGATGCCCCACGGCGGGCCTCCGCCGTGCGCGGGCGGGGTCTGGGTGACGTACGTGGCGGGGTGGATTCCGTAGTCGCCGTAGCGGAGTCGCGGGAGGTACAGGCGTTCGCCGTGCTGGATTTCGTGCCAGGTTTCCCAGTCCGTGCGCGGGGCCTCGTACGGGGCGCCTTCCCGGAAGTCGGCCGGCGGTTCGGGGAAGCCGTCCGCCACCACGGTCACGGTGCGCCACGAGATGAGCGGGATCAGGGCGTCCAGGGCGCGCAGCGTCTCCTTGGCGGCTTCGGAGCGGTCGGGCAGGACCGTGCAGAGGTCGAGGAAGAGGGCGGCCGGGTGGTTCGCGGGAAGCCGGTCCAGCAACTCGCTGACGCCCGAGGCTGTGCCGTCGTTCCACTCGCCGGGGAGACGCACGCGGATACCGAGTACGTCCTCGCGTCGCCGAGCCACGGCGAGGGCGAGTGACTGCTGCGCGACGGGGCGTCCGGGTCCGGTTACGGGCCGCAGGTTGCGGTGGTCCCACCAGTCGAGGGTGAGAGCCTCGGCCAGGACCGCGGCTTCGGTGGCGTCGGCGAACGGCGCGTCCAACCACGCGGATCCGTGGCGCTGTGCGGCGGCGACGCCGTCGGCGTCCTTGCCGATCCGTTCGGCCAGCGGCTTCGGCAGCATGCCGGGGCGGGGAGGCAGTGTCCACAGGGGAGCGACCCGGCGCTGTACGTCCGGCGTCAGCTCACGGTAGGCGGCCGTGGCGTGCGGCCGGGTCGGCAGGACGGGAACGTACAGCGGTACGGACATGGCGTCCCCCCTCGGCGCTGCCCGTGCACGGTGTTTCCTTGTTTTCCTTCAGGGTGAAACCATTGGCCGGGGCCGGAAAGGGCGCCAATCAGCCACCGGTTCGCGGCTGGGCACGTCCGATGCGACAGCGGGTCTGCGCCGCATCACCCGGACCGCGGGTGTACCCGTCCCCTCACACAGTGTCCGACCTGCGCTATACGGTTGATCCGCACCACACGAGGCGACCGCTGCCACGCAAGCGTCTCGGGATCCACAGACGAAGGGGAGCGTCGTGAAACCCACTCTGGCCGCCGCGCAGCTGCGGGGCAGTCTGACGCAGTACCTCACGACGACCTACGCGTTGGCCGACGACGACACCCGGCGGGCGCTGGAGCGGTTTCTGGGGGACCCGGAGTCGGGGATCTTTCGGGGCCCGTATCTGCGGATCAGGACGCCGTTCCACAAGGCGGACGACGGGTGGGAACGGCATCTGGAGTGGCGGCCCGAGTTCACACCCTGGCGGCACCAAGCCAGGGCATGGCAGCGGCTCAGCACACTGGGCGGCAGGGAAGCCGAGCCGACGCTCGTGACGACCGGCACGGGTTCCGGCAAGACGGAGTCGTTCCTGGTACCGGTGCTCGACCATTGCCGACGGCAGCAGGCTCTCGGGCGGCGCGGTGTGAAGGCCGTACTCCTGTATCCGATGAACGCGCTGGCCACCGACCAGGCGGGCCGCATCAGCGACTACCTGACCGCGACCGACCTCGCCCAGGTGACCGCGGGTCTGTACATCGGCGACCGGCCGGACACCGACTTCCGGCGGGTCCTGACCCGGCGCGAGGAAATGCGTGTCTCCCCGCCGGACGTGCTGATCACCAACTACAAGATGCTGGACCTGCTCCTGCAGCGCGGCGAGGACCGGGCCCTGTGGGAAGGCGCAGACGTCGCGTACGTAGTGCTGGACGAGTTCCACACCTACGACGGCGCGCAGGGCACCGACGTGGCCATGCTGCTGCGCCGGCTGGCGACGGCGGTCGGCGCGACGCGGCCGGACCGTCCGCTGGGGCGGATCTGCCCCGTGGCTACCTCCGCGACGCTCGGCGCGGGGAGGGCGGGCACGCCGGCCGGGGGCATCCTGGACGTAGCGGCGCAGGTGTTCGGCATGCCGTTCACGGCGGACGCGGTCATCGGCGAGGAGCGGATGACCGCCGAGGAGTTCACCGGCGAGGTCGACTACGCGCTTCCCGAGCCGCCCACTCCGCAGGAGGTCATCGCGGTGTCGGGCGGCGCAGGCGTGGAGGCGAAGCCGGACCTGCTGGACCTGGACGGGCTCGCCGCCCGCATGCTGGGGCGGCAGGGCCTCGACGCGTTCCGTATCGGCCGTCTGCTGAAGCGGCACGACTTCACGCAAGGCGTGCTCGCGCTGCTCGACGGGGAGCCGCTGGACGAGTGGGGGCTACGGGACCGGCTCGCGCGCTTCGGATACGCCTGGGGGCGCACCGCCCGGGAGAATCCGCAGCTGGTGCTGCAAGCCCTGTCCCGTTTCGTGGCCCTGCTGTCCGCCGCCCGGGACCCCGACTCCGACGAACGGCGTCCGCGTCCGCTGCTGCACGTGGAGGCCCACCTCTGGGTGCGGCCGGTGACGCGTGTGCTGCGCGGGGTAGGCCGGACACCAGAATTCCGCTGGTACGAGGACGACCGCGCGCAGGCCCGGCGCGCTGCCCTGGCCGCGGCTCCCCCCTCGGAGGACGAAGACGGGACCTCCTCGGACAACGGGTTCTCGGGCGGGGCGAACCGGCCGCAGCCCCTGGCAGGCACGGATACGGCGGTGCGGCCCGCGCAGGTGCACCTGCCCGCCGTCTACTGTCGCGCGTGCGGGCGATCCGGCTGGGCAGCGCTGTCCCCGGAGGCCGATCCGCAGCAGCTCGTCATGGCACAGGACCGGATCTGGCGGGCCGGCGTCGGCCGTGACAAGCGCCGCATCCGCTACTTCATCTCCGCGACCGAGCCGGAGCGGCGCCAGGCACTCGACGCGCTGGCCGGGCGACTGCCCGCGGGCAGCGGCGTCGATCCACTCTCCGTGGTGGTACTCGACGGGGCGCAGGGCACCTACCGGCTACCGACTGCGGGAGACGACGGGGACCTGGTGGACGCCTGGTTCGCGCTCGCGCTGCTCGACAAGAAGACCGCCGACAAGGCAGCCAGGGACGACCGCTGTCCGGCGTGCAACACCGACAACAGCATCCGGTTCCTCGGTACGGCACAGGCGGCGCTCGCCTCGGCCACGGTCACCCAGCTCTTCACGGGTGGGGACATCGCGCTGGTCCCGGAGGAACGCAAGACGCTGCTGTTCAACGACTCGACGCAGGACGCCGCGCACCGCGCCGGGTACGTCGCCAACGCCTCGTACAAGTTCTCGTTGAGGTCGCTGCTCGCGCACAACCTCGACGACTCGGGCGCGGCGACGGCGCTCAACGACCTGATCGGCAACGTACTCGATTCGGTGGACGACCCCGAGGCGCTGGCCGCCGTCGTACCGCCGGATCTGCACGACGAGCCGGGTGTCGACCGGGTGTTGTCGGGGCGCGGTACCGGAGACGCCCGTACCTGGCGGCTGATCGGTGAACGGCTGGCGTTCGCCACGGTCATGGAGTTCGGGCTGCGGTCACGGCTCGGTCGCACCCTGGAGCTCACGCGGACGGCCGCCGCCGAGGTCGTCGTCGAGAACCCTGAGCGGGTCACCGACCTCGCCCGTGATCTGCACCTCGCGCTGCCGGGCCAGATGGTGATGACAGGCGGACTCCCGACACCCGAGCGGTATCTCGCTTATGTGCGTGGCCTTCTGGAGCGGCTGCGGCTGCGCGGCGCGGTCCGGCACCGGTGGCTGGAACAGTGGATGCGGGAGGCCGGAGCCGACCGGTTCCTCATCAGTGGGCGGCGACCGGACGGCATGCCCGCGTTCCCTGAAGGGGTCGCCCCGCCGAGATTTCTGTTGGACGGCCAGAAGGACAGGACAGAGTTCGACGTGGTCACCGGTCGGCAGGCCTGGTTCCAGGACTGGACCCGCCGCTGTCTGGGGCTGGACGCCGCCGGGGCCACCGAGTACCTCCGCCGGCTGCTGCCCGCCCTGGCCGACGAGCACGTGCTCAGCGTGCGCACCACGAAGGACCGCACCACGCGCGTCTACGGTCTCCAGCCGGGCCACATCCAGGTTCGGCTGCTGGACGACTCAATTGTCAACAAGGCGTTCGTGGCGTGCGAGGACTGCGGCTGGCAACAGGTCGTGCCCCCGGAGCGGCGTACTCGCTGGTACGGCCATCCGTGCCCGCGCTACCGGTGCAAGGGGTACCTGACACCGCCGCAACCAGGGATGCGCCTCTCTGCACCGTCCGAACCGGGCGGCGGCAGCGGAGGCGTCACCGGGGCGGGCTTCAGTGCTCTGCAGGAGCGGGACTACACGAACGACTACTACCGGCGGCTCTACCTGACCGGTGGCACCTTCCGTGTCGTGACGGCCGAGCACACCGGCATGCTGACCCGTGCGCAGCGCGAGCGGGTCGAGCGGACCTTCCGCGCCGGCACGCACTACACCGACCCGAACGTCCTGTCCTGCACACCCACGCTCGAACTCGGCATCGACATCGGCGACCTGTCGGCCGTCCTGATCGGCTCGCTGCCGAAGGGGCCCGCGAACTACGTACAGCAGTCGGGCCGCGCGGGACGTAAGACGGGCAACGCGCTGGTCGTCGCGTTCGGTGGACGCAGGGCTCGGGACCTGTACTACCTGGACCAGCCTCGAGAGATGATCGCGGGCGACATCGTGCCGCCGGGCTGCTATCTGTCGGCGGTGGAGATCCTGCGCCGCCAGTACACCGCGTGGCTCCTGGATCTCGCCGCGCGGGGCGGGCTCAGGACCGCGGACGGCGAGCAGTTGCAGCCGGTGCCCCGGCTGGCGTCCGCGCTCTTCGGAACGACGGGTTGGTGCCAGGACCTCGCGGATGCCGCACAGACGCATGGGGCGACACTCGTCGAGCAGTTCCTGGCCCTGTTCCCTGAGGGTGGGTCCCCCGTGCAAGGCCCAGGTGACTCTCCCGCGCGGGACGGTGACGACGCCGGGGTGTCCGCGCACGCCGCCGACGCGCTCCAGGAGTACGCGAACGGCGGCATCGTGCGCGCGCTCCAGGAGGCGGAGGAGGACTGGACGGGACGGCGGGAAGAACTGCGGCGCAGGATCGCCGCCATCGACGAGGCTGTCGACTCCTTGGCCCGCACGGACGAGGTCCAGGACCGCGAACGGCGGGAGCTGCTCGCCGAGCGCCGCAGCACCGGCGATCTGTTGCGGGACCTGAGCCGCACCAGCGCGCACGGCACGCTCGTCGAGCTGGGTCTCCTGCCGAACTACAGCCTGGCCGACACCACGACGCAGCTGGAGGCCACGCTGTACTGGTCCGAGGTCCCCTCGGACACCGACGAAACCGCCCAGACGCCCGGCGGGACCGACGCGCCGAAGGAACACCGCACCCCCGCCGGTACGCCTCGCGTCTACCGCAGCGAGACCCGCGACTACGAGCGCTCCAGCAAGATCGCCCTGACCGAACTCGCCCCGGGCAACAGCTTCTACGTCAACGGCTACAAGCACGTGGTACGCGCCCTCGACATCGGCAGCCCGGAACGGCGGGCCTGGTCGGTGTGGCGACTGTGCCCGGCCTGCGGCTACGCGCGCACACGCGACGCCCAGACCGACACCTCGCCCTGTCCGCGCTGTGACGGACGTGAGATCGCGGACGCGGGGTGTGTCCAGTACGTGCTCAAGCCGCGTCGGGTCGTGGCACGCGACAAGCGGGACGACGCACGGGTGCGCGACGACCGCGACGAGCGCGCCCGCCGACAGTACGCGGTCATCACCACCGTGGACATCGACCCCGCGCACCTGGCGACCGGTTCCTGGCGGCACGACACGGCGACCTTCGGCGTGGACTTCTCCCGCCGGGCCGTCATCAGAACGCTGAACCTGGGGCTCGACCGGCAGGACGGCAGCTCCACGGTTCCGCTGGCGGGCGAGGACGTCCGGATCAACCCGTTCTACGTATGCACGAGTTGCGGCGGCGCGACGGCGGACGGCCGACCGGTCGTGGACCAGTCGCAGCACGCGCTGACCGAGTCGGGGGCCGCTGCCACGAAGGGGAGCGCCCATCATCTGCTGTGGTGCCCCCGGCGACGCACTCAGGGCTCCGGGCACGGCGAGAGGCGAGAGACGGGTCAGGACGTACCGCTGCTGCTGGCCCACGAGTTGACCACGGAAGCCGTACGCATTCTGCTGCCCGCCTCCGTCACGCGGGCCCGGGAACGGCTCGCCTCATTCACCGCGGCGCTGTTCGCCGGTATCGCGGCGCGCTACGGCGGCGACCCCGACCACATCGAGATCGCCGCAGCCTCGATGCCGGACAGTCCGGACCAACTCGGCTCCGACTTCCCGCGGCGCTTCCTGGTCGTCTACGACCGGCTGCCCGGCGGCACCGGCTATCTGCACAGGCTGGCATCCGCGGCCGGGTTCCGCGAGGTGCTGCTGAAGGCACGCGAGGTCATCGAGAACTGCCGGTGCCAGCAGAAGGAGTTGGATGGCTGCCACCAGTGCCTCCTGCGCAGGGTGCCCCCGTCGGACTACGACCGGGTCTCCCGCCGCGAAGTCCAGTCCATGCTGGACGAACTGCTGGGCGCCGACGGCGAGCGCTGGCGGACCTCACCGGTCTCGACGACCCGCCAGATCCCGCTGGAACAGCAGGCGGAGAGCGACCTGGAGGTCATGTTCGTCGACACGCTGGAGGAGTGGGCCAAGCAGCCGGAGTCCCGTGCGGCGGCGAACACGTACACCACCCCGGCGGGCACCCGGGCACTGGATCTGCGGCTGACGACCGGCGACGGAGCCACCGTGAGCTGGCGGGTCTCGCAGCAGCGCGTCCTGGACGGCACCCGGCCCGACGTGCTCTTCGAGCGGCTCGACGCTCCCGGACCACGGCTCCCCGTCTATCTGGACGGATACCGGTATCACGCGAGCCCCGAGCACAACCGTCTCGCGGACGACGCAACGAAACGGGCACGGCTGCGGGCCGACGGGCTGAGGGTGTTCCAACTGACGTACTACGACGTCAAGGAGTGGCGGCTCCGCGTCCGCGACACCGGCTATGCCGGAGTCGCCCCCGTCGATCCGGTGTGGATGCCGTACGACCGCACCGCGCAGGACCGGGCGCGCTCCTACTACGCCCAGACGCGGGGTGGGCTGCCCGGAGAGCTGTCGGAAACCGTCTGGGTCAACCCGGCCGAGCTGCTGCTGGCCTACCTCCGTGACCCTGACGCGCGACGGTGGCATCATCGCGCCGAAGCCACCGTGGCCGGGCTCATCGGCGCGCCCGGCCTGCGGGACGCACCGGTCGCGGCGGAAGCGGTCGGCCGAGCCGTCGAGGCGGCATTGCACGACGAGGTCGTGGACGAGCCGAAGGGGCCTGTGCGCGTCCTCGCGGCGACGGACAGGTCCGGATGCCGCCTCGTCCTGGTCGCCGACGTGCGGCACCGGCCCCCGACCTGGACGGGGCTGACACTCCTCGACGACAGCGCCCAAGCCCTCACGGAGGAAAAGACCCACAGAAGGCGTTGGCAGGCCTGGCTGTACTGGAGCAACGTGCTGCAGTTCCTGGAGCACGGCGGGGGCGACAGCGCCCAGCTCACCACCACGCTGCTCCACGGCTTCACCGCCGACGTACTGACCGTGACCGGCGGCCAGGGGTGGCTGTCCTCGACGCGGGTCACGCCAGTGGTCGCCGGCGAGCCTCAGTGGGCCCCGGACAGCCTGCCACCGGTTGCCATGACCGCCGGACTGCCCGCGGTACCGGCGCGAACGACCGATGAACCGCCGTCCGGCACCCGGCCCCGGCGGGACGGCGCCTGGGACGCGGTACTGGAGTACGTGGACCCCGACGAAGCCGGCCTGGCCGAACTGGCTCACGCGCTCGCGGACCTGGGCGTTCCCGCGCCTGAGGACGGCTTCGAACTCGACGAACACGGCTGGCAGGCCGAACTGGCCTGGCCGGACGCCCGGCTCGGCGTGGTGCTGGCGCCGCAAGGGACGCCCGACGAGCCGGATCACGAGGCACAGGACCGTGACCGTGCCTTCGCCGCCGCCCATTGGGACGTACGTCCGGCGGGCGAATGGACCGCGGAGGAGATCGCCGGACGCCTCGGGGACGCTGCCACGCGGACAAGCGACGGCAGCCAAAGGGAGGCCGGGCGGCCGGAGGTCGGCACAGCCAGGAACTGCAAGAACGACAAGAACGATAACGAAAACGGGGAGTTGGCATGACGAGGACCGGGGGCGTGACGCTGCGCCTGCTCGACAAGGCTGACAAGGAGATCCTCCGGCTCCCGCGCACGGTCAAGGGCGCGCTGTTCGACTTCCAGCACAAGTTCAAGGAGAACCCGCGGACACCGGGGCTCAAGCTGAAGCAGCTCAAGGGCGACAGCCGCATCTGGTCCGCTCGGATCAACGACGAGTACCGCGCCCTGCTGCTCCGTCTGGCCGAGGACGACTGGCTCATCGTCTCGGTCAAGCACCGCAAGGAGGTCTACGACCGGCTGGCGTACGGAATCAACACCGTCACCGGTGGTATCGAGTACGTCGACCTCCAGGTGGTGGAGGACAGCGTGCTGCGGCGCATCCCGCCGCAGGAGCCGTCGCCCGCCGCCCCGTCCGCCCCGGTTCCGCCCGCCGAAGCCCAACCGCCTGCTCCTGAGCCGCTGTTCGCCGCCTGGACCGACGGGCAGCTGATCGAACTGGGCGTGGCCGAGCCCTTGGTTCCGGTCATCCGCTCACTCACCACCGATGAACAGCTCCTCGGCCTGATCGAGTACGCTCCGCAGCTCACCGGCGAAGTCCTGCTCGCGCTCTACGACGGAAAGCCCTTCGAAGAGGTACTGGACGAGGTCACCGCCCCCGTCGCCGCTCCGGAGCCTGTCGACACCGAGGACTTCCAGACGGCAGCCGAACGGCCGGCCACCGTTGTCACCACGTCCGACGACGCGCTGCGCGAGGCCTTGGAGGCAGGGGACTTCGGTCGTTGGAAGGTCTTCCTCCACCCTGCTCAGTCCAAGCTGGTCGAGCGCCGCTACTCCGGTCCCGCACGGGTCGGTGGCGGCCCAGGCACCGGGAAGACCATCGTCGCCCTGCACCGCGTCCGCCACCTCGTGTCCCAGCTGCCGTCCGGTCACAGCAAGCCGGTGCTGTTGACCACCTACAACAAGAATCTCGCTGCCGACCTGCGCTCCCGCCTCCTGGAACTGGGCGGTGAGCAGTTGCTGTCGCGGGTGGAGGTGAGCCACGTCGACCAGCTCGCGCTACGCGTCGTGAGGGAAGCCGAGCCCGGCAGCCGCAAGCAGACCATCGACGACAGCCAGGCCGTCCGGGAATGGCGTGCGATGCTCGACGAACTCGGCGAGAGCGGCTGGGACGCGGAGTTCCTGCACGACGAGTGGACGCAGGTGATCCTCGGACAGGCCGTCGGCACCCGCACCGACTACTTCCGGGCTCGCCGGGCAGGACGCGGCAAGAACATCGGCCGGGCTGAACGGGCCGCCATCTGGCAGCTCGCCGAACGCTTCACGCAGCGTCTGGACCGGCTCGGGCGTCAGACGTGGGACCAGGTCGCCGAACGGGCCGCCCGTCTGGAAATAGGGCGCGAGCAGCGCATCCGCGCCATCGAACGGCAGCGGGAGGAAGCGGGCGGCCTGGACAACATCCACCTCCAGGACGGCTCGCGTGGTTGGCTCCGCTACCGGTACCGGCACATCGTGGTCGACGAGGCTCAGGACCTGGGCCCCGCTCACTGGAAGATGCTGCGCGCCATGACGGCCCGCGACTCGGACGACCTGTTTCTGGTGGGCGACACCCACCAGCGCATCTACAAGAACCAGGTGACGCTGGGCAGTCTCGGTATCAACATCCGGGGCCGGTCCGCAAAGCTCAGTCTCAGCTATCGCACAACACGGCAGATCCTGCGCTCCGCGCTGGAGATGCTGGGCGAGGAGACGTACGACGACCTCGACGGGAACTCGGAGACCCTCGCCGGATACCGTTCCGTGCTCAGCGGCAGCGCACCCGGCATGCACCCGTGCACGGACTGGCAGACGGAACGTGACTCGATCGCCGCACACATCCTGGCCTGGGACGCCCAGCCGGAAGAGCGGATCGCACACGAGCAGATCGCCATCTGCGTTCCCACCAATGTGATGGCGAGTGAGCTGGGACACACACTCGGGGAACACGGCATCCGGGCCTTGGAGATCGGCGCCGACGGCGCCCGGGGCGAGCCCGGAGTCCACATCGGAACCATGTTCCGGTTCAAAGGGTTGGAGTACCAGCGCATGATCATCGCCGGCGTCAGCGACGGTCTGGTCCCCCGCGAACAGGTCAACCGATTGCGTCAGCTGGACCCAGCCCGCTACCGGAAGGAACTCCAGCGAGCACGATCCCTGCTGTTCGTGGCGGTGACCCGGGCACGCGACAGCCTCGACATCTTCTGGCACGGCACCCCGAGCCCGTTCCTGCGTCGTCTGCCATCCTGAGCGGCGAGCAGCAGCGGAAATCTCATGGATTTGACACTTGGCCGGGCTACAAGGCGCGGAGAATCACCGCAACCCAGTGATCAGGACGAGTGCCCGCAATGGCTACCTTCGTGGCTACGCTCCTAGCCGTGAGGTCCGGTTTGAGCCGGTACGGACCGGGGTTCGACCAAGCTCGCGACTCGGCAAGAAAGGGCCATGACCAGTATGTTCCCTGGTCATGGGCCCTTGGCGGCAGACGAGCCGGGCTGTACGCCGGGTTCTGTCCCCCGGGACCTCGCGGTCGTCGGGGTGACGGCCATCCATCTAGGGCCGGCGTTGCCGCCGGCCTCGTGCGGTCTACCCGCGGACTCGGGCGAGCAGCCCTCGAACGTCCGCGCAGGGCCGCCTGTCACCAGGCGACCCCTCTTGACCTTGCTCCGGGTGGGGTTTACCTAGCCGCCTGAGTCACCTCAGGCGCTGGTGGTCTCTTACACCACCGTTTCACCCTTACCGGGGACCGAGGTCCCCGGCGGTCTGTTTTCTGTGGCACTGTCCCGCGGGTCACCCCGGGTGGCCGTTAGCCACCACCCTGCCCTGTGGAGCCCGGACGTTCCTCGGGAGGATCCGAGGATCCCCACGCGGCCGCCCGCCCGGCTCGTCTGCCGTGCCGCCCATGCTACCCGCCCGGGCGGCGGGGGCCGGACGCCTCCGCCTCCCGTGCGGGGCCGGCGCCGTGACGGGCGAGCCCCGGTCGCGGTCCGCTTGACCTTGTCGCAGCGTCAGGGTTTGTACTGGGCTCATGCGAATCGGCGAGATCGCCGCGCTCGTCGGGGTCACCCCGCGGGCCGTGCGGCACTACCACCGGCTCGGGCTGCTGCCCGAGCCCGTACGGCGGGCCAACGGGTACCGGGAGTACGACATCCGGGACGCCGTCCTGCTCGCCCGGATCCGCCGGCTGGCCGAACTGGGACTCGGGCTCGACGAGGTCGGGGACGTGCTCGCCGACGACGCCGGACGCGAGCTGGTGGAGGTGCTGGAGGAGCTCGACGCCGATCTCGGGCGGCAGGAGGCGGTGATCCGGGAACGGCGGGCGCGGCTCGCCGGGCTGCTCGACGAGGCCCGGGCGGGGCGGCTGAACGCCGAGGGGCCGTTCTCGGCGGAGCTCACCGGACTGTTCGCGGGCATCGGCGAGGTCCCCGCGTCCCCCACCGCCGCCATGGACCGGGAGATGCTGGGGCTGCTCGACACCGTGACCCCCGATGACGAGCGGGCCCGGCTGATCGGGGCGATGCGGGAGATGGCGGAGGCGCCGGGCGCGCGGGAACGCCTGCACGACGTGTACGCCCGGCTCGACGCGCTCGCCGGGGCGGACCCCGGGGATCCCCGGGTGGCGGACGCCGGGCAGGCGCTCGCGGCCTGCCTGCCGGACGCGGTCGTGGCGCAGCTCGGCGACGAGGGCCTGCCCGAGGGCCGGGTCACCGACGCCTTCTTCGGCGTCTTCTCCGCCGCGCAGACCGCCGCCGTCCGCCATGCGCTGCGACTGGTCCGGGAGCGTGCGGCGTGAGCCCCGCGCCGTACGGTCGCCGCGGCACCGACCGTGGGAAGAGCGCCGTGCCCCGGCGGCGGGGCCCGGGCATCCGCCTGCTGCGGGGGGCGGGGTACGCCGTCCTGCCGGCGGAACTCGTCCTCGCGGTCTGCCTCGTCGCGGGGGTGCGGATACCCGAGCAGGCCGTCCTGGCCGCGGAGGCCGCCACCCTGCTCCTGCTCGCCGCCGGGGCCTGGGTCTTCGTCCGGCTGCGCCGGCGCGGGGTGGCGCGCCGGGACGCGCTCACCGAGCTCGTGCCCGAGCCGGTGCTCCGGCTGGCCGGTCACGAGCTGCGGCTGCTGGCGAGCCTCGGCCTGTGGGTCGCGCGCCGCCGCGTCGGCGTCCGCGCGGGCGACACGCCCTTCCCGCACGCCCGTGACCAGGCGGCCCTCATGTACGGCTTCGCGTTCGTCTGCCTCGTCGAGACGGTCGGCATGTCGTACCTGCTCGCCGGCCTGCCGGTCGTCCACGCCGTCGTCCTCGTCCTCGACGTCTACACCGTGCTGTTCGTGCTCGGGCTGCACGCCGCGTCCGTGACCCGGCCGCACGTCCTCGGCCCCGACGGCCTGCGGCTGCGCCAGGCCGCACACGTCGACCTCCTCGTCCCGCTGGAGCGGATCGCCGCCGTCCGGCACGAGCTGCGGTTCTCGCACGAGAAGGCCGAGGGCGAACTCGACCTCGCCGTCGGCTCGCAGACCTCCCTCACCGTCGAACTGAGGGAGCCGGTCGACGCGCCCCGGCTCCTCGGCAGGCCCCGTCCCGTGCGGATCGTGCGCTGCCACGCCGACGACGCCCGCGCGCTCGCCCGGGCCCTCGCGGGCGCGCTCGCCGAGGCACGGGACGCCCCGACGGCTCCGGACGAGGACACTCCGGCGCCCGCGGAGGAGGCCGCCGACCGGGTTCCGGCCGGGCGGGCGGGGGCTACGCCGGCGCGAACCGCACCTTCGCCGCTCCCGGGTCCGCCTGCGTCAGCCTGACCCTCAGCCATTCCCCCAGCGGGAGCCGGGAGTCACCGCCCTCGACCCGGGCCACCACCGCAGGATCCTCCAGATGCACGGTCCCGACGGCCGGCTCGCGGTCCTTCACGTCGATGACGTACGCGTCGAAGATCTCGCCGACCCGCTCCCGCAGCAGGGCGGCCTCGACGATGTCGACCGACTCGCGCTCGACGGTGTTGGCGAGCCGCGAGCCGGCCGCCATCTCGTCGGGAAGCGCCGGCAGGGCGGCCCGTACCCACTCCGGCGGCTCCTCCCCCGCCACGGCCGCCACACAGAGCTCGCCCGCGTACCGGTCGACCAGCCGGCGCAACGGGGCGGTGCAGTGGGTGTACTCGTCGGCCACCGCCGCGTGGACCGCGGGCGTGGGCACGTTGCCGTCGGTGAACACGGTGTAGCCGGCCCCCCGCAGCAGGCTGGTGCAGTCCTGCAGGAAGGCGGCGTGGCGGGGGTCGGAGGGGTCGGCGGAGCGGACGACGTCCGCGTACGAGACGTGGTGCGGCCAGTCGACCCCGAGGGCCTGCGCGGAGAGGCGCAGCCGGGCGACGGCGCCGTCGGGGGCGGTGGGGAGCGTGCGCAGGATCCCGGTGCCCGCCGCCGTCATGAGGTCGGCCGCGGCCATGCCGGTCAGGAGGGAGATCTGCGCGTTCCAGCCGTCGGCGGGGAGCGGCGCCCGGTAGGCGAGGGAGTAGGTGCGGTCCTGCTCGACGATCTCCTGCTCGGGGACGTTGAGGGAGATCCCGCCGCGCTCGGATTCGAGCGCCTCGCGGAGCCGGCCGACGTCCCTCAGGAGGGCCAGCGGCTCCTCGGCCGTGCCGTCGTCGATGCGGCGCTGGACGCCCGCGTAGTCGAGCTTGGCGCGGCTGCGCACGAGGGCGCGGCGCAGGTCGGTGGCGACGCGGCGGCCCTCGGCGTCGAGGTCGATCCGCCACAGCAGCGCGGGCCGGGGTTCGCCGGGCAGCAGGCTGGCCGCGCCTTGGGAGAGCACCGGCGGGTGCAGGGGCACCTTGCCGTCGGGGAAGTAGAGGGTGAGGCGCCTGCGGTGGGCCTCGGTGTCGAGGGCGGAGCCGGGCGTGACGAAGGCGGCGACGTCGGCGATGGCGTAGTGGACGCGGTAGCCGCCGTCGGCGCGCCGGGCCAGGTGCATGGCCTGGTCGAGGTCGGTGGAGGTGGGCGGGTCGATCGTGAAGAAGGGGATGTCCGTCGCGTCGTGCCCGGGGAGGCGGGGGGCTTTGGCCGCGGCGTCCGCCTCGGCGAGGACGGCGGGCGGGAAGGCGTCGGGGATCGCGAGCTCGGTACGCAGTGCGCGCAGGGCGGCCCGCAGCGGAGCCTCGGCTGCGCCGGTCACGTGGAGGTGGCGGCGGGGCATGGACCGAGCGTATGGCCGTGCCGGGGCCCCGGCACGTCGGCGTCCGGGCGGGGCCGGGCCCGGACGTACGGGGAGCGGCGGTGGACGCGGGACCGGCGGGCGCCGCCGGCTTTGTAGGCTGAACAGCCGGGGCCGCACCCCCACCCCGTACGTACGAAGGAGAACCGCCGTGCTCGTGCTGTTGCCGCCCTCCGAAGGAAAGGCCGCCTCGGGCCGTGGCGCACCGCTCAAGCCGGAGTCGCTGTCCCTGCCGGGCCTGGCCGGGGCCCGGGCGGCGGTCCTGGACGAGCTGGTCGAGCTGTGCGCCGCCGACGAGGAGAAGGCGCGCGAGGTGCTCGGTCTGAGCGAGGGACTGCGCGGCGAGATCGCCAAGAACACCGAACTGCGCACGGCGGGGGCCCGGCCTGCCGGGGAGATCTACACGGGCGTGCTGTACGACGCGCTGGGCCTGGCCACCCTCGACGCGGCGGCGCGCAGGCGCGCCCGGGAGTCGCTGCTCGTGTTCTCCGGGCTGTGGGGAGCGGTCCGGGTGGACGATCGGATCCCGTCGTACCGCTGCTCGATGGGCGTGAAGCTGCCGGGTCTGGGAGCGCTCGGCGCGCACTGGCGGGGTGCGATGGCCACCGTGATGCCCGAGGCCGCAGGGGACGGGCTCGTCCTCGACCTGCGCTCGTCGGCGTACGCCTCGGCCTGGAAGCCGAAGGGCGAGTCGGCGGAGCGGACCGCGACGGTGCGGGTGCTGCACGCGCCGACCCGGAAGGTGGTCAGCCACTTCAACAAGGCGACGAAGGGCCGGATCGTCCGGAGCCTGCTGGAGGCCGGGGCGCGGCCGAAGCGGCGACAGGAACTGGTCGAGATCCTGCGGGACCTGGGATACGTGGTGGAGGAGGGCCGGGCGGGGGCCCTGGACGTGTTGGTGGACGAGATCCACTAGGTCCTGTCCGGGCGATCTTCGAGGATCGGCCCGCGGCGTCGGATGTGGTGTATCGCAAGGCGGAGGATCGCCCTCGTACTGGGCGTACTCGGGCGACTCCGACAACGCCGCGAGACGCCGCAGCCGTCGTCGCGGGCCCGAGAAGATCGCCCGGACAGGACCTAGGTGTATTGATCACGGACGTTGTTGACACGGTTGGGTCTTGAACATGGCGAAGGCCCCCGTGTGTGGTGGAGGTGTCGAATCTTCACCGCACGGAGGCCTTCGTGTCCCACCGTAATGCCCGACTGACCGTCTTCGGGAGACGACTGCTGGTCGAACGTGTCGAATCGGGCCGTCCGGTCGCTCATGTCGCGGCCGAGATGGGCATCTCCCGGGCCACCGCCCACAAATGGATCCGCCGTTGGCGAGCCGAGGGACAGGCCGGGCTGCACGACCGTTCCAGCCGCCCGCACTCGACACCGCACCGAACCCCGCCGGCGATCGAGGCCCGGGTCTGCGACCTGCGCCGGGACCGCAAACTCGGACCCGCCCGGATCGGCCCGATCCTGGGCCTGCCCGCCTCCACCGTCCACCGCATCCTCACCCGCCACCACCTGCACCGGCTCACATGGCTGGACCGGCCGACCGGCACGGTGATCCGCCGATACGAACGCGACCGGCCCGGCGAACTGATCCACGTGGACGTGAAGAAACTCGGCCGGATCCCCGACGGCGGCGGCCACAAGACCAACGGCCGCGAGGCCGGCCGGCCGATCCGCGGCATGGGCTTCGACTACGTGCACTCCGCCGTCGACGACCACTCCCGCCTCGCCTACAGCGAGATCCACAGCGACGAGAAGGTCGCGACCTGCGCAGGCTTCCTGACCCGCGCGGCCGCCTTCTTCCACAGCCACGGCATCGACCACATCGAGCGAGTCCTGACCGACAACGCCTGGGCCTACCGCAAGGGCCTGGCCTGGAAAAACGCCCTCGCCGAGCTCGGTGCGACCGGAAAGCTGACCCGTGCCTACCGGCCGCAGACCAACGGCAAGGTCGAACGCTTCAACCGCACCCTGCTCGACGAATGGGCCTACCTGAAGCCCTACCACTCAAACAACGAGCGCACCGAAGCCCTGGCAGACTTCCTCCACACCTACAACCACCACCGCTGCCACACCGCACTCGGCGGCAAACCGCCCATCACCCGTGTGAACAACCCTGCGAGTCAATACACCTAGGCCCCTCCCGGACGATCGGCGGGCACCCCCTCGACCCCGTGCGGAGGACGTGATCCGGCCCGGCAGTACGGCGGGACACCCCCCTCTGAAGAGGTCCCGCCGGACCGCCGCATCAATGTCATTGCAGCATGCGCAACGAGCGTTGCGCATCACGCTTCCCCTCGGCACGATGAGCCCATGGAGAGCGTGCTCGACCTTGCCCCCGAAGCCCCCGTCGTCCCGGTCGTCGTGATCGAGGACGCCGCCGACGCCGTCCCGCTGGCCCGTGCCCTGGTGGCCGGCGGGCTGCCGCTGATCGAGGTGACGCTGCGGACGCCGGCCGCACTGGACGCCGTCCGTGCGATCGCCGCCGAGGTCCCCCGGGCGGTCGTCGGCGCCGGCACCGTCGTCTCCCCGGCCGGCGTCGCTGACGCGGTCGGCGCGGGGGCACGGTTCCTCGTCAGCCCCGGCTGGACGGCAGGCCTGCTGGGCGCGATGCGCGAGTCGGGCGTGCCGTTCCTGCCGGGCGTCTCGACGACCTCGGAGGTCGTGGCCCTGCTGGAGCACGGCGTCCGGGACATGAAGTTCTTCCCGGCGGAGGCCGCCGGCGGCGTCCGTTATCTCTCGTCCCTGGCCGGACCGCTCCCGCGGGCCCGCTTCTGCCCGACCGGCGGCATCTCGCTCGCGTCAGCGCCGTCCTATCTCGCCCTGCCCAACGTCGCCTGCGTCGGCGGCACCTGGATGCTGCCGCCCGACGCGCTCGCGTCCCGCGACTGGGCGCGGGTGGAGTCACTGGCCCGCGAGGCCGCGGGGCTGCGGACGACCCGGGGGCCGGCCTGAGGGCTGCGGGCGATCCTGCCGGTCGCACCGGTCGCGGGCGGCCCCCGCTGAGCCGTCCCGGGCGCCGGCGCCCGCCCCTCACGCGCGGGCGTCGATCGCGAGCGCCGCGTGGTCGCCCAGCGGGCGGTAACCCAGCCGCTGGTACAGGGCGTTGCTCGTCGGGTTGGCCAGGTCGGTGAAGAGCAGGACCTGCTCGGCGCCCGCGTCCAGGGCGGCGCGGCTGACCGCACTGGTGACGGCCCCCGCGAAGCCCCGTCCGCGTTCCTCCGGCGGGGTACGGACGAGGGACACCCGCGCTTGGCCGGCGAGGGTCGGCGAGACGCTCGCCATCGACCGGGGGGCGCCGTGCGCCTCCCAGAAGTACAGGCGGCCTTCGGAGACACGGGTGGTGATGTTCGCGGTGGGATCGGTGTCGGCCGTCTCGCCGACGTCGCGGGCGAACTGCCGGGCCCACGCCACGGCGAAGGGGATCTCCGCCATGGTCGCCCGCCGTGCCCGGCCCGGTGGCGCCGGTTCCGGCGGGGTGAGCGCGTCGAGCCGGAAGAGCCGCATCCGGCGGGTGGTGGTCCAGGGGCGGCCGAGGGCGCGGGCGAAGGCCTCGCAGACGGCCGCCTCGCCCCGTACGCCGGTCACCGCACCGGCGCCGGGCAGGGCGCGGGCCAGGGCGCGGGCGACCGGCGCGGTCATGACGCCGAGGACCGGCACGCCGGGCGGGGAGACCACGCAGGTGCCGGTGACGCGGCCGTCCGGTCCGGTCCACCAGCCGAGGAGCTCCGCTCCGTCGACGAGGGTGAGCACGGCGGTGTGCCGGGCCGGATCGGCCGCAAGCGGGGCGGCCGCGGCACGCCGGAACACCTCGGCCTGCTCGGTGAAGTGCCAGGTCATGACCCGATGGTGCTACGAGGCGGCGGGGCGGGCCACGTCTTTTCCGGGTGCCCGGCCCGTCGCCCCGTGGCCGGTCACCTCAGGTGCGCGGTGTCGTTGAGGAGCCGTACGGAGGCGTTGCCGTCCGCGTAGTAGGCCACCGCCGACAGGGAGGCCGCCGACAGCTCCATCCGGAACAGCGACTCCGGCGGGGCGCCGAGCGCCAGCCGGATCAGGGTCTTGATCGGCGTCACGTGCGTGACCAGGAGGACCGTACGGCCGGCGTGGGCCGCCGTCAGCCGGTCGCGGGTCGCCGCGACGCGGCGGGCGACGGTCGCGAAGCTCTCGCCCCCACCCGTCGGCTCGGCCTTCGGCGAGGCGAGCCAGGCGTCGAGGTCCTCGGCGTGGCGGTCGCGGACCTCGGCGAAGGTCAGCCCCTCCCAGGCCCCGAAGTCGGTCTCGCGGAGCCCTTCCTCGATCCGTACGGACAGGCCCAGACGGGCGGCGACGGTCTCGGCGGTCTGGCGGCAGCGCGTGAGCGGCGAGCTGACGATCTCCTGGATCGTGCCCCGGGCGGCGAGCGCGGCGGCGACGGCTTCGGCCTGCCGCAGTCCGGCGGCCGAGAGCTCGGGGTCGGTGCCGCCGCTTCCGGAGAACCGCTTCTCCGGGGTGAGGGCGGTCTCCCCGTGGCGCAGCAGGACGAAGGTGGCCGGGGCGCCCATGTCGGGTCCGGTCCAGCCCTGTGCGGGGGGCGCCTCGGCGGCGGGGGCGTGCGTCCGGCCCCGCCCGTCGTGGCCCGCGTGTCCCTCGGCGGCCGCCTCGGCCTCGAAGTCCCCGCTCGCCTCGGCGAGTCCGGACCCGGACCGTGCCGCCGCGGCGGACTCCCGTTCGGCGGTGCCGGCCGCGGCCAGCGACGCGCGGGCCTGGGCCGCGACGGCCTCGTCCGCGGGGAAGAGCGCGTCGTCGGACTGCCCGGCGTGCCCGGAGCCGCCCGTGCCGGTTCCCGTGCTCCTGCCGGCGCCCGTGCCCGTCAGGGCCGCGCGGGCCCGTGCCGCGCCGGCCGTGGCGTCGCCGGGGGGACCCGACGGGGGCGGTGCGGCGGCCGCGCGGGCCGCGGCCGCGTCACGGGCGGCGAAGGACCCCGAGGAGTCCGCAGGCTGCCACTGCCGGCCCTGCTTGCCCGCGTCCATCGCCTCGTTCGCGAGTCGGTCGGCGTGCTTGTTCCGCTCGCGCGGGATCCACTCGTAGCGGACCTGCCCCGCCGGGTAGACCCGGCCGGCCTCCGCTGCGAGCGGCTTCATGTCGGGGTGCTTGATCTTCCAGCGGCCGGACATCTGCTCGACGACCAGCTTGGAGTCCATCCGGACGTGGACGGCGGCGTCGGGGAACAGCTCGCGCGCCGCCTTCAGCCCGGCGATCAGGCCCTTGTACTCGGCGACGTTGTTGGTGGCGACGCCGATGTACTCGGCGGCCTCCGCGAGGGTCTCCCCGGTCGCCGGGTCCAGGACCACCGCGCCGTAGCCGGCGGGCCCCGGGTTGCCCCGGGAGCCGCCGTCGGCCTCGACGATCAGTTCCCTGGCCGTCATTACAGGCCGGACTCCGACGTGCGGACGAGGATCCGGCGGCAGTTCTCGCAGCGTACGACCGTGTCGGCGGCGGCGGCCCGGACCTCGTTCAGCTCGGTGATGTTCAGCTCGATGTGGCAGCCCTCGCACCTGCGCTGGTACAGCCGGGCGGCGCCGACACCACCCTGCTGCTCACGCAGCTTCTCGTAGAGCTTGAGCAGGTCGGCCGGGACGGAGCCGGCGATCAGCTCGCGCTCCTTGGCGACGGAGGCGGCGTCGCGGTCCAGCTCGGCCTGCGCGGCGTCGCGACGGGAGGTCGCGTCGTCGGTCTTGGCCTGGACGGCGGAGGCGCGCTCGGTCAGCTCGGCGACCCGCTCCTGCGCGGACTCGCGGCGCTCCATCACCTCCAGGACGATGTCCTCGAGGTCGCCTTGGCGCTTGGCCAGCGAGGTGATCTCCCGCTGGAGGTTCTCCAGGTCCTTCGGGGAGGAGACGGCGCCGGAGTCGAGGCGCTGCTGGTCCCGCACGGCGCGCTGGCGGACCTGGTCGACGTCCTGCTCGGCCTTGGTCTGCTCGCGGGCGCAGTCGCTCTCCTCGGTCTGCGCGGCGACGAGCAGGTCGCGCAGCTGGGTGAGGTCCTTGGTCAGCGACTCGATCTCGGCGTGCTCGGGCAGGGACCTGCGCTTGTGGGCGAGCTGCTGGAGACGTACGTCCAGGGACTGGACGTCGAGGAGTCGGATCTGGTCGGCGGGCGCGGCGTTCAGTTGGGGGCTCCAGGGGAGGTGTGGTGGGAGGACCAGGGGTCGGTGACCGTCTTCGAGACGTGGACGCGGAGGTCCCAGCCGTGACGGTCGGAGATCTCGTCGAGCTGGGCGGCGGCCTGCTCGCACCAGGGCCACTCGGTGGCCCAGTGGGCGGCGTCGACCAGGCCCGGGCCGGGCCGGCCGGAGTGGGCCGCGTGCTGGGTGGCCTCGGAGACCGGGTGGTGGCGCAGGTCGGCGGTGAGGAACGCGTCCACGCCGGCGGCCCGTACCGCGTCGAAGAGGCTGTCGCCGGAGCCGCCGCTGACGGCGACCCGGCGGACGGTCATGTCGGGGTCGCCCGCGACGCGGATGCCCTGCGCGGTGGCGGGGAGCCGCTTCGCGGCGCGGGCCGCGAACTGGGCCAGGGTCTCGGGCTGGTCCAGTTCGCAGATCCGGCCGAGGTTGTTCTCGGGGACCAGGGGGCCGGTGATCCGCAGGTCGAGGGCGCCGGCGAGGGCGTCGGAGACCCCGGGGTCGGCGGTGTCGGCGTTGGTGTGGGCGACGTGCAGGGCGATGTCGTGCTTGATCAGCGTGTGCACGACGCGTCCCTTGAAGTGGGAGGCCGCGACCGTCGTCGTCCCGCGCAGGTAGAGCGGGTGGTGGGTGACGATCAGGTCGGCGCCGAGCGCGACCGCCTCGTCGGCGATCTCCTGGACGGGGTCGACGGCGAACAGGACGCGGGTGACGGAGGCGTCGGGCTCGCCGCACACCGTGCCGACGGCGTCCCACTGCTCGGCCCGCTCGGGCGGCCAGAGGGCGTCGAGTTCGGCGATGACTTCAGACAGACGGGGCACGGAGCAAAGGCTACCTGCCCTGCGTACCCCGTCCTCCTGCCCCGTGGGCGGCGAGGGCGCCGCCGTTCCCGCCGCGTCCTGCGGGGGCGGGCCGCCGCGGGGCCCGGGGGTGCCGTGGGAGGGGCGCGGAGGCTCCGGATCCCGCCGGTCGGCACCCCGCCGGTCGGCGAGGCCGCCGCACAGGTCGTCCAGGACTCGGCCGGCCGCCGTCACGCCGGGCCCGCGGCGGTTCCCCTGGCGGGCGCCCGAAGGAATCGGGGTCGCCCGCGTCCTTTCCGGAGATACGTGGGGATGCCATCGTCCCCGTCGCCAGGGGACGTGACCGACGGGCTTCGCGCCGGGCGGGACGACGTCGTCGAGCTCGCCGACGTCGAGGACGACGACCCGCCCCGGGGCGGACTCGATCTTCGTCGCGCCGAGGGCGGGGGTGGCGGTGCGGGGGAACCGGCAGGGCGGGGCGTCCGTGCCCACGGCCGCGGTCCTGGCGGCGACGTCGCCGACGCCCCCGCCGCCGGCGACGCGGACTTCCCGCCCCCGCCATCCCTCTCACCTGCGCACGTGTCCGGGCCCCGTCGCTCCCTCCGCGGGCCGCGGGACCGAGCGCGGCGGCGGTGCCACGTCGGCGGAGGGAGGGGGAGGGACTCGCGCACGAGGACGGGTGCGGCGGTTCGCGACCGGGACGGGAGAGGCGCCCGCACCCGGAGTCGCAGACTCCATTCAGGGTCGCCTTACCTCGCGCACCCCTTGTCTCTTCAGCACAACCCCCACTCCCCCCTCAGCAAAATCGGTTCAGCGCCATCCCAATGTGTGAATTGCCGGAGCTCGTGTTGTTCGGCTGGAAGTGCGAAAACTAGCTTCGGTGGCCGGAGGTGACGAGTCGATGACAGCCTGTGCCATCGAGACCGCGGCGGAGGACAACGGCGCGGTACGGCCGACAGAGATCATCATCACGGCGAACGGGGCGTACGCGGCGCGGCTCGCGGGCGCCGGGGACGCCCTGTACGCGGAGCGCTGGACACTCGACGGCCCGGAGCCGTACGCCGTCCCGCTGCCGCTGGACCAGCCCGAGGACCCCACGACCCGGCTGCTGCCGCTGGCGGACGGACGGGTGCTCGCCGCACGCCGGGTGGACGGGAAGCGCCACACGTTCTCGCTGCTGTACCCGACCGGGCCGGGGACGGGCGAACTGACCCTGGGCGCGGTGGAGGCCGAGGAGCTGACCCTGCTGCCGCCCTCGCCGGACGGCATCTGCGCCTACGCCCTGTGCGCCGGCCCGGACACGACGACGCTGTGGCTGGTGGCGGGCGGGGCGTTCGGACCGGAGCAGGTCGCCGAGATCAAGGGCCGCTGCTCGGGCGGGGTGTGGCTGGACCGCACGGGGCGGATGCTGGCCCTGGACCGCCGCCTGGACGACGGGCCGGTGAAGGCGGTGGCGGTCGACCTCGAACGGGGCGGCGAGGTGACACCGCTCCTCCAGATCACCGAGGAGAGCGACGACCGGCTGCTGATGGCCGACCCGGACAGCGGACTGCTGCTGCTCCGGTCCGACGCGCCGTCCCCGGGGCACGACCGGCTCGGCTGGGGCGTGCTCGGCAGCCTGCTGCCGGTCCGGTTCCCGGACTGCCTGCGCCTCGACGACGCCGCGGTCACCCCGTTCGCGGTGCAGCCGGGCCAGGTGCTGCTGCCGGAGAGCTGCGGGGTCGCGCTGCGGATCGACGCGGCGACCGGCAGCTGGGTCGGGATGTGGCGGCCGTCGGGGCGCCGGATGCACCAGACGTCGGCGCCCGCGGGATGGCTCGCCGGGGCGGGACTGTGGACGCCCGAGGGCGTCCTCCGACTGCCGTACACGACGGCGGAAGCACCCTGCGGCCTCACCGACCTGGAGGTGCCGTGCGAACCGGAACCGGCCGCGCTCGAACCCCGGGTCTGCCGGCCGGTGCCCCTGCAGCAGGCACCCCTCACGGACGCCAAAGCCGCTGGTTAGACTCTCGGGTCGCACAGCAACAGAGATCACTACGGGGTGAGTTCCAGCATGTCGCAAGCAAGCACGGACGGGTCGGAGCCGAACGGGTCCGGCAAGCACCGCGGACCCTCGGCGCCCGCGGAGGACACCACGTCCTCCCCGCACGGCCGCCACCGCCGCGAACCGGAAGCGCACTGAGCGAACGGGCCCCGGGGGACTCCCCCGGGGCCCGTTCTCCTCTCCGCCGCGACCGGCGCCCAGGACACCGCGAGCCCGGCCCGATCCGCACGAGAGCCCTCAGCCCTTCCTGAGGCCCAGCACCTCCGCCGCCGCGAAGGTCTCCCCCGCCGGCCGCCCCGCGTAGTGCGCGGACAGCAGCCCGTCCAGCTCCTCGTAGGTGAAGACGTCCTTCGCCGTGTCGAACTTCGCCGCCACCCTCGGCCGGTCGACAATCGCCACCATCCCGCCGTGGACGACCAGCAGCTGACCGTTCACCACCGCCGCCGCGGGCGACGCCAGATACCCCACCAGCGGCGCCACGTGCTCCGGCGACAGCGGATCCAGCTCCCCCTCGGCGGTCGGTTCCGCGAAGCCCGCGAAGACGTCCTCCGTCATCCGCGTCCGGGCCCGCGGGCAGATCGCGTTCGCCGTCACCCCGTACTTCGCCAGCGCCAGGGCCGTCGAGGTCGTCAGCCCCACGATCCCGCCCTTGGCCGCCGCGTAGTTCGGCTGGCCCGCCGAGCCGGCCAGGAACGCCTCCGACGACGTGTTGACGATCCGGCCGTAGACGCCGGACTCCCCGGCCTTCGCCCGCCCGCGCCAGTGCGCCGCCGCGAAGTGCGTGGTGTTGAAGTGCCCCTTCAGATGCACCCGGACGACCGAGTCCCACTCGTCCTCGCTCATCGAGAAGACCATCCGGTCCCGCAGGATCCCCGCGTTGTTGACCAGGACGTCCAGCTTCCCGAAGGTCTCCACCGCCAGGTCGACCAGCTCCCGGGCGGTCCCGAAGTCGGCCACGTCGCCCAGGTGCGCGACCGCCCGGCCGCCGGCCGCGCGGATCTCCTCGGCGACCCCTTCGGCCGGCGCCGCCGAGGCCGCGCCGGAGCCGTCGCGCCCCGGCCGGCCGTAGTCGTTCACGACGACCGCCGCCCCCAGCCGCGCCAGCTCCAGCGCCTCGGCCCGGCCGAGGCCCCGGCCCGCGCCGGTGACGATCGCGCTCAACCCCTCCAGAGGGAGTGCCATCTCGCGGTGTCCTCTCAGATCTCGATGCAGGTGCGCAGCGCCACGCCCGTGCGCATCTGCTCCAGCGCCTCGTTGATCCCCGACAGCGGGACCCGGTGGGTGATCAGCGACTCCAGGTCGATCCGGCCCGCGCGCCACAGCGCGATGGCCCGCTCGTACGAACGCAGCACGTCGCCGCCGCCGTACATGGACGGCAGGATCCGCTTCTCGTCGAAGAACAGCTCGAACATGCTGAGCTGGAGGTGGTCGTCGAGCGCTCCCGCGCCGACCACGCACAGGGTGCCGCCCCGCCGGGTCGTCTCGTAGGCGGTCCGGGCGGTGGCGGACTTCCCGACGACCTCGAAGACGTAGTCGAAGCCCTCGCCCGCCGTGATCCGCTGCTTGGCGTCGCCGAGCGCGTCGGGCGCCACCGCCTCCGTCGCCCCGAACCGCAGGGCGGCCTCGCGCCGGGACGCGACCGGGTCGACGGCGATGATCTGGGCGGCCCCCTGGAGCTTGGCGCCCTGGATGGCGGAGATGCCGACGCCTCCGCAGCCGATGACGGCGACCGACGAACCGGCTTCCACCTTGGCCGTGTTGATCGCCGCGCCGAGGCCGGTCGTCACGCCGCAGCCGATCAGCGCCGCGATGTCGAAGGGCACGTCGTCGGGGATCGGGACGGCGCAGCCCGCGTCGACGACGACCTCCTCGGCGAAGGTGCCGGTGCCGGCGAATCCGAAGAGGTCCCCGCCGGGCCGCTTGAAGTTGGGCGTGCCCGCGTTCATGAAGCCGGCCAGGCACAGCTGCGTCTGGCCGCGCTTGCAGGCCGGACAGATCCCGCAGGCGGGCAGCCAGCACAGCAGCACCCGCTGGCCCTCGGTCAGCCCGGTGACGCCGTCGCCGAGGTCGACGATCTCACCCGCGCCCTCGTGACCGGGGACGAAAGGCGCGGGCTGCGGCAGCACACCGCTCATGGCGGAGACGTCGGAGTGGCACAGCCCGGTCGCCCGGACGCGGATCCTCACCTTGCCGGGGCCGAAGCCCACGGCCTCGACGTCGTCGAGCACTTCGAGTTTGTCCTGGCCGATCTCGTGCAGTACGGCTGCGCGCATGGTGCGGCTCCCTCCGGGATGGATCTACGAGTGTTCGACGAGGGTGTCGGCGAGGACCGGGGCGTCGTCGCGCTCCACGGCCGTCACCGTCACCTGGACGCGGCCGTCCCCGGCCCACATCCGGATGCGCAGGGTCTCGCCCGGGAAGACGACCCCGGCGAAGCGCGTGCGGTACGAGCGGACCCGGGCGACGTCGCCGCCGAGCACGGTGTCCACCACCGCCTTGAGGGTCATGCCGTACGAGCAGAGGCCGTGCAGGATCGGCCGGTCGAAGCCGGCCAGCTTGGCGAACTCGGGGTCGGCGTGCAGCGGGTTCCAGTCACCGGAGAGCCGGTAGAGCAGCGCCTGGTCCTCGCGGACGGGCCGCTCGACGGTCCTGTCCGGCTCGCGATCGGGCGTTTCGAGACGCTCGGAGGGTCCGCGGTCGCCACCCCAGCCGCCCTCGCCCCGGACGAAGATCTGGGCGTCGCTGGTCCACAGCGGGCCGTCGTCGTCGGCGGTCTCGGAGCGCAGGACGAGGACGGCGGCCTTGCCCTTGTCGTGGACGGCGGCGACGCGGGAGGTGGTGACGGCCCGGCCCGCGACGGGGATCGGGCGGTGCAGGGTGATGCTCTGGCCGCCGTGCAGGACCGCGGCCAGGTTCACGTCGATGCCCGGGGCGGAGAGGCCGCCGACGGCGCCCATGCCGGCGCCGGCGACCGTGGCGAAGCTGGGCAGCACGTGGAGCCGGGACTCGAGGGTGTAGCGGAGCTCGTCGGGGTCCGTGGCGGGCGTGCCGGCGCCGAGACCGAGGTGGTAGAGCTGGACGTCCTTGTGGTCCCAGCCGATCTCGGCACTGCGGGGCTCGGCGGCGACGGCCTTGGCGGCATCAATGGGCATCGGGATGCTGCTCCTTGGAGATCCGTGGGGATCCGTGAAGAGGGAAGGACCTCGGTGCGACCGTCCGCACCGTCGGCCGCACCGAGGCCGTGCGGGACCGCCCCGTACGCGCCGTTCTAGAACGCGTTCTAGGTCGGTGATCCTCATGTATAGCCGAGCCGTCAGGAGTTGTGAACCCTCCTGACGGCATGTCAGATGTCGTGTCGGGGAGGGGACCCGGGACATTTGTCACCGCCGGGTCCGTACATTCACGCCTGCCGCCGCACCCGCCCCGCTCCGTAGCGTCGTGGACATGAGGAACGAGCCCGCGGTCGCCATCGAGGGCGTCCACCAGACCTTCGGCCCGGTCCGCGCCCTCGACGGCGTCGACCTCGGGATCCGGCGCGGCGAGACCGTCGCCCTGCCGGGCCGCGCCGCCCGCGCGGCCGGCGGCGACCTCGGCAGCACGCCCGGCGCCGCCACCGTCACCGTGATCGCCCGCCGGGCGCTGGTGCTCGGGGCGTACGCCGTGGTCTCGTACGGTCGTGCCGGCAGGACGGCGTGAGGGGAGCGGTCATGAGAGGTACGGGGAAACGACGCGAACGCACCGCCGAGGAGATGGGGCCGCCGAACGGCTTCACCATGCTGCCCTGGCTGCTGATGGGCATGGGCGCGGTCTCCAACCTCCTCCACGGCGAGACACCCGACCCCTGGATCGGCGGGATCGGCGTCCTGCTCTTCAACTCCCTCTACATCTCCGTCGTCTTCCGCGCCTTCCACCGGCGCAGCCGGGAGGCGCCGGCCACCTGGTGGCTGCTCGGCACCATGACGGCGGTCACCCTCTTCCTGGCCCTCGCGTACGGCGGCCCCTGGCTGCTCTACTTCCCGCTGCTCGGCCTCGCCGCCGGCTCGGTCCTGCGCGGCCGGAGACTGGCCCAGGTGGTCCTCCCCCTGTGCGTCGTGGCCGGCGCCGTCGCCGGCTACCGGGACGGCTGGGGCGCGATCAACGTCGTGTACGGCACCTTCATCTCGGCCATGGTCACGTCCGCGGTCCTCACCCTCTCCGAGACCGTGAAGGAACTCCGCCGTACCAAGGAGGAGTTGGCGCGCACCGCGGTGGAGAAGGAACGGCTGCGGTTCTCCCGCGACCTGCACGACCTGCTCGGCCACACCCTGTCCGTCGTCGTGGTGAAGTCGGAGGCCGCCCGGCGGCTCGCCCCGCGCGACATCGACGCGGCGCTGGCCCAGGTGTCCGACATCGAGTCCGTGGGCCGCCAGGCCCTCACCGAGATCCGCGAGGCCGTCACCGGCTACCGGGAGGGCAGCCTCGCCACCGAACTCGACCGGGCCCGCGACGCCCTGTCCTCGGCCGGGATCGAGCCGGTCGTCCGGCAGTCGGGGCCGCCGCTGGCACCCCACACGGAGGCCCTGCTCAGCTGGGTCGTCCGGGAGTCGGCCACGAACGCCGTTCGGCACAGCCACGCGACCCGCTGCGAGATCGACGTCGGCGGCACCCCCGAGCGGGTCCGGCTGACGGTCACGGACGACGGCCGCGGTGCCGACGGGAGCGCGGCGGGCAGCGGACTCACGGGCCTGCGCGAGCGCGTCGCCTCCGCAGGCGGCACCCTGGAGTCGGGACCCGCGCCGCGCGGCGGGTTCCGGGTCACCGCGGAACTGCCCGTGGCGGCCCTGGCGTCGACGGAGCTGGAGCCGACCGAATGATCAGAGTTCTCCTCGCCGAGGACCAGGGCATGATGCGGGGCGCCCTGGCGCTGCTGCTCGGCTTGGAACCCGACATCGAGGTCGTGGCCCAGGTCGGCCGCGGCGACGAGATCGTGGACGCGGCCCTGGCCGGCCGCCCCGAGGTGGCCCTGCTGGACATCGAACTCCCGGGCCGCTCGGGTCTGGACGCCGCGGCCGACCTGCGCGACCAGGCCCCCGACTGCCGGGTCCTGATCCTCACCACCTTCGGCCGGCCCGGCTACCTGCGCCGGGCGATGGAGGCCGGCGCGGCGGGCTTCCTGGTCAAGGACGGCCCGGTGGAGGAACTCGCGGAGGCGATCCGCCGGGTCCTGCGCGGCGAGACGGTCATCGACCCGGCCCTCGCCGCGGCCGCCCTCGGCGCGGGCCCGAACCCGCTGACCGCACGCGAACGGGACGCGCTCGGCGCGTCCGTCGACGGCGCGACCATCGCCGACATCGCGGCCTCGCTCCACCTCTCGGAGTCGACGGTCCGCAACTACCTCTCCTCGGCGATCGGCAAGACGGGCACCCGCAACCGCATGGAGGCGGTGCGGGCGGCACGGCAGCAGGGCTGGCTGTAGCACCCGGTGGCCCACGGCCGCGCCGACCGGCGGAGACTCCTCGCAGGCGGCCGGGAGGTCCCGCCGCTCAGACCGCGGGCTCGGGAGACCCCGCGGGCCGCCGCTTCGGCAACCACAGCAGCATCAGCAGCGCGCCCGCCAGCAGCACCCCCGCCGCCGTGCGGAAGGCCAGCGCGTAGCCCTCCGTCAGGGCCTGCGGGTCGGCGGCACCGCCCGTGCGGGACGCGGCGACGGTGGAGAGCACCGCCAGACCCAGCGCGCCGCCCATCGTGCGGGAGGTGTTGACCAGCCCCGAGACCAGCCCCGCCTCGCCGGGCGGCGCGCTCGACGTGGCGAGGGTGGCGAGCGGCGTGGTCAGCAGCCCCATACCCGCCATCATCAGGATGCCGGGACCCAGGATGATCCCCAGGAACGTGCCGTCGGCGGTCATCGTGGACTGCCAGGCGAAGCCCGCCGCGGCCACGACGGCACCGATGACCGCGAGCGCCCGGGCGCCGGTGGCCGGCATCAGACGGGGCGCCAGCTTCGAGCCGAGGATGACGCTGACCGAGCTCGGCACCAGGGCGAGCCCGGCCTCCAGCGGCGTGTACCCGAGAACGTTCTGCGCGTACACCGTCATGAAGAACCACATCGAGAACGACGTCGAACCGCACAGCAGGATCGCCACGTTGGCCGCCGAGACCGCCCGCGAACGGAACAGCCGCAGGGGCATCAGCGGCGCCGCCGTACGCGCCTCCACCGTGACGAAGACGGCCAGCAGCGCCAGGCCGCCGAGCAGCGGCACCAGCGTCGAACGGGAGCCCCAGCCCACCTCCTCCGTCTGCACGATGCCGTAGGCGACGGCCGCCAGACCGCCGGTGACCAGCACCGCACCCGGCAGGTCGAGCCGCCGGCCCGCCGCGGTCCGGCTCTCGCGCAGCCACAGCGCGGCGCCGGCGAGGACGAGCACCCCGACCGGGACGTTGATCAGCAGGACCCAGCGCCAGGACAGCAGGTCCACCAGGACACCGCCGACGAAGCCGCCCGCCGCGCCACCGGCCGCGCCGACCGCCGTCCAGGTCCCGATGGCACGCGTCCGGGCCGAGCCCGCGGGGACGGCGGCCGTCACGATGGTGAGCGTCGCGGGCGCCAGGACCGCCGCCCCCAGCCCCTGCACGGCACGGCCCGCGACCAGCTGCCAGCCCTCCTGCGCCAGACCGCCCGCCACGGACGCCGCGGTGAAGAGCCCGAGACCCAGCAGGAACATCCGCTTCCGGCCGAACAGGTCGGCCGCCCGCCCGCCCAGCAGCATGAAGCCGGCGAAGGCGATCGAGTACGCGCTGAGCACCCACTGCAGCCCGGTGGCCGACAGGCCGAGATCGGCCCGCATCGACGGCAGCGCGACGTTCACCACGGACACGTCGAGGACGACGAGGAACTGCCCCGCACAGGCGGCGAGCACCACCAGCCAGGCGCGCGGGGCGGGGCGTGCGTGGGCGGACTGCTCCGCCGCTGACTCGGTGTGGACCATGCGGGTCATGGTCGCAGAGCCTCCGTGGCCCGTACATCAGAAAATCGATGTACGGGCCCGGGACCACGGACGTAGGTCCGCCCGCCCCGCCCCCTCTCTAGGAACGGCGCAGCAGGGTCACCACGGCCGCGCCGCCGAGGCCGATGTTGTGCGCGAGGCCCACCCGCGCCCCGGCCACCTGCCGGGCACCCGCCTCACCCCGCAGCTGCCAGACCAGTTCGGCGGTCTGCGCCAGCCCGGTGGCGCCCAGCGGATGCCCCTTGGAGATCAGCCCGCCCGACGGGTTCACCACCCACCGCCCGCCGTACGTCGTCGCGCCGGACTCCACGAGCTTCCCCGACGCCCCCTCCTCGCACATCCCGAGGGCCTCGTACGTCAGCAGCTCGTTGACGGAGAAGCAGTCGTGGAGCTCGACGACGTCGACGTCCTCGATGCCGAGGCCCGACCGCTCGTACACCTGCCGGGCCGCGGCCCGGGACATCGGCAGGCCGACCGCGTCGATGCACGACCCGGAGGCGAAGGACTCCTCGGTGTCCGTCGTCATCGACTGGGCCACGATCTCCACCGCCTTGTCGTGCAGGCCGTGCTCCACGACGAACCGCTCCGACACGACGACCGCGGCCGCCGAACCGTCCGACGTCGGCGAGCACTGCAGCCTGGTCAGCGGCCGGTGGACGGTCTTGGCGGCGAGGATCTCCTCGACCGAGTACACGTCCCGGAACTGGGCGTAGGGGTTGTTCGCCGAATGCCGGTGGTTCTTGGCGCCGACGGCCGCCAGCTGGACCTCCGTCGTCCCGTACCGCTCCATGTGCTCACGGGCCGCGTTGCCGAAGATCTGCGCGGTCGGCGGGGACATCTCGAAGCCGTGGCCGGCGGCCATGATCCCGTAGTGACGGGCGACCGGCGAGGCACTGAAGTCACCGGCGCCCGATCCGCCGCCGAGCGCACCGCGGGTCATCTTCTCGAAGCCGAGCGCGAGGACGCAGTCGGCCACCCCGCCCTCGACGAACTGGCGGGCCATCATCAGCGCCGTCGACGCCGTCGCGCAGTTGTTGTTGACGTTGTAGACGGGCACGCCGGTCAGCCCGAGCTCGTACGCGGCGCGCTGCCCGGCCGTGGACGCCTGGAAGCAGTAGCCGACCGGCACCTGCTCCACCCGCGCGTAGTCCACGCCCGCGTCGGCGAGCGCCGCCGTCCCCGCCTCCCTCGCCATGTCCCAGTACTGCCAGTCGCGCGTCTCCGGCTTCTCGAACTTCGTCATTCCGACGCCGACGATGTACGCCTTCCCCATCTTCCGATCCCCTCAGTCCCGCGGCAGGCCGAGCAGCCGCTCGGCGACGACATTGAGCTGAACCTGTGTGGTGCCGCCCGCGATCGTCAGACAGCGGGACATCAGCAGCCCGTGCACGGCCCGCTCCCCCGCCCCCTCGCGCACGGCGCCCTCCGGCCCGAGCAGTTCGAGCGTGAGCTCGGCGACCTTCTGCTGGTGGAGGGTCTGGACGAGCTTGCGGACGCTGGCTCCGGCGCCCGGTTCCAGGCCCGACACCTGGAGCATCGTGGTGCGCAGCCCGATGCAGGCGAGCGCGTGCGCCTCGGCCGCGAGCGCGCCGATCCGCACGCGTACGGAGTCGCCGGCGCCGTCCGCCCGCTCGATCAGCGCTTCGAGGCCGGAGTCGAAGGCGACCTGGTCGGCCATGTGGACGCGTTCGTTGCCGAGGGTGTTGCGGGCGACGCGCCAGCCGTCGTCCACGGCGCCCACGACGGCGTCGGCGGGCAGCAGCGCGTCGTCGAAGTAGACCTCGTTGAAGAGGGAGTCCCCGGTGATCTCCTTCAGCGGCCGGATGTCGATCCCCGGCGTGTTCCTCATGTCGACGAGGAAGTACGTGAGCCCCCGGTGCTTGGGCGCGTCGGGGTCGGTGCGGGCGAGCAGGATGCCGTGGTCGGCCCACTGCGCCGCGCTCGTCCACACCTTCTGCCCGTTGATCCGCCAGCGGCCGTCCTCGGTCCGTTCGGCCCGGGTGCGCAGAGCGGCCAGGTCGGAGCCGGCGTCCGGCTCGGAGAACAGCTGGCACCACAGCCGGTCGCCGCTCAGGGTGGGGCCGAGGTGGCGGGCCTGCTGTTCGGGGGTCCCGTAGGCGAGCAGGGAGGGGACGACCCAGGTGGCGATGCCGAGCCCGGCGAGGGTGATTCCCGCCGCGTCCAGTTCCCGCTGCACGGCGAGTTGCCGCAGCGGTCCGGCGTCGAGTCCGTACGGCGCCGGCAGGTGCGGGGCGGCGTAGCCGGTGGGGGCGAGGGCGCGGCGCGCGGCGCGCGGGTCAAGACCGACGGCGACGGCGAGCGCCTCACGGGCGGCGGCGCGGAAGTCGTCGGCCTCCGGGGGGAGTTCGAGGCGCAGCTCGCGCCGGACGCCGTCGGCGGCGAGACGAACGGCCCGGGAGCGGTGGCCGTCACCGCCGCCCAGGAGCTGCCGGGCGACGAGGGCCCGGCGCAGCTGGAGGTGGGCGTCGTGCTCCCAGGTGAAGCCGATCCCGCCGAGGATCTGGATGCAGTCCTTGGCGCACGTGTAGGCGGCGTCGAGAGCGGTGGCCGCGGCGAGGGCGGCCGTCAGGGACCGCGGCCCCGCAGGGCCGGCACCGGCCGCCCGGGCCGCGTCCCAGGTCAGCGTGCGGGCCTGCTCGACCCGGACCAGCATGTCGGCGCAGAGGTGCTTGACCCCCTGGAACCGCCCGATGGGCTGCCCGAACTGCTCGCGCACCTTGGCGTACGCGGCGGCGGTGTCCAGCGCCCGGGCGCCCGTCCCGCAGGCGTCGGCGGCGAACAGCACGGCGGCGAGGTCGCGCACGAGGGCGGAGTCGACGGCGAGGAGCCGGTCCCCCGGGACGTGGACCCCGTCGGCGGCCACCTCCGCGGTCGGCCGGGTGGGGTCGGCGCTCTCGTGGGTCCGTACCGCGAGGTCCCGGGCGTCGGCGGCCAGCCAGACGGTGCCGTCGGCGGTGCGGGCGGCGAGGACGAGCAGGTCGGCCTGCCCGCCCCCGAGGACGGGCGGCGCGACCCCGTCCAGCCGGTACCCGTCGGCGGTGCCGACGGCCGTCAGGGTGCCGGGCCCGAGCGCCACGGCCCCGGTCCGCGTCCCATCGGCGAGACCGGCGAGAAGGCCGGCGGCTTCGCGGACGGCGCAGGGCGCGGCCGCCCCGGTCGACCGGGGGCCCGGGGCGGCGTCGTGGGCGCGCCGGAGCACTTCCGCGGCGAGGACGGTGGGGAGGTAGGGCCCAGGCAGCAACGCCTGCCCGGCCTCCTCCAGGACGACGGCCAGGTCGACGAGATCGCCGCCCCCGCCGCCGTGCTCCTCGGGCAGGTGGATGCCGAGGAGCCCCTGCCCGGCGGCGGCGTCCCAGTAGACGGGCCGGCCGGTGGCGATGTCGGGGACGTCGAGGTGCTTGCGCACCTCCTCGGGAGGCACGGTGCGCGCCAGCCATCCGCGCACGGACCCGGCCAACTCCCGCTGTTCCTGCGTGATGGCGATGCCCATGCGCGGCAGACTAGAACACGTTCCAATCTGACGGAAGGTCAGATACACGCCGAATGCCGAACGTCGATCGCCGGCCGCAGGGCGAGGAGGTCGCCGGCTCCCGGCCACCGCCCGACTGTCAGAGGCAGCTGCCACGATCACGGTACGCACGTCAGACCGGCGGCGATCGAACGATCGGAAGTGAACGCATCATGGGCACCTGGGACATCGGCCCCTTCGACAACGACACCGCCGCCGACTTCTCGGGCGACCTCGACGACACACCCCCGGCCGAGCGCGCCGCGCTCATCCGGGCCACACTCGGCGAGGTGATCGAGACGGGCACGGACTACCTGGACAGCGACGTCGCGGTGCAGGCAGTCGCCGCGGCCGCACTCGTCGCCTCGCAGTGCCCGGGCGGGGACCCCGTCCCCGCCCCCTACGGCCCGGACGAAGCGCTGCCGGAACTGCCGGTGGAGCTGCGCCCGCTCGCGGTCGAGGCCCTGGACCGGGTCCTCACGGAACCCTCGGAACTCCTCGAACTGTGGGGCGAGACCGACGAGGCCGGACCGTGGAAGGCGACCCTCGTCCGACTGCGCGAGGTCCTGGCGCCGCTCTAGACCGGTGACGCCCCGCCCTCCGGACCGGGTGCGCGCAACGACGGCCGGGAGGGCGGCGGAGGCACGGGCCGGGGCCCGCCGGCGCCGTCGGCGCAGGTGGCGGCGGCCCCACCGCGACGGCGGGTGTGGTCCGCCCGCGGCGCGTAGGGCACCATGGGCGCTCGCACGTCTGTACCCGCCAGTAGGAGGACCGATGCCCGCTCCGGAGATTCTCTCCGCCTTCGAGGCCGCGAAGGGCTTCATGCCCGTGAAGGAAGGGCTCGCGCTGTACGAGGCCGCCGCCGAGGCGGCGAAGCTCGGGCTGCCGCTCCTCGAGGTCGGCACCTACTGCGGGCGCTCGACGATCCTGCTGGCCGACGTGGCCCGGGAGGCGGGGACGGTCGTACTGACCGTGGACCACCACCGGGGCAGCGAGGAGCAGCAGCCGGGGTGGGAGTACCACGACGAGACCGTCGTGGACCCGGAGGTCGGCCTGATGGACACCCTGCCGACGTTCCGCCGGACCCTGCACAAGGCGGGCCTGGAGGATCACGTGATCGCGGTGGTGGGACGTTCCCCGCAGGTCGCGAAGGTGTGGACCGGAGCGCTGGGCTTCGTCTTCATCGACGGCGGTCACACGGACGAGCACGCGACGGCGGACTACGAGGGCTGGGCGCCGAAGGTCGCGGCGGGCGGGATCCTCGTCATCCACGACGTCTTCCCGAACCCGGAGGACGGCGGCCAGGCCCCGTACCGGATCTACTGCCGGGCGCTGGAGTCGGGCGACTTCGAGGAGATCTCGGTGACGGACTCCCTGCGGGTCCTCCGCCGCAAGCCCTGAGGGGGGCGGGGGGCGGGGCGGGGCGCTTGGGGGGTGCGGGTCCTGGCTCTTGGGGCTGGCCGGTCTTGGGTGGCTTCTGGTGGTTGGCCGCCCTCTCTCCGAGTGTGGCAGCCGGGTCCGTGCCCTCAAGGGCGCTCCTTCGTCGCGTCGGCTTCGCCGATTTCGCTTCGCTCCACCCTTGACCGCCCGGCCCCGGCTGCCTTTTCACACTCGGAGGGCGGCCCGGGGGAGGGGCCAGGCGGGGGGTTCGGGGTGCCCCGGGCGCCGTAGGCGGCCGACAGCTTTTGGGGTGGCTTCCCGCAGCCATTGAATGGGGCAGTGGGCTTGGCTTAGCGGATGCCGCTCGTCTGTCGGCTGGGATTCATGCCCCGCTGGTCATTCCCGGTGGTGGGTGAATCCGAATCCGGAGCCGTCATCGCTGGCTCGGGTCAGGGGCATTGGTCGCGTGGGGCGGCGGTCGCGCGGATCCCATCCGCCCCACCAGCCCCATCGCCGACCCGGGATCGACTGCTCAATGACGCTACGGCGTACATTAAGCCCTCCGAGAGTCCGATATGCCCGTGAAGTTCCTTATCTCGTCTGGGTTACCGCAGGTAATGTACGCGCTAGCGTCATCCGGGAGTCCCACTGCCGGTGAAGGATCGACACCGGACCGGAGGGGGGCCGGCTTGAGGCGTCGACTTTTCCAAGGGCTCTCGGATCCGGCTTCACCCACCACCGGGAATGACCAGCGGGGCATGAATCCCAGCCAAGACACGACGGATTGCCGCTAAGCGCCGCCGCGTCACCCCATTCAATGGGTGCGGGAAGCCACCCCGAATGCCGATGGCCGCCTACGGCGCCCGGGGCACCCCGAACCCCCCGCCTGGCCCCTCCCCCGGGCCGCCCTCCGAGTGTGAAAAGGCGGGTGGAGGCGACGGGTCAAGGGTGGGCGCAGCCCATCGCGCAGCGACGCGACGAAGGAGCGCCCTTGAAGCGGCGCCGTAACCCGCCACACTCGGAGAGAGGGCGGCCAACCACCAGAAGCCACCGAGGCGCCCGGCCCCAAGAGCCAGGACCCGCACCCCCCCAAGCGCCCCCACCCCGACGCCCCCCTCCGCCCCCTCCCCCTACCGCCCCCGCCCCTCAGAACCCCAGGCCCGAGGTCACGTACAGGCAGTTCGTGTAGCTGTACCCCGACTCGATCTTCGTCGTGCTCGCCTTGTTCACCGCCATCGACGTGTTCGAGCTGTCCCGCTTCTGCAGGAAGTGGTAGTTGCCCGGCGGGAGCAGCAGGGTCGCCTTCGGGTACTTGGACGACGGGCCCGTGCACGCCTTCACCTTCTGCGTGTTCAGCGCGGCCAGGCTGCCGGGGTACGTCCTGCACGTCCCGCAGGACTTCAGCGTGACCCGTCCGGTGATCGGCCCCGTGTAGAGCAGTTCGACCTCCCCCGGCCCGTCGTTGGACACGACCATGACCATCCGGGACCCGCCGGGCGCCGTCGCCGGGGGCAGCTTGGCGCCGGCCGCCGGGGCCTCCTGGGCGATCTCCGCGGCGATGGCGATGTTCCGTGCCTGGGCGGCCCTCCGGCTGCCCGGGTACGTCGTGACGAACTCGGTCATCGACGTCCTGGCGTCCGTGTACTCCTTGTCCTTGAACTGCTTGACCCCGCAGTTGAAGTCGCCCTTCTCCACCGCCTCGCCGTTCTCCCTCGAGAGCGCGGTGTACGTGTCCCGGGGCAGCAGGTCGACGGTCGTGCCGACGCGCCGCAGTTCGGTCACCGTCTCGCACGGGTCGATGGAGGAGCCGTCGAGCGCGGCGGCGCGGGTGCGGATGCTGTCCTTGACCGCGGCCTCGACCTTGGTCGCGTGCGGCGACTGCGGGAAGGTCGTGAGCAGGGCGTTGAGCTGGTCTCCGGCCGTCCGCTCGGCGCCCGCCTTGCCGATGCTGCTGGTGCCGCACTCGTACCAGGACTGGGCCAGCGGTTCGTCTGCCTTGCCGATCAGGCCGGTGAGGAGCCCGCGGTCCACCTTCGTCGGCAGGTCGCGCAGGTGCTTGAGGGGTTCTACGGCCTCGCAGTACTTCTTCTGCTCGTACGGGACGGACACGCTGCGGTAGTAGGCGGCGAGCCGGTCGGGGACGAGCCGTCCGGCGCGGGAGCCGGCGTGCTTCGTGCCGAGCTCCTGGTACGTGGCCAGCGCCTTGCGGTAGTTCTCCGCGGCCCCGCCGAAGCTCTGTCCTTCGACGGCCTTCACGAGGGTGTCCGCCGCCGCCAGCCGGTCGAGGTACGACTGCTCCACGGCCTCGTCCCGTGCGGCTCCGTAGGCCACCGAGCCGCCGACCGGCACGAGCAGCAGGACGACCGCGAGCGGGAGCGCGAACCGCAGCCGGCTCGGTCTCCCGCTGCCCGCGTCCGCCGGGCCGGCGGGGCCCAGGACGAGCGGGGCGCGCAGTCCGCGCCGCGCCCCGTCGGCCGCGGCGGCCAGCAGGAACAGGCCGTAGCCGATGAGTGCGCCGGGGGGCACGCCGTCGACGTCGGCGGGCAGGGCGATCACGAGCAGGATCACGGTGGCGGCCCAGCACACGGCGGCGGACCGCCAGTGCTTGAGGAGCACGTAGCCGAGGCCGAGGCAGGAGAGGTTCAGCAGCCCGACCAGGACGGCCTGGGCGGGGTTCGATTCGAGCGGCACCGGCGGGCCGGGCAGGCCCGGCGTGGACGAGCCGATGACGGGCGGCTGCCCGGGTGGCGGCGGGATCGCTCCGCCGGCCGCCCACGGCGAGGCGGTCACGGTCGGCGCCCCGTGCCCGCCGCCGAACGCCCCGGCCCCCTCGCCCGCTCCGGCGCCGGACGTGCTCCCGGGTCCGTAGGCCCAGGGCGTCTCGGCGACGGTCCTGCCGTCGCCCCCGTCCGGGGTGCCCGGCCCCTCCGGTAAGGCGTCCGCGGCACCGGGTGCGCGGTCCTCCGGCTCCGGACGTGCCTCGTGCTGTTCTTCCCCCGCCACAGTGCCCCCCGTGGTCCGTGCGCGATGCCGCTCACCGGCGCACCCTCCCCATACCCGTCACAATCCCTCCACAGTCACGCAGCGCCGACGAACTATTCGATCGTGATCGGCGGGCCGCGCATCGCCTCCGGCGGCTCGCATTAGAGTCGCGGGGTGCCGTACGACCACCGGAAGTCCCTCGCCCCCACCCTCGCCCTGCTCGGATGCGCCCTCGGGTGTGTCGCGCTGGCGGGCTGCGGCAGGGCGGCCGACAACGCGTCGGGTGTGCCCGACGCCACATCGTCCTCTCCGGCGCCTCGCGCCTCTGCCGACCCGTCCGGCCCGGCGGAGGCGACCGGCACCACGGGGAGCACGGGCTCCGGAGACGACGCTCCCGGCCGGCTTCCCCTGGCCGGTCGCACGGTCGTCGTCGATCCCGGACACAACCCCGGCAATTTCCGGCATTCCAAGGAGATCAATCAGAAGGTCGACATCGGTACCGCACGCAAGGAGTGCGACACGACCGGCACGTCGACCAATGCCGGCTACACCGAAGCCGCGTTCACCCTGGACGTCTCGCATCGCCTGCGCGATCTCCTCAAGGGGCTGGGCGCGAAGGTCGTACTGACCCATGACGCCGACCGCCCCTTCGGCCCGTGCATCGACGAGCGGGCCCGGACCGGCAACGCCGCCCGGGCCGACGCCGTCGTGTCCGTGCACGCCGACGGCTCCGCGACAGGGAACCGTGGCTTCCATGTGATCCTGCCCGCACGGGTGGACTCCGGCGGCGCCGACACCGCGAAGATCGTCGGCCCGTCCCGTGCGCTCGGCGAGGACATCGCCACACACTTCGCGCGCGCGACGCACACATCACCCTCCAACTACATCGGTTCCGGTACGGGATTGGACGTCCGCGACGATCTCGGCGGGCTCAATCTCTCAACCGTCCCCAAGGTCTTCGTCGAATGCGGCAATATGCGTGATCCGAAGGACGCCGCACTGCTGACCGATGCGGCGTGGCGCCAGAAGGCGGCACAGGGGCTCGCGGACGGCATCAGGACCTACCTCGAGGGGTAGAACCGGCGAGCGATAGATTCGCTCCGTACGATGGGGCCGCCCCCGTGCTTCGCGCCACCCCGACGAGACGACCCGACGAAGGACTCTTACGTGAATATCCGCTCCCTCACTCGAGGCGATGGCGTGCTGATCGGTGCAGCGGTGGTGCTGTTCATCGCCTCGTTCCTCGGCACTTCGAGCTGTGAAGCAAGCGCGTCGATCTGCGACTCCATCGACATTCCCAACTCCTGGGAGATCTCGCCGCTGGGCTGGGGCTCGTTCTTCCTCGGCATCGCCGGTGCCGCGCTGGTCGTCGTCTCGCACGGCCTGCCGCAGCAGCGCAAGGTGGCCGGCCTGGAGCTCGGCCAGGTCGGTGCCGCGTTCGCCATCGCCTCCGCCTGGACGCTGCTCATGTGGGTCTTCGAGTCGGAGAACGCCGGCGCCGGCCTCATCCTCGGCCTGATCGCCGCTCTGGTCCTCGCGGGCGCGGCGGTCGCCAGCCCGCTGGTGCCGGCCCTGAAGGCCCCGCTGATGAGCGCTCCGTCGCCGCAGGCGCAGCAGCCGTACGGCGTGCAGCCGGGCCAGCCCGGCGTCCCGAACGGCTACGGCTACCCGGGCGCCCAGCAGCAGCCGTACCCGGGGCAGCCCGACCCGCAGCAGGGCCAGCCGCACGGTTCCCCCTTCGGTGCCCAGGGCCAGCAGCCGCCGGCCGCCGCCCAGGCCCCGCAGGCCCAGGCCCCGCAGGGTTCGGGGGACTTCTCGCCCTTCTGGTTCGCGGTCCCGGTCGCCCGTCCGCTGTACGGCGAGGACGGCTCGCCGTCGCCGATCGCCGAACTGGCCCCCGGTACCTGGTACCTGGCGGTCGAGCAGCGTGGTCCCGGCCTGATCGCCCAGACCCAGGACGGCCGGCGCGGTGTCCTGCAGGACACGACCGGCATCCAGCGCGGCTGACCGGACACATCGGCAGCAGTACCGCCCGACGGCCCCGCCCCCGGAATCCCTTCCGGGGGCGGGGCCGTTGTCGTACAGTCCCCCCATCCATGAACTGACGACCCGTCAGAAAGGTTGGTGGGGTCCATGCGTCTCGGACTCGCCCTCGGCTACTGGGGACGCGGCCCCTCCCCCGACCACCTCGCGCTCGCCCGGGAGGCCGAGGGACTCGGCTACGACTCCGTGTGGACGGCCGAGGCCTGGGGGTCCGACGCGTTCACCGCGCTGACCTGGATCGCCGCGCACACCAGCCGGATCCGGCTCGGCACCGCCGTCGCGCAGATGGCGGCCCGGACCCCGACCGCCACGGCCATGCACGCCCTCACCCTCGACCATCTCTCCGGCGGGCGGATGATGCTCGGTCTGGGGCTCTCCGGACCGCAGGTCGTCGAGGGCTGGTACGGCCGCCCCTTCCCGCGCAGCCCGCTCACCGCGACCCGCGAGTACGTGGACGTCGTCCGCCAGGTGCTGCGCCGCGAGGAGCCGGTGGCGCTGGACGGGCGCTTCCACTCCCACCCCTACGCGGGGGCGGACGGCACCGGCCTGGGGAAGGCGCTCAAGTCGATCACCCACCCGCTCCGGGCGGACCTGCCCGTCCTGCTCGGCGCCGAGGGGCCGAAGAACATCGCCCAGACCCTCACCCTCGCGGACGGCTGGCTGCCGCTCTACTGGTCGCCGACCCGGTACGCGCAGGTGTACGACCTGCCTGCGGCGCTGCCCGAGGGCTTCCTGGTCGCTCCCCTGGTCCGCGCCCGGGTCTGCGACGACCTCGCCGAGGGGCTGCTGCCGGTCAAGGCGATGCTCGGCTTCTACATCGGCGGCATGGGACACGCGGCCCGCAACTTCCACGCCGACCTGATGGGGCGGATGGGGTACGAGGCCGAGGCCCGGCGCATCCAGGAGCTGTTCGCGGCCGGGCGGCGCGAGGAGGCCGTGCTCGCCGTGCCCGACGCCTTCGCTGACGAGATCTCGCTCGTCGGACCGGAGGAGAGGATCGCCGAACGGCTTGAGCTCTGGCGCAAGGGCCCGGTCACCGACCTGCTGGTGACGGCGCCGGACCCGGCGACCCTACGGGTCCTCGCGGAGCTGAACGGCCGGGGTTCCCGGGAGGCGTCCGGAGAACCGGGCTAGGGACCCGGTCGCCGACCTCGGCGCCCGCGAGTCCGGCCTCGCCGGGCTCCACCCGTCGTCCGCATGTCCCTCGTTCGCGGCATCACGGCAGGTCAGGGCCGTGGGACGTCCCGCTCCATCCCTGGGACGGCGCCGTCTCTGGCCCTCCCCGACCGGGTGATCCGAGAGTGATCGGGACGGTCCGGGACGGTCCGGGACGGTTCCGGACCCTGGGGGGACTTCGTTCATGGTGAGGCGCCGTGTCTGTGAGGCGGGCGGGAGATGCCAGTGGTTCTACGCGCGGCCGGACGCGCGGCTCCGGCCGGGCATCGGGGTGTACAGGGGCTTCCGGTCGACGGCCGGTCTGGCTCAGGAGCGGCTGGTGGTGCCGAGCGGCCGGGTGTCGCTGCTCATCGGGTTCGGCAGCGAGATGCGGATCGGTCGGGCGGGAGTCCGGCGGGAGTCCGGGGACCGTGCCCCGGTGCACACGTCGGTGGTGTCGGGGTTGCACACCCGTGCGCGGGTACTGGGTCATCAGGGAGACCTGCACGGGGTGGAGCTGACCCTCGCGCCCTGGGCGGCGTACCGGCTGTTCGGCACCCCCCTGGGCGAGCTCGCGGACACGGTGACGGATCCGGCCGACGTGCTGGGCCGCCGGGCCCGGGATCTCGCCGGCGCGCTGGAGGCCGCTCCCGACTGGCACGGCCGGTTCGCCGTGCTCGACGAGACGCTGCTGCGCTGGGCGGCCGAGGCCGCGCCGTCCCGCGGGCCGTCGCCGGCGGTGCTGGGGGCCTGGCAGCTGCTGAACCGGACGTCGGGGGCCGTGCCGATGACGGAGCTGGCGGCTCGGACGGGGTGGAGCCTGCGCCATCTGGAGAATCGATTCCGCGAGCAGATCGGGCTGCCGCCGAAGCGCCTGGCCCGCATCCTGCGGCTCAACCGGGCGATCCGGCTGCTGACGGCGGGGAGCTCCGCCGTCGACGCCGCGCTCGGCTGCGGTTTCTGCGACCAGTCCCACCTCAGCCGCGAGTTCAGGGCGATGACGGGCATGCCGCCGGGCCGGTTCCTGGCGGCGCGTGCCGCGGCGAGTCCCTGGCTGGCCGGCTGACCGGGGTCGGGGACGGGCGGGCCGACGGGCCGGCCGGCCGAACCGGCGGGCGCGGGAGGCCCGTGGGACCCGGGCCCGACGGGACGTCGCCCGCTGTTCGTTTTTGTCCAAGACCCGGCAGCGGGAGGGTTGGCAGTCTTCCGTCCCGAACGACCCGACGACACGGGGGTGCGTCGGGTTGTCCGTCTTCCTCGCGTGCCGCGTGCCGGCCCGGTGCTTCCTCCGGGCCGGCTTCCACGCCCGTCCCCTCCAGGTGAGTCCATGAAGAACCGGAACAACCGGAAGAACCGCTCGAAGTCCGCGTCCGTCGCCCTCGCCGGACTGCTGGCCGCGACGTGCCTGAGCGGCGCCACCGCGAGCCCCGCCGCCGCGGCCTCGTGCCCCTGGCCCTACGTCTGCTTCCAGGACGGCAACGGCGCCATCCTGACCATGTACAAGGACACGGGCTGGCAGACCACCAGCGCCAAGACGCGTACCGCGCGCTGGGTCACCAACGCGCGGAACGAGGACTGCGCCTGGCTGAAGTTCTCCAGCGGCTTCATCGACCAGCTGCGTCCGGGGCAGAGCTTCGGCCTGGGCTCCGGCGTCGTCGCGATCGACATCACGTACGGCTGCCCCACGTCCGTCTGAGCCCGGGTCAGTGCTCCTGGCTGGGCACGAAGTAGCCGGTGCAGCTCTGCTTGCCCTTGGGCAGTGAGGCGCAGACCCAGGTCGAGCCCGACTCCGGCGCCGCGATCAGGGGCGTGTAGACGTCCCGGTCGTAGTGCACGACGTCGGCCGCGGCGGCGCCGTCCGAGTTGTTGACGACGACGGTGGCGCCGACCTCGGCGAAGGTGATGCGGCCCCAGGCCGCCTGGCAGGCCTTGCTGTACCGCAGCTCCATCACCAGGTCCTTGGGGATGGAGCCGGTGCGTACGGTGACGGCGTCGGCACCGCAGTTCATCTTCTTCGGGTCCTTGCCCTCGCACCCGGTCCCCTCGCAGCCCGTCGCGGGGCCGGCGATCTTGACGGTGGGCCGGGCGGCCGGCTCCTCGCCGCCGGTGCCGACGCCGGCGTAGGCGTAGGCGGCGGCAGCGCCCGCCACCAGGGCCAGACCGACGACGGCCGAGATCCACAGCCCGCGGCGTCCGCGCCGCGCCGGGGCGGCCTCGGCACCGGCCTCGGGGGCGGCATCCACGCCCGCGACGGCCGGCTGCGGCACGGCGTCGGCGGCAGCGCCCGCCTCCGCCGCACCGGCGCCCGTGCCGGACTCCGGGAGTTCGGACTCCCGCCCGGTGGCGAGTGCCCGCTCCCCGTCGGCCCGGTCCCAGACGTCGAGGAGCCGCGCCGGCGGCGTCTCGCACAGCCGGGCCAGGCTCTCGACCGCGTCACGCGGCGGGAACTGCTTGCCGTTCACCCATCGCTCCCACGACGACTTCGCGTAGTGGGTCTTCTGGCTGAGCTGGGCGAAGCTCAGTCCCGACGCCTTCTTCAGGGCGAGCAGTTCGCTCGCCAGCTCCTCGGCCGCAGCTCCGGATCTACCGCTGACAGTCCCCGCACCGTCCACTTGGTCCTGCTCTCCCGCATCTGTCACGCATGTTCATGCCAGCCATGAACGCGGACATCGTAGAACCGGGGAGAGGACCACTTTGCCGTGGCTTTACCGTTTGGGGAACACTGTTCCCAAATGGTCAACAGCAGTCGGGATCGAGCCCCTTCGGCAGCCGTTCGCCGCCGAACACCGCCACCGTCGCCTCGTCGCCGCCGAGTGCCGCGACGGCGAGCAGCAGCGATCCGGCGGTCCAGGTGGTGAGCTCCTCGGGCCACACGGCCGTGTCGCCCTCGAAGACGTATCCCGTCCAGTACATGCCGCCCTCGGCCCGCAGGTGCTGGATGGACTGGAGGATCTCCAGGGCCCGGTCCGACTCCCCCGTCGCCCAGAGGGCGAGGGCGAGTTCGCAGCTCTCGCCGCCCGTCACCCAGGGGTTGGGCAGCACGCAGCGGACGCCGAGTCCGGGCACCACGAAGTCGTCCCAGTGCGCGTCGATGCGGGCCTTCGCCGCCGGCCCGGTGAGCGCGCCGCCGAGGACCGGGTAGTACCAGTCCATGGAGTAGCGGGACTTGTCGAGGAAGCGCTCGGGGTGACGGCGGATCGCGTGTCCGAGGGCGCCGGCCGCGAGCTCCCAGTCGGGCTGCGGTTCCTCGCGCGTCTCGGCGATGGCGAGGGCGCAGCGCAGTGCCTGGTGGATGGACGAACTGCCGGTCAGCAGTGCGTCGTCGACCGGTGTCCCGTCGGCCTCGCGCTTCCAGCCGATCTCGCCGCCCGGCTGCTGGAGCGCCAGCACGAACTCGACGGCCGCGTAGACGACGGGCCACATCCGGTCGAGGAAGGCGTCGTCGCCGGTCGCCAGGTAGTGGTGCCAGACGCCGACGGCGACGTAGGCCACGAAGTTGCTCTCGCGACTGTGGTCGGTGACCCGGTCGTGCTCGCCGTCGTGGTACGCCGCGTACCAGGAGCCGTCGCCGTTCTGGTGCCGGGCCAGCCAGTCGTACGCCCGGGCCGCGGCGGCGTGTTCGCCGGCCGCGTCGAGGGCCATCGCGGCCTCGGTGTGGTCCCAGGGGTCGAGGTGGTGGCCGCGGAACCAGGGTATGGCGCCGTCAGCGCGCTGGCCGGCGAGGATGCCGGCGACGGTCTCGGCGGCCTGCTCGGCGGTCAGGACACCGGGCAGGAGCAGGTGTTCCGCGATCCGCTCGGGACTCGTCACGCGCCGGCCCCGGCGGCGTCGGAGCCGGTGGAGGGCAGGTGGGGCTTGGTCGCGTAGACCACGAAGCTCTTGCCGACCACCGGGTTGAGCAGCTGCTCGGCGACCCGGGTCACGGCGGGCTTCTTCATGATGTCCCAGACCAGGAGCTTGTGGTACGCCCGGACCGGCAGCGCCTTGTCGTTGTCCACGCCGAAGGCGCACTTGAGCCACCAGTAGGGGGCGTGCAGCGCGTGGGCGTGGTGGCTGCCGTACGGCCGCAGGCCGGCCTGGCGGATCTTGCCGAGGAGCTCGTCGGCCTTGTAGATGCGGATGTGGCCGCCCTCGACCTCGTGGTACTCGTCGGAGAGCGCCCAGCAGACCTTCTCGGGTCCGTAGCGCGGGACGGTGATCGCGATCCGGCCACCGGGGCGGAGCACCCGGACCATCTCGGCGAGGACGCCCTTGTCGTCCGGGATGTGCTCCATGACCTCGGAGATGATCACGACGTCGAAGGAGTCGTCGGGGAAGGGCAGGTTGAGCGCGTCGCCCTCCATGGCGGTCGCGGTGGCGCCCGCCGGGGCCTCGCCGGCCTCCTTCATCGCCGCGAACCACTTGGCGACCTCGCGGATCTCCTCGCCGTTCTGGTCGAGGGCCACGACCTGGGCGCCGCGCCGGTAGCACTCGAAGGCGTGCCGGCCCGCACCGCAGCCCAGGTCGAGCACGCGGTCGCCGGGGGCGAGCGGGAAGCGGGTGAAGTCGACGGTCAGCACGAGGTCTGCCCTTCCGGATGGCCGGGGGCCGCGGGGCGGCCCGGAGTCGTACCCGCGGTGCGGGACAGGGGGGATCCCGCGGGGCGGGAGTGGGGGTGGTGGTTCGGCGCGGCGCGGTGTCCGCGGGCGGTCACCGGCGCGCTCCCTGGCGGGCGATGGCCTCGCGGTAGAGGTCCGCCGTGCCCTGGGCGGCCCGGGCCCAGGTGAAGTTCGCCAGGACCCTCGCCCGGCCGGCGGCGCCCAGGCGGGCGCGGAGCTCGGCGTCGTCGAGCGTCCGGCCGAGGGCGGCGGCGAGCGCGCCCGCGTCGCCGGGGGGCACCGCGAGGCAGGTCTCGCCGTCGGGGCCCGCGACCTCGGGGATCGCGCCGCCGGTGGTGGCGACGAGGGGGGTGCCGGTCGCCATGGCCTCGGCGGCGGGCAGGGAGAACCCCTCGTACAGGGAGGGCACGCAGGAGACCTGGGCGGAGCGCACGAGGTCCACGAGCTCTGCGTCGGAGATCCCCTTGACGAACTCGACGGCGTCGTGGAGCCCGTAGCGCTCGATGGCCTGGGCGACCGGGCCGTCCTCGGCGCGCTTGCCGACGACGACGAGGTGGGCGGCCGGGTTCTCGGTGCGCAGCTTGGCGAGGGCCTCGATCAGGTGGATCAGGCCCTTGAGGGGGACGTCGGCGCTGGAGGTGGTGACGATCCGGCCCGGGACCTCGGCGACGGAGGGGTCGGGCGACCACAGGTCGGTGTCGGCGCCGATGTGGACGACGCGGATGCGGGCGTCCCGTACGCCGAGGTGGTCGACGATCTCCTGGCGGGAGGTGCCGGACACGGTCAGCACGGACGGCAGCCGGCGGGCGACCCGCTTCTGCATCCGGGTGAAGCCGTACCAGCGGCGGACGGAGGCGCGGCGCTTCCAGTCGGCGGCGGCGTCGAGTTCGAGCTGCCGGTCGACGGTGATGGGGTGGTGGATGGTGGTGACCAGGGGGGCGCCGATCGCGCCGGGGCCGCCGAGGAGTCCGTAGCCGAGCGTCTGGTTGTCGTGCACGACGTCGAAGTCGCCGCGGCGGGCGGCGAGCATGCGCCGGGCGCGCAGCGAGAAGGTGAGCGGCTCGGGGAAGCCGCCGGTCCACATGGTGGCGACCTCGAGCGCGTCGATCCAGTCGCGGTACTCGTCGCGCTTGGGCGTGCGGAACGGGTCCGGCGACCGGTAGAGGTCGAGGCTGGCCAGCTCGGTGAGCGGAACGCCTTCGTCCAGGGTCGGGTAGGGCTGCGAGCCGATGACCTCGACGCTGTGCCCGAGGCGGGCCAGTTCGCGGGAGAGGTGCCGTACGTAGACCCCCTGGCCGCCGCAGAACGGGTTCCCCTTGTACGTCAGGAGAGCGATCCGCAACGGACGGTCACCGTCGATGGCGACGCCCTGGCGGGGGCCTGCTTCTATGGCCTCAGCGGTCACTCGCTGCCCCCTTCGAGCTTGCGTTTCGCGGGAGCGTAACCGCTCGCGCTAATCTAGAACAAGTTACAGACTTGATCGTTCTTGATCCTTCAAGGAGCACTGAATCTACCGGCAGGTAGCTCCGCCGTAAGAGCCGGATCAGGTGATTCGCGCCACGGCGGGCAGCGCGCCATACTGTCGCTCCCTCACCGCACGGAACGGGACCCATGACCGCGGAAGACAGACCCGACTCGCCGCCCCTGACAGAGCGCCAGGAGGCGCGCCGTCGCCGCATCCTGCACGCCAGCGCGCAGCTGGCCGGGCGGGGCGGCTTCGAGGCCGTACAGATGCGTGAGGTCGCCGAGGCGGCCGGGGTGGCGCTGGGGACGCTGTACCGCTACTTCCCCTCCAAGATCCATCTGCTGGTCGCGACGATGCAGGACCAGCTCCAGCACATGCACACCACCTTGCGGAAGCGGCCTCCGGCGGGCGCGACGGCGGCGGAGCGGGTGGCGGAGACGCTGATGCGGGCGTTCCGCGCGCTCCAGCGGGAACCGCAGCTCGCGGACGCGATGGTGCGGGCACTGACGTTCGCCGACCGGAGCGTCAGCCCGGAGGTGGACACGGTGTCCCGGGTGACCACGGCGATCATCCTGGACTCGATGGGTCTGGAGCAGCCGACACCGCAGCAGCTGTCCGCGGTGCGCGTGATCGAGCACACCTGGCACTCGGCCCTGATCACCTGGCTCTCGGGCCGGGCGTCGATCGCGCAGGTGAAGATCGACATCGAGACCGTCTGCCGGCTGATCGACCTGACGGCGCCGGCCGAGCCGGCCACGCCCCCGGAGGGCCGCGGACGGCTCACGGCCTCGCACTGAGCGGCCGGCCGCCGGCCGGCCCGGCCGGCGACGCGCGCCGACGCCGTCGCGGCGACCGACAGGCCCTCGGGCAGCCCTCAGGACTTCTTGTTCTTCTCCAGGTCGGCCTTGAACAGCGCCTCGCACTCGGCGCCGTTGTCCGTGGCGACGAAGAGGACCATCTGGAAGCCGGACATGCCGTGCCGGCTGGCCTTCACGGTCCAGTCGCTCTTGGTCAGGGACATGACGGTGGAACCGCTCTGGTCCACCTTCTGCCCCTCCTTCCAGCCGCCCTTGCCCAGCGCCGCCGTGGTGGCGTCGAAGGACTTCTTCGGGTCGGCCGCCTTGTCGGCGTCGGCCTGCCAGGACACCATGCAGTTCTTGAGCTCGGCCGGCACCGGGTCGTCCGAGGTCTTCTCGGTGAAGCCGGCGGCCGTGGCCGCCGCCGCGATCTCCTTGGTGACCGCGGCGCCGTCGAGGTCGCCGCCCGCCTCCGAGCCGCCGCCGGAGGACCCGGCGGTCGAGCCCGCCGACGACGAACCGCCCTGGCCCTTGTCCGAACCGCCCTCGCCGCCGCAGCCCGCGACCAGCATCACCACACCGGCGGCCGCAGCCACCCACTTCGCCTTGCGCACAACGCTCCCGATCCTGGGCGCACGCGGGCCCGTTGCCCCCGTGATCAAGGCAGAAGTTTTGCACGTGGGAACGACTCCTCGGTTACTCCTCCGGCGGGAAGACCGGCTCCCCGCCGTCCAGGAGGGTGATCAGGATCGCCTCCACCGGGCAGCCCTCGGCCGCCGCGAGGACGCCCTCGTTCGCGTCCGACTCCGGTGCGGTGGGGTGCGACTGACGGGCCGTGTCCAGACGGAAGCCGTGCGGAGCGTGGTTGACGCACATGCCGGAACCGATGCAGACCCCCCGGTCGACCTCCACGAGCCAGCGGTCCCCCATCACGCGCCACCGGGCCCCTCATAGCCGGCGGGCAGGTGGATCATCTTGTGCTCCAGGTACGCGCCGAGTCCCTCGGGACCGAACTCCCGTCCCAGGCCGGAGTTCTTGTAGCCGCCGAACGGGCCCAGCATGTCGAGGCTGAAGGTGTTGACGTTGAAGGTGCCGGTGCGCACCCGGCGGGCGAAGTCGACGCCGTGCTCCACGTCCCCGGTCCAGACGCTGCCGCTCAGCCCGTAGTCGGAGTCGTTCGCGATGCGCAGGGCCTCGTTCTCGTCGCCGTAGGGCAGGAGGCAGATGACCGGGCCGAATATCTCCTCCCGGGCGATGCGCATCGTGTTGTCGACACCGCCGAAGAGGGTGGGCTCGACGTACCAGCCCCGGTCGAGTCCGGCCGGCCGGCCGCCGCCCGTGAGGATCTTGGCGCCTTCCTCCTGGCCGAGCCTGATGTAGTCGAGCGACCGCTGCTGCTGGCGCCGGGCGACCAGGGGGCCGACCTGGGTGGCCGGGTCGAGCGGGTCGCCGACGGCCAGCGCGCCGGCCGCCGCCGCGAACGCCTCGGCGATCTCGTCGTACCGGCTGCGCGGTACGAGGATCCGGGTCTGGGCGACGCACGCCTGGCCGTTGTTCATCCAGGCGGCGGGGACGATCCCGGCGACGGCGGTCGCCAGGTCCGCGTCGGGCAGGACGACGGCCGCGGACTTGCCGCCGAGCTCCAGCGTGACGCGGGTGAGGTTGCGCGAGGCCACCTCCATCACGCGCTTGCCGGCGGCGACGGACCCGGTGAAGGAGACCTTGTCGACGCCCGGGTGCCCGACCAGGTACTCGCTGACCTCGCGGTCGGCGGGCAGGATCGACAGCACGCCCTCCGGCAGTCCGGCCTCGGCCGCGATCTCGGCGAGGATGTAGGAGTCGAGGGGGGACTCCGGCGACGGCTTGAGGATCACCGAACAGCCGGCGAGCAGCGCGGGGCCGAGCTTCGCCGCGGCCGTGAACTGCGGCACGTTCCAGGGCACGACGGCGGCGACCACGCCCACCGGCTCGCGGCGCAGCAGAAGCGGCCCGAGCACGCCCGCGCGCCGCTCCTCGAACGGGAAGTCGCGCGCGACGGTGATGGCGGCGTCCCACACCATCATCGCGCCGAGCGCCTGCGCGAGCACGCTCCACGAGTACGGGGAGCCGTTCTGGGAGGAGATGGAGCGGGCGATCTCCTCGTGGCGCACGGCGACGGCGTCCTTGATGCGGCCGACGACCTCGATCCGCTCCTCCAGGGTCGTCCGCGGCCAGGGGCCGTGGTCGAAGGCCGCGCGCGCGGCGGCGACGGCCCGGTCGACGTCGGCCTCGGAGGCGTGCGGCACCCGGCCGATGACCTCCTCGGTGTGGGGCGAGACGACCTCGATGACATCACCGCCGAGCGGGTCGGCCAGTGCTCCGCCGATGAACAGCTTTCCGTGCTCCACAAGCTCGGTCATGACCGACTGCCTCCCGGAACCCGCGATGGTTTCTGACTGTGTTTCAGAACTGATACCAGTTCTAGTTATACTTGGCCAGGCTCAGGGCAGGACGGGCCCCCACCAGCGGGTTCGGCGCGGGTGGGGCCTGTGTCATGCCGCTTAAGCCGTCTCTGGGCCGGCGGACGCCCTCCGAGCTTTCGTTCCATGTCGTCGACGGGTGTCCGGGTCCGACTCCCGCTGCTCGGGCTGGCCGGCACGGCGCCGCAGAGCCTCGGCCTCGCCTGCCCGCGCCGTTCGGCTATCCGCGTCTTTGGCGCCGGATCAGGCGGATCCGTCTTCCGCCAGCTCTTCGAGCTGCTTGGCGCTGCGCAGGGTGTTGGGGTGGTCCTCACCCAGCACCCGGCGTCGGCGGGTCAACGTGTCCTCGGCAAGGGCCTGTGCGGCTTCGTTCTCCCCCAGCTCAGCCAGCCAGATCGCGAGGTTGTGCGCACTGGTCAGGGTGTCGGGGTGGTCCTCACCCAGCACCCGCCGCCTGCGGGCCAACGTGTCCTCGGCCAAGGCGTGGGCGGCCTCGATCTCCCCCAGCGCAGCCAGCCGGATGGCCAGGTTGTTGGCGCTGCGCAGAGTGTTGGGATGGTCCTCACCCAGCACCCGCCGCCTGCGGGCCAACGTGTCCTCGGCCAAGGCGCGTGCGGCCTCGTTCTCCCCCAGCGCAGCCAGCCGGATGGCGAGACTGTGGGCACTGCTCAGTGTGTCGGGGTGGTCCTCACCCAGCACCCGCCGTCGGCGGGCCAGCGTGTCCTCGGCCAAGGCGTGGGCCTTCGTGAGGTCGTGGGTCTCGCCGTAGGCGCGGGTGAGGTAGTTGACGGCCCACCGGGTGTGCGGATGGTCCGGGCCCAGTTGCTGCGTCCAGGTGTCGTGCAGCTGTTGCAGGCGGGGCAGGGCGGCGGGAGCGCTGCCGCGGTCCATGAGGTACCAGCATGCCTCGCATGCCGCGAACCGGCCGTCCGCAGTCGTGAAGTCACCGGGCTCCAGGGCGAGCAGGTGGGGCACCAGCGCGGGCCAGGCGGGCCAGGTCTCAGGGTGCGCTGCGCCACCGGGATAGGCGGCGGTGAGGAGGGTTTCCGCGGCCCGGGCCGCATCCGCGTAGTCGGCCGGGGTGAGCTGGTCGCGGATCACGGCCTGGGTGAGGCGGTGCAACTGCATTGTGCCGTCCTGGATGCGTGCCAGACCCTGCGCGGCAAGGGCACGCAGGGCGGTGCGGACCGCGAGGGGGTTGCTGAGCAGTCCCGTCAGCGACGGCGACGGGTCGGTGACGGGGTGGGTGCACGTGTGCAGGGGGAAGGGTTCGGGTGCCAGCAACGCGCAGGCCCGCAGCAGAGTCAACGCGTCGGGTCGGGTCGTGGCCAGGTGTCGGGTGCTCAGGCGGATCTGGGCCGCCAGCGAGACCGGGTAGGTGTCGGGGCAGCCTTCGTCCAGGACCTCGCTGATCCGCTCCTGGAGCAGTTGCAGGTACTGGGCGACCGTGAGGCCGTCGGTGAGGAGGGCGGCGGCCTGGACCAGGGCCAGCGGCAGGTCCTCCAGCGGCTGCGCCAGCCGGTCCGCATCGGCCTCGCTCAGACCCGGGACACGGGAGCGCAGCAGGGTGATCGATTCGGTGCGGGCGAAGGCGTCCACCTCCACCGCCACAGCCTGGTCGTGCCAGTGGGGATTGCGGGAGGTGATCAGCACATGCCCGTTCCCCCCGGGCAGAAACGGGCTCAGGGCGGCGGGGTCCTCGGCGTTGTCGAAGACCAGCAGCCAACGCCCCCGGGTGCGCAGTTCCTCCGTCAGCGCCTCGCACGCCTCACCCGAAGCGATGCCGGCCTGCGCCGCTCCGGTCTTGACCGCCAACTCCGCTAACTGATCGGGAATCAGGGCTGGTTCCTCGGAGCGGATCCACCACACCAGCTCGTACTCCCCGGCGAACCGGTGCCCGTACTCGATCGCCAGCTGCGTCTTGCCCACCCCGCCCCGGCCGCGTAGAGCCTGCACCGCCACCCGGGAACCCGACGCGAGTGTCTGCCGCAGCCGCACCAGCAGATCGTCCCGGCCGGTGAACCCGGCGTTGCGCCCCGGCAGGTTCCACACCCGCGGCAGGCTGCCCGGCAGCCGTGGAACCGAGCCGCCCACCCCCCGTAACCGGCCCGCATCGCCGGGGAATCCGGGCCGGCCGTCAGGACGGCGCGGCCCGCCCACCGCCTGAAGGAGCACCGTCCGCGCCTCGTCCTCGCCCAGGCCCGCCAGCGAGGGCGCGAGCAGTGGGCGCAGGACGGGCGGGGCAGGCGTGGAGTCGATCCGCACCGGGATCAGCTTCTGCTTCGCCGCGAGGACGGCCGTCCACTCCGCGGTCGTGAACCGGACCGGGTCGAAGTACGCCTCCGAGAACACCGCCAGCATCCGCCCCGAGGCCAGCGCGGCGTTCATCTTCAGGACGAAGTTCTCCCCCGCGCCCCAGTCCCAGTAGTCCAGCTCCACCTCGTAGCCGGCATCCACCAACTGCCAGGCCACCCACTCCGCCCACGCCCGGTCCGCCCCCGCATGACTGACGAACACCCGACCGACATCGCCGACCAACCCACACCCCCGACGCAACCCCGGCACCAGACCACCGACAGTAGGCCAGCCAACCCCACACCCGCCTACACATCACCCCACTCCCCACCGAACCGCGGGCGCCGACAAGCTCGGGGGACGGCCGCCGCCGCGTCCACCTGGCTCCTCCGCTGGAGCGGGGTCCGTCTCATGACGGGCGGCGGCCGCTCCACCGCGCGGGACCCCCGCCCCCCGCCGGTGCGAAGGCGGTGCGGGGATGATTCGCCCACCCTCTCTGACGCATCGTCAGTTCTCGTTATAGTGGCCCTGGTCGAGCAAGTGCCGTGCGTCGCGCAGAGATGAGGGCCCATGACCCAGGTGACCGAGCACGGTGGAGGCGTCTGGTCGATCCGGGTTCCCATTCCGGACAACCCGCTCGGCCACACCCTCGTCCATCTCCTCGACACCGATCGCGGTCCCGTCCTGATCGACACCGGCTGGGACGATCCGGCGTCCTGGAGCGAACTCTCCGACGGGCTGGAGGCGTTGGGGACCTCCGTGCGCGAGGTGCACGGTGTCGTCATCACCCACCACCACCCCGACCACCACGGCCTCTCGGGCAAGGTCCGCGAGGAGTCCGGTGCGTGGATCGCCATGCACGCCGCCGACACCGACGTCGTACGCCGCACCCGCGCCTCCGAGCCCGCCGCCTGGCTCGACTACCTCGCGCGCAAGCTGGCCGCCGTCGGCGCCCCCGAGGAGCACACCGCCCCGCTGCTCGCCGCCCGGTCGGGCCGCCGGATCCGGGCGCTTCCCGGGCTGCGCTCGGCCCTGCCCGACCGCGAGATCGTCCCCGGCGAGCTGCTCGACCTGGCCGGACGGCGGCTGCGGGCGATCTGGACCCCCGGCCACACGCCCGGGCACGTCTGCCTCCACCTGGAGGAGGAGCATCCCGCGCGACTGCCCGGCCACGGCCGGCTCTTCTCCGGCGACCACCTGCTGCCCGGCATCACCCCGCACATCGGGCTCTACGAAGACCCCGACGACGCCACCGTCACCGATCCGCTCGGCGACTACCTGGACTCGCTGGAGCGCATCGGCCGCCTCGGCGTCGCCGAGGTGCTCCCCGCCCACCAGCACGCCTTCGCCGACGCCGCCGGCCGGGTGCGCGAACTGCTCGACCACCACGAGGAGCGGCTGACCGGCCTGCTCGACCTGCTGACGACGCCGCTCACGCCCTGGCAGCTGGCCGAGCGGATGGAGTGGAACCGGCCGTGGGAGCAGATCCCGAGCGGGTCGCGGAACATCGCCGTCAGCGAGGCCGAGGCCCATGTGCGGCGGCTGGTGAAGCTGGGACGGGCGGAGCGGGCCGAGGGCACGGACCCGGTGGCGTACGTCGCGGTGTGAGGCGCCTCGCACCCACGGGGCGGGCCCCCTACGGCCCGGTACAGTGGGCGCGTCGTCATCATGCCCGTGCGGGGGGAAGCCGGTGGGAATCCGGCGCTGACCCGCAACCGTGAGCCGTCCTCGCAGCCTCCCAGGCCGCCGTCGGTGAGTCGGAATGCCCCGTCCGGGACGTGAGCGCCGGCACCGTCGAGGAATACGGAGCCGAGCCTGGTGCCCTTGTGCGTGCCGGTGCCCGGCCGCAGGAGAGGCCAGCACGCATGATCACCGTTCGCCGAGGCGCCGCCGCGCTCGCAGCCGCCACCGTGCTGTGCACCGGGATGGCCCCGACCGCGTTCGCCGCGCCGTCGCCGTCGCCCACCCCCGCGCCCGTGATCCCCGCCGGGCTGTACGGCGAGAAGGACCCGACGTACGACGGTGTCTGGCGCCAGTCGCTCGCCTTCATCGCCCAGCGGACGAACAACGTCCAGCCCGCCGAGCAGGCCGTGACCTGGCTGCAGCGTCAGCAGTGCGAGAGCGGTGCCTTCGCCTCGTACCGTCCGGATCCGGCCAAGCCCTGCGACCCGGCCACCATGCTCGACACCAACGCCACCGCCGTCGCCGTCCAGGCGCTGTCCGGGGTGCGGCGCGAGAGCGCCGACCCCGAGGCGGTCGGCAAGGCGGCCAAGGCCGGTGCGGGCTGGCTCAAGGGCGTGCAGAACAAGGACGGCGGCTGGGGCTACAACCCCGGCAGCCCCAGCGACGCCAACTCCACCTCGATCGTGATCGGCGCGCTCGCCGCCCTGGGCGAGAAGCCGGGCGAGGTCAGGTCCACCGCCGGCAAGACCCCGTACGACGCGCTGCTCGGCTTCGCCGTGCCCTGCGCGGTCAAGGACGGCGCGGGCGCCTTCGCCTACCAGCCCGACAAGAGCGGCAAGCTGCTCGCGAACGCCGACGCCACCGCGGCCGCCACCCTCGCGGGTCTCGGCAAGGGCATCACCGCCCGCGGTGTGACGCCGGAGCAGGCCCCGGTCTGCACGGACCTGCCCAAGCCGACCGCCGAGCGGGCCGCCCTCAACGGCGCCTCCTACCTGGCCACCGCCCTCGCGAAGACCGGTCACCTGGACACCCCGCCGATGCCCGGCGCCGCCGAGACGGCCCCGCTGCCCGACTTCGGCAACACCGCCGACGCGGTCGTCGCGCTCGCCGCGTCCGGCGCCATGAAGGAGGCGAACGGGGCACTGACCTGGCTGGAGCAGAACGCCCTCGGCTGGGCCCGGGACAACGGCCCCGCCGCCTACGCGCAGCTCGTCTTCGCCTCGAACGCGATGGGCGTCGACCCGCGCCACTTCGGTTCGACCGACCTCCTCAAGGCGCTGAACGCCAGCGGCCCGGCGCCGCAGGCCACGGCCACCGCCGCGTCCTCGGCGGGTGACGAGGCCGAGGACGACGACTCCGGCTTCGACCTGTGGTGGATCATCGGCATCGGCATGGTGGTGGGTGTCGGCGTCGGCTTCCTGATCAGCGGCCGCAAGAAGTGAGGGCCCGGCTCGCCGGCGCCGCCCCGGGACCGGCCGGCCGGTCGCGCCCGGGCACCGCGCCGCGGTCCGCCGCCGTGCTCGCCGTCGCCTTGCTCGCGGCGGCCTTCGCGGCGCTGGCCGGCGCCGCACCCGCGCAGGCCGCGGGCTACCGCTACTGGTCGTTCTGGGAGAGCGACGGCGGCGGCACATGGGCGTACGCCACGCAGGGCCCGGCGACGGCCCGGCCCGCGGACGGCGACGTGAACGGCTTCCGCTTCGCGGTCAGCAAGGACTCGAACGACGCGGCACGTCCCTCGGTCGCCCCCGACTTCACGGCGGTGTGCGCCGACACCCGGGCGAAGGCCGGCACCAAGCGCGTCGCGGTCGTGGTCGACTTCGGCGTTCCGGCGGACGCGCCGCAGGGCGAGCAGCCGCCGGCGCCCGCGCTGAGGACCGGCTGCGCGCAGGTGCGCGAGGACGCGACGAGCGCGGAGGCGCTGGCGGCGGTCGCCAAGCCGCTGCGCTACGACAGCGCCGCGCTGCTGTGCGGGATCGCGGGCTACCCGGCGCGGGGCTGCGGCGAGCAGGTGGCGGACACGCCGCCGTCCGGCGCGACCGCCACCGAGAAGCCGGGCGGCGGTCGGCCGACGTCCTCGGACGGCACGCGGGAGAGCGCCGGGGAGGACGACGGCGCCGGCCCGTCCGTCGGGATCGTCGCGGGCGGAGCGGCCGTGCTCCTGCTCGGTGGCGCGGCCGTCCGGCAGGCCCGCCGCCGGCGATGACACCGCTGCGCGCCCCGGAGGCGAACCGCTCCAACGCCCTGCACGCCGGCGCCTGGTGGCTGTGGGCGCTCGGTCTGGCGGTGGCCGCGTCCCGCACCACCAATCCGCTGGTCCTCGGTCTGATCGTCGGGGTCGCCGGCTATGTCGTGGCGGCCCGCCGTACCGACGCGCCCTGGGCGCGCTCGTACGGGGCGTTCGTGAAGCTGGGCCTGTTCGTGGTGTTCCTGCGGGTGGTGTTCTCGGTCGTCCTGGGCTCGCCGATCCCGGGTTCGCACGTGCTGGTCACGCTGCCCGAGGTGCCGTTGCCGGAGTGGGCGCAGGGGGTGCGGATCGGGGGCCGGGTCACCGCCGAGCAGGTGGTGTTCGCGCTGTACGACGGCCTGAAGCTGGCGACCCTGTTGATCTGTGTGGGTGCGGCGAACGCGCTGGCCAATCCGGCGCGGCTGCTGAAGTCGCTGCCGGGTGCGCTCTACGAGGCCGGGGTGGCGGTGGTGGTGGCCATGACCTTCGCGCCGAACATGGTCGCGGACGTGATGCGGCTGAGGACGGCCCGGCGGTTGCGGGGGCGGCCGACGGGCGGGGTGCGGGCGGTTCTGCAGATCGGGCTGCCGGTCCTGGAGGGCGCCCTGGAGCGGTCGGTCGCGGTGGCGGCGTCGATGGACGCGCGCGGGTACGGGCGTACGGCGCAGGTCCCGGTGGCCGTGCGGCGGACGACGAACGTGCTGACGCTGGGCGGGCTGCTGGGGATGTGCGCCGGTTCGTACGGTCTGCTGGCCGCGGAGGGCGCCTCGTACGGGCTGCCGCTCGTCGTCGCCGGACTCGTCGCGGCCATGGCCGGCCTGCGGCTCGGCGGCCGGCGGGCGGTCCGGACCCGGTACCGGCCGGACCGGTGGGGGGGCAGGGCGTGGCTGGTCGCCGGTTCGGGTGTCGCGGTGGCGGCGCTGATGATCCGGGCGAACGCGTACGCGTACGGGGCCCTGCATCCGGGGGTCGTGCCCCTGGTGGCGCCGGAGCTGCCGGTGTGGCCCGCCGTCTCGGTCCTGGTGGGCCTGCTGCCCGCGTTCGTCGCTCCGGTGCCCGCTGCCAAGGAGGTCTCCTCGTGATCCGCTTCGAGAACGTCTCGGTGACGTACGCCGAGAGGGGTGCGCCGACGCTGCGGAATCTGGACCTGACGGTCCCCGAGGGCGAACTGGTGCTGCTCGTCGGCCCGTCGGGGGTCGGCAAGTCGACGTTGCTCGGCGCGGTGTCGGGGCTCGTCCCGCACTTCACGGGCGGGACGCTGACGGGCCGGGTGACGGTCGCGGGGCGGGACACCCGGACGCACAAGCCGCGCGAACTGGCGGACGTGGTCGGGACGGTGGGCCAGGATCCGCAGGCGCACTTCGTGACGGACACGGTCGAGGACGAGCTGGCGTACGGGATGGAGTCGCTGGGTCTGGCGCCGGCGGTGATGCGGCGCCGGGTGGAGGAGACGCTGGACCTGCTGGGGCTGGCGGAGCTGCGCGACCGGCCGATCGCCACCCTGTCCGGGGGGCAGCAGCAGCGGGTCGCGATCGGCTCGGTGCTGACCCCGCATCCCCGGGTGCTGGTCCTGGACGAGCCGACGTCGGCGCTTGACCCGGCGGCGGCGGAGGACGTGCTCGCGGTGCTCCAGCGGCTGGTCCACGATCTGGGGACGACGGTGCTGATGGCGGAGCACCGTCTGGAGCGTGTGGTGCAGTACGCGGACCGGGTGCTGTTGCTGCCCGAGGGTGTGATGGGTCCGCCGGCCGAGGTCATGGCGGTGTCCCCGGTGTGTCCGCCGGTGGTGGCGCTGGGCCGGCTCGCGGGCTGGAGTCCGCTGCCGCTGACGGTCCGCGACGCACGTCGGGAGGCGGCCGGGCTGCGGGAGCGGCTCGGGGACGTGTCCCCGGCGAGCCCGGTCCCGGCCGTGCCGGCCGCGCCGCCGGTGCGGGACGCCGGCCCGGCTTCCGAGGCGTCCGGCTCCGGGCGGCGGGGGCGGTTCTCGCCGTTCCGGCGTCGGAGCGGCGGCGTGGAAGCGTCGGGGCGGGCCGGGGAGCCGGGCCTGGTCGACGTCCGCGGGCTCGGGGTGCGGCGGGGCCGGGTCGAGGCGCTCCGGCGGGTCGACCTGCGGGTCGCGCCGGGCGAGACGGTCGCGCTGATGGGGCGCAACGGCGCCGGGAAGTCGACGCTGCTCGGTTCGCTCGTCGGGATGGTCGAGCCGACGTCCGGCAGTGTGCTGGTGGGTGGCCGGGCCCCGCACCGTACGGATCCCCGCGAGCTGATCCGGCGGGTGGGCCTGGTGCCGCAGGAGCCGCGGGACCTGCTGTACGCGGACACGGTCGCCGCCGAGTGCGCGGCGGCCGACGCGGACGCGGGCGCCTCGCCCGGGAGCTGCCGCGCCCTCGTGTCGGAGCTGCTGCCGGGGGTGACGGACGGGACTCATCCCCGGGACCTGTCGGAGGGCCAGCGTCTGGCGCTCGCCCTGGCCGTCGTCCTCACCGGGCGTCCGCCGCTGCTGCTGCTCGACGAGCCGACCCGGGGTCTGGACTACGCGGCCAAGGGCCGGCTCGTCGCGCATCTGCGCGCGCTGGCCGCCGAGGGGCACGCCATCGTGCTCGCCACGCACGACGTGGAACTCGCGGCGGAGCTGGCGCACCGCGTGGTGATCCTGGCCTCCGGCGAGGTGGTGGCGGACGGCCCGACCGCCGACGTGGTCGTCTCCTCCCCCGCCTTCTCCCCTCAGGTCGCCAAGATCCTCGCCCCGCAGCCCTGGCTCACGGTCGAGCAGGTACGGGAGGCGCTGTGAGCGCGGGGGCCCGTCCGATCCGGCTCGGACCGCGTTCCGTCGCCGCCCTCCTTCTCGTCTCCGTGATCGGGCTGATCGCCATCGGATGGCCGCTGCTCGCGGACGGTGACGCCGCGGTCACCACGCATGCCGCGGACGCGCCGTGGCTGTTCGCGGCGCTGCTGCCGCTGCTGATCGGCGTGGTGGTCGCGACGATCGCCGACTGCGGCATGGACGCGAAGGCGGTCGCGATGCTGGGCGTGCTGGCGGCGGTGGGGGCCGCGCTGCGGCCGCTGGGCGCCGGGACGGCCGGGATCGAGCCGATGTTCTTCCTGATGGTGCTGAGCGGCCGGGTTCTGGGGCCGGGCTTCGGTTTCGTCCTCGGCTCGGTGACGATGTTCGCGTCCGCCCTGCTCACCGGCGGGGTGGGGCCGTGGATGCCGGTGCAGATGCTGGCGATGGGCTGGTTCACCATGGGGGCCGGTCTGCTGCCGGGGCCGGAGCGGCTGCGGGGTCGGGGCGAGCTGCTGGTGCTGGCGGCCTACGGCTTCGTCGCGGCGTTCGCGTACGGCACCGTCACCAATCTGTACGGCTGGGTGACGGTCGGTGGTCTCGCGCACGGGGTCTCGTTCCAGCCGGGGCAGCCGGTGGACGAGAACCTGGTGCGGTTCCTGGCCTACGTGCTGGCGACCTCGCTCGGCTGGGACCTGGGCCGCGCCGTGCTGACCGTCGTCCTCACGCTCACCGTCGGCGGCACGCTCCTGCGGGCGCTGCGACGGGCGACGCGGCGGGCCAACTTCGAGGCCCAGGTCACATTCGAGCCCTCGGAAGGGTCCCTTCGCGGTGAGGCGCCCCACACGACCAAAGTCCCCTACGGCCCGGAGTAGTAGCGGGTCACACCCTTCCAAATCCCCCCATAACCGGTTCTGGACCGCGAAAACGCCATGGGTCCGGCCCCGGGACCTTCCGCGGGGGTGCGATGGGCACTAGTACAAGGGGTCGTTGCGTCGCTCTTCCGGCCCTGCTTCTCTGGTGGACGTCGCCGGGCAGCAAGCGTTCGCCGCTGCTCCCCCGGACAGGCCGAATCCCCCGGTTCCCGGATTCCCCGGGCTCTGGTTCCGGCTTGCCCGAATCGCCCGGCGCAGACATGTCCCCGACGTAAGGTGTCTCCCTTGATCCGCTCCATCGCCACTCGTGTCTCCGACCGCAAGAAGACCGTCGCCGCCTCCGCAGCCGTGCTGCTGGCCGCCTCGGGTGCGGTGCTGGGAACGACCGCTTCGGCCTCGGCCGCCAGCCCGCAGGAGATCGCCAAGAAGATCGTCCCTGCTGGCCAGTACCAGGCCTTCAGCAAGATCGTCGAGCACGAGTCCGGGTGGAACTTCACGGCCACCAACTCCTCCAGCGGCGCCTACGGCCTGGTCCAGGCCCTTCCGGCCTCGAAGATGGCCTCGGCCGGTTCCGACTGGAAGACGAACCCCGCCACGCAGATCAAGTGGGGTCTGAACTACATGAACGAGCGCTACGGCAGCCCGAACGCCGCCTGGTCGTTCTGGCAGGCCAACGGCTGGTACTAAGAGCACCTCGTACCGCCACCGGCAGCCGCGCACGCATACGCAAGGCCCCGCCCTCCGCTCGGAGGGGCGGGGCCTGCCGCGTTCTCCTGGGCTTTCGCGGCGCCGTTCCTGCCGCCGTCCCGGGCCCCGGACACCCCTGGGGGGTCAGAGCCGCTGGATGATGGTGCCGGTCGCCAGCGCGCCGCCCGCGCACATCGTGATCAGGGCGAACTCCTTGTCCGTGCGTTCCAGCTCGTGCAGCGCGGTGGTGATGAGGCGCGCCCCGGTCGCCCCCACCGGGTGGCCGAGGGCGATGGCGCCGCCGTTGACGTTGACCTTCTCCAGGTCCTGGTCGAAGACCTGCGCCCAGCTGAGCACCACCGAGGCGAAGGCCTCGTTGATCTCGACGAGGTCGATGTCCCGGAGCGACATCCCCGCCTTGCCGAGGACCGCCCGGGTCGCGTCGACGGGGCCGTCGAGGTGGAAGTGCGGGTCGGAGCCGACCAGAGCCTGGGCCACGATCCGGGCGCGGGGGCGGAGCTTGAGCGCGCGGGCCATCCGCTTGGACGCCCACATCAGCGCGCAGGCGCCGTCGGAGATCTGGGAGGAGTTCCCGGCGGTGTGGACGGCGGTGGGCATGACCGGCTTGAGCCGGGCGAGCGCCTCCATGCTGGTGTCGCGCAGCCCCTCGTCGCGGTCGACGAGGCGCCACATGCCCTGCCCGGCGGCCTGCTCCTCCTCGGTGGTGGGGACCTGGACGGCGAAGGTCTCCCGCTTGAAGCGCTCCTCGGCCCAGGCGTCGGCGGCCCGCTCCTGGGACAGCAGCCCGAGCGAGTCGACCCGTTCGCGACCGAGCCCCCGGCGGCGGGCGATCCGCTCGGCCGCCTCGAACTGGTTGGGCAGGTCGACGTTCCACTCGTCCGGCCAGGGCTTGCCGGGGCCGTGCTTGGAGCCGGAGCCGAGCGGCACCCGCGACATGGCCTCCACGCCACAGCTGATGCCGACGTCGATGACCCCGGAGGCGATCATGTTGGCGACCATGTGACTGGCCTGCTGCGAGGAACCGCACTGGCAGTCGACGGTGGTCGCGGCGGTCTCGTAGGGCAGGCCCATGGCGAGCCAGGCGTTGCGCGCCGGGTTCATGGACTGCTCGCCGGCGTGGGTGACGGTGCCGCCGACGATCTGCTCGACGCAGTCGGCGTGGATGCCGGTGCGCCCGAGGAGTTCACGGTAGGTCTCGCCCAGCAGGTAGGCGGGGTGCAGGTTGGCGAGCGCGCCTCCGCGCTTGCCGATGGGGGTGCGTACGGCTTCGACGATGACGGGTTCCGCGGCCATGAGCTCGTCCTCTCCTCGCCCGGGCGGGGTGTCCCGGCACCCCGCCGCAGGGAACTAGTACGCGTTCTAGTTCTGAGTGCAGTCTTATGACTGCTACCGCGGGTACGCAAGAGTTGTGCACACACCTGCGTGCACCGCCTTCCGGCAACACTTCCCGCCACGGGCCTTGCCACTTGTAGAACTCGTTACTACCTTTCGGGCAACTTCTGATGGGCCGTCAGACAATGGAGCGTGTTGCCGATGCCCTGCCCTCACCTCCCCGAAGGGTTCGACGCCACCGACCCCGACCTGCTCCACAGCCGCATCCCCTTCCCGGAGTTCGCGCGGCTCCGGCAGACCGCGCCCGTCTGGTGGTGCCCCCAGCCGCGCGGCGTCACGGGCTTCGACGACGAGGGCTACTGGGCCGTGACGCGGCACGCGGACGTCAAGTACGTCTCCACCCACCCCGAACTGTTCTCCTCCGCGGAGAACACGGCCGTCATCCGCTTCAACGAGCACATCACCCGGGACCAGATCGAGGTCCAGAAGCTGATCATGCTCAACATGGACCCGCCGGAGCACACCCGGGTCCGCCAGATCGTCCAGCGCGGTTTCACGCCCCGCGCCATCCGGAGTCTGGAGACGGCCCTGCGCGAACGCGCCCGCGCGATCGCCGAGGAGGCGAGGCGGAGCGCCGACGCCGACGGCTCCTTCGACTTCGTCACCCGGGTCGCCGTCGAACTGCCGCTCCAGGCCATCGCCGAACTCATCGGCGTCCCGCAGGAGGACCGCGCCCGGATCTTCGACTGGTCGAACAAGATGGTGGCGTACGACGACCCCGAGTACGCCATCACCGAGGAGATCGGCGCCGAGTCCGCCATGGAACTCATCGGCTACTCCATGAACCTGGCCGCGGCCCGCAAGGAGTGTCCGGCCAAGGACATCGTGACCCAGCTCGTCGCCGCCGAGGGTCAGGGCAACCTCTCCTCCGACGAGTTCGGCTTCTTCGTCCTGCTGCTCGCCGTGGCCGGCAACGAGACCACCCGCAACGCCATCAGCCACGGCATGCACGCCTTCCTCACCCACCCCGAGCAGTGGGAGCTCTTCAAGCGGGAGCGCCCGGCGACGGCCGCCGAGGAGATCGTCCGCTGGGCCACGCCGGTGGTCTCCTTCCAGCGCACGGCCACCCAGGACACCGAGCTCGGCGGCCAGAAGATCCGCAAGGGCGACCGGATCGGGCTCTTCTACTCCTCCGCCAACAACGACCCCGAGGTCTTCGAGAACCCGGAGAACTTCGACATCACCCGCGACCCCAATCCGCACCTGGGCTTCGGCGGTGGCGGTCCGCACTTCTGCCTGGGCAAGTCCCTCGCCATCAACGAGATCGAGCTGATCTTCCACGCGCTCGCGGACGTCCTGCCCGACCTCGTGCCGGCCGGTGAACCCCGTCGGCTGCGCGCCGCCTGGCTGAACGGGATCAAGGAGCTGCGGGTCCGGATCGCCGACTGAGCAGGGAGGCGGGGGCTCCCCCCGACGCCTGACGTCCCCGCCTCCCGCCGGGCCGGGCTCGGGCGTCGATGCAGGGGCGCGGGTGCCGGTGGGCAGGGGCTCAGGGGCGGGTGCCAGGGGCCGCCGGTGGGCCCGGGGCGCGGCGGCCCCGGACCGGAGTCGCCGGAACCGGATCTTGGTGCGCCGCGTCTGAACCCGCATGCGGGGGAATCACAGAATCCTGGCCACGCTGTTCGCGCTGCTCGCGCTGCAGCTCGGCTCACTCGTCGCACCGGCGTACGCCTGCGGCTGCGGCGCCATGATCCCGGACCGGACCCAGCGCATCGGCGTCGACCGGGAGACCTCGGCCGTGCGCTGGGACGGCCGCACCGAACAGATCGTCATGCGCTTCACCGTGCGCGGGACCGCGGAGCGGGCCGCCTGGATCATGCCGGTACCCGGCCGGGCCGACGTGACGCTCGGCGACGGGGCGCTCTTCGACGTGCTCGACCGGATCACCCGGCCCGAGCACCGCGAACGGCACTACTTCTGGCCGCGCGGCGACGACTGGCCCTTCGCCGGCGGCGACACGGACGGTGCGGCGGCCGCCCCGCCCGGCGCCGGAGCGGACGTCGGCGTCGTCGGCCGCGAACGACTCGGCCCCTTCGACGTGGCACGGCTGACCGCCACCGATCCGAAGGCGCTCAGCGGCTGGCTGAAGGAGAACGGCTTCGAGCTCTCGGACCGGCTCGCCACCGAACTGGAGCCCTACGTCGAACGGAAGTGGGAGTACGTCGCCGTCCGCCTCGCGCCGCAGGAGCGCGGCACGGCCCTGCACGGCCGACTCGACCCGCTGCGGATCTCCTTCGCCAGTGACCGGCTCGTCTACCCGATGCGGCTCTCCCGGCTGGCGCAGACCCCGCAGTCGCTCGGCCTGTACGTCCTCGCGGACCACCGCATGGAGCCGCGCACGGACATCGGCGGCCGCCCGCCCGAGGTCAGGTTCGCCGGAGCCGTCGAACCGGAAGGCCCCCTCGCGGACCTCGCCGGGCCGGGAAAGGTGTATCTGACCGCCCTGGACCAGGAGTTCCCGGTCCCGTCCCTGATCGACGGCGACCACGAACTGCGGGCCGCGCCCTCCGACGCGCCGTACCGGGAGGTCGTCTTCGAGGACCGGTTGCTGACCGTCGCCGGCGGGGTGCCGGTGTGGCTGCTGGCCGTGTCGGGCGTCCTGGTGGCGGCCGTCGGTTCCGTCGTGGCGATCCGGGTGCGACGCGGGGGCACCGGGGTACGTTCGGCCGCATGACACAAGAGCGATGGACCGCCGTGGACCGCTACTTCACCGATCTGCTCGCACCCGCCGACGACGCCCTCGCCGCCGCGCTGGCCGACTCCACGGCCGCCGGGCTCCCGGAGATCGCCGTCGCCCCGAACCAGGGCAAGCTGCTGCACCTGCTGGCCCGTGTGCACGGGGCGCGGTCGGTCCTGGAGATCGGCACGCTGGGCGGGTACAGCACGATCTGGCTGGCCCGCGCGCTGCCCGCCGACGGCCGGCTGATCAGCCTCGAGTACGACCCGGCGCACGCTGACGTGGCCCGGGCCAACATCGCCCGGGCCGGACTCGACGAGATCGTCGAGGTCCGCACGGGGGCGGCGCTGGACACCCTCCCCCTGCTGGAGGCCGAGGGGGCGGGCCCGTTCGACCTGGTCTTCGTCGACGCCGACAAGGTGAACAACCCGCACTACGTGTCCTGGGCGCTCAGGCTCTCCCGCCCCGGCACGGTGATCATCGTCGACAACGTGGTGCGCGGCGGCCGCGTCGTCGAGCCCGACCCGGACGACCCGGCCGTCACCGGCACCCGCGAGATGCTCGAACTCGTCTCGCGCGAGCCGCGGTTGGACGCGACGGCCCTCCAGACGGTGGGGTCGAAGGGGTACGACGGCCTGCTGCTGGCGCGCGTCGTCGGCTGACCGGTGCGGGGCCGCGTCGAGGCGGCTACCTCCACTCGTAAATCCGGCCCGAGACCTTCCCGCTCTCCTCCGTGTCGAACTCGAACAGGGCCGCGACGCCGACGAGCCGGGCGAAGGAGGAGGCGGCGGTCTCGTAGAACAGCGCGCCCCGCCAGTCGACCCCGCCGGAGTCGTTGAAACGTCCCACACCCGAGCCGTGCCAGGTGATGGTCTCCCCGTCCTGGGTCATGGTGACGCCCTGGCCCTCGCCGAAGAGGGTGCCGTCGGGCCGTACGAGGGACTCGTAGGTCCCCATGTCCTTGACCGGTGCGCCCAGAAGCGTGCCGGTCGCCTGGAACGATGCCTCCACGACGGGGTGGCCCCCGTCGGTGGACAGGACTCGCGTCCCCGTGGTCTCTCCCTGGATCTCGCCGAGCAGTTCGCCGAGCATGACGGGACTCCTCTCCGTTCCCTCCCGGAGTGGTCGATCCCCGTGTTCCGGACTACGCCTGATGCCGGGCGCCGTCAAGCGGGACCCGCTCAGCCCGTGGGGGCGCTGGACCGCCAGCCCGCGAAGAGGGGGACGGTGCCCGATCCGTCGAGGACGACGACACCGAAGGGCCGGTCGAAGACGATCTCCTCGATGACCTGCCGGCGGGGCCGGGCGGCGCTCCGGGTCATCACGACGGCGGTGACGGCGGCCGCCTCCACCCCATCCTCGGCGACTTCGACCAGCGCCTCCTGGACGACGTCGGCGAGGAACAGCTCCCGCGGGGAGAGCCCGGAGAAATCGGCGCCCGGGCGCAGGGACCGGGTGACGCCGAGCGCCGGCAGCTGCCCGTGCACCTCCGTCCTCGTCCGCAGCGAGAACCGGGGCAGCGCGAGGTCGACGCCGTCCGCCTCCACCGCCCGCCGTCCGCGCGCCGCCCAGGCCGCGGGCAGGGTCCCGGCCGGCCCCTCGCCCTCTGCTCCGAGCACGAACCGCACCCGCGCCGCCGTCCCTTCGGGGCCCGCGCACGGCAGCTCGACGACGGTGGTCGCGCCGACCCGCCAGGCCCAGGACACCGGGATCCGCCGGCGCATGGTCGGTACGTCGACGGTGGAGCCGCGCCGGTCGGTGAACGGCGCGGGCCGGGTGTCCTCGGCGCGGAAGCGGGTCGCCCATGTGGCCTTCAGCGCAAGGGCGTTGACCAGGACCAGGTCCTCGGTGCCGTCGAGCGCGACGGGCAGCCGGTCGATCCGGCCGTCGGTGGACTTCCGCACCCAGGCGTCGAGTTCCTCCTGCGCCCGGTCGCCCAGCGGGCCGAAGCCGACGTCGGGGAGCCCCTGCCGGAACGACGTCAGCACCGGCACCCTGCTCCACACCCCGGTCGCCACCGAGAGCGCGCCGGTCCGGCCGACGCGCCGCCCCACGACCGTCATCGCGTCGGCCGCCGCGTCCCCCTCGACGCCGAGGAGTCCCCGCAACTCCGTGGCGGTCGCCCCCCGGGCCCCCGAGGCGACGGCGGCCAGCGCCAGCCACAGTCCGGCCGGGGAGCAGACGAAGTCGCCGTCGCCGAGGTGGGGCAGCCAGCGCTCGGCCAGCGCCCGAATCGCACCCGTATGCGTCGCCGGATCGATGACGGTCATATCCTGCCCTTCATGAGCATCGTGAAGATCAACGTACTGAGTGTCCCGGCGGAGCAGCGCGAGGTGCTGGAGCGGCGCTTCGCCTCCCGGGCCGGGGCCGTGGAGGGCTCCGACGGCTTCGAGTGGTTCGAGCTGCTGCGCCCGGTGGAGGGCACGGACCAGTACCTGGTGTACACCCGCTGGCGCAGCGAGGAGGACTTCCAGAACTGGATGAACGGTTCCATGAAGGCCGCCCACCAGGGCACCGCGGGCGGCGAGGGCGGCGAGGGCGGCGGCGAGCGCCCGAAGCCGGCCGCGACGGGATCCACTCTGTGGTCCTTCGAGGTCGTCCAGCAGGCTTCCCCCAAGTAGCCGGAGGCAGAGCCGGGTCCGGGCTGGCCTGGTCCGGTCCGGTCGGGAGCGGAAGGCTCCGGGTGCCCCGGGCGCGGGAGGGCCCGTCAATTCGGAGGCGGGCCCGGGGCGTCCCCGGCCACAATGACCCGCATGAGCTGGTCCTTCTCCCCCGAACGCGTCGACACCCCGGACGCCACCGCCCTGCGCCGCGACTACTACGGCGAGGTCGCCGGCCGCTACTGGAAGCGGCCGGCGACCGAGGCCGAGATCGACGAGGGGCTGGCGGGCGACGGGGTCGAGCTGCTGACGGCGCCCACCGGGGCCTTCCTCGTCGGCGCCTTCGCGGGTGCTCCGGCGGCCTGCGGCGGGCTGCTGATGCTCGACGCCGAACGCGCCGAGCTGACCCGCGTGTACGTCCGCCCGCCGTACCGCGGCACGGGCGGCGCCGGCCTGCTGCTCGACACGCTGGAGACGGCCGCCCGCGACCTCGGCGCGCACAGGATGGTCCTGAACACCCGGCTCGACCTGATCGAGGCGCGCACGCTCTACACCCGCCACGGGTACGCGGAGATCCCCGCCTACTGCGAGGGCCCGTACATGGATGTCTGGTACGGCAAGAAGCTCTGAACGTCCGGGGCCCGACGGGGCCCGCGCCCCCGGACTGTCCGGGAGCCTACGCGTGGTGGTCGCGGGGCGGTTCGGGCGCGGAAGGCCGTTCGGCGTCCGAACCGCACAGCTCGGACGTCAGCTCCTCCACCAGCGCCACGAGGTCCGTGGGCCGTTCGGGCCCCCACCAGTCGCCGAGCAGTTCGGCGAGCGAGTCCTCGCGGGCCTTCGCCAGCCGGGTCGCGGCCAGGAGCCCCTCCTCCGTCAGGACGAGTTGCACGCCCTCGCGCTGTACCAGCCGGCGTTCCTCCACCTGGCGGGAGGCGTCCGTGATGGCCCGCAGCGGTACGGGCGTGGCCTCGGCGAGCCGGGCCGGTTCGACGGTGCCGTGGCGGCGGATCCGCAGCAGCAGCCAGCTCGCCGCGGGCAGCAGGTCGAAGCCGGCGCGTTCGGTGATCTTCTCGTAGATCTCCTTGCGGCCCTCCCGTGAACCGAGCACGGACAGGGCGCGGGCGCACTCGTCGTGCGAGGAGCGCTCCACGGGGTTGGAGGCGAGGGTCTGACTCGTGTCGGGGGCCGTCACCGAACCGCGCAGCTTGTCCTCCTTGAGGAACCAGGCGGTGACGAAGGCGACGAGGACGACGGGTGCCGCGTACAGGAAGACGTCGGTGATGGCGGTCGAGTACGCGTGCAGGACCGAGGGCTGGAGGTCCGCCGGCAGGGCGGAGATGGCGCGCGGGTCGGCGGCGATCCGGTCGGGGCCGGTGCCCGGGGGGAGCGTCTGTCCGGCGAGCGCGGCGTCCAGTTCGGCGTTGAGCCGGCTGGTGAAGATCGTGCCGAAGACGGCGACGCCGAAGGACGCACCGATGGACCGGAAGAAGGTCGCGCCGGAGGTGGCGACGCCGAGGTCCTCGTACGACACCGCGTTCTGCACGACGAGGACGAGCACCTGCATGACCAGGCCGAGTCCGGCGCCGAAGACGAAGAAGTAGACGCTCATCTCCCAGGTGGAGCTGGTCTCCGTCAGCCGGTGGAGCAGCAGCAGCCCGAGCGCCGTGATGCCGGTGCCGGCGATGGGGAAGACCTTCCAGCGGCCGGTGCGGGAGACGATCTGGCCGGACGCGGTCGAGGTGATGAGCAGGCCGAGGACCATGGGCAGCATGTGGACGCCGGACATGGTCGGGGTGACGCCCTGGACGACCTGGAGGAACGTCGGCAGGAAGGTCATCGCGCCGAACATCGCGAAGCCGACCACGAAGCTGATGACCGAGACGAGGGTGAAGGTCCGGATCCGGAACAGCTTCAGGGGCAGGACGGGTTCGGCGGCCCGCCGTTCGACGCGGACGAAGGCGACGAGGAGGACGGCGCCGAGCACGGCGAGACCGATGATCTGCGCGGAGTCCCAGGCCCAGGTGGTGCCGCCGAGGGAGGCGACGAGGACCAGGCAGGTGGCGACCGAGGCGATGAGGAAGGTGCCGAGGTAGTCGATGGTGTGGCGGGTGCCGCGGGCCGGGATGTGCAGCACCGCGGCGATGACGAAGAGGGCGACGATGCCGATGGGCAGGTTGATGTAGAAGACCCAGCGCCAGGAGAGGTGCTGGGTGAAGAGCCCGCCGAGGAGCGGGCCGAGGACGCTGGTGGCGCCGAAGACGGCGCCGAACAGCCCTTGGTACCGGCCGCGTTCGCGGGGCGGCACGAGGTCGCCGACGATCGCCATCGACAGCACCATGAGTCCGCCGCCGCCGAGGCCCTGGACCGCGCGGAAGGCGATGAGCTGTGGCATGTTCTGGGCGACGCCGCAGAGCGCCGAGCCGATCAGGAAGATGACGATGGCGGCCTGGAAGAGCTTCTTGCGGCCGTACTGGTCGCCGAGCTTGCCCCACAGCGGCGTCGCGGCGGTCGCCGCGAGCATGTACGCGGTGACGACCCAGGAGAGGTGTTCGAGGCCGCCGAGTTCGCTGACGATGGTCGGCAGCGCGGTGGAGACGATGGTCTGGTCGAGTGCGGCGAGCAGCATGCCGAGGAGCAGTGCGCCGATGGCGACGACGACTCCTCGCCGGCTGCTCCCCTCCCCCGGCGCGGGGCCGCCGCCGATGTCCGGCGGGCGTACTTCCTGGGCCATGGGCGTCTCCGGGGGTGTCCTCGGGGTCGTAACCCCTCCATCCTGATCCGAATGTCCGGTTATGGCCTGCGGGAGGGGGCTGCCGCCCCTTCCCCGTCCAGGAACGGCCTGCATAATCGCTCGCAAGTTGGTATGGGGAGGGGATCCATGGTGAGCGGACAAGCATGTCCTGAATGCGGTGTACACAGACCTGGCTGCGCCTGCGCCCGGAAGCGGATAGCGGAGGCGGAGGACTTCGACCCGCTGCGCATCCGGCCGTACGTGACGCTGGAGGCGCCGGAGGGGGTGTACGGGCAAGGGGAGGGTCCGGGACACCCGTCGGCGGGTCCCGCGCAGCCGGCGACGGAGCAGGGGCTTCCGCCGGCTCCGCCCGCGGCCGGGCCGGTGTACGGCGCCCCGGAGTCGTACGGGGAGCTGTCCCCGTACGTGCCGGGAGCGGTGGGACCGGGACCGCTGCCGCCGGAGGCCCCGCACGGGCTTCCGCCGCTGACGGACCCGGGTGCCGGCGGTGGCCACGGGCGGCCGCTGCCGCCGACGGCCACCGGGCCCGGGACGACCGGCGACCCGTCGGAGACGATGCCGCTGCTGCTGCCCGGACTCGGCGGGCAGGGCGGCGGGCCGGCGGCATCGGTGGGGCACGGCAGGAACGGGGGCGCGGGCATCGCGGCGGGCACGGAGCACGGCGTCGCCGCGGGCGCCGTCGCCGGATCGGCACCCGGTGCCGCGCAGGACTTCGCCGACGGCCTGGTGCCGCACCTCGCGGCCGAGGTCGCGCCGTACCCGGCGCCGGGCACCGGGCCCGGTGCCCCCGGGCCGGATTTCGCCGACCCCGGGTCCGCGTACGACACCGAACAGGACTTCGAGATGGGGTACGGGCCCGAGCGGCCCGCCACCCGTCGGCGCGGCGCGGTCGTCGCGCTCGCGGCGGCCGTGGCGGTGGCCGTCGTCGGTACCGCCGCCTTCGCGTCGGGCATCTTCGACGGCGGTGAGTCGACCGAGGACCGGGCGGCCGTCCCCACCGTGACGTCGAGCGCGTCCGAGAACGTCGCCGTCTCCGAGTCGCCGACGGCCTCGCCGTCCGCCTCCGCGTCCGCGTCGCCGTCCGCTTCGGCCTCCGCCTCGCGGTCCGCGCGAGCGACGGCCACCGCCTCCGCGACCCGGACCACGGCGGCCGCCACGACCGGCGCCACCGCGTCGTCCGCGACGCCCCCGAGCAACTCGGTGGCGCCCCCGAACCCGTCACGAGACGCGCTCGGCCCGACGCTGCGGTACGGCGACTCGGGGCCCGAGGTCCGGGAGCTCCAGGACCGGCTGCGGCAGCTCTGGCTGTACAGCGGCCCGTCGGACGGCGAGTACGGCAGGAAGGTCCGCCACGCGGTGGAGGTGTACCAGTCGTACAAGGACATCGACGGGGACGAGGAGGGCGTGTACGGGTCGAACACCCGCCGGGCGCTGGAGGCGGAGACGAGCGGCTGAGGTCCGCGATGCGGACGGATTGGCGGAGCCGCGCCGCTTTTTGTATCGTGAAGGAACAAAGTGGGTCCCGCTCGCATTCCCTGACCGGTGGGCGGGTCCACTTCGTTCTCCTTCCACCCCTTCTGGAGACCGTTGATGCCCGCCAGCACCCCGGCAACGCTCACCGCCCGCGCCCTCCTGCTCGACATGGACGGCACCCTCGTCAACTCCGACGCGGTCGTCGAGCGCTGCTGGCGCCGCTGGGCCGTCCGGCACGGGCTCGACCCCGTGGAGGCGCTCAAGGTCGTCCACGGACGCCAGGGCTACGCGACGATGGCCGTCCTCCTGCCCGAGCGCCCCATGGCGGAGAACCACGCGGACAACAAGGTGATGCTCGCCGAGGAGACGGCCGACCTCGACGGCGTCGTGCCCGTACCGGGCGCCCCCGCCTTCATGACCGCGATCGCCTCCCTCCCGCACGCCCTGGTCACCTCCGCGGACGCGGCCCTCGCGCGGGCCCGGATGGGCGCGGCACGGCTGCCGATGCCGGCGATCCGGGTCACGGCGGAGTGCGTCGGCGCCAGCAAGCCGGACCCGGAGGGCTTCCTCAAGGGCGCGGCGGAACTGGGCTTCGCCCCGGAGGACTGCGTGGTCTTCGAGGACTCCGAGGCCGGGATCCAGGCCGGCCGCGCGGCCGGCATGCGCGTGGTGGGCGTGGGACCGCGGGCGGCCGCCTTCGGCCCCGACATCCACGTCCGCGATCTCACGGACCTGGCGCTGTCGGTCTCCGAGGACGGCACGATCCGGCTCACGGTCCTGCCGTAGGCGACGGGCACGCACCGTCTCGCCCCATCTCACCGGCCCGGCTTCGCGCCCTCCCGGGCGGCCGGCCCGCGCACCAGCCTGCCGCGCGCCACCAGCTCCAGGACCACCGCCACCGCGACCGCCTGGACGACCATCAGCGCGACGAGGACGAAGAGCTGGACCGCGCCCGCCTCCCACGGTGACGCCCCGCCCAGCAGCATGCCGACGAAGGCGCCGGGCAACGTGACGAGACCGACCGTCCTCGTCTGGTCGAGCCCGGGCAGCAACGCGTCCGAGGCCGCCTCGCGCGCCACTTCGAGGCGCGCCTCCCGCTCCCCCAGGCCGACGGCCAGCCCCGCCTCGACCTCGCCCCACCGGTTCCCGAGTTCGTCCAGCGCGCGCCGCCCGCCGAGGACGGTCGCGGTCAGCGCGCCCCCGATGAGGATGCCCGTCACCGGAATGAGCGCGACGCCCCGCACCGGGACGAGCCCGGTGAGGACGAGCGTGCCGACGACCGGCGCGACCCCCGCCGCGATGGGCAGGCCCGCCCACCACCAGCCGGCGCCGGCCCGGGTGACGCGCCGCCCCGCGGTCCACACCGCCACCCCGTACATGAGCAGCAGGAATCCGAGCAGCAACGGCAGGTGCCGCATCACCCATCCGATGACGAGGGACACCGCCACGAGCTGAACGGCCGCCCGCAGGCCGGCGACCAGGGTGTCGCGCGGCCTCCCGAGCCGCGCCACCGCGACCACGTCCGCGGCCGCCGCGAGCAGAACGGCCAGGACCACCCCGAAAGCGACGCCGACGTCGAGAAGCACGCGCCAAACCCTAAGGGCTGTCCCGTAGGGCGTGTGGCGCAGGGAGCGCCGTCCGCCCGGGCGGGCCAGGGCCTCTCGTCTGGTTCCTGCCGGGTTCGGCCTGATCGACAGGACACCCCCCCCGGCCCCGCGCGGGACGAGCGGCACCCGCGCGAGGGCCGGCGCCGTGGACCAGGTGGGACGTACCGGGCAAGACCCGGCGCCGGCGCCTGATCTGGCACTTCGTCAGTCCCGTTCGACCCCTTGATGTGACGTGCCCATGTCGCCACCCTGTTACCTGGCGCATCCCGCATGGAAACCTCGCGCCGCCACGATGACCTGGCCACCCGGCACCCGCTCGGGGACGGTTCGGCCCAGGTCCCCCCACACCAAGGGAGTTCGCATGCCTCTCTCCAGTGTCTACGCGCGTCGAATAGCCCGCCGCGCCACCGTGCTCGGCGCCACCGCCGCCCTCACCGTGACCGGCCTCCTCGCCACCGCCCCGACCGCCCAGGCCGCGATGCCCACGCCGGTGAGCGCCGCCACCGCGCGGTCGTACCTCGCCTCGCTCACGGTCAAGGCGGAAGGTTCCTCCACCGGTTACAGCCGCGACCTCTTCCCGCACTGGATCACCCAGTCGGGCGCCTGCAACACCCGCGAGACCGTGCTCAAGCGTGACGGGGTCAACGTCGTCACCGACTCCAGCTGTGCGTCCGTGAGCGGCAGTTGGTACTCGCAGTACGACGGCGCCACCTGGACCGCCGCCTCCGACCTGGACATCGACCACATGGTCCCGCTCGCCGAGGCGTGGCGTTCGGGCGCGAGCTCCTGGACCACCGCCAGCCGGCAGTCCTTCGCCAACGACCTGACCCGCCCCCAGCTCATCGCCGTCACCGACAACGTCAACCAGTCCAAGGGAGACCAGGATCCGGCGGAGTGGATGCCGTCGCGCACCGCGTACCGCTGCACGTACGCCCGGGCCTGGGTGCACGTGAAGTACTACTGGAACCTGAGCGTCGACTCCGCCGAGAAGAGCGCCCTCCAGTCGGTCCTGAACGGCTGCTGACGCCGGTACCCGTGTGATCCGCCCCGTCGTTCCGTACCGTACGGCGGAACGGCGGAGGGGGATCACGATGACGGCCGGACTCAGGATCGGACCGGTACTGCGGTACGTCGACGGGGTGACGGGCACCTCGGCGACGGTGTGGGTCGAGACGGACCGCCCGTGCACCGCGGAGATTAGGTGCGCGGACGGCGCGGGCGGCCGCGCACGGACCTTCCAGATCGCCGGTCACCACTACGCCCTGGTCCCGGTGACCGGGCTGACCCCGGGCGTGGCGACCGCCTACGAGGTCCTGCTCGACGACCGCCCGGTCTGGCCGGAGCCCGGCTCCGGCTTCCCGCCGAGCACCGTCCGCACGCCGGCCGACGGACTCCGGGTCGCCTTCGGCTCCTGCCGCTGGGCGGCGAAACCGGCCGCCGGCCACGACCCCGTCGGCCCGGACGCGCTCGACACCCTGGCGACGGCCCTGATCGCCGACCCGGGCCGCGAACGGCCCGACGTCCTGCTGCTCCTGGGCGACCAGGTGTACGCGGACGAGACCTCGGCCGCCACCCGCCGCTGGCTCGCCGCCCGCCGCGACCCGCGCGACGCCCCGGGCTCGGAGGTCGGCGACTACGAGGAGTACACCCGGCTCTACGACGAGTCCTGGCGGGACCCGGAGGTCCGCTGGCTGCTCTCGACCGTCCCCAGTCTCATGATCTTCGACGATCACGACGTGATCGACGACTGGAACACCAGCGCCGCCTGGCTCGCGACGATGCGGTCCACGCACTGGTGGCACGAGAGGGTGGTGAGCGGGCTGATGTCGTACTGGGTGTACCAGCACCTCGGCAACCTCTCCCCCGCGGAACTGGCGGCCGACCCCTTGTACGCCGAGATCCGCGCGGTGCCCGACGGGACCGAGCCGCTCCGCCGCTTCGCGGCCGAGGCGGACGCCGATCCGGCGCGGGTGCGGTGGAGTCACCGCAGGGACTTCGGCCGGACCCGCGTCCTGATGGTCGACACCCGGGCGGCGCGTGTCCTGACGGAGGACTCCCGGGCGATGCTGGACCCGGCCACGGCGGCCTGGGTGCGCGCCCAGGCTCTGGACGGCCCCGGCACGTACGACCACCTGCTGGTCGGCACCTCGCTGCCCTGGCTCCTGCCGCCGCTGATCCACGACGCGGAGGCCTGGAACGCGGCCCTGTGCCGGGGCGAACGGGGCGGGCCCGCCGGGCGCTGGGCCCGGTTCGGGGAGCGGCTGCGGCAGCGCTCGGACCTGGAGCACTGGGCGGCGTTCCCCGAGTCGTTCGAGGAGCTGACGCGGCTGCTCGCGGAGGCCGCCGGCGGACCCCCGGGCGGCCGCGCGCCGGGAGTGGACACCGCGGCGGCGCCGGCCACCGTGTGCGTGCTCTCGGGGGACGTGCACCACGCCTACGTGGCGGAGCCCCGCTGGCCGGACGGCGGCCCCCCGGCCCGGGTGGTCCAGCTGACCTGCTCCCCGCTCCACAACGCCGTCCCCGCGTCGATACGGCTCGGCTTCCGCTTCGGCTGGAGCCGGGCGGGGCGCCGGCTGGGGCGGCTGCTGGCCCGGCACGGCCGGGTGGCCCGGCCTTCGATCGGCTGGCGCAGGACGGGCGGCCCGTGGTTCGGCAACCAGCTCATGACACTGACCCTGCGGGGGCGTTCGGCGATGCTGACCCTCGATCAGGCGCGGGCGGGGGCAGGCCTGGTGACCGTCGACGAGCGCGTGCTCGACGCGGGGTGACGCTCCCCACAGCCGCCCACGTGGCCGAATGTTGAACTTGCAAGTACAGGTGAGGGATGCCTAACCTGACGGCCTCATCGGTTCCGTCCCCCACGTTCCGTTCCCCCACGAACGGACACGACCGAAGGAGTCCGTCCCCATGAACAACCTGGCGAACCGCCTCCACCGGGCGCAGCCTTACGCGCTCGGCCTGTTCCGCATCGTCGTCGGCCTGCTCTTCGCCTGCCACGGCGCCGCCTCGCTCTTCGGCGTCCTCGGCGGCGCGATGGGCGGAGGCACCGTCGAGGCCGGCACCTGGCCGGGCTGGTACGCGGCGGTGATCCAGCTCGTCGCGGGTGTCCTGGTCCTGGTCGGACTGGGTACCCGTACCGCGGCGTTCGTCGCCTCCGGGTCGATGGCGTACGCGTACTTCAAGGTCCACCAGCCCGAGGCGCTCTTCCCGCTGCAGAACAGCGGCGAGGGTGCGGCCCTCTTCTGCTGGGTGTTCCTGCTCCTCGTGTTCACAGGGCCGGGCGCGCTCGCGCTGGACCGGCTCTTCGGGGCCCGGAGCGCGGGCGCCGGGGAGCAGGTCGAGGAGCGGCGCGCGCCGGTCGCCGCCTGACCCCGTGGCCGTCCGGTGCGGCAGGCGTCCCTCCTGCCGCGCCGGGCGTGTGACACCCGTGCACCACCGGGGCCGGAGACCGCAAGAGCGGTTTCCGGCCCCGGTCGCTGTGTGCGGCGCCCGGCCCGCGTAGGCTCTGGCGCTGTGAATGTGCTCGACAGCATAGGGTCACTGCGGTCGCTGACCGCGGGGCCGTGGATCTACGCGGCGGTGGCGACGTCGGTACTCCTCGACGTCTTCCTGCCGGTGCTGCCGAGCGGAATCCTGGTGATCACGGCCGCGACGGCGGCGGCGACGGCCACCGCGACGTCGACGGACGTGCCCTCCGTCCTGCCGCTGCTGCTGTGCGCGGCCACGGCGTCGGTCCTCGGCGACTACGTCGCCTACCGGCTGGCCTGGCGCGGTGGGGCCCGGCTGGACCGGGCGATCGCCCGCTCGCGCCGCCTCACCCGGGCGCAGGAACGTCTCGGCACTGCGCTGGCGCGAGGTGGCGGCCTGCTCGTCGTGATCGCGCGCTTCGCCCCGGCGGGGCGTTCCGTGGTCTCCCTGGGCGCCGGCGCGGCCCGGCGCCGGATCAAGGAGTTCCTGCCGTGGTCGGCCCTCGCCGGCGTGGCCTGGGCGGGCTACAGCGTGGCGCTCGGCTGGCTCGGCGGGCTGTGGCTGGGCCCGACCTGGATCAGCGCGGGCGTCTCCGTGGTCGCGCTGTTCCTCGCGGGCGCGCTGGCCGCCTATGTCATACGGCGTCCGGCTGCGCCTCCGGTCGCGGCCTCCTGACCCCGCGCACCTCGAGGCCGTCGAGCAGCCGGGCGGTCGCCTCCGCGATCTCGTCCACGGCGCGGTCGAACACCTCGCGGTTGTGGGCGGCGGGGTGGTGGAAGCCGGAGACCTTGCGGACGTACTGCAGGGCGGCGGCCCTCATGTCCTCCTCGGTCGCCTCTTCGGGGAGGGCGGGCGGGCGGAGCGTCTTGATGCTTCGGCACATGCCTCCAGTGTCGCGCGCGGCACCGACAACCGGCGGCTCGGCGCGTCCGCGGGGCGGGCGCACGCGTACGACCGGGGGCGACGGGGCCGCCGGCCCCGAGGCGACCGGGCCCGCCCGGCGGACGCGACACCACGGGCCGGCGCGGCACGGCACCGTGTGCCAGGGCAAAGGGAGCCGGGCGGCGGAGCCGGACGCGGGCGTGCGAGGGCGCCTCAGCTGAGGCCGCGCCGACTTCGCGCGTTGATCTCCGCGGCCCGCGCCCGCAACTCCCGCATCGGGGTCGCGAGCTGTACGTCGTCCGGCTCGGCCTCCCACGTACTGCCGCCGCTGACCGGCCGGATCAGGAACCGGCCTGCGACGCTGTCCATGTAGAAGCCGACCCGCCCGGTGGCGATATCGCGTACGAGGTCCCCGACCTCGGGCAGTGACTGCACGAATCCCCTCCGTCCCGGAGTCGCAGATCTCTGGAGATACAGACAGGGAATCCTGGAGGCACCTCCCTGTCAACGTATCTCTAGAGATGTCCCCCGATGGATGGATCGCCCGCGCGGGACGGCCCAGACGCGTGCACGGGTGCGAAGGAGCGCGCCGTAGGGTGTCCCGCAGACGAAGGGAGTGGTCCACCCATGACTGACCCGGACAGCGGCCGTCGGCCCAAGTACCAGCGCATCGCCGACGAGTTGAGAACCGCCATCCAGGCAGGCGCTTTCGCCCCGGGCGACCGGCTCCCCGGCGAGAACGACCTCATGACCACGTACGAGGTGGCCCGGATGACGGCTCGGCAGGCCCTGTCCGTCCTGCGCAACGAGGGCCTGGCCGAGGCCCGCAAGGGCGCCGGGGTCTTCGTGCGCGCCTTCCGCCCGCTGCGCCGCCGGGGCATTCCCCGCCTCGCCCAGGAGCACTGGGGCACGGGCCGCTCGGTCTGGTCGGCGGACATCGAGGACCGCGCCCTGGTGGTGGACCAGATCGAGGTCCGCGAGACGGCGGCGAACACCCGGGTCGCCGACGCGCTCGGGCTGACGCCCGACGCTCAGGTCTGCGTCCGCAGCCGCCGCTTCGTCCTCGACGACAAACCGGTTCTGCTCTCCGTCTCCTACCTGCCCGCCCGCCTGGCCCAGGGCACCCCGATCTCGACGCCGGACACGGGCCCGGGCGGCACCTACGCGCGGCTGGCCGAACTCGGCCGGCAGCCGGTGCACTTCCGGGAGGAGATCCGCTGCCGGATGCCGACGGCCGACGAATCGTCCCGCCTCACGCTGGAGTTCGGCACCCCCGTGATCCTCATCGGCCGGACGGCCTTCACCGCGACGGGTGAGGCGGTGGAGCTCAACGAGATGACGCTGGACTCGGCGTCGTACGTCCTGGAGTACGACTTCGACGCGTGACGGCGAAGACGCGGCCGGGCGCGGCGTAGGCGACCTCGCCCCCGAACGTCCCGGCCGCCTCCGCCACGGCCTGCGCGGGCTCGGTGCCCGGTCCGACGTGCGTCACCACCAGGCGACCGGCGCCGGCGTCGGCGGCGCTCCGCCCGGCCTGCGGCGCGGAGTGGTGCCCGGGCAGGTCGCCGTCGGCCTCGCAGACGAACAACTCGCAGTCGCGCGCGAGTTCGGTGAGGGCGGGGCACGGCTCGCAGTCCCCCGAGTAGGCGATCCGACGCCCTTCGGCGTCCCCGACCCGCAGGGCGAAGGCGGGCAGCCCTCCGTGCTCCACGGACCGGCTGTGCAGGGTGAGCCCGCCGACGCGGGCCTCGTGCCCGTCGTGCAGCTCCTCGACCGCGAAGGCGTCCTCGACCGGGCTGCGCAGGGGGCCGTTGGTGAGGAAGCCGGCGAGCCGGTCGGCGATGCCGGGCGGCCCGTACAGCGGCAACGGGGCGTCGCGCCGGACGTCGGCGTACCGGAGGCCGTAGTAGGCCGTGAGCAGGTCGGCGCTGTGGTCGGCGTGCAGGTGCGAGATCCACACCGCGTCGAGCTCCCCGAGCCCCGTGTGGCGCTGGAGCTCCCCGAGCGACCCGCTGCCGGCGTCCACCCACACCCGCGCGCCCCCGCCCTCGACGAGATAGCCGGAGCAGGGGTTGCCGGGCCGGGGGTAGGGCGTGGCGGATCCGAGCACGGTGATCCGCAGAGCGTCGTCGGCCATGCCCGGATTCTAGGGCCCGACGGGGATTCGTGTACGTATTCCGGAAGTTGTGCTTGAAGCGTGAACGTCGTGCGTATTCTGTGTCCTCGCCGGGGTCGATTCGGTGACCTCCCGGCAGAACCGAGGGACATTCATGCTCCGTACGCGCTCCGTCGTCGCTGCCGCCGCAGCGGCGGCCGCCGGCCTCCTCCTGCTGCCGTCCCCGGCACAGGCCGCCGGCTCGGTCCACGTCTACAAGATCTACTACGACAGCCCGGGCTCGGACACCCGCTCCAACACCAGCCTCAACGGCGAGTACGTCCAGATACGCAACACCACCCCGGCGGCGGTCAGTCTGAAGGGCTGGACGGTGACGGACGCGGCGAACCACAAGTACACCTTCGGCACCTTCACCCTCGGCAAGGGCAAGACGGTGACGATCCGCACGGGCCGCGGCACGAACACGTCGGCGACGCTCTACCAGGGCCGCGGGGCGTACGTCTGGAACAACGACCGCGACACGGCGACGCTCCGCACGCCGTCCGGCCGCTGGGTCGACAACTGCTCGTACAACTCGACCCGGGTCGACTACACGATGTGCTGACCCGCCCCTGACGGCGAGTCCCCGGCCAAGCCCCTGGCCGGGGACTCGCCCACCCTCAGCCGCCCCCGCGCACCGGGCGCGCGGCCGGCACGGCGTGCTGCTGCACGTCGGCGTCGACCTGCCCGCCGAGCGTCATGACGTTGAGGGTCGCCGAGTTCTCGCTGGCGATGGCCTTCTCGACCCGCGCCACGAGCAGGGTGAAGCAGTCCCGCTCGGGCAGCCGGTGGTAGGGGCCCACCCTGGTCTCGAAGTAGATCCGTTCGTGCCCCAGCAGCTGTTCGGTGGAACGGTAGTTCTTCCACTGCTCGCGATACCGGTAGACGCTCTCCAGCGACACCGACGCGACCACGACGAGGCTGAGCGCGGTCGCCGTGATCCGTGCGAACGACAGATCCAGGTTGACCAGTACGGGCACGAGCGCGCCCCCGACGACCGAGACCGTCCGCATCCGCAGATGCATGGCCTTCATCCTGGTCGCCTTGCGGTCGTACCACTCCTGGTACTGCAGCAGCCGGCTCTCCACATACGCCTGCGGGGTCATGTCCCCGCCGCCGGGCCGCACTTCGATCACCGGGCCGTCCCCGTCCCCCACGTCTGACATGCCCGGAGTACATCGCCGCCGCCCCGCGCCGTCAACCGGAACCGGCGAAACCACGCCGGCCGAGTCCGTCACCTCGGTCACACGTGGAGACGCGGCTCGCGCAGGGCGTCGAGGGCGGTCCGCCAGGGGTAGGCCGCCGCGTTCGCCTGACCCGACCCGTCCGGTACGGCACCGCCCTCGCCGAGCAGGACCCGCACCCCGGCGGCGCGGAGCGTGGCCACGGACTGCTCGAACTGCGGGTGCGCGGCGAGCGCGGCGTTCAGGCACGGCATGACCGCCGTGGGGGTGCCCTTCCCGATCGCCTCGGCGAGCACGCCGACGACGAAGGACGACGTCAGCCCGAGGGCCCAGGCGTTCACGCTGTTGAAGGTGGCCGGGGCGAACAGGATCGCGTCGGCCACGGGCCACGGCTCCGGATCGCCGGGCAGGCCGTGGTCCCAGCGGACGGGGTGCCCGGTCAGCGCCGCGAGCCCGTCGAGCGATCCGCCGAGCCACCGGGCCGCGGTCGGGGTCAGCCCGAGGCAGACGTCCCAGCCGTCGGCCTGCGCGTCCTCGATGACCCGCGCGATGTCGCGGACGGGCGCGGCGGCGCTGGAGAACAGGTACAGGGTCCGAGTGCTCATTCCCCTATCCGATCACACACGACGTCCCCCACCTCGAACGGAGTCGAGGGGAGCGCTCCCGACGGGCTGGTGACCGGCGTTGCCCGGCTCGCGCCGGCGCGAGGCCGTCGATCCGGTGTCCTGAAGGACGACCCTCCGCCTGGCGTGCACCGCATCCGACGCCGTGCGCCGATCCTCGAAGATCGCCCGGGCAGGACCTAGTCCTGAGTGCCTCGCCAGTCCAGGCAGACCACGGTGGCGTCGTCGTGCAGGACACCCTGCTGGGCATGCAGAACGGCCTGGGTGAGCGTGTGAACGGCATCGCGAGGATGCAGATCGCGGGTGCTTTCGATCAGGGTGGGAAGGTCTTCGGCGGCGGCGTTCCGCTCGAGCATGCCATCGGTGACCAGGATGAGGCGGTCGCCTGGTTGCAGCTGGAGAGACTGGACGCGGTGCGGGTGCGGCAGGGGGGCGCCGAAGGGCGGATCGATCTCGGGAGTGATGTGTTCGAGGCGTCCCCCGCGCAGGCGCCAGGGCCAGGGGTGGCCGGCGTTGACGAAGCCGACGCTTCCCGTCCGCAGGTCGACGCGCAGGAGCTGGCCGGTGACCAGCGGGCCGAGGAGTCCGTGGTCGAGCAGGGCCTGATGGGCCTGCCGGGCCTGTTCGGCCAGATCGGCTCCACTGCGCCGGGCACAGCGCAGAGCGCCGACGAAGAGGGTGGCCATGAGGGCGGCACGGACGTTGTGCCCCATGGCGTCGGTGATGGACACATGAAGGGTGTGTCGGTCGAGGGAGTGGTCGAAGGTATCGCCGGCGATCGTCTCGCTCGGGATCAGCTCCCCGGAGATCGTGAACTGCGGTGCTTCGCAGGTGAGGCTGTCGGGCAGGAGAGTGTTCTGGATCTCGGCCGCCAGGTTCACCGGGAGGGTGCGGCGACCCCACTGGTAAAGGTCGGTGAAGCGGCGGTTGGCGATGAGGATGTAGGCCAGGGCATGGGCCGCCTCGGCGATCGTCTGCACGGTTGCGGGTTCGGGGGCTTCCGGGAGGAAGACCTCGAGCAGCCCGACGGCATCCCCGCGGTTGGTCACCGGGGCCACGATCCGGACCTGCCCGTCGGCATCCGGGGCTGGGCGGACGGACACCCGTTGGTCGCGCAGTACCTGTTCGTAGACGGTGCCGGGCAGCTTGATGTGCTCCCGTTCCTCGGCGGCTCGGGTGTTGGTCAGACATACGACGGCGTTACCCGTGAAGTCGGTGATCAGGAAGGACACGGATCGGGCATCCAGGGTCCTCGTCAACTCGAAGGCGACCGCCTCGGCCGACTCGACAGGCATCCTTGCCTCCGCCGCGGCAAGCAGTCCGGCCAGCCCTGCAGAACCCTCGACCATGTCCGGCTCCTTTTCGGTGGATCCGCTCAGGGACCACTCGCGCGACGTGTGCACCCCGGGCTGCCCCCGCCATCCGACGCAACACAGCGTCATCCCGCCAGACGGCCCCAACCCCCCATTACGCCACCAGCGGCATGTCCCCCACCGTCCGCCGCGCAGGTCGGCGGTGCCGCGCGCGTGCCCTGTCCGGGCTCGTTCGCGTGCGGTTGATCGCCGGACGGCTTCTCGCTTCCGGGCTCTCCCGAACGGGCCTGACCGTCGCTCAGCGAGACGGAACTGAGACGGTGGTGCCGGAGCCCTCGACCTCCGTAGCGGCTTCCTGTCTCATGCGTGGCGCCCGACATGATGCTCATCGCCTGCTGTGCGAGGTCTCTGGCGACGGCAGGTCGACCCGGGGGTCACAGGCCGTCAGGGATGTGGGTCCCGGGTACACCCAGCCACCGCGGCGAACTGCCTCAACCGCCGCACTGACGCCGTCTCTCGGGAGCTCGGGGTGTGTCCGGACAGCTGTGCGGAGTACGCCTCCGAGTCGCGACGGGGCTCGTGGAGGCCTAGCCTGGTCAGTACCGGTGGTCGTGAGTCTCCGACCCGGATTTCCCCTCTCACTCTCGCGCGGTGTCCGCCGTATTCCTGCCCCAGAGCGCTGGTTCGGCGGCCTGCCCGCTTGAAGGTGGAGCCATGATTCACACCCTGCGAAGGGCGTCGCGAGCTGCGTTGTGTGCCGGCTTTGCGGCCGTGGGCGTCTTGTCGGCCTTCGAAGGTCCTGCCGTCGCCGCACCCACGGCCCCGGTCGGGAGCGGCTACTACCAGATCAAGGCCAAACACTCCGGCATGTGCCTGGACGTCGCGAACTACAGCTACACGCATGGCGCCCCCATCGTGCAGGCCACGTGCGGGGGCGGTCACAACCAGCAGTGGCGCCTGGTGCCCTACAGCGATGGCCAGAAGTTCAGGATCCAGGCCCGGCATTCCGGCATGTGCCTGGATGTCGCGCATGGCAGCAGGCAGCACGCCGCTCGGGTGGTCCAGGCAACCTGCAACGGCGGAAGCAACCAGGTGTGGTGGTTCGTACAGCCGCCGGGGAGGGCTCCGCTCGTGAACGGCTCCCTCGGTCTGGTACCCCAGGTAGGGAACAGCGTCGGGATCGTCGTGGACCACACCGGGATGGCGATGGACGTGGCCCATGCCAGTCAGCAGCACGGCGCTCCGGTGGTCCAGGCATATCCGGCCGGCAGCAACGGCGATCTCGGTCTGAACCAGCAATGGCGCTTCGTGTTCCGGTCGTAGCCGGCCAAGTCACGGACAGGAAGTCGATCGGCGCAGACCCTGACGGTGCGGCCCAGAGCGACGAGCCCAGGCCCCACCACGAACAAGGCGCGGCTGCGGAACCCGGGCGGGCGACCAACACCGCGCCGCCACTGCGCCGCTTACCGGGAGTCCGGGCTGACGGACCCGCCCCGCAAGCCACCGCGCCCTCGCGCGATCGGGCACGCACGGGGCACGTGATCAAGCGGATGGCGCCCCAGTCTGCGCTGCCACCGGAGAGCGAGCAGCCTGGAGGCCGGGGCGCCGCTGTGGACTCCTGTACTCACCAACCGCTCGGGCACGCATCGGCCACCACGTTCAGCTCCACGGGTTGACGCGATCCAGACCATGATCCTATTGTCCGCCTTGCACGTGGTTGCAGCCGTCGGCAATGAACGCCGACCGGATTCTGTCAACGCCGAAATCGGAGTAAGTGAGGGTAGCCGTGGGGGTGCTGCTCTCGTACCTGCTCCTTTTCCTTATTGCATGCGTCCTGATGGCGTTGCAGATCGTCGGCGCCTTCCTGCTCTTGCTGAGTACCGCCCTGTTGATCCGGCGCTTTGCCATTGCGCGCAAGCGTCGATCCGCCGGCCGCTTCCCGAAGGTGACGAAAGCGGCACCATATGTGCTTGGCGGCATCGGCATCTGCTTGCTGATTCCGACTTCGGCGGCGCTCTTCCTTGGGAGGGAGTCAGGCCTCTTCGAAGCCTGGGCGATATAGGCCGAAACCGCAGGGGCCCCGGCCGACGAGCCGGAGGAGCATGCCCTAAGGGTGTCCCGCGGCGAGCTGTTTCGAACCGCCGACATCTGCTGTGTAAGCCTGGCATCGCTCGCGGGACAACCCTTGCAGTTCACCACATAGGGGAGCGGGGCCTGCCAACGACCTCTGCGCCGTCACTCCCCCTTGATCGACCGTGGCTGACCGCTCGATCTGGCACGGATCTTGCACGCATGCGCACGGAACCGGTTCGATCGAAGCCGCGTCTGACGGCCAGGAAGGGGGCGGCGTGATCGCTCAAGGCAGGACCCGTCGTCGCCGCATGGCGGCTGTTTCGATCCGCGCGCGGCTCGTCGCGGTAGCGCTGATGTCCTTGCTGGCCACCGGTTGCGGCATGCTGAACGATCCAGTCGAGGAACGCTGGGAGTCCAGAGCCGAGTTCTCAAGTTGTGGCGAGGTGAGCCTGGATCAAGGTGAGGAGATGCAGAAACAGGCGGCGCGGGAGATTGACTGCCTCCAGCGAGCCCTCAAGAACGGCGAGGGCGCGGAATTGAAGGTGACCTATCCCACCGTGGAGGGTGACCCGGTTCGCGAGTACTACCGCTTGACGCCGCAAGGAAGGCTTGAGGTGTACACCGACAGCACAGACGATCACTACTCGGACCAGAAGTGGTCGTTCGCCGAGTGCTACACCCCGGAATGGTTGGCTGAGATTCCCTGCGATCCATGACCAGCGCCAACGACCCATCCGGCGCGATGAGGCCGTCTATTGTCTCCCGGCATCCGACTGAAACCACCCGCCAGACGCTTTCACACTGAGTCACAGGAGTCGGGCAGAGGTCTTGAAAACCGTCGTGGCACGAGTCACCGTGGGTTCAAATCCCACACCCACCGCAGGTGACCGACCTCTGACCAGGAGCGATGGTCAGGGGCCGGTCGCGTCTTCTGGGTGATCTGCTCCGTGATTCCCCGTAAAATCCCGCGTGATCGGGCACGCGAAGGTCACGCTCGGATCAGCTTCGAGACACCAGCTCGATCGACACCGGTGCCGCTGAGTCGAGGTCGATCGTGTCTCCGTCGTCCTCGGAAAGAGCCTCGGCGGGGTAGTCGACAGGCACTACGCCGAGCATCGTGTGAGGGCGGGGAAGCCAGCCCACATCCTGAGGCGGGTCGTAGCGACCGATATCGGTGATCCGCACCAGCGTCTCAGGTATGCCTACGAGGCAGGTGTCACCAACCTGCAGGTTCCATGGCTCAGGGTCGGTTTTGAATAGGCTCATGGTCCAGTCTCGGGAGTCCGGCGATATCCCGAAGGCCCTCTGGCCGTTCCACCTGAACCGAGACTGCGGATCGATCTCGGCCCACGGCCACTCGACCGAAGCGTGGAAGCGGGACACGGCAGTCACTCGGCCTTGGGCTGGTGGGCAGGTCACCCGGAGAACGTCGCCGACCCTGAAGTCTTGATGCGTTGAGGTCTCGCCCATGCTGCCCCTTGTCATTGTGTGCTCCGAGAACTGCACGGGGCCGACGCTGCGCCACCGCGGAGTCCCTGTGCTCTTCGCGAGCGGTCGATGAGGATGCTGTCATGAGCGCCACAGGGGTCACTGAAGCCCCTCGGCGACACGCCTGGCCAGTCGGTCGACGCGAATGGCTAGCTTGGCTCCAAGCACATGCTAAGGAGGGCAGTGACCACGAGAGTGAGCGGCTACTGGGCGTTGATTCCGTACTCCCGGATCAGCTCCTCTAGACCACCCCTGTACCCCTTGCCTCCCATGACGAAGTCCCAGTCCCCCGTCGATCGACGCCGGAAGGAACCGAGCACCAAGGCCGTCTCGTTGACACGGCCGTCGGATACCTCTAGCCGGCCGAGCTCGGCCCCCGACGGGGCCAGCAGTCGGATGCACGCCTCGGTGAAGCCGGAGAGATCCGCGTCGGGGTTCACAGCGGGGTCGATCGCAGCTACGAGGACGAGTCGGTCCGACCTTTCGGGCAGGGCATCGAAGGACACCCGGATCGCAGCCTTGTCCGGTACAGCAGCAGGAAACGAGCGCACCTCGCCGTATGGTGTCTGAGGGTTGTTGTAGAAGACGAAATGATCATCGTCCAGAGCCCGGTTGCCACTGCAGACAAGTGCGCACACGTCCAGCGCGACGCTGCCAGACCAGGACATTCCCAGGATGTTGTGGTCCGAATCTGCCGCAGGAGTCGACTCCGTTCGCTGGGCAGGAACCGAGCTTCCGCGGTTGCCCAGCCGTCCGCGCAGCCCGTGTCGATGCAGCAGATCGACCAATTCGCTGCCAGACACCAGTTCCAGGGGCTTACCGTTGGCGAAAGTGTGCGAACCGGGGCCGAACCCGGAAGTCGTGACTAGCACGCCCTTGTTCGCCCCCGCGTCTTGAACTGTGCCGTACAAGTCCCTCACTGCGGTGGGTGGCACGGTGCTTCTGTAGCGCTTCACCTGCACGACGATCTTGCCGCCCCGGATCGGAGTCGGGTCCAGAGCGTCGACGTCTACACCGCCGTCGTTTGATCGCTGAGTCGTCACGGCCTGCATGCCCATGGCGCGGAACAGGTCGGCGACCAGCGACTCGAATTCGAGCGGATCCATTTCGTACAGATCCGGTTCTTCGTCTCCGCCGTGAGTGACGACAGCGTTGCCGACATCCTCGGGCACCCGGCTGGGTCGTACTGTTGCTCGCTGATCGGGGCGGGCGGACAGTTGCCCTCGGAGACCGTCCACCAGGCAATCAGCAGCGTTCACCTGCTCCAAGTGGAGCCCTGCGAATGTTGAACGCGCTGCCATAACCGTGGCCAGGAAGAGCTGTGCTTGTCTGCCCGTCGCCGGGTCGTGATCGTCTACGAAGCCGTTCAGGGCAACCGATTCCAGAGCACCAAACTCATCGGCTGCGAACAGGTCGTGCAGAACGAGGAGTAGGCACTGGGCGAGCACGTCCCGATAGAGCGCTCGACGCTGGGCAGCGGGGCGAGCAGTCTCCTTGTCCTGGTCCGCAGAAGGCATGTAGCGGACCGACTTCGCTTCGGGAACAACGTCGTATTTGGGCAGTTCCCAGTTCAGTACGAGCTGACGTGCAGCCGAGTCGTACGCAGCAGTAATCTGACGAGGCAATCCTTCCGGCCACGCGGCAGACGAGTAGAGGGCAGCAGAGAAGTAGTCCACTGCGGCATCGGGATCACCACTGCGGAGTGCCGCTGCCATCTCATCGATGCCAGCGTTGTGTCGACGGATCTCTGTCAGCTGCGCAGTGGCCCACTGGTCGTATTGCTGTTGATAGGCCGCTAGCTGTTGTTGACGCTGTGTCTCCGCAGCCTGTGCGGCCTGCCAGTCGCGTTCGAACCTGGTCCGGGCCTCCGCTTGAGCCTGAGCCCGGCGGTTGGCCGTCCAACCACTCTGAGCCTGGTACTGGTTCGGATCTGGCATCCGTACGGGGTAGGCGAGTTGCCCCGGGGAGAACCCCGCAATCTCCTCGGGACGTGTGAGAGCGGCGGTGGTGAACGCTGGAGCACGACACCCAAAGGCCAGCAGACCCTGTAGCGACTCGACTCGAGCTTCCAGCTCCTCGGTTCGCCGCCTGGCCTCAGCGTCTCGCTGCTGCCGATAGGCCGCTTGCTGTTCACGATGACTGCGCGCCAGGGCCCGCTCATGAGCGCGTTGCTGCCGCTCGTGTTCCCGCTGTTGCCTGGCTTGTGCCTCGACTTGGCGTTGCTGCTGGCGCTGAGCCTCGGCCCAAATGCCGACCAATCCATTAGAGCGACGACTCATGCGTTACAGGCCCCTCCCCCCAGAACCCCGGCGCATTCACCGAGTTCTGGCCCCACAACCAGCAGTAGCGAGACGACTCTAGTCGGCAACCGTCACCTAGCTCAGCCACTTGCTGCAGGCGATGCCGCCAGGTCGGACCAGCGGGCGGATATCGATGTCAACCGTGGATGTCAGACCGCCCTGACATCCTGCGCCCGTGACCATGACATGGGCCGACTTCTGGGCGCTGATCGCCACCCTGGACGGCGAAGCCACGCAAGAGAGCTGCCAGCGCCTCGCCGAGGTGCTGAGCCGCCGATCCGTTCCCGACATCATCGGCTTCGCGGAGCGCCACGCCGAGGCTCTCTACCGTCTAGACCAGGAGAAGTTCGGCACCCTGCCGGTGGTCGACTTGACGGCCCGGGACGGCAGGCCCTTCCCGCAGTCCTCCGACGTGTTCCTCTACACACGTTGCGCTGTGGTGGCCGCAGGGCAGGCCGTGTGGGAGAGCGTCTTCTTCGACGTCGACAGGTTCGCCCCGTACACCTCCAGCGAGTGCGACGGCGAGTGGTTGCTCTACGTGCCGGACAAGGCGTACGAGCTGGCCACTGGCAGGGAGTGGAACCGCCTCACCCGGTACTCCTTCGAGAGCTACTCCAACAAGGACGGCTGGCCGGACCTGCCGGCGTGAGGTGACCTAGCGATTGATGGGAATCTCGTGGACGATCTCGCACAGTGCGGCGGGCACGACGATGTCCGCCGCCTCCACCGGCCGCCCCTGGCCGCTGTAGCAGGTCGCCGGATGTGCGTGACAAGCGCGGCCTTCTGAAGGCCGAGGAGTGAGACGTCCTCGGCAGTGGCCTGTCGCGCTCGGGGCGCTGAACGACGTGGCTGACCATGACGCCGATGTCGGCCATCCGGTTCACGACGCCGACCCCGGCGTGAGGCCCGCCCTCAGGGAGGACGACGAGGGATCCGCCAGTGAGGTCGTACGGCTCCCAGCTCGTCGACAAGTGCACGGGTCGACCGTCGGCCAGAACTCGTAAACAGTTCGGACGCACAAGTCACCGTTGGCGATCCCGAGCCGTGCAGCGATCTCCCCGGACGCCGGCACTTTGGCATCGGTCCGGCTCTCCCAGACACCGCCGAGGAGGCGTCCGTGGCTGTGCAGGGGTCTTCTCACGCCGCCTTCAGCGCGCGCCTGCGCGGGAGCGGCGGCCCGGGCGACGGGCCGCGCGCGCCTGCGCGGGAGCGGCGGCCCGGGCGACGGGCCGCGCGCGCCGCGCCGTGCGCGGCGGGTGCCTTGATGAAATAGAGAAAGTCTTACCGCGCTGCCCTCAGAGAGCGATCGGCTTGCAGTTCAGGGCCCTGTCGACCACTTTCTCGGCTGTCAGCTCGGGGTCGAAGTCCCAGTACGCAAAGTTGAGGATGGGCGGGCAGACCAGGCCTTGTTCAAGGCTGACCAAGATCGCGGAGGACTCCTCCTCGGGCGTATCAGGGTCCCAGAGACGCTCGACCAGGGGTTTCGCTTGCTCACTGGTCATCCGCCACGTCGGCTGCGCGGTCATGACTGTGTGATCAGCTGGCGGCCATCATGGCTGCGGACGCGGGGGAGCCAGATGGACCGGCTACTCAGGAGGCAGCCCCGGTCGTGACCGACCATCCCCGTTGATGTCAGATGTGGATGTCAAAGGCCCCCAGCCAAGATCGGCTGGGGGCCTTTGTGCTGGTGGGCGCGGACGGTTTCGAACCGCCGACATCTGCTTTGTAAGCCTGGCGCCGATCACACAGGGGTCTTGGCTGGTCAATGGACGCACAACGGTGCTGCGCGCCCCACGCTCGCTTGCACCGCCGCGGACCCCAATTGACCGTGGCTGACTGCTCAATCTGGCACGGAACTGGCACGGGCCCGGGTGCCGATAGCAGCCTTGTAAGTTCGTCCGATGGCGGCTGAACACCCTGCCAGCCCCGATGATGGCTGTCGCTCACAGCCCTCCGGAACTGCCTCTGTGCATCGATGTTGATGTCAGATCACGGGTTCGACATCTGCTCGTCAGCCGTCCTGCGTGGCCATGCAACGGCTCCCGCGGCACGTCTGTCAGCTGCATGCTTTCGCTCGATGGAGGCCCGCAGCTCCTCAGGGGTCGACCAAGGCGCCCGCCGGTGAATCATACGGTGACAGTTGGCGCATATGAGGGCGAGATCGCTGAGCTTGGTCCGCCCCTCGCCCGCTTCGTGCAATGGCACGACATGATGGCACTCGATGTACCCAGCACCGCGGTCGCCGTAGACCTCCTCGAAGTCGAACCCACACGCCTCACACGCCAGCCGCCCACCGCGCTGAATCACAGTAGCGATCTTCTTCTTCCGCAGGCTCTTGTTCCGCTCGCGAGCCTGGTGCCGACGCATGAGGAGCCGTCCCTCAGGAGCGCTGTAGTCGTCGAACTCCTCATCCTCAGTGGGCGCAAGGCTCTGCAGCTCGCCGGCCACGATGCCTTGCCGAATGAGCCGAGCGACCTCGGCCATCTCGTCGGGCCGGGCAAGGAACTCCATCAGCACGGCGACGTCGAGAGAGCCGCCGTTGGTGGGCTTGCCCTGATACTCCGGATGTCGCGTAGCGATATCGAACGTCTTGCGCGCCACTCCGTTCGGGTTGCGGAACTTCTCGTTGCGCTCCGCCTCGGCGTGGATGGGAAGCAGCTGGAGCAGGCCTGACAACTCGACCACCCTGGCGTCCTGAGCATCCAGCCCTTTCCAGCCGTTCTCCATCACGAGCTGACAGGCAAGGATGATCTCGTCCCGGGCCCAGTCAGGATTCTTGACAGCCTTGACTTGGAAGCCTGCGCGCTTCAGCCACGCCGCGGCGTGCTCCTTGCCTCCGCTGAACTCATCAGGTCTGAGGGCCCGCCCCTGATCCCACTGGTGTGCCACGCCGGCTACGGCTTTGGAGTCGTACTCCCGCCCCTCGTGCACCACAACGTACGAGCGAGCCTCGCCGAAGCCGTACTTCGCCAGGAACGCAGCCTGTCCCAACTCGTCGTACTCCGCGATGGTCTTGAGCACCGATTCCTGTGTGATCGCTCCTCTGCGCATGGCGGCAGGGTACGGCCCATCACTGGCGGTCACCTGCCACCCGGCGCAACCGATGCTGGGCACCGTGCGCCTCGTCATGCGCCGTATGCCCCCTTGCGCTGTTCGCACCCAGCCTGCACGGTTTCGTTGAATGCTGCTCGGCACTCAGGTGCCACAAGGGGGAAGGGCGGTAGGCCATGGCAACCGTGACAGGGTGGGCCGAGAAGACCTTCGGCGACGCCGCAGGACCCTTGGTCGACCTAATCCCCGCCAGCCTGGTTCGAGCCCATGCCCGAGCCCGTAGCGGCCACGAGGGAGTGCAGACCCAGACCCTGGAGGCATACGGACACGGCCTGTACGCCGCGCAGTACGAGGAATTAGAAGTGGGCCTCGCCTCACTCCCCGCGGCCACGCCCGTGCGCTTACAGGGGCGAACGCTCATGATCCTTGGCGACCATGTGATCTATCCGCTTCGCTACGCGAAGAAAGACGTCCCCGTCACCGCGGCACGACTGCGACGCGCCACGGGCTTCCGAGCCAACTTGATACGCCGGCACGGCCCCGAGCCCATGCAACAAGCCTTCGACCTGGGCCTCGACGAGTTGGACGAGCAAGAGCCCCATCCCGACCTCGCCCTGCTGTCAGAGGACGTCAAGCTCGTACTCGTCGCCTACGCCTGTTCCATGACTCAGGGCGTCATGCGCATCGAGTGGGGCTCCGCCGAACTGCGCCGCGAGGACCGCTACCTCATCTGGCACCACCACGAGCCACTTCACCTACCGCCGCGGTGAGGAACACACTCCATCTCGCCCGACTCCCACCGGGCGCGAACCAGTAGGCGAGGGCCTCTGACCTGCGCGCCCCCGGGTCACCCTGGTAGGCGACGTGTCACCCCTGGTCGCCATCGGTCACCCCTGAGCTCCCTCGCACGGTCCACAGGCAGCCCAGCCATCGCCGCCCGCGACCGTGCACCGACGCTGCTACTCCTCGTCGCTGCGCTCCAGCACCAGGCTGATGGACCCCTTCTCCAGCCCGTTGCTTTCTTCGAGGTGCAGATGGGCCCCATCGGGGACACCATCCCCGGCCAGCACCAGCAGATGCCCAGCCAGCGTCCGGAGACCGGTCGCATTCGCCTCGATCACAACCTCGCCTCCGAGGTCGCGTACCTCGATGCGCGCGTCCGCATCCCACGTGAAGACCAGTCCGGCACCGTCCACCACGGCCGTGCCCTGGGCGCTCTCCGTCGGCGCGCTGCTGACTTCAGGGTTCATGCCGACCATGATGACGCCGATCGCACGCGACTCAGCAGGGCGGGTACACCTTGATTGGTCCTACAGGTCACCGGGTTACTGAAGGCTCGCCGGGCCCCGTGTGTCCACGGGTGTTCCATGGCGCAGAGGTCGGGCTTTCCGCCCGCTGCACCTTTCAAGGCCAACGCCACCCGCACGATGATGAGGCCCAACCCAAGAGACGGTCGCACCTGCACCCTCCTGTCTTGCAAGCCACAGCATCCACTGAGACTGGGGCTGCGATGGAGCTTCCAGGGGCTGCCGTGCCCGCTCGGGCGAGCTCAGGTCCCCTGTTCCTGCCGCCATCAGGGTGACTGCCCGCTCTTGTCCAGCAAGGCGGGTGCATCGTGGGTAGGTGTGAAGTAGGGTGTGAAGCATGGGAGACGGACTGTTCGGAGACATGCCCGCGATCGAGGTGCCCTTGAGCCGGGCTCCGCTGACGCGTGTGCTGACCCAGGTCCGCTTCCCTTCGGTACCAGAGATTGCACTCGGTGACGGTCAGCACCGTCTCAGCAGTTTGCTTCGCAAGACCTATCCAATCGTCCGCCAGAAGACCGGTGTGAACTTCCTCATCACTCCCAGCGGCGTGATGCAGCAGGAGGGGCAAGCAGGCGTTTGGCAGCTGCACGATAGGGAGAGCGTATGGCAAGTCTCATTTTCCGACGGGTTCGTTTCCCTTGAGACCTCGAAGTACACATCTAGGGACGATTTCTGCACCCGCCTGAAAGAAGTCCTTGAAGCTCTTGCTGTGGTAGGCGAGCCGGTGCTTTGCGACCGGATTGGCATCCGATACATCAACCAAATCACCGGAAGCCCACTCCAGGACATCGGCAGGTTCCTCAGCCCTCACCTCGTAGCGGGGTGGACTCTTTCTAGATCAACAGAAAAGGCCACGCTGATCCAATCGGTAAACGAAGCACTTTTCATTGAGGAATCAGAAAAGATGCTCGTTCGAAGCGCTTGGATTCCACCGGGCGGGATGGTTGAGCCTACGATTCCCGTTCTAGACGAGCTCAGCTGCGCCCTAGACCTAGATGCATTCACCGACAAATCCGAGGATTACTCACCTGAGGATGTCTCGGTACGCGTTCGAGACCTAGCTGATGCCGCTTATCGAGCGTTTAGGGCGCTCGTGACTGAAGACTTCCTGGAACACTACTCATAAGGAGTTTCAGGTGACTACCCTTACTCGTTCATTTGGTTCCCGAACTGAGGCAACAGGGTCGCGCATCAATGGCGACATCTCTAGGCCTGTTCGCATGATATCGGCCGCCGTGCTTAGCTTCTGGGGACTCACAGGAACAGCCAGCACAGCATATGCGAACCCGCCGCGCCAGGAAGAGATCCCCTACGTCAGTTTTCAGACGGGTGACGGAACGGCGGTGGCCCCGCGCCCTGTCCTAGAGGGGCAAATCGGCACGGCAGCAGAGGTCCGCCTGCTCCGAGAGCGGTCAGGCCTCAGTTGGCAGCAGGTGGCTCGGATCTTTGGTGTCAGTCGACGTGCAGTTCACATGTGGGCTGCGGGTGGGCGCATGACGGACCATCACGCTGCCCTGCTCGGGCGCCAACTTGCCGTGGTGCGAGGACACGATCAGGGAGACGCGGAAGCTACCAAGCGGTACCTTCTCGCGGCTGCCCCGGGGGAGCGTTCGCCTTACCAGCTGATGGTCGATTATCAGCTGAAGTACCGCGGGAAGCCGCTTCGCGGGGAGCTCCCAGCGGCTACGCTGTTGGCAGCAACTGAACCAACTCCCTTGTCGGGCACGGAAGTCGTTCGAGGCGGCCGTCGTCTTGGCAAGGCTGCCGACCGGAGCGTGAATGGGGAGCCAGGAAGCGGCTGACGATCAATGGGCGCGCATCCGTGAGCAGGTAAGTGATGTTTCGACCCAATGGCGTCAAGGTGACGTAATGAAAAACGTCTCTGCCGTGCGACTCGTTGATTTGAGCCGCCCCCTGACCGCTGCCGCTGAGTCTTTGCGTGGGATTGAAGGTGTTCCGCTAGCGAGCGTCGATGGGCAGCCTCCCGAGCTGGCGATCTTGGACTCCACGGAGCCCGGGGGGTACGCGATTGTCTCGCAGACGTGTGACGTGGTTCGACACGTTTCAGCCCAGCCGTTCGTCCAGCTCTGCCCTGTCAGGACTATCCCTGCCGGCCAGATTCGCCAGATCCAGAAGTATGAGTCCACTCAGTTCGTCTGGCTACCACAGCTCGGCGAAGACCAGGCCGCAGACTTGACCCGGACATTCACTGTCGAGAAGAGCATTCTGGTCGGGCAGGAGCCGATTCATGGAGTCGAGACAGATGAGCAGATCCGAAACTTCGCGGCAGTAGTGGCGCGTCGCTTTGGTAGGTTCGCATTCCCGGATGACCTCCATGACTCGTTGGTTCGATTTCGATCCAAGATCGTGTCTAAGCATGCAAAGGAGAGCGATGAAGGCTCTGCCCTGCGGAAGATTCATCAGATCCGCGCGCAAGCGTTGCCGAATTGGGGCGCCGAATCCATCGAGGTAGTTCTCCACTTCATCCTGGAGCCTGATGTGCTGCCTGAAGTGGAGGCATGGCCCGAAGGTGATCCCAATCTGCCTTCGGTTTCCATCGTCGAAGCGGCCAGGAATGTTGCGAACTCATCAGGGGCGGAGGGGGCTGAGGCGTGGATGGCTCTGGTACACGCATGGGTGTCGCTTTGTGAGCCCACCGGGGCCATCAAATCGATTTCTGCGCAGGTGACTACTACCGAGCTCTTCAGCATGGAAGACATGCGGCGTACTGAGCAGCTGGATATGGACTACCTTTCAGTCTCTGCTGGAAGTTGAAGTTACGCAGTGCTCGTGTGCCACCCCCACCTCTGACTCCCGTCCCGTCTGCCGTCGACCCACACTCCGTGGAGCAGGCGCGGTGCCGGGCGTCCAGGTGGAGCGCGCCACTGTACGAACGACCTGGACGCCCGGTGCCGTGTCTGCTCGGCTCTGCCTGGGTCGACGGCAGACGGGATGGGAGTCCCCCACCGCTACACACCACCGGCCGACACCCGCGCACGGCCCTCTCCCATCCCGGAGTCTGAGCGCCCCCGCCGGAGGCATCGCTTTGAGTCGCACTCGCGTACTGCCTCGGCCACGTGGGTTCGCTACCCATCAACCCAAGCTGTCAGGCGTGCGGCCGGCGCCCGGGCTGGAGCGGGGCGTAGACAGGAGCGCAGGCCCGGGCGACGGGCCGCGCGCACCGCGCTATGCGCGGTGGGTGCCTTGATGAAGTAGAGAAACTCTCACCGCACTCGTCCTGTGGCCAGTGGTTGGCCTGTTGAGGCTTCCGTTCGTTGAGCTACGGTGCCGTTCATGCCTTCTGCACTGGATACGCCTCATGGAGCGGCTGAGCTGGCTGAGTCCTTGTTGCCGCCGCTCGGGAATCGCTGGCTGCACACCCAAGCGGTTGCTGCTCGGGCTGTGGAGGCGTCGAAGGCCCTCCCCGAGGATGAGCGCGATCTGCTCATCGCCGCAGCCTGGCTCCACGACATCGGGTACGCGCCCGAGCTGCGCGATACGGGTTTCCACCCGCTGGACGGTGCCCGACACCTTGCCTCGCTCGGTGCTCCCGACCGCCTCGTGCGGCTCGTGGCCCATCACTCAGGCGCCGTGTACGAAGCCGAGCAGCGCGGACTCTCGGCAGAACTGGCTGTGTACGACCGGGAAGACTCCCCGGTTCTCGACGCGTTGATCTTCGCCGACATGACCACGGGTCCGGCCGGTCAAAGCTTCGACTTCGAACGACGCATTGACGAGATCCTCGTCCGCTACGCACCTGGCTCCGAGGTCCACACCGCGATCAGCAACGCTCGGCCCTACCTGGGCGCCGCCGTCGGACGGACCCTCGCTCGATTGGGCGGTCAACCGATGTAAGGCTCGGTCTCATCGGACAGAGCGCGGTCGATCCGCAGCCTCATCGACGGGTGGATGTTCAGTTCGTCAAGCCGTTCCGGGCTGACGAAAGCGACTTCCTTGCTCTCACTGCTGGTACGCAAATCGCCACCGGTGATCTTCGCGGTGAAGCAGATCGAGAACTGCTGACGTACCTCGCCATCGTCGTACGCGATGACGTGTGCCGGGTTGGTGTAGATCCCTACCAACCCAGTCACCTCGACGTCGAGCCCCGTCTCTTCCTTCGTCTCTCGTACGGCTGCTGCGGCAACCGACTCGCCCACGTCCACGCCCCCGCCGGGCAGAGCCCACAGGTCGTTGTCCGTCTTGTGGATCAGCAGTACCGCTCCTGCCTCGTTGCGAGCGGCGATTGTGACAGACGGGACGATGCTGTTCGCCTTCGGGGCATTCGGGTCGTTGAAGTGATCGATGCGGGCCATACCTCCAGCGTCGCATGACCATGGCCGATCCCTGCTACGACGGGGTGCCAAGCTCCCACGCGTAGTCAAAGCTCTTCATGTAGTGACGGAACGTCCGGGCTCCGGGGATGTAGCGGAAGTGCAAGACCGGGTTCTGTCCGGCCGGCGCCCCGAGAACGTGGGGGTTGACCAGGACGTCGTCATCGAATCGGTAGATCGAGTTGTAGAGGATCGTGTCGTGCAGACGGACCTCGACGCCCGGCGTCTTCGTTGCCGGTTCGAGGTATCGGCGGGTGATGCGAGCGCGAGCTGCAAGGTCACTCCCAATGCCCTCCTCCTCGCCTCGCTGGCGGACCATCTCAGAGTCCGGGTCGCCGAGGAGGATCCGAACCTGTGCTCCTGCCTTGGCCTTGTCCGATAGCTGGTCCGGCAGGTCGGGGTGACTGTCGAAGAGAAACAGACCTGCATACACCAGGATTTCGACGTGGCTGGTGGCCCGTTCGATGAGTGACGACCAAAGTGCAGCCGGCACCGCACCCCGGTGGGGGTAGTAGGTGACCAGTTCCGAGGTACTTGCTGTCTCTGCCTGCTTGGAGACCGAAGGCCAGAGGTAGACCTCATCGACCCCCAGGAAGCTCGATGCCTTCCAGCGGTGCCCTCGGTGCGGAGTTCGATCCGTCGTGATCCAACGCTCGACGCTCTTCGGGTCTACCCCTACGTGCTGGGCCAGCGAATGGATCGTCTCCCCCTTCGCTGAAATCGTCGCCCGCAGACGCTCGTTCGCCATCACGACACCACCCAACTGAGGGACGCTAGGGACGTTTTGACGATAGCTCAGACGTCCCCAAACGTCCATACGGGTCGTGATGCGTCCATGGCCTGTCGCGGTTTTCTTGTCTCGCCGCCGAACGAGCGGGCTCAAGCAGGCTCCAAAATCAGGAGATAAGACGATGCGTCAGATCCCCGTCGACACGACCACGGCCATGGTGATGGTGGCCCAGCCTCCGGCCCCGAAGATCGCGAACCGGCAGACTGGTGAGGTAGCCACCGACCGCGAGACCGGCGCGACGCTGATGACGATCGACGTCATGTTCGTCATGGACGGCAACGCCGAGATCCTGAACCTGACCGTCCCCGAGACCGGCATCTCTGGCGAGCTGGCCATGGGCACCCCGGTCGCCCTGACCGGCGTCGTCGCCCGGCCCTGGGAGAACGAGTTCAACGGCCAGAAGCGCCACGGCATCAGCTTCCGCGCCGTCGCCGTCACCTCCCTCACCGCCGCCCAGGCGGCCTGACCATGACCGCGTTAACGATCACCCTCGCGCTGGTCGCCACGGTCGCGCTGTTGCTGCGGTGGCAGCGTCCGGCCTGGTACTGGATGAGCTTCGGCATCGGCCTCGCGATCGTGCGGGTCCTGGTCCGGTACTCGTCCGTCATGGACGCGTGCGGGCTGACCGTCCCGCCTTCGCGCTGGCGCCTCGCCCTGGCCCAGCTCACCGGCCGGCCCGTCCCGGACTCCCGGGCCCCTCGGATTCTCCGACTGCGGCCGACGCGGACGGGCCTGGTGCTTCGGGTGAAGCTCCGCCCGGGACAGGACGCCTTCGACTTCTCCGCCGCCTCGGACCGGCTGCGGCACTCGTTCGTCATGCGGAACGTCACCACCCGGGAGATCCGCTCAGGTGTGGTGGAACTGCGGATGACCGGCTACGACGTGCTCAAGCGAGTGCAGATGCCCACCCTGCCCGGTGGTGGGGTGATGCGGGTACCGGTCGCCCTGCGGGAGGACGGAGAGGTCTACTACCGCGACTACCGTCAGATCCCGCACGCGCTGAACGTCGGCGCCACTCAGTCCGGCAAGTCCGTCTATCAGCGCAACCTCGTCGCCGGCCTCGCCGCGCTCGATGTGGCCCTGGTCGGCATCGACTGCAAGCAGGGCGTGGAACTCGCCCCGCTCGCCCGAAGGTTCACGGCCCTGGCCGACAACCCTGACACCGCGGCCGAACTCCTCGATGCCCTCGTCGGGCACATGGAGGACGTCTACCAGCTCATCCGGCACGAGCAGCGGCTGAGCGCGGACATCCCGGATGCGGAGATCACCGCCGACATCTGGGACCTCCCCGACCACCTGCGTCCGACACCGATCGTCCTGCTCGTCGATGAGGTCGCCGAACTCGCCCTCTTCGCCACGAAGGACGAGGAGAAGCGCCGGGACCGGATCATCACCTCCCTCGTCCGGCTCTCCCAGCTCGGCCGCGCCGCCGGCATCTACCTGGAGATCTGCGGGCAACGCTTCGGCTCCGAACTCGGCAAGGGCATCACCATGCTCCGCGCCCAGCTCACCGGCCGCACCGCTCACCGCGTCAACGACGAGACCTCCGCGAACATGGCCTTCGGGGACATCTCCCCGGACGCCGTCCTCGCCACCATCCAGATCCCCACCGATCGGCCCGGCACCGCCGTCGTCGGCGACTCCTCCGGCGGCTGGGTCCGCATCCGCACCCCGCACCTCACCCTGCGCCGGGCCGTGAACGCCTGTAACGCCCAGGCTCACCGCACCCCGGAGATTCCCGCGCTGGACGCCTTCCGGCCCGTCCTACCGCCCCTGGGCAAAGCCGCGGCGCCCTCGACCGTCACGGCTCCCGCGATCGCCTGACCCACCCCGCTCCACGGCCGGCGTGACCGTCTCACGCCAGGTCCCTACCCCTCCCATGCCTGAAACCGAAAGGAGGCGCCCCGATGGCCGCTCGTAAGACCACCACCCGGAAGACCGCGCCGAAGAAGTGCCCCGACTGCACCGGCGCCGGTGAGACCGCCGAGACCGTACGCGTCGGCTCCCGCAAGCTCCGCGACACCGACCACCAGCAGGCCGCCCTGTGCCTGACCTGCTTCGGCACCGGCGAAGCCACCACCTGACCCCGTCGATCCAGGAAGGAGGTACCGCGATGCGCCCCACGCTCCGGCCGGACGCCGTCCTCGTACAGGCCGTGATCGCCGGTGCCCTGTCCTTCGCTCACCTGCACGACCTCGCCGAAGCGGCCGGCCAGACCGGATGGAAGGCGTGGGCTTACCCCGTCTCCGTCGATCTCCTCCTCGTCGCCGCCTGGCACCGGCTCCGGAGCCTCCGGGCCGCCGGCACCTCGGCCCGCTCGGCCTGGACCTGGTTCACCGTCGCCCTGGCCGCATCCCTCGGCGCCAACATCGCCACCGCCGGACTCCTCGACCTCACCGACGTGCCGGACTGGCTGCGCATCCTCGTCGCCGGATGGCCCGCCCTGGCCTTCCTCGGCGGCACCCTCCTCGTCCACTCCCCCGGGCACCCGGCGGTCGCCCAGCCTGCCGAACCCACCACGGACACCGAGGAGCCTGCGGCCGTGGAAGCGGTCATCGAGCGGGACGACACGACCGAGCTAGAGCCGGAGCCGGAGATCGCCGCCGCACCGGCCCTGCCCTCCCCCGTCCCGGAACCGGTCCCGGAGCCCGAACCCGCTCCTGTGGCCGTACCGCCGGCACTCGTCGCTCACGCCCGGAAGGTCGCCGACGACTACCGCGCTCGGACCGGCTACCCGATCGACGCCGACACCCTGCGTGCCCGCCTCGGCGTCCCGCCCCTGATGGCCAACGCCATCGCCGCCCAACTCGCCTGAAAGGAGACCACGATGCCCGCCCGTGACCGCTTCCACTCCGTGATGCGGATCGGCCCCGTGCAGATCGGCACCCACCGCGACCGCCACGGCCGCACCAAGTACGCCGCCGTCTGCACCGCCGACCGCTGCGGCTGGTCCGCCGACTACTCCAGCTCCTCCGCCGCCCAGCTCGCCGCCCGCACCCACCGCTGCACCGCCCGCTGAACCGAAGGAGAACCGCGTCATGGACGTCCCGCTCTGGCTCGCCCTGATCGTCGTCGGCGGCCTCGGCATCAAGCTCATCCGCCCGCCCTGGTGGCTCGTCGCCGTGATCCTCCTCGGCGGCTACCTCCTCGCCGACAGCGTCCTCGCCCCGCTCATCGACAACACGATCAACAAGTAGGGAGAACCGCCATGCTCCGCCCCCGCATCCCGGTCAACCCGCTCCCGACCGGCATCGTCACCCCGCTCGTCCTGCCGACCACCCCGACCGACATCGAGCCGGCGGCCTGCCACCACGACCACACCCCGGCGCCCGTCCCGGCCGCGCCCCGCGTCCAGGTCCCGGCCGTCCGCCTCACCCCGTCCGGCCTGGTCACCCTCGTCGCCGGTGGTGCCGGACTCGTCCTGATCGTCGGCACGGTCCTCGTCTCGATGCTGCTCGCCGTCGCCATCACCGGCGCCTCGATCGCGGTCGTGGCGGTCGTCCTGCGGCTGCTCGTCCGCGACATGCAGAAGGGCCGGTGACCTTCGTGGACACGTACACCATGGCCGCTGCGGGCTTACCGGCCCTGGGCTGGGTCCTGCACGGCGGACTGCTCTCGCGCCGCCTGGCCACCGCCCGCCGCGACCCCCTGACCGGACTGCACACCCGCGCCGGATGGACCGCTCGCGCCGAACGCCTCATCGCCAAGCACCCCGGTGCGCTCGTTCTCCTGGTCGACCTGGACGACTTCAAGGCCATCAACGACACGCATGGTCATGCCGCCGGGGACGCGGTCCTCACCGAAACCGCCCGCCGCCTGACCGACTGGTGCGGACGGCACGGCATCGCCGCCCGGCTCGGTGGAGACGAGTTCGCCGCCATCGTCACCGACCTCGGCACCGTCAACCTCTTCGATCTCTGGTCCGCCCTGGACCAGCCGGTCACCCACAACGGCCACGTTCTGCCGATCTCCGCTTCCGTCGGCTGCTGCCTCCGCGACCAGCTGCTGGCCCCGACCCTGACCGACGCCCTCTCGGCCGCCGACGCGGCGATGTACGCGGCAAAGGGCCACGGCAGGCGCAACCACACACGCTAAGCGGCCCCCGGGACGGCCTCTGTCGCCAAACATCCGCCACCCCGGGCGCCTGACCCCTCCCAGACCCAACAGGCCCGAAAGGGAAAGCCCATGATGCCCCAGACCACCCCGCGTGTCTGCCGCGACTGCGACGGCTTCGCCACCGCCACCATCACCACCGGCCTCCAGGCCGCCGACGGCACCCGCGACACCATCCGCGTCAACTGCCCCACCTGCCGGGGCCTCGGCCACACCATCCCCGCCGCCCTCACCCGCGCCGGGAAGTGACCACCTTGACCGACACCGCCACCGCGGCGGGCCTGGACTCGGCCACCCTGAGCGACCTGCTCCGGGTGGCCGGGTCCCCCGGCTTCGACCGCTGGAAGGAACAGATCCACCGCACCGGTGGCTGCTCCCAGCCCATCCACCTCCAGGGCTGGACGCTGACGCAGGACAAGACCACCGGCGAGACCCTGCACCGCTACTCCACCGACACCGAACCCGGCGGACGGCTCCGGGTCGCCTGCGGTAACCGACGGGCCTCTCGCTGCCCCGCCTGCGCCTGGACCTACGCGGGCGACACCTACCACCTCATCCGCGCCGGCCTCGCCGGAGACGACCGCCGAGACATCCCCGGCACGGTTCGCGATCACCCCCGCGTGTTCCTGACCCTTACGGCGCCGTCGTTCGGCCCGGTCCACAACCGGCCCGGCGCCCGGCCATGCCGCTGCGGCACCCGCCACCCCGAGGACACCCCCGAATTGGGCACCCCACTCGATCCCGAGTCGTACGACTACGCCGCCGCCGTCCTCTTCAACAACCACGCCGGACAGCTCTGGGACCGCTTCGTCAAGCGGCTGCGCCGAGAGATCGCCGCCGCTGCCGGCCTCTCCCAGCGGGCCCTGAAGGAGGTCGCCCGCATCTCCTACGGGAAGGTCGCCGAGTTCCAGAAGCGCGGCGCCGTCCACTTCCACGTCGTGGTTCGCCTCGACGGCCCGGACGGACCGGACACCCCGCCCCCGTCCTGGGCCACCACCGAACTCCTCACCGCCTCGGTCCAGTCCGCTGCCGCGCACTCGTACACGACCATCACCGTCCCTGCCGCCGGTGATCAGCCGTTACGCCGCCTGCGCTGGGGCACCCAGCTCGACATCCGGCCCGTCAAAGCCTTCGGCGACGGCTCCGACATCACCGAACAAGCCGTCGCCTCCTACATCGCCAAGTACGCCACCAAAGCCGCCGAGACCACCGGCAGCCTCGACCGCCGCATCGGCAACCGTGAGGCTCTCGTCCTCCTCGGCGTCCCCGACCACACCCGTCGCCTCGTCGAAACCTGCTTCGACCTCGACCCGCTCTACCCGGATCGTCGGCTCCTCGCCTGGGCCCACATGCTCGGCTTCCGGGGCCACTTCTCCACCAAGTCCCGCCAGTACTCCACCACTCTGAGCGAGCTGCGCCAGACCCGCGCCGACTACCGCGCCGCCCAGGAACGCACCGCCCGCGGCCTCGACGACATCGAGCCGGACACCGTCCTCGTCCTCACCTCCTGGACGTACGCCGGCCAAGGCCACTCCCCCGGTGAGGCCGCCCTCGCCGCCTCCATCGCCCGGGACATCCAGCTCAACCGTGAGACCGCCCGCGAAGCCCTACGCGACCAACTCGCCCTGGAGGGAGCAACCGCATGACCGACCGACTGCTGACCGTGGGGCAGGCTGCCGAATTGCTGGGTACAACCGAGAGGTTTCCTCGTCGGCTCATCGCCGAGCGCAGGATCGTCTTCGTCAAGGTCGGGCGCCATGTACGTATCCCTGAGCGAGCTTTGGAGGAATTCATAGCTGCCCATACCGTCCAGCCGATCACCACTCGTCGCCGATTCGCGGCGGTGGCCTGATGGCGAACACCAAAGCAAAGCGTCGCCGCTTCGGTGCGGTGCGCAAGCTGCCCTCAGGTCGTTTCCAGGCTCGCTATCAGGGGCCGGACGGGCTGACGCGATCCGCGCCCGAGACGTTTGCCTCGCAGACCGATGCCGATCGGTGGCTCGTCCGCAAGGAAGCGGAGATCATCGACGGCAAATGGAAGAACCCGGACGACAAGGTTCTCTTCGGGGTCTACGCCGATGCCTGGTTCAAGGAACGTGACTACGCGGCGACCACCCGCGAACGCAACAGCAGCGCGCTGCGCCTCCACATTCTGCCGACCTTCGCGGACGTGGTCCTGAGTGAGATCACCACGCCCCAGATCCGCCGCTGGCGCGCTGCCCTCCTGGAGTCGGGTGTCGGTGAGCCGACTGTCGCCAAGGCGTACCAGATCCTCCGCGCCATCCTGAACACCGCGGTCGACGACGAGGTGATCCAGCGAAACCCCTGCCGCATCAAGGGTGCCGGGGCAGCCAAGACGGCCGAGCGGCCGTTCCTCGACGTTACCGAGGTCTTCCAACTCGCCGACGCCGTGCCGGCGCGCTTCCGCGTGTTCATCCTGCTGGCGTCCTTCACCGGCCTCCGCTTCGGAGAGCTTGCCGCGCTTCAGCGCCATGACGTCGACCTCGACCGCCGAACCGTCGCCGTACGACGTTCTCTGGCCGAGACCCGTACCGACGGCATTCTGATCAAGACGCCCAAGAGCGCGGCCGGTGTGCGCACCGTCGCCTTCCCGGCCTCACTGGCGGAAAGTCTGGCGACTCATCTCGCGGTCTACGCCGAGCTGGGTCGGACCGGGCTGGTCTTCACCGGAGCCCGCGGTGGGCAGCTGCGCCGGAACAACTTCCGCCGACTGTGGCTGCGGGCCCTGAAGACCACCGGGCTCAAAGACGTCCACTTCCACGATCTGCGCCACACCGGGAACACCCTCGCCGCGACCGGCGGCGCCACGACGCGTGAGCTGATGCAGCGGATGGGGCACTCGTCGGTGCGGGCCGCGCTGATCTATCAGCACCTGGTGAACGGGCGTGACCACGCCATCGCCGCCCACGTCGACGAGCAGATCAAGAAAGTCCGGCCGGGCGAGTCCGGCGACGCTTCTGGCACGTGACTGGCACGGCGCCCCTCCCCCGCCTCCACGGCCGAAGAACGAACAAGGCCCAGGCTCCCGGTTCAGTACCGGTGACCTGGGCCTTTGTCGTGCTACCTGCTGGTGGGCGCGGACGGTTTCGAACCGCCGACATCTGCTTTGTAAGAGCAGCGCTCTACCCCTGAGCTACGCGCCCGTGCAAGGAAACAACAGCGTACATGGCCCACGGGTGGGTCCCGCAAACCGATAGGGAGCGGGGGGTAGCCCCACCACAGGGGCGGTGGGTCGCCGGATCGTCGGGGGTGTGAGGGGTCCCTATCGTGAGGGGACAGTCAGCGCTTCACCTGGGGGTTCGATCGTCATGGCAGCTCGCCGCCGCATCCGTATGCTCCTCGCCTCGGGCGGGGCCGTCGTCGTCGCTCTCGGGGTGACCGGGTGCGGGTCCGCGGATGTCGAGGGGGCGCCCGTGGAGTCGAAGAGCTTCGCCCTCTCCGGGACGACCCTCACCATCGACTCCGACAACTCCGACCTGGAGATCGTGCCCGCCGACGTCCAGGACGTCCGCGTCAGCCGGCAGGTCGACGGGTGGGTGTTCATGGGCGACGGACCCGACGCGACCTGGCGGATGGCCGACGGCCGGCTCACCCTCCGGCTGGAGTGCGACGCGCTCGCGTCCAGCTGCGGGGCCGTCCACCGCATCCAGGTGCCGCGCGGTGTCTCCGTGAACGTGGAGGACGACAACGGCAAGGTGACCGCCACGGGCTTCGCGACCCCCCTGAAGATCCGGTCCGACAACGGTGACGTCGTCGTCCGCCGCGCCACCGGCGCGCTCGATCTGGGGAGCGGCAACGGCAATGTCGTCGTCGAGGACGCCTCCGGCTCCACCGACGTCGCCGCGCGCACCGACAACGGGGACGTGCGGCTCGCGCTGGGCGCCGTGCCGCGGCGGGTCGAGGCCGTCACCGACAACGGCAGCATCGACATCGCGCTGCCCCGTGCCACCTACGACGTGGACGGTCGGAGCGACAACGGCGACGTCCGGATCGACGTGCCGACCGCGAAGGGCGGCGGGCACGCCGTGACCGCGCGCAGCGACAACGGAGAAGTCACCGTCCGTGCGGTGAACTGATCGGCCCGTGTGTTCGTCCTTACCCGGTGGGAGAATGAACCGAACCGGACACGGCGGACACGGGAGTGGGAGTGGCGGCGACTCACACGAGGGGCAGTGCGACGCGTGCCGTATCCGGGGAGCGCCCGGAGGCCTCCGCGGGGGCGGGTCGCGGCGTGCTGCGGCTCATGGTGGCGCTGCCGCTGCTGGGTCTGGCCCTGTTGCCCGGTGCCTTCGCCGGTGGTGGCACGCGGCGCTGGTTCGGTGGGCGCGGGGAGAGTCAGCGGGCCGAGGCCCAGGCCGCGAAGGACGATGCCGCCGCCGCGTTCTACGAACTCGACACCGCCCAGCGCGATCTGCGGATCTCGATCGAGACCATCACGGCCGTCGACGATTCGCCCGGCGCCCGCCGCGCCGTCGAGGAGTTCGGCGCGCTGGGGCGGCGGATCGACGAGGTGAGCCACGCCTACATCACGGCCGTCGACGCCCACGATCTCGACCGGGACGAGCTGGACGCGGCCACCGCCGTACGGGCCCGTGGCGAGCTGACCCGCGCCAAGGACGAGCTCGTCCGGGTCAGGGGGGAGCTGGAACGTTTCGAGCAGGGCCTCGGGCCGCTGCTGGACAAGGCCGAGACGCAGCTGGCCCGGCTCGCCCCCGCCGTCGAGCGGGCCCGGCAGGCGCTGCGGGGCGCGAGCACCGCGCTCGACGCGGTACGGGAGTCCGGGCTCCGTGCCGACGACCTCGCCGCCCGGCTCGCGGCGCTCGGGCCCGAGCTCACCCGGCTCAACGAGGGCGCCGGACGGCACGGTGTCGCCGAGACCCTCCAGCGCGCCGACCAGGTGCTGCGGGACGCGGAGGCGGTCCGCACCGAGGCCGAGCGGCTGCCCGAGCGGGCGGCCGAGACGGACAAGCGCCTGGTGTCGCTGCGTACCCGCGCCCAGGCCCTCGCCACCCGGGCCGCTGCCGTCGAGCCGGTGCTCTCGGAGCTCCGGCGCCGTTTCTCGGCCGCCTGCTGGCAGGATCTCCAGCACGTTCCCGAGCAGGCCGCCGAGACCGGGCGGCAGGCCGAGGAGAAGCTGCGGGAGGCCGCGGCGGCCCGGGCCGAGCAGCGCTGGCCGGATGCCACCAGTCTCCTCGCCACCGCCCGGGCCCTGCTGAACAGCACCGACGAGGCCGTGTCCGCGGCCGGTGACCGGCTGCGGAGGCTCGACGCGGTCGCCAAGGACCCGAAGCAGGAGATCGACCGCACGCGGTTCGCGGTGCGTGACGCCCAGCGCCTGGCGATGGACGGCCGCAGCACCCCCGATCCGCGGCACGCCCGCCCGCTCGACGACGCCGTCGGCCGGCTCGATCGCGCCGTCGAGGGTCTGGACAGCGGCCGGCACCCCGACTACTGGCACTTCCTGACCGAGCTGGAGGCCGTCCGCGCGACCGCCGCGCGCGTCGTCGAACAGATCCGTGAGGAGCGGGGCGCCGGCCACCACTGAGACGCTTCCCAGGCGGCCTCGCACGGTGTGCCGGGGCCGTGGCGCCCGCTAGCCTGGGCCCATGCCTCGCTACGAATACCGCTGCCGGACCTGCGGCGACACGTTCGAACTGAACCGGCCGATGGCCGAGTCGTCCGCGCCCGCCTCCTGCCCCGACGGGCACGACGACACCGTCAAGCTGCTCTCGGCCGTCGCCGTCGGCGGCACCGCGAAGGGCGGCGCCGCGCCCGCCGGCGGGGGTGGGGGCGGCTGCTGCGGTGGCGGCTGCTGCGGCTGACCGCGCCGGCGCCCCGACGGAACACCCCGGCCGACGGCTGTACGGCCGTCCGGCCGGGGCGCGCCCTCAGCTGCCCAGGTACCGGAGCACCGCCAGCACCCGCTTGCTGTAGCCCTCGCCGCCCTCGCCGCGGCCGGTCAGCTCCAGCTTGTCGAAGATCGCGTTGATGTGTTTCTCCACGGCGCTCTGCGACACGTGCAGCCGGGCCGCGATCGTCGCGTTCGTGTGTCCCTGTGCCATCGCCGCCAGCACTTCGCCCTCGCGCGGGGTCAGGCGGGACAGCGGGTCGGTGTGGGAGGAGCGGACGAGCAGGCGGCGGACGACCTCCGGGTCGAAGGCGGTGCGGCCGTCCCCCACCCGTTCCAGGGCGTCCAGGAACTCGTCGACCTGCGCCACCCGGTCCTTGAGCAGGTAGCCGACCGCGCCCGTGTCGCCGGTGAGCAGCTCGGTCGCGTACCGCCGCTCCACGTACTGCGAGAGTACGAGCACCCCGACCTCGGGGCTGCTCCGCCGGATCTCCAGGGCGGCCCGCAGGCCCTCGTCGGTGTGGGTCGGGGGCATCCGGACGTCGGCGACGACCACGTCCGGCGGGTCCGCCCGGACCGCGGCGAGGAGTTCGACCGCGTTGCCGACGGCCGCCGTCACCTCGTGGCCCTCCTCCACCAGGAGCCGCACGAGCCCCTCGCGCAGCAGGGTCGAGTCCTCCGCGAGGATCACACGCACGGCAGCTCCGCCCTGATGACCGTCGGGCCGCCGACGGGGCTGTCGACCGCGAGTCGTCCGTCCAGGGCCGCGGCCCGGCTCGCCAGGCCGGCCAGGCCGCTGCCGGAGGCGTCCGCCCCGCCGGTTCCGTCGTCGCTCACGCGTACGTTCAACTCCTGCTCCTCCAGCGAGACATGGATGTCGATGCGGGTCGCCCCCGCATGCTTGGCGACATTGGTGACGGCCTCCGAGACGACGAAGTAGGCGACGGTCTCGACCGCTCTGGGCAGTTGTCGCGGCACCTCGTAGACGAGGCCGACCGGGAGCGGGCCGCGTTCCGCGACCGTCTCCAGGGCGGCCCGCAGGCCCGACTCGTCCAGCACGGCCGGGTAGACCCGCCAGGCCACCTCGCGGAGTTCGGCCAGGGCGCGCCGGCTCTCGTCGTGGGCCTGGAGGAGCAGTGCGTCGGCGCCTTCCGGATCGCGGCCGCGCAGCCGGCGGGCCCGGCCGAGGAGCATGCCGAGGGCGACGAGCCGCTGCTGCACCCCGTCGTGGAGGTCGCGCTCGATGCGGCGGCGCTCGTCGTGCACGGCGTCCATGACCTCCGCGCGGCTGGTGGCGAGTTGGGCGATCCGCGCCTCCAGCGCCTCGGCGAGGCTGGGGCCGAGGAAGCGGCGGGCCAACTGGCCTTCCAGGGAGGCGACTCCGAGGGCGCCCTGGACGGAGAGGAAGAGCAGGAAGAGCCCTCCGAGGCTGCCGAGGGCGACCATTCCGGGGAAGGTGATGTCGGTGACCAGCCAGCCCCAGAGGACAAAGGTGCCGAACCCGAGCCCGTAGCCGGCGCAGAGGAGGACGACGCCGCCGAGGACTCCGAGCATCCAGCGGGCGCAGAGGTAGCGGAGGGCGGCCGGGTCGTCCTGGCCGCTGGGGAGTCGGACGTCGAGGAAGCGGTCGAGCCGTCGCCGTTCCAGGGCGACGAGGCCGCGGGCGGCGGCGGCCGCGCGGCGCAGGACGGCGCGCCGGCCGCGTGGCCAGGGAAGGACGGGGAGCAGGGCGAGGACGGTGGCGACCAGGCCGAGGAGCTCGGCCGCGGCGGTGGCGGCGCCGAGGGCGAGCCCGGCGGCCGTCCGCAGCAGACGCATGGTGTGCCCGGCGAGAGTGCTCATGATCGGTCACGCTAGACGCAGGCGCCGTGTGCGCGCACTGCGGTTGTCCGCACCTTGTCGTGCGGTCGCCATCAGTCCGCGGTGGGCGCCCGATTCCTAGCGTGGAGGCCATGGAGACCTGGATCAACGAGCTCATGGAGTCGCTCGGCGCCCCGGGTGCGGGCATCGCCGTCGCGCTGGAGAACCTGTTCCCGCCGATTCCGAGCGAGGTGATCCTGCCGCTGGCGGGGTTCGCCTCGGCGAACGGGCGGATGGACCTGGCCGCCGCGCTGCTGTGGACGACGCTCGGTTCGGTCGTCGGCGCGCTGGCGCTGTACGGGGTGGGGGCGCTGTTCGGCCGGGAGCGGACCCTCGCGATCGCGGCGAGGCTGCCGCTGGTGAAGGTCGCGGACATCGAGCGGACGGAGGCGTGGTTCCTGCGGCACGGCACCAAGGCGGTGTTCTTCGGCCGGATGGTGCCGATCTTCCGCAGTCTGGTGTCGGTTCCCGCGGGCGTCGAGCGGATGCCGCTACCGGTGTTCCTCGTCCTCACCGCGCTCGGCAGCGCGTTGTGGAACACCGCCTTCGTGTCGGCCGGTTACGTCCTCGGTGACAACTGGGAGGAGGTCACCGGGTACGTGTCGGTCTACTCGAAGGCGGTGCTCGTGGTCGCGGCGGGCGCGGTGCTGTGGTTCCTGGGGCTGCGGTTGCTCAGGCCCGGTCGGGGAGCGCGGCGGGGGAACCGTTGAGCGAAATGACGGTCTGCGGGGGCACGGTCGAGCGGTCTGCCCGTACCGCCGCGAGGAGGCGGCGCAGGATCTCCTCGCCGGCCGCGACGCCCCGCTCGCCGAGGGCGTCGAGGTGGGGTGCGGTCCACTGGGTGTCGGCGAGTTCGCCGTGGCCGGGGCGCCAGGCCCGGTCGGCGGCGAGGAGCAGGTCGGCGTCGAGCAGGGAGTCGCCCGCGGCCAGGGTGAGGGTGGCGCCGGCGCGGCGGGCGACCTCGCGCATCGCGGCGCTCTTGGTGAGCGGCTTGGGCACGGCGTAGACCTTGCGGCCCTGGAGCGACACGGTCCAGCCGCGGCCGTCGGCCCACTCGCCGAAGCGCCGGAGCCACTCGTCGGGCAGGCGCTCGCGCTCGACGACGAGGTAGGCGAAGAGGTCTTCGGCCACCCGGTGCTTGCGCACCCAGGAGAGGTCGGTGGTGGCGGTGAAGTAGGCGCGGATCTCGGCGAGGGGCGCGCACTCGTCGGCGAGCCGGCGCACGACCGCCGCGTGCCAGTCGGGGTCGCTGACGCCGTCGACGAGGATGTGGCCGCCGTTGGCGCAGATCGCGTACGTCGGGGCCGTTCCGGGGAGCTGGATGCGCTGGTACTGCTTGCGCGTGCGGGTCGTGGTGGGGACGAAGACGGCCTCGGTGGCCAGCTCCTCCAGGAGTACGGCGGCGTCCTCGGTCATGAAGGACAGCGGCTTGCTCTCGTGCACCTCGATGCTGAGCAGCCGGGGCGCCTGCGCGTCGGGCATGCCGAGGGCGAGGGCGGCCGTGGAGTAGATGAGGGTCCGGTCGAGGTCGCTGGCGACCATGATGGTGGCGCTCACTGGGAGACCACCGCCTTCCCGTCGGCGCCGGTGGCGCCCCGCGTGTACTGGGGGTGGATCAGTCCCACGCAGGTGTACGGGAGTCCGTCGACCTCCTCGACGGGCACCCCACGCTGTTCGGCGAGCAGGCGCACGTGGGCGAGGTCGGCTCCGGCGCCGCGCTGGGCGAGGATCTTCCAGGGGACGCGGCGCAGCAGGACCCGGGTGGTCTCACCGACACCGGGCTTGACCAGGTTGACGTCGTGGATGCCGTACTCCTCGCTGATCCGCTCGACGGCTGCCCAGCCCTCCCAGGTGGGGGTCCGGTCGGCGCTCAGCAGCTCCTTGACCTCGGCGTCGACGGAGTCGGCGACCTCGTCGAAGCGTACGGTGACGGCGTCCAGGAAGTCGTTCGACACATCGGCGCCGGCCAGTTCGCGGTAGAACTTCCCGCCGTGGAAGTCGTCGGGTCCGACCAGGTCGGCGCGCAGCACGGTGCGCGATATGAGGCCGGAGACGGTGGAGTTGAGGCAGGCGGAGGGGATGAGGAAGTCCTCGCGGGTGCCGTAGGTGCGCACGCAGGAGCCGGGGTCGGCGAGGACCGCGATCTCCGGGTCGAAGGCCGGGCCGCCGTGCTTCTCCCGGTGGGCTTCCAGGGCCTCGGCGAGTTCGCGGGTGATGGCGCCCTTGCCGGTCCAGCCGTCGACGAAGACGACGTCGGCGGGGTCGTGGTGGGCGGCGAGCCAGCGCAGCGCGTTGGTGTCGATGCCGCGGCCGCGGACGATGGAGACGGCGTAGTGCGGCAGGTCGAGGCCGTGGCGCGCCTGGGCCCAGCGGCGCATGAGGACACCGACGGGGGTGCCGGCGCGGGCGAGCGAGACGAGGACGGGGGTGCCGGGGCGTTCGGCGAGCACGGTCTCGGTGACGGTGCCGACGGCCCGGGCGATCCGGGCGGCGGAGGTCTCCAGGGCCGCCTGGAACAGCTCCTGGTACCGGGCGCTGGGCTGGTACTCGACGGGCAGCGACTCGGCGTAGTGGGCGCCGCCGCTCTGGATGGCCTCCTCGCGCTCCTCGGTCGGGGCCTCCAGCTCGACGTCCGAGAGGTCCTGGAGCAGCCAGCCGACCTCCTCGGGGGCGTACGAGGAGAAGGCGGGGCCGCGGAGGGGCTCGGGCAGCATGGAGCTCCTTTCGGGAGCTTCGGTGGCGGGAGCGGGCACGTACGAGGGGACGACGGCCAGGACCACGTGCGGGACGTGGGCGGCGAGCTGGGCCAGCAGGCCGTCGGGGGCGTGCAGGTCGGGGGTGTCGGCGACGGAGTCGACGACGGCGACGACGGCGTCGAAGCCGGCGCCCGCGACGTTGTAGGCGTAGCGCTCGCCGGGTCCGTCGGCGGGGGCGTCGTGGGCCGGGAAGACGAGCCGGGTGCGGATGGCGTAGCCGGGGTCGTCGACGGCGAGGACGGGCGAGCGGGTGGTGGTGGAGTACGCGACGTCGTGTCCGGTCCGCTCCAGTTCGGTGCCGAGCCGCAGCGGGGCGTACATGAGCTCCTCGAAGCCGAGGACGAGAACGCGGGGCCGCGGCGCGCCGGGGGCCTGGGGCAGCGCCTCGGCGACCTGGGCGGCCAGCGCGGGCAGGGCGGCCTCCAGGCGGGCGCGGTGCTCGGGGGTGAAGCCGTGACGGCCGCCGTCCGGGACGCCCTCGGGCCAGTCCAGGACGACGCGGGAGGCGGCGGCGCGGGGCGCGGGGGCCGGGGCGGGCGCGGTCTCGTGGCGGGCGACGAGCTCCTGGCCCTTCTCCAGGACGCCGTCGGGCAGGGTGACGGTGCCCGCGGCGAGGGTGAGGAGGTCCACGCGGGCGCCGATCTCGGCGGCGAAGGCGGTGAGCCGGTCGCGGTCGGCGGGGGTGCGCATGTCGACGAGGGCGACGATCACGTAGCGGTCGCGCGGGTAGCGCGCGTGCAGGTCGCGGATGGTGTTGAGGACGGTGTTCCCGGTGGAGAACTCGTCGTCGACGAGGACCAGGGGTCCGTCGCCGGCGAGCAGCTTGGGGTCCTCGGGGAGGAGCAGGTGCGAGGTGGCGTGCGAGTGGGACTCCTCGAAGCCGCCCGCGGGGGCGACTCCGTCCACCGGCCGGCGGGTGGAGTGGAGGTAGGGGGCGAGGCCCAGGCCGTCGGCGACGCTGTGGCCGAGGCCGGTCGCGGTCTCCGCGTAGCCGAGGACGACGGAGCGCGCCGCGTCCTCGTCGCCGAGCAGGTCGCGTACCCGTACGCCCAGGGCGTGGCCGGCGTCGCGGACCACGGAGGGGCGCTGGGGCACGTGCTTGCCCAGCACGTTGGAGACGAGCAGATGGGCTCGCCTGGGGTTGCGGCGCAGTGCGAGGCCAAGGAGGCCCGGAAGCTGCTCGTCGCCGTTCAGTTCGACGCCGAGCCGCTCTGCGACCCACGTTCCCGACCACACCACGTCTTGGTTCACCTTCCGTCAGCCGGACAGTCCGGCGGTGAGCAGATCCACGAAGCCGACGTCCTCCTTGGCGACGCCGAACACCTCGGCGCGCAGGAGGGTGCGCTCGGCCCACGCGCGATGCGGCTTCACTTCATTCATTTTGTTCGTATATGCCGAGCGCAGCACCCCGCCGCCGCCCCGCTCCGGACGCAGGATGTCCTGGGCGTCACTGAACTCCTCGTGGCTGACCACGGAGAGTGCGTGGACCGGGATCACGTGGGTGGGGTGGATGCAGGTCTTGCCGAGCAGGCCGTTGGCCCGGTCGAGTTCGATCTCGCGCAGCAGTCCGTCGAGGTCGTGCTCGATGAGGGCGGTGCGCAGGTCCTCGGCGCGGCCCTCCAGGAAGGGGCTGCGGCGCAGCTGGGGCTTGAACATGCGCTCGCCGAGCCGGAAGTACTCCCAGACGGGGCCGGTGATCGTGAAGCCGGTGCCGTCGGACCGGCCGAGGACGTTGACGACGTCGGCGATGACGTGGGCGACGAGCCGGACGTCGTAGGCCGTCATGTCGGGCGAGCGGCGCAGTCCGTAGGCGGAGCAGAAGTCGGTGACGCCGAGGCGCAGGGCCAGGACGCGGTCGCGGTGCTCGTTCACGAGCGTGGCGATGCCGGCGAGGGTGGCGGCGCGGGTCTCCAGGTGCAGGAGCTCGGGCGACTCGAGGACGGGCATGGCGAAAAGTCGCCGTCCGCAGGCCGTCTCGGCGGTGCTGAGGGCGTCGAGGAACGCGCGCCCGCGGGGCTCGTCGAACTTCGGCAGGACGAAGCCCGAGAGCAGGCGGACGGTGTCGCCGAGGCGGGCGGTCAGATCGGGGATCTGGCCGGGCTCGCGGACCCGGATGAAGAGCAGCGGCAGGTCTTCCGGCGCGCCGGTCTCGCCGGCGGCGAGCTGGGCGAACTGCTCGACGAGGTTGGCCTCGGCGCCCTCGACGTCGGCGTCCGCGATGGAGTCCTCCAGGCAGAGCACCATGGAGACGACCCCGCGGGCGGCCTGTTTGCGCACGTCATCGGCGAGGCGCGGCCGGGTGGCCGGGCTGTAGAGGGTGGCGCCGAGGGCGACGGCGAGGATGTTCGCGGGCGAGTCGGCCGTGAACTCGGCCGGCTCCTGGTGGAACAGCCCTGCCCGCGTGGCGGACGGGATGTGCCCGAAATGACGCAAGATAACTCCCCCGACTGCTGCTGCGGGCCCTGAAGACATGTGGCCGGTAATAGTACGTAGGTGTGGGTGTCCTTAGTTCCCTTCGCGCATGAAATCCAGGTAACTCATCCGCATCCACTGCATCTCCCCCGGATCGGTACGGCCCCCGCGTTGTCCCTGGCCGGGCGGGGAAGGCAGGATGACGCCCATGACGCACGCGATGCTGAAGGGCTCCAACGTCCCTCTCGACACCGCGGCCGTACGGGCCGTGCTCCGCTGGACCCCGGGCCCCGGGGTCCCCGACGTGGATGCCTCGGCCCTGCTCCTCGGCGCCGACGGGCGGGTGCGGTCCGACGAGGACTTCGTCTTCTACAACCAGCCGCGCCATCCGTCGGGCCTGGTGCGGCGGCTGCCGAAGAAGCGGGTGGCCGAGGGGCTGACCGACACGGTCGAGGCCGATCTCGGCGGACTCGACCCCTCGGTCGACCAGGTGGTGATCGCCGCCTCCTCGGACGGCGACACCTTCCGTTCCGTCCGTGACCTGCGGATCCTGGTGTACGACGCGGTCTCGTCGGAGCAGGACCCGCTCGCCGTCTTCGACGTGACGGCGGAGACGGGCGAGGAGACGGCGATCATCTGCGGCGAGCTGTACCGGCGCGGGGACACGTGGAAGTTCCGCGCGGTGGGACAGGGCTACCCGACGGGCCTCGTGGGGCTCGCCACCGACTTCGGGATCTCGGTCGACGAGGCCGTGGACGAGGCAGGGGCGCCCGCGCAGGACCCGGCCCCCGGGCAGGACCTCGACGCGACCGTGGCGCACGTGCCCGGCCCGTCGCCGGCTCCGGTCGCCGTGCCGCCCCGGCCGTCCGCTCCCCCGGCCTACGGCTACCCGCAGCCCGGCGAGGGCACCGGGCCCGCGTACGGCTACCCGCAGCCGGCCTCGGCCCAGCCCGCGTACGGCTACCCGCAGCCCGCGGCGGCCGCCGCGCCCGCACCCGACCCGAACTTCCGGATGCCTCCGATGGGTCCTCAGTTCGTCCGTCCGTAAGGCCACGGGTCACGCCTTGGTCTTGTAGCCGCGTCCCCACTGCAGGCCCCAGCCGTACAGCCGGTCCAGTTCCGCCTGGAAGCCGTAGACGAACTTGACCTCGCGGCGGACGACCAGCTCCTCCTTGACCCGCTCCACCGTGAAGACGGCGCAGGAGCGGGCCTGCGGGGCGCGCTCGTCGAGCTCGATCTCGACCCGCGGGCCGTTGCTCGGGTAGAGCGTGACCTTCGCGTGCGTGCGGTCGAAGGCGGGCGTCTGGTCGTAGATGTAGACGAAGAACAGCAGCCGCTTGATCGCGTCCCGGTGGTCGAGGTTGACAAAGATCGTCTCGCCGGACGAGCCGCCGAAGCGGTCGTCGCCGCTGAGGTTCACGTACGGCGGCGCGTTCAGGGAGCCGAAGAAGCCGCCCAGCGGCTGTACGACGCCCTTGCTGCCGTCCGCGAGCTCGTACATGCAGCCGAGGTCCAGGTCGACGTTGACCACGCCCTGGGTGTGCGCCTGGACGACCTCCGGCTTGAACAGCTTCGAGGGGTGGCGCAGCAGCCGGCCGCTCTGCCGGGAGCGGCCCTCGATGTCCGAGGTGCGCATCCGCCAGGAGAGGTTGACCCGGAGGTTGCCGGTGGCCGCTCCCTGCTTGGTGAGCGAGACCGCCGGACGTCGCTTGGTCAGTTCGATCGCGTTGGTCGAGGCGCTGCCCGAGTCGAACTGCGCCACCCTGCCCGGAAACAGGCCGTCCCAGAAGGCCATGCGTCCCCACCCCCCACTCGTGACTGGTCCCCGCCGACAGGGCGGGGACGCGCGACGGGGCGGCCGGGTGCACCGGCCGCCCCGCAGTGAAGCGTTCCTCGTTGCCGGGGATGTCACACCCCGGAAGAGACCTCGGTCTTGTCGTCCGAGGCGTCAGCTTTTCCCTCGGCCGCCGCGATCGCCTTGTTCCGGCGGACGGAGGACCAGAAGGACCAGCCGATCAGTGCGACACCGATGAGGCCGGTGACGACCTCGGGGATCTCGTACTGGATGGTGACCATCAGGATCACGGCGAGCGCGCCGATGGCGTAGTGGGCGCCGTGCTCCAGGTAGACGTAGTCGTCCAGGGTGCCCTGGCGGACCAGGTAGACCGTGAGCGAACGGACGTACATGGCGCCGACGCCGAGGCCGAGCGCCATCAGGACGATGTCGTTGGTGATGGCGAAGGCGCCGATGACGCCGTCGAAGGAGAACGACGCGTCGAGGACCTCGAGGTAGAGGAACATGAAGAAGGCGGCCTTGCCGGCCAGCTGCACGGCGGAGACCTTCTTGCCGCTGCGCTTGGCCTCCTCCTCCGCCTCGTGCTCGCGCTCTTCCTCCTCCTCGAGCTTGTTCTCGAAGTAGCCGGAGAGACCGCCGACCACGAGGTAGGTGATCAGACCGGCGATACCGGAGATGAGGACCGTCTGCGCCTTGTCGACGTGCATGCCACCGTGCTGGTGGGCGTGGGTCGCGAAGGTCATCGAGCTGACCAGCAGGACGATGAGGGCGATGCAGACCGACAGCATGTCGACCTTGCCCAGCTTGGCGAGCGGACGCTCGATCCAGCGCAGCCACTGGATGTCACGGTCCTCGAAGATGAAGTCGAGGAAGATCATCAACAGGAACATGCCACCGAAGGCCGCGATCGACGGGTGCGCGTCGGTCACGAGCTCCTGATAGCGGTCGGCATCGTTGAGTGCCAGGTCGACGGCCTCGATGGGCCCGATCTTGGCGCTGATGGCGACGATCACGACGGGGAAGACCAGCCGCATGCCGAAAACGGCGATGAGCACACCGATCGTGAGGAAGATCTTCTGCCAGAAGGCATTCATCTTCTTCAGGATTCCGGCGTTGACCACCGCATTGTCGAAGGACAGCGAGATCTCGAGGACGCAGAGGATCGCGACGATCCCGAACGCTTCCCACCCCCCGTAGAGCACCGCTGCGACCAGGCCGAGCGCCGTAATGGCAAACGACCAGCCGAAGGTTTTCAGAACCACTGGCTACCCCATCGTGTTATGTACGCGGCTTTACGAAACGTTGACCCCGAAGTCTAGAGCGATGCCCCGGAGCCCGGACGCGTACCCCTGTCCCACCGCCCGGAACTTCCACTCGCCCCCGTAGCGGTACAGCTCGCCGAAGATCATCGCGGTCTCCGTCGAGGCGTCCTCGGAGAGGTCGTAGCGCGCGAGTTCCTGCCCGTCGGCCTGATTCACCACGCGGATGAAGGCATTGCTGACCTGGCCGAATGTCTGGCCCCGATTGTCGGCGTCGTGGATCGAGACCGGAAAGACGATCTTGTCGCAGTGGGCCGGCACCCGGTTGAGGTCGACGATCAGCGACTCGTCGTCGCCGTCACCCTCGCCGGTGAGGTTGTCGCCGGTGTGTTCGACGGAGCCCTCCGGGCTCTTGAGGTTGTTGTAGAAGACGAAGAACTCGTCCCCGAGCACGCGACCCGCCTGGCACAGCAGCGCGCTGGCGTCGAGGTCGAAGGGCGCGCCGGTGGTGGAGCGCGCGTCCCAGCCGAGGCCGACCAGCACCTGGGTCAGGTTGGGTGCGGCCTTGGAGAGGGAGACGTTGCCTCCCTTGGCGAGCGTGACGCCCATGATGTGGTTCCTCCCCGGTGAGAACTGCTGCGTGCGGGCCCGTGCGCGCGCGACCGGCCGGTGACGCGCGTACGGCCGATGAGGCACGTCCGGCGCCGCACGGAGAGTGCGGCGCCGGACGGGGTCGGTGCGTGGCTCAGACGTTGACGCCGAAGTCCTGCGCGATGCCGCGGAGCCCGGAGGCGTAGCCCTGGCCGACCGCGCGGAACTTCCACTCCGCGCCGTTGCGGTACAGCTCGCCGAAGACCATGGCGGTCTCCGTCGAGGCGTCCTCGGAGAGGTCGTACCGGGCGATCTCGGCGCCGCCGGCCTGGTTCACGACGCGGATGAACGCGTTGCGCACCTGGCCGAAGGACTGCTGGCGGTTCTCGGCGTCGTAGATCGACACCGGGAAGACGATCTTGGCTACATCGGCGGGCACCGTGGCCAGGCTGACCTTGACCTGCTCGTCGTCGCCCTCGCCCTCACCGGTGAGGTTGTCACCGGTGTGCTCGACCGAGCCGTCCGCGCTCTTCAGGTTGTTGAAGAACACGAAGTCCTGGTCGTTGCGGACCTTGCCCTCCGCGCTGACCAGAATGGCGCTGGCGTCGAGGTCGAAGTCCGTACCGGTGGTGGTGCGGACGTCCCAGCCGAGACCGACGGTGACGTCGGTCAGGCCAGGGGCCTCCTTGGTCAGCGAGACGTTGCCGCCCTTGCTGAGGCTGACTCCCACGAGTCCCTCCATTGGTTTCCAGGGGCAGCGCCCCCGTCGTGCGTTGGCATCGGATCAACGACTGGATCCTAGTGACGGGTTCCCGGCCTGGACAGGCGATTCGCCCCGGTGTTCCGCAGGTGTCGACGGCTGCGGGGCCGGTCGGGGTGCCGTCCGGTGGACCGGCGGGCCTCAGAGGGTGTCGAGGGCCTTGAGGTAGTCGTTCAGGTCGCGGGCGTCCGGCAGGGCGTTGACGACGCTCCAGCGGACCATGCCGTCCTTGTCGATGATGAAGGTGCCGCGCACGGCGCAGCCCTTCTCCTCGTCGAAGACGCCGTAGGCGCGGGACGCCTCGCCGTGCTTCCAGAAGTCGGAGAGGAGCGGGTACTCCAGGCCCTCCTGCTCGGCGAAGATGCGCAGGGTGTGGATGGAGTCGTTGGAGACGGCGAGCAGCTGGGTGTCGTCGTTGACGAACTTCGGCAGGTTGTCGCGCAGCTCGCACAGCTCGCCCGTGCAGACCCCGGTGAAGGCGAAGGGGTAGAAGAGCAGGACGACGTTCTTCTCGCCCTGGTAGTCCGAGAGCCGGACGGTGCGGCCGTGGTTGTCCTTGAGCTCGAACTCGGGGGCCTTGGTGCCGACCTCGATCGCCATGACGTACGCGTCCCTCCACTGGACCGAACAGGTGAGGCCCCAGCCTACGCAAGGGACCCCCGCCGGCGGTGCCGGCGGGGGTCCCTGCTGCTGTGGGGTCAGCGCTTGGGCGCCACCAGGCGGCTCCCCGCCCAGTCCTTGGCGACGCTGACGCTCTTGGTCTGGGAGAGACCGGCGGTCTGCGCGGCATCGCTGATGTCGCTCGGCTCGATGTAGCCGTCGCGGCCGGTCTTCGGCGTCAGCAGCCAGATCACGCCGCCGTCCTCCAGAAGACCGATGGTGTCCACCAGTGCGTCGGTGAGGTCTCCGTCCTCGTCGCGGAACCAGAGCACGACGGCGTCGGCGACGTCGTCGTAGTCCTCGTCCACCAGGTCCGACCCGATGATGGACTCGATGCCTTCACGGAGATCGAAGTCGACGTCTTCGTCGTAACCGATCTCCTGGACCACCTGTCCGGGCTCGAACCCCAGCCTCGCTGCCGGGTTGGTCCGCTCCTCCGCGTGGTCCGCGGTCGCGCTCACGGCTTGCCTCCTGATCATGTATCGGAAAATGCTTCGGCCACGCGCGTACGCGCGGCGCTGGCCGTAGTCCACACGGGCTGGGCGGATCGCGCAAGTACCCGGCCGTCGAGACCGCCGAAACGGTGACGTTTGGGGCCGTCTCGCCGCAACTTCCGGGCCGGATCCACTCCGCTCCGTGACACGGCACACACTCTTCGCCCTGGTTTGTGGTCTCGTGCGGCTTCAGTCTGCCGAACGCGCGGACGAAACGCATGCGCGGGATGGGCGTAAGGTTGCGATTTGACCCCACCAGGCGCCCCACGGGGGTTACCCCTCGGTAGAGATGACGTTTGACACCGACGGGGTACACGATGGACTTCCCGGCCTCCCCGTGGGCTCCACCGAACAGCGAAGGAACAGCGTGGCTTCCGGATCCGATCGCAACCCGATCATCATTGGCGGCCTTCCCAGCCAGGTCCCGGACTTCGATCCCGAAGAGACCCAGGAATGGCTCGACTCCCTCGACGCCGCCGTCGACGAGCGGGGCCGGGAGCGGGCCCGCTACCTGATGCTCCGCCTGATCGAGCGGGCGCGCGAGAAGCGTGTCGCCGTGCCCGAGATGCGCAGCACGGACTACGTGAACACGATCGCCACCCGGGACGAGCCCTTCTTCCCCGGCAACGAGGAGATCGAGCGCAAGGTCCTCAACGCGACCCGGTGGAACGCGGCCGTGATGGTCTCGCGCGCCCAGCGCCCGGGCATCGGGGTCGGCGGCCACATCGCCACCTTCGCCTCCTCGGCCTCGCTGTACGACGTCGGCTTCAACCACTTCTTCCGGGGCAAGGACGAGGGCGACGGCGGCGACCAGATCTTCTTCCAGGGCCACGCCTCCCCCGGCATCTACGCCCGCGCCTACCTCCTCGACCGGCTGAACGAGACGCAGCTCGACGCCTTCCGCCAGGAGAAGTCGAAGTACCCGAACGGCCTGTCCTCCTACCCGCACCCGCGGCTGATGCCGGACTTCTGGGAGTTCCCGACCGTCTCGATGGGCCTCGGCCCCCTCGGCGCGATCTACCAGGCCCGGATGAACCGGTACATGGAGGCGCGCGGCATCGCCGACACCTCCAAGTCGCACGTCTGGGCGTTCCTCGGCGACGGCGAGATGGACGAGCCGGAGTCGCTCGGCCAGCTGTCCATCGCCGCCCGCGAGGGCCTGGACAACCTGACCTTCGTCGTGAACTGCAACCTCCAGCGCCTGGACGGGCCGGTCCGCGGCAACGGCAAGATCATCCAGGAGCTGGAGTCGCAGTTCCGGGGCGCCGGCTGGAACGTCATCAAGCTGGTCTGGGACCGCTCCTGGGACCCGCTGCTCGCACAGGACCGCGACGGCATCCTGGTGAACAAGCTGAACTCGACGCCGGACGGCCAGTTCCAGACGTACGCGACGGAGACCGGCGCGTACATCCGCGACCACTTCTTCGGCGACGACCAGCGGCTGCGCTCGATGGTCGAGAACATGTCGGACCAGCAGATCCTGCACCTGGGCCGCGGCGGCCACGACCACCGCAAGATCTTCGCGGCCTTCGCGGCGGCCAAGGCCCACAAGGGCCAGCCGACCGTGGTGCTGGCGCAGACGGTCAAGGGCTGGACCCTCGGCCCGAACTTCGAGGGCCGCAACGCGACCCACCAGATGAAGAAGCTGACGGTCGACGACCTCAAGCGCTTCCGCGACCGGCTGCACATCCCGATCACGGACAAGCAGCTGGACGAGGGCTACCCGCCGTACTACCACCCGGGTCGCGACTCGGAGGAGATCCAGTACATGCACGACCGCCGCAAGGCGCTGGGCGGGTACGTCCCGACCCGGGTCGTGCGGGCGAAGCCCCTGACCCTGCCCGAGGACGCCACCTACGCGGCGGCCAAGAAGGGCTCGGGGCAGCAGTCGATCGCCACCACGATGGCCTTCGTCCGCATCCTCAAGGACCTCATGCGGGACAAGGAGATCGGCAAGCGTTTCGTGCTGATCGCCCCCGACGAGTACCGCACCTTCGGCATGGACGCGTTCTTCCCGAGCGCCAAGATCTACAACCCGCTGGGCCAGCAGTACGAGGCCGTGGACCGCGAACTGCTCCTGGCGTACAAGGAGTCGCCGACCGGCCAGATGCTGCACGACGGCATCTCGGAGGCGGGCTGCACGGCCTCGCTGATCGCCGCGGGTTCGGCGTACGCCACGCACGGCGAGCCGCTGATCCCGGTCTACGTCTTCTACTCGATGTTCGGCTTCCAGCGGACCGGCGACCAGTTCTGGCAGATGGCCGACCAGCTCGCGCGCGGCTTCGTGCTCGGCGCGACCGCCGGCCGCACGACCCTGACCGGCGAGGGCCTGCAGCACGCGGACGGCCACTCGCAGCTGCTCGCCTCGACGAACCCGGGCTGCATCGCCTACGACCCCGCCTTCGGCTACGAGATCGCGCACATCGTCAAGGACGGCCTGCGCCGGATGTACGGCCCCGACGCCGAGGACGTCTTCTACTACCTCACCGTCTACAACGAGCCGATCCAGCACCCCGCGGAGCCGGAGGACGTGGACGTCGAGGGCATCCTCAAGGGCATCCACCTCCACCGTCGCGGCGAGACCGGCTCGATCCCCGCGCAGATCATGGCCTCCGGTGTCGCGGTGCCGTGGGCGGTCGAGGCACAGCGGATCCTCGCCGAGGAGTGGAACGTACGGGCCGACGTCTGGTCGGCGACGTCGTGGAACGAGCTGCGCCGCGAGGCCGTGGACGTCGACCGGCACAACCTCCTCCACCCCGACGAGGAGCAGCGCGTCCCGTACGTGACGCGGAAGCTCTCCGGAGCCCAGGGTCCCTTCGTGGCGGTCTCGGACTGGATGCGCTCCGTCCCCGACCAGATCTCCCGCTGGGTCCCGGGCGCCTACACCTCGCTGGGCGCGGACGGCTTCGGCTTCGCGGACACGCGCGGTGCGGCCCGCCGCTACTTCCACATCGACGCCCAGTCGATCGTGCTGGCGGTCCTCACCGAGCTGGCCCGTGACGGCAAGGTCGACCGCTCGGTCCTGAAGCAGGCCGTGGACCGCTACCAGCTTCTCGACGTGGCGGCTGCGGACCCGGGCGCCGCGGGCGGCGACGCCTAGATCCTCCGCGCGGGCACGCGCCCGCCGGGGGCCTTCCGCGCCGGGCATCCGCCCGGACGGCCGCGAGACAACAGTCACGCCTGGTGAGGGGCGGTGGGACCGATGGTCCCGCCGCCCTTCGGCGTTCCCTACGATGCCTCGCATGAGGGAACACTGGGAGGCGCGGACCCAGACGCCGCTGCTGGCGCTGGCGGTGGCGTTCGGCATCGCCTACGCCGTACGGATCGTGCTGCCCGACGCGGATCCGTGGGTCCACTCGGTCTGCTCCCTGACCGAGTGGGTCGTCTGGGTCGCCTTCGCGCTGGACTACCTCGTCCGCCTGGCCCTCGCACCGGCGAAGTGGGCCTTCGTCCGCGGCCATCCGCTGGACCTGCTGGCGGTGCTGCTGCCGCTCGTGCAGCCGCTGCGGCTGCTGCGTCTGGTCTCCACACTCCTCCTGGTGGGCCGGCGGGCCCGGATGGCCCCGCAGATAACGCTCACCACGTACGTGGCGGGCGCGGTGGTCGGGCTGATGATGTTCGGCTCGCTGGCCGTCCTGCACGTGGAGCGCGACGCGCCGAACGGCAACATCAAGACCCTCGGCGACGCCGTCTGGTGGTCGTTCACCACGATGACGACCGTGGGCTACGGGGACCACGCGCCGACGACGGGACTCGGCCGGATCCTGGCGGTGGGTCTGATGCTCTCCGGGATCGCGCTGCTCGGTGTCGTGACCGCCAACATCGCCGCCTGGTTCATCTCCCGCTTCGACCGGGACGACGAGGCCGAGCGCCGCCAGACCGAACTGCTCGAAGCGCTGACCCGCGAGGTGAAGGAACTGCGGGCCGAGGTCGCGCGCCTCGCGGCGCCGACCGGGGTACCGCCGCAGGGCGACACCGCTACCGCTCCCAGATCTTGAAGGCCCGCACCTGGTGGGGCGACTGCGGCACCCAGGTGCCCCCGCCCGGATAGGTCTCGAAGGCGCCGGTCTCCGCGCACTCCGCCGACTGGAAGGTGGTGACCGGCCGCCCGGTGCGGTTGGCGAGGGACTGGGCGGTCGTGCCGGCCGGGAGCGGGACGCAGCTGTCGATGTCGGTGTCGGACAGCTCGCGGGCCACGGCCCTGCCTCGGAAGTCGGTCTTGGGCCAGAGGCAGAGCTGGCCGGGCCCGCAGGCGCCGAGCCGTGGCCCCGGCGCCGCGGTGGTCACGGCACCGGCCGTGGTTGCCGGCAGGGCGGTGAGCAGGGTGGCCGCCGCCAGGGCGGCGACGGTGAGAACGGTCTTCGTACGCATGATGCTGAACCCCCGAAATAGTCACTCTCTGTAATCAGAACTCTGCGGCAGTGACTCTCCGCTTGGGAAGGGCCCCCACGCAGGTCCACCCGGACGGGTGACCACCCCGCCGGGCGGGTGACGTCCCGGCGTGACGACGGCCGGACGGTGGCACCCGCCGAAGGCGGCGCGGCCCGCGCCGGACAACACGGCCCTGCGCTCGGGACACCGGCCCTCCGAGCCGCCCCGCCGGACAGTGAACGGCCCCCGGACAGCACACGGCCCCGCCGGACGAGGTCCGGCGGGGCCGTGTGCTCAACCGCGTCACCGCGCCGCCGCTGGGGGCGGCGCGGACGTCGGCGTGCGACGTGCGACGTGCGGGGCGGTCAGATGTGGGCGGCGCCCGCGCCGGCCTCCGCGTTCTCGCCGCGCTTGGTGAGCGTGGCGACCAGGGCGGCGACGACGGCGACGATTCCGGCGACGGTGAAGGCCTGGCCCATGCCGTCCATGAACGTGTCGTGGATGACGCCGCCGATCTTGTCGAACAGGTCGGGGGTCATGCCGGGTGCCTTGGCCAGCTCCGGCGGGACCATGCCGAACTCGGCGGCCTGCTCCAGCCGCGGGTCGGCCGGTACCGGGATGCCGGCGTCCTTCCAGTTCTCCGCGAACGCGCCGGAGACCTTGGAGGACATGACGGCGCCGAGCACGGCCGTGCCGAGTGCGCCGCCGACCTGCATCGCGGCCTGCTGCAGACCGCCGGCCACACCGGAGAGCTCCAGCGGGGCGTTGCCGACGATGACCTCGGTGGCGCCGACCATGACCGGGGCGAGGCCCAGGCCGAGCAGGGCGAACCAGAGGGACATGGCGAGGGTGCCCGTCCCGGAGGTGAGCGTGATCATGCCGAACATGGCGGCGGCGGTGCAGACCATGCCGCCGACCAGCGGGATGCGGGGGCCGAACTTGGTGATGAGCGCGCCGGCCAGCGGCGAGGAGACGATCATCATCGCGGTCAGCGGAAGCAGGTGCAGGCCGCTGTCGACCGGGCTGAGACCCTTCACGCCCTGGAGGTAGAAGGTCACGAAGAACAGGCCGCCCATGAAGGCGAAGGCCATGAGGACCATGAGGACCACACCGGCCGACAGCGGCACGGAGCGGAACATGCCCAGCGGGATGAGCGGCTCCTTGACCTTGGTCTCCCAGAGGGCGAAGAGCAGGAAGAGCAGGATCGCGCCGCCCAGGAAGCCCCAGGTGTTGCCGCTCGCCCAGCCCCAGGAGTCACCGGCCTTGATGATGCCCCAGATGAGGGAGCCCATGGCGCCGGAGAGCAGCAGGATGCCGAGGATGTCGAAGGAGCGCGGGGCGTTCTCGGCGCGGTGGTCCTTGAGGATCACCAGGCCGAAGAGGAGCGCGACCACGCCGACGGGCACGTTGACGAAGAAGACGGACTGCCAGCTGACGTGCTCGACGAGCAGGCCGCCGACGATCGGGCCGCCCGCGGTGGAGGCGCCGATGACCATGCCCCAGATGCCGATCGCCATGTTCAGCTTCTCGGCGGGGAAGGTGGCGCGCAGCAGGCCGAGTGCGGCCGGCATCAGCAGGGCGCCGAAGAGGCCCTGGAGCACGCGGAACGCGATCACGAGGCTGATCGAGTCGGAGAGGCCGATCGCTCCGGACGCGGCGGCGAAGCCGGCGATGCCGATGAGGAAGGTCTGGCGGTGGCCGAACCGGTCACCCAGCTTGCCGGCCGTGATCAGGGCGACGGCGAGGGCGAGCAGGTAGCCGTTGGTGATCCACTGGACGTCGGCGAGCGAGGCGCCGAGGTCCTTCTGGATGGCGGGGTTGGCGATGGCGACGATGGTGCCGTCGAGGGCCACCATCATGACGCCGATCGCGACGGCGAACAGAGTCAGCCAGGGGTGGCCGCGCAGTCCCTTCGCCGGAGCCGGCGCGGGGCTCCGGTCGCCCCCCTGACCCTGCGGGGCCTTTTCCACGGTGATCTGACTAGTCATGCCGGAAGGCTAATGTCAGCGACTGACAATTGACAAAGCGATTCACGCGTCGGTAACTGACACGTTGCTCACAGGTACGCTGAGCAGCACGAAGCGTCGGAAAAAGGGCGGAAAATGGACCATGCCGTGACGGCTTCCGGCCTGCGGGAGCGGAAGAAGCAGCGGACGCGCGACGCCTTGCTGCGCGTGGCCCTGGAGCTGTTCACGACCAAGGGGTACGAGCACACCACCGTGGACGAGATCACGGAGGCGGTGGAGGTCTCGCAGCGCACCTTCTTCCGCTACTTCGCGTCCAAGGAGGAGGTCGCCTTCGCCGTCCAGCAGATGGTGGAGGAGCGCTTCGTCGGGGCGCTCGCCGAGCGGCCCGCCGAGGAGGGGCCGCTCGACGCGATGCGCAACGCGGTGCTGAGCTCCTGGGACACCATCGGCGAGGCGGTCATGGAGGTCATCCCCGTCGAGCTGTACCTGCGGACGTACCGGATGATCGAGTCGACGCCGGCGCTCCTCGCCACCCACCTGCGCCGCTCCACCGAGATGGAGGAGAGCATCGCCCGCCTGATCGCCGAGCGGGAGGGCCTCGACGTGGACACCGACCCGCGGCCCCGCATCGCGGTGGCGGCCTTCAGCGGCGTGATGCGGGTGACGGGCCAGCTGTGGGGACGGGGTGGCGACCTGACTCTGGAGGCGATCCGCGAACTGACGGAGCGCTACCTGGACCAGCTGGGCCCGGCCCTGGCCCCGCACTGGCGGCCGTAGCGCCTGCCGCCGGACACGAGGGGCGCGGTCGTCCAGGGGCCCGTCCGCCGGCCCCGCGAGGTCGTCGTATACAGCGGAGCGCCCGCTCCACGGACCCCGCCTGCCGGGGCGCTCCCGAACCTGCGGGGCGTGCGCCCGCGCGTACCGAGCGTCACCCCACCTCCCGCTCCCTGTGATCCCCGTCACCCGCCTGCCCGGCGCGCCGCGCGCGTCTCCTAGGGTGTCCCGCAGTGACTTCCTTCGACTCCTCCCCCACTCTCCCGGTCTGGCGCACGCTGCTCGCGCTGGCCGTGGTGTTCGTGCTCCTGACGACCACCGGCTGGACGACGATCCGGCATCAGCGCGGGCCAGGGGATCCCCGGGCGCTCGCGCTCAGCGCCTGGGCGCGCGACCGCGTCGGTCACCGGGCCCTGCCCGACCCGGCCTCGCCGGCCCGGACGATCGCCTCGTTCTTCGGCTCGATAGGCCCGTCCCTGGGCGCCCGGCTCGCCGACGCGCACCCGCTGGTCGTCGGCAACCTCAACGGCGCGCCGGTCACCCTGCGCTACCGCGCCAACCGGCTGTCCCTCACCCGCGCGCTCGCCGCCGAACGGGGCCGCGTCGACGACCCTCGACTGAACGCGAGCGGCCGCCACGAGGCACTGCGCCGGGTGCACCGGTTCATGTCGCTGATGCGGCGGGACCGGCAGATCCTCGCCTTCGACCCCAGCGGCGCCGGGCGGACGGCCGAGGTGCTCGGCGACCTGGACCGGGCCCCGCGGGTGTCGGTGATCGTGCCGGGGGTCGACACCAACCTCCTCACCTTCCAGAAGAGCCGGCGCAAGTACTCGGCCCCCGCCGGGATGGCGGAGTCGCTGTACGCCGCCGAGCGGAGCGCGGCACCCGACTCGGGCACCGCCGTCATCGCCTGGGCCGACTACACCGCGCCCGTCGGGGTCGGCATCGACGCGGCGATGGGCCGGCTCGCCGAGAACGGGGCCGTGCGGCTGGTGGAGATGACCGACGCGCTCCCCGGCACCTCGCGCGTCAGCCTGTTCTGCCACAGCTACGGCTCCGTGCTCTGCGGGGTCGCCGCGCGCCGGCTCCCGGCCCGGGTCACGGACGTCGCGGTGGCCGGATCTCCCGGCATGCGGGTGGAGAGCGCGGCCGGCCTGTCCACCCGGGCCCGGGTCTGGGCGATGCGGGACGCGGACGACTGGATCCAGGACGTGCCGAACCTGGAGGTCGGCGGGGTCGGGCACGGCGCGGACCCGGTGGCGCCGGAGTTCGGGGCACGGCTGCTGTCGGCGGCCGGTGCGACCGGCCATGCCGGCTATTTCGAGCCGGGTACGGAGAGCCTCGACAACTTCGCCGCGATAGGCGTCGGTGCGTACCAGCGCCTGACCTGCGCGAGCGCCGACAGCGCTTGCCGCCGTGGAATCTCCGGCGCGGAAGAGGACTGACGCGCGTAGAGCGCACGGCATCGCGCCCTCACGCGGGGGGCGACGCACAGGCGTCGGCCGCATACGATGAGGCACATGGGTGATGTGCTGGCCGGAATTCATGCCACCTGGGAGTTCGAGAGCGACGCCGTCGTCATCCGCTTCGAACGGGGGATCCGCACACCGAGACTCTTCCAGGCGCTGCGCGAAAGACGCATCCCGCACGAGGCGTTGGCGTCGGTGACGCTCGCCCCGGGCAAGCGGGGCACCGTCGTGCTGCACGCCGTGCCGCGGCCGGGATCCGATCCTCTGATGGAGGCGGCGGCGGGCCAGCTGAAGGACGTCTGCGACCCGTACCGGCTGGTGCTGCCCGCCGAGCGCGAGACGCTGGCCGAGTACTACCGGGACGAGCTGCGGTCGGTGCTGGCGGACCGGCCGGGCGGCGTGGACGACGGGCCGGCCGACGGATTCCTGGTGGCAGCCCCGGAGGGGCCGCAGTCCTTCAAGGCGTACGACGGGAAGGCGACGTTCGACGGGAAGGCGGAGGTCGCGTTCCGCTGGTTCTGGACCGGCGCGTCCTCGGAGAAGTGGAAGGCGGGCGACCAGACCTTCCCGGTACGGGAGCTCAGCGGGATCGAGTGGCGCTCGCCGGACGTGTTCGACGGGTACCTGCGGCTGCTGCCCCGGAACGGCGAACCGCAGCACGCGCAGGCCGACCGGGACCCGGCGGCCGTCGTCTTCGGCCTCGGCTACGGCCCGGTCCACGAGTCGCTGCCGTTCGCGGCGTCGGTCCTCGCGGCGATCCGGGGCGCGGGGCGGGCCACGCCCCTGGAGGCCGAGCGGCGCGACCCGGCGGGAATCGCCGAACGGATCCGGCAGCTGGGCGACCTGCACCGGGCGGGTCTGGTGACGGACGAGGAGTTCACGGCGAAGAAGGCGGAGCTGCTGGCCGAGCTGTGACGGGCGGGACGGGACGCGCGGAACCCGGGGACGGGACGCGCGGCACCCGGGGCCGGGGCGGGACAGGGCCGGACGAGGAGCCGGGGCGAGGCAGGGCCGGACGGGACGGCGCCCTCGGAGGCCGGCCCGTCATACCCCGGTACGAGTCCGGGACCGGCCCCTCGGTATGACGCGAGGAGCCGGCCCCGCTGCCTAACCTGAACAGGCCATGAGTACCGAACCCGCCACCTTCCGCGCCCGCGTCGCCCGACTGCTCACACCCGCCGGGGATTCCCTGCAGGCCGTCGGACTCGCCCTCGCGACCCCGACCCGGCCGGGCGCCCCGCTGCTCGCGACGGCCTCGAAGCGGTGGCTGCGGCTGCTGCCGTACGTCGTCGCCCTCGCCTTCGTCGCCTCGCTGCTCCCCTCCACCATCACCGTCCTCGTCAACGACTACGAGGTCAACGGCGCGCTGGCAGGCGCGCTCGCCGTCGCCCAGACCGCGCCGCTGCTGCTCGCCGTCACCCGTCCGCTCCAGGCGTGGTGGATCATCGGGGCGGCCGACATCGCCGGGGCCTTCGTGACGCTGGGCGCCGACGGGCTCGACGGCCGCGCCTGGCCGTGGACACCCCCGGTGGTGGTCGGCTATCTGGCGCTGATGCTCGCCCTGGGGCTCCGCGAGTCGCGCCGGGCCCTGTTCGGGGTGTGGCTGCTGACCGGAGCCGCCGGTCTCGGCTTCGTCCTCATCGCGCCGAAGCACACCAACGGCGTCCAGGTGCTCCTCTTCGTGCTGAGCGGGGTGGTCCTCCTGCTCACCGCGACACTGCGCGAGCGGGGGGACGCCCAGCGGCGGCTGGTGGAGCAGGAGACCATCAGCGAGGCGGAACGCGCCCGCCGGACCCTGCTGGAGGAACGGGCCCGGATCGCACGGGAACTGCACGACGTCGTCGCGCACCACATGTCCGTGATCACGGTCCAGGCGGACTCCGCGCCGTACCGCATCCCCGGACTCCCGGACGCCGCCCGCGAGGAGTTCACCTCGATCGCGGCGAGCGCGCGGGAGTCGCTCGCCGAGATGCGCCGGCTGCTCGTGGTGCTGCGCAACGAGGGGACGGAGGGCGAACGCGCTCCGCAGCCGGGGCTCGACCGGGTGCAGCAGCTGATCGAGGCGACGGTACGGGCGGGGGTGCCGGCCGAACTCTCGCTGGCGGCCGAACTCGGCGACGTGCCGCAGGCGGTGGACCTGTCCGCGTACCGGATCGTGCAGGAGGCGCTGGCCAACGTGGTGCGGCACGCGCCGGGCGCGGCGACCCGGGTGTCGGTGCGGTCCGACGACGGGGCGGGCGGCGGAGAGGGCGGACGCTGGCTCCATGTGCTCGTCGTCAACGGGCCGGCTCCGGAGCGCACTTCGCCCCTGGAGGGCTCCGGCACGGGGCACGGGCTGGTCGGCATGCGGGAACGCGTACGGTTGACCGGCGGCACGCTGGACACCGGCCCGCTGCCGGACGGCGGCTTCCGGGTGGCCGCGCGCCTCCCGCTGACCTCGAAGGACACCTCGTGACCATCCGCGTGATCATCGTCGACGACCAGGCCATGGTGCGGGCGGGATTCGCCGCGCTGCTCGCCGCGCAGGCCGACATCGACGTGGTGGGCGAGGCGCCGGACGGGCGGCAGGGCGTGGACGTGGCGCGGTCCACGCATCCGGACGTCGTGCTGATGGACGTGCGGATGCCGGAGATGGACGGCCTGGCGGCGGCGCGCGAGATCCTGAACCCGCCGCCCGGCGTGGTGCACCGGCCGCGGGTGCTGATGCTGACGACCTTCGACGTGGACGACTACGTGTACGAGGCGCTGCGCGCGGGCGCCTCGGGCTTCCTCCTCAAGGACGCGCCGCCGGCGGACCTGATCGCCGCCGTGCGGGTGGTGGCGGCCGGCGAGGCGCTGCTCGCCCCGTCGGTGACGCGCCGTCTGATCGCCGACTTCGCCGCGTCCCGCCCGGCGCCGCGAGCGGGCCGGGCCGCGCTGCGGCTCAACGGCCTGACGCCGCGTGAGACCGAGGTACTGGAACTGATCGCCCGCGGGCTGTCGAACCAGGAGATCGCGGACCACCTGGTCCTCGCGGAACAGACGGTGAAGACCCACATCGGCCGGGTCCTGGCGAAGCTGGACCTGCGGGACCGCGCGCAGGCGGTCATCTTCGCGTACGAATCCGGCCTGGTCACCCCGGGCGACGCGACGCGCTGAGGGCCTGCCGCAACACGCCCCGGGTCCCGCCCGGCTCGCGGCGACCGGGGACGCGGACCGGGCCGGCCGGGGGACAGCCCCACCCCTCGCCGGGGGCCCGCCCCTCGTCCACCCCCTACCCCGGTAGCACCGCACGGTTGGCCCCGCGGTGTGACGCTCCCTCACCCACCCTCTCCCTACCTTCCTCCCGTCATCGACGAGAGAGACGAAGGGGAGGGGCCGGGACATGGGCCGCTACACGAGGACCCTGATCACCGCGGCGCTCACGGTCACCGCGGTCGCGGGGACGGCGGGCTGGGCGTCCGGCAGCGCGCAGCAGGCCGTGACGGGGGTGCCCGTCGGGACGAGGGCCTGGATCGCGGACGGGCTGCCCGATCCGGAGCGCATGACACCGGAACGGGTCGGCGACTTCTTCGCCGGACTGACCGACCAGCGGCGCGAGGAGCTGGTCAGGGAACACCCGTCCGTGGTGGGGAACCTCGACGGAGCGCCCCTCGCCCTGCGGTACGAGGCCAACGCCCGTACCGTCGGCGCCCGGTTCGGCGGCGCCCGGGTCCTCGCGTTCGACCCCCGCGACCGCGGGCAGGTCGCCCTCGTCTACGGAGACCCGGCGACCGCCCGCCACCTGGCCGTGATCGTCCCCGGCTCCGACATCGACGCCGGGAACGTCGCGCCGCTCGCCGCCATGGCGACCGGTCTGCGCGAGGCCACCCGCGGCGACACCGCCGTCATCGCCTGGGCCGGGTACACCACCCCCGTGGGCGTCGGTCCGGACGCCGCGACCGGGAGGCTCGCCGAGGCGGGGGCCGAGCGGCTCGTCCGCCTCACGGACGGTCTCGCCGCCGTCGGCACGCCCACCCCGGCCGTGTTCTGCCACAGCTACGGCTCCGTCGTCTGCGGCCTCGCCGCGCACCAGCTGAAGGCCAAGGACCTCGTCGTCCTCGGCTCCCCCGGCATGCGCGCCGCCGACGCCGGTGCGCTCAACACCTCGGCACGCGTGTGGGCGGCCAAGGCCCCGACCGACTGGATCGACAAGGTCCCGCACGTGGAGTTCGCGGGGCTGGGACACGGCCCGGACCCGGCCGCCCCGGCCTTCGGCGCCCGTCGCGTCGCCGCCGACGACGTCCCCGGCCACGGCGGCTACTTCGCCCCCGGCACCCGGTCCCTCCGCACCTTCGCCGCCATCGCCCAGGGAGACGCCCGATGAGCTCGCGCACGCACGGCACGCCGACGAACGCACCCGAGCACCGGGAGGGGACCGCGAGAACGGGACGGATCGGGAGCCTGGCCGCCCGGATCGAGGCGCGGACCCCGGCGCACCGCGACCGTGCCGTCGACGGGCTGCGCGCCCTGGCCCTGCTCGCCGTGCCGACCGGGCACTGGCTGCTCGGCGGGTTCACGCTCTCCGCGGACGGGGCGATCCACAACGCCAGCCCGCTGTCGGCCTTCGGCCCCTTCGCCCCGGTCAGCTGGATCCTCCAGATGCTCGGGATCTTCTTCCTGGTCGGGGGCTGCTCCTCCGTCCTGTCCTACGGCAGGCGCACCGGCTCCTCCCGCGCCTGGCTCAAGGGGCGGATCGCCCGGCTCGGCCGGCCCGTCCTCGGGGTCACGGCCGTGTGGGCGCTGCTTCTCCCGCTGCTCCACCTCGGGTTCGGGGTGCCCGGTGACACGCTGCGGACGGCGTCCACCCTCGTCGTCCAGCCGCTGTGGTTCGTCGGGGTGTACACCGTCGTCACCGCGCTCACCCCGCTCTGCGTCCGCGCCGCCGAACGGGCGGGCGTGTGGGCGGCGGCCCCGCTGCTCGGCACGGTCGCGGTCGTCGACCTCCTGCGCTACGGGCCGTACGCGGATGCCGTGCCGTCGTGGCTGAGCGTGCTGAACATCCTCCCCGGCTGGCTCTTCGCCTACCAGCTGGGTGCCGCCTGGGGGCTGGGCAGGGTCACCCGGCGGCACGCCTGGGGTCTGCTCGTCGGCGGCGCCGCCCTCTTCGCCGCTCTCCTCCTGTTCTTCGGCTATCCCGCCTCGATGGTGGGCGTCCCCGGCGAGGCACGTACGAACTCCCACCCGCCGTCGCTGCTCGTGCTGGCCCTCGCCGCCACCCAGAGCGGACTGGCCGTCCTGCTGCGCGACCGGCTGGGCCGGCTGCTGCGTCGGCCCGCGCTGTGGGCGCCGGTCGTGGTCGTCAACCTGTCGGCGATGACGATCCTGTGCTGGCACCAGACGGCGATGCTCGCCGCGGCGATCCCCGCCTCGTACGCCGGGGAGTTGCCGGGGCTGACCACGGCGCCCGACACGCTCGGCTGGATCGTCGCCCGGCTGGCCTGGATGCCGCTCTTCGCCGGGCTCCTCGTCCTCGTCGGCCGGTACGCGCGCGGCTTCGAGTCGCCGTGGGCCGGGACCGGCACGGCCCGCCGGGCGGCGGCGGGGCTGCTGGCGGCGGGCTTCGCGGTCTTCGCGCTGGGACTGGCGTGAACCGCGCGACCTGCCCCGGCCGCACGCGGGTCCCGCCGGGGCGGCGCGACGGCGAGGTCGCCGGCCGCCCCGTCTCACCGGCCCTGGCGGGGTCGGCCCCCGGGAGCTACTCGCGGGCGGCCGCGGTGGAGCTCATGTCCGGGTACCGGTCGCCAGCCACCTGGCCGGCGATCGGCTCCAGGGCGGCCAGTTCGGCGTCCGTGAGCGAGATCCGGGTCGCCGCCGCGTTCTCCAGCAGCCGGGACCGCTTGCGGGTGCCGGGGATCGGGACGACGGTCAGGCCGTGCACGGCGGACCGCTGCTGGACCCAGGCGAGGGCGACCTGCGCCGCCGTCGCGCCGTGGGCCGCCGCGATCTTCAGCACCGGCTCCAGGAGCGCGGCGTTGCGCACCGCGTTCTCGCCGGTGAAACGCGGTTGGTGACGCCGGAAGTCGCCGCCCGAGAGGTCCTTGGAGGCGTCCGCGAAGGCTCCGGTCAGGAAGCCCCGGCCGAGCGGCGAGTACGGCACGAGGGTGACGCCCAGCTCGGCCGCCGCGCCGACCGCGCTGCGCTCGACGTCGCGGGAGAAGAGGGACCACTCCGACTGGAGGGCGGCGATCGGGTGCACCGCGTACGCCTCGCGCAGCTCCGCGCCGGTCACCTCGCTCAGGCCCAGGTGCCTGACCTTGCCTTCCCGCACGAGCTCGGCCATCGCCCCGACCGATTCGGCGAGCGGCACGGCCGGGTCGCGGCGGTGCATGTAGTAGAGGTCGATGGTCTCGACGCCGAGGCGGCGCAGGCTGCCCTCGACGGCCTGCCGTACGTAGGCCGGGTCGTTGCGGATGCCCCGGTAGTGGGGGTCGTCGGGGCGCCGCTCGATGGCGAACTTGGTGGCGAGGGTGATCTCGTCGCGGTGCGCGGCGACGAACGGCGCGAGGAAGCGCTCGTTGGCGCCCTGCCCGTACACGTCCGCCGTGTCGATCAGGGTGACGCCGGCCTCCAGGGCCGCGTCGAGGGTGTCGCGGGCCGCGGCCTCGTCGGTGTCGCCGTAGAACTCGCTGATGCCCATGGCACCGAAGCCCTGGACACCGATCTCCGGGCCGTCGGTGCCCAGCCGGGTCGTGGGAATCCTGCTCATCGGGTCATGCCTCCCCATAGTGACTGATCTTGATGTCCAGAACGGCGAGCGTGTCCTGGAGCTCTGCCATGCGGGACACCACGTCCCGCCGTGTGGTCTCCAGCAGCTCGCGCCGTTCGGCGAAGGTGTGATCGCCTGCCCGCACCAGCTCCGCGTACCGCACCATCGACGCGACCGGCATCCCGGTCAGCCGCAGCTTGCCGACGAAGGCCAGCCACTGGAGGTCGCGGTTGGTGAAGCGCCGCTGGCCGGTGTGCGAGCGGTCGACGTGCGGCATCAGCCCGATCCGCTCGTACCAGCGCAGGGTGTGCGCCGTCAGGCCGGTCCAGGCGGCCACCTCGCTGATCGTGTAGCGGTCCTGGCCGTCCGGCCTCGGATGGGTCGGAGTGGTGCTCTCGATCACGCTCATGACCTCCACGCTAAGGACTTGGAGTGCACTCGAAGCAAGTAGGTTCATCGTCCCAGTAGGCTCGGGTGCATGCAGAGCCTGGCGATGATCGAGAACTGGCCCGTTCCCACCGCGGCCGCCGCCGTCGTACGCGCGGACGGCACCGTGACCGGGACGCACGGCCCGACCGGACAGCGGTTCCCGCTGGCCTCGGTCACCAAGCCGCTGGCGGCCTACGCCGTCCTCGTCGCGTACGAGGAGGGGGCGATCGACCTCGACGAGCCCGCCGGGCCCGAGGGCTCGACCGTCCGCCACCTGCTGGCCCACACCTCGGGTCTGGCCTTCGACGAGCCGCGCGTCATGTCCGCGCCCGGTGCCCGCCGGATCTACTCCAACACCGGCTTCGAGGTGCTCGGCGACCATGTCGCCAAGGCGACGGACATCCCCTTCGCCGACTACCTGCACCAGGCGGTCCTGGAGCCGCTGGGCATGACCGCGACGACGCTGGACGGCTCGCCCGCGAAGGACGCGGTGTCGACCGTCGACGATCTCGTGCGCTTCGCCGCGGAGGTGCAGGCGCCGCGGCTGCTCGACGCGCGGACCGTGCTCGACGCGATGACGGTCACCCACCCCGGTCTCACCGGCATCCTGCCGGGCTACGGGCACCAGCGGCCCAACGACTGGGGGCTCGGTTTCGAGATCAGGGACTCCAAGTCGCCCCACTGGACGGGGTCCGGCTCCTCGCCGCGCACCTTCGGGCACTTCGGCCAGTCGGGCACGTTCCTGTGGATCGACCCCGACGCCGGCGCCGCGTGCGTGGCCCTGACCGACCGGCCCTTCGGGCCGTGGGCGGTCGAGGCGTGGCCGCCGTTCACCGACGCGGTGCTCGCCGAGCTGCGCGGCTGACCCCGCGGGGGGCGGGCGCCCCGCGGCCTCAGCCGCAGTGGGCGGGCGGGAGCGATCCGTCGGTGCCGACGAGGGTGACGAGCGCCTGCCCGGTCGGGCTCTCGGCGTAGGCGGCCGTGCAGACGATCTGCTGGACGGCGACCTCCTCCAGGTCGTGCACGAGCAGCTGCGTCGACAACCGGATCTCCAGGACGCCGTCCTCGTCCGCGTGCGGGTCCTCGCCGGGACGGTCCACGATGAACCCGTGCTTCTCCGTGCGCGGCACCGGGACCCGGGAGTCGAGCCCGGCGGCCCGCTCCTCGGGCGTCGGGCCGTACTGGAACAGGGCGAGGATCTTCTCGGTGGCGATCTGCGGCCGGTTCGCGGTCGGCCCGGCCCCGCCCGTGGTGCCCGGATCGGGCGAGCCCTCGCCCGCGTCGCCGACGGCGCCGCCGTCCGCCACGCCCTGCTCCGGTCCCGGCGGGGCCACCCGCCGGGCAACGGGCACCAGATCGCCGTCCCGGTCGACGAAGAAGAACAGGAGCCGGGACGACGGGGACGGCTGGACTGCGATCGTCGCCGCGTCGCCGGCCTCGACCACGTCGCTCTTCTGTATGCCGCAGCCGCCGAGCACGGCGGCCAGCGCCAGCGCGGCCGCGGCGGTCAGGGTCCGTCCGGGGTTCACAGCGGGATCCTCAGAGTGAAGACGGCTCCGCCGCCGGGCCGGTTGGCCGCCTCGACGGTGCCGCCGTGCAGCCGCGTGTTCTCCAGGGTGATGGCCAGCCCGAGGCCGCTGCCGGACGAGCGGGTACGGGCCGGATCGGCCTTGAAGAAACGGTCGAAGACATGGGGCAGAACGTCCTCGTGGATGCCCGGGCCGTGGTCGGCGACCTCCGTGACCAGCCACGGCCCCTCGGTCGAGAGGCGGACCGTGACGGGCGGGCGGCCGTGCCGCAGCGCGTTGCCGACCAGGTTGGCGACGATCACGTCGAAGCGGCGCGGGTCGAGGCGCGCGCGGATGCCGGACGGGAGGTCCGTGTCGATCGTGTCGGCGTCGGTCCAGCGGCGGCTCTGCAGGGTCTTGCGGATCGAGTCGGCCACGTCGACCTCGTCCGTGTGGAGTTCGGCGGCCCGGGCGTCGAAGCGGGAGATCTCCATGAGGTCCTCGACGAGGTCGGCGAGCCTGCCGGTCTCGGCGCTGATGAGGCGCACGGCCCGGGCCGTGTCGGAGTCGAGCCCTTCCGCGTCCTCGTCGAGGACCTCGGTGACCGCCAGCATCCCGGCGAGCGGGGTGCGCAGTTCGTGCGAGACGTCGGAGGCGAACCGGCGGGCGCGTGCCTCGGCGCCGCGCAGTTCGGCCACGGAGCTCTCCAGTGCTGCCGCGGACTCGTTGAAGGTGCGTGCCAGGTCGGCGAGTTCGTCGGTGCCGCGGGCCTGGATGCGGGTGTCGAGCTCGCCGCGCCCCATGCTGTGCGCGGCCCGGCGCAGGTCGCGTACGGGGCGCAGGACACTGCGGGCGGCGAGGAGGGCCGGCACGAGCGCGACGAGCAGCGCGGGCAGGGCGCCGTCGCGGGCCGCGGTGACCATCGCCTCGATGTTGGCCTCCTCCTCGTCGAGTTCGAGGACGGCGTAGAACACCAGGCCGGTGCGGTGGAACGCGGTGACGCGGGGGGACGGCTGGAAGACGGCGGGGACGGCGATGGTGAGGTACGGGGTGCCTCCCCGCAGCACCCGCTGGAAGCTGCCGTGCGGGGTGCCCTGGGCGCGGGCGCGCAGTTCGGGGGTGATGACGGTGGACGTCGGACGCTGGGCGGAGGAGACCCGGACGCTGCCGTACTCGGCGTAGACCATCCAGGGCCGGGGCTTGCCCAGCCGGGCGATCCGCTGCAACTGGACGGAGAGCGCGGTCCGGTCGACGGGGAGCGGGGTCTCGAGCCGGCCGATCTCGTCGCGGAAGGCGGAGACCGCGGTGTTCTGGGTCTGTTCGAGGATGGCGTTGCGGGCGGCCCGGTAGGTGAGGGCGGCGGTGGTGCCGCAGCCGACGGCGGCGACGAGGAGGAAGGCGAGAACGAGCCGGGTCCGCAGTCCGAAGGGCCGGGCCCACCAGCGGCGGGCGGGCGGGCCGGTGCGCTCGCGCGGGGCGCGCCTCACAGCGGTCCGAACCGGTAGCCGAAGCCGCGCAGCGTCTGGATGTAGCGGGGGGTCCCGGGGGCGTCCTCGATCTTGTTGCGGAGGCGGCGGACGCAGGCGTCGACCAGCCGGGCGTCGCCGTGGTAGCTGTGCTCCCAGACGTGTTCGAGGAGCTGCTGGCGGCTGAAGACCTGCTCGGGGGCCGCGGTCAGGTGGAGCAGCAGCTTGAGTTCGGAGGGGGCGAGGGCCAGCCGTTCCCCGGACTTGGCGACGGTGAGCCCGGCCCGGTCGACGGCGAGGTCGCCGTGGAACTCGATGGCGGGCCGTCCGCCGCCGGGCTCCTCGATCCGGCGCAGCACGGCGCGGATGCGGGCCTCGATGACCTCGGTGCGGGCGGGCTTGACGATGTAGTCGTCGGCACCGGCCTCCAGGCCGACGACCACGTCGAAGTCGTCGCCGCGGGCGGTGAGCATGATGATCGGCAGCTGGCTGCTCTCCCGGACCCGGCGGCAGACCTGCACGCCGTTCATGCCGGGCAGCATCAGGTCGAGCAGCACGAGGTCGGGGCGGAACTCGCCGAGGGCGGTGAGACCCGCCTCTCCGGTGGCGGCGGCCCGCACCTCGTGTCCCCGCCGCCGCAGGCCGAGTTCGACCCCTTCGCGTACCGAGGGGTCGTCTTCTATGAGGAGCACGCGAGGCATCTGGCGAGTATCCCAAGAGTGTGCGAGCGCCCTCCCCGTGGGGAGGGCGGACGGAACCGCTCGCGGCTGCGGCCGGTGCGGTGGACGGCGGGGGGCGCGGTACGGGACGGACGGCGGGGAGGTTCGGGTCAGGGGCGGCGGGCGAGGCGGCGCAGCCGGCCGGTCGCGCCCGTCAGCAGGGCCTGCAGCTCGGTGAGCCGCAACGGGCGGGCCAGCAGGGCGAAGACCCCGAGGACGGCCAGGGCGCCGGCCGCGTCCGCGGCGACCGCTCCCGCGGGGCCGACCGCGTCGGCGACGAGCAGTCCCGCCCCGGCCGCCGGGACGGCCGCGGCCAGCAGGCGGGCCAGCGCGGGCAGGGCGCGGGGGTGCGTCCGCTCCGTGCCGGTTCCCAGCCGCCGGGCGAGGGCCCAGGCCGTCAGCGCCCAGCCCGCCCACAGGGCGGTCGAGTATCCGGCGGCCATGCCCGCCACCGCCCAGTGCGCCGGGAGCAGCGTGTACGCGGTCACCGACAGGCCGGCGTTGAGTCCGGCGATCACCAGGTTCAGGAAGAAGGGGGTGCGGGTGTCCCGCAGGGCGTAAAAGGCGCGGGTGCAGACGTACTGGCCCGACAGCGCGATCAGGCCGGGGGCGAAGGCCATCAGGATCCAGGCCATCGCCCGGACGTCGTCGGCGTCCGTCCTGCCGTACTGGAACACCGTCGCCATCAGCGGCGCGGCCAGTGCGAACAGGGCGCAGGCGGCCGGCACGATGCCCGCCGCGCTCGTCCGCAGCGCGTACGAGACGTCCCGCCGCACGCCCGCCAGGTCGCCGTCGGCCGCCGAGCCGCTCATGCGGGGCAGCAGTGCGGTCACCAGGGACACGGTGACGATGCCGTGCGGCACGGCCCAGAGCAGGTAGGCGTTGTTGTACGCGGCGAAGCCGAAGCCCCCGGCGCCGTCGCCGGCTCCCGCCCGTTGTCCCGCCGCCGTCGCGAGCCGGGTCGTCACCCAGTAGGCGGCCTGGTTGGTGAGGACCAGCAGCACCAGCCAGCCGGCGGAGCGCAGGGGCGCCGTCAGCCCGCTGCCGCGCCAGTCGAAGCGCGGGCGCCAGCGGAATCCGGCCGCGCGCAGGGACGGTGCGAGGGCCAGGGCCTGGAGCGCGATGCCCGCCGTGGTGCCCCAGCCGAGCAGGGCGGTCTCGCCCGCGGTGAGCGCGCCGCCGCCGGTCGTGGCGGTCACCAGGTAGAGCGCGAACACCGCGATGACGACGAGGTTGTTGAGGACCGGCGTCCACATCATCGCGCCGAACCGGCCGCGCGCGTTGAGGACCTGGCCCAGCAGCGTGAAGAGTCCGAGGAAGAAGATCTGCGGCAGGCAGTACCGGGCGAACGCCACGGTCGTCGACTCCTGCGCGCCGGTGTAGTCGGTGTAGGCGTCGACGATCGCGGGCGCCGCGAGGACGGCGCCGGCCGTGAGGGCCAGCAGGGCCAGCACGCACACGGTCAGCAGCCGGTCGGTGTAGGCGGCGCCGCCGTCCTCGTGTTCCTTTGCCGCCTTGACCAGTTCGGGGACGAAGACGGCGTTGAGGGCTCCGCCCAGGAGCAGCATGTAGACGATCGTGGGCACGGAGTTGCCGACCGCGTACCCGTCGGAGACGAGTCCGACGCCGAGGGCCGCCGCGACGACGGCGGAGCGTACGAATCCGGTGGCGCGCGAGACGAGGGAGCCGGCGGCCATGAGCGCGCCGCTGCGCAGCACGGAGGAGCCGGTCTTCGCGGGCGCGAGGGCGGTCGCCGTCATCGTCGGGCCAGGTAGGCCTGGAAGGCCCGGTACAGCGCGTGGTTGGTCGTGCCGTTCAACGGTGTCTCCCACTCCCCCAGTGTCTCGACGGCCTGCCCGCCCGTGCCCAGCTTCCAGCGCAGCAGGCCGTGGGCGCGGTCGCCCGGATCGAGAGTGGAGGGTATCCCGCGCATGTCGTAGACGGCCGCGCCGTGCGCGTGGGCGTCGAGCATCATCCGCCACTGCAGGGCGTTGGAGGGGCGGACCTCGCGGCGGTGGTCGGCGGAGGCGCCGGTCTGGTACCAGACCCGGCCGCCGACGGTGATCATGGTGTGGGCGGCGAGGATCTCGCCCTCGTGGCGGGCGAGGTAGAGCTTCATGCGGCCCGGGTGCTCGGCGTTGAGGACCTCGTACTGGCGCTGGTAGTAGGCGAGCGAGCGGCCGAGGCGGAACCCGTCGCGCTCCTCGGTGATCCTCAGCAGCCGGTAGAACTCCGGCAGGTCGGCGGCCGAGCCGACGACGGTCTCGACCCCGGACTTGCGGGCCTTCCGGACGTTGCGCCGCCATTCCTGGTTGAGGCCGTTCCAGAGGTCGTCGGTGGTGCGCCCGGCGAGCGGGACCTGGTACACGAAGCGGGGCTGCGCGTCGGCGCCGTCCTCGGAGTCGCCGCCGCAGCGGCGCCAGCCGCGGGCCCGCAGCCGTTCGGCGACGGCGGTGCCGAGCGGGTCGACCTCGCTGGCGAGGACGTCGGCCAGCTTCCGGCCGGGCCCGGTGCCCGCCTTGAGGGTGGCGGCGTCCCAGCGGCGGAAGGCGGGAGTGGGGCCGATGCGCACGGCGAAGGCGCCGGCGGTCCGCAGATGCCGCAGCAGCGGGGTGAGCCAGCCGTCGAGGTCCGGTGCGGACCAGTCGGCGACGGGCCCCTCGGGGAGGTACGCGAAGAACTTGCGGGTGCCGGGGAAGGGCCGCAGCAGGACGAGGGCGACTCCGGCCGGCTCCCCCGACTCCCCGTCCCAGCCGACGAGCTGGTGCTGCCAGCCGTCCTTCACCTTTACCCAGGAGGGGAGTTGGAGGAAGCTGGGGCCGTCCGCGCCGGTGGAGCGGGAGGTCAGGAAGGTGCGGTACACCTCGGGGGTGACGATCCGAAGTCGCGTATCCCGCACGGTGGGTGCGGCCGTCACGAGCAGCGCTGACACAACGGGAGCCTCCTTGTTCCGCCCCTCGTTCGGGGGGCGCACAGGATGCTCACAGCCGACTTTGACCGGTCCGCGCGTCGAATGTGACCGGACGATGACCGTTCCGCCATAGCCGTCGTCACATGGGCCGGGGCGGGTGTCCGGGGCGGGGCGGCGACCTAGAGTCCGGAACATCCCACACTTTTCCGGAGGCTTCCGTGGTTCCCGTGTATCCCGTCCGCACCCGCATACGCCCGGTACTCGCGGCCGTCGCCCTCAGCGTCTCCCTCACCGCCTGCACGGCCGGTGCGGTGGGCGCGCCCCGGGAGGGGCAGGACGCGAAGCCCGGTGGCGCGGCGGACCGTCCGGTGAAGGTGAGCGTCGTGTCCCCGGCGGCTGGGCGGCCGGTGACCGTGACGGCGAAGGACGGAACGCTGACGTCCGTGAAGGTGGCCGACGAGGACGGCGCGGTGCTCGCGGGGCGCACCGAGGCCGGCGGGGCGTCGTGGGTCTCGGACCGCAAGGCGGTGCCGGGTGCCTCGTACACGGTCGAGGCGACGACGCGCAGCGCCGGCGGGAAGGAGACGACGACCCGGTCGTCGTTCACGACGAAGAAGGCCTCGCTGGTCAACAAGCTGACGCTGGCACCGGGGAAGAACACGACGGTCGGGATCGGGCAGCCTCTGTCGATCGTGTTCGACCGGCCGGTGACGAACAAGGCGGAGGTGGAGAAGGAGCTCAAGGTCACCACCTCGAACGGCACGGTCGGCTCCTGGGGCTGGGTGAAGGACTACTCGGGCCGGGACCGGGCGGACTGGCGGCCCCAGGTGTACTGGAAGCCGGGAACCCGGGTGACGCTCGACGCCCGGCTGAACGGGACGGACTCGGGCGGGAGCTGGTTCGTCCGCGACTACCGGACCGGCTTCACCGTCGGCGACGCGCAGGTGGTCAGGGTCGACCTGGACGCCCACCGGCTCACCGTGGAGAAGAACGGGCGCGCGGTGCGCACCATCCCCGTCTCGGGCGGCACGCCCGGCGGGGACAAGCGGTCCTGGCGGGGCACCGCGGTGCTGATGGCGAAGGAGGGCACGATCAACATGAACTCGGAGACGGTCGGGCTCGGCGACGCCTACGACAAGATGGTCGACTACTCGATGCGGCTGACCTGGTCGGGCATGTACGCGCACGCGGCGCCGTGGAACGCGGCCTACTTCGGCCGGGCGAACCACAGTTCGGGCTGTATCGGCATGAGCACCGAGAACGCCGCCGCCTTCTACGCCATGGTGAAGGTGGGCGACCCCTTCGAGATCAAGGGCGCGGAGACCAAGGGCACGGTGGCCGAGGGCAACGGCTACGGGGCGTGGAACGTGAGCTGGGAGAAGTGGCGTTCGAAGAGCGCGCTGGCGAACTGACGCCCGCGTGAGCACGCCGGCCCCGCGCCCCGGGTCAGCGTTCCCGCATCTCCCACAGCAGGACCTCGGCGTCGGCGGTGGCCAGCAGGGCGAGGCCCGCGGCTCCCGTCACCCGGGCCGCGTCGCCGGGGCCGAGTTCCTCGCCGTCGAGGCGGACGGTGCCGCGCACGACGTGCGCGTACACGAGGCCGGCGTCCGGGACCGCCGTCCGTTCGCCCGCCGTCAGGCGCCGGACGTGCAGCATCGAGGCCGCCTCCGGGAGCGCGTACGGCGTGGAGTCGGCGATGCCGCGGACGATCTCGTACGAGGGCTCGCCGCCCGGTTCCAGCGGCGCCAGCCACATCTGGACGAAGACCAGCGGCACGTCCGCGTCGTTGCGCTCCTCGTGCCGCACGCCCCCGGCGGAGCTGAGGCGCTGCACGTCCCCGGGGCGGACGACGGTGGTGTGGCCCGCCGAGTCGTGGTGGGTCAGCTCGCCCTCGACGACCCAGGTGACGATCTCGGTGTGGCTGTGCGGGTGCTCGGCGAAGCCGGCGCCGGGGGCGAGCCGCTCCTCGTTGCAGGCGAGGACCGCGCCGAAACGGAGGTTGTCGGGGTCGTAGTGACCGCCGAAGGAGAAGGCGTGCCGGGTCTCGATCCCGGCATCGGGATCGCCCCCCGGGTATCGGTCGCCGGCGCGCTGGATGCGAATCACGGTGGCCACGGTACGGGGTCCGGCCGGGGCGCGGGCCCGTCCCCGGCGGGACGGCGGACCCGCCGGGCCCGCCGGACCCGGGCCGGCGAAACCGCCCCGACCCCGCACGGCGCCGTCCCGATAAGGCAGTCTTGTCCCCGTGTCTGAACCCGCGAACGCCGCTCACCCGCACACCGCCACCCTGAAGCGCCTCGAACAGTCCTCCGGGCGGCTCGCCGCCGACGCCATTGCCCGCATGGACGAGACGCTGCCGTGGTACCGGGCGATGCCGCCCGAGAACCGGTCGTGGATCGGTCTGGTGGCCCAGGCCGGCATCGCCGCGTTCACCGAGTGGTTCCGGCACCCGGAGACCCCCCAGGCGATCTCCACGGACGTCTTCGGGACCGCGCCGCGGGAGCTGACCCGGGCCATCACGCTGCGGCAGACCGTCGAGATGGTCCGCACCACCATCGAGGTCATGGAGGTGGCGATCGACGAGGTCGCCGCACCCGGCGACGAGTCGATCCTGCGCGAGGCGCTCCTGGTCTACGCCCGCGAGATCGCGTTCGCGACCGCCCAGGTCTACGCCCAGGCCGCCGAGGCACGCGGCGCGTGGGACGCGCGGCTGGAGTCGCTGGTGGTCAACGCGGTCCTGTCCGGGGAGGCGGACGAGGGCGCGGTCTCACGGGCCGCCGCCCTCGGCTGGAACTCCCCCGACCACGTCTGCGTCGTCCTCGGCACGGCCCCCGACGGCGACAGCGAGCTGACCGTCGAGGCGATCCGCCGCGCCGCCCGGCACGCCAAGCTGCAGGTCCTCACCGGCGTCCTCGGCGACCGGCTCGTGGTGATCGCCGGCGGCAACGACAACCCCCTCCAGGTCGCGAAGGCCCTGATCGGGCCGTACGCGGCCGGGCCCGTCGTCGCCGGACCCGTCGTCCCCGACCTGCTCGCCGCGACCCGCTCGGCACAGGCCGCCGCCGCCGGCCTCAAGGCGTGCTCGGCCTGGCAGGACGCCCCGCGGCCGGTTCTCGCGGACGATCTGCTGCCGGAGCGCGCGATCGCCTCCGACCCTTCGGCCCGCGAACAGCTGGTGGAGGAGATCTACAGACCGCTGGAGGAAGCGGGCTCGGCCCTCCTGGAGACGCTGAGTGTCTATCTGGAGCAGGCGAGCAGCCTCGAAGGCGCCGCCCGGATGTTGTTCGTCCATCCCAACACCGTGCGCTACCGGCTCCGACGTGTGACAGATGTCACCGGCTGGTCACCCTCCGATGTCCGATCCGCGTTCACGCTGCGAATCGCCCTCATCCTGGGGCGCTTGGCCGACGGTGATCCGCAGTCCTAGACTTTTGTCGAACACCAACAATTCCCCCGACGGTTCTTCGTCCCTGTCCCCACGGGCGCACCGGACCGTCCACAAGAGAGAGTGTGAGGGTGCTCGTACTCGTCGCTCCCGGCCAAGGCGCTCAGACGCCCGGCTTCCTGACTCCCTGGCTCGAACTGCCCGGCGCCGCCGACCGCATCGCGGCCTGGTCCGACGCGATCGGGCTCGACCTCGCCCACTACGGCACGAAGGCCGACGCGGACGAGATCCGCGACACCGCCGTGGCCCAGCCGCTGCTGGTGGCCGCCGGTCTGCTGTCGGCCGCCGCTCTCGGTGACCTGGCCCCCGGCGCCGTCGCGGGCCACAGCGTCGGTGAGATCACCGCCGCCGCCTTCGCCGGTGTCCTCGACGACACCGCCGCGCTGCGCCTCGTACGGAACCGTGGTCTGGCGATGGCCGAGGCCGCCGCGATCACCGAGACCGGCATGTCGGCGCTGCTCGGCGGCGACCCCGAGGTGACCGTCCCGCATCTGGAGAAGCTCGGCCTGACCCCGGCCAACGTGAACGGCGCCGGCCAGATCGTGGCCGCCGGCACGCTGGAGCAGCTGGCCGCCCTGGAGGCCGACAAGCCCGAGGGTGTGCGCCGCGTCGTGCCCCTCAAGGTGGCGGGCGCGTTCCACACCCACCACATGGCCCCCGCGGTCGCGAAGCTCGAGGCCGCGGCCGGCGAGCTGACCGTCGCCGACCCGTCGGTCACCTACGTCTCCAACAAGGACGGCCGGACCGTCGCCACCGGCGCCGAGGTCGTCTCGCGCCTCGTCGGCCAGGTCGCGAACCCGGTCCGCTGGGACCTGTGCATGGAGACCTTCAAGGCACTGGGCGCCACCGCCCTGATCGAGGTGTGCCCCGGCGGCACCCTGACCGGGCTGGCCAAGCGCGCCCTGCCGGGCGTCGCCACGGTCGCCCTCAAGACCCCCGACGACCTCGACGCGGCCCGCACGCTTGTCGCCGAGCACACCGCAGCCTGACAAGGAGTGTCGAGAAGCATGTCGAAGATCAGGCCCAGCAAGGGCGCCCCGTACGCGCGGATCCTGGGTGTGGGCGGCTACCGCCCGGTCCGGGTCGTGCCGAACGAGGTGATCCTCGAGACGATCGACTCGTCCGACGAGTGGATCCGCTCGCGCTCCGGCATCGCCACCCGCCACTGGGCCTCCCCCGAGGAGACCGTGACCGCGATGTCGGTCGAGGCGGCCGGCAAGGCCATCGCGGACGCCGGGATCGCCCCGGAGCAGATCGGCGCCGTGGTCGTCTCCACCGTCTCGCACTTCAAGCAGACCCCGGCCGTCGCGACCGAGATCGCCGACAAGATCGGCGCCGGCAAGCCGGCCGCCTTCGACATCTCCGCCGGCTGCGCGGGCTTCGGCTACGGCCTGACGCTGGCCAAGGGCATGATCGTCGAGGGTTCGGCCGAGTACGTCCTCGTCATCGGTGTCGAGCGGCTGAGCGACCTGACCGACCTGGAGGACCGCGCGACGGCCTTCCTGTTCGGCGACGGCGCGGGCGCCGTGGTCGTCGGGCCCTCCGACGAGCCGCACATCGGCCCCACCGTCTGGGGTTCCGAGGGCGACAAGTCCGAGACGATCAAGCAGACCGTGCCGTGGAACGAGTTCCAGGTCGGCGACGTGTCGAAGCTGCCCCTCAACGAGAAGGGCGAGATCAAGTTCCCGGCCATCACGCAGGAGGGTCAGGCGGTCTTCCGCTGGGCCGTCTTCGAGATGGCCAAGGTCGCCCAGCAGGCGCTGGACGCCGCCGGCATCGCGCCGGAGGACCTGGACGTCTTCATCCCGCACCAGGCCAACATGCGGATCATCGACTCGATGGTGAAGACCCTGAAGCTGCCGGAGAACGTCACGGTCGCCCGCGACGTCGAGACCACCGGCAACACCTCGGCCGCCTCCATTCCGCTCGCCATGGAGCGGATGCTGGCGACCGGGCAGGCGAAGAGCGGCGACACCGCGCTCGTCATCGGCTTCGGGGCGGGTCTCGTCTACGCCGCCACGGTCGTTACCCTCCCCTAGGCACACCGGATCTCCCGGAAGCCCCTTACCGAAGCAATCACAGAAGGAGCGCCAACATGGCCTTCACCCAGGAAGAGATCGTCGAAGGTCTCGCCGAGATCGTGAACGAGATCGCCGGCATCCCGGCCGAGGACGTCGAGCTCGACAAGTCGTTCACCGACGACCTGGACGTCGACTCCCTGTCCATGGTCGAGGTCGTTGTCGCCGCCGAAGAGCGCTTCGACGTCAAGATCCCGGACGAGGACGTCAAGAACCTCAAGACCGTCGGCGACGCCGCGGACTACATCCTGAAGCACCAGGGCTGATTCGGTCCTTGCTGATTCGGTTCGCCACCCGGCGGTGGCGCCGTATTTCGACCATCACACACGTGGAGAAAGAATTCCTGTGAGCTCGACCAATCGCACCGTGGTCGTCACCGGTCTCGGCGCAACCACACCGCTGGGTGGCGATTCCGCATCGACCTGGGAAGGTCTGATGGCGGGACGCTCCGGCGTCAAGCCCCTCGAGGGCGACCGCTTCGCCGAACTGCCCGTGCAGATCGCCGCGCCCGCCGCGGTCGACCCGGGCGACGTTCTGCCCCGCCCCCTGGCCCGCAAGCTGGACCGCTCGGCGCAGTTCGCGCTGATCGCGGCCCGCGAGGCGTGGGCCGACGCGGGCTACACCGCGCCCGCCGGCGAAGACGAAACGATCGTGCCCGAGCGGCTCGGCACCGTCATCGCCTCCGGCATCGGTGGTGTGACCACGCTGCTGGACCAGTACGACGTGCTGAAGGAGAAGGGCGTACGCCGCGTCTCCCCGCACACCGTCCCCATGCTGATGCCGAACGGCCCCTCCGCCAACGTCGGCCTGGAGGTGAACGCCCGGGCGGGCGTGCACACCCCGGTCTCCGCCTGCGCGTCGGGCGCCGAGGCGATCGGCTACGCCGTCGAGATGATCCGTACCGGCCGGGCCGACGTGGTCGTGGCCGGCGGCACCGAGGCGGCCATCCACCCGCTTCCCATCGCGGCCTTCGCCAACATGATGGCGATGTCCAAGAACAACGACGCGCCCACCAAGGCCTCGCGTCCGTACGACACCGCCCGTGACGGCTTCGTGCTCGGCGAGGGCGCCGGTGTCGTCGTCCTGGAGTCCGAGGAGCACGCGAAGGCACGCGGCGCGAAGATCTACTGCGAGGTGCTGGGCCAGGGCCTGTCGGCCGACAGCCACCACATCGCGCAGCCCGAGCCGACCGGCCGGGGCATCGCCGCCGCGATGCAGAACCTGCTGGACTCCACGGACCTGAAGCCGTCCGAGGTCGTGCACCTCAACGCGCACGCCACCTCGACGCCGCAGGGTGACGTCGCCGAGATCAAGGCGCTGCGCCAGATCCTGGGCGACGACCTCGACCACGTCGCGATCTCCGCGACGAAGTCGATGACCGGTCACCTGCTGGGCGGCGCGGGCGGCATCGAGACCGTCGCGACGGTCCTGGCGCTGCACCACCGGACGGCCCCGCCGACGATCAACGTCGACGAGCTGGACCCGGCCATCGAGGCGGACATCGTCATCGGCGAGCCGCGCCCGCTGCCGCAGGGCACGATCGCGGCGATCAACAACTCCTTCGGCTTCGGCGGCCACAACGTGGTCCTGGCGTTCCGCACGGTCTGATCCGCGGACGCACCCGACGCTGACCCGAGGCCCCTGTCCGGCACCCGCCGGCAGGGGCCTCGTGCCGTCCACGGGCCGCGGCCCCGCGCGGGGACCGGACAGGGGGAACGGCGGCCGTCGTCGCGGGCCCGGGAACACCGCCCGGACAGGACGGAGCGGCGCACCGCGTCCGGCGCCGCGCGCCGGTCCACCGGGGATCGCGGGACGGCCCTCAGACGACCTGGTGCAGCCAGCGGACCGGCGCGCCCTCGCCCGCGTAGCGGAAGGGTTCCAGTTCGTCGTCCCAGGGCTTGCCGAGCAGCTTGGCTACCTCGGCCTCCAGGTCCGTCTCGCCCCGCACCGAGCGGGCGAGCGCGGCGCGCAGCCGGTCCTCGGGGATCAGGATGTCGCCGTGCATGCCGGTCACGGCGTGGAAGATGCCGAGTTCGGGGGTGGCGCTGTAGCGCTCGCCCTCGGCGGTCGGGCAGGGTTCCGCGGTGACCTCGAAGCGGAGCATCTGCCAGCCGCGCAGCGCGGAGGCGAGTCTGGAGGCGGTGCCGGTCTCGCCCCGCCAGGAGAACTCCGCTCTCCAGGTGCCGGGCGACGCCGGCTGACGGATCCAGTCGAGCTGGACCCTCGCACCGAGGACACCCGCGACCGCCCATTCGACGTGCGGGCAGAGCGCGCGCGGTGCGGAGTGAACGTACAGGACTCCACGTGTCGTCACCGGGACCTCCAGTGTGGGACGAGGTTCGCCTTCCCAGCGGCCTCAGTAAACAGCATCGGGAGCAAAACTCCACAAACCCCCGAAAAAGGGACAGCATGTGACGTGATGTAATTTACCGGAGCCGGTTGGCAAAGGTGCCTCTGGTTCGACGGGGGAAAAGCTACCGTGCCGCACCGCCCTTGGGGTGACGTACGGTCGGTCCGGGGGCCGGTGGACACCAAGCTTTCACTCGCCAGGACGCCGAACGGACGCCGGAGGAGAAGCCGAGGCATGCACGCCCGACAACGTTTTCGCACCGCCGTCGCCTCCGCGGTGGCGGTGCTGCTGTGCGCGGGCACCCTGTCCGGTTGCGACGCGGCCCCGCCGGGGGCCGCCGCGCCGTCCCGGTCGGCGAGCCCGAAGCCGAGGCCGACGCCCGTCTGGGACCGCTCCCCCGCCTCGGTGGCCGCCGTCGGCGACTCCATCACGCGGGCCTTCGACGCCTGCGGCGTCCTGACGGACTGTCCGGAGGCGTCCTGGGCGACCGGCACGGACGCGGCGGTCGACAGCCTCGCCCTGCGGCTGCTCGGCCCGGAGCGGCTGGCGGGGCACAGCTGGAACCTCGCCCGGTCCGGGGCCCGGATGGAGGAGCTGCCGGAGCAGATGGCCCAGGCCGGTGCCCGCGCGCCGGAGCTGGTGGCGGTCATGATGGGCGCGAACGACGCCTGCCGGGAAAGTCCCGAACGGATGACGCCGGTCGAGGAGTTCCGCTCCTCGTTCGAGGCGGCGCTGGCCCGGCTGCGGAAGACCGCGCCCAAGGCGCAGGTGTACGTGTCGAGCGTGCCTGACCTCAAACGGCTGTGGTCGACGGGCCGGACGAACCCGGTGGGGCGGCAGGTCTGGAAGCTGGGGATCTGCGCCTCGATGCTGGCCGACGCGGAGGACCTGGGCGCGGCCGCCGAGCGGCGGCGCGCCACGGTGCAGGACCGGGTGGTGGCGTACAACGCGGTCCTGAAGGAGGTCTGCGCGAAGGATCCGCGCTGCCGGTACGACGGCGGGGCGGTGTTCGCCTTCCGGTTCGACGAGGCGCAGCTCAGCCCCTGGGACTGGTTCCATCCGAGCCGGGACGGACAGGCGCGGCTCGCCGAGATCGCCCACCGCCGGGTGACGGCGGAAGCGCCGCCCGCGTAGGGTTCTGGATCATGAGGATCACGCAGGAGCCCTTCGGTTCGGTCGAGGGGACGGACGTGCGGCGCTGGACCCTGGAGCGCGGCGGGATCCGCGTGCGGGTGCTGACGTACGGCGGGATCGTGCAGTCGGTGCAGGTGCCGGACCGGGACGGTGTGCCCGGTGACGTGGTCCTGGGCTTCCCCGACCTGACGGGGTATCTGAAGCGTCCGGAGCCCTTCTTCGGCGCCCTGGTGGGGCGTTACGCCAACCGGATCGCGGGCGGGTCCTTCACCCTCGACGGACGGACGCACCGGCTGCCGCTGAGCGGCGGGCCGAACTGTCTGCACGGCGGAGAGCGCGGCTTCGACAAGAGGGTCTGGGACGCGCGGGAGATCACGGACGGCGTCCTGCTGTCCCGGGTCAGCCCGGACGGCGAGGAGGGCTTCCCCGGCCGCCTGGAGGTCTCCGCGGCGTACACCCTGGACCCGGACGGGGCGTTGCGGATCGCCTACCGGGCGCGGACCGACGCGCCGACGGTGGTGGCGCTGACGAACCACTCGTACTGGGATCTGGGCAGCGGCCCGCACGAGCTGCGGGTGGCGGCCTCGCGCTGGACGCCGACCGACGCGACGGGCCTGCCGACCGGTGCGTTCGCCGAGGTCGCGGGCACGGAGCTGGACTTCCGGGCGGGCCGGCCGCTGTCGATGCCGCTGGACCACAACTTCGTGCTGGACGAGGGCGGTCCGGACGCCGTCGCGGAGCTGTACGCGCCGGACACCGGCCGGACGGTCACGGTGGAGACCACCGAGCCGGGGCTCCAGGTGTACGCCGATCCGGGGCTGGGCGGCGTCGCGCTGGAGACCCAGCACTTCCCGGACTCGCCGAACCGTCCGGAGTTCCCGTCCACGGTCCTGCGGCCGGGCGAGGTCCTCGTCTCGACCACCCGCTTCCGCTTCGGGACGCGCTGAAGCCCCGGGGCGGATGTCAGGTTCCGCCCCGGGACCGCTCACGGGGGTCAGATCTCCAGCGTGGTCGTCAGACGCGTGTCGTCGAGCGAGTGCGCGGCCCGGACCTCGTACGTTCCGGCGACGAAGGTCCACGCGGACTTCTCCTCGTCCCAGATCTCGAAGGCGCGCCGGGCCAGCGGGATCTCGGCCTCGACGGACGCGCCGGGGCCCGCCTCGACGGACGCGAAGCCGGCCAGCCAGCGGGCCGGGCGCTCGACCGTGTCGTCCTGCGGCGCGAGGTAGACCTGCACGACCTCGCGGCCGGGCCGGGCGCCGGTGTTGGTGATCCGGACGCGGGCGGTGGCCCCCGTGACCTCCAGGGCGTCGTACGTCCAGGTGGTGTAGCCGAGGCCGTGACCGAAGGGGTACGCGGGCACGGCGCCGGCGCGGTCCCAGGCGCGGTAGCCGATGAAGAGACCCTCCGCGTAGTCGAGGACGCCGTCGGTGGGGGTGACCTCGGTGACGGGTGTGTCGGCGAGGGCGACCGGCCAGGTGGTGGGCAGGCGTCCGCCCGGCTCGGCGGCGCCGGTCAGCACGTCGGCGAGCGCGGCCCCGCCCTCCTGGCCGGGGAACCAGCTGAGGAGGATCGCCGCGACCTCGTCGCGCCAGGGCATCTCGACCGGGGAGCCGGCGTTGACGACGACGACGGTGTTCGGGTTGGCGGCGGCCACGGCCCGTACGAGGTCGTCCTGGCGGCCCGGCAGGGCCAGGTCCGTGCGGTCGAAGCCCTCGGACTCGACGCGCTCCGTCGTCGCGACGACCACGACGGCGGTGTCGGCGGCGCGTGCCGCCTCGGCGGCTTCGGCGATCAGTTCGTCGGGGTCACGGCGCGGACCGAGGTGGACGAAGGAGAACATCACGGCCGCCAGCGGGGCCGCGAACTCCTTGTCGAGCGGGTGCAGCAGGGACACCTCGACCGTCTCGCCGGCGGTGAGCGTCACCGTGGCGCGCTCGACGGGGGTGCCGAAGAACGCCTCGAAGGGGTCGGTCTCCGGGCCCATCGTCTGGACGCCCTCGAAGAGGGTCTCGCCCGCGATGCCGAGGGTGAAGGCGCCCAGGCCCCGGGTGCCGAAGGAGTGCTCGCCGCTCTCGCGCGGGGTGAAGCTGCCGACGACCTCGATGGAGGCGAGCGTCTCGTGGGTGACCCCGGCCGGGAGGTCGTCGCCGATCCACTGGACCTGGCCGTTGGGCAGGGTGCCCTCGCCGATGACGGCTCCCGCGGCGTCGCGGCAGACGGCGCGGAGGGTGAATCCCTGGTCGGCGGGGACGAGTTCGTCGCTGGGGTCGGCGCCCACGGTGTAGGTGAGCGCGCCCGGCGGGAGGGCGTCGGCGAGGCCGTCGAGCGGGGAGACGACGTGGTCGGGGAAGACCTGGGCCGAACCGCCGCCGAGGACGCGGGCGTCGCGGGCCGCTGCGCCGCTCAGGGCGACGGTGCCGGACGCGGCGAGCGGCAGCGCGTCGCGCTCGTTGCGGACGAGGACGAGACCCCGGCGGGCGACCTCGCGGGCGACCTCCACGCCGTCGAGGGGGGCGTGCGGCTCGGTGACGACCGGGGGCGCGCCGTCGAGGGCGCCGACCCGGGCGGCCAGCCGCAGGACGTTGCGGGCGGCGCTATCGACGGCCGACTCGGCCACCTCGCCGGCGCGGACGGCGGCGGCGAGCGCCTCGCCGTAGACGGTGTGCGGGCCGGGCATGGCGAGGTCGAGGCCGCCCTGGATGTCGCCGACGGTGGAGCGGGCGGCCATCCAGTCGGAGACGTTGAGTCCGTCGAAGCCCCACTCACCGCGCAGGACCTCGTTCACCAGGTGGCGGTGCTCGGTCATCGTCACGCCGTTGACCCCGTTGTAGGCGGTCATGATGCCCCAGGGGTGGGCGTTCTCGACGATGGCCTCGAAGGGGGCGAGGTAGAGCTCGCGCAGCGGGCGCGGGGCGACCCTGTTGTCCACGGTGAAGCGGTCGGTCTCGGCGTCGTTGGCGACGAAGTGCTTGACCGTGGTGCCGACGCCGCCGTCCTGGACGCCCAGGACGTAGCCGGTGCCGATCTCGCCGGTGAGGTGGGGGTCCTCGCTGTAGGCCTCGAAGTGGCGGCCGCCGAGCGGTGAGCGGTGCAGGTTCACCGTGGGGGCGAGCAGGACGTGGACGCCCTTGCGGCGGGCCTCCTGGGCGAGCAGGCGGCCGGCCCGGCGGGCCAGGGCCGGGTCCCAGGAGGCGGCGAGGGCGGTCGGCGACGGCAGGGCGACGGAGGGGTCGTCGGCGGTCCAGCGCACACCGCGGACGCCGATCGGGCCGTCGGACATGACGAGGGACGCCAGTCCGATCTCCGGCAGGGCGGGGAGCGACCACATGTCCCGGCCGGCCAGCAGCCGGGTCTTGGTGTCCAGGTCGAGCTGGGCGAGTGCCGCGTCGACGGCCTGTTCGCGAACGGTGTCCGCAGGGGTCTCTGCCACGGCCGTACCTCCTCGTCGAAGTGCTGAGGGGCCATGGTGACCCGGCTCCCTGTAGATCGGTAGGTTACGTTACTTCTTCGTTATCTTGAGATGCCGTACGGTCCTGTGCGACAGGACTTCCACCCAGGGACCCGGGAAGGGGGCCACGGCGATGGTGCGGGCCAGAAGCGAGGAACGGCGGGCGGACATCGTGCGCGCGGCCCTCGAGGTGATCGCGGAGCGCGGCTACCGGGGCGCTTCGCTGGGCGCGGTCGCCGAGCGGGTCGGCCTCACCCAGCAGGGACTGCTGCACTACTTCCCGACGAAGGAGGCCCTGCTCGTCGCGGTCCTCCAGGAGCGCGACGCCTGGGACACCAGCGGCGGCCGCGGACGGGAGGGGTGGCGGCTCGACCTCGTCGACTCCCTCGTCGAGTACAACGCCATGCGGCCGGGGATCGTGCAGACCTTCTCCGCGCTGCTCGGCGAGAGCGTGACGGACGGGCACCCGGCCAGGGACTTCTTCACCGAGCGCTACACCCAGGTCCGCGAGGAGATGGCGAAGGTCCTGCGGTTGGAGTTCGGCGAACGGCTGCCCGGCGGGCTGACCCCGGAGCGGGCCGCGCCGCTGCTCACCGCGGTGATGGACGGGCTCCAGTACCAGTGGCTCCTGGATCCGGCGGCGGTGGACATGCCGGCGGCGTTCCGGGACTTCCTGCGGCTGCTCGGCCTGGGCACCGCGGACGCCGGGGGTCGGGTGGACGCGGGGGGAACGCACCGCCCGGACGCCGGTGACCCCGGGGACCTCAGGGACGACTGAGGGCGCCGTAGCGGGAGTTGCGGTGAGGCCGGGATACTGCCCGGACCCGACGGAAGGACTCCCGTGTCACGGATGCGCCCTGTCTCGCTCTGTCTCGCCCTCGCCGCCACCGCCCTCGGCCTCGGAGGCCCGCCGGCGACCGCGGCGGACACCGCCGTCGCCCCCGTCACCGTGGAGGAGGCCCGGCTCGACCGGGCCGTGCCGCGGGAGATCCTGCGCCGCAGCGGATTCGACTCCGTGGCACCGGAGTTCGCCGCCGCGCTCGCGAACGCGGGCTCCTACCGGGAGGCTGAGCGTACGGTCGACCGCCAGGGCGCGCGGCTGTGGCGGCGGGCGGTCGACCGGGCCCAGGGACGCGGGCCGGCGACCGGCGACCTGAGCCGGGACGACGACCGTCCGCTGTACTGGGCGCGGCTCGGGCTGACCCGCGCCCTGCGCTCCTGGCAGCCCGCCTTCGCGCTGGACGACGCCGCCCGGGCCCGGCTCCTCGACCGGCTCGAACGGTCCTCCCGGGGTCAGGACTCGATCCGCTTCCCGGCGGGCCCGGGCGTCAAGCGGGTGCTGCTGACCGGCTTCGACCCGTTCACGCTGGACCGGGACGTCCGGATCGGCAACCCGTCCGGCGCCACCGCCCTGGCCCTCGACGGGACCTGGATCCGGACGGCGGACGGCGGCCTCGCACGGATCGAGACGGCCGTCTTCCCGGTCCGCTGGCAGGACTTCGCCGACGGGACCGTGGAGCGGACGCTGCGCCACCGGCTGCCGGAGGCGGATCTGTTCACCACGGTCAGCCAGGGGCGGGTCGGCCGCTTCGACCTCGAACGCCACAACGGGGCCTGGCGGGGCGGCTTCCCCGACAACGACGACGTGTCGCGCACGGAGACGGTCCCCGTGACCGACCCCGCGACCCAGCCCCAGTGGACGGCGACGACGCTTCCGTACCGCGCCGTCACGGCGGCGGACACCGGGCGCTTCCCGGTCTACGACAACACGTCGGTGACGGAGATACCGGCCGGGGCGAGCGAACCGGTGGTCAGGGCCGACGGGCCCACGCCCGGCTCACTGGCCCGCTCGGGCGGCGGCGGGAACTACCTCTCCAACGAGATCGCCTACCGGGCCACCCTGCTGCGCGACCGGCTCGGTCTGGAGGCCCTGTCCGGGGGCCATGTCCACACCCCGGTGCTCCAGTTCGGCGCGGACAACACGGATCCGGCGACGGGGACGGTCACCGACCCCGTGTTCGTGCGGAACCGGCTCGACATCATCACCCAGGTCCGCGCCATCGTGGCCGTCGCCGTCGCCGCCGGGAGCCGGCGGCCGGAGGGGCCGGCACGGCGGTAGGGCAGTTCAGGGGCGCCGGCCGGCCGCGGCCTTCCCGGGGCTGCTGCGTGAGACGGCCGACGCCCTGAGCGGGTCCCGGGGTTCCCCGCGGGCCGAACGCTTGTGATGATGGGGGTCATGATCGTCGCAGCCACCCAGTTCGCCCCGGTCGCCGGGGACATCGACGCCAACGTGCGCACCGCGGCCGAGCTGGTCCGGGCCGCCGGGGCGGACGGCGCCCGCGTCGTCGTCTTCGCCGAGCTCGCCCTGTCCGGCTACGAGCCGAGCCTGATCCGGGACACCCCCGCACTCGTGCTCACCGAGGACGACCCCCGGCTCGAACCCGTCCGCGAGGCGTGCCGCGCGGCCGGGGCCGCGGCCGTGGTCAACGGTCCGGTGCGCGCCGCGGACGGCCGGCCGGCCGTCACGTCCCTGGTGATGGGGCCCGACGGCGCGCTGCTCGCGCGCTACGACAAGCAGCACCTGTACGGCGTCGAGCGGGAGGTGTTCACGCCGGGCACGCGGGACGGCCGGTTCGCGCTGGACGGCGTGGGGTTCGCGCTGGCCACCTGCTACGACAACCGGTTCCCGGAACTGGCCGAGCGGGCGGCGGGCGACGGCTGCCGGGTCTATCTCGCCAGTTCGGTGCTCTCCGCCGACAACGACTCGTTCGAGAAGGTCTATCCGGCGCGCGCCCGGGACTTCGGCCTGTACGTCGTGCTGGGCAACGTCCTCGGCCGCAACGAGGACGGCGTGGGGTGCGGCGCCGCCGGAGCCTGGGGCCCGGACGGGGAGCGGGTCGCGGACGCGGGCGGCGAGGTCGCCGGACACGTCCTGGCGCACATCCCGGTCTGACGCGCGCCGAGGCCGGGCGGCCGGAGAACCGGCCGCCCGGCCAGGGGCGTCGACCGCGGGGAGGCGGTCTCGGCGTCACCCGTCACGGACCCCCCGCCCGTCGACGGGTGCACCCGGCTCCGTCACGGGGCGCTGATGCCCAGCGTGTAGGCACCGGAGCCGCTGTAGGCGTGGACCACGTAGCGGTAGTAGCCGGCGGTCCCGTTGTAGCGGACGTCCTCGTCGGCTCCCTCGGTGCCGCCGACGGCCACGTCGGCCCAGTTGGCGCCGTTCCACTTCTGCAGGTACAGGTCGAAGTCGGTGCCCGCCGGGCCGCGGAGGCAGCCCACGTGGGTGCCGGAGCCGGCCGAGTAGTAGTACGAGCCGTCCGGCTGCGCCTGGGCCTGGCCGGAGCTCAGCGTGCCCCGGTAGGTGTACTCGGTGCCGTCGCAGCCGGTGGGCGGCGTGGTGGTGCCGACGCTCAGCTGGTACGTCACCGTGTGGGTGGCGGAGCCCGTTCCGGTCACGGTGATCGGGTAGGTGCCCTGGGCCGTGCCGGCGGCGACCTGGACGGTCATCGTGGAGGAGCCGCCCGAGGTCACCGAGGTGGGGCTGAAGGAGACCGTGACCCCGCTCGGCGCGCCGCTCGCGGAGAGCTGGACGGTCTGCGCGCTGCCGCCGGTGGTGGAGGTGTTGACCGTGGAGGTCACCGAGGCACCGGGCTGGACCGATCCGGAGGACGGGTTCAGGGCGAGCGAGAAGTCCGGCGTGGTGGTGCCGCCGCAGTCGGTCTCCCCGGACTGGGCCGGCACGGCGACCGCGTTCCAGGCGGCCTTCACCGCGTTGCACTCGGCGCTGCCGTAGGTGTTCTTGGCGCTGGCCAGGGTCGCCTTGCGGGCCGCCAGGTGGTTCCAGGAGGAGGTCTTGCTCAGCAGGGCGCCCATGAAGATCTTGCCGGCCTTCTGGATGCCGATGCCGGTCACGGAGGACGGGCCGCCGGAACAGATGGGGCTGCCGGGCTTGCCGCCGCCCGGGTTGGAACCCTCGGCGAGCAGGTAGAACCAGTGGTTCTGCGGGCCGGCCGCCGCGTGCACCTCGGTGCCGGAGTTCAACTGGGTGTAGCAGTTGGGGTCGTTGCTGTGCAGCGAGGGGTTGTACATGTAGCGGATCGGCTTGTTGTCGCCGAGGAAGTTCAGCTTCTCCCCGACCGTGTAGTCCGGGGTGTCGTTGGGGTTGTTGGCGTAGTGCTCGGTGAGCGCGCCGAAGATGTCGCCGGTGGACTCGTTGAGCCCGCCGTTCTCGTTGCTCGAACCGGAGCTGCCGGGCGTCCGGTCGAATATCTCGTGGCCGTACTCGTGCGCCACGACGTCGATGCCGGTGAGCTGGTTGGTGCCGTTCTGGTTGCGCCCGTAGGTGGTCTTCGTACCGTCGTAGTACGCGTTCACCTCGCTCAGGCCGGCCCGCGCGGGGACCATGCCGCCCTGCCCGTTCTGGCCGTTGTAGCCGAACCACTCCTTGAGCATGGAGTGTTCCTTCTGGGCCGCGTACATGATGTCGACGCAGGCGGTGACCAGGTCGTTGGCGCCGCCGTTGCCCCACGGCGAGGAGCCGGTGTAGGCGCTGCCGTTCTGCCCGCCGCACTTGAAGCCCCCGCGGTTCGGGTCGGTCATCGAGGAGGCGGCCGTGTCGATGGTGACGTTGCCGTCGTGGTAGCCGCGCCCGTCGGCGTGCAGGATCTTGTCCGTGGACCGGGCCACGCCGCCGGTCCGTGCGTCGACATAGGTGTCGAGCGCGCTCGGGGCGTCCGCCGCGGTCCGGCCGACGACCCGGGTGTGCCAGGTCAGGACGGGCTTGTCGCCCTTGAGCAGCACGGTGAGTTCGGGCGTGCTCGCGCTCTCGACGGTGGCCAGCTGGGCGCGGGCGGTGGCGAGGGCCGCGGCGGCCGTCACCTTCGCCGTCGTGGGGATCCGGATGGCGGGTGCCGGGGCGGCGGCGATGTCGCGGACCTTGCCGGCGCTGTCCGAGAGGACCACGGCGTCCCCGCCGACGACGGGGAGACCGCGGTAGGTGCGCTGGTAGGCGGCGTAGTAGAGCCCGTTCGCCCAGGGGGTGACCGCGGTGCGGACGAGGTCTTCGTCGGCACCGTGGCGCAGCTCGTCGAGCCCGCTGTCCGCGGCCTTGTCGGCGGCGGCGAGAGCGAGGGACCTGCCCTGGCCGGGCGGCACGGGCGCGGCCTGCGGGGCCGCGGCGGCGGGGCCGGCGAGGGCGGTCGCGAGGCTCGCCGACAGCGCGAGGGCTGCCACGGCCGCCGTGAGTCTGATGGAGTGCAACGTCTGCTCCGTTTCAGGGTGGGGGAGACGGATCGTCGCGCCGAGTATGGGCGTGGACATGGCCAGTTCGGGACATCCCACCGGTCATAAGACCCGCGTTATGGTGCCGCCGCCGCACCGTGCGTACGCTGCCCGGATGCAGCTGGAGTTGAGGCATCTTGAGGCTGTCTGCCGGATAGCCGACGCGGGAAGTCTGGGGCGTGCGGCGGTACGGCTCGGGGTCTCCCAGCCGGGGCTGTCGGCGCAGCTGCGCCGGATCGAACGGGCGGCGGGCGGCGAGCTGTTCTTCCGCGGCAGGGAGGGCGTACGGCCCACGCCGCTCGGCGAGTTCGTGCTGTCCCGGGCACGCCGGGTCCTGGGCGAGATGGACGCCCTGGCCGCCGGGGCACGGGCCGCCGCCCCGCACCCCTCGCTGCGGCTCGGCTGCATCCTCCTCGTGCTCGTCGACGGGCTCATCGAGCAGTTGGAGCCGGTGATGACCGGCCGGGAGATCGCCGTGAGCCTGGAGCACTCGGTGACCACGCTGACGCGGATGCTCGGCGCGGGCCGCTACGACGCGATCGTCTACGGCGAGGTCAACGACCACGAGGTGCCGCTGCCGGACGGCACGCTGGCCCGGACGCTGATCCCGAAGGAGCCGTTCTGCGTCCGGATGTCGGCCGCGCACCGGCTGGCGGACCGGCGGCTGATCTCGCTGGCGGACCTGGCGGGCGAGACGTGGATGACGCTGGTGGAGGACGACGACGGCGGGCCGGAGGCCCTCGTCGACGCCTGCGCGAAGGCCGGGTTCACCCCCTCGCTGCGGTACCGGATCGCGGACCGCAAGATGCACTACGACCTGATCGCCTCGGGCCGCGCGATCTCACTGAGCCAGCCCACGGCGCTGCCGGCGGAGGGCACGGTGCTGCGGCCGCTGGACGGCGAGCCGATCAACGGCCGGATCCGGCTGGCCTGGAACCGCGCGGCGGTCCCGGCCCGTGACGCGGACCTGCTCTACCGCGCGGCGGCCCTCGCCTACCTCGCGAACGTCGGCCACAACGCCTTCCACCGCACCTGGTGGGAGGCCCGCACGGAACTGCACCCGGTCCTGGACCCGGTGCCGCAGCCGCTCCCGGACAGCCCTCCGTAGCCGCAGGGGCCGCCGGCGGAATCCGCGGAACGGCGGGCCGGCTACTTGCCGGCCGGCGGCCGGACCGGGGCGGGGGCCGGTGCCGTGGGGCCGACGGCGTCGTCGGCGTCGTCGGCGTCGTCGGCGTCGTCGGCGTCGTCCGACTCCCCCGTCAGCTCGCGTGCCATCAGCGTGGCGCCGGCGACCGCGCCCGGCATCAGGAACACGGCCACCAGCGGGACCAGGAAGGAGAGGGTGAGGGGGACGCCGAAGCCGAGGGCCATCGCCCGGCGGCCGCGGAGCATGGCCAGCCGCTCCTTGAGCTCGACACCCCGGCGCTGGAGTGCGACGGCCGAGAGTTCCTCGGCGAGGAAGAAGCCCGAGACGCAGAAGCCGATCACCGGGACGACCGTCTGGCCGACGACCGGGATGAAACCGCACGCGAAGAGCAGGACGCCGAAGAGCGCGACCCGCAGCAGGACCCGCACGCTGTCCCGCGCGGAGATCCACAGTTCGCGCCAGAGCGGGAGGCCGGACTCGGGGACGTCGCCGCCCTCGGCGCGGTCGACCTGCTCGGAGAGGGACTCGTAGAACGGCTGGCCGACCAGCAGCGTCACCGCGGTGAAGGTGATCACCGCGAGGAACAGGCCGAAGCAGAAGACGAGCCCGGTCAGGAAGCCGCGGAAGAGCCCCTGCCAGGGCGAGCCCCAGTCGTCGGCGAACGGCGTCGCCCAGCCGGTGAAGTCGTCGGCGCCGTAGCCGAGACCGATGAGCGCCCCCGCGTACAGCACGAGCGTCACCAGACCGGGCAGCAGCCCGAAGCCGAACCACCGGCCGTGCCGGCCGACCCACTTCTGGCCTCGCACCAGGTAACGGAAACCCACCCCGAAATCACGCATGCCGATCACCCTATCCGGGGGCTCCGGACGGGCCGGGCGGCCCCCGCGCTCAGCCCGAGCAGGCGAGCGGGAGGGCCGCCGCCGCCGTGGCGGCCCGGACCGCGAGGACGACCGGGTCCGTGCACTCCGGGCGCGGGGCCCCGGTCGGCCGGCGGAGGGCGTCGAGCAGCCAGGTCACGGCGGGGTCCGCCGGGCGCCGGGGACCGGTGTCGGCGAGCGCGTACCCGTGGACCGGGAACAGCCCGAGGATCCGGCGCCGTACGGGCACCAGCAGGCCCTGGTCGAGCAGCTGGTCCCGGGTCCCCTCCAGAACGTCCGGGCCCAGCCGCTCGACCCAGCCGCGCGGCCCTCGTCCCCGGTCGGCGAACAGCAGCCGTTCGAGGACGAGGTCGACGACCGGGTCGGGACAGCGCCGTGCGCCGCGGACCACGATCTCGTCGTGCGAGACGCTGATCCGTCCCTCCAGGGCTAGTTCGAGGAGGGCGGCGCCGGCCGCGCCGAACCCCAGCTCCGTCCGGAACATCCGGGAGCGCAGCCTGGGGTCCTCGTGGGCGGCCAGGACCAGCCGGGCGGGCAGCGAGCACCGCGGTGCCGGTGGTGGCGCCATGCGGGTCAGACGCCCAGTCGCTGCTTGACGTCGGCGAAGAACGGGATGTGCCGGTAGTCCTTGGCCGCCTCGTCGTAGTCGGTGTAGGCGTTGGTGAACGCCAGCAGGCCGGCCTTGACGTCCGCCACGGACTCGGTGTGAATGCGCCGTTCCACGGTCACGATCTCGTCCAGGAAACGGGCCAGGACCGCGGGGAGTTCGGGCGCGAGGTGGATCCGGTCGCCGCGCAGGGCGATGCCGCCGTTCTCGGACAGGTAGTTGAAGAGCAACTGGGAGGCGACGGCGTCGTAGTTGGGCCGGGGGATGCCCTCGACCGCGTAGCGCAGCAGGCGTTCCGCGAGCATGTACTCGTAGGCGCGCCGGGCCTCGTCGGCGGGAAGCTCGTCGTCGTTCAGGCAGACCAGCATCGAGGAGACGTCGACACGGAGCTCCTCCAGACCGGCGAGCGGCTTGAGCTTCTTGGCGTGGAGGTAGTCGGGAATGGGCATGTCGCCCTGCCGGTGGTGGAATTCGTGCAGCCGCACCCACCAGGCGGAGGCGGATTCGACGAGGTCGTCGTCGGCGCCCTGGATGAGCGGGAAACTACCCGGCGCCATGACCGCGTCGATCATCTTGCGGGTGATGCGGTTGTGGCGTTCCACGAACTTGTTGATGAAGTAGAAGATCAGGTCGTCCGGGTCCTGCCGGCCGTCGAGGTGGTTCTCCGGGAACAGCGCCACGACCACCCGGGAATCGAACCCCTCGGAGCACGCGGTGATGTTCACCGGCATGGTGTTGCTGGCGTACCGCTCGGCCAGCAGCGGGTGGGTCGGCAGCGTCTCGTAGGTCAGGTAGTCCAGGGACAGCCGGGGGAAGTACGAGGCATCGAAGTACGAGAAGATGTGCTGGTCACGCCGGGTGTTGACATGGGCCTTGGTACGCAGCAGCCGGGGCTCCTCCGCGAACCCGCGCAGGTCCTCCATGAGGGCCCGCGCGATGGGCTGTTCACGCAGATGCGGGGATTTCTCCATCTGTTTCAGCAGCCCGTCGAGGAATTCGGGGTCGCGTGGGTCCGCGCTTCTGTCCAGGCCCTTGCGTATTCCGTCCACCTCGTCGATGACCCGCTTGATCTCTTCGCTCATGTCACTCGCCCCTTCCGGTGGTGGGATAGTTCTGGCGTTTCCAGTACTCCAGGCCGCCGATCATCTCCTTGACCCGGAATCCGGCGGCCGCGAGCGCGGCCGCCGCCTTCGTGCCGGCGTTGCAGGCGGGACCCCAGCCGAAGGTCACGTAGAGGAGTTCGGGGTCGAGCGCGCCGAGGACGTCGGCGGTCATCGTGGGGTGCGGAACACTGCGCGCGCCGGGAAGCGTCTCCTCCCGGTACGCGGCCTCCTGCCGGGCGTCGATCAGGACGAAGCCGGCCACCCCGTCGGACACGTCGTGGTGGACGTCGAAGGGGTCCGTCTCACAGGCCAGCCGGGCCCGGAGGAAGTAGTCGAGCGCCTGACCGGGCTCGGCGGCGGGGACGGCCAGAACCCGGGACGCGGGCTGTGGCCGTCGGGGCGTGGTCGGTGCCGCGGCTGTGTCAGCCATCCGTGTCATCCATGAAGGTCATCCATCCGTTTCATCCATCCGTGTACTCCGTGTCGCCGGACTCGGCGGCGTGCGCTTCGGCCGCCGTCGACGCGGCGCTCGCGTCGTTCTCGGCGAGCCAGCCCTCGATGAGGAACCTGTCGATGGAGTCGGCGCGGTAGACGTGCCCGGCGTCGATGCGGGCCCGCAGTTCCGCCGCCGTGAACCACCGCGCGTCCACCACCTCGGCACCGTCGACACGGACGGTGTCCGTGTCGGCCTCGGCGCGGTAGCCGACCATGAGGCCCGCCGGGAAGGGCCATGCCTGCGAGCCCTGGTAGACGACGGACTTCACCTGGACGCCCGCCTCCTCGAAGGCCTCGCGCCGCACGGCGTCCTCCAGGCTCTCGCCGATCTCGACGAAGCCGGCGAGGGTGCTGAAGGACTGCGGCCCGGACTTGGCGTGCCGTGCCAGCAGGCAGCGCCGGGGCTGACCGGCCAGCTCGATCAGCATGATCACGGCGGGTTCGATGCGCGGGAAGAGGAGCTTTCCGCAGTCGCGGCAGACCCGCAGATGGCCGCCGTCCCTGGAGTCGGCGGGACCGCCGCAGGCACCGCAGAACCGCTGGTTGCGGTGCCAGTGCAGCAGGCCGCGCGCGTAGGCGAGCAGTCCGGCCTCGGCCGCGGTGATGCCGGCGACGAGCTGCCGGACGTCCTGGACGGCGTCGGCGCCGGCCAGGTCGCGGGCCCGGTCCTCCTCCAGTGCGGACAGGTCGGCCGCGAAGACCGCCTCGTCCCCGTCGAGTCCCAGGAACACCGCCTCGGCGGCCTGGTCGAGCAACTCGGCCGCGTCGGCGACCCTCCGTACCACCGGTGTCCCGCCCCGGGTGAGGCACTGGTCGCGCCAGAGCGGGAGCACCCGGGTGCCGGGGCGGGACGCCTGCGAAGCGACCCAGGCCGCGTCGGATCGGCGGTCGCCGGCCCGGTCCAGTTCAAGTCCGGTGTAGTGCACGGAGGGACTCCTGTCGTTCATGTCGCGTCGGCTCGGCTCACCCCTGGCCGCGCCACCGCGCCGGCGTCACGCGGGGTGACGGCGGCGCCCAGGGAGGCGAACTCGGCGGCCAGATCGGCCGGGCAGTCGTCCAGGAGACCGGCCACAGAGTCCCACACCACCCGGGCCGCCCTGACCAGCAGATCGTCCTGGGGCGGCGTCAGATAGTGCTGGAATCCGAGCATCTCGAGCGGCGCCGCGACCGCGACCAGCACGTGGTCGGGCAGCTCGATCAGCCAGCCGTCGAAGCGGTCCGCCTCGACGATGCGGCCGACGGTGGCGCGCAGCGAATCCATGTCCACGTCGTCCGCCTCGCGCGCGCGTCGCAGCACGGCGTCAGACCTCGTCCGTGTAGCGGATCGGCGTGTAGCCGGCCAGCTTCTCGAAGTCCCGGTAGAGGGTCTCGTAGTCCTTGTTGCGGACGAGGAAGGTGCCGCCGTTGTCGATGAGCGAGGCGCCCTGCTTGATCTCCTCGCCGAGCTCCACCTTCCACTTCATCGTGAAGTCGCTCTCGACCTCCGGGTCCAGGAGCTCCGCGACGACGCCGGGACGCTTGGGGATCACCGCGTCGAAGCAGTACATCTGCTCCTGGTCCCACGGGTGGCTGCGCACTCCGGCCTCGATCTCGAAGGCCAGGTTGAGCAGCGCGACCGCGTAGTTCTCCTGCATGGCCGCGAGTCCGGCCAGCCCCTTGAACCGGGCGCCGACCTCCAGGAAGACCAGCTCGTCGTCCTTCGTGTGGAAGAGCTCCAGGTGGCTGCCGCCGTCCAGCCGGCCGAGCGCGTCCAGGACGGTCTCGGTGAAGGCCACCATGCGGTCGACCCGGGGGTCGGAGTCGATCAGGTTGATGTCGGCGTTGACCCGGCCCTTCTGCACCTCGGTGGAGTTGACCAGGTACTCGGTGACCCCGCGGAAGACGGTCTCGCCGTTCTGCGTCACCAGGTTGACGCTGTACATGGTGCCGTCGATGTGCTCCTCGTACTCGTACGAGCGCCCGAGGTCCGCCGGCAGGGCGAAGAACTCCTCCGCCGTGAAGACCTTGTAGACGCCGTCGGCGGAGGCCGCGTCGACGGGCTTGAGCACGAAGGGGAGGCCGACCTCGGCGACGATCCGGTCCAGGTAGGCCGCCGGGTCCGCCGCGCTGGCCTCGGCGTCGAAGCGGCCGAACCTCGGCACGCGCAGACCGGTGCCCGCCAGCCGCTCCTTCATCAGGCACTTGTCCCGGTAGGGCAGCAGCTCGTCGTACGTGGGGCCGGGCAGCCCCAGCTCCTCGCGCAGTTCGCCGGTCAGCAGCAGGTTCCGCTCGTCGAAGCAGTGCAGGGTGAGCTCACCGGGAGCGCACTCCGCGGCGAGCTCGCGCACGAGGGCCCGGACGGACGCCGGGTCGGCGATCGACGACTCGGTGTACGAAGGGTCGTCGAGGCCGCACGGGACCACATGGATCTGGTGGAAGTAGTTCCGCTCCTCCTGCGAGACGTTGGCGCTGTCCTGCTCGGAGAAGATGCCGACGAACCGCACCTGGTCCGGCTCCACCAGCAGGTCGTGGCGGAACACCCCGAAGCCCCGGGTCGAAATCACGACGACCGTCTTCATGCGCTTTCTCCTGTCATCGTCTTGGTCTCGTCGGACGTCCCGGTGGTCCCGGCCGTCTCGGACGTCTTGGTCCTCACTCGCTTCTCCAGGGCGAGGAGCAGCGGGATGGCCAGCAGGCTCAGCGAGGCGAGGAAGACCATCGGCAGCACCTCGCCCCGGGCGAGGAGGAAGGTGAGCAGTCCCGGCGCGACGACCTCGCCGACGGTCCAGGACAGCTGGTAGGTGGCCAGGTAGCGGCCACGGATGGTGCTGGGGGCCATCGACACGCTCAGGGTGTCGAGGGCGGGGAAGGCGATGACCTCACCGAGGGTGAAGACGACCATCGCGAGGAAGAGCCCCACGTAGGTCACCGCGTCCGGCGTCACGTAGAGGACGGCGAAGAGGACGAACGCGGCGGCGTTGAGCACCGCGGCGAGCATCACGGCGCGGGTCATCCGGGAGGACTCGGCCTTGCGGGCGACCAGGGTCTGGGTGAGGGAGACCTGGATCGCGTTGACCACGATCAGCGTGCCCGCGGTCCAGGCGGGCATCTCCAGCGCGTCGACGATGTAGATCGCCAGCAGCACCTTGATGAGCATCTGGGCGAACACCATGGTGGCGTTGACCCCGATGAGCAGCGTGTACGAGACGTCCCGCAGGACCGTTCCGTAGCCGGCCCGGGGCTGCTCCGGCGGCGCGGTCCGCTCCTCCGGGGCCGCGTCGAGGATCACGTCGGCGGTCGCCTGCGGGGTCTCGTGCGAGGTCTCCTGGGGTGCGGGCCGCCAGGTGTAGAGAAGGGTGGCCGCGAGGACGTAGCTGGCCGCGTTGCCGATGACGATGGCGTGGAGCGCGGTCCCCTCCCCCAGCGTGAAGGCGAAGGCGGCGAGCGCGCCGCCGACGCCCATCGCCGTGTTGCGCAGGGCCGTCATGAAGCCGAACCAGGTGGTGCGCCGGTCCTCGGGGGCGGCGAGCACCACCAGGCCGCTGCTGGACGTCCAGTAGGTGGTGTGTCCCACCTGTACGAGGAAGACCACGATCACGATCTGCCACACGGAGTGCGCCAGAAGGAAGCCGAGGTAGCCCAGGACCGAGACCAGGTTGCCCCAGGCCGCCGTGCGACGGGCGGTGAACCGGTCGATCAGCGGGCCCACGATCATCGACGTGGGCAGGGCGAGGAGCCGCGCCAGGGTCATCGCGGCGCCGATCGCGGCCAGCGACACAGGGGTGGTCCGGGCGAAGTACACCACCGTGAACGCCAGGATCAGTCCGGTGCCGAGGCTGTCGATCAGACTCGCGGAGACGAACTTGCCGTGCCCCTTCAACCGTGGGATGCCGAGTTTCCGGCCTATCGACTCGGGTTCGACGGTGGTTGCCACTTCCTGGCTCTCTCTCGCTTCGGTTCGTGCCTGACGGGTGCGGGTCAGCCCTGTTCGGGCCGGGTGACCACGCGGATCCGGTCGAGGAGGCCGTCGCACCGCTCGATGGCGGCCGCGGTGTCCTCGGCGGTGACGAGGACCTGGACGTGCCGGCCGTAGTTGTCGGTCATCGGGCTGATGACGTCGCCGGGCGCGAGGTACACGTCGACGCCGAGGACGCCGGGCAGTGCGCGGACCTCGTCCACGCCCTCGATGGACTCGACGACGCCGGGCCGGCCGTTGACCCACTTCGTCGCGCCGCCGAGCACCGCCCGGGGCCGCTCGTGCAGTTCGGTGACCAGGCGGAACGGCCAGCCGGCCGCGTACTGCTCCAGGTCGACGCCGTGGGTGACGGCCATGAAGTCGAGCAGCCGGTCACCGGCCACCCGGTCGTGGCCCTCGATGATCCGCGGGCCCTTGGAGGACAGCTTGATCTCGGTGTGGCCGACGCCGTCCTTGAGTCCGATGGCCGTCAGGAAGCCGACGACGTGGTCCACGATGGTCCGCTCGTCCTCGGGGTCGAGGATCGCGGGCAGCGCGTGGCCCATCTCGACGACGCCGTCGTGGAACTTGCCGGTGACGGAGACGACGATGTGGCGGCCCGCGAAGGAGAACGACTCGACGCTGTACTCGACGCCGTCGATGTACTCCTCGGCGATGAAGGAGGTGACGGGGTAGAACGTGGCCATGGGCAGGTCGTCGCGGTCGCGCAGCCCGGCCAGCTCCGCCCACGCGGCGTCGGCCTCGTCCGGGCCCTCGATGATGGCGATGCCGCGGCTCGCGGTGCCGTCGAGCGGCTTGACGATCACCGGGTAGCCGTGGCGGGTGCCGAACTCGCGGATGTCGTCACCGGACTTGACCTCGGCGCAGCCCACCGACTCGAAGCCGCTGTGGTGCAGCCACTCGCGCATCCGGAGCTTGTCGTGCAGGCGGTTCGCCACCTCGTAGGAGGTGCCGACGAGGCCGAGCCGGTCGTTGAGCCGGCCGGCCAGCTCGGTGGCCTGCTCGACCAGGGTCATGACGGCCGTGAAGCCGTACGCCTCGTGGGCGGCGCGGACGATCGGCCAGGTCACGTCCCAGTCGAGGTAGTCCACCAGGAGCAGCGCGTCGGCCGCCTCGGCCTGGCCGGGCAGCAGCCGCTCCTTGTGCTGGAGGAGGACGACGCGCAGGCCGAGCGCCTTCGCCTTCTCGATGGCCTGCAGCCGCCCGCCGATGATCAGGATCGTGTTCATGCTGGCTGTTCCTCCGGTGGTCACGGGGTGGCGGTGGTCGACGTGGCGGGGGTGGCGCCCGCGGTGGTCCGCCGGTCGTCCTGGGCCTCGTCGTAGAGGGCCTCGACGATCACGTCGAGGCCGGCCGTCAGGCTCTCGTCGGACACGATCAGCGGCGGGAGGATCTTGATGACCTCGCTGTCCCGGCCGCAGGTCTCCACGATCAGACCGCGCTCGAAGCAGCGGCGGGAGATCTTCGCGCCGGAGATGCCGGCGGCGCTCACGTCGATGCCCCAGATCAGCCCGAGCCCCCGGACCGAGGCGCGGAAGCGGGCGGTCACGTTCTGCTCCAGGTAGGCCGCGACCAGGTCGCCCTTGCGGCGCACCTCGGCGCCGAACGCCTCGCCCGCGCCGTCCGCCCAGTGGGTGCGGATGGTCTCCGCGGCGGCGACGAACGCGAGCTGGTTGCCGCGGAAGGTGCCGTTGTGCTGGCCCGGCTTCCACACGTCGTACTCGGGCTTGACCAGCAGCAGCGCCATGGGCAGGCCGTATCCGCTGATCGACTTCGAGAGGGTGATCAGGTCCGGCCGGACACCCGCGCGTTCGAAGGAGAAGAAGGTGCCGGTGCGGCCGCAGCCGACCTGGATGTCGTCGACGATCATCAGCACGCCGTGGGTGTCGCACCAGGTCCGCAGGCCGACGAGGAACTCGGTCGGCGCGACGTACACCCCGCCCTCGCACTGCACCGTCTCCACGATGACCGCGGCCGGCTTCTCGACGCCCGAGCTGCTGTCCGACACCAGCCGGTCGAGCAGGTCGAGCGAGTCGAACGGACCCATCGGGGAGTCGGGGAAGGGGATGTGGGTCGTCTTCGGCAGGGTGGCGTGGAGGCCGGCCTTGTAGAACTCCGAGCCGACCGCGGCCAGTGCGCCGGTGCTCACCCCGTGGAAGCCGCCGCCGAAGGCGACGACGTTGGTCCGTCCGGTGACGAGCCGGGCGACCTTGAGGGCCGCCTCGACCGCGTTGGTGCCGGAGGGGCTGCAGAACTGGACCCGGTGGTCCAGCCCGCGCGGCGCCAGGACGTGTTCCTGGAACGTCTCCAGGAAGTCCTGCTTGGCGGTGGTCGCCAGGTCGAGGGCGTGGGTGAGGCCGTCGCGCTCGATGTAGTCGATCAGGGCGCGCTTGGCGAACGCGGGGTTGTGGCCGTAGTTCAACGCGCCCGCTCCGGCGAGGAAGTCGAGGTACCGGGTGCCGTCGGCGCCGGTCACGAACTCCCGCTGGGCGGTCTCGAAGGTGGCGGGGAAGGACCGGGAGTACGAGCGGACCGCCGACTCCCGGCTGTCGAACACGGCGGCCGGGCCGCTGTCCTGCGTCATGACTGCCTCTTCGTGCGTGCGGGTCACCGCGGGCCTCCGGTCGGCGTCGGGGCCGGGAGGTCCCGGCCGATGTGGCGGGAGTGGGCGACGGCGTTGCGCGGGTGGTCGCCCACGGGCTCGCCGTTGACGACGACCTCGCACCGCGCCGCGAGGCCGCGCCGGTGCGCCTCGGACGCCGTGTCGCCGGTGACGATGAACATGCCGACGGCGTCGAGCTGGTCGGCCCGGCCGCTGAGCTTCTCGCCCCGGGTCTTGCTGGCGCGGGCCGCGAGGGCGTCGGCGGGGAACTCGATCGAGAGGAACTCGGTGGTCCCCGGGCGCGGCATCACGAGCATCTCGACGGCGAACCGGTGGGTGCGCTCGGTGAAGGACAGATCGGGCCGGATGCCGCAGCCGACGTCGACCAGCACCTCGGCGAAGTCGACCCCGTAGGCCGCGCCGGTGGCGACCGGGGAGGCGAAGCCGGCCGAGCGGGGGTTGAAGTCGATCAGCTCGGCGGTCCCGTCCTCGGCCACCATGAACTCCAGGTGGGTGCCGCCGTGGTGGAAGCCGAGGGCTTCGTGCACGGCGCGCGAGGTCTCGACGATCCGGTCCATGTGCGGGTGGAAGTAGGGCAGTTGCGTGCCCTGCTCGACCACCGGGTCGGCGGCGAGCACGTAGCGGCCGGTGAGGGCGACGAAGCCGACCTCGCCGCGGTGCACCATCGACTCGACGGACAGCAGCTCGCCCTCCGCGCGCTCCTCCAGGACGAAGGCGCCGTGGGCCCGGATGTAGTCGCGCATCAGGGGGTTGACGACCTCGGTCCGCTCCACCGTCTCCATCGCCGCGCGGAGTTCCTCGGGCGAGGACACCTCGAAGCACAGGGCGCTGCCGGTGCCGTTGGCGGGCTTGAGCACGGCGGGCCGGTCGAAGCCCCAGGTCTCCCAGGCGAGCGCCTCGTCGAGCGGGGCCGTCCGCAGGGCGGTCAGTCCGGCCTCCTGGAGCCGGGCGCGGACCTGCGCCTTGTCGAGGATGCGGCGCAGGGTCGCGGGGTCGGTCGTCGGCAGGCCGGCGAGCTCGCGGAGGGCGGCCTGGTGGGGCAGCGCCCCCTCGAACACGCTGTGGGTGCCGACGATCTCGTAGCGGTTGACCAGGTACTTGAGGAGCGGCTCGACGATGGTGGGGTCCGTCCAGGAGGCGACCTGGACGTACTCGTCGACCAGCCCGTCCGGCACGGTGAACGGGCCTTCGGAGCACAGCGGGTTGCGGTTGAGGGCGACGATCTCGAAACCGCGGGCCTTGGCGGCCTGCGCGGTGACGAGCATCGCGTTCATCATCTCGAAGAGTACGAACGCTCTTCTGCGGGGCATCGGGTGCTCACTTCCCTGCCGGAACCGCGACGGCCCCGATGTCGGTCCGATAGCGCATGCCGGGGAATCCGATGCGCTCGATCTGGCCGTAGGCGCGGGCGCGCGCCTCCTCGGGCGTGGTGCCGGCGCCGACCACGTGGAGCACCCGGCCGCCCGTGGTGCGCGGGGTGCCCGCGGTGTCGAGCCGGACGTTCGCGCAGAAGACGACGGCCTCGGCGGGGTCGACGCGGTCCAGCCCGCTCACCGCCTGGCCGACGGCGAAGGGGCCGAACGGCCAGCCGGCCAGGGCGTCCGCGGACCCCGGGTCGAGGCTGCCCTGGACGAGGGCGACCGAGCAGCGGGCCAGGCCGTCGGTCTCCAGCCGGTGCCGGCCCAGCTCGCGGGCGAGCACCGCCTCGCACAGTGCGGTGAAGTCGCTGAGCACCCCGGGCAGGACGACCTCCGCCTCGGAGTCGCCGAAGCGCGCGTTGATCTCGATGACGACGGGGCCGCGCGGGGTGAGCATGGCGCCGATGTACACGAACCCGGTGAAGTCCAGGCCCTCCGCCCTGAGTCCGCGCAGCAGCGGCTCGACCAGGGCGGCCCGGAGCTCCTCGCGCAGCTCCGGGCTGTCGTCCGGGTGCGGCGCGACGGAGCCCATGCCGTCGCAGTTCTTGCCGGCGTCGTTCTCCAGGGTGCGCTTGTAGTCGAGGCCGGTGGGGAACAGCAGGGCGCTGTCCCCGTCCAGCAGCGCGAACACCGAGATCTCGGGTCCGGTCAGGCGTTCCTCGACGACCAGCCGCAGGCCCTCGCGGCACTCGCGGGCGAATCGGTCGACGGCCGCCTCCGCTTCGGCCGTCGAGTCGCAGACCACCGAGCCGTCGCCGTCGGGGGTCAGCCCGTCGGTCTTGACGACGCAGCGGTACGGGAGGGTCCGCAGGTACTCCTTGGCCTTCTCGGGGTCGGTGAAGACCTCGAACTCGGGCACGGGGATGCCGTGGTCGGCGCAGAACTCCTTGCCGCGGGTCTTGCTCGACTCCAGCGCCGCGGCGGCCCGCGTGGGGCCGACGACCCGGTGTCCGGCGCGGCGCAGCTCGTCGACGTATCCCAGGGACAGGGCGTCGATGTTGGAGACGAAGACGAAGGAGACGGGGTGCCGCTCCAGGAACGACAGGGCGCTGGCCGGGTCGGTCAGCGAGACCGACGGGGCGGGCACGATGCGCGGGTGGTCGATCACGTCGCAGCCGGGGCCGTAGTAGACGGTCACGTCCGGGTCGGTGCGGGTGAACAGGTCGCAGATCGCGTGGCCGCGTCCGGTGCTGTCGACGACGAGGATCTTCTTCATGGACCTTGCTCGTGTGGTCACGGGGTCACCCCGCCGTCGACGGGGTGAGGGGGGCGGACGGCACAGCGGTCCAGTCACGGACGCTGTTGCCGACGTAGACGTGGGTGAGCAGGCCGCCCCACGCCTCGTAGTAGCGGTCGGCGTTGCCCTGCGCCAGGTCGTCGTTGCGGACCCAGGAGGAGTTCGCCCAGTCGCACTTGGGCCGGACGTGGTGCAGGTCGTGCTGCACGGTGTCGCCGACGAGGATGCACATCCGGTACGGGGCGTAGAGCAGCGTCATCCGCAGCCACCAGCCGGTCCAGGCGGCGAGCCGGCCGGCCGCGCCCAGCGAGGCGGTGTCCGGGACGGACTCCCCGCAGAACCGGCCGAAGGTCAGCTCGTCGCGCTGTGCCTTGGTGAGCCGCTCGGCGTTGTCGTGGATCCACCAGCGGTGCTCGCTGAGCGTGTAGAGCAGGGTCTGGTTCTGGAAGAAGAACGTCAGCGGGACGAACCAGAGCAGCAGCCACTGCGCCCACCAGCCGGTGACCGCCAGCAGGGCGACGGTCGCGGCCAGGAAGCCGTAGGCCATCGCCATCCGGTACAGCGGCGAACGGGTCAGGAAGTTGGCCCGGACCCGGCTGAACAGGAAGGACCAGTGGTGCCGGGGCGAGAGCACCGCGCGCAGCAGGTAGCCGCGGAACTCCCGGCGGCTCATTCCGGGCCGGGCGCCGGTGCTCTGCAGGTACAGCGTGTCGCCGTCCTTGAGGGAGCAGGGGAAGGCGTGGTGGGTGAGGTGCTCCTGGCGGTTGCCGTCGAAGGGCGGGCGCCACAGCAGGGTGGTGATCAGTTCGCTGACGACCCGGTTGCCCTCCTTGGAGGCGGTGAACATCCGGTGCAGCGTCTGGTGGACGACGACGACGTCCAGCCGCCGCATGCCGCCGGCGGTGACCGGCCAGCTGAGCAGCAGCACCGGGACGAGCACGTACCAGGGCTGGGTCAGGGCCCAGGCGCCGGCGGCGACGGAGACGGCGGTCTGCACCGCGCCGGCGATCAGGGCCAGGGTGGGGCGCCACATGACGCGGGGCTCGGCGCCGGCCAGCGGCACGCCGGTCACCCAGGTCAGGAAGGGTTGCACGAGGCGCGGCAGGCCGCGCATCGTCTCGCGTGGTTGCATCGTTGGCTCCTCGGTGGGCGACCGGGGCGTCAGCCGGCGTCTCGCGGATCGCGGACGCCGCCGAAGAGGGCGTCGTTGGTCTCGTGCGTCATGGGGCGGCTGAGGTCGTCCTCGCTGGCCAGCGTCATGTTGACGATCGTGCGGCGGCCCTCGCCGCGGATCGGGTACACACGGTGCATGGTGGTGTTGGTCTTCACGACGTACGCGTCGCCGGGCTCCAGCGCGTAGGAGCGGACCTGGCTGCTGATCAGCGCGCCGTGGACGTCGGGGTTCTCCTTGTCCCAGGAGGTGTGCGAGACCGCCTGGACGAAGCCGCCCTCGGTGTAGTGCGGGGCCTCGAGGACGAGGATGATGCCGTAGGTGTAGTCGTCCCAGTGCCAGCCGTGGGTGTCGCCCGACTTCAGCAGGCGGCTGATGACGTAGTGCTCGCCGGCGTAGGGGCAGGTGTGGACCTTCTCGCCGACGACGCGGGAGACGAGGTCGAGGACCTGCGGGGAGAAGTAGAAGGCGTCGATCAGCGGGCCCTCGTCCTTGATGACGGGCTGGCCGACGGTGGTCATGCTGCGCGGGGTGCCGTCGGTGATCTCGAAGGTGAGGTCGTGGCTGACGCCGTAGCGGTCCATGATGCCGAATGCCTCGTCCCGGATCGGACCGAAGAGTTCCGGCGGAAGCAGTCCGCGAAGCGGCACGATGTGTTCCGCTGCGAATTTCTCACGTATTTCAGCCGTCGCCGCGGCGTCGAACTTCTCGGCGAAGTGGCGCCCCAGCAGGCCGTCCACCTCTTCCGCGGCCACGTGCACCGCACTTCCGTCGATCGTCATGCGTTCCCCCTCGTCGATTTTTTCGTGCGATTTCGGTGCGTTGCGGAGCGATCAGAGTCCGGCGGCGTCGGACGGACGCGTGAATTCCAGTGCGTGGACCATGAAGCGCTCGCCCTCGAATTCGGCGCGACCGTCGGCCCGCAGCTTTTCGAGGTGGCCGAGCATGATCTCCTTGTGTTCCGCGTAGCTTTCCAGCGGAATGTCCATCTCGCAGACCTCGATGGTGCGCACCTCGTAGCCCTTGTCGCGCATCTCGGAAATCGTGCGCGCCACGTCGGCGAGCGAGGAGTGGGCCATGACCAGCCGGCCGCCGGGCACGAGCAGGTCGTCGATCCGGGCGACGACGGCGTCGTACATGCCGCGGCCCTCGCGGCCGGCGACCAGGGCCGTCTCCAGTCCGCTGTCGGTGGAGTAGCGCGGGTCGTACGGCAGGTGCGGCGGGTTGGTCACGACGAGGTCGGCCTTCTCGACCGGCGTGAAGCTGGCGAGATCGGCGGCGACGCAGGTCACGCGGTTGACGTCGAGCCCGTTGCGGGCGACGTTGGCGAGCGTGTCCCCCGCGGCGGCGGCGTTGACGTCCATGGCCGTGACGTGGGAGGCGCCGCCCGCGAGCAGGGCGACCGTGTACAGGCCCGAGCCGCAGCCCAGGTCGAACGCGGTGAGGCCGCGCGGGTCCGGGGCGCTCGGGTTGTTGAGGGCGGCGACCAGGCTCAGGCCGCAGTCGGTCGGGAAGAGGACCTCGGCGGGGTCCTCGACCTCGATGCGCAGCGGCCGGCCGCGGTACTCGAAGACGCCGTAGGCGGGGCGGGCGGCCCAGAGGGTCCCCTTTCCTCCGACAGGCAGGGACCGTCGCTCGACCGGCGTCGTGATCGGGGCAGCACTCATCGCAGCCTGGAACCTTTCGATGGGTTGGGCAGAGTGGAGGAACACGCGTCGAAACAGCCGGAATGCCGTGCAGGCAATTCCGGAAGAAGGCATGCCGAATTGCACGCGCCGGACACAGGGAACCGCCGGGGGCGAAGAGCGCGTGAATCAGCCGGTACTCACCGGGAAACAGTGGGAGAACGCACGGCCGTGGGGAAACGGGCCGGCAGGGGGCGGGCTACGCGGCCCGCACCGTCAGGACATGGACCGAGACGCTTCGGAGACGCCGCTGAATCGGCGGGCGTGAGCTCGGTCGGGACGGTGGAGAAGCATGGGGGGTGTCGTGCTCAAAGTGACTGCCTCCGGGTGAGGGGTAAACCGGAATCGGAGCTTACGGACGCAGGTGGCGCCGTACAGGGCGGCCCAGGATGGTGATGCGCCGGTGAGCGCGGAGTCGTACTGGTTTCTGAGCCGTCGCAGAAACTAGTGATCGCGAAAGGAGTTCGTCAACCCTCGTCATTCATATTCTTCAACCTGACAAACTCCGCGGCATTGCCTTTGGCATATGCAGAGAGGGCCGCACCCCGGTCGGTCGGGGTGCGGCCCTCGTCTAGCGTACGCGGAACTCAGACGGCGAGCTCGACGGTGATGTTCCCGCGGGTGGCCTTGGAGTACGGGCAGACCTGGTGGGCCTTCTCGATCAGGCTCTTCGCGGTCTCGGCGTCCACGTTCGGGATGGCGGCCGAGATCTTGACGATGATGCCGAAGCCGTCGTCGTTCTTGCCGATGCCGACCTCGGCGGTGACCGTCGAGCCGGAGATGTCGGCGTTCTCGTTGCGGGCGACGACGCCCAGCGCGCCCTGGAAGCAGGCGCTGTACCCGGCGGCGAAGAGCTGCTCGGGGTTGGTGCCGGCGCCGGACCCGCCCATGGCCTTGGGCGGGTTGACGACGACGTCGAGCTGACCGTCGTCGGTGGCGACACGGCCGTCGCGCCCGTTCTGAGCGGTGGCGATGGCCGTGTACAGGACGTCGGACTGCTGTATGGACATCTGGGTCTTCCTTCTCATGGTTCGCCGCGACTCGCGCCCACGATCGCGACGGCTGAGGGAAGACTAGCCGGTCACCGAGACGATCATCTTTCCGGTGTTGTCGCCGCGGAGCAGGCCGAGGAAGGCGTCCACGCCGTTCTCGATGCCCTCGACGACGGTCTCGCCGTACTTCAGCTCGCCGGAGCGCAGCCAGCCGCCGACCTCCTGGACGAACTGGCCCTGCAGGCCGTAGTGGTCGCCGACGAGGACGCCCTGGAGGCGCAGCCGCTTGCCGATGATCATGGCCATGTTGCGCGGGCCGGGCACCGGCTCGGTGTCGTTGTACTGCGCGATCATGCCGCAGATGGTGGCGCGGCCGTGCACGTTCAGCGAGGAGATCGCGGCTTCGAGGTGGTCGCCGCCGACGTTGTCGAAGTAGACGTCGATGCCGTCCGGGGCGGCCTCGCGCAGCTGGTCGCGGACGGGGCCGTTCTTGTAGTTGAAGGCGGCGTCGAAGCCGTACTCCTCGACGAGGAGCTTGACCTTCTCGTCGGAACCGGCGGAGCCGATGACCCGGGAGGCACCCTTGAGCCTGGCCATCTGGCCGACCTGGCTGCCGACGGCGCCGGCCGCGCCGGAGACGAAGACGGCGTCGCCCTCCTTGAAGGAGGCGACCTCGAAGAGGCCGGCGTAGGCGGTCAGGCCCGTCATGCCGAGGACGCCGAGGTAGGTGGAGAGCGGGGCGAGCTCCGGGTCGACCTTCGTGGCGTGCTGCGCCGGGACGTCGGCGTACTCGCGCCAGCCCAGACCGTGCAGCACGTGGTCGCCGACGGCGAAGCCCTCCGCGTTGGACGCGACGACCTGGCCGACCGCGCCGCCGTCCATGGGGTGGTCGAGCTTGAACGGCGGGACGTAGGACTTCACGTCGTTCATCCGGCCGCGCATGTACGGGTCGACGGAGAAGTGGAGGTTCTTGACGAGGATCCGGCCCTCGGCGGGCTCGCTGACGGGCGTCTCGCGCAGGGCGAAGTCCGCCGGGGTGGGCCAGCCGTGCGGGCGGGCGACGAGGTGCCACTCACGGCTGGACGCGGGAAGTACGGACATCTGCACGGCCTCCTGGGAATGCTTCACTCTGAGAAAACTTCAGGTTGCCAATACTTAACAACCTGAAACAACCATGCCCCTGGATATTTCACGTTGTCAAGTATCCGGGTACGATGTGGCCCATGACCACCTCACCCACCGACCCCCTGACCCTCGAAGTCGTCGAGCTGATCGGCACGGTCGTGGCGCGGTACTACACGGAGTACGAGCAGGCGGCGGCCCAGCACTCGCTGACCGGCGCCCAGGCGCGGGTCCTCGGACTGCTCTCCCTGGAGCCGGTCCCCATGCGCAGGATCGCCCAGAAGCTCCGGTGCGAGCCGTCGAACGTCACCGGGATCGTGGACCGGCTGGAGACGCGCGGCCTGGTGGAGCGGCGCCCGGACCCGGACGACCGGCGCGTCAAGCTGGCCGCGCCCACCCCGGAGGGCCTGGAGACCTCACGCCGGTTGCGCGAGTCCCTCGACTTCGCGCGGGAGCCGCTGAGCCGGCTCTCGGAGGCCGAGCGCGCGCTGCTGCGCGATCTGCTCAGGCGGATGCTGGGCGAGGGCGCGCTCTGACGCCCCGCGCGTGACCGCCGCTCAGACGCACCACCACAGGAACGGCGTGCAGGGCTTCTCCGTCGGGCTGGGCGTGGGCGCCGGTGCGGTGGTCGGCGGCAGACCGCCCGAAGCGGTGGAGGAGGGGTCGCGCGAGATCGTGGCGGTCGGAGTCGGCCCACCGGTCGACGAGGACGCGGAGGCCGTGGGCGAGCCCGAGGGCTCCGCCGGCCCTCCGCCGGAGCCCTGCGAACCGCCGCCGCCCGTACCCGAGCCGCCCTTGCCCGACCCGCCGGAGGCCGGTGCGCGGGTGGCGACGGGGGACGCCTGGACCGGCTTCTCGACGGACACCGGCCCGTCGGACTCCTCGGGGCTCTGCGAGGGCTCGGGCGGCAGCGAGCTCTCGACGACGTCCTCTTCCTGCACGGCGGTGGCGGCCCCGCCCTCGGCCGGCTGTTCCAGGACCGACTTCGCCAGGCCCAGCGCGCCGGCGGCCAGCACCACCCCCAGCGCCCCGACGAGGACGGCGCGGCCCTTGCGGCCGCGCGATCGGCGGCCTCGGCGCGCGGCGGCGCGCCCCGTGGCGGCGGGTCCGACGGCAGCGCGCCGGGCGGCACGACGGCCGCCCTGGGCGGGGCGCGGAGGCTCGAGCAGGTCCAGTTCGTAGACGTGCTCGGCCTCGGCCGCGTGAGCGGTCGTGTGGGGTGATTCGTACCGAAGCTCCTCGACGGGGGTCCCGCACCCGGCACAGGCGAGGGCGCCGTTGAGATGCCGCCGGCACTGGTGGCAGTAGTCCATGGCGCCCGCAGGCTATGTCGCGCCCGAACACCGCAGGTACCCCTGAACGTGAGGATCCTGTAAGGAAACCGCAGGTCCACGGCGTGCCGTCACCAAAGTCCCGCTTCGGGCAGGATGGGCGGATGACGTCAGCCGAGTCTCCGGGGTCCCGTTTCGGTCCCCGCTCCCAGCCCGCCGGACCGGACTTCGGACCGCGTGAGTTCCAGCTCGTGCTGCTGCGCCGGATGGCCGACCACCAGCCGGAACTGGTCGACGACGCCCGGCGGGCGCTGGGTGCGAGCCGGGCCGAGATGCGGGAGGCCAACCGCCGGTGGCAGGCGTGGGCCCACGCCCGAAGGGGTCCGGGCGAACTCCACCGGTACCGCAAGGCGCTCGGCGAGCCCGAGTCCCGCCACACCGTCGAGGCGTACGCGTCCGAGGTGCTGCGCTGGCCGCTGCCGCTCTGGCCCGAGCTGCGCTGGGAGGCCATGGTGGGCCCGCTCGGCGGCCGCGCTCCCGTCGCGGTGTGGGGCTGCGGCCTGGTCCGCGCCCCCGGCTTCCCCTCCCCCGCACTGCGCACCGAGGACGATCTGCGGCCCTGGAGCTGCACACTGGCCGAGGTCGGCAACGCCTTCCCGCCGGCCCGGCCCCGCGACGGCAGCGCCCCGACGCGGCTGCGCCTCGACTTCACCCTCCCCGACGGCACCCCGCGCGCCGCCGAGTTCACCTGGGGCCTGCTGCAGCGCCTCCTGTGACCCGTACGACGCGGCCGGCACACCCGGCACGGCCACTCACCCCCCATCAGCCACAGGCGCCTCTCACGGCCCGTACGGCACGTGTGCCACTGACACCTCGTCCGACACGTCCGACGCAGCTGACATGTTCGACACGTCCGACACAGGATCCACTCCCGCCTCGTACGACACGCACCCGGCAGCCTCTTCTGCCTCTGTGAGCTCTCTCGTCTCGTCCGACACACCGTCAGCAGGCCCGGCCCCCCGGCCGGCGCAGCTCAACGCGCGCCGCACCGCGCGGAGGCGGACGATGCCAACAGGACCGCGTAGACACCGCGAACCACCTCGCTCCGTGCCAGCACCGCACTCCGGAGGACTTGCCGTGACCGTCAGTCTCGAACAGCTGCGCCGTTGCCATGTCGCCGTCGACCTCGGGGCCGCCCGGACCCGCGTCTTCGTCAAGGGCGCCGGCCTCGTCGTCGACGAGCCCAGTGTGGCCGCCGTGAACACCCGTACCGGAGCGCTGATCGCCGTCGGCGCGCTGGCGGAGAAGATGACCGGCCGCACCCCCGACTACATCCGGGTCACCCGGCCCGTCTCCGGCGGCACCGTCGTCGACATCGACATGGCCCAGCGGATGCTGCGCCACCTCCTCGGCGAGAAGCTCCGCCGCCAGCTGCGCCGCAAGCCCCGGCTGCGTGCCGCGGCCTGCACCCCGCACGACTCGGACCCGCTCGCGCAGCGCGCGGCCGTCGAGACCCTCGTCGGTCTCGGTGCCCGCCGGGTCGAGCTGGTCGACACCCTGATCGCGGCGGCCGTGGGCTGCGGACTCCCCGTCGAGCAGCCCACCGCGACCATGATCATGGTGTGCGGGGCCGCCACCACCCAGGTCGCCGTGCTCTCCCTCGGGTCGATCGTCACGGCCGAACGCATCCCCGTGGGCGGCGACGCGATCGACCACGCCGTCATCCAGCACCTGCGCCACCAGCACGAGCTGATGCTGCCCAGCCAGTCCGTCCGTCCGCTCCAACTCGCCCTCAGCGGCAACGGCCTGACCCTCCAGGGCCCCACCTTCACCGAGATCCACGGCCGCGACGTGGCCACGGGCCTGGCCCGTTCGGTGACCGTCGACACCGCCGCCGTGCGCGACGCCATCCACACCCCGCTCACCGCCGTCCTCGACGGCATCGGCAAGATCCTGCGCGAGTGCCCGCCCGACCTGGTGGCCGACCTGGCGGAGCGCGGCATCATGATGGTCGGCGGAAGCGCCCTGCTGCCGGGCCTCGACCAGATGCTGCGCGAGGCGACCGGGATGCCGGTGCACATCGCCGAGCGGCCCGACGTCTGCGCCATCCTCGGCCTCGGCGCGATGCTGGAGGGCAAGATCCAGGCGATGGTGCTCGACCCGCTGGCCGACACGGAGTGATCGTCGGATACCCCGATTTGCTCCCTTTCGCACCACAATGAACCCATGTCGCTCACCGACCGGGACGCGTCCGCTCCCCGCCTGCCGACGTTGCTGCACGCCGTCCTCAGCGTCGGCACGGACCTCGAACTGCGGGCCACCCTCCAGCACATCGTGGACTCCGCGACCGAGTTGGCGGGCGCGCGCTACGGGGCGCTCGGGATCGTCGATCCCGAGCGCCGGCGGCTCACCGCCCTGTTCACGTCCGGTCTCACCGAGGCCGAACGGACCCGGATCGGTGATCTCCCCGACGGCCGCACCGGACTGATCGGCGTCCTCATCCAGGACCCCCGGCCGCTGCGCCTGGACGACCTGACCGCCGATCCGCGCTCCTCCGGCGTCCCGGAGGGCCATCCCGAGATGCGCTCCTTCCTGGGCGTGCCGATCCGGGTCCACACCGAGGTCTTCGGCAACCTCTATCTGACCGAGAAGCGCTCGGGCACCTTCACCGAGCAGGACGAGTCGCTGCTGCGGGTCCTGGCCTCCCAAGCGGGCATCGCCATCGGCAACGCCCGGCTGTACGAGACCGCGCGGCAGCGCGAACGCTGGATCGAGGGCGCGGCCGCGGTCACGACCGCCCTGCTGGCCGGAAGGCCGGCGGCCGACGCGCTGACGACGGTCGCCGAGCAGGCCCGGCTGCTCGCCGACGCCTCGGCGGGAGTCGTCCTCCAGCCCACCGGGGAGGGCGGGATGGAGATCGTGGCGGCCTCGACGCCGGACGACCCGGGCGATCTGGTCGGCACGGCGATCGCGCCCGGATCGCCCGTCCTGGAGCAGCTGCTCGGAGGGGAGCCCGTGTTCATCGAGGACTCGGCCACCGACCCGCGGATGACCACGCACGTACGGTCGCGGTTCGGGCCCTCGATGATGCTGCCGCTGCAGAGCGGCGGAAAGCTGATCGGCACCCTCGCGCTCCCCCGGCGCCGCGGCGGGCGCCCCTACACGGCGGTCGACCGGCTGCTCGCCTCCCAGTTCGCCTCGCAGGCGGCGCTCGCGCTGGTCCTCGCGGACGCCCAGCACAACCGGGAGCGGCTGGCGGTGTACGAGGACCGCGACCGCATCGCGCGCGACCTGCACGACCTGGTCGTCCAGCGGCTGTTCGCCACCGAGATGATGCTGGAGTCCACCCGGCGCCGGGCCGCCGGTTCCGTCGAGGAGAGCTCCCTGCTCGGGCGGGCCGTGGACGAGCTGGACTCCACGATCCAGGAGGTGCGGACGGCCATCTTCGCCCTCCAGCAGCCACCGGCCGAGGTGCCGGCGTCGTTCCGGGGCCGGGTCCTGCGCGAGACGGGCGGCGCGGCGGCGCTGCTCGGCTTCCAGCCCTCGGTCCACTTCTCCGGGGCGGTCGACACCCTGGTCGACGAGGCCGACGCCGAGCGGATCCTCGCCACCCTGCGGAGCGCGCTGGCCGCGGCCCACCGCCGGCCGGAGGTCCGCGCCATCACCGTCGAGGTCTCGGCACCGCCGCGGGGCCCCGCCCTGCGGGTCACGGACGACGCGCGGCCGCCCACCACGGTCCGCTGGCCGTGAGCCCGCGGGGCCCGCGCGCCGGCCCGGACCGGGGCCCGCCGCGGGGCCCTCGAACGGCCCAGTCCGGCGCGCCACCGCCGGACCCGCGATCTTGACTGGGGGCGTGGACACCGTCGCGAAGCCCCCCGCAGCCGCCTACCGGAACCTGGTGATGGCCACCATCGGATTCACGCTCACCTTCTGGGCCTGGAATCTGATCGCGCCGATCGCGAGCTGGTACGGCGACCGGCTCGACCTCAGCTCCTCCGAGCAGTCGCTGCTCGTGGCCGTGCCGGTGCTCGTCGGCTCGCTCGGTCGGATCCCGGTCGGCGCCCTCACCGACCGGTACGGCGCCAAGAGGATGTTCCCGCTGGTGTCGGCGCTGACGATCGTTCCGGTCCTGCTGCTGATCCTCGCGAAGGACTCGTACGCGGCGATGCTCGCCGTCGGGTTCCTCCTCGGCCTGGGCGGCACCACGTTCGCCATCGGCATCCCGCTCGTCAACTCCTGGTTCCCGCCCGCCAAGCGGGGCCTCGCGCTCGGCATCTTCGGCATGGGCATGGGGGGCGTGGCGCTGTCCGGGTACTTCACCCCGCGCATCGCCGAGCACGGCGAGAACCTGCCGTTCGTCGTCGTCGCGTGCGCGCTCGCCGTCTACGCGGTCCTCGCCTTCCTCCTCGTCACCGACCGGCCCGGCCGCCCGGTGCCCACCGACTCCCTGGCGACCCGGCTCGGCCGGGCCGGCCGGCTGCGGGTCACCTGGGAGCTGTCGGCGCTGTACGCGATCGGCTTCGGCGGCATCGTCGCCTTCGGCGTCTACCTGCCGACGTACCTGAAGACCTGGTACGAGCTCGACCCGACCGACGCCGGCACCAAGGCGGCCGGGTTCGCGCTGGTCACCGTCGTCTTCCGGCCGTTCGGCGGCTGGCTCTCCGACCGCGTCCACCCGGCCCTCGTCACCTCCGGCGCGCTCGGCTTCGCCGCTCTCCTCGCCATCGTCCAGGCCTTCGACCCGCCGCTGAACCCGGGCGGCACGATCGCGCTCCTCGGCATGGCCGCCGGGCTCGGCACGGCCAGCGGCTCGATCTTCGCGCTCGTCTCCCAGGTCACCCCGCAGCCGCAGGTCGGCAGCGTCACCGGCATCGTCGGCGCGATGGGCGGCCTCGGCGGCTTCGTGCCGCCGCTGGTGATGGGCGCGATCTACAGCGCGAAGGACTCGTACTCGATCGGCTTCATGCTCCTGTCCGACCTGGCCCTCGCGGGCTGTGTGTACGCCTACGGCCGGATGCGGAACGTCACCCCGACCGCGGACGGCGAACGGTCCGGAGAGGTGAGGAAGGTCGCAGCCCGGCGCCCCTGAGGCGCGGGCAGTATTCCTCACGGCATCCCCGACGCGAGGAGATCGACCGATGAGCCCGCTCTTCCCGGCCCTGGCGGCCGGCCCGGACCGGCCGCACGACCGACCCGCGCTGCGCTTCGGCGCCGAGGCGCTGACGTACGGGGAACTCGCCTCGGCGGCGGGCACGCTCGCCGGCCGGATCTCCGGGGCGGGCCGGGTGGCGGTGTGGGCGACGCCGACCGCGGAGACCGCGGTGGCCGTGGTCGCGGCCCTGCTGGCCGGGGTGCCGGCCGTCCCCCTGAACCCGCGCACCGGTGAGCGGGAGTTGGCGCACATCGTCGGCGACAGCACGCCCGGCCTGGTCCTGGCCGGTGCGGCGGACGACCTGCCCGCCGGACTCGCGGGCCTGCCGCGGGTCGACGTGGAGATCGACTGCCGCGGGACCGCCGAGGTGCCCGAGGCGGCGGACCCCGAGGCTCCCGCCCTGATCGTCTACACCTCCGGCACCACCGGCCCGCCGAAGGGCGTCGTCCTCTCCCGCCGCGCGATCGCCGCGTCGCTGGACGCGCTGGCGGACGCCTGGGCGTGGACGGCCGACGACGTGCTGGTCCACGCACTGCCGCTGTTCCACGTCCACGGCCTGATCCTCGGCGTCCTCGGCCCGCTGCGGCGCGGCGGCTCGGTCCGGCACCTCGGCTCGTTCTCGGTGGAGGGCGTGGCACGGGAACTCGGCGAGGGCGGCGGCACCATGCTGTTCGGCGTCCCGACGATGTACCACCGGATCGCGGACGCGCTGGCCGGCGACCCGGCGCTGGTACGGGCGCTGACCGACGCGCGGCTGCTGGTCTCGGGTTCGGCGGCGCTCCCCGTGCACGACCACGAGCGCATCGCGGCCGCGACGGGACGGACCGTGCTCGAGCGGTACGGGATGACCGAGACCCTCATGAACACCAGCGTCCGGGTGGGCTCCGGTCCGCGCCCCGGTTCGGTGGGCGTACCGCTGCGGGGCGTGGAGCTGCGCCTGGTGGAGGACGACGGCACCGAGATCCCCCTGTCCGACGGCGAGAGGGTCGGCGAGATCCAGGTCAGGGGGCCGAACCTGTTCACCGCCTATCTCGGCCGGCCCGACGCGACGGCCGCCGCCTTCGACGGGGACTGGTTCCGCACCGGTGACATGGCGGTCCGCGGGTCCGACGGCTCCGTGCGGATCGTGGGCCGCCGGGCGACGGACCTGATCAAGAGCGGCGGGTACAAGATCGGCGCGGGCGAGATCGAGAACGCGCTGCTCGACCACCCGGCGGTGCGGGAGGTCGCGGTGACCGGCGAACCCGACCCGGACCTGGGAGAACGCGTCGTGGCCTGGGTCGTGCCCGTGGATCCTGAGAACCCGCCGTCGGACGGGGAACTGGCCGCGCACGTCGCGGGACTGCTCGCCCCGCACAAGCGGCCCCGGGTGGTCCGCCGGCTCACCGAGCTGCCGCGCAACGACATGGGCAAGGTCATGAAGAAGGCACTGCCGGGAGCCCTCCATGGCTGAGCGGTTCACCGCCCGCGAGGCGATCGCGCTGGTCACGGACGACTTCACCGACCACGCGCCGGATGGTGCCGCGGACGCCGGGCCGGACGGGACGGGCGCGGCGGCGGACGACGGGCCGCTGGGCTGGGCCGGTTACGACGCGTCCCGGGCGCGGGCCGCCTCGCGCACCGGCGAGGAGGAGTCCGTCGTGTACGGCACGGCTCGCGTCGGCGGCCGCGCGTGCGTGCTGCTCGCCTTCGAGTTCGGCTTCCTCGGCGGTTCGCTGGGCGGCGCGGCCGGGGACCGGCTGGTCGCCGCCTACCGCACGGCCCGGGAGCGGCGGCTCCCCCTGGTCTCGCTCGTGGCGACCGGCGGCAGCCGGATGCAGGAGGGCATGGTCGCCCTGACCCAGCTCCAGCGCGTGGCCGCCGAGACCGTCCTGTTGCGGGAGGCCGGTGTCGCCCATGTCGCGGTGCTGCGCGACCCGTCGACGGGCGGCGGCTGGGCGACGGTCGGCGCGGGCGCCGACGTGGTGCTCGCGCTCCCGGACGCCCAGGTCGCCTTCGCCGGCTCCCGGGTCCGCCCGCCCGGCGCGGACCCGGCCGCCTACACCGCCGAGGAGCAGTGGCGGCACGGCCACGTCGACGCGCTGGTCCCGTCGGCCGCACTGCGCGAGACGCTGGCGCGGTGGCTGCGCCTGCTCGCGCCGGGCGCCCGGACGCCGGAGCCCGGAGCCGCTCCCCCGCCCGCCGCGCTCACCGAGGCGGATGCTCCCCGCACCGGCTGGGAGGCGGTGACCCGGGCCAGGGATCCGCGCCGGCCGCGGGCCGCCGCGTACCTCGACGCGTACTTCGAGGAGCGTGCGGCCCTGCGCGGCGACCGCGCCGGCGGGGTGGACCCCGGGACGGAGTGCGGCTTCGGGCTGCACGAGGGACGGGTCGTGGCGTACGCCGCGCAGGGCGGCACTCCGACCAGGCCCGCGGGATTCCGCACCGCGGCCCGGCTGGTGCGGCTCGCGGGGCGGCTCGGGATCCCCGTGCTGACCCTGATCGACACGCCCGGCGCCGCCAACGACGCCGAGGCCGAGCGGGCGGGCGCGGGCCCGGCCATCGCGGAGGCGTTCGCGGCGATCGCCGGGGCTCGCACCCCGGTCACCTCGCTCCTGATCGGCGAGGGCGGATCCGGCGGCGCCCTCGCGCTGGCCGCGCCCGGCAACACCTGGACCACGCCGGACGGCTACTTCTCCGTCATCGCGCCCGAGCTCGCCGCCGCCATCCTCAAGCGCGCCCCCGAGGAGGCCCCGGCGACGGCCGGCCAGCTCCGGCTGCGCCCGCAGGACCTGGTGGAACTCGGCTGCGTGCGGGGGATCGTGACCCGCTGAGCGTCCGGCTCCGCACGGCGAGGGCCCGGTACGGCGCGCCGTACCGGGCCCTGCTCGTGGCGGGGCGGGGCCTACTTCACCCCCACCGCCCGGATGATCTCCTGCGTCACCGCACCGCCCCGGTCGTCGCTCGCGCCGGCGCGCAGCGACACCGAGCCGGCCCGGTCCGGAACCCGCAGTTCACCGGCCCAGGCGGCCTTCTTCCCGGACGTGGGCCGCAGGGCGACCCGCGTCCAGGTCTTCCCCTCGTCGTACGAGACCTCCAGGGTCCCGCCGGTGATCCTGCCGGTGTCCGAGGCACCCTCCACGTACTCCGCGAAGATGCCGACGGGCAGCTTCCGGCCGCCCCGGACGTCACCGGCGAGGTCCGTGTCGACGTCGAAGCCGAGGTTGAGCATCGGCAGGTAGGTCGTCCGGTCGTTCGGGGTCTCCTTGGACCGGAAGGTCCACTCGGCGTGGCCGCGGGTGGAGAGGCGCCAGCGCGCCGGATCGAGCGTCGTGTCGGTGACGACCTTGTACGTCGCCTCCTCGGCCGGGGCGTCCCAGGCGTAGGCGCCCGAGCTCATCTTGCGGTCGACGCGTACCCCGTTGACGTACACCTCGGTGTACTGCGTCATCGAGTCGTCGCTCCACACGTTGCCGAAGCCGGTGTGGTCGGGGCCCGAGTCGCCCCACCCGGGGGTGTTGAAGCGCAGGTCGTTGCCGGTGCGCTCCTGCCCCCAGCCGAGCCCGGTGCCCAGCCACGGGTGCCAGACCGGCGCGAACCATTCCAGCGTGCGCCGGCTGCCCCCCTGGTAGGAGTTGGTGCCACCGCGCTGCTCCAGTGATTCGCCGAGGTCGACCGACTCGTGCCAGCGCTGGCCGGTGCCGGTGGAGACGTACTCGGTGCGCTCGACGGGGAAGGCGATCCACTCCTTGAACCCGAAGCCGATCGGGAAGGTGTCGGTGATCGAGAAGCGGAACTCGCCGCCGATCTCCTTCTTGGCCGTCGGCATGTGGAACGTGGAGTCGATGGTGGCGAGTTCGTTCCTGCCGGGCCGGAAGACGAGGTCCCGGCCGATCGCGCCGGGGTGCCCCTCGGACAGGTCGTAGGTGTACGGCGTGTAGCGGGTGCCCGTCAGGTCGAGCCGGGTGCCACGGGCCGCGGCGGCGGCGATCCGCGCCGCGTCGGCGGCGTTCACGGAGGCGACGGCGAGCGGCCGGTCCTGGTAGTCGGCGGTGCCGAACCAGGTCATCAGCCGGCCCGGCTGGTCGTCGGTGACGAACAGCACTGTGGCGCCCGCGTCCTGCGCGTTCTGCGCGAGCTGCGGAGCGGGCAGCGCGCCGGCCCGGACGAGGACGGCCCTGCCCTTGACGTCCTTGCCCGCGTACTCGGCCGCGGTGCCGGTGCCGGCGTCGACGACCCGGAGGCGGTGCCGGCCTTCGAGCAGGGCGGCACCGGGCTGGGCGGCGGCGTCGGACAGCGCGTGGCCGTCGGCGCTCGCCTCCAGGATCGGCTTGCCCAGGCGCCAGACCGTCCGGTACTCGAAGGTGCCGGTGGCGGGCTTGGTGGTGGGAGCGGCGAAGATCGAGTCGTACATCGCCGGCACCTGGTAGGCGCCGCCGTAGTGGGCTCCGTTCGCCTGGCGGTCGAACTCCATCAGCAGCTGACGGGTCTCGGTCCGCCGGTCGACCTCGGCCCGGATCTCCCGCAGCTGCCGGCCGTCGAGGGTGATCTCGCGGTCCCGGTCGAGGGTGATCTCGGGCGCGGTGAGGAAGCCGAGTCCGAGCGAGTCCCTGCCGTGCGAGCCGCGCACGTCGAGGAAGGTGTCGACGGTGTACGTGCCCGGCTTCAGGCGCAGTTCGAGCGTGCCGGACTCGCCGACCGTCGCCGGGAACGGGTCCACGCCCTCGGTGAGGTGCTGGACGCCGAGATGGGCGGGGGTGGGTGCGCCGTCACGGTCCTTGACGTGGACGGTGAGGGTGTAGCGCTCCTCCTCCTTGACCATGCCGAGCGCGGTGTGCGCGACCGGGGTTCCGCCCGCGGAGGCGACGACGCGACCGGTGGACTGCCCGACCGGTGCCTTGGTGCCGTCACCGGTCACGGTGGTCCGGGCGGTTCCGTGCGCCGGGACGGTGAGGGTGGTGTCGGCCAGGGTGGCGACCCCGGCCGGGACTCCCTCGACGGCGAGGCTCAGCTCGACCGGGCTGTCGGAGGAGTTGGCGTACGTGACGGTCCGGGTGACCGGCTTGCTGTCCTCGTACGGCCAGGAGACGAAGCCGAGGTCGGCGGAGCCGGTCGCGGTCACCTGCGCGGCGACGGCGGCGCCCACGTCGACCCGGCCGGCGCCGAGCGCGTACGGGGAGTCCGTGAGCGTCTTCGACGAGGACATCAGCGCGTCCTTGAGCTGCGCGCCGGTCCAGTCGGGGTGCTGCTCGGCCAGCAGCGCGGCGACGCCCGCGACGTGCGGGGTGGCCATCGACGTGCCGCTCATGGACGTGTACAGGCCGGTGCCGCCGACCAGTCGGGAGCGGGCCGCGAGGATGTCCACGCCGGGCGCGGACAGGTCGGGCTTGAGTGCCTGGTCGCCGTGGCGGGGGCCCTGGCTGGTGAAGTACGCCGGTGAGTCGCCGGAGTCGACGGCGCCGATGGTCAGCGCGGAGTCGGCGGCGCCGGGCGAGCCGATGGAGCCGGGGGCGCCGGAGTTGCCGGCGGCGATGACGAACAGGGCGCCGGTCTCGGCGGAGAGCGTGTCGACGGCCTGGGCCATCGGGTCGGTGCCGTCGCTGGGTTCCTGCGAACCGAGGCTCATCGACACGATCTTGGCGTCGATGTCCTTGGCGGCCCACTCCATGCCGGCGATGATCTGCGACTCGCTGCCGGAGCCCTCGTCGGAGAGGACCTTGCCGACGGCGAGCGCCGCACCGGGCGCGACGCCCTTCTCCTTGCCCTCGGAGCCGGCGCCGCTGCCGCCGACGGTGGAGGCGACGTGGGTGCCGTGACCGTTGCGGTCGGCGACCTCCTGGCCCTCGATGAAGGACCGGGACTCGGTGACCCGGCCCGCGAGGTCGGGGTGGGCGAGGTCGGCGCCGGTGTCGAGGACGGCGACCTTGACGCCCTTGCCGGTGAAGCCGGCGTCCCAGGCCTTGGAGGTGCCTATCTGCGTGTTGGACTCGGCCATGGCGGCCTTGACCCGTCCGTCCAGCCAGACCTTGCCGACGGCGGAACGCGCGGCGGGGCCGGTGAAGGACTGCCAGAAGGCGGCGGGGTCGGTGGCCTGCACGGCGGCGCCGCCGATGCTGGGCAGGGCGCGGACGGTCTCGGCGCCGCGCGGGGCGGCGGCGCGGGCGGCCTTGCCGTAGGTGACGATCAGGGGCAGTTCGTCGGTGACACCCTGCTCGATGAGACCGCTGACGTCGAAGAGCCGCCGGTCGAGGACCCCGGAGTCCAGATAGCGGCGGGCCTCGTCGGGCACGACGGTGACGCGGCCGTTCACGATCTCGCTGCGGACGCCTCCGGTGGCGCCCGCGGCCCGGTCGACGCTGACGGCCTTCCGGCCGCCGCCGAGGTCCGTGACGGTCACCCGGTCGCCGGTGACGAGCGTGACGGTGGTGCTGCTGCCCTTGGTTCCGGTGAAGGTGTCCGGTACAGGGCTGCCGGTCGCCCCGGCCGCGGCGGTCTGCCCGGCCGAGAGCATCACGAGGGAGAGGCCGGCGGCGAGCAGCCCGGCTCTCCCTCTGACGGAAGGTCTGGTCATCGACGCACTCCTCGGACACCCGGGGGAAGGGTTTGTTCCGGGTGCCGCGACGAGTCTCGGCCGTTCGCGTCCGGTTGAGTCCGGCTCGGCCTGGCGGGTACCTGCCGTGGCGGCCAACCGCCAGAGGGGCGGGTGCCGTTGAGCGATCGATCAGGCCGGAGGACCTGCGGCGCGGGGCGGGGCGGGCACGCAGGACGTGCGGCGGAAGGCTCGGCCGGACGGAAGGTCGGGGGACCAAGGGGGCGTCTCGCCGGGCGTACCGGTTCAGGGGCCCGTCCTTCAGGCCGGGAGCCCGGCCTGAAGGACGGGACACCCCCTGGGGCGGTTTGACGTCGGCGGCGCGGCCCGGTGGTCGCACCGCCGACGTGTCACGGCGTGGGGTCCAGCGCGTCGTAGCGGCGGAAGCCGCGGCCGCGGAGTGCCAGGAGGCCGACCGCCAGCACGCACGCCAGTCCGCCGCCGGTGATCGCGACGGTCGGCGAGGTGAGGTCGGCGACCGAGCCCGCGAGGAAGTCGCCGAGGCGCGGGCCGCCCGCGACCACCACGATGAAGACCCCTTGGAGCCGGCCGCGCATCTCGTCCGGCGCCGCGACCTGCATCATCGTGTTGCGGAAGATCATGGAGACGGTGTCCGAGTACCCGGCGAGCGCGAGGAACAGCAGCCCGAGCCAGAGGTTGCGGGTGAGGCCGAAGACGGCGATCGCCGTCCCCCAGCACGCCACCGCGAGGAGGATCGCCTGTCCGTGGTGGCGGATGCGTCCCTGCCAGCCGGACAGCACCCCGCCGAGCAGCGCCCCGGCCGCGGGGGCGGCGGCGAGCAGGCCGGTGGTGCGGGCGTCGCCGTCGTACCAGAGCACGGCGACGACGGGGAAGAGCGCCCGCGGGTGGGCGAGGATCATCGCGCAGAAGTCGGAGAAGAAGGTCATGCGCAGGTTGGGCCGGGTGGCCAGGAAGCGCAGCCCGTCGAGGACGGAGGCGCGCTTGGCGCCGGTCCGTTCGGGAAGCATCGACGGCAGCCGCCACATCGCGTAGAGCGCCGCGGAGAAGGCGACGGCGTCGATGAGGTACGCGGTCTGGAAGCCGCCGACGCCCACGAGGAGGCCGCCCAGGCTCGGGCCGACGAGCGTGCCGAACGTCGTCGTCATGGAGTTGAGCGCGTTCGCGGCACGCAGCTGCTCCGCCGGCAGCAGTCGGGGGATCATCGAGGTGCGGGCGGGTGAGTTGAGCGCCGCGCAGACCGACTGCAGGGCGACGATCGCGTACAGGAACCAGACGTGGTGGAACCCGGCGAACGCGGCGGCGGCGAGGGCCGCGGAGAGCACGGCGGAGCCGGTCGCGCTGGCCAGTCCGAGCCTGCGGCGGTCGACGGTGTCGGCGATGGCGCCGCCGTAGAGGCCGAAGACGACCAGCGGCACGAGCGAGAAGAGGCCCACGAGCCCGACGGAGAAGGGCGAGCGGGTGATCTCGTAGACCTGGAGGGAGACGGCGAGGGCCGTCATGCCCTGGCCGACCCAGGAGACGGTGTTGCCGAACCAGAGGCGGCGGTAGTGCGCGGAGGTCCGCAGCGGGGTGAGGTCCGCGAGGACGCGGCGGCGTTCGGGGGCGGGGGCCCGGGTCTCGGTCACGCGACGTCGAACCGGAGCTCGGGCCGGGTCCAGTAGATCCCGCCGGCGGGTTCGACGGCTCCGGTCCGGCGTGCGCCGGTCCGCAGGTAGAACTCCTCGGCGGGCGGATGCGCGACGACCCGTACGGACCTCAGGCCGGCGGCGCGGGCCTCGCCGGTCATGTGCTCCATCAGCAGGCGTCCGGTGCCGAGGCCCTGGGCGTCGTCGGCGACGAAGGCGAGGTCGAGCTCGGCCTCGTCGAGGAGGAGGGCGTAGAAGCCGACTATGCGCCCCTGGCCGTCGACGGCGACGTGGACGCAGTGGTGCTCGATGTACGGGCCTCCGACGACGTAGCCGTCGACCATGACGGCGTAGTCACCGCGATACGCACCGGACTTCCTGACGAGCTGGGTGAGGCGGCGGGAGTCCTCTGCGGTGGCGCGTCGGACGGTGATGGCGGGCATGGAGGGAGTATAGGGATGGAGGGTAAAGGAGTCCTTACAGCTTCCTCCTGGCGCGTACCGAACCCCAGGTCGGGACGTACGGACCGCACCCGGCCGCGGCCCATTGCGCGGCCCGCCGCCGCTCGGGCGCCGGTCAGCCGCAGGGGCTCAGGTCGTCCGGGTCGACGTCGTCGAGCCGGGCGGCCAGTGCGTTGAGCTGGGCCCGCAGGCCGCGGATCTCCTCCAGCGACATCCCCGTCGCGGCGGCGATCCGCCGCGGCACACCGAGGGCCTTGTCCCGCAGCTCGGCGCCGGCCTCGGTGGCGCGCGCGGTGACCGAGCGCTCGTCCTCGGCGCTGCGCCGCCGCTCGACGTACCCGGCCGCCTCCAGCCGCTTGAGCAGCGGTGACAGGGTGCCCGAATCGAGCCGCAGGTGCTCGCCGATCCGCTTCACGGGCAGCTCGCCGTGCTCCCAGAGGACCAGCATGACCAGGTACTGGGGGTAAGTGAGCCCGAGCTCCTTGAGCGCACCGCGGTAGACCCCGTTGAACGCGCGGGTGGCGGCGTGCAGCGAGAAGCAGATCTGGTGGTCGAGCCGGAGGAAGTCCTCGTCCCGGGTCGTGTCGAGCGTCTCCATGGCTTCAGGTTACGCGAGGACCATTGAGTTGTGCACAACTGAATTGTGCGATACCAATGACTCAGCACCGCACCGGCTCCGCACGAGGACAGGAAGAGACACCCATGAACGCGATCTACACCGCTGTCGCCACCGCCAACGGCCGCGAGGGCCGCGCCGTCAGCTCCGACGGCCACATCGACCTCCCCCTCGCCCACCCCCAGGCGCTCGGCGGCAACGGCCAGGGCACGAACCCGGAGCAGCTCTTCGCCGCCGGCTACGCCGCCTGCTTCGCCAGCGCCATGGGCGTGATCGCCCGCCAGGAGAAGATCGACGTCAAGGACGTCTCGGTGACCGCCGAGGTCAGCATCGGCAAGGACGAGGCCGACAGCGGCTTCGGTCTCGCGGTCGTCATGCGCGCCGAGTTCCCGGACCACCTCCAGGGCGAGCCGGGCCGCACGCTGCTCGAGAAGACCCACGCCTTCTGCCCGTACTCCAAGGCCACCCGCGGCAACATCCAGGTGGAGCTCGTCATCGAGTAGTCGCCACCCCGGCCACGTCCGCCCCCGGTGCAGCCCCACGCACCGGGGGCGTTCGCCGTTCCCGGGCCCGGACAGCACCGGCTGGGGGGTGGAAGAGGCGGCCCGCGCAGGAGTGGCCGACACACGGGCCGTGTCATCCGGGTGACGTGGGGCGTGTCGGGCCGGCTGCTCGCGCCCGCCGTCCGCAGACTGGGGTGAGATGCACGAGGCGGACACCGCTCGCGGTGGCGAATCGCCCGGCCGGCGATCGCGCAGGCCAGAACGATTCTGCTTCACCGTGCGTTGGTGGGGCGGGTGGGACTCGAACCCACGGCCGACGGATTATGAGTCCGCTGCTCTAACCGGCTGAGCTACCGCCCCTCAACGGCGTGGCGCGTACAAGTGTGCGCGCCGTCTGCCGCAGCATAGCTGCTCATACGATCTCCTGCTGTGGCGCCCGGCAACCACAATCATGAGGACTTCGCCCCGGACGAGATGGTTCCCGGGCAAAAGAAAAAGGACCCCGAAGGGTCCTCTTTCCGATCGCTCCCCCGGCTGGACTCGAACCAGCAACCCTCCGGTTAACAGCCGAATGCTCTGCCAATTGAGCTACAGGGGATCGCGCTCCCCCGACTGGACTCGAACCAGTAACCTGCCGGTTAACAGCCGGCTGCTCTGCCAATTGAGCTACAGGGGATTGCTGCGTTGCACCGAACGTACCCACCTCGGGTGTCCCGGGCGGCGCTCGTTCGCTGCGACACATACATTAGCGCAAGCAGGGGGGTGCTCCGCCAATCGGTATGCCGCGCGCTCTCGTGGGCACCAGTGAGGCATCAGGGAACTTCCAGGGAAGGGTGGTGCCGCCGTGCGGTACAAGCTGACGTTCGTCGTGGGACTGGCCGTCGGTTACGTCATCGGCACACGGGCCGGGCGCGAGCGCTACGAGCAGATGAAGAAGTCCGCGCGGGAGCTCTCGCAGAACCCCGCCGTGCGCAACGCGGCGGAGTCCGCGGCGCAGACCGGCCGCCAGGTGGCCGGCAAGGCGCTCCACGTGGTGAGCGACAAGGTCGGCGACCGGCTGCCGGACTCGATGACCGAGCGGATCCACGCCCTGCGCCACCACAACGGCCAGGTGACCGAGGACGAGTGGGGCGTCAGCAACACCTGACCCCCGCACGCGGACCGTGGGCAAGCTCACGCGGCGCCGCTCACCGGACCCGGGGCCGCGCACCGTCCGGACGCGCCATGGCCCCGGGGCGCCGGGCCGGTTCCGGACCGTGCGCGAAAACGCGTCTCCTACCCCGCGGGCGCTCCCCCTACTCCTCCGCGTGCGGCAGAATCTCCTGCCATGGGGATAGTCGCGGGTTTGGACAGCTCTTCGGGGTTCACACGCATCGTCGTCTGTGACGCGGACACGGGTGCCGTGCTGCGGCAGGGCTATGCCCAGCATCCCGGCGACCCGAAGGCCACCGACGTCGACCCGCAGGTCTGGCTGCTCTCGCTCGGCGAGGCGGCCACCGGCGGTCTGCTGGAGGGGGTCCAGGCCATCGGTGTCTCCGCTCAGCAGCACGGACTGGTGCCGCTGGACCAGCAGGGCGGTCTCGTGAGGCCCGCGATGATCGGCAACGACAAGCGGGCGCAGGTCGCCGCGGCCGATCTGGTCGAGGGGTTCGGCGGGCGGCGGGCCTGGGCCGAGGCGGTCGGGTCCGTCCCGCAGGCCGGGCAGCCCGTGGCCAAGCTGCGCTGGCTGGCCCGGACCGAGCCCGAGAACGCCCAGCGGGTCGCGATGGTCCTCCAGCCGCACGACTGGCTGGTCTGGCAGCTCCTCGGCCGCCCCCTCCGGCGCACCACGGACCGCGGCGCCGCGTCCGCCACCGGCTACTGGTCGGCCGGCGCGGGCACCTACCGTCCCGATCTGGTCGAGCTCGCGCTCGGCCACATGGCCATGCTGCCCGAGGTCCTCGGCCCCGCCGAGGCCGCCGGGACCACCCCCGAGGGCCTGCTGATCTCCGCCGGCACCGGCGAGACGATGGCCGCAGCGCTCGGCCTCGGGCTCGGCCCCGGGGACGCGGTCGTCTCCCTGGGCGCCTCCGGCTCGGTGATGGCCGTGCACCACGAGGCGCTCACCGACCCGAAGGGCATGATCACCTCGTTCGCCGACGCGACCGGCATGCACCTGCCCGTCGTGCACACCTCCAACGCGGTCCGGGCGCTGCGCGGCACCGCCGAGATGCTCGGCGTGGACAACCTGGAGGAGTTGTCGGCGCTCGCGCTGAAGTCGACCCCCGGCGCCTCCGGTCTCGTCCTGCTCCCCTACCTGGAGGGCGAGCGCACCCCGCAGCTGCCGCACACGGCCGGCACCCTCAGCGGTCTGCGCCGCGAGTCGATGAAGCCCGAGCACCTCGCGCGGGCCGCCTTCGAGGGCATGCTCTGCGCGCTCGCCGACGCCATGGACGTGCTGCGCGGACGCGGCGTCGAGGTGCGGCGGGTGTTCCTGCTGGGCGCGGCGGCCGAGCTGCCCGCCGTGCAGGCGCTCTCGCCGGCCGTCTTCGGCGCGCAGGTCGTCGTCCCGCAGCCGGCGGACTACGCGGCGCTGGGCGCGGCCCGGCAGGCCGCGTGGGCCCTCGGCGTCTCGCACGGCAGGCTCTCCCCCGGCGCGCCGCCGGCCTGGCAGGGCGCCGCGGCCCAGGTCTTCGAGCCGGGCGAGGAACTGGCGGTGGGTCAGGCGGTGCGGCAGCAGTACCGGGCAACGCGGGAGCAGATCCACCCGGGCGCCTTCGACGCGTAGCCGTCGGGCGCCGGGGCGGTCCCGGAGCCCGGCTTCGCAAAGGCTTGACCAGGTCGGCAAAACTCGGTCGTAACGCCTCGGGGCCACGGGCGATAGTAGAACCCGTGCTCATAAGACTCCTCCGAACCCACCTCGGACCGTACAAGAAGCCCATCGCCCTGCTGGTGCTCCTGCAGCTGCTGCAGACCTGCGCCTCGCTCTACCTGCCGACCCTCAACGCCGACATCATCGACAACGGTGTCGTGAACGGGGACACCGGCTACATCCTCCGCTTCGGCGCCCTGATGGTCGCGGTCTCCGTCGTCCAGGTCGTCTGCAACATCGGCGCCGTGTACTACGGGGCCCGGACCGCGTCCGCGCTCGGCCGCGACGTCCGCGCCGCGGTCTTCGAGCGCGTGCAGTCCTTCTCGGCCCGCGAGGTCGGGCACTTCGGCGCCCCGTCGCTGATCACCCGCACCACCAACGACGTCCAGCAGGTCCAGATGCTGGTGCTGATGGCGTTCACGCTGATGGTGTCCGCGCCGATCATGTGCGTCGGCGGCATCATCATGGCGCTGGGGCAGGACGTGCCGCTGTCGGCGGTGCTGCTCGCGGTGGTCCCGGTCCTCGGCGTCGCGGTCTCGCTGATCGTGAAGAGGATGCGTCCGCTGTTCCGCACCATGCAGGAGCGGCTGGACACGGTGAACCGGGTGCTGCGCGAACAGATCTCGGGCAACCGGGTGATCCGGGCGTTCGTGAAGGACGACTACGAGCGCGACCGCTTCAAGGTCTCCAACACGGAGCTGACCGACGTGTCGATGGCGACCGGCCGGCTGATGGCGTTGATGTTCCCGACCGTGATGACGGTCGTGAACGTCTCCAGCATCGCGGTGGTCTGGTTCGGAGCACACCGCATCGACAGCGGCGAGATGGAGATCGGCGCGCTGACCGCCTTCCTCGCCTATCTGATGCAGATCGTGATGGCCGTGATGATGGCCACCTTCATGTTCATGATGGTGCCGCGCGCCGAGGTGTGCGCCGAGCGCATCGAGGAGGTCCTCGGCACCGAGTCCAGCGTGGTGCCGCCGGTCGCGCCGGTGCACGAGCTGCGGCAGCGCGGGCATCTGGAGGTCAGGGGGGCGGACTTCCGTTACCCGGGCGCCGAGGAGTCGGTGCTGCGGAACGTGGCCCTGGAGGCCCGGCCCGGCGAGACCACGGCGATCATCGGCTCGACCGGCTCCGGCAAGTCCACTCTGCTCGGACTGGTGCCGCGGCTCTTCGACGTGACCGGCGGCGAGGTCCTGGTCGACGGCGTGGACGTCCGGACGCTCGACCAGGCGCTGATGGCGCGGACGGTCGGACTCGTCCCGCAGAAGCCGTACCTCTTCTCCGGCACGGTCGCGACGAACCTGCGGTACGGGAAGCCCGACGCGACCGACGAGGAGCTGTGGCACGCCCTGGAGGTGGCCCAGGCGGCGGACTTCGTACGGGAGCTGGAGGCCGGCCTGAACGCGCCGATCGCGCAGGGCGGCACCAACGTGTCCGGCGGGCAGCGCCAGCGGCTCGCCATCGCCCGGACGCTGGTGCAGCGGCCGGAGATCTACCTGTTCGACGACTCGTTCTCGGCGCTCGACTACAAGACCGACGCGATGCTGCGGGCCGCGCTGTCCGAGGAGACGGCGGACGCGACCGTCGTGATCGTCGCCCAGCGGGTGTCGACCATCCGGGACGCCGACCGGATCGTGGTCCTGGACCAGGGCCGGGTCGTGGGGACCGGACGCCATCACGAACTGATGGCGGGCAATGAGACGTACCGGGAGATCGTGCTCTCCCAGCTGACCGAGGCGGAGGCAGCCTGATGGCCGGTCCTGGCGGACGGATGATGGCCGGCGGCGGCCCCGACCAGAGGTCGATGGACTTCAAGGGCTCGGGCAAGCGGCTGCTGCGGCAGCTGGCGCCCGAACGGAGCGCGCTCTGGCCGATGGTGATAGCCGGCGTGCTCAGCGTGGCCGCCTCGGTGGTCGGCCCCAAGATCCTCGGCAAGGCGACCGACCTGGTCTTCGCGGGCGTGGTCGGGCGGCAGATGCCCGAGGGCGCCACGAAGGCGCAGGCGATCGACTCGCTGCGGGCCGAGGGCAACGGCGGGATGGCGGACATGCTGTCCGGGGTCGACTTCACCCCCGGACAGGGCATCGACTTCACCGCGGTGGGTCAGGTGCTGCTGTGGGCGCTCGCCGTCTACGTGGTGGCCGGCCTGCTGATGCTGGTCTCCACCCGGATGTCGATCAAGGTGATCAACCGCACCGTGTTCCGGATGCGGGAGGACGTGCAGGCGAAGCTGGCCCGGCTGCCGCTGTCGTACTTCGACAAGGCCAAGCGGGGCGAGGTGCTCAGCCGCGCCACCAACGACATCGACAACATCTCGCAGACGCTGCAGCAGTCGATGGGCCAGCTGATCAACTCGCTGCTCACCATCGTCGGCGTGCTGGCGATGATGTTCTGGATCTCGCCGCTGCTGGCGCTGGTCGCCCTGGTGACGGTGCCGGTGTCGGTGGTCGTGGCGGCCAAGGTGGGCAAGCGCTCGCAGCCGCACTTCGTGCAGCAGTGGAAGTCCACGGGCAAGCTCAACGCCCACGTGGAGGAGATGTACACCGGTCACGCGCTGGTGAAGGTCTTCGGGCGGCAGGACGAGTCGGCGGCCGACTTCCGCGAGCAGAACGAGGCGCTGTACGAGGCCGGCTTCAAGGCCCAGTTCAACAGCGGCGTCATGCAGCCGGTGATGTTCTTCATCTCGAACATCAACTACGTGCTGGTCGCCGTCGTCGGCGGTCTGCGGGTGGCCTCGGGCACCCTGTCGATCGGTGACGTGCAGGCGTTCATCCAGTACTCCCGGCAGTTCTCGATGCCGCTGACGCAGGTCGCGTCCATGGCGAACCTGGTGCAGTCGGGCGTCGCCTCGGCCGAGCGGATCTTCGAGCTGCTCGACGCCGAGGAGCAGGAGCCGGACTCCCCGGTCGTCGAACGGCCCTCCGAGTCCGCGGCCGCCAAGGGCCGGGTCGAGCTGGACCACGTGTCCTTCCGCTACGAGGCCGACAAGCCGCTCATCGAGGACCTGTCGCTGACGGTGGAGCCGGGGCAGACGGTGGCGATCGTCGGACCCACGGGCGCGGGCAAGACGACGCTGGTGAACCTGCTCATGCGGTTCTACGAGGTCACCGGCGGCCGGATCGCGCTCGACGGCGTGGACGCGACGTCGATGTCCCGCGAGGACCTGCGGGCCGGCATCGGCATGGTCCTCCAGGACACGTGGCTGTTCGGCGGGACGATCGCCGAGAACATCGCCTACGGTGCGAGCGGCCCGGTCACCCGGGAGCGGATCGAGGAGGCGGCGCGGGCCGCGCACGCCGACCGTTTCGTCCGCACGCTGCCGGACGGCTACGACACCGTCATCGACGACGACGGGGCGGGCGTCAGCGCCGGCGAGAAGCAGCTGATCACCATCGCGCGGGCGTTCCTGTCCGACCCGGTGATCCTCGTCCTGGACGAGGCGACCAGCTCCGTCGACACCCGGACCGAGGTCCTGATCCAGAAGGCGATGGCGCGTCTCGCCCACGGGCGGACCAGCTTCGTGATCGCGCACCGGCTCTCCACGATCCGGGACGCCGACGTGATCCTGGTGATGGAGAACGGCTCGATCGTCGAACAGGGCACGCACGACGAGCTGCTGGCGGCGGACGGGGCGTACGCGCGGCTCTACGCCGCCCAGTTCGCCCAGGCGGTCGTCGAGGTCGACTGACCCCGTTCCCGGTGCCGGGCGTCCGTCCGGCACCGGGGACCTCGCACGGACCCGAGGGCCACGCCTCAGTCCAGATAGCCGCGCAGCTGGTCGGCGAAGGCGTGGTCCCGGAGCTTGTTGAGGGTCTTGGACTCGATCTGGCGGATGCGTTCGCGCGTCACGCCGAAGATCCGGCCGATCTCCTCCAGGGTGCGGGGCCGGCCGTCGTCGAGGCCGTAGCGGAGCTGGACGACCTTGCGTTCGCGCTCGCCGAGGGTGGAGAGGACCGCCTCCAGGTGCTCGCGCAGCAGCAGGAAGGCGGCGGACTCCACCGGGGAGGCGGCGTCCCCGTCCTCGATCAGGTCGCCCAGCGCGACGTCGTCCTCCTCGCCCACCGGGGCGTGCAGGGAGACCGGCTCCTGGGCGAGTCGCAGCACCTCGCCGACCCGTTCGGGTGCCAGGTCGAGCTGGGCGGCGACCTCCTCGGGCGTGGGTTCGTAACCGCGTTCCTGGAGCATCCGGCGCTGGACCCGGACGACCCGGTTGATCAGCTCCACGACGTGGACGGGGACGCGGATGGTCCGGGCCTGGTCGGCCAGCGCGCGGGACATCGCCTGGCGGATCCACCAGGTCGCGTAGGTCGAGAACTTGTAGCCGCGCGCGTAGTCGAACTTCTCCACCGCGCGGATGAGGCCGAGGTTCCCCTCCTGGACCAGGTCGAGCATCGTCAGCCCGCGACCCACGTACCGCTTGGCGACGGAGACGACCAGGCGCAGGTTCGCCTCGATGAGGCGGCGCTTGGCCATCCGGCCCATGACCACGAGCCGGTCCAGGTCGAGGGCCAGCCGGGAGTCGAGGTCGGTGGCGGAGGCGAGCCGCTCCTCGGCGAAGAGCCCGGCCTCGACGCGGCGGGCGAGCTCGACCTCCTCGGCCGCGGTGAGCAGCGGGATGCGGCCGATCTCGCGCAGGTACTGGCGGAAGAGGTCGGAGGAGGGTCCGCTCCCGCCGGTGTCCACACGGCGCGGGGCGGGTGCCTCGGCCTCCTCCAGCGGCTCCGTCTCGACCGGCGCGGCCGCCGCGGCCGCGTCCGTGGGGGCTGTGGGGTCCGTGGGGTCCGTCTCGTCGGTGAGGCCGGCCGGATCCGGCCCGGCCTCCGGGTCGTCGGACGCGAGGGGGACGGCGGACCCCACGGGCTCCGGCGCCTCGGGGTGGTGGGCGGCCGGACGCTGTCCGGGCACGGCGTGGGTCGGGGGCAGGGTCCGGGTCTGCACGGGGGCGACCTCCAGGGTGTTCGCTGCCGGTTCGGGGGCGTGCGACAGCGGGACGGGCGCGGCCGGGCCGCCACTGTCCGTCCCGTACACGATGAGCGGAACCGCGGGGGCACGCTCCGAGGGCTCAGGCACCGCCCACCAGTGTGGGGTACGACACATCACCGCCACGAGGGGCGTGCGGTGACTTTTTGAATGCGGACGACTACGAAGGGGGACGTCGTCCCGGACGGCGGCCGGGGCGCGGCGGCGTGCCGCCGCCGGTGCCGTCGTGGAAGGGCGCGGACCGTCCGACGGCCGCCCTCGTGCCCCCGGACGCCGGCCGCGCGCCGTGGGCCGGAGCCCCTTCCGGGGCCGCCTGCGCAGCTCTCAGAGCGCGGCCGCGCCGTTGTTCCGCAGGGACTGTCCGTACTGGGTCAGCACCCACAGCTCGTTCTGCACGGCCGCCTGCTGCTCGGGGTCCCCGTGCGCGCCGAGGCGCGCCAGGGAGCCCTGCACCTCGCGGATGCGGCGGTCGACCGCGCGCAGGCGGACGGTGACGAGCTGGTCGCCCGCGTAGGCCTCGTCGACGGTCTTGGCGAAGATCGCCTCGACGGCGAGTTCGGTGACCAGCGCGCGGACGGTGTCGTTGGGCGCGGCCTCGCGGACGGCGGCCAGGTAGTCCGAGGGCGCGTCCGTGGCCCCGCCCGCGTCCTGGATGCACTGGCGGACGGTCGCGTAGGGCGGTGCGGTGAACTCGTCGACCCCGTAGGCGTCGAAGGCGGGCGAGACCAGCTCGGGGCGCTGGAGCGCCAGTTTGAGGAGCTCGCGCTCGGTGCGGTGGGCCGGGCTGCGCAGGTTGAGCGCGGGGCCGGCCGGGGCCTGGGGGGCCTGCATCGGCGGGGGCGCCGTGCGGTTCTGCGCGGGCGCCGGACCCCGGCCGCCGCGGTCGCGGGCCCAGCGGGCGACCTGGGCGACGCGCCGGACCACGAACGGCGTGTCGAGGATGCCGAGCATGCCCGCGAGCTGCACGGCGACCTCGTGCTGCGAGGCGCCGTTCTTGATGCGGGCGACGATCGGGGCCGCCTCGTCGAGGGCGGCCGCCCGGCCGGCCGGGGTCTCCAGGTCGTAGCGGCGCACGATCTGGCGCAGGGCGAACTCGAAGAGCGGGGTGCGCGGCTCGACGAGGTCGGCCACGGCCTGGTCGCCCTTGGCCAGCCGCAGGTCGCAGGGGTCCATGCCGTCCGGCGCGATGGCGATGTAGGTCTCCGCGGCGAACTTCTGGTCGTCCTCGAAGGCGCGCAGGGCGGCCTTCTGGCCGGCCGCGTCGCCGTCGAAGGTGAAGATCACCCGGGCCGAGCCGTTGTCCATCAGGAGCCGGCGGAGGATCTTGATGTGGTCGCCGCCGAAGGCGGTGCCGCAGGTGGCGATGGCGGTGGTGACGCCGGCCAGGTGGCAGGCCATGACGTCGGTGTAGCCCTCGACGACGACGGCTCGGCTGACCTTGGCGATGTCCTTCTTGGCCAGGTCGATGCCGTAGAGCACCTGGGACTTCTTGTAGATCGGCGTCTCGGGCGTGTTCAGGTACTTGGGGCCGTTGTCGTCCTCGCGCAGCCGGCGGGCGCCGAAGCCGACGACCTCGCCGCCGACGTCCCGGATCGGCCACATCAGGCGTCCCCGGAAGCGGTCGATGGGGCCCCGGCGGCCGTCCTGGGAGAGCCCGGAGAGGATCAGCTCCTTGTCGGAGAAGCCCTTGCCGCGCAGGAAGCGGGTGAGGTGGTCCCAGCCGGCCGGGGAGTAGCCCACGCCGAAGTGTTCGGCGGCGGCCTGGTCGAAGCCGCGTTCGGCGAGGAACTTCCGGCCGATCTCGGCCTCGGCGCCGCCGAGTTGGTCGGCGTAGAACTGGGCGGCGGCCTTGTGGGCCTCGATCAGCCGGATGCGCTCGCCGCGCTGGTGGCCGGGGTTGTAGCCGCCCTCCTCGTATCGCAGCGTGATGCCCGCCTTGGCGGCGAGGCGCTCGACCGTCTCCGAGAAGGAGAGGTGGTCGATCTTCATCACGAAGGCGATCGTGTCGCCGCCCTCCTGGCAGCCGAAGCAGTGGAACAGACCCTTGCTGGGGCTGACCTGGAAGGAGGGCGACTTCTCGTCGTGGAAGGGGCACAGGCCCTTGAGGTTGCCGCCGCCCGCGTTGCGCAGCTGAAGGTACTCGGACACGACGGAGTCGATCGGGACCGCGTCCCGTACCGCCTTCACGTCGTCATCGTTGATCCTGCCTGCCACGCATGAATCCTACGGTGCCGGGCGGCTTCTCAGATCAGGCCGTCGAGGGGGACCGAGGGGTCCGCGAGGGCGTCCGGGTCCACCGGGGCACCGGATCGGATGAGCTGCTGGATCGGCTCTGTGACGTCCCACACATTCACGTTCATCCCGGCGAGCACCCGGCGGTCCTTCAGCCAGAAGGCGATGAACTGACGCTTGCCGGCGTCGCCGCGCAGGACGACCTGGTCGTACGAGCCCGGCGGGGCCCAGCCCGAGTACTCCATGCCCAGGTCGTACTGGTCGGAGAAGAAGTACGGCACCCGGTCGTAGCTGACCGGGCGGCCGAGCATGGCGCGGGCGGCGGCCGGGCCGCCGTTGAGGGCGTTGGCCCAGTGCTCGACGCGCAGGCGGGTGTGCAGCAGCGGGTGGTGCGCGGCGGCGACGTCGCCGGCCGCGAAGATCTCCGGGTCGGAGGTGCGCAGGGACTCGTCGACGGCGATGCCGCCGCCGTGGGCGCGGTCGACCAGGGCGAGGCCGGCCGACTCGGCGAGGGCGGTGCGCGGCGCGGCGCCGATGGCGGCGAGGACGGCGTGCGCGGGGTGCTCCTCGCCGTCGTCGGTGCGGACGGCGAGGACCATGCCGTCCTGGCCGACGATCTCGGTGAGCCGGCCGCCGAAGTGGAAGCGGACGCCGTGCTCGGCGTGCAGGTCGGCGAAGAGCTGGCCGAGCTCCGGGCCGAGGACCTGGTGCAGCGGGGTCGGCGCGGACTCGACCACGGTGACCTCGGCCCCGTACCCGCGGGCCGCGGCGGCGACCTCCAGGCCGATCCAGCCGGCGCCCGCGATCACCAGATGGCCGTTGTCGCGGCCGAGGGCGGCCAGCACGTGGCGCAGCCGGTCGGCGTGGGCCAGGCGTCGCAGGTGGTGGACACCGGCGAGCCCGGTGCCGGGGATGTCGAGGCGGCGGGGCTCGGAGCCGGTGGCCAGCAGGAGCCGGTCGTAACGGATGGTGGTGCCGTCGCCGAGGCGGACCGTGTGCGCCGCGCGGTCGACGGTGGTGACCGCCTGCCCGAGGTGGAGCTCGATGTCGTTCTGGGCGTACCAGGCGGCCTCGTGGACGAAGACGCTGTCGCGCTCGTCCTTGGCGATGAGGTAGCCCTTGGACAACGGCGGTCGTTCGTAGGGATGGTCACGCTCGTCGCCGATGAGGATCACCCGGCCGTTGAAGCCCTCGGCGCGAAGGGTCTCCGCGGCTTTGGCCCCGGCGAGGCCCCCGCCGACGATGACGAAGGTCTGATCTGCGTCGACCACGTGATGCCTCCTCGTTGCGACCGCTTCCACGCTACGCCTCCGGCCGTTCGGCGGGCCGTTCCGCCTCGGGCCTTGCAGCGAGCCTCCCGCACGGAGCGTGATGGCGGAAGGGGGCGTGGCCTCGTCGGCCGGTCAGCCGTGGCGGGGGTGGAGCCGGGCGTGGAGGGCGCGGGCGGAGGCGTCGGTGAGGGAGGAGATCTGGTCGATGATCACCCGCTTGCGCGCGCGGTCGTCGCCGGCCTCGTCGAAAAGCGCGCGGAACTGCGGGTCGAGTTCCTCGGGAGCGCGGGCGGTCAGCGCCTCGGCGAGCTCGGCGAGGACGATGCGCTGGTCGGCGCGGAGCGCCTCCTGCTCGGCGCGCTGCATCACGTACCGGTCGGCCACGGCCTTGAGAACGGCGCATTCGTTGCGGGTCTCCCGCGGGACGACGAGTTCGGCCGCGTAGCGGGTGAGGCGGCCGGTGCCGTACCGCTGCCGTGTGGCGCCCTCGGCGGCGAGGCAGAAGCGGCCGATCAACTGGCTGGTGGCGTCCTTGAGACGGGCCTGGGCGACGGCCGAGCCGTCGTAGCCGTGCGGCCACCAGTCCTGTCCGGTGAGCCGGTCGAGGGCGTCGGCGAGCTCCTGCGGGTCGGTGTCCGGCGGGACGTAGCGGCCGAGGGCGACCGTCCAGATGTCGGCGCGCTCGGGCTCGGCGAAGAGCATGTCGGGGTCGATGTGGCCGGCGTGCAGACCGTCCTCGAAGTCGTGCACGGAGTACGCCACGTCGTCGGACCAGTCCATGACCTGGGCCTCGAAGCACTTGCGGTGGCCGGGCGCGCCCTGGCGGGCCCAGGCGAAGACCGGGAGGTCGTCCTCGTAGACGCCGAACTTGGACGAGTCGGGGTCCTCGGGGTGACCGCCGCGCGGCCAGGGGTACTTGGTGGCGGCGTCGAGCGCGGCGCGGGTGAGGTTGAGGCCGACGCTGACGGGCTCGCCGCCGGCGGGGTCGGCGATGAACCGCTTCGGTTCGATCCGGGTGAGCAGGCGCAGCGACTGGGCGTTGCCCTCGAACCCGCCGCAGTCCTTGGCGAAGTCGTTGAGGGCCTGTTCGCCGTTGTGCCCGAAGGGCGGGTGGCCCATGTCGTGGGAGAGGCACGCCGCTTCGACGAGGTCGGGGTCGCAGCCGAGGGCGGCGCCCAGTTCGCGGCCGACCTGGGCGCACTCCAGGGAGTGGGTGAGCCGGGTGCGGGGGCTGGCGTCCCAGGCGTGGCCGCGGGTTCCGGGGGTGACGACCTGGGTCTTGCCGGCCAGTCGCCGCAGGGCGCTGGAGTGGAGCACCCGCGCGCGATCGCGCTGGAAGGCGGTGCGTCCGGGCCGTTTGTCGGGTTCGGCGGCCCAGCGTTCGGTGGCGGTGTCGTCGTAGCCCGGGGTGTCCGTGTTGCCTTCCATGCACCGAAGGTAACCGGAGGGACCGACACCTGGGGGCAGCGCGTGCGTTTCGCACCGGGACGGGGCGGCCGGACGGGCCGGAGCCCGCCCCTGCCGGACGGCGTGCGGAGGCGGGCGGCCGTCAGGCGGTGGCGAGTGCGCGCGCGGGGACGACCGGCCTGCGCAGGGCCTCGTCGTAGCGGTGCAGGATCAGCCGGGCCAGGGCCGGGTGGTCGCCGAGCGGCGCCGCCGCGATCCAGGGGGCGTGGGCGGCGCTGCGGGTGGCGAACAGACCGGGCGCGGTGAAGCAGGAGGCGACGGCGACCCGGTGCCGGCCGCGGGCGGCGAGGGACCGCACGGCGTCGGGCACGGTGGGCGCGGCGGCGGAGGCGAAGGCGGGGACGACGGGCACGTGGCCGAGCCGCTCGGAGAGCAGCCGCGCGGTGCGGCGGATGACGGCGAGCGACTCCGGGTCGCGGGAGCCGGCCGCGGCCAGGACGACGCCGGCGGACGGCGAGGCTTCGTCCCGGGCGGTCCAGCCCGCCTCGGCGAGCCGGTCGGCGAGCGCCTCGACGAGCAGGGGGTGCGGGCCGAGCGGGAGGGCCGTGCGGATCCGCAGGCCGGGTGCGGCGGCGGCAGCGGCGGGGATGTCCTGCTTGACGTGGTGGCCGGGCCCGAAGAGGAGCGGTACGACGACGGCGTCGGCGGCGGCACGGCCGCGCCCCCCGGCGAGGCCGGCGAGGGTGTCGTCGAGGAGCGGCGCGTTCAGCTCGATGTGCGCCAGGCGGACGTCGAGGCCGGGCCGCAGGTCGCGGACCCGGTCCAGCAGCAGGTCGAGGGTGGCGCGCGCCCGTGGGTCGCGGCTGCCGTGACCGACGGCGACGAGGGTGGGGGCGGTGCTTCTCATGGGCCTGCGCTTTTCCTCGGGGACGTGGTGACCTTCGTGAGTCATTCGGCCGCCGCGCCCGTTCAGATGCACGCGGCCCAGTTGCGCGCCGAGCTGTGCGGTGATCCGTCCCAGCAGCTGGGCGGTGCTGTCGAACGTGCTGTCCGGCTCCGTCATGGACCGATCCTGACCCCGGCACGTTGCCTGCCCGTTGCGCCGGGGTCACGAGTGTTTTCCGCCCGCTCACCGGGGGCCCCGCGGAGGTGTCAGGCGCCGGTGTCCAGCCAGACCCGCAGCGGCGCGAAGGAGGAGAAGCCGGCCGCGTGGGCGGGCGCCAGGTCGTCGCCCGACTCGTAGCCGACGACCGGGCGGTCCGGGTCGGTCAGGCCAAGGCAGCCGGCCCATGCCTCGGCCGGGTCGGTGCCGTCCACGGCGAAGAGGTTGGACACGCCGGTCACCGGGCCGCTGTCGCTGAGCACCGCGCCACCGGCGACCGCGCCGTCGGGGCGGTGTCCGGCGACGATCGTGGTCGCCGGGTCGGCGAGCAGTTCCGGGCGGAACAGCGCGGCCTCCTCCGCGTCGCCGCCGCTCCATGACCGCGCCCACTCGGCGAGGTCCGCCGGGGTGCGGACAGGGCTCCACCGCAGGCCGGCGGCGCCGTCGGCGGCGGGTGCGGGACGCCCCGCCGGGCGGTGGATCCACTCCGCCTCGAACAGCAGCAGGAAGCCCTCGGCCGCCAGGTCGAGGGCGGCGAAGCTGTCCTTGACCGATGCTCCGGGGGCGCCGCGGTCGATGCCGTCCAGGACGTCGCGGACGCCCGCGTCGGCGGTCAGCGTGACGGCGTCCGGGTAGTAGGTGGGCGTGCGGCGGGCGTTGGTCCACACACGCGGGGCGAAGGTGCCGGGGCGGCCGTGGGCTCGGCACATCGCCTCGCACCACTCGGCGTTGTTGCGGACGGCGTCGTTGATCATCTGTGGATCGTACGACCGCACCCCGCGCTTCTCGTCCTTCTTTTTCCTTCCCGAGCTTCCGCACTGCGGAATATATTTTCCATCATGAGAATGACTCCTCCGGCGCTGCACCGGCGTGCCGCCGCCGAACTCGTCGGCACCGCCGCCCTGGTCGCCGTCATCGTCGGTTCCGGCATCCGGGCCGAGGCGCTCAGCCAGGACATCGGGGTCCGGCTGCTGGCCAACTCCCTCGCCTCCGCGCTGGGACTCGGACTGCTCATCGTCCTTCTCGGCCCGCTCTCGGGCGCCCACTTCAACCCGGTGGTCACCCTCTCCGAGTGGTGGTCGCGGCGCCGCGAGGCCGGCGCGCCGGACGTCCGCGAGGTCGCCGTCTACCTCGCCGCACAGCTCACCGGCGCCGTGGCCGGCGCCCTCCTCGCCGAGGCCATGTTCGGGCGGACGCCCGGCACCTGGTCCACCCGGGCCCACGCGGACGTCTCCCTCCTGCTCGGCGAGACCGTCGCCACCGCCGGACTCGTCCTGATCGTCCAGGGCCTGCGGCACATCGAGCGGCCCTCGCTCGCCCCGGTCGCGGTGGCCGCGTACATCGCGGCGGCCATCTGGTTCACCTCCTCGGGCTCCTTCGCCAACCCGGCCGCCACGGTGGGCCGTTCCTTCTCCGACTCCTTCACCGGGATCGCCCCCGGTTCACTGCCCGGCTTCATCGGCGCGCAGTTCCTCGGAGCCCTGCTGGGCATCGCCCTGGCCACCGTGCTGTACGGCTCGGGGCGCGCGGGGGCGGCCGGTCCGGCAGCGCCGCGCCCCGCGGACCCGGACCACCCGGCCACGCCGCACCCGGCTCCCAGTGAACCGAGGGGCCGGATTCTGCGTCGGTTGAGGTGACGGGGCAGGCAAGATCCACGGAGGTACGTCCATGCGACGCGTACGCGTTCCCGCCCGGCTGAAGGGGGCCGTGCGGCTACTGCGCGGCCGCCGGGCCCGCCGCCGTACGGTCCAGGCCGTCATGCTCGGCACCGTGCTCGCGCTCGCCCCGGCCACCTGGATGCACGCCACCGCCGACGGGCGGCTGCGCACCACCGCCGACGTGCCCGCCCAGGACGTCGCCGTCGTCTTCGGCGCCGGCCTGTGGAAGGGCCGCCCGACGCCCTACCTCGCGCACCGGCTCGACACCGCCGCGGAGCTGTACCGCACGGGCAAGGTCAAGGTCGTCCTCGTCACCGGCGACAACAGCCGGACCGCGTACGACGAACCCGACGCGATGCGCACGTACCTCACCGGTCACGGCGTGCCGGACGCGCGGATCGTCAGCGACTACGCGGGCTTCGACACCTGGGACTCCTGCGTGCGCGCCAAGAAGATCTTCGGCGTGGACCGGGCCGTCCTGGTCACGCAGGACTTCCACATCCGGCGAGCGGTGGCGCTGTGCGCGGCAGCGGGCGTCGACTCCTACGGCGTCAAGGTGGTCGAGCCCCACGACGCCACGTTCTACTACGGCGGCACCCGGGAGCTGTTCGCCGCCGGGAAGGCGGCCCTGGACGCGGCGCTGCGCCCGGACCCGCACTTCCTCGGAGACCGCGAGAAGGGCGTGACGGAGGCGCTGGCCTCGGCCCGGTAGGCGACCGCGGGGCGGCCCCCGGGCCTCACCCGCGGCGAGGCCGGCGGCGGAGTCCGACGTACCGGTCCCGTAATCGGGCGCGCCCCCTCCCGTAACACGCGCGTCGCACGCTCTCGTACATGTCCGAGGCTGTCACCACCCCCACGCACTGCCCCTACTGCGCCCTCCAGTGCGGCATGTCGCTGCGCCGCTCGCCGGAGGGGACGGGCTCCGTGGAGGTGGTCGACCGCACGGACTTCCCGGTCAACCGGGGCGCGCTGTGCGGCAAGGGCCGCACCGCCCCGGCCGTGCTCTCCTCCCGGGTCAGGCTGACCGAGCCCCTGGTCCGCTGCCCTGACACAGGTGCGCTGAAGTCCGCCACCTGGGAGGAGGCGCTCGCCGCCGTCGCCGACGGCCTGCGCCGGACCCGCGCCGACCACGGTCCGGACGCCGTGGGGGTCTTCGGCGGCGGCGGTCTCACCAACGAGAAGGCGTACGCGCTCGGCAAGTTCGCCCGGCTCGTCCTCGCCACCTCCCAGATCGACTACAACGGCCGCTTCTGCATGTCCTCGGCGGCCGCCGCCCACCAGCGGGCCTTCGGTCTCGACCGGGGACTCCCCTTCCCCCTGGAGGACATCCCGCGCACCGGCTGTGTGATCCTCGTCGGCTCCAACCTCGCCGAGACCATGCCGCCCGCCCTGCGCTACCTCACCGAGCTGAAGGAGAACGGCGGCCGGCTCATCGTCGTCGACCCGCGCCGCACCAGGACCGCCGAGCAGGCCGACCTCCACCTCGCGCCGCGCCCCGGCACCGACCTCGCGCTCGCCCTGGGCCTGCTCCACCTCGTCGTCGCCGAGGGGCGCGTGGACGAGGAGTTCGTCCGCACCCGCACCCAGGGCTGGGAGGGCGCGCGGGCCGGGGCGATGGCCCACTGGCCCGAACTGGTCGAGCGGATCACCGGCGTCCCCGTGCCGCTGCTGCGCGAGGCCATGCGCATGTTCTGCGACGCCGAGAACGCGATGGTGCTCACCGCACGCGGCCCGGAGCAGCAGTCCAAGGGCACGGACACGGTCGGCGCCTGGATCAACCTCTGCCTGGCGACCGGGCGGGCCGGGCGCCCGCTCTCCGGCTACGGCTGCCTCACCGGGCAGGGCAACGGCCAGGGCGGCCGCGAGCACGGCCAGAAGGCCGACCAGCTCCCCGGCTACCGCAAGCTCGACGACCCCGCCGCCCGCGCGCACGTGGCACGGGTCTGGGACGTGCCGGCGGAGTCCCTGCCGGGGCCGGGCCGCAGCGCGTACGAACTCCTCGACGCCCTGGGCGGCGACGTGCGGACCCTGCTCCTGATGGGCTCCAACCCCGTCGTCTCCGCCCCGCACGCCGGGCACATCGAGCAGCGGCTGCGGTCGCTCGACTTCCTCGCCGTCGCGGACGTGGTCCTGTCGGAGACGGCCGAACTGGCCGACGTGGTGCTGCCCGTGACCCAGTGGGCGGAGGAGACCGGCACCACGACCAACCTGGAGGGCCGGGTCCTGCTCCGCCGGCGCGCGCTCACCCCGCCGCCGGGTGTCCGCACGGATCTGGAGGTGCTGCACGCGCTCGCCGCGCTGCTCGGCTGGGAGAAGGGCTTCCCCACGGACCCGGAGGAGGTCTTCGACGAGCTCCGCCGCGCCTCGGCCGGCGGGCCCGCGGACTACTCCGGCATCAGCTACCGCCGCATCCACGAGGAGGACGGCGTCTTCTGGCCCTGTCCCGAGGTCCCGCGGACGTCCCCCTCCGACGGTGCGCCGGATGCCGTCGGGGCGTCCGACGCCCCGACGGATGCCCCGACGGACGGGCGCCCGCACCCCGGCACGCCCCGTCTCTTCCTCGACGGGTTCGCCACCCCCGACGGCCGGGCGCGGTTCGTGTCCGTCGTCCACCGGGCGTCGGGCGAGGAGACCGACGAGGAGTACCCGGTCGTGCTGACGACGGGCCGGGTCGTCGCGCAGTACCAGTCCGGCGCGCAGACCCGGCGGGTCGAGGAGCTGAACAGCGCCGCGCCCGGCCCCTTCGTGGAGCTGCACCCCCGGCTGGCCGAGCGCATCGGGGTCGGCGACGGCGAGCGGGTCGCGGTGGTCTCGCGGCGCGGGCGGGCGGTGGCACCGGCCAGGATCACCACGGCCATCCGGCCGGACACCGTCTTCATGCCCTTCCACTGGCCGGGCGAGGGCCGGGCGAACACCCTCACCAACCCCGCCCTCGACCCCGTCTCGCGGATGCCGGAGTTCAAGACCTGCGCGGTCCGCCTGGAGCCGGCGTGACCCAGTCGCCGCCCGCGACCGGGGGACCCAGCGGGACCCCCGGCGCGGCGAGGTAGACCCATGCGGGGACGGCCGCCCCGTCCCGGAGCCGGACCACCTCCCGTTCCACGCGCTCGTACAGGTTGAGCGGATGGCCCGGCCCGCGGTACTCCTCCAGCCGGTCCAGCACGTCCAGGAGCCCGGCGTACGCGCCGGGCGCGGCGGTCACCAGCTCGCCGGTGATCCGGCCGTCCCCCGGCACGGCGTACGGATAGCCGGGGCCGTCGTGCAGCACCGCGCCGGCGAGCCGTGCGGGCTCCTCGGCGGCCGTGCGGCCGAGCAGGAACCGGTCGTGGTTGCGCCGGCCGGGACGGAGGGTGCCGTAGACGAAGAAGGGCAGCTTCCGCCCGGCCGTCACGGGGTGGTGGCCGTCTCGGACCGGATCCACTGCACGTAGGCGGCGGAGGCGCGGACGACCGGGGTGGCGAGGATCTCCGGGGTCTCGTAGTCGTGCGCGGCGAGCAGGTGGGCCTCCAGCGCCTCGTAGCGGGCCTCGGTGGTCTTGAGCACCACCTGCCACTCCTCCGTCGTCTCGATCGCCCCCTGCCAGTGGTAGACGGAGGTGACCGGCCCGGAGATCTGGGCGCAGGCGGCGAGACGGGCCTCGACCGCCCCGCGCGCGAGTTCCTGGGCCTTGGCGGGGCTGTCGGTGGTGGTCAGTACGGTCAGTGCCGTGGGTGCGTGGGTCACCCCGCCACGGTACTCAGGACCGCGTCCGGGCCACCGCGGGAACCGGTCGCGTACGGCCGCCCCGTCGACTGCCGACGGGCCGGACCGTACGGCCGGATCAGCCGCTCAACCGGCGTACGGGCTGACCGACTTGGCGTCCCGCAGCGCACGCCCCCACCACGCGACCTGGTCGAGCAGCACCTTGGCCGCGGCATCGGGGCCGCTGGGGTCCTTGGGGCTGCCGTCCGGCTCGAACAGCCCGTGGGCATGGTGGAACGAGACGGTGTCGCGAACGGTGACGGCGTGCATCTCGGCGTAGACCTGGCGCAGTTGCTCGACGGCGCGCAGGCCGCCGGACATGCCGCCGTAGGACACGAAGCCGACGGGCTTGGCCTGCCACTCGGTGAAGTGCCAGTCGATGAGGGACTTCAGGGCGGCGGGGAAGGAGTGGTTGTACTCGGGGGTGACGACGACGAAGGCGTCGGCGGCGGCCAGGACCGGGGAGACCCTGGCGAGTTCGGCGCGGACGTCGGGGCCGGGGTGGTGGGAGAGCGAGGTCGGCAGTGCGGTCTCGGCGAGGTCGACGACATCGACGGTGAAGTCGTCCCGCTCGGCCGCCCGGGAGAGGAACCAGTCGGCGACGACCGGGCCGAAGCGGCCTTCGCGGTCGCTGCCGACGATGACGGCGAGCCTGAGCGGGGCGGAGTTCGCGGAGTTCGCGGAGTTCGTGAGGTCCATGCGGACGACCTTCCTACCTCAAGTCCGCTTGAGGTCAAGGGGCCGGATCCGGAACCGGGAATTCTCTAGCGATCGCCCCGGCAGGAGACCCCGGGACACCCCCTACGGTGGTGTCATGACCGAGGCTCCCCCCGCACCCCTGCACATCGAGATCGACGGCCGCCCGGTCGCCGACCCGGAGACCCTCGCGGCCCTCACCAGCGGCTACGGGCACTTCACCGCGATGCAGGTACGCGGCGGACGGGTCCAGGGCCTCGGGCTGCACCTCGACCGCCTCGACCGTGCCACCCACGAGCTCTTCGGGCGGGGTCTCGACGGCACCCGCGTGCGCGCCCTGCTGGTGGCGGCCCTGGAGGCGGCCGGGCGCCGGGACGCGGCGGCGCGGGTGTACGTCCACGAGGGGATCCGCACGGTGGTGACGGTCCGCGAGCCGTTCACGGCCGATCCGGCCCCGCAGAGCCTCAAGTCGGTCGGCTACCAGCGGCCGGCGGCCCACATCAAGCACCTCGGCGGCTTCGGCCAGCGCTTCCACGGGGACGCCGCGCGGCGCGCCGGCTTCGACGACGCCCTGCTGACCGCCCCGGACGGCGAGATCGCGGAGGGAGCGATCACCAACATCGCCTTCTGGGACGGAACTTCGGTGATCTGGCCGTCGGCGCCGTGCCTGACCGGCATCACGATGTCCCTGCTGGAGGCCCGGCTGCCCTCGGTGCGGCGCCGCGTGACGCTGGCGGACCTGCCGGACCTCCGGGCGGCGTTCGTGACGAACGCCCGGGGCGTCGCGCCCGTGCGCCGGATCGACGACGTGACGTTCGAAGTGGACGAGACGCTGATGGCACGGGTGGACGCCGCCCTGGCCGCAACCCCCTGGGACGCACTGGAGCCGGGCGCGGAAGGCTGACCGGCCGCGCCCCGCGGACCGGGCGGAAACCGCGGACGGGGAGCGTCCGGCAGGCCCGACACGCCGGTCACCCGTTCGGCACGAATCGCCGGCCGGGATCACACAGAACGCCCCGACCTGCGCAAACACCGGAATGGCAAGGCGACACACCGCACCGTTCGGAGTAATTCTGATTCTCCATCAGCAGGCGCCGGGCGCGCCGCGGCACTTACCTCGGTCTCAGGAAGACCGACAGCGCGCCCCGGAGGACCTCATGCGCACCACTGCCCGCCTGCTCACCGGTACCGCGTTGGCGGTCGCCGCGATCGGCGCCTTCGCCGCGCCGGCCGCGTACGCCGAGAACTCCGATCACCACGGGACCCTGGAGGTCTTCCCGTCCCCCGCCTCGCCCGGCACCACCGTCACGGTGAACACCCTCGCCTGCGGCAAGCACGGGCACGGTGTGGGGGACGCGCAGTCCCTCGGCGCGGGCGACTTCCAGCTGAATCCGAGCACGCACAAGGAGGTCGTGGTCGGTCAGTTCACGGTCCCGGAGCACGCCAAGCCCGGTTCGTACGGCATCAGCGTGGCCTGCGACAACGGCAAGACCGCCCGTGGCGAGCTCGTCGTCAAGCACAAGAGCCCGAGCGGGCACGTCCAGACCGGTGTCGGGGGCAGCGTGGGCCCCGACACCGCCCAGATCACGGCAGGCGTGGCGGTGCTGGCCGCGGCTGCCGTCGGCGGTACCTGGCTCCTGCGTCGCCGGGCGAGCGGCGCGCAGGGCCGCTGAGTCGTACCGCAACGCCCTGCCCCCGCCGTGCGACCCTTCGGGGCCCGGCGGGGGCAGGGCCACATCTCTCGCACCCGAGAGGGAGAACCGTGAGCAGCAGGACCAAGGGCTGGGGCGTGGCGATCGCCGCCTGCGTGGGCATCTGGCTCGTCCAGAACGGCTCCGAGGACGTCACCCCGCCCATGCCGTCCGCGGCGCAGGCCTTCGCCGCCGGGCCGAACGCGCACACCGACGCGGCCGCCGACCCGCTGCCGCCGTCCGAGCCGGTCCGGCTGCGCATCCCCGAGATCGACGTCGACGCACCGATGACGCCGCTCGGGCTGACCGCGCGGGGCGCGCTCGACGTCCCGCCGGCGGACGACCGCAACCTCGCGGGCTGGTACCGGAACGGCACGACCCCCGGCGCCAAGGGCACCGCGATCGTGGCGGGCCATGTCGACAACGCGCGCGGCCCCGCCGTCTTCTACGCGCTCGGCGCTCTCAAGAAGGGCAACCGGATCGAGGTGGACCGCCGGGACGGGCGGACCGCCGTCTTCACGATCGACGCGGTCGAGGTCTACGAGAACGAGGACTTCCCGGACACGAAGGTCTACGGCGAGACCGGACGGGCCGAACTGCGGGTGATCACCTGCGGCGGCGGCTTCTCACAGAAGTCCGGCTACCAGGGCAACGTGGTGGCGTTCGGGCACCTGATCGGCGTGCGCTGAAGCGACGGTCCGGGTCCGCGCGGCTCCGGGACGCGCGGTCCTCTCAGGACCACTGGTCGAAGGCGAGCTTCGCGACGAGCGAGAAGACCACGACCAGCAGCACCCCGCGCACGAACTCGGAGCCCTTCCGCAGCGCCATCCGCGCGCCGATCATGCCGCCGGCCAGGTTGAAGAGCGCCATCACGGCCGCGAGCTGCCAGAGCACCGTGCCCTGGTAGGCGAACATCGCGAGCGCGCCGCCGTTCGTGCAGACGTTGACGATCTTGGCGGTGGCGGAGGCGGTCACCAGGTCGAGGTGGAGCACGGCGGTGAGCGCCAGCACCAGGAACGTGCCGGTGCCGGGCCCGAAGAGGCCGTCGTAGAACCCGATGCCGCCGCCGACCAGCACGATCGCGGTGACGACCCGCGCCCGGCCGACCGGCGCCCCGTCCTGGTGCCGGGTGCCGAAGGCGGGGCGCAGCATCACGAACGCGGCCACCCCGAGCAGGACGACCATGATCACCGGACGCAGCACGTCGCTGCTGATCCCGGCGGCGAAGAAGGCACCGGCCATCGATCCGGCGAGGGCCGCGAGTCCGATCCGCACCGCCGTCTTCACCCGCACCGGCGCCTTGCGCGCGTACGTGATCGCGGCACCGGACGTGCCCACGATCGCGACGGCCTTGTTGGTGCCCAGGATCTGGGCGGCCGGGAGGTGCGGAAGGCCGAGCAGCAGGGCGGGCAGCAGGAGCAGTCCCCCGCCCCCGACCACGGCGTCGATCCAGCCGGCCACCAGCGCGGCGGCGCAGAGCAGGACGAGCGTGGTCACGGTTATCTCGGGCATGACCACGACCCTAAGGGCTGTGCCGTCCGTCAATCTCGGGAGAGTCGAGCCACGTCCGAGGTGGTGACCTGCTGCTCCCGGTCCGGCGCGGGCGGCGCCGCGGGATCGACGGCGACGGTCAGGAAGGTCGCGGCGAGCGCCCCGGCGCCGAGGAGCGCGGCGGCGAGCCGGCGGCGGGCGGCCTCGGGGGCGGGCAGCCGCGGGGCGCGGTGCCGGCGCGCGGAGCGGACGGTGAGGGCGGGGGCGGTCGGGGCGTCACTCATGGCTGAAGTCCTCGGAGTGGATGCGCCGGGCCGGCACTCCGGCCCGGACGAGGGAGTCGGTCGCGGCCCTGGCCATACCGGGCGGGCCGCACAGGTAGACGTCGTGCTCGGCGAGGTCGGGCACGAGGTTGCGCAGCGCCTGCGGGGCGAGCGGGTCGAAGGAGGCGTCCGAGGGGCCGAGCAGATAGTGCAGGGCGGCCTGCCGCGCGTGCGCGATCCGCTCCAGTTCCTCGCGCAGGACGAGACGGTCCGCGTCCGGGGCGCGGTAGAGCAGCGTCACCTCGCCGGGCCCCCCGGGCAGCGTCTCGAAGAGCGTGCGCATGGGGGTGATGCCGACACCCCCGGCGAGCAGGAGGACCCTGCGGCGGGTGCGGCGGTGCGCGGTGAGCGCGCCGAAGGGGCCGGCCGCCAGGACCCGGGTGCCCGGGCGCAGCCGCCGGATCCGACGCGTGTGGTCCCCGAGCGCCTTGACCGTGATGCGCAGGGTGTCGTCGCGGACGGGCGCGGAGAGCGAGAAGGGCAGGGCGGTCCGCCAGAGCCTGCGGGTGAGGAAGCGCCAGCGGAAGAACTGGCCGGGCTCGGCGCACAGCCGGTCCAGGTCCCGGCCGCGGACGATCACGGAGACGACGTCCGGCCCCTCGTCGCGGACCTCGGCGACGCGCAGTCCGTGGCGCAGCGCCTGCCGGACCGGGACGACGACCCGGTACCAGACGAGGAGCACGGCGACGCTCGCGTGCGCCATCGACCAGAGCCAGACGGCGAGGACGCTCCCGGCGACGTCCGGGCCGGCGAGCTGGTGCACGAAGCCCAGGGCGGCGGCGAGGAGGCCGAGCAGATGGACCGCCCGCCAGGTCTCGTGCCGCAGGCGTCGCCGGGCCGCCCGTGCCGAGGTGACGCCGACGGCGGCGAGGAGGACGGTGCCCGCCGCCGCGGCGGCGAGGGCGGGATAGCCGAGCAGTCCGCGGGTGGCGGCGACCAGGTCGGTCCGGGTGTGCACGGCGTAGCCGCAGAGCGCCAGCAGCCCGTGGGCGCCGATCAGCCCGAGGACGTACCGGCCGCCCAGGGCGTGCCCGCGGGCCAGCCGGTCCGCGCCGACGCCGTGCTCGATCGCCGGGATCCGGGCCATCAGGAGCAGCAGCACCAGGACGCCGTAGCCGGCGAGCAGTCCGGTGAGATGGGCGGCGGTGGCGAAGAAGGCGTCGAGGCGGGCGGACGGGCGTGCCTGGACGCCCCAGCCGAGCGCGACGACCCCGGCACCCCCGACGATCACGTGCCGCAGCCGGTCGGGACGGACCCTCGGGGCAGGAGCGGGGACGGGTCGGGCGGTGGGGACGGCGAAGCGGTGGGCGCCGTCGTGGAGAGGGGTGCGTACCTCGGTCGTCACATCCCGACCCTAGGTCCGCCGGTATACGAGAACCCCCAGGTCAGCCGCTCCCTCGTGATCCTTAAGGCGGCCTTGAGGAGGTCCTGACCGGCGGTTAAGCCTCACACCGGCGCCCAAGGCGCCCGTGAGGGGCGCGCCCCTCACAGCGTGCTCCCCCCGGGACTGAGATCAGCGTTCCGTACGGGAAACAGACGGGATGCCGACGGGTAACACCCGCCCCGCACTCTTCGGAACATGAGTACACGGATCGTGGTGGTCGGGGGCGGAACGGCGGGCGCCCGGCTCGCCCAGCACCTGCCGGTCACCCTCCTCGGCGAAGAGCCGCACGCACCGTACAACAGGGTGCTGCTCGCGGACGTCCTCGCCGGGCGGTACGAGCCCGAGGTGATCGCGCTGCCCGCTCCGCGGGAGCCGGTGCGCCGCGGGGTGCTGGCGGTGCGGATCGACCGCGCGGCCCGCACCGTCCGGTGCGCGGACGGGACGGAGGTCGGGTACGACCGGCTGGTGCTGGCGACCGGCTCCAACCCGGTGCTGCCGCCGCTGCGCGGCCTGCGCGGCGGCCGACTTCCCTCGGGTGTGCATCCGTTCCGTACGCTCGACGACTGCCTGGCGCTGCGGGAGGCCGTGCGGCCCGGGGTTCGCGCGGTCGTCATCGGCGGCGGCCTCCTCGGGGTCTCCGCGGCCCGCTCGCTGGCCGCACTGGGCGCCGAGGTCGTGCTGACGCAGCAGGGCGAGCGCCTGATGGAGCGCCAGCTCGACGAGCGGGCCTCGGGGTTGCTGCGCGGTCACGTGGAATCGCTCGGTGTGGAGGTGCACACCGAGTGCCGGGTCATCGGACTGCACCAGCGTGACGGGGCGGTCACGGCCGTCGAACTCGCCGACGGCTTCGTCCTGGACGCCCAGGTGGTGATCCTCGCCTGCGGGGTCCGGCCGCGTGTCGGCCTCGCCCGGGACGCCGGCCTCGACGTCCGCACCGGCGTCGTCGTCGACGACGAGCTGCGGACCTCCGATCCGTACATCCACGCGATCGGCGACTGCGCCGAACACGACGGCCGGGTCTACGGCCTGGCCGGCCCGGCCCTGGAACAGGCGGACGCCCTGGCGTCGGTCCTGACGGGCACCGACGTGGCCCGGACCTCGCGGGGCGCCGGCGACGCGGACCCGCTGCGGCCCGCCGTCCCTGCCTACACCGGCACCCGGGCGCTGACCCGGCTCACCCTCGGCGGGCCCGTCTCCCTGGATCTCGCCGCCTTCGGCGAGGCCGACGCACAGCCCGGCGACGACGTCGTGCAGCTGACCGACGCCACCCGCCGCGCCTACCGCAAGGTCGTCGTCCGCGGCGACCGGCTGGTCGGCGGCGTCCTGCTGGGCGATCTCGCCGCGGTCGGGGCGCTCGCCCGGGCGTGGGAGGGCGACGAGGCCCTCCCGCACGCTCCCCTGCTTCACCTGCTCACCCATGACGGAGGCTCCTGAGATGTCGACCACGCCCGCGCACACCCCCACTGTCGTCCTGGTCGGCCACGGAATGGTCGGCCAGCGGTTCCTCGAGGCACTGGCCGAGCGGGGCGTCACCGAGCGCGCCCGTGTGGTGGTGCTCTGCGAGGAGCCCCGGCCCGCGTACGACCGGGTCCAGCTGACCTCCTACTTCAGCGGCCGCACGCCCGACGAGCTGTCGATGGTCGAGGACGGCTTCATGGCGCAGCACGGCATCGAGCTGTACGTCGGCGACCCGGCGGAGTCCGTCGACCGCGCCGCCCGTACGGTCACGGCCCGGTCCGGGCAGGTCTTCGCGTACGACACGCTCGTCCTGGCCACCGGCTCGTACCCCTTCGTGCCCCCGGTCCCCGGCAAGGACGCCCGCGGCTGTTTCGTCTACCGGACCATCGAGGACCTGCTCGCGATCGAGGACTACGCGAAGACCGCGACCACCGGGGCCGTGGTGGGCGGCGGTCTGCTCGGCCTGGAGGCGGCGGGGGCGCTCAAGGGCCTCGGACTCGACACCCACATCGTGGAGTTCGCGCCCCGGCTGATGCCGGTGCAGGTCGACGAGGGCGGCGGCGCCGCGCTGCTGCGCACCATCGAGCAGATGGGCCTGAGCGTCCACACCGGCACCGGCACCCAGGAGGTCGTGACCGAGGACGGCGCGGTCACCGGGATGCGCCTGTCGGACGGCTCCGAAGTGGCCACGGACATGGTGGTGTTCTCGGCCGGTGTCCGGCCCCGCGACCAGCTGGCCCGCGACTGCGGCCTCGACGTGGGCGAGCGCGGCGGTATCGCGGTGGACGAGCAGTGCCGCACCTCCGACCCGGCCGTGTTCGCGATCGGCGAGTGCGCGCTGGCCTCGGACGGCCGGGTCTACGGTCTGGTGGCGCCCGGCTACGAGATGGCGCAGACCGCGGCGGCGACGATCGCCTCGGCCGAGGAACACTCCTTCACGGGCGCGGACATGTCGACCAAGCTGAAGCTGCTCGGCGTGGACGTGGCCTCCTTCGGCGACGCGCACGGCACCGCCGAGGGCTGCCTCGACGTCGTCTACTCGGACTCCCGCTCCGGCGTCTACAAGAAGCTCGTCGTCGACGGCGACGGGGTCCTGCTCGGCGGTGTGCTGGTCGGCGACGCCGACTCCTACGGCATGCTGCGGCCGCTCACCGGCACCGTGCCGCCGGTCTCCCCCGAGCAGCTGGTGCTGCCCGCGGGCGCGGGCGCGCCGGTGGCGCTCGGCCCCTCGTCGCTGCCGGACGACGCGGTCATCTGCTCCTGCCACAACGTGACCAAGCACGCCATCACCGAGTGCACGACGCTGCCCGAGGTCAAGAAGTGCACCAAGGCCGGCACCGGCTGCGGCAGCTGCGTGAAGGTCATCCAGCAGCTGCTGCCGGCCGCCGCCGACCAGGGGCTGTGCGGGTGCTTCTCGTACACCCGCAGCGAGCTGTACGAGATCACCCGCACCCTGCGGCTGACCTCCTTCGCCGCGCTGCTCGACTCCCACGGCCGGCCCGAGGCCCGCGGCGGGGACGGCTGCGAGGTCTGCAAGCCGACCGTCGGCTCGATCCTGGCCTCGCTCAACAACGGCTACATCCTCGACGGCGAGCAGGCGTCGCTCCAGGACACCAACGACCACTTCCTGGCGAACCTGCAGCGCAACGGCTCGTACTCGGTGGTGCCGCGTATCCCCGGCGGCGAGATCACCCCGGACCGGCTGATCGTGATCGGCGAGGTGGCGCGGGACTTCGGGCTCTACACCAAGATCACCGGCGGTCAGCGGATCGACATGTTCGGCGCCCGGGTGGACCAACTGCCCGCGATCTGGACCCGGCTGGTCGACGCCGGCTTCGAGTCGGGCCACGCGTACGGGAAGTCGCTGCGCACGGTGAAGTCCTGCGTGGGCCAGACCTGGTGCCGGTACGGCGTCCAGGACTCGGTGAAGATGGCGATCCAGCTGGAGCTGCGCTACCGCGGCCTGCGCTCCCCGCACAAGCTCAAGTCGGCGGTGTCCGGCTGCGCCCGCGAGTGCGCCGAGGCCCAGTCGAAGGACTTCGGCGTCATCGCGACCGCGAGCGGCTGGAACCTCTACGTCGGCGGCAACGGCGGCGCGACCCCGCGCCACGCGGACCTGCTGGCGCAGGACCTGTCGGACGCCGAACTGGTCCGCCTGATCGACCGGTTCCTGATGTTCTACATCCGCACCGCCGATCGCCTGGAGCGCACCTCGACCTGGCTGGAGCGCCTGGACGGCGGCCTCGACCACCTCAGGGACGTGGTCGTGCACGACTCGCTGGGACTGTGCGACGAGCTGGAGGCGATGATGACGGCGCACGTCGCGGACTACCAGGACGAGTGGGCGCAGACCCTGGACGACCCGGACCGGCTCCGCCGCTTCGTGTCCTTCGTGAACGCGCCGGACGCCCCGGACCCGTCGGTGCGGTTCGTGCCGGAGCGCGACCAGATCAAGCCGGACCTGACCATTCTGACCATCGGAAACCGCCTGGAAGGAGCCTCCGCCCGATGAAGCTCGAACTCTCCCACGACACCGAGGCCGACGCGTGGACGGCCGTCTGCGACGAGAACCGGCTCACCCCGGGCCGGGGCGTGGCGGCGTTGCTGCCCGACGGCCGGCAGGCCGCGCTCTTCAGGGACCGGTCGGGGCGCGCGTACGCGATCGACAACCAGGACCCGTTCACGGGGGCGCAGGTGCTCTCCCGCGGGCTGCTCGGCTCGGCGGGCGGACGGCCGTTCGTCGCCTCGCCGCTGCTGAAGCAGCGCTTCGACCTGGAGACGGGCCGCTGCCTGGACGACGACGAGGTGGCGGTGGCGGTGTACCCGGTCCGCTCGGTCTGACCGGGCACACGGGGCCGGGCCGGGCGCCCCGGGGCCGCCGTACGGCCGAGCGGATCGCGGCGCCCGGCAACCGGATCCTCGCCCGGCCCGCCGAGGCCGGCGCGCTGCCGGCGCGCTGCGCGGCGACGGCGTGCGTCCGGGCTCGTTCACGGGACCGTCGTCCCTGATGCGGCGGGGTACGCCCGCGCCCTCGGGGCGCGCGAGGTGGACGCCGGCCGACGTCGCCGGCGAGCGGCTCCGGACCCCGTCCGAGCAGCGCGCCGGCGTGACGTACGGGACGGTGCGCTGACGCGCCCGTCCGGTCAGCCCTGGACGACGGCCGGGTCCATCCACACGACCTCCCAGTGGTGCCCGTCCACGTCCGAGAAGGAGCGGCCGTACATCGTGCCGTAGTCGATGGGGTCCTTGGCGGGCGAGCCACCGGCGGCGAGGGCGCCGTCGGCGAGCTCGTCGACCTTTTCGCGGCTCTCGGCGCTCAGGGCGATCAGGACCTCGGAGCTCTTGGTCGCGTCGGCGATCTCCTTGCCCGGCGCGGTGAACTCCTTGAACCGGGGCTCGGTCAGCAGCATCGCGAAGATGGTGTCGCTGATGACCAGGCATGCGGTCGTGTCATCGCTGAACTGCGGGTTGAAGGAGTAGCCGAGCTCGGTCCAGAAGCTCTTCGACGCTTCGAGGTCCTTCACGGGCAGGTTCACGAAGATCATCTGGGGCATGGCGCTCTCTCTTCTCTCTGGTCCGTGCGGGGTGTCGGTGCTCTCAGGAGGTAAGACGGCGGGCCGGGCCGAAACTCATCGCCGTTCCCTGGAAATCCTTCCGGACCGGCCCCGGGTGCGCAGCTCGGCGCCCGGTCGCCCGCCGGTGGGGGCGGGCAGCGTGGCCCGACGGCGTCAGGACCCGTCCGGAGCGCGGCGGGTCCAGCGGCTGAGGGTCCCGCTCTCCTCGTCGTGGGTGAGCCAGCTGCCGTCGCCGAGCGGCCGGGCGAGGCCGTGGCGGGTGCCCGGCGGGTAGGCGACGGCGCCGCGGATCTCCAGGGTGTGTGCGTCCAGGAGCCAGTGCCGGGTGTCCTGGTCCTCCTCGCCGTACTCGGCGCCGGTGGAGACGAGGACCGTCCGCGCGTCGACGAAGCCGCAGGCCCAGTCCCAGGGGTTCTCGTCCACCTCCTCCCGTTCGGCGAGGACCGTTCCGTCCAGGGCGTGGAGCCGGACGTCGGCTCCGTAGTGCTCCATCGTCAGATAGCCCTCGTGGTCCGGATGGACGTCCATGAGGATCCGGTCCAGGTTCTCGTTCAGGTCCCAGGAGACCGGTTCCGCGCCGTCCAGGCGCGCCCAGTGGAGCAGGATCCCGTCCTGGCCCATGCCGACGCTCAGCCCCATGTGCACCCCGTCGGGGTGGGCGACGTGGTGCGACCCGGCCGCGGCGCTGTCCTCCAGAGGCAGCCGCGCAAGTTCGCGGCCGTCCCGGGCGTCCAGGACGACCCACAGCTCGCACCCGTCCTGCTCGTCCTCCCCGTCCTCCCCGACGACGTGCGCCCAGACGAGCCGCCCGTCGTCGGAGACCCGGCAGGAACCGTGTTCGAGGCCGCGGCACACCTGCTGCTCGTCCCCCGTGTGCGGGTGGCCCGACTCCGGCCCCCAGCAGCCGTGCCGGTACTCCCACAGGGTCGTGCCGCCCGCGGCGACGGCCCGTACCGCGCGCTGGCCCGAGAAGACCGCGAAGGTGCCGTCCGGGCTCACCGAATGGACCCCCCGGTCCCAGCCCGGCCAGGGCACCGGGAAGACCGCGGCCGGTGCCTGCTCCCCGGCCAGGAGCCCGTCGAGGTCGTACACCTCCAGGCCGGGCCCGTTCGGCAGGAGGGCGCGGCGCGCTCCGCCGGGGCGCCCTTCGAAGGCGTGACCGTGGATGAGTGCCTCGCCGCCCGGCAGCGGGACCGAGTCGTGCAGGTATACGGAGATCGGCATGTCCCCAAAGTAGCGAGCGCCACCGACAGTGCCCTCGCCCCACCCGTGCACCGACCGCGAGCCGACGCTTCCCCTTCACCGGTTGTTGCTGCACAGTCAACTCGGTACTCCTAGGTTCCGGAAGCGCGCGACCCCGCCGCCGACCGGTGCGGCGGGGCGGTCACCACCCCTCTGGAGTGAGACGTGGAGCGACGCAGTTTCCTGCGCGGAGCGGTCATCGGCACGTCGGCGGCCGCCTTCGGCGGCGCCCTGTGGCAGAGCGCGGCCTCGGCCGCACCCGCCCAGCCCGGCACGGGCCCCTACGGAGCACTCGGCGCCGCGGACGCCAACGGCATCCTGCTGCCCAGCGGTTTCAGCAGCCGGGTGATCGCCCGCTCCGGCCAGACGGTCTCCGGTACCTCGTACACCTGGCACAACGCCCCCGACGGCGGTGCCTGCTTCGCCGACGGCACGGGATGGATCTACGTCTCCAACTCGGAGATCAACCCGGGCGGCGGCGCGAGCGCGGTGCGGTTCGACTCCGGGGGCACCGTGACCGGGGCGTACCGCATCCTGTCCAACACCCGGCAGAACTGCGCGGGCGGCAGGACCCCGTGGAACACCTGGCTGTCCTGCGAGGAGGTCAGCCTCGGCTACGTCTACGAGACCGACCCGTTCGGGGTGAACGCCGCCGTCCGGCGCGACGCGCTGGGGCGGTTCAAGCACGAGGCGGCCGCAGCCGACCCGGTCCGCAAGGCGATCTACCTGACCGAGGACGAGACGAACGGCTGCTTCTACCGCTTCCTGCCCGCCACCTGGGGCAACCTCTCCGCCGGCACCCTCCAGGTCTTCAAGGCCGGCACCGCCACCTCCGGCACCTTCACCTGGCAGAACGTCCCCGACCCGGACGGCTCGCCGACCGTGACCCGCGACCAGGTCTCCGGCGCCAAGCGCTTCAACGGCGGCGAGGGCTGCTACTACGCCGACGACACCGTCTGGTTCACCACCAAGGGCGACAACCGGGTCTGGCAGGTGAACCTGGCCGCGGGGACCTACGAGCTGGCGTACGACGACTCGCTGGTGAGCGGCGGTGGCGCGCCGCTGACCGGGGTGGACAACGTCACCGGCACCTCCTCGGGCGACCTGTTCGTCGCCGAGGACGGCGGAAACATGGAGATCTGCGTCATCACCCCCGACGACGTCGTCGCGCCGTTCCTCCGGATCAACGGCCAGTCCGGTTCCGAGATCACCGGACCGGCCTTCTCCCCCGACGGCCGGCGGCTGTACTTCTCCAGCCAGCGCGGCACGAGCGGCAGCTCCTCGGGCGGCATCACCTACGAGGTGACGGGCCCGTTCCGGGCGTAGCACGGCGAGGCTCCCGGCGCCCCTTGCGCGCCGCCCAGCAGGGCGGCGCCGAGGGGCGTCAGCGTGTGCAGGACCGCGTTGCCGTGCCGCAGGGTCGCGACCAGCCCGGCCTCGCGCAGCACACCGGCGTGCTGGCTGGCCGAGGCGAGCGACACACCCGCCCGGCGCGCCAGTTCGCTGGTGGTGCCGCCGTCGCCGATGGCGTGCAGGACGGCGGACCGTGTGGTGCCGACCAGCTTCGCCAGCGAGGACCCGCCCGGTTCACGGACGGTCGGCGCCTCGCAGTGGGTGATCGGATAGACCAGGACCGGCGGCAGTCCGGGGTCGCGGAGCACGACGGGTGTGCCGCGGCAGAAGTACGAGGGCTGGAGCAGCAGCCCCCGGCCGTCGAGATGGAGGTCCCGGTCCACGGGATAGTCGGCCTCCAGGACCGGGGCGCGCCAGCGGAGCATCCTCGGCAGCGAGGCGAGGAGTTCCTCGGCTCCGCCGTCGAGCAGGGCCCGGCCGCGCATGGCCCGGTCCGCCTCGACCCGCGCCCGGATGTGGGGCAGGTACGGCTCGACGGCGGCCCGGTGGTAGCTCCGCAGGGCGCCGATGAGGCGACTAAACGATTCAGCACCTCCCTCGGCGAGCACGCGCAGCGAGTGGGGCACGGTCCGGCCGCCGGGCCGCGCGGCCCCCAGCAGCGCCAGTTCCGCGCGGAGCCGCTCCGGCGACGTCGCACGGACGGCCTGGAGGCCCTCGTCGAGCCCGCCGAACCCCTCCGCGGGCGTCAGGAAGTCGGGAAAATATCCGCGACTGGGAACCAGCGCGGCAAGCAGCCGGGTCTCACCGTTCAGCCGGGTCCGCGTTTCCGAGCGCCATTCTCCGTACACGACGGGGCCGCGACGGTCCCTTAAGCGGTGAAAACTGAGAATCGTTTCCCACAGAACGTCCGGCCGGCCCGCCATCCGGACCCCGGCCAAGTCGTTTCCTGTGAAATGAATCCGCAGCATCGAACCCCCACCTGTGCACTCGCAACCACCCCCTGCAAGGAGTATGCACACCATCACAGGACGTTACCAGGGTGTTTCAGCCACACTTGAAAAGCATCGCGGAGACCGGGGGCAAACCGAAAAGCTGTGCGTGTCGGGCAGGAAACCTTCAGGACCGAGGTGACGTGACGAAGACCGTGGGGGGCTTCGGGCGTCCGGCGGCGGTCGGCGAGGGTTGCGGCTCACTTGCCCGGCAAGGGTAATGGGCGCGGCCACTGGGTGGGGATCCGGTGGCCGCGCCCGCCTCGTTCTTTGCGGGTCGAATCGCGAAAAGGTTCAACAGCGAATAATCAAAACCGCCGATATTGAACACGAACTTACACGCGGTCGACGTCCGGGTGATCACGACCCCGCACGCTGGCACGGGACGAAAGACGACGGGGCGGACACCTCCGCACAAGGTGTCCGCCCCGTCTCTCTTGCGACCCGGAGCCGCCGCCCATCGGTGAGGGTCGGGGACGAGCGGCGGCTCCGGTGGCCTTTTCGCGCTACTGAACCTGCGGTCAGCGGCTGTCGCTGCCGCTCGACTCGGCCGCGGCGCGGCCGGCCTCCAGGCGCGCCACCGGGATCCGGAACGGCGAGCAGGAGACGTAGTCGAGGCCGACCTCGTGGAAGAAGTGCACCGACTCCGGGTCGCCGCCGTGCTCGCCGCAGACGCCGAGCTTGATGTCGGGGCGGGTGGCGCGGCCGGCCTCGACGGCGCTGCGCACCAGCGCGCCGACGCCGTCCTTGTCGATGGTCTCGAAGGGAGAGACCCCGAAGATGCCCTTCTCCAGGTACGCGGTGAAGAAGGAGGCCTCCACGTCGTCCCGGGAGAAGCCCCACACGGTCTGGGTGAGGTCGTTCGTGCCGAAGGAGAAGAACTCGGCGGCCTCGGCGATCTGACCGGCGGTCACGGCCGCGCGGGGCAGCTCGATCATGGTGCCGAGCGCGAGCTTCAGCTCCACCCCGGTCTGCGCCTGGACCTCGGCGATGACCTGCTCGGCCTCCTCGCGGACGATCTCCAGCTCCTGGACGGTGCCGACGAGCGGGATCATGATCTCGGCGCGCGGGTCGCCCTTGGCGTCGATCCGCTGGGCCGCGGCCTCGGCGATCGCCCGGACCTGCATGGTGAACAGGCCGGGGATGACCAGGCCGAGGCGGACACCGCGCAGACCCAGCATCGGGTTCTGCTCGTGCAGCCGGTGCACGGCCTGGAGCAGGCGCAGGTCGTTCTCGTTCGGGTCCTTGCGGGCCTCGGCGAGGGCGACGCGCACCGACAGCTCGGTGATGTCGGGCAGGAACTCGTGCAGCGGCGGGTCCAGCAGGCGGACCGTGACGGGCAGTCCGTCCATGGCCTCGAAGAGTTCGACGAAGTCCTGCTTCTGGCGCGGCAGGAGGGCCTCCAGGGCCTCCGCGCGCTCCTCGTCGGTGTCGGCGAGGATCAGCTTCTCGACCATCTCGCGGCGCTCACCGAGGAACATGTGCTCGGTGCGGCACAGGCCGATGCCCTGGGCGCCGAAGCGGCGGGCCCGCAGCGCGTCCTCGGCGTTGTCGGCGTTGGCCCGTACGCGCAGGCGGCGTACGCGGTCCGCGTAGGCCATGATCCGGTGCACGGCGGCGACCAGCTCGTCGGCGTCGTCGGCGCCGGCGTGCATCCGGCCCTCGAAGTACTCGACAACCGGGGAGGGCACGACCGGGACCTCACCGAGGTACACCTTGCCCGTGGAGCCGTCAATGGAGACGACGTCGCCCTCCTCGATGACGTGGCCCGAGGCGGTGGTCATCCGGCGGCGCTTGGTGTCGACCTCCAGCTCCTCGGCGCCGCAGACACAGGTCTTGCCCATGCCGCGGGCGACGACGGCGGCGTGCGAGGTCTTGCCGCCGCGCGAGGTCAGGATGCCCTCGGCGGCGATCATGCCGTCCAGGTCGTCCGGGTTGGTCTCGCGGCGGATCAGGATGACCTTCTCGCCGGAGCGCGACCACTTGACGGCCGTGTAGGAGTCGAAGACGGCCTTGCCGACGGCCGCGCCCGGGGAGGCGGCGATGCCGCGGCCGAGCAGCTCGGTCTTCGCGCCGTCGTCGAACCGCGGGAACATCAGCTGGGCGAGCTGGGCGCCGTTGACGCGCTGGAGCGCCTCGGCCTCGTCGATCAGGCCCTGGTCCACGAGCTGGGTGGCGATCCGGAAGGCGGCACCGGCGGTGCGCTTGCCGACCCGGGTCTGCAGCATCCACAGCTGGCCGCGCTCGATCGTGAACTCGATGTCGCAGAGATCCTTGTAGTGGGTCTCCAGCGTCTCCATGATCTGCATCAGCTGGTCGTACGACTTCTTGTCGATCGACTCCAGCTCGGCGAGCGGCACGGTGTTGCGGATACCCGCGACGACGTCCTCGCCCTGCGCGTTCTGGAGGTAGTCGCCGTAGACGCCCTGGTGACCGGAGGCGGGGTCGCGGGTGAACGCGACACCGGTGCCGGAGTCCGGGCCGAGGTTGCCGAAGACCATGGAGCAGACGTTGACGGCGGTGCCGAGGTCGTGCGGGATGCGCTCCTGGCGGCGGTACAGCTTCGCGCGGTCGGTGTTCCAGGAGTTGAAGACGGCCTCGATGGCGAGGTCCATCTGCTCGCGCGGGTCCTGCGGGAAGTCGCGCCCGGCCTGGGCCTTGACGATCTTCTTGAAGTGCTTGACCAGCTTCTTCAGGTCGCCGGCGTCGAGGTCGGTGTCGACGGTGACCTTCTTGGCGGCCTTGGCCTCCTCGAGGGCTTCCTCGAAGAGCTCGCCGTCGACGTCGAGAACGGTCTTGCCGAACATCTGGATGAGGCGGCGGTACGAGTCCCAGGCGAAGCGCTCGTCGCCGGCCTGGGTCGCGAGGCCGGTCACCGACTCGTCGGAGAGGCCGATGTTGAGGACGGTGTCCATCATGCCGGGCATGGAGAACTTGGCGCCGGAGCGCACCGAGACGAGCAGCGGGTCGTCGGCCTGGCCGAGCTTCTTGCCCATCTTCTGCTCGAGGGCGTCGAGGTGCGCGCTGACCTCGGCGCGGAGCGCGACCGGCTCGGAGCCGCTCTCGAGGTAGACCTTGCACGCCTCGGTGGTGATCGTGAAGCCCGGAGGCACCGGCAGGCCGAGGTTGGTCATCTCGGCCAGGTTGGCGCCCTTGCCACCGAGCAGGTCCTTCAGGTCCCTGTTGCCCTCGGTGAAGTCGTACACGAACTTCTGATCTTTGTTTTCCGACACGGGTCTCGACTCCTCGAGCACTCGGTGGCTGCCCTGACGGCGAGGAACATACCCAGATCGAAGGCTTCTGGGGAGGTACGCCTACCGGTCACCCGGACTTAACCACCCGTCCGCCAGCAGATCGAAAGTAACCGACGGGTAGCTTCCGCTTTCATGCTTCGAACCCCACTTGACCGAAAGCAGGGCTATGGCGCTCATGTGAGCGACCTGAAGACCATCTGCGTTCAACTCTTGAAGGCAGAAAGGGTGGCACCCAGTGCCACCCCTCCAGAAGTACAACGCCTCGTAATTCGCTCATCTGAGCACCACCCTGATCAAGGGTGGTGAGGATCACGCCGTGGAAATGGCTTGATTCCCACGATCTGGACGTGATCACGTCACGTCCGGAGCTCCCTCAGCCACCCGACGTGTCCAGCTCCGCGTCCTCACTCACTCCCGCGCAGTCGTACGGGTCCTTGAGCCAGCCGTCCGGCAGCACGACCCGGTTGTTGCCCGACGTACGGCCCCGCGGCCCGTCCGCCCCCAGCGGCCACGGCTGGTCCAGGTCGAGCTCGCTCAACTGAGCGCTCAGCTCGTCCAGGGACGAGGTGATCGCCAGCTTCTTGCGCATCTCCGAACCGACCGAGAACCCCTTCAGGTACCAGGCCACGTGCTTGCGGAAGTCGATGACACCGCGCGACTCGTCGCCGAGCCACTCCCCCAGCAGCCGCGCGTGCCGCACCATCGCCTCCGCGACCGCGCGCAGCCCCGGCTGGGCGTACGCGCCGGTGCCCTCGAAGCCGGCGACCAGGTCGGCGAAGAGCCACGGGCGCCCCAGGCAGCCGCGCCCGACGACCACGCCGTCGCAGCCGGTCTCGCGCATCATCCGCAGCGCGTCGTCCGCCGACCAGATGTCGCCGTTGCCGAGCACCGGGATCTCCGGGACGTGCTCCTTCAGCCGGGCGATGGCGTCCCAGTCCGCCGTGCCGCCGTAGTGCTGTGCCGCCGTCCGCCCGTGCAGGGCGATCGCGGTCACGCCCTCCTCGACCGCGATCCGCCCCGCGTCGAGGAAGGTGATGTGGTCGTCGTCGATGCCCTTGCGCATCTTCATCGTCACCGGCAGGTCGCCCGCGTTCGTCACGGCCTCGTGCAGGATCGCCCGCAGCAGGGGCCGCTTGTACGGGAGGGCCGAGCCGCCGCCCTTGCGGGTCACCTTGGGGACCGGGCAGCCGAAGTTCAGGTCGATGTGGTCGGCCAGGTCCTCGTCCACGATCATCCGCACCGCCTTGCCGACCGTCACGGGGTCGACGCCGTAGAGCTGGATCGACCGCGGCTTCTCGCTGTCGTCGAAGCGGATCAGCTGCATCGTCTTCTCGTTGCGCTCCACCAGCGCCCGGGTCGTGATCATCTCGCTCACGAACAGGCCCTTGCCGCCGCTGTACTCGCGGCAGAGGGTGCGGAAGGGGGCGTTGGTGATGCCGGCCATCGGCGCGAGCACCACGGGCGGCTGGACGATGTGCGGCCCGATGGAGAGAGGGGAGAACGCGGTCATCCCCCCATTGTCCCGCACGGCGAAGGTCATTAGTTAGCCGTACTATCCGCATATGCCCGAGCTCACACCCGGACGCCGGCGGATCGTCCTCGCGATCTGCTGCATGAGCCTGCTGATCGTCAGCCTCGACAACACGGCGCTGAACGTCGCCCTGCCCGCCATGCAGCGCGACCTGCACGCCTCCGTGTCCGGCCTGCAGTGGACCATCGACGCCTACACCCTGGTGCTGGCCTCGCTGCTGATGTTCGCCGGCTCCACGGCCGACCGGATCGGCCGCCGCAAGGTCTTCGTCACGGGCCTGGTCCTCTTCGTGCTCGGCTCGCTGCTCTGCTCGCTCGCGCCCAGCCTGGAGACCCTGGTGGCCTTCCGGATGATCCAGGCGGTCGGCGGATCGATGCTCAACCCGGTCGCCATGTCGATCATCACCAACACGTTCACCGAGCCCGCGGCCCGCGCCCGCGCCATCGGCGTGTGGGGCGGAGTCGTCGGCGTGTCCATGGCGGCGGGGCCGGTCGTCGGCGGGCTGCTGGTGGACTCGGTGGGGTGGCGGGCCGTGTTCTGGGTGAACCTGCCGGTCGGGCTCGCCGCACTGCTGCTGACCCTCCGGCACGTCCCGGAGTCCCGGGCGCCCCGGCCGCGACGTCCCGACCCGGTCGGCCAACTGCTCGTCGCCACCCTCCTCGGCTCGCTCACGTACGCGATCATCGAGAGCAGCCCGGTCTTCGCCGGGGTCGCGCTCGCCGCGCTCGCCGGGGTCCTGCTGTACGAGCCGAGGCGTCACGAGCCCCTGATCGACCTGCGGTTCTTCCGGAGCGCTCCGTTCAGTGGCGCCACCGTCATCGCGGTCTGCGCCTTCGCCGCCCTCGGCGGCTTCCTCTTCCTCAACACGCTCTACCTCCAGAACGTGCGGGGGCTGTCCGCCCTCGACGCGGGCCTGTACATGCTTCCGATGGCCGCGATGACCCTCGTCTTCGCCCCGCTGTCCGGCCGGCTCGTCGGCGCGCGCGGCCCCCGCCCCTCACTGCTCGTCGCGGGCACGACGATGGCGGCCGGCTCCCTGCCCTTCGCGGCCTTCGCCGCCGAGACCAGCGATCCGCTGCTCTTCGCCGGGTACGTGGTCTTCGGAATCGGCTTCGGCATGGTGAACGCGCCGATCACGAACACCGCCGTCTCCGGCATGCCCCGCGCCCAGGCGGGAGTGGCGTCCGCCGTGGCCTCCACCAGTCGCCAGGTCGGCCAGACGCTCGGCGTCGCCGTGGTCGGGGCGGTCCTGGCCGCGGGCGTCGGCCGCACCGGGGACGCGCAGGGCTTCGTGGAGGCGAGCCGGGCCGGATACTGGATCATCACGGGCTGCGGGGTGTGCGTGCTGCTGGCCGGGGCACTGACCAGCGGCGCGTGGGCGCGCCGCACGGCGGAGCGCACGGCGGCACGGCTGGAGCCGGACGGGGCTCACACCGCCGCGAGCGCCGTCCCCTCCTGACCCGACCGCGCGCGGCGCCCGGGCCCGCCGTCCGCCGTACGCCCGGCGTCGCGGGCCTCGGACTCCTCGCGGAGCGCCAGGTCCCGGAGGCGCTCCAAGCCCGCGCGGGACTCCTCGTCCATCGGCACGTAGGTCACCAGACGCGGGCCGGACGCCGGGCCCAGCCAGAGGTTGGTGTGCTCCAGCCGGAGCATCCCGACCCGGGAGTTGCGGATGTGCTTGACCCGGCCGGCCGTCCCGGCCACCTCATGGCGCTCCCAGATCTCCCGGAACTCCGGCGAGGCCGACCGGAGCCGCTGCAGCAGCGCCTTCCAGGCGGGCTCGGCCAGATGCTCGGCCATCGAGGCGCGGAACTTCGCGGCCATCATCTGCTTGACGTCCGGCAGCTCCGACACGGCCGCCGCCCAGTCCTCGTCGGTGAAGCAGAGCCAGATGCAGTTGCGGTCCTCGCGCGGCAGGGCGTCCAGGTCGCAGAGCAGCCGCCCGTAGGTGCGGTTGTAGGCGAGGATGTCGTACCGGCTGTTCTGGATGCAGGCGGGCAGCGGCTCCAGCTGGTCGACCATCTGCCGCAGCGCCGGGGTCACGGTCGGGCAGGGCCCGCCGGGGGCGGGGTCGACGGCGCCCGCGAGGGAGAAGAGATGGGACCGCTCCGTCGCGTCGAGGAGCAGCGCGCGGGCGAGGGCGTCCAGGACCTGCGGGGAGACCTGGATGTGCCGTGCCTGCTCCAGCCAGGTGTACCAGGTGACCCCGACCGCCGAGAGCTGGGCGACCTCCTCACGGCGCAGGCCGGGGGTACGGCGCCGGCGGCCGCGGGGCAGGCCCACCTGCTCGGGAGTGATCCGCTCGCGGCGGCTGCGCAGGAAGTCGGCCAGTTCGTGCCGTCGCACGTCCGTCTCGGTGCCGTGCGTGGCGTGGATGCCGGGAGCGGCCATGGTGGTCATGCCTCCAGGGTGCCGGGCTGCTCAGCCCATTGCCAGGTGCAGCTGGTACCAGGATAAGGAGACTCTGGTACCACTCTGAGGAGAGGCGCATCGTCGGGGGCATGGCTACGAGAGTCTTCTCCCCCGCCGCCCGCACCACGGGCGGCGTCGACCACGCTTCACCCGTCCTCGGTTCGTCCGGCCTGTTCACCGTGCTGCTGGGTGCCGCGCTGCCGTTGATCGACTTCTTCATCGTCAACGTCGCCCTGCCCACCATCGACCACGATCTGGCGGCCGGTCCGGCCCTGCTGGAGCTCGTCGTCGCCGGGTACGGGCTCGCGTACGCCGTCCTGCTCGTCCTCGGCGGGCGGCTCGGCGACCTCTTCGGCCGCCGCCGGCTCTTCCTGGCGGGCATGGCCGCCTTCGGTCTGACGTCGCTGGCCTGCGGGCTCGCGCCGGACGCCTGGACCCTGGTCGGGGCCCGCGTGGCACAGGGTGCCGCGGCGGCGCTGATGCTGCCGCAGGTGCTCGCGACCATTCACGCCTCGACGACGGGGGCGCGGCGCGCCAAGGCGCTCAGCCTGTACGGGGCGACGGCCGGGCTCTCGATGGTGGCCGGCCAGATCCTGGGCGGCGTGCTGGTCGCCGCCGATGTCGCGGGCAGCGGCTGGCGGGCGATCTTCCTGGTCAACGTGCCGGTGGCGCTGGTCGGACTGCTCCTCGCGGTGCGCGCCGTTCCGGAGACCCGCTCGGACCGGCCGGCACCGGTGGACGTCCCGGGCACCCTGCTGCTGACGCTCACGCTGCTGTCGCTGCTCGCCCCGCTGACGGAGGGCCGGGCCTCGGGCTGGCCCCTGTGGACCTGGGTCTCGCTGGCCGTCTTCCCGTTCTCGGCGGCGGCCTTCTGGCGGGTGGAGCTGCGGGCGGACCGCCGGGGGCGCACGCCGCTGGTGCCGCCGAGCCTGCTCGCCCTGGTCTCCCTGCGCCGCGGCCTGGCCCTGGTGCTGCCGTTCTCGATCGGCTTCGGCGGCTTCATGTTCGTCATCGCGGTGGCGCTGCAGCAGGGCCTGGGCATGGGCGCCGTCGTCTCGGGCCTGGCGCTCGTGCCGATGGCGGTGGCCTTCTTCGGCGCCTCGCTGGCGGGTCCTCGGCTGGTACGGCGCCGGGGCAGCCGGGTCGTGACGGCGGGCGGGCTGCTGCAGGGGCTCGGCGTCGCGCTGCTGGCCCTGACGGTCTGGCGCTCCTGGCCGGACCTGTCGGCCTGGAGCCTGCTGCCGGGCATGGCGGTCGCGGGCTTCGGTCAGGGTCTGCAGCTGCCGGTGCTCTTCCGGGTCGTCCTGTCCGAGGTTCCGGCGGAGCGCGCGGGGGTGGGAAGCGGGGTCATGGTGACCACCCAGCAGTCGGCACTGGCCCTCGGGGTGGCGACCCTGGGTTCGCTGTTCCTGTCGCTGGCGGCGTCGGCCGGCGTGCGCGACGCGCTGGTGGCGACACTGCTGGTGCAGCTCGCCGCGGTGGCCGTGACGGTCGCGCTGAGTCTCCGGCTGCCTCGTCGAGTGGGCTGAGACCGGAAGGCAGGCGTCGTCCGCCGCGAAGCGGGGCAGGGGCCCGGGTCACGTGGTGACCCGGGCCCCTGCCCTTTCCGAGTGGACTGCGGCTACTGCTCGCCGCCCGCGGTGGTCCCGGCCGCCGGGGTGTTCCCGGCGTCCGTGGTGCTCCTGGTGCCCTGCGCGCGTTCGCGCATCTTGCGGAGCAGTTCCTGCTTCTGGTCGACGGCGGCGCGACGGTCGGCGTCGCGGTTCTCGACTGCGCCTGCCTGGTCGGCACGGGACAGCTTCTTCCGCTGTCCGCCGACGCCGAGGAGGTTGTTGCGGCCCTTGGCCATGCGGGATTCCCATCGGTGAGAGGTGCGGGGGTCAGTCGTCTGGCGCTGCGCGGGTGGGGACCCGCGGCGCTCTCACTCGTAGATCTGGAAGAACAGGGCCTTGGCGGACATGGAAGACATGGCCGTGACGCTACCGCGCCGGGCGGGGCGGGTCATCCGCATTTCGCCGGAGCGGCGCGGGGCGGCGGGGTGGCGTGCGGGATGCCGCGGGGGCGACGCGGGGTGGAGGGACCCTCGATCGAATGACAAAGATTGAAATCTGTCATCCGTCATGCCATAGTCGTCATGTGTCACCCCGACCGCTTCTTCTCAGAGGAGACCGCCATGAACCGCACCCTCGGCACCACCGGCCCGCGCGTCTTCCCGCTCGGCCTCGGCTGCATGGGCATGTCCGCGTTGTACGGGGAGAGCGACCGCGCCGAGTCGATCGCGACGATCCACGCCGCCCTCGACGCCGGCATCACCCTCCTCGACACGGGCGACTTCTACGGCATGGGGCACAACGAACTGCTGATCAACGAAGCCCTGCGCACCGCCCCGGCCGAGGCCCGCGAGCAGGCGCTGACCAGCGTGAAGTTCGGCGCCCTGCGCACGGTCGAGGGCGGCTTCACCGGATACGACGGCCGGCCGGCCGCGGTGAAGAACTTCGCGGCCTACTCGCTCCAGCGCCTGGGCACCGACCACATCGACATCTATCGCATCGCCCGGGTCGACCCCGACGTCCCGATCGAGGAGACGGTCGGCGCGATCGCCGAGCTGGTCGAGGCGGGGCACGTCCGCCACATCGGCCTCTCCGAGGTCGGCGCGGACACGCTGCGCCGGGCGGCGGCGGTCGCCCCGATCGCCGACCTGCAGATCGAGTACTCGCTGATATCCCGCGGGATCGAGGAGAAGATCCTGCCCGCGGCCCGCGAGCTGGGCATCGGCGTCACGGCGTACGGCGTGCTCTCGCGCGGACTGATCAGCGGCCACTTCTCCCGGGACCGCGAGCTCGCGCCGGGCGACTTCCGGGGGATGAGCCCGCGCTTCCAGGGCGACAACCTCGGCCGGAACCTCGACCTGGTGGACCGGCTGCGCGCCGTCGCCGAGGCCAAGGGCGTCACGGTCGCCCAGACCGCCATCGCCTGGGTGCTCGCCCAGGGCCCGCGGCACGGCGTCGACATCGTGCCGCTGATCGGCGCCCGCCGCCGGGACCGTCTCGCCGAGGCGCTGACCTCCCTGGACGTCACGCTGGACGCGGCCGACCTGGACGCGATCGAGCAGGCCGTCCCGGTGGGCGCGGCGGCCGGCGACCGCTACCCGGCAGCGCAGATGGCGCACCTGGACAGCGAGCACTGACCCCGCCGGCCGACAGGTACTGTCCTTCCATGTCGTCCGAGACCCTGACCGCAGAGCGCATCCTCGAAGCAACCGAGGAGGTGCTGCGGCGCTACGGGCCGGCCAAGGCGACGGTCGTCGACGTGGCCCGGGTGCTGGGGGTCAGCCACGGCAGTGTCTACCGCCACTTCCGCACGAAGGCCGCGCTGCGCGAGGCCGTCACGGAACGCTGGCTCTCCCGGGCCGAGGGGGCGCTCGCCGAGGTGACCGCGGCCACCGACCGGGCGGCCTCCGAGAAGCTCCGCGACTGGCTCGCCACCCTCTTCGCGGCCAAGCGCCGCAAGGCCGGCGACGATCCCGAGCTGTTCGCCACCTACAGCGTGCTGATCGACGAGAACAGCGGAGTGGTGGAGGACCACGTCGCCGCGCTCATCGGCCAGGTGCGCACGATCGTCGAGGAGGGCACCCGGGACGCGGAGTTCACCGCCCCCGACGCGGACGCCACGGCTCGCGCCGTCTTCGACGCGACCGCCCGCTTCCACGACCCGGCCTACGCTCCCGAATGGCAACGCCCCTCGATCCACGGCGAGTTCGACGCCGTGGTGGACCTGCTGCTGCGCGGCCTGCGCGCCTAGCGGGCGTCGTGCCACGTCGATCGGACCCGGCCGCCGACCGGAAGCCGGGCACCCGGCGCATGAGGTGGGCCGCCTTCCCTGCGGTGTCCCGCCGGCCGCGCCGCCGGCAGGGCGGGGAGCCGGCAGCCGGGGGTGGGACCGGGGCCTCCCTCGGGCGGGACTTCCGGTGGCTGTGGGCGGCGAACGCGGTCAGCACCTTCGGCACCTTCTTCGCCTTCGACGCGTTCGCGCTGATCGCGATCCTCGTGCTGGACGCCGGACCCACCCAGGTGTCCGCGCTGGCCGCGACCGGGGTGGCGGTCGGCGCGGTGGTGGCGGTGCCGCTCGGCCCGTGGGTGGAGTTCCGGCGCAAGCGGCCGGTGATGATCGCCGCCGACCTCGTGCGGTGCGCGGCCCTGCTCAGCGTGCCCGCCGCGTACGCGCTCGGCCTGCTCGGCTTCGCGCAGCTCCTGGTCGTGTCGGTCGTCATGGCCGCGGCGGGCATCACCTTCCAGGCGGCGGCCGGAGCCTGCCTGAAGGAGCTCGTCCCGCGCGAGGGCCTGCTCGCCGCGAACGGGCGGCTGGAGGCGACGACCTGGACGGCCACCATGCTGGGGCCGCCCCTCGGCACCGCCGCGATCGGACTCCTCGGTCCGGTGACGAGCGTGGTGGCCGACGCGGTCAGTCATCTGCTGTCGGCAGCGGGCATCCGGGCGATCGGCCGTGCGGAGGCGCGCCCCGAGCGGCCCGACGCCCCGCCGCGGCTGCGGGCCGGCGAGCTGCTCGACGGATGGCGCTTCATCCTGGCCGACTCCGCGCTGCGTCCCCTGTTCCTCAACGCCCTCCTGGTCAACGGCCTGATCATGGCGACCTCGCCGTTGCTGGCGGTCCTCATGCTGGGCCCGCTCGGCTTCGCCCCGTGGCAGTACGGCCTGGTCTTCGCGGTGCCCTGCCTCGGCGGCCTGGTCGGCTCACGGCTGTCCCGCCGGCTCGTCGCCCGGTACGGCCGGCACCGGGTCCTGCGCGTCGCGGGGACGCTGCGGGCCTGCTGGCTGCCCGGACTCGCCTTCGTGGGGCCCGGGGTCCCCGGCCTGGCCCTCGTCGCGGCCGTCGAACTGGGGATGATCACCTGCATCGGGGTGTTCAACCCGCTGCTCGCCACCTCCCGGCTGGAGCTCACCCCACGGGACCGGGTCGTCCGCACCCTGTCGGCCTGGTCGGTCAGCGCCAAGCTCGCCATCGCGGCGATCACCGCGCTGTGGGGACTGCTGGCCGGACTGGCCGGCCCCCGTGCCGCGCTCGCGCTCGCCGGGCTGCTCGCCCTGGCGACCCCCTTCCTGCTCCCCCGGGCCGCCTCCGACGCGCGCCCGGCGGCGGAGCCGGGCCCGGGGCGGTGACGCGCGAAGCCCCCGGTCCCTTCACGGAACCGGGGGCTTCGTCACGCGGACGCGCCGTGTGGACGGCGGGGCGTCAGCAGCCGAGCAGGCGGCTGCCCAGGTAGCCCTGGATCTGGTCCAGGGAGACGCGCTCCTGCTTCATGGTGTCGCGCTCGCGCACGGTCACCGCGTTGTCGTCCAGGGTGTCGAAGTCGACGGTGACGCAGAACGGCGTACCGATCTCGTCCTGGCGACGGTAACGGCGGCCGATGGCGCCGGCGTCGTCGAAGTCGATGTTCCAGTTCTGCCGCAGGTCGGCGGCGAGGCCCTTGGCCTTGGGCGACAGCTGCGGGTTGCGGGACAGCGGCAGGACGGCGACCTTGACCGGCGCGATGCGCGGGTCGAAGCGCATCACGGTGCGCTTCTCCATGACGCCCTTGGCGTTCGGGGCCTCGTCCTCGTTGAACGCGTCGAGCATGAACGCCAGCATCGTGCGGCCGACACCGGCGGCCGGCTCGATGACGTACGGCGTCCAGCGCTCGCCGGCCTCCTGGTCGAAGAACTGCAGGTCGTTGCCCGACGCCTTGGAGTGCGCGTTCAGGTCGTAGTCGGTGCGGTTGGCGACACCCTCGAGCTCGCCCCACTCGCTGCCGCCGAACTGGAAGCGGTACTCGATGTCGGCGGTGCGCTTGGAGTAGTGGGAGAGCTTCTCCTTCGGGTGCTCGAACCAGCGCATGTTCTCCTCACGGAGACCCAGGCCCGTGTACCAGTTCCAGCGCTGCTCCATCCAGTACTCGTGCCACTGCTCGTCCTCGCCCGGCTTGACGAAGAACTCCATCTCCATCTGCTCGAACTCGCGGGTGCGGAAGATGAAGTTGCCCGGAGTGATCTCGTTCCGGAACGACTTGCCCATCTGCGCGATGCCGAACGGCGGCTTCTTGCGCGAGGTCTGAAGCACCTGACCGAAGTTGGTGAAGATGCCCTGCGCGGTCTCGGGACGCAGGTAGGCGACGGAACCGGAGTCCTGCGTCGGGCCGAGGTGCGTGGAGAGCAGGCCGGAGAACTGCTTGGGCTCCGTGAAGGTGCCCTTGTTGCCGCAGTTGGGGCAGTTGAGGTCGGTGAGACCGTTCTCGGGGAGACGGCCGTGCTTCTCCTCGTACGCCTCCTCCAGGTGGTCCGCGCGGTAGCGCTTGTGACAGGAGGTGCACTCGGTCAGCGGGTCGGTGAAGGTGGCGACGTGGCCGGAGGCCTCCCAGACCTCGGTGGCCAGGATCACCGACGAGTCGATACCGACGACGTCCTCGCGCGAGGTGACCATGTAACGCCACCACTGACGCTTGATGTTCTCCTTGAGCTCGACACCCAGCGGCCCGTAGTCCCAGGCGGCCTTCTGGCCGCCGTAGATCTCACTGCAGGGGTAGACGAAGCCACGGCGCTTGCTCAGGCTGACGATGGTGTCGATCTTGTCGGCGGCCACGGTGCTCTCTTCATTACGACGACGAAGTGCGAATGCTTCAGATTACCGGCGCCCGCACCCCCCGTATCAAATCGGTTCGGCACCGGGCCCGCTCGCGGGCGGGCCGGGGACGCCGTGGCCGGGCCCACAGGAAGCACAATTGACAATCGTTTCCAGTTTTGTTGAAAATGAGTGTCATGAACGTACGCCGCCTCATACCCGCCACCGCCGTCGCCGGAGCCGTCGCGCTCGGCCTCGTCTCGCTCTCCGCCTGCTCCGGAACCTCCGGCGCCGCGGGCAAGAACAGCGACGGCAAGCTGGACGTGGTGGCGTCGTTCTACCCCATGCAGTACCTGGCCGAGCAGATAGGCGGCGACCACGTCGCCGTCACCACCCTCACCAAGCCGGGCGTCGAGCCGCACGACCTGGACCTCAAGCCGCGGCAGATCGGCGAGCTGGGCGAGGCCGGCTACATCCTCTACCTCAAGGGCGTGCAGCCCGCCGTCGACGACGCGATCAAGCAGGCCGGCGTCGAGCACACCGTCGACGCCGCCACCCTCACCGAGCTCGAGGCGCACGGCACCGCGGTCGGCCACGAGCACGGCGAGGAACACGGCGCCGAGGAGGGCCACGACCACGGCGAGGCCGGCACCGACCCGCACATCTGGCTCGACCCGGTGAAGTACGCCGAGGTCGCCAAGGGCGTCGGCGCCTCCCTGGAGAAGGCCGACCCGGCCAACGCCGCCGACTACCGGAAGAACACCGACGCGCTGGTGAAGAAGCTCGGTGATCTGGACACCGCCTTCGCGTCGGGCCTGCGGAACACGGCCACGAAGACCTTCATCACCACCCACTCCGCCTTCGGCTACCTCGCCGAGCGCTACGGCCTGGACCAGGAGGGCATCACCGGCATCGACCCCGAGTCGGAGCCGAGCCCCGCCCGCGTCAAGGAACTCCAGGACATCGCGAAGAAGGACAAGGTGTCCACCGTCTTCTTCGAGACCCTCGCCAGCGACAAGACCGCGAAGACCCTCGCGGGCGACACGGGGCTGAAGACCGACGTCCTCGACCCGCTGGAGGGAATCACCGACAAGTCCCGGGGCGATGACTACATCGAGGTCATGCAGTCCAACCTCGCCGCGCTGAAGAAGGCCCTCGGCGCCAAGTGACACCCACGCACGGCACGCAAGCATCGGAGGCACGCGTCATGGCCCTGGAACCCGTCATCTCCGTCCGCGGCGCCACGGCGGCCCTCGGCGCGCGCCCGGTGCTGCGCGGCGTCGACCTCACCGTGCACCGCGGCGAGGTCGTCGCCCTGCTCGGCGCCAACGGCTCCGGCAAGTCGACCGCCGTGCGCTCCGTCATCGGTCAGGTGCCGCTGACCGGCGGCACGATCTCCCTCTTCGGCACCGAGCAGAAGCGGTTCCGCGACTGGGCCCGCGTCGGCTACGTGCCGCAGCGCACCACCGCCGCCAGCGGCGTGCCCGCGACGATCCGCGAGGTCGTCGCCTCCGGCCGGCTCTCCCGCCGCGCCTTCGGCTGGCTGACCCGTGCCGACCGCGCCGCCGTCGACCGCGCCATCGCGCTGGTCGGCCTCACCGACCGGGCCGGGGACTCGGTGAGCGCCCTCTCCGGCGGCCAGCACCAGCGCGTCCTCATCGCCCGCGCGCTCGCCTCCGAGCCCGAGCTGCTGATCATGGACGAGCCCATGGCGGGAGTCGACCTGGCCAGCCAGGAGATCCTCGCCTCGACCCTGCGCGAGCAGGTCGCCGGCGGCACCTCCGTCCTGCTCGTCCTGCACGAACTGGGCCCGCTGGAGCCGCTGATCGACCGCGCCGTCGTCCTGCGCGACGGCTGCGTCGTCCACGACGGCCCGCCGCCGCAGGCCGTCGGACAGCACGCGCTGCCCGGCCACGACCACGTACATCCGCACGCGGCCGGCGAGCCGCTCCGCACGGGACTGCTGACCTGATCATGGACTTCCTCGAGCCTGCCTTCATGCAGCGAGCGCTCCTCGCGGCCGTACTCGTCGGCATCACCGGCCCCGCCGTCGGCATCTACCTCGTCCAGCGCCGCCAGGCCCTCATGGGCGACGGGATCGGCCACGTCGCCATGACCGGAGTCGGTCTCGGCTTCCTGCTGAACTCCAGCCCCATCTGGATGGCGACGCTGGTCGCCGTCGCCGGCTCGGTGGCGATGGAGCTCATCCGCGCGTACGGCAAGACCCGCGGCGACCTAGCGCTCGCGCTGCTCTTCTACGGCGGCATGGCCGGCGGCGTCCTGCTGATCAACCTCTCGGACACCGGCTCCAACGCCAACCTGAACTCGTACCTCTTCGGCTCCCTGTCGACGGTCTCCTCCGAGGACGTCACCGCGATCGCCGTGCTGGCCGCCTTCGTGGTCCTCGTCACGGTCGGGCTGCGCCGCCAGCTCTTCGCGGTCAGCCAGGACGAGGAGTTCGCCCGCGTAACCGGACTGCCGGTCCGGGCGATGAACCTGCTGATCGCGATCACCGCCGCGGTGACCGTGACGGTCGCGATGCGGGTGGTGGGCCTGCTGCTCGTCAGCGCCCTGATGGTGGTCCCGGTGGCCGCGGCCCAGCAGCTGTCCCGGTCCTTCCGGACGACCTTCGTGCTCGCGGTGCTGATCGGCACCGGCGTCACCCTGTCCGGGACGATCACCTCGTACTACCAGGACCTGCCGCCCGGCGCGACGATCGTGCTGCTCGCCATCGCCGTCTTCGTCGTGCTCACCGCGCTGGCCACCCCGCTGGCGAAGCGCCGGGCCCGGGCGGCGGAGGCGGCGGGTGCGGCGTCACCGGCGGCGGCGTGCGACGTGGCGGTTCCGGCCACACGGCGCGCGACCGACGATGCCACGCTCTAGCAGCCTGGCAGAATGGCGGGGGCAGACGACTCACAAGGAGGCCCCCGTGGCGACGGCAGGACCCCCCGTACGCGGGCGCTCGACGAAGCAGCGGGCCGCGGTGTCCGCGGCGCTCAACGAGGTGGACGAGTTCCGCAGCGCCCAGGAGCTGCACGACATGCTCAAGCACCGCGGCGACTCGGTCGGCCTGACCACGGTCTACCGCACGCTCCAGTCCCTCGCGGACGCGGGCGAGGTGGACGCGCTGCGCACGAGCGAGGGCGAGACCGTCTACCGCCGCTGCTCGTCGGGCGACCACCACCATCACCTGGTCTGCCGCGTATGCGGCAAGGCCGTCGAGGTCGAGGGCCCTGCGGTGGAGCAGTGGGCCGAGACGATCGCCTCGGAGCACGGCTTCGTGAACGTGGCGCACACGGTCGAGATCTTCGGGACGTGCGCGGAGTGCGCGGCCGAGTAGGACGTACGCGAAGGGGCCCGCACCGGACGATCCGGTGCGGGCCCCTTCGTCTGCCCGGTCGCCGCTACGCCTTGTCCAGTCCGGCGAGGTCCTCGGCCGAGACGCCGCCGAAGCGCCGGTCGCGGGAGGCGTACTCCACGCACGCGCGCCACAGGTCACGGCGGTCGAAGTCCGGCCACAGGACGTCCTGGAAGACCATCTCCGCGTAACTGCTCTGCCAGATGAGGTAGTTCGAGGTCCGCTGCTCGCCGCTGGGGCGCAGGAAGAGGTCCACGTCCGGCATGTCCGGGTAGTACAGGTACTTCTGGAAGGTCTTCTCGTTGACCTTGCCCGGGTCGAGCTTGCCGGCCGCCACGTCCCGCGCGATCGCCTGCGCCGCGTCCGCGACCTCGGCCCGGCCGCCGTAGTTCACGCAGAAGTACAGGGTCATGGCGTCGTTGCCCTTGGTCTGCTCCTGGGCGACCTGCAGCTCCTGGACCACCGACTTCCACATCTTCGGCATGCGGCCGACCCAGCGGATCCGGATGCCGAGCTCGTCCATCTCGTCGCGGCGGCGGCGGATGACGTCCCGGTTGAAGTTCATGAGGAAGCGGACCTCGTCCGGGGACCGCTTCCAGTTCTCCGTGGAGAAGGCGTAGAGGGAGAGGTTCTTGACGCCCATCTCCAGGCAGCCCTTGAGCACGTCCAGGACGACGCCCTCGCCGACCTTGTGGCCCTCGGTGCGCGGCAGGCCGCGCTCCTGCGCCCAGCGGCCGTTGCCGTCCATCACGCAGGCCACGTGGTTCGGCACCAGCTCGCCGGGGATCTTCGGCGGGCGCGCGCCGGACGGGTGCGGCTCGGGAACCTTGTACTCCCGCCGGTTCCGTCCGAGGATTCGTGCCATGGCCATGAGGTCAACTCTCCTAGCTTCGAGCGTCTAGCTCTTCTCTACGTACCGCAGCGAGCGCAGGCCGCGCTCCAGGTGCCAGTGCAGATAGGCGGACACCAGCCCGCTGCCCTCCCTGACGTGACGCGGCTCGCACGCGTCCGCCGTCGCCCAGTCGCCGGTGAGGAGCGCGCTGAGCAGGCCGATGGCCTCCGGAGAGGGTACGACGCTGCCGGGCACCCGGCAGTCGCCGCATATGACTCCGCCCGCCGCGACCGAGAAGAACCGGTTGGGACCGTGCATGCCGCACTTCGCGCAGTCCTCGAAGCTGGGCGCGTAGCCGTTGACGGCGAGCGAGCGGAGGAGGAAGGCGTCGAGGATGAGGTGCGGCGCGTGCTCGCCCCGCGCGAGCGTCCGCAGCCCGCCCACCAGCAGCAGGTACTGCTGGACGGCCGGCTCGCCCTCGTGGTCCGTGAACCGCTCCGCGGTCTCCAGCATCGCGGTGCCGGCCGTGTAGCGGGCGTAGTCGGTGACGATCCCGCTGCCGTACGCGGCGATGGTCTCGCTCTGCGTGCACAGGGGCAGCCCCCGGCCGACGAGTTCGCTGCCCCGCGCGAAGAACTGCACGTCCACGTGCGAGAAGGGTTCCAGCCGGGCACCGAACTTCGACTTGGTGCGCCGCACCCCGCGGGCCACGGCGCGTACGCGGCCGTGACCGCGCGTGAGGAGCGTGATGATGCGGTCCGCTTCGCCCAGCTTCTGGGTGCGCAGCACGATGCCGTCGTCGCGGAACAGACTCATGGGCCCATTCTCGCGTACGCGACGGGGCTCCCGTACGCGCCTTCGGCAGTGCATGCCCATGACGGCACCGGACTCCGCGAGCCGGGTGACCGGCAGGACGGTTCCCGGAGGATCACGGCACCTCGCCGCGGCTGCGCGCGTTCGCGAGCGCGGTGGCCGCGCTCAGCCGCTCGGCGGTGGTGGCGACCCGGACGCCCTCCGGGTCGCAGTCCCACTCGCGCCCGCCACCCAGGGGTCTCAGCTGGAGATACGGCCCCTCGTGCCCCATGACCGTGCCGACCTTCCCGGTGTGGATGTCGACGACGTACGACCCGATGGGCAGATGCATGGCCGGCTCTCTTCTCCCGGGGGCACGGCGGCCGACCGGCGCGCCGCGCCCTGCGTGCGATGTCCGCGTCCGACGAGCGGCCTCCCGGGGATCGGCGGCGGGGGCGGGGACGCCCCGCCGGGCGAGGGCGGAACAAGTCCCGCCCGCCCGATTCCGTCCCGCCGCGCCACCGCCATTTCCTTCCCCTCCCGTACGGTTCCCGTTTTCCGGCCGCTCCTGTTCTTCCTTCACCCACGCACCCCTTTCCGAATCCGATTCCAGCGTTCCACCACCTGGGTGGCGCCGGATCCGTACAATCTGCGGATTCGCGCGCTCCCCAAACCCCTTGCCGGACAGGGGAGTCGATCCATGGCCAAAGGTCGACGTCAGGGCGCCCGGAGAGCCCTCGGAAAAACACCGGAAGAACTCGGTGAGTCGGCCGTTCCCTCTCCGGATCCGGCCGGAAAGGCGAATGCGCGAAAGCCGCGGCGGACACGCGACCGGACAGGGCAGGCGATGCGAAAGCCGCGACCGAAGCAGGGGGCGGCGCTTCATCCGGGGTCGTGCAGCGCTCACGCTTTCGCATTCCGAACGGGCGTCCCGCGGACTCGCCACTGGCCCGCCGGGACTCGATCGAGCTTATGGACCCCATAAGCCTGCCTTATGGGGTCATAGACGGGGGGCGGGTACCGGTCCGCGGAGTCGATTATTTAGGGTGACCTAAGTGACGGCACTTCTCGCCGTCACGCCGCTTGCGAAGGGAACCCAGACATGCCCCGCCCTCTCCGGGTCGCGATCGTCGGCGCCGGCCCCGCCGGGATCTACGCCGCCGATGCGCTGCTGAAGTCCGAGGCCGCCGCCGAGCCGGGCGTGTCGATCGACATCTTCGAGCGGATGCCCGCTCCCTTCGGCCTCATCCGCTACGGCGTCGCCCCCGACCACCCGCGGATCAAGGGCATCATCACCGCCCTGCACCAGGTCCTCGACAAGCCGCAGGTGCGCCTCTTCGGCAACATCGACTACGGCACCGACGTCCACCTGGACGACCTGCGCGCCTTCTACGACGCCGTGGTCTTCTCCACGGGCGCCATGGCCGACCGTGAGCTCCGCATCCCGGGCGTCGAGCTGGACGGCTCCTTCGGTGCCGCCGACTTCGCCTCCTGGTACGACGGGCACCCGGACGTGCCGCGCACCTGGCCCCTGGAGGCCGAGAAGGTCGCGGTGCTCGGTGTCGGCAACGTGGCCCTCGACATCGCCCGCATCCTCGCGAAGACCGCCGAGGAGCTGCTGCCGACGGAGATCCCGCCGAACGTCCACGAGGGCCTGAAGGCGAACAAGGCGCTGGAGGTCCACGTCTTCGGCCGCCGCGGCCCGGCGCAGGCGAAGTTCAGCCCGATGGAGCTGCGCGAGCTGGACCACTCCCCCAACATCGAGGTCATCGTCAACCCCGAGGACATCGACTACGACGAGGGCTCGATCGCCGAGCGCCGCAAGAACAAGCAGACCGACATGGTCGCCAAGACCCTGGAGAACTGGGCGATCCGCGACGCCGGCGACCGCCCGCACAAGCTGTTCCTGCACTTCTTCGAGTCCCCGGTGGAGATCCTCGGCGAGGACGGCAAGGTCGTCGGCCTGCGCACCGAGCGCACGGAACTCGACGGCACCGGCAACGTCAAGGGCACCGGCGCGACCACCGACTGGGACGTCCAGGCCGTGTACCGCGCGGTCGGCTACCTCTCCGACGAGCTGCCCAAGCTGCCCTGGGACACCGCCTCCGGCACCGTTCCGGACGAGGGCGGCCGGGTCGTCGAGGAGAGCGGCGCGCACATGGCGTCGACCTACGTCACCGGCTGGATCCGCCGCGGTCCCGTCGGCCTCATCGGCCACACCAAGGGCGACGCCAACGAGACGGTCGCGAACCTGCTCGACGACTTCGCCAACGGCCGGCTCCTCACGCCGGAGAGCCCGGAGACGGACGCGGTCGTCGCCTTCCTGGAGGGCAAGGGCCTCACGTACACCACGTGGGAGGGCTGGTACGCCCTGGACGCCGCCGAGAAGGCGCTCGGCGCGGCCGAGGGCCGTGAGCGCGTGAAGATCGTCGAGCGCGAGGACATGCTCCGCGCCAGCGACGCCGTCACCCCCCGGTAGCACCCGCCCGGACCAGGCCCGACTCGTAGGCGATGATGACGAGTTGGGCCCGGTCCCGGGCCGCGAGCTTGCCCATGATGCGGCTGACATGGGTCTTCGCGGTGAGCGGGCTCAGGCCGAGCGCCTCCGCGATCTCGGCGTTGTTCAGCCCCCGGGCGACCAGCGCGAGCACCTGGCGCTCCCGCTCGGACAGTTCGTCCGGGCCGCCCGCCGACCGAGCCGCGGGAGCCTCCGGGGCCGCCAGGACCCGGGCGATCAGCCGGGCCGTCGGCCCCGGCGAGAGCAGCGCCTCCCCGGCCGCCACCGTGCGGATCGCGTCGAGCAGCTCCGCCGGGCGGATGTCCTTCACCACGAAGCCCGACGCCCCCGCCCGCAGCGCCTCCACCACGTGCTCGTCCGTGTCGTACGTCGTCAGCACCAGGACCCGCACCCCGGCCAGATCCTCGTCGGCGGCGATCAGCCGGGTCGCGCCGATCCCGTCGAGTTCGGGCATGCGGACGTCCATGACGACCAGGTCCGCCCGGGCCGAACGGGCCAGCTCCACGGCCTCCCGGCCGGTCCCGGCCTGACCGACGACCTCCATGTCGGGCGCCGAGTCGACGAGCATGGCGAACGAGGCCCGCACCAGCGTCTGATCGTCCGCGAGCAGCACCCTGATCGCGCTCATGCCAGGACCTCCCGCCCCTGCAGCGGCAGGGCCGCCGCCACCTCGAAGCCCCCGGACGCGCGCGGGCCCGCACTCAGTGTGCCGCCCACGCTCCGGGCCCGCTCCCGCATCCCGAGGATTCCGTAGCCGGACCCGCCCGCGGCGCCGGACGCCGTGCCGTCGTCCGTGACCCGCACGGTCAGCACCTCGTCCGCCAGGCCGACGTCGACCCGCACGACCGCGTCCGGTCCCCCGTGCCGGACGGCGTTGGTCAGGGACTCCTGCACGATCCGGTAGGCGGCGGCCCCGACCGCCGCCGGCACCCGGGCCGGCCCCGTCCGCACCGTCAGCGCCGCGCCCGAGGCCCGGGCGAGATCGGGCAGACCGGCCAGGTCCGGCAGCGGCCCCTCCGGCGCAGCCCGCAGCACGTCCAGCGTCGTACGCACCTCGGTCCGCGCCTCCCGGCAGGTCTGCGCGATGCCGTCGAGGGCCTTCGCCAGTGCCTCCCGGTCCAGCCGGTCCGGATCGGCGACCAGGACGTGCGCGGCGACGGAGGTCTGGACGCCGATGAGGGTGATCGAGTGGGCGAGCAGATCGTGCAGGTCGCGCGCGATCCGCAGCCGCTCCTCGACGACCCTCCGCTCCCCCTCGCGGGCGGCCTTCTCCACGACGCTCTGCACCAGCTGCCGGTAGAGCCGGACGCTGGCGCCGAAGACGAGCATCGCGGTCACCCAGCCGGAGACCCGCAGCAGTTCCACCACCTCGTGCGGATTGACGAGGACCTGGATGGTGAGGGTGACGCCGACGACCAGGGCGCCGACAAGCAGCGTGCGGCGTGGCCGGCCGGTGGAGGCGACCGTGTAGAGCGCGGTCATCGAGGCGGGGATCGGCGCCAGGTGCATGTAGTCGAGCGCGTGGTAGGGCGCGACCACGGCGACCACCCCGATCAGCACCGGCAGGGGGGCGCGCCGCCGCCAGGCCAGCGGCACGTGGGCGGCGAGCAGCAGCGCCCAGCCGAGCGCGTCGGGGCGTCGGCCGTCGTCCACGGCGACCGCCAGCACGGCGGCGACGACGGCGAAGCAGGCGGCGGCCGTCGCGTCGCACCGCACCGGGTACGGGGCGGCCTGCGGGTCACGGGTGAAGGCGGCTGCGAAGTCCACGGGGTTCATCCTCCCGGGCGGGCAGGCGCTCCGGGAGCCCCCGCCCGCCCGTGGTCGGTGTCAGACGCCGGCGGGCGTCCGTTCGGCCGGCGTCGCGGGCACGGCGGCCGGACGGCGGGCGAGCGGTCCGGGCCACCACACCTTCCGGCCGAGCAGCACGCTCGCGCTGGTGACGAGGTAGGTGCGGACGAGGAAGGTGTCGAGCAGCACGCCGACCGCGATCACGAAGCCGAGTTCGGCCAGCTGCACCAGGGGCATGTTGACCAGCACCGCGAAGGTGGCGGCGAGCACGAGGCCGGCGGAGGCGATCACGCCGCCGGTGGTGCGCAGCGCGGTCAGCGCCGCCGCGCCGGGCTCCGCCCCGTCCAGGCACTCCTCGCGCATCCGGTGCATCACGAAGATGCCGTAGTCGACGCCGAGGGCGACGAGGAAGACGAAGGAGAGGAGGGGCAGTCCGGGATCGGTGCCCTCGAAGCCGAAGAGGGGTTCGAAGAGCAGGCCGCCGATGCCGAGTGACGCGCCCCAGACGGCGACGACCGCGCCGACCAGGAGCAGCGGGGCGATCAGGCTGCGCAGCAGGACGACCAGGATGAGCAGGACCGCGACGAGGACGAGCGGCACGATCACCATGCTGTCGCTGCGGCTGGTCTCGGTGAGGTCCAGCTGTTCGGCGCTGGGCCCGCCGACGTACACGCCCTCGCCGAGCCCGGCGCGCAGTTCCTTGATGGTGGCCGTCTCGGCGGCGGACTGGGGCGGGTGGTCGGCGAGTACGGAGATCTCGGTCCAGCCCGCGCCGCTGCGGCCGGGCTCGGCGCTCTCGACCCCGTCGGTGGCCCGGGCGGCCTCCAGCGCCCGGGCCGCGCCGGTGGTCGGGGCGATGACGGTGATCGGCTGGGTGCCCGCCTCCGGGTAGGCGGCGGCCAGCGTCTTCATCGCGGCGACGGCCTCGGGGGTGGAGGTGAACGAGTCCTCCTGCTTCAGCGCGCCGGGCAGGGCGAGGGTGCCGAGGGCGAGGGCGGCGAGCGCGGCGGCCCCGGTCAGCAGCACGGCGACGGGGCGGCGGCCCGCGGAGCCGCCGACGGCCGCGAAGAAGGAACGGCGCCCGGTCTTCGGCGCACTGCCGTGGGCCGGGATCAGCGGCCAGAAGACCCGCCGGCCGAGGACGACGAGGAGCGCCGGGAGCAGGGTCGTCATGGCGACCAGGGCGCACAGCACCCCGACGGCGGCCGTCGGGCCCATGCCCCGGCTGCTGTTGAGGTCGGCGGCGAGCAGGCAGAGCAGGCCGGCGGCGACGGTGCCGGAGGAGGCGAGCACGGCGGGACCGCAGCCGCGCAGGGCGGTGAGCATCGCGTCGTAGGGGCGTGGCGTGCGGCGCAGCTCCTCGCGGTAGCGCGAGACGAGGAGCAGGGCGTAGTCGGTGCCGGCGCCGAAGACGAGGATCGTCATGACGCCGGTGCTCTGGCCGGAGACGCTGATGTCGAAGCCCTGGTGGAGGGCGTAGGTCACGGCCATGGAGAGGAAGTCGGCGGCGCCGGCGACGAGCAGGGGCACGAGCCAGAGGAACGGGCTGCGGTAGATGACGATCAGCAGGATCGCGACGACGGCGACGGTCGTGTAGAGGAGCGGTCCGTCCAGGGACTCGTAGACCTCCCCGGCGTCGGTGGCAAGGGCGCCCGGGCCGCCGACCTGTCCGCTGACGTCGGCGCGGATGTCCTGGACGAGGGCGTCCCTGGCCTTCTCGTCCGTCCCCGGCTCGGTGCTGGAGACGGCGTAGAGGAGGGTGGTCCCGTCCTTCGAGGGCACGGGCCGCGGCGGCGAGGTGAGGCGGTGCTCGGCGGCGACCCGGGCGACCTCGCGGGCGGCGGTGTCGCGGTCGCCGGGGGTGAGTCCGCCGTCGCGGTGGTACACGAGGACGAGGTCCGTGGAGTCGCCGCCGGGGAGCAGTTCCCCCAGGGTGGCGACCTGGGTGGAGTCGGCGCTCGCGGGCAGGTAGTCGACGGCCCGGTCGCGTTGCACGGCGCCGAGTTCGCCGGCGAAGGGCGCGGCGATCGCGAGCACGATCACCCACAGCGCGAGCATCCCCCAGGGGATGGCGCGCCGTCCGCGCCGCTCGCTGATGGTCCTGTTCGGGGCCCCCATCTCGGGCCTCCCTCCGGCACGGTCGTCTGGGTCGTTCCCAGACTCCCGCCGGTGCGGGCCGCTTTCGTCGGCCCGGGGAGCGAGACGCGGTGTACTGCCGGGGGCGGTGCCGGGCCGGCGTTACTCCCCCGGGAGTACGCGCCGGGAGCGTCCAGGCCCTTAGGACCTGTCTTCAGAGTCCCTCCCCCTGGGCTTCGCCCGGGAGGTGCCCCCAGCTCGCGGCGCCCGGCACCGCACTCCCCCGTGGCCCTTCGGGCACGGGAGGTGCCCCCACGCTGCGTTGTCGAAGCGCCCGAGTACGCCCGGTACGCGGACGCCCCTCCGCCTTGCGATGCACGGCACCGGACACCGCGAGCCCTACCGGCGCTACTTTGAAGACAGGCCGACAGGCCCTAGAGCAGCGTCCTGGCGGTGGCGAGCAGCCGGGCGGTGTCGTCGGCACACAGTGCCAGCGCGTTGCCGACGGTGCTCAGGACGTCCCGCTCCGCCGGGCTGTACGCGCCGTCCGCCAGCGCGATCCGGGCTCCCTGGAGCAGGATCGACTCGCGCCCGGAGGCGGCCAGGTGCGGGGAGAGCGGCTCCAGGGCCTCGTGGAGTTCGATGGCCAGGGCGGCGCCCCCGCCGCCCACGTCCGGCAGGAAGCGGCCGGTGTCGGCGGCCAGGGCCTCGACCAGGTCGGTGAGCTGGGTGCCGGTGCACTCGGCGAACCCGGCCGCGCGCACCGCCGCGACCGCGGTGTCCACGGCCGTGCGGGAGGAGGCGCCGCCCGCGGCGAGCACGGCGAGGGCGACGGTGTGCACGGCGTCCCGCAGCATCGCGGAGAAGCGGCTCGTCGTCGGGTGGTCGAGCACTTCCGTACCGAAGTGGGTCTGGCACGCGGTGCACTCGACGACCGGTCCGGCCTGGCCGCGCGGCAGCACCGGGACGCCCAGCACGGCGAAACGACGACGGCCGGTCCGGCGGCGGTAGTTGCGGTCGCCACCGCACTCCTCGCAGAAGAACTCGCCGTCCCCGACGGTGTTCCAGGAGGTACGAATGCCGCAGACGCCCACTTTTCTCCCGCGTGATCCTCGGGCAGCTCGCACGTCGCACCTCCTCCACGGTCCGGCAGCACTGCCGGCGTTGGCGTGATGTTAGCCACATCCATGATGTGGCGTCAGCACCTCGTCAGCAGAACGCAACCGACATGGCCGAGACACGACACCTGCGGATCACCCGCCGGGCGTGCTCCGTGGCACGTCAGGAGGTGCGGGCGCGGCGGCGGTGCGCCGCGTACGCGACGAGGCCGCCGCCGATCAGGAAGGCTGCCCCCACGACGCCCGCCACACCCGGCCCGGACGCCGGCCCGGTGGTAGCCCTCAGGGGTGGGCCCGGGCCGGCGGCCGGTGCCGTCGTGGGACCGGATCTGGCGGAAAGCCGCGCCGCCGGACAGGGGCCTGGTCGTCCCGCACGCAGCGGTCCGCGGTCTCGTCCCGGAGGTTCACCCCGCGGGGGTGGGGGTGGCGGCCCGGGCGACGGAGCCGCCGAGCACGACCTGAAAGGGTGACGCGGGTGACGTACGGCGGCGGCCCCGCACTCCCGGAGGAGTGCGGGGCCGCCGGTACGGAGCGTCAGCGCGCGGCGCGGTTGACCGCCGAGATGACGGCCTTCAGCGAGGCGCGGGTCGTGTTGGCGTCGATGCCGATGCCCCACAGGACCTTGCCGTCGATGGCACACTCGATGTACGAGGCGGCCTGCGCGGACGCGCCCTCGCTCATCGTGTGCTCCTGGTAGTCCAGCAGTCGGGCGTCCACGCCGATCGCCTGCAGGGCGGCGAAGAAGGCCGAGATCGGGCCGTTGCCGGAGCCCGTCAGGACGGTGTCGGCCCCGTCGACGACCGCCTCGACGGTCAGGGTGTCGGTGCCGTCCGTGTCCGAGGTGGTCTGGCCGGAGCGCAGCTGGATCCGGCCCCAGCGCTGGGCGGCGCTGTCCGTGCTCGGCAGGTACTCGTCCTGGAAGACCGACCAGATCGCGGCCGGGGTGACCTCGCCGCCCTCGGAGTCCGTCTTCTGCTGGATGATCTTCGAGAACTCGATCTGCATCCGGCGCGGCAGGTCCAGCTTGTGTTCGTTCTTCAGGACGTACGCGATACCGCCCTTGCCGGACTGCGAGTTGACCCGGATCACGGCCTCGTAGGAACGGCCGACGTCCTTCGGGTCGATGGGCAGGTACGGCACCGCCCACTCGATCTCGTCCACGGTCTTGCCGGCGGCGGCCGCGTCGGCCTCCATGGCGTCGAAGCCCTTCTTGATGGCGTCCTGGTGGGAGCCGGAGAAGGCGGTGTAGACCAGGTCGCCCGCGTAGGGGTGGCGCGGGTGGACCTCCATCTGGTTGCAGTACTCGGAGGTGCGACGGATCTCGTCGATCTGCGAGAAGTCGATCTGCGGGTCGACGCCCTGCGAGAACAGGTTCATGCCCAGGGTCACCAGGTCGACGTTGCCGGTGCGCTCACCCTGGCCGAACAGGCAGCCCTCGATGCGGTCGGCGCCGGCCATGATGGCCAGCTCGGCCGCCGCCACCGCGGTGCCGCGGTCGTTGTGCGGGTGGACGGACAGGCAGACGTACGGGCGACGGGTCAGGTTCCGGGACATCCACTCGAACCGGTCCGCGTGCGTGGACGGCGTCGAACGCTCCACGGTGGCGGGCAGGTTCAGGATGATCTCGCGGCCCTCCTCGGGCTGCCAGACGTCACAGACCGCCTCGCAGACCTCCAGGGCGAAGTCCAGCTCGGTGTCGGTGAAGATCTCGGGGCTGTACTGGTAGCCGAAGACCGTGTCGTCGCCCAGCAGCTTGTCGGCGTACTCCATGACCAGCCGCGTGCCGTCGACGGCGATCTGCTTGATGTCCTCCTTCGAGCCGCGGAAGACGACCCGGCGGAAGGTGGGCGCGGTGGCGTTGTACAGGTGCACGGTGGCGCGCTTGGCGCCGACCAGGGACTCCACGGTCCGCTCGATCAGGTCCTCGCGGGCCTGGGTCAGGACGGAGATGGTGACGTCGTCCGGGATCGCGCCCTCTTCGATGATCGACCGTACGAAGTTGAAGTCGGTGTCGCCGGAGGACGGGAAGCCGACCTCGATCTCCTTGTAGCCCATGCGCACCAGCAGGTCGAACATCTCGCGCTTGCGGGCGGGCGACATCGGGTCGATCAGCGCCTGGTTGCCGTCGCGCAGATCCGTGGACAGCCAGCGGGGGGCCTTGGTGATCCGCTGCTCGGGCCAGGTGCGGTCGGGGATGTGAACGGCCTCGTAGCGGCCGTACTTGTGGATCGGCATCCCGGACGGCTTCTGCATCTGGGTGGCGTTCGTGATGGGCGTGGGGCGGCCGACAGGCTGGGACATCGCGTAGGGCTCCTCGGGTCCAACGGGAGGGACGGCCGACTGTCGAACGCAACACCAGGTCCCGCGGGGAGGGGGTCGGCCTACGACTACAGGCCCTCGCCGCGGCAGCTAAGGAGAAGCAGCCCGAAACGCATGATGTGCCGCAGCCTAGCTCAGGGACGGTGGATCCGGACGTCCCGTTCCAGTATGCGGGACGGCCGGCGCGTCAAGGACGAAGAGTGACGGATCACTCCATTTCGCGGATCATGGTCGCCGCTAGTGACAGCGGCGTGACTCAGTGCCACATTTTCGGCATGACCTCCCACGCGTGCCGTCACGCCCACCACCCCGTCTTCTGCACGATCGTGCCCCCGCACCTCCTGGAGCACCTGGCCCGGTCCGGGAACCCGGCGGTCGCGGCGGCCGCCCGGCGGACCCTCGTCGCCGACGCGGCGGCCCGCACGGCCCGCGTGCTGCCGCCCGCCGCCACCGCGACGGGCCCGGGACCCACGGAGCCCGCCCGCCCCCGGCGCACCGTGTACGACGCGGGACACGGCACCGACCTGCCGGGCACCGAGGTCCGGGCCGAGGGGCAGGAGGCGACCGCCGACGCCACCGTGAACCGGGCCTACGCCGGGCTCGGCGCCACCTTCGACCTCTTCCTGAAGGGCTTCGGCCGCGACTCGATCGACGGCGCGGGCCTCCCGCTCCTCGCGACCGTCCACTACGACCGGAACTACGGCAACGCCTTCTGGAACGGCGAGCAGATGGTGTTCGGGGACGGCGACGACGAGATCTTCCTGGACTTCACCCTCCCGGTCGACGTCATCGGCCACGAGCTGGCCCACGGCTTCACGCAGTACACCGCGAACCTGGAGTACTTCAGCCAGTCCGGCGCGCTCAACGAGTCCGTCTCGGACGTCTTCGGCTCGCTGGTGAAGCAGTACACGCTGGGCCACAGCGCCGGGGAGGCCGACTGGCTGATCGGCGAGGGACTGTTCCACCCGAACGTCGAGGGGACGGCGCTGCGCTCGATGAAGGCGCCGGGCACGGCCTACGACGACGACGTCCTCGGCAAGGACCCGCAGCCGGGGCACATGGACGACTACGTCCGCACCAGCCGCGACAACGGCGGGGTGCACATCAACTCCGGCATCCCCAACCACGCCTTCTACCTGGTCGCGACCGAGCTGGGCGGCAGGGCCTGGGAGCGGGCCGGGCAGATCTGGTACGACGTGATGACCGGCGGCGGCCTCACCCCCGAGACCCGCTTCGCCGAGTTCGCCGCCGCGACGGTGACCGCGGCGCGGGCGCGGTACGGCGACGGGGAGGAGATCCAGGCCGTGCTGAAGGCCTGGTCGGCCGTCGGTGTCCCGACGGACTGAGCCGCCGGCTGGTAGACAGGGCCCATGCGGATTCGAGTGCGGCGCACCGGCGGTTTCGCGGGCATCGAGCGGTCGGCCGAGGTGGACACCTCGGCCCTGCCGGACGCGGCGGAGTGGCACACCCTGGCGGTCACGGTCCTGGAACAGGGCGACGGTGACGGCCGGGGGGTGCCGGACGGCTTCCGGTACGAGATCACGGTGGACGACCGGACGGTCCGCTGCGGCGACCCCCGGCTGACGGAGGCCCAGCGGTCCCTGATCGCGCGCGTCCTCAAGGAGGGCGCCTGACCCGCTTCCGGCCCGTCGGGGCCGGACGCGGGCCGATCCGTACGCCGGCCCCCTAGAAACCCAGCTTCCGCAGCTGCTTGGGGTCCCGCTGCCAGTCCTTCGCGACCTTGACGTGCAGGTCGAGGAAGACCGGAGTGCCCAGGAGCGCCTCGATGTGCTTGCGGGACTTCATGCCGACCTCCTTGAGGCGGCTGCCCTTCGGGCCGATGATGATGCCCTTCTGGCTGGGGCGCTCGATGTAGACGTTGGCGTGGATGTCGAGCAGCGGCTTGTCCGCGGGACGGTCCTCGCGCGGGATCATCTCCTCGACGACCACCGCGATCGAGTGCGGCAGCTCGTCGCGGACGCCCTCCAGCGCCGCCTCGCGGATCAGCTCGGCCACCATCACCTGCTCCGGCTCGTCCGTCAGGTCGCCTTCGGGGTAGAGCGGCGGGGACTCCGGCAGCAGCGGGATCAGCAGGTCGGCGACGAGGTCGACCTGCTTGTTGCCGAGGGCGGAGACCGGGACGATCTGCTGCCACTCGAAGCCCAGCTCCTTGCCGAGCTGGTCGATGGCGATGAGCTGCTCGGCGAGCGTCTTGGAGTCCACCAGGTCGGTCTTGGTGACGATCGCGACCTTCGGGGTCTTCTTGATCCCGGCGAGCTCCTTGGCGATGAAGCGGTCGCCGGGGCCGAGCTTCTGGTCGGCGGGCAGGCAGAAGCCGATCACGTCGACCTCGGCCCACGTCGTGCGCACGATGTCGTTCAGCCGCTCGCCGAGGAGGGTCCGCGGCTTGTGGAGGCCGGGCGTGTCGACCAGGATCAGCTGCGCGTCCGGGCGGTGCACGATGCCGCGGACGGTGTGCCGGGTGGTCTGCGGCCGGTTGGAGGTGATCGCCACCTTCTGGCCGACCAGAGCGTTCGTGAGGGTGGACTTGCCGGCGTTGGGACGGCCGACGAAGCAGGCGAAACCGGCCCGGTGGACGGCTTCGGATTCTTGGTTGCGAGCGCTCATGGGGGCCATTCTCCCCGATGCGCGGCGGCCTCACGTACCCAGAGGGGTCATCGGGGCCCGGCGGCCGCCCTGCGCCGCCGTACCCGGAGGCCCGTCAGGCCCGCCGCGGCGCCGAGTACGACGAGCCCGGCGGCGGCCCACGGCACGGCGAGGAACGACACGCGGCCGGATTCCCGCACGTCGGTGGCCGTCGCCGTCAGGGTCACCTCCCCCCGGTCGAACTGCGGCGATCCCGCCCAGCGCTCGGTGAGGCGGATCTTCTGGCGGGGCAGCAGCTCGGACGGGACCCCCGCCGACGCGCGCTCGAGGAGGGTGCGGCCGAAGAGGCCCTCCGCCCGGAGGGCGACGCGGGGGTTGAGGGTGACGTTCCCGCGGTTGTGCAGCGTGTACGAGATGAGGGCGCTGCTCTCGCCGGCACCGGGCACGAGGGGCCTGTCCTGGTCGAGGGTCACGTCCTCGACGGCGAGTGCGGGCATGGTCGGACCGTTGACCCGGAGGTAGACCCGGGCCCCGACGGCGCGCTGCACACCGACGGCGACCGCCCCGGCGCCGCCGGCGGCGACCCGCTCGTCGAGGGCGACGACGGCACCGGGATGGTCGCCCGGCTCGGCGTCGGCGGGGACGGCGAGGGTGTAGGGGACGGTCACGACGGAGCGGGCGGGGACGGTGACGCGGGTGCGCTCCGGAGTGATCCATGCCCCGGCGCCGGTCTGCTTCTCCTGGCGGCTGCGGACGGCGAAGCCGCCGTCCCGCTCGGTGTTGTAGGCATCGGCTCCGTAGACCAGGAAGGTGAGGGGCGCGCCGGTCTTGTTGGCGACGGTGACCTGGTCGGTCACGGTCGTGCCGGGATCGGCGGACAGGTAGAAGTAGGGACGGCTGCCGAGCTCGGAGGCGGCCGGGTAGACGGCCCACTCCCCGTTGTCGGCGGCGTCGGCGGAGGGCGCGCCGAGCAGCAGCAGGGCGGCGGCGAGGACGAGGACGCGGAGCTTGCGCACGGTGCGGGATCCCTGGGGTCGGGGCGGGCCGACCGGGTGCGCGCCCGGCCCGCCGTTCTGTTGTGGGATGTGGCCCGGTTCCTACCGGGTGGGCGTCAGCTCAGGGTCAGGGTCAGGACACCCGCGTACGTACCGGGGGCGGTGAACGCCGGCACGTCGAGGGAGACCTTCGCGTCGACGGTGAACTCGCCGCCGGTGACCGTGCCGTTCGGGGTCGTGGCGAGGGTGGCCCCGCCGCTGCCCACCGTTCCGGCCGAGCCGGGTACGCAGGTGCTGGGGCTGCCCGCTTTGGTGGTGCAGGACGGCGTCCAGCTGAGCCCGCCCGCGCCGATGGAGCCGCCCGCGCCGGTGAAGTCGGTGACCTTGCCGGTCAGGGACCAGCCCGCGGGGCCGCCGCGGAAGTCCTTCACCGTCACCGTCTTCAGGTCGCCGGTCACGGCGCCGCCCTGACCGAAGTCGACGGACGACAGCTGCACGGCGTCGCCGGCCTGGGTCATCGACAGCGCGCCCGCCTTCACGGCCGTGCTGAGCTTCTGGCTGTTCGGCGGCTGCGGGGTGTCGTCGACGACGGTGTACGCGACCGGTCCGGCGCCCTTGTCCGGGTCCCAGGCCGTGCCCTCGTACGCCACGACGCCCGTGGTCGCCTTGTCGTTGACCATCAGCCGGGCGGCGAACCCGCCCTCGCTGTCGGTCGTCACGGTCATCCGGTCGGCGGTCTCCGCCGCTCCGGACCGGCCGACGACGGTGACCTCGGCGAGCGGGGTGAACTTGGCGCCGGTGACGGTGACCCGGACGCCGGGTGCGCCGGAGGCCGTGCCGAGCGAGATGTTCCGCTCGTTCGCCCCCGGCTGCGGGCTCGCCGTGACCGTCTCGGAGACCGGTGCGGGCGGGTTGGTGACCGTACAGGGGGTGTCCAGCTCCATGAGGTAGCTGGTGTGGATGTTGTAGTCGCCCGGCGACAGGGTGATCGCGCCGGGCGACGTGACCGTGAACGTGCCGGTCATCGAGAACGGCGGGAAGGCGCCCTTGCCGGGGACCGGGTCGTTCTTCTTGGGCCCGGTGACGGTGACCGCGCCGGACTGGGCGCCGCCGAGGACGACCTTGCCGCTCGGGGTCATGATGTCGGCCGGCAGCGCCAGGTCGACCGGGTTGGAGGCGGCCGGCTTGGTGACCTTGTAGGTGACGGTGACCGTCTCGCCGACCTTCGGGGTGGGCTTGTCCACGGTGATCTGGGCCGTCGTGGTGCCGTCGATCGGCGGGATGCCCGCGATCGGCGGCGGCACGCAGTGCGTGGGGAAGTCCACCGCCTGGGAGGCGGTCGTGGCCGCGCCGGCCGGGCCGGCCAGGGCGCCGCCGGTGGCGACCGCGAGCGCGGCGACACCGAGGGCGGCGGTCAGACGCCGTCTTCGCGGTGGGGTTCGGAACAGTGCCATGTGTGCCCCTCCTGAGGGATGAGAGGGCGCCATTGACGGCTGCTCGCCAGAAGAAGTCAATGCCGTCGAAATCCATCGACTGATGACCCATCAGATACTGTCAAGATCACCTCATGGGAGCGCGTTCGCCCAGGTCAGCACGGATACCGGCGTCGCCTGGGGCGACGCCGGACGGTCACGCGAAGAGCACTCGGGGGGCCTACGGGGCGGCGGGGGGCCGCGAGAGGCCGGCGCCGGCCGGGGCGGTCACCGGGCCGCCGTCCCGGCGGCGACGGCGAGGGCGGCCGCGGGACCGCTCCGCGCGGCCCTGAGGGTGGCGGTTCCGGTCGCGGCGAGGGCCGCGCCGGTTCCCGAGGTGACGCCTCCCATGGGTCGTACCCCTTCCGGTGAGGCACGCAGGGGTGCGGACGCTGCGTGAGGCGTGGATCTGACGGCCCGTCGGACGAACCGCTGCCATTGACGCGCACCGGACCGGGGATGGCAAGAGAATCTCCGCCGGTTCCTCGCGGAGGCGCGGACCGGGGCGACGAGGAAGGGGGGCCGGCGTCCTCGCCGGGCCCCCCTTCGATGCCGTTCCGTCTCTCAGCCGGCCGTGACCGCCGCGCGCAGCTGCCCGTCGGGGCCGGCGAGCAGCACCGGGGTCTCCGGGCCGCCGAGGTCGCGGACCGCCGCGCGGTCGGCGTCCGAGGCGGCGTCGGCGGTCGAGACGACGGCCGCGGCCTCCAGGGACCGGGCGCCACTGGCCACGGCCATCGCGACCGCGGTCTGCAGCGCGCTGAGCCGGAGCGACTCCAGGGCCACGGTGCCCGCCACGTACGTGCGGCCGGTCTCGTCGCGCACCGCCGCGCCCTCGGGCACACCGTTGCGGGCGCGGGCGCTGCGCGCCAGCGTGATGATCTTGAGGTCCTCGGCGCCGAGGTCGCCGTGGTCGCTGCTGAGTGTCATGCCATGAGCATAGGTCGGGGCTGCGTTCAGCCCTGCGCGGCCTTGGCGAACTTCTCGACGACGACCTTGGCCACGCCGTCGAAGTCCTTGTGGCCGGAGGCGTTGGCAGGGACGTGCGCGAACCGGGTCAGGCCGGTGCCCTGGGCCGCGACGAGCACGTTGGACTCGGCCGTGATGTCGTACTCGGCGATGTTCAGCTTCATGCGGAAGGCCTGCACCTGCTCGGCGCCCTGGGGAGCGGTGAGCTTCTGCAGGGTGATCTTCATCTTCATTCCCTCCATCTCCCCGGTGAAGCCGGTGCAGGTGTCCAGCGCGGTGCCGATCGCCTTCACGTGGTCGGCTGCGCCGGTGCCCGGGAAGGTCAGGACCTGCTGGTCGAGCGTGGAGTCGCCGTTCCCGCGCTCGAAGTGGGCCGAGGCGCCGGTCGTGGCGCCGGCGACCTTGTTCGCGAGCAAGGTCGTGAGCGGTTCGCACGCCGGCTTGTCCGTCTTGTAGGTGGCCTGATCCGACCCGGCCTTGCCGGCCTTCCAACCGGACGGCAGGTCCTTCGCCTCCAGCACCGCGGCCTTCATCGCGTCGGCCGTCAGGGGCACGGCGGGCGCGGCCGAGGTCGGCTCGGCGGCGGTCGTCGCGGTGGCGGGCTTGTCGGCGCCCTGCGCGGCGTCGCCGTCGGAGGAGCCGCCGCAGGCGGCGGTGAGGGAGAGCGCCGAGACGGCGAGCACGGCGACCAGGCCGTGACGTATGGGCGTGCGCATGCTGAAGGAACCTCTTCAGGACGTGAGGTGACGGGATCGGGAGCGCCCGCCGTCGCGTGGGGACGGCGGAACGGCAGGAGGATATACGGCACCGGTGACATCACCGGGACCGGGCGGCGACGCCCTGCCGACCCTCCGGCGACCCGGCCTCGCCGTCAGCCCGCGACCGGGAACATCGCCCCGCGGCGGCCCTCCGGCGAGACCAGCCACTCCAGCTTCGCCGCGGTGTCCGCCTCCGGCAGGGGCGTGTGCATCACGATCGACAGGTCGGGCCGGGCCGGGACCCTGAGCTGGGTGGACTCGAGGATCAGCGAGCCGACCAGCGGATGCTCCAGCTCCTTGCGGATCTGGCCGCCGGGCATGATGTCCCGCCGCTCCCACAGCGCGGCGAACTCCGCGCTCGCCTCCTTCGCCTCCTCGACCACCGCCCCGAACCCCTCGTCGTCCGGGCACTCCGAGCACGCGGCCCGGAACTGCGCGACGACCTGCGGGGCCAGCTGGTCCCAGCCACCCGCCCGGGAGCGGTAGAGGGGGTCGGTGAAGAAGGCGATGAGGCAGTTCTGGGAGATCTCCGGACGCATCCCGAGGACGATCGCGGCCGAGTCGTTGTACATCACCGTGTTCCAGTACGCGTCGATGATGTGCGCCGGGAACGGCATCCACGCGTCGATGAGCCGCTGGAGCCCCGCGCACATGTCGCGGGCCCGCGGATCGACCTCCGGGGCGGGCGGGTTGAGCCCCGCGAGGACGTACAGGTGGCGGCGCTCGGCGGGGCTGAGCCGCAGCACCCGGGCGACGGAGTCCAGGACCTGCGGCGAGACGGTGATGTCCCGGCCCTGCTCCAGCCACTGGTACCAGGAGACCCCGACGCCCGCGAGGACGGCGACCTCCTCGCGGCGCAGACCCGGGGTGCGGCGACGGGCGCCGCCGTCGGGCAGCCCGGCCTCGGCCGGCGTGACCCGGGCCCGACGGCTCATCAGGAACTCGCGCAGTTCGGCGAGTCGGCGCGTCTTGGCGGCTTCGCCCTCGACCGCAGTGACCACGTGCGTCCTCCCCCTGGGCTGCCTGGTGGTACCACCAACAGGATAAGTTCCCGCTCCCCACGGTTGTTCCCGTGCGCCGAGTGTGGTGGTCATGGCAACCGACACCACGACCGCATCCGCTCCCCCCGCACCCGCCCCGCCCCTGACCTCCCGCTCCCGGCTCATCCTCTTCGTGCTGTGCGCGGCCCAGTTCATGGTGGCGCTCGACTTCTCCGTGCTGAACGTCGCGCTGCCGGTCCTCGGCGCGGACCTCGGTCTCGACCGGTCGGCGCTGCAGTGGGCGGTGACGGCCTTCGCGCTCCCGTCCGGCGGCTTCCTGCTGCTCTTCGGCCGGACCGGAGACCTGTACGGCCGCAGGAAGGTCTTCCTCGCCGGTCTCGCGCTCTTCGGCGCGGCCTCCCTGCTCGCCACCTTCGCCTGGGACCCCACGTCGTTCCTCGCGGCCCGCGCCCTGCAGGGACTCGGCGCGGCGGCCATCGTGCCGACCGGCATGTCCCTGCTGACCACCACCTTCCCCGAAGGCCCGCAGCGGGACCGGGCGCTCGGCATCTCGGGCACCCTGCTCTCGCTCGGCTTCACGATCGGCATGCTGCTGGGCGGTGTCATGACGGACACGCTGGGCTGGCGCTCGACGATGGGTCTGCTGACCGCCTTCACGCTGGTCGTGCTGCCGCTGGCGCCGGGGCTGCTGCCCGAGTCGCGCACTCCGGACCGGCCGCGGCTCGACGTGCCCGGGGCCGTGACGGTGACCGGCGGCCTGCTCGCCCTGATCTACGCCCTGTCCACGGCGGCGGAGCGCGGTTTCGGCGGCGCCGACGTGCTGGTCACTCTGGTGTCCGGGGTGCTGCTGCTCGGCGCGTTCGTGGTCGTCGAGTCACGGCACGCCGCACCGCTGGTCTCGCTGCCGATGCTGCGGCGCCGGACCGTGGCCTTCGGCAACCTGGGCGGACTGGTGACCTTCTCGATGATGTCGACGGTCATCTTCGTCCTGACCCTCTACCTGCAGGACACCCTCGGGCTGTCCGCCTTCGGCACCGGCGTGGTCTTCGGTGTGCAGGGGCTGTTCTCGGTCCTCGCCGGGACGCTGGCGCCGAGGCTGATCGGGCGCTTCGGCCCGCGTCGCGCCCTGGTCGGCTCCCTGTCGGGCCAGGGCGCGTTCGTCGCGCTGCTGCTGGGCCTGGGCAGGGAGTCGGGTGCGCTGCTGGCGACGGTCGCCGTCTCGCTGGCGAGCATGTGCCACCTCGTCGCGATCATCTCGTACGGACTGACCGTCACCTCCGGCGTCCCGGACGAGGAGCAGGGTCTGGCGACCGGGCTGGTCACCACGACGCAGCAGGTCGGGATCACCGTCGGCATCCCGCTGCTGGGCGTCCTGGCCACGACGGGCGGCGACCTCTTCGGCGGGGTCCGGACGGTGCTGGCCGTGGACGCGGCCGTCGTGGTGGGGGCCGCCCTGCTGGTGGCGGTCGGGCTGCGCGGCCGCAGGGCGTGAACTACGCCCGGTCGAGGCGGAGTCGGACCGCGCGCGGGAGGCCGGCGACCACCAGGTCGTACGAGTCCTCGACGAGCTCCCGGACCATCCGGTCCGGGAGTTCGCCGACGGTCACCGTGTTCCAGTGGCGCTTGTTCATGTGGTAGCCGGGGGCGATGGCCGGGTGCTCCTCACGGAGCCGTACCGCCTCCTCCGGGTCGCACTTGAGGTTGACCCGCAGCGGCTCCGCGTCCAGCGCGGACAGCGCGAACATCTTCCCGGCGACCTTGAAGACGGAGGTCTCCGGGGTGAACGGGAACTCCTCCGTCGCGTCGTTGAAGTCCAGGCAGAAGGCCCGCAGCTGTTCCGGCGTCATTCCGCTTCCTCCTCCGGTACTCGCTCCGGCTCCACCAGGACCGTCACGATCTTGTTGCGCCGGCCCGCCGGGGACTCGGCCGTCAGGCGCAGCGATCGTCCGTCCGGCAGCTCCACCACGGAGGTGGCGCCGGCGATGGGCACCCGGCCCAGCGCCTTGGCCAGCAGGCCGCCGACGGTCTCGACGTCCTCGTCGTCGTACTCGTCCGGGCCCAGCCCGTAGAGCTCGCCGAGGTCCCCGATGTCGAGGCGGGCGGTGACCCGGTGGCGGTCCTCGCCCAGGTCCTGGACCGGGGGGAGTTCGCGGTCGTACTCGTCGGTGATCTCACCGACGATCTCCTCCAGGATGTCCTCGATGGTGACGATCCCCGCCGTGCCGCCGTACTCGTCGATGACGACCGCGACGTGGTTGCGCTCCTGCTGCATCTCGCGCAGGAGGTCCCCGGCGTTCTTGGTGTCCGGGACGAACGCCGCCGAGCGCATCGCGGTGGAGACCAGGTCGGCCTCGGACTCCCGGTTGATGTGCGTCTTGCGGGCCAGGTCCTTCAGGTACACGATGCCGACGATGTCGTCCTCGTTCTCGCCGGTGACCGGGATCCGGGAGAAACCGGAGCGCAGGGCCAGCGTGAGGGCCTGGCGGATGGTCTTGTACCGCTCGATGCAGACGAGGTCGGTGCGGGGCACCATGACCTCCCGCACCAGGGTGTCGCCGAGCTCGAAGACGGAGTGCACCATCCGGCGCTCCTCGTCCTCGATCAGCGACTCCTGCTCGGCCAGGTCGACCATGGCGCGCAGCTCGGCCTCGGAGGCGAACGGGCCCTTGCGGAAGCCCTTGCCGGGCGTCAGCGCGTTGCCGATGAGGATGAGGAGCTGCGGGATCGGGCCCATGATCCGGGCGAGCGGCAGCAGCACGTACGCGGCGGCGGTCGCCGTGTTCAGCGGGTGCTGGCGGCCGATGGTGCGCGGCGAGACGCCGACGGCGACATAACTGACGAGCACCATCACGACGATGGCGACGAGCAGTGCCTCCCAGGTCTCGGGGAACGCCTCCAGGCAGGCGTACGTGACGAGGACCCCCGCCGCCATCTCGCAGGAGACGCGGACGAGCAGCGCCACGTTGAGATAGCGGGTGGGGTCGGCGGCGACCTGGGCCAGCTTCTCGGCGCCGCGCCGCCCCGAACGCACGGCCTCGGCCGCCCGGAAGGTGGAGACGCGGGCGAGACCGGCCTCGGCGCAGGCGGCGAGCCAGGCGACGACGACCAGGGCGACCGCACCGAGGATCAGCGAGGCGTCCATCGGGGGCTCAGGAGACGGTCGGCGCGGGGGACGGGCCGGTCAGGCCCTTGTCCGCACGCCAGCCGTCGACGATCGCCGCCTGGAGGCCGAACATCTCGGCCTTCTCGTCGGGCTCCTCGTGGTCGTAGCCCAGCAGGTGCAGCACTCCGTGGACGGTGAGGAGCTGGAGCTCCTCGTCCATGGAGTGCTGCGTCGGGGCGTCCTTGCCCTGCTGGGTGGCGACCTCGGGGCAGAGCACGATGTCCCCGAGGAGCCCCTGCGGGGGCTCCTCGTCGTCCTTCGTCGGCGGGCGCAGCTCGTCCATCGGGAAGGACATGACGTCCGTGGGACCGGGCAGGTCCATCCACTGGATGTGGAGCTGCTCCATCGCCTCCGTGTCCACGACGATCACCGAGAGCTCGGAGAGGGGGTGGATGCGCATCCGCGCGAGCGCGTAGCGGGCGATGTCGAGGATCGCCTGCTCGTCGACCTCGGTACCGGACTCGTTGTTGACGTCGATCGACATGGTGCTCGTGTGCTACTTCCCGTTGCGGCTGTCGTACAACTCGTACGCGTCGACGATACGGCCGACGAGCTTGTGCCGGACGACATCCTGCGACGTGAGCATCGAGAAGTGGACGTCCTGGACGCCGTCCAGGATGTCGCGGACCTGGCGCAGACCGCTCTTCGTGCCGCCCGGCAGGTCGACCTGGGTGATGTCACCGGTGATGACGATCTTCGAGTCGAAGCCGAGGCGGGTGAGGAACATCTTCATCTGCTCGGGGTTCGTGTTCTGCGCCTCGTCGAGGATGATGAACGCGTCGTTGAGCGTCCGGCCTCGCATGTACGCCAGCGGCGCGACCTCGATCGTGCCCGAGGCCATCAGCTTCGGGATCGAGTCGGGGTCGAGCATGTCGTGCAGCGCGTCGTAGAGCGGCCGCAGGTACGGGTCGATCTTCTCGTAGAGCGTGCCGGGCAGGAAGCCGAGCCGCTCGCCCGCCTCGACGGCCGGCCGGGTCAGGATGATCCGGGTGACCTGCTTGGACTGCAGGGCCTGGACCGCCTTGGCCATGGCCAGGTACGTCTTGCCGGTGCCGGCGGGGCCGATGCCGAAGACGATCGTGTGCTTGTCGATCGCGTCGACGTACCGCTTCTGGTTCAGGGTCTTGGGGCGGATGGTCCGGCCGCGGCTGGAGAGGATGTTCTGCGTGAGCACCTCGGCCGGGGTCTCCTGGCCTTCCTCCCCCTTGCCGTTCTCGCTCGCCCTGAGCATGGCGATCGAGCGTTCCACTGCGTCCTCCGTCATCGGCTGCCCGGTGCGGAGCACCAGCATCATCTCGTCGAACAGGCGCTGGATGAGAGCGACTTCCGCCGCCTCGCCCACCGCGCTGACCTGGTTGCCCCGGACATGGATGTCGGCTTCCGGGAACGCCTTCTCGATCACACGGAGCAGCGCGTCACCGGAGCCGAGGACCGTCACCATCGGGTGCTTGGCGGGGACGGTGAAGTGGGCGCGGGTCTCGCCCGTCTCGCCATTGCGGGCTGTGGGTGTCTGAGTCATGGGCCGGCACTGTGGCCTGCGCATACCTCCCGTTGAAGGGTTCTCGCTGCTCGACAACCTCTCGGATACCAAGCCTACGACTTGGCGCCGACAAGACCGAAGCCTTTTACCGGCTCAGGCGCTCCGCCGGAAGCCGATGGTCGGCACCGCGCGCCGCAGCGGCCAGGGGCGGGTGGGAGCCGGGAGGAGGCGCTCCAGGAAGGCGTAGCGGCTGCTCAGGGCCGCGGGGTCCTGGTGGGCGTGGCCCTGGACGTGCTGCCACCAGGCGGCGATCTCGCCCCAGGTGGGGGCGGAGAGCGAGCCGCCGAACTCCTGCACCGACAGGGCGGCGGTCAGGCCGGCGAAGGCCAGGCGGTCGGCGAGCGGCCAGTCCGCGAGCGTGCCGGTGACGAAGCCGGCGACGAAGACGTCACCGGCCCCGGTGGGGTCGAGGGCGGAGACCTGGATGGCGGGGACCTCCGCGGTCTCGCCGGTGGCCCCGTCGACGGCGTAGGCGCCTTCGGCACCGAGGGTGACCACGGCGTAGCGGACCTTGTCCGCCAGTGCGCGGGCCGCGGCGCGCGGGCAGTCGGTGCGGGTGTACCGCATGGCCTCCTGCGCGTTGGGCAGGAAGGCCTCGCAATGCTCCAGGTCGGGGAGTCCGGCCAGGTCCCAGCGGCCGGTGTCGTCCCAGCCGACGTCGGCGAAGACCGTGGCCCCGCCCCGGGCGGCCTGGGCCACCCAGCCATCCTCGCGGCCGGGCACCAGGGAGGCGACCGCGGCGCGCGCGTGGGGCGGGTAGGCGGGCAGGGCCCCGTCCAGCGGCGGGGCCTCGTGGCCGTGCGAGACCATCGTGCGCTCGCCCTCGTAGGCCATGGAGACGGTGACCGGGGAGTGCCAGCCGGGCACCGTCCGCGAGAGGGACAGGTCGATGCCCTCGCCCTGCTCCAGGGCGTCCCAGCAGTACTCCCCGTAGTGGTCGTCGCCGAAGGCGGCGGCGAGGGAGGTGCGCAGGCCGAGGCGGGCGAGCGCGGTGGCCATGTTGGCCACCCCGCCGGGGCTGGAGCCCATGCCGCGGGCCCAGGACTCGGTGCCGCGGACGGGCGCGCTGTCGAGGCCGGTGAAGATGATGTCGAGGAAGACCGTGCCGGTGAGGAAGACGTCGCAGTCGGGGTCGGTCGGCTCCCGCAGGCACACCAACGGGTCGACTCCGGCCTCGTGTTGCTGGTCTCCCTCTGGTGTGGTCACGGCAGGCTCCCCGGTCGTGGTGCGGTTCAGCCCAGTGTGCCCGATGGGGGCCCCGTGACGGAGGTGGCGCCGCCTGCGGGAGCACGCCATTACCCGTCGCCTCCGACCCCAAACGCAAAGTGACCCGGATCACTGTCCGAATCGGGGCACAGTACCTTCTCCCGGCCCTCGTCCGCTTGATACGAATGTCCCCGCGATCCCGTGCAACACCGGGCGCCCCACCTCCCCCTCCCCGCGCCGCATCCGGCGTGGTGGGACCCCCGCCCGTCCTTGTCGCCTGGAACGCCCATGTCGTCGCGCCCGCGTGCCCTGGGGCCACTCGTCGCCCTGTTCACCGCCGGTTACCTCGCCCCGTACCTCCTGCCGACCGTCGTCGGCCGCCTCTCCGCGGGACTGGGTCTCACCCCGGCCCGGGCGGGCCTGGTGGGTTCGGTGCTCCTGCTGGCCTCCGCCTCGGCGGGATTCACGCTCGCCTCCCGCGTGGAGCGGATCGGGCCGCGCCGGGCGGCCCGGGGCGGCCTGCTGGCCATGTGCGTCGGCTACGGCACGGCGGCCCTCGCCGGCACGGCTCCGCTGGTGGTGGGCGGGGCCGTCGCCGGCGGCTTCGGCTCGGGCACGGCGACGGCGGTGGCCGCGGCCGGCTTCGCCGCCCAGCGCGATCCGCACCGCGCCTCGACCCTCGGCCTCCTCTCGGTCTCGGCGACCGCGGGAGCCCTCTACCTGACCCTGCCGCACCTGGGCGGCGGCCACGCGCTGCCGTTCGCGGCGATCGCCCTGACCGCGGCCCTGGTGTGGCCGTTGACGGCCCTCCTGCCGGGCGCGACGGGCCGGGCGGCCGCGGGTCCCGTCGGAGCCCCCTCCGCCGCCCCGTCGTCACCGCTCCCGCACCGGCGCTCCGGGGCGGTCCTCGCCGCCGCGATCCTCTTCTGGTCCCTGGCGCAGAACGCGCTGTGGGGCGTGAGCGGGCGGATCGGACTGACCCAGGCCGGGCTCGGCGAGGTCACCGTCGGCGCCGTCTTCGCCGTCGCCCTGGGGGCCGGCCTGGCCGGCGTCACCGCGGCGGGCGCGCTGGGCTCCCGGCTCGGCCGGGCCGTGCCGATCGGCGCCGGAACGGCGCTCATCGCCTGCTGCGTGCTGGTCAGCTCCGCCGCCGACGGCCTGACGTCCTTCGCGACCGGCGAGATCCTCTGGAACGTCTTCTACCCGGTCGTCCTGTCCTACCTGCTGGGCCTGGCGGCCTCGCTGGACCCGCGGGGACGCTGGGCGGTCCTGGTCGGCTCGGCCTCCTCGCTCGGTGTGGCCTGCGGCCCGGTGACCGGCAGCGTCCTGTCCGAGCGGGCCGGATACCCGGGCATGGGACTGGTGCTGTGCGTGCTGCTCCTGCTGGTCGCCGTCCCGATGACGGCGGTCGCCCTGCACACCTCGGGCCGCCCGCTGGTCCCGGGCTCGGTGCGGCGGCGCGGCGGCGCACCGGCCGCGGTGGTCGCCGGTACGACGAGCGCGGCGGCCACGGCCTTGGTCCCGCAGATGGGAGCGCCGGAGCAGGAGGTCGCCGCGATCCCGGTCCCGGCGGGCCGCCGCCGGCCCGCCCAGCGCTCGTTCCGGCTCGCCCGCCCGAGCGACCGGGGCTGACCCCCGGTCCCCCGGCGGGCGCGGATCACCCTGCGTCGAACTCGTACGCCTCGACCTCGGCGAGGTAGCGCGCCCGGCGCTCCTCGTCGTCGTCCAGGAAGGACGCCTCGAAGGAGTTGCGGGCCAGCGTCCGCAGGCTGTCGCGGTCCAGGCCGAGCGCCCCGCGGACCGCGTCGAAGGTGTCGCCCACGTACCCGCCGAAGTACGCCGGGTCGTCGGAGTTCACGGTCACCATCAGCCCGGCGTCCATCATCGCGGCGAGCGGGTGGTCCTCCAGGACGTCGATCGCGCGCAGCCGTACGTTCGACAGCGGGCAGAGCGTCAGCGGCACCCGCTCGCGGACGAGCCGCTCCACGAGCTCCGGGTCCTCCATCGACCGCAGGCCGTGGTCGACGCGCTCCACGCCCAGGACGTCCAGCGCCTCGCGGATGTAGGCCGGCGGGCCCTCCTCGCCGGCGTGGGCGACCTTGCGCAGGCCGAGTGCCTCGGCGGCCGCGTACACCTCGCGGAACTTCGACGGCGGGTGGCCGACCTCCGCCGAGTCCAGGCCGACGCCCGTGATCCGGTGCAGGTACGGCTTCGCCGCCTCCAGCGTCTCCATCGCCGACTCGGCGGACTCGTCCCGCAGGAAGCACATGATCAGCCGGGTGGACACGCCGTGCCGCTCCTCGGCTCCGTCCAGCGCCCTGGAGAGGCCCTCGATCACGGTGCCGATCGGCACGCCGCGCGCCGTGTGCGCCTGCGGGTCGAAGAAGATCTCCGCGTGCCGCACGCCCTGGGCGGCGGCCCGCGCCAGGTAGGCGTCGGCGAGTTCGGCGAAGTCGTCGGCCGTGTGCAGCACGGCCATCAGCTCGTAGTACAGGTCGAGGAAGGACTGCAGGTCGCTGAAGAGGTACGCCTTGCGCAGCTCCTCGGTGTCGGCGTAGGGCAGCGTCACGCCGTTGCGGGCGGCGAGCGCGAAGGCCAGCTCCGGTTCGAGGGTGCCCTCGATGTGGAGGTGGAGTTCGGCCTTGGGGAGGGGGAGGTGCATGGGTGTTTCGTCTATCTCTTGGGGAGGGGGACCCTCATCAGGTCCTGGGCGATGCTCAGCTCTCCCTCGAACCCGGCCGCGCGGGCCTGGCGTTCGAAGTCGGCCGGATCGTTGTAGCGCTGCGAGAAGTGGGTGAGGACGAGGTGCCGTACGCCCGCCTCGCGCGCGACCCGGGCCGCCTGGCCGGCCGTCAGGTGCCCGTGGTCGGTGGCGAGCCGGACGTCCTCGTCGAGGAAGGTCGACTCGATGACGAGCATGTCGGCGCCCTCGGCGAGGGTGTGCACGCCGTCGCAGAGCCGGGTGTCCATGACGAAGGCGAAGCGCTGGCCGCGACGGACCTCGCTGACCTCGTCGAGGGTGACGCCGTCGAGGACGCCCTCGCGCTGGAGCCGTCCGACGTCCGGTCCCTTGATGCCGTGCTCGGCGAGGAGGGCCGGCAGCAGGCGGCGCCCGTCGGGCTCGGTGAGGCGGTAGCCGTAGGACTCGACGGGGTGGGAGAGCTTGTACGCGTCGAGGGTGTACCCCTCCGTGACGGCGAGCGGGCCGTCGGCCAGGACGGGCACCTCGGTCAGTGGCACGGTCTCGCGGTAGGCGGTGGCGTGGCGCAGCCGGTCGAAGTACCGCTGCCCGCTCGCCGGAAAGTGCGCGGCGACCGGGTGCGGGACCTGGTCCAGGTTGATCCGCTGGATCACTCCCGCCAGGCCCAGCGAATGGTCGCCGTGGAAGTGCGTGACACAGATCCGGTCGATGTCGTGGGCGGCGACCCCGGCCCGCAGCATCTGCCGCTGGGTGCCCTCGCCCGGGTCGAAGAGAACGCCCTGCCCGTCCCAGCGCAGCAGGTAGCCGTTGTGGTTGCGGTGCCGGGTCGGGACCTGGCTGGCGGTCCCGAGCACGACGAGTTCACGTACGGACACGGCGGGGCTTTCTCTCCGGGGCGGGGGCGGGCCCGGACGGTGCCCGGGCCCGAGGGGGTGTCGTGTCGATCAGGCCGGGGCCGGCGGGATCGACGAGGCGCTCCCTATCCGGGGGGCCAGTTGAGGCCGCGGCCGCCGAGGACGTGCGCGTGGGCGTGGAACACCGTCTGGCCGGCTCCGGAGCCGGTGTTGAAGACGATCCGGAAGCCGCTGCCGTCGACCTTCTCCTGGGCGGCGATCTCCCCGGCCTCGCGCAGCATGTCGGCGGCGATGGCCGGCGCGGCGGCGGCGAGGGACGCGGCGTCCGGGTAGTGGACGCGCGGAATGACGAGCACGTGCGTGGGCGCCTGCGGGTTGATGTCGCGGAAGGCGAGGGTGGTCTCCGTCTCGCGGACGATCGTCGCCGGCACCTCCCCGTCGGCGATCTTGCAGAACAGGCAGTCGCTCTGCGGCTCTCCGGCCATGGCCCGGGCTCCTCACCCTGTCGATGATCGATACAGCTGCATCGTATCGGCCGCGCGGGGAGCGGGGCCCGGGGCTCGTGGACGGGTCCCGGCTCCGTTCCGGCAGCTCCTACGGCTTGGGGGCGCGGCGCTGGAGGGCGGAGCGGCTCACCCAGTAGGTGATCACCGTGCCCCAGAACAGCGGATAGGCCAGCGCCGCGAAGACCTCCACCCGCCACAGCGCGAGCGTCAGCACCGCCTGCAGGCCGAGCAGTCCCACCGCGACGGCCATCGCGAGGACCGGACCGCAGCCGCGTGCCACCAGGAGCAGGGGGCGGCGGAGCCGGGACGGGACGCGCCGGGTCATCAGCAGCGCCCAGCCGCCCCAGCCGCCGACGAGGACCGCCACACCGATCAGGAAGGGCACGACGGCGTCGGCGCCGGAGCCCCCGCCGCGCAGCTGGGCCGATCCGAAGGTGGCCGCCACGCAGCCGAGCAGGGCCACCCAGCGGGCGCCGGCGGCGGTGCTCCAGGCCATCGTCTCCAGGTTGTAGCGGGCCTGCCGGTCGTTGATGTCGAGAGCCGCGGACTCGACGAAGCCCTCGGCGGCCTTGGTCCACGCGCCGCGCCGGAACCAGCGGCGGCGCAGATGGAGCAGGGAGAGGTTGTTGTGGGCCTCGCTGCTCTCCGGGTCGAGCCGCAGCGCCGTCTCGTACGCCTGCTGGGCGACCCGGTGGTCGCCGTTGCGCTGGGCGGTGAGCCCGACCAGGAAGTGCGCGTCGCTCTCGTCGGGGGCGAGGGCCACGGCGGTTCGGGCCGCCTCGTAGGCGGCGCGCCTGCGTTCGGGGCGGCTGGACCGGTCGAGGACGGTGCCCAGCGCGTAGTGGCCGCCCCAGTACTGCGGGGCGAGTTCCACCGCGTGCCGGGCGGCGGCCTCGGCCTCCTCGTACCGGCGGAGCGCGAGCAGGACGTGGGTGCGCATCAACCAGGCCGGCAGCGAGCCGGGTTCGGCGGTCAGCGCCCGCTCGACGGAGGCGAGCGCCTCCTGCTCCCGGCCGAGGCGGTGCTGGCAGCGGGCGAGCAGTACGAGGCCGGTGGCGTCCTCCGGATCGCTCGCCAGGTGCTGGGCGGCGAGCGTGGCGGCCTGTTCGTACCGGCCGACGTCGAAGAGCGCGTCGGCGCGCTCCAGTACCTGGCTCATCAGACCTTGTCCCTGTCGTGCGTGATGCTGAGCAGATTCGGTACGAGACCCAGCCAGAACAGGACCTGGGGGATCGTGCGCTCGCTCCACGGCACCGTCACGAGCAGCAGCGCGCACAGGGTGGCGAGGACGGCCTGGCCGAGGACGACCCGGGGCCAGAACGCGCGGCGGACCAGGGCGGCCGCCGTGAGGCGCGCTCCGGTGCGCATCCGGCGGTAGCGGCGCCAGGCACCGAAGCCCCACACCGCCGCCATCAGGCACAGCGCCCAGAGCCGGGTGCCGAGGTGGACCGGCAGGTCCTTCGCCTCGCCGTCGGTGGGGAAGACGTCGACGGTGAGGGCGGCCATGACCAGGCAGAGCAGGGCGAGCCAGCGGGTGCCGCGCAGCATCCGGTAGACGGCCTTGTCGAGGTTCTCCCGCAGGGCGCCGGACTCGGGGGCCGCGGCGAGACCGCCCGCGTACACGTCGGCGGCCTTCGCGGCGGAGGTCCCGGGGCGCGCCGCCTCGCGCTCCGTGCTCACCGTGACGGCGAGGGTGTGCGTGGGGTCGATCCGCAGCAGCTGCCGGAGGGCCTCCTCGGCCCGCCCGGTCCGGCCGTGGAAGGCGGCGACCTTGTACATCGTCTCCCAGGGCTGCGCCTCCTCCGGCCCGATCCGTACCGCCTCCTCGGCGTGCTCGAACGCCTCCTCGGGGCGGTCCGGCGCGCGTTCGAGCAGCAGCTCGGCGAGCTGGCGGCGGGGTCCCCAGGCGTGCGGGTCGATGCGTATCGCCTGGCGCTGCGCCGCCTCGGCCTCCTCCAGCCGGCCCATGCGGCGCAGCACCCAGCCGCGGACGAAGTGGGCGTCGAGGTACTGCGGTTCGAGCCGCAGGGATTCCCGCGCGGCGGCGAGGGCCTCCGACGGCCGCTCCAGGCTCATGAGGCACTGGCCGAGCACCGCCCACGCCTCGTGGTCGTCCGGGTCCTCCGCGAGGCGGCGGCCGAGCAGCTCGTGGCCCTCCTGCGGGCGCCACATCTCGTAGAGCAGGCGGGCCTGGAGAACCTGCGGATGCGTGGTCACAGCTTCCGCTTCTTCTTGAGGTAGGCGACCAGGTCGTCGTACATCCCGCCGTCGTTGGCGAACATCGCGACGTTCCGGGCGGAGGCGAACCAGGACTCGCTGGACGGCTTGATCTGCTTCGCCGCGCCCAGCAGGTCCTTCATGTCGATCATCCGTACGCGGCCGGTGCGGGCGGAGTCGAGGAGCGCGGACTCCGCGGCGGTCTCGCAGAGGTGGGCGAGGTCGGCTCCGGAGAAGTCCTCGGTGACCTTGACGAGCTTGCCCAGGTCGACGGACTCGATGGGACGGTCGCGCAGGTGGTAGCGGAGGATCGCGTCCCGGGCCGCGGCGTCGGGCGGCAGGACGAGCAGGGTGCGGTCCAGACGGCCGGGCCGGCGCAGGGCGAGGTCCACGTCCCAGGGCACGTTGGTGGCGGCGAGCACGAAGACGCCGTCGTTGTCGGCGCTGTCGATGCCGTCGAGCTCGGTGAGCAGCTGGTTGACGACGTTGCGCAGGCCGCTGTGGTGGGTGCGGGAGCGCTTGGCACCGAGCGCGTCCAGCTCGTCGAGGAAGACGACGCAGGGGGCCTGGCGACGGGCGGTCTCGAAGATGTCGTGGACGTTCTTCTCGGACGTGCCGATGTACATGTCGAGGATGTCGGAGAGCGAGATCGACATGAAGCTCGCCCCGAGCTCGCCGGCGACGGCGCGGGCGATGAAGGTCTTGCCGCAGCCGGGCGGACCGTACAGGAGCAGGCCGCCGCGCAGCGACTTGCCGTAGAGCCTGCGCAGTTCGGGGTTGCGCATGGGGGCGAGGAAGGCGGCCTCCAGGCGGTCCTTGACGTCCTGCATGCCGCCGACGTCGGCCAGCCGTACGGCGCCGGGGCCGTCGACGTCCCAGGCGGACGTGTCCCCGGCGTCGCCGCTGCCGTCGGCGGTCAGCGGCTGCTCCAGGCCGTCCCCGTCACCGGTGACGAAGCGGGGTCCGACGAGGTCCCCGATCTCCTGCTCGGCGGCCGCCCAGTCGAACGCGGCCGTTTCGGCGGGGGTTTCGGGGGTCTCGGTCCGGGGCGCGGCCGGCGGCTCGGTGGCCCTCGGCGCGGACGGCGGGGCCGGCGGGGCCGCGGGCAGCCCCATCGCGCGGACCATCAGGGCGCGGGCCGCCTCGTCGCCGGGGGCGTGCTGGAGCGCGACGGCCGCCTCCGTGACGGCCTCGTCGCCGCGCCCCTCCGCGAGGAGCAGTTCGGCGAAGTGCAGCCGCAGGGGGACGTCTTCCGGCGCGGCGGCGACGGCGGCGCGCAGACTACGGATGAGGGGGGACTCGTCGGACATGCGGCCAGCCTAGGGAGCGACCCGGCTTGGCCGTCCACCGGGTTCGGGCAATCCGCGGGCCGGGAAATTCCGGGGAGGACCGCCGGGGCGGGACCTAGAGTGCCCGGATGAGACGCGAACGGGTGCCGCGCAGGCTGGTGGTGGGCGAGACGGTGTGGCTGTGGTCGGTGGCGCACGCCCACACCGCGGTACGGGACGCCGAGGGCCGCCGGGTCCATCCGGACTGCCGGGAGCTGCTGACGCTGCGGCGCGCGGACGACCGGCACGCCCAGCTGCGGCTGGTGTTCAGGTCGGGCGACGGGCGCTTCGCGTCGGACGGGACGGGGGCCGACGGCGGTGTCGGGACCAGGGACCGCGACCTCAACCTCCACGAGCCGGGCGCCGTCCGCCGGTTGCTCGACGAGGCCGCGGCGCGCGACCTGCTGCCGGACGCCCACGGGGTGACCGAGGTCGACGGCTGGCCGCTCTTCGACGCGGTGGCGCCGGATCCGTCCTCACCCTGACCGGGCGCCGTCGACCACGCCCGCGCGACGGCCCTCAGCTCCAGCGGCCCGTGCGGCCCAGCAGCAGGGCCGTGGCGGCGGTTCCGGCGGTGGAGGTGCGCAGGACGCTGTGCCCCAGGCGGTACGGCTTCGCCCCGGCCTCCTCGAAGGCGGCGAGCTCCTCCGGGGAGACGCCTCCCTCGGGGCCGACGACGAGCACGATCTCGCCCTCGGCGGGAAGCGGGGCGTCGGCCAGCGCGCCGCTCGGGTGGTCGCGGTCCTCGTGCAGGACGGCGGCGAAGTCGGCGCGCGCCAGGAGTGCCGCCGCCTGCTTGGTGCTCATCGCGTCGGCGACCTCGGGGAAGCGGGTGCGGCGGGACTGCTTGCCCGCCTCCCGGGCGGTGGCCCGCCACTTGGCGAGCGCCTTGAGGCCCCGGTCGCCCTTCCACTGGGTGATGCAGCGCGACGCCGCCCACGGCACGATCGCGTCGACACCCGTCTCGGTCATGATCTCGACGGCGAGTTCGCCCCGGTCGCCCTTGGGCAGTGCCTGGATCACGGTGATGCGGGGCGTGGGCTCGGGATCCACCTGCGCCTCCCGGACCTCCACGGTCAGCTGGTCCCGGCCCTCGGCGGCCGTCACCACGCACGCGGCCCAGCCGCCCCGCCCGTCCGTGAGGACGAGCTCCTCCCCCGCCCGCAGCCGCTTCACGGCGACGGCGTGGCGGCCCTCGGGGCCGTCCAGGAGGAAGGTGCCGGCGCCGGGGACGGCGTCGACGACGAAGACGGGTGCGGTCATGAGGCGCTCCTGTGGGCCAGCGCGGAGTAGGCGGTGTCGAGTTCGGCGGCCAGCACCTCGACGAGCTGGCCGGCCGGGAGTTCACGGGCGAGCCGGTGCCCCTGGCCGGCCCACAGGGCCATGCCCTGGGCGTCGCCGGCGGTGGCGGCGGCCTTGCGCAGCGGCGCGGTGAGGTGGTGCACCTCGGGGTAGGCGGCGGGGGCGTACGGCCCGTGCTCGCGCACGAAGCGGTTCACGAGCCCGCGCGCCGGGCGTCCGGAGAAGGCCCGGGTCAGCTCGGTGCGGCAGAAGAGGGGGTTGGTCAGCGCCTGCTTGTGCAGCGGGTGCGCGGCCGATTCGGGACAGACGAGGAACGCGGTGCCGAGCTGCGCCGCGTCCGCCCCGGCGGCGAGCACGGCGGCGATCTGCGCCCCGCGCATCAGCCCGCCGCTCGCGATGATCGGCAGCTGGACGGTCTCGCGGACCTGCGTGACGAGGGCCAGCAGGCCGGTCCCGGCGGACAGGTCGACGTCCGGGTCGTCGCGGTGGGTGCCCTGGTGCCCGCCGGCCTCGGCGCCCTGGACGCAGACCGCGTCGGCGCCGGCCCGCTGCGCGGTCCTGGCCTCCTCCGCCGAGGTGACGGTGACGATCGTGAACGTACCGGCGCGGCCGAAGGCGTCGAGCGTGTCCCGGGCGGGGCAGCCGAAGGTGAAGGAGACGACCGGGACCGGGTCGTCGAGCAGGATGGCCAGCTTGGCGTCGAAGGCGTCGTCGCGGCCGGTGTCCGCGTCACCGAGCTCGGTGTCGTACCAGGTGGCCTCGCCGGCCAGCTGGTGCCGGTACATCTCGACCGCGGCGGGATCGGCGGCCTGCCCGCCCTGCGGCATGAAGAGGTTGACCCCGAAGGGCTGCGCGGTCAGCCCGCGGACCTGCTTGATCTCCTGGTACATGCCGCCGGCCGTCTTGTACCCGCCGGCCAGGAACCCCAGGCCGCCGGCCTCGCAGACCGCTCCGACCAGCTGCGGACAGGACGCGCCACCCGCCATGGGGGCCTGCACGATCGGGTAACGGCATAGATCGCTCAGTGCGGTGGACATGCAGGCATCGTGCCATGGCCGCAGGCCACGGCCGAAAACGCCGGGGCGGCACGCGCCGGCTGCGCGTGCCGCCCCGGCGGACGGTGTCGGGACCCGGCTCACGAGGAGCCGGGCCGATCGTTCTCAGCGGCCGTTGAACGCGTCCTTGAGCCGCGAGAACAGGCCCTGCTGGCCCGGCTGGAACTGGCCCGTGGGCCGCTCCTCGCCACGCAGCTTCGCCAGCTCGCGCAGCAGCCGCTCCTGCTCCGGGTCGAGCTTCGACGGGGTCATGACCTCGACGTGCACGATCAGGTCGCCGCGGCCGCCGCCCCGCAGGTGCGTGATGCCTCGCCCGTGCAGCGGGATCGACTGGCCGGACTGGGTGCCCGGACGGATGTCGACCTCCTCCATGCCGTCGAGCGTCTGCAGCGGCACCTTCGTGCCGAGCGCGCCCGCCGTCATCGGGATCGTGACCGTGCAGTGCAGGTCGTCGCCGCGCCGCTGGAAGACCTCGTGCGGGACCTCGTGGATCTCGACGTACAGGTCACCGGCGGGACCGCCGCCGGGGCCGACCTCGCCCTCGCCGGCGAGCTGGATCCGGGTGCCGTTGTCGACACCGGCCGGGATCTTGACCGTGAGGGTGCGGCGCGAGCGGACGCGTCCGTCGCCGGCGCACTCCGGGCACGGCGTGGGGACGACCGTGCCGAAGCCCTGGCACTGCGGGCAGGGGCGGGAGGTCATGACCTGGCCCAGGAAGGACCGGGTGACCTGGGAGACCTCGCCGCGACCGCGACACATGTCACAGGTCTGCGCGGAGGTGCCGGGCGCGGCGCCCTCGCCGGAACAGGTCGTGCACACGACCGCGGTGTCGACCTGGATGTCCTTGGTCGTGCCGAAGGCGGCCTCGTTGAGGTCGATCTCCAGCCGGATCATGGCGTCCTGGCCGCGGCGGGTGCGCGAGCGCGGTCCGCGCTGCGACGCCGTGCCGAAGAAGGCGTCCATGATGTCCGAGAAGTTCCCGAAGCCACCCGCGCCGAAGCCGCCCGCGCCACCGCCGCCGGCCTGCGAGAGCGGGTCGCCGCCGAGGTCGTAGACCTGCTTCTTCTGCGGGTCCGACAGCACCTCGTAAGCGGCGTTGATCTCCTTGAAGCGCTCCTGCGTCTTCGGATCGGGATTGACATCCGGGTGCAGCTCGCGGGCGAGCCGCCGGAATGCCTTCTTGATCTCGTCCTGGGACGCGTCGCGGCGCACGCCGAGTACGGCGTAGTAGTCCGTGGCCACTTACGACTCCGCCAGGATCTGTCCGACGTAACGTGCCACTGCGCGTACCGCTCCCATCGTTCCGGGGTAGTCCATGCGGGTCGGTCCGACCACGCCGAGTTTGGCGACTGCCTCGTCGCCCGAACCGTAGCCGACCGCGACGACGGACGTGGACGTGAGGCCCTCGTGGGCGATCTCGTGCCCGATCCGTACGGTCATGCCCGAGTCCTTGGCCTCGCCGAGCAGCTTGAGGAGCACGACCTGCTCCTCCAGCGCCTCCAGCACCGGCCTGATCGTGAGGGGGAAGTCGTGCCCGAAGCGGGTGAGATTGGCGGTGCCGCCGATCATCAGCCGTTCCTCGTGCTCTTCCACCAGGGTTTCCAGCAGGGTCGCGAGCACCGCCGTGACCGTGCCGCGGTCCTCCGTCTCCTCGAAGGACTCCGGAAGATCCTGCACCAACTGCGGCACATCCGCGAAGCGGCGGCCGACGACCCGGCTGTTGAGCCGGGCCCGCAGGTCGGCCAGCGAGCTCTCGCCGAACGGCGCCGGGCAGTCGATCATCCGCTGCTCGACCCGTCCGGTGTCCGTGATCAGGACGAGCATCAGCCGGGCGGGGGCCAGCGAGAGCAGCTCCACGTGCCGGACCGTCGAACGGGTCAGCGAGGGGTACTGCACCACGGCGACCTGCCGGGTCAGCTGCGCGAGCAGCCGGACGGTGCGCCCGACGACGTCGTCGAGGTCGACGGCGCCGTCCAGGAAGTTGTGGATGGCCCGCCGCTCCGGCGTCGACAGCGGCTTGACGCCGGCGAGCCGGTCGACGAAGAGCCGGTAGCCCTTGTCCGTGGGGATGCGCCCGGCGCTGGTGTGGGGCTGGGCGATGAAGCCCTCCTCCTCCAGGACCGCCATGTCGTTGCGCACGGTGGCCGGCGAGACGCCGAGCTTGTGACGCTCCGTGAGGGCCTTGGAACCGACCGGCTCCTCCGTCCCGACGTAGTCCTGGACGATCGCGCGCAGCACCTCGAGCCTGCGTTCGCTGAGCATGGCGCACACCTCCAGCTGTCGTCGTTCCGGTTGCTCCGTGTTTGGCACTCGCCCTGTCCGAGTGCCAGGAATCCCCCGGCCAGTGTACGGCGGCGGGCGTCGCTCCTGGCAAGGAGGCCGCGTCCCTGCCGCGTCGTAGCGGATAGCGTCGCCGCATGAATGTCGCTTGGGAAGAGTCCGGCTGGGAACGACTCGGTGACGGCGTGGGCCGCCGGCGGCTGCCGGGCTGGGACGCCACGGTGGGCCTGGTGCTCGGCGAGGCGGCCGTTCTGCTGTACGACACGGGCTCCACGCTCCGCGAGGGGGCCGAGCTGCGGGCCCAGGTGGAGGCCCTGACGGGGGGCCGGAGAGTGACGCACATCGCACTGAGCCACCCGCATTTCGACCACGTGCTGGGCACCGCGGTGTTCGCCGGGGCGGAGGTGTACGGCGCGGTGGGTCTCGACGAGCTGCTGCGGCGGGAGGCGGACGCACTGCGGACGGACGCGGTGCGCCAGGGGGTGGACGAACATGCGGCGGAGGAGGCCGTCGACGTCCTGGTGACCCCGCGCCACACGGTGTCCGGCGAGTGGACCCTCGACCTGGGCGGGCGGCAGGTGCTCCTGGCCAACGTCGGACCCGGCCACTCGGGCCACGACCTGGCGCTGCTCGTCCCGGATCCGGACGGCGGCCCCGAGGTCGTCTTCTGCGGCGACCTGGTGGAGGAGTCGGGTGAGCCGCAGGCCGGGAGTGACGCGATCCCCGCGCGCTGGCCGGCGGCGCTCGACCGGCTGCTGGCGCTGGGCGGCGAGGAGGCGGTGTACGTGCCGGGGCACGGGGCCGTCGTCGACGCCGCGTTCGTGCGGACGCAGCGCGATGAGCTGGCACGGCGCTTCGGAGTGTCATAACGTCGCGCGAATGCGCAGCTACAACCCGGATCTGACGCCCCCTTGGAAGCGATCGGCCCCCGTCCCGGAGGTCCCCGCCGAGCCGGACCTCGTCGTCGAGGAGGTCGCGACGGGGTTCTGCGGGGCGGTGATCCGCTGCGAGGCGGGCACGGTGACCCTGGAGGACCGCTTCGGCAAGCACCGCGTCTTCCCGATGGAACCACGCGGCTTCCTGCTGGAGGGCCGCGTGGTGACGCTGGTCCGGCCGCCCGCGGGGCCGGCGCGTCCCAGCCGGACGGCGTCGGGGTCGATCGCGGTGCCCGGCGCCCGGGCGCGGGTCGCGCGGGCGGGCCGCATCTACGTGGAGGGCCGTCACGACGCCGAGCTCGTCGAGCGGGTCTGGGGCGACGACCTGCGCGTGGAGGGAGTCGTCGTGGAGTACCTGGAGGGCGTCGACGACCTCCCGGCGATCGTCGCGGAGTTCGGGCCGGCGCCCGACGCGCGGCTGGGCGTGCTGGTGGACCACCTGGTCCCCGGGTCGAAGGAGTCCCGCCTGGCCGCGTCGGTCACGGGCGACGACGTGCTGATCGTCGGCCACCCGTACATCGATGTCTGGGAGGCGGTGAAGCCGTCCTCCGTGGGCATCCCGGCGTGGCCGGCGGTTCCGCGCGGGCTGGACTGGAAGACCGGCGTCTGCCGGGCCCTGGGCTGGCCCGAGAACACGGGCGCGGCCTGGCGCCACATCCTGTCGAAGGTCCACAGCTACAAGGACCTGGAACCGGCGCTGCTGGGCCGGGTCGAGGAGCTGATCGACTTCGTGACGGCGCCGGAGGCATAGGGAGACGCCCGGGGGCGGTGGCCGCCGCCCCCGGGCCGCACCTCCCGGGCCCCCGCCCGGACAGGACCTAGTCGACCAGGTCGCGGACCACCGCGTCCGCCAGGAGCCGCCCGCGCAGGGTCAGGGCGGCCCGGCCCGCCTCGTAGGCGTCCGGTGCCAGGAGCCCGTCCGCCAGGGCCTTGCGCGAGGCCGTGAGACCCGCCGGGGCCAGCAGCCCCAGCTCCACGCCCTCCCGCAGCCGGAGCTCCAGCAGGATCCGCTCCACGCGGCGGTCCTCCGCCGTCAGGACCTCCCGGCCCGCGCCGGGCGAGCGCCCCTCGCCCAGGGCCGCCGCGTACGCGCCGGGGTGCTTCACGTTCCACCACCGGACGCCGCCGACGTGGCTGTGCGCGCCCGGACCGGCGCCCCACCAGTCGGCCCCGCGCCAGTACAGCTCGTTGTGCAGGCAGCGGCCCGCCTCGGAGGTGGCCCAGTTGGAGACCTCGTACCAGTCGAAGCCGGCCTCGGCGAAGACGGAGTCGGCGATCAGGTAGCGGTCCGCGTGGACGTCGTCGTCGGTCATCGGCACCTCGCCGCGGCGGATCCGCCGGGCCAGCTGCGTGCCCTCCTCGACGATCAGCGCGTAGGCGCTGACGTGGTCGGGCCCGGCGCCGATCGCCGCGTCGAGCGAGGCCCGCCAGTCGTCGTCGCTCTCGCCGGGGGTGCCGTAGATCAGGTCGAGGTTGACGTGCTCGAAGCCCGCGGCCCGCGCCTCGGCCACGCAGGCCTCGGGCCGGCCGGGGGTGTGGGTCCGGTCGAGGACCTTCAGGACGTGCTGCCGCGCGCTCTGCATGCCGAAGGAGATGCGGTTGAAGCCGCCCGCGCGCAGCTCCGCCAGGTAGGCCGGGTCCACGGACTCCGGGTTGGCCTCGGTGGTCACCTCGGCGTCGTCCGCGAGGCCGAACTCGTCGCGGATCGCGCCGAGCATCCGGACGAGATCGCCGGCGGCGAGCAGCGTGGGTGTGCCGCCGCCCACGAAGACGGTCCGCACCGGACGCGGGTCGTCGCCGAGCACCTTCCGGGCCAGCCGGATCTCCTCGACGACCTGTCCCGCGTAGTTGTCCCGGGAGGCGAGCACCCCGCCGGCACCGCGGAGCTCGCTCGCGGTGTAGGTGTTGAAGTCGCAGTACCCGCAGCGGGTCGCGCAGTAGGGCACGTGCAGGTAGAACCCGAGCGGTCGCGCCCCGGCCCCTTCCAGGGCGTGTGCGGGCAGCGCCCCGTCCTCGGGCATGGGCTCACCATCGGGCAGTACGGAAGGCATGAGCCCATTGTCCCGTACTGCCCGAGGTGAGCCTCCGGCCTGTGGAAAACCCCGGATCAGGCCTCGCGCGCTCCCGCGTACATCTCGTCGATGAGGTGCTGGTAGGTGCGCTCCACGACCGGACGCTTCATCTTGAGGCTCGGGGTGAGCTCGCCGTGCTCGACGTCGAGGTCGCGCGGCAGCAGCCGGAACTTCTTGATCGTCTGCCAGCGCTGGAGGCCCTCGTTGAGGCGCTCGATGTAGCCCTGCACGAGCTTCTCGGTCTCCGGGGAGCCGACGACCTCCGCGTACGTCTTCCCGCCGAGGCCGTTCTCGGCGGCCCAGCCGAGGATGGCGGGCTCGTCGAGCGCGATGAGCGCGGAGCAGTAGTTCCGGTCGGCGCCGAGGACCACGATGTTCGAGACGAACGGGCAGACGGCCTTGAACTGGCCCTCGATCTCCGTCGGGGCGATGTACTTGCCGCCGGAGGTCTTGAAGAGGTCCTTCTTGCGGTCGGTGATCCGCAGGTAGCCGTCGGCGGACAGCTCGCCGATGTCGCCGGTGTGGAACCAGCCGTCCGCCTCCAGGACCTCGGCGGTCTTCTCCGGCAGCCCGTGGTAGCCCTCCATGATGCCGGGGCCGCGCAGCAGGATCTCGCCGTCGTCGGCGATCCGGACCTCGGTGCCGGGCAGCGGCTTGCCGACGGTGCCGGTGCGGTACGCCTCGCCCGGGTTGACGAAGCTGGCCGCGCTGGACTCCGTCAGGCCGTAGCCCTCCAGGATGTGGATGCCGGCGCCGGAGAAGAAGTAGCCGATCTCGGGCGCGAGCGCGACCGAGCCGGAGACGGCGGCGCGCAGCCGGCCGCCGAAGGCCTCGCGCAGCTTCTTGTAGACGAGCGCGTCGGCGACCTTGTGCTTGGCCGTGAGACCGAAGGGCGCGGAGGCGGTGCCGGTGCGGCGGAAGTTGTCCTGGGTGACCTTGGCGTACTCGCGGGACACGCCGGCCGCCCACTGGAAGATCTTGTACTTGGCGCCGCCGCCCTCGCGGGCCTTGGCCGCGACGCCGTTGTAGACCTTCTCGAAGATGCGGGGCACGGCCGCCATGTAGGTCGGCTGGACCACCGGCAGGTTCACGATGATCTTGTCGATCCGGCCGTCGACGGCGGTGACGTGGCCGACCTCGATCTGGCCGGAGGTCAGCACCTTGCCGAAGACGTGCGCGAGCGGCAGCCAGAGGTACTGGACGTCGTCCTGGGTGACCAGGCCGGTGGCGGCGATGGCCTTGGCCATGTACGACCAGTTGTCGTGCGGGAGGCGGACGCCCTTGGGGCGGCCGGTGGTGCCCGACGTGTAGATCAGCGTGGCGAGCTGGTCCGCGGTGATCGCGGCGACCCGCTCCTTGACCGCCTCGGGGTGCTTCTCCAGGTACGCCTTGCCGCGCGCCTCCAGATCGGCGAGCGAGATGACCCAGTCGTCCGTCTCCACGTCCGTGGCGTCCAGGACGACCACGTGGTGCAGGTTCGGCAGTTCGGCGCGGCGCTCGACGGCCTTGGCCACCTGGGCCGCGTCCTCCGCGATCAGGACCCGGGACTCGGAGTCGGAGAGGATGAACGCCGACTCCTCGGCGTTCGTCTGGGGGTAGACCGTGGTGGTGGCGGCGCCCGCGCACATGACGCCGAGGTCGGAGAGGATCCACTCCACCCGGGTGGCGGAGGCGAGCGCGACCCGCTCCTCGGGCTGGACACCCAGGTCGACCAGTCCGGCGGCGATGGCGTAGACGCGCTCGGCGGCCTGTTCCCAGGTGAGCGACTTCCAGTCGTCGGGCCCCTGGCCGGAGGCGGCCGGGACCGGGTAGCGATAGGCCTCCGCATCCGGAGTCCGCGCGACGCGCTCAAGGAAGAGGGTCGCCACGGAGGGCGGCCGGTTCTCGATCTGGGTCAGTGTGTCGCTCACGACGTCCTCCGGGCGGCGGCGGTGCGTTCAGGCGGTGCGTTCTTGGTGTTCTACGCGTTCTAACTGGCGAGTAACCTTCGAGCCGGGATCAGAGTAGATGGCCGAAGACCGCCCGCGTAAGAGCCTGCGGCCCGCCGCTTCATACCCGCTTCATAACGAACGGGCCCCCGCACTGTTCAGTGCGTGAGCCCGTTCGATGCATCAGTCAGCCGATCGGCCGAAGTCCCTCCGGCCGGCCGAGGCGTCCTACTTCTTCTTGCCCGCGGAGTCGTCACTCGACAGGACGGCGATGAACGCCTCCTGCGGGACCTCCACGGAACCGACCATCTTCATCCGCTTCTTGCCTTCCTTCTGCTTCTCCAGCAGCTTCCGCTTACGGGAGATGTCACCGCCGTAGCACTTGGCGAGGACGTCCTTGCGGATGGCGCGGATGGTCTCGCGGGCGATCACCCGGGAGCCGATGGCGGCCTGGATCGGCACCTCGAAGGCCTGCCGCGGGATGAGCTCGCGCAGCTTGGCGACGAGCCGCACGCCGTACGCGTACGCCGCGTCCTTGTGGGTGACGGCGGAGAAGGCGTCGACCTTGTCGCCGTGCAGCAGGATGTCGACCTTGACCAGGCTGGACGCCTGCTCGCCCGTGGGCTCGTAGTCGAGGGAGGCGTAGCCGCGCGTCTTGGACTTCAGCTGGTCGAAGAAGTCGAAGACGATCTCGGCGAGGGGCAGGGTGTAGCGGATCTCCACCCGGTCCTCGGAGAGGTAGTCCATGCCCAGGAGGGTGCCGCGACGGGTCTGGCAGAGCTCCATGATCGCGCCGATGAACTCGCTGGGGGCGAGGATCGTGGCGCGCACGACGGGCTCGAACACGTCGTTGATCTTGCCCTCGGGGAACTCGCTCGGGTTGGTGACCGTGTGCTCGCTCCCGTCCTCCATGACCACGCGGTAGACCACGTTGGGGGCGGTGGCGATCAGGTCGAGGCCGAACTCGCGCTCCAGGCGCTCCCGGATCACGTCCAGGTGCAGCAGGCCGAGGAAGCCGACGCGGAAGCCGAAGCCGAGGGCCGCGGAGGTCTCCGGCTCGTAGACCAGGGCGGCGTCGTTGAGCTGGAGCTTGTCGAGCGCGTCACGCAGGTCCGGGTACTCCGAGCCGTCCAGCGGGTAGAGGCCGGAGAACACCATCGGCTTGGGGTCCTTGTAGCCGCCGAGCGGCTCGGTGGCGCCCTTGCTCAGGGAGGTGATCGTGTCACCGACCTTGGACTGCCGGACGTCCTTCACACCGGTGATGAGGTAGCCGACCTCGCCGACGCCCAGACCGTCGGAGGGCGTCATCTCCGGGGAGGAGACGCCGATCTCCAGCAGCTCGTGGGTGGCGCCGGTGGACATCATCCTGATGCGCTCACGCTTGTTGAGCTGGCCGTCCACCACACGGACGTAGGTCACGACACCGCGGTAGGAGTCGTAGACCGAGTCGAAGATCATCGCGCGGGCGGGGGCGTCGGCGACGCCGACGGGGGCCGGGACGCGCTCCACCACGCGGTCGAGCAGCGCCTCGACGCCCAGACCGGTCTTGGCGGAGACCTTCAGCACGTCCTCGGGCTGGCAGCCGATGAGGTTCGCCAGCTCCTCGGAGAACTTCTCCGGCTGCGCGGCCGGCAGGTCGATCTTGTTCAGCACCGGGACGATGGTGAGGTCGTTCTCCATCGCCAGGTAGAGGTTCGCCAGGGTCTGCGCCTCGATGCCCTGCGCCGCGTCGACCAGGAGGACCGTGCCCTCGCAGGCGGCGAGCGACCGCGAGACCTCGTAGGTGAAGTCGACGTGCCCGGGGGTGTCGATCATGTTCAGGATGTGGGTCTTCCCCTGGCCCTCGCCCTCCGTGGGCGCCCAGGGAAGACGGACGGCCTGGGACTTGATCGTGATGCCGCGCTCGCGCTCGATGTCCATCCGGTCGAGGTACTGGGCGCGCATCTGCCGCTGGTCGACCACTCCGGTCAGCTGGAGCATCCGGTCGGCAAGGGTCGACTTGCCGTGGTCGATGTGCGCGATGATGCAGAAGTTGCGGATCAGAGCCGGGTCGGTACGGCTCGGCTCGGGCACGTTGGTAGGAGTCGCGGGCACGCAGGGTCTCGTCTCGGGGCGATGTCGGATCGATACGTAGGCTCCATGGTCCCACGACTGGGATGCGACGCTCGGTTTGGGCGGGCCGGAGGGCTGCTGATACCGTGGACAGCTGTGTCTCGTATGCCCTCTCAGCTACGGGTCACCCTCTCAGAAACAACATCGAACCTGAAAAGGCTCTTTCGTGGCGAACATCAAGTCCCAGATCAAGCGGAACAAGACGAACGAGAAGGCGCGCCTGCGCAACAAGGCCGTCAAGTCCTCGCTCAAGACCGCGATCCGCAAGGCCCGCGAGGCCGTCGCCGCGGGTGACGTCGAGAAGGCCGTCGTGGCCTCTCGCGCCGCCTCCCGCGCGCTCGACAAGGCTGTCTCGAAGGGCGTCATCCACAAGAACGCCGCCGCCAACAAGAAGTCGGCGCTGGCCACCAAGGTTGCCGCCCTCCAGGGCTGAGCTCTGATGTAACCGCCGGACGGGAATCAGCGGGCCCTCTCTCCCGCTCCCACCCGGCAACCCGGACTCGTGCGCGATACGCGTTCGCCACGCGTGCACGGGCCCACCGTCTTCACACCGAAGGCCCCGCGTCCTCCTTCCCCAGGAGGAGCGGGGCCTTCGGTGCGTTCGGGCCCGGACGGCCCGGCGCCCGGCGTTTTTGCCGTTTCCTCAAAGAAAATCGCCTCCTCGCCGCCAGTGGGTCAGGGTGACCCGCGGACGGTCCCGGCGGGACCGTCCGCCCCGTCCCGTCCACGCGGACCGGTTCCGCCTCGCGCCGCCCAGCAGTCCGGGCAGCCGGCCGCCACCCGTCCGCCACGAGGAGCCGCCATGTCTTCCGTACCGCCCCCGTCCTCCGTCCCGTCTTCGTCCACCGCGCCGTCCCCGTCCTCCGCGCCGTGCGGGTCGGGCGCGCCGGCGCAGACCACCGACCCCCGTGCGTTCTGGGAGGAGCGCTACCGGGGCAGCGACCGCGTCTGGAGCGGCCGGCCCAACCCGCTGCTGGTGCGTGAGGTGGCCGCGCTGCGCCCGGGTACCGCGCTGGACCTGGGGTGCGGCGAGGGCGCCGACGCCGTATGGCTGGCGGAGCAGGGCTGGCGGGTCACCGGCGTGGACATCTCCGCCACGGCTCTCGCGCGCGCCGCCGAGCACGCCGAGCGGGAGGGCGTGGGCGAGCGTGTCTCCTGGGAGCGCCACGAACTCGGCGCGACCTTCCCCGAGGGCACGTTCGACCTGGTCAGCGCCCAGTTCCTGCAGTCGCCGGTCGCCCTGGACCAGGACGGCGTCCTGCGGCGGGCGGCCGCGGCGGTGGCCCCGGGCGGACACCTCCTCGTGGTCATGCACGGGGGCTGGCCGTCCTGGCACGGCCCGGACGACCACCCGGCCGGCGTCGTCTTCCCGACGCTGCGGGGCGTGCTGGACGTGCTCGACCTGCCGTCCGGGTGGAGCGTCGAGACGCTGGACGGAGTGGAAAGCGCCACCCCGTCCCCCGAGGGCGCGCCGGGCACCCGCGTGGACAACGTCTGGCGCCTTCACCGGGGCGTGTGACGCCGCAGCGGATCAGTTGCGGGGCCGCCCGTGCGCCCGCGGCGTGCGGGGCCGGCCGGCGCACCCGGCCGGCGGGCGCGCCCGTACGCCTGGGCCCGGTCGGGAGGCGGGGCCGGATCGTGACGGAGACCGGTGAGGCACGGGGGTGGCCCGGCGGCCGCGGGCCCGGCACCGAGCGCGTGACGGGCCGCGGGCCCGTCACCTCGCTAGCGGCGCAGTCTCGCCGCCCTGGCCACCGCGACGACCGCCTTCTCCAGCGCGTACTCCGGGTCGTCTCCCCCGCCCTTGACGCCGGCGTCGGCCTCCGCCACCGCCCGCAGCGCGAGCGACACCCCGTCCGGTGTCCAGCCCCTCATCTGCTGCCGGACCCGGTCGATCTTCCACGGCGGCATGCCGAGCTCCCGCGCCAGGTCCGCCGGCCGGCCGCCGCGCGCCGACGAGAGCTTGCCGATCGCCCGGACGCCCTGGGCCAGCGCGCTGGTGATGAGCACCGCCGGAACACCCGTGGAGAGCGACCAGCGCAGCGCCTCCAGCGCCTCCGCCGCCCGCCCCTCGACGGCGCGGTCCGCGACGTTGAACGACGACGCCTCGGCCCGCCCCGTGTAGTACCGCCCGACGATGGCCTCGTCGATCGTGCCCTCGACGTCCGCGGTCAGCTGGGACGCCGCAGACGCCAGCTCCCGCAGGTCGCTTCCGATCGCGTCGACCAGTGCCTGGCACGCCTCCGGGGTGGCGGACCGTCCCAGCGTCCGGAACTCCTGCCGCACGAACGTCAGGCGTTCCGCCGGCTTCGTCGTCTTCGGGCAGGCCACCTCGCGGGCGCCGGCCTTGCGCGCCGCGTCGAGCAGACCCTTGCCCTTGACGCCGCCCGCGTGGAGCAGCACGAGCGTGATCTCCTCGAAGGGCGCGTCGAGGTAGGCCTTGATCTCCTTGATCGTGTCCGCGGACAGGTCCTGGGCGTTCCGGACGACCAGGACCTTGCGCTCGGCGAAGAGCGAGGGGCTGGTCAGTTCGGCCAGGGTGCCCGGCTGCAGCTGCTCGGGGCCGAGGTCGCGCACGTCCGTGTCGGCGTCGGCGGCCCGCGCGGCCGCCACCACCTGCTGGACCGCGCGGTCGAGGAGGAGGTCCTCCTGGCCCACGGCGAGCGTCACGGGGGCGAGGAGGTCGTCGGTGGAATTCTTCCTGGGTGCCATCGCGTCCCAGCATCCCACGGGCCGCTGACACCCCCGGCCGGACCGATGCCCCGGTGCCGGAGAATGTCCCCGTGAGCGATGTGAGACACGTACTGGTGCTGCCCGACCGTGATGCCGCGGAGGAGGTCGCCGAGGAGCTGCCCGACCGCTTCGGCCTCGCCGAGGAGCCGCAGTTGGTCCGGGACGCCCTGGCGGGCGAGGACGACGCCGAGGACGCCCAGTGGCTGGTCGTGGTGGAGGACCCGGACGCCCGCCTGGACGCGGCGGCGCTCGACGCGCTGGCCGCGGAGTACGAGGGCTGGCTGGAGGCCCCCTGACGCCGGCCGTCCACCGGACTCGGACCCTGCGTCCCGGCCCTTCCGGACAGGACCTAAGCGTGCGCGCGGATCACCGGCAGCTCGTCGAGCACGACGCCGAACAGGTCCCGGTACGCGGCCCTCACCTCGTCGTCCGTCTCCAGCAGCCGCTCGTCCCGCTGCTCGCCCACCGTGGTCACCAGCTTGTGGCCGCTGAGCGTGATCCGGCCCTCCTCCGTGAGACGGGAGCAGATGAGGGAGCGCGGGAAGTGGGACTCCGGCGAGGTGCGGTGGTACCAGGCGCCCGCCGTGAAGTCGGCGAGCTCGCGCGGCCGCGTTTCGAGGCGGTACTGCGGTCGGCCGTCCCGCAGCACGTCGAGGTCTCCGTCCGCGGTGGGCGCGATACGGAAGACGCCCCCCGGATCCCGCTGCTCCTCGCGCTCGTCGAGGGCCAGCGGGAAGTGGCTGTGGTTGCCGAACCCCACGTCGGCGAGCCACCGCCCCTCGTCCCGCGTCTCCACCAGCAGCGCCATGTGGTCGTACGGGATGCCGAGGCGCCCCTCCTTGCCGAAGCAACGCCCCTGGAGGAGGGCGACGCGGAAGCCGAGCGCACGCAGGAGCGCGGCGAACGTGGCGTTGACCTCGTAGCAGAACCCGCCCCGCCGGGCGGCGACGACCTTGTCCAGGAGAGCCTTCTCGTCCAGCACGATGTTCTCGCCGAGATGGATCGAGAGGTTCTCGAAGGGGACGCTCCGCAGATGCCGCAGGTGGAGTTCGCGCAGCGCGGCGGCGTCGGGCCGAGCGGGGCGGGTGGCCCCGATGCGCTCCAGGTAGGCGTCGGTGTCCGGTCGTTCGGCGGTGGCGGAACTGGTCATGCCCGCAGTCTGCCGGGCCCCCCGACGAACCGCCATGCGGCTTCGGTCGTAGGCCCAACCGCCGTGCCGGGGGCGGGATTTTGCCGACAGGACCTAGGACCGTGGGCCGAGGTGGTCGACCGCGAGCCTGGCTACGGTGCGGCCATGACCGATCACGAACCGCCGCGCTCCCGTTCGCGACGCAAGCAGGACGTGCTGGCCCGGCTGGAGCACGACGAGGACCTCTGGGTGGCGACCGCGTCGGCGGACGGCGAGCCCTGTCTCGTCCCGCTGTCCTTCGTGTGGGACACCACCGGCGACTCCCGGGCCCGCGACGGACACTTCGCCGCGAACACCGGCGCCGACGCGGACGCGGACACTGGCAGTGGCAGTGGCAGTGGCAGTGGCAGTGGCAGTGGCACTGGCACGAGCACTGACGCGGGTGCGGGTGCGGGTGCGGGCACGGAGACAGGGACGGCACCCGACCGGGGCACCGTGCTGCTGTGCACCCGCCGGACCAATCCCACCGCCCGCAATCTCACACCGGGCGGCAGGGTCCGGCTCAGTCTGGGGCACACCCGCGACGTCGTGCTCGTGGACGGGACGGCCGAGGTGGTCGAGGGCCATCGCCTGCCGACCGCCTCGGCCGACGCGTTCGCGGCGAAACTGGCCTGGGATCCCCGCGACCGGCCCGCCTGGGTCTACCTTCGCGTGACACCCAGGACGATGAAGGCGTGGCGCGAGGAGAACGAGCTGGCCGAGCGCGAACTGATGCGTGACGGCGTCTGGCTCGTATGAGGTGAGCCGCCGCTCAGGCCGACGTCGGCTCCTCCACCTGGGCCGGATTCACCGCCGGCGCGGGCAGTTCGCGAACGCGGGGAAGCGGGGACGGCAGCAGCCAGAACACGCTGAGCACGGCACCGGCGGTGGCGATCCACAGGGTCGGGCGCAGCCCCAGCGCCGTGCCGAGGAGACCGCCGACGAGTGCGCCGAGCGGGCGGAATCCGTGGTTCAGGGTGCGGTAGGCGCCCATCACCCGGGCCCGGACGGCGTCGGGTATCAGCGCCATCTGGAAGGAGCCCGCGGCGATGTCGACGACCATGACCGCCGCGCAGGAGAGGAACTCGGCGACGAACAGCAGGATGACGACCAGAAGCGTCGGCCCCTCGGCCAGCGGGATCAGCAGCAGGGGCAGGGTGAAGCCGAGGAAGCCGGCGACGATGGAGCGGCCTATCCCGAAGCGCCGTACGACCGCTCCACTGCACGCGGCCCCGATCAGGCCACCGACGGCTCCCGCGCCGAGCACTGCGCCGAGAACACCGGGGCTCAGCCCGAGTTCGGTCGTCGCGTACAGCACGAACAGCGTGTGGAACATGTAGTTGAAGAACTGGATCGTCCCGGACGCGGCGAACAGCGCCCGCATCGAGGCGTTGCGCACGACCCAGCGCAGCCCCTCGGTGAAGTGGCCCTTGGCGACCGGCGACGGCGGGGGTTCCACCGGGTCGATCCGGCAGAGGTAGCCGGCCGACACGAGGTAGGTGAGGGCGTCGGCGAGCAGGGCGAAGGGCGCGGTGAGGACCTGGACCAGCACGCCTCCCACCCCGGGCCCCGCGAGCCAGGCCATCGAACGGCTGCCGTTGACGAGCGAGTTCGCCTGGACGTAACGCCCGGTGGGGACCAGTGCGACGAACAGCGTGGTGTTGCAGACCTCGAAGAGCACGGTCAGCGCGCCGACCCCGAACGCCACCAGGTAGAGCTGACCGAGGGTGAGGGCGTCGAGGAGGTACGCGGCCGGAAGCGTCAACAGCAGTACGGCCCGGCCGAGGTCGGCGGCGATCATCGCGCGCCGTCGCCGCGCCTGCCGGTCGGACCAGGCACCGAGGGGCATGTTGAGGAGGAGCGCGGGCAGCAGTTCGGCGGTCTTGAGCCAGCCCATCTCGGCGGCGTCGGCACCGAGGACGAGCACCGCGGCGAGCGGGATCGCGATGAGCGAGATCTGGTCCCCCACGAGGGACACGGTCTGGCCGGCCCAGTAACGCCGGAAGCTGCGCTCGCGCAGGAGTTCGGGTATACGCCCGGCCAGTCTCATCTCTCCCCCTCGTCGATGCCACCGGTCGTGCCGGTGTCGTCGATGTTCGTGTCGACGATGTTCGTGTCGTCGTTGTCCGTGTCGACGCCGTCGGTCGCGCCCGTGTCGTCGTCGGTCGTGTCGCCACCGTCGGCCGCGCTGGTCTCGTCGGTCACGTCCGCCGCGTCGACTTCGTCGGCCGCACCGTTCGCCGCGCTCTCCAGGCCGGTCTCGTCCGGGAGTTCGCGGTCCAGGTAGGCGATCCGCAGGATGCTCACCGGCCGGGCGCCGTCGGGCCGCAGCGACGGGTCGGATCCGCGCGCCTCGTAGGGCAGCAGCAGCTCCTCGACCCGCCGGCCGAAGTCCGCGAGCTCGGCCGGCGTGAGGTACAGCAGGGAGTCGCCGAACTGCTCGGCCTCCCGCCATTCCCGCGGCAGCCCGCTCCGGTCTTTCATGGCCTCCAGGACCCGTGCGAAGTACCGCTCGGCGGCCGCCGCGGTCAACGCGTCCGCCGCTTGCGCGACGGCCGCGTCCTCACTGGCTCCGGGCCAGTCCGTGTACAGGGCTGTGGCCCGCCACGGCTTCTCCCTCCCCCGGCCGCCCGGCGCCTCCTCCACCAGCCCGTACTTCGCGAGTATCCGCAGGTGGTACGAGCAGCTGGCCACCGATTCCCCGGTCAGCTCGGCGGCCCGGGTCGCCGTGAACGGCCCACTCCGCCGCAGCAGCCCCACCAGGGTCATCCGCGTCGGGTGGGCGTAGGCGCGCAGGGCCCGGGGGTCGGTGAGATGGATGCTGCGGGGCTGCTCGTCGCCCGGGGGCGCGGCTGCGGGCTCGTTCTCCGGCATGATGTAAAGCTATCTTTAGAAAGACTTCTTTACAAGAAGATCTCCCCTCACTCGGCTCCTCTCGGCACGGCGCGCAGTTCCCGGCCCGCCCCCACGACCGCGACGGCCCCGTCCCGATCCGTTCTGAGCACCTCCGCACCTCCCGCGCGCAGCGCCCCGACGGTCCGTGGCGAGGGATGGCCGTACGGGTTGTCGCGCCCGGTCGAGACCAGCGCCAGCCTCGGCCGCACCGCCCGTATCAGCCCGGGGTCCTGGTAGGGGGAGCCATGGTGGGCGACCTTGAGGACATCCACCGGCGCAAGCGCCGGGTGGGCACGCAACAGGCCCTGCTGGGCGGGTGGTTCGAGGTCGCCCAGCAGGAGCAGGCTCAGCCCTCCCACGGTCCGGACGAGCAGGGTGACGCTCGCGTCGTTCGGTTCGGACTCCTCCGGTCCCCTCCCCGCGAACCGCTCCCGGGGCCAGAGCACGTGCCACTCCAGCGGCCCGAGGCGCCGCCGCTCCCCGGCCACGGCCCGGACCACCGGAACCCCGGCCGCCGAGGCCGTCCGGTGCACGAACGCCGCCTGTCCTGCCGGTTCTTCGAGCCCCGTGGTCTGGACGGCGCCGACCGACCGGCCACGCAGCACCCCGGGCAGTCCGGCGACGTGGTCCGCGTGGAAGTGCGTGAGCACCAGCAACGGGATCCGGCGTACCCCGAGTTCGCCCAGACAGCGGTCCACCAGCGCCGGATCCGGTCCGGCGTCGACCACGACAGCCGTGTCCCCGCCCGCCGCCAGCACCGTCGCGTCCCCCTGCCCGACCTGGCACATCGCGAACACCCAGCCCGGCGGCGGCCAACCGGTGGCCAGCCGCGCCAGCGGCGCCGGACGCACGACGACGAGGAACAGCAACACCGCGCAGCAGGCGGCGATCCCGCGCCGGTACGGCACCTTCCTGGCGGCTGGCACCGCCACCCCAAAGATCCCCGCCAGCAGCAGTCCGCCCCACCAGCCGCCGGGCCAGGCCGCCTCCGCCCCCGGCAGCGCCGCACCCCACCGGGCCACTCCCGCGATCCACTCGACGGGCCAGGCCGCGATCCGCGCCACCCATGCGGCGGCCGAGGGCGCGACCGGTGCCAGGGCGAGAACGGTGAAGCCGAGCACCGTGGCCGGCGCGACGGCCGGCTCGGCGAGCAGGTTGGCGGGGATGGCGACCAGGCTGACCCGGGCGGCGAACACCGCCACCACCGGAGCGCAGACCGCCTGGGCCGCCAGGGCAGCGGCGACCGCCTCGGCGAGCCGGTCCGGTACCCGGCGCCGCCTCAGCGCCCCGCTCCAGCGCGGCGCGAGCGTGAGCAGCGCTCCGGTGGCCAGGACGGAGAGCAGGAAGCCGTAACTCCGCGCCAGCCACGGGTCGTACAGCACCAGCGCCATCACCGCCGCGGCCAGTGCCGGGATCATCGACCTGCGGCGGCCGGTCGCGATGGCCAGCAGGGCGACGAGACCACAGGCCGCGGCCCGAAGGACGCTGGGATCGGGCCGGCACACGACGACGAAGGCCATCGTCAGGCCGCCCCCGGCGAGCGCGGTGGACCGCAGGGGGATGCCGAGCCGGGGCGCGAGCCCTCCGCGTTCGGCCCGAAGGGCGGTCCCCGGCCGCCCGACGAGAAGCAGCAGAACGACGGTGAGGTTCGAGCCCGACACCGCCAGCAGGTGGGTGAGGTCGGTGGCCTCGAAGGCCTCGGCGAGATCGGGCCCGATCCGGGCGGTGTCCCCGACGACCAGCCCCGGCAGCAACGCCCGCGCGTCCGGGGACAGTCCGTCGGTCGCCCGTCGCAGGCCGGCCCGGAGCTCCCCCGCGGTGCGTTGCGGGACGCTCGGCGGCCCGGTGATCCGCGGCGGCCCCGTGGCGTCGACCCGCATCACCGCGGCGAACGGTTCGCCGGAGCGTAGTGGGGGTGCCAGCCGCGCCTGGATCCGCAGGCGGGTCGACGGCAGCACCCTCAGCCACTCCCGCTGCCCCTTCCCCGCGGGCACGACCAACAGCACAGGCGTCCTGGCGTGGTGGACCGAGCCGTCGGCCGGCTCGATCCGCGTCACCTCGGCCCTCGCGACGACGGAGACGGGTGCCGTCCGGTCGCCGCGGACCCGGGGACGGGTGAGCCGTGGATCGGACAGGATCGTCACCTCCGCAGCGGCTCGGGCGTGTCTCTCCGCGAGTCCCGGCACCGGGCCGCGCCGCAGGTCCGCGGCGTGCAGACCGCCCGACGCGGCGCCGGCCGCCGCACAGAGCAGGACCGCCGCCCCCGCCGTCGCCGTGAGTCCCCACCCCGGTCCGCCGGGCCCTGCCACCACCGGGATCAGCAGCAGGGCCGCGCCGCCCACACAGACCAGCACGCCCGCGACCGTCCACCAACCCGGGACGCCCACGGCGACCGCCGCCGCCCCCCAGGCGGCCAACGCCGGCGGCACGAGCCGAAGGTCGGCAGGTCCTTCCACGTGGCCGTCGCGCGCGTCGTCCCGCCCTTCTCCCCCGTCGTCGCAGGTCCCGTCCAGCCCGTCGGCACGAGCACGATCACGATCACGATCACGAGAACGGCGCTCACGGACCGCGCCGGCCGCGTTCACGGCCGCACCAGCGGTGCGAGATCCGCGAACCGGCGTTCGCCGATGCCGTTGACCTCGCGCAGTTCGGCGACCGTCCGGAAGCCCCCGTGCTCCGTGCGGTGGTCGACGATGTGCCGTGCGAGCACCGGGCCCACCCCGGGCAGGGCGTCGAGCTGCTCGACGGTGGCCGCGTTGAGACTCAGGGGAGCCGCCCGCGCCCCGGCGACACCGCCGGCCGGGCCCAGGCCCGAGCCGATGCCCGAGCCGGGACTCCCGCCGGGAAGCGCCGCCGCCGGCAGGCCGACCACGACCTGCTCCCCGTCCATGAGCACCCGGGCCCGGTTGAGGCCGGTGAGGTCGGCGCCCGGCCGTACCCCGCCGGCCGCCCTCAGCGCGTCCGCGACCCGTGACCCGGCCGGCAGGGTCAGCACCCCCGGCCGTCGCACCTTGCCGTTCACGTCGACGACGACCGCCGCCGACGGTGCCCCCGTCACGGGCCCGGCGGGACCCTCCAGGGCCATCGGGACGGCCGGAGCCGCCGTCGACCCCCCACCCCCGGGAGACGACACCGCACGCACGATCTCCGGAGCGCGCACGGCCTCCGGCCGGCCGGTCCAGAAGTACCGTCCGGCCACCCCGGCCGCCACGACCAGGATCACGGTCAGCGCGGCCAGCGTCCTCGGTTCGAGTCCGCAGCGCACCTGCGCCCACACCGGTAACCGCTCGCGCAGCGCGAGAGCGAGCCGCTCGCCCAGCGTGGGTCCCGCGCGCTCCTCCCGGGTCCCTCGGGGCGTGTCCGTCTCCGGTCCGCCCCGGTCCACCGGCGGTTCGTCCGCGCCGTCTCCGGCGGTCACGGGAAGCGGGACACCGGAGGCCGGAGGGAAGAGCGCCTCCCCACGGCGCCTCGTGGCGGCGCCGCCCGCCGGCACCGGGGGTCGGGTGCGGGTCCCGCGCCGGACCCGCTCAGGAGGCGAGCCGCGCCCGCCGGAGCGGGCGCGCCCGTCCGATCCCGGTGCGCGTCCCGGGCCGCTGGTCGCTGCTGTCGTCGTGCCTGCGATACGTGTACGAAGTGCCATGCGTCAGACGGTAGGGAGATCACCGGGATCGTGCCGAGACGCCTCGATATCCGTGGATGAAGGCCCGGTTGTGGAAAATTCCCTCACTCACACGAGGGACAGACGGCGCCACCCGGCGCCCGGCCGCCAGCCCCGAAGCAAGACTCCGGGGCCTCACACAGCCGGTGCCCGCGACGCATCCCGCTGCCCGCCACCGCAGAGCCTCTCGCCGGCCCGGGCACCCACCCCGTTCAGCGTGGCGAGACGACGACCGCGAGCAGCCCCGGCCCCGTGTGCGCCCCGATCACCGCGCCCACCTCGCTGACCTGCAGCTCCTTCATGCCGGGCAGGCGCTCCCGCAGCCGGTCGGCCAGCGCCGCGGCACGCTCGGGCGCGGAGAGATGGTGCACGGCGACGTCCACCGGCCCGGAAGCCGCCCGCTCCACGGCGATCTCCTCCAAGCGGGCGATGGCCTTCGACGCGGTCCGCACCTTCTCCCGGAGTTCGATCCGGCCGCCGTCCAGCTCCAGCAGCGGCTTGACCGCCAGCGCGGAGCCGAGCAGCGCCTGCGCGGCTCCGATGCGTCCGCCGCGGCGGAGGTAGTCCAGCGTGTCGACGTAGAAGAAGGCGGAGGTCCCGGCGGCGCGCTTCTCCGCCGCGGCCACCGCTTCGTCGAGCGAACCGCCCGCGTCGACGACCTCGGCCGCGGCGAGCGCGCAGAAGCCGAGCGCCATCCCCACCATGCGCGTGTCCACGACCCGCACGGGCACGGGCGCGTCCTTGGCCGCCAGCACGGCGGCGTCGTACGTCCCGGAGAACTCCGCGGACAGGTGGAGCGAGACGACCCCCTTCGCGCCGGCCTCGGCCGCCGCGCGATAGGTCGCCGCGAAGACCTCGGGGCTCGGCCGGGAGGTGGTCACCGGCCGGCGCTTCTGCAGCGCCTGCGCCAGCGAACGGGCCGAGATCTCGGTCCCTTCCTCATGGGCCTGGTCGTCGACGACGACGGTCAGCGGTACCGCTGTGATGGCGTGCCGCTCCATCGTCTGGGGTGGCAGGTAGGCCGTGGAATCGGTGACGATCGCGACATGCCGGGACATGAGCGGGAGGTTACCCGCAGGAGCCGGTCGACGGCAGCCCGGGCCCCGTCCACGGGCCGTCCGCGTCGCCCCGCCGGACACTCCGCCCCCACGCGCACCACGACCGACGTGCCGGGCGCACCCCGCCCCCGCGGCGCGGGCGCGCCGTGCGGCCGCTCACCCCGTCTGCCTCGGACGACGTCGACACCGCGCCACCCGACGTCAGTTGGTGGTCTCCGGCCGGGGAGCCTTCTCCCACGGGAAGCCCGTGACCCTCGGGTCGCGTGCCGTGATGGCCTGCGGCGGCTGCTGCCCCTGGGCGGGACCTTCGGGCGTCCCGCCCGCGTCCTGGGCCGCCCCGTCCGCCGGCCACACCTGCTCGTGCCCGGCTCCCGCGGCAGGGTCCGCCTCGGGCCAGGAGAAGTCCGCCTGCTGCGAGCCCGGGGTGTCGTCGACGGTCGACCAGTGGCGCAGTGCGCCCGCCTCCACGTCGATCTGGGCACTGAGCGAGGACAGGTCGTCCTCCGCGAACTTCCGCGCCCGGTCCCGGGCGGCCCAGCGCAGCGACTCGGCGGAGTGCGTGATCCGCTCCGTGCGCTCGCGCAGCTCACCGAGCGCGCCGGCCACCCTGGCCCGGTCCGGCTCCCGCTCCAGCCGCTTCAGGTCCTCGTCAAGCTCCCGCCCGTGGCCGCTGAGCCGCTGGAACAGGAGCAGGGACTCCTGGAGGGAGGCGTCCTCGGGCGCGGCCGCCTGGAGCGCGTCCTGCGTGGCGCGCATCGACGTACGCAGGGAGAGCCGCAGTTGGGCCAGCTCGCCCGCGACCCCGCCCTGCCCGTAGCTCTTGGCGCGCAGCGTGGTGTCCTCGACCGTGCGCTTGGCCTGGGTGAGAGTGCGGTCGACGCCGCGCTTGGCCGCCTTGGCCACCTTGACGGTCGCGTACACCCCCAGCGCCACGAAGGCGAAGAAGAGCAGCGCCATGATCACAATCGCGGCTTCCATGTGCGCCCCTCCGGCGTCCGTCGGTTTCCCTCGGTTGTCGCTTCCTCCACCGTAAACGGAAAGGGCAGGCCGGGGGTTCCATCGGAACCCCCAACCTGCCCGTAGGGGAAAACCCCGGTGCCGCGATCAGGCGACGATGTTGACCAGCTTCGGTGCGCGGACGATCACCTTGCGGATCTCCGCGCCGCCCAGGGCGGCGACCACGTGCGCGTCGGCCAGCGCCAACGCCTCCAGCTCCGCGTCGGTGATGGACGGGGAGACCTCCAGGCGGGCCTTGACCTTGCCCTTGATCTGCACGACGCAGGTCACGGTCTCGTCCACGACGTAGGCCGGGTCCGCGACCGGGAAGTCCCGGTGGACGACCGAGCCGGTGTGGCCCAGCTTGCGCCACAGCTCCTCGGCGATGTGCGGGGCCAGCGGGGCGACCAGCAGCACCAGCTGCTCGGCGACCGACCGGGAGAGCGCGCCGCCCGACTTCGTCAGGTGGTTGTTCAGCTCGGTGATCTTGGCGATGGCGGTGTTGAAGCGCATCGCCGCCATGTCCTGCCCGACCCCGTCGATCGCCTTGTGCAGCGCGCGCAGGGTCTCCTCGTCGGGCGCGGTGTCGACGACCGTGACCTCGCCGGTCGACTCGTCGACGATGTTGCGCCACAGGCGCTGCAGCAGGCGGTACTGGCCGACCACCGCGCGCGTGTCCCAGGGGCGGGAGACGTCCAGCGGGCCCATCGCCATCTCGTACAGGCGCAGGGTGTCGGCGCCGTACTCGGCGCAGATCTCGTCGGGCGTGACGGCGTTCTTCAGGGACTTGCCCATCTTGCCCAGGACGCGGCTGACCTTCTCGCCCTCGTGGAAGAAGGCGCCGTCGCGCTCCTCGACCTCGGCCGCCGGCACGGCGATGCCGCGCGCGTCCCGGTAGACGAAGGCCTGGATCATGCCCTGGTTGTACAGCTTGTGGAACGGCTCGGCCGAGGAGATGTGGCCCAGGTCGAACAGCATCTTGGACCAGAAGCGCGCGTACAGCAGGTGCAGCACCGCGTGCTCGGCGCCGCCGACGTACAGGTCGACGCCACCGGTGGGCATGCCCTCGCGCGGCCCCATCCAGTACTGCTCGATGGCCGGGTCGACCAGCTTCTCGGAGTTGTTCGGGTCCAGGTAGCGCAGCTCGTACCAGCAGGAGCCGGCCCAGTTGGGCATGGTGTTGGTCTCGCGGCGGTACTTCCTGGGGCCGTCGCCCAGGTCCAGGGTGACGTTGACCCAGTCCTCGTTGCGGGACAGCGGGGTCTCCGGCTGGGTGTCCGCGTCGTCCGGGTCGAAGGTGCGCGGCGAGTAGTCCTCGACCTCCGGCAGCTCCAGCGGCAGCATCGACTCGGGCAGCGAGTGCGCCACGCCGTCCTCGTCGTAAACGATCGGGAAGGGCTCGCCCCAGTAGCGCTGGCGGCTGAACAGCCAGTCGCGCAGGCGGAAGTTGACGGTGCCCTCGCCGATGCCGCGGTCGGCCAGCCAGGCGGTGATCCGCGCCTTGGCGTCGACCACGCCCAGTCCGTCCAGAGCCACGTCCTCGTTCGAGGAGTTGACCAGCTTCGCCTCGTAGGAGGAGAAGGCGTCGTCCCAGGTCGCCGGGTCGGTGCCGCGGTCGTCGTTGGGCTCCACGACGCAGCGCATCGGCAGCTCGAAGGCGCGCGCGAAGGCGAAGTCACGGGAGTCGTGGGCCGGGACGGCCATGATCGCGCCGGTGCCGTAGCCCATCAGGACGTAGTCGGCGATGAAGACGGGGACCTGCTCGCCGCTGACCGGGTTGGTCGCGTACGCGCCGGTGAAGACGCCGGTCTTGTCCTTGGCCTCGGCCTGCCGCTCGACGTCGGACTTGGAGGCGGCCTGCTTGCGGTACGCGTCGACGGCCTCGGCCGGGGTGGCGTGACCGCCGGTCCACACGTCGTGGGTGCCCTCGGGCCACGCGGCCGGGACGATCTTCTCGACCAGGTCGTGCTCCGGCGCCAGGACCATGTAGGTGGCGCCGAACAGGGTGTCCTGGCGGGTGGTGAAGACGGTGATCGCGCCGGTGTCGCCGACCTGGAAGTCGACGCGGGCGCCCTCGGAGCGGCCGATCCAGTTGCGCTGCTGCAGCTTGATGGCCTCGGGCCAGTCCAGCGCGTCCAGGTCGTCCAGCAGGCGGTCCGCGTAGGCGGTGATCCGCATGTTCCACTGGCGCAGCTTGGACTTGAAGACGGGGAAGTTGCCGCGCTCGGAGCGGCCGTCGGCGGTGACCTCCTCGTTGGCCAGCACCGTGCCCAGTCCGGGGCACCAGTTCACGGGCGCGTCGGAGGCGTAGGCCAGGCGGTACTCGCTCAGCACGTCGGCGCGCTCGGCGGCGGTCAGCCCGCTCCACGCACGCGTGCCGGGGACCTCACGGGTGCCGTTCTCGAACTGCTCGACCAGCTCGGCGATCGGACGGGCCTTCCGGGCCTCGTCGTCGTACCAGGAGTTGAAGATCTGCAGGAAGATCCACTGCGTCCACTTGTAGTACTCCGGGTCGATCGTGGCGAACGACCGGCGCTTGTCGTGGCCCAGGCCCAGCCGGCGCAGCTGGACCTTCATGTTCTCCATGTTGGCCTCGGTGGACACGCGCGGGTGCGTGCCCGTCTGCACGGCGTACTGCTCGGCGGGCAGGCCGAAGGCGTCGAAGCCCAGGGTGTGCAGGACGTTGTGCCCGGACATGCGCGCGTGGCGGGCGTAGACGTCGGTGGCGATGTAGCCCAGCGGGTGGCCGACGTGCAGGCCCGCACCCGAGGGGTACGGGAACATGTCCATGATGAACTTCTTGGGCCGGGCGGCGATCTCGGGGTCGCCCGCCAGGTCACCGGTGGGGTTGGGCGCCTCGTAGGTTCCCTCGGCGTCCCAGAAGTCCTGCCAGCGTGCCTCGATGTCGGCGGCCATCGCCGCCGTATAACGATGCGGGGCCGCCGTCTCGGCAGCCGAATTCATCTCGCTCATGATCCTTGAAGCTCCATCGATCGTCTCTGCCCACTGCCACGAAATGAAAAATCCCCTCGCACAGGAGGGGACGCCGCGCCGATTCCGACCGGAACTCTCATCCGTCGGGACTGATCAGCGCGGCTCGCTAAGCAGAAGGCGTACGGCACGCATGGCGTCAGGGTACCGCAGGGCCCGCGCAGGCCGCACCGACGTTCCACACCGTGGCCGGGTCGTCCGGGCCGCCCGGGTTACTCCGCGTATCGCCCTTATCCGGGGCAACCCCAGAGTCAGTTGCCGTTCGCACGCCCTGTAAACGCTGCAAACCATCTACCGGTCGGTATGCAGCGACTTAGCATGCGGCAACGGGACCGCTTATCCGCACCATTCGGAGTCGCCCCCATGAACCCTCATCGCAAGATCCGTTCGTCGCCCGCCCAGCGCCCCGGTATGAGCCGGCCGGTGCAGGGCGGGCTGTCTGTCGCGGCGCTGGTCGTCCTGCCGCTGCTCGCCGTCGGAGGCAGCGACAGCTTCCGGGCCGCGCTCGACTTCACCACCGGCGTCCTGTCGCTGGTCTCCCTGACCGCGTCGGTGGCCTGGGGCCTGACCGCCACCGACCGGCTGCTGCTCTCCACCCGCCACCGGCTGCTGGCCCAGGGCATCCACCGCGCGACGGCCACCGCCTCGCTCGGCTTCCTGCTGCTGCACGCCACCGTGAAGGTCTCGCTCGGTCACGTGGAGGCGATCGGCGCTTTCGTCCCCTTCGGTCTCGGCGTCGCCGGGACCGGCGGTCTCATCGGTCTCGGTTCGCTCGCCGGGCTGCTGATGGTGATCGCCGCCGCGACCGGCGCGCTGCGCAGCACCCTGGCGGGCCGCGGCCGCTTCGCCGCCCGCTGGCGGCCCCTGCACATGCTGGCGTACCCGGCCTGGTGCTTCGCCCTGATGCACGGCCTGTACACGGGCCGGCCGGCGGCCACCTGGGTCGTCACCATGTACTGCCTGGCGCTGGCCTCCGTCGGCGCGGCCGTCTCGCTGCGCCTGCTGCCCGCCCCGACCCAGCGTGCGCTGGTCGAGCGGCTCGCCGGCCTCCTCGCGTCGGTGGAGGGCCGCCCGCGCGTGGCCGAGGCCCCCAGCGGCCCTCCCGTCCGGCCGGAACGGGAGCAGAGCCTGCGCGAGGAGCCGCCCACGCTGTCCGCCGAGTGGCTGGATCGACCTGTTTCTCAGCCGTTTTTGAACACAGCCGTCTCTCCTCCCGTACCGCAGTTGTACGAGGCGGTTTCCGCGCCGCCGGTGGCCCCGGCTGCCCCGGTCCCCCCTGCCGGTGCCGGCTTCTCGGCCGCGTACCGCGCAGTGTCGCGGGCCACCACCCCGGCGCCGGACACCGCCTCGTACCCGACCGACCCCGGCGTCCCGTACGCCGAGCGCATACCCATGACCGAGGAGCTCCCCGTCATCCCCGATCCCACGCCCCGCCCCGGCTACTGGCCCGCTCCGTCGCCGCCTATGCCGACGTACTCCAGCCCGCCTCCGGCGGGTGAACCCTGGAACGCACCCGCAGGAGACCGCCCGTGAACGTCCCGCTCCCCGATGTCCCCGAGGTCCGCGTGGTCGGTCTGCCACAGCTCACCCAGGGCTTCGACCTGGTCGAGCGGCTGGGACTCGACATGCACCTGAAGGTGCACGGGCCGCTGGAGCCGATGGGCGGTGACCAGCTCGCGCAGCTCGCCGACGACATATCCCTGACCGGGCGCGGGGGCGCCGCCTTTCCGTTCGGGCGCAAGCTGAGGGCCGTCGGCAAGGCGGCGATCCGCCGCGGGGTACGCCCCGTGGTGGTGGTCAACGGCAGCGAGGGCGAGCCCGCCTGCCGCAAGGACACGGTGCTGCTGAACCGGGCCCCGCACCTGATCCTGGACGGGGCGCTGCTGGCGGCCGAGGCGCTGGGCGCCCGGACGCTGATCGTCGCCGTCACCCGCAACTCCACGGAGATCTCCATCCGCTCCGCCCTGGCGGAGCGCGGCCTCTCCGACCGGCGCGGCCAGGCGCTGCGCGCGCGGGTCGTCCGCACCCCCGAGCGGATGGTCTCCGGCGAGGCCTCGTCGGTCATCCGGGCGGCGTCCGGCGGCCCGGCCCTGCCGGCGGGGCGCCGGGAGCGCGCCGCGGAGTCGGGCGTCGGCGGCGCGCCGACGCTGCTGTCGAACGCCGAGACGTTCGCGCAGCTGGCCATCGCCGCGCGGATCGGCCCGCGCCGCTACGGCCACAGCGGGCTCGACAGCGAGCCCGGCACGGTCATGCTGACGATCTCCGGGGCGGTCGCGCGCCCGATGGTGGTCGAGGTCCCGACGGGTGTCCCGCTGCGCTACGTGCTGCAGCTGGCCGGCGCCCCGCCGCTCCCCCAGGGCGTCCTCACCGGCGGCTACCACGGCAACTGGATCGACTCGGTCGCCGTTCACAACGCCACCGTCTCGCGCGCGTCGCTGTCCGCCGTCGGCGGCGCCCTGGGGGCCGGTGCGATCCTGCCCATCGGCCCGGAGACCTGCCCGCTCGGCGAGTCCCTGCGCGTCGCCAACTGGCTGGCGGCGGAGACGGCCGGCCAGTGCGGGCCCTGCCGCCTGGGCCTGCCCGCCGCGGCCGGCGGCCTGTCGGACCTGCTGAACGGTGGCGGCCCGGCCGCACTGGAGGCCCTGCGGGAGGTCACGCAGGCGGTGAAGGGCCGCGGAGCGTGCAAGCACCCGGACGGCTCGGCCCGCTTCTTCAACTCGACGCTCTCGGCGTTCACCGACGATCTGGCCGCCCACGTCCTCGACGGCGGCTGCGGCCGGCCGACGATCGGGGTGCTGCCCCTGCCGGCGCCCGGCTACCAGGACGCGGAGGAGTCGATTCCGAGCGGTGAGAAGCTCGCCGTCGACTGGACGCTGTGCCAGGGCCACGGGCTGTGCGCGGACATCGTGCCGGAACTGATCAGACTGGGCCCGGACGGCTACCCGGCGCTCGCCGACGCGTCGGTGCCGATGCACCTGCGCGGCCGCGCCCAGCGGGCCGTACGCCGCTGCCCGGCGCTCGCGCTGCGCGTGGAGGCGGCCCCGGCCGAGCGCCCCGCCCTGCCGCCGGGCACCGGCCGCAAGGCGCTGGGGAGCGGCAAGGGCTGAGCCGCCGGCCCGGAACACGAAGAAGCGGGTCATCCGATTCGGATGACCCGCTTCTTCTTCACTGTGGAGCTAAGGAGAATTGAACTCCTGACCTCCTGCATGCCATGCAGGCGCTCTACCAACTGAGCTATAGCCCCTTGCTGTCCGCCGCCCCGTTCCGGGTTTCCCCCGCGGCGACAGACAGAACATTAACCGGCCTCCCGGGGGAACTACAAATCGTTTCCCGGGGCCCTCGGGGTGTCCGGTCCGCCGGGCCCCGTCGGGCGGCGCCGCCCGGGGCCGCGGGCCCGGGAGGATCGCCCGGACGGGACCCGGGGGGCGGCGGGTAGGGTCCCCCTCTGTGACCGCGTCCGTCCTCACCCGAACCCGTGCCCGTCGGTGGCCCCTCGCCACCGCCGCGGCGGTGTGCCTGTTCTCCTTCGCCGCCTTCTGGGTGGCCCAGCGCCTGGCCCACGTGAACATGCTCGACGTGATGGTCTACCGGGCCGAGGGGGAGACGGTCCGGGCGGGCGGCGACCTCTACGCGATGCGCGCCACCTCGGCGAACCTCGCCATGACCTATCCGCCGTTCGCCGGCCTGCTGTTCGTCCCGTTGACGCTGGTCGGCGTCCCGCTGATGCGGACCCTGACGACCGCGGGAAACCTCCTGCTGGTGGTCGCGCTGGTCCAGCTCTCGCTGCGACTGGTCCGGCCGTCCCTGTCGCGGACGGCCCTGTGGCGGGCGACGTTCCTGGTGGCCGCGGTCGTGGTCTGGTCGGAGCCGGTGTGGACGACGCTGCGGTACGGGCAGATCAACCTGCTCATCGCGGTCGCCGTGCTGTGGGACTTCACCCGGCGTGAGGGCAGCCGCTGGGCCGGGCTCGGGATCGGGCTCGCCACTGCGGTGAAGCTCACACCGGGTCTCTTCGTGGTCCTCCTGCTCGTCGCCGGCTTCCTGCGATGGCGCGGCGAGCGCGGCTGGAACCAGTGGCTCCGCACGGGGGTCACGGCGACCGGCGCCTTCCTCGGGATCACGCTGGCCAGCGCGCTGGCCCTGCCGCACGACGCGAAGCGGTTCTGGACCGAGACGCTCTTCGAGACGGGCCGGGTCGGTTTCGCCGAGGAGACCGCGAACCAGTCGCTGCGCGGGGTTCTGGCCCGGCTGATGCACACCGACGATCCGGGCATGTGGTGGGCGGCGACCGCGGCGGTCCTGGGCGCCGTGGCGATGACGCTCGCGGTCCGGGCGGCGCTGCGCGGGGACACGGCGCTGGCCGTGGTGGTCTGCGCGGTCACCGCCCTTATGATCAGCCCCATCTCCTGGTCCCACCACTGGGTGTGGTGCGTCCCGCTGCTGATCCTGCTGGTGGACCGGCGTGCGCTGATACGGCCCGGGTGGACGGTGCCCGCGGTGGCGCTGGTGTTCGCGTCGTTCGCGCTGTGGTGGGTGCCGCACGACCCCGGTCGCCCCGAACTCGACCAGACCGCCGGCCAGATGCTGCTGTCGGGGGTCTACCCGCTGACCATGACGGCGCTCCTCGTGGGCTACGGCCTGGCGTGGTGGCGTCAGGCCGTCGCGAAGGAGTAGAAGCGCTTGAGGGTGCAGTGCTCCTCCAGGAGCCGGCCGTAGATCGGCTCGCCCTCCAGCTCGCGGTAGGTCTCGATCGGGTCGCCTTTTATGATCAGCGCCCGTGCGCACTCCTCGCACCAGTACTGGTACTCGGTGTTGATCGGGTCCATGTCCCGGACGATGGGCGTACCGCTGCCGCACCAGTCGCACTTCCGCCTGTGTGCACCCATCACTCAGCTCCAGCTGTGGCCGCAGGACGTGCACACGAAGGACTCTCCGCCGTCGTCGCCGAGCACGTGGGCGATCCGGGCCGACCCGCAGGCGGGACAGCCGAGCAGGGCCTGCGCACCTTCGGCCCCGGTACGGTCCTCGACGGGATCTGCGACGGCATGGGCCTCGGAATCCTCGGCACCGCTCGCGGCCAACGCACACTCCCTCCCGTCCGGACCCTCGTCCCCCTCCGGCCGTCCCGATTCTGCCATGGCCCCGCAAGGGGGTCAGCGGGCTCGGCGGACCAGGGCCGTCGACGCGCCCAAGATCGAAGCCGCGGCCAGCGCGAGGGCGCACACCCAGAGCGCGTCGGCGGAGGCATGCGCCCCCGGCGTATGCACGCGCCCGAGGAAGAGCGTGCCGAAGGTCGCGACGCCGATCAACTGCCCGAGCTGGGTCACGGTGGCGAGCAGACCGCTGGCGTCGGCCGCGTCCTCCGGGGCCACGGCGGCCAGGGCCCCCGTCAGGGCCGGGCTGAACGCCAGCGCGAGCCCGGCGCCCATGGCGCCCAGGGAGAGGTGGAGCCCCCAGCCTCCCTCGGCACCACCGCCGAGGGAGGCCCCCAGGCCCAGCGCGGCGGCCGCGGCGAGCAGGAAGCCGCCGGTGACCAGGAAGCGCTGCCCCCATGCCGGCCAGCGCCGCCAGGTGAGCCCCACCACGCCGAAGACCACGGCGGCCGGCGCGAAGGTGAGACCGGCCCGCAGCGCGCTGTGTCCCAGGCCGCCCTGGAGGTGCAGGGTGAGAGTGAAGAGGAACCCGGCGTTGACCGCCATCGCCGCGGCGATCCGGACGACGGCCCGGCCCATGCCGGGCAGGCGGAGGACGCGCGGGGCGACGAGCGGGGCGCCGCCGCGCCGGGCCAGCCTCGACTCGTGGCCGAGGAAGACCGCGAGGACGGCCCCGGAGGCCCCGAGGGAGAGCCAGGACCACAGCGGCCAGTCCTGCTCCTGACCGAGGACCAGCGGGACCGTGAGCAGCGTCACGGCGGCGGCGAGCAGGAGCAGCCCGGGCAGGTCGAGGGAGCGGGCGCGCGGGCGCCCGGCGGCGGCGTGGGTGTCGCGGGGCAGCACCCTGGCGCCCAGGACCAGCAGCACCAGCCCGATGGGCACGTTGACCAGGAAGACCGGCCGCCAGCTCGTGCCGAACAGGTCGGCGCTGACCAGGATGCCGCCGAGCACCTGCCCGGCCGCGGCGCCGGTGGCCAGGACCGCGGCGTAGGCGCCGAGGGCGCGCACCCGGCCCTCGCCGGTGAAGTTCCGCTGGATGAGGCTGAGCACCTGCGGGATCATCAGGGCCGCCGCCGCGCCCTGGACGAGCCGGAAGCCGATCAACTGGCCGGTTCCCGCGGCCAGTCCGCAGGCGAGCGAGGCGGCGGTGAAGAGGGCGAGCCCGCCGAGGTACGTCCTGCGGTGGCCGAGCAGGGCGCCGAGACGCGCCCCGGTGATGAGCAACACCGCGTAGGAGATGGTGTATCCGGCGATGACGAGCTGGAGTCCGGCTCCGGAGGCGGAGAGTTCGCCGCGGATCGTGGGCGCGGCGACGTTGACGATGAAGACGTCGAGCAGGGCCATGAACTGGGCGGCGAGCACCACACCGAGCAGCAGCCCGGGTCGTCTGTCGGTGCCACCGTCTTTACTGAGTACGGGACGTGTCGTGGTCGTCGTCATGCCGAGAAGCCTGAAGGCACCGCGATACGGGTAACGAGAGCCCGCTGATGCTGGTACTGGCAGCACCTGGCAACGGCGGCACGGGGACTCGACCATGGGGGTGTGACGACTTTGACAGCACCGGCACGGCATCACCGCAGGCCCGAACTCGCGGCCTTCCTGCGCAGCCGCAGGGCCCGTGTGACCCCCGAGGACGTCGGCATGCCGCCGGGGCTCCGCCGCCGCACGCCCGGCCTGCGCCGTGAGGAGGTCGCCCAGCTCTCCGGCGTCGGCGTCACCTGGTACACCTGGCTGGAGCAGGGCCGCCCGATCAACGCCTCGGCGCAGGTGCTCGACGCGGTGGCCCGTACGCTCCGGCTGGACCGGCCCGAGCGCGAACACCTCTACCACCTGGCCGAGGTGCCGTACGCCCCCGACCGCTCCCCCGAGGACGTCGAGGTCGTCAGCCCCGAGATCCAGGGCATCCTCGACGCCCTGGTCCCGCACCCCGCGGTCGTCTACAACAGCCGGTACGACGTACTGGCGACCAACTCCACGTACGACGCGCTGTTCCTGCCGGACGGCCGCGACCCGCTGGGCAACCCCCTCGGCGTCCGCAACGTGCTGTGGACGCTCTTCACCATCCCCGAGCCGGCCTGCCCGGTGGTCGACAAACGGGTCGAACTCCCCGTGATGGTGGCCCAGATGCGCGGGGCCTACGGCCGTCACGTCGGCGAGCCGGCCTGGGAGACGTTCGTCCGGCTGCTCTCGGAGGCCAGTCCGGACTTCGCCCGGCTCTGGCGCAGCGGCGACGTCGTCCCGCCCGGGACCCGGGTGAAGACCTTCCGCCACGACCTCGTGGGCGAGGTCAGGATGACGTCGGTCTCCCTGTCGATCAACGGGATGCCGGAGTGCCGCATCGTCACGTACACCCCGAACGACGAGGAGAGCCGCCACGCGATCGAGATCCTGCGGGCCGCGAAGGAGGGAACGGCCGGGGACGTGGGGAAACGACGAATCCCGCCCCCTGATGGGGACGGGATTCGGTGACTGTGGAGCTAAGGAGAATTGAACTCCTGACCTCCTGCATGCCATGCAGGCGCTCTACCAACTGAGCTATAGCCCCTCGTGTTCTTCGCGCTCCGCGCTGCGAACAAGAAGAACTCTAGCCTGTGACCTGCCGGAAAGTGAAATCCGGGGTGGGCGGGGCTCAGTCGTCGTCGCCGAGCACCGGTTCGGGCAGCGTGCCGGCGTTGTGCTCCAGGAGCCGCCAGCCACGGGCGCCCTCGCCGAGGACGGACCAGCAGCAGTTGGAGAGGCCACCCAGGCCCTCCCAGTGATGGGCCTCCAGACCCAGCAGCCGGCCGATGGTGGTGCGGATCGTGCCGCCGTGGCTCACCACGACGAGCGTGCCGCCCTCCGGCAGCTTGTCCGCGTGCTCCAGGACCACCGGAGCGGCACGGTCGGCGACCTCGGTCTCCAGCTCCCCGCCGCCCCGGCGCACGGGCTCACCCCGCTTCCAGGCGGCGTACTGCTCCCCGTGGCGTGTCACGATCTCTTCGTGGGTCAGCCCCTGCCACTCCCCCGCGTACGTCTCGCGCAGGGCGGAGTCGTACGCGACGGTGTGGCCGGTGAGGGAGGCGAGCTCCCCGGCGGTGGCGGCCGCGCGCTGCAGGTCCGAGGCGATGATCGCGTCCGGCTTCAGCGAGGCCAGCAGCCGGGCGGACCTGCGGGCCTGGGCCACGCCGGTCTCGGTCAGCTCGATGTCCGTGGAGCCCTGGAAGCGGCGCTCCAGGTTCCAGGAGGTCTGGCCGTGCCGCCACAGGACGATCCGGCGGCCCGTGCCGCCCTTGGTGCCGTTCAGCTCAGCTCACCGTCCGCTCCGTCGGCACCGGTGAGGCGGGCGTGCTCCTCGGCCTTGCCGCGGGTCTTCAGGGCGTCCTCGGGCAGCGGGAGCTCGGGGCAGTCCTTCCAGAGCCGCTCCAGGGCGTAGAAGACGCGCTCCTCGCTGTGCTGGACGTGGACGACGATGTCGACGTAATCCAGGAGGATCCAGCGGGCGTCGCGGTCGCCCTCGCGGCGCACCGGCTTGGCGCCGAGCTCCTTGTTCAGGCGCTCCTCGATCTCGTCGACGATCGACTTGACCTGGCGGTCGTTGGGCGCGGAGGCGAGCAGGAAGGCGTCGGTGATCGACAGCACATCACTGACGTCGTACGCGATGATGTCGTGCGCGAGCCGGTCGGCCGCCGCCTGGGCGGCGGCGTTGACGAGCTCGATGGAGCGATCCGTAGCGGTCACAAGCAGGCTTTCGTCGGCGGTCTGAGTCACCCCAAGGGTCTCACGTACCGCCGACCGCCCCGCAAACCATTACCCGGGCGCCCCTCGCGTCGTCCGTCCGGACGCTACGAGGGCCGCTTCGGGATCTTGTAGTCCTCGCCCAGCACCACGGTCACGTCGGCGCTTCCGGCGGCCTTGCCCTTCTTCACGGCACCGGCCGGCAGGCCCAGGGTCTTGGCCACCTCGGCGGCGGTCGCCTTGCGGGCGTCGTCGCCGTACACGACCTGCGACCTCGCCTCGGTCCCCGCCTTCGCGGCGCCGACGAAGGAGAAGCCTCCGTTGATCAGCACGATGCGGGCCGCCTCGGTCGCGTCCTCCTTGCCGGTGGCGTTGCGCAGCGAGACCCGGGGCGCGGCGCCCTGCTCGGGCGCGCTGACCTTGCCGCCCAGGATGTCCTTCACCACGCTGTCGCCGGTCCCGTCGGCCAGCGAGCCGTCCTGGGCGACCGGCAGCAGCGCCGTCTTGTAGTCGCCGCCCTTGGCGTGCTCGGCCAGCTTGGCCAGCGAGGCGCCGAGGTCCTTCTCCGGGAGCGAGGGGTCGAGGATCTGGGCGAGCGTCTCGATGGTGACCGTGGCCGCCTTCGGGTCGTCCGACATCTTCCGCAGCACGCCGTAGAGGACCTGGCCGAAGCGCTGGAGCTGCTTGGCGTCGGCCTCGCCGGGCGCCCGGTAGGTGGCGTAGGCGACGGCGGCGCGACCGTTGAGCGTCTGGTTCTCGCCCTTGGGGACGAGCGGCTCCTCGCCCTTCTTGGCGGCGGGCACCTCGGCGTCGGTGGTGATGTCGATGTTGCTGACCAGCTCGACCAGGTTCTCCAGGTACGGGGTGTCGAGCCGCCACGTGCCGGTGATCCTGGCGCCGAGGAGGTTGCCGATCGCCTCGCGCGTGCCACTGGAGCCGTCGTCCTCGACGGACTTGCCGAGGGTGGTGGCGGAGCCCTCGTCGTCGGCGACCGAGAGGGCGTTCGGCAGCAGGACGGTGGTGCCCTGCTTGGTGGTGGCGTTGTCCACCAGGAGGGCGGTGGAGGTGCCGCCGCCCTTCGTGTCGTGCAGGTGGACGACGATCGTGTCGCGCTTCTGCGGGCCGGTCGCGGTGTTCTGCTTCTGCTCCTCGCCGGACATGCCGGGGAGCTTGCCCTCGGACCACAGGTAGCCGACGCCGCCGACGACGACCAGCGCGAGGACGACGACCAGGGCGACGACCCGGTTGCGGCCCTTGCGCCTGGCCTCCTCGCGCCGCTCCGAGCGGCTCTCGGTGAACTTCAGCCAGTCGATGACGTCTTCGGAGTCCTCGTCGGGCTCCTCGATGAAGGAGAACTGCTCGGTGCGGTAGTCGCGCCCGTCGCCGTCCTGCTCGGGCGCGGGGCGCTGGCCCGGCACCCCGGCGGGTGCGGCGACCGGTGCGGCCGGACGCGGGGTCTGGGGCGGTGCGGCCGGAGCCTCGGCCTGCACGGCCCACTGCTGCCCGGTGTCGTACTGCTGCCCGGTGTCGTACCCGGTGTGGCCGTAGTCCTGCCGGGGCTGCTGCGCGTGCTGCTGCTGCGCCTGCCCGTAGGGGTCGTACGGCTGCTGCTGGGGCTGGTGGGGCTGCTGCTGCGGCTGCGGCTGCTGGACCGGCCGGCCGTAGGCGTCGTACCCGTAGCCCTGCTGCTGGGCGTACGGGTCGTAGTGCTGCTGCGGTGGCTGGGCCTGCTGCGGGACCTGCTGGTACACCGGCTGCCCGTACTCGTCGTAGCCGACGATCTGCGGCTGCGGGTAGTACGGGTCGTACGGGTTCTGTCGGTCGTTCACCGGTGGCCCTCTCCGCTCACTCGCCGCGGTACAACTGGCGCTTGTCGATGTAGCGCACCACGCCGTCCGGGACCAGATACCAGACGGGATCGTCCTGCGCGACTCTCAACCGGCAGTCGGTGGAGGAGATCGCGAGTGCCGGGATCTCGACCAGCGAGACCCCGCCCTTGGGCAGGCCGTCGTCCGTGAGGTCGTGGCCCGGGCGGGTGACGCCGATGAAGTGGGCGAGCGAGAAGAGCTCCTCGGCGTCCCGCCAGGTGAGGATCTGGGACAGCGCGTCGGCCCCCGTGATGAAGAACAGGTCCGAGTCGCTGTTGAGAGAGCTCAGATCCCGCAGCGTGTCGATGGTGTACGTCGGCCCGCCCCGGTCGATGTCGATACGGCTGACCGAGAACTGCGGGTTTGACGCCGTGGCGATGACCGTCATCAGGTAGCGGTCCTCGGCGGCCGACACCGCCTTGTGGCTCTTCTGCCACGGCTGCCCGGTCGGCACGAACACCACCTCGTCGAGGTGGAACAGGGCGGCCACCTCGCTGGCGGCCACCAGGTGTCCGTGATGGATCGGGTCGAACGTCCCGCCCATCACCCCGAGTCGGCGCTTGCCGCGGCTGCCAGTAGGCACTTCCTGCTCTCCCATGCGTGCAGAGCCTACTGGCACGGCGGCGGAGCCCCGGATCCGAGGTCGACGGCTCAGCGGTCGCGGTTGAAGCGGGTGGTGATCCACAGCAGCAGGAGCAGCGCGCCGAAGGCGCCGAAACCGGTGAGGTAGGGGCTGAGGCTTTCGTGGTTGCCACCGTGCTCGGCGCCCTCGGCGAGCGTGACCAGGTTGGCGGCGGTGCTGTGGAGGCTCATCTTCAACAGGACCTATCGATCGGGGATGGGAGCGGAGACTTCGCGGACATCGTATGCGGGCGGTCCGGGCACGCTCACGCCGACTCAGTCGTTGGCGTTGTCGTCCTCGTTGTTGCGGTAGCCGCGCAGCAGGAACCAGGCGAGCAGCACCGCACCGACGATCGAGACGAGCAGGACGATCCGGAGCGTGTCGCCCGTCCCCTGCTGTTCGGTGGCGGCGGAGAGCAGTACGGCGGCGTCCGGCATGTCGGTTGTGCTCCTCGGTCGTCCACTTGCCCGGAGTTATCCACAGGCTCCCGCACACCGTAGCCCCAGCACCTAGTCTGGGATTCGGCAGGGGGACGAGCAGGTCTCGTACGAACAGGGGGCACCCATGACCGAGAACCATCAGGAGAACGTGCCGAGCAGGCAGCGCAGGCGGTTCGCCGGCATCTCCTCGCGGGCCTACGAACACCCCGCGGACCGCTCCGCGCTGGTCGCGCTGCGCAAGCTGAGCGGCTTCGACACCGTCTTCAAGGCGCTGAGCGGACTGCTTCCCGAGCGCAGCCTGCGGCTGCTCTTCCTCTCCGACTCCGTTCGGGTGAGCGACGCCCAGTTCTCGCACCTCAACGACATGCTGAGGGACGCCTGTTACATCCTGGACCTGGAGAAGGTCCCGCCGATGTACGTCACGCAGGACCCGAAGCCGAACGCCATGTGCATCGGCCTGGACGAGCCGATCATCGTGGTGACCACCGGGCTGGTGGAGCTGCTCGACGAGGAGGAGATGCGGGCGGTCGTCGGCCACGAGGTCGGCCACGCCCTCTCCGGCCACGCGGTGTACCGCACCATCCTGCTGTTCCTCACCAGCCTCGCGGTGAAGATCGCCTGGATCCCGCTGGGCAATGTCGCGATCCTCGCGATCGTGACGGCGCTGCGGGAGTGGTTCCGCAAGTCGGAGCTGTCCGCCGACCGGGCCGGGCTGCTGGCCGGCCAGGACATCCAGGCGTCGATGCGGGGGCTGATGAAGATAGCCGGCGGCAACCACCTGCACGAGATGAACGTGGACGCGTTCCTCGCGCAGGCGGACGAGTACGAGAAGGGCGGGGACCTGCGCGACTCCGTCCTGAAGATCCTCAACGTGCTGCCCCGGACGCACCCCTTCACCACGGTCCGGGCGGCCGAGCTGAAGAAGTGGTCCGAGAGCCGCGACTACCAGCGGATCATGGACGGCCACTACCCGCGCCGCACGGAGGACAAGGACGCCTCGGTGACCGACTCCTTCCGGGAGTCGGCCGGGCACTACGCCGAGTCGGTGCGCACGAGCAAGGATCCGCTGATGAAGCTGGTCGGCGACATAGCCGGCGGCGCGGGCGACCTCGCGGGCGACCTGGGCGGCAAGCTGCGCAGCCGCTTCGGCGGCGGCTCCGGCGGAAGCAGCGCCGACGCCGGGGGCCAGGACGGGGACGCGGGCAAGGGTGAGGCGGGCAGGGCCGAGGGCTGAGCCTGCCCCCGGAGGGACGGGCCGAGCACCGGCGGTGCGGGCCTCCCCCACCCTCGGCGCGAGCCGGGCGGGGTGCCGGCGGGGCTGGCCCTGACGGCCCGGGCGACGTGGTGCCGGCGATCGCGGCGCGCACGGCCCGAGCGGGTGGGCGGCGCCGCCGGTCCGGGAGCCTCACGGCTCCGGCGAGGGCGCCTGGCGGCGGTCGGGGCTCGGGGTCAGAGAGCGGGTTGCGCGTGCGGGGCCAGGGTTCCGCAGAGCGGTGAGACGGCGTCCCGGCCCGAGGCGTACGGGTCGGTGACCGCCGGACCGCCCGTCTCGGAGGTCAGCTCGCCGGCCAGCATCGGCCGGAGGGCTCCGGAGGTGTCGGCACCGCACGCCTGCGGGCCCGCCTGGACGGTGCTGGTCAGCAGTTCGGCACGATGCATCCGCAGGTCCTCCCGGTCGAAGCGGAAGTGCATCTGACGGTGCACGGTGAAGAGCGAGGCCTGGGCCGTGGGGCCGGCGCCCGAGGAAGCGGGGCGCAGGGCGTAGGTGAAGGTGTGGTCCGCCGTGACGTCCAGGGTGTCCGTGTCCGTCTCCGCGAAGTGGAGGGTGCCCTGGACCCGTGGCGCCGGGTCCGCGAGGACCACCTTGGCCGGGTCGAAGCGGACGAGCCAGCCGGCGACCGCGTGCCGGCCGTCGTCCAGCGGCGACTCGACACTCCGGTCGAACTGCTCCAGATGGTCGGGGTCGATCAGCAGCCGGGCCGGGCGGACGGTCTGTCCAAACAGCACGTCGGGCTCCAGGGACGACGCGACCAGGTAGTCCTTGGCGATGGACAGCGCGGTGACCACCTGACCTTCGGAGAAGTGGGTGGTGCGTCCCACGGACGGGAGGTTGATGCCGGAGGCACCGGTGCGGTACTCGGCGGCCGGGCTGTGCGCGAAGAGCTGGGCGGGCTCGCCGCCGGGTACCCGGCCCTGGGGGGCCAGGCGGATCAGGGTGGTACGCGTCGTCTCGGCCCGGCGGTCGGCGGGCGGCTGGTACGGGTTGCGGACGCCGAGATAGATGGCGGTTCCGAAGGCGAGGAGGATCAGGAGGACCAGCATCACGGCCTGCCGGGAGCCACCGCCTCTGGACTCCCAGCCGGGGCGGTCGCGCACGGCCTGGGCGTGTTCGCCCATCCGCTCCTGTGCGGAGAATTCCTGGAGCCGGGCAGCACGGACGAACGACTCGTCGAAGACGACGGATCGGTACTCGTCCTCACCACCGCCGGAGACTCCTTCGGAGTTCCCCTCAGGCGGGTCGCCACGCCCTGCCATACCTTCAGAGTAGGTCCGATAAAGCCCCGGTAAACGCCGAGGTACACGACAACTTCCGAATAATTCACACGGTCGGACCGGTCACCGGGCCGGGCGCCGCACCGGGGGCTCAGGGGGTGCGGGGAACCGCCGGGACCGGTGCCCCCGAGGCGGAGGGGGCGGCGCCCGCGGGAGGCTCGGCGCGCGGCTTGTCGATGCCGCTGGTCGCGGGAGCGGGGATCCGGTCCTGGCGGTTGGCCGAGGCGCCCCGGTAGACCGCCGAGAAGGCGAGGGCGACCATGCCGACGCCCATGACGAGCGCGAGGACCCAGGCGACGGGGCGGTGCCAGCGGGCGGAGGGCCGGTAGGGGCGCAGGGCGCCGCCGTGGCGGCCGTAGGGCCCGGATTCGCCGTACGGGTCGTCTTCGTCGCCGTAGCGGCTCCCGAAGGCGCCGGAGGGGTCGTGGCCGTCCTCGTAGAGGTCGTCCTCGGCGGATCCCCGGCCGGCCCTGGCCCGGGCGGCCTCGGCCTCGGCACGGGCCTGCGCGGCGGCCAGCAGCCGCTCCACCGCGGTGGGCTCGTGCACCTCGGCGGCTCGTACGAAGTCCTCGTCGAAGACCACGGTGGCGAAGTCGTCGTCCGCGCCCCCGCGGTCGTCGTCGGGCTCCCAGCCGTCCTGGAACGGCTTGCCCCCCACGTCGTCCGGCACGTTTGTCAGAGTAGACCGGAGAGGTGGGTTTGGGCAGGGAGAGTGGCAAGCATCCCCACCCGTCCGGTCCCCCGTGGGCGTCGCACGGGCGACGCCGAACGGGGGAATCGGGGCTTACCGCGTGTGACCGTCGCCGGTCACGATGTACTTCGTCGAGGTCAGCTCCGGCAGGCCCATCGGGCCGCGGGCATGGAGCTTCTGCGTCGAGATGCCGATCTCGGCGCCGAATCCGAACTGACCGCCGTCGGTGAATCGGGTGGACGCGTTGACGGCGACGGTGGTCGAGTCGACCAGCTGGGTGAAGCGGCGGGCCGCGGCCTGCGAGGTGGTGACGATGGCCTCGGTGTGCCCGGAGGACCAGAGCCGGATGTGCTCGACGGCCTTGTCGAGCGAGTCGACCACGGCGGCGGCGATGTCGTAGGAGAGGTACTCGGTCTCCCAGTCCTCGGCGGTCGCGGGGACGACGGTGGCCTTGGAACCCTCGGCGTGGGCGAGGACGCGCTCGTCCGCGTGGACGGTGACGCCGGCGTCGGCGAGGGCGTCGAGGGCCCGCGGCAGGAAGGCCGCGGCGACGTCCTGGTGGACCAGGAGGGTCTCGGCGGCGTTGCAGACGCTGGGGCGCTGGGCCTTGGAGTTGATCAGGATGTCGACGGCCATGTCGAGGTCGGTCTGGGCGTCGACGTAGACGTGGCAGTTGCCGGTGCCGGTCTCGATGACCGGGACGGTGGACTCCTCGACGACCGTGCGGATCAGGGAGGCGCCGCCGCGCGGGATCAGGACGTCGACCAGGCCGCGGGCCCGCATCAGCTCGCGGACGGACTCGCGGGACTCGCCGGGCACGAGCTGGATGGCGGCGGCGGGCAGGCCGGCGCCGCCGATCGCGTCGCGCAGGACCTTCACCAGGGCGGTGTTGGAGGAGTAGGCGGAGGAGGAGCCGCGCAGCAGGACGGCGTTGCCGGACTTCAGGCACAGGGCCGCCGCGTCGACGGTCACGTTCGGGCGGGCCTCGTAGATGATGCCGACGACGCCGAGCGGGACGCGGACCTGGCGGAGGTCGATGCCGTTGGGCAGGGTGGAGCCGCGGACGACCTCACCGACCGGGTCGGGCAGGGCCGCGACGTCGCGGACGTCCGCGGCGATGGCCCGCACCCGCTCCGGGGTGAGGGTGAGCCGGTCGATGATGGACTCGCTGGTGCCGGCCTCGCGGGCGCGGGCGACGTCCTCGGCGTTGGCCTCGACGATCTCGGCGGCACGGACCTCGAGGGCGTCGGCGATCGCCAGCAGGGCGTCGTCCTTGGCCGCGCGCGGAAGTGGCGCGATTTCGGCGGCGGCGGCGCGGGCCCGGTAAGCGGCCTGGGCGACCGGGGAGAGGTTGTCGAGGGGCGTGAGCGAGGTCATGTCCGCAGGGTACTGGCAGCCCTGCGGACATCCCTCACGTATCCCGTACTCCGAGACATCTCCGTGGACGGAGCAGGTCCCGGCCGTGGCGGCCCGGCTCAGTAGCCGTGGGGGCCCGGCTCAGTAGGGGTGGACACCCACCGGGGCTGCCGGCGGCGGTCCGTAGCCCTCGGCGATCCGCAGGTGGTAGGTCTCGCGGTCGATGACCTCGAGGCCGACGATCTCCCAGGGCGGCAGCTTGGCGCTCTGCCGGTGCTCGCCCCACAGCCTCAGCGCGACGGCGGCGGCGTCGTGCAGGTCGCGGGCCTCTTCCCAGTACCGGATCTCGGCGTGATCGTTGGCGTAGCGGCTGGTCAGCAGGAAGGGATGGTCGTGGGCCAGCTGCTCGAGGCCGCGCCGGACCTCCTTCAGCGGGGCTTCCGCCCCCGAGACGCTGAGGGTGATGTGCCAGAGCTTGGACACCACCCGCTCCTCGCCGCGTGCCTCACGTGTCTCGGTCGCCTGCCCGGCGTCGAAGTCGGCTCCGGCCTCGACACTGGTCAGGGCGCGTTCGGCAGCCCCGCGGGGCGGTGCCCCTGGGCGCGCTCGTCTCACCGGCGGCCTCCTGTTGTGATGCGTGTGGTGCTGTACCCCGCCCTGTCTTGTCCCCGAGACAAAGTTGACCAGCCCGAGGCGGTGCATGGGGCGGTTTTGGTGAAGGTCTCTGTCGGATGGCCGGTCTTTCGGCCGTTTCCACCCCGGATCACCACGGAATCGGAGACGGATCACCACGGAATCGACCGTGGATCACCACTCGGTCAGGAGGGGAGGACCACCAGGTCGTCGCGGTGGACGACCTCGCGTTCGTACTCCGGTCCGAGCTCCTTGGCGAGTTCGCGGGTGGAGCGGCCGAGCATCCGGGGGACCTCCTTGGCGTCGAAGTTGACGAGCCCGCGGGCGACGGCGCGGCCCTCGGTGTCCCGCAGCTCGACCGGGTCGCCCGCGACGAACTCGCCCTCGACGGCGGCGATCCCGGCCGCGAGCAGGGACTTCTTGCCGTCGACGACGGCGCGCACGGCGCCGTCGTCCAGGGTCAGGGAGCCCTGCGGGGTGGACGCGTGGGCGAGCCAGAGGAGCCGGTCCGCGGAGCGGCGGCCGGTGCGGTGGAAGCAGGTGCCGGTGTCGCGGCCCGCGAGGGCGTCGGCGGCGCGGCTGGCCGAGGTGAGGACGACGGGGATGCCGGCGGCTGCGGCGATCCGGGCGGCCTCGACCTTGGTGACCATGCCTCCCGTGCCGACGCCCGCCTTGCCGGCCGAGCCGATCTCGACGTGGGCGATGTCGGCGGGGCCGGCGACCTCGGCGATCCGTGACGTGCCGGGCTTGGCCGGGTCGCCGTCGTAGAGACCGTCGACGTCCGAGAGCAGCACGAGCAGGTCGGCGCGGACGAGGTGGGCGACGAGGGCGGCGAGGCGGTCGTTGTCGCCGAAGCGGATCTCGTCGGTGGCGACGGTGTCGTTCTCGTTGACGATCGGCAGGGCCCCCATGGTGAGGAGCTGGTCCAGGGTCCGGTACGCGTTGCGGTAGTGGGCGCGGCGGCTGGTGTCGTCGGTGGTGAGGAGCACCTGGCCGACCCGGACGCCGTAGCGCGCGAAGGAGGCGGTGTAGCGGGCGACGAGCAGACCCTGCCCGACGCTGGCCGCGGCCTGCTGGCGGGCCAGGTCCTTGGGGCGGCGGGCGAGGCCCAGAGGGGCGAGGCCGGCGGCGATGGCGCCGGAGGAGACCAGCACGATCTCCTTCTCGCCGCCGCTGCGGACCTTGGCGAGGACGTCGACGAGGGCGTCGACGCGGTCGGCGTCGAGGCCTCCGGAGGCGGTGGTCAGTGAGGACGAACCGACCTTGACGACGATCCGTCGGGCTTCCGTCACGTACTGCCTTGCCACTGTCACCTGCGTCGTCCTCACTCGGATGTCCCCTGGCAGCCGCGCACGCCCCGCCGCGGCTGCCAGGCAATCTACGCGAGCGGCGACGCGGGCCGCCCGCGCATTTCGCTGGGTGGACGGCGTCCCGGGCCGTGCCGGAACGGGCCGGCGGGCCCGGTCCGGTGCCGTCCCGGGCGTCGGTCGGGCGCCGTTCAGGCGTCCTCGCGCGCGCCGTCCGGGCCGGCGCCGTGCTTCGCCCGCCACGCGGAAGTGATCATGTCGCGGACGTCGTACTCGGCCTTCCAGCCGAGTTCGGCGGAGATCCGCTCGGCCGAGGCGACCACCTTGGCGGGGTCGCCGGCCCTGCGGGCGACGATCTCGGGGGTGACGTCGAGGCCGGTGACCTCGCCGACGAGATCGATGATCTCCCGGACCGAGACGCCCTCGCCGCGGCCCACGTTGAGCGTGAGGTCGCGGGTCTCGCCGGCCTCCGCGTACGCGTCGAGGCGGCGGGCCACGACCAGGTGCGCGTCGGCGAGGTCGGCGACGTGGACGTAGTCGCGGATGCAGGTGCCGTCGGCGGTCGCGTAGTCGTCGCCGAAGATCCGCGGCGGCAGTCCGGCGTCCAGCCGCTCGAAGACCATCGGCAGCAGGTTGAAGACACCGGTGTCGGCGAGCTCGGGCGTGGCCGTGCCCGCGACGTTGAAGTACCGCAGGCAGGCCGTGGAGATGCCGTGCGCGCGGCCGGCGGCGCGCACCAGCCACTCACCGGTCAGCTTCGTCTCGCCGTAGGGGCTGAGCGGCGAGCAGGGCGTCTCCTCGGTGACGAGTTCGACGTCGGGCATGCCGTAGACGGAGGCCGAGGAGGAGAAGACGAAGCGGCGGACGTCCGCGTCGGCGGCGGCCTGCAGCAGGATCTGAAGGCCCGTCACGTTCTCGTGGTAGTAGAAGAGCGGGCGCTCGACGGACTCGCCGACGGCCTTCTTGGCGGCGAGGTGGACGATGCCCCGCACGGCGTGCTCGCGCAGCACGCGGTCGAGGAACGCCCGGTCGAGGACCGTGCCGCGTTCCAGCGGGACGCCCGCGGGGACACGGGCCGCGTCGCCGCCGCTGAGGTCGTCCACGACGACCACCCGCTCACCGGCCTCGGTCATGGACTTGACGACATGGGAACCGATGTATCCGGCACCGCCGGTGATGAGCCACGTCATCCGGGCAGCCTAACCGGTGCGTCGGCCCCGGCGGCCCGGCGCCCGGCGCTCCGGCAGGCGACCCGTTGCGCGGCGCCCCGCCCCGGCGCCCGTCGATCGGGGCCGCACGCCCCCGGACCTCGGCGCCCCGCGCCTCGCACCCCCGGCCCTCCCGTGCCGCGTCCCCCGGTACGCGGACGGCCCCGCCGCCCCGGGAGGGGTGGCGGGGCCGTCGGCGTACGGCCGTGGCCGCCGGACGGGTCCGCTCGGCCTCAGACCGTGCCGAGCGAGGCGCGGAACGCCAGGCAGTCCTCGTAGCGCGGCAGGATGCCGGCCTCGCGGGCCTGGGCCAGCGTCGGGCCCTGCGCGTCCTTGGCGGACAGCTCGGGCTCACCGGTGACCGGCCAGGCGATGCCGATCTCGGGGTCCAGCGGGTGCACGGTCCGCTCGCGCTCGGGGGCGTAGCCCTCGGAGCAGAGGTAGGTGACCGTCGCGTCGTCCGTCAGGGCGCAGAAGCCGTGACCGAGACCCTCGGAGAGGTAGACCGCGTTGCGCTGGGTGTCGTCGAGGCGCACGGCCTCCCACCGGCCGAAGGTCGGCGAGCCGACCCGCACGTCGACGATCACGTCGAGCACGGCGCCGCGGACGCAGGTCACGTACTTCGCCTGCCCCGGCGGGACGTCGGCGAAGTGGATGCCGCGCAGGACACCGGCCGCGGAGACCGACATGTTGGCCTGCTTGAGACCGAGCGGGTGGCCGACGACCTCGGCGAGCCTGTCCGCCTTGTACCACTCGAGGAAGAGGCCGCGGGCGTCCCCGTGCTGCTGCGGAACGAATTCCCAGGCGCCCTCGATACCGAGGGGATTGACCTTCATTGCGAAGTCCTTATATCGGTGCGATATCAGTGCGGTGACGCCACGAATACGAAAACGACGAAAGCGACTACGCCTCGTAAGCGAGAAGGTTCAGCAGATAGTCGCCGTAGCCGCTCTTGGTCAGCGGCTCGGCGAGGGCGCGCAGCTGCGCGTCGTCGATGAACCCGGCACGCCAGGCGGCCTCCTCGAGGCAGCCGATCTTCATGCCCTGGCGCTCCTCGACGACCCGGACGTACTCGGACGCCTGGACCAGGGACTGGAAGGTGCCGGTGTCGAGCCAGACGGTGCCGCGGTCGAGGACGGAGACCTGCAGCTCACCGCGGTCGAGGTAGTACTTGTTGACGTCCGTGATCTCCAGCTCGCCGCGGTCGCTGGGCTTGAGGCCCTTGGCGACCTCGACGACACGGCTGTCGTAGAAGTACAGACCGGGGACGGCGTAGCGGGACTTGGGGTTCGCCGGCTTCTCCTCGATGGAGCGGGCGCGGCCCTCCTCGTCGAAGTCGACCACGCCGTAGGCGGTGGGGTCGGACACGGCGTGGGCGAAGACCACACCGCCCTCGGGCTGCTGGAACGTGGCCAGCTGCCGGCCGAGGCCGACGCCGTGGAAGATGTTGTCGCCGAGGATGAGGGCGACGGGCTCGTCGCCGATGAACTCCTCGCCGATCACGAAGGCCTCGGCGATGCCGGCGGGGCGGTCCTGGGTGGCGAACTCGATGTTCAGGCCCCAGTCCGAACCGTCGCCGAGCAGCCGCTCGAACTGCGGGCGCTCCTCGGGCCCGGTGATGACCAGGATGTCCCGCAGGCCGGCCATCACGAGCGTCGACAGCGGGTAGTAGATCATCGGCTTGTCGAAGACCGGCATCAGCTGCTTCGACACGGCTCGGGTGATCGGCCAGAGCCGGGAGCCGGTACCACCGGCAAGCAAAATTCCACGCATGGTCCCGCAGCCTACGACAGCCGCCGGGGACCGGCCGCCACGATGCCGGTGACACCCGCCACTGAACGGCGCCCATCGGGGAGCCCATAGAATGGCGTCCCTTATGAAGATTCTCGTCACCGGCGGCGCCGGCTTCATCGGTTCTCAATTCGTGCGCGCTCTCCTCTCCGGGGAGCTGCCTTCGGGCGAGGGTGCCCATGTCACGGTCCTGGACAACCTGACCTACTCGGGCAACGAGGCGAACCTCGCGCCGGTGGCCGACAAGGCGGGCTACACGTTCGTCCACGGCGACATCCGCGACGCCGCGGTCGTCGACGACGTCATGCGCGGCCAGGACGCGGTCGTGCACTTCGCGGCCGAGTCCCACGTGGACCGTTCGATCATGGACGCGTCGCCGTTCGTGACCACGAACGTGCTGGGTACGCAGGTGCTGCTGGACGCCGCGAAGCGCCACGGCGTGGGCCGCTTCGTGCACGTCTCCACGGACGAGGTGTACGGCTCCATCTCCGAGGGCTCCTGGACCGAGGACTGGCCGCTGGCCCCGAACTCCCCGTACTCGGCCTCCAAGGCGGGCTCCGACCTGCTGGCGCTGTCGTACCACCGCACGCACGGCATGGACGTCGTCGTGACGCGCTGCTCCAACAACTACGGGCAGTACCACTTCCCCGAGAAGATGATCCCGCTGTTCGTGACGAACCTGCTGGACGGGAAGAAGGTGCCGCTGTACGGCGAGGGCCTGAACATCCGCGACTGGCTGCACGTCTCGGACCACTGCCGTGGCATCGAGATGGCGCTGCGCGGCGGCCGCGCCGGTGAGGTCTACCACATCGGCGGCGGCACCGAGGTGACCAACAAGGAACTGACCGGCATGCTCCTCGACGCCTGCGGCGCCGGCTGGGACATGGTCGAGCACGTGGCCGACCGCAAGGGCCACGACCTGCGCTACTCCCTGTCGATCGCCAAGATCCAGGAGGAGCTGGGCTACACCCCGCTCGTCACCTTCGAGCAGGGTCTCGCCACGACCGTGGACTGGTACCGCGACAACCGCTCGTGGTGGGAGCCGCTCAAGGCGAAGGCGGCGCTCTCCGCATGAGCCGCTGGCTGATCACCGGCGCGGGCGGCATGCTCGGCCGTGACCTGCACGAGGTCCTCCGGGAGGGCGGGGCGCACGCCGTCACCGCGCTCACCCGCAAGGACCTGGACATCACCGACCTGGAGGCCGTCCGGGCCGCGGTCGCCGGACAGGACGTCGTGGTCAACGCGGCGGCCTGGACCGACGTCGACGGCGCGGAGGCCGAGGAGGCAGCGGCGACCCGGGTGAACGGCGACGCCGTACGGGTCCTCGCGCAGGCCTGCGCCGAGCAGGGCGCGGTGCTGCTGCAGGTCTCCACGGACTACGTCTTCCCCGGGGACGCCGACCGGCCGTACCCGCACGACGCCCCGACCGCTCCGGTGAACGCCTACGGCCGCAGCAAGCTGGTCGGCGAGCTCGCCGTCGCCGAGCTGCTGCCCGAGCGCGGCTACGTGGTGCGGACGGCCTGGCTGTACGGCGCCCACGGCCGCAACTTCGTCTCCACGATGCTGGGCCTGGCCGAGCAGCGCGAGACCCTCGACGTGGTCGACGACCAGCGCGGTCAGCCGACCTGGACCCGGGCGCTCGCCCGCCAGCTGCGGGACCTCGGCGAGGCGGCGGTGGCGGGTACGGCCCCGGCCGGCGTCTACCACGGGACCGCGAGCGAGACGGCGACCTGGTTCGATCTCGCGCGGGCGGCGTTCGAGCTCTCGGGTCTCGACCCGGAGCGGGTGCGTCCGACCACGTCGGAGAAGTTCGTCCGGCCGGCCCGGCGTCCCTCGTACAGCGTCCTGGCGCACGAGCGCTGGGCCGAGGCGGGCATCGCCGTGCAGCCGCACTGGCGTGACCAGCTCACCGAGGCGCTCCGTTTCATGACCGAGGGCGGACGGCCTTCCCAGTGAGTCTGCTCGACCGCATCACCACCGCCCTGCCGCGAGGCACCGCTTTCGTCGGTGTCGGCACCGCGGTGCTCGGCGGGGCCAACTACGTCCATCTCGCGGCGGCGGGCCACTCGCTCTCCGTCGACGACATGGCGAGCTTCTCGGTCCTGTGGACCGTCGTGGCCTCCATAGGACTGGGTCTGTTCTTCCCGGTCGAGCAGGAGATCACCCGGGTGGTCGCCGCCCGGGTGGTCGCCGGCGACGGGGCGCTGCCCGTGCTGCGGCGCGGCGCGGCGCTCGCCTTCGCGCTGCTCGCGGCCGTGCTCGTGCCGCTCGGGCTGTTCGCCGGGCAGCTCGCCGACCTGTTCTTCCACGGGGACCGCAGCCTGGTCCTCGCGCTCGGCGGCGCCTTCGCGGCGCTGGCCTGCGCCCATGTGACGCGGGGCATGCTCGCCGGACTCGGCCGTTTCGAGGCGTACGGGCTGCAGCTCGGTCTCGACGGTCTGCTCCGGATCGGGCTGTCCGCGGCCATGGCGATGGCCGGGGTGACCTCCGTCTTCGCCTTCGCCATGGTGATGACGGTGGCCCCGGTGATCTCGGTGCTCGTCACGCTGCCGTCCGTGTTCCGCGGGGCACGTGCGGGTTCGACGGCGCGGTGGCGGGAGCTGATCGAGCACCTCGGGCTGCTGGTCGGTTCGACGCTGCTGGCGCAGGTGCTCGTCAACATCGCGGTGATCAGCACCAAGTTGATCGCGACGGACGACAACGCCCTGGTGGCCGCGCTGCTCTCGGCGCTGGTCCTGGCCCGGGTGCCGCTGTTCGCCTTCGGCGCCTTCCAGGCGTCGCTGCTCGCCGGTCTGTCGACGGCGCAGGCGGAGGGTGACACCCGCGGCTACCGCCGGATGCTGCTGCGCGCCTCGGCGATCACGCTGGGTCTCGGCGCGGCCTTCGGCATCGGCGCGGTCGCGCTGGGGCCGGTGCTGCTGCCGATGCTGTTCGGCGCCCCGGACGTGCTGGGGCCGGTCGACTTCGCCTGGCTGTCGCTCGGCACGACGTTCTACATGCTGGCGATGGTGCTCGGCCAGGCGCTCCTCACGAGTGGTGCCGCACGGCAGCAACTGCTGGCGTGGGTCGTGGGAACGGTCGTCCTCGGTGCGATTACTCTCAGTCCGCTGGAGCTGCGGACGAGGGTCGAGATCGCCTACGCGGTGGGGTCGCTGGCGGTGGTCACCAGCATGACTCTCGTTCTACGCTCTCGTGTAGGCTACCGTTCGGTGCACTCATAGGAATGATCACCATTCCCTCACTCTCCGTGACCATCGCGGCGGACAGTGGACTGCAATCCGGCGGCTTCTTCGCCAGCCGCCCACCCTGGAAGAGTAGACAGGCCCTTTCCATGAGTCGTCCGATACACCGGAGCCTGGCGTGAAGTTGTGGATGCTGACTTCGGTCACCGGAGTCTTTCTCGTCGCGTGCATCATCGAGCTGTTGCGCCGCCGCAAGCTCAAGGAGAAGTACGCGTTCCTCTGGGTGCTCACCGGACTGGTGATCATCCCGCTCGGCTTCTTCCCGACGGGTCTCGACTCCATCGCCCGCGCGGTGGGGGTCGCCTCGGGCGTCAGCCTCATCCTCTTCCTGAGCGTCGCGTTCCTCTTCATCGTCTGCCTCCAGCTGAGCTGGGAGGTGGGTCACCTCGAAGAGGAGGGCCGCACCCTTTCGGAGGAAGTGGCTCTGCTCCGCATCGACGTACAGGAACTGCGGGCGCAGGCCGCGAAGCACGCGCCGTCCGGGGAGAAGGCCGACGCGGCCGGCCAGGGGGGCCACAAGTGATCGACGGCAAGCGCGTATTGATCATCATGCCGGCGTGGAACGAGGCCGAGGGCGTCGCCGACGTCGTCAAGGAGGTCCACACGACCCTCCCCGGCGTCGACGTCCTCGTCGTGGACGACGGCTCGGCCGACGACACCGCCGTCGTGGCCCGCGGCGCCGGCGCGACCGTGATGAAGCTCCCTTACAACCTCGGCGTGGGCGGCGCGATGCGCGCCGGCTACCGCTACGCGCACGACCGCGGCTACGACGTGGCCATCCAGGTCGACGCGGACGGTCAGCACGACCCGCGCAACGTGCCCCAGCTGCTCGAGCGCCTGGACGCCGGCGCCGACCTGGTGATGGGCGCGCGCTTCGCCGGCACCGGGGACTACGAGACCCGCGGCCCGCGCAAGTGGGCGATGCTGGTGCTCGCCTTCTGGCTCTCCCGGATGGCGAAGACCAAGCTCACCGACGTCACCTCGGGCTTCCGCGCCTCCAACCGCGACCTGATCGACGTCTTCGCGCACTGGTACCCGGTCGAGTACCTGGGCGACACCGTGGAGTCCACGATCGCCGTGGTCCGGGCCGGCTACCGCATCGAGCAGGTGCCCGTCGCGATGCGCCCCCGTGCCACCGGCACCCCGAGCCAGTCGCCCTGGAAGGCGACGCTCTACCTCGGCCGCATCGGCATGATCCTGCTGCTCGCCCTCAGCCGGCGCTCGGCGCTCGGCCCCAAGGGGAAGGGCAAGTGACGGCGGTGGACACCCTCGACATCATGCTGCCGCACTACGGCGACACCGGGCTGCTCCAGGCCGCCGTACGCAGCGTGCTCGACCAGACCGACAAGGACTGGCGGCTGACCGTCGTCGACGACGGCAAGGAGGAGGGTGTCCCCGAGTGGTTCGCCTCCCTCGGCGACAGCCGCGTCCGCTACCTGCGCAACGAGCAGAACCTCGGCATCACCAAGAACTTCCGCAAGTGCGTGGACCTGGTGGAGTCCTCGCACTTCACCATGCTGGGCAGCGACGACATCCTGCTCCCGGACTACGTGGCGACCATCCGCAAGGCGGTGGCCGCCGTCCCCGACGCGGCGATCTACCAGCCCGGCGTCCAGGTCATCGACGAGAACGGCGCGCCGTCGACCACCCTCATCGACGAGGTCAAGCGGCGGCTGTACGCGCCCAAGGCCACCAGCCGTCAGGTGCTGTCCGGCGAGCCGCTCGCCGCGAACCTGCTCAGCGGCAACTGGCTGTACTTCCCCTCGATCTGCTGGCGCGCGGACATCGTCAAGGAGATCAGCTTCCGGGAGGACCTGTCGGTCATCCAGGACCTCGCGCTGATCATCGAGATCGTCCGGCGGGGCGAGAAGCTCGTCGTCGAGCCGACGACGGCGTTCCAGTACCGCAGGCACTCCGCCAGCCTCTCCTCCGGGGAAGCCGTGTCCGGCGCCCGCTTCGGCGAGGCCCGCCGCTTCTTCCTCGACGTCGCCGACCAGCTCGACCGCCACGGCTGGCCCAAGGCCGCCCGGGCGGCACGACGCCACCTCTCCATGAGACTGCACGCGCTGAGCATGGTTCCCGGAGCGCTTCGCCGGCGCCGGTCGGGGACCATACGCACTCTTCTCGGTTACGCCTTGTCCACGAGTCAGCGCTGATCAGACAGCCAAGCCCCTGTCTCCCACGTCAGATTCCACGGTATTGAGATGACACAGACGCAATCCTCCGCTTCCGAAGCTCCCCTGTTCAGCATCATCGTTCCCACCTTCAAGGTGGAGGCGTTCCTGCGGGACTGCCTGGACTCCGTGCTGGAGCAGTCTTTCCAGGACTACGAGCTCCTCGTGGTGAACGACTGCTCGCCGGACGGATGCGGCGAGATCATCGACGACTACGCGAAGGCCGATGCCCGCGTCGTCCCGATACACCTGGAGCAGAACGTCGGTCTCGGCCGTGCGCGGAACGCCGGCATGGCCCGCGCCAAGGGCACGTACCTGCTGTTCCTGGACAGTGACGACACGATGCTGCCCGGCTCGCTCGCCGCGATCGCCGCGCGCATCGAGGAGACCTCGCGCCCGGACCTGGTGGTCTTCGACTACTCCCGTACGCACTGGGACGGCCGCATCGCGCCCAACAGCCTGGCGCACGTGCTGGCCAAGGCAGCGCAGCACGGCTCCTTCTCGCTGAAGGAGCAGCCCGACCTGCTGATGCTGCTCCAGGTCGCGTGGAACAAGGCGTACCGCCGCGACTTCATCGAGCAGTGGGGCTTCCAGTACCCGACGGGCTACTACGAGGACACCCCCTGGACCTACCCGGTGATGATCGCGGCGGAGTCGATCTCCGTCCTCGACCGGGTCTGCGTCTACTACCGCCAGCGGCGCCAGGGCAGCATCCTGCACTCCACCAGCCGCAAGCACTTCGACGTGTTCGACCAGTACGACCTGGTCTTCGCCTTCCTCGCCGAGAACCCGCAGTTCGACGAGTGGCGCGGGACGATGTACGAGCGGATGGTCAACCACTTCCGCGCGGTCGAGTCCTCCCCCGGCCGGCTGCCCGACGACTCCCGCGCCGAGTTCCGCGAGCGCTGGCAGGTGGCCGACAAGGCCCACCGTCCGCAGGGGCAGACGGAGATCAAGCCCAAGGGCGCGCTGGTCCCGAGCAAGCACCGCTCCAAGGCCCGCAAGACCGTCCACGCGCTGCGCAAGCAGAAGTCGCTGGGCGCCCGCCTGAAGAAGAAGCTCCGCAAGCGCGTCCTGTCGGCGTACTACCGCGCCCAGCGGATGCTGCCCGTCCAGAAGGACGTCGCGGTCTTCTCCGCGTACTGGGGCGCCCGCTACGCCTGCAACCCGGCGGCGATCGACGAGAAGATGCGGGAGCTCGCTCCCGGCATGCGTGCCGTGTGGATCATCAAGGACGGCGCCGACGCCCTCCCGCCGAAGGGCACCGTCACCGTCCACCCGGGCTCGCTCGGGTTCTGGAAGGCGATGGCCCGCGGCAAGTACTTCGTCAACAACGTCAACTTCGCGCCGAACGTGGTCAAGCGTCCGGGCCAGGTCCACCTGCAGACCCACCACGGCACGCCGCTGAAGCGGATGGGCGTCGACCTGGCGGAGTACCCGGTCGGCCGCCGCGGGATGAACCTGCAGCGCCTGATGGACCGTGTGGACCGCTGGGACTACAGCCTGACGTCCAACAGCTTCTCCACCGCGATCTGGGACCGCGCGTACCCGTCGTACTACGAGCCGCTCGGCTACGGCTACCCGCGCAACGACGTCCTCGTGAACGCCACCGCGCAGGACGTGGCCACGGCCCGCCGCAAGGTCGGCCTCGCCGAGGGCACCAAGGCGGTCCTGTACACGCCGACGCACCGCGACTACCACGAGGGTCCCCAGCAGATGCTGGACCTGGACCGGTTCGCGGAGGCGCTGGGCGAGGAGTGGACCGTGCTCGTCCGGGCGCACTACTTCTACGCGCAGGGGAGCCTGCTCGCGGGCGGCACGAGCGGCAGCGCCCGTCTCGTCGACGTCAGCGCGTACCCCTCCGTGGAGGAGCTGTACCTCGCGTCCGACTGCCTGCTGACGGACTACTCGTCGGTGATGTTCGACTACGCGAACCTCGACCGCCCGATCGTGATCTACGCGAACGACTGGGACGTGTACCGCGCCACCCGCGGCAGCTACTTCGACATCACCGTCGACTCCCCCGGTCTGACGCTGCAGACGGAGGAGGAGCTTACCGAGGCGTTCGCCTCCGGCCGCTGGAAGAGCGAGGAGTCCGACCGGGCCCGCGCCGAGTTCCGCAAGCGGTTCTGCGAGTTCGACGACGGTCACGCCGCGGAGCGCGTGGTGCGCAAGGTGTTCCTGGGTCAGGACAACGTGCCGGCGGTGCTGCCGATCGGCGACCGCCCGGTGGTGCCCCGTCCGGATGAGGAGCCGGCGACGCCGCCTCGCCCGCGTGACCGAGAGACCGTCTGAACCGGCTAGTCTGTTCGACTGATCCTTCGTCCGTCCTCGACCAGCCAGCGGAGCCGAGTTGAATCTCCCGCGCATCCCCTACCTCAGCGAGCAGTGGGCGAAAGTCCCGGAGCGTCGCCGACTGCCGCTGGCGGTCTACGCGACCACCCAGGTGCTGTTCCTGCTGTGGTGGGCCGCGTTCTACCCCGGCGCCCTGAGCTACGACTCGATCACCTACGTGTGGCACGTCACCACGGGGCACTGGGAGTCGAACCACTCGGTGGCGTACGACGCCCTGGTGTGGCTGTCGCTCAACACGACGGGTGACCTGGCGGTCCTGACGCTGGCTCAGACCATCGCCATGTCGGCGGTGCTCGCCTACTGCGCCGGCACCCTTCGGGAGTGGGGTGTCCGGGGCCGCTGGGCTGCGCTCGTCGCGGTGGTCCTCGCCGTGGCGCCGCCGACGGCCGTCTTCATCATCTTCGTGTGGAAGGACGTGCCGTTCGTCATCGGCGGCATCCTGGCCTTCGGAGCGGCGGGCCGGCTCGCCGCCCGCCGGGCGCGGGGCCGGCAGGCCGAGCGCGACCGGGTGTTCTACCGCGACATGGGGCTGCTCTTCCTGGGCTTCCTGTCCCTGGCGGTCTTCCGCAACAACGGCATGCTCGTCGCCGTCGTCGCCGCCCCCGTGCTGCTGCTCTCGCTGCCGAAGATGCGGCGGTGGCTGCTGGCGGCGACGGCCGTGCCGGTTGCGGTCTTCATGCTGCTCACCGCGGTGATCTATCCGGCCGCGGGTGTGAAGACGCCGCCGAAGGACGCGGTCTACGCGTTCTTCTACGCGGACATCGCGGTGGCGTACAAGCAGCGCCCGGGCTTCTTCACCAAGCAGGACAAGGCCCTGATGAAGGACATCGCGCCGCTGTCCCACTGGGGCGGACGGGCCGGCAACTGCTACAACGCCGACTGGGCGATGGAGTCGCCTCCGATGAACCGGCCGCTCGCGGCCGAGCGCAACGACGAGCTGATGGCCCTGTGGCGCCGGGTGCTGAACCGGACGCCGGACCTCGTCGTCGGTGCCCGGGTGTGCCGCGCGCACATCGCGTGGGCGGTCTTCCCCGGGCCCAAGGAGCTCCGGGCGAACACGCTGCTCAGCGACCCGCAGACGTCGAAGACGCTGTTCAGCTACCTCAAGTGGAACGACGACATCAAGCACAGCGAGTACCGGCCGATCCTCAAGATCCGCCCGCTGAACGAGTCGCTCCACACCCTGGCCGACTTCTCGTGGCGTGCGAGCAAGGTCCCGCAGCTGCAGTGGCTGCTGTTCCGCGGCGCGATCTGGTGCTACGCCACCTACGCGATCGTGCTGCTGTTCCGCCGCCGCACGAAGCTGGCCGGCGTGCCGGCGCTGCTGGCGGTGACGCTGGGCCTCCAGCTGACCGTCCTCGCGGCCAACCCGGCGCCGCTCTGGCGCTACATGATCGGCCCGATCTTCATCGGCGTCCTGACGCTCCCGCTGATCAAGGCCAACCCGCGGTTCGCCAAGCGGAACGACGAGGCGTCGGCGAAGACCGACCCGAAGTCGGACCGGGAGCCCGAGCCGGAGCCCGAACCGGTGCACTGACCGTCACACCGTACGAAGAGGGGCCCGCCCCCGGCCGCGTCAGCGGCTGGGGGCGGGCCCCTCTTCGGTCCGTGCGAGGACCTGAGAGCGCCGTGTAAACGCCGCCGCGCCGGACCCCGTGAGGAGTCCGGCGCGGCAGCGTGGACGGACGGGGGCCGGTGCGGCCCCGGGCGCCCTAGGTGTATTGATCACGGACGTTGTTGACACGGTTGGGTCTTGAACATGGCGAAGGCCCCCGTGTGTGGTGGAGGTGTCGAATCTTCACCGCACGGAGGCCTTCGTGTCCCACCGTAATGCCCGACTGACCGTCTTCGGGAGACGACTGCTGGTCGAACGTGTCGAATCGGGCCGTCCGGTCGCTCATGTCGCGGCCGAGATGGGCATCTCCCGGGCCACCGCCCACAAATGGATCCGCCGTTGGCGAGCCGAGGGACAGGCCGGGCTGCACGACCGTTCCAGCCGCCCGCACTCGACACCGCACCGAACCCCGCCGGCGATCGAGGCCCGGGTCTGCGACCTGCGCCGGGACCGCAAACTCGGACCCGCCCGGATCGGCCCGATCCTGGGCCTGCCCGCCTCCACCGTCCACCGCATCCTCACCCGCCACCACCTGCACCGGCTCACATGGCTGGACCGGCCGACCGGCACGGTGATCCGCCGATACGAACGCGACCGGCCCGGCGAACTGATCCACGTGGACGTGAAGAAACTCGGCCGGATCCCCGACGGCGGCGGCCACAAGACCAACGGCCGCGAGGCCGGCCGGCCGATCCGCGGCATGGGCTTCGACTACGTGCACTCCGCCGTCGACGACCACTCCCGCCTCGCCTACAGCGAGATCCACGCCGACGAGAAGGTCGCGACCTGCGCAGGCTTCCTGACCCGCGCGGCCGCCTTCTTCCACAGCCACGGCATCGACCACATCGAGCGAGTCCTGACCGACAACGCCTGGGCCTACCGCAAGGGCCTGGCCTGGAAAAACGCCCTCGCCGAGCTCGGTGCGACCGGAAAGCTGACCCGTGCCTACCGGCCGCAGACCAACGGCAAGGTCGAACGCTTCAACCGCACCCTGCTCGACGAATGGGCCTACCTGAAGCCCTACACCTCAAACAACGAGCGCACCGAAGCCCTGGCAGACTTCCTCCACACCTACAACCACCACCGCTGCCACACCGCACTCGGCGGCAAACCGCCCATCACCCGTGTGAACAACCCTGCGAGTCAATACACCTAGGGCGTGTTGCCAAAGTCCCGCCTGCCTCGCGACGCCTGGCACGCACGCTCGCCGCGTTGTCGGGATCGTCCGAGTACGCCCAGTACGAGGGCGACCCTCCGCCTTGCGATCGCACGCACCAGACGCCGCGAGGCCCGCCCTTCGGGCGGACGCCGGTACTTTCGCAACACGCCCTAGAAGGGGTCGAACTCGTCGTACTCGCGCTGCGCCTCGTCGCGCTCGGCGTCGCGGTCCCGGCGGCGCTGCGCCGCGGGGCGCGGCGCCTCCAGACGGTGGTCCTCGCCACGGCGGCCGAGCATCTCGGCGCCGGCCATCATCGTGGGCTCCCAGTCGAACACGACCGCGTTGTCCTCGGCACCGATGGCGACGCCGTCGCCGGCGCGGGCACCGGCCTTCATCAGCTGGTCCTCGACGCCCAGGCGGTTGAGGCGGTCGGCCAGGTAGCCGACGGCCTCGTCGTTGTTGAAGTCGGTCTGGCGGACCCAGCGCTCCGGCTTCTCGCCGCGCACGCGGTAGAGGTCCTCGCTCTCCTCGTACGTGACGGTGAACCCGGCGTCGTCGACGGCCTTCGGGCGGATGACGATGCGGGTCGCCTCCTCCTTCGGCTTGGCCGCGCGCGCCTCGGCCACGATGCCGGCCAGTGCGAAGGACAGCTCCTTCAGGCCCGTGCGGGCCACCGCCGACGCCTCGTAGACCTGGTATCCGCGCTCCTCCAGGTCCGGGCGGATCATGTCCGCGAGGTCCTGGCCGTCCGGGATGTCGATCTTGTTGAGGACGACGATCCGGGGCCGGTCGTCGAGGCCGCCGTACTGCCGCAGCTCCTCCTCGATGACGTCGAGGTCGGAGATCGGGTCACGGTCGGACTCCAGCGTCGCGGTGTCCAGGACGTGCACCAGGACGGAGCAGCGCTCCACGTGGCGCAGGAACTCCAGGCCCAGGCCGCGGCCCTGGCTCGCGCCCGGGATGAGGCCGGGGACGTCGGCGATCGTGTACACGGTCGAGCCGGCGGTGACGACCCCCAGATTGGGGACCAGCGTCGTGAACGGGTAGTCCGCGATCTTCGGCTTGGCGGCGCTCAGCACCGAGATCAGCGAGGACTTGCCGGCGCTCGGGTAGCCCACCAGGGCCACGTCGGCGACGGTCTTCAGCTCCAGGACGATGTCCCGTGACTCGCCGGGCTCGCCGAGCAGCGCGAAACCGGGGGCCTTGCGGCGCGCGGAGGCCAGTGCGGCGTTCCCGAGGCCGCCTCGGCCGCCCTGGCCCGCGACGAAGGTGGTGCCCTCGCCGACCAGGTCGGCGAGCACGTTGCCCTGCTTGTCGAGGACGACGGTGCCGTCCGGCACGGTCAGGACGAGGTCCTGGCCGTCCTTGCCGGAGCGGTTGTCGCCGGCGCCGGGCTGGCCGTTGGTCGCCTTGCGGTGGGGAGAGTGGTGGTACTCGAGGAGCGTGGTGACGGACTGGTCGACGACCAGGATCACGTCACCGCCACGGCCGCCGTTGCCGCCGTCGGGGCCACCGAGCGGCTTGAACTTCTCGCGATGGACGGAGGCGCAGCCGTGGCCTCCGTTACCCGCGGCGACGTGCAGCTCGACGCGGTCCACGAAGGTGGTCATGTTCTGTGCCTCCAGTTGGGGGGTCCCCCCGGCCGGCCGGCTGGAGGCAAACGTGCGGAATGTCTATCTAGTAACACGCGAAAGGCGGACCCGCTTCCCCAAGGGGAAGTGAGGTCCGCCTCCGCAGAGAACCGATCAGGCGACCGGAACGATGTTCACGACCTTGCGGCCACGGTGGGTGCCGAACTGCACCGAACCGGCCTGCAGGGCGAACAGGGTGTCGTCGCCGCCGCGGCCGACGCCCGAGCCCGGGTGGAAGTGGGTGCCGCGCTGGCGGATCAGGATCTCACCGGCGCTGACGACCTGACCGCCGAAGCGCTTCACGCCGAGCCGCTGAGCGTTGGAGTCGCGACCGTTCCGAGTGGACGATGCGCCCTTCTTGTGTGCCATCTCTCCTCAGTCCCTTACTTCGCAGCCGCGGGGATGCCGGTGACCTTGATCGCCGTGTACTGCTGGCGGTGGCCCTGGCGACGGCGGTAACCGGTCTTGTTCTTGTAGCGAAGGATGTCGATCTTCGCGCCCTTGTGGTGGTCCACGACCTCGGCCGTGACCTTGATGCCGGCCAGGACCCAGGGGTCGCTGGTCACGGCGTCGCCGTCGACAACGAGCAGGGTCGAGAGCTCGACCGTGTCGCCAACCTTGGCAGTGGAAATCTTGTCAACCTCAACGATGTCGCCGACAGCAACCTTGTGCTGGCGACCACCGCTGCGCACGATGGCGTACACGCGGATCTCTCTCTCACTCGGGAACGAACCCCTGATGCCAGCCGCTCACACGGGCCGGGGCCCGCGACGATCCGGAAGTGGACGAGCGGCCTCTCCCGGCAGACCGGGAGGAGGGTGCTCAGGGGTGGTGGCGCGCCATACGACACGCCGACGGTCAAGGTTACGGGCCGGTGCCGTAGGGGGTCAAATTCGGCGGAAGGTCACGCGTCGCCGGACTCGGCGACGAACCCGCGCAGCCACTCCCGGAACTCGGGGCCCAGGTCCTCCCGCTCGCACGCGAGGCGCACGATGGCCCGCAGGTAGTCGCCGCGGTCCCCGGTGTCGTAGCGGCGGCCCTTGAAGACCACGCCGTGCACCGGCCCGCCGAGGTCCTCGTCCTGCGCCATCTGCTGCAGGGCGTCGGTGAGCTGGATCTCGCCGCCGCGGCCCGGCTCGGTCTCCTTCAGGATCCCGAAGACGGCCGGGTCCAGGACGTAGCGGCCGATCACCGCGTAGCTGCTCGGCGCCTCGGCCGGGTCCGGCTTCTCCACCAGGCCGGTGATCCGGACGACGTCGGCGTCGTCGGTCGGCGCCACGGCGGCGCACCCGTACAGGTGGATCTGCGCCGGGTCGACCTCCATCAGCGCGATGACACTGCCGCCACGCTGTGCGAGGACCTCCAGCATCCGGGCGAGCAGCGGGTCGCGCGGGTCGATCAGGTCGTCCCCGAGGAGGACCGCGAAGGGCTCGTCGCCGACGTGCGGGGCCGCGCACAGGACCGCGTGGCCGAGGCCGCGCGGGTCGCCCTGACGGACGTAGTGCATCGTCGCGAGCTCGCTCGACTCCTGGACCTTCGCCAGCCGCTCCTCGTCGCCCTTGCGGGTGAGCGCGGACTCCAGCTCGTAGTTCCGGTCGAAGTGGTCCTCCAGCGGGCGCTTGTTGCGGCCCGTGACCATCAGGACGTCCGGGAGACCCGCCGACACCGCCTCCTCGACCACGTACTGGATCGCCGGCTTGTCGACGACCGGAAGCATCTCCTTGGGAGTCGCCTTCGTCGCCGGCAAGAACCTGGTGCCCAGACCGGCGGCAGGAATGACGGCCTTACGGACGGTGACGGGCCGCGCGGGCCCGGTGGGGGTGTTGTTCATCGAGCTGGTTCCTGGTTCCGAGTCGCTTTGCTTTCAAAGCCGTGTGGGCCGTCCCCTTGCGAGAACGGCCCACACGGGCTCTGTCGGTACTGCGTCAGTCCTGCGCGGGGGCGGCCGTCTTCTTGGCGGCGGCCTTCTTGGTGGTCGTCTTCTTGGCCGCGGTCTTCTTGGCCACCGTCGTCTTCTTGGCGGCGGCCTTCTTCGCGGTGGCCTTCTTGGCGGTCTTGCGGACCGTCTTCTTGGCCGGGGCGGCTGCCTCGGCCTCGGGCTCCGCGGCGACGACCGGGTCCTCGACCGCGGCAGGGGCCGCGGCCGGGGCGTCGACCACCACGACGGCGGCCTCCTCCGCGCCGCTCGGCGAACCGGCGGGAGCGGTGACCTTGCGGACCACCCGGCGGCGGGCCCGCGGCGGGGCGGCCACGGGGGCCTCCTCGACGACGGGCGCCTCGACGACCGGCTCCGGCGCGGCCTCGGCGACCGGCTCCGGGGCGACGACCGCCTCCGGGGCCGGCGCGGGGGACCCGGCCGGCGCGGTGGCCTTGCGGGTCGCCCGGCGACGGGTCCGGGGAGCCGGGGCGGCCTCCTCGGCGACCGGGGCCTCGACGACGGGCGCCTCGGCCACGACCTGCGGCTCCGGCGCGGCCTCGACCACGGGCTCCGGGGCGGGTGCGGACACCGGCGAACCGGCCGGCGCGGTGGCCTTGCGGGTCGCCCGGCGACGGCCGCGGCCACGGGTGGCGGCGGCCTCGGCCTCGGCGGCGCTGCCGTACAGCTCCTCGTCAGCGGCGATGGGCTCCTCCACGGCGACCGGCTCGGCGATCTCCGCGGCGATCTCCGCCTCGGTCTCGACGGTCTCGGTCTCCGCGGCCTCGACGTGCTCGTGCTCGTGGTGCTCGGCACCGCCGCGACCGCGCTTCTTCGAGCGCTTGCCGCTGCCGCCGCCGCCCTGACCGGCCGGCTGCTCCATGTGCACGATCACGCCACGGCCGTTGCAGTGGACGCAGGTCTCCGAGAAGGACTCCAGCAGGCCCTGGCCGACGCGCTTGCGGGTCATCTGGACCAGGCCCAGCGAGGTGACCTCGGCCACCTGGTGCTTGGTCCGGTCACGGCCCAGGCACTCCAGGAGGCGGCGCAGCACCAGGTCGCGGTTGGACTCCAGGACCATGTCGATGAAGTCGATGACCACGATGCCGCCGAGGTCCCGCAGGCGCAGCTGGCGGACGATCTCCTCGGCCGCCTCGAGGTTGTTCCTCGTCACGGTCTCTTCGAGGTTGCCGCCCTGGCCGGTGAACTTGCCGGTGTTGACGTCGACGACGATCATCGCCTCGGTCTTGTCGATCACCAGCGAACCGCCGCTCGGCAGCCAGACCTTGCGGTCCAGCGCCTTCATCAGCTGCTCGTCGATCCGGTAGGTCGCGAAGACGTCGACCTCGCTCGTCCACCGCTGGAGGCGGTCGCCCAGGTCGGGCGCCACGTGGTTGACGTAGCCGTGGATGGTCTCCCAGGCGTCGTCACCGCTGACGATGACCTTGGAGAAGTCCTCGTTGAAGATGTCGCGGACGACGCGGACGGTCATGTCCGGCTCGCCGTACAGCAGGCTCGGCGAGGAGGTCGTGGACATCCTGGACTTCTTCTGGATCTCCTCCCACTGCGCCTGGAGCCGCTCGACGTCGCGGCGCAGCTCGTCCTCGCTCGCGCCCTCGGCGGCGGTGCGCACGATGACGCCCGCGTCCTCGGGGACGATCTTCTTGAGGATGGTCTTCAGACGGGCGCGCTCGGTGTCCGGGAGCTTGCGGCTGATGCCGGTCATCGAGCCCTCGGGGACGTACACGAGGTAGCGGCCCGGCAGGGAGACCTGGCTGGTCAGACGCGCGCCCTTGTGGCCGATCGGGTCCTTCGTCACCTGGACGAGGACCGACTGGCCGGACTTGAGGGCGGTCTCGATGCGGCGCGGCCCGTTGGCCATGCCGAGCGCCTCGAAGTTGACCTCACCGGCGTACAGGACGGCGTTGCGGCCCTTGCCGATGTCGACGAAGGCGGCCTCCATGGACGGCAGGACGTTCTGCACCTTGCCCAGGTAGACGTTGCCGACGTACGAGGTGGCCTGCTCCTTGTTGACGTAGTGCTCGACGAGCACGTTGTCCTCGAGGACGCCGATCTGGGTGCGCTCGCCGTTCTGGCGGACGACCATGACGCGCTCGACGGCCTCACGGCGGGCCAGGAACTCGGCCTCGGTGATGATCGGCACGCGGCGGCGGCCCTGCTCGCGTCCCTCGCGGCGGCGCTGCTTCTTCGCCTCCAGACGGGTGGAGCCCTTGATGGACTGCACCTCGTCCGAGGAGGTGCCGGCCTCAGGCTTCTCCCGGGCCGGGCGGGGCTCGCGGACCTTGACGACCGTACGGACGCCGTCCTCGTCGCCCGCCTCGGAGTCGGAGGCGTCACCGCTGCGGCGGCGACGACGGCGACGACGGCGGGAGCTGCTGGTGCCGGCGGCGGACGGGGTGCCGCCCTCGTCCTCGGACTCCTCGTCCTCGGACTCCTCGTCGGCCTGGTCGGAGTCGTCCTCGGCGTGGGCCTCGTCGCCCTCCTCGGCCTCATCGGCGTCGGCGAGCTCGCCGCGACGGCGGCGTCGGCCGCCACGACGGCGACGGCGGGACGGTCGGTCCTCGTGGTCGTCGGCGTCCTCGACCTCCGCCTCGGGCTCCTCCGCCTCGACCTCGGGCTCCTCGGCGACGGTGGAGGGCACGGGCTCGACGACGGGCTCGACGGGCTCACCACGGCGGCGGCGACGGCGACGGCCGGCCGGCTCGGGGCGCTCCTCGGCGACCGGCGTCTCCACGACGGCCTCGGCGGTCTCGGCGGTCTCGTCGACCTCCTCCTCCGGCTCCGTGGTCTCGGCGGCCACGGCGGCGGCGGCCGCGGCGGTCTCCGGGGTCTGGAACATCGGCTCGGTGAAGACCGGGGCCTGGAACACGGCGACGGCGGGGCGGGCGGCGCGACGACCCCGCGGGGTCTCCTCCGCCTTGGGCGCGACGACCGGCTCGGAGGTGAACTGCGGCGAGCCGGCGCGGCGGCGCGTACGGCCGCGGGTGGCGGCCTGCTCGGCGGCGGCGACCTCGGGCTCGGCCTCGGCGGCGGTGATCTGCGCGACGGTCTCCTGCGGCAGGCTCTCGCCGGCCGGCTCGGGCGTGGTGGCCTTGCGGGTGGCACGACGACGCGTACGCGGCGCCGGAGCAGCCTCCTCGGCGGGCGCCTCGACCGCGGCCGGGGCCTCGGTGGCCGGAGCCTCAGGAGCCTCGACCGTCTCGGCGACGGGCTCAGGAGTGGTCGCCTTACGGGTGGCACGACGACGCGTACGCGGCGCCGGAGCAGCCTCCTCAGCGGGCGCCTCCACGGCGGCCGGGGCCTCGGCGGCCGGGGCCTCAGGAGCCTCCACCGCCTCGGCGACGGGCTCAGGGGTCGTAGCCTTACGAGTGGCACGACGACGCGTACGCGGCGCCGGAGCAGCCTCCTCGGCAGGCGCCTCCACGGCGGCCGGAGCCTCGGTGGCCGGAGCCTCAGGAGCCTCGACCGTCTCGGCGACGGGCTCGGGCGTGGTGGCCTTACGGGTCGCACGACGACGCGTACGCGGCGCCGGAGCGGCCTCCTCAGCGGGCGCCTCCACGGCGGCCGGGGCCTCGGTGGCCGGGGTGTCCACGACGACCTCGGCGGTGGTGTCCGCGGCGACCGGGGGGCCGGCCGGGCGGGAAGCGGCGCGGCGCCTGCGGCGCGGCGGCAGCTTGTCACCAGGTGCGGTGTTGTTCTCTTCGTTCGGCTCGAGCATGCGGGCGGTTCTCCCGTCACGCTCCCGGGCGCCGCGCCTGGTTCCGGTCCGGCGGCACGGCCGCGCGCAGTGCGCGGTGCCGCCGTCCGGGGCGCGGGCGCCGCACGGGAGCTGATGTCTGGCTCGCCGGTTCCGTACGCCTCTTGCGCACGGCCTGGCGAAAGTCTCCTGTGTCAGTGCGCGGCCCGACCCAGGTGGCTCCCGAGTACCAGGGCTGCGCTACAACGACCGCTCCCTACGCGGTACCGGTACCCGGCGCCGTCGCTGAGGAGGTCGCGGCGGCCGTGGGTGGAGCGGCCGTGACTGCCTCGCGGTCGGGCGCGAGCGGGTCGGTCACCGTGCCGGACTCCTCGTCGAAGAGCCCCTGCGCCAGCCTGGTCACCGCAGCGGGGACCGGCGGCGCCAGGTCGGCCACAGCTCGGAGACCGGACAGGACGTCGTCGGGTCGCACGGCAGGTGTCACGTGCCGAACAACCAGCCGCAGTATCGCACAGGCACTGTCCAGCGGCCTATCAGCCTCGGAACGAGCCTGTGGACGGTCGGCGACGAGGTCGGCGACGGCGGAACGGGCGTCGAAGGTGCGGATGCCGTTCTTCGTCTTGCGCTGCACCTCCACGGTCTCGGCCGCGAGGAAGGCCGCGACGGCCTTCTCCGCGTCCTCGACGGTGACGCCGTCGAGCCGCAGCTCCCACACGGAGGCGGTGAGCCGGTCGGCGAGTCCGGAGGTCCGGGCCTCGACGGCGTCGGTGATGTCGAGGCCGTCGGGGAGCGACTCGTCGAGCAGCGTCCGCAGCATCTGCGGGTCCCGCTGTTCGGTGAGGGCGATCTCCAGGTACTCGGCCTCGGAGCCCGTACCCGTGGGGGCGGCGTTGGCGTACGACACCTTGGGGTGCGGGGTGAATCCGGCCGAGTACGCCATGGGCACCTCGGCGCGGCGCAGCGCACGCTCGAACGCGCGCTGGAAGTCACGGTGGCTGGTGAACCGGAGGCGGCCGCGCTTGGTGTAGCGCAGTCGGATGCGCTGCACCGCCGGTGCGGGCGGCGGGCCTTCGGGCTGTCGCTTGCCCAGTGGTTCTTCTCCTCGGTGCGGAGCGGGCGCGGTGGCGCGCCGCCCACGGAATGCGGGTGGCCTCTGGGGGGCCCGTGACCGGCTCACCCCCGCTTTCGCAGGGAGATCTCGGGTGCGGGCACCGCGCCGGAGGCGTTCGTTGTACTACCCAGAGTACGCGCCGGGGCCACCACCGGTTCCACAGGCTCGGTCACCCGGGGTCCGCCGACCAGAGCGTGCCAGGCGTCGCGGCGGGCCTGCCGGACGGTCGCACGTGCGGTGGCGAGCGCGTCACGGGCGACGCGGCCCGCCTCGACGGCCGCCGTACGGGCCGGCGCCCAGATCCGGTCGCGGGTCCAGTGGCCGAGGGGGGTGCACACGCTCCGGTAGAACCAGGCGGCGGGCCTCCCGACGAGGTTCCAGGCGGCACGGCCGAGGGCGCGCCAGACGGCCCGGGAGACGAACCCCGCGATCCGCCAGCAGAACATGAGCGCGTCGAGGAGTTCGCGGGCGAGGGGGACGAGCACGTGCCGCCCGACCCAGCCGAGCGGGACGACGACGCCGTAGCGGACCACGGGCACGAGGAGGTACCGCCACGCGCCGACCCAGGGCCAGACGAAGAGCGCCTTGCCGAGCCAGGTCAGGGCGTGACCGAGGCCGGTGAGTCCCAGGGCCAGCGCACGTCCGGCGGGGGCGATCACCCATCGGCGCGTCCAGCGGGCCAGCTGGCCGAGGCCGGTACCGAGCGGCACGAGGACCGCGCGGTACAGCCATCCGGCGGGCACTCCGACGCCGTAGCGGCAGACGGGGACGACGACGTACCGCCACAGCCCCACCCACGGCCACACGAACAACGCCCTCGCCAGCCACACCCCGGCCACGGCCGCACCCCGGCCCAGCACCCCGAAGAACCGACCCAGGCCGCGCCCCACCGGCGCAAGCACCACCCGGTACAGCCATCCGGCGGGCACCACCACGCCGTAACGCCACACCGGCACGACCACATACCGCCACAGCCCCACCCACGGCCACACGAACAACGCCCTCGCCAGCCACACCCCGGCCACGGCCGCACCCCGGCCCAGCACCCCGAAGAACCGACCCAGGCCGCGCCCCACCGGCGCAAGCACCACCCGGTACAGCCATCCGGCGGGCACCACCACGCCGTAACGCCACACCGGCACGACCACATACCGCCACAGCCCCACCCACGGCCACACGAACAACGCCCTCGCCAGCCACTCCACGGTCATGACGAGGCCGCGGAGGACGGGTACGAGGACGTGTTCGGCGAGCCATCCCAGCGGGACGGTGACGGTGTACCGGAACAGCCAGGCGGCGGCCCGCGCCAGGGGGCGCAGCAGCACCCGGTCGAGGGCCTTCGCGGTGACGACGAGGAGGTCCCAGACCATCCGGACCGGGACGACGACGACCAGGACCACGATCCGGACCGGAATCCTCACGGCCGCCGTCAGACAGCCCTCCGGTTCGGGCCGGGGCTGCGCGTTCTCCATGCTCATGCCGGAAATGACGCGACGGCCCGGTGGAGGGTTTCCCCTCGCACCGGGCCGTCGCCGGAGTGTTACCGGAACGGGCTACTTCACGACCGACAGCGGCAGCAGCTTCTGCACCCTTGGGGCCGAGCTGGATCTGGGTGTCCATCTGTGAGAGACCCACACACCCACAACCAGAGCCGGGGCACGCCGTTGTCAGGACGTGATGACACCCTTGAACGAAGAACTGGGCGCGTTCGCCACCGGGGTTCACTGGAGGGAAGGCGATCTGGCATTACTCGATGAGCTCCGGCGGGCCGAGAGCACACTTCCCGTGGACGCCCCGCGTGCCTTGATCTCGGTGAGGCTCTCGGCCCTCACCGCGGACACCACCTCGCCCGCGCGCCAGGAGCTCGAACTACGGACCCTGGCCCGGGAACGGGGGTTGCGTGTCGTGGGCGTCGCAAGAGATCTGAACGTCTCGGCCACGCGGGTCCCGCCTTGGCGGCGCAGAGAACTGGGGCGCTGGCTGAACGACCGGGTGCCGGACTTCGACGTGATCCTCTTCTGGAAGATGGACCGCTTCGTCCGACGCTTGACGGATCTCAGCACGATGATCGATTGGTGCTCGGCGCACAGGAAGAACCTGATCTCGAAGCACGATGTCATCGACCTGTCCACACCGCTCGGAAAGGCGGCGGCAGAGCTCATCGGAGCTCTGTCGGAGATCGAGACGGGAAGCACAAGCGTCAGGGTGACGAGCCTCTGGGACTACACGAGGACTCAGTCGGACTGGCTCGTGGGCAAGCCGCCCTACGGATACACGACCGACGGAGGCGGGAGGTTGGTCATCGAGCCTCGAGCCCGCCGAGTGCTGCGGTGGTGTCATCGGGCGGCGGTGCGGGGAGTCTCGGCCCGCCGCATGGCCAGTGTGCTCATCCGTGGTCGGATCCCGACCGGCGGTGGCGGCCAGTGGACGGCCAGTACGCTGCTGAGGAGACTACGGAACCCGGCACTGATGGGCCTGCGGGTCGTGGAGGACAAGGAGGGCGGTGTCCGCCGCTCGAGGATCGTCCGCGACAAGGACGGCGTCCCCGTCCGCGTGGCCGACCCGATCTTCACCGAGGCCGAGTGGGAGACCCTTCAGACCGCCCTCGACCAGCGGAGCCGGTCGCAGCCCCGTCGGAACCCAGGCGGCGCGACCGCGTTCCTGGGGATTCTGGTCTGTGCGGACTGCGGGACGAACATGACCGTCCAGCGGACCGCCGTGGAGGACCGGACGTACGCCTACTTGCGCTGCAGGAGCTGCCGGAGCGGAGGCTTGGGCGCTCCTGACCCGGATGCCGTGTACCGAACGCTGCACAGCCACGCCATGGCCGCACTGGGCGCGCAACCGGTACGCATGCGGGAGTACGTGGACGACCCGGTGGAGCGTCGGCGGTCCACGCCTCGTTGGAGCGTGTCGACGAGCGGTGAGACCTTCGGTGACCGCTGGAAGCGTGAGGGCCGGCCGGTGATGACCGAGGACCTGCGGCGGGCCGGCGTCACCTGCCGGGTGAGTCGCACGAAGATTCCCGGAACCAGAGCACCCGAGATCGAGCTGCGGCTCGATGTCCCAGCCGATGTGGAGGAGCGCCTGATCATCAAGCAGGCCGCCTTCCCGGAGGTCGGCCGCTGACGCCGTCGGCCCCGTCCGGAGTGGACGGGGCCGACGGCGCAGGCACTGCTACTTGTTGACGACCGACAGCGGCAGCAGCTTCTGCCCCGTCGGGCCGATCTGGATGTCGAGGCCCAGCTGCGGACAGACCCCGCAGTCGAAGCACGGCGTCCAGCGGCAGTCCTCGACCTCGGTCTCGTCCAGCGCGTCCTGCCAGTCCTCCCAGAGCCAGTCCTTGTCCAGACCGGAGTCCAGGTGGTCCCAGGGCAGGACCTCCTCGTAGGTGCGCTCGCGCGTCGTGTACCAGTCGACGTCGACGCCCTTCTCGGGCAGCGTCTTCTCGGCGCACGCCATCCAGCGGTCGTACGAGAAGTGCTCGCGCCAGCCGTCGAACCGGCCGCCGTCCTCGTACACCGCGCGGATGACCGCGCCGATGCGGCGGTCGCCGCGCGACAGCAGGCCCTCGACGATGCCGGGCTTGCCATCGTGGTAGCGGAAGCCGATGGAGCGGCCGTACTTCTTGTCGCCGCGGATCTTGTCGCGCAGCTTCGTCAGGCGCGCGTCGGTCTCCTCGGCGGAGAGCTGCGGCGCCCACTGGAACGGCGTGTGCGGCTTCGGCACGAAACCGCCGATCGACACCGTGCAGCGGATGTCGTTCTGGCCCGAGACCTTGCGGCCCTCGGCGATCACGTTGACCGCCATGTCGCCGATCTGGAGGACGTCCTCGTCGGTCTCCGTCGGCAGGCCGCACATGAAGTACAGCTTCACCTGGCGCCAGCCGTTGCCGTAGGCCGTGGAGACGGTCCGGATCAGGTCCTCCTCCGAGACCATCTTGTTGATGACCTTGCGCATGCGCTCGGAGCCGCCCTCGGGGGCGAAGGTGAGGCCGGAGCGGCGGCCGTTCCTCGTCAGCTCGTTCGCGAGGTCGACGTTGAACGCGTCCACGCGGGTCGAGGGGAGGGACAGACCGACCTTGTCGTCCTCGTAGCGGTCGGCGAGGCCCTTGGCGATGTCACCGATCTCGGTGTGGTCGGCGCTCGACAGGGAGAGCAGGCCGACCTCCTCGAAGCCGGTCGCCTCGAGGCCCTTCTCGACCATCTCGCCGATGCCGGTGATGCTTCGCTCCCGCACGGGGCGCGTGATCATGCCGGCCTGGCAGAAACGGCAGCCGCGGGTGCAGCCGCGGAAGATCTCGACGGACATCCGCTCGTGGACGGTCTCGGCGAGCGGGACCAGCGGCTGCTTCGGGTACGGCCACTCGTCCAGGTCCATGACGGTGTGCTTGGACACGCGCCACGGCACGCCGGAGCGGTTGGGGACGACGCGGGCGATCCGGCCGTCCGGCAGGTACTCGACGTCGTAGAAGCCGGGGATGTAGACCGAGCCGGTCTTGGCGAGGCGGAGGAGGACCTCCTCGCGCCCGCCCGGGCGGCCCTCGGCCTTCCAGGCCCGGATGATCTCGGTCATGTCCAGCACGGCCTGCTCGCCGTCACCGATGATCGCGGCGTCGATGAAGTCCGCGATCGGCTCGGGGTTGAAGGCGGCGTGGCCGCCGGCGAGCACGATCGGGTGGTCGACGGTCCGGTCCTTGGCCTCCAGCGGGATGCCCGCCAGGTCCAGGGCCGTGAGCATGTTGGTGTAGCCGAGCTCGGTGGAGAAGCTCAGGCCGAAGACGTCGAAGGCGCCGACGGGGCGGTGGCTGTCCACGGTGAACTGGGGCACGTCGTGCTCGCGCATCAGTTCCTCGAGGTCCGGCCAGACGCTGTAGGTCCGCTCGGCGAGAACGCCCTCGCGCTCGTTCAGGACCTCGTAGAGGATCATGACGCCCTGGTTGGGGAGACCGACCTCGTACGCGTCCGGGTACATGAGCGCCCAGCGGACGTCGGCGGACTCCCACGGCTTGACCGTGGAGTTCAGCTCTCCACCGACGTACTGGATCGGCTTCTGCACGTGCGGGAGCAGGGCTTCGAGCTGCGGGAAGACAGACTCGGCAGCAGACATCTCGAACCTTCGTGAGCTGGCAGGGGGCGACTCTCAAGCGTACCCGGTGCTCAGCGGGTCCCCCGCGCCCCTGGTCCGGGCCGGGACGCCTTCGCCCAGACCTGCGGGAACTCCCGTTCGCGGGCCGCGCAGTCCGCCTCCTCCCGGCCGTAGAGGAGTCCCCAGGTGAAGGCGGACTCCCCCGCCGCGTGGGCCTGGACGGCCAGGGTGCGCAGGGCGTCGCGGGCGACGACGCCGTCCTGGTGTTCGCCGAGGAGGCTCTGGACGGCCTTCACCCTCTTGGCGAACTTCTTGGCGGGCTTCCCGAGGGCGGGGGTGGCGGCCTCGGCGGCGTAGCGGGCGCGTTTGGCGGCCTTGCGGGCCTCGTGCATCGCGAGGTCGCGGTCGTGGCCGGCGGGCAGGGCGAGGGCGTGTTCGGCCCGGGCCGAGAGCCGGGCGTGGTCCTTGCGGACGGCGGCGGCGAGGACGGGTCCGGCGTCCCGGTGGGCGGCCTTGCGCAGGGGCGGGTCGGCGAGGAGCGCGTCGAGGGCGGTGAGGAGGGCGAGGTGGCGGGCCGAGTCGAGGGCGGTGAGGACCCGGTCGCGGGCGGTGGCGGCGCTCTGCGCGTTCCGGATCCGCAGCCGGGCGGGGACGGGGCCGAGGACGAGGGTCCGGGGCAGTTCGTCGACGCGGGCGCGGAGCCGGGCGGCGAGGACCTCCTGGTCGCGGGCGACGCCGAGTTCGCCGGCGAGCCACTTCAGCTCGTCGCCGAGGGGGTCGGTGACCCGGCGGTCCAGGACCTTGCGGTAGCTCTTGAGGGCGCTGCGGAGTCGGCGGGTGGCGACCCTCATCTGGTGGACGGCGTCGGGCAGGTCGCGGCGTACGGCGGGGTCGAGGGCGACGAGGGCGTCGCGCTGTTCGCGCGCGTAGGCGAGGATCCGGCCGGCGGCGGTGGTGCCGTCCGGGGCGCCGTCCGTCGGGGGGCCGGACGGGGTGGGCGGGCCGCCGCCGGTCTCCGCCAGCGCCCGGGCCAGTTTCGAGGCGGACTCCGAGGGGTGCACGCCGGCCTTCTTCAGGCGTTTCTCGACGGCGTCGAGGACGGCCGGGTCGGCGTCGTCGGCGAGTTCGACCTCGATCTCGGTCCAGGTGGTCTCGCCGGTGCCGCCGGCGCCCAGGCGTTCGGCGCGGACGGTGTCGACGGAGAGTTCGGCGAGGAGCGTTCCGGAGGCGTCGAGGAGGTGGTGGACGTCGCGGGCGGACCGGAGGCGGACGACGGGGACGACCTGTTCGTCGCGGACGCGGGAGCGCAGGAGCTTGGCCAGGGTGCGGGGCAGGGTGTCGGCCAGCGGCGCCCGGATCTCGTCGCGGATGCCGGAGGCGACGGGGAACTTGAGGTGCCAGCCCGCGTCCTCGCCGCCGGTGCGGCGGCGCAGGGTGAGGGAGTCGGCGGCCAGCAGCAGCCCGGGGGTGTCGTAGTAGACGGCGTCGAGTTCGGTGACGCCGCGGTCCAGGACGGCGAAGACTCCCGGAGCTCGGGTGAGGTCCGGGAGTCCTGTGCCGGGTGTGGCCTCGTACTTCCGCTCGATCTCGCGCTTCGTCTCCGCCATGCATCGAATCTAGACGCGATGGGCGCGGAACGGCAGGGGCGGTCAGGCCGTCATCGGTCGTTGCACCCTGATGGACTGGAGCAGTCCGATCGCCACCCAGACCGCGAACATGGACGAGCCGCCGTAGGAGACGAACGGCAGCGGGAGACCGGCGACGGGCATGATCCCGAGGGTCATGCCGATGTTCTCGAAGGACTGGAAGGCGAACCAGGCGATGATCCCGCCGGCGACGACGGTGCCGTAGAGCTCGGTGGTCTCGCGGGCGATGCGGCAGGCCCGCCAGAGGACCACGCCGAGCAGGACCAGGATGAGTCCGGCCCCGAGGAAGCCGAGCTCCTCGCCGGCCACGGTGAAGACGAAGTCGGTCTGCTGCTCGGGCACGAACTGGCCGGTGGTCTGGGAGCCCTGGAAGAGCCCGGCGCCGGTCAGTCCGCCGGAGCCGATGGCGATGCGGGCCTGGTTGGTGTTGTATCCGACGCCGGCCGGGTCGAGTTCCGGGTTGGCGAAGGCGGCGAAGCGGTTGATCTGGTACTCGTCCAGCATGCCGAGGGTGGTGACGAGGACGGCGCCGAGGACGCCGGCGCCGATCAGGCCGAGGACCCAGCGGTTGGAGGCGCCGGAGGCCAGGAGGACGCCGAGCACGATGACCGCCATCACCATGACGGAGCCGAGGTCGGGCATCAGCATGACGATGGCCATGGGCAGGGCGGCCAGTGCGAGCGCCTTGGCCACGGTGCGGTGGTCGGGGTGGAGCTGGTCGCCCGCGTCGACCTTGGCGGCCAGCAGCATCGCCATCACCAGGATGATCGTGATCTTCACGAACTCGCTGGGCTGGAGCGAGAAGCCGCCGCCGATGACGATCCAGGCGTGGGCGCCGTTGATGGTGGCGCCCAGCGGGGTGAGGACGGCGAGGATCAGCAGGATCGAGATGCCGTAGAGGACCGGCACGGCGCCGCGCAGGGTGCGGTGGCCGAGCCAGACGGTGCCGATCATCAGGGCGAGGCCGATTCCGGTGTTCAGGACGTGCCGAAACAGGAAGTAGTACGGGTCGCCGTTGTTGAGCTCGGTGCGGCCGCGGGTGGCGGACCAGACGAGCAGCGCGCCCATGAAGGACAGGGCGAGCGCGGCGAGCAGCATCGGCCAGTCGAGCCGGCGCAGCAGCGAGTCGCGGGCGGTGAGCTTCGCGAACGCGCCGCGTTCGGGGGCGTACCGGGAGACGGAGAAGCCGTGGGGTGCGCTCATCGGTTCAGTCCCTCCGCCAGGTGGCGGGCGGGCCCGCGAGGTCCTGCGCGTCGTCCGGTTTGGCCGGGTCCGCGGTCCCGTCGTCCGGCGGGGTCGCGTCCGTCTGCCCGCCGGCCTGCTTGAGGGGGTCGACCTTCTGCGACTCGGGGTCGTACGGCGTCACCTTCGGGGCGTCGATGGAGCCGTCGGCCTCGATCTTGGGCAGGCCCTTCTGCGGCTGCGGCAGCAGGGCCCGCTTGAGGTCCTGGTGGCCGGAGTCGTCGAGTCCGTAGAGCGCGTCGTAGATGTTGCGCACGGCGGGGCCGGAGGCGCCGGAGCCCGTACCACCCTGGGAGATCGTCATGACGATCGCGTACTCCTTGGTGTACGTGGCGAACCAGGAGGTCGTCTGCTTGCCGTAGACCTCCGCCGTACCCGTCTTGGCGTGCATCGGGATCTTGTCCTGCGGCCAGCCGCCGAATCGCCAGGCGGCCGTACCGCGGGTCGCGACTCCCGCGAGGGCCTCCTCTATCAACGCCTGGGTCTTGGTGTCCATCGGCAGGCGGCCGTGGGACTTGGGCTTGATCTCGGTGACCTTCTTGCCGTCGGGGCTGATGACGGCCTTGCCGACGGTGGGGTTGTACATCGTGCCGCCGTTGGAGATGGCGGCGTAGATGGTGGCCATCTGGATGGGGGTGACGAGGGTGTCGCCCTGGCCGATGGAGTAGTTGACCGAGTCACCGGCGCGCATCAGGTTGCCTTCGAGGCAGTTCTCGTAGCTGAGCTGCTGGACGTAGGTGCCGCCGCGCTTGCCGACCTTGCACCAGTAGTCCTTGTTGGCCGCCCAGAAGTCCTGCTTCCACTTCCGGTCGGGGACGCGGCCGGAGACCTCGTTGGGGAGGTCGATGCCGGTCTCGGCGCCGAGGCCGAACTGATGCGCGGTCTTGTAGAACCAGTCCTTCGCGTTCTTCTTCGGCTTCATGCCGCCGTCCTTCTGCCACTGCTGGTGGGAGAGGGCGTAGTAGACGGTGTCGCAGGAGACCTCGAGGGCCTGGCCGAGCGTGATGGAGCCGTGGCCCTGGGACTCGAAGTTCTTGAAGACCTGGTTGCCGATGGAGTACGAGGAGGGGCACGGGTAGCGGCCGTTGAACTCGTATCCGGCGTTGACCGCGGCCGTGGTCGGGATGACCTTGAAGATCGAGCCGGGTGCGGCCTGGCCCTGGATGGCCCGGTTGAGCAGCGGGAGGTTGGACGCCTTGCTGGTGAGGGCCGCGTAGTCCTTGCCGGAGATGCCGCCGACCCAGGCGTTGGGGTCGTAGTCGGGGAGCGAGGCCATGGCGACGATCCGGCCGGTCTTCGCCTCCATGACGACGACGGCGCCGGAGTCGGCCTTGTAGTTCTCGCTGGTGTTCTTGTCGAACGTCTTGCGGGCTTCCAGCATCGCGTTGTGGAGCTCCCACTCGGCGACCGCCTGGACGCGGGCGTCGATGGAGGTGACCACGTTGGCGCCGGGCACGGCCTTGTCGCTCTTGGCCTCGCCGATGACCCGGCCGAGGTTGTCGACCTCGTAGCGGGTGACCCCCGCCTTGCCGCGCAGCTCCTTGTCGTAGGTGCGCTCCAGGCCGGAGCGGCCGACCTGGTCGGAGCGGAGGAAGGGCGAGTCGCTGTCCTTGGCCTTCTCGATCTCGGCGTCGGTGACGGGCGAGAGGTAGCCGAGGACCTGTGAGGTCCTGGACTTGCCGGGGGCCGGGTAGCGGCGGACCGCGGTCGGTTCGGCGGTGATGCCGGGGAAGTCCTCGGCGCGCTCGCGGATCTGCAGGGCCTGCTGGGTGGTGGCCTCGGCGGTGACCGGGATCGGCTGGTAGGGGGAGCCGTTCCAGCAGGGCTGCGGCGTCTTGGAGTCGCAGAGCCGGACCTTGTCCATGACGTCCTTGGGCTTCATGCCCAGGACGGCGGCGAGGCGGGTGAGGACGCCCTGGCCGTCGTCCTTCATCTTCATCAGCTCGGTGCGCGAAGCGGAGACCACGAGCCGGGTCTCGTTGTCGGCGAGCGGGACGCCGCGGGCGTCGAGGATGGAGCCGCGGACGGCGGGCTGGACGACCCGCTGGACGCCGTTGTTCTTGGCCTCGTCGGTGTACTCCTGGCCGTTGCGGATCTGGAGGTACCAGAGGCGTCCGCCGAGGGTGAGCAGGAGGGAGAAGACGAGGACCTGGATGACGACGAGCCGGATCTGGACCCTGGGTGTCCGCCCGGTCTCGGGGATGTTGCTCATACTGCGGTGGTCCCCTCGGTCACAGTCGCTTGACTCCCTTGATGCGTCCGGCGCGTGAGGCTCTGCTGCGGGCGGCCTTCACGCGCAGGCCGCTGCGCTGGCTGCCGATCCGCAGGCCGGTCCCCGAGGAGAGCCAGCCGGAGGCGACGTCGGCGCCGCCGCCGCCGGACTCGGCGAGCGGGTCGTTCTCCGCGCGCCGGGCCAGGGCCATGATCAGCGGCACGGTGAAGGGCGCGAGGAGGAGGTCGTAGACGGCCGCGGTGAACAGCAGCGAACCGAGGCCGACATGGCGGGCGGCGGTGTCGCCGACGAGGGCGCCGACGCCCGCGTAGAGCAGGGTGGAGCCGATCGCGGCGGCGACGACCACGGCCATCGGGCCGGTGGCGGACTTGAGCCGGCCGTTGTCGGGGCGGGCCAGTCCGGCGAGGTAGCCGATGACGCAGAGGACCAGGGCGTAGCGGCCGGCGGCGTGGTCGGCGGGCGGGGCGAGGTCCGCGAGGAGGCCGGCGCCGAAGCCGATGAGCGAGCCGCTGACCGGCCCGTACACGAGTGCGAGACCGACGACGGTCAGCAGGACGAGGTCGGGGACGGCGCCCGGGAGCTGGAGGCGGGCGAGGACGGAGACCTGGACGACCAGGGCGACCACGACGAGTGTGACGGAGAGAAGGATGCGGTTGAACTTCACGGCGTCACTCCGTCCTCTTCGTCCTGTGCGGTGCCCTGGGTCCTGCCCTGGGTCTGCGGCTGTCCCGGCTGCTGCCCGTCCGGTGGTGGCGGGCTGACCGTGACGGTGACGGTCGGCGCGGGCTTGGGCTTGGCCGGCAGGACCGTGTCGCGGGGGTCGGTGCGCGGGGCCTGGACCACGATGCCGACGATGTCCAGCTTGGTGAAGCCGACGTACGGGCGGACGTAGATGTTGCGGGTCAGGCCGCCGCCGGCCGGGTCGACGCGGACGACCTCGCCGACCGGGACGCCGGGCACGAAGGGCTTGTCGGCCTGCGAGCCGAAGGTGACGAGCCGGTCGCCGGCCTTCACCTTGGCCTTGCCGTTGAGCAGCTGGACGAGCAGCGGGCGGTCCCCCTGGCCGGTGGCGAAGCCGAGCTCGTCCGTCTTCTCCATGCGGGTGCCGACGGTGAAGTCGGGGTCGTTGGCGAGGAGGACGGTCGAGGTGGAGGGGCCGACGGTCGTGACGCGGCCGACGAGGCCGGAGCCGTTGAGCACGGTCATGTCGCGGGTGATGCCGTCGTTGGCGCCGGCGTCGATGGTGACGGTCCAGGAGAAGCCCTGGGCCGCTCCTATGGCGATGACCTCTGCCGCCTTGATCCCGTACTGTCCGGCGCCGGCCGTCTTCAGCATGGTGTCGAGTTCGCGGATCCGGCTGCGGTTGCGGTCGTCGCTGCCGAGCTTGGCCTTGAGGGCGGCGTTCTCGCGTTCCAGGGCGGCGATCCGGGTGTGGCGCTCTCCGGAGTCGCGTACTGCCCCTATGGCGTTGCCGATCGGGTCCACGGCCGCCGCGACGCCGTTCTCCACCGGCCCGAAGACCGTGGCGGCGGCTTGCCGGGCACCGTCCACCGGTGACTCCTCGCCGCCGCGGATGTCCACCGTGATCAGTGCGAACGCGATGGCGATCAGCAGCACCAGGAGCAGCCGGCTCTCTCGTGTGTCCCTCACGTGCGGCGGCCGTGCCTTTCCTCTTGGTTCGGTTGTTCTGTCCGAATCATGCCGTTATATCAACGATCCGCCGCCCGGGGGACCTTGCCACCCGTGCAGCGGATCGTCATCGGTCCGTTATCGGCGGGGCTGTGCGTCCAGGACCTGCTGGAGGGCTTCGAACTCCTCCACGCACTTGCCCGCGCCGAGCGCCACCGAGTCCAGCGGGTCCTCGGCGATGTGGATCGGCATGCCGGTCTCCCGGCGGAGTCGCTCGTCGAGGCCACGCAGCAGGGCGCCGCCACCCGTGAGAACGATGCCGCGGTCCATCACGTCACCGGAGAGCTCGGGCGGGCACTTGTCGAGCGTCGTCTTCACGGCGTCGACGATGGCGTTGACCGGCTCCTCGATGGCCTTGCGGACCTCGGCGGCGGAGATGACCACGGTCTTGGGCAGACCGGAGACGAGGTCGCGACCCCGGATCTCGGTGTGCTCGTCCTTGTCGAGGTCGTAGGCCGAGCCGATGGTGATCTTGATCTGCTCGGCGGTGCGCTCACCGAGGAGCAGCGAGTACTCCTTCTTGATGTGCTGGATGATCGCGTTGTCCAGCTCGTCGCCGGCGACCCGGATCGACTGTGCCGTGACGATTCCGCCGAGCGAGATGACGGCCACCTCGGTGGTGCCGCCGCCGATGTCGACGACCATGTTGCCGGTCGCCTCGTGCACCGGCAGGCCCGAGCCGATGGCCGCGGCCATGGGCTCCTCGATGATGTGCACCTGGCGGGCGCCGGCCTGCGTCGAGGCCTCGATGACGGCGCGGCGCTCGACTCCCGTGATGCCCGAGGGCACACAGACGACGACCCGGGGGCGGGCCAGGTAGCGACGCTTGTGGATCTTGAGGATGAAGTAGCGGAGCATCCGCTCGGTGATCTCGAAGTCGGCGATCACGCCGTCCTTCAGAGGCCGGACCGCGACGATGTTGCCGGGCGTCCGCCCGATCATCTTCTTCGCCTCGGCACCGACGGCGAGGATGCCACCGGTGTTGGTGTTGATCGCGACGACGGACGGCTCGTTCAGAACGATGCCTCGACCCCTGACGTACACCAGCGTGTTGGCGGTCCCGAGGTCGACAGCCATGTCACGGCCGATGAACGACATTGAGTTCCCCTTGTTTCCCATGAGGATGCGTCGGGCCTTCCCTATCGGAGCGTTGACGGCTTCTCAGGTCGGCGAGATGGTGGGTGAGTGGGTACTGCGGCTGGAGTTTTCCATCGTAGTGCCGCCCCCACGGATCCCGCGCGGCGGTCCACCTCTGTTTGAGGTGACGGTAGGACGCTGCGATGCGTTCCCGATTGTGCCGTTCATATGCCCGGGGGCGACCGAAATTCCTTCGGTCGCCCCAGGTCGTTGCGGTGTTCGGCTGACGTCGAGTCAGTGAACGGGTCAGACGAGACCCGGGAAGAAGATCTTCAGCTCCCGAATGGCGGACTCCTCGGAGTCCGAGGCGTGGATCAGGTTCTCGCGGACGATGGTGCCGTAGTCCCCGCGGATGGAGCCGGGCGCGGCGGCGATCGGGTCCGTCGGGCCGGCGAGGGCCCGCAGCCCCTCGATGACGCGCTCGCCCTCGACGACCAGGGCGACGACCGGGCCGGACTGCATGAAGCCCATCAGCGGCTCGTAGAAGGGCTTGCCCTTGTGCTCGCCGTAGTGCTGCTCCAGCGTCTCCTGGTCCAGCTCGCGCAGTTCCAGAGCGGCCAGGGTCCAGCCGGCCTTCCGCTCGATGCGGCCGATGATCTCGCCGACCAGGCCACGGCGGACGGCGTCGGGCTTGAGCAGGACGAGGCTGCGCTGGCTCACGGTGGGGACTCCTTCGTAATGCAGTGTGCGGGGACCTCAGAGGCTACAGGGCGGACCCGGCGCGCGATTACGCAGCGTCAGGCCCTCGGGAGACGCTCCTAGGACGCCGAGGCGGCGGCGTCCGCGGCGTCCGCCGCCTCCGCCTGGGCGGCCCAGCGGGCCTTCGCCTCGTCGATCTTGCGGCCGTAGTGGATGGACGCCCACCACAGCACCGCGAAGACGGCGCCCAGGAAGAACATCACCGGCACCACGACGCCGCTCGCGATCAGGGCGATCTGCAGGACCCAGCCGAGCTGGAGGCCGCCCGGGCGGGTGATCATCCCGCACAGCAGGACCGACAGCAGCATCGCGACACCGCAGACCGACCAGACCGCCGCCATCGACAGGCTGTCGTCCTTCATGGCGACCAGACCGGCGAAGCCGATCACGAAGACCTCGCCGATCAGGGTCGAGGCACAGAGCGTACGCATCGGATTCAGCGCCTTCCCAGCAGCAGCCGGGCATCCCCGACCGTGAAGATCGAACCGGTCACCAGCACACCGGCCCCGGCGTACTCGTCCTCTTCCTCGGCGAGCGTGATCGCCGCCTCGATCGCGTCGTCCAGCCGCGGCTCGACGACCACCCGCTCGTCGCCGAAGACCTCCACGGCGAGCGCGGCGAGCGCGTCGACGTCGGTGGCGCGCGGGCTGGAGTTCGCCGTGATCACGATCTCCGCGAAGATCGGCTCGAAGGCCTCCAGGAGTCCCCTGGCGTCCTTGTCGGAGCTGGTGCTCACCACGCCGATGAGCCGGGAGAACCCGAACGACTCGGCGATGCCGTCCGCCGTCGCCCGTGCGCCGGCCGGGTTGTGCGCCGCGTCCAGGATGACCGTCGGGGAGCTGCGCACGACCTCCAGGCGGCCCGGCGAGAAGACCGAGCCGAAGGCCCGGCGGACCGTGTCGATGTCCAGGATCCGGGCCTGGTTCGCGCCGACGCCGAAGAACGCCTCGACCGCCGCGAGCGCCACCGCGGCGTTGTGCGCCTGGTGCGCGCCGTAGAGCGGCAGGAAGATCTCCTCGTACTCGCCGCCGAGGCCGCGCAGGGTCAGCAGCTGGCCGCCGACCGCGATCTCGCGCCGGACGACGCCGAACTCCATGCCCTCGCGCGCCACCGTCGCGTCCACCTCGACGGCCTTCTTCAGCATGACCTGCGCCGCGTCCACCGGCTGCTGCGCCAGGACCACGGTCGCGCCCTGCTTCACGATCCCGGACTTCTCGCCCGCGATCTCGCCGGGCGTGTTGCCGAGCCGGTCGGTGTGGTCCAGGTCGATGGGGGTGACGACGGCGACCGAGCCGTCGATGACGTTCGTGGCGTCCCAGGTGCCGCCCATGCCGACCTCGACGACCGCCACGTCCACCGGGGCGTCCGCGAACGCCGCGTAGGCCATCGCGGTGATGACCTCGAAGAAGGAGAGCCGGAACTCCTCGCGCGCGTCCACCATCTCCACGTACGGCTTGATGTCCTGGTACGTCTCGATGAACCGCTCGGCGGAGATCGGCGCGCCGTCCAGGCTGATCCGCTCGGTGATCGTCTGCACGTGCGGCGAGGTGTAGCGGCCGGTGCGCAGGTCGAAGGCGCCGAGCAGGGCCTCGATCATCCGCGCCGTGGACGTCTTGCCGTTGGTGCCGGTGATGTGGATCGAGGGGTACGCGCGCTGCGGCTCGCCCAGCACGTCCATCAGCGCGGCGATCCGGCGGACCGACGGCTCCAGCTTCGTCTCGCCCCAGCGCGTCGCCAGATCGGTCTCGACGTCACGCAGTGCCCGGTCCACCTCCGGGTCGGCGGGCCGGGCGGGCACGGGGTCGCCCTGGGGCGGACCGGACTGCGCGCGCAGCGTGCGGCTGCCGGCCTCGATCACCGCCAGGTCGGGGTCACGGTCGGTCTCGGCGTCGACGATCTCGTCGAAGGGGTCGGACTCGTCGAACTGGTCGCGGGGCTCACTCACGCGCCCAGTCTACGGAGGGGTACCGGCGGGACCATGGACCCACCCCTTTCGGGACTTTCGGTCCACCGCCCGCCGAACCGTCCGGGCAGGATCGGCAAGACGAGCCCTTAGGTCCTGTCCCGGCGGAAGCCCGTCGGCAGCAGGGCGGTCACCCGGTAGGTGTCGCCGTCCGGGCCGGCCGTGAGCGTGCCGCCCATGCTGGTGACCCGTTCCTCCATCGAGAACAGGCCGGTGCCGGTCGAGACCGGGGCGCGGTCCGGCGGCGTCCGGGGCAGCGGGTTGGCGACCTCGATGCGCAGATCGGGTCCGGCGACCGTGATCGAGACGGCCACCGGCAGCCCGGGGGCGTGCTTGGCGGCGTTGGTCAGACACTCCTGGACGACCCGGTGCACGGCCGTCTGCCGGAGCGGGGACAGCGCCTTCGCCTCCTCGGTGACGGTCAGGTCGACCGGGCCGCCCATCCGCTCGCTCTCCTCGGCGAGCACGGCGAGGCCGTCCAGGCCGGGGGTCTGCGCCGCCCCGTCCGCGCGCCGGACGACGGTCTCGTTGAGCATGTGGTGCGCCCGCCGCGCGGTGTCGGCGAGCTCCTCGAAGTCCTTCTGGTGGGCCTCTCCCCGGGCGCGCACGGACAGCACCTCGGCCCGCACCGCGAGCACCGTCAGCTCCCGGCCGACCAGGTCGTGCACGTCCCGCCCGACCGAGATCCGCTCCTCCTGCACCGCCTGCCGGGCGGCGGCCTCGGAGCGCTGGGCCTCCAGGGCGCGCACCAGGTCCTGGCGGTAGGCGGCGATGCCGACGCCCGCCGCCAGGACGCCGATCGGGACGACGAGGCTCAGGAAGTCGCTCAGCGTGTCGCCGTGCCGGGCGGGCCAGCCGGGGGTGAGGAAGAGCCCGTAGGCCGCGAGCACGTAGAGCGCGGTCGCGGTGATCGCGACCCGTCGGCCGCGGAAGCGGCCGAGCGAGTAGAGCGCGAACTGGACCATCGTGACCTCGTGGAGCCAGCCCATCAGGACGAGCGCCACGAGGTACGGCACCCAGGGCAGCCGGCGCCGCAGCACCAGCGTTCCGGCCCCGGCCGCCAGGACCAGGGAGGCGGTCACACCCGTCAGCGAGTTGTCGGCGCGCGCGAGGCCCGGCACGTCGAGGGACATCAGCGCGAAGGCGCTCAGCGCGGTGACGACGTCGAGGGCGCGCGGTGAGCCCGCCCACCGGTCCACGCGATGGCGCAGCGCGTGGGCGGCGGAAAAGCGGAACATGCCCTCCATCATCCAAGGTCCTTGGACCCGGAGGGACGGACCTTGGTCACAAGTGGCGTGATGTCCGGCACTTCGGACAGACGGGCGGGCCCGGAACCAGAGGGTTCCGGGCCCGCGTCGATCGATCCGCTCAGGCGTCCGCGCCGGCCGTCAGGCCTGCGGCAGCCGGTCCAGCTGCGTCTGGATCCGGGCGATGTCCTCGTCCGCCTTGGCGAGGCGCGTCCGGATCTTCTCGACCACGTTGTCCGGCGCCTTCGCCAGGAACGCCTCGTTGCCGAGCTTGCCGTTGGCCTGCGCCTTCTCCTTCTCGGCCGCCGCGAGGTCCTTGGCGAGGCGCTTGCGCTCCGCCGCGACGTCGATGGTGCCGGACAGGTCGAGCGCGACGGTCGCCCCGGCGACCGGCAGGGAGGCGGTGGCGGAGAAGCCCTCGCCCTCCGGCTGGAGGCGGAGCAGCTGCCGGATGGCGGCCTCGTGCGGGGCGAGCGCGGTGCCGTCCAGCTCCAGGCGGGCCGGGACCTTCTGACCGGGCTGCAGACCCTGGTCCGAACGGAACCGGCGGACCTCGGTGACCACGCGCTGGACGAGCTCGATCTCGGCCTCGGCGGCGTCGTCGCGGAAGCCGGAGTCCTGGGGCCAGTCGGCGATGACGACCGACTCCTGACCCGTCAGGGTCGTCCAGAGCGTCTCGGTGACGAACGGGACGACCGGGTGGAGCAGCCGCAGCGTGACGTCCAGGACCTCGCCCAGGACGCGGCCGGAGACCTTGGCCTGCTCGCCGCCGGCGAAGAAGGTCGTCTTCGACAGCTCGACGAACCAGTCGAAGACCTCGTCCCACGCGAAGTGGTACAGGGAGTCCGACAGCTTCGAGAACTGGTAGTCGTCGTAGAACGCGTCGACCTCGGCGACCGTCTTGTTGAGACGGGAGAGGATCCAGCGGTCCGTGGCGGACATCTGCGACGGGTCCGGCAGCGGACCCTCGACCGTGGCGCCGTTCATCAGCGCGAAGCGCGTGGCGTTCCAGATCTTGTTGGCGAAGTTCCGGGACGCCTGGACCCAGTCCTCGCCGATCGGGACGTCGACACCGGGGTTGGCCCCGCGGGCCAGGGTGAAGCGGACGGCGTCGGAGCCGTAGGTGTCCATCCAGTCCAGCGGGTTGACCGCGTTGCCGAAGGACTTCGACATCTTCTTGCCGAACTGGTCGCGGACCATGCCGTGCAGGGCGATGGTGTGGAACGGCGGGGTCCCGTCCATCGCGTAGAGGCCGAACATCATCATCCGGGCGACCCAGAAGAAGAGGATGTCGTAGCCGGTGACCAGGACGGAGTTCGGGTAGAACTTCGCCAGGCTGTCGGTCTGCTCGGGCCAGCCCAGTGTGGAGAACGGCCACAGGCCGGAGGAGAACCAGGTGTCGAGGACATCGGTGTCCTGGTGCCAGCCCTCGCCCGTGGGAACCTCGTCGTCCGGTCCGACGCAGACGATCTCGCCGTTCGGGCCGTACCAGACGGGGATGCGGTGACCCCACCAGAGCTGGCGCGAGATGCACCAGTCGTGCAGGTTGTCGACCCAGTCGAAGTACCGCTTCTCCATCTCCTGCGGGTGGATCTTGACCTTGCCGTCACGGACCGCGTCACCGGCGGCCTGGGCGAGCGGGCCGACCTTGACCCACCACTGCATCGACAGGCGCGGTTCGATGGTGGTCTTGCAGCGCGAGCAGTGGCCGACGGAGTGGACGTACGGACGCTTCTCGGCGACGATCCGGCCCTCGGCGCGCAGCGCGGCGACGATGGCCGAGCGGGCCTCCAGCCGGTCCAGGCCCTGGAAGGGGCCGTGGGCGGTGATGACCGCGCGCTCGTCCATGACGGCGAGGTTCGGCAGGTTGTGCCGCTGGCCGATCTCGAAGTCGTTCGGGTCGTGCGCCGGCGTCACCTTGACGGCGCCGGTGCCGAACTCGGGGTCGACGTGCTCGTCGGCGACGACCGGGATCCGGCGGCCGGTGAGCGGGAGTTCGATCTCGGTGCCGACGAGGTGCTGGTAGCGCTCGTCCTCGGGGTGGACGGCGACGGCCGTGTCACCCAGCATCGTCTCGGCGCGGGTCGTCGCGACGACGATCTCCGTGTCCCCGGAGCCGTACCGGATCGAGACGAGCTCACCGTCGTCGTCCTGGTACTCGACCTCGATGTCGGAGATGGCCGTCAGACAGCGCGGGCACCAGTTGATGATGCGCTCGGCGCGGTAGATCAGCTCGTCGTCGTAGAGCTTCTTGAAGATGGTCTGGACGGCCTGGGACAGGCCCTCGTCCATGGTGAAGCGCTCACGCGACCAGTCGACGCCGTCACCGAGGCGGCGCATCTGGCCGGAGATCTGCCCACCGGACTCGGCCTTCCACTGCCAGACACGCTCGACGAACGCCTCGCGGCCCAGATCGTGGCGGGACTTGCCCTCCTTGGCGAGCTCGCGCTCGACGACGTTCTGGGTGGCGATGCCGGCGTGGTCCATGCCCGGCTGCCACAGCGTCTCGTAACCCTGCATCCGCTTGCGGCGGGTGAGGGCGTCGATCAGCGTGTGCTCGAAGGCGTGCCCCAGGTGCAGCGAGCCCGTGACGTTCGGCGGCGGAATGACGATGGTGTACGGAGGCTTGTCGCTGTTCGCGTCGGCCTCGAAGTAACCACGCTCTACCCAGCGCTCGTACAGCTTCCCCTCTACTTCGGCCGGCGCGTACTGGGTCGGCAGTTCGGGGTTGGCTGCTGGCTGCTGCTGAGTGTTGTCGGTCACGGGCCCAGTTTAGGGGTGTCACCGGGTGGTCCTGAAACGCGATTGTTCCGTAACGGTGTGACCCCCGCCGCCCCGGTGGCGACACGGTTCCGACAGGATGTTCGTTACGCATAAACATCCTGTGAGGGGAACCTGTCCATGAGTTACAACCAGCCGGGCCCGTACGGCGGCCAGCCTCAGCAGCCCGGGCCGTACGGCCAGCCGGGCCCGTACGGTCAGCAGCCCCCGCAGCCGCCGCACGGTCAGCCCCAGCCCGGCTACGGCTACCCGCAGCAGGCGCCGCAGGGCGTGCCGCCGCAGCAGCAGCCGTACGGGTACCCCCAGCAGCAGCCCGGCCCTTACGGCCAGCCCCCTCAGCAGCCTCCGTACGGCCAGGCCCCGGGCGGCTACCCGCCGCCCCCGCCGGGTGCCCCGAAGAAGAAGACCGGCCTGATCATCGGCGGTGCCGTCGTCGCGCTCGCGCTGATCGCCGGTGGTGCGTGGTACTTCACCGCCGGGGGCGGCGGTTCGTCGGTGGCCGACGACGGCCCGCACAAGCTGGTCACACCGGAGACGGTGCTCGGCGAGTACAAGAAGGCGCCGGGCAGCGACGGTGCGGGTGACAAGGACTCCCTCAAGGACGCGCAGCAGAACGGCGTCAAGAACGCCAAGAACGTCAGCGCGCTCTATCAGGTGAAGGACCCGGCCAACCCGCTCGGCACCAAGATGATCTCCTTCAACGGCCTGTACGGGGAGATCGACGACCCCGAGAAGGTCGTCGACAGCGTCTTCGCCAGCATCAAGACGGAGGCCGACAAGGACAAGGGGAAGGCCGACGAGCCCGAACTGCTCGGCAGCCCGAAGGAGTACGAGCCGGCGGAACTCGACGGCGCGATCCTCAAGTGCCAGCAGGCCAAGACCAAGGCCGACGCCGCCACGTCCGCGCCGGCGTTCACCATGACCTTCTGCGTGTGGGCCGACCACAGCACGGTGGGCTTCGTGACCCCGATGGACATGGCCTCCGTCGCCGCGGGCAAGGCCGGTTCGCCCGAGGAGGCGGCCACCATCTCGGCCAAGCTCCGCAAGGAAGTCCGCGTCAAGGCCTGACGCACGACACAGGGGCGCCCGGCCGGTTGTCGTCAACCGGCCGGGCGCCCCTGTGTGGTGACCTGCTACGCCGACTTCTCGTGGCGCCCGTCGTTCTTCACGATCCGCGGCACCAGCGTCGGGTTCACGTTGTTGTGCACGACGTCCGCCGTGATGACCACGCGGGCCACGTCCTTGCGGGACGGGACCTCGTACATCACCGACATCAGGACCTCTTCCATGATGGCCCGCAGGCCACGCGCGCCCGTGCCGCGCAGGATCGCCTGGTCGGCGATGGCCTCCAGGGCGGGGCGGTCGAAGTCCAGCTCCACGCCGTCCAGTTCGAAGAGCCGCTGGTACTGCTTCACCAGCGCGTTGCGCGGCTCGACGAGGATCTGCAGCAGCGCCTCGCGGTCCAGGTTGTGCACCGACGTCAGCACGGGCAGACGGCCGATGAACTCCGGGATCATCCCGAACTTCACCAGGTCCTCCGGCATGACCTCCTGGAACTGGTCGCTCGCCTCGATCTCGCGCTTGGAGCGGATGGTCGCCCCGAAGCCGATGCCCTTGGCGCCCGCACGCGACTCGATGATCTTCTCCAGGCCGGCGAAGGCGCCGCCCACGATGAAGAGCACGTTCGTCGTGTCGATCTGGATGAACTCCTGGTGCGGGTGCTTGCGGCCGCCCTGCGGCGGCACGGAGGCCGTGGTGCCCTCCAGGATCTTGAGGAGGGCCTGCTGGACGCCCTCGCCGCTCACATCACGGGTGATCGACGGGTTTTCACTCTTCCGAGCGACCTTGTCGATCTCGTCGATGTAGATGATCCCGGTCTCGGCCTTCTTGACGTCGTAGTCGGCCGCCTGGATCAGCTTGAGCAGGATGTTCTCGACGTCCTCGCCGACGTAGCCGGCCTCCGTGAGCGCCGTCGCGTCGGCGATGGCGAACGGGACGTTGAGCATCCGGGCCAGGGTCTGCGCGAGCAGCGTCTTGCCGGACCCGGTGGGGCCCAGCAGGAGGATGTTGGACTTCGCCAGCTCGATGGCGTCGTCACGGCCCTGCGCTCCGCCGTTCTCGCCGGCCTGGACGCGCTTGTAGTGGTTGTACACCGCGACCGAGAGGGCCTTCTTCGCGGGCTCCTGCCCGACGACGTACCCCTCGAGGAACTCGTAGATCTCGCGGGGCTTGGGGAGCTCCTCCCACCGCACCTCGCTCGTCTCGGCGAGTTCTTCCTCGATGATCTCGTTGCAGAGGTCGATGCACTCATCGCAGATGTACACACCGGGCCCCGCGATGAGCTTCTTCACCTGCTTCTGGCTCTTTCCGCAGAACGAGCACTTGAGCAGGTCGCCGCCATCACCGATGCGTGCCACGAGGTGCTTCCCCTTCGCCTGGGAGTGCTTGGTTCAGCACTCCTGGTGCCTCATATTCGACGGTACCTTGCCGGACCCCCCGTTCGGGCCCCCCTTGACACGGTTCACATGAACGGGAACGGTCCGCGTGCCCGTGTCAGGGGGGAGGCCGAGGGTCAGGCTGCCGAGGCGGCCGTGCTCTTGCGGGTCGAGACGATCTGGTCGACAAGGCCGTACGCGAGGGCGTCCTCGGCGGTCAGGATCTTGTCGCGCTCGATGTCGTCGCGGATCTTCTCGATCGGCGTCGAGGAGTGCTTGGCCAGCATGTCCTCGAGCTGGGTACGCATGCGCAGGATCTCCTTGGCCGCGATCTCCAGGTCGGAGAGCTGCTCACGGCCGGTGCCGCCGGACGGCTGGTGGATCAGCACACGGGCGTTCGGCAGGGCCATCCGCTTGCCGGGGGTGCCGGCGGCGAGCAGCACGGCCGCGGCGGAGGCCGCCTGGCCCATGCAGACCGTCTGGATGTCCGGCTTCACGAACTGCATCGTGTCGTAGATCGCCGTCAGCGCGGTGAAGGAGCCACCGGGGCTGTTGATGTAGATCGAGATGTCGCGGTCCGGGTCCATCGACTCCAGGCAGAGGAGCTGTGCCATGACGTCGTTGGCGGACGCGTCGTCGATCTGCACGCCGAGGAAGATCACGCGCTCCTCGAAGAGCTTCGCGTACGGGTCGTACTCGCGGATGCCCTGGGAGGTGCGCTCCACGAAGCGCGGGACGACGTACCGGTTGTCCACCTGAGCGCCGGTGTAGAGGCCGCTCGCGGAGAAGTTGGGGGTCATTGGGGTGTTCACCATCCTGGTGGCGTTCGGTGGGCTGGGGCTCTTCAGCGGACTGCCGGGCTCAGGCGCCCGTGCCGCCGCCGCCGGGAACGCCCGCGGCGTGGGTGATGATGTCGTCGATGAGGCCGTACGCCTTGGCCTCGTCCGCGGTGAACCAGCGGTCGCGGTCGCCGTCACGGATGATCGTCTCGACGGTCTGGCCGGAGTGGTGCGCGGTGATCTCGGCCATGCGCTTCTTCGTGCGAAGGAGGTACTCGGCCTGGATCTTGATGTCCGAGGCGGTGCCGCCGATGCCGGCGGAGCCCTGGTGCATCAGGACGTCGGTGTTCGGCAGCGCGAAGCGCTTGCCGGCGGTGCCGCCGGTGAGCAGGAACTGGCCCATCGAGGCCGCCATGCCCATACCGATCGTGACGACGTCGTTGGGGATGTACTGCATGGTGTCGTAGATGGCCATGCCGGCCGTCACCGAGCCACCGGGGCTGTTGATGTACAGGAAGATGTCCTTCTCCGGGTCTGCTGCCAGGAGGAGCATCTGCGCCGTGATCTTGTTGGCGATCTCGTCGTCGACCTGCTGGCCGAGGAAGACGATGCGCTCGCCGAGCAGCCGGTTGTAGACATGGTCGCCGAGGCCACCACCGATGGACGGCTCACCCGCGGCGTAAGGCATCAGATTCGTCACGTATCCACCTGCTCGTCTCTGACGGCTCCGGCCGTCTCAGCGTCTCTCGTACTGGGGACGGGGTACGACCCTGCCCTCGTATTCATGGACCCTAACGCGCAGGTAGGACAACGCCATCCCGCTTCCCGAACTGTTCGCTGGGAGCGCAAGGTAGTTGGGGGTCCTGCGCATACGTCCACGGGCCCGGGCGCACCGCAGTGCGTCCGAGCCCGTGGAGCGGTTCAGCGCGAGGCTCAGGCCTCGTTCTTCTCCTCGGCGACCTCGGTCTCGCCGGTGACGGCCTCGACCGTCTCGGCGGCGGTCTCGTCCTCGTCGTCCTCGAGGTCGACGGTCTCACCGTTGGTGTCGACGACCTTGGCGGCCTCGACGACGACCGCGAGGGCCTTTCCGCGGGCGACCTCGCCGACGAGCATCGGCACCTGGCCACCCTCGACGACGGCCTGGGCGAACTGGTCGGGGCTCATGCCGGAGGAGGCGGCGCGGCGCATGAGGTGCTCGGTGAGCTCCTCCTGGCTGACGTTCAGCTTCTCCTTGTTGACGAGCTCATCGAGGATGAACTGCGTCTTGATGCCCTTCTCGGCCTGCTCCTTGGTCTCCGCCAGGAACTCGTCCTCGGTCTTGCCCTGGATCTCCAGGTACTTCTCGAGGGTCAGGCCCATCTGGCCGAGCTGGTGGTGCTCCAGGTTGTGCTTGCGGGTGTTGATCTCGTCCTCGAGAAGCTTCTCGGGCATCGGGACCTCGACCAGCTTGAGGAGCTCGTCGAGGACGCGCTCCTGGGCCTGGGTGGCCTGGTCGAACTGCTTCATGTTCTCGAGGCGCTTGCGGCTGTCGGCCTTGAGCTCGTCGAGGGTGTCGAACTCCGACGCCATCTGCGCGAACTCGTCGTCCAGCTCGGGGAGCTCGCGGGCGGCGACGGCGGTGACCTTGACGGAGACCTCCGCGTCCTTGCCCTCGGCGGAGCCGCCCTTCAGCTGCGAGGTGAAGGTGGCGTCGCCGCCGGCCTCCAGGCCGGTGACGGCCTCGTCGATGCCGTCGAGGAGCTCGCCGGAACCGATGGTGTACGAGACACCCTCGGCGACACCGTCGGGCAGGACCTCGCCGTCGACCTTGGCCTCGAGGTCGATGGTGACGACGTCACCCTCGGCCGCGGCGCGCTCGACGGGGTTGGTGGAGGCGAAGCGCTCGCGCAGCTGCTCCACGGACTTCTCGACGTCCTCGTCGGTGACCTCGACGGCGTCGACGGTGACCTCGATGCCCGAGTAGTCCGGGATCTCGAGGACCGGACGGATGTCGACCTCGGCGGTGAAGGCCAGCAGCTCGCCGTCCTTCAGCTCCGTGATGTCGACCTCGGGCTGACCCAGCGGGTTGACCTCGGCCTCGTTGACGGCCTCGGTGTAGAACTTCGGGAGCGCGTCGTTGACGGCCTCCTCCAGCACCGCACCACGGCCGAACCGCTGGTCGATCACACGAGCCGGGATCTTGCCCTTACGGAAGCCCTTGACCGTGACCTGCTGGTTGATCTTCTTGTACGCCGCGTCGAGGCTGTCCTTGAGCTCCTCGAAGGGCACCTCGACAGTGAGCCGAACCCGAGTCGGGTTCAGGGTCTCCACGGCGCTCTTCACGGTTCGGTCTCCTTGGTGGCTGATTCTTGGATTCTGCCGATGCCGCTTGGTGGCGGTTCCGGCCGATCGGCCCGGTCAGAGAGACACACGGGCACGCAGCTTGCATAGTAACCGCAAGCGGGATGACGCCCACAACGCGATCATGCGGGCGGATCCGGTCCCGCCCGCCGCCGTCCGCCGCTGAGTGCGTGGTGACGCTCGCCGATCGTGATGGTCGGGGTGGCGGGATTTGAACCCACGGCCTTCCGCTCCCAAAGCGGACGCGCTACCAAGCTGCGCCACACCCCGTCGGTGCGACACGTAGGGTACATGGACGGAGACAGTGCGACGCCACCGTTTCAAGGGGCGTGCGGGGACCGCCCGGGACCCGCTACGATGCTGTCCGTGCCGCGGCCCTCGTGACCTGCGGCGCGATCTGTGCGGGCGTAGCTCAATGGTAGAGCCCTAGTCTTCCAAACTAGCTACGCGGGTTCGATTCCCGTCGCCCGCTCCACTGCTCAGGGCCGGTCCGGAGATCACTCTCCGGACCGGCCCTGAGGCGTTTCCGGGGCGCCTGCGGGCATCGGGGGGCGCGCGGATGCATCGCGCGGGATGCCGGGTCCGGCGGGCGCCCGCAGAATGAACTCAGTCCCTCTCTCCACTTTCCTCGTCTGCTTTCCCTCCTCCCCCTCTCCGCCGCATCGGAGGCAGTCATGAAGGACCTGAAGTTCGAGCAGAAGCGCTCGTTGTCCCGTCTGGAGGCGGCCGATCAGCTCTCGGCGCTGGCCGAGGCGCTGCGGCAGGGCGGGGAGGCCGAGCTGGAACTGGGCTCCGGGACGCTGAGCATGCGGATCCCCGAGGAGCTCCGCAGCGAGGTGGAGTTCGAGGTCGGCGACGGCGAGATCGAGCTGGAGATCGAGTTCAAATGGCCGACGCGACGGCCGCGCAAGGCGGCCCCCAAGGCTCCCGAGGCCGAGTCCGGGGAGCAGGCCGTCGCGAAGCCGGCGCGCAGCCGGAAGAGCACGGCCGCGAGGCCCGCGCCGAAGGCCGCCGGCGGGGCGAGGAAGACGAAGCGGGCCGCCTCGAAGTCGGCCTGAGGGCCGGCGGGCAGCAGCCGGCCGGGAACGGCCGGCTCAGAACTTGATGGAGCTGACGGTCTGCGTTATCGAGTCGAGGAAGCGCTGGATGTCGTCGGCCATGCCCGTGGAGGCAAGGAAGAAGCCGAAGAGCACCGCGACGACGGCCGGTCCGGCCTTCAGGTTCCCGCCGCGGATCAGCACCACCAGGATGATCGCCAACAGCAGCACCACAGACAGTGAAATGGCCACAACTGATCACACCCTCGGTCGGTCCCACCTTGCCGCCCGGGAGCGCACGTCACAGAACACCCCCGCTGTATCCATCGTGCCACCAACTGCCGCCCCCTGAACGCCGGGTGAGCAATCGTCGCGGTCGGATTCGAGCCAACCCACCGGATCCCGCCGGGATCGACGCACGGGTCACACTCCTTCTCCACAGCAAATACGCAGGAGCGGACAGGGTGACCGAGATCATCGGGCAGCGCCCTCTTTAAGCCGGATTAATCGGTCCATAGCGGGTGTTGTCGCCGCGTGTCCGACAGGACGGGACAGAGCCGAAGAGGGCTTTACGTCTGCGATTTCACGCCGTTAGGGTGCGGCAGATGTCCTCCCCCCACGGCGTGTCCGAACGTGTCCGATCCCCTCACGAGCGGACGCCCGGACCGATCGGCTCCGGCCCGCCCCCGGCCGCGCGACGCGAGGCGTACTTCGACAACGTGAAGTACCTCGCGATCGTGCTCGTCGCCGTGGGCCACGCCTGGGAGCCGCTGCTGGGCGGCAGCCGCGCCACCCAGGCGCTGTACATGATCGTGTACACCTTCCACATGCCGGCCTTCATCCTGGTCTCGGGCTACTTCTCGAAGAGCTTCACCGCCCGGCCCGATCAGCTCCGGCGTCTGGTGACCGGGGTGCTGGTCCCCTATCTCGTCTTCGAGACCGCCTACTCGCTCTACCTGCGGTGGGCCGGGGGCGAACCGGACCAGCCGCTCAGCCTGACCGACCCCTTCTATCTGACGTGGTTCCTGCTGGCCCTGTTCGTCTGGCGGCTGTCGGCCCCGCTGTGGCTCACGCTGCGCCACCCGGTGGCGGTGGCCCTCACGGTCGCGGCGCTCGCCTCCCTCACCCCGGGCATCGGCGGCGACCTGGACCTCCAGCGGGTTCTGCAGTTCCTGCCCTTCTTCGTGCTCGGTCTGGTGCTGCGCCGCGAACACATCGAGCTGCTGCGCCGGAAGGCCGTGCGCGTGCTCGCGCCGGTGGTGGTGCTCGTGGCGCTCGTCGTCGCCTACTGGGCGGCGCCCCGCATGAAGAACGGCTGGTTCTACCGGGCGGACAGCGCCCAGGAGATGGGCGCGGCCGGCTGGACCGGCCCGGTGATGACCCTGCTGCTGTTCGGCTGTGCGCTGCTGCTGACGGCGGCGTTCCTGGCCTGGGTGCCCCGCCGGCGGACCTGGTTCACCGTGCTGGGCGGAGGAACGCTCTGCGGCTACCTCCTGCACGGCTTCCTGGTGAAGGGCTTCGCGTACGCCCGGCTGCCGGAGCTGTACCCGTGGCTGCGCTCGCCCGCCGGCGAGGTCCTGGTGACGCTGGGCGCCGCGGCGGCGGTGACCCTCCTGTGCACCCCGCCGGTACGGCGGGCGATGCGCGGGGTGACCGAGCCCCGCCTCGCGTGGGCCTTCCGGCGCGAGTCCTGACCCGTGGCCCGGCCGGGCAGCCGGGCCGTCAGCCCGCGGTCAGTCCGAGCAGGGCGCGCACCCGGGCGTACTTGGCCGTCAGCCGGATCCGGGTGGGCTCGTCGAGGACGGCGAGCCGGGCCGGATCGGCGTTGTGCGCGAGATCGGCCTCCTTCACCAGCAGCGCGCCGGGGGTGTCCAGGATCCGCCGGGTGTAGTCCTCCGTCTCCTCGCCGGGGCGCTTGCTGAGCGCGAGGACCATGTCCTTGACCGTGCGCGGCAGGGCGAGGGCCGCGAGCCGGCCGGCGGAGAGCGCGTCGTCCTCGACGGAGTCGTGCAGCCAGGCCGCCGCGATCTGCTCGTCGCTGCCGCCGCGCACCCGGACCCCCTCGGCGACCGCCTGGAGGTGTTCGGCGTACGGGCGCCCCGCCTTGTCGGTCTGCCCCTGGTGGGCGTCGCGGGCGAGGCGCTCGATCTCGGCGAGGGTCAGGTACGGCATGCGCCGACTCTACGGGCCGGGGGCCGGCACGTCAGCGGGCGCGGAGCGCCGCCCGGGCCGGCAGCGCGGTGACCGGCCCCACCCTCTGTGTCACGGGGGTTTGACCCCCACCCCCTGTGTCACGCCTGGCGGCTGATGAGCAGCAGGGCGCGGTCGTCGTTCACGTCCTTGGCGCAGGCCTCGATGAGGTGCCAGGCCGCGCCCTCGAAGCCGGAGGCGACGTAGCGGTCGGCCTCGCCGGTGAGCCGGTCGATGCCCTCGGCGATGTCGCGGTCCGCGGCCTCGACGAGTCCGTCGGTGAAGAGCATCAGGACGTCGCCCGGCCGCAGGGAGCCCTTGACGGGGTGGAACTCGGCGCCGTCGTAGACGCCGAGGAGGGGGCCCTCGGCGGCCTTCTCCTCCCAGCGTCCGCTGCCGGCGTGCAGCTGGAGGGCGGGGAGGTGACCGGCGGACAGCAGCTCGTAGTCCCCCGACTCCAGGTCGAGGACGAGGTGGATGGAGGTGGCGAAGCCCTCGTCCCAGTCCTGGCGCAGGAGGTAGCCGTTGGCGGCGGGCAGGAAGCCGTGCGGGGGCAGCGAGCCGAGCAGTCCGCCGAAGGCGCCGGAGAGCAGCAGCGCGCGGGAGCCGGCGTCCATGCCCTTGCCGGAGACGTCGGTGAGGAGCACCTCGAGGGTCCGGCCGCCGTGGGTGCGGGCCGCCACGACGAAGTCGCCGGAGAAGGACTGGCCGCCGGCCGGGCGCAGGGCCATCTCGCGGTGCCAGCCCTGGGGGAGCCGGGGCAGGGCGCTCTGGACCCGGATGCGTTCGCGCAGGTCGAAGAGCATGGTGCCGCCGCGCCGCCAGGGCACGCCGACCCGGGCCCGGAACTGGGCGATGAGCAGTCCGAAGAGTCCGCACGCGGCCACCACGAGGACCGTGCCCGGGGTGACCCGGGCAGGGCCCTCCAGGTAGGGGCCGAGGACGAGGGACTCGACGATGAGGGCGCCGGCGGAGGCCGCGTACAGACCGAGGAGGCTGGCGGGCCGCAGGAGCAGTCCGCCCGCCACGATCGGCAGGACGAGGGCGGCCGGTGCGCACCACACCGGGTTGGCGAGGGTGCCCCAGGTGATCGCGGGGACGGTGAGGAGGAGTCCGGCCAGCGCGACCCAGTCGGAGCCGTCGCCGCGGAAGTAGTCGACGCCGGACTTGCGCAGCGCGATGCGGACCCGGTGTGCGCTCTTGCGCAGCCGGGCCGAGTACGAATCGACACCCGTGCGACGTCCCATTGGGCTGGACCCTATCCACCCGATCGGACCTCGTGCAGGGGGACCCCGGAGACATTGCACGCGAAATCGGGTCGCCCGTGGTCCGGGGGCGCTGATATCGATGGCATATGACGACTGAGCTGCGGGTACTCGACCCGGCCGAGTGGGACGACTGGTACGCGATGCTGGAGCTCGCCTTCGGCGGCGTCCCGGAGGCCGCGGAGGAGCGCGAGCTCTGGCGGGAGCTGACCGAGTGCGAGCGGTCCCTCGGTGTCTGGGACGGCGGGCGCTGTGTGGGGTCGGCGGGAGCGTTCCGGTTCCGGATGTCCGTGCCGGGCGGCGCGATCGTGCCGACGGCCGGCGTCACGATGGTGGGGGTGGCCGCGACGCACCGGCGGCGGGGCGTCCTGACGTCGATGATGCGGCGCCAGCTGGACGACGTGCGGGCGTGGGGGGAGGCGCTCGCGGTGCTGACGGCCTCGGAGCCGGAGATCTACGGGCGCTTCGGGTACGGGATCGCCGCGTACACGACCCGGGCGACGATCGACACGAACCGGGTACGGCTGACGGTGCCGCGGGGCACGGACGAGGTGACGCTGCGCCAGGTGGATCCGGCGGAGGCGGCCGACCGGTGCGAGGGGGTGTACGCGCGCCGGGTCGCGCACCGGCCGGGGATGATGGAGCGGCAGGCGAAGTGGGAGCGGTTGCCGCGGCTCGACCCGCCGGGCGAGCGCGCCGGCGCCTCGCCGCTCCAGTGCGTGCTGGCGGAGCGGGACGGGGAGGTGGTCGGGTACACGCTGTACGCGATCAAGCCGGAGTGGTCCCCCGCGGGGGCCGAGGGTTCCGTGTTGCTGCGGGATCTGGAGGCGCTGGACCCGGCGGCGGAGGCGGCGCTGTGGCGGTTCCTGTGTTCCGTGGACCTGACGTCGAAGGTGCAGATCCACACCCGGCCGGTGGACGACGCCTGGCAGCACCTGGTGAGTGACATCCGGCGCTGCACGCCGACGCAGCGTGACCAGCTGCACCTGCGGCTGGTGGAGGTGGGCGCGGCACTGGAGGCCCGCGCCTACCAGGCGCCGGTGGATGTGGTGTTCGAGGTGGAGGACGCGTTCTGCCCCTGGAACGAGGGGCGTTGGCGGCTGACCGGTGACGCGAAGGGTGCGGTCTGCGTCCGCACCGCCGATCCGGCCGATCTCTCCTTGTCCGTACGGGAGTTGGGCGCGGCGTATCTGGGCGGGATCTCGCTCGTGTCGCTGGCCGCGGCCGGGCGCGTACGGGAGCTGCGGACGGGCGCGCTGACGGAGGCGTCGGTGGCCTTCGGCTGGCCGGTGGCGCCCTGGCTTCCGCACGGTTTCTGATCCGGCCCCGCCGGGTGGCGGCCGGGGCTGCGCGTGCGCGCACCGGAGACGTCAGCGCCCCGGCCCGCGCGGAGGCGGCGCTACGTTCCGGCGGCGGCCCGGCCCCGCTGGCAGCCGGGGCACCAGAAGAGGTTGCGGGCGGCGAGATCGGCGGTGCGGATCTCGCCGCCGCAGATGTGGCAGGGCTGGTGGGCCCGGCGGTAGACGTAGACCTCGCCGCCGTGGTCGTCGACGCGCGGCGGGCGGCCCATCGCCTCGGGGGTGTGCTCGGGGCGGACCGTGTCGATGCGGTTGAGGCGGACCCCCTCGCGCATCAGGGCGACGAGGTCGGTCCAGACGGCGTCCCACTCCCCCGCCGTCAGGTCCCGGCCGGCGCGGTAGGGGTCGATGCCGTGCCGGAAGAGCACTTCGGCGCGGTAGACGTTGCCGACGCCGGCGACGATCTTCTGGTCCATGAGCAGGGCGGCGATCGTGGTCCGCGAGGCGGAGATCCGGCGCCAGGCCCGGGCGGGGTCGTCGCCGGGGCGGAGCGGGTCCGGCCCCAGCCGGTCGTGTATCGCCCGCTTCTCGCCGTCGGTGATCAGCGCGCAGGTCGTCGGGCCGCGCAGGTCGACGTACGCGTCGGCATGGGCGAGGCGCAGTCGCACGGTGTCCGTGGGCGGCGGCGCGGGGGCGTCGCCGAAGGCGACCTTGCCGAACAGCCCGAGGTGGATGTGCACCCACTCCCGGCCGGGGAAGGCGAGGAAGAGGTGCTTGCCGTGCGCCTCGGTGTCCTCGAGCACGGCGCCGTCGAGGAGGGCCGCGGAATCGGCGAACTTGCCCTGCGGGCTGGAGACACGCACGGACCGGCCGCCGAACCGTTCTCGGTAGTCGGCGGCCAGTCGGTGGATCGTGTGCCCTTCGGGCATGGAGGGATCAGGCCTCGTTCTGCGGGTGGTGGGCCGGGATCGGGGGGAGCTCGCCGGTCGTCTCGTAGGCGGTGAGCATGTTGATCCGGCGGGTGTGACGCTCGTCACCCGAGTACGGGGTGTTCAGGAAGATCTCGACGAACTTCGTCGCCTCTTCCTGGGTGTGCATCCGGCCGCCGATGGAGACGACGTTGGCGTTGTTGTGCTCGCGGCCGAGGGCGGCGGTCTGCTCGCTCCAGGCGAGGGCCGCGCGCACCCCCTTCACCTTGTTCGCGGCGATCTGCTCGCCGTTGCCCGAGCCGCCGATGACGATGCCGAGGCTGTCCGGGTCCGCGGCCGTCTTCTGGGCGGCGCGCAGGCAGAACGGCGGGTAGTCGTCCAGGGCGTCGTAGATGTGGGGACCACAGTCGACGGGCTCGTGGCCATGGGCCTTCAGCCACTCGACGAGGTGGTTCTTGAGTTCGAGGCCGGCATGGTCGGAGCCGAGGTACACGCGCATGGTTCCGAGTGTGGCACGCGGGGAGCGGGGTAGCCGTCAGCGGGGTCGGGACCTTCACCCCTTCCGGTCTGGACCTTCGACCCTCGCGCAACGATCCGGAATCGGCTCTTCCGATCTACCCGGGTCACAGTGTTCAATGCTCGGGCTCGCGACCCGAGCCCTCCCCACACGTAAGGAAGCGTCCATGAACACGCAGCCGACCCTTGCGAAGGAAGGCGGCGACACCGGAACCACCGGTGATTCCCAGTCTTCCGACGGACTCAAGGCCGGTCTCAAGAACCGCCACCTCTCGATGATCGCGATCGGTGGCGTCATCGGCGCCGGCCTGTTCGTCGGTTCCGGCTCCGGCATCGCCGCGGCCGGTCCCGCCATCCTCCTCTCGTACGCCCTCGTTGGCGCGATGGTCGTCTTCGTCATGCGGATGCTCGGAGAGATGGCCGCCGCACGGCCGTCCTCCGGCTCCTTCTCCGCCTACGCCGACACGGCCCTGGGCCGCTGGGCCGGTTTCTCCATCGGCTGGCTGTACTGGTTCTTCTGGGTCGTCGTGCTCGCCGTCGAGGCGACCGCCGGCGCGAAGATCCTCGAGAGCTGGATACCCGCGGTGCCGCAGTGGGGCTGGGCCCTCATCGTGATGGTCGTGCTCACCGCGACCAACCTGGCCTCGGTCTCCTCCTACGGCGAGTTCGAGTTCTGGTTCGCCGGCATCAAGGTCGTCGCGATCGCCGCGTTCGTCGTCGTCGGACTGCTCGCCGTCTTCGGCGTGCTCCCGGGCTCGGACAACCCCGGCGCGGGCTTCGCCCACCTCACCGACACCGGGGGCTTCTTCCCGATGGGCGCGGGGGCGATCCTCACCGGCGTGCTGATGGTCGTCTTCTCCTTCATGGGCAGCGAGATCGTCACCCTGGCCGCCGGCGAGTCCGAGGACCCGCAGCGCGCCGTGACCAAGGCCACCAACAGCGTGATCTGGCGCATCGGCGTCTTCTACCTGGGCTCGATCTTCGTCGTCCTGACGCTGCTGCCCTGGAACGACAAGTCGATCGTCGACAAGGGCTCGTACGTCGCCGCCCTGGACTCCATCGGCATCCCGCACGCCGGCCAGGTCATGAACGTCATCGTGCTGACCGCCGTGCTCTCCTGCCTGAACTCGGGCCTCTACACCGCCTCCCGCATGGCCTTCTCCCTCGGCCGGCGAGGCGACGCGCCCAAGGCCTTCGCCCGCACCAACAAGCGGGGCGTGCCGCAGGCGGCGATCCTGTCCTCGGTGCTCTTCGGCTTCGTCGCGGTCTTCTTCAACTACAAGTGGCCCGACACCGTCTTCGCCTTCCTGCTGAACTCCTCCGGAGCGGTCGCCCTCTTCGTCTGGCTGGTCATCTGCGTGACCCAGCTGCGCATGCGCGGGATCATCCTGCGCGAGTCGCCGGAGAAGCTGGTCGTGAAGATGTGGCTCTTCCCCTACCTGACGTGGGCGACGATCGCCATGATCGTCTTCGTTCTCGGCTACATGCTGTACGACGGCGGCAGCGCCCGTGAGCAGGTCGTGCTGTCCCTGCTGGTGGCCGCCCTGGTGCTGGTCATCGCCGTGGTCCGCGACCGGTTCTCGAAGAGCCGCGCGGACGTGACGCCCGAGGCGTGACCCCCGGCCGGCGGTGACGCCGGACAGGACATGAGCGGGAGGCCCTCCGAACCGGAGGGCCTCCCGTCGTCTTTCCCCGCCCCGGGAACCCCGCGGCCCCCGGGCCTCCGGGCCTCCGGGCCCGGCCGCACGGACGCACCGAACGCACGGGCGCGCGGACCCCGCGAAAGCGTCCGGACACACGGGCGCGCCCGGACGCACGGAAGAGGTCCGCCGGGCCGAGGACGGACCTCGACCCGGCGGACCTCTCCGGAGATGCGTGCGGGGTGTCAGCCCTTGCGGCCGACGAGCTTCCAGGCGGTCGGCAGCAGGCCCATCGCCAGCGCGGCCTTGAGCGCGTCGCCGATCAGGAACGGGGTCAGGCCGGCGGCGATCGCCTGCGACAGCGTCATACCGGTGGCGAGGGCGAGGTACGGGACACCCACCGCGTAGATGACGAGGGAGCCGAGCGCCATCGTCCCGGCGGTGCGCAGCACCGAGCGGTCCGCGCCGCGGCGCGCGAGGGCGCCGACGACGGTGCCGGCGAGCAGCATGCCGAGGATGTAGCCGAAGGACGGCATCGCCCATCCGGAGGACGCCTGCGCGAACCACGGCACGCCCGCCATGCCGGCCAGCGCGTACAGGGCCAGGGAGAGGAAGCCGCGGCGGGCGCCGAGCGCCGTGCCGACGAGGAGCGCCGCGAAGGTCTGACCGGAGACGGGGACGGGCGAGCCCGGGACCGGGACGGCTATCTGCGCGGCGATGCCGGTGAGGGCGGCGCCGCCGACGACCAGGGCGATGTCGCGCGTGCGGCCGACGGGCAGCAGGTCGGCGAGGACCGTGCCGGCACGGAGGGGACGGACGGGGGTGACGGCGGTGGTCATCGGTTCTCCGCGAGGTCGAGGGGGGTCCCCTGCCCGAAGGGCCGGGGAGAGGGCCGGACGGATCGACCGTAGTCGAGGAGTGAGCGCCCGATCACCATCAGCCGTCCACAAAGCGCGGGTTGGACCCTTCGTGGAGATCGAACAAACACCGGTCGCGCGGCCGCGCGCCACGTGACGCTCGTCACGGGTACCGCTCGACGAGAGGTCCCTTTTGCGCCAACGCCGGGTCGACGGAGAGACTGTGGGGTCTCCATAAAACGCTTTCGAGAGCACGAGCCCCCATGCACGACGCGTCGCCCGTCTCGCCGGCTTCCCCGCCGGTTCCCCTCGGCCCCGAACCGGAGCCCCTCTCCCATGGCCTGAAGCAACGTCATCTGACGATGCTGGGGCTGGGCGGGGTGATCGGCGCCGGGCTGTTCGTCGGCTCCGGCGCGGGCATCGCCGTCGCCGGGCCCGGCATCGTGCTGTCCTATCTGATCGCGGGCGCGCTCGCGATGCTGATCATGCGGATGCTGGGCGAGATGGCCGCGGCGATGCCCGCCTCCGGAGCCTTCTCCGTGCACGCGGAGCGGGCCCTCGGCCGCTGGGCGGGCTTCGCGGTGGGCTGGCTGTACTGGTTCCTGCTGGTCGTCGTGCTGGCGGTCGAGGCGACCGGCGCGGCGACGATCGCCCACGGCTGGGCGCCCGGAGTGCCGCAGTGGGCCTGGGTGCTGGTGTTCATGGTGGTGTTCACCGTGGCCAACCTCACCGCAGTGAAGAACTTCGGCGAGTTCGAGTTCTGGTTCGCGGCCCTCAAGGTCGGCGCGATCGTGGCCTTCCTGGTCCTGGGTGCGCTGGCGATCGTCGGCGTGCTTCCCGACACGGACCCGGTCGGCCTGACGAACCTGACCGGGCAGGGCGGGTTCCTGCCGCACGGCTGGTCGGGCGTCGTCTCCGGCGTGCTCGCGGTCGTGTTCGCCTTCGGCGGCCTGGAGGTGGTCACCATCGCCGCCGCCGAGTCGGACGACCCGGCCCGCAACGTGGCCCGCGCGGTGCGCAGCGCGGTGTGGCGGATCCTGCTCTTCTACGTCGGCTCGATGGTGGTCATCGTGACCCTGCTGCCGTGGACCGCCATGCGCCCGGGACAGTCGCCGTACGTCGCCGTGCTCGACTCGATCGGCGTGCCGGCGGCGGGCCAGATCATGAACGTCGTGGTCTTCGTGGCCCTGCTGTCGGCGCTGAACGCCAACCTGTACGGCTCGTCCCGGATGGTCTTCTCCCTCGCCGAGCGGGGCGAGGGACCGCGAGGGCTGCTGAAGGTGACGCGCGGCGGGGTGCCGCGGCGGGCGGTCCTCGCCTCGGTGGCCTTCGGGTTCGTGTCCGTCCTGCTCAATCTGAAGTGGCCGGACTCGGTCTTCCTCTACCTCCTCAACGCGGTCGGCGCGGTCCTGCTCTTCGTCTGGGCTCTGATCGCGGTCTCGCAGCTGCGGCTGCGGCGCAGGATCGAGCGCGAGGCGCCGCAGCCACCGACCCTGCGGATGTGGGGATTCCCGTGGCTGACCTGGGTGGCGCTGGCCGCCATGGCCGCCGTGCTGGTCCTGATGCTGACCGACGACGGGACGCGGCCGCAGGTGCTGTGGTCGAGCGCGGCCACCGGGGCCGTCCTGCTGGTCGCCTGGGTGCGGGAGCTGCGCACGAAACGGTCATGATCCTTCACGTTGTGTGAAGGTCGTGCCCGTATAGCGGACGTCTGTTCCCTGTCAGCGGTTCACCTGCCCAGACTGGCGCGTTCCCCCGTCTCAGCCAACGAACAGGGCGGCCCATGTCACGGACCACCGCGCCCGCGCCCGTCGACCGCAAGGACGACGGCGCGACCTCCCCGAACGGTCTCTCCCACGGCCTCAAGCAGCGCCATCTCTCGATGATCGCCCTCGGCGGCGTGATCGGCGCCGGGCTCTTCGTGGGCTCCGGTGCCGGCATCGCCGCCGCCGGTCCCTCGATCGTGGTGGCCTACGCGATCTCCGGCCTGCTCGTCATGCTCGTGATGCGGATGCTCGGCGAGATGTCGGCGGCGAACCCGGCCTCCGGGTCGTTCTCCGTCCACGCCGAACGCGCGATCGGCCCGTGGGCCGGCTTCACGGCGGGCTGGTCCTTCTGGTTCCTGCTCTGCGTGGCGGTCGGCCTGGAGGGCATCGGCGCGGCCAAGATCATGACCGGCTGGTTCCCGGGCACCCCCGAGTGGGCCTGGGTGGCCCTCTTCATGCTGGTGTTCTGCGTGACCAACCTGGCGGCCGTGAAGAACTTCGGCGAGTTCGAGTTCTGGTTCGCCGCCCTCAAGGTCGGCGCGATCGTCCTCTTCCTCGGCGTCGGCGTGCTCGCCATCGTCGGCGTGCTGCCGGGCACCGACGCCCCGGGCACCTCGAACCTCACCGGCGACGGCGGCTTCTTCCCGCACGGCTCCGAGGGGCTGATCGTCGGTCTGCTCGCCTCGGTCTTCGCGTACGGCGGACTGGAGACGGTCACCATCGCGGCGGCCGAGTCCGAGCACCCCGTGGCGGGCGTCGCCAAGGCGGTCCGGACGGCGATGTGGCGCATCGCGATCTTCTACATCGGCTCGATGGCCGTCATCGTCACCCTCGTCCCCTGGGGCGACGAGGCGGTCGTCGAGAAGGGCCCGTACGTCGCCACGCTCGACCACCTGGGCATCCCCGCGGCCGGCCAGATCATGAACGTGGTCGTGCTGATCGCCCTGCTCTCGGCGATGAACGCCAACGTCTACGGCGCCTCCCGGATGGCCTGCTCGCTGGTGGACCGCGGTCAGGGCCCGAAGGCGCTGGGCCGGAAGTTCGGCGGGGTGCCGCGCCCGGCGGTCCTCGTCTCCTCGGTCTTCGGCTTCGCCTGCGTGCTGCTGAGCTACTGGCGTCCCGACGACATCTTCGTCTGGCTGCTGAACACCATCGGCGCGATCATCCTCGTCGTCTGGTTCTTCATCGCCGTCTCGCAGCTGCTGCTGCGCCGCCGCACGGAGCGCGAGGCGCCGGAGAAGCTGGTGGTGAAGATGTGGGCCTACCCGGCGCTGACCTGGGTGGCGCTGGCCGGCATGGCCGCCATCTTCTTCCTGATGGCCCGCGAGGAGGGCACGCGTGTGCAGCTGTACTGGACGGGCGGGCTGACCCTGCTGCTCGCGGTGGCCGGCTACGTACGCCAGCGGGCGGCGGCTCGCTCCGCCGCCTGACCCCGGCCCCCTGCCGCACGGAACCCCCGGACCGCCCACGGTTCGGGGGTTCCGCCATGTCCGAGGCCTGATCCGGCCCGATCGACACGACACCCCCAGACCGAAGGGCCGATCATCTGCGTGGCACTAATGCTGTTAGCCTGCACCTGCATATAGATTGCAATAAGCAGAAGCAGGCGAGAGGCTCGGCACATGGCGATCTACACACTTCCGGAACTGCCCTACGACTACGCGGCGCTGGAGCCGGTGATCAACCCGCAGATCATCGAGCTGCACCACGACAAGCACCACGCCGCCTACGTCAAGGGTGCGAACGACACCCTGGAGCAGCTGGAGGAGGCCCGCGAGAAGGACGCGTGGGGTGCGATCAACGGCCTGGAGAAGAACCTCGCGTTCCACCTCTCGGGCCACATCCTGCACAGCATCTACTGGAACAACATGAACAGCCCGAAGGACGGCGGCGGCGGCGAGCCGCTGGCCGCCGACGGGGTCGGCGAGCTCGCCGACGCGCTCACCGAGTCCTTCGGCTCGTTCGCGAAGTTCAAGGCCCAGCTGACCAAGGCGGCGGCCACCACGCAGGGCTCGGGCTGGGGCGTCCTCGCCTACGAGCCGATCAGCGGCCGATTGATCGTCGAGCAGGTCTACGACCACCAGGGCAACGTCGGCCAGGGCTCCGTCCCCCTCCTCGTCTTCGACGCCTGGGAGCACGCCTTCTACCTGCAGTACAAGAACCAGAAGGTGGACTTCATCGAGGCCATGTGGCAGGTCGTCAACTGGCAGGACGTGAACAAGCGCTACCAGGCGGCCAGGGCCTCCGTCCCGCTGATCTCCTTCTGATCGGCCCCCCGTCGTCCTGCTCGTGATCGTCTTCTCAGCCTTCGCGTGCGGACGGAATGACGAAGAACCCCCGTGATGAAGTGAATCACGGGGGTTCTTCCCTGTGCCACGACCGGCGAGGCAGGGCCGGCCGGGCGGGGACTACTCGAAGCTGGGCGCCGCGGTGCGGGTGCGCTTGATCTCGTAGAAGCCGGGCGTCGCCGCCACGAGCAGCGTGCCGTCCCACAGCCGGGCGGCGGCCTCGCCGCGCGGGGTGGGCGTGACGACCGGACCGAAGAAGGCGACCTCGTCCCCGTCCGCACCCGGCACGGAGATGACCGGCGTGCCGACGTCCTGGCCGACCTTCTCGATGCCCTCCTTGTGGGAGGCGCGCAGCTCGGTGTCGTAGACGTCCTTGTCGGCGTAGTCGGCCAGCTCGGCCGGCAGGCCCACGTCGGCGAGCGCGCCGGCTATGGCCTCACGCGTGGGGCCCTCGTTGTTGTTGTGGAAGCGGGTGCCGAGCGCGGTGTAGAGCTTGCCGACGACCTCGTCGCCGTGCAGCTGCTGGGCCGCGACGACCACGCGGACCGGGCCCCAGGCCTTGGTCTCCAGCATCTCGCGGTACTCCGGCGGGACCTCGTCCAGCCGGTTCTCGTTGAGGACGGCCAGGCTCATCACCTTCCACCGCACGTCCACCGGGCGGACCTTCTCCACCTCCAGCATCCACCGGGACGTCATCCAGGCCCAGGGGCACAGCGGGTCGAACCAGAAGTCGGCGGTGGTCCTGCTCTCGGACATGTCACTCCTCATGGACGGATACGCGATGGACATCTGTGCGCCGTGGGAGCCAACGTCACGGGACGGCGCGGGCATTCCCCTGGTGCCGCCTGACAGCCGCACATGGGAGGATCGGTGCTGTTTCGAACGAGCCACGAAGGAGTGACCGTGCCCGGAGAGAATCTGTCCCGCGACGAGGCCCGCGAGCGGGCCGAGCTGCTGACCGTCGACGGGTACGAGGTGTCCCTCGATCTGCGCTCGGCCGTCGGCGACTCCGCCGACGCCGTGCGGACCTTCCGCTCGGTGACGACGATCCGCTTCCGTCGCACGGGCACGGGCTCGGCCACCTTCGTGGACCTGATCGCCCCCGCCGTGACCTCGGTGGAGCTGAACGGCCGCGCGCTCGACCCGGCCGTCGTCTTCGACGGCGCACGCATCACGCTGGACTCCCTCGCCGACGAGAACGTGCTGGTGGTGGACGCGCAGTGCGCCTACAGCCGGACCGGCGAGGGCATGCACCGCTTCGTCGACCCCGAGGACGGCGAGGTCTACCTCTACACGCAGTACGAGCCGGCCGACTCCCGCCGGGTCCACGCGAACTTCGAGCAGCCGGACCTCAAGGCACCCTTCCGCTTCGAGGTGACCGCGCCCGAGGGCTGGACCGTCTGGAGCAACGGCGCCGGGGAGCGGGCCGACGACGGGGTGTGGCGGTTCGCGGAGACCGCGCCGATCTCGACGTACGTCACCTGCGTCGTCGCCGGGCCGTACCACTACGTGACGGACACCTACCGGCGCGGCGAGCTGGAGATCCCGCTCGGCGCGATGTGCCGCAGGAGCCTGGCCAAGCACTTCGACGCGGACGACGTCTTCCTGATCACGAAGCAGGGCCTCGACTTCTTCCACGACAACTTCGACTACCCGTACCCCTTCGGGAAGTACGACCAGGCATTCGTCCCCGAGTACAACCTCGGCGCGATGGAGAACCCGGGCATGGTGACGTTCCGCGAGGAGTACGTCTACCGGGGCAAGGTCACGCAGGCGGCGTACGAGCGCCGGGCGAACGTCATCCTGCACGAGATGGCGCACATGTGGTTCGGCGACCTGGTCACCATGGTGTGGTGGGACGACCTGTGGCTGAAGGAGTCCTACGCCGACTTCATGGGCTCGTTCTCGCTGACCGAGGCGACCCGCTTCACCAACGGCTGGGTGACCTTCGCCAACAGCCGCAAGGCGTGGGCCTACCGCGCCGACCAGCTGCCGTCCACCCACCCGATCACGGCCGACATCCGTGACCTGGAGGACGCCAAGCTGAACTTCGACGGCATCACCTACGCCAAGGGCGCCTCGGTCCTCAAGCAGCTGGTGGCCTACGCGGGACGGGACGCGTTCCTGGAGGGCGCGCGCCGCTACTTCAAGCGCTTCGCCTACGGGAACACGCGCCTGGCCGACCTGCTGTCGGTCCTGGAGGAGACCTCCGGCCGCGACATGAAGTCGTGGGCGCGCTCCTGGCTGCAGACCTCCGGCGTCAACGCGCTGACGCCCGAGGTGACGTACGACGCGGAGGGCCGGATCACCGAGCTGGCCGTCGTCCAGGACGGCGACGAGCTGCGCCCGCACCGGGCCGCGGTGGGCCTGTACCGGCTGTCGGCCGAGGGCGCGCTGGTGCGGTACGCGCGCGCCGAGACGGACGTCACCGGCGCCCGCACGGTGGTCGAGGAGCTGGCGGGCGAGGAGCGGCCGGCGCTCGTCCTGGTCAACGACGACGACCTGACCTACTGCAAGATCCGCTTCGACGAGGGCTCCCTGGCGACGCTGCGGGCGCACCTCGGCGACATCACGGACCCGCTGGCCCGCGCCCTGTGCTGGTCGGCACTGTGGAACCTCACGCGGGACGGCCTGATGCCGGCCCGGGACTTCGTGGCGATCGCGCTGGAGTTCGCGGGCCGCGAGACCGACATCGGCGTGCTGCAGATGGTGCACGCCTGGTCCCGGTCCGCCGTCACGCACTACGCGGCGCACGCCTGGCGCGCCGAGGGCGGCCGGCTGCTGGCCGAGGGCGGGCTGCGCGAGCTGCGGCTGGCCGAACCGGGCAGCGAGAGCCAGCTCACCTGGGCGCGGTTCTTCGCCGCCACCGCGTCGGCGGACGAGGACCTCCAGCTGCTGGAGGGGCTGCTCGACGGCACGGCGAAGATCGACGGGCTCGACGTCGACCAGGAGCTGCGCTGGGCGTTCCTGGAGCCGCTGGCCTCGCACGGCCGGGCCGACGAGGACCGGATCGGCGAAGAGCTGGCGCTCGACGACACCGCGACCGGCAAGCGTCACCAGGTCCGGTGCCTGGCCGCGCGGCCCTCGGCCGCGGTCAAGGCGCAGGCGTGGGCGCAGGTCGTGGAGTCGGACACGCTGTCGAACGCGCTGGTGGAGGCCACCATCGCGGGCTTCGTCCAGCCCTCGCAGCGCGAGCTGATCGCGCCGTACGCGCCGCGCTACTTCGCGGCGATCGAGCGGCTGTGGGCGGACCGCTCGATCCAGATCGGCATGGACGTCGTCCGCGGCCTGTTCCCGGCGCTCCAGGACAGCGAGGAGACGCTGGCGGCCACGGACGCGTGGCTGGCGGCGCACGAGTCGGCCGCTCCGGCGCTTCGCCGGCTGGTCCTGGAGGCGCGCGACGACCTGGCCCGGGCGCTGCGCGCACAGGCGTGCGACGGTCGGGCGCGCTAGGACCCGCCGAGCGGGACCCCAGGTCACGCACCCACGGACGGCCCCCGGCTCCTGCCGGGGGCCGTCCGCGTGCGGGGTGCTTTTCGGCACTCGAACGCGCGTACTTTAGGACGGGCTTGTCCCGGAATGTCGACGAGCTTGTAACAGCGGTTAGCCGGGCCCCGGGCGGCGGAAGACCCCCGGCATGAACCACAACCCCCCGGCCTCCCCCCGCCCGCTCCCCCTGCCGGCGGTCGATGCCCGACGTGTCCTGTCCACCGCGCAGTTGAGGTCGCTCGGCGTGTCCGGAACGGAGATCGGCGCGTACTGCCGGCCGGGCGGGGGCTGGCAGCAGCTCCTGCCCGGGATCTTCCTGCTGCACCCGGGCCGCCCGACCGGCGAGGACCGGGTCGAGGGGGCGCTGCTGTACGCCCGCCGAAGCGGGGCCGTGCCGCGGCAGGGGCCGGACGCCGTGATCACCGGGCAGGCCGCGCTCGCCCTCCACGGCTTCTCGTCCGTCTCCTCGCCGGCCGAGCTGGAGCGGATCGAGGTGCTGGTGCCGCGTACCCGGCGGCTGCGGTCGACCGGCTGGGTCCGGGTGGTGCGCGCCCAGGAGATGCCCGAGGCGCCGTACCTGTCCGGGGTGCCGGTCGCCCCGGTCACGCGGGCGCTCGCCGACGCGGTCTCCGGCCTGACCGATCCGGGCCTGGTGCGCCGGCTGCTCACCGAGGCCGTGCGCGACGGCCACTGCGAACCCGGTGCGGTGGTCCGGGAGCTGAACCGGGCCCGGCTGCTGACCCGGCCGCACGTCGTGGACGCCGTGGACTCGCTGCTCGCCGAGGGGCGGGCGATCGCCGAGGAGCGGCTGTACGCGATGGTGCGGGAGCACGGCCTGCCGGACCCGCTGTGGAACGTGGACCTCCGGCTGCCCGGCGGACCGCACCTCGGCGGCCTCGACGCGTACTGGCCCGACCAGGCGGTGGCGGTGGAGCTGGACACCCGCGCCCCGCGGCAGGACGACGACGCGCTGTGGTCCGAGTACACCCGCAAGCGCGAGCACCTGGAGCGGCTCGGCATCACGGTCGTCCACATCACCCCGCGCAAGCTGCGTGAGGCGCGGGAGCAGCAGGCCACCGTGGTCCGTACGGCGCTGATGGCCGCGACGGACCGGCAGCCGGCCGCCTACGTCGTCGTCCTGCCCCGCTGAGGTCTACTTCTTGGGGGCCGTGCCGCAGAACTCCGCCTCGACGACGGTCGCGCTGTCGCCGGCCCAGTCGGCGTTGAAGTTCATCGCGAGGGAGTGCTCGCCGTCCCGGGTGACCTGGGCCTCGGACGAGGAGCCGTGGATGCCGCCGCCATGGCCCCAGACCTCCTTGCCGCAGCTCAGCTTGGCCTGCATCAGCCCGAGGCCGTAGCGCAGTTCGGGCAGGCGCGGGTCGGTGGCGACGGTGCGGGTGAGCTCGCGCTGCTCCGCCTTCGGCAGCAGCCGGCCCTTGAGCAGGGCGCGGTAGAAGGTCTGCAGGTCGGCGGAGTTCGAGATCATCTCGCCAGCCGCGTACGCGAGGCTCGGGTTGAGTTCGGTGACGTCGTGGACCCGGGTCGCGTCCGGTTCGAAGGAGAGCTTCGAGTAGGCGCGCGAACTGGGCTTCGGCATCGTCGCGTCGGTGCCGGGGACGCTGGTGCCGCGCAGCTTGAGCGGCTTCAGGATGCGGCGTTCGACCTCCTTGTCGTAGGGGCGGCCGGTGACCTCCTCTATCACCAGGCCCGCCAGGACGAAGTTGGTGTTGGAGTAGTTCCAGGACGTGCCGGGCGCGAAGTCGGGGGCGTGCGTCATGGCGACGGCGACGAGTTCGCGCGGGGTCCACGTGTCGTAGCGGTTCTCCAGGAACGCGGGTCCGAAGACCTTCTCCTGGAAGCCGGGATCGGCGGTGACGTTGTAGATGCCGCTGGTGTGGTTGAGCAGCTGGCGGACGGTGATCTTCCGGCCGTCGTGGCCGTTGCCCCGGACGACGCCGGGCAGCCACTTCTCGACCGGGTCGTCGAGGTCGAGGCGGCCCTCGGCCTGGAGCTGGAGCAGGACGGTGGCGACGAAGGTCTTGGTGATGGATCCGACCCGGTAGTGGTCCCTGCCCCCGCGTTCGCCGGCCGTGCCGGTCCAGGTCGCACCGCCGACGCGGGCCTGGGCGGTGGCTCCGGGGACGCCGGAGGCGACGGCCGCCCGGAGGGCGTCCCGGGTGGCGCGGTGGTCCTGCCCCGCCGCCGTGCCCGCCGCGGCGGCGGGTGCGGCCAGCGCGGTGGCGGTGAGGGCGGCCACGGCGGTGGCGGCGAGGACGGTACGGGCTGCCGTGCGTGCGGCGGTCATGTGCGGGCTCCCCTGGTGTGCGTGCTGCGGTCACGGAGGGGGACCCGTGGGCGGGTGGGCCGGGTTGATCGGGTTCACGAGGGTTGAGCGAGTTTCAGCCGTTCGCCGGGTCGGTCAGGCGGGAGCGGCCGACCGGCGGCCGTTCGCGCCACAACTGGAGCCCGATGTCGACGAGTTCGACCCGGTCGAGGGTGGGGACGGCGGCGAGCGGGTGCCAGGCGGCGAGGTCGGTGGAGCCACCGGTCTCCGGGCGAAGGGCGCCGCCGGTGATCCGGACCTCGTAGACGATCCGGAGGCCCTGGAAGTCGCCGGGACCCGCGAGACGGCGCAGCCAGCCGCGGCGGATGGAGTCGATGCCGAGCAGCGCGGTGGGTTCGGCGAGGTACCCGGTCTCCTCCTCGACCTCACGGACGACGGTCTGGACCGGTTCCTCGCCGTGGTCCATGCCCCCGCCGGGCAGGGTCCATCGCCGGGTGCCCTCGCGGTCCACCCAGCGGGCGAGCAGCATCTCGTCGTCCCGCACGCACACGGCGTAGGCCGCCACCCGCAACTCCTGCTTCATGGACCGAGGTTAAGGGCTGTCCCGGCATCACCGGCGGGCGGACGAGGGCACAGGAGGGCGCCTTCCAGGTCCTGTCCGCCCGGACAGGAACTAGAACCAGTAGGCCGGATACGGGCGGCCCGCCGCGCGGGCGCCGGCGAGGCCGAGGGCGACGAGCAGGACGGAGGCGAGCAGGAGCAGCCCGAGGAAGGCCGGAAAGGGCGGGTCCTGGAGGGCGACGATGACGGCCGTCGCGGCGGCGGGCGAGTGCGGGGTGCGGGCGACCGCCATGACGCCGAGCGCGAGTCCGCCGGCGACGGCGGCGCCCCAGAGCCCGGGGCCGGCGACGGTGAGCACGGCGAAGCCCGTGAGCGCCGAGAGCAACTGCCCGCCGACGACGGAGCGGGGTTGTGCCAGCGGCAGCTCGGGCGCTCCGGCGACGAGCGCCATGCTGGCGGCCAGGGGCGGGATGAGGAGCGGCTGGTCGAGGACGCCGCCGACGGCGACGAGGACGAGCAGCGCGGCGACGCTGACCGCGGTGGACAGGGCGACGACCCGCAGGCGGGGGCGTAGAGGCGGCCGGCGGGGTGCGGGGACGGTCGTCATGGGGTTCCTTCGTCTGCTTCCCGGGGCGGGGGCGCCGGCCGGCCGCCGGGGCCGGGCGGACCGCCCGCGGTCAGGAGAGCGGCGGGTTGGCCGGGGAGTACTCGGGGGCCGACCAGCGCAGCGGGCTGGCCGACGGGGTCTCGACGACCCGGTCGACGTGGAACCGGGTCGTACGGCCGGCGGGGTCGTACGCGGTGGTCGCGACGCCGGTCAGCTGGAGCGTGGTGCCGTTCCGCCAGTCGGTGAAGAGCAGGCCGGCCCTGCCGTCGGACTCCAGGTTGCCGAGCGTCAGGAACATCGCGTTGCCGGGGTAGTCCTGCCAGCTGAGCTCGGTGGGCGAGTCGACGCCGACGAAGCCGGGGTTGCCGCCCCGGTGGCTCGCGTCGACGCCGTCGGGGGCGGTGGTGGCGACGAAGAAGGTGTCGGCGGCGCGGACGAGGCGTTCCTGGTCGGGGTCGAGCGCCTCGCCGCGCCGCACGGCACCGGCCGGGGTGCCGGTGTCGGGCGCGTACAGCTCCCGCTTCTGCAGGTACTTCGGGCAGTTGGAGAAGACCTGCTCCGCCTCGACGACGAGACCGCGCGGGCTGGGCCGGGCGATCCCGTTGAGCCGCATCCGGCGGCGGGTGCGCGGGTCGAGGGCGATCGTGCCGACCGGGGTGCCCGCGGGGGTCACGGCCCCGGCCAGCGGATCGCGGTCCGGCACGCCCCCGGCGACGGAGACGGTGTGCGGGCCCGTCGCCCGGACGAATCCGGGGGTGCCGGTCAGCAGCGTGCTCCACACCCGCCCGTCGGCGTCCGCCGCCCCGAGCACCAGCATCGGCTGGGCCTCCAGGAAGGCGGCGGCGACGGGCCGGATGCCGGGGCCGATGGAGCGGCCGACGTGCGCGGCGAGGTCGCGGACGCCGAGGCGCCGCTGCACGGCGAGGGAGCCGGAGTGGAAGGCGTTCACGGGGTCCACGGGAGATCCTTCCGGAGCCGGCCGCGGGGGCCGGGAGGGCGGGGAGGCGGTGACGGGGGCGGGAGGTGGGGTGCGGGTTCCTTCCGGGCGGGCAGGAGCTAGAAGAAGCCGCAGGTGGGAGCCGCTCCGGACGGCGCCTGCGCGCCCTCCGCGCCCGAGGGCGTGAAGATCTCCAGCCGGATGCCGTCCGGGTCGTGGAAGAAGATGCCGCCCGAGTCCGACCCTTCGCGGTGGGCGACGACGCCCTCGTAGGCGAAGGAGACGTCGCGCGCCTTGAGCGCGGTCTCGGCCGCCCGCACCTGCTCGATCGACTCGGCCTCGAAGGCGAGGTGGTGCAGGCCGGGCCGGCCGGAGTCGTACGCGCCGTCCGACTGCTGCCAGAGGGTGAGGACGAGCTGCCCTCCCTGGCCCAGCAGCGCGAACCTGCTGCCCTCCTCCTTGCCTTCGGCGAGCGGTTCGAACCCGAGGACGTCCCGGTAGAAGCCGAGCGAGCGCTCCAGGTCCGTCACGTTGAGGCCGATGTGGCCGGTGCGCAGTGTGCCGATCGCCGACATGGCGGTTCCCCTCTGATCGACGGCAAGCCCGGACGGGCTAACCTTTCACTACGACTTTAGAGGTTAGATGCGATCCGGCGCAACCGGTCACGTAATCTTGAGAGGTTAGTCCACCGAGGAAGGCGTCGACGATGACCGTTTCCGACCCGCGGCCGCTCACCGGCGAGCCCGTCGCGCTCGACCTGCTCAACACCCGGTGGATGCTGGAGGGCGTGCGCCAGGACCTGCTCACGGACGAGGAGGGACTGGGCATCTGGCTGCGCGCCAACGGGCTCGACGGCCGCTTCGCCGCCGACGCGGCCACCCTGCGCCACACCGTCGCAGCCCGCGACGCCCTCGCCGGCCTGGTCGACCGCCCCGGCGACCCCGGCGCCACCGCCCGGGTGGACGCCGTCCTCGGGCACGGACGCATCCGCGCCACGCTCACGGCCGAGGGGCCGGGCGAGGAGGCGGAGTTCGCGGACGCCGCGTGGGGGCCCGGCTGGAGCGCCGCCCGGAACTACCTCGACCTGCTGCGCACCGCCCCCGACCGCATCCGGTCCTGCGCGCACGAGGCCTGCATCCTGCACTTCTTCGACACCTCGCGGAACGGGACCCGCCGCTGGTGCTCGATGGCCGTCTGCGGCAACCGGGCGAAGGCCTCACGGCACTATGCCCGTACAAAGGACAACTAGTCGGGGCTCATACCCCGGCCGGTACGCCCCGGTTGCGGGCGGTTGATTCCCGATGGCGTATGTCCCGCGGTGGCGGATGTACGCCATCGGCACATCCCGCCACCCGGCAACTCTCCACAAACCCCTGTCACTTGCGAAAGTGTGAGCGGTCATCCGGTACCGAAATCCGGACCCTCTCTTTCACAAAACAGGGATGTAAATGACCACCCCCGAATCTCAGAGCTCCATACCCGGGCGCTCGAACCCCGGGCACAGACGCGCGGCGCGCATCGCCGCCGCGGCCGGCCTGGTGACCGCGCTCATCGCGGCAGGTGCCGCTCCGGTCCTGGCCGCCGAGGACCCGGCGACCACTCCCCCGGTCAAGTCCGCCGACGCCGCCGACAAGCTCGGCGCGACCGACGCCCAGCGCCTCTCCGAGGCCGAGGCCACCGGCGCGCAGAACGTCACCATCCTCGTCGCCACCGCCCCCGGCGCCACCGAGCAGGTCGCGGGCCAGCTCGACGCCGTCCAGGGCGCCTCGGTCGGCAAGCAGGACGACAAGCTCGGCTACGTCCGCGCCACCCTGCCCACCGCCAAGGCGGACGCGGCCATCAAGGCGGCCACCAAGCTGTCCTCGGTGCAGTCGATCGACCTCCAGGCCGAGATCAAGCTGGACGACCCGACCCCGGACTCCGGGACGACGGGCGCCGTCGAGGGCACCACCGTCTCCACCACGTACCCGGCTCCGAACGCCAAGACGCCGGCGCGCAACCCGTACAACCCCTCGCACGAGACCGGTGCGGTCGAGTTCGTCGAGGACCACCCCAAGGCCGACGGCCGCGGCGTGACCATCGGCATCCTCGACTCCGGTGTCGACCTCGGTCACCCGGCGCTGCAGAAGACCACGACCGGCGAGCGCAAGATCGTCGACTGGATCACCGCCACCGACCCGCTGACCGAGAGCGACGGCACCTGGCGCGCCCAGATCACCCCCGTCGCGGGCCCGGTCTTCAGCGCCGCGTCGCAGAGCTGGAAGGCGCCCGAGGGCAGCTACCAGTTCAGCCGCTTCAACGAGGCGATCACCGCGGGCGGCGACCCGGCCGGTGACATCAACCGCGACGGCGACACGGCCGACCTGTTCGGCATGCTGTACGACCCGGCCGCCGGCACCGTCCGCGTGGACACCGACCAGAACAACGACTTCACGGACAACGCGCCGATGAAGCCGTACAAGGACGGGTACCAGGTCGGCTACTTCGGTACCGACAACCCGGCCACCGAGGTCGTCGAGAAGACCCCGTTCGTCGTCGAGATCCGCAAGGACGTCGCGATGGACCCGCTCGGCGGCACCTGGGTGGGCAAGAAGGCCGACTTCGTCAACATCGGCGTCGTCGAGTCCTCGCACGGCACCCACGTCGCCGGCATCACCGCCGCCAAGGGCCTCTTCGGCGGCCGGATGAACGGCGCCGCCCCGGGCGCGAAGATCGTCTCCTCGCGTGCCTGCACGTGGACCGGCGGCTGCACCAACACCGCCCTCATGGAGGGCATGACGGACCTCGTCGTCAACCGCGGCGTCGACATCGTCAACATGTCGATCGGCGGCCTGCCCGCGCAGAACGACGGCGACAACGTCCGCGCCCGTCTCTACACCCGCCTCATCGACGAGCACGGTGTCCAGCTGGTCATCTCGGCCGGCAACTCGGGCCCCGGCATCAACACGATCGGCGACCCCGGCCTGGCCGACAAGGTCCTCTCGGTCGGCGCGGCCATCTCCAAGTCGACCTGGGCCGCCAACTACGGCTCGGCCGTGGAGAAGTCCTACGCCATGTTCCCCTTCTCCTCGCGCGGCCCGCGTGAGGACGGCGGCTTCACCCCGACCATCACCGGTCCGGGCTCGGCCGTGAACACCATCCCGACCTGGCAGGCCGGCGCCGGCGTGCCCGAGTCCGGCTACGCGCTGCCCGCGGGCTACGGGATGCTCAACGGCACCTCGATGTCCTCGCCGCAGGTCGCGGGCGCGAGCGCGCTGCTGCTCTCCGCCGCGAAGCAGAAGGGCATCGCCCTCTCGCCGCTCACCCTGCGCACCGCGCTCACCTCGACCGCGCACCGGATCTCCGGCGTCGCGGCGCACGAGCAGGGCGCGGGCCTGATCGACATCAACGACGCCTGGGACGCGATCAAGGACGGCGCGACCGCCCACGACTACAAGGTCGAGGCCCCGGTCGACACCGTGATCTTCCCGGCCCCGCACGTCGGCACCGGTGTGTACGACCGCGAGGGCGGCCTCAAGGTCGGCCAGAAGAAGGTCTACGACGTCACCATCACGCGCACGAGCGGCCCGAACCGGACCATCGAGCACGAGCTGGACCTCAAGTACAACGACGGGACCTTCCGGATCCTGGGCGACGACGAGATCGACCTGCCGCTGAACAAGCCGGTCACCGTCAAGATCCAGGCCCGGCCCACCACGGCCGGTGTGCACAGCGTGATCCTGGAGGCCGACGACGAGCGCACCGAGGGCGTCGACAAGCAGATCCTGTCGACCGTCGTCGTCGCGAGCGACCTCGCCGCCCCGGGCTTCGGCTTCACCGGCACCGGCTCGGTGCAGCGCAACAGCCACAAGTCGTACTTCGTGAACGTGCCGGAGGGCGCCAAGACCCTCGAGGTCGCCCTCGGCGGCCTGAAGGCGCAGAGCCAGACCCGGTTCATCGCGATCCACCCGTACGGCGTGGCCATCGAGTCCACCGCGTCCAACGTGTGCTACCCGCACTACAACCCGGCCAACACCTGCCGTCCGGACCTGCGTTCGTACGCCAACCCGACGCCGGGCGTCTGGGAGATCGAGGTCGAGGCGCGCCGCACCTCGCCCGACCTGGACAACCCGTACAAGCTGGACGTCCAGGTGCTCGGCGCCGACTTCGACCCGGCCGTCCAGACGGTCGCCGAGGCGAAGGTCGGTACGCCGGCCGCCGTCGAGTGGACGGTCACCAACAAGTTCGCCGCCATCGACGGCAAGCTGAAGGGCGGCCCGCTGGGCTCGGCCAAGGTCGAGACCCCGACCATCCAGCACCACGAGCAGCAGACGAAGACCGTCACCATCGGTGAGGGTGTGGAGCGGCTGGACGTGGCCATCGGCAACACCTCCGACAAGGCCGCCGACCTCGACCTGACCGTCCTGCTGAACGGCAAGCAGGTCGGCCAGTCGGCGGACGGCGACTCGGAGGAGGCCGTCTCGCTCGTCAAGCCGGCCCCGGGCACGTACACCATCGTCATCGACGGGTACTCGGTCCAGGCGCAGGGGGGCACGACCTTCGACTACAAGGACGTGTACTACTCGGCCTCGCTCGGCAGCGTGCAGGTCGACCCCGCCAAGACGGTCACGCTGGCCAACGGCGCGAGCGCCAAGGTCGGCGCCGAGGTGCTGGTCGCCGGTGCCGCGCCCGAGGGCCGGCAGTTCTTCGGCGAGGTCCAGCTCGTGAACGCGCGCGGCACGGTCGCGGGCTCGGGCAGCGTCGTGATCGGCACGGTCACGCCGTAACACCCGCAGCACCCACGCAGTACCGCTGATCGCACAGGGGCGGGCGCCGGAACCCGGCGTCCGCCCTCCGCACGTCCCGGCCCGCCTCCGGTCCGTGTCCCGACCCTTGGACAATGGATTGGACAAGCCGCCCCGGAGCACACGCATCATGGACAGGCAGCACCCTGCACGTACGTACGGAGGAGTCCCCGTGAAGGTCGGAATCGTCGGAGCCACCGGTCAGGTCGGCACAGTCATGCGCAGGATCCTGGCCGAGCGGAACTTCCCGGTGGACGAGCTGCGGCTCTTCGCCTCGGCCCGCTCCGCGGGCTCGGTCGTCGACGGGATCACGGTGGAGGACGCGGCCACCGCGGACTACACGGGCCTGGACATCGTGCTCTTCTCCGCCGGTGGCGCCACCTCCAAGGCGCTCGCCGAGAAGGTCGCCGCCCAGGGCGCCGTCGTGATCGACAACTCCTCCGCCTGGCGCCGCGACCCCGAGGTCCCGCTGGTCGTCTCCGAGGTCAACCCGCACGCGGTCAAGGACCGCCCCAAGGGGATCATCGCCAACCCGAACTGCACCACGATGGCCGCGATGCCCGTCCTCAAGCCGCTCCACCAGGAGGCCGGCCTGACCGCCCTCGTCGCCACCACCTACCAGGCCGTCTCCGGCTCGGGCGTGGCCGGCGTCGCCGAGCTGCGCACCCAGGCGTGCGCGGTGGCCGAGAACGCGGACCAGCTCGCCTTCGACGGCGAGGCCGTGGAGTTCCCCGAGCCGGGCGTCTACAAGCGTCCGATCGCCTTCAACGTCGTCCCGCTCGCCGGCTCGATCGTCGACGACGGCAGCTTCGAGACCGACGAGGAGCAGAAGCTCCGCCACGAGTCCCGCAAGATCCTGGAGATCCCCGAGCTGAAGGTCTCCGGCACCTGCGTGCGCGTCCCGGTCTTCTCCGGCCACTCGCTCCAGGTCAACGCCCGCTTCGAGCGCCCGGTCAGCGTCGAGCGCGCCTACGAGCTGCTGAAGGACGCGGAGGGCGTCGAGCTCTCCGAGATCCCGACCCCGCTGCAGGCGGCCGGCAAGGACGCCTCCTACGTGGGCCGCATCCGCGTCGACGAGACCGTCGAGCACGGTCTCGCGCTCTTCCTCTCCAACGACAACCTCCGCAAGGGTGCCGCGCTGAACGCGGTGCAGATCGCGGAGCTGGTGGCGCAGGAGCTCACGGGCGCCTGACCTCGTACTGGAAGCAGCCGTACTCGACGGCCCTGACGTGCACCAGGGCCACCTCCGGGTCGGCGAAGGCTTCCGCCAGCGCCTCGTCGAAGGCTTCGGTGGCCGTCTCCGGGATCTCCAGGAGGCGGCCACCGGCGATGTGGCCGCCGGTCGCGTAGCGGCGCAGGGTGCGCAGCGCGCCGGGGCGGGCGAAGGGGTAGCCGCCGGTCTCCCGGGGCCCCTCGCACTCCTCGGCGTGCAGGAAGACGGGCCCCTGCTCGTCGTAGGCGCCGGGCTCGGCGCCGGTCCGGGCCGCCCAGCGGCGCAGCGGGGCGTACGAGACGAGGGCGATGCGCTCGCCCGGGCGGGAGGGGCGCAGGCAGCAGCGCAGCGGGGCGTCGCCCTCCGGGTCGGCGAACGGACGGCAGGGGCGGCCCGCGTCGTCGGTGACGCGAAGTTCGGCGAGTGCGGCGGGCTCGATGGCCCGCGGGGCGTAAGCGGTCATGGGACCAGCTTCACGCGGGTGGGGAATCAGCCGCTGGCGGAATTCGGACAACGCGTTCGAAGCCGGGCCTTCCGGTGACAGGATCCGACCATGACCCAGATACCGAAGGGCGCCGACGTCGCGGTTCCCACGCAGGCGCTCCAGGTCGCGGTCGCCTGGCGGACCGGCCCGGGAGTGCCCGACGTGGACGTCTCCGCGCTGCTCCTGGACGCGGGCGGCCGGGTGCGGGGGGACGCGGACCTCGTCTTCTACAACCACGGCGAGCACCCGTCGGGGGCCGTGCGGCATCTGGGCAGATCGGCGCCCGGGGCGCCGGGTTCCGCGGCGGCCGACTGGCTGTGGCTGGACCTCGCGCGGGTCGAGCCGGGCGTCGAGCGGGTGGTGATCGCGGCCTCGGCGGACGGCGGCCCCCTCGGCCGGCTCCCGTCGCTGGACATCACGGTCGTGGACCTGGAGGGCGGGGAGGCGGCCTGGTTCGCGATCGAGGACGCGACGACGGAGACGGCTTTCGTCTTCGGGGAGTTCCACCGCCGGCAGGGCGGCTGGCGGTTCCGTGCGGTGGGCCAGGGCCACGCCTCGGGGCTCGCGGGCCTGGCGACGTACTTCGGCATCGTGGTGGAGAGCCCGCCGCCGCCGATCCCGGGTCCCGGCTACGTGCCGCCTGCCCCGGCGGGGTACGGGCGTCCCGCACCGGCGGGCCAGGGGTTCCCGTACGGCCCCGCACCGGCGGGCCAGGGGTTCCCGCCGTACGGCCCCGCACCCGGGTACGAGGTGCCCGCCGGACATCCCGGGCCGGCGGACCCCTTCGCCACCGACTTCCGGCCGTCCGTCCACCAGGGCCGCGGCAAGGAGACCGTGCGCTGCGACCCCGCGCTGCCGCCGGGCTGGGCGCTCCTGGAGATCGAGTCGTACCACTCGATCTCCACCACCATCGAGTCCTGCGACGAGCACGGCAGGGCCGAGGACTACCTGCTGACGGCCTACGAGGACGACGTCCGGGCCCGCACCGTCGCCCCGGTCCCCCACGGCCGGCCGCTGGTCCTGCGGGTGGAGGCCGACACGCCCTGGACGCTGCGGGTGCTTCCGCTCACCCATGCCCGCCGCTTCGACAGCCACATCGAGGGCACGGCGCACGACCTCGTGATCTACGACGGGCCGCCCGGCGTCCTCGACTTCCTGCACCACGGCGCGTCCCCCTTCACGGTCCACCGGCACACTCCGCCGCGTGAGCCCGAGTACGACGCGGAGGACCGGGACCTGCTGGTGAACGAGATCGGCGAGGTCCGGGTGAGCGCCCGCGTACCCGGTCCCGGCCTGCTGCGGATCAGCGGCGACGGGCCTTGGAAATGTGCCGTGCGCCGCTGACGCACGCCGTGGAAGGATGGCCCAAACGTCACGAAACCGAGGAGTTGACCGGGTGCCTGGCACAAACCTGACCCGTGAAGAGGCGCAGCAGCGGGCGAAGCTGCTGACCGTGGACGCGTACGAGGTCGACCTCGACCTCACCGGTGCGCAGGAGGGCGGCACCTACCGGTCCGTCACCACCGTCCGCTTCAATTCCGCCGAGGCAGGTGCGGAGACCTTCATCGATCTCGTCGCCCCCGCCGTCCATGAGGTGGTGCTCAACGGTCACGCGCTCGACGTGGCCGCCGTCTTCCGTGACTCGCGGATCGCCCTGGCCCATCTCAAGGAGGGGCCGAACGAGCTGAAGGTCGTCGCCGACTGCGCGTACACCAACACCGGCGAGGGCCTGCACCGCTTCGTCGACCCGGTCGACGACCAGGCCTATCTGTACACCCAGTTCGAGGTCCCGGACGCGCGCCGCGTGTTCGCCGCGTTCGAGCAGCCCGACCTGAAGGCGACCTTCCGGTTCACCGTGAAGGCCCCGCAGGGCTGGTCGGTGATCTCCAACTCGCCGACGCCCGAGCCCGAGGGCCCCGACGCGACGGTCTGGCGCTTCGAGCCGACCCCGCGCATCTCGACCTACATCACGGCCCTGATCGTCGGCCCGTACCACTCGGTCCACTCCTCGTACGAGAAGGACGGGCAGACCGTCCCGCTCGGCATCTACTGCCGTCCGTCGCTGGCCGAGTTCCTGGACGCGGACCACATCTTCGACGTCACCCGTCAGGGCTTCGACTGGTTCCAGGAGAAGTTCGACTACGACTACCCGTTCGCGAAGTACGACCAGCTCTTCGTCCCGGAGTTCAACGCGGGCGCGATGGAGAACGCGGGCGCGGTCACCATCCGCGACCAGTACGTCTTCCGCTCGAAGGTGACGGACGCGGCGTACGAGCGCCGGGCCGAGACGATCCTGCACGAGCTCGCCCACATGTGGTTCGGCGACCTCGTGACCATGGAGTGGTGGAACGACCTGTGGCTGAACGAGTCGTTCGCCACCTTCACCTCGGTCGCCTGCCAGGCCTCCGTGCCGGGCACCCGCTGGCCGAACGCCTGGACGACCTTCGCCAACGCGGAGAAGACCTGGGCCTACCGCCAGGACCAGCTGCCGTCCACGCACCCGATCATGGCGGAGATCAACGACCTGGAGGACGTGCAGGTCAACTTCGACGGCATCACCTACGCCAAGGGCGCGTCGGTCCTCAAGCAGCTCGTGGCGTACGTCGGCCAGGACGAGTTCTTCAAGGGCGTGCAGGCGTACTTCAAGGCGCACGCCTTCGGGAACACGCGGCTGTCCGACCTGCTCGACGCGCTGGAGAAGACCAGCGGCCGTGACCTGCGGACCTGGTCGAAGGCGTGGCTGGAGACGGCCGGCATCAACATCCTGCGGCCGGAGATCGAGACCGACGCGAACGGGGTCATCACCTCCTTCGCCGTCCGGCAGGAGGCGCCGGCGCTGCCCGCCGGGGCCAAGGGCGAGTCGATCCTGCGTCCGCACCGGATCGCGATCGGCTTCTACGACCTCGACGAGGCCGGCAAGCTGGTTCGCACCGACCGTGTCGAGCTGGACGTCCGGGCCGCCGAGTCGACCCCGGTCGCGCAGCTGGAGGGCAAGGCCCGCCCGGCGGTCGTCCTGCTCAACGACGACGACCTGTCGTACGCCAAGGTCCGGCTCGACGAGGTGTCGCTGAAGAACGTCACCGCGCACCTGGGCGACTTCGCCGAGTCGCTGCCGCGTGCGCTGTGCTGGGCCTCGGCCTGGGACATGACGCGCGACGGTGAACTGGCCACCCGGGACTACCTGGAGCTGGTGCTCTCCGGCATCGCCAAGGAGTCCGACATCGGCGTGGTGCAGTCGCTCCAGGGCCAGGTGAAGGCGGCCCTGGAGCTGTACGCGGCGCCGGAGTGGCGTGAGACGGGGCTGACCCGCTGGACGGACGCGACGCTGGCGCACCTGCGCGCGGCCGAGCCGGCCGGCGACCACCAGCTGGCGTGGGCGCGCGCGTTCGCGGCCACCGCCCGCACCCCGCAGCAGCTGGACCTGCTGTCCGCGCTGCTGGAGGGCCGCGAGTCGATCGAGGGCCTCGCGGTGGACACGGAGCTGCGCTGGGCGTTCGTGCAGCGGCTGGCGGCGACCGGCGTCTACGACGAGACGGAGATCGCGGCCGAGCTGGAGCGCGACCGGACGGCGGCGGGCGAACGCCACGCGGCCACCGCGCGGGCGGCGCGCCCGACCGAGGCGGCCAAGGCGGAGGCATGGGCCTCGGTCGTGGAGTCCGACAAGCTCGCGAACGCGGTGCAGGAGGCGGTGATCGGCGGCTTCGTCCAGACCGACCAGCGCGAGCTGCTGGCCCCGTACACGGCGAAGTACTTCGCGTCGATCAAGGGCGTCTCGGAGACCCGCAGCCACGAGATGATCCAGCAGATCGTGGTGGGCCTCTACCCGACGCTCCAGGTCTCGCAGGAGACCCTGGACGCGACGGACGCCTGGATCGCGGCGAACGACCCGGCTCCGGCGCTGCGGCGCATGGTGACCGAGTCCCGCGCGGGCGTGGAACGCGCGCTCAAGGCACAGGCGGCGGACGCCGCCGCGGCCTGACCGTCCGGTGAACGGCGAAGGGGCACCTCCCCGGTGGAGGTGCCCCTTCGCCGTGATGGGGTCCGCCCGGCGGGCGGGCGTCGGCGCGCGGCCGCTCCGCCGGGCGGAGGCCGGTCAGCCGCCGAGCTCCTCGTGGCGGCGGCGCAGGGCCGCGACGCCCTGTTCGGTGAGGGTGCCGTGCAGGCGCATCCGGGCGACGCCGCCGTCGGGGAAGGCGTCGAGCCGGACGTGGGTGACGACCGCCTGCGCGGCGAGCTCGAAGCGGTGCGGGGTGTCGGGCTGGAGCCGGGTCCGCGGGATGATCTCGAACCACTCGCCCGTCTCGCCGTTGCGTCCCTGGAGGGCGATCCAGCCCGCCGAGTTGCCCTTGAGGTAGGCGGTGTCGATCTCCACGGCCCGGACGGCGCCCTGGGCGGCGAGCCGGAAGCGGACCCAGTCGTTGGTGCCGCGGACCCGGCGGCGGCGGTTCTCCCAGCCGTCGTCCATCTTGCGGGAGGTGCCGGGCAGGATGATCTGGGTCGGCGAGGAGTAGAACCGGTCCGACGCGTCCTCGTACACGCCTCCGTTGAGCACGGAGAGCAGGTCGATCGTGCCGAGCAGCTCCAGCCACGCGGGGTCGGGCACGACCTCGCCGTGGACGCGGAGGCGGGCGATGCCGCCGTCGGGGTGCTGGCAGAGGCGGACGTGGGTCCAGCGTCGCCCGGAGGTGACGGTGAAGCCGTTGGCGGCGTGGCCGCGGACGGGGGTGGGCGGGACGATCTCCTCCCACTTCACGTCGTCGGCGAGCAGCCGATCGGGGCTCGGGGTTCCCTCGACCGCGGTGGCCTGGACGCTCACCCGCTGCGGGTAGTTGCCGCGGAAGTGGGCGGTGTCGACGACGATGCCCCGGATGACGCCGGGGGCACCGAGGCGGACGATCGCCCAGTCGTGGTCCTCGGGGGCGGGGAAGACGTCCCCGGAGCCGGTGCCGCGGCGGCGGCGGGTCTCCCAGCCGTCCATGATCTTGCCCTTGTGGCCGAAGCGCTCCGGGTCGAAGACGGCGCGCTCCCGGACGAGGAGGTTCTCGCGCTCGGCGAAGAACTCGTCGTTCGCGGCGATCACTCCGGCGCCGAGCCGGCGGTCGGCCAGGTCGACGAGTTCGGTGAAGGCGAAGTCACCGGTGCGGTAGTCGGCGTAAGGGTCGCCTCCGCCGTAGGGGGCGGCGTCGTTGGCGTGCGGATCCTGTTCCGTGCTCGTCTCGAAGGTCATGCCCCGACTCTGCCCGGCCCGTCCGGGCCGGGTCCATCGAATGTTTTCGACGATCCTTTTCAGCGGAACTGAAAGGTCGGTGCCGGCTATCGGACGGTCTCGCGCGCGGCGGCGGCCTGCCGGAGCGCGGCCAGGACCCGGGCGACCGCGGGTCCCTCCTCCGCCCCGCGCCGCACGGCCGCGACGACGTGGCGGCGGGGCTGGTCGGCGGAGAGGACCCGCATCACGACGCCGGTGCGGCGCTCGGCGGTCGCCATCCGGGGGACGAGCGCGATCCCCATGCCGGCCTCGACCATGGCGAGGATCGCGGTCCAGCCGGCGGCGCTGTGGGCCTGCTCGGGCACGAAGCCGGCAGCCTCGCAGGCGGCGGTGGTGATCTCGGACCAGGGGCCCGAGCCGCCGAAGATCCACGGCTCGGCGGACAGGTCGGCCAGGCGCAGACCGGGCGCGTCGGCGAGCGGATGGGCGGCGGGCAGCGCGACGTCGAGGGGGTCGGCGAGCAGCGGCACACGGCTGAACTTGGGGTCGCGCACGGGCGGCGCGTGGGCGGCCAGGGACAGCGCCAGCTCGACCGCGCCGTCCGTGAGCAGCTCGTACGCCTCCGCCGCCTCGGCCTCGCGCACCCGGACGTCGAGCCCGGGGTGGGTGCCGCGGAGTTGCTGCACGGCGGGCACGACGAGCGCGGGCACGGCCGTGGAGAAGGCCGCCACCCGGACCTGGCCCGCGTCGCCGCGGAGGTGGTCGTCGAGCTCGGCGTCGGCTCGCTCCAGCTGGGCGAAGACCACCTCGGCGTGGCGGAGCACCAGATGGGCGGCGTCGGTCAGCCGGACCCTGCGGCCCTGGGCCTCCAGGAGCGGCACCTTGAGCTGCCGGGCGAGGTTGGTGAGCTGCTGGGAGACGGCCGAAGGGGTCATGAGCAGCGCCTCCGCGGTCGCGGTGACGGTGCCGCGGTCGCGGAGGGTGCGGAGGATGCGGAGCTTCTTGATGTCCCACTCGGTCATGGGGCGCAACCTACCGGGCGGCCCGGTGCCGACCATCGGGTGCGGGCGGGGCTTAGGGTCGCGCCGCGGGAGACTTCAGATCCATCGAAACGTTCAGACTCATGTCTTCAGCCGCGCCGAACGTTTTCGCGGCGCGGTACCGGCGGGGCTCCTTCGGGGTCCACTGGCCGGCGAGTGTGGCGCCGAAGGCGATCGCCATGCCCACCAGCTGCACCGGACCGAGCGCCTGGCCGAGCGCCGCCCAGCCGATGACGGCCGCGGTGATCGGCGACAGCGGACCGAGGAGGGTGACCGAGGAGGCGCTCAGGCGCTCGATGCCGCGGAACCAGAGGAAGTACGAGACCGCGGTGTTGCCGAGGGCGAGGTAGGCGTAGCCGAGCAGGTGGGTGGAGTCCAGCGCCGGCGGGGCGCCTTCGAGCAGGAAGGCGACGGGCAGCAGGACGAGGCCGCCGGCGGTGAGCTGCCAGCCCGTCAGCGCCAGCGCGCCCACCCCCTCGGGACGGCCCCAGCGCTTGGTGAGGACCGTGCCGGCCGACATCGACAGCGCGGAGAGCAGTCCGGCGAGCACCCCCACCAGGTCGAGCGCGGCCCCCGCCTTCAGGACGACCAGGCTGACGCCGAAGGCGGCGGCGATCGCCGTGAGCAGGGTGCGGACCGTGGGCCTGTCCCCCAGGAACAGGGCCGCCAGGCCGACGACGAAGAGCGGGCCCGCCGATCCGACCACGGCGGCGACGCCCCCGGGCAGCCGGTAGGCGGCGAGGAACAGCAGCGGGAAGAAGGCGCCGATGTTGAGCACGCCCAGGAGCGCCGCCTTCCCCCACCAGGCGCCCCGGGGGAGCTTCCGGGTCAGCGCGAGGAGCAGGAGCCCGGCGGGCAGGGCGCGCATGAGACCGGTGAAGAGCGGTCGGTCAGGCGGCAGGAGCTCGGTGGTGACGACGTAGGTGGAGCCCCAGGAGATCGGGGCGAGCGCGGTCAGGGCGACGACGGCGGCCTTGCGGGACATGGCAGGTTCCCCCGGTTCGGACGTGCGGAGCCAGATGGCTTGGCATTAAGTAGCTTAGTTCTAAGCTACTTAATCGCAAGTGGCTTTCTTGCCATCGAGTCGACCGGACAGGAGACTTCGGACATGGAGACGAACACCCCGGGCCCCGGCCCCGCCCACGACGCCGTCGACGCCATCACCGACCAGTGGGCCGCCGTCCGCCCCGACCTGGACACGGTCCCGATGGCCGTCTTCGGACGGATCTACCGGCTCGCGAACGCCATGCGCGGCCGGGTGGACAAGGCGTACGCGCCCTACGGGATGGCACTCGGGGAGTTCGACGTCCTGGCGACGCTGCGCCGTTCGGGTGAGCCCTACACGCTGTCGCCGCGCGAGCTCACGGCCACGCTGATGATCACCACCGGCGGGATGACGGGCCGCCTGGACAAGCTGGAGAAGGCCGGACTGCTCCGCCGCAGCCCCGATCCGAACGACCGGCGGGGGCTACGGGTGACGCTGAGCGAGCGCGGGCGTGAGCTGGTGGACCGAGCCGTGGCGGCCGGCCTGGAACAGCAGCGGGCGGCGCTGGAGTCGGCCCTCGACGCCGGCGAGCAGGAGCAGCTGGCCGGGCTGCTGCGCAAGCTGCTGGCGACGACGGCCTGAGGGGGCGTCCCCCGGTCACCGCGGACCCGGGAGCGGCGTCCGGTGCCGCGGAACACACGCGAGGGCGCCGCACGGTACCCACGTACCGTGCGGCGCCCTCGTCAGGATGCGACAGAGGCCGGTGTCTCAGGCCTTCTTGGACTTGTCGAGCACCATCACCAGACCGCAGATCACCAGGAACAGCACGATCGGGGTGAAGACGAAGAGACCGAGGGTCTCGACGACACTCAGCTTGGGGGCCGGGTCGTCACCGTCGTCGCGGGTCAGCGCGAGCGCCGGGGACGACATGAGCAGCATCATCAGCGTCGTACCGGCCGCGACAGCACCGGCGCGCAGGGCGTTCTTCTTGTCCACGGTGCAAACGTAGCGAACACCTAAACGGGCCGCGCGCCCGGGGGTGCCGTACGCGTCCCGAAGAGGTCGAACAGGGCCAGCAGGCGGTGCGCCCGCGGCGAGGCGGCAAGGGCTTCCAGGGTCAGCGGCTGCCCCTCCGGTCCGGCGACCGGCAGCCGCCAGTTGGGGTACTCGTCCCAGGTGCCCGGCAGGTTCTGCGGCCGGCGGTCCCCGACCGTGTCCGGCAGCCACACCCCGACCATGCGGGCCGGGGTGCGGAGCAGGAACCGGTGGACGGCCCTGATCTCGGCCTCCTCGTCGCCCGGCCCCTCCGGCAGCAGTCCCAGCCGCTCCAGGACACCGAGCCATTCGCCGGTCTCGGCGGCGTCCTCCGCCCGCTCGCGCGCCAGGTCCCCGGACAGCAGCCCGAGGCGGTGCCGCAGGGAGACGTGGTCGCCGGAGAGCCGGGCGGCCGTGGACGGCAGGTCGTGCGTGGTGGCGGTGGCCACGCAGTCGGTGCGCCACGCCTCCGGGGGCAGCGGCTGCCGGGAGCCCGACCAGTCCCGCTCGAACCACAGCACGGAGGTGCCCAGCACCCCCCGCCGTGACAGCGCCTCGCGCACGCCGGGCTCGACGGTGCCGAGATCCTCGCCGATGACGACGGCGCCGGCCCGGTGGGCCTCCAGGGCGAGGACGGCGAGCATGGCCTCGGCGTCGTAGCGGACGTAGGTGCCCTCGGTGGGCTCGCCCCCCTCCGGGACCCACCAGAGCCGGAACAGTCCCATCACGTGGTCGATCCGCAGGGCGCCCGCGTGCCGCAGCAGCTCCCGGAGCAGGCCGCGGAAGGGCGCGTAGCCGGAGGCGGCGAGGGCGTCGGGGCGCCAGGGCGGCAGGCCCCAGTCCTGGCCGCGGGAGTTGAAGGCGTCGGGCGGCGCGCCGACCGACATGCCCGCGGCGTAGGCGTCCTGCTGGGCCCAGGCGTCCGAGCCGTCCGGGTGGACGCCGACCGCGAGATCGTGGACGACACCCACGGCCATCCCCGCCTCGCGGGCGGTCGCCCCGGCGGCGGCGAGCTGCCGGTCCGTCAGCCAGGCCAGCCAGCAGTGGAAGTCGACCCGGGCGGACAGCTCGGCGTCGGCCGCCACGAGCGGGGCGGCGGAGCGCGGGTCGCGCAGCTCCTCCGGCCAGGCCCGCCAGTGGTGGCCGTGACGCTCGGCGAGGGCGCAGTAGGTGGCGTGGTCCTCCAGGGCGCGGCCGCGCTCGGCGAGGAAGTCCCGGTAGTCGGCCTGTCTGCCGGGCCCGGGCTCGACGGTCCGGACGAGCTCCAGGGCCCGCCGCTTGACCTCCCACACCGCGTCCCTGTCGATCAACGCCCCCTTGCGCAGCACCCGTTCGCGCAGCTCGGCGGCGTCGGCGAGGACCGCCTCCAGCGCCTCGCGGTACTCCGGGCCCACGTAGCCGTACTCGGGGACGTCCTCGATCCGCAGATGGACCGGGTCGGGGAAGCGGCGGGACGAGGGGCGGTAGGGCGACGGATCGGTGGGCGCTCCGGGCACGGCCGCGTGCAGCGGGTTGACCTGGACGAAGCCGGCGCCGTGCGTACGGCCCGCCCAGGCCGCGAGTTCACGCAGGTCGCCGAGGTCGCCCATGCCCCAGGACCGCGCGGACAGGACGGAGTAGAGCTGGACGAGCAGGCCGTACGCGCGCCGTTCGGGACGGGGTACGCGCGCGGGGGCGACGATCAGGGTGCTCGCCCCGGCGCGGCCGTCGGGGGTGACCGCGTCGACCCGGTGGACCCCGAGCGGCAGCCGGTCGCCGGCCGGGCCCGCGGAGCCGCCCGGGCCTTCGCCCACGGCACCGTCCCCGTCCGCGGCGTCCGGGGTCAGCACGCCGTCGACGATCTCGACGGTCCCGCCCGCCTCGGTCGTCACGCGCAGCCGCGTGCCGGGCGGCAGCCCCTCGCCCAGCCCGCCCGGGCCGTCCCGGCCGTCCTGCCACCGGACGAGGGTCGGCGGCAGAAGGCGGTCCCGCTCGGCCCGGTGGGCCGCTTCGAGCGCGGCGTCGAGGGCCTCGGGCGTCCCGGCGTCCACGTCCAGGGCGGCGAGCACGGCCACGACCGTGGCGTCGGGCACCGGGACGGTGACGCCCTCGGAGGGCGCGTACGTGGTGGCGACGCCATGAAGGGCGGCGAGACGGGCCAGGGTCACTTCACACTCCGGGAGGGTCGGGAACGGTGGCGGCCCGGGACGGTCACACTCCGGGGGACTCCGTGCCGCCCGCGGTGCCGGGGGAGGTGGGCTCGCTGGTGAGGGGGGCCGCGTCGGTCATCGGCGGTTCGCTGGTGAGCGGGGCGGTGTCGGCGAGGGGCGGTTCGCTGGTGAGCGGGCCCTGTTCAGGCACCCGTATAGGGGTGATCGTGCGGGTGGTCGCGGCCACGGGGGTCTCCCGGTTCGTCTCGACAAGTGGGACAACAGCAACAGGACTACCCATCGCACCCCGTTTTACCGGCGGAAGTTGACGGAGAGACGTCACCTCGCCGAAAGAACATCCGGCAAAGCCGACACATCGGCCACCTGCATTGACACCTCGGCCGACCGGGTGGTGGGGTCGTAATCCACTCGTGACCAAAGGAGTCCCCCGTGCACCTCGGGCGCAGGAAGCGGACCGCGACGGCCGTGGCCGCCGCGGTCATCGGCGGTCTCCTCGGCGGCGCGATGCCCGGCCTCGCCCAGGCGGCGCCCGTCCCGCCGGCCACGACCGCGGACGAACAGGCCGACGCGCGGCGGGCCGCGGCCGCGGACACCGGCGTATGGCCGCGCCCGCAGTCCATGACGGCCACGGGTCCCTCGGTGCCGCTGGGCGACGAGGTGACCCTGCTCGCCGACGCCGACGCCGACCCGTACGCCCTCGCCGCGCTGCGGGAGGTGCTGCGGTCGGCCGGCGTGCGGACCGTCCACACCTCGCTGCCCGGCGCGGGCACCGTCGTCCGGGCCGGCGGACCCGCCGGTTCCGGAGTCTCCGGCGCCTCCGACGCCCTGCGGGCGCTGCGCGCCCACGAGAGGACCGACCTGCCGCGGGGCGGATACCGGCTGGCGACGGGGCGGGTCCAGGGCCGGGACACCGTGGCGCTCGACGGGGTCGGCGAGGACGGCCTCTTCCACGCCGTGCAGACGCTGCGCCAACTGGTGGGCCCGCAGCGGGAGATCCGGGGCGTCGCGATCCGCGACTGGCCCGGCAGCGCCGTGCGCGGACTGACCGAGGGCTTCTACGGCCGCCCCTGGAGCCAGGAACAGCGCCTCGCCCAGCTCGACTTCATGGGCCGCACCAAGCAGAACCGCTTCCTCTACGCGCCCGGTGACGACCTGTACCGGCAGACCCTCTGGCGCGAGCCCTACCCGGCGGAGCAGCGTGCCGCGTTCCGCGCCCTCGCGGAGCGCGCCCGCGCCAACCACGTGACGCTCGCCTGGGCCGTGGCCCCCGCCCAGTCCATGTGCCTGGCCTCGGACGACGACGTCCGGGCGCTGAACCGGAAGATCGACGCGATGTGGGCGCTGGGGGTGCGCTCCTTCCAGCTCCAGTTCCAGGACGTCAGCTACAGCGAGTGGCACTGCTCGAAGGACGCGGACGTCTTCGGCCGCGGGCCCGAGGCAGCGGCCGCCGCCCACGCGCGCGTGGCGAGCGCGGTGGCCCGGCACCTGGCGGAGCGGCACCCGGGCGCGGAGCCGCTGACCCTGATGCCGACGGAGTACTACCAGGACGGCAGGACGGACTACCGCGCCGCGCTCGCCGCCGCGCTCGACGACCGGGTCCAGGTGGCCTGGACGGGTGTGGGCGTCGTGCCGCGCACCATCACCGGACGGGAACTGGCGGGCGCGCGGGCGACGTTCCGGCACCCGCTGGTCACCATGGACAACTACCCGGTGAACGACTACGCCCAGGACCGGCTCTTCCTCGGCGCCTACCAGGGCCGGGAGCCGGCGGTGGCCGCCGGTTCGGCCGCGTTCCTCGCCAACGCGATGGAGCAGGCCACGGCCTCGCGCGTGCCGCTCTTCACCGCGGCGGACTACGCCTGGAACCCGAAGGGATACCGGCCGCAGGAGTCCTGGCGGGCGGCGGTCGACGACCTGGCCGGGCCGGACGCCGCGGCCCGCGAGGCGCTGTGGGCGCTGGCCGGGAACGACGCCTCCTCGCTCCTCGACCCGGCGGGCGAGTCCGCCTACCTCAAGCCCCTGATGGCGGCGTTCTGGAGCAGCCGGACTGCCGGGTCGCCGGCGGTCCGCGAGAAGGCGGCGCGCGAGCTGCGGGCGGCGTTCACGGTGATGCGGGAGGCGCCGCAGCGGCTGGCCGCCACGGCGGACGGCGCCCTGGCGGAGGAGACGCGGCCCTGGCTCGCGCGGCTGTCGCAGTACGGACTGGCGGGCGAGACGGCGGTCGACATGCTGCTGGCCCAGACCCGCGGCGACGGCACGGCGGCCTGGCAGGCGTCGCTGCGGCTGGAGCCGTTGCGCGCGTCGCTCGTACAGGGTGGCCAGGTGACGGTGGGCAAGGGCGTCCTCGGCCCCTTCCTCACGCGCGCCGTGACCGAGTCGGCCGCCTGGACGGGCGCCGACCGCGAACGGCGCACCGGGCGGCGGGCCGAGCGGGAGCAGAGCGCGTACGTGCTCCGGCTGGACCGTTCGCGGCCCGTCGAGACGCTGACCGTGATGACCGAGCCGGGCTCGGGCGAGGGCGCCCGGGTGGAGGCGTACGTGACCGGTGAGGGCTGGCGGCCGCTCGGCCCGCTGTCCCCCTCCGGCTGGACGCAGGCCGACGCGAAGGGCCTGCGCGCCGAGGCGGTGCGGATCGCCTGGACCGGCGCCGCGGCCCCGGAGGTGCGCTCGCTGGTGCCGTGGTTCGCGGACGAGCCGCACGCGGAGCTGGAACTGGCCCGTGGCGAGACCGACGCGGAGATCGGCGGGGCGGCGCAGCGGGTGGACGTGCACCTGCTGGCACAGCGGGCGGGCGAGGTGCGCGGCGCCCTGACGGCGCGGGCGCCGAAGGGGATCGCGGTACGGCTGCCGAAGGAGGTCCTGGTGCCGCGCGGGACGCGGACGACGGTGCCGCTGGAGGTCTCGGTGGCACCGGACGTGCCGGCCGGCTCGTACCAGGTGCCGGTCTCGTTCGCGGGCGAGGAACGGGTCCTGACGGTCCGCGCCTTCCCGCGCACGGCCGGCCCGGACCTGGCGCGCACGGCGACGGCGTCCTCATCGGGCGACGAGACGCCCGACTTCCCGGCGGCCTCGGCGCTGGACGGCGACCCGGCGACGCGCTGGTCCTCCCCGGCGGAGGACGGCGCCTGGTGGCAGCTGGAGCTGGCCCAGCCCACCCGGATAGGGCAGGTGGTCCTGCACTGGCAGGACGCGTACGCCTCCCGCTACCGCATCCAGGTCTCCGCCGACGGCCGCACCTGGCGCACGGCGGCCACGGTCGCCGACGGCCGCGGCGGCCGCGAGGCGGTGCGCATGGACGCGGCGGACACCCGCTTCCTGCGGGTCCAGGGCGACGCGCGGGCGACACCGTACGGCTACTCGCTCTGGACGGTGGAGACCTACGCGGTCGCACCCCCGGAGAGCCCCGCGCCCCCGGCGCAGCAGCCGTCCCAGCAACCCGAGCAGCCCCAGGAGCCACAGTCACCCCAGGAGTGACAGCACAGCAGGCGACCCACCGGGCCGCCGGTCCGTGGGCGCTGCGGGCACGACGGGCCGGCGGCAGGTGCGCGCTCGTCGCACCGAGGCGCGCGCCCCGACCCGCCCCGCACGGCCGCGGCACGCACCGTGCCGCGGCCCGTGCCCGGCCCTGGTACGACGAAGGCCCGGATCAGGTCGCCGTCCGCACGGCCCCCGTGGGGGCGTGGGAGACGGCGTCGATCCGGGCCATCACGTCGTCCGCGCCGTACGGCTGCAAGTAGGGCAGCCAGCGCGGATCCCGGTGACCGGTGCCGATGATCCGCCAGGCGAGTCCGGACGGCGGCGCCGGCTGGTGGCGCAGCCGCCAGCCCAGTTCGCGCAGATGGCGGTCGGCCTTGACGTGGTTGCAGCGGCGGCAGGCCGCCACGACGTTGTCCCAGGCGTGGGTACCCCCGCGGCTGCGCGGAACGACGTGGTCGACGCTGGTTGCGACGCCACCGCAGTACATGCAGCGTCCGCCGTCGCGGGCGAACAGCGCTCTGCGGGTGAGAGGAACGGGCCCCCGGTAGGGGACCCGCACGAACCGCTTCAGCCGGACCACACTCGGTGCGGGGACGACGCGGGTCTCGCTGTGCAGGAAGGCGCCGGACTCCTCGAGGCACAGGGCCTTGTTCTCCAGGACGAGGACGAGCGCGCGGCGGAGCGGTACGACGCCGAGGGGCTCGTACGACGCGTTGAGGACCAGGACATGCGGCACGTGATGCCTCCTATGACGCCGGCGGCGCGTGGCTCGCGCCGGGACGATCTGCTCTCAGTCTCCCCTCATGCCTGGTCAAAGCGCCACCACGTGGCGGTAACGGCCTTGGGGTGTTCTCGACCACATCCACACGGACACGGGATACATCCCCGGGTGAGGTCCGTCTCTCCCTTCGGCAGGGCGGCGGGAGCACATCCGATGCCCCGTTAGTGTGGTTGTTCTGCTGTCGCAATGCCTGGAGGTTTCCCCGTGTCCTGGTCAGCCTCGGTGGCCGCCGACGATCCCCAGTCCGTCCCCGTCACTCTGGACGAAGCGGCGGAGCGGGCGACGAGCGCCGCCGGCTGGGTGGAGGAGAACTGGTCCACCTGGCTGAACACCGGTCTGCGCATCGTCCTCATCCTGGTCGTCGCGCTGCTGCTCCGGATGGCCATCCGCCGCGCCCTGACCAGGCTGATAGAGCGGATGAACCGCTCCGCCCAGGCCGTGGAGGGCACCGCCCTCGGCGGGCTGCTGGTCAACGCCGAGCGGCGCCGCCAGCGCTCGGAGGCGATCGGTTCGGTGCTGCGCTCGGTCGCGTCCTTCCTCATCCTGGGCACGGCCGGCCTGATGATCCTGGGCGCCTTCAAGATCGACCTGGCACCGCTGCTCGCCTCGGCCGGTGTCGCCGGCGTCGCGATCGGCTTCGGCGCCCGGAACCTCGTCACGGACTTCCTCTCCGGAGTCTTCATGATCCTGGAGGACCAGTACGGCGTCGGCGACTCGGTCGACGCGGGGGTGGCGTCCGGCGAGGTCGTCGAGGTCGGTCTGCGGGTGACGAAGCTGCGCGGCGACAACGGCGAGATCTGGTACGTCCGCAACGGCGAGATCAAGCGGATCGGCAACCTCAGCCAGGGCTGGGCGACGGCCGCCATCGACGTGACGGTCCGCCCGACGGAGGACCTGGACCGGGTCCGCACGGTGATCACCGAGGTCGCCGAGGCCATGGCGAAGGAAGAGCCGTGGAACGAGCGCCTGTGGGGGCCGGTCGAGATCCTCGGCCTCAACGAGGTGCTGCTCGACTCGATGACCGTCCGCGTGTCCGCGAAGACCATGCCGGGCAAGGCCCTGAGCGTGGAGCGCGAGCTGCGCTGGCGCATCAAGCGCGCGCTCGACGCGGCCGGCATCCGGATCGTCGGCGGTGTCCCGGCGCAGGCGGAGGAGGCCGCAGCCGACCCGACCGCGGGCATGGCCGCGCCCTCGGCCTTCTCCTCGGCCACCTCGCCGCAGTCCGCCGCGGCCACCCCGCTGCCGCCGTCCTCGCCCAACCTCTCGAAGTAGGACGGCCCCCGGCAGCGAAGGGTCCCGCGCCCGCCCGTCCCCGACGCCCCCGCAGGTAACGCTTTGGTTGCCTTCGGGGGCGTCGTGCGTCCGCGGGTATTGACGCCCAGGTGACGCCCGTCCTACGGTCCTCCCATCGAATAGGAAACTTTCCTAACAGTGCAGTTGGGGAAGCGGGCCGACGGGCAGCAGAATGGCCCCGTCCAGAGCCGAAGGGCAGGTGCATCCGACATGGCCGGTACGACCCCGGGAACCCCCGGCACCCCTCGTGTCCTGCGGGCCATGAACGACCGCGCCGCCCTCGATCTGCTGCTGGAGCACGGCACGCTCTCCCGGACCCGGATCGGCAAGCTCACCGGGCTCTCCAAGCCGACCGCCTCACAGCTGCTCGCCCGCCTGGAGGCCGCCGGGCTCGTCGTCGCCGGCGGCACCACCGCGGGCCGGCCGGGACCCAGCGCGCAGCTGTACGCCATCAACGCCCGGGCCGCCTTCGCCGCCGGCCTCGACGTGAACCCCGGCCGGATCCGCGCCGCCGTCGCCGACATCACCGGCGAGGTCGTCGGCGAGTTCGAGCTGAGGACCCCGGGACGCGCCGCCGAGGGCGTCGTCCGCCAGGTCACGACCGCCCTCGACGGGGCGGCCAAGGAGGCCGGGATCACCGCGGCCGAGGTGCACCGCCTCGTCATCGGCACCCCCGGCGCCTTCGACCCGGCCACCGGCCGGCTGCGGTACGCCTCCCATCTGCCCGGCTGGCACTCCCCCACCCTCCTGGAGGAACTGGCCGCGGTGCTCCCGATGCCGTTCGAGTACGAGAACGACGTCAACCTCGCCGCCATCGCCGAGCAGCGCCTGGGCGCCGCACGCGGCCACGACAACTTCGTGCTGCTCTGGAACGAGGAGGGTCTCGGCGCCGCCGTCGTCCTCGGCGGCCGGCTGCACCGCGGCTTCACCGGTGGCGCGGGCGAGGTCGGCTTCCTGCCGGTGCCCGGCACCCCGCTCGTGCGGCAGGTCACGAAGGCCAACTCCGGTGGCTACCAGGAGCTCGCCGGTGTCCAGTCCGTACCCCGGATCGCCCGTTCCCTCGGCATCGAGACCGTCGAGCAGCCGTACGTCGCCACCGCGTCCGGGCTCCTCGCGCACGCCGCCGCCCACCACGGCGACGACCCGCGCCACGCCGCGCTCCTCGACCGGTACGCCGAGCGCCTGGCGACCGGACTCGCCTCCGTCGTCGCGGTGCTCGACCCCGAACTTCTCGTCCTGTCCGGCCAGGTGAACGTGGCCGGCGGCGAACCCCTGCGCGAGCGCGTCCAGTCCGAACTGGCCGAGCTCGCGGCCTCCCGCCCCCGGCTCGTCCTCGGCACCGTGGACCACGACCCCGTACTGCGCGGCGCCCTCGAGAGCGCCCTCGCGGCGACCCGCGACGAGGTCTTCGACACCTCGCGGTAGCCCCCGCCCCCGACCACCCCCGGCGCCCGGCGCCCTGGGGTCCGACCGCCACACCCTCCGTCCCCTTCCCCGCCGCCCCTTCGTCACAGGGAGACTCCGTCATGCCCGTCCGTCCGCGCAGAGCCGCGATCGCGCTCGCCGCCACCGCCTCCATGGCCCTCCTCGCCTCCGCGTGCACCGGCTCCGCCGGCAACGGCGCGACCGACGACCCCGCCGCCAAGACGACGATCACCTTCTGGCACGGCTGGTCCGCCCCGGCCGAGGTGAAGGCGATCCAGGACAACGTCGACCGCTTCGAGAAGTCCCACCCGAACATCACGGTGAAGGTCGTCGGCAACATCAACGACGACAAGCTCAACCAGGCGCTGCGCGCCGGTGGTTCGAACGGTCCCGACGTCGTCTCCTCCTTCACCACCGCCAACGTCGGCAAGTTCTGCGCCTCGGGCGCCCTCGCCGACCTGAAGCCCTTCCTGGAGAAGGACAAGGTGGACCTGGACAAGACCTTCCCGAAGGTCCTCCAGGAGTACACGCAGTTCGAGGGCAAGCGCTGTTCGCTGCCGCTGCTGTCCGACGCGTACGGGCTCTACTACAACAAGGACGCCTTCGAGGCGGCCGGCATCACCGCGCCGCCCAGGACCTGGACGGAGTTCGCGCAGGTCGCGAAGAAGCTGACGAAGCCGAAGGGCGACTCCTACGAGCAGCTCGGCTTCATGCCGAACTACCTCGGCTACGAGACCGTCGTGAGCCACTACATGTCCCAGTGGAACCACCGGTACTTCGACGCCCAGGGCAAGTCCAACGTCGCCGCCGACCCGGCGTTCGCCGAGATGATGACGTACCAGAAGTCGCTCGTCGACGGACTCGGCGGGTTCGCCAAGCTGGACAAGTACCGCACCACCTTCGGCGACGAGTGGGGCGCCAAGCACCCCTTCCACACCGGCCAGGTCGCCATGCAGCTCGACGGCGAGTGGCGGCTGAACTTCATCAAGGACGCCAAGGTCGGCTTCGAGGTCGGCGTCGCGCCGCTGCCGGTCGCGGACGACGAGGTCGCGGAGTACGGCAAGGGCTACCTCTCCGGCACGATCATGGGCATCGCTCCGCAGAGCAGGAAGCAGAACGCCGCCTGGGAGCTGGTCAAGTACATGACCATGGACACGGAGGCCGTGGTGAACTTCGCCAACGGCATCGGCAACGTGCCCTCCACGCTGGAGGCGCTCAAGTCCCCGAACCTGAAGTTCGACGCGCGCTTCAAGACCTTCCTCGACATCGCCCAGCACCCGCGGTCCTCCACCTCGGACGGCGCGGTGAACGGCTCGGCCTACCAGGACACCCTCCAGGACTTCGCCCAGAAGTACGAGAAGGGCCAGGTCACCGACCTGCGCAAGGGCCTCGGGGAGACCGCGGCCCAGATCGACCGCGACATCGCCCAGGCGAAGTAGCGGCCGGGACACGCCCTCATGAGCACCGACACCCTGCCCACGAAGCGGCCGGCCGCACCCGCCGCCGCGCCCCAGGACGGGCGTCGCACGCTGCGGTCGAGGCGCACGCGCAACGCGCTCCGCACCGCGGCGTTCATGTCGCCCTGGCTGATCGGATTCGGCGTCTTCTTCGCCTATCCGCTCCTCTCGACCGTCTACTTCTCGTTCATGAAGTACGACGGCCTCAACCCACCGACCTGGCGGGGCCTGGACAACTGGACGTACGTCTTCCAGGACATGCCGAAGTTCTGGCCGGCGATGCAGAACACCCTCTGGCTGGCCGTCGTCATGGTCGCCTGCCGGGTGGTGTTCGGCCTCGGCGTCGGCCTGCTGATCACCAGGATCAAGACGGGCGTCGGCGTCTTCCGCACCCTCTTCTACCTGCCCTACCTCGCCCCGCCGGTGGCCGCGACGCTCGCCTTCGTCTTCCTGCTCAACCCCGGCACCGGACCGGTCAACTCGCTCCTGGAGGCCGTCGGGGTCCCCGCCCCCTCCTGGTTCAACGACGCGGACTGGGCCAAGCCGGCCTTGACCGTCCTCGCCGTGTGGGGCGTCGGGGACCTCATGGTCATCTTCATGGCCGCGCTGCTCGACGTGCCGAAGGAGCAGTACGAGGCCGCCGAGCTGGACGGCGCCTCCGCCTGGCAGCGGTTCCGGTACGTGACCCTGCCGAACATCTCGCCGATCATCCTGTTCGCCGTCGTGACCGGTGTCATCGGCGCGATGCAGTACTACACCCAGCCGATCGTGGCCTCCAAGGTCGCCTCGGGGGTGATGGGAGGCTCGGGCGTCACCTTCGAGCCGGGCTACCCGGACGACTCGACGCTCACCCTCCCGCAGCTGGTCTACAACCTGGGCTTCGGCCGCTTCGACTACGGCGCCGCCTGCGTCGTGGCGCTGGTGCTCTTCGCGCTCTCCATGGCCTTCACCGCGCTGCTCATGCGGCGGCGCGGCGGCCTGATCGGCTCGGGTGACTGATCCATGACGACTGCCTCCCCGCTCGACCGCCCCCTGACGGACCCCGTCGCGAAGGCGGCCCGCCGCCGGTCGCTGCTGCACTGGATCGCGGTGCACTCCCTCGGGATCGCCGCGGCCCTGTTCTTCGTGCTGCCGTTCGTCTTCGTCTTCCTGACGTCCCTGATGAGCGACCAGCAGGCGCTCACCCGCGACCTCACACCGAACACCTGGCACTGGGACAACTACGTCCGCGTGCTGGACACCCCCGGCTTCCTCACCTGGTGGCGCAACTCCCTGCTGTACGCGGGGCTCGGCACCGCGCTCGTGGTGCTGTCCTCGGTCCCGGTCGCCTACGCGCTGGCGAAGTTCCGCTTCCGCGGCCGGCACCTGTCGCTGCTGCTCGTCATCTCGATGATGATGCTGCCGCCGCAGGTCGTGATCATCCCGATGTACCTGTTCTGGGCGAAGCAGCTGGACCTCTCCGGCACGCTGTGGCCGCTGATCGTCCCGATGGCCTTCGGCGACGCCTTCGCCATCTTCCTGCTGCGCCAGTTCCTGCTGACGATTCCGGACGAGTACGTCGAGGCGGCCAGGATCGACGGCTGCGGCGAACTGCGCACCCTCGTGCGGATCGTGCTCCCGATGGCCAGGCCCGGCATCGCCGCCGTGGCGCTGTTCCAGTTCTTCTACTGCTGGAACGACTACTTCGGACCGCAGATCTACGCGTCCGAGAACCCCGGCGCCTGGACCCTGAGCTACGGCCTGGAGTCCTTCAAGGGCGCCCACCACACCGACTGGAATCTGACCATGGCCGCGACCGTCCTGGTCATGGCCCCTGTGATCCTCGTGTTCTTCTTCGCCCAGAAGGCGTTCGTCGAGGGAGTCACACTGACCGGAGTGAAGGGCTAGCTGACGATATGAAGCTCGCTGTCGTGGGGGGCGGCTCCACCTACACCCCCGAACTGATCGACGGGTTCGCGCGCTTGCGCGACACCCTGCCCATCACCGAACTCGTCCTCGTGGACCCGGCGGCCGACCGCCTCGAACTGGTCGGCGGACTCGCCCGGCGGATCTTCGCCAAGCAGGGCCACGACGGCAGGATCGTCACCACCGGCTCGCTCGACGAGGGCGTCGAGGGCGCCGACGCCGTCCTGCTCCAGCTGCGGGTCGGCGGACAGGCCGCCCGCGAACAGGACGAGACCTGGCCGCTGGAGTGCGGCTGCGTCGGGCAGGAGACCACCGGGGCCGGCGGGCTCGCCAAGGCCCTGCGGACCGTCCCGGTCGTCCTGGACATCGCCGAGCGGGTCCGGCGCACCAGTCCGGACGCCTGGATCATCGACTTCACCAACCCCGTCGGCATCGTCACCCGCGCCCTGCTGCAGGCCGGCCACAAGGCCGTGGGTCTGTGCAACGTCGCGATCGGCTTCCAGCGCAAGTTCGCGAGGCTCCTCGACGTGGCCCCGTCCGACGTCCACCTCGACCACGTGGGGCTCAACCACCTGACCTGGGAGACGGCCGTACGCCTCGGCGGACCCGAGGGCGAGAACGTGCTGCCGCGGCTGCTCGCCGAGCACGGCGACGCGGTCGCCGACGACCTGCGCCTGCCGCGCGCCGTCGTGGACCGCCTCGGGGTCGTCCCCTCGTACTACCTGCGCTACTTCTACGCCCACGACGAGGTCGTCCGGGAACTCGGCAGCAAGCCCTCCCGGGCCGCCGAGGTCGCCGCCATGGAGAAGGAACTCCTCGCGCTGTACGGCGACCCGGCGCTCGACGAGAAGCCGGCGCTGCTCGGCAAGCGGGGCGGCGCGTTCTACTCCGAGGCGGCCGTGGACCTGGCCGCGGGGCTGCTGGGCGGCGGCGGTTCGCCGTACCAGGTGGTCAACACGTACAACAACGGCACCCTGCCCTTCCTGCCGGACGACGCCGTCGTCGAGGTGCAGGCCGCGGTGGGCGCGCAGGGGGCGTCGCCGCTGCCGGTCGCCCCGGTCGACCCGCTGTACGCGGGGCTGATCGCGCACGTGACCGCGTACGAGGACCTGGCGCTGGAGGCCGCCCTGCGCGGCGGGCGCGACCGGGTGTTCAAGGCGCTGCTCGCCCATCCGCTGGTCGGGCAGTACGCGTACGCCGACGGGCTCACCGACCGGCTGATCGCGCACAACCGGGAGCACCTCGAGTGGGCCTGAACGGAAGCCTGCTGGCGATCGACGCCGGCAACAGCAAGACCGACGTCGCGGTCCTCGGCAGGGACGGCAGCGTCCTCGGCGCGGCACGCGGCGGCGGGTTCCAGCCGCCGGTGGTCGGTGTGGAGGCGGCGCTGGACGGGCTGGCGGAGATCGTGGGCCGGGCCTGGGCCGCGGCCGGCGGCCGGGCGCCGGCGCCCGTGCTCGCGCACGTCTCCGCCTGCCTGGCGAACGCCGATCTCGCCGTCGAGGAGGCGGAGTTGCAGGCCGCGATCGAGGCGCGCGGGTGGAGCCGCTCGGTGCACGTGCGCAACGACACCTTCGCGCTGCTGCGCGCCGGGGTCGACGAGCCGCGCGGGGTCGCCGTGGTCTGCGGTGCCGGGATCAACTGCGTGGGGATGCTGCCGGACGGCCGGACCGCCCGCTTCCCCGCGATCGGGAAGATCTCCGGCGACTGGGGCGGCGGGGGCGGGCTCGCCGACGAGGCCCTGTGGTGGGCCGCGCGCGCGGAGGACGGGCGGGGCGAACCGACCGCCCTGTCCCGAGCCCTGCCCGCGCACTTCGGTCTGGAGACGATGTACGCGCTGATCGAGGCCCTGCACCTGGGCCGGATCCCGGCGGCCGGGCGGCACGAACTGACGCCCGTGCTGTTCCGGGTGAGCGCGGCGGGCGACCCGGTCGCCCGGTCCCTGGTGCACCGGCAGGCCGAGGAGGTGGTCGCGCTGGCCACGGTCGCGCTCGGCCGGCTCGGGCTGCTCGCCGAGGAGACGCCGGTGATCCTGGGCGGCAGCGTGCTCGCCGCCCGCCACCCCGAACTCGACGGGCGGATCGCGGAACTCCTCGCCGTGCGGGCGCCGAAGGCCGTCGTCGGGGTCGTGACCTCGCCGCCGGTGCTCGGCGCGGGGCTGCTCGCGCTCGACCGGTGGGGCGACGGACCCGAGGCGGCGGCCCGGCTGCGGGCGCACTACGCCTGAGTCCGGGCGCCCGCACGCGGTCCCGCGACGGGCGCGAGAGACGGGGCGTCCCCTGACAAAAGGGGGCGCCCCGTTTCGACTTCACCCGTACGTGGTGGAACCGAACCCCGCCGCCCGGCGTATTCAAGGTGGGGGATCGCCTGCCGGGGCGGCTGGGGCATGGGGCACGATAGGAACAAGATCGAGTCAATCCCGGTGTGCGGGTGGGCCTCTGAGGCCATACTGCTGGCCGGGCGGTCGTCTTCCGGACAGCGGAGGGGCGACTGCCGACGTCAGCGACCGAGGGGGAGGTCCCGTGACATATCCGCCGAATGCGCCCGCCGCCTCGGCGACGGGCACGGCGCCCGCGTACCCGGGCGCCGCCGTCGGCGTGCCCGCCCAGCCGTCGGTGCCGCCGCCCGCCACCGCGCCCGACGCGGGGCCGGGAGCCTGGTCGGAGGTGAAGGAGCGGCTGCGCCGGGCCGCGACCACCGAGCCGGGCCGGCTGCAGATCCTCGGCGCCGTACTGGCCCTGCTGGTCGTCGCGTTCGGTGCGGTCACCGCACTCGAGGTCGCCGACCGGGCCGGCTCCGCAGACGACGTGGTCACCCGCAGCCAGCCGCTGAGCGCCGACGCCGCCGACATCTACCGCTCGCTCGCCGACGCCGACACCGCCGCCGCCAGTGCGTTCCTCTCCGGCGCGCAGGAGCCCGCGGACATCCGGAAGCGGTACGCGCAGGACATCTCCACGGCCTCACGACTGCTGGTCAGGGCGGCGTCGAGCACCGAGGGCTCGACGGAGTCGGGCCGCGAGATCGCCACGCTCAACGAGCAGCTCCCCCGCTACACCGGGCTCATCGAGCGCGCCCGGGCCGCCAACCGGCAGGGCCTGCCGCTCGGCGGGGCCTACCTCCGGTACGCGAACCAGCAGATGACCACCGAGCTGCTGCCCGCGGCCGAGCGGCTCTACGACGCCGAGACCGCGCGCCTCCACCAGGACGACGAGGACGCCCGCGACCGGCCGTACCTCTCCCTGCTGCTCGGGATCGCCGTGCTGCTGGTCCTGTTCTGGGCGCAGCGACGCAACTACCGCCTGACGAACCGGGTGTTCAACCACGGTCTGCTCGCCGCCACGGCCGCGTCCGTGATCGTGCTGCTGTGGCTCGGCACCGCCCACACGCTGGCGCGCGCCGGGCTGACGGACGCCCAGGAGCACGGTCAGAGCTCGCTCCAGGTGCTCAACACCGCCCGCATCAGCTCCCTGAAGGCCCGGGCCAACGAGAACCTGACCCTGGTCGCGCGCGGCGCCGTCCTCACCGACGACGGCAAGAACGACAAGTACGAGACCGACTACACCACGAGCATGTCGGCGCTGACCGACGCGCTGGGCGAGGCCCGGGAACTGGCCGACGACGACGCGGGCCGCAGCCCGCTGGCCGAGGCGGCCTCCCGCACCGGCGAGTGGCAGCAGCGCCACAAGGGCGCCCGCGCCAAGGACGACGCGGGAGACTTCGAGGGCGCGCTGAGCCGGGTCATCGGCCCGAAGGAGTCCACCGGGCAGTCCTTCGACCAGATCGACGCGGCCCTGGAGCGGGCTCTGGACCACGAGCAGGCGGAGTTCACCGCGGCCGCCGAGAGCGGCCGGGGCGCGCTGACGGCCCTGCCGCTGGGCGCGGGCGTGCTCGCGGTGCTCGGCGCGGCGGGCGCCGTCATGGGGATCAACCGCAGGCTCTCGGAGTACCGGTGAGAGGGGGAGGGATGCACTACGGCGTCGACGACGCGGGGAGGAGCGCCCCGGCCGGACCCGGCCGGCGGCCCCTGTCCCGGCTGCGTGGCTGGGGCGGGGTGGCGGCGATGGCCGTGGCCTGCGGGCTGACCGCCTCGCTGACCCTGCTGCCGCTGGCCCGCGGCGGCCACCGTGCCTCGGCCGCACCGACGGTGAGCGGCCCCGGCGTCGGCATCGGCGTGCCGGTGCGGGCGGACACCTGCGAGAACCCGGAGGCCTCGCTCACCCCGTCCGCCGCCGACGGCCCGTCGATCGCCGCGATCAAGAAGCGCGGCAAGCTCGTCGTGGGCGTCGACCAGTCCAGCTACCGCTGGGGCTACCGGAATCCGGGCAAGCGCACGCTCGAGGGCTTCGACATCGACCTGGCCAAGGCGATCGCCAAGGACATCCTCGGCAGCGAGGACAGCGTCATCTTCCGCGCCATCCCGACCAACCAGCGGATCGCGGCCCTGGAGAGCGGCAAGGTCGACCTCGTCGTCCGCACGATGACGATCAACTGCAAGCGGATCCGGCAGGTCGCCTTCTCCACGGCCTACTTCCAGGCCGGCCAGCAGGTCCTCGCGCCCAAGGAGGACTCCACGATCCAGGGGTACGGGCCCTCCCTGAAGGGCAAGCGGGTCTGCACGGCGGAGGGCTCGACGGCCTACGAGGCCCTGGAGAGGAACTCCTTCGGCGCCGTCTTCAAGGACGAGGGCGACGGCACCAAGGACGACAAGGACCTCCTCACCGTCCCCAACCAGCTGGACTGCCTGGCCCGGCTCCAGCTCGGCGAGGTCGACGCCGTCGTCACGGACAACGCGCTGGCGGCCGGCCAGGCCGCGCAGGACCCGGCGATCGAGCTCAAGGGCGAGCCGTTCACCACGGAGTACTACGGAGTCGCCGCCAAGCTCGGCAACGACGACCTGGTCCGCCGGGTCAACCAGGTCCTGGTGCGGTACCGCCAGGGCCCCTGGCAGGCGGCGTACGACAAGTGGCTGAAGGCGGACCTGCCCGGGATATCCGGGCCGCCCGCACCCAAGTACAAGTAGAGCGAGAGGTGATCGATGGGCGTCACGGGACCCCCCGGGCCGGTGATGGACCGGGACGAGGTGGACCGTGCGCTGGCGCGGCTCGGCGCGGAGCACAAGGCCGTCGAGGACTCCCTCCTCGCCCTCCAGGACCACGCGGGCCGCAGGCTGCTCGAAGGTGCCGAGCTGACCGGGACCACCCGGGAGCGGTGGCACACCACCGAGAGCTCGATCACCCTGCTCTGGACCTATTTCGACGCCTACACCGCGGCCCTCTCGTCGGCACGTGAGCTCCGCGCGCGCCGGCGCTGGTCCAGCCGCGAGGACCTCGTCGAGCTGACCGACCGGCTGCGGGGCGAGAGCGTGCTGGTCTCCGGCGGCACCCAGCAGCCCGCCGTGTCCCTCACCGGGCCGGCCCGGCTCACCGAGCGCTTCACGCTGGAGCGGCTGGTGGACCGGATGAACGAGCTGTACGCCGCCTCGCTCGACGTCGTCGTGACCGCCGACGCGGTCTGGTCCGCGCTGCCCGCCCGGATAGACCTGCTCGCCGCGGAGCTCGGGCGGACGCGTTCGCTCGCGCACTCGGTCGGGGTGCGCCCCGGTGAGCACCCGGCCGGCGACGAACTGGACGCGATCACCGCGGAGCTGGGCTCGCTGCGCACCGAGGTGGTGACCGATCCGCTGGCCTTCTGGAAGCCCGCGGCGGGCAGTTCGGCGCCCGGCGGAGGACGGCCCGACACCGCCCGCTACGACCGGGCGGCGCGCGCGCTGGAGGACGTGCGGCGCGAGATCGAGGCGGTCCTCACCGTCCGGAAGGACTCCGAGGAGCGGCTCCTGCGGCTGCGGGACGTGCTCTCGCGGGCCGATCGGACGCTCGCCGAGGCGCGGGCGGCGCGCGGGGAGGTCCTCGCCAAGATCGCCGCCTCGGAGGTGCCGGCCGTCAGCGGCCCGCCGACGGTCCTCCAGGAACGGCTCGCGACGGCCGCCGAGTACCGCAGGCACGCCCAGTGGCACCGCCTCTCCCCCCTCCTGGAGTCCTTGGAGGTGGAGGCGGAGGACGAACTGCACCGTGCCCGGGAGTCCCTGACCGCCGTGACCGCGCCGCTCGCCGTCCGCGCCGAGCTGCGCGGCCGGCTCGACGCGTACAAGGCGAAGGTGGCGCGGCTCGGGGCGGCCGAGGATCCGCTGCTCATCGAGCGGTACGACACGGCGCGCCGGATGCTGTGGAGCGCGCCCTGCGATCTGCGGGTCGCCGAGCAGGCGGTGCTGCGATACCAGCAGGCGGCGGCAGAGGTTCTGTCCGGGCCGAGAGACGGCAGGGGGAGTCAGTGGTGAGCGGAGGAGCGGGAGAGGCAGTGGTGGGCACCTGTCAGCGCCCCTCGTGCGAAGGCTCGTACGAGGACATGGGCGACGGCGAGCTGTACTGCGACACCTGCGGGCTGGCCCCGGTGGTGGCGCCCGGGGGCATGCTCCGGTCCACCCCGACCGGGATGGCCGTGGCCGGCAGGGGCGGTTCGGGATCCGGCTCGGCCCGTTCGTCGTCGCGCGCCTCCTCGGCCACGTCGTCGGGCGCCTCGTCCCGCTCGTCGCGCTCGTCGCGTTCCGCCACGTCCAGGCGTTCGGTGTCCGGGCGGCTCTCCCGTGCCCTGTCGGGCAGCAGCACGGGGCGTTCGGTCTCGGTGCGCAGTTCCGGCGCGTCGACCGGCCAGTCCGGGCGCAACCGCCTCGGCGCCGGCCTGGTCTCGATCCCGGAGGTGCCGCGCCCCGACCCGCGGGCCGCCGTGATGGAGAACCCCGAGGTCCCCGAGCGGAAGCGATTCTGCTCCCGCTCCGACTGCGGTGCCCCGGTGGGCCGCGCGCGCGGGGAACGGCCCGGGCGGACGGAGGGGTTCTGCACCAAGTGCGGCCACCCCTACTCCTTCGTGCCGAAGCTGCGCGGCGGGGACGTCGTGCACGGCCAGTACGAGGTCGCGGGCTGCCTCGCCCACGGCGGTCTGGGCTGGATCTACCTCGCCGTCGACCGGGCGGTGTCCGACCGCTGGGTGGTCCTCAAGGGCCTGCTCGACACCGGCGACCAGGACGCGATGGCCGCGGCGATCTCCGAGCGCCGGTTCCTCGCGGAGATCGAGCACTCCAACATCGTGCGGATCTACAACTTCGTCGAGCACCTCGACCAGCGCACGGGCTCCCTGGACGGCTACATCGTCATGGAGTACGTCGGCGGCAAGGCCCTCAAGGAGATCGCCAACGACCGCCGGACGCCGGACGGGCGGCGTGACCCGCTGCCGGTGGAGCAGGCGTGCGCGTACGGGATCGAGGCCCTGGAGGCGCTCGGCCACCTGCACAGCCGGAACCTGCTGTACTGCGACTTCAAGGTCGACAACGCGATCCAGACCGAGGACCAGCTCAAGCTGATCGACATGGGCGCGGTACGGCGGATGGACGACGACGAGTCGGCCATCTACGGCACGGTCGGCTACCAGGCGCCGGAGGTGGCCGAGCTCGGGCCGTCGGTTGCCAGCGACCTCTACACGGTGGCGCGTACCCTCGCCGTCCTGACCTTCGACTTCCAGGGCTACACGAACGTCTTCGTGGACTCGCTGCCGGACCCGGACCACATCGAGGTCTTCCGGACGTACGAGTCCTTCTACCGGCTCCTGGTGCGCGCGACGGACCCCGATCCGGCGCGCCGCTTCGCGTCCGCGCAGGAGATGGCCGAGCAGCTGACGGGCGTCCTCCGGGAGGTCGTCGCCCTGCAGTCGGGCCGGCCGCGGCCGGCGCTCTCGACGCTGTTCGGCTCGGAACTCCGGGTGACGGACACGCAGTTGTTCGCCGAGCTGACGGAGGACGTCTCGGCGCTGGGCGCCCGGGAGTCGCGCGGCGGCCGCCGCGGGGCCAGGCCGGCGGCTCCGGCGCTGCCGCCGGGCGCCCCGGCCCTCCCGTCCGCCGCACCCGGCCCCGGGGCCCCCGAGGGTCCCTTCCTGACGCCGGTCGACGGGAAGTCCACCTCGCTCGCGCTGCCCGTGCCCCGGGTCGACCCGGGCGACCCCAACGCCGGTTTCCTGGCCGGTCTGATGGCCTCCGCCCCCGCCGAGCTCATCAGCGCCCTGCACACCGCGCCGACACCCTCCCTGGAACTGCGGCTGCGCGAGCTGCGGGCCCGCCTGGAGATGGGCGACCTCGGCTCGGCCGGGCGCGCCCTGGTCACCCTGGAGGAGCAGCATCCGGACGACTGGCGGGTGGTCTGGTACCGCGGCGTCACGTCCCTGGTGACGGGCGACCACGAGAACGCCGCGGTCTCCTTCGACGCGATCTACGACGCCTTCCCCGGGGAGCCCGCCCCCAAGCTGGCGCTGGGCATCTGCGCCGAGGTGCTCGGCCAGCTCGACAACGCGGCGGAGTACTACCGCCTGGTGTGGACGACCGATCCGAGTTACGTCAGCGCCGCGTTCGGGCTCGCCCGGGTGCAACTGGCCGCGGGCGACCGGGCCGGGGCCGTGCACACCCTGGAGTCGGTCCCGGAGGCGTCCATCCACTACACCGCGGCGCGGGTCGCGGCGGTGCGGGCGCGGTTGCGGCGACGCGCGGCGCACGACCCGCTCGACGGCGATCTGACGGCCGCCGCGGCACAGGTCTCCGCACTCCAGGGCTTCGGTCTGGACGCGGTCCGCCGCGAGCAGTTGACGACGGAGGTCCTCGGCACCGCGCTCGACTGGGTACTCTCCGGAAGTCCCGGTGCGGGGCCGGGCGGCACGCTGCTGCTCGGCAGTGAACTGGACGAGCGCGGACTGCGCTTCGGCCTCGAACGCTCGTACCGGGTGCTCGCCCGGCTCGCGCAGCGGGGCGAGGAGAGGATCGAACTGGTGGAGCGGGCCAACCGTTTCCGCCCCCGGACGTGGGTGTGAGTATGTCCCAGATGCCCCAGCACGAACTCTCCGCCTGCCCCGGCTGCGCGGAACCGCTGGATTCGAACGACCGGTTCTGCGGGGCGTGCGGCCACGACCTGTCGGCCGCGGCCGTGCCGGAGCCGGACCGCCCGACGATCGCGATCGGCACCCCCGTCGACTGGCCGGAGGCGCCGGCCCGCGAGCCGGGTTCACTGTCCACCTCGACCCAGCACCCGGGCGACCTCCCCGGCACGGACTCGGGAGGCCGCGACCTCGCGACGCCGCCCGCCCAGGGGGCGGCGGGAGCCGAGGCCGCGGCGGCCACACCCGAAGCCGGGCGGCCGGCCCGGGACCTGCCCACCATCCCCGTCCGCACGGACGGGCCGCATGCGGCGGCCACGTCCGGCGACGGCCTGGCGGCACTGGCCGCCGGCGGGCACGGCCCCGCCCGGGGGACGGCCGTCCCGGCCCAGGCGCCCGCGCCCGCGGCTCCCCCGGCCGACGGCGACTTCCGGCTCGCCGCGCCCGACCCGCGCACCGCCGCCGCGCAGCCACCGGCCGCGCCCGCTCCGTCGGCCCCGCCCGTACCGTCGGCACCGCCCGTACCGTCGGCCCCGCCCGCTCCGTCGGCCCCGCCCGCCGGTTCCAGGGTCTGCGTCGCCTGCCGGGCCGGCCACGTCGACCCCGACGGCTACTGCGAGAACTGCGGGCACGCGCAGCCGCGCGAGCGCGACCACATGGAGCAGGAACTCGCCACGGTGGCCGCCGTCAGCGACCGCGGACTCCGCCACCACCGCAACGAGGACGCCTTCGCCGTCGCCGCCACCACGCTGCCCGGCGGCTCCCCCGCCACGCTCGCGATCGTCTGCGACGGCGTCTCCTCGGCGACCCGCCCCGACGAGGCGTCCGCCACCGCCGCGGACACGGCCGGCCGCTCGCTGCTCGCCGCCCTGCCCCGGGGCACCAACCCGCAGCAGGCCATGCACGAGGCGATCGTCGCCGCCGCCGAGGCGGTCAACGCCCTGGCCGAGGACCCGGCGCAGGACGCGATGGAACACGATCCGCACCGCCACCAGAACGCCCCGGCGTGCACCATCGTCGGAGCGATCGTCGCCGACGGCCTGCTGATCGTCGGCTGGATCGGCGACAGCCGCGCCTACTGGGTGCCCGACGACCGCACCACCGCACCCGCCCGGCTCACCCAGGACGACTCCTGGGCGGCCCAGATGGTGGCCGCCGGCCTGATGAACGAGGCCCAGGCGTACGCGGACGAGCGGGCCCACGCCATCACCGGCTGGCTGGGCGCCGACGCGTACGAACTGGAGCCGCACACCGCCGCGTTCAAGCCGGACCGCTCCGGTGTGGTGGTGGTCTGCACCGACGGTCTGTGGAACTACGCGGAGGCCGCCGAGGACATGGCGCGGGTCGTGCCGGCGGACTCCGCCGGCCGACTGCTGCACGGCGCCCAGGTGCTGGTCGGCCATGCCCTGGACGGCGGGGGCCACGACAACGTAACAGTGGCGCTGCTGCCGTTCACCTTCGCGCCGCAAGGGGCAGGATCGGCCTGAAAGGTCGCCCTCGTCCCGTCCTCGACCCGCTGATTCCGCCGCGGGCCTCACGGCCCCTTCCCTTTCTTGTCCCGCTGTCCCGTGACACGTCGCCGTCCCGACGACGCGCGTCGTCACGCTGTTGCCGAGGAGCCCGATCAGATGGCGAACTTCTCCAAGTCGAACGTGCCGCAGTTCTCGGTGGACGTGTACCAGAACGAGTTCCTGCCGGAAGGCGGGCGTGAGGTCAGCGCCATCGTCACGGTCACCTCGACCGGCGGCGGGACGACCGGCGGCGCCGCGCTCGCGGACGCCCGCCCCGGTGGCGGGAGCGACGCCGCGGTGGTGATCATGGTCGACTGCTCCGGCTCGATGGACTACCCGGCGACGAAGATGCGGGGTGCGCGCGACGCGACCGCCGCCGCCATCGACACCCTGCGCGACGGCACCTCCTTCTCCGTGGTCGCCGGCACGCACGTGGCCGCCGAGGTCTACCCCGGCAACGGCCGCCTCGCCGTCGCCGACTCCGCGACCCGCGCCCAGGCCAAGGACGCGCTGCGGCGGCTGACCGCGGGCGGCGGGACGGCGATCGGGACCTGGCTGCGGCTCGCGGACCGGCTCCTCGCGTCCGCGGACGTGTCGATCCGGCACGGCATCCTGCTGACCGACGGCCGCAACGAGCACGAGTCGCCCGAGGCCCTGCGGGCCGCGCTGGACGCCTGCGCGGGACGCTTCACCTGCGACGCCCGCGGCGTGGGGACGGACTGGGAGGTCAAGGAGGTCACCGGCATCGCCTCGGCGCTGCTGGGCACCGCCGACATCGTCGCCGACCCCAGCGGCCTGGCCACGGACTTCACCACGATGATGGAGAACGCCATGGGCAAGGAGGTGGCGGACGTCTCGCTGCGCCTGTGGACCCCGGTCGGCGTGGAGATCCAGTTCGTGAAGCAGGTGGCGCCGACGGTGGAGGCGCTGACCGACCGGCGTACCGAAGCGAGCCCGCGGGCCGGCGACTACCCGACCGGATCGTGGGGCGACGAGTCCCGCGACTACCACGTGTGCGTGCGTGTCCCCCAGGCCGCGGTCGGCCAGGAGATGCTCGCCGCCCGGGTCTCGCTGATCGTCCCGGACCCGGCGGGAGGTGCCCCGCAGACGCTGTCGCAGGGGCTGGTACGGGCGGTCTGGACGGACGACATGGCCATGTCCACGTCCATCAATCCGCAGGTCGCGCACTACACCGGCCAGGCCGAGCTGGCCCAGGTCATCCAGCAGGGACTGGACGCCCGCAAGTCCGGCGACCACGACGGGGCGACCGCCAAACTGGGCCGTGCGGTGCAGCTGGCCGCGGCCTCCGGGAACGCGGACACTGCGAAACTCCTTTCGAAGGTGGTCGACGTCGTGGACGCGGCGACCGGTACTGTGCGTTTGAAGGCGAAGGTCGCGGAAGCGGACGAGATGACTCTCGAGACCCGCTCCACCAAGACGGTTCGCGTCAAGAAGTAGCCCGGCCAGGGGGCCGGACGACGAGAGGGGGAAGCACCGACATGCCGACCTGCCCGAACGGACATCAGTCGGTCTCCGACGACTGGTGCGAGGTCTGCGGCCACCGCATGGCCGGGGCGGGCGCGCCGGCGGGTGCCGTACCGCCGCCTCCCCCGCCGCCACCGCCCGCGTACGGCTACCCCGGCCCGGGTTCCGGCTTCCCGCCGCCGGCCTCCGGCGGCTTCGGCCCCGGTGGCGATCCGAACGCGACGGCCCAGGCGGAGCTCTGCCCGCAGTGCCGCACGCCGCGTGAGCACATGGCGCCGTTCTGCGAGGAGTGCCGCTGGAACTTCCTCACGAACACGGCGACCTCCTACACGCCGGTGGCTCCCCCCTCGCAGCAGCAGAGCCCGCCGCCCGGTCTGAACCTGCCGCCGGGCTTCCAGTCACCGCCGCGCCAGCCGGACCCGTACGAGTACCAGGGCTCGCGGCCGTCGCAGATGAACCGGCCCGCCGAGCCGCTGTCGGCCGACCCCACGCACCACCAGGCACCGCCGCAGCGTCCGCCGATGCAGCAGCAGCCCCCGCAGGGCGGCCCGCCCCAGGGGTACCAGCAGGCACCGCCGCCGCCCCCGCCGTCCTTCTTCCAGAGCCCGCAGGCGCCGCCGCAGCACCAGCAGCCGGCACCGCCCGCCCCGCCGCAGCACCAGACGTCCGGCGGGGGCGACGACTGGATGCTGCCGCCGCCCTCGCAGCAGCAGGCGCCGCCGGCCCCGATGCCCCAGCAGCACGTACAGCAGCCTCCGCAGCAGCAGTACCAGCCGCCCCGGCCGCCCGCAGGCTGGTCGGCGTACATCGGTCCGGACCGCGACTACTTCATGGCGATGATGCAGCGCAGCGGCCCGGAGGCCACGGGCCTGAACCTGCCCGCGTACTCCCCCGAGAAGCAGCTGACCCTCCAGGGCAACCAGATCAGCATCGGCCGCCGCCGGCACTCCACCGGTGAGTCGCCCGACATCGACCTGGCCGTGCCGCCGGAAGACCCGGGCGTCTCGCACCAGCACGCGGTGCTCGTGCAGCAGCCGGACGGCTCGTGGGCGGTGGTGGACCAGAACTCCACCAACGGCACCACGATCAACGGCGCCGAGGAACCGATCCAGCCCTACGTCCCCGTCCCGCTCCAGGACGGCGACCGGGTGCACGTCGGCGCCTGGACCACGATCACGATCCGCCGCGGCTAGCGGAGCCCGACGACCCCGGCCGCGGTCCGGGATCCCGCCCGCGGGGTCCCGGACCGCCGGTCAGCCGGCCGGCAGCGGCCAGGCGTACGGTCCCTCCGGATCGTCCAGCCAGGCCCACTGCCGCGCCTCCCGCACCGTCACACCGAAGCGCTCCCGCTCCGGCCGCCTCTCGCGCTGCCAGAGCGAGAGCGCTTCGCGCGTGTCCAGGCTCTCCTCCGCCAGGGTCCGCAGGAAGCGGAACCCCTCGTCCTCGAAGACCTGCCGGGGCAGTCCCATCGGCCGCCCCCGGGGGCGACGGGTGGGCGTGCCGCCCCCGCGCAGCGCCACGAAGTACGCCGACGTGGGCAGGAACCGCCCCTCCGCGTGGTCGGCGTCCCGCACCCGCAGCAGGATCAGCCCGGTCGACAGCGGGGCCAGGACGAGCGCGCCGGGGCGGCACTGGGCGAGCCAGGCGTACGGCACCGACGGCACCGTGCAGGTCGCCACGATCCGGTCGAAGGGCGCGCGCTCCGGGCAGCCCCGTGCCCCGTCCCCGGTGATCACAGCCGGCCGGTGTCCCGCGGCGGCCAGATGGGTCCGGGCGGACTCGGTGATCTCCTCGTCCAGGTCGACGGAGGTGACGTGCCCGTCCCCGAGCCGGTGGGCGAGCAGGGCCGCGTTGTACCCGGTGCCGGCGCCGATCTCCAGGACGTCGTCCCCGTCCCGGGGCCCCAGGGCCTCCAGCATCCGCGCCATCAGGGAGGGCTGGCTGGCGGAGGAGATCAGCTCCCCGTCCCTGACCCGGGTGGCCAGCGGCGCGTCCCGGTAGGCCCCGCGCAGCCAGCGGTCCCGCCGGACGGGGTCGGGATCGCCGCACCAGACACGTTCGTATCCGCGGACGCCCGAGACGTAGTAGTAGGGAACGAACAGGTGCCGCGGCACCGCGGCGAAGGCACCGCGCCAGGCGGGGTCGCGCAGCACGCCGTACGTCTCCATCTCCCGTACGAGTGCCCGTCGTGCCCGCTCGCCGGCCTCGGCGAAGACGTCCGGCTGTGCGCCCATGCCTCCACTCTCCTGCGCGGCGGCGTGCGGGGCGACCGTCACGGCGGGGCGGGCTGCCCGCCGGGGAGGTTCCGGACCTCCTCAAGGGGGACCGGGCATCTGAGACGATGGAACGGTGAACGAGATTCCGCGCGGCACGCTTCAGGAGCAGACCTTCTACGAGCAGGTGGGTGGCGAGGAGACCTTCCGGCGCCTCGTCCGCCGCTTCTACCAGGGAGTCGCGGAGGACCCCCTGCTGCGCCCGATGTACCCCGAGGAGGACCTCGGCCCCGCAGAGGAGCGCCTGGTGCTCTTCCTGATCCAGTACTGGGGCGGCCCCCGCACCTACAGCGACCACCGCGGCCACCCCCGGCTGCGGATGCGCCACGCGCCCTTCGCGGTGGACCGGGCGGCGCACGACGCCTGGCTGCGGCACATGCGCGACGCCGTGGACGAACTCGCCCTCGCGCCGGAGCACGAGGAACAGCTGTGGAAGTACCTGACGTACGCGGCGGCGTCGATGGTGAACACCGCCGACTGACGCGGCGGCGACGCCCCCGCACCGGGGGCGCCGCGGGCGCCGCGGGTTGGAGTGACGCATTCCGGTGTCGCGGGCCCGGATAACGGTCACGATCCAGTCAAGGTCGGGGTGCAAGCGGTTTCCCCGGCCACCCGCCCTCTGAAAGCATCCGAGGAACGTGCGTTCGGTGCGGACCACGCGTCCGGTGGGTTCAGGGGGATGGGTGACGGGGTTCGTACTTCTGCGCGTCAGGGCGCACCGACTGCTGCTCGCCGCGGCCCTCCTCGCCGTCCTGCTGACCACCTCCGTGCTGGCCACGCTCGCCGCCTTCTCGGGGTCCATCGGCGACGCCGCCCTCCAGAGCACGCTCCAGGGCCGGTCCGCACCCGCCGCCGCGCTGGTCGTCACCGGACAGGTGCCGGTGGCGCAGCGCGAGACCGCCGACGCGGCGACCCGGAAGGCGGCCGGCCGGACCTTCGACGGGCTGCCCGTGACCGTCCGGAAACTGGAGCGGTCGGGCCCGTACGCGCTGCCCCGGACCCTCCAGGAGCCCGCCGCCCGGCTCGGCGAGCCGGACCTCACCCACTTCGCCGCGCTCGACCGCTCGCGGCTCGCCCTCGTGAAGGGCGCCTGGCCCACCGCCGGCGCGGGGCCCGTGATCGAGGTGGCGCTCCCCGAGGAGGCCGCCGCACGCCTGCGGACCGGCCCGGGCACGGTGCTCGACCTGCCCGACCGGCTCGGCGGGAAGCCGGTGAAGGCCCGGATCACCGGCGTCTACCGGCCGCTCGATCTCCACGACCCGTACTGGCAGTTGGACCAGGCCGGCGGCCGGGGTGTCAAGACCGTCGTGTTCACCACCTACGGTCCGCTGCTCGCCGACCCCGCCGTCCTCGGCTCCGGGCGCGTCACCGTGGGCGAGACGGCCTGGCTGGCCTCGGCCGACTTCAGCGGCGTCGGCACCGGCCGGATGGACGCGCTGCGCGACGCCGCCACGAGGACGCCGGCGGCGCTCACCGCCGACACCGCGTCGTTCGGCGGCGCGGTCGCCGCGCGCACCGCGCTGCCCACGGTCCTGGAACAGACCGGACGGGCCCTGCTCGTCTCCCGCTCCACCCTGATGATCGTCGCCGTGCAGCTGGTGCTGCTCGCCGCGTACGCCCTGCTCCTCGTCGCCCGGCTGCTCTCCTCGGAGCGTGCCGGGGAGACCGAACTGCTGCGCGCCCGCGGCGGCTCGCGGCGCCGGATCGCCTCGCTCGCCGCCGTCGAGGCCCTGCTGCTCGCGCTGCCCGCGGCCGTGCTCGCGCCGCTGCTCGCCGGCCCGCTGACCCGGCTGCTCGCCGACCGCTCGGCGCTCGGCTCGCTCGGCGTGCGACTCGACGACGCGGCGGCCGGACAGGTGTGGCTGGTCGCCGTCCTGGTCGCGGTGTGCTGCGCCGCCGCCGTCGTGGCCCCCGCCCTGGCCGCCGGGGACGGGGGCACCGTCTCGCTCCGCAAGGGCCGGGCATCCGCCCTGCCCGGGCCGGTGCGGGCCGGCGCCGACATCGGTCTCCTCGTCGTCGCGGCCGTCGCGTACTGGCAGCTCGACCGCCAGACCGGCACGGGCGGGGGCAGCGGCGCGCTGAGCGGCGACCGCGAGGGCGACCTCGGCATCGACCCGCTGCTGGTCACCGCGCCCGCGCTCGCGCTCCTCGCCGGCACCGTGCTGACCCTGCGCCTGCTGCCGCCCGCCGCCAGGCTCGCCGAGCGGCGCGCCGCGGGCGGACGGGGGCTGCCCGCCGCGCTCGCCGGCTGGCAGTTCAGCCGCCGTCCGCTGCGCGGCGCGGGTCCCGTGCTGCTGCTCGTCCTCGCGGTCGCGATGGGCATGCTCGCCATCGGGCAGAGCGCGTCCTGGGACCGCTCGCAGGCCGACCAGGCCGACTTCCGCACGGGCACCGCCGTCCGGGTTCTGGTCAACGGCGTCACCGACCCGGAGCAGGCGCGCGCGTTCACGGCGCTGCCGGCCGTCCGCTCGGTCGCCCCCGCGCACCGCGGCACCATGGACTTCGCCGGCAACCACACGGCCACCGTCCTCGCCCTCGACACCGTGCACGCCGCCGACGGCGTACTGCTGCGCGAGGACCTCACGGACCGCCCGGCCACCGCACTGCTGAGGTCGCTGGCCCCGAAGGCGGGGCCGCGCCCGGGACTCGCGCTGCCCGCCGGCGCCACCGGACTGGCCCTGGACCTGCGGCGCACGGCCCCGCCCGGCACGCCCCCGACCCGGGTGACCGTCGTCGTGGAGGACCGGTACGGCATCCCCTACCGCCAGCTCCTCGGTCCGCTGCCGTCGGACGGCAGGACGCACCGGCTCACCCTCGACCTGCGTCCGCAGGCGGACGTCGCCGCGGAGGCCGGCGGCGGCGCGGGAACGACCCGCCGGGCCGCCGCGAGGACGACGGACGCCGGATCCGCCGGACGACTGACCCTGACCGGTCTGGAGCTGGACGGGCAGGTCACCCACGGCAGGGGCGGCGGCCAGACCCTCACCGTCGCACGCCTCGCGTCCCTGCACGACGGCGCGGAGCGCCCCCTCGCCCCCGGAACGGCGCTCGGCTCCTGGACCACCGAGTACCACGAGACGTCGAACGGCGAGCCGCAGAGCCCGGCCCGGCTGACGGGGCGGGCCACCGCCGCCACGCCGTACGAGCTCGGCTTCCGGGCCGGCACCACCTCGCCGGCCGGCCCCTTCCCCGGGCAGGAGGACTACGGCCTGCGGCTGGCCGCCCCCCGGCCCGCTCCCCCAGGGACCGTGCGGGGCCTGGCCAGCGACGCCTTCCTGGCGGCGTCCGGGGCGAAGCAGGGCGACCGGGTCGAGGTGTCCCTCGGCGGCCTCAAGCTGGACGTGACGATCGCGGGCAGCGTCCGCGAGCTGCCGACCACCGGCGCCGGCGCCACGTCCCCGTCCGCGACCGCCCCCGCGGCCACCCCCGACGACGGGGGCGCGCTCCTGGTCGACCTGCACGCGGCCAACCAGTACCTCTCCCGCGTCCCCACCGCGACCCTGGCCCCCACCGAGTGGTGGCTGACGACCGCGCCCGGCCGCTCCGGCGAGGTCGCGAAGACGCTGCGCGCCCGCCCCGACGCCGATCCGGCGCAGGTCCTGGTGCGGGACGAGGCCGCCGCCGAGCTGCTCGGCGATCCGCTCGGGGCGGGACCGAACGCGGCACTGATGGCCGTGGCCGTCGCCGCGGCCGCCCTCGCCGCGGTCGGCTTCGCCGTCAGCGCCGCCGGCTCCACCCGCGAACGCTCCGCCGAGTTCGGCGTGTTGCGGGCGCTCGGCGCCCCGCGCCGCCAGCTCGCCCGGCTGATCGCCGCCGAGCAGGGCCTGCTGGTCGCCATCGGCCTGGCCGTCGGTCTGGCACTCGGCGCGCTGCTGACCCGGGCCGTCGTCCCGCTGGTGGTCCTGACCGGCCAGGCCGCCCGGCCCGTCCCCACCGTCCTGGTCCAGCTGCCGGCCGGCCAGGTGGCCCTGCTGCTCGCCGGGGTCGCCGTACTGCCGCTGCTGATCGTCTCCGCGATCGCGCTGCGCCGTACCGACCCGGTCGTGACCCTGCGCCACCAGGGGGACCAGTGACGAGCACCGCACCCGCCAGGACGCCCGACAGGAAGGCCATCGAGATGCCCCGCACGTCCACCCGGGCCGTGGCGCCCTGGGTACGGACCCGGCTGCGGACCGCCCCCGGAGCGGCCGGCGCCTTCGCGCTGCTCGTCCTGGTGACCGCGTTCCTCGCCGCGGCTCTCCCGCGGGCCGTCGACAGCTACGAGACCGAGGGGCTGCGCCACGGCATCGGCACGGCCCCGCCCCGCACCACCGTCCTCGACATCACGACCGGCCCGCCGGCCTCCGACCTCCCGCCGGAGAGCCGCGAGGCCGCGGTGCTCCCCGAGCCACTGGCCCGCCGACGGGCCGCGCTGGAGAAGACGATCCCGGCCCCCCTGCGCATCGACCCCGAGCAGTCGGTCCACGGCGTGCGGACCAGCAAGCGGGTCACCGGACTCGACCGCTGGCTCCCGCAGCCGTACGGCCTGCCGCCCGAGTTCGTCCTCAGCACGCCGTCGGGCCTCGACCGGCACGTGACCGTCCGGGAGGGACGCCTGCCCGCGACGGCGGACGGGAGGAAGGGGAGCGAGGCCGCGGTCACCGCGGAGACGGCGAAGTCTCTGCACCTGAAGGTCGGTTCGGTCGTCCACCTGCCGGCCCTGTACGCCGGCCCGCCGCTCGCCGTGACCGTCACCGGCATCGTCGAACCCGTGCGTCCGCAGAGCGCCTTCTGGTCCGTCGAGCCGCTGCTGCGGACCCCCTCCTTCGCGGTGAAGCCCGGCGGCATGGACCCGCTGTACTACTGGCAGGCGGCGCTGCTCCTGCCCCCGGCCGGCGCCCCGACCCTGCTCTCGACCGCCGGGGAGCCGGAACTGTACTGGCGGTTCGCCCCCACCGCCGGCCATCTCACCGCACAGGACGAGACACGGCTCGGCGAGGCGATCGCCTCGCTCACCGGCGGACCCGACCTGGTGAAGGTCCGTCAGGCCGTCGGCCCCACCGGCGCCGTCTCCACCGACCTCGACGAGGTCGTCGGCGCCTACGGCGGGATGCGCGCGGCGATCGCCCCGGTCGTGGCCGTCGCCGCCTTCGGCATCGGCTCGGTCGCCGCGGTCGTCCTCGCCATGACGGGCGGCCTCTTCGCGAACCGGCGCGCCGCCGAGCTGGGGCTGCTGCGCTCACGCGGCGGCTCGCTGACCGGGATCGGCGGCCGGCTGCTGGGCGAGACGGCCGTCCTGGCGCTGCCCGCCACCGGACTCGGCCTGCTGGCCGCCACCCAGCTGCTGCCCGAGGCCCGCTTCCTGCCCGCGCTCGCCGCCGCCGGGGCCGTCGCCCTGCTCGCCTGCCTGGCGCTCCCGCTGCGCGCCGTGTTCCTGCACCGCAGGCCCCTCGTCCACGGCGGGCGCGACGACCTCGTCGACGCCCGCCCGTCCCGGGGCCGTACGGTCACCGAACTCACCCTCCTCGTGCTGGCCGCTGGCGCGGTCGCCGCCCTGCGCCGGCGAGGCACCGACGACGCCGGGGACCACCTGGTCAGCGCGGCGCCGGTGCTGGTCGCGCTGATCGCCGCCCTGGTGCTCGTACGGCTGTACCCGGTGCCGCTGCGCTGGGCGGCCCGGCCCGCCCGCAGGCTGCGGGGCGCGGTCGGCTACCTCTCGCTCGCCCGGGCCGCCCGGTCCTCGGCCATCGGGGCGCTGCCCCTGCTCGCCCTGCTCGTGGCACTGACGACGGCGGCCTTCGGCGGTTCGGTGCTGGCCGGCGTCGCGGACGCCCGCGACCGGGCGGCGCTCCTGGAGACCGGCGCGGACGCGCGGATCTCCGGGGCCGCCGACGCCGTACCACTGCCCGACGGCCTGGCGGAGGCCGTGCGCGGCACGCCGGGGGTCCGGGACGTGACCGCCGTCCAGATCGAGTACGGCGTCTCCCTGCCGACCGGCACCGGGCAGTCGCCGGAGACGACGAGCGCCCCGCTGGTCGGGGTCGACCCGGAGTCGTACACCCGCCTCGCCCGGCGGACCGGCTTCGGTCCCTTCCCCGCCGACCTGCTGGGGTCCACCGGCACCGGCGGCAAGGTCGACCACTCCCGGGTCCTGCCCGCCGTCGCCTCGCCCGCCGTCGCGGCGCGACTGGGCACGGAGCCGCGGGACATGGTGACGGCGGCCGGCGAGTTCCGGGTCCGGATCGTCGCCGTACGGGCCGCCACTCCGGCCCTGTCCGGCGCCGACTTCCTGCTCGTCAACGGGGCGGACCTGACCCACCGGGCGAACACCACGCTGCTGGCCACCGGCCCGTCCGCGGACGGCAGGGCGCTGCGGGCCGCGGTGGCGGCGAAGTCCCGCGACTTCGCTGTCGTCCTGCGCACGGAGCGGCTCGCCACGTACGTGGACTCGCCGATGCAGACCGGCGCCGAGCTGATCTACCTGACGGCGATCGGAGCGGGCGCCGGCTACGCCGTCCTCGCCGTGCTCCTCTCGCTGCTGCAGTCCTCGCCCGAGCGGGCCACGCTGCTGGCCCGGCTGCGGACGATGGGCCTGACCCGCGGGCAGGGCCGACGGCTGCTGGGACTGGAGGCGCTTCCCCAGACCCTGCTGGCGGCGGTCGGCGGGACGCTGGTCGGCTGGGCGACGATCCTGCTGCTCGCCCCGGGCGTGGACCTGGTCCGGCTCGCCCTCTCGGCGACACCGGGGCTGGCCTCGCTCGACAGCGCGCCCCTGCGCGCGGACCCGTGGTCGCTGGTCCTCCCCGCGGTCGGCGTCGTGGTGCTGACGGGGGCGGCGGCGCTGCTGCAGGCGGCGTGGGCGGCACGCAGAGGCTCGATCAAGGAACTCAGGGCAGGAGACGCACGATGACGACGACCGACACCTCGCTGGCCGAGCTGGAGCGCCGGGCGACGGCCCGTCGCGACCGTCCCTCGTACGGCCACGACGCGCTGATCGCCTGCGACCGGCTGGTGCGCATCTTCACCACCGACGGGGTGGAGGTGCAGGCACTCCAGGGGCTCGACCTCCTGGTCAAGGAGGGCGAGTTGATGGCCCTGGTGGGCGCCTCCGGCTCCGGCAAGTCGACGCTGATGAACATCCTGGCGGGCTTGGACGTACCGACGGCGGGCGCGGCCAAGGTCGCGGGCTGCGACCTGCTCGCGATGGACGCGAAGGCCCGGCTGCGCTACCGGCGGGACGTGGTGGGCTTCGTCTGGCAGCAGACGGCGCGCAACCTGCTGCCGTACCTGACGGCCGCTCAGAACGTGGCGCTGCCGATGCAGTTGCGGGGACGGTCGAGCCGCGCGAAGAAGACGCAGCGGGCGGAGGAACTGCTGACCATGCTGGAGGTCGCGGACTGCCGGGACCGTCGCCCGTTCCAGATGTCCGGCGGTCAGCAGCAGCGGGTCGCGATCGCGGTCGCCCTGGCCAACTCGCCGTCCGTCCTGCTCGCGGACGAGCCGACGGGCGAGCTGGACTCGGCGACGGGCGAGCAGGTCTTCGCGGCGTTCCGGCGCGCGAACGAGGAACTGGGCACGACGATCGTCATCGTCACCCACGACCAGACGGTCGCCTCCGAGGTCCGCCGCACGGTCGCCATCCGCGACGGCCGCACGTCCTCCGAGGTGCTGCGCCGCACGGAGGTCGACGAGGCGGGCCAGGAGTCCCTGGTGGCACGGGAGTACGCGATGCTCGACCGGGCGGGGCGGCTGCAGTTGCCGGCGGAGTACACGGAGGCGTTGCGCATGGAGCACCGCGTGATGCTGGAACTGGAGCAGGACCACATCGGGGTCTGGCCGGACGAAGCCGAACGCTGAGGACGGCGCGGGCTCCGGGGGGGGGCTCCGGACGTCGACGCTCCGGGGAGGGGGCACAGGCTCGGGGGTGGCGGGTGCCTGCCGCGGCCACCCGCCGGAGGCGCGGGAGTGACGCGGGCCGGGGCGGGAGGATCCGCGGCGGCGCTCAGCCGTCGAGGGCCAGCAGTCCGGCGCTGGTCGGCCGGAAGCCGCACCGCTCGTAGAACGCGGTGAGGTGCGGTTCGAAGTCGACGTGCAGCCAGTGCGCGCCGCCCTCGCGAGCGGCGTCGGCGGCGGCCCGCACGAGCGCGACGCCGAGCCCCTGCCGCCGCTCGTCGGGGTGGACGGTCGTGTCCAGCACGAAGGCGTGCGCGCCGCCGTCCCCGACGACGTTCACGTACCCCACCAGCCTGTCCCCGCGGCGCGCGGTCACCCACAGGAGGCTGCGGGCGAGGACGGGCGCGAAGTCGGTGGGCTGGTGTCCCGGCCAGGAGGCCGCGAAGAGCTCGTCGAGTTCGCCGGAGGTGAGGGCGCCCCGTACGCCCAGGACGGGGGTGCGCGTGATCGTCATGCCCGTCACTGTGCCACGGACGGGGAGCGGGGCTCGGTGGAACGGACGGTCAGTGGCCGTGCGGCCGGGCCGTCGGGGTGACCGAGAGGGCCGGGGCGACCGTGCGGAGCGCGATCGACCCGTAGGGGGTGCGCAGGCGGAGCCAGGGCCCGGCGGCGAGCAGCGCGACGGGCACGTCCGGCAGGGGCGGCAGGAAGCCGAGCGACTGCGCGGCGTGGACGCCTCGCAGCGGAAGGCCGGTGCCCGCCACCGTCCGCGACCAGATCTCGCGGCCGATGCGGTCCCGCTCGGCCCGCGTCCGCCGCTCCTGCGGCAGCTCCTCGTCCCGCGCCCGGAACTCGGCGACGGCGGCGGCCACCGCGGCCCGCAGCTCCGCCGCGTCCGGCACTCCGGCCACCGGCTCCCAGCCGCCGCGCGGGGGCAGGACCCCCGCCCACGGCGGTCCGGTGACGGCGTCCGGGACGACGGCCTTGCCGGCCGACTCCTCGATGCCTTCGAGGAGTTCACCGGCGGAAACGGTGACGTCCAGGTCGACCGCGTCGACGAGCCGCGCGGTCCGGATGGCCAGCACCTCGAACGACGGCGGCCTGCCGAAGACGGCCAGCGCCCCGCCGCCCGCCTGGAGGCGGACGGCGGCGGCCCGGTCGTAGCGGAGCAGCCGGCCCAGGAAGGCGGCGAGGTCGGCCGCCTCCCTGGCGTCGTCGAAGTGCAGCGGCGCGATCATGCGGCGGACGTCATCCCGTCGTCCATGTACTCCTCGAGGAACATGCGCTCCTCGGCGGAGATGCGGCGCGGCCGCTGCGCGGCCAGGTCGAACGGCACGACGACCGTGGAGGCCCGGACGTACACCGTCCCGGGGTCCTTGATCTCGTACGCGATCGTCAGCGACGCCGCACCCATCTTCGTCACCCACGACTCGATGGTGACCGGCTCGTGCCGGTGCACCAGGGGCCGTATGTAGTCGATCTCGTGGCGGGCCACGACGGACCCGCCCGAGAAGGACGGAGAGCCGTCCCCGGGCGCCAGCCGGAACATGAAGTCGATCCGCGCCTCTTCCAGGTACCGCAGGAAGACGACGTTGTTGACGTGCCCGAAGGCGTCCATGTCCGACCAGCGCAGGGGGCAGCTGTAGATGTGCCTCGTCACAGACCTCAGCCTCGGGTCAGCTTCTTGTACGTGGCACGGTGCGGACGGGCCGCGTCCGGGCCGAGACGCTCGATCTTGTTCTTCTCGTAGGACTCGAAGTTGCCCTCGAACCAGAACCACTTCGAGTCGCCCTCGTACGCCAGGATGTGCGTGGCGACCCGGTCCAGGAACCAGCGGTCGTGGGAGACGACCACGGCCGCACCCGGGAACTCCAGGAGCGCGTTCTCCAGCGAGGAGAGGGTCTCGACGTCGAGGTCGTTGGTCGGCTCGTCGAGGAGCAGCAGGTTGCCGCCCTGCTTGAGGGTGAGCGCGAGGTTGAGGCGGTTGCGCTCACCGCCCGACAGGACGCCGGCCGGCTTCTGCTGGTCCGGGCCCTTGAAGCCGAAGGCGGAGACGTAGGCGCGGGACGGCATCTCGACGTGGCCGACGTTGATGTAGTCCAGCTCGTCGGAGACGACCGCCCACAGCGTCTTCTTCGGGTCGATGTTGGCGCGGCTCTGGTCGACGTACGAGATCTTGACGGTCTCGCCGACCTTGATGTTGCCGCTGTCCGGGGTCTCCAGACCCTGGAGCATCTTGAAGAGCGTGGTCTTGCCGGCGCCGTTCGGGCCGATGACGCCGACGATGCCGTTACGGGGCAGCGTGAAGGACAGGTCGTCGATGAGGACCTTCTCGCCGAAGGCCTTCGAGAGGTTCTCGACCTCGACGACGATGGAGCCCAGACGCGGGCCCGGCGGGATCTGGATCTCCTCGAAGTCCAGCTTCCGCATCTTGTCGGCCTCGGCCGCCATCTCCTCGTAACGGGCGAGACGGGCCTTCGACTTGGCCTGGCGGCCCTTGGCGTTGGAGCGGACCCACTCCAGCTCCTCCTTCAGACGCTTCGCACGCTTGGCGTCCTTCTGGCCCTCGACCTTGAGGCGGGTCGCCTTGGTGTCGAGGTAGGTGGAGTAGTTGCCCTCGTAGGGGTGGGCGCGACCGCGGTCGAGCTCGAGGATCCACTCGGCGACGTTGTCGAGGAAGTACCGGTCGTGGGTGACGGCGACGACGGTGCCGGGGTACTTGGCGAGGTGCTGCTCCAGCCACTGCACGGACTCGGCGTCCAGGTGGTTGGTGGGCTCGTCGAGGAGCAGCAGGTCGGGTGCCTCGAGGAGCAGCTTGCAGAGCGCGACGCGGCGCTTCTCACCGCCGGAGAGGTTGGTGACGGCCCAGTCGCCGGGCGGGCAGCCCAGGGCGTCCATGGCCTGCTCGAGCTGCGCGTCGAGGTCCCAGGCGTTGGCGTGGTCCAGGTCCTCCTGGAGCTTGCCCATCTCCTCCATCAGCGCGTCCGAGTAGTCGGTCGCCATGAGCTCCGCGACCTCGTTGAAGCGCTTCAGCTTCCCCATGGTCTCGGCGGCGCCGTCCTGGACGTTCTCGAGGACCGTCTTCGACTCGTCGAGCGGGGGCTCCTGGAGGAGCATGCCGACGGTGAAGCCCGGGGACAGGAACGCGTCGCCGTTGGACGGCTGCTCCAGCCCGGCCATGATCTTGAGGACGGTGGACTTACCGGCACCGTTAGGGCCGACCACACCGATCTTCGCACCGGGCAGGAAGCTCAGCGTCACGTCATCGAGGATGACCTTGTCGCCGTGCGCCTTGCGCGTTTTGCGCATCGTGTAGATGTACTCAGCCAAGAGAAACCGTCCGGCAAAGAGTGAGTGGGCAGATACACCCCATCTTGCCTGACCGCCACCCCCGGGAGCGAACCAGTACCTGCCCTGACCCCTGACCTGCGGCTTCTCCGGTCACCCCGGTAGCCGCCCCGTCACTGCCGGTCGCCGCGGACCGCCTCTGCCCCTCTCGTACCGCCCGCGGGCGGCCCGGCGCCGCTCGCCGGAGCGGGCGGGAACAGGTCGTCCGGGCCCCCTGGCGGTCGGTGACCGCCCGGCCGGGCCGGTGGCCGGGGCCGTGACCGCCCGGCCGGGCCCGTCGATCACCGAGGCGCGCTCCCCCGTCCCGCCGGCTCCCGGTCGCCCGGTCGGGGCCGGTCCGCGGCCCCGGCGCGCCCCCGGTCCGGCGGCGGCCCCTACCCCGTTCGTACCCGTCGGGGTCGCGCGGTCCGCGCGGGTGTGGCGCGACCGCCACCTGCGGTGACGAGGGCGGAGGAGACGATCTTGCGGCCGAGCGGGTGACCCGGGCGTCCGGCTCTCGCGTTGCGAGGGCCGGGGGCCGGTTATTGCCTCGTGCTCGGAGCACAGCACAGGCGCCGCGCACCCGGGCCGGCCGAGAACGCTCCGTAGAAGGAGAGAAGCATGCGTCTCGCACACGCACGTCATACCGGTCTCCAGGTCGCCCTGGTCGTGGGCGCCCTCGCCCTGTCCGCCCCCGCCGCCGTCGCCGCGGCGGGGGAGGGGAGCGGGGACGTCCGCATCAGCCCCCGCAAGGCCGCTCCCGGCAGCACCGTCACCGTCAGCACCACCGCCTGCGGCAAGGAGACGTACGGCAAGGGCGAATCGGAGGCGGGCGGGAAGTTCCACCTCTTCGCCGGTGACCGGAAGGGCGTGCTGGTGGGCGAGTTCACGCTGCCGGCCGACGCCCCCTCGGGGACCGACACCGTGACGCTCAAGTGCCCGCCGCGCATCAAGCTGACCGCCACGTACCAGATCTCCGGCCGTCCCAACGGGGCCGTCGACGCCGGCTTCGGCGGGGACGCCTCGAAGGGGACGCAGCTCGCCCTGGGCGGCCTGCTGCTTGCCGGAGCGGTGACCGGCGGGGTGATCCGCATGCGCCGGCGGTCCGCGGGCTCCGGCATCGCGGCCTGACGGCTCGTCCGCCGACCGGCCTCCGGTGTCCCGTCCCCCGGGCGGACGCCGGAGGCCGGTGTCCCCGCGGGCCTCGTGCCCGCCGTCGAGCAAAGGCGCCACCACGATGGAAAGAGGCCGCAGAAAGCGCCGTGGCGGCACCGCGCCGCGCCGTGTCCCCTCGTTCAAGACGCTCGCCTGGACCGGGCTCCTCGGCTCCCTGCTGCTGGCCAACGCGCTGCGCGGGACCGAGCCTCCGCAGCCCACGGCGACGCAGACCCGCCCGGCCGCGCGGCCGGCTCCCCCGGCCGCCCCGCGGCTCCTCCCGGACCCGTTGCCGCCGTCCGACCCGGTGCGGGTCGTGATCCCCGCCGTCGCGATCGACGCTCCCCTGACCGGGTTGGGACTGGACGCGACCGGCAGGCTGCTGCCGCCGCCCCTGACGAAGCCCGACCTGGCCGGGTGGTACGCCGACGGGACGTCACCCGGCGCCGCGGGAACGGCCGTCGTGACCGGCCACGTGGACACCCCGAAGGGCCCGGCCGTCTTCTACCGGCTGGGCGCCCTGACACCGGGCGCACAGGTCTCGGTCGTACGCAAGGACGGGCGCACGGCCCGCTTCACGGTCGACGCGGTGGAGGTCTACGCGAAGAACCGCTTCCCCGACAAGAAGGTCTACGGCGGGTCCGGCGGCCCGGAGCTGCGCCTGATCACGTGCGGCGGGACCTGGTCCGCGAAGACCGGCTACCAGGCCAACACCGTCGTCTACGCGAGCCTGACTTCGGTGACGTAGGACCTGTCCCCGGTCGTCGCCCACGACGGCCGGCCGCGCCCAGGCCCCACCACCCCGGCCCGCGCCGGTGGCGGCACGGCCCGCCCCGGTCCGGAAACGGCGACGGCCCCGGTGCGCGTGATGCGCACCGGGGCCGTCGGTGACGGGGGCCGAACCCCCGTCACCTGCCGTTCAGCGGGGTACTACTGGCCCATGGCCTTCTTGCGGCGGAGGAAGAACACCGCGCCGCCACCGAGCACCACGAGGACGACGGCGATGCCGGCGATCATCGGGGTGGCGTTGGAGCTACCGGTCTCGGCGAGGTCGCCACCGGTGGTGTTGCCCGTGGTGGAGCCGCCGGCCGTGGCCGGGGAGGGAGACGTCGAGGGGGTCTCGGACGGCAGCGGGCCGGGGGTGGCCGTCTTGCAGTCCAGAACGCCCTTGAAGTTCTTCTCGAAGCCGTTCGGGCCGGTGATCGTGAAGTCGTACGCCTGGTCCTCGGCGACCGGGATCGTCACGGTCTCCGACTTGCCGGCGGCGATCGTGTACTTCTTGCCCTGCAGCTCGAAGGAGAAGTCCTCGTCACCCTCGTTGGAGGCCGTGATGTCCAGGCCGCCCTTGGCGCAGTTCTTCTCGGCCGAGACGGCCGGGATCGGGCCCTTCTTCGCCCAGGTCGCGGAGGCCTTGGCGGAGACGGTGGAGGTGCTGGTGCCGGCCAGGATCAGGGTCTGGCTCTTGACGCGGGTGCTGACGAACGCGCGGCCGATCGGGACCGTGGTGTCGGCCTTCACGTCGATCTCGGCGGCGCCGTCGGCGGTGCCGGCCGGGACGTCGAGGAAGAGCTGCGCGCCGTTGGCGGCCTCGGTGACGACCTTGCCGTCCTTGTCGACGATCTTCACGCCGGCCGCGGCACCCGGGGCGAGGGAGACCGAGGCCTTCTCCGCGTTGGTGCTGACCGTGATCGGGCCGAGGCGCTCACCGGCCTTGCCGGCGACCGAGGAGGGGCTCAGGCTGAGGGACGCCTTCGGCTCCTCCAGGTTCTTCGCCTCCTTCTCCAGGTACTCCGTCAGCTTCTTGGCGTCCTTGTTGACCGGCATGGCCTCGACGTCGTCCGAGAAGTGCCAGATCGCGGCCTGCGTGGCGGCGGCGGCGGTCTTCTCGGTCAGCTTCTTGGCGCCGACCTTGCTGGCCAGTGCGGCCAGGTCGTTCACCTGCGGGTAGGAGTTCTGCAGGATCCAGCGGATCTTGCCGGCGTCCTCGTTGTCGTGCAGGGAGGACTGGTCCCAGCCGACCTCCTTGTACTCCTCGCCCGTCTTGGCGCCGGTGTACAGGTCGATGCAGTAGGTCTGGATCGTCCCACCCGGCGTGACCTTCATTTCGAAGAGTCCGGCCGAGATGCCCTTCTCGCGACCCTTGATCTTGACCGTGTCATAGATCTTCAGGTCACCGAGCGTGGCCGTGGCGCCCCCGGTGCCCTGCGGGGCCTCGTCGGCCACCGCCGGTCCAGCGACGGCTATCGCACCGGCCGCGACGAGGCCGGTGACGGCGGTCGCAGCGGCAAGGCGGGCAAGGCCGCGCCTCCGAACAGAAAACATGGATTTCCCCTCCGGGCGAGCTGCTCCGCGTCATGGTCGAGACACGTGGGGGGAGCGCTTCGCCGCAGACTCACAGACCCGATTACTCAAGTGACGCATGAGTATCCGGGAATCCTAGGGATGGGGGAGGCCCGAGTGCCCGTTCGTACGGTCTGATAACCATTCCGACTCATAATCGTTATCAGAAGGGCCTGTTACCCCGAGATCGCAGGTCAACGTATCGACAAATCGCCGACAACTCGGGCTCAGGGGACGGCTTCCAGGGTCTGTGGTTCCCGGTCCGGCCGGACCGGCGAGGCGGGGACGATGCCCTCTCCTCGTTCCCTCGCCCGCGGTTCGGCCGTCACCGTCCGTCTGAACGCCGCCGTGCCGCGCGTCAGATCGTGGCCCGCCGCCATCGCCTCGACGTCCACGAACACGCGGCGCCGGCCCTCCCGCTCCTCCTCACGCACCTTCAGCCGGCCGTGCACCAGCAGAGGTTCGCCGACGGAGACCGACGCCGCGAGATGCGCGCCGAGGGTCCGCCAGGCGAAGACCGTGTAGAAGCTGGTGTGTCCGTCGGACCAGGTGCCCCGCTCCCGGTCCCAGCGACGCGCCGTGACCGCGAAGCGGAACCTCGCCACTCCGCCCGCAGCGGTGTCCCGGTACTCGACCGCCGTCGCCACGTTCCCGACGAGCGTGACCATCGTGTCGTTCACGACCCCTCCCCCGTGTCCCTGCCGCCCCGGACCCCGTCGCCCCCACGGCTGTCCCCATGCTGGACCCGTCGCGAGAAAGCTGCTGCCGGCTGTGCACAACCAGCAACTTGTGGACAGACTCGTCACGCTTCCGGGGGATGGACCCGGCAACGAGCCCTGCGCGGGGACCTCCTGCGCAGGGTCGGGCCGTCACCTCAGGCGCGCCCCCCGGCGGGTCGCCCCCAGCCGCGAACCGGCGGTGATCCGGGCGCCCGCCCGCGTCCCCGACACCGTCACGTACTGCTCGCGCACCTCCCGGTAGCGCATCAGCTCGGCCGAGATCGGGTCCAGCACCCGTGCCCGCCCGCAGCCGCCGGCCGCCTCCCGCAGCTTGCGCTCGGCCTCCTGCCCGTAGCGCCGGGCCGGGCCCTTGACCGCCGCCGCGCACGCCCACTCCACCAGCGGCCCGCCGACGATCCCGCCGACCATGATCAGCACGGGCGGCAGCAGCCCGGGCTCGACGACCCCGACGATCTGTCCGACCAGCCACAGCGCGCCGAAGAGCTGCAGGAACGTCATCAGCACCTGCGCCAGCACGGCGGCCGGCCACCAGGCGGGCCGGGGCGGACGCGCGGCCGGGTCCCCGACGCTCGCCGTCAGCTCGTCCAGCGCCTCGGGCAGACCCGCGGCTCCGCGCACGGCCGCCTCGCGGACCGCCAGCGCCCAGGGCACCGGCAGCCCGCGTGAGGCCTCGTCGGCCACGATCCGTACCGCCTGCTCCACCCGCTGACGTGCCGTCAACTCCTCCTCGGCCGGTGTCTCGGGAGGCGGCACGGCGCTGCCGTGCTCGCGCACCCGCTCGTACCAGCGGTACAACCGGAGCCAGGGCGTGCCGCAGGCGCGGATGGCGTTGCGGCGCCAGACGCGTTCGGCGGCCTCGCCGGCCGCAGAGGCGCCCACCGCGACCGCGAGCCGGGCGGCGAAGTCCTCCCGCGCCCGCTCCCCCAGGCCGGTCTGGCCGTCGGCGACGTACACCGAGCGGAGCCGTGCCGCCGCGGCGTCGACGTCGGCCGACAGCCGCCGGGCGGGCGCGGTGCGCTCCTGGACGAAGCGGCCGAGGAGTTCGCGCAGGTCGCCGACCCCCTCCCCGGTGAGGGCGGAGAGGGCCAGGACGGTCGCGCCGGGCTCGCCGTGCTCGCCGAGCGCCATGCCGTCCTCGTCGAGGAGGCGGCGCAGGTCGTCCAGGACCAGGTCGGCCGCCTCGGTGCCCAGCCGGTCGATCTGGTTGAGGACGACGAAGGTGACCTCGGCGTGGCCCGCGAGCGGCCGCAGGTAGCGCTCGTGCAGGGCGGCGTCGGCGTACTTCTCCGGATCGACGACCCAGATCACGGCGTCGACCAGGCCGAGCACCCGGTCGACCTGGTCCCGGTGGGCCGTGACGGCCGAATCGTGGTCGGGCAGGTCGATCAGGACGAGCCCCTGCAGCTCCTCGTCACCGGCACCGCCCGCGAGCGGCCGGCGGCGCAGCCGGCCGGGGACCGCGAGCCGGTCCAGGAGCCCCGCCGACCCCTCCGACCAACTGAGTGCGATGGGCGCGGAGGTGGTCGGGCGGCGCAGGCCGGTCTCGGACACCGGGACGCCGGCGAGGGCGTTGAAGAGGGTCGACTTGCCGCTGCCCGTGGCGCCCGCGATGGCGACGACCGTGTGCCGCGAGGACAGCCGCTGGCGGGCGGCCGCCTCGTCGAGCACCCGGCCGGCCTCGGCGAGGGTGTCGGTCTCCAGCCGGGTGCGGGAGAGGCCCACGAGCTCGTGCAGGGCGTCGAGACGGGCCCGCAGGGGGCCGCCGTACGTGCCGCCGAGGGCCGGCAGGTTGTCCTCCGGCGCGTCGGCGTCACGCTCCGTCTCGTGGGGAAGGAGCGGATGACCGGCCCGTTCGGCCGCCCGCCGTGCGATCAGCCCGTCGTCCCAGCGGTCGTCCACCGTGCTGCTGCTCACCGGTCCTCACTTCTCCTTCTGCAGTACGGAGAGCGCGGCGATCAGCGCCGCCTGCGGCTCGGGGGTCACGTCGAGGGCTTCCAGTGGAGCGATGCGCAGGTCGCGTTCGGCGTGCAGGGCGCCGTCGACGCACGCGACGACGAGCTCGCCGCCCTTGTCGCGCAGGCGCAGGGCGGTCTGCGCGCCGAGGAGCTCGGCGAGCCGTTCGCCGGCGGCGCGGGTGCGGCGGCCGCCCAGGAGCGCGGCGGCGAGCAGGGCGACGACGGTGTCCGCGTCGGGGGCGACGGTACGTGCGGGAACGGTGCGGTCGGTGGTGCGCAGCTCGTCCTCCACCAGCTCTTCGAGGACCCGGCGCCAGCGCCGTACGGCGATGCCGATCCGCTCCCCCGCCTCACGGTCCGACGCGGCGGGTCCGGAGTGGCCGGGGTGGGCGCCGAGGGCACCCGCGGCGGGCTCGCGCCGCCAGGCGTCCCGTACCCGCTCCTCGGCCGCGGCGACCGCGCACTGCACCAGGGCGCCGAGTGATTCGACGAGGGCGTCGAGGAGCTCGTCGGCGGAGCTGTCCCGGGGATAGCCGCGCCAGCGGGTCCGGGCGTCGCCCGCGAGGACGGAACCGCGGCGGAGCTGCTTCCGTACGCGCTCGGCCTGGTCCTGGTACGCGGCCTCGACCGCGCCGCCGAGCCGTACGGCGGCGGCGTACTGGGCGGCGACCGCGCCGGCGAGTTCGGGCAGGCGGGAGTCGAGGGAGTCGATGACCCCGGCCGCGGTGCGGCCGACGGCCTGCTGGCGGGCGGCGGGGTCCAGGGCCCGGTGGGCGAGCCAGGCGCGCAGCGGGGCGACGGCGGTGTCGGGCAGCAGGCCGCTGCCGCCGCCGGCCGACTCCGGCAGCTCGGGGATGGTGAACCGGGGCACCTCCCCGAGGCCGGCCTTGTCGAGGAGTGCCTCGTACTGGCGGGAGACCTCCCCGATGACCTGATGGGGCACCCGGTCGAGGACGGTGACGAGGGAGGCGTCGTACTCCTTGGCGGTACGGAGCAGATGCCAGGGCACCGCGTCGGCGTACCGCGAGGCGGTCGTCACCATCACCCAGATGTCGGCGGCGCACATCAACTCGGCGGCGAGCAGCCGGTTCTCGACGACGAGTGAGTCGATGTCCGGCGCGTCGAGCAGCGCGAGGCCGCGGGGCAGGGCGGAGGAGGTCTCGACGCGCAGCGCGTTGTCCTCCGGGGGCTCCTCGGCCGCGTCGTCGTCCTGCTGGGGCAGCCAGACGCGGGTGAGCTGCGGCAGGACCCGCAGACCGGCGAACCAGTGGTGGTCGTCGGGGTGGCAGACCAGCACGGGGGTGCGCGTGGTGGGCCGGAGCACCCCCGCCTCGCTGACGCGCCGCCCCACAAGGGAGTTGACGAGGGTGGACTTCCCGGCCCCGGTGGACCCGCCGACGACGGCGAGGAGCGGGGCGTCGGGATCCTTGAGCCGGGGGACCAGGTAGTCGTCGAGCTGGGCGAGCAGCTCGACCCTGGTCTGGCGGGCGCGTGGAGCGCCTGGGAGAGGGAGGGGTAGACGCACGGCGGCGACACAGTCGCGCAGGGCGGAGAGTGCGTCGATCAGCTGAGGCCGTTCGTCCAAGGTCACCACATGCGAAGAATGCCCAATTTTGGAGCCATTTTGAAGCGTATAGCGGTCTTACGCGCCGACCGAACGGCTGATGACGCGAGACTCAGGCATAACGAGTGCACAACACCCGGGCCGAGTGGCGCAAAAAGCGCTGCGAGAATCGCACCTGCCTGCGATTATCGTTCCGCTTCACCGAACCTCCACATCGTGCCACGCAGGTGAAGCAACCGGGCCAAGGTGAGCAGAGCCCTATCCTTGTCCCGGCAAGGCCACACCCCACCCACCAGGGGGCTGCGGCCGCCCGGCCACCAACCGGCCCCCGTAGCTCAGTGGATAGAGCAGGTGCCTTCTAAGCACTTGGCCGCAGGTTCGAGTCCTGCCGGGGGCGCAAGATCGGGACCCTCCTTCGGGAGGGTCTTTTTGCTGGTCAGGGGCAGTGTCCGGTGATCCGTACGGGGCCGGAGGCGCCCCTGGCGGGGCCGGGGTGCGTCCGGCGGTGGCCGGCCGGCACCGGGTTTCCGCAGGTGGCCGCGGAGCGTACGCGGAGAAATTCCTCAGCCCGCCCGGCGCGGCCGGGTCCGGCAGCTCCCCCGCCCCCTCGATCCGCCGACGGGGGACGCCGTCGCCCGCCCACTCCGCCACGGTCGCGGCCGGGACGCCGGCGTTGAGCCGGTGCGTCAGGCAGGTGTGCCGGCGGTCGTCGAACCGGCGCCCGACAGGAGACCCGGACTCGTACGGGGTGAGCGCATCCCTCCGGGCGCGCCGCCACGCTCGGCGGATCAATCGCACACAAGTGGATCGTGGTCCTGCCCGCAAGGATCCGGTCCAGGACCGCAGCCCGTACCCGGCACCGCCTCATCGAGCGTCTGCCCGCTGGTGCACTTCCGGCGCCACCAGGCCGGGGCACGGCTTCGTCGACCCCACTCCAGGTAGGCCGACATTCACTTGGCGGAAGAATCGTTAATTCCGTGCGCTGAGATTTCTCGCTTCGTTGTGGACGGATTCAAAAGTGCCGAGAACGTGCCGCCGAGTTTCGGCGCAGAACGTCTGCATATTAGAGGTGCGACGGGAGGGATTAACTGCATCGGCGGCGAATCATCACACAGCCGGGGCGGCCAGTCGGCTCACCATTATCGTACGTTCCTTGATCCGTATCGGTTGATTCCGTCGACATGGATCGACCGAGGCATCGCCGAGATCAGGGCCTGCGTAAGGTGCCGCCGACACAAGAGGCGATTCCCTTCGACGAGGAACGCCGGACGCCACCACCCCATACAGGAGTTGGCTCCTTGATGACACTGAACATTCCCGATGCGCCACAACGGCGCACAATGACGGCCTAGATCGCGGGGGTACTCACCCTGCTGGTCGCTGTTGCCGTCGTCGCAGTGACTCCCACACGAGCAAATGCGGCAACTGCGGTCCCGTTGGGTACCGCGGCAAGCTTCGCGGTACTGGCCGGTTCGACGGTCACCAACGAAGGTAATTCTGTGGTCACCGGCGATGTCGGTGTATCTCCGGGTACCGCCGTTACGGGCTTCCCGCCCGGAACGGTGGTGGGCGGGACGATCTATGCAGGCGCGGCAGCCGCAGGAGCGAAGGCCGATCTTGGCACGGCGTACGACAACGCCTTCGGTCAGCCCACGGAATTCAACCTTTCCCCGGCACCCGTGACTCCCACGCTGGCCCCGGGTACCTACGCCGTCGAATCCGGCCTCCTGGTCAACGGGACCTGGACTCTGGACGCCCAGAACAATCCTGACGCGGTCTGGGTGTTCAAGGTTCCCGCGGGACTGACCACGGCAACCGGGAGCAGCATCGTCCTCCAGAACGGCGCCCAGGCGTGCAACGTGTTCTGGGTGACCGACGAATCGGCGACGCTGGGGTCCGGTTCAACCTTCGTGGGCACCCTCATGGCGCTCACCTCGATCACTGTCAACAGTGGGGCGACGATCCAGGGCCGTGTGCTGGCCCGCACCGCGGCCGTGACGCTGAACAACAACGTGATCACCAGGCCGGTGTGTGAGAACACCACCACCACGACCACGGGCGACGCCGCCACCACCACGACCACGGGCGACGCCGCGACGGGCGACGCCGCCACCACCACGACCACCGGCGACGCCGCCACCACCACGACCACCGGCGACGCCGCCACCACCGGCGACGCCGCAACCACGGGTGACGCCGCCACCACGGGTGACGCTGCCACCACCGGCGACGCCGCGACCACGGGCGACGCCGCGACCACGGGCGACGCCGCCACCGGCGACGCCGCCACGGGCGGGCACGACACCGGCGGGCACGACACGGGCGGCCACGACACCGGCTACGGCACGGGCGGATACGGCGACTGCGCCTGCGACTCCCCCGCGAAGCCGGGGAAGCCCGGCCACCACAAGCCGTAGCAGTCCGGCCGGCGCAACAGGCCGGATAGGCACAACGTGCACGAGGCGCACGTTCCGCGCCGAGTGTGAGACGGGTGGTGCGCGGCGGATCGTCATCAAGTTCCGTCGCGCGCCGCCTGCGGAAGCGGGAGCAGCAGGTGCGAACAGTCAGGATGGGAAGGACCGGGTGGGGCCGTGCTGAGCGGTGCTGAGTCGACAAACGTGAAGTATCCGCAGCGGACCGGCGCTGAGCCGGCAGCGCAGGACGGCGGCGGGGGGCCGGGTGGCACCCGTGAGAACTCAGGGCCACCCCGCCCGTTGAGCGCTGCCACAGGAGCCGCGGTGGCCCTGTGCCTGGCGGTGACCCTGGTCCACGTACTCCTGGTGTTTCTGTACGTGGCGCCTCCGAATGCCATTTCGAGGGCGTACAGCCGGCAGGTCAACGCGTGGGTCCGGCCCGTGTTCGAGCAGAACTGGCGGCTCTTCGCCCCGAATCCCCAGTCCGTCAACCGGCAGATCTCGGCGAGGGTCAAGCAGACGGCACCGGACGGCACCGCACGGGTGAGTGGCTGGATCGATCTGACCGCCGCGGACGACTCCGCCGTCAAACACAACGTCTTCCCGAGCCACACGGCACAGAACATGCTGCGCCAGGCCTGGAATTCGTACCTCAAGACGCACGGCAGCGACAACAAGCCGCGCTCGGAGCGGGCTCTGATGATCGAGAAGTACCTGCGCAACATCGCAGCAGAGCGCGTCGCCGCCCAGCACGGCGGCACCTTCGACTCCATCCAGCTGCGGGTGATCTCGCGGCCCATCGCCGCGCCCGACGCAGCGGCTGCATCCCGCCCGGCCGCGGCGACACCGACGCGGGCCGAAACCCGGTATCTGCCCTGGTGGAAGGTGGCCTCGCATGCAACGAACTGAGCAAGAGCCGGTCGCGGCGCCGAAAGCGTCGGGTCGTACCACCGAGCGGGCCGCTGTGCTCGTGACCCAGCGCGTACTCGGCCGGGTCCACGCGTTCCTCGTCCTCCTGACCGAGCGGCCGGTGTCTCTGTATGCGGCGGCCGTGCTGCGCATCGGGTACGGGCTGCTCTATCTCGTCTTCCTGCTCCGCGAGTTCCCACACCGCGACGAGATGTGGGGCCCGGGGTCACCGTGGACGCCCACGCTGGCCAGGCAGCTGTTCGACCAGAGCGGGTGGGCCAGCATTCTCACCCTGTCCGACAGCCGGGTGTACTTCGAGGTCTGCTACGCCGTGGCCCTGGTCACGTGTGCGCTGTTCCTGCTGGGCTGGCGGACGCGGGCGATGTCCGTGCTGTTCGCGGTCGTGGTGGTGTCCTTCCACGCCAGGGCGCTCTTCATGGCGGACGGCGGGGACAATCTCATGGTCCTCATGGCTGTGTACCTGGTGTTCACCGCGTGCGGCCGGCGCTGGTCCCTCGACGCCCGCAGGGCCCGGCTCCAGGCGTCGGCGGGCGAAACGTCAGACCCGCGGGGCGGCCGTCTCCGGCACCATCTCGGGGACGCCCGCGTCGTCTTGACCACGGTGATGCACAACTGCGGGATGTTCGTCATCGCCGCCCAGGTCTGCTTCCTCTACGGATGCGCGGGCCTGTACAAGGTCCAGGGTCCCAGGTGGGGAGATGGCACCGCCCTCCACTACGTCCTGAACATCGACCTGTTCCGGCCCTGGCCCGAGCTGTCTCAGGTGGTCGCCGGCCAGCACCTGCTGATCGCCGTCGTCGGCTATCTGACGGTGCTGGTGCAGGTCGCCTTTCCGTTCGTCCTGTTCGGCAGGATCAAATACCCCGTGCTGATCCTTCTGTTGGGCATGCACGTGAATATCGCGGTGCTCATGGGACTGCCACTCTTCTCCGGCGCGATGATCGTCGCGGATGCCGCGTTCCTGCCGGACCGCTTCTACCGAGCCCTGGGAAGGCTGGGACGGCGTACTTTCCAGCGCGCGGGGGGCGTGGGAGCGAAAGCCCCGGTCGGGACAGCGCCCGCTGCGGTGCCGCCGCAGCCCTCGGCGGAGTAGAGGTCAGCGGTCCGGGTTCCCTCGCATGTGGGCGGGAAGAGAGCAGGTGGCTGTGCCGCCCGGCATGCGATGGCGGTTCCTCGCGACTACCCGGTAGACACCCAGTGCCATCCAGTTGACAGGCGGCACCCGAAGAGCAAAGCCGAGCCACCACCAGCGCCTTCGTCCGCACATCAGCACTGCGGACAGGGCGCGTGGTCCACCGTGGACCTTGCCGCCGGCAGGACTGATCCAGAGGACCTCGCGGTCGGCTCTGGCTTCGGTGACGTCCAAGGCGGCGAGGTCGGCGTACTGCCAGGGGACGAATTGCACACGCGGCTGGATGATGCGCCGAACCATCTCGACTGTTCTGCCACAGAAACCGCAGTCCCCGTCGAACAACAGAACCGGCTCGCTCGCCATCTGGACTCCACTCCTCGACGTGCCGCGCTGAAGAACTTCAGTGTGCGGCGATCAACGCCGATCGACGGGGCAACACGACCTACCGGGCCCTGCCGATCCGGCTGCGCCCGGTCTCCGGGGGGCGCACGACCGCGCGGACCGCAGGACAGTCCTCAGGCGGCGACTTCTGTGACGAGGACGGCCACGGTCGCCGGCCCGCGGGTGTCACCGGTGGGTACGGCGGTCACGGCCGTCCGGACGGCACGGGCGACTTCCAGGGGATGGTGTCCGGGCGCTACGGCGAGCTGGATCTGCACGTGCCGGCCCGGCGGATCGTCCTGTTCCTCCACCCTGACCGGGCGGCCTCCCAGCGGGGCCGTGAGGCGGGCGACGCCCGGCACGGCCGACGCGACGTCGGCCAGCTTCCCGCCAGGCCCCCGCAGGGGTTCTCTTTCGGCCGAGGAGGCAGAGCTTCGCGCGGGCGGGGCTTTCGACGGGGGCTCCTCCGGGCCTTCGTGGAGATCGGTGAGGCTCAGGTCGACTGCCACGGCGGTCAGGCCGAGCCGTTCAGCGGCCCCGTCGAGCAGCGTCGTCCTCAACTGTTCGGCGGCCTGCTGTACCGGTTGCGTCAGGGATGCGGTGAAGGCGGCCTCGATCCTGAGCGGGCCCGGCGGTAGTGCGCTGGCCGGCGGGCGGACGGCCGGTTCGGCCACGGGCTCGCGCGGTGCCGCTCCGATGCGCATGCGACCCAGTCTGACCCCGGGAATGTCGCCGGCCGTAGGCCAGAGGGCCCGGACGGCCGCTTGCTCGGTGATCCATGTCCCGTCGTCGGGCCCTCCGAGCGGGAGCAGTCGGCCCAGGTCGAGCTGGCCGCGTACGGCCCGCGTCCACGCCTCGGTCTTCACCGGTCCACCCTCTCCCACGCTCGTTCCTGGAGCCGCGCCGGAACGCTCGTGGCGCCCGTCCGGCCGCCTCGGCGCGCGGTCCCATTTCACCCAAAAAGAGCTATAAAATTAGGATAAAGCCAAGATTGCCAGGTGTACCCCTTCAGGGAGGAATGGCCTGATGAGTGAGAACTCCGGCGTCAAGCATGGTGGCGCGCCCGGCTCTCGTGGCCGGACGACCATCGCCGATGTAGTGGTGGAGAAGATCGCCGGAATCGCGGCGCGGGACGTGCCCGGCGTTCATGCTCTGGGCAGCGGATTCTCGCGCTCGATGGGGTCCATGCGGGAGCGGATGCCCGGCGCCGGTAGCGGCAAGTCCGTCACCCGCGGGGTCAGCGTCGAGGTGGGAGAGGTGCAGGCGGCCATCGATCTGGAGATCGTCGTCGACTACGGCGTCTCCATCACGGACGTGGCCGGTGCCGTACGGGAGAACGTGATCTCCGCAGTGGAGCGGTTGGCCGGGCGAGAGGTCGTGGAAGTCAACATCACGGTCAGTGATGTGAAACTGCCCGACGAGGAGGACGAAGAGGACGAAGGGGATGGGCGGCAGCGGCTGCAGTAGCCCGGCGACTGAGTGAAGGAGCGCGTGATGAGCAGAGCCGTGGTGGGTCTGATCGCCGGAATGGCACTGGGTTTCGCCGCGTACTTCGGTGGCTTCTGGGCCTTCCTGCTGGTGCTGGCGCTGGGTGCCGTCGGACTTGTGGTCGGACTGCTGGCGGAGGGTGATCTCGAACCGGGTTACTTCGTCCGCCGCCGGGACGACCAGGAACGGATTCGCGATGACCAGCGCCGGGCTCGGAGAGACTGGCGGCAGTGACCAGGCAAGCCGATCGGCGCCCGGCCGTCCCCCGCGGGGAGCGGGGAGCGACCACGGTGTCCGACCGGGTCGTCGCGAAGATCGCCGCCCAGGTGGCGCGCGAGGCGCTGAGTCGGTTCACCGAGTCGGCCGGCCAGGTGCCTCCCGGTCGCCGGACGCCCCACGTGACGGCGTCCGTACGGCGGGCACCGGAGCGGAACGGGGAGGGGCGGGAAGGCGATCCTGCCGAGAGTCGGCCGATGCTCGGCGAGGTCCGGGCGCGGATCGCCGTGGAGCTGGGCTATCCGTCGGACATCGGGGCTCAGTGCGCTGCGGTGCGCCGAGAGGTCGCCGAACGGCTCGCGGCATGGGCCGGCATGGACGTGTCCCACCTCGTGGTGTCGGTCGAGGGGCTGCACTCGGTTCACTCGCGGCATGGAGACCTGGAGCGGGTGACATGAGCGCGAACACGCAGCCGAACGGCGACAGCGCCCTTCCCCCCGATCCGGAAGAGCCGACTTCCTCCACGGCGGAACAAGACCCCGGCACGGCACAGCCCAGCCGGGAATCGGGCAGGTCACCGCGCCGCTTCTGGTCCTCGCGGCGCATCCCCGCGATCATCGTGGCCCTGGTGTCCGTCGCAGCCACGGGCCTGCTCCTCTACGACGTGGTGTCGGTGCGGGCCGGCCAACCCGGGATGGCCTGGCGACGGCAGCTCGCCGATGAGCTGGCCACACGGCCCTTGGACGACGTCTGGGTGATCGTCGGAGCCGCGGTGGCCATGGCCCTCGGACTGTGGCTGTTCCTGCTGGCGGTGACGCCAGGGCTGCGCAGGCTGCTTCCCATGCGCAGGCTTCCCGACACCGAAGGAACGGGGGAGGTCCACGCCGGCCTCGACCGCCGCGCGGCCGCCCTGCTCCTGCGTGACCGAGCCATGCGGGTGTCCGGCGTCCAGTCGGCTCGGGTCGATGTGGGGCGCCGGAAGGTCAAAGCCCAGGCGCAGGTGCATTTCCGTGATCTCGACCAGGTACGCGCGGACCTCGATGCCGCGCTGGGCGAAGCCGTGACGACCCTGGGTCTCGCCCGGCAGCCCACGCTGTCCGTGCGCGTCCGCCGCCCGAAGAAACGGTGAGGTCGATCCCGATGCTCAAGACGGTGAACCGGGTCCTGCTGGGCCTGCTCGGCCTCGGGCTGTTCGCCCTGGGCGGCGGCGTGCTGCTGGGCGGCCTGGATCTGCAGCGCCACTGGGATTTCGACGTGCCCGGCTGGTGGCCCTTCCGCGGCCCGGCCGACGTCGTGCTGGGCGTCGAAGGGCGCACCCGCTGGCGGGAGGAAGACTGGTGGTGGCCGGCCGTCATCGCGGCGCTCGCCGTACTGTTGCTGCTCTTCCTGGGCTGGCTTGTCGCGCAACTGCGCAAAGACCGGCTGGACCACGTCCTCATCGACACCGGAGACGGTGCAGCGGCCCAACTCGACGGCCGCGCCCTGGAGGATGCGATCGAGGAGGAGGCGCAGGCCCTGGACGGCGTCTCGCGGGCCGACGTCCGGCTCAGGGGCAGCCGCACTGCCCCCGTCGCGCGAGTGCGGCTGCGACTGGAGCCTCACGCGCAACCCGAGCGGACCCTGGTACGACTCAGCCGTGAAACGCTCGCACGGGCACGGGACTCGGCCGGCCTTGACCTCCTTCCGTCGAAGGTCACCCTCCGGGAAGTCCGCCACGGCGCCCATCGCGTCGACTAGGGGGTGTCTTGCCGATCAGGCCGGGTCAGTGAGCGGTGTCCTGGGGCTTCGGATCCAAGGCGGAGGAGAGAGGCATGGCGGAGCCATGACGACCGACGACAACGCCGGAGACGGCGTCGCAGGACACCGCGAGCCCGGCAAGATCGGCAAGACGCCCCCTCGGTCTGTCCGGGCGATCTTCGAGGACAGGACCCGCCGGTCAACCGCGCAGCCGCGCGTTGAGCCGGGCCGCCTGCCGGGTGAGGTGGTCGCGCTCCGGGAGGTTGGGCGCGGACCGGGCGGCCTGGGCGTAGAGGCGTGCCGCGGTCACCGCGTCACCGTCCCGCTCGTGCAGGTGGGCCGCGACGGCGGCGTGCCGTGGCAGGGACGGGTCGAGGCCCTCCAGCGCGGCGAGGCCGGCCCGCGGGCCGTCGGCCTCGCCCACCGCGACGGCACGGTTGAGCCGGGCCACCGGGTTGTCGGTGAGACGCAGCAGTTCGTCGTACCACTCGACGATCTGCACCCAGTCGGTCTCCTCGGCCGTACGGGCGTCGGCGTGGAGCGCGGCGACGGCCGCCTGGGCCTGGAACTCGCCCAGGCGATCGCGGGCGAGGGCGGCCTGCAGCACCTCGACGCCCTCGGTGATCAGTCGGGTGTCCCACAGACCGCGGTCCTGCTCGGCGAGCGGCACGAGCCTGCCGTCGGGGCCGGTCCGGGCCGGGCGCCGGGCGTGGTGGAGCAGCATCAGGGCCAGCAGGCCCGCGACCTCCTCGTGGGGGTACCTGACCGCCAGTTGGCGAGTGAGCCGGATCGCCTCGGCGGACAGGTCGACGTCGCCGGAGTAGCCCTCGTTGAAGACCAGATAGAGCACGCGCAGCACCGTGGCCACGTCACCGGGCCGGTCGAACCGGACGCCGGAGACGGTCCGCTTGGCCCTGCTGATCCGCTGGGCCATGGTCGCCTCCGGCACGAGGTAGGCCTGCGCGATCTGGCGCGTGGTCAGACCGCCGACCGCGCGCAGCGTGAGCGCGACGGCCGAGGCCGGCGTCAGGGACGGGTGCGCGCACAGGAAGTACAGCTGCAGCGTGTCGTCCAGCGCCTCGCCCGGGTCGGGCGTGGGCTCGGCCTCGACCAGCTCCTCCCGCCGGCGCCGCGAGGTGTCGGCGCGGACGGCGTCGAGGAACTTGCGCCAGGCCACCGTGACCAGCCAGCCCTTGGGATCCCGCGGAGCGTCGTCCGGCCACCCTCGCACGGCCTCGACCAGGGCTTCCTGCACGGCGTCCTCGGCCGCCGCGAAGTCGGCTCCGCGACGGACGAGAACACCGATCACCGCGGGTACCAGCTCCCGGAGCAGCGACTCGTTCACTCGGTGGCCGTGGGCTGCACGCCGTAGAACGGGCGCAGTTCGAGCCACTCGTGGATCGGCTTCCCGCCCGCGCCCGGAGCCGCGGACAGCTCGCCCGCCAGCTCGATCGCGCGCTCGTAGGTCTCGACGTCGATCACCATCCAGCCGGCGATCAGGTCCTTGGTCTCCGCGAACGGGCCGTCGGTGACCGGCGGCCGGCCCTCGCCGTCGTAGCGGACGAACGTGCCCTCCGGGGAGAGCGCCTGGCTGTCGACGAACTCGCCGGTGCCTTCGAGCCGAGCGGCGAAGTCACGCATGTACTGCAGGTGGGCCGAGACCTCCTCCGGCTCCCACTGGTCCATCGGCACGTCGTTGACCGATGCCGGCGCGCCCCGGTAGTGCTTGAGCAGCAGGTACTTGGCCATCGTCTTCTCCTTGCTGAGGTACGGCCCATTGTGGCCGTGTTCCGCTCCTGGGACGGAGCCGCGCGCGGGTTCTCGACATCCCCTCGCGAAAATCTCCGGCGGACTTCGAGAACCCGTGCCGCCGGCCGGATCGCACGCGTCGGCGGCCCGAAGTCCCGGGGGGCGAACTCTCCGGAGAACCAGGGACAAATCGGCATTCAGGTTGAACCGGCAACCACGTCCGGATCATCCTTACCGTCATGCTTCCCGTAGCCCTCGCGCTCGACGTGTCACACCTGCCCGACTACGCGTACGACTGGGCCTTGGTCGACGTCGAGACGTCCGGTCTGGTAGCCCGGCGTGACCGGGTCCTTTCGATCGCGGTGCTGACCTTCGGGCCGGACGGGACGCCGACCGGCGAGTACTCCACGCTGCTGGACCCGGGCTGCGACCCCGGCCCCGTGCACATCCACGGTCTGACCGCGGAGCGGCTGCGCGGCGCCCCGACGTTCGAGCAGGTCGCCGGGCGGATCGGCGCGCTCCTGCAGGACCGCGTGATGGTGGCCCACAACGCGCAGTTCGACTACGACTTCCTCGCCCACGAGTTCGCCCGCGCCCGGCTCCATCTCCCCGTCACCCAGCGCCTGTGCACCCTTGCCTTGAACCGGCGTGTCGAGCCGCCCGGCGCCGGCCTCAGCCTGGCGTCCTTGGCCGCCCACTACGGCGTGCCGCAGACCAGGGCTCATGATGCCCTGGACGACACGCGCGTCCTCGCGGGGATCTTCCGGGCCTCCCTCTCGGAAGCCGCGCGGCTGGACCTCCCGCTGCCGCTGGTGCCCTGCCCGCCCCGGCAGGATCCGCGGTTCGCGCCGAATCCGCCGAAGACTCCGTGCGCGTACCGCAACCCGGGCCGCCCGGCGCCCGGCGGCCCGCTCGTCCAGGGCATGAAGATCGCCATCACGGGCGAGACCACGACCTCCCGGGCCGAGTTGGTGGCCCGGGCCGTCGCCGCCGGCCTGAACGTGATGTCGTCGGTCAGCCGGCACACCAGCGCCCTCGTCACCAACGACACTGCCTCCGGCTCGGCGAAGGCACGACGCGCCCTCGCCGAGGGCGTCCCGGTCCTCGACGAACGCGCCTTCCTCGATCTGCTGGGCGACGTACGCCCTGGTACGCCTCACGAGAAGCAGCCGTCGCAGACATCCGCGGCAGCGGCGCCGCAGGCGCCCGTCGCGCCCCCGGCAGAAGAGGCGTCGCCGGCACCCCTCCCGACCTCGCCTGCGGCGACGGTGGACGGGCACGTCATGGGCGTGCCGGCGCCCCGGCAGGCCGAGACCGCACGCTCCGCCCGCCCGTTCGGGCGACGACGGATCCTCGTCCTGGGCGGCACCCACGAGGAGGCGTCCGCCGCCCGGGCCCGAGTCGTCGAGCTGGGCGGCGCCGCCGCCATCAACCTGTCGGCGAGCGTCACCGACGTCGTGCTCTTCCCCGGGGGCGACCGCGACCGCCGCATGACCCGCATCACCACGCTGGGGCTGCCGGTCCACGCGCCGGTGTGGCTCGGAGCCCCCACCCCCGAGGAACCCGGAGTCGGCGCCCGGGACGACGCGACGGCCGACGTCCTGCCGCGCGGCGGAGTCGTCGACCTTCCCGCCCTCCCCGCCGGCGGCCACTGGCACGTGGGTGCCTCCTGGGCGCAGCAGACGAACTGCGAGATCGACGTCGTCGCGTTCGTCCTCGACGAGGACGAGCAGGTATCCAGCGATGGGGACTTCGTCTTCTACGGCGCGCCGGAGAGCCCCGACGGATCCGCCCGCCTGCTCTGCGACGGCCCGACCGAGCAGACCATTGCCGTCGATCTCGCCGCGCTCCCTCCCGGCGCCCGCCGGGTCGCCGTCGCCGCCGCGATCGACGGAGCCGCCACCTTCGGTGGCGTGGGAGCCGTGCAGATCACCCTCGCGTCCGGCGTCGACGCTCCGCCCACGGCCCAGGCCACCCTGGACGCCGCCACCAGCGAACGCACTCTGCTCCTGGCAGAGATCTACCGCCGTGGCCCGCTGTGGCGCTTCCGCGCCGTCGGCCAGGGCTACGACCACGGGCTGGAGGCTCTCGTACGCGGATACGGCGTCGACGTGGCGTAGGCCTCGCCCGGGCGGGGAGTCCAAGCCGGACCCCCCGCACTCGGCCCGATGTCCCGGGGCGCGCGTCCCGCCGTCCGGTCAGTCCTCGTAGGCCCGGGCCACGAGTCTGCGGGCGGCCTGCGGGGCGATGCGCAGGGAGAATCCGTGGTTCGCGGCGACGGCCCGGGTGTGGTCCGCGGAGAGGGAGCCGTGCCGTTCGAGGGTCAGGGCGGGCGGCTTCGAGCCGCCGTCCCCGGGCACGTGGTGGAAGGACAGCACCGTCGTCGACGTCAGCGCGTGATGGGGGTGCCGGCGGCGGGCGGCCGCCTCGTCGTCGTGGCCGAGGACGCGGACGCCCGACTCGTGGCCGAACTCCGCGAGCACCCCGGCGGCCCGCCAGTGGGCCGGCTCGTGCGCCGCCCCCGTCAGGTGCCGCGAGCGGTTCACCGAGGTGATGGAGAGGAACCGCGTGCTCGTCCGCTCCAGCGCCGCGGCGAGGAACGCGTTGGACGGGCACCGGTAGCCGGGGCCGATCAGCTGAACGGTGGGCATCCCGTCCCGGACGACCGTCAGATGCGGCGGAACGCGCGTCGCCGCGGGGCCGCGGAAGCCGAACGGACCGAGCAGGAAGAGCTCTTCGACGAGGTCCTCGATCTGCCGGCGCGGCAGCTGCGGGGGCAGCAGGCTCCAGTCGAAGACGGACCGGACCTGCTCGCGGACGGTGGTGACGCTAGCGGCCTGCTCGGCCGGGCGGCCCTTCATCCGGTTGACCCGCTCGACGACGGCCCGGTCGGCACGCGCGGTGAGGGCGTAGAAGTTGCCGAACCCGTGCGCCACCGCGCACCCCTCGGCCAGGCCCCCGACCGCTCTCCGTACGTCTCCGGCATCGCCCAGAGCCGGCACCTCGGCCGCCGTGTTCGTGCGCGGTCCGTTCACCATCCACCTCCACAGCTTGATCGTTACGACCGGGCAACGAGGTGGCACGGTCCCGGTCACCCCGCCGGAAGGGGGGTGGTCGGGACGGGGGCTCCGGCGACACGAGCGGGGGCCGCCGCCGTGCGGGACGCGACGCGGGCCGGGGGCGCCCGGAGCCCCGCTCCGTCCACCCGTCGAGACGCCCGGTGCCGCCTTTCGTCCGTTCCTCCGAGAGAACTCGCATCCACGATGGACGGACGCACAGACTTGTTGCAGATGCCAGCCGGATCGCTCTACGGTGACGCACATGCAGTCCTACACCATCGGGCAGGCGGCCCGTCTGCTCGGCGTCAGCCCCGACACCGCTCGTCGCTGGGCGGACGCCGGCCGGGTCGCGACCCATCGCGACGAGAGCGGCCGCCGGCTGATCGACGGGCGGGCGCTGGCAGCCTTCTCCGTGGAGATCGCCCAGAGCGGCACCGAGGAGGACGCGTCCTACACCTCGGCGCGCAACGCCTTCCCGGGCATCGTCACCGCGGTCAAGCTCGGCGACGTCGCCGCACAGGTCGAGATCCAGGCCGGGCCCCACCGCCTCGTCTCGCTCCTCACCCGTGAGGCCGTCGAGGAGCTGGGACTCGAAGTCGGCATGCAGGCCACCGCCCGCGTGAAGTCGACCAGCGTGCACATCGACCGCACCTGAACCCCTCGCGCACCACGAGCGGCGGCGCCCGTCACCGACGCGGCTCGATCTCTTCCGCGCCGGACGGCATCCGCCGGCCACGTCCCCAAGGAGTTCCGCCGCCATGCCCTTCACCCCGACCCTCACCGGACGTCGTGCCGCGGCCGCCGCCCTGACGGCCGCCCTGCTCGTGCCGCTGGCCGCCTGCGGCGACGGCGACACCAAGGAGGACGCCGCCGGCTCCCGGCCGTCCGCCTCCGCGAGCGGAGCGCCCGCCGCGCAGCTCACGGTGCTCGCCGCCGCGTCCCTGACGGACGTCTTCAAGGCCGCGGGCGCCGCGTACGAGAAGACGCACCCCGGCACGGGGATCACCTTCTCCTTCGCCGGCTCCCAGGAGCTCGTCGCCCAGGTCGCGCAGGGCTCCCCGGCCGACGCGCTGGTCACCGCCGACACCAAGAGCATGGACAAGGTGAAGGCGGACACCGGGACCCCGACCGTCATCGCGAGGAACCGGCTCGTCATCGCCACCGGCGAGGGCAACCCGCACAAGGTCGACGAGCTGAAGGACCTGGCCGACACCAGGCTGAAGGTCGTCCTGGCCGCGCCCGAGGTGCCCGCCGGCAAGTACAGCAAGAAGATCCTGGACGCCCAGAAGATCACGGTGAAGCCGGTCTCCCAGGAGCCGAACGTCCGCGCCGTGCTCAGCAAGGTCGAACTCGGCGAGGCCGACGCCGGTCTCGTCTACAAGACCGACGCCGCGTCCGCCGCGGACAAGGTCGACGCGGTGGAGATCCCGGACGCGCAGAACGCGATCGCCGCCTACCCGGCCGCCACACTGAAGGAGTCCGCGAACGCCGAGGCGGCGGCCGCCTTCGTGGCGTGGCTGTCCTCGCCGGAGGCGCAGAAGATCCTCCAGGACGCCGGCTTCCAGCGCCCGTAGCCCCCGGATCGCAGGCGGCTGCCCGTCCCGGGGGGAATGGGCAGCCCCCCGCACCACCTCCCCCGACCCAGGGAGCATCGATGAGACGAGCAGGCGTTCGTACGCCGGGCCCGCGCGTGCCGGTCACGCTGGCGCTCCCCGCGCTGGTGGCCGTGGCGTTCCTGCTGCTCCCGCTGGCCGGCATCCTCGTACGCACCCAGTGGAGCGAGCTGGCCGGCCATCTCGGCGCGCCGGGCACGCTGCGGGCGCTGCGCCTGTCGCTGCTGGTGTCGTTCTGGGCGCTCGGTCTCTCGCTGGTCCTGGGCGTGCCGCTGGCCTGGCTGCTGGCCCGGGTGTCCTTCCCGGGCAAGACGGTCGTCCGCTCCCTCGTCCTGCTGCCCATGGTGCTGCCGCCCACGGTCGGCGGTGTCGCGCTGCTGCTGGCCTTCGGGCGGCGCGGGCTGCTCGGCCCCTGGCTGGAGGACACCTTCGGCGTCACGCTCCCGTTCCACACCTCCGGCGCCGTGCTCGCCGCGACCTTCGTGGCGATGCCCTTCCTCGTCATCAGCCTCGAAGGGGCGCTCGGCGGACTGCGCCCGCGGTACGAGGAGACGGCGGCCTCGCTCGGAGCCTCACCGGTCCGGGTCTTCTTCACCGTCACCCTGCCCATGGTCGCGCCCGGCCTGATCGCGGGCGCCGCGCTCACCTGGGCCCGGGCCCTCGGCGAGTTCGGCGCGACGATCACCTTCGCGGGGAACCTGCCCGGCACCACACAGACCCTGCCGCTCCAGGTCTACCTGCTGCTCCAGGAGGAGCCGGAGGCCGCCACCTCCGTCTCCCTGCTGCTCCTGGTGATCGCCATGGCCGTGCTCATCGCCCTGCGCGGCCGGTGGACCGGTACCCCCGCCGGTCGCGAGCGGCGCGCGAAGGACCCGGCGGACCCGGGCGGCGCGGGCGGCCCGGAGAGCGGAGCCCCGGGCGCTCCCGGACCGCTCGGGATCCCCCTCGCGAAGACGGGCGGTGTCGAGGCGGCCGGCCCCGCCGAGCCCGCGGCGCGCTGGCCGCTGCACGCCGAGGTCACGGGCTTCACCCGCCTGACACTGGACGCCGAGCCGGGCACGACGATCGCCGTCGTCGGCCCCAACGGCGCGGGCAAGACCACCCTGCTGCGCGCTCTGCTCGGCCTCACCCCCCGCGCCCACGCCGTCCTGCGGCTCGGCGGCGCCGATGTCACCGAACTGCCGCCGCACCGCCGTCGGGTCGCGTGGGTGCCGCAGGACGGCGCCCTCTTCCCCCACATGACGGCGCTGGCGAACACCGCGTACGGGCTGCGCGTTCAGGGCGTACGCCGCGGAGAAGCCCGGCGGACCGCACAGGACTGGCTCGACCGGCTCGGCGTGGGTCACCTGGCCCACCGCCGGCCCGCCCAGCTCTCCGGCGGCCAGGCCCAACGCGTCGCCCTGGCCCGCGCGCTGGCCGCCCGTCCCCGGCTCCTGGTGCTCGACGAACCGCTCGCCGCGCTCGACCAGACCACCCGCGCCCACGTCCGCCACACGCTGCGCACCCATCTCCGGCGTTTCGGCGGCGTCTGCCTGATCGTCACCCACGACCCCGTCGAGGCCGTCTCCCTCGCGGACCGTGTCCTCGTACTCGACGAGGGCCGGGCCCTCCAGGACGCCCCGCCGGCCGAGGTCAGCCGCCATCCCCGCTCGCCCTGGGTCGCGCGCATGCTGGGCCGCAACGCCTGGCCCGGCACCGCCACCGCCGACGGGCTGGCGCCGACCGGCGGCGGCACCCTCGTCACCGCCGACCCGCTGCCGCCGGGCACGGACGCCCTCGCCGTCATCGCGCCGGAGGCCGTCGCGCTCCACCGCGAGAAGCCGGGCGGCAGCCCCCGCAACGTCTGGCCGGGCACTGTGCGGGAGATCACCGCGAGCGGCAGCCGCCTCCGGATCCTCGTCACCTCGCCGAACGCGCCGGACCTCGTCGCCGAGATCACCCCGCAGGCCGCCGCCGAACTCGGCCTCGCCGAGGGCACGCCCGTGTGGACCAGCGTCAAGGCGACCGAGACGACGCTCGTCGCGCTCTGACGGCGGGGCGCGGAGCCGGGGGACCGGGTGCCGCCCCGGTGCCCGGTCGGCGCCGTACGTCAGACCTCCGGGCCCTCCGTCAGGTCGGCGCGGCTCAGCGTCCCCGGTGTCGCGTGCCCCGACAGGGCCAGGGTCAGGTCGAGTTCGGCGAGCAGGCAGCGGATCACGTGGTCCACGCCCTGCTCCCCGTCCAGCGCCAGCCCGTAGGCGTACGGGCGGCCGACGAGCACGCCGTCCGCGCCGAGGGCCAGCGCCTTGGCGATGTCGTCCCCGGTACGGATGCCGCTGTCGAAGAGGACGGTCAGCCGGTCGCCGACCGCGTCGGCGACGCCCGGCAGCGCGTCCGCGGCGGCGACGGCTCCGGCGACCTGCCGGCCGCCGTGGTTGGAGACGACGACGCCGTCCATACCGGCCTCGGCCGCCGCGTGGGCGTCGTCGGGGTGCAGGATGCCCTTCAGGACGATCGGACCGGCCCAGTTCTCCCGCAGGAACGCCAGATCCGGCCAGGTCTTCCCCGGGTCGGCGAACATCGACACGAAGTGCATGACGGCCGCGTTCGGGTCCTCCTCGACTGGCTTGGCCAGGCCCGCCCGGAACGCCGGGTCGCTGAAGTAGTTGGCGGTGCCGACCCCGTGCAGGAACGGCAGGTACGCCTGGTCGAGGTCACGGGGGCGCCAGGAGAGCAGCGGGGTGTCGAGCGTGACGAACAGGGCGGTGAATCCGGCCGCCTCGGCACGGCGCAGGAAGGAACGGGCGACCTCGACGTCCTTGGGCCAGTAGAGCTGGAACCACCGTTCGCCCTCCCCCATCGCCTCCGCGACCGCTTCCATCGGTGTGCTGGAGGCGGAGGACAGCACGTACGGCACACCGCGTGCCGCCGCGGCTCGGGCCGCCGCCGGTTCGGCGCCCGGGTGCAGGATCGACAGGACGCCGACGGGCGCGAGGGCGACCGGTGCCGGGACCGGCCTGCCGAGCAGTTCGCAGGAGAGGTCCCGTTCGCGCACGTCGCGCAGCATGCGCGGGACGATCCTGCGGCGTGCCAGGGCGGCCCGGTTGGCGCGGGCGGTGGATCCGTCGCCCGCGCTGCCGGCGACGTAGCCGACCGGGCCGGGGCCGAGCCGCCGGGCGGTCAGCTCCTCCAGCCGGGTCAGGTCGGTGGGCAGCCGGGGCACCGCCCCGGTCATGCCGTTGAGGTAGATCTCGTACTGGAAGTCCGCCCAGGCCATGCGTCCCGTCCCTCGTCTCGGAAGATCGTGGGCAGCACACTGCCACCGAACGGCCCGGTTGCGGAGACCTCAGACCAGGACGGCTGCCTCGACGCCCAGCCAGACGGCGCCGAGTCCGGCCGCGAGGCTCCCGGCGACGTTGGCCGCGGCGTACCCGCGGGCCCCGCTCTCGTAGAGCCTCAGCGTCTCGTAGGAGAAGGTCGAGTACGTCGTCAGCGCCCCGCACAGGCCGGTGCCGAGCAGCAGCCAGGTGTGCGCGGAGGAGACCCCGGTGAGGAGACCGAGCACGAACGAGCCGGCGACGTTGACCGTGAACGTGCCCCAGGGGAACACCGAGTCGTGGCGCCTCTGGACGGCGCGGTCCGTCAGGTAGCGCAGGGGCGCGCCGACCGCCGCGCCGGCCAGCACGAGCAGCCAGTTCACCCCGTCGTCTCCCGGCCGGCGTAGCGGACGACCTCGCAGGCGTCGAGGATGACCAGACCCTCCGTCACCAGCTCCTCCAGCTCGGGCAGGAAGGCCCGGACCCGTTCCTCGGTGTCCACGATGAGGATCGCGACCGGGAGGTCCTCGCTCAGCGACAGCAGCCGCGAGGTGTGGATCAGGGAGGAGGCGCCGAAGCCCTCGATCCCGCGGAAGACGGAGGCTCCGGCGAGGCCGGCCGCGTGCGCGCGGTGGACGATCTCGGAGGAGAGGGGGCGGTGGTGCCACGTGTCGCTCTCGCCCACCAGGATCGTCACCCTCAGGGCCCTGCCCGCCAGTCTCGTCATGCCGTCCTCCTCGCCAGTACGCCGCGGGTGGCCGCGGTCGCGGCCCAGACGGCGGCGAGCGCCGCCGCCACCGTCGCCCCCATGTATGCCAGGCCCCGGGCCGTGTCCCCCGCGCCGAGCAGACGCTGCGTGTCGAGGGCGTAGGTGGAGAAGGTGGTGAAGCCGCCGAGGATCCCGGTGCCGAGGAAGGGGCGGACGAGCGGATGGGGGGCCGTACCGGTCTCGGTCACCAGGACGACGAGGGCGCCGATCGCCGCGCAGCCGAGGGTGTTGACGCCGAACGTGGTCCACGGGAAGGCGCCCGCCGGAGTGGGCCAGACGAGCGCGGCGCCGTAGCGGGCGGCGGCGCCGAGGGCCCCGCCCGCGGCGACGACCCCGACGAACGGAAGCTGCCCTCGAAAGCCCATGTCCCCAGGCTAAGGGCTGTCCCGTAATCCCCGGCGGGCGCACGACGTCGGCTACGGCACTCCCCCAGCCTTCGGCCGGGGGTGCCCCCACGCTGCGTTGTCGGATCGCCCGAATACGCCCAGTATGAGGACGACCCTCCGCCTTGCGATGCACCGCATCCGACGCCGTGCGCCAACCCACCGCGGATTACGGGACAACCCTTAGAGGGCGGGCAGGGAGCGAGGCGGCCAGGGGGTTCCTGGCCTGGGGCATTAACCAGGAGCCGGCCCGAGCCGCCTCGTTCTGCGATGTTCGGCCGGGGCGACATCCGGGTCAAAGGCGACGCGCCGAGTGTGTCAGTTCCCTCGCACACGGGACGAAACGCCGCCGACGCACCGGTGGCCGGTTTCCGGCCCCTGGTGGTCGGGCCACACTCCTTCCCCCTGCCGGGATGTCGGCCGCCCTGCCGCGCAGGCCGGTCAGGGGTGCCACCGGTGGTCCGGCCACCATCGACGGGGCGAGACCGGTGCCGGGTCCACCTCGTCCCCCGGGCGCGGAGGCGCGAATGTGGAGGGGCAGCTGGAGGGAGCTGTGAAACCGTAGGCAGGAGTGTCGTGAGTACATCCGTCGCAACCACACGCAGGCCCGTCACCGACCCGCTGGGCCCCCGGCACCGCACCGGGCACGGACCGCAGTGCGCGCCGTACCTGAACGCGGTGGCCGACGATGTCCACGACGTCTACGACGAGCTCTGCGCCACGCTCTTCTCGGGCTTCCCGCGCCGGGACCAGCGGATGAAGGCCGCGCAGTACCTGCAGGGGCTGCTGAACGCGCAGGGCCGCAAGTCGATCCGCAACATCGCCGCGCACGTCGGCGGCGCGGCCGCCGAGCAGAGCCTGCACCACTTCATCTCCAGTTCCACCTGGGACTGGCGGCCGATGCGTTCCGCGCTCGCCGGGTTCATGGAGCAGGTCAGCTGCCCGCAGGCGTGGGTCGTGCGATCGATGCCGATACCCAAGGCCGGGCAGCACTCGGTGGGCGTGGACCGCCGCTTCGACCCCGAGCGGGGGCAGGTCTTCCGCGGCCAGCAGGCGTTCGGCGTGTGGTTCGCCGCCGAGGAGCTGAGCGTGCCGGTCAACTGGCGTCTCTTCCTGCCCGATCCGTGGGTGAAGGACCGGACCCGGCGGGACCGGGCGGAGGTCCCGGAGGAGGCGCACGAGGAGACGCAGGAGGAGTGCGCGGTCGCGGCGGCCCTCGACACCGCCCGCTGGCAGGGTGTCACCCGCAAACCGGTGGTGCTCGACATCCGGGGCGGCGCGGGACGTGCGGCGCTGGGCCGGCTGGCCGCCGCGGAGCTGCCGGTCGTCGCCCGGATCGGCCCGGGCTGCCGGCTCACGATCGCGGACCGCGCGCTGCCCGGATTCGGTGCCGGTCCGCTGCCCGCCCAGCACATCCTGGAGTCGCTCAAGGGTCTGCGCCGACCGGTGAGCTGGGTGGACGCCGCGGCCGGCACCCGGACCTCGCGGACGTCCCTGGCGACCGCGGTCCGGGTCGTCCTGCCGACCCCCGCGGGGGAGCGGATGCGTCCGATGACGCTGCTCGGCGAGTGGGACGACCCGCAGCAGCCGCCGGCCCGGCTGTGGATCAGTGACGTGCCCGGCGCCACGGTCGGCTCGCTGCTGCGGCTGACCAAGCTGACGCGCCGGGTCGCCCGGGACTTCACGGAGGTCGGCGAGGGCGCGGGCCTGCGGGACTTCGTGGGCCGTTCGTTCCGCGGCTGGCATCGTCACATCACGCTCGCGTCGGCCGCGCACGCGGCGACGGTCCTGGCGACGGACTGGGACTCGGTGTACGGCTCGCGCACCGCGGGCTGACGGCCCGGCCGGTCCCCCGCGACCGGATCCCTCCGACCGCCGGTCCCCCACGACCGGCGGCGCCTCCCCCCGACCGGCTCCCCACGGCCGGTCACCGGCCCGGCTCCCCTGGGCCCGCCGCTCGGATGTCGTCGAGGGGCCCAGGGGTGTCCGGTCGGCCGGCCGGGAAGGCGGACGTCGGGGGCTTCCCCGTCGCCCCCCCCGGCGGGCGCACGCCGCCGGGGGACCGCTCAGGGTGCCGGCCGCTCGTCCGTGCCGCGCTGCCCGGCGAGGACGGCGCGGGTGCGCTGGAGGCGCAGAGCCAGCTGGACCTCCAGGATCTGGCCCGGCTTCTGCCACTGCGGGCCGAGGAGTTCCCCGATCCGTTCCAGCCGGCGCGAGACGGTGTTGGGGTGGACGTGCAGGGCCTCCGCCGCGTTGGTGGGGCTGCCGCCCGAGGCGAAGTACGCCTCCAGCGTGCGGGTCAGATCGGTGAACCGTTCGGCGTCGTAGTGCAGTACGGGTCCGATCGCGGAGTCGATGAAGCCGTCCACGTCATGGTCGTCGGAGAGCAGCAGCCCGAGGAATCCCAGGTCCCGCACGGACGCGGCCGAGCCGGCGCCGCCGAGGGCGCTCATCGCGTCCAGGCAGCGCATGGCCTCCGCGAACATCCGGGCGGCCCCGTCCGGGCCGTGGCCGGGACCGGCCGCGCCGACCGAGACCGGGTGCCCGAGCAGCGGGGACAACTCGCCGGACACCGCGCGGGCCGCCGCCGAGGCGTCGTCGCCGGGCAGCAGCAGGACGATGCAGCCGCCCTGGACGGTCTTCAGCCCGGCCATGCGGTACGCGTACGACGACGCCCACACGACCGCCCGGCCCTGCTCACCGCCCTCCGGCCGTGCGACGACCAGCACGTGGGGCTTGCGCAGGTCGATGCCGAGGCGGCGGGCGCGCTGGGTGATCTGCTGGGGGGCGTGCTGGGGGTCGGCGAGCAGGTCGTCGAGGAGTTCGTCGCGGACGGGGCCCTCGGCGACGGCGGTGGACCGCTGCATCAGCAGCAGGAAGGCGACGGACTGGGCGGCCAGTTCGAGGAGCCGCTCGTCCTCGCCGGTCAGTCCGGTCGAGGCCCGGATGACCAGGACGCCGAGGTCCTCGGAGCCCGCGATGACCGGTGCCACCCAGGTGTTGTCGCCGGCGAGCACCGGCCGTCGGCCGGCGTGCGCGTCGAGGGACGCCTTGGCCACCGCCTCCTCGTCGAGGCCGGGGATGTCGCCGCAGGTGGCGAGGCTGCGGCCGCCGGGGTCGCGGATCATCACGGTGCCGTCGAGCGCGTCGCCCGCCGCCGTGGCCACGTTGCACAGGTCCCCGCCCGCCAGGACGAGGTTCATGATCCGGCTGTGCGCCTCGCTGACGTGCCGCATGCGGGTGAGGCGGGTCCGCGCGCGGGAGCTGTCCCGCTCCAGTTCGGTGACCTCCGCCCGGGTCTGGTCGAGCAGGCCGGCCTTCTCGATCGCGACGGCGGCCAGATCGGCCAGCGAGGACATCAGCGCGACCTCGTCGTGGGTGTAGTGGCGGACCCGGCGGTCGGCTCCGTACAGCACGCCGACGGTCGTGTCGCCGACCCGCAGGGGGGCGGCGATGACCGCGTGCAGCCCCTCGGCGCGGACGAGTTCGTCGACCTCCTCGGAGTGCGGAAAGCTCTCGTCGACGCGGTAGTCGGCGGTCCAGGCCGGTTCGCCGTGGGCGTGGGCGCGGGCGCCGAGGCCCCTGCCGTCGGGGACGAGGATGCCGTCGGCGAGCCCGGTGCGGCCGCCCTCGGCGGTGTGCACGTGGGACGAGAGGCCGTGCGCGTCGCGCAGGCTGACGCAGGCCGTGTCGCAGGCGAGCAGGCGGGCGGCGCGACGGGCGATGACGCGCAGCAGCGTGTCGAGGTCGTACGGGAGGGTCAGGTCCCGGGCGGTGTCGACGAGGGTGGCGAGTCCGGCCTCGCGCTGTTCCCGGCGCTCCAGGGTGGCGCCGATGTCGGCGGCGAGCCGTACGGCCCGTCGGAGCCGGCCCAGTTCGGCACCGTCCATGCCCGCGCGCCGCGCCTCGTGGAGCAGTGCCTCGAAGCGGCTCGGCGGTGCCTGCCGGGCCAGTAGTTCCAGGACGGCGAGCGCGTCGGTACCGCCGGTCTCCCCTTCGTCGTCCGCGCCCGTGCCTCCGGCCGTGCCGTGCAAGGACATGTGCCCCAACCCCCGTTGTCGAGCCAATCGGGCGCCGCGAGGGAGCCCTTACTGCCGTCCGGAGCCGGTCGAGCTCCGGGATGGCGGTCGATGGTGGTCACGGGCGGTGTGATCCGGCCGTCGGCCCGGGGTCGTGGCGGGCCGTCGACCGCCGAGCGGGCCCGCCCCGGGCACTGTGCAGTATCTCCTCCGCCGGCCGGCCGGGCATCCCCCGGCGGAGGCGGCCGGCAGGGCGGAACTCCCTTGGTCCCGGGCCGAGTCCGGGATGTCCGTCCGGCGCGGCGGCCCGGCGCCGCGTCAGAGGGAGAACCCCGCCGGTACGAGCCGGGGGCGGGCGGAGGGACCGGGCACGAACAGGGGTCGGGCCGCGCGCGCCGTGTCCCGGATGGCCAGGATCGACCGCTGGAGGCGGCGCAGCCGCGCCGAGGGCTCCCGCCCCGCCTTCTTCTTCAGGCCCTCGCAGAGCCGCTGGTAGACCTCCAGCGCCTCGTCCTGCCGGCCGCAGCGGAGCAGCGCGACCATGAACTGGCCGTGCAGGGGTTCGTCGGTGCGGTACTGGGCGACGAGTTCGGCGAGTTCGCCGATGATCTCGAAGTGGCGGCCGAGGGCCAGCTGGGCCTCGGCCCACTGGTCGAGGACGCTCAGCCGGGAGGTCTCCAGGCGTTCGATCTCGGTACGCAGCCGGGGCCCGGCGGCCACCCCCGCGTAGGGGGTGCCACGCCAGAGGGCGAGGGCTTCGGAGAGGCGCCGTACGGCCCGCTGGAGGTCACCGGCCTCCATGGCCCGGTAGCCGGCTCCCGCCGCCCGTTCGAACTGCCAGGCGTCGTGGGATCCGCCGCCGGTGTCGAGGCGGTAGCCGCCGGGCAGCGAGACGAGCACGGAGTCGGCGGTGTGCCGTTCCGGCCAGCCGGTGGCCGCGGTCCGCGGCTCGGCGTCGCGCAGCGCCATGGTGATCAGGGCCCGCAGATCCTGGATGTGGGACTGGAGTTCGACCCGCGCCCCGCGGGGGGCGCCGGACGGCCAGAGTTCCTCCATCAGGACGGTCACCGGCACGACCTGGTCGGCGTGGGCCGCGAGCAGGGCGAGGAGCTGGCGCGGCGCGGCGGCGGTCGGGGTGATCGACACCCCGTTCTCGGCCACCGAGAGTCCCCCCAGGATGCGGACGTCCACTTTGCCCCCTCAGTGTCTACGCGCGGCATGCACGGGACGATTAGAAAAGAGACCCGGGGGCATGTCAATAAGAAACCGCTGGGTATGGAATGCCAGGACGCGACAACCAGGGGATATGCCTGGTTTGCGAGGATCTGACTCCATCAAGGCTCGGCAAAGAGTGAGAGGAAGCATACCCGGCGCGACCGTACTCCGACTCACGGGTACGCTTTCGACCGGGCTCCTCCGCGATCAGGCGGGCGACGAGGTCGTACTCCCGCGCGGAAACCAGCAAGTAGGTATGGTTTTCAACGAAAAAGAAGGGGTCCGGACATCGCCGGTCCGGCTAGCCGGCCGCCGACTCCGCCGCGCCGAGCGCGCGGGCGCCCCGGCCCGGCTTCATGTCGAGGGTCGCCAGGACGGCGGGCACCGCGATGCTGGGCAGCACGTGGCGGTAGAGCACCGAGGCCCACCGGTCCATCGCGGAGCGGTTGTGGCCCAGCGCCTGCGTCATCAGGTTCAGCCCGGCGTACGAGCCCACGATGAGTGGGGCCACCTCCTCCGGGTCGGCGTGGGGCAGCAGCTCCCCGCGCGCCTTGGCCTCGTTGAGGATGCGCAGGCTCAACTCGGTCCACTCCCGGTACGGCCCCCCGCGGTTGAGCTCGTGACCGCCCTGGTCGAGGGTGAGGCGCACACTGCCGCGCAGCAGTCCGTCATGGGTCAGCCGGTGCGCGAAGACCATGCCGACGTCGACGAACTCCTGCAGCTTGGAGACCTGCGGCATCGGCATCGGGGCGGCCGAGACCTGCGCGTCGATCACCGCGTGCGCGAGGTCCTCCTTCGAGTCGAAGTGGAAGTAGAGCGCGCCTTTGGTGACCTGGGCCAGCTGGAGGATGTCGGTGAGTTTCGCGGCTTCGTAACCACGCTCGTCGAAGACGGTGGCGGCCGCTTCCAAGATCGCCTGGCGCGTCCGAATCGCGCGATCCTGCTTCGCCATTGGGGGTCACGTCCCTCTCATCGCCCGAGGCCCCCGCGGGAGCCTCGGGCTCGCTCCGTGCCTGCGCGCACGTCACGGTCGAAAAAACCAAGTATGGACGGATACGTGCAGAGGCCACAAGAAGCCGCCCGCCGACCGTTCCGCCCCCCTCATGATGCGGTCCGGTACGAGGCTCACACCATCGTGAAGCCACCGTCCACCGGCATGACCGCGCCGGTCACGAACGACGCCCGGTCGCTGCAGAGCCAGGCGGCGGCCTCCGCGATCTCCTCCGGCTCCGCCGTGCGCGGCTGCGGGGTGGCGGCGTGCAGCGCCTCCTCGGTCCCGGGCACCGCGGCGAACCACTCGGCGACGACCTCGGTACGGGTGGTCCCGGGCGCCACCGAGTTGACCCGTATGCCCTGGGCCGCGTACTCGGCGGCGGCGGCCCGGGTCAGGCCGATGACCGCGTGCTTGGCGGCCACGTAGGGCGCGGCGACCGGGGTGGCGAGGAGTCCCCCGACGCTGCTGTTGTTGACGATCGCCCCGCCGCCGGTGGGCAGCATCGCGGCGATCTCGTCGCGCAGGCAGTTCCACACCCCGCGCACGTTGACGTCCATGATCCGGTCGTAGAGCTCGTCGCCCATCTCGTGCAGGGGCTCGCGGCCCGTGCCCCACCCCGCGTTGTTGAAGGCGACGTCGAGCCGGCCGTACGACTCCACCGCGTGCGCCACGGCGGCGCGGGTGTCCTCGCGGCGGGTCATGTCCGCCACGACGTACTCGGCCTCGGCGCCCTGCTCGCGCAGCTCGGCCACCAGGGCCTTGAGCCGGTCCTCACGGCGGGCGGTGAGCACCACGCGGGCGCCCTCGCGGGCGAAGACCCGGGCCGCGGCGGCCCCGATCCCGCTGCTGGCTCCGGTGATGAGGGCGACCTTGTCGGTCAGCAGTCGGTGGTCGGCGCTCATGGAAATGTGGTCTCCCTCGGAGGTCGGGTGGGCGACGCCGCACGGCGGGGCGTCGTTCTCGGCAGGAACACGATGTCGGACCCGCGGATGGTTCCGGGTCCGGGGGTCACGTGGGGCTCACTCGCCCCAGAGCCGACCGTCGGCGGCCTCGGCGTCCAGGGTGCGCAGCAGGGGTTCGTCGATCTCGTCCAGCGAGCGCACGACGTGCCGCACCCCCGCCTTCCGCATCAGTTCGCCCTGGAAACCGTGGGCGAAGTCGCTGGGGTGGCCGATGAAGGGAACGCCCAGCTCCCTGGCCGCCTCGGCGACGCGGGCGACGTCGTCGATGAAGAGGACCTCGTCGTGGCGCAGGCCGAACTCCTCGACGATCTCGCGCACTCCGGGACGGACCTCGTCGGTGCAGATGTACCCGGGGCCGTCGAAGAGCCCGGCCTGCTCGTGCAGGTGGCGGTCGAAGTGGCTCTTGTCGAGCCCGCCGTAGCAGACCGTCCGCAGCCCCAGCCCGCGCAGCCGCAGCAGCAGTTCGCCGGCGCCGGGCAGCAGCCGCAGCGGATGTTCGGCGAGATGGGCGGCCCGCTCCTCGAAGTAGGCGGCGAGCACCTGCTCGGGGCTCCAGTCGAGGCCGGCGGCGGCGCCGAGCGCGGCGGCGGCGGTCAGCCGGGTCTGGGAGAAGATCTCCCGTTCGACCTCGGCGTCGTAGTGCCCGCCGCGGCTGGTGACGAAGTGGTGGATGACCGGACTGAAGGTGTCGTTCAGGAGGACGCCGTCGATGTTGACGGCGGCCAGGGATATCCGGCGCAGGTGTTCCACGAAAGCTCCCAGGGACGACCGACGAGGGGCCGGTTGGCAGGGGTCGAACCGCGCGCGTGCTGGCGTGTTCGCCCGGACCGGCGTCTCGGGCGTCCGAGAAACAAACCCGGCGGTACAGATTTTCCGGCAGCGCGAAGATACCCGAAGCCGTCCCCATCGTGAACCCTGGTGTCCCAACAGTCGGACATCTGCCGTTCTGGCGATCTCTCCGGGCCCACCGGGTGTCCGGTACGCGGTGCCGGCCTGACCGGGGCGACCTGACAGACACCTACGGAAATCCTTGCGAAACAGACTCGTGGGTTCGTATCTTCCGCGGTGCTTGTCGTCCCACAACCGCTCAGAAGCTCCCCCGATCGAGGGTTCCCATGCTGCAGTCGCCCGCTCCGACCGACATCGCGGCCGACGGGGCCTTCCGTCCGCTCACCACGACCGCGCCTCGCGAGTACGTCCACCGGGCCGCCCTCGCCGAGGTGTTGCTGACCGCCGACTGGTGCCGGACGGACGAGACCCGCTTCACCTTCCACGCCCAGTGGCCGCGCGGGCACTCCTTCTTCGTGCCCGTCGGGGGAACCCACTACGACCCGATGATGGCCGCGGAGACGATCCGTCAGGTGGGCGCGATCGTCGCCCATGTGGGCTTCGAGGTCCCCCTGGGCCACCAGTTCCTGATGTGGGAGCTCAACTACCGCGTGGAACCGCGTCTGACGGAGGTCGGCGGCGCCCCCGCGGAGCTGCGCCTCGACGTCACCTGCTCCGACATCCGGCGCCGGGCCGGGCGCCTCACGGGTCTGCGCTACGAGGTCGTCGCCCGCCAGGGCGGCCGCGTCCTCGCCACCGGCAGCGCCCGCTACACCTGCACCAGCCCCGAGGTCTACCGCCGGCTGCGCGGCGACCGGCTCACCGACCCGCGGCCCGGGACCGTGTCGCCCGCCGTGCCGGTGGAGCCGGGCACCGTCGGCCGGGACCGGATCGCCGACGTGGTGCTGAGCCCGACCGGGCACGCGAACCGCTGGCAGCTGCGCGTGGACACCCGCCACCCGGTGCTCTTCGACCACCCCGGCGACCACATCCCCGGCATGGTCCTGCTGGAGGCGGCCCGCCAGGCCGTGCACGGTCAGACGCCCGCAGGCCGGACGGCGCTGCCGGTGGCGATGGATTCCGCGTTCCATCACTACGCCGAGTTCGGCAGCCCCTGCTGGATCGAGGCCGAGCAGGCGGTCGACCCGGGCGGCCCGGAGCGGCTGATCCGGGTGACCGGCCGCCAGGACGGGCAGGTGGTGTTCACCGCCATCACGACGGTCGCGGAACTGCCCGCGTAGCTCCTGTCCGACGGGCGGCGCGGGCGCGTCAGGTGAGGGACGCGGCGATCAACAGCCCGAAGGACGCGGTGACGAGCAGCGTGCGGATCAGGTGGAAGCCGTTCCAGCGCTTCTCGAAGGCGGCGCGGACGGCGGCCGGGTCCTCGCCCGTGGTCTCCGAGGCGGCCAGCGCGGTGTTCAGCGGGATGTTGCCGGCGACGGTGACCAGGTGGTTCAGGGCGGCGCAGACCAGTCCGGCGAGGATCAGCCATTTCTGGGTGTCGCTGCGTCCGTCCACCGGCACGAGGAACGCCGCGACGGGGAAGACCAGGATGCCCAGGAAGACCGCCAGGAACACCGCCCTGGGCACGTACTCGTTGATCCGCCGCATGGCGTCGACGAACGCGGCGTCGCCGAGCCGGGCGAGGGCGGGCATGATCCCGGTGCGGAAGATCACCATGAATCCGGCGTAGAGGCCGGTGGACGCGACGGCGAGAGCGAGCAGCAAGGTGGCCATGGGCCCATCATGACGGGCCTCACGGCCACCTCGCGGGCGTTGTGGATCATCCGCTGTACGGATCCTCCGATTCCGCGCCACGGGAGGGCCCGGCGGCCGGCAGACCCAGCTTCTCGGCCTGCCGGATCGACTCCGTCAGCTCCCTGACGACCTTCGAGCCCGACCGGTCGGCGATCGCTCCGGAGTACTCGGCGAGCGCCGACAGGCGCGGGGCGCCGGGCAGGTCGCCGCCGCGCAGCCGGTCGGCGAAGTAGGCGGCGACGGCGGTCAGCTGGAGGCTGTCGTGCCCGGCGGACCAGACCGAGGAGGTGAGCACGCCGGTGTCCACGGTGCCGGACTGCTCGTGCGGGGCGCGGCTCCTGGGGTCGAGCCAGCGGACCGTGGCCGTGGCCAGCCGGCCCGTCCGGCCGGGGCGGGTCTTCACGGCGTAGAGCGCGGTGACGGTGTGCCCGGCCCCGACCTCGCCGCCGTCGACCCGGTCGTCGCGGAAGTCCTCGTCCGCGACCGCCCGGTTCTCGTACCCGATCAGCCGGAACCGCTCGACCGTCGCCCGGTCGAAGGCGACCTGCGCCTTGGCGTCGCGCGCCCGCAGCTCGACGTTGACCGGAAGCTGCTCGACGAAGACCTTGCGTGCCTGCTCGGGAGTGGAGACGTACGTGGTGTTGCCGTCGCCCTTGTCGGCGAGCTGCTCCATGAAGGCGTCGCCGTACTCGCTGCCGACGCCGACCCCGAAGAGGGTGATGCCGTGGGTGCGGCGCGCCTCGTCGATCCGGTTCAGGATCGACCGGGCCTCGGTGTCACCGGTGTTGGCGAGGGCGTCGGAGAGGAGCACGACCCGGTTCGTGGCACCTGCGCGGCGCCCCCGGACGGCGACGTCGTAGCCCGTGCGCACGCCGGCCTCGACGTTGGTGGACGACGTGGTCTCCAGGGCGGAGACGACCTGGTGGATCCGGTCGCGGCCGGTGCCGACGCGCGTCATGGGCAGCCGGGTCTCGGCCTCGTCGCTGAAGGTGACGAGGGCCACCGAGTCGTCGTCGCGGAGCTGGTCGGTGAGGGTGCCGAGCGAGGTCTTGACGAGGTCGAGCCGGCCGGGCTCGGCCATCGATCCGGAGATGTCGACGACGAAGGTGAGGGCGGCCGGCGGGCGTTCGCCCGTGCGGTCCGTGGCGCGGGTGGCGAGTCCGACGCGCACGAGGGACCAGCCGTCCTCCCCCGTCTTCGCGCCGTCGAGCGTCACGCTGAAGCCGTCGCCCTTCGGCCGGGGGTAGTCCGGCCGGAAGCTGTTGACGAACTCCTCGGGCCGCACGGTCGCCGGGTCCGGCAGCCGCCCCTCGGACAGGGTCCGGCGGGCGTAGCCGTACGAGGCGGTGTCCACGTCCAGGGCGAAGGTGGAGAGGTAGTCGGGAGCGGGCGGGCGGGAACGCTGCTCGCCCTCGGACGTGTCGGCGTCCGTCCTGGCGCCTCCGTCGGGCACGGCGGGCGCCCGGTTCCCGCCCTCCCGGGTGGAGCTCCGGTCCGCGGAGGTACCGCCTCCGCACCCGGTCGACACCAGTGCGACGAGCACCAGTCCGGCGGCCAGCCCCATCCGTCGACGCTGCTTCATGTCATCTCCCCCTCTGTCGCGTGCACTTGTGAATGTGACGCGCCAGAGGCCCCGGAGGAGCAGACGAAGGGGTTGCGGATGGATCTCGATGCGGCAACGGCGGACGGCGCGCACGGTCATGGCATGGATTCGCCATCCTGCCCAACAGGGGTTGTCACGGTACGGAGTCACATGCGTACATGGAGTGGCACATCGATCGGCGGGGGTGGTCAGCGGTGGCAGAACGCGTGGGCTCCGTGACGCTGGCCCGTTCGGCGGTGAGCCGGGGCGCGCCGGAGGCGCAGCGTCCGCCGGGCCGTCCGGTCCGCGGCGTGCGGCGCGTCAGCGCGGCGCTGGCGGCGCTGGCCGCCTCGACCCGGCACGAGTTGCTGACCTTCGACGACCCGACCACCTCCGCGGGCCGTGCGATCCCCGAGCCGTTCCTGGAGTTGGCGGGAGCGTGCATGCGGGCCGCGACGGAGCGGGCGTGCGAGGTCAGACGGATCGTGCCCCGGCATGCCCTGTCCCAGGTGGTGGGCCTGGAGCGGGTCCCGGGCCGGGCCCGGCTCACGGACGCGATCCCCTTCAAGCTGATCGTGGTCGACCGGACGGTGGCGGCGGTCCCGCTCGATCTGGAGCTGCTCTACAACGGGCTGCTGCTGATCCGTGATCCGGTCGTCGTGCAGGCCCTGGTCCGTGCCCACCGGGCCAGTTGGGACGCGGGCGAGGAGCTGACGAGCGCCGTCGCCCCGACGGGCGAGTTGTCCCCGCAGCTCCGTCCGGTCCTGGAGGCGCTGCTCGCCGGGCTCACGGACGAGACGGCCGCCGCCCGTCTCGGGATGTCGGGCCGCACGTACAGCCGCCGGGTGGGCGAGCTGATGGCGGCCCTGGGAACGACGAGCCGCTTCCGCGCGGGTGCGGAAGCGGCTCGAAGGGGGTGGTTGTGACGCGGTCCCGGCCGGGAGGTCTACGACACGATGTCCTTGCGGGCGAATCCCCGGAAGGCCAGGGCGAAGAGGATCAGCGCGTAGGTCACCGAGATCGCCGCCCCCTTCGCCATGCCGCCCCACTCCAGCTGGGGCTGGAGCGCGTCCGCCCAGGCGAACTGCCAGTGGGCGGGCAGGAAGTCGCGCCAGTCGCCGAGCGCGGTCACGGCGTCCAGGACGTTGCCGACGATCGTCAGGCCGACGGCGCCGCCGACCGCGCCGAGCGGGGCGTCGGTCCGGGTGGAGAGCCAGAACGCCAGTCCGGCGGTGACCAGTTGGGAGACGAAGATGAACGCGACCGCGAGGGCGAGCCGGGGCAGCGAGTCCCCCGCCGGCAGGGACCCGCCGGTGGGCAGGCGCAGCGGCCCCCAGCCGTAGGCGACCGTGCCGGCGGCCAGCGCGACCAGCGGCAGCAGGACCATCGCAGCGGCGCTGAACCCGAGGGCCACGGTGAGCTTGGACCACAGCAGCCGGGCCCGGGGCACGGGTGCGGCCAGGAGGTAGCGCAGCGAGGACCAGCCCGCCTCGGAGGCCACGGTGTCCCCGCAGAACAGCGCCACCGGGATCACGAGGAGGAAACCGGCCGAGACGAAGAGGCAGGTGGCGGCGAAGTTCGCGGCGGACTCGGTCGCCGTGTCCATCAGCGTGATCCGGCCGTTGCCGTTGCCGTCCGGGCCGCCGCCGATCGCGAAGGCGATGATCAGGACGAAGGGCAGGGCGGCGAGCACCGCCCCCATGACGAGGGTGCGGCGGCGCTTGAGCTGCCGGACGGCCTCGACGCGCAAGGGCAGGGTGTGCCGGGCGCGGTAGCCCGGCGCGGTCTCCAGCAGTGTGCTCATGCCGAGCCTTCCGAGATGAGGGTGAGGAACGCGTCCTCCAGGCGCCGGTGCGGTCCCACACCGGTCACGGGCACGTCGAGGCGGACGAGTTCCCCGATCAGGGCCGTCGCGTCCGCCCCGTCGAGGCGGACGAGGACTCCGCCGGCGGAGCGCTCCGCGCCGCCGATCCCGGGCAGGGCTCCGATCTTCTCGACGAGCGGGTCGGGGACGGTGTCGCCGAGGGTCACCAGCAGGATGTCGCCCGCGCCGATGATCTCCGCGACGGGTCCGGCCTGCACCAGCCGCCCGCGGTCCATGACCACGAGGTGGGTGCAGGACTGCTCGACCTCGGCGAGCAGGTGGCTGGAGACGATGACGGTCCGGCCGCCGGCCGCGTAGCGGATCATCACGTCCCGCATCTCGCGGATCTGGGGCGGGTCGAGTCCGTTGGTCGGTTCGTCGAGGATCAGCAGGTCCGGCAGGCCGAGCATGGCCTGGGCGATCGCGAGCCGCTGCCGCATGCCCTGGGAGTAGGTCCGCACGGCGCGCTCCAGGGCGCCGCCCAGGTTCGCGATCCGCAGGGCCTCGTCCAGGTGGGCGTCCTCGGCGGGACGGCCGGTGGCCTTCCAGTACAGCTCCAGGTTCTCCCGCCCGGACAGGTGCGGCAGGAATCCCGCGCCCTCGACGAAGGCGCCGACCCGGGAGAGGACCGGGGCGCCGGGCCGGATGGCCTGGCCGAAGACCCGGATCTCGCCCTCGTCGGGCGTGATCAGTCCCATGAGCATCCGCAGGGTGGTGGTCTTGCCGGCGCCGTTGGGCCCGAGCAGCCCGAGGACCTGGCCCTGTTCGACGCGGAAGGAGAGGTCCCGCACGCTGTAGCGGTCGCCGCCCGCGTACTTCTTGCTCAGTCCGGTGATCTCCAGCGGTACGGAGAGGAGTTCGGGGTCCGGCGCGGGTGCGGAGGTCCGGCGGCGGGCGGTGAGCAGCAGGGCTGCGGCGATCACCGCACCGGCGAGCGGCAGGCCCCAGACCCACCAGGGCAGTCCGGCCGCCTGCGTGGTCACGGCGGGAGCGGTCGGCACGGTCAGCCCGCTCTCGACCGCGACCGTGTACGTGGCGGGGGCGGCCGGGGAGGCGTAGCCGAGGTCGGTGGCCGAGAGCACCAGCCGCAGCCGGTGCCCGGCCTCGACCTCGTGGTCGACGGCCGGCAGCGTCAGCGCGACGGTCCTGCCCTGCCGGGCGTCCTCGACCCGTACGGGCGCGACGAGCTGGGCGGGCAGCACCTGCTGCTGCCCGTCGGGGCCGACGTCGTACACCTTGGTGAAGAGGACGGCGGACCCGTCGGCGCTGTCCGAGGTGACCTTCACGCGCACCGTGGGCGAACCGGTGATCCGCAGCGGGCCGGACTGCGGCTTCGTCTCGAAGGCGGCGTACTGGCCGGGGAAGTCGAGGGAGAGCCCGACGCCGAGGGAGGACAGCTGGGAGAGTCCGCCACCGATGCCGGGGACGGCCGAGACGGCGGGCGGGGCCGCGCCGGCCGGGTTGCGGAAGGACTGCGGCCGGCCGGGGTCGAGGGCGAGGGTGCGTCCGCCCGCCGAGAGGCCCGGGTAGCGGTCGGCGGTCGCGCCGCGCAGTGTGGCCCGGCCGTCGGTGGAGTCGACTCCCCCGGTACGGCTGACGCGGAAGGCCGGACCGGTGTCGGCGTCGGTGTCGCCCTTCAGATGGCGGTCGAACCAGGCGGTGACCCGGTTCTGGATCCGGTCGCTCTCGCGGTTGCCGCCGTCGTGGCCGCCCGCGATCCAGTCGACGGAGACGGGGGCGCCGCCCGCGGCGATCGTCCGGGCCATGGAGTCGGCGTGGGACAGCGGGAAGAGGGAGTCGGTCTGCCCCTGCACGATGAGCGTGGGCACCTTGATGCGGTCCCCGACGGCGGAGGGGCTGCGGGCCTCGAGGAGGGCGCGGGCGGCCGTGTCGGGCTTCCCCGCGACGGCGACGCGCTCGTACAGCGCGCAGAGTTCGGGGGTGAACCGTCCGCAGTCGCCGGCGTCGGGGCCCGCGGCTCCGTCGGTCCCGCCGGGCCGCTGACCGCCGGGCGGCCGGACGGCCGTCGCGGGGCCGCCGGTCGCGGAACCCGTGGTGAAGAAGATCCCGGCCCAGAGCTTCTTGAAGACACCGTCCGGGAAGAGCGCGTCGGCCAGGTTCCAGTACGTCATCTGGGGGGCGATCGCGTCGACCCGCGGGTCGTACCCGGCGGCGAGCAGCGAGATCGCGCCGCCGTAGGACACGCCGGTGACCCCGACGCGCGGATCGCCGTCCTTGTCCAGCCGCACCTCGGGCCGGCGCGCGAGCCAGTCGACGAGCTTGCGGACGTCCTCGACCTCGTGCGTGGGGTCGTTGAGCCCGATCCGTCCGGTGGAGGCGCCGAAGCCGCGCGCGGACCAGGTCAGGACGGCGTACCCGTCGCGGGCGAGCCTCTCCGCCTGGGCCCGCACGTCGTCCTTGGAGCCGCCGAAGCCGTGCGCGAGCAGGACGGCGGGACGACGGCCTCCGCCGCCGTCCGTGAAGTACGAGGTGTCGAGCCGCGCCCCGGGCACGTCGAGCACCTGGTCCGCGCGGTCCACGGGGGACGGGTCGTCCGAGGCGACGGCGGTCCAGGTGCCGGCGCCCGCGAGCACGGCGAGGGCGGCGGTGACCGCGGCCCACCGGGGAAGTCGGAGCTTCATGGGTCCGAGCCTAGGCGGACGTCCGGGGTGGTACGGCCGCCGGAAGGCGGAAGTCGGCGGCCTCCCCGAGAGGTACGCCGCACGTCGCGCGTACACCAGGCGCGGTATGCGGGGCGGGGTACGGCGGCACGGGGAGGTGCGGGGCGGCCGGGGCAGGACGGGGCGGGACGCGCGCGGGCGCGCGGGCGGCTGGGAGGTGTCCTGCCGATCAGGCCCGATCGGACGCGCGCTCCTCGGCGACGAGGTGGGCGAGGAGCTCGGAGCCGGCCGGGTAGGGCCGTTCCTCGGGCAGCTCCGCCCGGGCGGCGTCGAGCTCGCCGGCCCGCACGAGGGCGTGGATCCGGTGGGCGAGGGGGGTGACGTCCCGGATGCCGACCGTCCACTCGTCCGCGTAGCGGCGCGACGCCTCCCCCGCGAGCCCCAGCTGGAGGGAGCGGTACGGCAGGGCGGCCAGCCGCAGGTCGCGCTCGGGGTCCCACTGGACCCGGGCCGGCGACCGCCGCAGCCCGCGGCTCCAGGCGTCGCGATCGGGGTGGACGCCCCGGACGTAGTGGGAGAGGGAGGCGTTGCGCAGGGCCCAGGCGAAGCCGGCGTGGGTGATCTCGACGGCGAGGACGGTCTGCTGGCCCTCCTTCAGGCCCCAGCCGCAGCGGTACATCATCCACAGGAACGACGGCTTGATCCACGTCATCCGCTCCCGCTTCCACGCGGCCGGGAAGCGCCCGTCGCGCGCGGCCGGGAGTCCGAGGGACGGGTCGTACGCCTGGTAGACGGTCACCGTCGACTCGGTGTGCAGGGCGCGGATCTGGTACTTCGGAGGGACGGACATGGCCCCCAGGATGCGCCGTCGCGCGCCCTGGGGGCCAGTCGTTTTGCGGATCCGGACCCCGGCCCGCCGGGAGTCCGTCAGTGGTTGCGCGGGAAGCCCAGGTCCACGCCGGAGGGCGCCTCGGACGGGTCCGGCCAGCGGGTCGTGACGACCTTGCCGCGGGTGTAGAAGTGGACGCCGTCGTTGCCGTAGATGTGGTGGTCGCCGAAGAGCGAGTCCTTCCAGCCACCGAAGGAGTGGTAGCCGACGGGGACCGGGATCGGGACGTTCACGCCGACCATGCCGGCCTCGACCTCCATCTGGAAGCGGCGGGCGGCGCCGCCGTCGCGGGTGAAGATCGCGGTGCCGTTGCCGAACGGCGAGGCGTTGATGAGGGCGAGGCCCTCCTCGTAGGTCTCGGTGCGCAGCACGCACAGCACCGGGCCGAAGATCTCGTCCTGGTAGGCCTTGGCGGTGGTGGGGACGTGGTCCAGGAGCGAGAGGCCGATCCAGTGGCCGTCCTCGTAGCCCTCGACCGTGTGGCCGGTGCCGTCGAGGACGACCTCGCAGCCCTCGTCCGCCGCGCCCTTCACGTACGAGGCGACCTTGTCGCGGTGGACGGCCGTGATGAGCGGGCCCATCTCGGAGGCCGGGTCGTTGCCGGGACCGATCTTGATCTTCTCGGCGCGCTCGCGGATCTTCTCCACCAGCTCGTCGGCGATGTGGCCGACGGCGACGACGGCCGAGATCGCCATGCAGCGCTCGCCGGCGGAGCCGTACGCCGCCGAGACCGCGGCGTCGGCCGCCGCGTCGAGGTCCGCGTCGGGCAGCACCAGCATGTGGTTCTTCGCGCCGCCCAGCGCCTGGACGCGCTTGCCCCGCGCCGAGGCGGTGGTGTGGATGTGGCGGGCGATCGGGGTCGAGCCGACGAAGGAGATCGCCGAGACGTCCGGGTGCTCCAGGAGCCGGTCGACGGCCACCTTGTCGCCGTGCACGACGTTGAAGACGCCGTCCGGCAGGCCCGCCTCGGCGAGCAGCTCGGCGATCTTCAGCGAGGCGGACGGGTCCTTCTCGCTCGGCTTGAGGATGAAGGTGTTGCCGCAGGCGATGGCCAGGGGGAACATCCACATCGGCACCATGGCCGGGAAGTTGAACGGCGTGATGCCGGCGACGACGCCCACGGGCTGGCGGATCGCCGCCACGTCCACCCGGTTCGACACCTGGGTGGACAGCTCGCCCTTGAGCTGGGTGGTGATGCCGCAGGCCAGGTCGACGATCTCCAGGCCGCGGGCCACCTCGCCCAGCGCGTCCGAGTGCACCTTGCCGTGCTCGGCGGTGATCAGCTCGGCGATCGCGTCGCGGTTGGCGTCCAGCAGCGCGCGGAACTTGAAGAGGACGGTGGTGCGCTGGGCCAGGGACGCCGTGCCCCACGTCTCGAAGGCGGCCTTGGCGGTGGCCACCGCCGCGTCGACCTCCTCCACCGAGGCCAGCGCGACCTGCGTGGTGACGGCGCCGGTGGCCGGGTCGGTGACCGGGCCCCAGTTGCCCGACGTGCCCTCGACGGTCTTGCCACCGATCCAGTGGTTGACGGTCTTCGTCATGACGAATTGCTCCTTCAGAGATGGCGGCGTCGGGCGGTGACGTGCCGGGCGTACTCCTCCCGGGCCTTGACCGCCGACGAGCGGGTCGAGGTCTCGGCCACGGGCACATCCCACCACGCCTGGGCGGGGGGCGGGCCCGACACTGTGTCTGCCGTTTCGGTCTCGACGTAGACACATGTGGGGACGGTCGCCGCGCGGGCGTCGGCGAGGGCTTGTCGCAGGTCACGCACGGTGTGTGCACGCAGCACCCGCATGCCGAGGGAGGCCGCGTTGGCGGCCAGGTCGACGGGGAGGGGCGCTCCGGTGAAGCGGCCGTCGGGGGCCCGGTAGCGGTAGGCCGTGCCGAACCGCTCCGCGCCGACGGCCTCGGAGAGCCCGCCGATGGACGCGTACCCGTGGTTCTGCAGGATGACCACCTTGATCGGGACTCCTTCCTGGACCGCCGTGACGATTTCGGTGGGGTTCATCAGATACGTACCGTCACCGACGAGTGCCCACACGGGCCGGCCGGGCGCGGCGAGCGAGACCCCGATCGCCGCCGGGATCTCGTAGCCCATGCAGGAGTACCCGTACTCCACGTGGTACTGGTCCGTGGAGCGGACACGCCAGAGCTTGTGCAGGTCCCCCGGGAGCGAACCGGCCGCGTTGATCAGGATGTCGTCCCCGGTGACCAGGGTGTCGAGTACGCCGAGGACCTGGGTCTGCGTGGGCCGGGCGTCCTCGTCGGGGGTGGCGTACGCGGCGTCGGTCCGCTGCTGCCAGTCCCGCTTGGCGGACTCCCACCGGACCTCGCCCGGCGGGTGGTCGCCGAGGGCCTCGGTCAGGGCGGCGAGCGACTCGCGGGCGTCGCCGACGAGGGGCAGCGCGCTCTGCTTGTGGGCGTCGAAGCCGGTGATGTTCAGGTTGAGGAAGCGGGCGTCCGCACGGAAGAGGGTGCCGGAGGCGGTGGTGAAGTCGGTGTAGCGGGTGCCGACGCCGATGACCAGGTCGGCGGTGCGGGCGAGCGCGTCGGCCGTACCGGTGCCGGTGTGGCCGATGCCGCCGACCTCGCAGACGTGGTCGTACGGCAGGACGCCCTTGCCGGCCTGGGTGACGGCGACGGGCATGCGGGCCCGTTCCGCGAAGGCCCGGAGGGCGCTCTCGGCGCCGCTGTACCTGACGCCGCCGCCGGCGATGACGAGCGGCCGTTCCGCAGCCCTGACCGCCCGTACGGCCGCTTCCAGTTCGGCCGTGTCGGGGCGGGGCCGGCGGACCGTCCAGGTCCGCTCGGCGAAGAACTCCTCGGGCCAGTCGTACGCCTGCGCCTGGACGTCCTGCGGCAGTGCGAGGGTGACCGCGCCGGTGGCGACGGGGTCGGTGAGGACGCGCGCCGCGGCGAGCGCGGCCGGGATCAGCGCCTCGGGGCGGGTGACGCGGTCGAAGTACGCCGAGACGGGGCGCAGGCAGTCGTTGACCGAGACATCGCCCGCGTGGGGGACTTCGAGCTGCTGGAGGACGGGGTCGGCGGGCCGGGTGGCGAAGGTGTCGCCGGGCAGGAGCAGCACGGGAAGCCGGTTGACGGTGGCCAGGGCCGCGCCGGTGACGAGGTTGGTGGCGCCCGGGCCGATGGAGGTGGTCACGGCGTGGGCGGAGAGCCGGTTCGACTGGCGGGCGTGTCCGACGGCGGCGTGCACCATGGCCTGCTCGTTGCGGCCCTGGTGGAAGGGCATCCGGCAGGCGGGGTCGTCGGCGTACTCGACGAGGGCCTGGCCGATCCCGGCGACGTTGCCGTGCCCGAAGATGCCCCAGGTCGCGGCGATCAACCGCCGCCGCTCGCCGTCGCGTTCGGTGTACTGGGCGGCGAGGAAACGCACGAGCGCCTGGGCGACGGTGAGGACGGTCACCGGTATCCCTCCGCGTGGTCGGGGTGGAAGCAGATCTTCCACTCGCGCTCGGGCCCTGGTCCCGCCATGACGTTGAGGTAGTACATGTCGTGTCCCGGCTGGGCGATCGACGGGCCGTGCCAGCCGTCGGGAACGAGCACGGCGTCGCCGCTGCCGACCTCGGCGAGCAGCTCGGCGCCGCCGGGCCGGGAGGGGGAGATCCGCTGGTAGCCGACGCCGGACCGGCGGATCTCGTAGTAGTAGATCTCCTCCAGCTCGGACTCCCGGCCGGGGCGGTGCTCGTCGTGCTTGTGCGGCGGGTAGGACGACCAGTTGCCGCCGGGGGTGATCACCTCGACGGCGATCAGCCGGTCGCAGTCGAAGGCGTCCGCCGCCGCGAAGTTGCGGACCCGGCGGGCCTGGTTGCCGCTGCCGCGGGCCTCGACGGGAACCTCCGGCGCGGGGCCGTAGCGTGCGGGGAGTCGTCGCTCGCACTTCGCTCCTGCCAAAGCGAAGCGGCCTCCCGCACCGGAGGCGATCTGGGCACGGGCGTCGCGGGGCACGTACGCGAAGTCGGAGACTCCGTCGAACACGCTCTCGCGGCCCAGTAGTTCAAGGATCTCGTCGTCGATCTGCACCGTACAGCCGCCGGTGAGCGGAAGCACGATCCACTCGCTTTCCCCGGCGTCCAGGAGGTGGGTGCCTCCCGGGGCGAGTTCGAGGACGCGCAGTGCGGAGTACCCCCAGCCGGCCCGTTCGGGGTCGACGTGGAGGGCGTACGGCCCGCGGGAGGCGGTCCCGGCGGGCAGGTGCAAGGAGTTCATGGTCGGTGCCTACCCCTTCTTACAGCAGACTCGCCGCGGTATCGACGGCTCCGGCCACATCGCCGTCCGCCGGGTACAGCAGGGTGCGGCCGACGACCAGGCCCCGGACGGTGGGCAGCCGCAGAGCGCCGCGCCATTTCTCGTACGCCTGTTCCTGGGCGTCCCGTCCCGGCCCGGGGTCGCCGCCGAGGAGGACGGCGGGGAGGGTGGTGGTCTCCATGACGCGGGCCATGGCATCGGGGTCGTCGGTGACGGGGACCTTGAGCCAGGTGTAGGCGGAGGTGCCGCCGAGCCCGGAGGCGACGGCGAGCGAGGTGGTGACCGCCTCGGCGGAGAGGTCGTTGTGGAGCAGCCCGGCCGCGTCGCGCCGGCAGAGGAAGGGTTCGACGAAGACGGGCAGCCGCAGGGCGGCCATCTCGTCGACGGCGCGGGCGGCGGAGTGGAGGGTGCGCAGCGAGCCGGGATCGTCGGGGTCGATGCGCAGGAGCAGCTTGCCGGCGTCGAAGCCGAGGCGGGCGAGGTCCTGGGGACGGTGGCCGGTGAAGCGGTCGTCGAGCTCGAAGGACGCACCTGCGAGGCCGCCGCGGTTCATCGAGCCGATGGCGAGACGGTCGTCCAGGGCGCCGAGCAGCAGCAGGTCGTCGAGGACGTCGGCGGAGGCGAGGACTCCGTCGACGCCGGGCCGGGACAGGGCGAGGCAGAGGCGGCGCAGCAGATCGGCGCGGTTGGCCATGGCGTACGGCCGGTCGCCGACGGCCAGCGAGCCGCGGGCGGGATGGTCGGCGGCGACGATCAGCAGCCGGTCGCGGCCCCGCAGGAGGGGACGGGTGCGGCGGCGGGCGGCGGCTTCGGCGACGGCCTCGGGGTGGTGGGCCCGCAGGGTGACGAGCCGGTCGAGGTCGGGTACGCCTCCGCCGGTCGCGCCGCGCGCGCCGGGACCGGGGAGGGTGCCGGGGGCTCGGCGGTCGCGCGGTCGGGGCGACGGCGACGGGGACAGCGGGGTGGGGAGGGGCGTGCGGTACGCGCCGGGCGGGCGGGGCGCGGCGGCCAGGTGGTACGGGCCGTCGGGCTCGTCCGCCGGGCCCGCGGGGGCGGCGGGGGTGGTGCCGTCACCGGCCATGGCGCTGCTCCGGGCCGTCGGGGCGGGGCGGGTGGCCGGGGTCGCTCGCGTGGCCGGGGCGGGTGGCGTGGCCGGGGCGGTCCGCCGGGGCCGGGTGGTCCTGGCGGCCCGAGGCGGCGGGGCGGGGCGTCCGGTCCGGTGGGGCCGGATGGTCCGTGCGGCCCGGGTCGTCCGTGCCGCCCGGGTGGTCCGGCGGGGCCGGGTGGGGCGCGGGGGGCGTCCGTTCCGGGATCGAGGCGGTGCCCGCGGCCAGGGCCCGGGCGATCTCGTCCTCGTACGGCATCGCGGGGGAGCAGGCGAGGCGGCCCGCGACGATCGCGCCGGCCGCGTTGGCCCAGCGGATCGTGCGTTCCAGGTCCCAGCCGGCGAGCAGGCCGTGCGCGAGCGCCCCGCCGAACGCGTCGCCCGCACCCAGCCCGTTGACCACCTCGACCGGCAGGGGCGGGACCTCCGCCCGTTCGCCGTCCGCGGCGAGCGCGAGGACTCCTTTCGGGCCCTGCTTCACGACCGCGATCCGCACCCCCGTGTCGAGCAGGGCGCGGGCGGCGGCGTCGGGCTCCCGCTCCCCCGTCGCGATCTCGCACTCGTCGAGGTTGCCGACGGCCACCGTCGCCCCGCCGAGCGCCGCACGGTAGAGCGGGGCGGCCTCGGCGGGGTCGGACCAGAGCGCCGGACGCCAGTCCAGGTCGAGGACGGTCAGGCCGGCGCGGTCGCGTTCCCGGAGCGCCGCGAGGGTGGCGGCCCGGCTCGGCTCGGCGCTCAGGCCCGTGCCCGTCACCCAGAAGGCGCGCGCGGAGCGGATCGCCGCGAGGTCGAGCTCGTGCGGGTGGATCTCCAGATCCGGGGCCTTGGGCTGCCGGTAGAAGTGGATGGGGAAGTCGTCGGGCGGGAAGATCTCGCAGAAGGTGACCGGCGTCGGGTACGCCGTCACGGGCGTCACCCAGCGGTCGTCCACGCCGAACGCACGCAGTTCGCGGTGCAGGTAGTCCCCGAAAGGGTCGGCGCCCGTACGGGTGATGACGGCCGTGCGGCGGCCGAGCCGGGCGGCCGCGACGGCGACGTTCGAGGGCGAGCCGCCGAGGAACTTGCCGAAGCTCTCGACCCGGGCCAGCGGTACCCCGACCTGAAGGGGGTACAGGTCCACGCCGATGCGTCCCATGGTGATCAGGTCGTACGGCTCGGTGTCCGGCCCCCGGCGCGGCGCGGTCCCCGGCTCCGTCTCCATGCACGTCACCTCTCGCCTCGGCCCCGCACCCAGGTCTAGCCGTCCGCCGGGAACGCTGTCAACGCCATGTCCTTACATTCGGACGACCGTCTTGACGGTGCTCCGCGGACCCGGTCAAGGTGGCTCGCATGACGAAGCCGTCACCACTGTCCCGTATCCGCATCGGCTCCGCTCCCGATTCCTGGGGCGTCTGGTTCCCCGACGATCCCCGGCAGGTGCCCTGGCAGCGCTTCCTCGACGAGGTGGCGGGGGCCGGCTACACGTGGATCGAACTCGGGCCGTACGGCTATCTGCCCACCGACCCCGCGCTTCTGGCCGACGAGACGGCCCGGCGCGGACTGAAGGTGTCCGCGGCGACGGTGTTCACCGGGCTGCACCGCGGCCCCGCGGTCTGGGAGAGGACCTGGGCGCATGTGGCCGAGAACGCCTCCCTCGCCCAGGCCATGGGCGCGGAGCACCTGGTCGTGATCCCGTCCTTCTGGCGAGACGACAAGACCGGCGCGGTCCTGGAGGACCGGACGCTCGACACCGAGCAGTGGCGGCAGCTGACGGGCCTCACCGAGCGGCTCGGCCAGGAGGTCCGGGAGCGCTACGGCCTGCGGATCGTGGTCCACCCGCACGCCGACACGCACATCGACAGCGAGGAGAACGTGGCGCGCTTCCTGGACGCCACCGATCCCGACCTGGTCGCCCTCTGTCTGGACACCGGGCACTACGCCTACTGCGGCGGCGACAGCGTGAAGCTGATCGAGACGTACGGGGAGCGGATCGGCTACCTCCACCTCAAGCAGGTCGACCCGGAGGTCCTCGCCGGGGTGGTGGCGGAGGAACTGCCCTTCGGGCCGGCCGTCGCAAGGGGGGTGATGTGCGAGCCGCCCGCCGGGGTGCCCGCCCTCGAACCGGTTCTGGCGGCGGCGCAGGGGCTGGGCGTGGAGCTCTTCGCCATCGTCGAACAGGACATGTACCCGTGCGAGCCGGACCGGCCCTATCCGATCGCCGTGCGCACCCGCCGCTTCCTGCGTTCCTGCGGAGCCTGACCGGGTTCGAACAAGCCTTTTCGGTACGTGACATGACCGCGCGTCACGTACGTCACATCCGTCCCCCCGTTGTCACACATATCTCCATTACGCGGGCTTTCCGTCACAGGCGTTCAACAGCCGTTCTCCTCCGGTCGGGGGGTGTCGTTCACCGGGCACAGGCTCAGTGATCGCCAGCGCGCGCCCGCAGCTCCCCCGAACGGCACCCCCGCCGCCGCTGCGTGACGCGCAGGGAGGTGCCCGCATGACGGACAGAATGCTCTGGTCCTACAAGGACATTGCCGCGCACATCAAGGTGCAGCCGGACACCGTCCGCTCCTACCGGAAGCACGGACTGCTTCCGCCGCCCGACCATGTGGAGTCGGGCAAGCCCTACTGGGACCCGGACACCATCCGCACCTGGGTCGCGAACCGTCCGGGCAACCGCAGCCGCCGGTACTGACCTCGCGCCCGCACCGAAGGGCCCCGCCGCGCCGGGCCCACCCGTCCTCGTGCCGTCTTCGGCCCTCGCCCGGCCCGGACAGGCCGTCCGGGCCGGGCGAGGGCGGCGCGCCGGTCTCAGCCCACCGGCTCCCTGTCCCGCGGGGCCTCCTCGGCCCCCTCCTCCCTCGCCGCGACCGGCGCCGCCGCCGGGCCGCCGCCCTCGCTGATCCCGAACCGGTCGTGGAAGCGGCGCAGCGGTCCCGGGGCCCACCAGGTCAGCCGGCCCGTCAGCTTCATCACGGACGGCACGAGCAGGCTGCGCACCACCATGGCGTCCATCAGCACGGCGAGCGCGACCCCGAGGCCCAGCATCTTGGTGTTGGTCACCCGGGAGGTGCCGATGGCGACCATCACGACGGCCAGGATCACCGCGGCGGCGGTGATCAGCCCGCCGGTGCGCCGGAGACCGAACCGCACGGAGTGCTCGTGGTCGCCCGTGGCGTCGTACTCCTCCTTGATCCGGGAGAGCAGGAAGACCCCGTAGTCCATGGAGAGTCCGAAGGCGACACAGAACATCAGGACCGGCAGCGTGGTCTCGATGTCGCCCGTGGCGGTGAAGCCGAGCAGCCCGGACAGGTGCCCCTCCTGGAAGACCCAGACGACCGCGCCGAACATCGCCGTGAGGCTGAGGGCGTTGAGGACGACGGCCTGGAGCGGGATCAGCACGCTGCCGGTGAGCAGGAAGACCAGGAGCAGGGTGATCACGACGATGATCGCCGCGGCCCAGGGGAGCCGGTCGGCTATGGCGTCCTTGGAGTCGGTCAGCACGGCCGCCGCCCCGGTCACGGAGGTGTCGAACGGGGCCTCCTGAGCCCGCAGTTCGCCCACCACGCGCTGGGCGCCCTCGCCGACGGCCTCACCCTCGGGCACGACGGTGAAGTAGGCGTGGGCGCGGGCCCCGGATCCGGAGGTCACCGGGCCGTCCACCCGCTCCACCCCGGGCAGGTCCGCGATCCGCTCGCGGTAGTCGGCGTACTGCGCCGGCGTGGCGCCGCCCTCGGCGAGCACGGTCAGGCCGCCGCCCGGAGTGCCGGGGAAGCCGTCGCGCAGCTGGTCCTGCACCACCCGCGACTCCGAGGTCGAGGGCAGCTGCCGGTCGTCGGCCGTGCCGAACTTCACGCCCAGGAAGGGCAGTCCGAGCAGGACGAGGCCGGCGGTGGTCGCCACGACGAAGACCGGAGCACGCCGCATCACGAGCGCCGCCGTCCGGGCCCAGCCCGCACCGTCCCCGTCGCCCCGGCCGGCCCCGGCCGGTCCGGCCCCGTCGCCGGCCCGCGCGGCCCGGCGGCGGGCGAACAGCCGTCGCAGGTCGAGCGCGTTGACCCGGTCGCCGAGCAGCATCAGCGCCGCGGGCAGCAGGATCAGCGCCGCCGCGGCGGCCAGCAGCACGACGGCGATCCCGGCGTAGGCGAAGGAGCGGAGGAAGTACTGCGGGAAGACCAGCATCGCGGCGAGCGAGACGGCCACGGTGAGCGCGGAGAAGAGCACCGTCCGCCCCGCCGTGCGCAGGGTGGTCCCCACGGCGGTCCGGGTGTCGGCGCCGGCCGCCAGCTCCTCGCGGAAGCGGCGGACCACGAAGAGCGCGTAGTCGATGGCGAGTCCGAGGCCGAGCGCCGTGGTCAGGTTCTGCGCGAAGACGGAGACGTCGGTGAACTCGGTGAGCCCGCGCAGCACCGCGTTCGTGCCGAGGATGGCGACGATGCCGATGCCCAGCGGCAGCAGGGCCGCGACGGCGCTCCCGAAGACCATGACCAGCAGGACGAGCGTCACCGGCAGGGCGATCAGCTCGGCACGCAGCAGGTCCTCCTGGATGACCGTCTGCATCTCGTGCCGCACGGCGAGCGGGCCGCCGAGGGACACCTCGACCGGACCGTGCGTGCCGCGGTAGGCGGGCGCGATCCGCTGGAGGATCTCGCCGGCCTCCTTCTCCTCCCCCTCGATCCGGGCGGCGATGACGGCCTGCCGTCCGTCCTTCGAGCGCAGGGCGGGCGAGCCGGTCGCCCAGTACGAGCCGACGCCGCTGACGCCCGGCTCGGCGTCGAGGCGCTCGGCCGTCCGCCGGGCCTCGGCGGCGACGGCGGGATCGTCGACCCCGGCCGCCCCCGCGTCCAGGAGCAGCAGCACGTTGGGCTGGGAGGCGGGGAACTCCCGCTCCAGCACCTGGGTCGCGTACGTGGACTCGGCGTCCGGGTCCTCCCAGCCGCCGCTCCCCATGCGATCGCCGACCCCGCTCCCGGCGACGACGGCGAGCGCGGTGATCACCAGCGCCACCAGGAGGGACAGGCGCGGCCTGGCCGTGACGAACCGGGTCCACCCCCCGCCGCGGGCGGTCCCTGAATTCTTGACTTCGGCCATGACGCGGTGTCCCCTTCACCGTGACCCGTGCGCTCGCTTCCCGGCAGGCCGCATGGGTCGCCCATTGCCATAGACTGGCAAACACGAGTCCTCGCTCGCGTTTCCCAAGAATGCGAGCGACCTCTCGTGTTTGTCAAACGTGTCCAGAAAGCTGGGGACAGCCATGCCCGAGGAATCCGCCGAGCCGAAGCCGCGCCGCCGCCAGGCGCGCGGTGAGCGGCGCATCGCGCAGCTGCTCCAGGCCGCCGCGAGCGTCTTCTGCACCCACGGCTACTCGGCGAGCAGCACCAACGCGATCGCCCGGGAGGCGAGCGTCTCGCCGGGGACGCTCTACCAGTACTTCCCGAACAAGGAGGCGATCGCCGTCGAGCTCGGCGGGCGCCTGATGCACGAGATGCGCGAGGCCCACGGCCAGGCCTTCACCCCGGAGAACTTCGAACTCCCCCTCCCCGAACTGATCGACGCGGTCGTCGACCCGCTCATCGAGTTCAACTGCGAGAACCCGGCCTTCCTCGCCCTCATGCACGGCTCCGACATCCCCGGCAAGATCGCGGAGGAGCACGACGAACTGCACGCCTCGCTGCTGGCCCGGGTCCGCGACCTGCTCGGCCACTACCTCCCCGACCTCCCCCTCGCGGAGCGCGCGGTGATCGCCGACATGACCTTCGCGGTGTTCAAGGGCGGCCTCGCCCTGGTCCTCGCCGCGCCCGAAGGTCCCGAGCGGGACGCCATGATCGTCGAGCTGAAGCGGGTCCTGCTGCGCTACCTCGACCCGGTGATCGGCGACGCCAACGTCACGGGCCCCCCGGCCACCACCGCACCGCTGGGCCTCCGACCCTGACGCCCCACGGCCGCACCGCTCGACGCTGACGCCCCACCGCCGCACCACCCGCCGCCGGGCCGCCCTGTCACCCGCCCCGCCGCCGGCCGGCCGCACCTCCGGCCCGTCGCCGCGAGCCACCCCCACCGCGCCTCCGACCCGTCGCCGCGAGCCACCCCCACCGCACCCCTCCGCGCCGGACCGGCCCCGCGACCGGCCCGGCGCCTTCCGTGCACCCCGCCCGCCCCGCCACCGAGACCGGCCGGCCCACCCCCCGATGCGCGGCCACCGCGCCGGAGAGTCCGTGGCTCCGGTGGATTTCATACCCCCCAGGGGTATAAGCTGTGGCACTGTACGAGCCTGAACCAGCTCCACCCTCGAAGAGGAGAACGTCATGACCGCCGAGACGAAGACCGAACTTCCCCAGGTCACCGGCAGCTGCTGCTCGCCGTCCGGCTCGTGTCACGACGGTGCGGCGGACGCCCCGGCGGGCGGCGTCACCACCGTCTACGAGGTCAAGGGCATGACCTGCGGGCACTGCGAGGGCGCGGTCTCCGGCGAGCTCTCCGAGCTCGCGGGCGTCTCCTCCGTCACGGCCGTCGCCGCCACCGGCCGGGTCACCGTCACCTCCAACGCCCCGCTCGACGAGGAGGCCGTGCGCGCCGCCGTGGACGAGGCCGGCTACGAGCTGGTCGGCCGGGTCTGACCCACCGGCACCCGGGCCCCGAGGACGCCCGGCCGCCCGGCAGGGGACGCGTCCCGGCATAGCACGGCAGGGTCGTACCGTTACACCGGTACGGCCCTGCTCCCTTTGGACGCGCACATGACCTCCAGCACCACCTCCGTGCTCACCACGGAGCTGACCATCGGCGGGATGACCTGCGCCTCCTGCGCGGCCCGCGTCGAGAAGAAGCTCAACCGCATGGACGGCGTCACCGCGACCGTCAACTACGCGACCGAGAAGGCGAGGATCACGTACCCGGAGGGAACCGGAATCGGCGACCTGATCGCGACGGTCGTGAAGACCGGGTACACGGCCGAGGAGCCGCCCCCGCCTCCGGAGCCCGAACCGGAGCCCGAGCGCTCCGGGGAGGGGCCCGACGGGCCCTCCGAGGCGGCCGACGACGATCCCGCGCTGCGGCTGCGGCTGACGGTCTCCGCCGTGCTGTCCGCGCCGGTCGTCCTGCTGGCGATGGTGCCGGCCCTGCAGTTCGACAACTGGCAGTGGCTCTCCCTGACCCTCGCCGCCCCGGTCGTCGTCTGGGGCGCGCTCCCCTTCCACCGCGCCGCCTGGACGAACCTGCGGCACGGCGCCGCCACCATGGACACCCTGGTCTCGGTCGGCACCCTGGCCGCCTTCGGCTGGTCCCTCTGGGCGCTGTTCCTCGGCGACGCCGGCATGCCCGGCATGCGCCACGGCTTCGACCTCACCGCCGATCGCGCCGACGCGTCCTCCGCCCTGTACCTGGAGGTGGCGGCCGGGGTCACCACCTTCATCCTCCTCGGCCGCTACCTGGAGGCGCGCGCCAAGCGCAGGGCCGGCGCGGCGCTGCGGGCACTGATGGAGCTGGGCGCCAAGGACGTGGCCGTCCTGCGGGCGGGCGGCGAGGTACGGATCCCGGTGGCCGCGCTGCGGATCGGCGACCGCTTCGTCGTACGGCCCGGCGAGAAGATCGCCACGGACGGCACCGTCGCCGACGGCGCCTCGGCCGTGGACGCGTCGCTGCTCACCGGCGAGTCCGTCCCGGTCGACGTCACGGCGGGCGACCCCGTCACCGGCGGATGCGTCAACACCTCCGGCCGCCTGGTCGTGGAGGCCACCCGGATCGGGTCCGACACCCAGCTGGCCCGGATGGCCGAGCTCGTCGAGGACGCCCAGAACGGCAAGGCGGAGGCCCAGCGCCTCGCCGACCGGATCTCGGCCGTCTTCGTCCCCGTCGTCCTGCTGCTGGCGCTCGGCACCCTGGTGACGTGGCTGCTCGTGACCGACGACGTGACGGCCGCGTTCACCGCGGCCGTCGCCGTCCTGATCATCGCCTGCCCCTGCGCCCTCGGGCTCGCCACGCCCACCGCCCTCATGGTCGGCACCGGCCGCGGCGCCCAGCTCGGCATCCTCATCAAGGGCCCCGAGGTCCTGGAGTCCACCCACCGGGTCGACACGGTCGTCCTTGACAAGACCGGCACCGTCACCACCGGCCGGATGACGCTGGGCGAGGTGACCGCCTACGAGGGCGTCGACGAGGCCGAGCTGCTGCGCCTCGCCGGCGCCGTGGAACACGCCTCGGAACATCCGGTCGCCCGCGCGGTCGCCGCCGGTGCCGCCGAGCGGCTGGGGACGTCCGTGGACGAGCTCCCCGTGCCGAAGTCCTTCGAGAACGTGCCCGGGCTCGGGGTGCGCGGCTCGGTCGACGGCCACCTGGTCCTGGTCGGACGGGCCGCCCTGCTGCGGGCGGAGGAGATCGAGGTACCCGGGGCGCTCCCGCCCGGGGCGGTGCACGTCGCGTGGGACGGGCGGGCCCGGGGCACGCTCACCGTCGGGGACACGGTCAAGGACGGCAGCGCGGAGGCGGTCGCGCGGCTGCGCGCCCTGGGGCTCACACCGGTCCTGCTGACCGGCGACGTCCGGTCCGTGGCCGAGCGGGTGGCGGCGGAGGTGGGCATCGACGCGGACCGGGTCCTCGCCGAGGTACTGCCCGAGGACAAGGTCACCGCGGTCCGGCGCCTCCAGGCGGAGGGCCGTACGGTCGCGATGGTGGGGGACGGCGTCAACGACGCGGCGGCGCTCGCCACGGCCGACCTGGGCCTGGCCATGGGCACGGGCACGGACGCGGCGATCGAGGCGAGCGACCTGACGCTGGTGCGCGGTGACCTGAGGGTCGCGGCGGACGCCATCCGGCTCTCCCGCCGGACGCTGGCGACGATCAAGGGAAACCTCGTATGGGCGTTCGGCTACAACGTCGCGGCGATTCCGCTGGCGGCGGCCGGTCTGCTCAATCCCCTGATCGCGGGCCTGGCGATGGCCTTTTCGTCCGTCTTTGTCGTGACAAACAGCCTGCGTCTCCGGCGGTTCACGTGAATTCACCTACACGTGACGCACAGGACCTTCACAAAGAGACCTAGATCACAGATATTTGGGGGTAACCATTCGGGCTGTTCGCGAGTCTAAGTGGGCGATGCCAAGAACGTCTTGGGGGACGTTCATGAGATGTCTTGGGGGACGTCTCAGGCAAGCGTTGGCCGGGGCACGTGCTCGGGGAGCTTTGAGCGGCCCTCCCGTACGTACCCCGGCAGACCGCGCAGTCCCACGAAGCCTCTGCTGACACCGGCAGGCGCCCGGCCCGGATCCCGTGGGGGGAATCCGCACCGGGGATATGGAAAGCGCCCCGTTCGCCGACCCGTGGGGGGATCGGCGGCGGGGCGCTTTTCGTTCTGCGGCTCCGGAGCGCCGACGGGTCTCACCCGGCGGCGCCTGCGGGAGTCCGGGACCTTCAGCGGCCCTCGACCGGGACGAAGTCGCGCAGGACCTCGCCGGTGTAGATCTGGCGCGGGCGGCCGATGCGGGAACCCGGCTCCTTGATCATCTCGTGCCACTGGGCGATCCAGCCGGGGAGACGGCCGAGCGCGAAGAGCACGGTGAACATCTCGGTCGGGAAGCCCATCGCGCGGTAGATGAGACCCGTGTAGAAGTCCACGTTCGGGTAGAGGTTGCGCGAGACGAAGTAGTCGTCGGAGAGCGCGTGCTCCTCCAGCTTGAGCGCGATGTCCAGCAGCTCGTCGGACTTGCCGAGCGCGGAGAGGACGTCGTGCGCCGCGGCTTTGATGATCTTGGCGCGCGGGTCGAAGGACTTGTACACCCGGTGGCCGAAGCCCATCAGGCGGACGCCGTCCTCCTTGTTCTTCACCTTGCTGATGAAGGAGTCGACGTCGCCGCCGTTGGCCTGGATGCCCTCGAGCATCTCCAGCACCGACTGGTTGGCGCCACCGTGCAGCGGGCCCCACAGGGCCGAGATGCCGGCGGAGATCGAGGCGAACATGTTCGCCTGCGAGGAGCCGACCAGACGCACGGTGGAGGTCGAACAGTTCTGCTCGTGGTCCGCGTGCAGGATCAGCAGCTTGTCGAGCGCGGAGACCACGACCGGGTCCAGCTCGTACTCCTGGGCCGGGACCGAGAAGGTCATGCGCAGGAAGTTCTCGACGTACCCGAGGTCGTTGCGCGGGTAGACGAAGGGGTGGCCGATCGACTTCTTGTAGGCGTACGCCGCGATCGTCGGCAGCTTGGCCAGCAGCCGGATCGTGGAGAGGTGACGCTGCGTCTCGTCGAACGGGTTGTGGCTGTCCTGGTAGAAGGTGGACAGCGCGGAGACCACCGAGGACAGCATCGCCATCGGGTGGGCGTCACGCGGGAAGCCGTCGAAGAACCGCTTGACGTCCTCGTGCAGCAGCGTGTGCTGGGTGATCTCGTTCTTGAAGGTCGAGAGCTCGTCGACCTTGGGAAGCTCACCGTTGATCAGCAGGTACGCCACCTCGAGGAAGGTGGAGCGCTCGGCCAGCTGCTCGATGGGGTAGCCGCGGTACCGCAGAATGCCCTGCTCACCGTCGAGGTAGGTGATCGCGGATTTATAGGCGGCGGTGTTGCCGTATCCGCTGTCCAGGGTGACCAGACCGGTCTGGGCTCGGAGCTTCCCGATGTCGAAGCCCTTGTCGCCGACGGTGCTCTCGACCACCGGGTAGGTGTATTCACCGTCCGCGTACCGCAGTACTACAGAGTTGTCGCTCACGTCATCCCTCACCGACGTAGTGCCTCTTCTTCGAGGTGCCCTGACTGTCTCTACCATCCCCCATTTGGCTCAGGAGAGTGCACTCGGGGTCGACCATTGGGCCATTTGGCGGCACTCAGTGCCGCCAACCTGCTCATCTTGCCCCCTTCGCCCCGCTTCCGGAAGTCCGGGGTCGCCGTTCGCGTGATCATGACGCCGACGGCCCCGGAGACCCTCCCCGTCGGCGTCACGGTCGGGCGGACGCGACGCCGGCGAGCCGGTGGGCCAGCGCGGTACAGCGCCGACCTGCGGAAACCGTACGGACGGCCTGGCCGATGGCCTTGCGGGAGCCGACCAGGACCACCAGCTTCCGGGCCCGCGTGACCGCCGTGTAGAGCAGATTGCGCTGGAGCATCATCCAGGCACTGTTGGTGACAGGGATCACGACCGCCGGATACTCGCTGCCCTGCGAGCGGTGGATGGTGACAGCGTAGGCATGGGCCAGCTCGTCCAGCTCGTCGAAGTCGTACGGCACCTCCTCGTCCTCGTCGGTGCGCACGGTCAGCCGCTGCTCGTCGACGTCGAGCGAGGTCACGACGCCCACCGTGCCGTTGAAGACGCCGTTGGCGCCCTTCTCGTAGTTGTTGCGGATCTGGGTGACCTTGTCGCCGACCCGGAAGACCCGGCCGCCGAAGCGCTTCTCGGGCAGGCCCGGGCGGGCGGGGGTGATGGCCTGCTGGAGGAGCCCGTTGAGCGATCCCGCGCCCGCCGGGCCCCGGTGCATCGGGGCGAGGACCTGGATGTCCCGGCGCGGGTCGAGACCGAACTTCGCGGGGATGCGCCGGGAGGCGACCTCGACGGCCACCCGGGCGGCGTCCTCGGTCTCGTCCTCGACGAAGTGGAAGAAGTCCGTCAGGCCGGTGGTGACCGGCGGCACGCCGGCGTTGATCCGGTGGGCGTTGGTGACGACCCCGGATTCCTGGGCCTGCCGGAAGATCCTGGTGAGCCGGACGGCCGGCACCGGGCTGTCCGGGGCCAGCAGATCGCCCAGGACCTCGCCCGCGCCGACCGAGGGCAGCTGGTCCACGTCCCCGACGAGCAGCAGGTGGGCGCCTGGCGCCACCGCCTTGACCAGCTTGTTGGCCAGCAGCAGATCGAGCATGGACGCCTCGTCCACCACGACCAGGTCGGCGTCCAGCGGCCGGTCACGGTCGTAGGCCGCGTCCCCGCCGGGCTTGAGCTCCAGGAGCCGGTGGACCGTGGACGCCTCGGCACCGGTCAGCTCCGCGAGCCGCTTGGCGGCCCGCCCGGTGGGCGCGGCGAGCACCACCTTGGCCTTCTTGGCGCGGGCCAGTTCCACGATCGAGCGGACCGTGAAGGACTTCCCGCATCCCGGCCCGCCGGTCAGCACGGCGACCTTCCGGGTCAGCGCGAGCCGGACGGCCTGCTCCTGCTCGGGCGCGAGCGTGGCCCCCGTGCGCGTCGCGAGCCAGGCGAGCGCCCGGTCCCAGGCGACGTCCCGGAAGGCCGGCATCCGGTCCTCCTCGGTGCGCAGCAACCGGGTGAGCTGGGCGGCGAGCGAGATCTCCGCCCGGTGGAACGGGATCAGGTAGACGGCGGTGACCGGCTGCCCCTCGGGTCCCGGGACGGATTCCCGTACGACCCCCTCGGGGTCCTCGGCGAGCTCGGCGAGGCACTCGATGACCAGCCCGGTGTCGACCTGGAGCAGCTTCACCGCGTCGGTGATGAGCTGCTCCTCGGGCAGGAAGCAGTGCCCCTGGTCGGTGGACTGCGACAGGGCGTACTGCAGGCCCGCCTTGACCCGGTCGGGGCTGTCGTGCGGGATGCCGACGGCCTGGGCGATCCGGTCGGCGGTGAGGAAGCCGATGCCCCAGACGTCGGCGGCCAGTCGGTAGGGCTGGTTCCGGACGACGGAGATCGAGGCGTCGGCGTACTTCTTGTAGATCCGCACGGCGATCGAGGTGGACACGCCGACCCCCTGGAGGAAGACCATCACCTCCTTGATCGCCTTCTGCTCCTCCCAGGCGGCGCCGATCAGCCGGGTGCGCTTGGGCCCGAGCCCCGGCACCTCGACGAGCCGCTTCGGCTCCCGCTCGATGACGTCGAGCGTGTCGGTGCCGAAGTGCTCGACGATCCGCTCGGCGATCCGGGGCCCGATGCCCTTGATGAGTCCCGAGCCGAGGTAGCGGCGGATGCCCTGGATGGTGGCCGGCAGGACCGTCGTGTAGTTCTCGACGAGGAACTGCTTCCCGAACTGCGGGTGGGAGCCCCAACGCCCCTCCATGCGCAGCGACTCGCCCGGCTGGGCCCCGAGCAGCGAGCCGACCACCGTGAGGAGGTCGCCGCCGCCGCGGCCGGTGTCGACCCGGGCGACGGTGTAGCCGTTCTCCTCGTTGGCATAGGTGATCCGCTCCAGGACCCCTTCGAGCACCGCCAGATTGGACATGCACCGACGGTAGCGAAGGGGTACGACAGCCCGCCGGGCACCCGGGGGAACTCGACGTGCCGACCCGCCGGACCGGCCCTAGCGTGTCCGGCATGAGCGACCAAAGCTTCCAGGACGACGTCCTGAACGAGCTCGACGAGGACCGCTTCCAGGAGATCGCCGGCCTGTTCGGCACGGACCCGGCCGGGGCCCGGCAGCTCGTCGGCACCTCGGTGGCCGAACTCTCCGGCGAGCTGCGCCTCGCGGCGGCCGAGCCGGAGAGCGCGGACGAGGTCCGCCAGGCGGTGGCCGAGGCCGGCACCGCCGAGCCGCAGCTCCAGGGCGTCGCCACGCTCGGCGGGCTGATGACCGGCGGGCTCATGGCCGGGGTCCTGGGCCGGCTCGCGAAGCCGGCGGCGAACGCCGTCGCGCGGCGGACGGGGCTGCCGCCGGCGACGGTGCACCGCGCGGTCGAGCTGCTCGTGCCCGCGGTGCTCGCCGTGGTCACACGGCGCGCCGCCGCGAAGAGGGGCGCCGACCTCGGCGACATCCTGGGCGGCGGCCGCAGGTAGCTCCCCCACCCGCCGTCGTGCGCCACGGGCCGGTTCACGTCCGGACGCCGTCCGGGCCGGGTCGGCGCGCGGTCGCGCCTTGCGCGGGGTCAGGACATGACGGAAGATCACGCCTTGTCGTGATCTTCGATGGATCGCGGCTGAAGAGACGTTCTCCACAACGGGGGTTGGCGATGTCCTCACAGTCCGCAGACCGCATACCGGCGACAAGTTCCCTGCCGGCCGCACGGGCCGCCGAGCCCGGGAGCGGCCCCGAACCGGGCGGCCGCCCGGGCCGCCGGGCCCTGCTCGCCGGACTGACCGGGGCGGGCGCCGTGGTCGGCGGACTCGCGCTCGGCACCCGCAGCGCGGCCGCCGTCCCCGCCGCCGTGGAGGCCGGGGCGGGTTCGTACGTGGTCGACGTCGTCGCCAAGGGCGCCGACCCCACGGGCGCCACCCCGAGCGACGCCGCCTTCAAGGCCGCCGTGGCCGAGGTGCTCGGCGGTGCCCCCGAGACCGGCGTCACGCCCCGGAAGGTGCTGCTGATCCCGCCGGGCACCTACCTGCTCACCGAGCCCGACCTGCTGCCGCCGACGCAGAACACCGACCCGCAGAGCCAGAGTGTCGTCAACGGCATCTCGATCAGCGGTTTCGGCAAACGCGTCTCCCACATCGTGTACGCGCCGACGGTCCGCGACACCGTGCTCTGGCGGAACATGGACCGCTACAAGAACATCCGGATCAGCGGTCTGACCTTCGAGAGCCAGGACGCGACCGCGACGTTCTGCCGTTCCTACTCCTCGGCCACGTTCGGCGTGCAGGACACCTGGTACACCGACGTCGAGTGGCGCGGCACCTGGAAGGCCGGCATCGTCCTCGACGGCCCGACGGGGGCCCGGTCCAACCTCAACAGCGAGATGGGCTGGGACCACTGCCAGGTGGGCGGTTCCTACGCCGACGCGTTCCTGGTCATGGGCACCGAGCCGGCCGAGCAGCAGCAGGACCAGTTCCTCAACTTCTGGTTCCGCGACTGCAAGGTGGAGTTCCAGTCGGGGATCTTCGTGCGCAACGAGCACGGCGGGTCGATGAACTTCATCGGCGGGTCCTACATCCTGACCGACGACAACTCCACGGGCACCTTCTTCAAGCTGAACGCCAACCCGCCGCGCTCCGACTCGGTCATGCGCCTGTACGCGCAGGGCATCCGCTTCGAGGTGCGGGGCCCGGGACACAAGGTGATCGACTCCTCCTGGTACAAGGGCACCATCACCTTCGTCTCGTGCGACGACACCGCCCGGGCGTACAAGGCGTGGGCCACGGACGGGGTCCCCCACGTGTACCGCTTCGACGCCGTCAACCCCTCGCGCGGGCCGATGATCCGGTACCAGGACTGCGCCCTGCTCGGCTCCCACACGGTGGCGGCCGCCAACGCGACGACGGCGGGCAAGCTGCTCTACGACGGCTGCCGCTTCGCCAGCATGACGACGGGGACCGGCGCTTCGGGCTTCCTCCGCTGGACGGGCACGGCGCCGTGGTACGAGTTCCGCGACTGCACACAGAAGGCCGGTCTGCGGCTGGCCGACGCCAAGGTGCCGTAGACGGGCCGGACCGCCCGGCCGTGTGCGCGACCGGGCGGCCCTGTCTTCGCCCCCCTCAGCCCCGGACCGCGTGCGCGCGGAAGCGCGCGACCGTCTCCTCCAGGACCTCGACGCCGTCCCGTGCCCAGAGCTCCTCGTTGAAGAGCTCGACCTCGATCGGGCCCCGGTAACCGGCCGCGTCCAGCAGCGAGCACCAGCGGCCGAGATCGATCACGCCGTCGCCCAACTGGCCCCGGCCGTCGAGGACTCCGGCCGGCAGCGGGGTGGTCCAGTCGGCGAGCTGGAAGGAGTGGATGCGGCCCGCCCGGCCCGCCCGCTCCACCGCCGCCGGAGCCCGGTCGTCCCACCACACGTGGTACGTGTCGACGACCACGCCGACCTGTGTCGCGGGGAAGTGCTCCGCGATCTCCAGCGCCTGGTCCAGCGTGGACACCGCGCAGCGGTCGGAGGCGTACATCGGATGCAGCGCCTCGATGGCCAGGCGGACACCCCGCTCCCCCGCGTACGGGGCGAGCTCCGCGATCGCCTCGGTGATGCGGGACCGGGCGTCCGCCAGGTCCCGGCTCCCGGGGGCGAGACCGCCCGCGACCAGCACCAGGGTGTCCGTGCCGAGCGCCGCCGCCTCGTCGATCGCGGCGCGGTTGTCGTCCAGGTCGCCGGCCGTGGTGAAGAAGCCGCCCCGGCACAGGGTGGTGACGCCGAGCCCGGCGTCCCGCAGCAGTGCGGCGGTGGCCTCGACCCCGTACGACCGGACCGGCTCGCGCCACAGTCCGACGCCCGGGATCCCCAGCCGTACGCAGTGCTCGACCAGTTCGGGCAGGGCGAGCTGCTTCACCGTCATCTGGTTGATCCCGAAACGGGAGAGATCGTTCACCGCGGTACTCCGTACACCGTGAGCAGGGACGCCATCCGGGCCTCCGCCCGCTCGGGATCGGGGAACAGGCCGAGTCCGTCGGCCAGTTCGTACGCCGTCGCCAGGTGCGGGAGCGACCGGGCCGACTGGAGGCCGCCGACCATCGCGAAATGGTCCTGGTGACCGGCCAGCCAGGCGAGGAGGACCACGCCCGTCTTGTAGAAGCGGGTCGGCGCCCGGAACAGGTGCCGCGACAGCTCCACCGTCGGGTCCAGGAGTTCCCGGAACCCCCGCACGTCGCCGGTGTCGAGGACCCGGACCGCCTCGGCCGCGAGCGGGCCGAGCGGGTCGAAGATGCCGAGCAGCGCGTGGCTGAAGCCCGCCTCGTCGCCGGCGATCAGCTCCGGGTAGTGGAAGTCGTCGCCCGTGTAGCAGCGGACGCCCTCCGGCAGGCGGCGGCGCAGGTCGATCTCGCGCCGGGCGTCGAGGAGGGAGACCTTGATGCCGTCGACCTTGTCGGGGTGGGCCTTGACGACCTCCAGGAAGGTCTCGGTCGCGGTGTCGAGATCGGTCGAGCCCCAGTAGCCGTCGAGCGCCGGGTCGAACATCGGCCCGAGCCAGTGCAGGATCACCGGCTCGGCGGACTGCCGGAGCAGCCGCGTGTAGGTGTCGAGGTAGTCCTCGGCACTCCGGGCCGTGGCCGCCAGGGCGCGGGAGGCCATGAGGACGGCCTGCGAGCCGGTCTCCTCGACGAGGGCGAGCTGCTCCTCGTACGCCGACCGGACGGCCGCGAGGCCGGCGGGACCGGCGGGCAGGCCGCCGGCGGCGAGCTGGTCCGTGCCGACCCCGCAGGCGATCCGGCCGCCGACCGCCTTCGCCTCGGCCGCCGAGCGCCGGATCAGTTCCGCCGCGCCGGCCCAGTCCAGGCCCATGCCGCGCTGTGCGGTGTCCATCGCCTCGGCGACGCCGAGGCCGTGGGACCAGAGGTGGCGGCGGAAGGCGAGGGTGGCGTCCCAGTCCACGGCGGCGGGCCCGTCGGGGGTGGTGTCGGCGTAGGGGTCGGCGACCACGTGCGCGGCGGAGAAGACGGTGCGGGAGGCCAGGGCGCCGCCCGCGGCGGGGCGGGCGGCGGCGGGACGCGGGGTGTACTCCCGGACCCCTCCCCCGGCCTGGGGCAGGCGGATCACAGCGCGACCTCGGGCACGTCGAGGCGACGGCCTTCGGCGGCCGACCGCAGGCCCAGCTCGGCGAGCTGCACCCCGCGCGCGCCGGCCAGCAGGTCCCAGTGGTACTCCTCGCCGAGCACCACGTGCCGCAGGAACAGCTCCCACTGCGCCTTGAAGCCGTTGTCGAACTCGGTGTTGTCCGGGACCTCCTGCCACTGGTCGCGGAAGGACTCGACGGCCGGGATGTCCGGGTTCCAGACCGGCTTGGGGGTGGCCGAGCGGTGCTGGACCCGGCAGCCGCGCAGGCCGGCGACGGCGGAGCCGTGGGTGCCGTCGACCTGGAACTCGACCAGCTCGTCACGGTGGACGCGGACCGTCCAGGAGGAGTTGATCTGGGCGACCGCCCCGCCCTCCAGCTCGAAGATCCCGTAGGCCGCGTCGTCGGCGGTCGCCTCGTACGGCTTGCCCTGCTCGTCCCAGCGTCGCGGAACGTGGGTGGCGACGTGCGCGGCGACGGAGGTGACCCGGCCGAACAGCTCGTGGAGCACGTACTCCCAGTGCGGGAACATGTCGACGACGATGCCGCCGCCGTCCTCGGCCCGGTAGTTCCAGCTCGGCCGCTGGGCGTCCTGCCAGTCGCCCTCGAAGACCCAGTAGCCGAACTCCCCGCGGACGGAGAGGATCTCGCCGAAGAACCCTCCGTCGACGAGGCGCTTCAGCTTGAGCAGGCCGGGCAGGAAGAGCTTGTCCTGGACGACGCCGTGCCGGACGCCGGCCGCCTGTGCGAGGCGGGCCAGGTCCAGCGCGCCCGCCAGGTCGGCGGCCGTGGGCTTCTCGGTGTAGATGTGCTTGCCGGCCGCGATCGCCTTGCGTATCGCTTCGACGCGGGCGGAGGTGACCTGGGCGTCGAAGTAGACGTCGACGGTCTCGTCCGCGAGTACGGCGTCGAGGTCGGTGGACCACTCGGTCAGGCCGTGCCGCTCGGCGAGCGTGCGCAGGGCGTGCTCGCGGCGGCCGACCAGGACGGGCTCCGGCCAGAGGGTCTCGCCGTTGCCGAGGTCGAGTCCGCCCTGCTCGCGCAGGGCGAGGATCGAGCGGACGAGGTGCTGGCGGTATCCCATCCGTCCGGTGACGCCGTTCATGGCGATCCGGACTGTCCTGCGTGTCACGAAGTCTTCCCTCCACCCACGACGGATCAGCGCTGTCCGCACTGCTGATAGAAAGCGCTTTCTACTGGCAATGACGCTAGCCTGCCGACAACACGCCGGACAAGGGGTCGGCCCCCGTCACCTCGGAGGAACGCGATGACCGTCACGCTGGCGGATGTGGCTGCGCGGGCGCGGGTGTCCCCGGCCACCGTCTCCCGTGTCCTGAACGGCAACTACCCGGTGGCCGCGTCGACCCGGGAGCGGGTGCTGCGAGCCGTGGACGAGCTGGACTACGTCCTGAACGGACCGGCGAGTTCACTCGCCGCCGCCACCTCGGACCTGGTCGGCATCCTGGTCAACGACATCGCCGACCCGTTCTTCGGGATCATGGCGGGGGCGGCGCAGAGCGCCATCGGCGAGGGCGCGTCGGGGCGGGCGGGCGGCGAGAAGCTGGCCGTGGTCTGCAACACCGGCGGCTCCCCGGAACGCGAGCTCACCTATCTGACCCTGCTCCAGCGCCAGCGGGCCGCGGCGGTCATCCTGACCGGCGGCTCCCTGGAGGACCCCGATCACCTGGCGGCGACGGCGGCCAAGCTGGCGCGGCTCGCGGACGCGGGGACCCGGATCGTGCTGTGCGGGCGGCCGCCGGTGGCGGGGGACGCCGGCCTGGCGGCGCTCGCCTTCGACAACCGGGCGGGGGCGCGGCGGCTGACCGAGCACCTGCTGTCCCTCGGACACCGGCGGATCGGCTACGTGGCGGGGCCGGCGAACCGGACGACGACCCGGCACCGGCTGGAGGGCCACCGGGACGCGATGGCCGCGGCGGGTCTGTCGGGCGGCCAGGAGGAACTGACGGTGCACGGCCCGTACGACCGCCGCGCCGGCTACGACGCGACGCTCGAACTCCTGCGCAGGGACGGGTCGCTGACGGCGATCGTGGCGGCGAACGACACGGTGGCGCTGGGTGCGTGCGCGGCGCTGCGGGACCGCGGTCTGAGCATTCCGGGGGATGTGTCGGTGGCCGGCTTCGACGACCTCCCGTTCTCGGTGGACGCGGTGCCGGCACTGACGACCGTACGGCTGCCGCTCCACGAGGCGGGGGCCCGGGCGGGCCGCCTGGCGATGGGCACGGAGGAGCCCCCGGCGGGCGGCATCGCGACGGTGCCGGGCGAGCTGATGGTGCGCGACTCGACGGCGCCGCCGGCGACGGGCGCACGGGAACGGGCGGGCCGGGGGCGGACGGCCTGACGGAGGTCGAGGGCTGACGGGGGGTGAGGGCTGACGGCTCGCGGTGGCCGGTGGCGGCGCGGTGCCGGCCCGCGTACGGGGTACGGGCTCCTCCCGGCGACGGGCACAGGCCCCCCGCCGGCTCAGTGCCGCGCGGTCGGGACCCCGGGCGTCAGTCCCGTCGCCGCCAGGACCGCGTCGACGGTCTCCTCCACCGACTGCCGGGCGTTGTCGATCCAGACGCCGTCGCCCGAGAGGTCCGCCCGCATCACCTCGTCCAGCGGCGCCCAGTCGGTCGTCAGGCGCTTGTCGCGCGCGTTGTTGCGCTCCCACGCCGTCGCCGGGCCGGGGGCCAGGAAGACGACGTGGAAGGGACGGTGCCGCAGAGCGGCGCGGTAGTAGTCCAGGTGGCTGCGGCGGACGACGACGTCGTCGATCACCGGCAGGAAGCCGGCCGTGGTGAAACTGTCGGCGAGCAGGCAGGCGTTGCGGGCGCGCAGGAAGATCTGGCGGTCGGCCTCCGGGTCGCCGTCCGGGGTCGGCCAGTGGCAGCCCCGGACGATGAGGCCCTGGAGCCCGTCCACCTCGATGTGCGCGGACCGCGCGAAGCGCGCGGCGAGGGCCGCGGCAACGGTCGACTTGCCGCTGCCGGGGATGCCGCTGAGGAGGACGGTCGCGGGCGCGGGCTCACGGTCGATCGGCACGAGTTCCATGGGACAGGACGATATCCGGATCTTGGTCGACGCCCCCGGACGCCTCCGCGGGGTCCCCGGCCGCCGCTCCGGAGGGGAGTCGCCCGGCACCGGAACCGGCCGCCGGCACGACGGGGGACGACGTCGCCGCCACGGTGGCGGACGGGGCCGTGGCCGCCCGGGCGGGCGAGAGCGACGTCAGCGCCACTCCCCCGACCAGCAGCGCCGCGGCGCACCAGCGCAGCGGGCTGACGCCCTCGCCCAGGAAGAGGGCCGCCGAGGACATCCCGAAGACCGGCACGAGCAAGGAGAACGGCGCGACCGACGAGGCCGGGTGCCGCCGGAGCAGCCATCCCCAGGCACCGAAGCCGAAGATCGTGGTGACCCAGGCGACGTAGAGGACGACGCCGGCCCCGGCCCAGTCCAGGCCGCGCAGCGCGGCGAGGTCCCGTTCCGGCCCCTCCAGGACGAGGGACAGGGCGAGCAGCGGCAGGACGGGGACGGTGCTGACCCAGACCATGAAGTTGAGGGCGTCGGGCGGGGCGGCCTTGCGGGTGAGCACGTTGGAGACGCCCCAGCAGGCCGCCGCGGCGACGCAGAGCGCGAAGCCGGCGAGCGGCCCCGAGGCGCCCTCGTCGACCGCGGCCACGCCGATGCCGGCCAGCGCGACCGCCATGCCGACGAGCTTCGCCCGCCCCGGCCGCTCGCCGAGCGCGACGAAGGCGAAGAGGGCCGTGAACACCGCCTGGATCTGCAGGACCAGCGAGGAGAGACCGGCCGGGGCGCCCAGGTCCATGCCGGTGAAGAGCAGGCCGAACTTGGCCACGCCGAGGACGAGTCCGACGCCCACGATCCACTTCCAGGCCACCTTGGGGCGGCCGACCAGGAAGACGGCGGGCAGCGCGGCGACGAGGAAGCGGAGGGCGGAGAAGAGCAGCGGGGGGAAGTGGCCGAGGCCGATCTCGACGACGACGAAGTTGACACCCCAGACGGCGGCGACGAGCGCGGCGAGGGCGATGTGGGCGGGGCGCATGCGATCGAGCATCGCCGCTCCCGACCGTGTAGCACCAGCACGGATTCCTTTATGGTTCGATGAAGCAGCGCTACATCCGGGCTGTCGCCGTACCGTCGCCGAGGAGGCATCGTGCTGGATCTCGGACGCCTGCGGGCGCTGCACGCCGTCTCCGTCCACGGGACGGTGGGCGGGGCGGCCGCCGCCCTCGGCTACACGCCGTCGGCGGTCTCCCAGCAGATCGCCAAGCTGGAACGGGAGACCCGCACGACCCTGCTCGAACGCCAGGGCCGCGGCATCCGGCTGACCGACGAGGCGCACCAGCTGGTCGCCACGGCGGAACAGCTGCTGTCCCTCGTCGAGGAGGCGGAGGTACGGCTCGAGGAGCGGCGCGGGCTGCCCGCCGGACGGCTGTCGATCGGGTGCTTCGCGAGCGCGGCGCGCGGTCTGATGCCCCGGGCGCTCGCCGAGCTGGCCCGGCGCCATCCGTCGCTCGACGCCCGGCTCAGCGAGGTCGACCCGCACGTGTCGATCGAACTGGTGGCGCGCGGTGTGATCGACCTGGCCGTCGCCCACGACTGGGACATCGCCCCGATGCCGACCCCGCCGGGCGTGGAGCAGGCGGTGATCGGCGACGACCTCTGCGACGTGCTGGTCCCGCGTGCGCATCCGCTGTCCGAGCGGGCGTCGGTGCGGCGGGAGGAGCTGGCGGGCGAACGGTGGATCTCGCAGCCGCCGGGGACCGTGTGCCACGACTGGCTGATGCGGACGCTGCGGGCCACCGGGTACGAGCCGCACATCGTCCACCAGGCCGAGGAGAACCACACCCAGGTCGCGCTCGTCGCCGCCGGGCTCGGGGTCGCGCTGGTGCCGCGACTGGGCCGCGGGGCCCTGCCGCCGGAGGTGACCCCGGTCCGGCTGGACCCGGTCCCGACCCGTCGGCTGCGGGCCCTGTGGCGTACGGGCGCGGCCCGCCGCCCGGCCATCACCGAGACGGTCCGTACGCTCCAGGAGCTGTGGCCCTCGGTCGCGGCCGCGATCTGACCCCGCCTCACCTCGGTCCCGCCCGACCGGTCCCGCCCTGCCCGGGTCCGTCCGGCCGGCCCCGCCGTCCCCAGGGCCGCGTACGCACGCACTGGTACGCGCGCGCCCGCGTGCTCCCGCCCGCACCGGGCCCGGCGCGCGAGGCCCGTGGACACACCACGCGACGCGTTTCTTGCGCAGATCCTTGACCTGGCAGTTACTTTCGGGCTATCCGTGGCACCTTGGAAGTTTCCTTCACCCTTGCACGGCCGGAAGGAGCATCAGTGCACCACCGCGCCACCTCCAGACGCACCCTCCTCACCGTCACCGCCGCCGCCGCCGCGGCGGCCGTCACCGGCGTGACCACCCCGCTCGCCCACGCCGGGACGGACTCCGGATCCGACTCCCGTTCCGGGGCAGGCCTCCCCGACGCCCGGCTGCGCCGGCTCATCTCCGGCATGTCGCTGGAGGAGAAGGTCGGCCAGCTCTTCGTCATGCGGGTGTTCGGGCATTCCGCCACCGCCCCCGACCAGGCCGACATCGACGCGAACCTCGCGGAGATCGGCGTCCGCACGGCCGCCGAGCTCGTCGACCGGTACCACGTCGGCGGGATCATCTACTTCGCCTGGACACACAACACCCGCGACCCGCACCAGATCGCCGAGCTCTCCAACGGCATCCAGCGGGCCGGCCTCGCCCAGCGCACCCCCCTCCCCCTGCTGATCTCCACCGACCAGGAGCACGGCATCGTCTGCCGGGTCGGCGAGCCCGCCACCCTGCTCCCCGGTGCGATGGCGCTCGGTGCCGGCGGCTCCCACTCCGACGCCCGCCGGGCAGCCCGGATCGCCGGCGCGGAACTGGCCGCCGTCGGAATCCGCCAGAACTACGCCCCGGTCGCGGACGTCAACGTCAACCCCGCCAACCCCGTCATCGGCGTCCGCTCCTTCGGCTCCGACCCGCAGGCCGTCGCCGGACTGGTCGCGGCCCAGGTCAAGGGCTACCAGCGGGCCGGTGTCGCGGCGACGTCCAAGCACTTCCCGGGCCACGGCGACACGGCCGTGGACAGCCACTACGGCCTGCCGACCATCACCCACACGCGCGAGCAGTGGGCCGAACTCGACGCACCGCCGTTCCGCGCGGCGATCGCCGCCGGGATCGACTCGATCATGACCGCGCACATCGTCGTGCCCGCGCTCGACCCGAGCGAGGACCCCGCGACGCTCTCCCACCCGATCCTGACCGGGATCCTGCGCGGGCAACTCGGCTACGACGGCGTGGTGGTGACGGACGCGCTCGGCATGGAGGGCGTGCGGACCAAGTACGGCGACGCGCGGGTCCCCGTCCTGGCCCTCAAGGCCGGCGTCGACCAGCTGCTCAACCCGCCGAAGCTGGACGTCGCCTGGAACGCCGTGCTCGAAGCGGTCAAGGGAGGCGAGCTCACCGAGGCCCGGCTCGACGAATCGATCCTGCGGATCCTGCGCCTGAAGGCGAAGCTGGGACTCTTCCAGGAGCCCTACGTGAGCCGGGCGGGCGTGGACCGCACGGTCGGCATCCCGTCCCACCTCGCGCACGCCGACCGCATCGCGGAGGAGACCACCACCCTGCTCCTCAACGAGGGCGGGCTGCTGCCGCTCTCGCGCCGGAGCCACGGCAACGTCCTGGTGGTGGGCGCCGATCCGGCCTCGCCGTCCGGGACGACCGGGCCGCCGACCACCACCCTGGCCACGGCCTTCACCGAACTCGGTCACACCGCGACGGCGTTGTCCACCGGGATCACACCGACCGCGGCGAAGATCGACGAGGCGGTGGCCGCGGCGGCCGGCAAGGACGTGATCGTCGTCGGCACGTACAACGTGACCGCGACCAGCCCCCAGCGGACCCTCGTCTCCCGGCTCGCCGCGACCGGGGTCCCCGTGGTGACGGTCTCGATCCGCAACCCGTACGACATCGCCCAGCTCGCCGGTCAGCGCGCGACCGTCGCCACGTACTCCTGGACCGACGTCGAACTGCGGGCGGCCGTCAGGGTCCTGGCGGGCCGGGCGCGGCCGCGGGGACGGCTGCCCGTGCCCGTGCTGCGCGCGGACGACCCGACCCGGGTGCTGCACCCCGTCGGCTTCGGCCTGCCGTACCGGTGACCCGGCGGGTGTCCCGCCGGGCCGGTCCGGCGGGACGCCACCGGCCGTGAACGACCGCGTGGCCGGAACCCCGAGGGGGTTCCGGCCACGCGTCGTCCGATGCCGGGGGCTACGGCCGGAGGCCGTGCTCCCGGTTCAGCTGCTCGTCGTCCACCGTGTCGAGGCGGGCGTCGAAGCGGGCCAGCGGCCGGGCCGCGGCCGTCGCCTGGGCGTCGACTCCGGCCCAGGCCAGGATGCGGGCGGTGGCCTTCGTCCGCTCGGCCTCGACGAGCGCGGCGACGGTGGCACCGTGGTTGGCGCCCGGCGCGTAGTAGACGTAGCTGTCGCGCGCGCCCTTGCCGAGGTGGAACGGTTCAGCACCCCACGGGTCGTTGCCGCCGTAGACGAACAGCATCCGGTTCGCGTTCTTGCGGACCCAGTCGTCGACGTCCCGCATGACCCACGGCTTGAACTTCATCGGGATCTCGCGCGGCACGAAGTTCCGGGCCGGCTGGTAGCCGTAGCGGCTCAGGCCCTTGAGGTGCGGCTGCTGGATGGTGGGCGAGCCGAGTTCGGTCGCCGCCTGGTAGTAGTACGGGGTGTACCCCTCCAGGCCCTGGTCGGTGTACGCCGAGAAGCCGGAGTAGGCGTCGATCGTCTCGTACACCGTGTCGTCGGTGGCCGTGGCGGCGTCCGGGATCTCGTCGCAGACGTCCTGGCCGTAGTACTGCCAGAAGCCCCAGACGAAGTCGAGGACGACGGCCTCGTACGCCTTGTCGAGGGAGCCGACCGTGTTGAAGGTGGCGCCTTCCGACGCCGCCCACGTCTTGTACTTCTCCTCCAGCGGCGCGCGGCGGACGAGCGCCTCGCGCTGCATCGCGTTGAGGCGGTCGCGGCACTCCTTCGTCCCGACGTTCGCGAAGAAGCGGTCGTACGCGGAGTCCTCGTTGTTGACCACGTCGTTGGGCGCCACGTAGGCGACCACGCCGTCCATGTCACGCGGGTAGAAGCGCTCGTAGTACGTCGCCGTCATGCCGCCCTTGGAGGCGCCGGTGGAGAGCCACTTCTTCCCGTAGATCGTCTTCAGGGCGGTGAAGATGCGGTGCTGGTCGCTGGCGGCCTGCCAGATGTCCAGCTTGCTCCAGTCGGCGGGCTGCGGCCGGGACGGCGTGAAGAACCGGTACTCCATGGAGACCTGGTTGCCGTCGATGATCCGGGTCGGCTCGCTCCGGCTGGGGGTGGTGCTCAGCGAGTAGCCGCTGGTGCGGAAGACCGTGGGGCGGTCCGAGTCCTTGTGGAGGACCGAGATCCGCTGCTGGAACGTGCCCGCCCAGGGGCGGTGGTGGTCGATCGGCTGCTCGTAGTTCAGGACGAAGTAGCGGTACCCGGCGTAGGGCTTCTCCTCGATCAGGGTCATCCCGGGGATCGCCAGGATGCGGTCCTTGATGTCCGTGGTGGCGGACGTGCCGGCGGTCGTGGCGCCGGACGCGCCGGTGGCCGGCTCCGCGGCGGTAGCCGCGCCGGTCGTCCCGACGGTGCCTATGAGCACCGTGAGCGACAGCAGCCATCTCAGCGACTTGCGCATTCACCCTCCCCATGATTCACAACGGTGTCGCGAACCTAGCGGGGCGAACGTGTGTGCCGCCAGACCCAGTTGGCCCTTACCTATGCTTCAACACAGGATCCACCCGGTCGACACCGTGCGCCCGGCGACGGTGCCCGAGGCCCGGACGCAGCGGTTGAGCGCGTGCACCGTGACCGGGCCGGCCTGGCGGCTGAACCGCCCGCTGTCGACGACGGGCCGGCCGCCCCGCGGCTGGAGCGAGACGGCCATCGCGCGCCGCGCGCCGGGGCGCTTGGCGACGGTCAGCGCGCAGACGTACTGCCGGGTCTTGTAGAGGCGCAGCTCGCCGGTGGCGAAGGGCACGGTCTTGGTGGGCCGCCCGCTGCACACGGAGGCGGCTTCCGCGGACGCGGCGCCGGGCCCTCCGATCACCAGGGCGCCCGCGGTGAGCAGGACCGCCGTCACCTGCCCGAGCAGCCGCACACCGTGCGCTCCCGCTCTCGTCTCACCGAACACGTGTATCCCTCCCACCTCTGTGCCGTACGTGCGTACGACGCACGGGAGCCTCAGGCGGTTGCCTCCGGCGCGGATCGTGCCGGTGGCACGCTCCGTGAACCGTCCGGAAACCGGCGTCGGCGGCTCGCCCGGCGGGATCGGCGCGGCGCAGGCGTGCCGGGCGGGCCCGACCGGCCGCTCGTGCCGGGAGGGAGCGGCGGACAGGGCGGGACGGCCCTCAGCCGGTCGACGTGAGGACCAGCAGCAGGAAGACGCACTCCGCGCCGATCAGGGTCCAGAACGCGGCCTTGCGGGACGCGGCCGGGGGCGTGGTGTCCGGGGTGCACAGGGTGTGGATCCAGGCCGCGGCGGCCACCGCCAGGGTCGCCAGGTAGAACCACGACGGGGTCGTGGAGCAGCCCTCGCGGTAGCCGACGCAACGGGCGGCGTTCTCGGAGGCGAGGGCGAGGATGCCGGCGAGGACCGTCGCGGGCACCAGCAGGAGGCCGGCCCAGAGGGAGCGGGTGCGCAGGCGGACGGCCTCGGCCGAGGGGGCCGGGGCAGCGCCGGCCGGGGCGCGGTCGGGGCCGTCGGGGACGGGGGCGGAGTGCTCGGTGCTCATGGGCCGATTCCATCCCGTACCCGGGGAGGCCGCCATGCGCCGGCCTACTCAGCTCCCCGGGTCCGGGTACTCACACCCGCTCCGGCTCCTCCTCGCCTATGAAGGTCCGCCACAGCTCCGCGTACATGCCGCCGCGGGCCAGCAGTTCGTCGTGCGTGCCGTCCTCGGCCACCTTGCCGTCGGCCATGACGACGACCCGGTCCGCGCGGGCGGCCGTGGTGAGGCGGTGGGCGACGACCAGGGTCGTGCGGCGGCCCACGAGCCGGTCGGTGGCCTGGTTGACCTGGGCCTCGGTGGCCAGATCGAGCGCCGCCGTCGCCTCGTCCAGGAGCAGTACGTCCGGGTCGACCAGTTCCGCGCGGGCCAGCGCGATCAGCTGGCGCTGCCCGGCCGAGAGGTTGCGGCCCCGCTCGGCGACCTCGTGGAGGTAGCCGCCGTCCAGGGTCGCGATCATCTCGTGCGCGCCGACCGCGCGGGCCGCGGCCTCGACCTGGGCGTCGGTCGCGTCGGGGCGGCCGTAGGCGATCGCGTCGCGGACCGTGCCGGCGAAGAGGTACGCCTCCTGCGGCACGACCCCGAGCCGGTGGCGGTAGGAGGTGAGGTCCAGGTCGCGCAGGTCGGTGCCGTCGGCGGTGACCCGGCCGCCGGTCGGGTCGTAGAACCGGGCGACCAGCTTGACCAGGGTCGACTTGCCGGCGCCGGTCTCGCCGACGAAGGCGACGGTCTGGCCGGCCGGGATGCGCAGGTCGATCCCGGTCAGGGCCTCCTCCTCGTCGCCGTAGGCGAAGGAGACGTCCTCGAAGGCGATCTCGCCGCGCAGCGAGAGCACGTCGAGGGGTTCGTCGGCCGCGGCCGTGGACGTCGGCTCGCGGAGCAGTTCCTGCATCCGTCCCAGTGAGACGGTGGCCTGCTGGTAGCCGTCGAAGACCTGCGAGAGCTGCTGCACCGGCGCGAAGAACAGGTCGATGTAGAGCAGGTAGGCGACCAGGGCGCCGGTGGTCAGTGTGCCCGCCTCGATGCGGTTCGCGCCGACGATCATGACGGCCGCGGCGGCGACGGACGACAGCAGGGTGACGAACGGGAAGTAGACCGAGATCAGCCACTGCCCGCGGACCCGCGCGTCGCGGTAGTCGTCGCTGCGCTCGGTGAAGCGGGCCACGCCGTCGCGCTCGCGGCGGAACGCCTGCACGATCCGCAGTCCGGAGACCGACTCCTGCAGGTCGGCGTTGACGACGCTGATCCGCTCGCGGGCGAGCTCGTACGCCTTCACGCTGGAGCGGCGGAAGAAGTACGTGCCGACGGCGAGGACGGGCAGCGTCGCGAAGACGACGAGGGCGAGCTCGACGTCGAGCACGAGCAGCGCGCCCATGATCCCGAAGAAGGTGACGACGGAGACGAAGGCGGTGACCAGACCGGTCTGCAGGAACGTGGACAGCGCGTCCACGTCCGTGGTCATCCGCGTCATGATCCGGCCGGTCAGCTCGCGTTCGTAGTAGTCGAGGCCGAGCCGCTGGAGCTGGGCGAAGATCTTCAGCCGCAGGGCGTAGAGGACCCGCTCGCCGGTGCGGCCGGTCATCCGGATCTCGGCGGTCTGCGCGACCCACTGGACGAGGACGGCCAGCAGGGCGAGCACGGAGGCGGTCCAGACGGCCCCCAGGGCGAGCCGGTTGACCCCGTCGTCGATGCCGTGGCGGATCAGGATCGGCAGCAGCAGCCCCATGCCGGCGTCGACGGCGACCAGACCGAGGCTGAGGAGCAGCGGCAGCCCGAAGCCGCGCAGCAGCCGGCGCAGCCCGTAGGAGTCCTCGGGGGTGACGGCGCGGGCCTCGTCGATGTCGGGGGTGTCGGTGGCCGGCGGGAGCGCCTCGACGGCGGCGAGCAGCTCTGGGGTGGCGCCGGGCGCGGCGGCCTCCTCGGCCTCCTCCTCACGGATCCACAGGGCGGTGGTGATGCCGCGCTCGACGTCGAACTCGGCTTCCATCTCCTCGCGGAGCCTGCGGTCCTCGGGGATCTCGACGGGGGTGAGCCGGCCGGGCGAGACGCCGCCGAGCTCGTCGGGGTCGGTGAGCAGCTTGCGGTAGAGCGCGGAGCGCTTCTCCAGCTCCTCGTGGGTGCCGATGTCGGCGAGCCGGCCTTCGTCGAGGACGGCGATCCGGTCGGCGAGACCGAGGGTGGAGCGGCGGTGGGCGATGAGGAGGGTGGTGCGGCCGGCCATCACCGAGGCGAGGGCCTCGTGGATCTCGTGCTCGACGCGGGCGTCGACCGCGGAGGTGGCGTCGTCGAGCAGGAGCAGCCGCGGGTCGGCGAGGATCGCGCGGGCCAGCGCGACGCGCTGGCGCTGGCCGCCGGAGAGGGTCAGGCCGTGCTCGCCGACCTTGGTGTCGTAGCCGTGGGGCAGCTCGGCGATGAAGCGGTCCGCCTGGGCGGCGCGGGCGGCCGTCTCGATCTGCTCCTGGGTGGCGTCCGGATGGCTGTACGCGATGTTGGCGCGCACCGTGTCGGAGAACAGGAAGCTGTCCTCCGGCACCAGCCCGATGGCGGCCCGCAACGAGTCGAGGGTGAGTTCACGGACGTCGTGGCCGCCGACGAGGACGGCGCCGCGGGTGACGTCGTAGAAGCGCGGCAGCAGGAGCGAGACGGTGGACTTGCCGCTGCCGGAGGCGCCGACGACGGCGACGGTCTCGCCGGAGCGGATCTCCAGGGAGAAGCCGTCGAGGACGGGCCGGCCGTCCTCGTACGCGAAGCTCACGTCGTCGAACTCGACCGTGGCCTCGGCGTCCGCCGGGAGCTCCTTCGAGCCGTCCTGCAGCGTGGGCTCGGTGTCGATGAGCTCCAGGACGCGCTCGACACCGGCGCGGGCCTGCTGGCCGACGGTGAGGACCATGGCGAGCATGCGGACCGGGCCGACGAGCTGGGCGAGGTAGGAGGAGAAGGCGACGAAGGTGCCGAGGGTGATCTGGCCGCGGGTGGCGAGCCAGCCACCGAGGGCGAGGACGGCGACCTGGCCGAAGGCGGGGACGGCCTGGAGCGCCGGGGTGTACCGCGCGTTCAGCCGGATCGTGCGCAGCCGGCCCGCGAAGAGCTTGCGGCTGGCGTCCCGGATCTTGCCGGTCTCCTGGTCCTCCTGGCCGAATCCCTTGACCACCCGGACGCCGGTGACGGATCCGTCGACGACTCCGGCGACGGTGGCGGCCTGGGCCTGCGCGTACCAGGTGGCGGGGTGCAGGCGGGTGCGGCTGCGCCGGGCGATGAACCAGAGGGCGGGGGCGACGGCGAGCGCGACGAGGGTGAGCGGGAGGGACAGCCAGGCCATCACGACCAGGGAGATGAGGAAGAGCAGGAAGTTCCCGATGGTCATCGGGAGCATGAAGAGCAGGCCCTGGATCAGCTGGAGGTCGCTGGTGGCACGGCCGACGACCTGGCCGGTGGACAACTCGTCCTGGCGGCGGCCGTCCAGCCGGGTGATCGTCCCGTACATGTCCGTGCGGAGGTCGTGCTGGACGTCGAGGGCGAGGCGTCCGCCGTAGTACCGGCGGACGTAGGTGAGGAGGTAGACGAGGACGGCGGAGCCCAGCAGGAGCCCGGTCCAGACGGCGAGGGAGCGGGTGCCCTTGCCGATCACGTCGTCGATGATCACCTTGGTGATGAGCGGTACGAGGGCCAGCACGGCCATGCCGACCAGCGAGGACCCGAGCGCGAGCACCACGTTCGCGCGGTACCGCCACGCGTATCCGGTCAGTCTGCGCGCCCAGCCCTGCTCTTTGTGCCCCACCGCCGCCACGTGGCGCCTCCCGTTCGTCCTGGTCTGCCGGAAGGCACCAACGACGGCGGCCGGTGATTTCATCCCGCCGCAACAAAGCGGGGGCGAAGACCGGTCCGCAGACCTAGGTCCACGGACGGGTCACGGGGTGTCCCGCTGTCGCGCCCCGAGCCCGGCAGGGTCGGCGGGGCGCCCCCCGGGGCCGGGAACGGCGCCGCCCCCGTCACAGGTGCGTCGGCTCGAACATCCGCAGCAGTGCCGGCAGGACCACGACCGACGGGCCCGGGGTCGCCAGGGCCTTCGCGAGGTCCGACGTCAGCGACTCCGGCGTCGTGCGGACCGCGGGGACGCCGAAGGACTCCGCCAGGGCGACGAAGTCCGGGCGGGCCAGCTCCGTGGCCGTGGCCTCGCCGAAGGCGTCCGTCATGTACTCGCGCAGGATGCCGTAGCCGCCGTCGTCGACGATCAGCCAGGTCACGTCGGAGCCGTACTGCTTCGCCGTCGCCAGTTCCGCGATCGAGTACATCGCGCCGCCGTCGCCGGAGACCGCGAGGACCGGGCGGGTCGGGTCGGCCGCCGCCGCGCCGAGCGCCGCCGGGAAGCCGTAGCCGAGGCCGCCGGCGCCCTGGGCGGAGTGCATGGTGTTCGGGTGGCGTGCGTCGAAGGCGGACCAGGCCCAGTAGGCCAGGATCGTCATGTCCCAGAAGCTCGGGGACGTGTCCGGCAGCGCCTCGCGGACCGAGGCGACGATCCGCTGCTCCAGGCCGAGGTCCTGGGCGGCGATCCGGTCCCGGACCTTGGCCAGGACGGAGGCCACCCGCTGCGGCGCGCCGGCGTCGGTGCGCTCCGGGACGGTCTCCAGGAGCGCCGAGAGGCCGAGCCGGGCGTCGGCGTGGATGCCGAGGGCCGGGTGGTTGGACTCCAGCTTCCCCGCGTCGGCCTCGATCTGGATCACCCGGCCGCGCGGGGCGAAGGTGTGGTAGTTCGAGGACAGCTCGCCGAGGCCGGAGCCGACCACGAGGAGGACGTCCGCGTCCTCCAGGAAGTCGGTGGTGTGCCGGTCCTCCAGCCAGGACTGGAGCGAGAGCGGGTGCTCCCACGGGAAGGCGCCCTTGCCGCCGAAGGTGGTGACCACGGGCGCGTCGATCCGCTCGGCGAGCGCGAGCAGCTTCCCCGAGGCGTCGGCGCGCACGACGCCGCCGCCGGCGATGATCGCGGGGCGTTCGGCGTGCGCCAGCAGGTGGGCCGCCACCGCCGTCAGCTCGGGCCGGGGCACGACCTCCTCCGGCGTCGCGTCCATCGCCGTGACGACCGGCAGGGTCGTCTCGGCGAGCAGCACGTCCTGCGGGATCTCCACCCACACCGGCCCGTGCGGGGCGGTCAGCGCCGACTCCCAGGCCGCCGCGATCGCCGACGGGATCTGCGACTGCGTACGGACGGTGTGCACGGACTTCACGACGTCCCGGAAGGACGCCTGCTGGTCGCGCAGCTCGTGCAGGTAGCCGTGGCGGCCGCCGCCGAGTCCCGCGACGGGGACCTGGGAGCCGATCGCCAGGACCGGGGCGGAGGCCGCGGCGGCCTCCTGGAGCGCGGCCAGCGACATCAGCGCGCCGGGACCGGTGGAGAGCAGCAGCGGGGCCGCCTCGCCGGTGATCCGGCCGTACGCGTCGGCGGCGAAGCCCGCGTTGTTCTCCACGCGCAGACCCACGTAGCTCAGCGAGGAGCGGCGCAGTGCGTCGAACATGCCGAGCGCGTGCTGCCCGGGCAGCCCGAAGACCGTGGTCGCGCCGAGGCCGGAGAGGGTCTCGACGACGAGGTCGCCGCCGTTCCGCCCGGCGGGCGGGTTGAGCGCGGCCTCGGTCTGCGCGGCGGAGGGCCGCAGCACGAGGTCGTGGTCGTGGGTCATGACATCCCCTCGGGGTGGCGTGGTCGGTCGGGTGCGGCGCGTGGGCGGGCGAGGCGGCCGCGCACCCCACGATGCCGGGTCCCGCGGCGGGGTGCGGCGGGCGGGGTGCGCCCGGTGGCGTGGGGCGGGCGGTCGCACGCCGGGCGGGCCGCCCCGCGACCGCCCGGCGTGCGCCGGGTGCGGTGCGCCGTCCCCGGTCGGCGCACCACCGGGTCGCGGCGGAGCCGGGAGGTGCGCCGCCGGGCGGCGGGGGCCGGGGGCCGGGGCCGGACTAGCGGGCGGCCTGCTCCTCGCCGGCGGCGCGGTTCGCGGCGATCTGGCGGGACATGATCGTCGTCAGCTCGTACGCGGTGTGCGAGGCGGCGACGGCGGTGATCTCGGCGTGGTCGTACGCGGGGGCGACCTCGACGACGTCGGCCGAGACCAGGTTGCAGGAGGACAGGCCGCGCAGGATCTCCAGCAGCTCGCGGGAGGTCATGCCGCCCGCCTCGGGGGTGCCGGTGCCGGGCGCGTGCGCCGGGTCCAGGCAGTCGATGTCGATGGAGATGTACAGCGGGCGGTTCCCGATGCGCTGGCGGAGCTGGTCGGCGACCTCGTCGGCGCCGCGGCGGTAGATGTCCGCCGAGGTGACGATGCCGAAGCCCATCTTCTCGTCGTCGGTGAGGTCCTGCTTGCCGTAGAGCGGGCCGCGGGTGCCGACGTGGGACAGCGCCTCGGTGTCGAGGATGCCCTCCTCCACGGCGCGGCGGAACGGCGTGCCGTGGGTGTACTCGGCGCCGAAGTACGTGTCCCAGGTGTCGAGGTGCGCGTCGAAGTGCAGGAGCGCGACCGGGCCGTGCTTCTTGGCGACCGAGCGCAGCAGCGGCAGCGCGATGGTGTGGTCGCCGCCCAGGGTCATCATGCGCGCCCCGGTGCCGAGCAGCTCGTCGGCGGCGGCCTCGACGGTCTCGACCGCCTCGTTGATGTTGAACGGGTTGGCGGCGATGTCACCGGCGTCGGCGACCTGCGCGAGGGCGAACGGCGAGGCGTCCTGCGCCGGGTTGTACGGGCGGAGCAGGCGGGACGCCTCGCGGATCGCGTTGCCGCCGAAGCGGGCGCCGGGACGGTAGGAGACGCCGCTGTCGAAGGGGACGCCGACCACGGCGACGTCGGCGGTGCCGACCTCGTCGAGCCGCGGCAGCCGGGCGAACGTCGCGGGACCGGCGTACCGCGGGATGCGGGACGAGTCGGTCGGGCCGCGGAAGGCGTTCTGGTCGCTGCTGCTCATGGTCGGGTCCTCCTGGGGGTGGGGGTTGACGTCCGGACGGATCCCGTCCGGTGGTTCGTGGGTCAGCCGGTCACGGGCGCCGGTACGGTCTCCGGCTCCGTGTGCTCGGCCGCGTCCGGTTCCTGGCCCGCCAGCCGGGCGCGCCAGTGGGCGAGCACGGCGGCGTCCGTCGGGCGGGTCGCCAGAGAAACGATCACATAGGCGGCAAGCGATGCCAACAATCCATAGTAAACAGGCTCATTTGCCAAGATTCCGTAAGACCACATCAGGCCAATGACCGACAGCCCTCCGACGGCGACCGCGGCCAGCGCGCCCTGCACGGTGCCACGGCGCCACAGGAGGCCGCCGAGGATCGGCACGAGCAGACCGCCGACCAGCAGGTTGTACGCGACGGTCAGCGCCTGGACGACGTCGTTGAGCGCGATCGCGATGGCGATCACCGCGACTCCCATGACCAGGATGAAGAGGCGGTTGCCCTTCACCTCGTCGTGGTCCTCCCCCTGCGCCGGCCCCACGCCGCGCAGCCGCGACCAGATGTCGTTGTTGGCGACGGTGGCGCAGGCGATCAGCGCGCCGGAGGAGGTCGACATGACGGCGGCGAGGGCGGCGGCGAGCACCAGTCCGCGCACGCCCATCGGGAGCTCGTCCTTGACGATGGTGGCGAAGGCGTCGTCGGCGCTGGGCAGGTTCGGGTAGAGCACCTTGGCCGCCGTGCCGATGACCGCGCCGGCGAGGGCGTACAGCAGGCAGTACGTGCCGGCGACGGTGCCGCCCCACCGGGCCACCTTGTCGGTGCGCGCGGTGAAGACCCGCTGCCAGATGTCCTGGCCGATGAGCATGCCGAAGGTGTAGATCAGCACGTAGGTGAAGATCGTCTCGCCGCCGATGCCCAGCGGCGCGAAGTACTCGGTGGGCAGCTGGGCCTTCATCTCGGCGAAGCCGCCGGCCTTCACCACCGCGATCGGCAGCAGCAGGATCAGCACGCCGATCGTCTTCACCACGAACTGCACCATGTCGGTGAGCGTGATCGACCACATGCCGCCGAGCGTCGAGTAGGCGACGACGATGGCGCCGCCCAGGACGATCGCCACGGTGCGGGGCAGGTCGAAGAGGACGTCGAAGATCGTCGCGTAGGCGATGGTCGAGGTGACCGCCAGCATCAGCGTGTACGCCCACATGACGACGCCGGAGATGACGCCGGCCCGGCCGCCGTAGCGCAGGTCGAGCATCTCGGAGACGGTGTAGACCTTCAGCCGCGCGATGCGCGCGGAGAAGAGGACGGAGAGGGCCAGCAGGCCGAGACCGATGGCGAAGACCATCCAGGCGCCGGAGAGGCCGTACTTGTAGCCGAGGCCGACGCCGCCGATGGTGGAGGCGCCGCCGAGGACGATGGCGGCCATGGTCCCCGAGTACATCCAGGGCCCGAGCCGGCGGCCCGCGACCAGGAACTCGCTCTTGGACCTGGCGCGGCGCATGCCCCACCAGCCCATCGCGAGCATGCCGGCCAAGTACAGGACGATCACTGAGTAGTCGACGGCCATGGGGCGGGCCCTCCTTCGTTCACCTCGGTGGCGTGTCGTGCGGGGAGACCTCGTGACCTCGAATCCTCGAAGGCCCGAGGGGCTGACCAGAGGCTGATCACGGGGACATCCGCCCGTACCCGCGGCCTGTGGATGGCACGACAGTAGGTGGCCGGAAAGCGACGATGAAGTGTACGTTTCCTCCACTGTCCGGGCGGGGGATGTACGAAAGGCCCATGACGCGCATGATCTCCACGACCCCCTCGGAGCCGGCCTCCACTCCCCCGGCGCCCCCGGTCCCGCTCGCCGCGCTGCTGGCCCGCCGGGACCTCGGTCTCCGGCTGCTCGCCGGGTCCGAGGACGTCCCGCTGCACTGGGTGCACACCTCGGAGATGGCCGACCCGTATCCGTACCTCCTCGGCGGCGAGCTCCTCATGACGGCGGGCGTCCTGCTCACCGACCCGGCGCACTACGTCGCGCGGGTGGTGGAGGCGGGGGCGGCGGCGCTCGGCTTCGGGGTGACGCCGGTGTACGACACGGTCCCCGCGGAGCTCGTCGAGGCCTGTGCGCGCCAGGGTCTCCCGCTGGTCGAGGTGCCGCCGAAGACCCCGTTCACGGCGGTGGCGCGGGCGCTGTGGCGGCTGATGGCGGAGGCCCGGCTGCACGAGCTGCGCCGGGTGACGGAGGCCCAGCAGTCGCTGGCGACGGCCGCGGCCCGGCCGTCGCCGGTCCCCGCGGTGCTCGGCGCGCTGGCCTCGCGGCTCGGCGGCCGGGCGGTGCTGTTCGGGGCGGACGGTACGGAGTCGACGGCGGCCGGCCGGGAGGTCCCGGCGGAGGCGGCACGGGCCCTGCGCAAGCTGGTGGGGGTCCTCGGGCCGCATCCGGGAGGGCCGGCCTCGGCCGGCGGGGACGGCGGCGGGCTCCGGCTGGCGGCGTACGCGCTGGGCGGCGGGGACGGCCTGTCGCTCGGGGTGGCGACGGAGCGGCGCGACCCCGGCGACCACACGATCGTGGGCGTCGCGGTGGTGCTGCTCTCCCTGCTCACGGCCCCGCACCGGGGCGCGGACGCGACGGTACGGGACGGGGCCCTGGTCCGGCTGCTGCTCGGCGCGGCACCGGCGCGGGTCGTGGGCGGCCTGGGCGCCGGCCCGTGGACGGTGGTCCACGCGCGGGGCGGCGACGGCACCCCGTTCGCGGCGGCCTCACTGGCGGCGGCCCTGGGGACGCCGCTGGTGGACACGAGCGACGGCGGGGCGGAGGCGGACGGCAGCCGGCGTGACGACACCCCCGTGACCGTCCGCCTGCTGCTGCCCGCCTCCGCCCCCGTCACCGAGCAGCCCGGCTGGACCCTCGGGGTCGGCGCGCCCGCCGAGGCGGAGGAGCTCGCCGCCGCCGACGCGCAGGCGGCGCGGGCCCTGCGCCGGGCGGAGGCCACCCGGACGCCGCTGGTCCGGCACCGGCCGGGAGGCATCGCCGCCCTGGTGGACCCGGCCGAGGCCGCCTCCCACGCCCGCTCCCTGCTCGCTCCCCTGACCGAGCCGCTCCGGGAGACGCTGCGGACGTGGCTGTCGCTGCACGGCAGCTGGGATCGGACGGCGACCGCGATGGACATCCACCGCAACACCGTCCGGCAGCGGATCACCCGCTGCGCCGCGCTCCTGGACCGGGACCTGGACGACCCGGACGTACGGATGGAGCTGTGGTTCGCCCTCAGCGCGGGGTAGCCCCGAACCGGATCCGCAGCCTGCGGCCCCCGGCTTGCAGCTGCGCGATGTCGAGCCGTGGTCGGCCCCTGGGGGAGCCCCCGGGTCAGTAGAGCTTGTTGACGGCGGTCTTCGTCGTGGTGCGGAAGGCGGTCAGCGGGGCGTCCTTGAGGTCGCCCATCTGACCCCAGCGGACGAGGGTGACGGTGCGTCCGTCGCGGCCGACGGAGAAGAGGTGGATGTCGGTGCTGCCGATCTGCGGGTCGGCGGTGTCCAGGCTGTAGATCCAGGCACCCTCCTCGACGGCGAGCTTGCCGTGGGAAGCACTGACGGCGTGCAGGCCCGGGTTCTGCCGCTCCAGCAGGGGCCCGCAGCCGGCGAGGGCCGTGCGGAGGGTGTCGACCAGCTTCACGGCGTCGGCCTCGGTGCGGGCGACGGTGGTGATCTGGACGCCGTTGGTGTCGAGCTCGGTGGTGAACTCGCGGTAGCGGGTGTTCTGCGCCGGGATCTTGTACGGGGCGCAGAGGGCGCCGCCGTTCTCCGGAACGCCGCTGAAGACCTGAGTGGCGGTCCACGGCGTCGACGACGGCGGCATCTGGGAGGCGGCGAGGAAGGCGGGCAGGGCGGCGGCCTGCGCCGGGGCGGTGGCGAGGGCGGCGAGGCCCAGGGCGGCAGCTGCGGTGGCGGCGCATGCGGTACGGAGCTTGTTCATGGTGGTGGATCCCCCGTCGGGTCGTTCGGTCAGTGCTTCCACCAGCGTCGGGCCCCCACCCGCCTCGGGCAACGACGACGCGCCCTCCACCCGTCCCGGAACCATCCCACCCCCACTGACGTGCAAGGACATGAAGCGTGGGACGCAGGGTCGAGGGGGATGGAATGCCGAAGGACGCCGCCGTCGAGGAGTTCGCGCGGCTCGTGCGGGCGCTGAAGGCGCGGGACGGGCGCAGTTACGAGGCACTGGGCCGGCGCCTGAGCGTCAGCGCGTCCACCCTCCACCGCTACTGCTCGGGCGCGACCGTCCCGGAGGAGTTCGCCGTGGTCGACCGCCTCGCCCTGCTGTGCGGGGCGGATGGGGAGGAGCGGCGGGCCCTGGAGGTGGCCTGGAGCCGCGCGGACCGCACCCGTCGCCCTCCGACGCCCGAGCCCGACGCGGCGCCCGAGCCCGACGAGGAGCCCGAGCCCGGCCCGGAACGGACGGCGAAGCCGGCTCCGGAGCCCGAACCCGCCCCGGCTCCGGAGCCCGCGCCCGAGCTGGAACCCGTGCACGCGCGCGTGCCGGGCCTCCCGTCCGAGCGGCGGAGGCGCCGGTGGGGGTGGGTGGGCGTGGTCGGAGTGGCGCTGGCGCTCGTGGGGACGGTGACGCTCGGAGCCGTACTCCTGCCCGGGAAGACCCGGGAGCGGGCCGCCGAACCACCGGCGCCGCTGACGTGGACGGTCGCCTCGCACCTCTGGAAGAACGGGTGCGGGCACACCTACCTCGTGGAGCGGACGCCCCCTCCCCCGCCGGAGGCGGCCGACGCGCGGAGCTGGGCGGCGGCGCAGGGGGCCGTGGACGGCGGGGAGACGCTGGTGCGGGTGTCGGTGCAGGGGAAGGGCGCGGCGGCGGTGGTGCTCCAGGCGCTGCACGTGCGGGTGGTGGAGCGGGGCGCGCCGCTGCCGTGGGCGGCGTACCGGACGGACGACGGGTGCGGCGGGGCGGTGACGCCGCGCCGTTTCGAGGTGGACCTTGACCGGCCGCGGCCGGTGGCGCGGGCGCTGGACGGGTACGACGCCACCGGGGAGGAGGGCCGGAAGCTCCCGGCGGTCTCCTTCCCGTACGCGGTCAGCGCCGCCGAGCCGGAGGAGCTGCTGGTCTCGGCGGGGGCGGCGGGGTGCGACTGCCGCTGGTACCTGGAGCTGGAGTGGAGCTCGGAGGGGCGCCGGGGCACGGTCCGGATCGGGGACGAGGACGGCGCACCCTTTCGGACGAGCGGGGCGAAAGGGCGGCCCCTGCACGCGTACGACTCCGTGGAGAGGGCCTGGATCACAGCCGAGGAGTCTGGACAGGGTGGGTGACCGCTGGGTAACTTCGTTGACGACAGGCTGAGCAAGCGCTTAGACAAGGCCCGCACACCGGAGGAGTCGCACCGTGCGCCGTACCGTATTCGACGAGGACCACGAGGCGTTCCGGGAGACCATCCGCGCCTTCATCGAGGCCGAGGTCGTCCCCGTCTACGACGAGTGGTTCGCCGCGGGCCAGGCGCCGCGAGACTTCTACGCCAAGCTCGGCGAGCTGGGCATCTTCGGCATCAACGTCCCCGAGGAGTTCGGCGGCGCGGGCCTGGACACCCACAAGTTCGAGGGCGTCCTCTACGAGGAGACCGCGCGCGCCGGCGTGCAGTTCGGCGGCTCCGGCGTGCACGTGCTGCTCGCCCTCCCGTACATCAAGATGCTCGCCACCGACGAGCAGAAGAAGCGCTACCTGCCGAAGTTCGTCTCCGGCGAGGAGATGTGGGCGCTGGCGATGACCGAGCCGGGCACCGGCTCCGACGTCGCGGGCATGAAGACCACGGCGAAGCTCTCCGAGGACGGCACGCACTACGTCCTCAACGGCGCCAAGACCTTCATCACCGGCGGCGTGCACGCCGACCGTGTGATCGTCTGCGCCCGCACCTCGGCCCCCACCGAGCAGGACCGCCGCTTCGGCATCTCCCTGTTCGCCGTGGACACCAAGTCCGAGGGCTACTCCATCGGCCGCAAGCTGGACAAGCTCGGCCTGCGCACCTCCGACACCGCCGAGCTGGCGTTCGTCGACGTGAAGGTGCCGGTCGAGGACCTGCTCGGCGAGGAGGGCAAGGGCTTCTCGTACCTCGGCCACAACCTGGCCTCCGAGCGCTGGGGCATCGCCTTCGGCGCATACGCGCAGGCCAAGGCCGCCGTCCGGTTCGCCCAGCAGTACGTGCAGGAGCGCACCGTCTTCGGCAAGCCGGTCGCCCACTTCCAGAACACCAAGTTCGAGCTGGCCGCCTGCAAGGCCGAGGTGGACGCCGCCGAGGCCGTCGCCGACCGCGCCCTGGAGGCCCTGGACGCGGGCGAGCTGACCCCGGCCGAGGCCGCGAGCGCCAAGCTCTTCTGCACCGAGGTCGCGCACCGCGTGATCGACCGCTGCCTCCAGCTGCACGGCGGCTACGGCTACATGAACGAGTACCCGATCGCCCGCCTGTACGCCGACAACCGCGTCAACCGCATCTACGGCGGCACCAGCGAGATCATGAAGTCGATCATCGCCAAGTCGATGGGTCTCTAAGTGCCCGAGGCTCTCGACGCCCTGCTCGATCTGCTCGATCTGGAGCAGATCGAGCAGAACTTCTTCCGGGGCCAGTCCCGCTCGGCCGTCGTCCCCCGCGTCTTCGGCGGCCAGGTGGCCGCCCAGGCGCTGGTGGCGGCCGGGCGGACCGTCCCCGAGGACCGGCTCGCCCACTCCCTGCACGCCTACTTCCTGCGGGCCGGGGACCCGGGCGCGCCGATCGTCTACACGGTCGACCGCATCCGTGACGGCCGCTCCTTCACCACCCGCCGGGTGGTCGCCGTCCAGCACGGGCAGCCGATCTTCCACCTCTCCGCGTCGTTCCAGGCGTACGAGGAGGGGCTGGAGCACCAGTACGACATGCCGGCCGCGCCGGATCCGGAGAGTCTGCCGACGGCCGCCGAGATGCTGCCGCGCCATCTGCCCGCGGACATCGCCCAGCGGCTGGTCGACGCGCGGGCCGCGGTGGACCTGCGGTACGCCGACGTGCCCCCGTGGGGCAGTGTCGGGGAGCCGCGCGAGCCGCGCTCGCAGGTGTGGTTCCGCACCAACGGCAAGCTGGCCGACGATCCGCTGCTGCACGTCTGCCTGGCCACCTACGTCTCCGACATGACGCTGCTCGACTCGGTGCTGCTCGCCCACGGGCGGGGCGGCTGGGCGGTCGGCGACGTGGTGGGGGCCTCGCTGGACCACGCGATGTGGTTCCACCGGCCGTTCCGCGCCGACGAATGGCTGCTGTACGACCAGGAGTCGCCGTCCGCCTCGGGCGGGCGCGGGCTCGGCCAGGCCCGGATCTACACCCAGGACGGGAAGCTGGCCATCTCGGTCATCCAGGAGGGTGTCGTTCGCGTCCCGCGCTGACGCCCGGACGTACCGTCCGGTGCATGGCGGAACAGGGCGAGAGTGTCTTCACGGTGATCGTGGCGGCGGCGGCGAACCTCGGGATCGCCGCCGCCAAGGCCGTCGCCGGGCTGATCAGCGGATCGAGCGCGATGCTCTCCGAGGCCGCCCACTCGGTCGCCGACACGGTCACCGAGGTCATGCTGCTGGCGGCGCTCAAGCGGAGCGCGAAGCCGGCCGACGAGGACCATCCGCTCGGCCACTCCGGCGAGCGGTACGTCTGGGCCCTGCTCGCCGCCGTCGCCACCTTCGTCGGCGGCGCGGTCTTCTCCGTCTACGACGGCGTCCACACCCTCGTCCACGGCGAGGAGCTGGGCGATCCGCTCGTCTCCTACCTCGTGCTCGGCGTGGCCTTCGTCCTGGAGGGCCTCTCGCTGCGGACCGCGTTGCGGCAGGTCAGGGGTGAGGCGGCGGAGGCGCGGGCACCCCTGGGCCGCTATCTGCGGCTGACTCCGGACACCACCGTGAAGGCCGTGGTGATGGAGGACTCCGCCGCGCTCGCCGGGCTGATGCTGGCGGCGGGCGGCCTCCTCGGCGGCCAGATCACCGGCTCGAGCGTGTGGGACGGGGTCGCCTCGATCCTCATCGGCGCCCTGCTCGTGTACGTGGCCTGGGAGCTCGGCCGTTCCAACGCGGCGCTGCTGATCGGCCGCCCGCTGCCTCGCCCGATGCGCGAGGCGGTCCGCGAGGAGCTGCTCTCGGTCCCGCACATCATCGGCGTCCTGGAGCTGACCACGCTCATCCAGGGCCCGGACGAGGTCATGATCGCGGCGAAGGTCGACTTCCGGGACGTGGCCTCGGCCGCACAGGTCGAGTGGGCGTGCGAGGAGGCCGAGGAACAGCTCCGGGAACGCATGCCGGCGATCGCACGGGTGTATCTGGACCCGACCCCGGGGGTGACCCGCCGCGGGGCGGGCGGCCCCGGCAGCCCGGGTGCCTGAGAACCCCGGCCGTACGACCCCGGCCCGGGGCGTCCGCGCCGCCGGCCCCCCGGGGACGGTGGCCGGCGTCCGGGCCCGCGGCCCCGGGCGTCAGTCGCCCAGGCCCGCCGCGTCCAGGAGGTACGCCGTCATCGGCTCGTAGAAGCGCGGGTCCACCACGTGGTCGTCGAGCGGGATGGTGACCTGCATCGTCCCCTCGGCCTCGCCGATGAAGAGGGCGGGGTCGTTGCAGTCGGCGTACCCGACGGAGTCGACGCCCCGCTGGCCCGCGCGGCCGGCCCAGCCGTGGTCGGCCACGACGAGATCGGGCCGGCCGTCCTCGCCGAGCGCGTCCAGGATCGCGTTCATCGGCTCCGGGGAGTGGGTGTGCCAGAGGCTGGCGCCCCGCTCGAAGACGGCGACGTCGGCGAACTGCACGACGTAGCCCTCGTCGGCGACGAGCCCGCCGGGGATCCGGACGATGTCGCAGCCGCGGGCGCGCAGGGCGGCGGCGACCCGGCTGTGGGCGTCGATCAGGGCACCGGGGTGACCGGTCGCGAAGAGCACCCGCTCCTTGCCGGCGGCGGCCTTGCGCAGCCTGGCGGCCGCCCGGTCGAGGGCGTCGACGGTCAGCTCGGGGTCGATCGTGTCCTGCCCCGCGCGGTGGGCGGGGTCGTCGTCGACGCCGCACCTCTCGGCCATGACGGCGAGCACGTCCTGCTCGTCGGTCCACCGGTCGCCGAGCTCCAGGCCGAGCCAGTAGTGCCGGTCGCCGTTGGCGAGCTTGCGGTAGTGGGAGAGGTTGTTGTCACGCGGGGTGGCGACGTTCCCCGCGATCCGGGTCCGGACGAGGTGCTCGACAAGGGCGGGGCGGCTGAGTATCGGCATGGTGCTCATTCTGCGCGACCGGCGGTCACGATGGGCAGTCGGTTCCGCCCAGGGAGACGCTCCCTCAGGCCGCCAGCGCGCCGAAGGCGCCGTGCGCCAGGCGCCGCAGCAGTTCCTCCATGGCCGTGCGCCCGAGCGCGGCCAGGTGCGGCGTCGAGTTCAGCAGGCCGAACACCGCGTGCACCGCGGCCCGTACCTCCGACTCCCCCGCCGCCGGGTAGAGCTCGCGGACCACCGCCACCCACAGTTCCACGTACTGCCGCTGGAGCTGGCGGACCCGCTTGCGGTCCTCGTCCTTGAGCCGGTCCAGCTCCCGGTCGTGCAGGGTGATCAGCGGCCGGTCGTCGAGGGCGAAGTCGATGTGGCCGTCGATGAGCGAGCCGAGCAGCGCGCGCGGGTCGCCGGCCGCCTCGCCCGCCCGCAGCCGTCCGCCGTCGAGCAGCCGCTCGCTGATCCCGACGAGCAGTTCCGCGAGCATCGCGTCCTTGCCCGCGAAGTGCCGGTAGAGCCCGGGGCCGCTGATGCCGACGGCCGCCCCTATCTCGTCGACCCCGACACCGTGGAAGCCGCGCTCGGCGAAGAGGCGGGCAGCCTCCTTGAGGATCTGCTCGCGTCGCGTCGGGGCGTCGGTCCTGGCGGTGGTGGTCATGCGTCCGATTCTAGACAATGCGGTTAGCGGTCGTTAACCTGATGGGCATACGTTAACGCTCATTAACCGAGCAAGGGAGCTCGAGGGATGCAGCAGGCACCTGTGCTGACGAGCGCGGCGGATCCCGCGTCGCCGGCCTGGCAGGCCAACGAGGCGGCCCACCACGAGCTGGCCGCGACACTGCGCGCCAAGCTCGCGGCGGTCGCGCTCGGCGGCGGCGAGAAAGCCCGCGCCCGGCACACCGCGCGCGGCAAGCTGCTGCCGCGGGACCGTGTGGACACGCTTCTGGATCCGGGCTCGCCCTTCCTGGAGCTGGCCCCGCTCGCGGCGAACGGGATGTACGACGACCAGGCGCCCGCCGCCGGGGTCATCGCCGGCATCGGCCGGGTCTCGGGCCGCGAGTGCGTGATCGTCGCCAACGACGCGACCGTCAAGGGCGGCACCTATTACCCGATGACGGTGAAGAAGCACCTGCGGGCCCAGGAGGTGGCGCTGGAGAATCGTCTCCCCTGCCTCTACCTGGTCGACTCGGGCGGCGCGTTCCTGCCCATGCAGGACGAGGTCTTCCCCGACCGCGAGCACTTCGGCCGGATCTTCTACAACCAGGCGCGGATGTCCGGCGCCCGCATCCCGCAGATCGCCGCGGTCCTCGGCTCCTGCACCGCCGGCGGCGCCTACGTGCCGGCGATGAGCGACGAGGCCGTGATCGTGCGGAACCAGGGCACGATCTTCCTGGGCGGACCCCCGCTGGTGAAGGCGGCGACCGGCGAGGTCGTGACGGCCGAGGAGCTGGGCGGCGGCGAGGTGCACTCCCGCACCTCCGGCGTCACCGACCACCTCGCCGAGGACGACGCCCACGCCCTGCGGATCGTCCGCAACATCGTCGCGACGCTCCCCGACCGCGGCCCGCTGCCGTGGTCGGTCGAGCCGGTCGAGGAGCCGAAGGTCGACCCGGCCGGGCTCTACGGCGCGGTACCGGTGGACTCCCGCACGCCCTACGACGTCCGCGAGGTCATCGCGCGGATCACCGACGGCTCGCGCTTCCAGGAGTTCAAGTCGGAGTACGGCCAGACGCTGATCACCGGCTTCGCCCGGATCCACGGCCACCCGGTGGGCATCGTCGCCAACAACGGCATCCTGTTCTCCGAGTCCGCCCAGAAGGGCGCGCACTTCATCGAGCTGTGCGACCAGCGCGGCATCCCGCTGCTGTTCCTCCAGAACATCTCCGGCTTCATGGTCGGCAGGGACTACGAGGCGGGCGGCATCGCCAAGCACGGCGCCAAGATGGTGACCGCGGTGGCGTGCACCCGCGTGCCGAAGCTGACGGTCGTCGTCGGCGGCTCCTACGGCGCCGGCAACTACTCGATGTGCGGCCGGGCGTACTCGCCCCGCTTCCTGTGGATGTGGCCCAACGCCAAGATCTCGGTGATGGGCGGCGAGCAGGCCGCCTCCGTGCTCGCGACGGTCAAGCGCGACCAGCTGGAGGGGCGCGGCGAGAGCTGGCCCGCCGAGGACGAGGAAGCCTTCAAGGACCCGATCCGCGCACAGTACGAGCAGCAGGGCAGCGCCTACTACGCGAGTGCCCGGCTGTGGGACGACGGCGTCATCGACCCGATGGAGACCCGGCAGGTGGTGGGCCTCGCGCTCACCGCGTGCGCCAACGCCCCGCTCGCCGACCCCGCCTTCGGCGTCTTCCGGATGTGAGTGACAGATGACCATGTTCGACACAGTCCTGGTCGCCAACCGAGGCGAGATCGCGGTCCGGGTCATCCGCACCCTGCGGGCCATGGGCGTCCGTTCCGTCGCCGTCTTCAGCGACGCGGACCGGGACGCGCGCCACGTGCGGGAGGCCGACACGGCGGTCCGGCTCGGCCCGGCGCCCGCCTCGGAGAGCTACCTCTCCGTGGAGCGCCTGCTGGACGCCGCCCGCCGCACCGGCGCGCAGGCCGTCCACCCCGGCTACGGCTTCCTCGCGGAGAACGCGGCCTTCGCGCAGGCGTGCGCGGACGCCGGCCTGGCCTTCATCGGCCCGCCGGCCTCCGCGATCTCGCTGATGGGCGACAAGATCCGGGCGAAGGAGACCGTGAAGGCGGCGGGCGTGCCCGTCGTGCCGGGCGCGGCCGATCCCGAACTGGAGGCAGCCGCCCGCGAACTGGGCGCTCCGGTCCTGCTGAAGCCCTCGGCGGGCGGCGGCGGCAAGGGCATGCGCCTGGTGCGCGACCTGTCGACGCTGACGGAGGAGATCGCGGCGGCGCGGCGCGAGGCCCGGTCCTCGTTCGGCGACGACACCCTGCTCGTGGAGCGGTGGATCGACCGTCCCCGGCACATCGAGATCCAGGTCCTCGCCGACGCCCACGGGAACGTGGTGCACCTCGGGGAGCGCGAGTGCTCGCTCCAGCGGCGCCACCAGAAGATCATCGAGGAGGCGCCCAGCGTCCTGCTCGACGAGGAGACCCGCGCCGCGATGGGCGCGGCGGCGGTCGAGGCGGCCCGTTCCTGCGGCTACGTGGGCGCCGGCACGGTCGAGTTCATCGTCCCGGGCGTGGACCCCTCCTCGTACTACTTCATGGAGATGAACACCCGCCTCCAGGTCGAGCACCCGGTGACCGAACTGATCACGGGCGTGGACCTGGTGGAGTGGCAGCTGCGGGTCGCCGCGGGCGAGCCGTTGTCCTTCGGCCAGTCCGACGTGCGTCTGACGGGCCACGCGATCGAGGCCCGGATCTGCGCGGAGGACCCGGCGCGCGGCTTCCTGCCGTCCGGCGGCACGGTCCTGTCCCTGCGTGAGCCGCAGGGCGACGGGGTGCGGACGGACTCCGGTCTGAGCGAGGGGACGGAGGTCTCCAGCCTCTACGACCCGATGCTCTCGAAGGTCATCGTGCACGCGCCGGACCGCGCCACCGCGCTGCGCCGGCTGCGCGCGGCCCTGGCGGACACGGTCACCCTGGGCGTGCCGACCAACGCGGGCTTCCTGCGCCGCCTGCTGGCACACCCGGACGTGGTGGCCGGGGACCTGGACACGGGTCTGGTGGAGCGCGAGGCGGACGGCCTGGTCCCCGAGGGCGTACCGGACGAGGTGTACGCCGCGGCCGCCCTGCTGCGGCAGTTCCCGCCGTCGTCCGGCGCGCCCGCGGGCTGGACGGACCCCTTCGACGCCGGCAGCGGCTGGCGTCTCGGCGGCCGGCCGGCCTGGACTCCGCGTCCCTTCCGCGTCCCGGGCCAGGACCCGGTGACGATGCGGGTGCGGGGCACGTCGGCGGAGGCGGAGCTCGCGCTCGGCGAGTCCGCGGCGGAGCCGACGGCGGCGGGGGTCGGGCAGATCTCCGCGCACCACGTCTCCGTGCGCCTCGACGGGCTCACCCATCACTTCCACCGCGCCGACTCCCCCGAGGGGACCTGGCTCGGCCGGGACGGCGACGCCTGGCACGTCATCGACCACGACCCGGTCGCCAGCGCCCTGTCCGGCGCCGCGCGCGGCGGGGCCGACACGCTGGCCGCGCCGATGCCCGGCACGGTCACCGTCGTGAAGGTGGCCGTCGGGGACGAGGTCGAGGCCGGACAGAGCCTGCTGGTCGTCGAGGCGATGAAGATGGAGCACGTCATCTCCGCCCCGCACGCCGGCACCGTCACCGAGCTGGACGTCACACCCGGCAACACCGTCGCCATGGACCAGATCCTCGCCGTGGTGACCCCCAGGGAGGAATCATGACCACGGGCCTGCCCATGCGCGTGCCCGCCCCCGGGCTCCCCGCCCGGGTCCGGATCCACGAGGTCGGGCCCCGCGACGGGCTGCAGAACGAGAAGAACGTCGTGCCGACCGCGGTCAAGGCCGAGTTCGTGCGCCGCCTCGCGGACGCCGGTCTCGGCACCGTCGAGGCGACCAGCTTCGTGCACCCCAAGTGGGTGCCCCAGCTGGCCGACGCCGAGGAGCTGTTCCCGCTGCTGGCCGGCGTGCCCGCCCGGCTGCCCGTCCTGGTGCCCAACGAGCGCGGCCTCGACCGCGCGCTGGCGCTCGGTGCCCGGGAGATCGCCGTCTTCGCCTCGGCCACCGAGTCCTTCGCCCGGGCCAATCTCAACCGGACCGTCGACGAGGCGCTGGCCATGTTCCGGCCGACCGTCACGCGGGCCATAGAGCACGGCCTGAAGGTCCGCGGCTATCTCTCGATGTGCTTCGGCGACCCCTGGGAGGGGGCCGTCCCGGTGGAGCAGGTCGTCCGGGTCACCAAGGCGCTCGCGGACATGGGCTGCGACGAGCTGAGCCTCGGCGACACCATCGGCGTCGCCACCCCCGGCCACGTGGAGCAGCTCCTGGCCGCGCTCGCCGAGGCGGGGGTGCCCGCCTCACGGCTCGCCGTGCACTTCCACGACACCTACGGCCAGGCGCTCTCGAACACCCTCGCCGCGCTCCGGTGCGGCGTCACCACCGTCGACGCCTCCGCGGGCGGCCTCGGTGGCTGCCCGTACGCCAAGAGCGCCACCGGCAACCTCGCCACCGAGGACCTCGTGTGGATGCTCGACGGCCTCGGCATCGAGACCGGGGTCGATCTGGCCGCCCTCACCGCCACGAGCGTGTGGATGGCCGACCAACTGGGCCGACCGAGCCCTTCCCGTACCGTCCGCGCGCTCTCCCACAAGGAGTCCTAGCAATGTCGCTCGACCACCGGCTCTCCCAAGAGCACGAGGAACTCCGCCGCACCGTCGAGGAGTTCGCCCACGACGTCGTCGCCCCGAAGATCGGCGACTACTACGAGCGCCACGAGTTCCCGTACGAGATCGTCCGCGAGATGGGCCGCATGGGCCTGTTCGGCCTGCCCTTCCCCGAGGAGTACGGCGGCATGGGCGGCGACTACCTCGCCCTGGGCATCGCCCTCGAGGAGTTGGCCCGCGTCGACTCCTCCGTCGCCATCACCCTGGAGGCGGGCGTCTCGCTGGGCGCGATGCCGCTGCACCTGTTCGGCACCGAGGAGCAGAAGCGCGAGTGGCTCCCCCGGATGTGCTCCGGCGAGATCCTGGGCGCGTTCGGCCTGACCGAGCCGGGCGCCGGCTCGGACGCGGGCGGCACCCGCACCACGGCCGTGCGCGACGAGTCCACCGGCGAGTGGATCATCAACGGCTCGAAGTGCTTCATCACCAACTCCGGTACGGACATCACCGGTCTGGTGACGGTCACGGCGGTCACCGGCCGCAAGGCCGACGGCCGGCCGCTGATCTCCTCGATCATCGTCCCCTCGGGCACCCCGGGCTTCACCGTCGCCGCCCCGTACTCCAAGGTCGGCTGGAACGCCTCCGACACCCGCGAGCTGTCCTTCGACGACGTGCGGGTCCCGGCGGCGAACCTGCTCGGCGAGGAGGGCCGCGGCTACGCGCAGTTCCTCCGCATCCTGGACGAGGGCCGGGTGGCGATCTCGGCACTCGCGACGGGCCTCGCGCAGGGCTGTGTCGACGAGTCGGTGAAGTACGCCAAGGAGCGGGTGGCGTTCGGCCGTCCGATCGGCGAGAACCAGGCCATCCAGTTCAAGATCGCGGACATGGAGATGCGCGCGCACATGGCCCGCATCGGCTGGCGCGACGCGGCGTCGCGGCTGGTGCTCGGCGAGCCGTTCAAGAAGGAGGCGGCGCTCGCGAAGCTGTACTCCTCCACGGTGGCGGTCGACAACGCCCGGGAGGCGACCCAGATCCACGGCGGCTACGGCTTCATGAACGAGTACCCGGTGGCCCGGATGTGGCGCGACTCCAAGATCCTGGAGATCGGCGAGGGCACCAGCGAGGTCCAGCGCATGCTGATCGCCCGCGAGTTGGGCCTGCCCGCCTGACGGTGCCCGCCGCCCGGCCGTCCTCCGTGCCCGTCGCCCTCCGGGTGGCGGGCACGGTCGCGTTCCCGGGGCCACGGAATCCGCACCCCACCCGTTCAGATCCACATGAGGTTAGGCTAACCTACCTTCGATCTCTCCCGTCGGGTCGATCCCACCCGATCGATCCAGCCCGCCCAGAAGGTGGCCCGACCCCGATGACGACCACTGAGACCGTTCCCTTCCGCTTCTTCCCGCTGCAGGTCGACCGGACGAGGCGGCTCGGCCCCTCACTGGTCCGGATCACCTTCACCGGGGAGGACCTGAAGGGCTTCGCCTCGGGCGGCCGCGACCAGTCGCTCTCGCTCTTCCTGCCGCACCCCGGTCAGCCGGAGCCGGTCCTGCCGCCGCTCGACACGGACGACCTGTACGCGGTGCTCGGCGCCTGGCGCGCCCTGCCCGCCGACGAGCGCGCCGTGATGCGCTCGTACACCGTCAGGGAGCAGCGCACCGCCCCCGACGAGGTCGACATCGACTTCGCGCTGCACGAGGACGGCGGCCCGGCCTGCCGTTGGGCCCAGCAGGCCGCGAAGGGCGACCGGGTGGTCGTCCTGGGCCCGGCCGTGCCGGCGAACACGGGCGTCCGCTTCCAGCTTCCGGCCGACGCCGACTCCGTCGTCATCTGGGCGGACGAGACGGCCCTGCCGGCCGCCGCCGCGATCCTGGAGTGGCTGCCCGCGGACACGCGGGCCCACGTCCATCTCGAAGTGCCGTACGCCGGGGACCGGATGGAGCTGACGACCGAGGCCGACGCCACGATCACCTGGCTGGTCCGCGAGGAGGGCGCGCCGTCCGCCGTGGAGGCGGTGCGCGGCACCGAGCTGCCCGGCGACGCCCCCTACGTGTGGATCGCGGGCGAGTCGGGTTCGGTGAAGGCGCTGCGCCGCCACTTCGTCGGGGAGCGCGGACTGGACCGGCGCCGGGTGACGTTCGTCGGCTACTGGCGCAAGGGGCTGTCGGAGGACGCCCTGCGCGAGGTGCCGGACGAGACCCAGGAAGAGGCGTAGGCCCCACCCCGGGGCACCCGCCCGCCGGCTCGCGAACACACGCGGGCCGCCGGCTCCGGCGCGCCACGAGGCGCCACCACCCCGATCCGGCACGACCGGCACGGCACGTCCCGTCGCGGGCGTCCCCCGCCCTTCCCGGACGGGCGCCCCGGGACGCCAACTGCTGTGACGCAAGAGGGGCGAGGGATCGTTGCGAACTCAATTTAGGTTAGGCTAACCTAAGCTTGTTGTCGCCTCTCGCCCCTCCCCATGCCGGAGGGAGCGACCGAGTCCCGTACCCGGGAAGGACCCTGCATGCGCGCGCACCTGCTCAATGACGCCACGGCGGAGAGCTACCGACGCTCCGTCACCGAAGGAGTCGAGCGGGTGGCCGACAAACTCGCCACGACGCGACGCCCGTTCACGGGTGTCACGCCGGCCGAGCTGGCCCCGGTCATCGACGCCGTGGACCTGGACCGGCCCCTGGGCGACGCCTCCGCGGCCCTCGACGAGCTGGAGGACGTCTACCTCCGCGACGCCGTCTACTTCCACCACCCGCGCTACCTGGGCCACCTCAACTGCCCGGTCGTCATCCCCGCCGTCCTCGGCGAGGCGGTCCTCTCGGCCGTCAACTCCTCGCTCGACACCTGGGACCAGAGCGCGGGCGGCACCCTCATCGAGCGCAAACTGATCGACTGGACCACCGGCCGCATCGGCCTGGGACCGGCGGCGGACGGCGTCTTCACCAGCGGCGGCACCCAGTCCAACCTCCAGGCCCTGCTCCTCGCCCGCGAGGAGGCCGGCACCGACAACCTGAGCCGCCTGCGGATCTTCGCCTCCGAGTGCAGCCACTTCAGCGTCCAGAAGTCCGCCACGCTCCTCGGGCTCGGCCGCGACGCCGTCGTCTCCGTCCCCGTCGACCGCGACAAGCGCATGCAGTCGGTCATCCTCGCCGCCGAGCTGGAGACCTGCCGCGCCGAGGGCCTGATCCCGATGGCGATCGTCGCCACCGCCGGCACCACGGACTTCGGCTCCATCGACCCGCTGCCCGAGATCGCCGCGCTGGCCGCCGAGTACGGCGCCTGGATGCACGTGGACGCCGCGTACGGCTGCGGCCTGCTCGCCTCGCGCACCCGCCGCCACCTCCTGGACGGCATCGAGCACGCCGACTCGGTCACCGTCGACTACCACAAGTCCTTCTTCCAGCCGGTGAGTTCCTCCGCCGTCCTGGTCCGCGACGGCGCCACCCTGCGCCACGCGACCTACCACGCGGACTACCTCAACCCCCGCCGCAGCGTCGCCGAGCTGATCCCCAACCAGGTCGACAAGTCCCTCCAGACCACGCGCCGTTTCGACGCGCTGAAGCTGTGGATGACCCTGCGCGTGATGGGCGCCGACGGTGTCGGCGAGCTCTTCGACGAGGTCTGCGACCTGGCCGGGGCCGGCTTCGACCTGCTGGTCGCCGACCCGCGCTACGACGTCGTCGTCGAGCCCCAGCTGTCCACCCTCGTCTACCGCTACATCCCCGAGGCCGTCACCTCCCCCGCCGAGATCGACCGGGCCAACCTCTACGCCCGCAAGGCGCTGTTCGCCTCGGGCGAGGCCGTCGTCGCCGGCACGAAGGTCGACGGCCGCCAGTACCTGAAGTTCACCCTGCTCAACCCCGAGACGACCCCGGCCGACATCGCCGCCGTCCTCGATCTGATAGCCGGCCACGCCGAGCAGTACCTGGGAGAGAACCTTGTCCACGCAGCCTCTTGATTTCATCGGCATCGGACTCGGTCCGTTCAACCTCGGACTCGCCTGCCTGACCGAGCCGATCGACGAGCTGGACGGCCTCTTCCTCGAGTCCAAGCCGGACTTCGAATGGCACTCGGGCATGTTCCTGGAGGGCGCGCACCTCCAGACGCCCTTCATGTCCGACCTGGTCACGATGGCCGACCCGACCTCTCCGTACTCCTTCCTCAACTACCTGAAGGAGAAGGGCCGGCTGTACTCGTTCTACATCCGCGAGAACTTCTATCCGCTGCGCACGGAGTACGACGACTACTGCCGCTGGGCGGCCGGGAAGCTGTCCTCCATCCGCTTCTCCACGACCGTCGCCTCGGTCGGGTTCGACGAGGCGGACGAGGTGTACGTGGTGCGGACCGAGGCCGGCGAGACGTTCCGCGCCCGCCGGATCGTGCTGGGCACCGGCACCCCGCCCTACGTCCCGGAGCCCTGCCGGGAGCTCGGCGGCGACCTGATCCACAACTCGCGCTACCTCCCCCACAAGGAGGCCCTCCAGGCGAAGAAGTCGATCACCCTGGTCGGCAGCGGCCAGAGCGCGGCCGAGATCTACTACGACCTCCTCTCGGAGATCGACGTCCACGGCTACCGGCTGAACTGGGTGACCCGCTCCCCGCGCTTCTTCCCGCTGGAGTACACCAAGCTCACCCTGGAGATGACCTCCCCGGAGTACGTGGACTACTTCCACGCCCTCCCCGAGGAGACCCGCTACCGCCTGGAGAGCGGCCAGAAGGGCCTGTTCAAGGGCATCGACGGCGAGCTGATCGACGCCATCTTCGACCTGCTCTACCAGAAGAACCTGGCCGGCCCGGTCCCCACCCGGCTGCTCACCAACTCCGCCCTGAGCTCCGCCGCGTACGACGACGCGACGGGCACGTACACCCTGGGCTTCCGCCAGGAGGAGCAGGAGAAGGACTTCACGGTGGAGACCGAGGGCCTGATCCTCGCCACCGGCTACCGCTACGCCGTCCCCGCCTTCCTGGAGCCGGTCCGCGACCGGATCAACTGGGACGGGCAGGGCCGCTTCGACGTGGCGCGCAACTACGCGATCGACACGACGGGCCGGGGCATCTTCCTCCAGAACGCCGGCGTGCACACCCACTCCATCACCTCGCCGGACCTGGGCATGGGCGCGTACCGCAACGCCTACATCATCGGGGAGATGCTGGGTTCGGCCTACTACCCCGTCGAGAAGACCATCGCGTTCCAGGAGTTCTCCGTATGACCGTCCGCTTCCGCCCGCTCGACCCGCCGGCCGACGCCGAGCTGATCCACCCGTGGGTCACCCACCCCAAGGCCGCCTTCTGGATGATGCAGGACGCGAAACTCCAGGACGTGGAGCGCGAGTACATGGCGATAGCCGCGAACCCGCACCACGACGTCTTCATCGGCCTGGTCGACGACGAGCCCGCCGTCCTCATGGAGCGCTACGACCCGCGCCACGTCGAGCTGGTCGGCCTGTACGAGCCGCAGCCCGGCGACGTCGGCATGCACTTCCTGGTCGCGCCCACCGACACGCCCGTGCACGGCTTCACCCGCCTCGTGATCACCGCCGTGATGCGCGAGCTGTTCGACGACCCGGCGACCGCCCGTGTCGTCGTGGAGCCGGACGTGCGCAACACCGCCGTCCACGCGCTCAACGCGGCCGTCGGCTTCGTGCCGGAGCGGGAGATCCGGAAGCCCGAGAAGGACGCGCTGCTCAGCTTCTGCACGCGCGCGCAGTTCGACGCCGCCGTGGGAGCCGCCCTGTGAACCCCGTCGCACACCTCACGCCCGAGCGCTGGGCCGACGCCAACCGCGCGCTGATCCGCAAGGGTCTCGCCGAGTTCGCCCACGAGCGGCTGATCGACCCGCGGGAGCTGGGCGAGAGCCGCTACGCGGTCCTCAGCGACGACGGCGCGACCGAGTACCGCTTCACCGCCGACCGCTTCGCGCTCGACCACTGGCAGATCCTCCCCGAGTCCATCAGCCGGCACCGGGGCGGCGAGCGGCTGCCGCTGGACGCCCTGCAGTTCATCACCGAGCTGCGCGGCGCGCTGGGCCTGAGCGACGAGATCCTGCCGGTGTACCTGGAGGAGATCTCCTCGACCCTGGCCGGCACCGCGTTCAAGGCGACCAAGCCGCTCGTCACCGCGGCCGAGCTGGCGCGGGCGGACTTCCAGGAGATCGAGACCGGGATGACCGAGGGTCACCCCTGCTTCGTCGCCAACAACGGCCGGCTCGGCTTCGGCGTGGACGAGTTCCGCGCCTACGCGCCGGAGGCGGCGAACGAGATCCACCTGATCTGGCTGGCCGCGCGCCGGGACCGCACCACCTTCACGGCGGGCGCCGGCCTCGCGTACGACAGCTTCATCCGCGCCGAGCTGGGCGACCGGGCGGTCGACGGCTTCGCCGCCACCCTCGCCGAGCGGGGCCTGGACCCGGCCGACTACCTGCTGATGCCGGCCCACCCCTGGCAGTGGTGGAACAAGCTGTCGGTGACCTTCGCCGCCGAGGTGGCGCAGGAGCGTCTCGTCTACCTGGGCGAGGGCGACGACGCCTATCTCGCGCAGCAGTCGATCCGTACCTTCTTCAACACCTCGGACCCGGCCAAGCACTACGTCAAGACGGCGCTGTCGGTCCTCAACATGGGCTTCATGCGCGGGCTGTCGGCCGCGTACATGGAGGCCACCCCGGCGATCAACGACTGGCTGGCCGGGCTGATCGAGGCCGACTCCGTCCTGAAGGCGGCGCGGTTCTCGATCATCCGCGAGCGGGCCGCGATCGGCTACCGGCACCTGGAGTACGAGGCCGCCACCGACCGGTACTCGCCGTACCGCAAGATGCTCGCCGCGCTCTGGCGGGAGTCCCCGGTGGCGTCCCTGGAGCCGGGCGAGCGCCTCGCGACGATGGCCTCGCTCCTCCACGTCGACCACGCGGGCGCGTCCTTCGCGGGCGCCCTGATCAAGGACTCGGGGCTCGCCCCGACCGTGTGGCTGCGCGGCTACCTGGACGCGTACCTGCTGCCGGTGCTGCACTGCTTCTACGCGTACGACCTGGTCTACATGCCGCACGGCGAGAACGTCATCCTCGTCCTCGACGAGCGGGGCGCGGTCGCGCGGGCGGTGTTCAAGGACATCGCCGAGGAGATCTGCGTCATGGACCCGGACGCGGTGCTGCCGCCGGCCGTGGAGCGGGTCCGGGCCGAGGTCCCCGAGGACATGAAGCTGCTGTCGGTCTTCACGGACGTCTTCGACTGCTTCTTCCGCTTCCTCGGCGCCACGCTGGCGGCGGAGGGCGTCCTGGACGAGGACGACTTCTGGCGGACGGTCGCGGAGTGCGTCCGCGGCTACCAGGAGTCGATGCCGGAGCTCGCGGACAGGTTCGCGCAGTACGACGTGTTCGCCGAGACCTTCGCGCTCTCCGCCCTGAACCGGCTCCAGCTGCGCAACAACCGGCAGATGGTGGACCTGGCGGACCCGTCGGCGGCGCTCCAGCTGGTCGGCGACCTGGTGAACCCGATCGCGCGGTTCGCCCGATAGACCGGCGCATGTCCGGCGGAGTACGGTCCTCCGCCGGACATGCGCTTTGTCCTGCCCCGCTGCCCCGCTTCCGACTAGTCGGCCGGCCAGGGAACCTGCGGCGAGCGGTGGTAGTCGATCCCGAGCGCCGTCATGCGCGGCCCCTGTTCCGCGAGGCGCACCTTGTAGGTCTCCCAGTCGTGCGTGGCCGCGGGCGACCAGCCGAGCTCCGCCACGCCCGGCAGGCGCGGGAAGGCCATGCGGTCGATGTGCGCGCTCTGCGAGATCGTCTCCGTCCACAGCGGCGCCTCGACGCCCCGGACCGCCGACTCGGGCACGTCCGGCAGATAGGCCCCCGGGTTCCAGTCGTAGGAGCGCCGGACCTCGACGTAGCCGGCCCAGGACAGGCCCAGCGGGGTGTCCTTGGTGTACTTCATGTCGAGGTAGACCCGGTCGGCCGGGGAGAGGATCAGCCCGGTGCCGTTCTGCGCGGCCCGCGCCACCTGTGCCTTCTCGGCCGCCGAGGAGCGGTCCAGGCCCCAGTACTGGGCGAGGGCCCCCGGTGCGGGGGTGGCGCCGGTGAGCTGGTGCCAGCCGATGACGGTCTTGCCGTACTTCGCGACGACCGGCTGCACGCGGTCCATGAAGGCGACGTAGTCGGCGTGGCTGGTGGAGTGCGCCTCGTCGCCGCCGATGTGGAGGTAGCGCCCCGGGGTGAGCGCGGCGAGCTCCCGGATCACGTCGTCCACGAAGTCGTACGTCCGGGGCTTCGCCACGCACAGCGAGCTGAAGCCGACGGAGGTGCCGGTGTAGAGCGGCGGGGCGATCCCGTCGCAGTTGAGCTCGGCGTAGGAGGCGAGGGCCGCGTTGGTGTGTCCCGGCATGTCGATCTCGGGGACGACCTCCTGGTAGCGGGAGGCGGCGTGGCGCACGATCTCCCGGTAGTCGTCCTTCGTGTAGAAGCCTCCGGGGCCGCCGCCGACCTGGGTGGAGCCGCCGTGCGCGGCGAGGCGGGGCCAGGAGTCGACGGCGATCCGCCAGCCCTGGTCGTCGGAGAGGTGCAGATGCAGTGTGTTGATCTTGTAGAGGGCGAGCTGGTCGATGTAGCGCTTGACCTGGTCGACGGTGAAGAAGTGACGTGACACGTCGAGCATCGCGCCCCGGTGGGCGAAGCGCGGGGTGTCGGTGACGGTGCCGCCGGCCACGGTCCAGGGTCCCGGCTGCACGGTGTCCCGCTCCACGGCGGCGGGCAGCTGCTGGCGCAGCGTCTGGACTCCGCGGAACAGGCCGGCGGGCCGGTGGGCGGTGAGGGTCACGCCGCCCGGGCCGGACTCCAGCCGGTACCCCTCCGCACCGAGCGCGGTCTCACCGCCGCGCAGGCGCAGCAGGATGCCGCCGCGCCCGGCGGAGTCGTCGACGACGGGCAGCGGGAAGCCGGTGGAGGGCCGCAGGAGCCCGGCGAGGTAGCCGCCGACGGCGCGGGCCTCGCGGGAGCTCCTGTCGACCCGGATGCGGGTGGCGGCGGTGAGCGCGTACGGCGCCCCGCCCGGGGTGACGGAGGCGGGCACCGGGACGATCCGGCCGAGCGGCCGGGGGACGGCGTCCCGCTCGGCGAAGGGCGCCGCGGAGGAGGGGCCGGGAGGAGCGGAGGAGGCCGGTACGGCTCCGACGGACGAGACGCCGGCCGCCGCGAGGAGCAGGGCACCGAGAAGACGCGGAAACGTTCTGAGCTGTCGCACGGGCGTGGTCCCTTTCGATGGGCTGCGACTGCGGGCTTTACGTATCCGAACAGTCACCATGCGTACCGTGCACCCCAGCAGCGGTCAAGGTGTAGACCAATTAGCCCGTCCGGACCCGTGATCACGCTCACGCTTGCCCGAAATCGGGCAGAATTCTTGCGAACGGGGTGAGGCACCCCGCAGTATGCACGGGTGCTCGATCGCCGCCCGTCGCATGACGACCTCATCGACCACCTGGTGCGCAGCACCGCGCTCCAGCGCGGTGAGGCCGCCCGGGTGGTGCTCGACGTGCTGGCGTACTTCGACGAGTCGACCGAGGACTACGTCCGCCGCCGCCACCGCGAACTGCAGTCCGGTGGAGCGGTGAACGCCGAGATCTTCGAGCGCATCGCGGCGGAACTGCCGCATCGCGCGGTGGCGCCACCGGAGCTCTCGCTCCGGCAGTTGCGCCGCATCGTCTACGGCTGAGCGGGCCGGTTCGTCCACACCCGGGCACATACCCAAATCCTGGAGGGGTTCAGACTTTATGTGCGGAATCGTCGGTTACATCGGAAAGCGTGACGTGGCCCCGCTGCTGCTGGAGGGCCTGCAGCGACTGGAGTACCGGGGGTACGACTCCGCGGGCATCGTGATCACCAGCCCCAAGGCCGCGGGCCTGAAGATGGTGAAGGCCAAGGGCCGGGTCCGTGACCTGGAGGCCCGTGTCCCCAAGCGCTTCACCGGCACCACCGGCATCGCCCACACCCGCTGGGCCACCCACGGCGCCCCCAGCGACGTGAACTCGCACCCGCACCTGGACCCCGAGAACAAGGTCGCCGTCGTCCACAACGGCATCGTGGACAACGCCGCCGAGCTGCGCGCCAAGCTGGAGGCCGACGGCGTCGTCTTCGCCTCCGAGACCGACACCGAGGTCATCACCCACCTGATCGCGCGCTCCCAGGCCACCACGCTGGAGGAGAAGGTCCGCGAGGCGCTCAAGGTCATCGAGGGCACGTACGGCATCGCCGTCATGCACGCCGAGTTCAACGACCGCATCGTGGTGGCCCGCAACGGCTCCCCGGTCGTCCTCGGCATCGGCGAGAAGGAGATGTTCGTCGCCTCCGACGTCGCCGCCCTGATCGCCCACACCCGCCAGGTCGTCACCCTCGACGACGGCGAGATGGCCACCCTCAAGGCCGACGACTTCCGCACGTACACGACCTCCGGCGCGTCCACCACCGCCACGCCCGAGACCGTGGAGTGGGAGGCCGCCTCCTACGACATGGGCGGCCACGACACGTACATGCACAAGGAGATCTCCGAGCAGCCCGACGCGGTCGACCGCGTGCTGCGCGGCCGGATCGACGACCGCTTCTCCACCGTCCACCTGGGCGGTCTCAACCTGGACGCGCGCGAGGCCCGCGGCATCCGCCGGATCAAGATCCTCGGCTGCGGCACCTCGTACCACGCCGGCCTCATCGGCGCCGGCCTGATCGAGTCCATGGCCCGCATCCCCGCGGACGCCGAGCCGGCCTCGGAGTTCCGCTACCGCAACCCGGTCGTGGACCCCGACACCCTGTACATCGCCGTCTCCCAGTCGGGCGAGACGTACGACGTGCTGGCCGCCGTCCAGGAGCTCAAGCGCAAGGGCGCCCGCGTCCTCGGCGTGGTCAACGTCGTCGGTTCGGCGATCGCCCGCGAGGCCGACGGCGGCATGTACGTGCACGCCGGGCCCGAGGTCTGCGTCGTCTCCACCAAGTGCTTCACCAACACCGTCGTCGCCTTCGCGCTGCTCGCCCTGCACCTGGGCCGCATCCGCGACCTGTCGGTGACCGACGGCAAGCGGATCATCGAGGGCCTGCGCCGGCTGCCCGCGCAGATCAGCGAGATCCTGGAGTCCGAGGACGAGATCAAGAAGCTCGCCCAGGAGTACGCGGGCGCCCAGTCGATGATGTTCATCGGGCGCGTGCGCGGCTACCCGGTCGCGCTGGAGGCCTCCCTGAAGCTCAAGGAGATCTCCTACATCCACGCCGAGGCGTACCCGGCCTCCGAGCTGAAGCACGGCCCGCTCGCGCTGATCGAGCCGGCCCTGCCGACGGTCGCGATCGTCCCGGACGACGACCTGCTGGAGAAGAACCGCGCCGCCCTGGAGGAGATCAAGGCCCGCAGCGGCCGCATCCTCGCCGTCGCGCACCAGCCGCAGGAGAAGGCCGACCACACCATCGTCGTCCCGAAGAACGAGGACGAGCTGGACCCGATCCTCATGGGCATCCCGCTCCAGCTCCTCGCCTACCACACGGCGCTCGCCATGGGCCGCGACATCGACAAGCCGCGCAACCTGGCCAAGTCCGTCACGGTCGAGTAGCGGTCTCCGGGCCTGTCCCCCGGAGTCTCGGCCACGGTCGGGCGCCCGGCCTGTCCCCGGACGCCCGACCGGACACGAAGCGGTCCCCGCGCACGCCACCCGTGCGCGGGGACCGCTTCTTTCGCGGGCCCGGTCCGCCCGCGGGCCACCCGAGCCGACCCCGAGGCCGGATGGACCGCCCGGCGGCGCCGGGCCCTTCGGAGCCGCGTCAGCCGGTGGCCGTCACTCCCCGGCCCGCGGCACGCCGTCCCACCGAGGTCGGCCAGTGGGCGACCGCGGCCGTCGCGCCGTACCAGGCGGCGAGACCGGCGACCGCGGCGACCCAGCCGCCGGCCTTGGCGAGCCCGCCGTTGTCCATGAGCGCGCCGGTGCCGAGCAGCAGCAGCGCGACGCACAGCAGCCCGTACACGCCCTGCCCGAGCAGTCCGCTGCCGGACGCCGCCACGGTCAGGGTGAGCGCGAGGAGCGCCCACAGCAGCAGGAAGAGCCCGGCCGCTTCGGACGAGCCGGCGTCGCCTCCCACTCCGGTGCCCCACGTGAACCAGAAGGCGCCGAGCGCCGAATAGGCCGTTCCCTCGCCGCCGTTGCCCGCCCGCAGGGCGAGCAGACCGACGAGGAACAGCGCCACCCCGCCGACCCAGGTGGCGAGGCCGGCGGCATCCGATGCCGCGACGTTGTCGATCACGCCCGTGCTGCCGATGCCGAAGGCCAGCAGGGTCAGTCCGAGGGCGAGATGGCCGAGCGTGGAGGTGGTGTTTCCCGCGGCGACTTCGTTGTCCACGGCGGGCTCCCTTCAGGTACGCAGTTGTGCTGCTTGGGCTGCTTTGTTCCGGTGAGCCTTATCTACCCTTCACAAGCGCACAATTCACCTGAGGATGGCCAGATTTATGGCCGAACAGCGGGAGTTGACAGATCGTCGGCCGATGACGGGTCGAAGCCGGTCCGGCGGAGAGGGAGTTCGGAGCCAGGGAGCCACAAGGCCGTGAAGCCACGGAGCTGCGGAGCTGTGGAGCTACGGGATGACGACCACGGGCCGCTGGGCGCGCTTCGCGAGCCGGCCGGCCACCGAGCCGAAGATCCGCCCGACGATGCCGTGCGTGGAGCCGACCACGATCGCGTCGGCCGAGTACTCCCGGCCGACCTCCTCCAGCTCGTGGCAGATGTCGCCGCCCCGCTCGACGAGGATCCAGGGCACCTCGGCGAGGTAGTCGGCACAGGCGAGCTCCAGGCCGAGCACCTCGGTGCGGTGGTCGGGCACGTCGACGAAGACCGGGGGCTCGCAGCCGGCCCAGACGGTGGTCGGCAGCCGGTTGGCCACGTGCACGATGATCAGGCCGGATCCGGAGCGCCGGGCCATGCCGATGGCGTAGGCGAGGGCTCTCTCACTGGAGGTGGAGCCGTCGAAGCCGACCACCACCCCGTGCCGGAAGGCGGGATCACAGGGGTGGCGTGGCTGTTCCACCGCGAGGGGGTCGACCGTGGAGTCGGCGACGCGCTTGCGGTCCGCGGGTTCGGGGATTTCGTGACCGGCCATCGGTGTCTCGGCGAAGAAGGTCCTCGTGGGAAGGAACGGGAAAGTACGACGTGCGGAACAACGGTTGGCGGCGGAGCTGTGTCCGGGAATCATCTTCCCAACCCCATACCCCCAAGGGTACGGCGACACTCTCCTCCTGCCCAGGGGTGGCCGTGCCACACCCGGCCGTCACACGGCGTTGCAGGGAGCATGCACGAGCCCGTCCCGATATGGCAATGCCGGATGTGTCCTACAGGTGTCCCCGTACGGGGCCGAACGGACGCCGCCGACAGTGACCGGAACGTTCCGTTCCTCGTTGCCACAGGTCCAGTCACCGGCCCGCCGGTCCAGCCACCGCAGCAGGGAGCCCGCCCGTGCACGCACCTTCGGCCACCGTCCACCAGTCCGCCGCCCGACCCGCCTCCTCGGGCCGGCGCGGGAGCCGCCGCCGGACGGGACCTGCGCCCGCGGGGCCGGCCGGGCCCGTGGACCCGGCGCGCTCGCCCGGACCGGCGGGACGGACGGGCGGCGCCGGGGGCGGGGGCGGCGCGGCCGCGGAATCGGCCGGGGAGGTCGTCAGGTGGGCGGCCTTCTGCTGCGTCCTCGTTCCGGTGGTCCTCGTCGTCTACGGCACCTCGCTGGGCGGGGCGGCCGGCGCCGCCCTGGGCCTCGCAGCGGTGACGGCGGCCTGCCGGCTGCTGCTGCGGCGCTCGGAGCGGGGGCTGCGCGCCGAGGCGGCCGGCGCGGGCGGCCGGCGCTCCGGCGGCGGCACGGGATCACGGCGGAACCGTCGGCCGAACGACCGGCAAGACTGACGACCTCCCCCTGGAGCTGACAAGCTCGCACAGACGCACCCGTATGTTTTCGGCCAACTTCCCGACCCCGGCGAGTCCTTGGCGGAATGTCCCCCCAACCCCGGCACCACCAGGCACGAAAGCCTTGCGGCAGGCGCACACGCCCCATGGGGACGGGCCAGTCGCAGGCCACCCGCTTCCCCGCACGACGCGCGAGTGGAACGCTTCGTGATCGAATGCTTCGCGCCAAGTTGCCATGTCGACAATGTGCCGGTTGGAGAACTTGTCACTCCGGCGGCGCCGGACACAGTAGATTCGATCATGGGTATCGAAGACTGGGGTCTCGTGCAAAACCGAGGGGAAACGTGCAGGAGCGACAGGACCAGGGAGACGCGAACACCGAGGGGGGCTTAGCGTCATGAGCCAGGACTCCACCGCACCGGAGGCCGCACGGAAACTGTCCGGGCGGCGCCGGCGCGAAGTCGTCGCGGTGCTGCTGTTCAGTGGCGGCCCCATCTTCGAGAGCTCCATCCCGCTCTCCGTGTTCGGCATCGACCGGCAGGACGCCGGCGTGCCCCGCTACCGGCTGCTCGTCTGCGCCGGCGAAGACGGACCGCTGCGCACCACCGGCGGGCTGGAACTCACCGCGCCGTACGGCCTGGACGCGATCAGCCGGGCCGGCACCGTCGTCGTACCGGCCTGGCGGTCGATCACCTCGCCGCCGCCGCCGGAGGCGCTGGACGCGCTGCGCCGGGCACACGAGGAGGGCGCCAGGATCGTCGGGCTGTGCACCGGGGCGTTCGTCCTGGCCGCCGCCGGACTCCTGGACGGCCGGCCCGCGACCACGCACTGGATGTACGCGCCGACGCTGGCCAAGCGCTACCCGTCGGTCCACGTGGACCCGCGGGAGCTCTTCGTCGACGACGGGGACGTGCTGACGTCGGCGGGCACCGCGGCCGGAATCGACCTCTGTCTGCACATCGTGCGGACCGACCACGGCACGGAGGCCGCGGGCGCCCTGGCGCGCCGGCTGGTCGTCCCGCCGCGGCGCACCGGCGGTCAGGAGCGCTACCTCGACAGGTCTTTACCCGAGGAGATCGGCGCCGACCCGCTCGCGGAGGTCGTCGCCTGGGCGCTGGAGCACCTGCACGAGCAGTTCGACGTGGAGACGCTCGCCGCCCGCGCGTACATGTCACGGCGGACCTTCGACCGCCGGTTCCGCTCCCTGACGGGCTCGGCCCCGCTCCAGTGGCTGATCACCCAGCGGGTGCTCCAGGCGCAGCGGCTGCTGGAGACCTCCGACTACTCGGTCGACGAGGTCGCGGGCCGGTGCGGCTTCCGCTCCCCGGTGGCGCTCCGCGGCCACTTCCGGAGGCAGCTCGGCTCCTCGCCGGCCGCCTACCGGGCCGCCTACCGGGCCCGGCGCCCGCAGGGCGACACGGTGACCGCGGTCCTGGACCCGGTCGTGCCCGCCCAGGTGGCGCCGGGAATGCGGCGCGGCCCGGAGCCGGGCAAGCCGCAGTCGGACCTGTACGCCCCCGGCCGCCCGGCCCTGCCGGGCCAGCGCACCTCGTAGGGCGCGCACCACGAGCGGCGCGTCCCACGACGGGCGCCCGGGGACACCACCCCGGGCGCCCGTCGGCGTCCGGGGTGACGCGCGCCCGGGTCCGGCCGGCGGGCGTCCCGCGGCGCGAGCAGGGTCCGATCCGCAGGCCACCCCCTAAGGTAGGACGCATGAACGATCGCATGGTGTGGATCGACTGCGAGATGACCGGGCTCTCGCTGACGGACGACGCACTCATCGAGGTGGCCGCGCTGGTCACCGACTCGGAACTGAACGTGCTCGGCGAAGGCGTGGACATCGTGATCCGTCCGCCGGACGCCGCCCTGGAGACCATGCCGGAGATCGTGCGGCAGATGCACACGAACTCGGGCCTGCTCGACGCGCTCGCCGAGGGCACCACCCTCGCCGACGCCGAGGCCCAGGTCCTGGCGTACGTACGCGAGCACGTGAAGGAGCCCCGCAAGGCTCCCCTGTGCGGGAACTCGGTCGGCACCGACCGCGGCTTCCTCGCGCGCGACATGTCCGCACTGGAGGAGTACCTCCACTACCGGATCGTCGATGTCTCCTCGGTCAAGGAGCTGGCCCGCCGCTGGTACCCGAGGGCGTACTTCAACAGTCCGGAGAAGAACGGCAACCACCGCGCGCTCGCCGACATCCGCGAGTCCATCGCCGAGCTGCGCTACTACCGCGAGGCGATCTTCGTCCCGCAGCCCGGTCCCGACTCCGACACGGCGAAGCAGATCGCGGCACGGCACGTCCTGCCCGCGGAATGAGCCGCCGCTCGCGCTCGCCGTAATGCGGGCGCGAGCACCCGTCGGGACCCTGTAGACTTCTTCTCGGCCGGTCGGGGAAACCTTCGGGAAAACCGCCGGTCATGGTGGGTATAGCTCAGCTGGTAGAGCACCTGGTTGTGGTCCAGGATGTCGCGGGTTCGAGTCCCGTTACTCACCCTGAAGGTCGAGGCCCCGGTTCGCGAGAACCGGGGCCTCGGTCGTTTCCGGGTCCCTTCGGGTGAGACACGCGGCGCCCCCGTCGCGGGTGGCGGCCCGGCGCCTAACGTGGCGTCGGTCACCAGGCCGCGCACGAGGAGGCCGCCCTGCGCAGGACCCGCATCGCCGCCGCCCTGGCCGTCGTCCTGTGCGCGGCACTGCTCGCCGGCTGCGCCGAGGACCCCGACGAGGCCGCCGGCCGGACCGTCCTGACCGTCGGGGTCTTCGGCGCCTTCGGGTTCCAGGAGGCCGGCCTCTACGACGCGTACACCCGGGAGCATCCCGACGTCGTCATCCGGCAGACCTCGATCGAGCGCAACGCCAACTACTACCCGCAGCTCCTCACCCACCTCGGCTCCGGATCCGGCCTCGCGGACATCCAGGCCGTCGAGGTCGACAACATCGCCGAGATCACCGCCACGCAGGGGGACCGGCTCGAAGACCTCGGCACCGCGCCCGGCGTGGACCGCGGCGCGTTCCTGCCCTGGAAGTGGGCCCAGGGCACCGCCCCGGACGGCCGGACGCTCGGCCTCGGCACGGACATCGGCCCGCAGGCCGTCTGCTACCGCAAGGACCACTTCGCCCGGGCCGGACTGCCCACCGAACGCACCGCCGTCGGCCGGCTGTGGGCCGGGGACTGGCGGAGGTTCCTGGAGACCGGCCGCCGGTTCCGGGAAAGCGCTCCCCCCGGCGTCGCCTTCGTGGACTCGGCGTCCGGTGTGATGAACGCCATCACCGGCGGCAGCACCATCCGGTTCTACGACGAGCGGGGCGAGGTCGTCTACGACACCAGCCCCGCCGTACGCGAGGCCTGGGACATCGCCGCCGCCTCCGCCACCGAGGGCCTGACCGCCCGGCTCCAGCAGTTCACCCCGGCCTGGGACCAGGCGTTCGCCAACGGCGCCTTCGCCACCGTCTCCTGCCCCGCCTGGATGCTCGGCTACATCCGGGACAAGGCGGGGCCGGCCGGCCGCGGACGGTGGGACGTGGCCCAGGCGCCCCGGCCGGGCAACTGGGGCGGCTCCTTCCTCGTCGTGCCGTCGGCAGGCCGGCATCCGGCCGAGGCGGCCCGGCTCGCCGCCTGGCTGACCGCCCCCGCGCAGCAGGTGACGCTCTTCCGGCGCCGCGGCAACTTCCCCAGCGCCTCGGCCGCCTACCCGCTGCCGGCCGTCGCACGGGCACGACTCCCGTACTTCGGCGACGCCCCGATCGGCGCCATCTTCTCCCGGGCCGCCCGGGGCGTCCCGGTGACCGTCCTCGGTCCGAAGGACGGCCTCATCGCGCAGAACCTGGCGGACGTCGGCATGCTCCAGGTCGACCAGCGGGGGAAGTCCCCGCAGGCCGCGTGGGACGCGGCGGTGAGGACGATCGACAACGCCCTGGACCGGTGACCCGGATGACAGCGGACGGGACCGGCGCCCCGGCACGGAAGAGCCCCGGGCGGGCCGCCCACGCGGCCCGGCGGGGCCGCCGGGACGGCAGCTGGAGCCCGTACGCCTTCGTGGCCCCCTTCTTCCTGTTCTTCGCGGCCTTCGGGCTCTTCCCGCTGCTCTACACCGGCTGGGCCTCGCTGCACCGGGTGGAGTTGACGGCGCCCACCGAGATGGAGTGGGTGGGGCTGCGGAACTACTCCCGGCTCGTGCGGGACGAGTTCTTCTGGAACGCGCTGAAGAACACCGTCCTCCTCGGTGTCATGTCGACCGTCCCGCAGCTGCTGCTCGCGCTCGGGATCGCGGAACTCCTCGACCGGCGGCTGCGCGGCCGGGCCTTCTTCCGGGTCGCTGCCCTCACCCCGTACGCGACGTCGGTGGCCGCCGCGACCCTCGTGTTCGTGCTCCTCTTCGGACGGGACTACGGAATGGTCAACTGGGCCCTGGGGCTGGCCGGGGTGCCGCCCGTCGACTGGCAGAACGGAACCTGGTCGTCCCGGTGCGCGGTGTCGGCGATCGTGGTGTGGCGCTGGACGGGCTTCAACGCGCTGATCTACCTGGCGGCGATGCAGGCGATCCCGCGGGAGCTGTACGAGTCGGCGGCGCTGGACGGGGCCTCGCGTCTACGGCGGTTCGTCCACGTCACGTTGCCCGGACTGCGGCCGACGCTGCTGTTCACGGTCGTGGTGTCGACGATCGGGGCGACCCAGCTCTTCGGCGAGCCGCTGCTGTTCAGCGGCGGGGCGGGGGCGACCGGCGGGGCGGACCACCAGTTCCAGACGCTGGGGCTGTACCTGTACGAGCAGGGCTGGGTGAACCTGCATCTCGGACGGGCCTCGGCGATCGCCTGGGCCATGCTCCTGATCCTGCTGCTGGTCGGGGCGGTGGCGGGGGCGGTGCGCCGGTACGGCCCCTGGCGCGGTGACGCCTCGTGACCGCGCGGCGGGCCGGACCGCTCACGTACGCCCTGCTCGCGGCCGTCACGATCGGGTCCCTCTTCCCGCTCGTGTGGACGGCGGTCGCCGCCTCGACGGACTCCACCCGGCTCGCGCGGACCCCGCCGCCCTTCCGCTTCGGCGGGAACCTGGGGCACAACCTGTCGATCGCCTGGACCGACGCCAACCTGGGCACGGCGTTGCTGAACACGACGGTCGTGGCGGGAACGGTGACGGCGGGGACGGTGCTGTTCTCCACCCTGGCGGGCTTCGCCTTCGCCAGGCTGCGGTTCAGGTTCCGCACCGGACTGCTGCTGGTCGTGATCGGCACGATGGCGGTGCCGCCCCAACTGGGCGCCGTGCCGCTGTACATGCTGATCGCCGAGCTGTCGTGGACGGACCGCCTCCAGGCGGTGATCCTGCCCGCGCTGGCCTCCGCCTTCGGAGTCTTCTTCATGCGCCAGCACCTGGTCGAGGCCCTTCCCCCGGAACTGGTCGAGGCCGCCCGGGTGGACGGGGCGGGGGCGCTGCGGACGGTCTGGCACGTGGTGTTCCCGGCGGCCCGTCCGGCGATGGCCGTGCTCGGCATGCTGACCTTCGTGGCGGCCTGGAACGACTTCTTCTGGCCGGTCATCGCCCTGACGCAGAGCGGCAGTCCGACGGTGCAGGTGGCCCTGGCCGGTCTCGGGCGGGGCTACGTCCCGGACCAGGCGGTGATCATGGCGGGCGCCCTCCTGGGGACGCTGCCGCTGCTGGTCGTGTTCGTCCTCTTCGGACGGCACATCGTGGGCGGGATCATGCGCGGCGCGGTGAAGGGCTGACGGGTCCGGAGGGGGCCTTCGGGACACGGAGGCGCGCTCCGGCCGGGGGTGGGGTGGTCCGGCCGGAGCGCGCGGTGTGGGGGGAGGGTGGTGGCTACCGGTAGGCGCCGAACGCCTTGGTGAACGCCAGCGGCTGCTGCAGGATCGAGGAGCAGGTGGCGTCGGCGTGGTTCACGGCGCCGGCCGCGCACTGCTTGTCGCGGGTCGAGGACCACATGGACAGCCAGCCGATCCCCTTGGACTTGGCGAAGTCGACCAGCTGGGTGGCGTCGTCGACCTTGAAGACCTCGGTCGTGACGTCGTTGACGCCGATCATCGGGGTGACGGCGACGGCCTTCCAGGCTGCCGCGTCGGACAGCCCGAGGACACCCTTGATCTGCGCCTGGGTGGCGGTCGCGGCCTGGATCGCGTACTGGCCCATGTCGCCGCTGTAGGCGGGCCCGTAGTCCATCGCCATGATGTTGACGGCGTCGATCCGGACACCGTTCCTCTTCGCGTCGGCGAGCAGGTCCACGCCCGGCTGGGTCAGGCCCTCGGGCATGACCGGCAGGGTGAAGGAGACGTTCAGACCGGGGTGGGTCTTCTGGAGCTGGGCGATCGCCTGGGCGCGGCGGGTGTTGGCGGCGGTGTCCGGCAGGGCCGCGCCCTCGATGTCGAAGTCGACCTTGGTGAGCTTGTACTGGTCGACGACCTTGCCGTACGCCGCGGCGAGGTCGGCGGAGCCGGAGCAGTTCAGGGCCAGCTCGTGGCCCGCGGCGCCGCCGAAGGAGACCCGGACGTCACCGCCCTTGGCGCGCAGGGCGCCGATCTGGGAGGCGACCCGGTCGCTCGCGAGGTCGGTGACGCCGCCCCAAAGGGGCGCGCAGGAGCCGCCGGAGGTGATGAAGGCGAGGTTGAACTCCTTCACACCGGTGGCGTCGGCGGTGGCGAGCAGGTCGTAGGCCGGGTAGAGCGAGGTGTCCACGTACGGCGCGTACTTCGCGGCGGTGCCCGGGGCACCGGTCGCGGTCGCCGTCGGGGTGGGGCTCGCGGTGGCCGTCCGGGTCGGGGTCGGGGTGGCGGGAGCGCTGGGCGTCGCGGAGGCGGTGGGGGCGACGGTGGCCGTGGGCTGCCCGGTGGGGCGGCCGCTCGGGGTCGGGGTGGCGCCGCCCGCGGAGCAGGCGGACTTGTTGATCAGGCAGTGCGTCGGGTCGCCGGCCTGGCCGCTCGCCGAGGTCACGAAGCCGACGGTGACGGACTGGCCGGGGGCCAGCTCCTTGTTCCAGCTCGCGGGCCGGACCGTGACGTGCTGCCCGGAGACGGTGTGGTCGCCGTTCCACAGCGAGCCGATCCTCGTCCCGGCGGGCAGGTCGAACTCCAGGGTCCAGTCCTTCTGCACCGCGGAGGTCTCGTTGGTGACGACGTACTGGCCGGTGTAACCGCCCTCCCAGGAGCTGGTCTTGGTGTAGGCGGCGCCGACGGACGCCGCCTGGGCGGTGCCGGTGAGCGCGAAGACCGCGCCGCCGATCACCGCGGCGGCGACGACGGCTCCGACGGCCTTGGTCCTGCCGGTCGTCCTGCGCCGGTGCGAGCTGGTGCCCATCGCGTGCCTGCCTCTGTGTGCGGGGGTGGGGTGCGGCAGCACGCTAGCGAGCCGGAGACGGACAAATCCGCCTGCAGGCCCGGTGGTTGGGATTCTTAGGCTCCGCTTAAGGGAGGCATCGGGGGGACGAAAGGTTCGGGCCCGCGGCGGGGTCGCGGCTCAGGAGGCGTCGGCCCGCCGGCTGCCCGTGCCGCTGCCTCGTCTGCGGCGCGCCGTGCGGTGGCCGCGCCGTCCGCCGTGGTCACCGGTTCCGCGTCCGTCGAGCCCGATCCAGATGCGGACCTCGGTGCCGCCGAGCACCGAGTGACCGATGCGGACGTCGCCGCCGGTGGACTCGGCCATCCGGCGCACGATGTCCAGGCCGAGGCCGGTGGAGCCGTCCCGGTGGCCGTTGTTGCCGCGGGTCAGCGCGGCGGCCGGGTCGGCGATGCCGGAGCCGGCGTCGGAGACGAGCACGATGACGGCGTCGTCGCCGTTGTGCACGTCGACGGAGAAGGCGGTGCCCTCGGGGGTGTGGCGGAAGACGTTGCCGAGCAGCGCGTCGAGGGCGGCGACCAGTTCGGGGCGGGCGACGGGGATCCGGACCGGGCGGTCGACGCCCGCGACCCGCACCTTGCGGCCCTCGTCCTCGGCGAGCGCGGACCAGAAGTCCATCCGCTCGCGGACGACCTCGGAGGCGTCGCAACCGGCGCCCGGACCGGTGGCCTGGGTCTGGGGCTTGGCCTCGCGCGCGGTACGGATGATGGTGTCGACCTCGCGCTCCAGCTGCTCGACGGCGTGGCGGGTCTGCTCGGCGGCCGGACCGGAGCCGAGCGAGGCGGCGTTGAGCCGGAGCACGGTGAGCGGGGTCCGCAGCCGGTGGGAGAGGTCGGCGGCCAGCTCCCGCTCGTTGGCGAGGAGCTGGACGACCTGGTCGGCCATGGAGTTGAAGGCGATCGCCGCGGACTTGAGCTCGGGCGGCCCCTCCTCGGGGACCCGGGCGCCGAGCCGGCCCTCGCCCAGGTCGTGGGCGGCGCCCGCGAGGCGCTGGGCGGGCTGGACCATCCGGACGCCGAGCCGGTCGGCGACCGCGACGGATCCGACGATCAGGGCGATGCCGACACCGGCCAGCACCAGCCAGGCGGTGGCGACGCCGTTGCTGACCTCGCCCTCGGGGACGAAGAGTTCGACGATCGCGACCTGGCCGGAGCCGAGCGCGGTCGGCTGGAGCAGCACGGAGCCGCCCGGCACCTCGGTGATGGTGGCGCGACCCAGTTCGCGGGTGATCCGCAGATCGTCCTCGGCGGCGCGCCGGGTGCCGATCTCCAGCGCCTTGCCGCCCGGTTCGTCGGCGGCGGGGACATGGACGGCCATCCGCCCGGCGGCGCCGTCCTCGGTGGTGGCGACGGCCCGGTCCAGTTCCTCGCGTTCGGTGGTGATCGCGAGGACGGGCGCGAGGCCGGCGGCGCGCCGCTCGGCGTTGGAGAACGCCCGGTCGCGGGCCATCTCCTTGACGACGAGGCCGAGCGGGACGGCGAAGGCGACGACGACCATGGCGGTGACGGCGAGCGACACCTTGACGAGGGCCCATCTCACGGCGCGTTCCCCCGCGGCGGCTCCAGCTTCACGCCCACCCCGCGCAGGGTGTGCAGATAGCGCGGACGGGCCGCCGTCTCACCCAGTTTCCGCCGCAGCCAGGACAGATGCACGTCGATGGTCTGGTCGTCCCCGTAGGACTGCTGCCAGACCTCGGCGAGCAGTTCCTTGCGCGGCACGACGACGCCCGGCCGTCCCGCGAGGAAGGCCAGCAGGTCGAACTCCCGCCGGGTCAGGTCCAGGGTGGTCCCGTCGAGTTCCGCCTGCCGCCGCAGTGGATCGATCGAGAGACCGCCGACCTGGATCACCCGCGACGGCGGCGCCTCGCCCGCGGACGCCCGCGAGCGGCGCAGCACGGCGGCCATCCGCGCGGAGAGGTGCTCCACGGAGAAGGGCTTGACGAGGTAGTCGTCGGCCCCGTCGTTGAGGAGCCGGACGATCTCCGTCTCGTCGTCCCGCGCGGTCGCGATGATCACGGGGACGTCGGTGATGCCGCGCAGCATCTTGAGCGCCTCGGCCCCGTCCAGGTCGGGGAGTCCGAGGTCCAGGATGACCACGTCGAAACGGAAATGGGCGACCTCGCGCAACGCCTCCAGGGCCGTGCCGACGCTCCGTACGGTGTGGGAGGCCTCGGTCAGATGCCGGATGAGGGCGGAGCGCACGAACTGGTCGTCCTCGACCACGAGCACACTTGCCATGGGCCGCACCGTACGCCATACGGGGGAAGCCGAGGGAAGGTCCACCCTCCGGGACGCCGGCGCACGCGGTGGTGCACTATGGCCCGGATGCGAAGAGGACTTGTTCACGCCATGGCGTGGTCGCTCGCCACGGGCGCGGCGGTCACCCTCTCCTGGTGGGGTGTGCACACGGTGCTGGCGGGCACGGTCTACGACCCGCCGCGCGCCCTGCCCATTCCCGTCGGTCACTCCGAGGATCCGGACACCGGGGGCGGCGAGCCGCTCGCCTCCGCGACCGGGCGGCCCGGTACCCCCACGGCGACGGCCTCGCCGGGCGGGAGCGGCACCCCGTCGTCCTCGCCGTCCGCGGCCCCCTCGCGCCGGCCGAGCGCACCCGCGTCGTCGAACGGCCCGGGTCCGGACGGCGGCGGCAGCGGCGCGGGCGACGTGAAGAGCTACGCCGTCGACGGCGGCCGGGTCGTCTTCGACATCGGCGCGACCTCGGCGGAACTGGTGTCGGCGACCCCGGCCTCGGGCTGGCAGATGCAGGTCTGGAAGCAGCCGACCTGGATCCGGGTGACGTTCACCCGGGACGGCCGCGAACTGTCCGTCTTCTGCGTCTGGCACGACACCGCGCCGCGCGTCGAGATCGACGAACGCTGACCCTCGCGGGCCCCGCGCGCCTCACGGGCCTCACGGGCCTCACGGGCCTCACGGGCCTCAGCGGAAGACGGACGCCGGCGGCACGGGCGAGGGCTTGGCGCTGGCGTCGGTCACCGGCGTCGCTCCCCCGGTGAAGTCGGCGAGCGCACGGCCGTGTTCGACCCTCCCGGCGTGCGGGTCGGTCGCCACGCGGCGGGTCAGCTCCGCGACCGGCAGCTCCCGGTCGGAGGCGAGCAGGACGGCGTTGCCGAAGCGGCGGCCCCGCAGCACGGTCGGGTCGGCGACCAGCGCCAGTTCGGGGAAGACGGTGGCGGCGGTGGCGATCTGGCCGCGCAGGTGGGTCAGCGGCGGCCCGTCGGCCAGGTTGGCCGCGTAGAAGCCGCCCGACCGGAGCACCCGGCGAACCTCGGTGAGGAACTCCGTGCTGGTCAGGTGCGCGGGCGTGCGGGCTCCGCTGAACACGTCGGCGATGATCAGGTCCGCCCAGCCGTCCTGCACCTTGGCGAGCCCGGCGCGCGCGTCGGTGGAGCGGACGCGGATCCGGGCGCCCGCGTCGAGGGGGAGTTCCCGGCGTACGAGCTGGACCAGGGAGCCGTCGAGCTCCACGATCTGCTGGGTGGAGCGGGGCCGGGTGGCGGCCACGTACCGGGCGAGGGTGAAGGCTCCGCCGCCGAGGTGCACGGCCTGGACCGGCCGGTTCGGCGGGGCGGCGAGATCGGCGATGTGGCCGAGCCGGCGCTGGTACTCGAAGGAGAGGTGGGCCGGGTCGTCGAGGTCGACGTGCGACTGCGGGGCACCGTCGATCAGCAGCGTCCAGCCGCGGGGGCGCTCCCGGTCGGGTATGAGCTCCGCGAGTCCGCCGTCGACGGTCTCGACGACGGCGACGGCGACGGCGCCCGCCGCCCGTTCACGCTGCTTGTTTCTTGCCACGAGCCCCATTATCGGCCCGTGCGCCGGTACGCCGCCCGACGAGCCCGCCGCGGGACCGGGCACGGCTCCGGGAGCCGCGGCGAGACTCCCTCAGCGGCAGCCGTCCGCCGCTTCGATCAGACGGGCCGCCTGGCCGAGGGCCTCGCGCAGCACCTCCGGGTCGGTGACCTGACCGGCGCCCTCGGGGGGCAGCAGCCAGCCCGCGGGCCGCGGCGCGCCACCCGCCGCCGGATCGGGCAGCTCTGGGAGTTCGGGGATGCGCAGACCTCGCCCGGAGGTCTGCGTACAGGCGCTGCCGGGCATGTCCCAGCCCTCGGCCGTGCCGGGCGGCACCAGGAAGCCGAGGGTGTCGCAGGCTCCGTCGTGCAGGACCGGGCCGACCACCGGGGCCCCGCCGCGGCGCAGGATGTCGACGGCCTCCAGGCCCTGACGGGCCGGCACGGTCACCAGGTCACAGGGCTCGCCGTGCGAGGCGCTCGCGTCCGGGGTGGGCGCGTGGCGCGCGGTCGACTGCGATCCGATCTCCAACAAGGGGACCCCTCCTCGCTCCTGAGGAGACACGTTCCGTCTCTCCGCATGGTTCAACGCCCGGGGGCGTCAACAGCTACGGCGGCACGCCGCCGCAAAGGATGGCAGTTCATGGCAGATCGCGAGCGAGATATCCGATTTGTAGCCAAACTCTGCGTGTGCGGGCGGTCACAGCAGGTACGTTCTTGCCCCGCCGGAACACCGGCTGCACAGGAGAGGGCTCGGCCATGGCGTTGTCACGGGCAGTTCCCAATCTCGCCTTCCGCCGGCTCCGCGGACAGCACTCGCCGGCGGAGTTCGCCGCGGCGGTCCGCAGGGCCGCGCGGGAGATCGGCGAGCAGGTCGCCTGCGACGCCCGCTACATCGGGCGGGTGGAGGCGGGCGAGATCCGCTGCCCGAACTACGCGTACGAGCGGGTGTTCCTGCACATGTTCCCCGGCCTGAGCCTGGCGGACCTGGGCTTCTCGGCACGGGAGGCGGTACGCGGACGGCGCCCGGCCACGGCGCCCGCCATCACGACCCGGAACGATGAGGAGAGCGACGTGCTGCGTCGCGCATTCATGACGAGCGGTACCGCCACGGTGGCGGTCGCGTCGCTGGGACTCGGCGGACCGGCCGCCGCGATCCCGGCCCCCCGCGGAGCGCACCGGATCGGCGAGGCCGAGGTGAAGGCCGTCGAGGACGCCGTACGGCAGATCCGCGTGCTCGACGACCGGCACGGCGCCGACGGGCTCTACCAGTCGGCCGCCCAGCCGCTGCGGGCGGCCTACGCCCTGCTCGACAAGGGCACGGCGGCCCGCCGCTCGACCGAGGACCGGCTGCACGCGGGCGCCGGGGAGCTCTCCCTGTCGGTCGGCTGGCTGGCCCACGACTCGGGTCGCTTCGACGACGCCCGCTCGCACTACGCCGAGGCGCTCGCCACCGCGCGCGTGGCCGGCGACCCCGCCCTGGAGGCGCACGCCTTCTGCAACACGTCGTTCCTGGCCAGGGACGCGGGACGGTACCGGGAGGCGGTCCGGGCGGCCCAGGCGGGACTGCGGGCCGCCCGGCCCCTGTCCTCGGCGCGGCTGCTGTCGCTGCTCTCCCTGCGGGAGGCGGGGGCCTGGGCGGGTCTCGGCGACCGGACCGCCTGCGAGCAGGCGCTGGGCCGGGCGCACGCCCACTTCGCGAAGGGCTCCTCCGACGGCGATCCGGAGTGGATGTCCTTCTTCGGCGAGCCCGAGCTGGAGGCGCTGGAGGCGCAGTGCTGGTCGGCGCTGGGCGACCGGGGCCGCGCGGCCCGCCACGCCCATCGCGCGACGGTCCTGCAGAACCCGCATTTCGCGCGCAACCTCGCCCTGTACCGGGCCCAGCTCGCGGGCGACCTGGCCCACGCGGGCCGGCACGACGAGGCGGCGGCGGAGGCGCGGCGGGTGGTGGACGCGCTGGGCGACGTCCAGTCCTCGCGCATCCGCGCGATGCTGGCGGACACCCGGCGGGTGCTGGCGGGCCACGGGGCGCGGACGCTCTGACCCGGGGCGGGACGGCGACCGGTTGGCCCGCGAGCCGGATGACCGGAGCCGGCCGGACCGGTCCCGGGGAGGGACCGGCCGTCGCGGCCGGCCCGCCTACTCCATGTGGCCCGTGTCGTTCCAGCGTTCGATCGCCGGCTCTCCGTACGCCCAGCCGAGCACCGACAGGCTCGTCGGGTCGAGGCGGATCCGCGAGCCGAAGGAGACGGGCTCACCGAGCCAGCGCGCCCCGATGGAGCGCAGGATGTGGCCGTGGGCGAAGACCAGCACGTCCCGGTCGGCCGACCGCGCCCAGTCCACCACCTCGTCCGCCCGGGCCGTGACCTGCTCCAGGCTCTCGCCCTCCGGCACCGCGTCGCGCCAGAGCAGCCAGCCCGGCCGGCGCTCCTGGATCTCGTCCGGGGTGAGGCCCTCGTAGGCCCCGTAGTCCCACTCCATCAGGGTGTCCCAGTCCCGGGCCCGCTCGCCGAAGCCCGCGAGGTCGCAGGTCTCCCGCGCGCGCAGCAGCGGGCTGGTGCGGATCTCCAGGTCCGGCAGGCCGTTCCACGGCGCCCGGTGCAGGCGCTCCCCGAGGAGCTTCGCGCCGCGTCGGCCCTCGTCGAGCAGCGGGATGTCGGTCCTGCCGGTGTGGCGGCCACTCAGCGACCATTCGGTCTGGCCGTGCCGGGCGAGCAGGATGCGCGGTGCCATGAAGGCTCTCCTGGGGGTCACGTGGCAGGTGCCCCTCCATCATCCCGCACGTGAACCGGCGTCGACGTCCGGGCAACCTCCCGCCTCCGCACGGCGTCCCCTAGGCCGAGCCGAGGGGGAACACACGTATGACCGAGAGAGCCGCGCGCCGGCCGCGCTGGTGGGCCGAGTTGTCGCTGATCGCCGTGGTGTACGCCGCGTACTCGGGCGGCCGGCTGCTCGCCCGCGGGGACACGGGCGGTGCCGTCGAGCACGGTCTGGCGATCCTGCGGCTGGAGCAGGCGCTCCACCTGAACGCCGAGCACCCCCTCAACCGCCTCTTCACGAGCACCCCGGCCCTCGGGATACCCGCCGACTTCGCGTACGCCTCCCTGCACTACCTCGTCACCCCGGCCGTCCTGGTCTGGCTCTTCCGCCGCCGCCCCGGCCGCTACCGGGCCGCCCGGACCTGGCTGATGCTGTCCACCCTCCTCGGCCTGGTCGGCTTCACGCTCCTGCCGACCTGCCCGCCGCGGCTGCTCGACGCGGGCCACGGATTCGTCGACACCATGGCGCAGTTCAGCGCGTACGGCTGGTGGGGCGCCGAGGCCAGCGCCCCGCGCGGGATGGGCGGGATGACTAACCAGTACGCGGCGATGCCGAGCCTGCACGTCGGCTGGGCGCTGTGGTGCGGGGTGATGCTGTGGCGCCACGGGCGCACGCCGCTGTTCAGGGCCCTCGGTGTCGCCTACCCGCTGCTGACCGTGATCGTGGTGATGGGCACGGCGAACCACTACTTCCTCGACGCGGTCGCCGGGGCGGCCGTGATGGGCCTCGGGCTGCTGCTGACGGCACCCGCGCTGCGGCTCGCGGACCGGGTCCGCACCACCCTCCCGGGCGGCGAGGCACCCGTACCATCCCCGATTGTCGGTGGCGGATGCGAGACTTCCGCGGGTGAGCGCATCCCTGGGCAGCGGAGCTCCACCGACTCCGCAGACGACACGACCGCATGGGGTCTCCCCAGCTCCGGCGACGCCGCGAGTGTGGGGAAAGCTCGCTGAGCTGCGCGGGCCGGCGACGGCGCCGCACCCGCTGGACGCGCGGGCGCTGGCGGCGCTGGCCGCCAACCCGGGCTGCAAGCGGCGGGCGCTGCTCGACGGCGCCGGGGTCGACAAGGCCGCGCTCGCGTCGAAGCTCGGCTCGCCCGCGGCCTTCGGTCAGTCGCAGTTCGCCTTCATGCGGGGGAACGCCTTCGAGGCGAAGGTCAAGGCCGACGGCGGGCGCGAGCTGCTGCGACTGCTCGGGATCGACGAGCCGGGGGCGGTCGGGGCACCGGACCTGGCGGCGGCCGGACCCGAGGGGCGGGCGGCCCGTACGGCGCTGGCGCTGCGCGAGGCGACCGCTGCCGGCGGCTGGGCCCTGCTCGACCATCCGATGCTGGCCCTGGAGGTGGCGGGCTCGGCCGCCTACCTGGAGCCGGACGCGGTCGTGGTCCACCCCGACGGGCGGTGGACGGTCGTGGAGATCAAGTCGTTCCCGATGATCGACGGCGCGGCGGACGCCTCGAAGGTGGGGGCGGCTGCCCGGCAGGCGGCGGTGTACGTGCTGGCGCTGGAGCGGGTGGCGGCGCTGACGGAGGGCGCGGAGGTGGCCCACTCGGTGCTGCTCGTCTGCCCCAAGGACTTCTCCAACCTGCCGACCGCCTCGGTCGTGGACGTGCGCAAGCAGTTGTCGGTCACCCGGCGCCAACTGGCCCGGCTGACCCGGATCGAGGAGATCGCGGCGATGGTGCCGGAGGGCGTCACCTTCGACGTGGAGGGCTGCTCGACCGAACAGCTGAGGGCCGCGGTGGAGTCGGTCCCGCACGCGTACGCGCCGGAGTGCCTGTCCGCCTGCGAGCTGGCCTTCCACTGTCGCGAGCGGGCCCGGCTCGCGGGCGCGGTGGAGGCCCTCGGCCGGTCGGCGCGCAGCGAACTGGGCGGTCTGACCACGATCGGCGAGGTCCTGGCGGCGGCCCGCGGCGAGGCGGGCGACGCGGACGACCCGACCGTCGGAGCCCTGCGCCGCGCGCAGGCCCTGCGCGGCGAGGCGCTGGCGGCGGCCGGCGCGTCCCGGATCCCCGGACAGGAGGCGCTCGGATGGTGAGGCGTCACGTCCTGCGGGCCGACACGGGGGCGCGGCCCGCGGCCGCGTGCGGTGTGCCCGGACAGGACCCGGGGGGCCCGGCATGTCGCTGATCTCCACCCTCGCCCGGCTGGAGGCCGTCGAGTCGGGGCGGGCGCAGCCGCTCGCCACCGTCCGGCACCGGCACGTGGCGGAGCGGCCGCTGGTCCTCGTCCCGCTGACCACCGCCGGCGAGGCGGGCGCACCGCTCGGGGCGCTGGTCGGCACCGACCGCGAGGAGCCGCGGCTCCTCGTCGTGGCCCAGCCGCGCGACCGCGACCTGCGGTTCGCGTTCCTCGCCGACCTGGCCGAGGAGGTCCTGCCGTACATCGACGGGTTCACCGACGGCGTGGAGGCCGCCGAGCGCAACGAGACCGACCCGGAGACCGGCAAGAAGGTCAAGGTCGAGGTGGAACTGTGCGCGGACGCGCCCCAGTTGATCGTGCCGAGCCGCGCGGGCGTCGAGTACGTCCGGCTGCTCGGCCGGTCCATGCGCTTCCGGCGCACCGTGGAGCAGGACCCGGAGACGCCCTTCCCCGCGCCGCCGCGGGTGCCGCTGCTGGGCCGCTGGCTGACGCACTTCGGCGAGCGGGCCCGGGTGCCCGGCTCGTCCCTGCTGCTGTCGGCGACGGACCTGCTCAACCGGCACTGGGCGACCGGTCAGTCGTCCCTGGAGGACCAGCACCTGGGCGCCCTGCTCGCGTGGATCGACACGGACGGGTCCGAGTCCGGCGCGCAGGCGGCGCTGCGGGCGGAACTCGGCCGGGACCGGGACGGACAGCTGGTGTGCCCGCCGGCGGGTCCGGCGACCGACCCGGCCTTCGACAACCGGCTGCTGGCACCCGCGGTCGAGCGCTTCGACCGCGCCCGGCAGGCCCTGGGCGCGGCCGAGGACGGTGAGACGGCGGACGACCGGCTCGGCGAACTGCACGGCGCGGAGCGGGAGATCCGCCGGCTGATCGCCTCGCAGCTGGCGCCGACGTGGCACGCGGTGTGGCGCGCCCTCGACCTGCTGCGGGAGCTGCCGGAGGGCGCCCGGGTGGCCGACCGCTGGACCCGCGACCGCTGGTCCTTCACCGGGCACCGCGACCGGGTGACGGCCGGCGAGCCGCCCCAGCCGCGCCGGGACGACGCGGTGACGGCGGCCCGGAAGCTGGCGGCGCGCGAGCAGGCCCAGGGCCAGCTGGAGGCGCAGGAGGCCCTCGACGATCCGCTGGTGCTCGCCGGGCGGCGGCTGTCGGGTGAGGCGTTCGTCGCCGAGGTGGTGGAGGTGACGATGGCCTGGTCCGAGTCGAAGCGGCCGTCGCCGCGGCCCCTGCTGACGGTCCGCACGGACGACCGGCCGCACCTGGGCGCACCGGGCGCGTCCCCGGCCGAGGGCGGCGCGAAGGTGAAGGTCTACCGCTCGCTGGAAGGCAGGCCGCAGACGGCGGAGTTCGTCCGGTACGAGGCCGACGGCTCGCTGGTCCTGCGGATCACCGACCGGATGGGACGGTCCAAGGAGCCCGCGGAGGGCTCGGTGCCGCAGAAGGGCGAACGGATCGCCTGGACGCTGTTCGAGCACGAGCAGCGGGTGGGGGCGAAGCTGCCGGACCCGGAGGAGACGCCCTGGACGCACGGCGGGCCGCCGCGGTCCGACGCCGCCGAACCGCCCGACACCGTCACCACGGAGGACCTGCTGTGAGCCCCGCGCCCTTCGACCCGTCGGCCGCGGCGACCCGGGCGACCGCGGACATCCTCGCCGACACGCTGCACGGGGACGCCCGCGGTGTGGTCGTGGACTCCCCGCCCGGTGCCGGCAAATCGACGCTGGTGGTGCGCGCCGCACTCGAACTGGCCGCGGCCGGACGTCCGTTGATGGTCGTCGCGCAGACGAACGCGCAGGTGGACGACCTCGTGCTGCGACTGGCGGAGAAGGAGCCGGAACTGCCGGTGGGCCGCCTGCACTCCAACGACAGCGACCCCTACGACCGGGCGCTCGACGACCTGGACAACGTACGCAAGTCGGCGAAGGCGGGCGATCTCGCGGGTCTGGACGTGGTCATCTCGACGGCCGCCAAGTGGGCCCACGTGAAGAACGTCGAGCCGTGGGCGCACGCCATCGTGGACGAGGCGTACCAGATGCGTTCGGACGCGCTGCTCGCGGTGGCGGGCCTCTTCGAGCGGGCGCTGTTCGTGGGCGACCCGGGTCAGCTGGACCCGTTCTCGGTGGTCGGCGCCGACCAGTGGGCGGGGCTCTCGTACGACCCGTCGGCCAGCGCGGTCTCCACGCTGCTCGCGCACAACCCGGAGCTGCCCCAGCACCGGCTGCCCGTCTCATGGCGGCTGCCGGCGTCGGCGGCGCCGCTGGTGTCCGACGCCTTCTACCCGTACACGCCGTTCCGCAGCGGCACGGACCACGGGGACCGGCGGCTCTCCTTCGGCGTGCCGTCGGACGGCTCGGGCCCGGACCGGGTCCTCGACGAGGCGGCCGCGTCGGGGTGGGGGCTGCTGGAGCTGCCGGCCCGGCACACGCCGCGCACGGACCCGGAGGCGGTGCGGGCGGTCGCGCTCGTGGTGCGCCGTCTGCTCGACCGGGGCGGCGCCGCCGTCTCGGAACGGGGGCCCGACCCCGTACCGCTCACCGCGGACCGGATCGCGGTCGGCACCGCCCACCGCGACCAGGCGGCGGCGGTCCGGGCGGCGCTCGGGGAACTGGGCGTCGCGGGCGTGACCGTGGACACGGCGAACCGCCTGCAGGGCCGCGAGTACGACGTGACGGTCGTCCTGCACCCGCTCTCGGGCCGCCCCGACGCCACGGCCTTCCATCTGGAGACGGGCCGGCTCTGCGTCCTGGCCTCCCGCCACCGCCACGCCTGCATCGTGGTGTGCCGCGAGGGCGTGGCCGACCTCCTCGACGAGCACCCCTCCACGGAGCCGGTGCAGCTGGGCGTGACGGTGAAGTTCCCGGACGGCTGGGAGGCGAACCACGCGGTGCTCTCCCACCTGTCCGAACACCGCGTCACCTGGACCCCCTGACCCGCCCGACGCGCCGGGGGTCCGGCCCCGGGGCGTCCTCAGGGGGTCGCGGCGGCCGGGCGTGGGGCGGCGGCCGCGAGGGAGAGGAGCGTGTCGACCGGCCACTGGTCGTCGGCGTGCTCGCCGTACTTCGCGGCCGCGACGAGGCCCTCGTCGGTGATCAGGAAGTCGGCGGGGAGACCGAGCCGTCCCCCGTTCGGCCGAGCGACCGGCGGCTTCTGCCGGCCGCGCAGCAGCGCCACGACGCCGAGGGTCACCGAGCGGGCCACCGGCCACCACGCCCGCGGGTCGAGCAGCGACCGCGGCGAGGACTCCACGCCGAAGGCGGCGTACAGGCGCTTGTCGGGATCGGCCACGACCGCGAAGGGCAGGTCGTCGAGGTGCGGCAGCAGCTCCTCCTCCGGCGAGTGGAAGACCACCACCTCGCGGATCCCGGCGGCCTCGATCTCCTCGTGCCGCCGGACCACCGAGCGCAGGTGCAGGTGGCAGACGGGGCAGCCCGCGAACCGCCGGAACTGGAGGTGGATCAGCCGTTCCGGGTCGGGGACGGCCAGCCGGGGCCCGAGGACGGGATCGAGCACGCGGACAGGGGCGGCGGAGCCGGGCTCCAGCAGCCTGCCGGGCAGGTTCATGGGACACCTCTCGCGTAGGAGTACGGCGTACACCAACAGCGTAGGCGTATGCCGTACGCTGTCAAGCCATGCCGCGCCCCCGCTCGCTCACCCAGGCCCAGCTGGCCTCCGCCGCCCTCGCCGTCATCGACCGCGACGGGCTCGCCGGCCTCTCCATGCGCGCCGTCGCCAAGGAGCTCGGGACGAGCACGATGGCGCTCTACCGGTACGTGGCGGACCGCGACGAGCTCGAGGGGCTCGTCGTCGAGCTGGTCCTGGGGGCCGTGGACACCAGCCCGCCCGCGCCGGACACGCCGTGGCGGGACCGGGTCACCGTGCTGGTGCGGCGGCTGCGCGACACGGTCGGCGCCCACCCCGGGGTCGTCCTGCTGACGGTCACCCACCGGCACCGCTCGCCCGGCGTCCTGCGCTGGTCGGAGGCGGTGCTCGCGCTCCTCGCCGAGGCCGGCCTCACGGGCGAGCGGCGGGTCGTGGCCCTGCGCGGACTCCTCGCGTACGTCATCGGCGCGATCCAGCTCGAGCACCTGGGGGCGCTGTCCGGCGCGGGGACGGCCGCCATAACGGCACTGCCGCCCGAGGAGTTCCCCCACACGACCGACACCGCCCGGCACGCCCGGCAGGTGGACGCGGAGCGGGAGTTCTTCGGCGGCCTCGCGGCCTTCCTCCGCGGACTCGACGCCTGAGAGCCGGCTCGGGGACCGGGCCGGAATCCGGGCTCGGTCCACGGGCCGTCCCCGAGGCCCTCTTGCGCGCAGGCGCCACAATGGAAGAGCGGCCCGGGTGTCCGGGCCGTGTGCGTGCGAGGAGGAGACGAACGATGGCGGAATCCGCGGAGCGCAACGGCCAGCGGAGGCTACGGCCCGCACCGCTGATCTTCGAGCCTGCCGAGGCGACCGCCGACCCGGAGCACTTCTTCGACCTGGAGTCGATGGAGGACCCGAGGGAGCTGCTGTCCCGGGCGACCGAGCTGACCCTGGCCTTCCGCGCGGCGACGGACCGGGCCGTGGAGTTCCAGGCGATCGCGGCGGCGCAGCTCGCCGACCCGCGCCGGTTCGACCGGCTGACGGCCGCCGACGTCGCCGCCCGGGCCGAGTGGACCGAGGACTACGCCCGGAAGATGATCGAGTTCGGCCGGGACCTGATCCGGGCGGGCGGGCGGCCCGCGGAGGACTGAGCCGGGCACGGGGCCCGCGCACCGGCCGGCCCGTCAGGCCCGTCCAGCGGGTCCGTCCGCCGGGCCGGTCGCCCACCAGGTCCGTCCAGCGGGTCCGCCCACCAGGTCCGTCCAGCCGGACCTGCTCGCCGCCACTCGCCGCCACCCGCGTGCCCCACCGCCCGGCGGCGCGCCCGGCGCACGCCCGCGGCGATGACAGCGGGCATATGCCGGGGCGAAAGATACTCCCTTCACCCCCGCCCTGTCCGGGATTCTTCAACCCTCGGGAACGGAGCGGTCACTCCGGGTACATCTGGATGCATGACCGCATGGCTGCGAGACGAATCCCCCCTGAGCCCGGCCCCGTACGGCACGGACGAGCGCCGCACCGACCGGTCCGACGTCTTCGGGTTCCTGCGGGACCGGGACGAGGGACGGCACCACACCGCCCGCGTCACGTCCTGCGGGGCCGGCTGGCTCGCCTCCGCCGCCGGCTACCCGCGCTCGGCGCTCGCCCAGTGGGAGGCCCGGCCCACCGCCCCCGCGGTGCTGCCCTGCGGCACGGTCTTCGACGTCGTGAACGTGGACACGGTCTTCGGGCGCCGGATGCTCGAACGCCTCTGGGCGGAGGGCCCCGGCTCGGGCCCCGTCGCCGTCCACCGCGGCCGGATGCTCCTCTTCGCCGCCCCGGGGACCGCCCAGCGACTGCCGTCCCTGCTCGACTGGGAGGAGTGGGGGGAGGCCGTCCCGCGCCCCCTGTGTCACGGCGTCGGGGACGCGGTCACCATCCCGCCGCTCACCCCGCTCGACCCGGCCGGCCCCCGCTGGGTCGTCGCCCCCGACACGCGCAGCCCCTGGCTCCCGGGACCCGAGGTCATGCTCTGGGCCTGCGTCCGGGCGGTCCGCGCGGCCTCCGCCGCCGACGTGCGGGTATCGATTTTTCCTCGCGCCGATCAGGATGCTAAGGTCTACGACGTCAGCAGGCGCCGCTAGCTCAGTTGGTTAGAGCAGCTGACTCTTAATCAGCGGGTCCGGGGTTCGAGTCCCTGGCGGCGCACAGACGAAGAAGGCCCCCCGCGCGAGCGGGGGGCCTTCTTGTCGTGTCCCTCCGCACCGGGCACGCCTCCCGGAGGGAGCCGGCCCGAGCCTCCGCGGACGTGCTCAGGAACCCTCCTCGCCCACCGTCACCTTCACGGTCCAGACCCCCGCCCGGGTCCGGTCGGCGACCTCCACCCGCGTCCCGTCCTCCGGCACGGTGAAGGTCTCGCCCACGCCGAGCGGCGCGTCCGCGAGCGGCGGGTAGACCGAGCGGTCCCAGCAGGCCTCGGTGTGCGGATGGGTGTCCACGACCTCGATCGGACCGTCGCCGGACGCCGCCTCGTTCCGCACCCGGTAGATCAGCACGCCCTCGGTGCAGGTGTCCCGGTCGTTGCCCGTCGCACCGCGCGCCTCGATCGCCAGGACGCTGCCCGAGCCGGTCCGCACGACCGCGAGCCGGTTGCCGACCGTGCCGCCGGCCACCGGCGCCGCCGCGATCGGCTCCAGGCTGAGCAGCCGCGCGTCGGGACCCTGGACGCAGGTCACCTGGTTCCGCTCCAGCCAGCCCAGCTTCCACTTGTGCCAGCCGAAGAGGTCGGGGGCCAGGCCGAACTGGCTGCCCATGACGTCCCAGTCGCCCACATGGGTGTCCCAGTCCCCCTTGCCGTCCACCGGCCGGTGGTAGAGGTCCGGCAGGTCGAAGACGTGCCCGGTCTCGTGGGCCAGCACGTTGCGGTCCGGCGGGTGCCGCTCGAAGACGGTGACCACCCGTTTGATCTCCGTGCCGTCGACGTCGATCGGGTGGTCCAGGTTGACGACCTTCGTGGCGTCGGAGTCCACTCCCGGCGCGTCCGGGTCGGCGACCAGGTAGACGATGTCGTACCGCGAGAAGTCCACCCGGTCGTCCGCCGCGGCGATCGCGTCGCGCAGGTACGCGGTGCGCCGGCCCGCGTCCCAGTCACGCCTTATGTCGTACGCGGAGGACGGCTGCGGCATCCGCGTCCACTCGCGGCGGACGTCCGGGAGCAGCGAGAAGCGTCCGTAGGAGGCGCGCCGGAAGAAGTCGTCGGTGCCGGGGAAGTAGTCGGCCGCCAGCTCGTCGGGGGTGATCAGCGGGGTGGAGTCCGGGAAGGACAGGAAGATCATGACGGCGTCGAGGGAGTCGACGGGCTTGGGGTAGGAGCCGTTCCAGGTGTCCAGGCCCAGGGAGTGATGGGCGGAGGTGCGGGGCAGTGCACAGGGCCCGGCCGAGGAGGCGCCCACGGCAGGGCCCGCCACGAGACCGGTCGCGGCCAGCGCGGCGAGGGAGGTGAACGCCGCCGACACGGCGCGCAGCCGCGGTCGTTCCACTCCCCCGGGTGTCTGCTGACCCCTCACGTGGACCTCCGGCTCCGGAATAGGGGACACCCCACCCACCCTGTGCCGTTTTGCCGCGTTTCGCACTTTTCCGCTGCCCCAGTCGGGTGAGCGGGCGACACGGGGTCGACGCGACACGGCACGTCACCAGCTCACGGAAAGTCACATTCGGTCACGGTGGCGTCGTCCCGTGTCAGAGCCGCGCAGAAACGATCGGCCGGGGCTGCTCGGCCGAGCCGCTCGCGGCCCGCGCCGGACGGGAGGGCCCCACGGAGCTGGAACGGCCCCCCGGGCTACCTCTATGATCGGCACACTTTCAAGGCCGACCATCCCGAACCACATCTGTACGGCCCCGACTGCACTACGGGAGCGAGCGGTGAGCGGAACCCCCGAAGGACCGGTGCACGCCCAGCTCTCGCCCGCACGGGAGCACACGCCTCTGATCACGGAGCGTCATCCTCACCCCTCGACCGATGCGGGTCCCGGCTCGCTCCCGACCGCCGAAGGCCGCACGGGCGCCGGGCTCCCCGCCGAGGTGGGGCATACCTCCGATACAGGACTCCGTGCCACCGCCGGGTGCCGCGCCGAGGCCGAGGCGCGCGACTACCGCGCCGCCTTCCGGGCCGCCCAGCTGGCGATGGCCGTCGTCGACGAGGACGGCCTCGTGATCTCCGCCAACGACGCGTTCGGCACCCTCCTCGGCACCGAGGCCGGAGCGCTCCGGGAACAGGCCGCCGCAGATCTCGTCGACCTCGCCTCCGACGCCCGCACCTGGCACGCGTACCACGAGGTGCTGCGCGGCCGTCGCTCCCGCCTCAGCTGCACCCGCCGGCTCAAGCACCCCGACGGGCGCTCCCTGTGGGCCGAGGTCACCGTCGCCCCCGTACCCGAGAGTCCGCGCGTCCTGCTCTCGATCGCCGACATCAGCGACCGGCGCGAGCTCCAGGCCCGCCTGCGACACCTCCAGATGCACGACCCGGTGACCCGGCTGCCCAACCGGACGCTGTTCTTCGAACGGCTGGCGGCCGCCCTCGACGGGGCCGCGGAGCACGGAGAGCCGGAGGCCGTCCCCTGCCCGGACGAACCCACGGACCGCGGATCGTCGTACGAGTCGTACGAGTCCTACGAGTCGTACGGGCATGGCAGAACAGGGCGGATCGGTCTCTGCTACCTCGACCTGGACGGCTTCAAGGCCGTCAACGACACGCTGGGGCACCGGGTCGGCGACCGGCTCCTCGCCGCCGTGGCCTCCCGGCTGACGGAATGCGCGGACAGCGACGGGTACACCCGCAGCGGCGGACACCTGGTGGCACGCCTCGGCGGCGACGAGTTCGCGATCCTGGTCGAGGACTCGGCGGGCACGGAGCAGCTCGCGGACCTCGCGCAGTCCGTCCTGACCGCGCTCCAGCGGCCCTTCGACCTGGCCGGTCAGCGGCTCTCCGTCTCCGCCTCGATCGGCGTGGTGGAGCGGGCCGCCTCGGGGACGACGGCGACGGGGCTGATGCAGGCCGCGGACACGACGCTGTACTGGGCGAAGGCCGACGGCAAGGCCCGCTGGACCCTCTTCGACCCGGAGCGCAACGCCCATCGGATGACCCGCCAGGCGCTCAGCTCGACCCTGCGCCCCGCCGTGGAGCGCGACGAGTTCGCCCTCGAGTACCAGCCGCTGGTGGGGCTGTCGGACGGGACCGTGCGCGGTGTGGAGGCGCTGGTGCGGTGGAACCACCCCCAGTTCGGCCCCCTCCCGCCGAATCGGTTCATCGGGATCGCCGAGGAGGACGGCTCGATCGTCGAGCTCGGCCGGTGGGTGCTGCGGACCGCGTGCCGCCAGGCCCGGCAGTGGCAGCAGGACCATCCCCGGGAACGGCCGCTCTTCGTGAGCGTCAACGTGGCCGTGCGCCAGGTCTGGGACTCCGACCTGGTGGCGGACGTGGCGGGCATCCTGGCGGAGACAGGGCTGGCACCGCACCTGCTCCAGCTGGAGCTGACCGAGTCCGCGGTGATGGGCTCCGCCGGCCGGCCGCTCCAGGCGCTCCAGGCGCTCAGCGACATGGGCGTGCAGATCGCGATCGACGACTTCGGAACGGGCTACTCGAACCTGGCCTATCTGAGCCGGCTGCCGGTCTCGGCCCTCAAACTCGACGGCTCCTTCGTCCGCGGCTTCCAGGACGAGGCGCACCCCAACCCCGCGGACGAGCTCATCGTGGAGGCGCTGGTCCAGCTGGCGCACCGGCTGGGTCTGACGGTGACCGCCGAGTGCGTGGAGACCTCGGGCCAGGCGACCCGGCTGCGCCGCATCGGCTGCGACACCGGCCAGGGCTGGCTGTACTCCCGGGCGGTGACCCCCGACCGCATCGCGGCCCTGATCGGCGCCGCACCCATGCCGGCCTGAACCCGGCCGCCCGCCCCGGGCGGCACATGGATGCTGCCCCCGGCCGGAGGGACATCCGGGCGGGGGCAGCGGTCATGAGGGGGTGTCAGCCGGTGGTCAGCAGGCGCCCTGGTCCTTCCAGACGCCCCACTCGCCGGTCGTACCCGGCTCCTCGTTCTGGGTCCACCACTGCGCCTTCCAGGTGTGGCCCTTGTGGGAGACCAGCGCGCCGCCGGTGTAGACCGTGCCGGCCACGTACGCCGGGGACGTGCAGCCGGTGGTCGGCGGCGTCGTCGGCGGGGTCGTGGGCGGGGTGGTCGGAGGCGTCGTCGGCGGCGTGGTCGGAGGCGTGGTGGGCGGCGTGGTCGGGTTCGTCGGGGAGGAACCGACCGCGGTCACGATCTGGTTGAAGAGGGTGGCGTTGGCGTCCAGGCCGAGGAGCGAGTACATCATCGCGCCCGCCAGACCGCGCTGGTGCCCGTAGTCGGCACGGGCCTGGATGGTCCGCTGGTCGAGGCCGGTGAAGAACTCGCCGTCCTTGTAGAAGTACGCCGACTTGGCCTGGTCGTCCCAGAAGGTCGTGGCCGCGTTGTCGACGATGCCGCCGAGCTCCTTGTAGTGGGCGATGCCCGCCTGCTGGCTGACCGGACGGGCCGCGGAGGCGCCGGTCGCGGGCTGCGCGAGGCCGTTGGCGGACCCGGCCGGGACGCCCTTCCAGCCGCGGTAGTAGAACTCGTAGCCCAGCGTCAGCTTGTTCGCCGGGAAGCCGCCCGCGATGCCGTAGGCCGGCTTGCCGTCGATCCAGGAGTCGATGGCGTTGTCGATCGAGTACTTCTCGGTGCCCGGCTTGATGGCGTCCGTCGGGTCGTTGGCGCCCGAGTACAGCGGGGACTGGTGGTACGTCGGCCCGTCGCCGTCCCAGGCGCCGTGCATGTCGTACGTCATGATGTTCGCGTAGTCGAGGTACGCGCCGATCTTGTCCGTCTCGATGTTCTTGATCTTGTCCTGGCCGGCCGGGAGCGCCGCCGTCAGCAGGTACTTCTTGCCGCCGTGCGCCGCGCCGTACTCGTCCAGCTGCTTGCGGAACTCGGCGAGCAGCAGGGTGAAGTTGGCCTTGTCCTCGGGACCGTAGTGGTTGCCCAGGTGGCCGTCGGGCGAGCCCGGGTACTCCCAGTCGATGTCGATGCCGTCGAAGATGCCGGCCGCCGTGCCCGGCCCGCCGTAGCCGCCCTCGACCGGCAGGTCGCCCGCGATGTACTGCTTGACGCAGGAGGCGACGAGCTTCTTGCGGCTCGCGTCGGTGAGCGCCGCGTCGTGGAAGTACTTGGAGTACGTCCAGCCGCCCAGCGAGATGTTGATCTTCAGGTTGGGGTGCTTCGCCTTCAGCTCCTTGAACTGGTTGAAGACGCCCACGATCGGCTGGTCCCACTTGTCGGCCACGCCGTCGACGCTGTCCGCGGCCGAGAAGGAGCGCTGGTAGTCGGCGTAGGAGTCGCCCGCGCCGTCACCGGCGTTGGGGTTGGCGTCGTCGCCGGCCGCCTTGTTGGCCTCGAAACAGGTGAGGTCGGTCGGGTGGATGTTCCCGAACGAGTAGTTGATGATGTCGAGCTTGCCCGCGATGCCCCGGGTGTCGAGGTGCTTGGGATAGAAGGCGTTCCCGTACACGCTCCACTGGTCGTAGTACGCGATCTTCACGCCCCCGGACGAGGGGGCGGCGGCGTCGGCCGCCTGGGCGGAGCCGAGCCCGGCGGTCACGGCGAGCGCGCCGGCGGCGAGCGCGGAGCTCACCAGCGCGGCGATGAGGGGTCGTCTGCGGGGGTGCACGTGCGGCCTCCGAGGGAGTACTGGGGGTGGTGCCGTACAGGAACTGGAGCAGTGATAGCCCCCGCACGAACAGCACGTCAATGGTCTGAACCAGATTGAGGACTAGACCAATTCGCGCGTGAAAGCCCTTGTCAGAGAGGTGCAGCACAAAGCGGAACCGCCCGCCACTACATGTGACGAGCGGTTTAAGGTTCGCTTAGGACTCCGCGGCCGGGTCGTTCGAGGCTGAACCAACACCCCGCGGAAACCCAGGTTTTACCCGAGGTCCTCCGGCAGGCCGTAGGCGTCCGCGATCAACTCGTAGCTCCGCAGCCGCACATCGCCGCCGTGCGCGTGGGCCGTGATCATCAGCTCGTCGGCGCCGGTCCGCTTGCGCAGGTCGTCCAGACCCGAGCGCACCTCGTCGGCCGTGCCGTGGACGATGTTCGCCAGCCAGCCGTCCACGAAGTCCTGCTCGGCGGGACTGAAGACGTACGCCTCCGCCTCCTCGGGCGTCGGGATCAGGCCGGGACGGCCGGTGCGCAGCTGGAGCATCGACAGCGCGCCGGTGCGGACCTGGCGGCGGGCCTCCCGCGCGTCGTCGGTGGCCAGCGCCGAGACGCCGATCAGCGCGTACGGCGCATCGAGCACCTCGGAGGGGCGGAAGGAGTCGCGGTAGAGGTCCAGCGCCGGGATGGTGTTGTGGGCCGAGAAGTGATGGGCGAAGGCGAACGGCAGACCGAGCATCCCTGCCAGCCGCGCGCTGAAGCCGGACGAGCCGAGCAGCCAGACCGGGGGCCGGCCCTTCGGCCCCTGCACCGGACCCGGTACGGCGTGGATCCGGGCGTACGGGTGCCCGTCGGGGAAGTCGTCGTCCAGGAAGCTGGTCAACTCGGCCAGCTGCTGCGGGAAGTCGTCCGCGCCCTCGTTCAGGGTCCGGGTCCGGCGCAGTGCGGCGGCCGTCGCCCCGTCCGTCCCGGGGGCGCGGCCGAGCCCGAGGTCGATCCGGCCCGGCGCGAGGGCCTCCAGGGTGCCGAACTGCTCGGCGATCACCAGCGGGGCGTGGTTGGGCAGCATGACGCCGCCGGATCCGAGCCGGATGCGGCTCGTGTGGGCGGCGAGGTGGGCAAGGATCACGGCCGGCGACGAGGAGGCGACACCGGGCATGGAGTGGTGCTCGGCCGTCCAGAGGCGGTGGTAGCCACGCCGCTCGGCGAGCTTGGCGAGCTCGACGCCGGTGGCGAGCGCCTGCGTCGCGGTCCTCCCCCTGCCGACCGTCACCAGGTCCAGTACGGACAGCGGAACGGCCGACTCCCCGTGTCCCGTGCCTCGAATCGCGTCGCTCACCGTGGGCCCTTCTGCGCAGTGACATACGTACGCCCGAGCACAACAGGAGGGTGTCTCCGGTTATTCCCCGGAGGGGATCGGGGAGGCTCCCGGCGGTGATCGGGGAGGCTTCCGGGGGTGATCGAGTCCGTTTCTCCGAAAAAAATCTTCTCGACTTCGGGCTTCGAACGCCCGCCCGAGGCCGCTCGGGCGATGCCCTGACCTGACACTCTGTGCGACAAGTGTGACCCTGGCATATGCCAGGGTGGCGAGGCCCAGCTTAGGGCCGTGGAGCTGCGCATTATTCTCGCCAACAGCCGCCCCGGAAACGGCGCTTGACGGCTATCGTGGTACGGAAGTACGGAAGCTTGCGGTCACAACCTGGTAGGGGGAAACCGTGGCGCTGAAGCCCGAGCCCACCGCGCCGTTCCACTCGGTGCAATACGCCCTGCGTGTGCTGGAGACGGTCTCACGGCACGGCGGCGGGGTGACGGACGTCCAGATCGCGCGGGAGACGGGTCTGCCGACCGCCCATCTGGCCTCCCTGCTGCTCATGCTGCGGCGCGAGGGGTACGTCGAGCAGGTCAGCGACGGCGCCTACGTGATCGGCGACTCGCTGGTCCTGCTGGGTTCCGGCATAACCCGGCGCGAGGCGCTGGAGCGCAAGCTCCAGGAGACGCTGACCGAACTGCGCGACTCGGTCGGCGCGGCCGTCTACATCAGCCGGTACATCGACGGCGAGGTGAAGATCACCCAGTTCGCCGACGGCCCGCGCACGCCCAAGGTCAACGAGTGGGTCGACTTCCGCTCGGCGGCGCACGCCAGCGCGGTCGGCAAGTGCCTGCTGACCCAGCTCGACCAGAACGGCCGCCGCGACCACCTGTCCCGGCACCGCATCGCCCGGCTGACCTCGCGGACGATCACGAACGAGAAGGTGCTCTTCTCCAAGCTCGACAGCCAGCCGCCGACGGTTCCGGTACTGGATCTCCAGGAATACGCGGTGGGCACGGTCTGCGCGGCGGTGCCGCTGACCGCGGGCGCGTCCGTGGGCTGCCTCGCGCTCTCCCTGCCGATCGAGCACGCCCACCGGCTGCGCTCGGCGGCGGACACCCTGAACCGCAGGGCGGCTCCGGTGGTCCTCTCGCTGGCGATCTGAACCCTGTCCGGGCGCCCGGACAGGATCGGGACGCGAGGGGCCCTTCCCCGGCCGGCGGGGCCCCGGGATCCCGCCCGAAACGGCCGAAAGGGTGCCGCATCGGCGTGGTCGGGAGCACCCCCGCGGACCAGGTAGTATTTTCTCTGTCAGCAGGCGCCGCTAGCTCAGTTGGTTAGAGCAGCTGACTCTTAATCAGCGGGTCCGGGGTTCGAGTCCCTGGCGGCGCACAGACGGAAGAAGCCCCTCGCGCAAGCGGGGGGCTTCTTCGTGCGCCCGGCCCGTGCGCCCGGCCCGGGTCGCGCCTCAGGCGCGGAGGTAGGTGAGGACCGCCAGGACCCGCCGGTGGGTGTCCTCGGCGGGCGGCAGGTTCAGCTTCCCCAGGATGTTGCCGATGTGCTTGCCGACGGCGGCCTCGGTGACGACGAGGCGGCGGGCGATCTCCCCGTTCGAGTGCCCTTCCGCGACCAGGGCGAGCACCTCGCGCTCGCGAGGGGTCAGCGCCTCCAGCGGATCGCGGTGCCGGCGCAGCAGCTGCCGCACGACCTCGGGGTCCACGACGGTGCCGCCGTCGGCGACGCGGGTCAGGGCGTCGAGGAACTCCTCGACCTGGCCGACGCGGTCCTTGAGGAGATAGCCGACGCCGGTGCCGTCGCCCGCGTCCAGCAGGTCGGCGGCGTAGGTCCGCTGCACGTACTGGCTCAGGACGAGGACGGGCAGCGCGGGGTGTTCGGCGCGCAGGGCGACGGCGGCGCGCAGCCCCTCGTCCTGGAAACCCGGCGGCATCCTGACGTCGGTGACGACGATGTCCGGCCGGTGCGCGGCGACCGCCTCGCCCAGCGCGTCCGCGTCGCCGACCGCCGCGACGACCTCGTGGCCGAAACGTGCCAGGAGACCGATCAGGCCCTCACGGAGGAGGACGCTGTCCTCGGCGAGGACGACGCGGAGGGAGCGGTCGGTGCGGGACAAGGGATCTCCACTCGCAGGAGGGTGGGGCCGCCGGTCGGGCTGATGATCGTCAGTGTGCCATCGAGGACCGCGAGCCGGTCGGCGAGTCCGGTGAGGCCGCTGCCGCCCGCGGGGTCGGCGCCGCCCGCGCCGTCGTCGGTCACCTCGATCCGGAGCCGTTCGGCGGCGTACCGGACGGAGAGTCCGGCGCGGGTCGCGCCGCTGTGCTTGCCGATGTTGGCGAGGGCCTCGCAGACGGCGAAGTAGCCGGCGCTCTCGACGGCGGTCGGCAGCCGGGGCAGGCCGGGCGGGATGTCGGTGGTGACGGGGACGGCGGAGCGGTCGGCGGCGTCGGTGAGGGCGGCGTCCAGACCGTAGTCGGCCAGGACCTGCGGATGGATGCCGTGGATCAGCTCACGCAGCTCGGTGAGGACCAGGCCGGCCTCCGCGTGGGCCTTGCCGAGCTGGTCGGCGAGCGGCCCCGGCGGCGCGTCCAGCCGGGCCAGGCCGAGGGTCATGGTGAGGGCGACGAGGCGCTGCTGGGCGCCGTCGTGCAGATCGCGCTCGATCCGCCGGCGCTCGGCCTCGAAGGCGGCGACGAGCCGGGCGCGCGAGGCGGTGACCTCGCTGATCCGGTCCCTCAGTTCGGTCTCGCGGGGGGCGAGCAGTGCGCGGCTGACCGCGGCGCGGGCACCTGCCAGGGCGGCGAGCGGGTAGAGCAGGGCGACCAGCAGCACCGCGCCGAGCAGGGCCGCGGCGAAGGCCTGCGGATACGAGGTGACGAGGTAGGCCTTGACGACCTTGGCCTCCTCGCCGTCGAGCGCGAGCTGCAGGGGGGCGCACATCAGCAGGACGGGCAGGCCGAGGGCGACGGCCAGGAGGATCAGGTCGAGCGGCCACAGGAGGGTGGCGTGCAGGACGGCGTACGCGAGTTCCCGCCAGGTGGCCTGCTCGCGCACCCGGAGGCGCAGCCAGGCGCCGAGCCCCGGGGCGTCGGGAGTCCGGTGCGGATCGGCGGCGGGCTCGTGCTCGACGAGCCGGATCCGCCGCCGCTCGATGCCGCCGAGGGCGATCCCGGCGAGCAGGAGCAGGGGCAGTCCGACGAGGAGGAGGGAGAAGAGGAGGAGGAGCAGGAGCACCAGGAGGGCGGGCAGCCCGGTGGCCACCCCGCTCGCGAGGTACGCGGCGGACCGCCAGGGCCAGGCGGTGCGGGGATACCGGGGCCGGGTGAGGGCCTGCCAGGGGGTACGGGGCTCCATGGCGCCCACCGTAGGCGGCGGCCGGCGGCCCGGGCCATGGGTCTGGCGGGCGTGCGGGGGTATGCCTGGCCCTACCCCTCGGGAGCGGGCACGGTCGGTGACGGGCTGCGGCCCTGGGCGGCGTACCGCGCGCGCAGGGTGTCGAGGACGGCCGGGGTCACCGGTTCGTAGGGGGCGTCCGGGGCCGGGCGCCACCACACGGGGTCCTCGCAGAGGAAGGAGGCGCGGCGCAGGGCGACGCGGTGGATCTTGTTCGTGGCGGTCAGCGGGAGTTCCGGCACGATGCGGACGAAGCGGGGCGGCATCTTCGTCCCCAGGTCCGGCTGGGCGGCGAGGAACGAGGCGAACGCCTCGGGAGCGAAGGCGGCGCCCGGCCGCAGGGCGATCGCCGTCATGACCTGGTCGCCGGCCACCGGGTCGGGTATCGCGTAGACCGCGACGCCCGCCGCGCGCTCCCAGCGCGCGAGGATCTGCTCGATCACCGCCGCGGCGAGGTTCTCGCTGTCGACGCGGAGCCGGTCGTCGGTGCGTCCGGCGAAGTAGAGGAAGCCTTCCGCGTCGCGGTAGAAGAGGTCGCCCGTCCAGTACCAGCCGTCCCGCAGCCGGGCGGCCTCCGCCTCGGGGTTGCGCCAGTAGCCCTCGAACGGGTTCCGGCCTCGGTTGACGAGTTCGCCGATCGCCGAGCCGGCGTTGAGCAGGGCGCCCGAGGCGGAGAAGCGTGCCTCCTCGCACTCCTTGCCGGAGGCGGCGTCGACCACCGCCAGGTCGTCCCCCGGCGCCGCCCGCCCGATCGCGCCGGCCGGCGTGTCCGGGGTCCGCTGGATCGCCGCACCGCCCTCGGAGGAGCCGTACCCCTCGACCAGCCGTACGCCGAACCGCGCCTCGAAGCGGGCCGCGTCCACCGCCCCGGCCTCGGTGCCGAACCCGAGCCGCAGCCGGTGGCCGCGGTCGTCCGGACCGGTCGGGGTGGCCAGCAGGTACTGGACCGCGCGCCCCACGTAGGTGAAGTACGTCGCTCCGAACGCGCGGACGTCGGGCAGGAAGCCGGAGGCCGAGAAGCGGTCCCGCAGCGCCACGCCCGCGCCGGCCGCGAGCGCCGGCGCCCAGTCGGCGATCACCGCGTTGCCGTGGAACATCGGCATGCAGACGTAGTGGACGTCGTCGGGGCCCAGCCCGAAGTGGGAGACGAGGGAGCGCCCGGCCGCGGCGAGCCTGCCCTGGCTGCAGATCGCGGCCTTCGGCGCGCCGGTCGAGCCGGAGGTGAAGTAGAGGAGCATCCGGGTGCCGGGGTGCACGGGGCGGACGACGGCCTCGCCCGGCTCGGCGCCCTCGTACGGCAGCAGCAGGGCGCGGTAGGCGTCGGTGTCGGTCACCAGGATGCGTACGCCCGGCAGGGCGAGCCCGTCGAGCAGGGGAAGGTACGCCCGCTGGGTGACCAGGACGCGGCAGTCGGTGTGGACGATGTCGCGGGCCAGTTCCGCTCCGCGCCGGGTGGGGTTGATGCCGGCGACGGCGGCCCCGGCCAGGGCCGCCGCGCTCAGCCACAGGGGGAACTCCGGCGTGTTGTCGAGGAGTACCCCGAGGTGCGGCTCGGCACCCCGGGGCAACAGCTCGACGAGCAGCGCGGCCCGCGCGGCGGCTCCGGCGGCGACCTGGTGGTGGGTGAGGACCGACGCCCGGCTCCTCAGCCCGATCCGGTGATCGCCCCACTGACGCTGCACGAGCTCCGCCACGGTCATGCGCCGGACGGTAGCTGACTAGCCGTCAGAACTGAACATCCGAGCAGGCGTAGAAGGCGTTCGCGGTGTCCGCGATCGTCCACACGGCCAGGATCAGATGCTTGCCGGTCTTGCCCGCCGGGATGGTCCCGGAGTGTGAGAGCGTGGCCGGCGGCTGCTGGTTGTTGTAGGGGACGGTCAGGAAGGGCTGGGAGTCGAGGGCCGCCCGGGTGAGCGGCTTGGTCCGGTCCCAGCCGTTCCTGGTGATGTAGTACCGGAAGTCGGTGGTGCGGTGGCGGGCGGTGAACTGCCAGCGGAAGCTGTAGCTCTGGCCCGCGGTGACCTGCGTGGCGGGCCAGTTGCCGCCGCGCGGGTCGTCGAGCTGGGCGAACTGGGTGAGACCGGCGGAACAGATCCTGCCGTCGGCGGGTCCGGCGGACGGGAAGCCCTTCGGACCCTCGACCGACTGCGGCTCCCACTGGATGGAACCGCAGTTGGTCACCGTGCCGTTGGCGCAGAGCTTCTGCCGGCTGATCGGGGAGTCGGTGTAGCCGTGACTGCCGGCACTGCTCGTGGCGAAGAGGGAGGCGGCCGCGACGCCGAGCGCCACCGCGGCCACACCTGTCTTTTTGCGCATGCTGTCGCTCCAGGAGAACGTGGGGGAGTTCTGTGACCCGTGCTGCACGCGTGCGAATGATTCGGCCGTGGGTGGTGCGGCGGTACCTATTCCGGTCTAGACCAAGTACCAAGGTATTGACGGAAGTTGAACATGTCCATACCAATCGCGGGATTCACGCGCCGTCCCCCGGCGCGGTACGGCCCGTGTAGAACGCCACCGTCAGGTCCTTGACCAGCGCCTTGCGCTCGTAGTCGTCCAGCTCGACCAGACCACGCGCGGTCAGGCGGTGGACCACGTCGTCGACCGCGTCCACGACGGCGGTCAGCACGCTGTCCCGGTGCTTCGCGTCGATCGCCGCGATCCGCCGGCGCTGCATGGCCGCCGCGATCTCGGGGGCGTACTCGATCCGGGTCGGCTGCGCCGAGAACACGTCGACCCCGACCGGGGCGCACTCCGCCGAGAGCATCCGGGTCAGCGCCTCGCCGACCGCCTCCGCGTCGCGCAGCGTCGGGGCGTCCTCGTGGAAGGCGTCCGCCGGAAGCTGCGAGAGCACGCGCGCCATGGCCGCCTCGACCTGCTCACGCAGGTACGCCTCGTGCCCGTCGACCCCCAGCGCGGCCCGGACGGTGTCCCGGATGCGCCAGACCACGAGGACGACCACGTCGAGCGCGGTGCCCTTCGCGTCCACCGCGGAGAGCGGCTCGCTGCGCCAGTGCCGCAGCCGGACGTCGACCCTGCGGCGCAGCAGCAGCGGGCTGATCCACAGGAGCCCGGTGCGGCGGACGGTACCCCGGTAGTCGCCGAAGAGGGTGAGGACGTAGGCGTGGCCGACCCGGCCGCGGCCGAGGCCCCCGAACGTGAAGAGGGTGGCCAGCACCCCGAGCGCGAGCAGGGCCCACTGGCCGAGGTGGATGCCCTGGTACGGCCGGACCGGCAGCCGCAGCATCCGGCCCAGCGCATCGGGCACGGCACCGGCCCACCACACGACGGCCGCGCACCCGGCGAGCGCCAGGAACCCGGCGGCGACCCCGATCCAGCCGGGCAGGGCGGGCCCGGGACGCTCGACGAGCCCGGGGTCGGCGGGGGGCGCGGGGCGGGCGGACCGGGCGCGGGCGGGCTTGGGGATCCTCGCCCGGGACGCGGAGGCCGGCGGGGCGGCGGAGGCGGGGACCGGGGAGGGCGCGAGCGTGGCCATGGCGACGGTGGCGGGGCCGCCGTCGTCGGCCACGCCGACGCTCGCCGCGGAGGGATCGGGCTCGTCCCGGAAGAGGAGGTGCACGGGGATCGAACCGGTCGTCTCGGTCCCGATCACGTTCTTCCGCCGGGGTCCGGTCCGCACGGGCGCCGGCGCGGGCGCCTTGGCCTGCTCGGCGGCCACGGGCACGGCGATGACCCCGCCGGGGGCGTCGATGATCCGCCCGATGTCGGAGACCCGGATGAACTCGCGCCGCCCGCAGGCCACGTGGCCGGACGCGGCGTCTTCGCGGGAGCCGGTCCGCGGCCCGCCGGACCGGTCGCCGGACGTGGCGGTCGGGGCGGTCGGGGTGGACGGGGTGGACGGCGTGGTGCCGGACCGGTCGGCGGAGGGGGTGGCCGGCGCGGACGGGCCGGTCGCCGTGTCGGCCTTGGCCGCGACGGCGTCGGCCGCGGTGCGCGCCGTCTCGGCGGTGACGTCCCGGACGTGGTCGGTCGGCGACGAGACGGCGAGGGCCGCGGCCGGGGCGCCAGGGGTGGACGAGGCCGGCGCCTCGGCCGGCGTGCCCGGCCGGGCGGGCGACGTGGCCGGCGTGCCCGCGGGGGCCGGGTCGGTCGAACGGGGCGGGGCCGGGGTCCGGCCGGACAGGGGCGCGGCGGCCGCACGGGAACCGGTGAGCGGTCGGTCCGGCGCGGCGGCGGGCTTCTCGGCGGGAGTGGCGGCGCCCTCCCCCGCGGCGGGACGCTCCCGGCCGGACACCGGCGTCGACGCGGCGTCAGAAGGGGGCGTGGCCGGGCGCGCCGTCGCGTCGGCGACCGCGCCCGTCGGCGCCTTGGCGACCGCGGGGGCGGCCGGCGGGACGGCCGGCGGGACGGCCGGCGCCGGACCGTCGTGCGCGCGGCCCGCGGCCGGCTGACGGGAGTCGGCCGGGGCGGTGGGAGTGGCGGGAGTGGTGGAGCCGGTCGGCCGGTCGGCGCCGGGCGGGGTGCCCGCGCCGGTGGTGGCCGCCGCGCGGGCGGTCCGCTCACGGTCGGCCGCCGGAACGCCGCCGGGCCCGGACGCGGAGCCGTCGGGACCCGCCACCGGGCCGACGCCACGCGATCCGCCGACAGCTCCGGGCGCCGGGCGGCCGGCCGATCCGCCGACAGCTCCGGGCGCCGGGCGGCCGGCCGATCCGCCCGTCGCGCCCCGGGGCCCGTCGGTTCCGCCCGCCCGTACCGAATCGGCCGACGCGCCCGGGGGCGTGTCCGACCCGGGCTCCGCACCGGCCGTCATCGGCTCCGCACGACGGACCGGGTCCGCCGGCGTCCCGTCAGGCGCGGCTCCGTCGACGCCTCGGGCCGCCGCCCGCGGTTCCACGCCGGGCCGGGTCTCCGTTCCGACCGGCCCACCTGCGCTCCGGCTCCGATCGTCGCCCGTCTTGACCGGCTCACCTGTCCTGGCCGGCTCACCCGTCCTGGCCGACTCACCCGGTTCGGTGGGCTCCTCGCCGCCCGGCCTCGCGGCGCTCGCCGCGTTCGCCGCACGATCCGCGCTCTCCGCACCGACCGGCCGCCCCACCGTGAGCGCCGCACCCACCGACATCGCCGCCATCGCCGCCCCGACGGGCGTACCCACGGAGCCACTCACCCCGCCGCCGGATGCGGGCGCGTCCGGCCCGCCACCGCTCGCCGCACCGGTTCCGCCCGTCACCGGGGCGGGCCGAGGTCCCGCATCCGCAGGAGCCGCACCCGTCGTCACGGCGGACGGCGAGGCCGCACCCGTATCCCCGCCGGGCGGGCCGGCCGACGCGCGCGGGGTGCGGGGCTCCTCCGTCAGACGGCGTGCCGTGCGCGCCGCGTCGCGCGTGGCCGCGGGGCCGGAGTCTCCGGGCGGGCCCAAGGGATTCGGGTTCGATGCGGTCATGCGGTCCACCTCATGCTCTTGGGGTCATCGGAACAAGCGCCGCCAGGTCTCCGGGCCGGGGTAGCCGTCGGCCGCGCCGCCGAGCCATCCCTGCGCCCGCTGGAACGCCTCGACATTGCGACGGTCCGCCTCGGACCAGCGCGGACCGGGACCCGACAGGTAGTGCTTGCCGTAGCCCCGCTTCACCAGCTGTTTGCCCAGCTTCTCCACATATGCGCTGGATTGCCCCGGACGGAAGTAGCCACGCCCGGGGAACCCCGCCTCATTCGCGTTCGAACCCCCCGAACCACTCGAACCGCCGATGGCGCGGCCCTGCCCGGTCACCAGCAGCCGCCACGTCTGAGCCCCCGGCAGACCGTCCGCCTCCACGCCCTTCCACCCCTGCGCCTGCTGGAACGCCTGCGTCGCCCGGCGGTCCGCCTCGGACCAGCGCGGGCCGGGGCCTTGGCCGTAGAACCGGGCGCCGCCGCGCGCCACGAGCAGGCGCCCGAGCCGGGTGACGTAGGCGTTGTTCGCGCCGGGCCCGAACATCGCCGCGCCCGGGTACGCCGTCGCGGAGGCGGCGCCTCCGGCGGTGGCGCCCACGGTGATCCCCTTGTAGCGGTAGGCGACGTAGCGGTCGGAGTTGTTCCAGTACGCCAGCGGCGTGGCCTGCCGCCGCGTGCGCGGCTTCGTCTGCTCGTACGCGATGTACGAGGTGTGGGTGTAGTCGGTCCAGCCGCCGAAGATCGTGACGTGCGAACCCTCGGTCGGATTGGCCGGGTTGTGGAAGAGCAGGATGTCGCCGGGCTGGAGCTCCGTGCGGTCGATCTTCTCGCCGAACTTGTCGAGGCTGCCGGTCCACTCGTTGGCGCTCAGGCTCCAGGCCATCGAGATGTAGCCGGAGCAGTCCTGCCGGTATCCGTCCGTCCAGTACTTCTCCATCGAGTACGGGACCTGTGCCGTCACCCACCGCTTCGCCCGGTTGATGATCTCGGTCCGGGTGGAGCGGCGCAGCGACGCGGCCGGGACCTGACCCGTCGTCGGGTAGGCGGCGGGCGACGCCGGCTTCCCGCCGGGGCCGGGCGCTCCGTGCAGCGGACCGGCGCCGCCCTGGGGGGTGTCGGGTCCGGGGCCGTCGTCGGCGGGGGCGGTCGGGACGGTGGGACCCGAGGGCCGGGCGAGGGCGCTCGCCTCGCCGCCGCCGAGCACCACGCCGGCCGCCGTCATCAGGACCAGCGCGCGCCGCGCACCGCGCGCCGCCGGGTGACCGCCCGCGCGGACGGGCAGCGCGAGGGCCAGGTCGCGCCGTTGCCGGCCGCAGCCCGCGCACGCGCAGTCGTCGGCGGGCTCGAACTCCTCGAAGATCGGCACACTCATGCGATTCCCCTCCACACTCGTCGAGATCCTCCGGCGCTCCTGCACGGGCGCCAGTGTCTCAACTGTCTGGACAAATCGCATTTTGACGGATCGAAGCTACAAAACGACCATCCGACAGGCCGGAAGCGGCAGGTAATGGTCGGGAGCACTCTCGAGCGTCGGGTAGAGTTACGCAGGTCAGCAAGCGCCGCTAGCTCAGTTGGTTAGAGCAGCTGACTCTTAATCAGCGGGTCCGGGGTTCGAGTCCCTGGCGGCGCACGCGCAGTCGAGGCCCCCTCACCATCGGTGAGGGGGCCTCGGTCGTTCTCCCGCTCCCGGACCCGGAGGGCAGGACCTGTCTCCTGGAACGTCTCCCGCGCCTCCCCTCCCTGCCGCGAAGCCCCACCGCCCCCTCGGCCCGGGCCCGATCGACCAGCCGGGCCGGAGGAGGGCTCGATCGAGCGGCCGACACGAGTAACGGGCCGATCGACCGGCCCGAGACGGATAACGGCCCGATTCGACCGGCCGACGTCTGGGCCGGCTGCGGCGAGCGCCCTACAGTGTCCGGAACCCCGACCTCCCGCGGCGGCGCCGGATTCCTCCCGCACTCCGGATGCCCGCGGTCGAGGACCGGCCCGGCCGGCGGACGCACGGGACGTGGGCCGCCGGCCGGGCTCGGCGGCGCGCGACGGGGAGCCCGCGACCCGGACGAGGAAGCGGGCCCGGACGAGGAAGCGGGCCCGGGCCAGGCTGGGGACCGGCCCCCGGCCCGGCGCGCGACGGACGGGCGCGGGGCCGGCGGCGACGGGCGGACAGGCACGGAGCCGGCGGACGAACGGACGCACCACGGCTCCGGAAGCGGCTCAGCCCTTCGTCACACCCGTGAGGTACGCGGAGACGACCACGTTCGCGGTGTAGGCGCCCGCCGCGCGGTCGAAGCTGCCGCCGCAGGTGATCAGCCGCAGCTCGGCCCGGCCGGCGCGGCGCTGCCCGTACACCTCGTGCGCGTCGAAGTGGTCGCGGGGGACGACCCGCACGTCGTCGACGGTGAACTCGGCGACGGAGCCGTCCGACCGGGTGACGCGGACCTCGGCGCCGGGGCGGGCGGAGCTCAGACCGTAGAAGACGGCCGGCCGGGTCTCGGTGTCGACATGGCCGACGAAGACGGCGGACCCGTCCGCGCCCGGCCGGGTGCCGCGGTCGAACCAGCCGACCGACTGCGGCATCTCGTACGGGGGCGGGTCCACCGCGCCCGTGTCGTCGAGGCCGCGCGGGACGACCGGCGCCGCGATGCCGAGGGAGGGGACCTCGACCCGGCTCGGCGTCGCGGGCCCCACGGGGGCGTGCGCCGGGGGGAGCGGGACGCCGAGCGGGCGGCCGGCCGCGGCGATGTCGCCGGTGGTCGGAGCCGCCGCGCCGCCCGGGCCGTCGGTCGCCTCCCGGCCCCACAGCCACAGCCCCAGGACCAGGAGCGCCCAGGCCACGCCGGTGATCAGCCGGCCGGTTCCCGCGGTCCGCGTTCCGGCGGACATCCTCAGTCCGCGGCCGAGGCCGCGTCCGCGCGGCGGCGGCGCGCGCTGCGGACGGCGACGGCCACCGCGGCGATCCCGGCGCCGGCGAGACCCACCAGGGTGTACGGGGTGCCGAGGCCGCTTCCGGTGGCGGTCTGGGCGACACCCGGCGCGGCCGGCACGGCGAACGCCGCGGTGCCTCCGCCGCCGGCCCGGACCGGCGCGAGGGGGCTGGGGTAGTACGTCGGCTCGTGCGTGGGGTGGTGCGTGGGCTGGTGGTGGCCCTGGACCTGGATCGTGCCGACGTCGCGGTGGCTGTGACCGTCGCAGGTCACGCTCACGCGATAGGTGCCGTCCTTCAGGTCCGACTTCACGGTGGTGTCGCCGAACAGCGGGTAGTCGCCGCCGTCCCGCCCGGTGAGTTCGGCGTCGGCGACGAACGCCTGGGACTTGGCGGCGCCCGTGGTGCCCTTGCAGCCCGTGACACGGACGTCGACATCGGCACCCGGCCGGGCGGTGGACGGGGTGACGGTGATCTTCACGCCGTCATGGGCGTACGCGGTGCCGGCTGTGGACGCCAGCACGAGTACGGCGGCCGCCCCTGCGGCACGGAGAGCAATGGGACCTGAACGCATCGTGACCTCCTGGTACTGGCAGGTTCACCCGGTTCCGGCCTTTTCGCATCCGCAGGGGCCCGGCACGCCTCCGAACAGGGGGTTCCGGCCCATGGACGGCTCCCCCGGCGGACGGTCAGACGCGGTCGACGATGTCCGCGATCGAGTCGACGATCTTGGACGGCCGGAACGGGTAGCGGTCCACCTCGGCCTGGGTCGTCAGACCGGTGAGCACCAGGAAGGTCTGCATGCCCGCTTCCAGACCGGCCAGGATGTCGGTGTCCATCCGGTCTCCGATCATGGCGCTGGACTCGGAGTGGGCGCCGATGGCGTTGAGTCCGGTACGCATCATCAGCGGGTTCGGCTTGCCCGCGAAGTACGGGGCCTTGCCGGTGGCCTTGGTGATGAGGGCCGCGACCGAGCCGGTGGCGGGGAGCGGTCCCTCCAGCGAGGGGCCGGTCTCGTCGGGGTTGGTGCAGATGAACCGGGCGCCGGCGTTGATCAGCCGGACAGCCTTGGTCATGGCCTCGAAGGAGTACGTCCGGGTCTCGCCGAGGACGACGTAGTCGGGGTCGTGGTCGGTCAGGACGTAACCGATGTCGTGCAGGGCGGTGGTCAGCCCCGCCTCGCCGATGACGTAGGCCGTGCCGCCGGGACGCTGGTCGTCGAGGAACTGCGCGGTGGCGAGGGCGGAGGTCCAGATGTTCTCCACGGGCACGTCCAGGCCCATGCGGGCCAGCCGGGCGTGCAGGTCGCGCGCGGTGTAGATCGAGTTGTTCGTGAGGACCAGGAAGGGCTTCCCGGTCTCCCGCAGCCTCTTGATGAACGCGTCGGCGCCGGGGATCGGGACACCCTCGTGGATGAGGACGCCGTCCATGTCGGTCAGCCAGGATTCGATCGGCTTGCGCTCTGCCATGTGCGGGAAACTCCTGCCGTACGGAATGCGTGCGGTGCTGGGAACGCCGCGACAGCGCTGTGGCGACGTCCCCAGACTAGTCAGGATGTCCTGATCCTGACCCCGCCGATCATCCGGTACCGGTGGTCGTCGCGGGTGCGGCGGAGGGCGGCAGGGGCCGCCTTCCCCCCGGCACGGGGCCGTCCCCCTCGGGCCGGCAGGATCCGGCCCTCCGCGGGCGGCCTCCTCAGCGGCGGGGCACGCCCCGTCGTGGGCGACGGCCGCGGCGCGCCACCAGCACCAGGACGGCGCCGCCGAGGACGAGAGCGCCGGCCACGGGGGCCAGGATGGCGACGACGTCCCGTCCGGTCAGGGCGAGTTCGCCCGGGGCGGTCGACGGTCGGGCGGCACCCCTGGACGGGGTGGCCGTCGCCGGGGCGGGCACGGGGGTGCCGGGTTCCGCGCGGCCGGGTTCCGCGGACGGTGCGGCGGGGTCGATGGTGAGGCGGTAGGCCTCGGACTCGCCCACCCAGTCGCCGTCGTCGCCACGGCGTTGCACGATCGCCGCGTTGGCGACGACCTCGTCGGGGGCGGTGTCGGCGCGGAAGGCGAGCCGGACCGGCACGGTGACGGTGCCGCCTGCGGGTACGGCGAAGCCGGGGAAGCCGGTGAGGACGCCGATGTTCTCGTGCTCCTCGGTCCCCTCGAACGGGACGGGCCGCCAGCGCCGGGCCGCCGCGTCGTAGAAGTCGAGGCGGATCTGGGCGGGTTGGAGCATCCGATGGCGGTCGGCGAGGACGAGGACCGGATGGATGCCGTCGCAGGCCTCCGTCGTGGTGTTGGTGAGATCGATGTTCCAGGTGGCCGGGGCGCCACCCGGGGCGTAGTCGGCGGGGCCGCCGTGGATCCGGGTGTCGAGGGGGAACTCGGTGTCGGTGGCCTTGCCGCAGGTGGGCGGCTGGTCACGCTGTTCGGCTTCGGGACCCGGGCCGGAGTCGGATCGGGGGCTGGGACCGGGGCCAGCGCCCGGCTCGGCCGCGGCGGGGAGGACGGCGAGCGCGAGGACGGCGGTTCCGGCCGTCGCAGCGGTCACGCCGAGGGCGAGGGCATTGCGCAGTCGCATGGGCGGGGTGCCTTTGCTGCTCGCGGGCGGACGGGACGGCCGCGACGCTGCCACGGGCCGCGGGGCGGGCACGGGAGCGACGCGGCGGACCCCCTCGCACGGCCCGGCCATTCCACCTGATCAGCGTATTTTCGACGCCTCGGCATCCTCGGCCGGCGGGGGCGGCTTCGGAACGCCGGGGCACGGGGCCCGGTCGGGGCCGCTCGGTCCGTGGCCGGGCACGCCCCCGTCGGGGCTACTTGCCGAAGACGGGAGCCAGCACCAGCTGGGCGGCGCCCTCGGCGACGGCGTACGGGGTGACGGCGACCTCGGTGGGCAGGCCCAGTGCCGCGAGGACCGCGCGGGTGCCGCGCTCGAACGTGTCGGGGGCGGCGAGGACGGCCCGACCGCCCAGGAGGACGCGGTCGATGTCGAGGAGCCGGACGAGCCCGGCGGCGCCGGTGCCCAGGACCCGGGCCGCCTCGGCGAGGTCACCGCGGGCGACGGCCGCCAGGCACAGGACCTCCAGGCAGCCGTGCCCGCCGCAGTCGCACGGGGGTCCGTCGAGCTGCACCGTCTGGTGCCCCAGCTCGCCCGCCCCCGTCCTGGCCCCCCGCAGCAGGCGGCCGTCCAGCACGAGCCCGGCACCGAGGCCGGTACCGAGATGGACGTACGCGAACGAGTCCGCCGCGGGCGACCGCAGGGCGAGCCCGAGCGCGGCGGCGTTCGTGTCCTTGTCGAGGACGACGGTCCGCCCGAGCTCGCGGGCCAGTACGTCGCGGACGGGGAAGCCGTCCCATTCGGGATGGCCGGTGATCCGGCCCGGCGCCCCGGCCGGGTGATCGAGCGGACCGGGCATGGCGACCCCCACCCCCAGCACGACGGACGGACCGCCCCCGGCCCGGCCGCCGGAAGGGGCGTCGCCGTCGGGGTCGGTGTCGCGGGCGGGGGCGATGTCGGTGTCGCCGTCGGTGTCGCGGGCGGCGCCGGCGGCCGGGCCGTCCGGCGCGGGGCCGGACCCGCCGCCCGGTCCCGGTGCGCCGGCCCCCTCCCCCGGTACCGGTGCGAGTCCCGCTCCCGCCAGCAGTTCCCGTACCTCCCGTGCCGCCGCCGACAGGACGGCCGGGGCGCCCGCGCCCAGGTCCAGCGGGGCGTCGCGGGTGACGACCGGCGTGCCGGCGAGGTCGACGAGGACGGAGGTCAGTTCGTCGCGGTCGAGGTGCAGCCCCACCGCGTACGCCGCCGACGGGACGAGCCGCAGCACCGTGCGGGGCTTGCCGCCGGTCGAGGCGCGCCGGCCCGCCTCGCGGGCCAGGCCCTCCGCCCGCAGCCGCGCCGTGATCTTGCTGACCGCCTGCGGGGTGAGCCCGGTCCGCTCCGCCAGCTCCAGCCGGCTGATCCCCGCCTCCCCCGCGCCACGCAGCAGATCGAGCACCAGCGCCGCGTTGTGGCTGCGCAGCGCCGGTAGGTTCGCTCCACCCAAGTCGTTCTTCACCTCGCCATTGTCTCCTGCGCTTGCACTTTGGCAACAGCGTTGCTTAAGTGGCGTCCATGACTGGCAGCACCGACCCCCGCACCCCCCTCCGCGTCGGACTCGTCGGCTACGGCCTCGCGGGCTCCGTCTTCCACGCCCCGCTGATCGCCGCCACCGAGGGCCTGGTCCTCGACACGGTCGCCACCGGCAACGCCGAGCGCCGGGAGCAGGCCCGCGCCGCGCACCCCGGCGTGCGGTTCGCCGACTCCCCCGACGACCTGCTGGCCCGGGCCGAGGAGCTCGACCTGGTCGTCGTCGCCTCCCCGAACAAGACCCACGTCCCGGTCGCCACCGCCGCCCTCGAAGCCGGCCTGCCCGTCGTCGTGGACAAGCCGGTCGCCGGCACCGCCGCGGAGGCGCGCGCGCTCGCCGCGCTCGCCGAGGAGCGGGGCCTGCTGCTCTCGGTCTTCCAGAACCGTCGCTGGGACAACGACTTCCGCACCCTGCGCGCGCTCCTCGCGGAGAACGCCCTCGGCCGGGTCCAGCGGTTCGAGTCGCGTTTCGAGCGCTGGCGGCCCCAGCTCAAGGGCGGCTGGCGCGAGTCCGGCTCGCCGGAGGAGATCGGCGGCCTGCTCTACGACCTCGGCAGCCACGTCGTCGACCAGGCCCTGGTCCTCTTCGGACCGGCCGTGCGCGTGTACGCCGAGTCGGACGTCCGCCGTCCCGGCGCCGAGACCGACGACGACACCTTCCTCGCGATCACGCACGCGAACGGGGTCCGCTCCCACCTGTACATGAGCGCCACGACCGCCCAGCTCGGTCCGCGCTTCCGGGTGCTGGGCGAGAGCGCCGGCTACGTGAAGTACGGCCTGGACCCGCAGGAGGCGGCGCTGCGCGAGGGGCTGCGTCCGGTCCCGGGCGCGCCCTGGGGTCTGGAACCGGAGTCGATGTGGGGCACGATCGGCGCCGGGGAGTCCCCGCTGACGGGCGGCGGCACCCCGGTCGAGACCCTGCCGGGCGACTACCCGGCGTACTACGCGGCCATCGCCGCCGCGCTGCGCGGTACGGGCGACAACCCGGTCCCGGCGCACGAGGCCGCCGCGGCCCTCGACGTCCTGGAGGCGGCGAAGCGGTCCGCCCGCGAAGGCGTCACCGTGGAGGTCGGCGCATGAGCGAGGTCGCCGAGCTGGAGGCGCTGGAGGCCGGCCTGACCCTGTCCCGCTTCACGTACGAGGACGCCTGGGCGCTCGGCACGCTGCTGGTCGGCTTGGCCCGCGAACGGCGCGCGCCGGTGGCCATCGACATCAGGCGCGGCGCGCAGCAGCTGTTCCACTGCGCGCTGCCCGGGTCGAGCGCGGACAACGACGCCTGGATCGACCGGAAGCGGCGGGTCGTCGAGCGGTACGGCGAGAGCTCGTACCTGGTCGGCGCCCGGTTCCGCGCCAAGGGCACGACGTTCGAGCAGTCCTCGCGTCTGGACCCCGACCGGTACGCCGCCCACGGCGGTTCGTGCCCGGTCGTGGTCGAGGGCGCGGGCGTGATCGGCTCGGTCACCGTCTCGGGCCTGCCCCAGGCGGAGGACCACGCGCTCGTGGTCGAGGCGCTGGGGCGGCTCAGGGCCTCGGCCGGCGGCGCCGCCGCGGAGTGAACGCGAACACCCCCGGCGCACACCGGCTGTCCGGACCGCGCGTGAGCCCCCCGGCTCACGCGCGGGCGCATCCGCGTCCGGTCAGGCGTCCTTGAGTTCCTGACGCTGGCGTCCGAGGCCGTCGATCTCCAGCTCCACCACGTCGCCGGCCCGCAGGTACGGCTTGGGTTCGGGCTGTCCCATCGCGACGCCCGCCGGGGTGCCGGTGTTGATGACGTCTCCCGGGTGGAGCGTCATGAACTGGCTGACGTAGTGGACGACCTCCGCGACCGGGAAGATCTGGTCGGCGGTGCTGCCGTCCTGCTTCAGCTCGCCGTTGACCCAGAGCCGCAGGCCGAGGGCCTGGGGGTCGGGCACCTCGTCGGCGGTCACGAGCCAGGGGCCGAGCGGGTTGAAGGTCTCGCAGTTCTTGCCCTTGTCCCAGGTGCCGCCGCGCTCGATCTGGAACTCGCGCTCGGAGACGTCGTGGGCGACCGCGTAGCCGGCGATGTGGGCCTGCGCCTGCTCGGCGGACTCCAGGTAGCGGGCGGTGCGGCCGATGACGATCGCCAGCTCCACCTCCCAGTCGGTCTTCGTGCTGCGGCGCGGTACGAGCACGGTGTCGTCCGGGCCGACGACCGTGTCGGCGGCCTTGAGGAAGACGACCGGCTCCGCCGGGGTCGCCGCGCCGGTCTCGGCTGCGTGGCCGTGGTAGTTCAGCCCGATGCACACGACCTTGCCGATCCGGCCGACCGGCGGGCCGACGCGCAGCCCGGTCGCGTCGAGCGCGGGCAGCACCCCTGCGCCGGCCGCGGCGCGGATCCGGTCGAGTGCCGCGCCGTCGGCGAGCACTCCCCCGTCGATGTCGCCGACCAGCGCGGACAGGTCGCGCAGCGTCCCGTCCTGGTCGAGCAGGGCAGGACGCTCGGCGCCTGCCGGGCCGACACGCAGCAGCTTCATGGTCTTCTCCCTGTGGTCGAGGTGGGCCCGGAGCGGGCCCGTACGAGCCCCGGCCGATGGAGTGCGGCCATCGGAGGATTGGTCGATCCTCCAAGACTTCCGACCAGTCCGCAATACCCCGTTCACAACCTGGACCCTTACGCGGCGGTAGCGAGCGCCCCCGCGGCCGGCATGTCGCGGTAGAGGAAGGCCCGCTCGACCGCGGTCCAGGTGGTGCTGGTGACGATGTAGAGGGCGGCGGCGAGCGGCATGACGGCCACCGAGATCAGGGTGAAGAAGGAGAACAGCGGCATCACCTTGGACATGGCCGCCATGGCCCCGGCGCCGGGTGCCTGCGCGTCGGCGGCCGGCGGCGCGGCCGCCAGCTGCCGCTTCGTGCGGCGGAAGGTGAAGGTGGCCACGGCCGCGACGATCGCGAAGAGGACGAGGTAGACCCGGCCGGCCGGGCCGAGGACGCCGCCGTGGGAGAGGGCGTCGGCCCAGTGGTCGCCGAGCGGGGCGGCGAAGAGGGTGTGCCCGGTCATCCGGCCGCTGGAGAAGAGGTGGTACATCAGGAAGAACGCCGGCATCTGGAGCAGGCTGGGCAGGCAGCCGGCGAGCGGTGAGACCTTCTCCTCGGCGTGCAGCTCCATCATCGCCTTCTGCAGGCGCTCGGGGTTCTTGGCGTGCTTCTTGCGGAGTTCGGCGAGCTGCGGGGCGAGCCGGGTGCGGGCCTTCTGGCCGCGGGCGGCGGCCCGGGAGAGGGGGTGGATCGCGAGTCGTACGAGTGCGGTGAAGAGCACGATCGCGGCGGCGGTCGCCGTGGTGGCGAAGAGCGGCTGCAGCAGGTCGGCGAGCTGCTCGACCAGGGTGGCGAAAACGGACATGGGAGCCCTCCGGGGGTCTCTCGTCGTGCCGGGACGTGGAGCGTGGTCGGCATGACGGAACCGCGGGGTACTCGGGCGTTGCGGGTACCTCTACGCGGCCGTCGGGAGGGGACGGCCGGGTGCCCGGGGCCTGCGGCGACCCGAGGCGTCGGGGTCGCGTTGGGGCAGGAAGGCGGTGCGTTGCTCGCGGTCGCGCAGGGCCGTGCGGACCCGGGTGGGCGGCACGGCGGGCGCGACGGAGGCGCCGATGAGGGCGCAGACGACGGTGGTCGCGGCGAGGGCGACGGCGGCGGAGACGCTCGCGCCGTCGGAGAGGAGCAGGTCGGCGAGGGCGAGCAGGAAGAAGAGCGGGGCGATGACACGCGGGAACACGTCTCGGACCACCACCGCCTCCTCTCGGTTCGCCCGCCGGCGCCCACGGCCTGGTGCCGGGGCTTCCTCGGGGCTTCTCAGGGCCTCCGGGATTCCGGCAGCCTCCCAGCCGTTATACACGACCGGGTTCGAGAGGGACGAGCACGCTGCTTTTCGCAAGGCGCTCTGGCTGCGGTCACGCTCGGGGTGGTCCGGGCAGCGCGGCGTCGGTGAACTCCTCGTGGCCGAGGACGTCCTCGTCGGGCCGCTCGTCACGGTCGGCCGGTCCCAGCAGGGTGACGGCGACCGTCACGACGAGGTTGGCGACGAGGGCGACCAGACCGGCGTTCACCCCCCACACGGGGTCGTTCCCGCCGAACACGAGCACGCAGACGACGCCCACCCCGACCACGAGCCCGCTCACCCCCGCCGCCAGCGTCAGCTTTCGCCACAGAAGCCCCAGCAGCACCAGTGGCAGGAGCTGGGCCATCCCCTCGTAGGAGATGAGGGAGAGCCGGACGAGGGTGTTCGGGGCGGTGTACGTCATCACCAGCGCGAGCCCCCCGGCCAGTACCACCACGAGCTGCGAGAGCCCCTTCTCGCGCTCCCTCAGCCGGGGCACCAGGGAGAGCACGCTCCGCCCCCACATCGTGCCGATGACCAGCATGAACACCGCCATCGGCACGATGGACGAGAGCGCGGCGGCGACCCCGACGATCCCGACCGCCCAAGCGGGCAGGGCGTCCACGACCAGTTCGAAGAGCGCGAGGTTCGACTCGGCGCCGACCAGGCCGGGCACCACGAAGAGGGCCGCCATGCCGAGCAGCATGGGGACGAACAGCAGGACGTTGTAGGCCGGCAGCCAGACGGCGTTGCGGCGCAGGGTGTCGGCGTCGCGGGCGCCCAGGTAGCCGGCCACCGTCGTGGGGAAGATGACGACCGTGAGGCTGTTGAGCACGGTGGTGGAGGCGAACCAGCCGACCCCGTACCCGCTCCGCTCGCCGCCGTGCCCCGGCAGCGCCAGCCACTCCCGGCGCTCCTCGACGAGCCGGGTGAAGAACCCCCCGAAGCCGTCGAAGTAGTGCAGCGGGACGTACACGGCGAGGAACCCCAGGGTGAGGATCACCAGGGCGTCCTTGAGGACGGACACCCAGGCGCTGCCCCGCAGCCCGCTGACGACGACGAAGCCCGTGGTGACGGCGAAGGCCAGCGCGTAGGCCGCGTTCAGCGGGATGGTCCCGTACGAGACGGTCGAGACGACCACGCCCATGCCGGTGATCTGGAGCTGGATGTACGGCAGCAGGAAGATCGTCGCCAGGACGGCGACGGCCGCGCCCGGCCAGGCCCGCCGGTAGCGGTGGGCGACCGTGTCGGTGAGGGCGACGAGGCCGTGCTTGCGGGCGTAGCCCCAGAGCATCGGGCCCACCACGTACCCGACGGCGTAGCCGCAGGACATGTAGGCGACGACGTACAGCACCGGGGCGCCGTAGTCGTAGCCCCAGCCGGCGGCGCCGAGGTAGCTGAAGCTCGTGTAGCCCTCGCCGGCCATCAGGACCCAGATGAAGACCGGGCCGAGGGAACGCCCGCCCACCGACCACTCGGCGAGGCCGCCCGCCCCGCTCCCGCGGCGCACGGCGAGCAGACCGAGGACGACGGTCAGGGCCATGAAGAACCCGAGGACCGAGGTGGCGACGACGGCGTTCACCGCTCCCGGCCCCCTCGCCCTTCCCCTTCGACGGCCGCGCCCGCGCGCCGGGCCCGGTCCCCGCGCCAGGCCAGGCCGACGGCGACGGGCGTGAGGACGGTCGCGCCCAGCAGCCAGAGCGGCAGCAGCGGCACCCGGTTCACCAGCGGGAGGGCCAGTGCGAAGAACACGTACGGGAGGAGGAGCCACAACAGCTGGGGCCTGCGTCTGATCACTCCGACGAGACTAGCCTCGCCCACACGACGAGCCGGTACGCCGAGCTGAACTCCGGCGTGCAGGTCGTGAGCGTCAGGTAGGAGCCCGGCGCGGAGTACCCGTACGACGGCCTGACCAGCGAACGCGGCACGGGCGCGATCACCCCGGTGTCCCGCGGCGCGGTGCGCGGCAGCACCTGGTCGACCCGGTAGGTGTACGTGGCGGTGCGGGTCCGCACCGTGATCTCGTCGCCCCGCTCCAGCCGGTTGACGTACCGGAAGGGCTCGCCGTGGGTGTTGCGGTGCCCGGCGAGCGCGAAGTTGCCGGGACGGCCGGGGGCCGCCGTACGCGGGTAGTGGCCGACGTACCCCTTGTCGAGGACCCCCTTCTTGTCGACGCCCCGGGCGACCGGGGCACTGAGGCCGATGCGGGGGATGCGGAGCACGGCGTACGCGGCGGAGGAGGCCGGCGCGGTCGCCGGGGGCGCGGCGGAAGCGTCCGGCACCGGGGCGGGTGCGTCCGGGCCGACCGTCGGCGCGGGTCCGGCGGGCGACGGAACGGCGGACTGTGGCCCTGCCCACTCCCGCTCCAGGAGCCGCACCCGCTCCCCCGCCTCGGCTCGGGCCTCCCGGTTGGTCCACCACAACTGGTGCACGACCAGCAGCAACAGGACGACACCGCAGGTGACGATCGCCTCGGCACAGACCCACAGGGCGCGGGCGGGCGCGCTCCGCACCCCGCGCGCCTGGACGACGACCGGCACCCTGTCCCGCACGCGGGGCACGATAAGCGCTGAGGCACCAACTCTCCAGGGCCGTACAGCAGTACGGTGTTGTTCATGCGCCCCGACACGTCTGCCGACCACGCCACCGAAGCCGAGCGTCTGCTGCGCACCGCCGCGCAGTACCCCGAGGACCGGGAGCCGCTGCTGCTCCGCGCGGCGGCCCACCTGGAACTGGCGGGCGACCGCGGACAGGCGACCAGCCTGTACGACTCGCTCCTGTCGTCGGCCCCGCAGGACGCGCACCTGATCCGCGCCCTGAAGGCGGCCAACCTGTGGGAGTACGGCCACGAGGCGGAGGCGCGCGCGATCATCGACGGCGTCCGGGCCGCGGCGCCGCCGGACGCCTCCCCGTGGGAGATCGTCGCCGAGACGCTGGAGGCCCACGACGAGCTGGAGGAGTCGGAGGCGACCTTCACCCAGGCCGCCCGGCTGCTGGCCCCGGCGGGCGCGGCGGGCGACACCCTCCCGTACGCCACCCAGTCGCTGCTGCTGTCCCGCCACCGGGTCCGCCGGATGCTGGCGCTGCCGCACGACGACTGGGACACCCTGGCGGACACCCTGCACACGGCGGACGTGGCCCTGGACGAACTCCACGACCCGAAGCGCCTGTGGTCGCTGGGCTCCTCCGACCCGGCCGAACTCCAGGCCGAGATCGCCCGCCTCCGCAGCGAACTGGGCTCCTACCGCACGGCGTTGTCCCGCCCGTTCCCGGTGGCCGTGCTGCACTGGCCGGAGGCGGAGCTCGACGAACTGCTCGCGGCCTACCCGGAGCTGGAGGCCGAGTACCCCACGTACCGCGCCCACCTGACGGACATCGAGGCGTCCCTGCGCGAACTCGCCGCGGCGGGCACCCCGAACCTCGGCATCGTCCCGGCGACGGTCCCCTCGTACGAGGCCTTCGCCGCCTCGGAGGCCTCCTCCCCGGCGAACGCGGACCTGCTCCCCCAGTACGCCACGACGCTCGCGGCCCGCGGCCGCGCGACGGCCTGGCCCCCGTCCACCGGAGCGGCCTGCTGGTGCGGCTCGGGGCGCGGGTACGGGGAGTGCCACGGGGGCGAGGAGGACTGACGTCGGGCGCGGTGCCCCCAGGCTCCCTCCCCCGCGTCTTCCGGCAGCCCGCCCGCGGTCACGGCGACCCGCGGGCGTAGCGTGGCCGGGACCGGTTCGAGCGTATGAGGAAGAGGGACGGCGTCATGGCGAGGATTCCTGCGGCGGTCGTGGCGGCGAGTGGCCTCGTCGGTGGTTACGCCGTCGCCCGGTACACCGGGAAGCGGCCCCTCGGAGGTGTCGTCCTCGCCGGGGCCGGGGCCGTCGCCGCGCGGGAGTGGCGGCAGGTCGCCGGGGGCCGGACCGCGGCCGCCCTGACCGTCGCCTACGTCGCCGCCTTCGCCGGCTCCCATCCGCTCGCCAAGAAGGTCGGCGCCTGGCCCGCCGTGTTCGGCGTGGCCGGGGCCGTCGCCGCCGCCTCCGTCGGCGCCACCCGCGGCCGGCGCTGACCGCCCGCGGGACCCCGAAGGGCCTCCCGGCCAACCGCCCGCGGGACCCCGGAGGGCCTCCCGGCCCCACCACCCCCGGAACCTCCGGCCGGAACCCCGCAGGGCCTCCAGCCACCTCCCGCCGGACCCCCGCAGAGCCGCCCGCGGCCGCCCGCCGCACCCCCCGAGGAAAAAGACCGGGCGCCCGGCTGAACGCCCCGGACCCCGCGTCCGTACTGGACGGCACCTCCCCACAGTCGCCGGGCGGGTGAGCCGGAACTCACCCGCCCAGCGCGTGGCTCACCGTGTAGATCAGCAGACCCGCCAGCGCGCCGACCACCGTGCCGTTGATCCGGATGAACTGCAGGTCCCGGCCGATGTTCGCCTCGATCTTCCGGGAGGTCTGCGTCGCGTCCCAGCTGGCGACCGTGTCGCTGATCAGGGACGTGATCTCACCCCGGTACGTGGTGACCACATAGGCCGCCGCGTCCTCCGCCCAGCCCTCCACCTTCGCCTGGAGGCGGCCGTCCGTCACCAGCCGGCCGCCCAGGGACATCAGCGAGGCCCGGGCCCGCAGCCGCAGCTGGCTCCGGTCGTCCTCGGCCGCCGCGATGATCAGACCGCGCACGGACGACCAGGCCGAGGCGATGACGTCCTGGATCTCCGGCCGGGCCAGCAGCTCCGACTTCAGGCGCTCCACCCGCGCCCGCGTGTCCGTGTCCGCCTGGAGGTCCGCGGCGAAGTCCCTCAGGAAACGGTCGATCGCGGCCCGCGCCGGATGGCCCGGCATGTCCCGCATCTCCGTCACGAAACGGAGCAGCTCCCTGTAGACCCGCTCGCCCACCCGGCGGTCCACGAAACGCGGCGTCCAGCCCGGCGCCCCGCCCTGGACCGCGTCCATCACCGAGTCCCCGTGGAACACCAGCCAGTCGTACGCCTTCGCGCACACCAGGTCCACCGCCCGGCGGTGCGAACCGTCGGCGACGATCCGCTCCAGCGTCTTGCCGAGGCCCGGCGCGATCTCCGCCGCCTCCGCCCGCCGGGTGATCGCCTCGCCGACGACCGCCTGCACGTCGGCGTCCCGCAGCACCGTCAGCGCGCCGCGCAGCGCCGTCGCCAGCTCCCTCGTCACCCGGTCCGCGTGCGCCGGCTCCGCCAGCCAGGCACCCAGCCGGCCGGCGACACCCAGACCGTGCAGCCGGCCGCGGACGACGTCCGCCGACAGGAAGTTCTCGCCCACGAACGACCCGAGAGAAGCACCCAGCTGGTCCTTCTTCGTCGGGATGATCGCGGTGTGCGGGATCGGCAGACCCAGCGGACGCCGGAAGAGCGCCGTCACCGCGAACCAGTCGGCGAGCGCGCCCACCATGCCCGCCTCCGCCGCCGCCGCCACGTACCCGGTCCAGGCGCCCCAGCCCTCGTTCTTCGCCCAGGTCGCCAGGACGTAGACGACGGCCACGAACAGCAGCAGCCCGGTCGCGAACGTCTTCATCCGGCGGACGCCGCGACTCTTCTCCGCGTCCGCCGCCGTGTACGCGAACGCCGCCAGCGGCCTCCGCGACACGGAGGCGCCCGCCGGCCCGCCATCGCCGCCGGCCGCGCCCGGCGGCCCGTCCCCCGCCTCGGTCCTCGTCTCGCTCATCACCTGACCTCCCTACATCAGGGACTCCCCGCGCGCACCCCGAGTTCCCGTGCCCCGCCGCCCTCCCCGTACATCTTCGCGATCACGGCCTCGATGTCCGGCTCCCGCACCGACAGGTCCACCAACGGATACGCCGCCGCCACCGCCGCCACGATCGGCGCCGCCGACGCCGACGACGGGAACGCCAGGACCTGCCGCGGGCCCTCCGCGCGGACGAACCGCGCCCCCGCCACCTCGATCGGCGCCGACTCCCGCTCCAGGTCCACCACGAGCAGCCGCTCGCCCTCCCCCACCGCGTGCAGCCCGGCCAGCGTCCCGTCGTACATCAGCCGCCCGTGGTCGATCACCATCACCCGCTTGCACAGCTGCTCGATGTCCGTCAGATCGTGGGTGGTCAGCAGGACCGTCGTCCCCCGCGAGGCGTTCAGCTCGCGCAGGAACTCCCGTACCCGCGCCTTCGACACCACGTCGAGGCCGATCGTCGGCTCGTCCAGGTACAGCACGTCCGGATCGTGCAGCAGGGCCGCCGCGATGTCGCCCCGCATCCGCTGCCCCAGCGACAGCTGCCGCACCGGCACGTCCAGCAGCTCGCCCAGCTCCAGCAGCTCCACGCACCGCCCCAGGTTCGCGGCGAAACGGTCGTCCGGGATCCGGTACATCCGGTGCACCAGACGGTAGGAATCCCGCAGCGGCAGATCCCACCACAGCGTCGTCCGCTGCCCGAACACCACCCCGATACGCTGCGCCAGCCGGGTCCGCTCCCGCGACGGATCGATCCCGGCGACCCGCAGCCGGCCCCCGCTCGGCGTCAGGATCCCGGTCAGCATCTTGATCGTCGTCGACTTGCCGGCACCGTTCGGCCCGATGTAGCCGACCATCTCCCCGCGCTCCACCCCGAAGGTGATCCCGTCGACCGCCCGCACCTCCCGCTTCTCCCGGCGGACCAGGCCCGCCCGGCGCCGGACGGTGAAGACCTTCTCGACGTCCTCCAGCTCGATGAAGGCCATGCCTCAGCTCCCTGTCGATCGGTACGAACGAAGCCCCGCGCGCCACGCCAGGCCCGCGAGGGCGCAGCACACGGCCGCGACCACCGGCGACAGGAACGCCGCCCACCCGGGCACCCCGGCCGGAGCCGGCCGCCCCAGGACGTACAACGCCGGCAGCCAGTTCACGAACGCCAGCGGCACGACGTAGACCACCCCCTTCACCAGATCCTGCGCGAAGATCGTCGGCGGGTACTGCAGGAGCGTGTTGCCCCCGTACGTGAAGGAGTTGGTGACCTCCGCCGCGTCCTGCGCCAGGAACAGCGCCGACGCCCCCACCACCATCACCGCCGAGAAGATCACCGTGCCGCACAGCACCATCGCCGGCACCAGCAGCACCTTCGCCGCCGTCCAGTCCACGTCCAGGACCACCAGCGACCAGACCAGCACCAGCGCCCCCTGCGCCACCCTGCCCAGCCGGCGCAGCGCGAACTTGTCCGCCGCGACCTGCGCGAGCACCGGCGCGGGCCGCATCAGGAACGTGTCGAGCGAGCCGTCGCGCACCCGCTTGCCCATGCGCTGCAGCGAGCCCATCGTCAGGTCCGCGAGACCGAAGGACGTACCGGTCGTCCCGTACAGGAAGGCGACCTCGCCGAAGGAGAACCCGCCGAGCCCCTCCACCTGGCCGAACATCAGCAGGATGACGACGAAGTCGAACAGCGTGACCGTGAAACTGCTGAACAGGGTCAGCGCGAACGAGGAACGGTACGTCGTCGTCGACCGGATCCACATCCCCGCGACCATCCGGTACGTACGCCACGACTCGGCGACGACCCCACCGCGAGGCGGGAACACGGCCGCCCCCTCCTCACACGGAACCCCGCACCGGCCGCGGTCCCCGGCCGGGAACCCGGTCACCGCCCCGCCACGGGCCGGGGACTCAGCCACCCTGCACCACCACCTTCCGCGTCGCGAGCCGCTGCGCCAGCCGCCCGGCCGCCAGCAGCACCACCGCCCAGCCCGCCTGGAAGCCGTACGCCCCCAGCAGCTCCGGACCCTCGTACTTCCCCAGGAACACGTCCGCCGGGATCTGCAGCATCGACGCCCAGGGCAGCGTCCGGGCCAGCTCGCCCAGCGCCCCCGGGAACACGTTCAGCGGCAGCAGCATCCCCGAGAAGAACAGCCCGCCCAGCCACACCACCTGCACGACCCCCTGACCGTCCATCAGCCAGAAGGCGCTCATCGCGACCAGGTACCAGATCGCGAAGCTCACGACCGAGCCCAGCGCCACGGCCAGCACGAAGGCGATCCAGGTCACCGGACGCTCCGGCAGAGCGATGTCGAACACGAGCGCGCCCACCACCATCGGAGCCACCCCCCGACCGAGCAGCTGGTAGGCCGCCCGGCCCGCGTTGGCCGAGAACCACCAGGCCTGCAGATCTGCCGGACGGTACAGGTCGACGGCGATGTCCCCGGTCCTGATCCGCTCGATCAGCTCCTCCTCGAACCCGCCGCCCATCAGCCCGCAGACCGTGATCAGCCCCTGGCCGATCCACACGTAGGCCAGCGCCTCGGCCATGTCGTACCCGCCCAGATGCGGCCGCTCGTCCCACAGGGCGATGTAGGTGTACGACAGGACGATCCCGAAGACGGTGTTGGTGAACACCCCCGCCGCCGTGGCCAAGCGGTACGTGGCATGGCGCCGGAACCCGCCCTGGGCGACCGTCGCGTACAGCCGCAGCATGCCGCCTCCTCCCTGACGCCCCGTCGGCGACACCAAAGCGCACGACCCTAGCGATCCCACCCCGCCACCGCGAGTGCTTTTCGAGTCGCAATCCTGGCTTCTGTCACGTTGCGTGCAGTATGGGGAGGCCATCCCCTTCGTCCGGTACGGGAGCTCCCCACATGAGCGACGGCCAGCCACCGCGGCCCGGCTGGAAGCCAAAGGACCCCACGGTCCCCACCAGGCCCCCCCACGCCACAGCGCCGGCCAAGGCCGCCACCAAGGCCCCGCCCCGCCGGCCACCCCGGCGACGACGGGTCCTGCGGACCCTGCTCGGCACGTTCCTCCTCGGCACCCTGCTGCTGACCGGCGCCTTCCTCGCCGGCTACCTGCTCGTCCACATCCCGCCCGCCAACTCCGCCGCGACCGCCCAGTCCAACATCTACCTCTACCGCGACGGCACCCAGATCGCCCGCGACGGCGAGGTCAACCGCGAGAACATCCGCCTGGACCAGGTCCCCCACAGCGTCCAGCACGCCGTACTCGCCGCCGAGGACCGCGACTTCTACTCCGAACGGGCGGTGGACCCCAAAGCCATGGTCCGCGCCGCCTGGAACACCCTCAACGGCAAGGGCAAGCAGTCCGGCTCCACCCTGACCCAGCAGTACGTCAAGAACTACTACCTCGGCCAGGAACAGACGGTCACCCGCAAGGTCAAGGAGTTCTTCATCGCCATCAAGCTCAACCGCGAGAAGAGCAAGGACGAGATCTTCGAGGGATACCTCAACACCAGCTACTTCGGCCGCAACGCCTACGGCATCCAGGCCGCCGCCCGCGCCTACTACGGCAAGGACGCCCACGCCCTCGACACCGCCGAAGGCGCCTACCTCGCCTCACTCCTCAACGCCCCCACCGCCTACGACATCGCCACGCACCCCGAGAACCGGCCCAAGGCCCTCGCACGCTGGAACTACGTCCTGGACGGCATGGTCAAGGAGAAGTGGCTGAGCCCCACGGCCCGCACCGCCGCCGCCTTCCCCACCCCGCACACCGCCCGCCCCACGACCAGCCTCTCCGGCCAGCGCGGCTACATCGTCCAGGCCGTCGAGGACTACCTCACCCGCACCATCGACGAGAAGACCCTGGCCGGCGGCGGCTACCGGATCACCACCACCCTGGAACGGCCCAAGCAGGACGCCTTCGTCGCCGCCGTCCACGAACAGGTCACCTCCCGGCTCGACCCGGCACGCAACCCGACCGACCGCTACGTCCGCGTCGGCGGAGCGGCCGTCGACCCGGCCAGCGGACGCGTCCTCGCCCTCTACGGCGGCATCGACTACACCCGCCAGTACGTCAACAACGCCACCCGCCGCGACTACCAGGTCGGCTCCACCTTCAAGCCCTTCGTCTTCACCGCGGCCGTCGAGACCGCCGCACAGACCCAGGACGGCCGCCCGATCACCCCGAACACCTACTACGACGGCACCAACCGCCGCCTCGTGGACGGCTGGCCCGGCGAACCCTACGACCCCGCCAACGAGGACGACGCCTCCTACGGCGACATCACCGTCCGCACCGCCACCGACCAGTCGGTGAACGCCGTGTACGCGCAGATGGCGGTGGACGTCGGCCCCGGGAGAGTCCGGGACACCGCCGTCGCCCTCGGACTGCCGGCCACCACACCCGACCTGAACGCCTCCCCCTCCATCGCCCTGGGACCCGCCACCGCGAGCGTCCTCGACCTCGCCGAGGCCTACGCCACCCTCGCCAACCACGGCCGCCACGGCGACTACACCCTCGTCGACTCGATCAGCAGGAACGGCCACGAACTCGACCTGCCCGACACCGAGGGCACCCAGGCCGTCACCCGCGAGGCCGCCGACACGACGACGGCGATCCTGCGCAGCGTGGTGGAGACCGGCACGGGGACCGCGGCACGCGCCGCCGGCCGCCCCGCCGCGGGCAAGACCGGCACCGCCGAGGAGGACCGCGCCGCCTGGTTCGCCGGGTACACCCCCGACCTGGCGACCGTCGTCACGATCATGGGCCAGGACCCGGACACCGGCGAACAGAAGTCGCTGTACGGAGCACTCGGCATGGCCCGCGTCAACGGCGGCGGCCCACCCGCCGAGATCTGGGCCCAGTTCACCCGGGAGGCACTGGCCGGCACCGAACCCAGGGAGTTCGAGCTCCAACTCGGCGAAGGCGCCGAGGAACCGCCCGCCCCGGACGCGACGCGCCCCGACCCCGCGGACGGCCGGGCCGACGACCCCGCGGAGGACGAGGAAGAGGGCGCGGCGGACGAGCAGGCCCAGGGCCCGCCGCACCCCGCACGCCCCCGTCAGCCCCCGCGCGACCCGGGCACCCAGGACGGCGCCGGCCCGGCGGACAGGACCCGCGGCGGCACCGGGACGACCGGCTCCCCCGCCACGAACACGGACACCCGGCCGCCCCGCACCGCCGGCTCCACCCAGGACACGCTCCAGCCACCCCAGGCACCCCCACCGCCCCCACTCCCGGCACCGCCGGGCGGGTGACGGCCGAACCACGCGGAAACCCCCGACCGGGCGGGACCATCCGGCCGGGCAGGCCCGAGGAGCCGTTCGGACCTAGGTCCTGTCCGGGCGATCTTCGAGGACCGGCCGCGGCGTCGGATGTGGTGCATCGCAAGCCGGAGGATCGCCCTCGTACTGGGCGTACTCGGGCGACTCCGACAACGCCGCGAGGTGCCGCAGCCGTCGTCGCGGGCCCGAGAAGATCGCCCGGACAGGACCTAATGTCCCGAGGTCGCCTTCAGCCCCACGACGGCGACCAGCAGCAGACAGACGAAGAAGATCCGGGCGGCGGTCGCCGGCTCACCCAGCACCACCATGCCGAGCACCGCCGCACCGGCCGCGCCGATACCGACCCAGACGCCGTACGCCGTACCGATCGGCAGCGTCTTGGCGGCCTGCGACAGCAGCACCATCGAGGCGACGATCCCGGCGCCGGTGAGCAGGCTGGGACCCAGCCGCGTGAACCCGTCGGTGTACTTCATGCCGATCGACCAGCCGACCTCGAGCAGACCGGCCACGATGAGAAGGACCCAGGCCATGACGACGAACCTCCGCGAGACGTATCAACAGGGGTGCGTCGTCTTTGCGTATCGTGCGAACAGAGCACACGAGGCCCGGTACGGCGCGTCTCGTCGGGTGGCTCCAGCCTAGCAAGAAGCAGACAAAAGGCCTGGTGACAACGGTCACCAGGCCTTACGGCGAAGCCGACCCCGGCCCCGCAGGACCCGGGTCGCACGGCACCGGCCCGCGAGGAGCCGGCCCCCGGACGGGACGCCGGCCCGCGGTGCCCGGCCTACAGGTACAGGCCCGTCGAGTCCGTGGACCCCTCGAACCGGTCCGCGGCCACCGCGTGCAGGTCGCGCTCCCGCATCAGGACGTACGCGATGCCCCGCACCTCGACCTCGGCACGGTCCTCGGGGTCGTACAGGACCCGGTCGCCGATCTCGACCGTACGGACGTTCTGGCCGACCGCGACCACCTCGGCCCAGGCCAGCCGGCGGCCGACCGCGGCCGTGGCCGGGATCAGGATGCCGCCGCCCGACCGCCGCTCCCCCTCGGGAGAGTCGGTCCGGACCAGGACGCGGTCATGGAGCATCCGGATGGGCAACTTGTCGTGGGTGTTCTCGCTCACGACTCGAACCTACCCGCCCGGGCGTGTCGCCCGTACTCGGGAGGGGTCATCCCTTGTGCCTGCGGGACGAGGCCGCGAGCAGGCCGACGAGTGCCACGGCGACCAGCGCCACCGGCACCACCCGCTCCAGCCGCGGCTGACCGTCCTCGTAGGTGAAGCGGGCCTTCACTCCGGACACCGTCCGGTTCACGGCGGCGAACGCGCGGCCGGCGGTGTGGTCGACCGTGGAGGTCACCTTCGCCTTGGCGTCGCCGATGATCGTCTTCGGGTGCACCCGAATGCCGATCTCGTCGAGAGTGACGGCAAGCTGGTCGCGCCGGCGGACGATGTCCGCCTCGATCTGCGCAGGGGTCCTGGCGTCCGACACCGCGCTGCCTCCGTAGTCGTAATCGGTCGTTGACGGACAGTCTCTCAGCTTCGCGGCCCCTGGTCCGTCCCAGGCCCCCATTAGGCTCGGTCGTGTACGCGTACATACTCCGAGGAGAGCCATGAGCGAGCGACTTCAGCCCGGTGACACCGCCCCCGCCTTCACGCTGCCCGACGCGGACGGCAACGAGGTCTCGCTCGCGGACCACAAGGGCCGGAAGGTGATCGTCTACTTCTACCCGGCCGCGCTCACCCCGGGCTGCACGAAGCAGGCCTGCGACTTCACCGACAACCTCGACCTGCTGGCCGGCGCCGGCTACGACGTCATCGGCGTGTCCCCGGACAAGCCGGCGAAGCTCGCGAAGTTCCGCGAGCAGGAGTCCCTCAAGGTCACGCTGGTCGGCGACCCGGAGAAGACGGTCCTGGAGGCGTACGGCGCCTTCGGCGAGAAGAAGCTGTACGGCAAGACGGTCACGGGCGTCATCCGCTCGACGGTCGTCGTCGACGAGGAGGGCAAGGTCGAGCGGGCGCTGTACAACGTGAAGGCCACCGGCCACGTCGCCAAGATCATCAAGGACCTCGGCATCTGACCCCGGCCACCGGCCACCGCCCCACCCGACGGCCCGCACCGCCCACCCGGCGGGGCGGGCCGCGGCGCGTTCCCGACGTGACCGTCCGATATTCGGCTCGTTACTCCGTACGAGGCCACGAACAGGTGGCCGGAGCACCGGAGGGGAGCCGGGATGCCGGTGAGTCCGTACACACGGGAGCGCCTGACGAGGGCGGCCGCGTCGTCCCGCACGCTGTCGGAGGCGCTGGAGAAGCTGGGGGTGGACCCCGGGAGCACCTCGCGCCGGTACGTCCACGACCGCATGCGCCGACTCGGGGTCGACACCTCGCACTTCGAGCGGGAGGGGGTGCGGTGGACGCGGGAGGTGCTGGAGCCGGTGGTCGCGGCGTCGACCAGCGTCTGCGACGTGCTGCGGCGACTGGGGCTCGACGTCGTGGGCGGCCATCACGCCCACATCAGTCGGCGGATCAAGCGGTACGGCATCGACACCTCGCACTTCGGGACTCCGTCCGGGGCTCCCGTGCCCCGTCGCCGGGTGCCGGAGCCGATGCTCGGGGAGCAGGCTCCGGACGCGGGACGGGTGTCGAGCAGGCGCCTCAAGCACGCCCTCACGGCGCTGGGCGTCGCGGAGCGCTGCGCGCTCTGCGGAACCGGGCCCCTGTGGCAGGGACACCCGCTCCCCCTGGAGGTCGACCACGCCGACGGAGACTGGCGCAACAACCGGGTCGAGAACCTGCGGCTGCTCTGCCCCAACTGCCACTCGACGACGGACACCTATCGAGGACGAGGCAAGCGCCGGACCCGGAGCGTGACTTCGTGAGCGAGCCGATCCGCTACACCCGTGAACGGCTGCTCGAAGCCGCCGCGCGGTGCCGGGACATCGACGAGGTCATCGCCTTCTTCGGCACCCGTCCGTACGGACAGTTGCGCGGCTACCTGTGGCGCCGTTTCGCATACCACGGCATCGACGCCTCCCACCTCCGCCGCAGCGGCTACCGGAAGCGCGGATCCCGCCCCTCGGCGGAGGAACTCCGCGACGCCGTCGCCCGCTCCGTCTCTCTGGCGGGCGCTCTGCGGCTCCTCGGCCGACCGGACAACACCCACCAGCGGGCGACCCTGAAACGGTGGATCGCCGAAGACGGCCTGGCCACCGGGCACTTCCTGGGGGTGGCGCACCGGCGCGGCGGGCCGGGCACCACGCCACGTCTCGGCGCCGGGAGCATGCTGGTGAAGCACGAGGGCAGGCGCAGGACCCGGTCGTCCCACCTGCGCCGCGCTCTTGCCGAGCTCGGGGTCCCGGAGCGATGCGCGCACTGCGGCACCGGCCCGGTGTGGCACGGAAGGCCGATGACTCTGGAGGTCGACCACATCAACGGCGACTGGAGTGACGACCGCGCCGACAACCTGCGGCTCCTCTGCCCGAACTGCCACGCGATCACGAGCACCTGGTGCCGGGGAGGCGGCCGGCGGACCGCCCGGTAACAACACCCGGGCGGCCGCGGGCGGGTGCCCGCTACCATGGCAGGCGGCGAGCGGTCGTGGTGGAATGGCAGACACTCTGGGTTTAGGTCCCAGTGGGGTAACACCCGTGAGGGTTCGAATCCCTCCGACCGCACCCATCGCGACCTTCGAATCCCAGGTTCGAAGGTCGCGGCCTTTTCCGCACCCCCCTCAGCCCAACAACTCCCGCACCACCGGCACCAGCGCCCGGAACGCCTTGCCGCGGTGGCTGATCGCGTTCTTCTCCGCCGGCGTCAGCTGCGCGCAGGTCACCTCGTGGCCCTCCGGCTGGAGGATCGGGTCGTAGCCGAAGCCGTTCGTGCCGACCGGGGCGAAGCGCAGGGTGCCGGGCATCGTGCCCTCGACGACGCGTTCCGTGCCGTCCGGGAGGGCGAGCGCGGCCGCGCAGGCGAAGTGGGCGCCGCGGTGGGGGGTGTCGATGTCGGCGATCTGGGCGAGGAGCAGGTCGAGGTTGGCGCGGTCGTCGCCGTGGGTGCCGGCCCAGCGGGCGGAGAAGATGCCGGGGGCGCCGTTGAGGACGTCGACGCAGAGGCCGGAGTCGTCGGCGACGGCGGGCAGGCCGGTGGCCTGGGCGAGGGCGTGGGCCTTGAGGAGGGCGTTCTCGGCGAAGGTGACGCCGGTCTCCTTGGTGTCGGGGATCTCCGGGTACGCGTCCGCGCCGACGAGTTCGTGGGTGAGTCCTGCGTCGGCGAGGATCGCGTGGAGTTCGGTGATCTTCCCGGCGTTGCGGGTGGCGAGGATGAGGCGGGTCATGTCCTCGATTATCGGGTCCGGGCCGCCCGCGGTGGTTCGTGGGCTAACCGGGGGTGCAGACCTTGCCGATCTCGGTGGCGGCGTCGGTGATGGGCTTGATGTCCGGGGTGGTGTCGCCGTTGTTGACGGCGGTGCGGACGGAGTCGACGCCCTTGGTGAGGTCGTCGACGGCCTTGGAGAGGTCGGCGTTGTCGGTGGTGTCCTTGAGGTTGCCGAGTTCGGTGGATATGTCGTTGAGCGCCTCGTTGAGCTGGGTGGGGTCGTTGGAGGCGTTCGAGACGGCCTGCTGGAGCTTGTCGACGCTGGTGGCGATCGCGTCGGCGGTCTGGACGCAGTCCAGTGCCTTGTCGAGGGCTCCGCAGCCGACGAGGCTGGTGAGTGCGGCGGCTGTGGCCACGGCGAGTGCGAGTCGGCGCTTCAAGTCGGGTCCTCCCCTGGGTACGGAACGGGCGCACGGTTCTGGCCGTGCGCCCGTGTTGTCAATGACGCCTTCGTGGCTCAGAGAGTTCCTTCGAGTGCCTGGCGCTGGATCTCGGCGAGTTCGGCGCAGCCGCCGGAGGCGAGGTCGAGGAGGGCGTTGAGTTCCTTGCGGTCGAAGGGCTCGGCTTCGGCGGTGCCCTGGACTTCGACGAAGCGGCCGTCGCCGGTGCAGACGACGTTCATGTCGGTCTCGGCGCGGACGTCCTCTTCGTAGCGGAGGTCGAGGAGGGGGGTGCCGTCGACGATGCCGACGGAGACGGCGGCGACGGTGCCGGTGAGGGGCTTGCGGCCGGGCTTGACGAGCTTCTTGGCCTGGGCCCAGGTGATGGCGTCGGCGAGGGCGACGTAGGCGCCGGTGATGGCGGCGGTGCGGGTGCCGCCGTCGGCCTGGAGGACGTCGCAGTCGAGGACGATGGTGTTCTCGCCGAGGGCTTTGTAGTCGACGACGGCGCGCAGGGAGCGGCCGATGAGGCGGGAGATCTCGTGGGTGCGGCCGCCGATCTTGCCGCGGACGGATTCGCGGTCGCCGCGGGTGTTGGTGGCGCGGGGGAGCATGGAGTACTCGCCGGTGATCCAGCCTTCGCCGCTGCCCTTGCGCCAGCGCGGGACGCCTTCGGTGACGGAGGCGGTGCAGAAGACCTTGGTGTCACCGAAGGAGATGAGGACGGAGCCCTCGGCGTGCTTGCTCCATCCGCGTTCGATGGTGACGGGGCGGAGCTGTTCGGGGGTACGGCCGTCGATTCGAGACATGGGGGGAGCCTAGCCGCACAGGAAGGAGGGCCCGTTCCGGTGTGGGAGCGGGCCCTCTTTCAGGTGAGCGGGTGAGCGGTGCGAGGGGGGCCGGCGTGGGGTGCGGGCTGGGCTCGGGTGGGCTCGGCTCGGTGGTGAGCGGGTGTCACATCATGTCTTCGATGTCGGCGGCGATGGGGTCGGCGTCGGTGCCGATGACGACCTGGATCGCGGTGCCCATCTTGACGACGCCGTGGGCGCCGGCTGCCTTGAGTGCGGCTTCGTCGACCTTGGTGGGGTCGATGACCTCGGTGCGGAGTCGGGTGATGCAGCCCTCGACCTCTTCGATGTTGTCGATGCCGCCGAGCCCGGCGACGATCTTCTCAGCCTTGCTGGCCATGTGTTTCTCCCTGTCCGTTCCGTTCGGAGAACGTGAGTCTCGGCGCACCGAAGGTCCGCTTTGTCACGGTAACCCACGGTTGGCCCAACTTCGCGAGCGGGCAACCGCCTTCTACCGAATGATGACGATCACCGGCGCCCTGCCCGCAGCGGGCTCCGAGAGCCTATCGCAACTGGTCTACACCAGTGTGCAACGACCGTCGGGGCGACCGGTTCCGGCCGAGGGAGGATGCGGATGAGCAGCGACAGCGCCGCAGCACCAGCACCTGCGAGGAAGCCGTTCTGGGGCAGCGCCTTCCAGGGGCTCCAGAAGATGGGCCGCAGCCTGCAGCTGCCCATCGCCGTGCTCCCGGCGGCCGGCATCCTGAACCGCCTCGGTCAGCCCGACGTGTTCGGCGCCGACGGCCTGGGCTGGGACAACGTCGCCAAGGTGATGGCGGGCGCGGGCGGCGCGCTGCTCGACGGCAACCTGGGCCTGCCCCTGCTGTTCTGCATCGGCGTGGCGATCGGCATGGCCAAGAAGGCGGACGGCTCGACCGCGCTCGCGGCGACGGTCGGCTTCCTCGTCTACTACAACGTGCTGCGCCAGTTCCCCGAGACGTGCCCGGAGGGCACGGTGGACATCAACGGCGGCTGCCTCGCTCCCGAGCAGGCGTTCAGCGGGTACACGTACCAGAATCCGGGTGTCTTCGGCGGCATCGTCATCGGACTGCTCGCGGCGTGGTTCTGGCAGCGGTACCACCGGGTGAGGCTGGTGGACTGGCTGGGCTTCTTCAACGGCCGCCGGCTGGTGCCGATCATCATGACGTTCGTGGCGATCGCCTTCGCGTCGCTGTGTCTGTGGGTGTGGCCGCCGATCGGCGACGGGCTGGAGAACTTCAGCGACTGGCTGGTGGGCCTCGGTTCGTGGGGTTCGGGGATCTTCGGTCTGGCGAACCGCGCGCTGCTGGTGATCGGCCTGCACCAGTTCCTCAACGTGCCGATCTGGTTCCAGTTCGGCACGTACACCAAGCCGGACGGCACGACGGTCCACGGCGACATCCCCATGTTCCTGGCCGGCGACCCGGACGCCGGTCAGTTCCTGACGGGCTTCTTCCCGATCATGATGTTCGCCCTGCCGGCGGCGGCGCTGGCGATCACGCACTGCGCGCGGCCGCACCGCCGCAAGGAGGTCGGCGGCCTGATGCTCTCGGTGGCGCTGACGTCGTTCGTCACCGGCATCACCGAGCCGATCGAGTACTCGTTCCTCTTCATCGCGCCGGCGCTGTACGCGATCCACGCCGTCCTCACGGGCGTCTCGATGGCCGTGACCTGGGCGTTCGGCGTGAGGGACGGCTTCAGCTTCTCGGCCGGTCTGATCGACTACGTGATCAACTGGAATCTCGCGACGAAGCCCTGGCTGATCATTCCGATCGGTCTCGCGTTCGCGGCCGTGTACTACGTGATCTTCCGCTTCGCGATCACCAAGTTCGACCTGCCGACGCCCGGCCGCGAGCCGGATGAGGTGGCGGAGCAGATGGAGCAGGACGTGACCAAGGCGTAGGGGCCGCCTCCCCCTGCGGAGCCGGGGCTTTCGTCCCCTTTCGCGGAGCCGCGCCAGGCCCCCGGACCTCATGGTCCGGGGGCCTTTTGCCGTCCATGTCCGGCTATGGCTCAGCCCACAAAATTCGAAGGTTCCTTATCTAAGTCACACGTGCTACAACTGGTCTACACCACTCATTGGTGTAGACCACGCGGTCCAGACCACCGCGTTCCACGAGACGCCGCCGTCGCCCCCTTTCACTGTCCTCTGGCGGCGCCTTGCCTTACTGGAGGAAGTTGATGAGTACGGCCACCGCCCAGGCCGCCGCTCCCGCGAAGAAGCGCGGATCCGGCCTGTTCCAGGGCCTGCAGAAGGTCGGTCGCAGCCTGCAGCTGCCGATCGCCGTGCTGCCGGCTGCCGGTCTGCTGCTCCGCCTCGGCCAGCCGGACGTCTTCGGCGCCGACGGCCTCGGCTGGGACAAGGTCGCCTCGGTGTTCGCCACCGCAGGCGGCGCGGTCTTCGACAACCTGCCGATGCTCTTCTGCATCGGCGTGGCCATCGGCTTCGCCAAGAAGGCCGACGGCTCCACCGCGCTCGCCGCGCTGGTGGGCTTCCTCGTCTACGCGAACGTCCTGAAGGCGTTCCCGGTGACCGAGGCCGTGGTCAACACGACCGAGAACAAGGGCGTCGACGTCGCGGCGACCTTCAACAACCCGGGTGTCCTCGGCGGCATCCTCATGGGTCTGCTGGCCGCGGTGCTGTGGCAGCGGTACCACCGCACCAAGCTGGTCGACTGGCTCGGCTTCTTCAACGGCCGCCGCCTCGTCCCGATCATCATGGCCTTCGTCGGCACCGCCGTCGGCGTCCTGTTCGGCCTGGTCTGGGAGCCCATCGGCAACGGCATCTCCAGCTTCGGCGAGTGGATGACGGGCCTCGGCTCCGGCGGCGCCGGCCTCTTCGGCCTCATCAACCGCGCGCTGATCCCGGTCGGCATGCACCAGTTCGTGAACACCGTCTCCTGGTTCCAGATCGGCGACTTCACCAACGCCGCCGGCGAGGTCGTCCACGGCGACCTGAACCGCTTCTTCGCGGGTGACCCGAGCGCCGGTCTGTTCATGTCCGGCTTCTTCCCGATCATGATGTTCGGCCTCCCGGCCGCCGCCCTGGCCATCGCGCACTCCGCCCGCCCGGAGCGCCGCAAGGCCGTCATGGGCATGATGGTCTCCCTCGCGCTGACCTCCTTCGTCACCGGTGTGACCGAGCCGATCGAGTTCTCGTTCATGTTCATCGCGCCGGCCCTCTACGCGATCCACGCCGTGCTGACCGCGATATCGATGGCCGTCACCTGGGCCCTGGGCGTGCACGCCGGCTTCACCTTCTCCGCCGGCCTCATCGACTACGGCCTGAACTGGAACCTCGCCACCAAGCCGTGGATGATCATCCCGATCGGTCTGGTCTTCGCGGTGGTCTACTACGTGGTCTTCCGCTTCGCGATCCAGAAGTTCAACCTGCCGACGCCGGGCCGCGAGCCCGACGAGGAGGTCGAGGACCTCACCAAGGCGTAGGCCTCGCGTGACCTCGTACGAAGGCCCCCGGAACCGTCCTGGTCCCGGGGGCCTTCGCCGTCCTGTGCCCGGCCTCGCCGTTCCGTGCGCGCCGGTCGCCGCACCCGCCGCTCCGCCGCGGGCCGTGTGCGGGGCCGGCGCGGAGGGCCGCGGGATCAGAGCTCGTAGACCGCGCCCGGGTGCGCCAGCTCCACCGGGCCGGAGAAGACCGCCCGCGCGTCCGCCAGGTTCAGCTCCCCGTCCGTCCACGGCGGGATGTGGGTGAGCACCAGCCGGCCCACCGAGGAGCGGGCCGCCTCGGCGCCCGCTTCCCGGCCGTTCAGGTGGAGCGCCGGGATGTCCTCCTTGCCGTGGGTGAAGGAGGCCTCGCACAGGAACAGGTCCGTGCCGTCCGCGAGTTCGTGGAGCGCGTCGCAGACGCCCGTGTCACCGGAGTAGGTGAGGGAGCGGCCCTCGTGCTCCAGGCGGATGCCGAACGCGTCGACGGGGTGGACGACCTTCTCCGTGCGCACCCGGAACGGGCCGAGGTCGAAGGAGCCCGAGGTCAGGGTCCGGAAGTCGAAGACCTCGCTCATCGCCTTGTCCGAGGGGGTGTCGGCGTACGCGGTGGTCAGGCGCTGCTCGGCGCCCTCGGGGGCGAAGACCGGGATCGCGTCGCAGCGGCCGCCGTCGTGGCGGTAGTAGCGGGCGACGAAGTAGCCGCACATGTCGATGCAGTGGTCGGCGTGGAGGTGGCTGAGGAAGATGGCGTCGAGGTCGTACAGACCGATGTGGCGTTGCAGCTCGCCCAGGGCGCCGTTGCCCATGTCGAGAAGCAACCGGAAGCCGTCGGCCTCGACGAGGTAGCTCGAACAGGCCGAATCCGCGGACGGGAACGACCCGGAGCAGCCGACGACGGTGAGCTTCATGGAGCGTGAACCTCCGTGGAAGGGCGTCCGTGGACGGGTGCGGGACAGTCGCTGAGGGGGAGGTCGTGCGATCTGTCGAGCGTACGGTGCGTGAGTGCCCGTCGCTCCTCCGCAGTGGTGCGTTGTGTGCGAACTCACGGGCGCTGTCACCGGTTCGGATGGACCTGGGGCGGCAGGGCGCGGGAGACGGGCCGCCGGTAACGTCATGCGGTATGGACATGTCCTGGTGGCCGGCGCTGGTCGCCGTTCTGGTGATCGGACTGGCCGTGGCGCTGGCGGACGGCCGCAGGCGCGCGGCCCGGCGTCCCGGTGCGCGGGGTCCCGGTGCGCGGGGTCCCGGTGGGCGGGGTCCCGGTGGGCGGGGCCGGCCGCCGGGCAGGGCGCCGGGGCGCCGGCCCGGTTCGCTTCCCCGGCCGGGGGAGATCTGGTGGGCGGAGGTGCCCTACGAGGACGGGCCCGGTTCGAAGGACCGGCCGTGTCTGGTGCTGTCGCTGAAGGGCGACCGGGCGCTGGTCGCGAAGATCACGAGCAAGTACCACGACGAGCGGCCCGGTGTGATCGCGCTGCCGCCGGGTGCGGTGGGTGACGCGCGGGGGCGGCCGAGCTTCCTGGAGACGGACGAGCTGCGTCAGGTCGCGGTGGGCGGTTTCCGCCGGAGAGTGGGAACGGCGGACCCGGTGGTCTGGGACCAGGTCCGCCATCTCTCGTGACGGGGGGTGCGGGTGGGGCTCAGGCCCAGAGCTGGCCCTGGACGGTCTCGATGGCCTCTTCGGTCGTCGCCGCCGTGTAGAGGCCGGTCGAGAGGTACTTCCAGCCGCCGTCCGCGACGACGAAGGCGATGTCGGCGCTCTCGCCGGCCTTGAGCGCCTTGCGGCCGACGCCGATGGCCGCGTGGAGGGCGGCGCCGGTCGAGACGCCGGCGAAGATGCCCTCCTGCTGGAGGAGGTCCCGGGTCCGGGTCACGGCGTCGGCCGAGCCGACCGAGAAGCGGGTGGTGAGGACGGAGGCGTCGTAGAGCTCCGGCACGAAGCCCTCGTCCAGGTTCCGCAGGCCGTAGACCAGGTCGTCGTAGCGCGGCTCGGCGGCGACGATCTTGACGTCCGGCTTGTGTTCGCGGAGGTAGCGGCCGACGCCCATGAGGGTGCCGGTGGTGCCGAGGCCGGCCACGAAGTGGGTGATGGACGGCAGGTCGGCGAGGATCTCGGGGCCGGTGGTGGCGTAGTGGGCGCCCGCGTTGTCCGGGTTCCCGTACTGGTAGAGCATCACCCAGGTGGGGTTCTCGGCCGCGAGTTCCTTGGCGACCCGTACCGCCGTGTTCGACCCGCCCGCCGCGGGGGACGAGATGATCTCGGCACCCCACATGGCGAGCAGCTGTCGGCGCTCCTCGCTGGTGTTCTCCGGCATGACGCAGACGATCTTGTAGCCCTTGAGCTTCGCCGCCATGGCCAGGGAGATCCCCGTGTTCCCCGAGGTCGGTTCGAGGATCGTGCAGCCGGGGGTGAGCCGGCCCGCCTTCTCCGCCTGCTCGATCATGTGGAGCGCGGGGCGGTCCTTGACGGAGCCGGTGGGGTTGCGGTCCTCCAGCTTCGCCCAGATGCGGACGTCGTCCGAGGGCGAGAGCCGGGGCAGGCGGACCAGCGGCGTGTTGCCGACGGCCGCCAGCGGGGAGTCGTAACGCATGTGGATCAGACCATGCCGCCGGCGACGGCCGGCAGGATCGTGACGTTGTCGCCGTCGGTGAGCTTGGTGTCGATGCCGTCCAGGAAGCGGACGTCCTCGTCGTTCAGGTAGACGTTGACGAAGCGGCGCAGGGTGCCGCCGTCCACGATGCGGGCCTCGATCCCGGTGTGGCGGGACTCCAGGTCGGCGAAGAGCTCGGCGAGGGTCTCACCGCTGCCCTCGACGGCCTTGGCGCCGTCGGTGTAGGTGCGGAGGATGGTCGGGATGCGGACCTCGATGGCCATGGCGTGGGCTCCTGTCGGGAACGGGCGTGGTGGGCGCGCGGCTGGGGCCCCCGCGCGGAGGGGGTGGTGCGGGGATGTGCGCTCGGGCCGGGTTCTCGTCGGGTCAGAGCGCAGCGCGGGACGTACAGGTCGCGCCGGCGACGCGGCACAGGTCGACGTGCAGTCGCGCCGCTCCGCCTCCGAAGACTCCGAGGAACGCGGAGGCGAAGGGAGCGTCAGCGACCGGGGCGGGCAGGTGTGTGCCCGGCGTCTGTTCGCTCACGTCATGGGAAACCATGCGGTCATCGTATCGATTCCCGGTCCGGGTTCCGGAATGTGATCTCACATGACGGACATCTCATGCTCGGCTGGTGGACGCGGGGTGCCCGGCCGGGAGGTAGAGGACGGTCGGGGTGCCGGTGACGGGGTGCGGGACGACCTCGGCGTCCACGCCGTAGACGCCCGCGAGCAGGCCGGGGGTGAGGACCTCCGCGGGCGGCCCGTGGGTGACGATCCGGCCGTCCTGCAGGACGTAGAGCCGGTCGCAGTAGGCCGCGGCGAGGTTGAGGTCGTGCAGGGCGAGCAGGTTGGTGGTGCCCAAGTCGCGTACGAGCGAGAGGACTTCCAGCTGGTAGCGGATGTCGAGGTGGTTGGTCGGCTCGTCGAGGACCAGCAGGGCGGGGTCCTGGACGAGGGCCCTGGCGACCAGGGCCCGCTGGCGTTCGCCGCCGGAGAGGCCGGGGTACGGGCGCTGCGCGAGGTCCGCGATGCCGACCCGGGCGAGGGCGGCCTCGGCCCGTTCCAGGTCGTCGCCGGTGTCGCCCTCCCAGAAGCGCTTGTGCGGGGAGCGGCCGAGGGCGACGAGTTCACGGACGGTCAGCTCGAACTCGGTCGAGGCGTCCTGCGGGACGGTGGCGATCCGGCGGGCGCGGGCCTTCGGGGTGAGGGCGTGCAGGTCGTCGCCGTCGAGCAGCGCCCGGCCCGAGGTGGGCCGCAGGGTGCCGTAGACGCAGCGCAGGAGGGTGGTCTTGCCGCTGCCGTTGGGGCCGACGAGGCCGACGGTCTCGCCGGGGCGGGCGTGTACGTCGACGGCCCGCAGCCGTGTCCCGTACGACAGTGCCTCGGTGCGCAGTTCGGTCACAGCGGGCTCCCTTCCGGGCGGCGGCGCATCAGCCAGAGGAAGAACGGGCCGCCGGTGAGGGCGGTGAGGACGCCGACGGGGATGTCCTGGGGCGCGGCGACGGTCCGGGCGGCGAGGTCGGCGAGGACCAGGGCGAGCGCGCCGCCGAGCGCGGCCACCGGGAGGAGGCGGCGGTGCGGGGCGCCGACGGCCATCCGGGCGGCGTGGGGGACCATCAGCCCGACGAAGCCGACGGCTCCGCTGGCCGCGACCATGACGGCGGTGACGAGCGAGGCCAGGACGAAGACGGCGGCGCGGAAGCGGGCCGTGTCCAGGCCGAGGACGGTCGCGCCCTCCTCGCCGACGAGGAGGAGGTCGAGCGGGCGGGCGAGGGTGAGCAGCGCGCCGACGCCGACGGCGAGGGCGGCGGCGGGCAGCAGGAGGGTGTCCCAGCGGGCGCTGCCGAGGCCGCCGAGGGACCAGAACATCGCCTCCTGGAAGTGCTCGGGCCGCCCGGCGAGCACCAGGAGCAGGGTGGTCAGCGCGGACAGGATGTAGGAGACGGCGACGCCGGCGAGGACGAGCCGGGCTCCGGTCATGGTGGAGCCGCGGCGGGCCAGCGCGTAGACGAGGACCAGGGCGAGCAGGGCGCCGGCGAAGGCGCCGGCGGGCAGGGCGAGCGTCGAGGTGATGCCGGCGCCGCTGCCGATGCCGAGGACCAGGACGAGGACGGCGCCGGTGGACGCCCCGGAGGAGATCCCGAGGAGGAAGGGGTCGGCGAGGCGGTTGCGGACCAGTGCCTGCAGGACGGTGCCGACGACGGCGAGGCCGGCGCCGACGACCGCGCCGAGCAGGACGCGGGGCAGCCGGACGTCGAGGACGATGGTGCGGAACGGGGACGGGGCGGCGTCGCCGGTGAGGATGCGGGTGACCTCGGCGACGGGGATGGTCACGGATCCGAGCGCGACCCCGGCGACGACGGCGCACGCGAGGGCGGCGAGGAGGCCGGCGACGACGAGCCCGTACGGGACGGGGGCGGCGGCGGGTGGGCGTGCGGCGGCCCGCGCGCCCACCCGGAGGGGCGGGTGCGCGGGCTGCCGGGCGTCCCCCTTCGGGGGCGCGGTCACCGGTCCGGGTGGAGCTGGGCGGCGAGCTTGTCGACGGCGGCGGGGACGCGGACGCCGAGGACCGTGTCCGAGAGCGGCATGACGGCGAAGCGCTGGTTCCTGATCGCCGGGACGTCGCGGAGGGCGGGGTCCTCCAGCAGGCGCTTCTTCTTCTGTTCGACGGTGGTGGAGCCGTAGTCGTAGATGACGATCACGTCGGGCCGGCGGGCGACGACCTGTTCCCAGGTCGCGTCGCCGAAGGGCTTGGCGAGGTCGGCGAAGACGTTGCGGCCGCCGGCGCGGGTGATCAGTTCGTTGCCGATGCCGGTGCCGCCGGCCGTGAACGCGGTCTTGTCGCCGCTGTCGTAGACGAAGACGGAGACGGGGGGCACGTCCTTCAGGCGGCGTTCGGTGGCGGCGACGGTCTTGCGGGCCTCGGCGGTCCACTTCCGGCCGCGTTCGGGGACGCCGAAGGTGCGGGCGACCTCGTCGACCTCCCGGTAGAGGTCGGTGAGCGAGGAGGCGCCGGAGGGGCAGTACTCCGTGTTCAGCCGGGTGCTGATGCCCGCGGCCTTGAGGTCGTCGCGGCCGCGGCCGGCCTTGGCGTCGAAGGCGGAGGCGTAGCCGCCGTACACGAAGTCGGGGCCGGCGGCGAGCAGCGCCTCCTTCGACGGGTACTCCTTCGCGAGCACCGGGACGGAGTCGTACGCCTTCTTGTAGGCGGGCAGGACGCGGTCGTCGAGGTAGGCGGTGCCGACGAGGGACTTCTCCAGGCCGAGGGCCAGCATGACCTCGGTGACGTGCTGGTTCATCGTCACGGCACGTCGCGGCGGGGCCTGGTAGGTGGTCTGCACACCGCAGTTGGCGACGGTGTAGGGGAATCCCGGGGCGGCCTTCGGGTCCGGGGGCTGCTGCGCGGCGGGCGCGGAGCAGGCGGCGAGCAGCGGGAGAAGGACGAGGGCGGGCAGCGGTGAACGGCGCCGGGTCAACACGGACGTGCCTCCTGACGGGGATTTCCACGTCCCCGGTCGGTGGTGAGAAGGCGGCAGGTCAGTTCCTGGCTTCCGGCTCCCGGGGCGGGAGCCGGTCACAGTGGCGGGACCGTGCCGGATTCGCACCGGCTTCCTGGGTCCTGCCGCCCTGATGTCCGGTCAGTCTCTCATCACGTCGTCGGCGTGCGGAGGGCTGAGGCGCTTCAGGCTCCGGGGGTCTGCGCGTACGCCTCGACGACCTGGACCTCTTCCTCGGTGACGACGCCTTCGACGATGGTGAAGGAGCGGAACTGGAAGGGGCCGGCGTCGTCCGTGTCCGCGGTGGAGACGAGCACGTAGTGGGCGGCGGGCTCGTTCGCGTAGGAGATGTCCGTGCGGGACGGGTAGGCCTCGGTCGCCGTGTGCGAGTGGTAGATGACCACGGGCTCCTCGTCCCGGTCGTCCATCTCGCGGTACAGCTTCAGCAGGTCGGCCGAGTCGAACTCGTAGAACGTGGGCGAGCGCGCGGCGTTCAGCATCGGGATGAAGCGCTCGGGGCGGCCGGTGCCGGCCGGGCCCGCGACCACGCCGCAGGCCTCGTCGGGGTGGTCCGCGCGGGAGTGTTCCACGATCTGGTCGTACAGGGCCCGGGTGATGGTCAGCATGGTCGACAGGATAAGCGGGCGGGCCGCCGCGTACCGAGGAGTGGTACGCGACGGCCCGAATGCCGAGACGGCGGAGATCAGGAGCGCTTGACGAACGCCGCGCCCTGCGGGTTGCGGGCCTTCAGCACGAGGTACGAGACGCCCATGATCAGGGCCCACACCGGCGCGCCGGGCCACAGCGCGACGCGGGAGTCGGGGTCGATTCCCATCATCACGATGACCATGCCGATGAAGGCGAGCGCGAACCAGCTGGTGAACGGGGCGCCCGGGGCCTTGAAGCCGGACTCGGGCAGCTCGCCGCGGTTCGCCTTGGCGCGGTAGCGGATCTGGCAGACCAGGATCATGATCCAGGCCCACATGCCGGAGATGGTGGCGAAGGAGACGACGTAGTCGAAGGCCTTGCCCGGCGCCACGTAGTTGATCCACACGCCGACCAGCATCAGCGCGGCGGAGACCGTCGTGCCGAGCAGCGGGACGCCGTTGGCGGTGAGCTTGGTGAGGAACTTCGGCCCCTGGCCGTTCAGCGCGAGGTCGCGCAGCATCCGGCCGGTGGAGTACATGCCCGAGTTGCAGGACGACAGGGCGGCGGTCAGCACCACGAAGTTGACGATGGCGGCGCCGATGCCGAGGCCCATCTTCTCGAAGGCGGCGACGAACGGGGAGACGCCCGGCTGGAACTCCGACCACGGCACGACCGAGAGGATCATGATGAGGGCGCCGACGTAGAAGACGGCGATGCGCCACGGGACGGTGTTGATCGCCTTGGGCAGGACGGTCTTGGGGTCCTTGGACTCGCCGGCGGTGACGCCGACCAGCTCGACCGCGAGGAAGGCGAACATCACGATCTGCAGGGTCATCAGCGTGCCGCCGAGGCCCTTGGGGAAGAAGCCGCCGTCGTTCCAGAGGTTCGCCACGGAGGCGGTCTCGGCCGCGTCGGAGAAGCCGATGGTGAGGATGCCGGCGCAGATGAGGATCATGCCGACGATCGCGGTGACCTTGACCATCGAGAACCAGAACTCGAGCTCACCGAAGAGCTTCACGGAGATCAGGTTCGCGCCGTAGAGGATGACGGTGAAGATCAGCGCGAAGGCCCACTGCGGGAAACTCCCGTGTGTCCAGAACGCCATGTACTTGGCGGCCGCGGTGACCTCGGTGATGCCGGTGACGACCCAGAAGAGCCAGTACGTCCAGCCGGTCACGTACCCCCAGAAGGGGCCGACGAACTCGCGGGCGTACTCCGAGAAGGAGCCCGACACCGGGCGGTACATGAGCAGTTCGCCCAGGGCCCGCATGATGAAGAAGATGACCAGGCCCGCGATGGCGTAGGCCAGGATCAGGCTGGGGCCGGCCTTGGAGATGGCCTTGCCCGCGCCGAGGAAGAGTCCGGTGCCGATGGCACCGCCGATGGCGATCATCTGGATCTGCCGGGCGCCGAGGCCACGCTGGTAGCCCTCGCCGCCGCCCACGGCCCCGTCGGTGCCGTCGTGCTGCTTGTCGACCTGCACTGAGGTCATGGTGGTGCGCCTTTCTCCATGCTGATCCGCGCCGACTGCGTCTGGCCGCGGATCAGGTCCTGATCCCCCCGGATGTGGAATGGAGTGCTACCGGCGGTCAGCCGGCTCGAGCGCCCCCGGGGACAGGGGTGGCGTCCCCGGGCGGTCGTGAAGATTTATCACGCGTGAAACGTCGATCGACGGGCACTACTGTGGCGCACGCCACAGGAAGAAGCGGACGAAGAGGACTCAACACGGCAAGCTAGAACACTTTGGTGACGTATTCGTTATCCGGATTTGAGCGTCCGCTGAGCGAACGGAAGAGGCTCGTGCGGGGGGCCGGAAGCGTCCCGTCGGCCCCGCTTCGGACCGACGGGACGGCCGGTGGCGGCCGGGGCAGGACATGGACCGCCGGGGAGCGCCCGGGAGCGCCGCGCCAGGCGGGCTCCCCCGGGGGCGCCTACGGCATCAGCGTCTCGACGAGCGACTCCTGGAGCGCGCCCAGCCACAGGTACGCCATCACCATCGGCTTGCGCGGGTCGGAGTCCGGGAGCCGGTACAGCCCCTCTCCCCCGTCCTCGTCGGTGACCTCCAGGCGGGTCCCGATGGTCAGCCGCAGGTCGTTGATCGCGCCGAGCCAGGCCCGCGACTCGTCAGCCGTCAGCTTGAGGACGGCCCCGCCCTCGCCGACCGGGGTGAGGGTGTCCAGGCTGCGGACGACCTTCAGGGCGTCCTCGCGCTTGCGGGCCCGCAGGTCGTTCTCGGTGTAGCGGCGGAAGTCGGCCGCCGCCGCCCGCTGCTCCTCGTCCGCGTCGCCGTAGGCGTCGGGGAAGAGCCGCTTGAGGGCGGGATCGGACGGGGGCTCGCTCGGGCCCTCGGCGAAGAGCGCGGCGAGCGGGTCCTCGCCCTCGACGGGCTCGTCGCCCGGTCCGATCAGCTCCATGAGCTGGACGGCGAGGGAGCGGAGGATGGAGACCTCGACCTCGTCGAGCGCGACGGCCGCGCCGCCGCCGGGCAGCGCCTCGAACCGGCCGGCCATCAGCCGCGGTCCTGGGTGAGGGTCGCCCACAGTCCGTAGCCGTGCATCGCCTGCACGTCCCGTTCCATCTCCTCGCGGGTGCCGCTGGAGACCACCGCGCGGCCCTTGTGGTGCACGTCGAGCATCAGCTTGTGCGCCTTGTCCTTGGAGTAACCGAAGTACGTCTGGAAGACGTAGGTCACATAGCTCATCAGGTTGACCGGGTCGTTGTGGACGAGGGTGACCCACGGGACGTCCGGCTCGACGACGGCGAAGGTCTCTTCAGCCGATTCCGTCTGTTCGATCTCAATAGGCGCGACGCTCACTCACCCCATGCTGCCACTCTCCGTGGCCTGTCGCACAAACGGGTCAGGGGCGCGTCCCTAGAAATCGTCACTCTGACGAGTATTCGGGGTAGCATCGCTGACATGAACGCTGCGGACCTTGGGCTCCCGGTGGACGTGCCGTCGACCGCGCTCTTCACCGACCAGTACGAGCTGACCATGCTCCAGGCGGCCCTCCGGGCCGGCACCGCCGACCGGCGCTCCGTCTTCGAGGTCTTCACCCGGCGGCTGCCCGAGGGGCGGCGCTACGGGGTGGTGGCCGGCACCGGACGCGTCCTGGACGCCGTCGAGAACTTCCGGTTCGACCCGGCCGTCCTCGGCTTCCTGCGCGAACAGGGCATCGTCGACGAGCCCACGCTCGAGTGGCTCGCGGGCTACCGCTTCTCCGGCGACATCTGGGGCTACCCCGAGGGCGAGGTGTACTTCCCCGGCTCGCCGATCCTGCGGGTCGAGGGCAGCTTCGCCGAGTGCGTGCTGCTGGAGACCGTGATCCTGTCGATCCTCAACCACGACTCGGCCATCGCGGCCGCGGCCTCCCGGATGTCGGCGGCCGCGAGCGGCCGGCGGCTGATCGAGATGGGCGCGCGGCGCACCCACGAGCTGGCCGCCGTCGCCTCCTCCCGGGCCGCCTACGTGGGCGGTTTCGACTCCACCTCCGACCTGGCGGCGGGCTTCCGCTACGGCATCCCGACCGTCGGCACCTCCGCGCACGCCTTCACCCTGCTGCACGACAGCGAGCGGGACGCCTTCCGCGCCCAGGTCGACTCGCTCGGCCGGGGGACGACCCTGCTCGTCGACACCTTCGACGTCGCCGAGGCCGTCCGCACCGCCGTCGAGGTCGCCGGGCCGGAGCTCGGGGCCGTACGGATCGACTCCGGCGACCTGCTCCTCGTGGCGCACCGGGTGCGGGCGCAGCTCGACGAGCTGGGGGCCCGTGACACCAAGATCGTGGTGACCTCCGACCTGGACGAGTACGCCATCGCCTCGCTGGCCGCCGCGCCGGTCGACGCCTACGGTGTCGGCACCCAGCTGGTCACCGGCAGCGGGCACCCGACCTGCTCGATGGTCTACAAGCTGGTCGCCCGTGCCACCTCGGCCGACCCGAAGGCGCCGCTGACGGCCGTCGCGAAGAAGTCCGTGGGCGGCAAGTCGTCCATCGGCGGTCGCAAGTGGGCGGCGCGGCGGACGGACGCGGACGGGATCGCCGAGACCGAGGTCATCGGCACCGGCGCGGTCCCGCCGGAGCTCGCCGACAACCGGCTGCTGGTGGAGCTGGTCAAGGGCGGCGACGTGGTGGCCCGCGAACCGCTGGAGGCGGCCAGGTCGCGGCACATCGCGGCCCGGGCCGGGCTGCCGATGTCGGCGATCCAGCTGTCGCGCGGCGAGCCGGTGCTCCCGACGGAGTACGTGTAGCGATCCGCGCGCGCCGCGACGGAACGCCCCCTCCCGAAGGGGCGGGGAAGTCTCTAGGCTCGAACCCGCCCCTCGCCCCACCCGCCGACACCTCCTCCCACCCACCGGCTAAGGACACCCGCCATGCACCGCGCATTGATCGTTGTGGACGTTCAGAACGACTTCTGCGAGGGCGGCAGCCTCGCGGTGACGGGGGGCGCGGACGTCGCCGCCGCCATCACCGACCTGGTCGGCGAGGCGGCGGGTGCGGCGTACCAGCACGTGGTGGCGACCCGCGACCACCACGTGGACCCGGGCGACCACTTCGCCCCGGCGGGCCAGGAGCCGGACTACGTCACCTCCTGGCCCGTGCACTGCGTCGCGGGCACGGAGGGCGTCGGCTTCCATCCGAACTTCGCTCCGGCGGTCGCCTCCGGCGCCATCGAGGCGGTGTTCGACAAGGGCGCGTACGAGGCGGCGTACAGCGGCTTCGAGGGGCGCGACGAGAACGGCATGACGCTGGCGCAATGGCTGCGGGAGCGGGAGGTGAGCGAGGTCGACGTGGTCGGGATCGCCACCGACCACTGTGTGCGGGCCACGGCGCTGGACGCCGCGCGCGAGGGGTTCCGGGTGCAGGTCCTGCTGGACCTGACCGCGGGGGTGGCCAAGGAGACGACCGAGAAGGCGCTGGGCGAGCTGCGCGCCGCCGGGGTCGGGCTGACCGGGACGCCGACGGTCTGACCGCCGGGCGTCCCGCGCTCGTGCGTACCGGGGCCCCGCGAGCCGGGCGGGATCTTCCGGGACGGCCCTCAGCTCGCGGTCGGCAGGGACCGTACCGGGTGCCACAGCTCCTGGGCCGTGCCCGGGTTGGATCTCCAGAGCAGGCCCTCCGGGTGGTGCAGCACCGCCGTGATCTCGTCCGGGGTCGGCGGCTCGGCGTTCCCCCGGAGGTACACCGCGCGCAGCCCCAGGTTCCGCAGCCTGGTCAGGGCGCGGGACCGGTTCGAGGCGTGGACCAGGAAGCGGACCATGGCACCGTCGCCGGCCGGGCTGGGCAGCCCTATCGCGACGACGACACTCCCACCTGGCAACTTGCAGAACCCTCCACCGGGCATGCCGAGACCACTCCCCCGTGAACCACTGTCAATAAGAAATCCGTCTGACGCACCTAAACACGATCGGCCGCCGCCCGCTAGAGGGCGACGGCCGATCATGGTTTGACCTGCGACGATACGAACTACTTCGTCGACGGACCCACCTGGACGGTGATCGTCTGGCCGTTCTTCGGCTCCTTGACGACCGCGATCTTGGTGTTGGTGTCAGTTACCTGGACACCGGCCCGCTCGGTCTCCTTGAACCAGTACGTGCCCTTGCGGTCGTCGAAGACCGGGTTGCCGGCCTGCGACTTGATCTTCACCGCGACGTCGGCCTTGTGCAGCGTGATGCCGTCGGTCCGGGCGAAGCCGAAGGTGGAGTCGTACGCCTGGATGCGGTTGCGCAGCAGGGTGCCGTCCGTCCACTTCAGCGGCGTCGGGTGGGCGTCGATCGGAAGGACGAGACCCTGGCCCGGGTGGACCGAGGTGTTGTTGTCCTTCTGCGAGGTGTCCCACAGCCAGATCAGCAGGCCGTTCTGGTACGGGTAGTGCTCGACCCAGCTCGACTTGTCACCCGTGAAACCGAAGTTGTACGGGCCGACCTTGAGGGTCGCGTCGTAGGAGACGTACTGGCGGTTCTCCGCGAGGTAGTACTGCTCGTACTCCTTCGTGAAGCCCTTGCCGACGCGCGAGAAGCCCTTGGCGACCCAGCCGTTGTCACCGTTCTCGGCGTTGTCGGCGAAGACGGGCGCACCGTCGGCGGTGAGGGTGATGGCGTCGGCCGTGAAGCCCTTGCCGCCCGCGCCGCCGTCCGTCTGGTAGCGGAAGCGGAGGTCGAACTTCTTCCCCGCGTAGGCGTCCAGCGAGTAGACGAGGCTCTTGTGCGCACCCGAGACGTCGGTCAGCGCCGGGGCGCCGCTCGCGTCACGCGGGATGGCCTTGCCGTCGGCGGTGCCGTCGAGGGCCGTCCAGTTGGCGCCGCCGTCCGTCGACACCTCGGTGTAGAGGTAGTCGTAGTCCAGCTCGATGTCGTACCAGCCCTGGAGCGCCAGGGAGGCCGAGGTCTTGCCGGTCAGGTCGACGGAGCGGGTCAGGGTGTTCTTGAGGTCGTCACCCATGTTGCTCCACCACTGCGTGGCGCCCTCGGCGGGCTGCACGACCTCGGTGGTGACCTGCTTCTTCGGCAGCTCGACGACGAGCGCCTGCGGGTTCTTGGTGTTGTACTCGGAGACGCCCAGGGTGTGGGTGCTCTTCTTGCCGCGCTGGGTGTTGCTCACCTTGGTGTAGTTGAGCCAGCCGAGCTGCAGCTTGTCCCAGGCGTTCATGTCGCCGGGCAGGTCGCCGATCGCGTCCTTGCCGGTGCCGAGCCACGAACCGGACGACATCAGCGTCCAGAAGCCCGTGGAGTTCTCGCCGCCCGCGGTGTCGTAGTGGTCCGGCAGACCGAGGTCGTGACCGTACTCGTGGGCGAAGACGCCGAGGCCGCCGTTCTCGGGCTGCATCGTGTAGTCGCCGACCCAGATGCCGGTGTCACCGATCTGGGTACCGCCGGCCTTGTTGTTCGCCGGACCGGTCTTGCCCGCGTTGGTGCCGTAGGCGTACCAGCGGTGGGCCCACAGGGCGTCGGTCGCCTGGACGCCGCCGCCCGCCGACTCGTCCTCGCCCGCGTGGACGATCTGGAAGTGGTCGATGTAGCCGTCGGCCTCGTTGAAGTTGCCGTCGGCGTCGAAGTCGTACCGGTCCCACTGGTCGTACTGCGCCAGGTCGGCCTTGATCTGGGCGTCGGTACGGCCCTTGGCCTTCTGGTCCGCGGTCCACGCCGTGACACCGTCGCGGACGGCGTCCCAGACGTTGGCGCAGTTGCTCTGGCCGCAGTAGTTCGAGCCGTAGCGGGCCTCGTTGTACTCGACCTTGACCCAGTCGGAGACGCCGCCGTCGACCGAGTACCGGCCGGACGAGGTCTTCTCGTAGTAGGTCTTCAGCGACTGCTTGGGCTGTCCCTTGGCGTCCTTGCCGGTGCCGAAGTACAGGTCCTGGAAGTGCTTCTGGTTGTAGTCCTTCTGCCAGGCCGTGGAGTTGTCGTTCGCACGGTCCGGCGCGGCTATCTGGTTGTGCAGGGGGCCGGGCGTGCCGCCGAACTTCGGCTTCAGCTCGTCCGTGTCGTCGTCGGCGCGGTTCACCAGCGTGCTGGTGTCGACCTTGTCGCCGAACTCGACCAGGATCGTGAAGATCTTGTCGGTCTTCTCGCGGCCCAGCTCGACGTACTTCTTGCTGTCGAGCTTGACGACCTGGGAACCGCCGCGGCGCTCGACCTTGGACTCGCCGCTCAGCACCTGCTCGAGGGCGGCCTTGCGCTGCGCCTCCTGCTGCTTGCTGAACGGACCGTCGAGGTCGTGGTCGACCTTGGTCTTGTCCGCACCGTTGCCCGGTGCCGGGTCCTGCCGCACGTCGGCAGGGTTCGCCTGGGCGTTGCTGCCCGCCCAGGCGGTCGTGAAGGTCGAGGCGGTGGCGGCGGTAGCCGCGAGCGCCACGACGACTGCGGACGCTCTGATCGCCCGTCGTCTGTTGGTCACTTGATGTTGTCCTCCCCGGCGCCCGATGTCCGCGGACCTGAGGTGGGGTGTCCGCGGGCGGGGTCGCGCGTCACAAGTGACGACATTCGACCGGAGTTAAGAGAGAAAAGACAGATCTTGACTTGAACAGGCCAACTGCACTATGCAGGAGCGCCTTTCCGGATACCGAACGCCATCCGAACGCCATCCGAACAGGCAACCGGCGCACCCTGGCGGCCGGTTGGCGGATTCGGTGACTCCGTGCGCCCCCCGTGCACCGGCACCGTGGGTTAGGTCACGCTTACCAACGGTTCCTCTCGGGCATCCACCGTCGTAGAGTCGCTCGACCGACGGCACCGCCCTGCGGTGGCCGGGGAGAGCGATCCACCACCGATGCAACCGACGCACCCGATGCCTCGAGGGACGGTACCCGTCATGCCGCGTCCGAACACCGCACAGCTCGCCTACGGTTCGGCCACCGTCGTCTTCTCGACCGCCGCGCTGCTCCTGCTGTCCAGGACCACGACGACCCTGGGGATCATCGCGATCAGCGTGGCCGGACTGCTCATCGGGGTCCTCGTGGTGGTGGCCGTGCCGGTGCGGCGCCAGGCGCCCGCGGTGCCGCAGCCGTCCGTACCCGCCCAGCGGACCCCCCGGAACGCCGAGATCCGGGTGCCGGCCGTCCACGCGGGCGCGGGGGCCGATACCCGGATCGGTTCGTAGCTCCGCCGTCGGCCTACTGCGGCACGGTGACGACCACGGTCTTGGCGGCCTTGTCGTGCAGGCCCTGTTTGTAGGGCTTGTCGACCAGGATCAGGATCAGCAGGAGCAGCGGCCACAGGCAGGCGCAGCAGATCAGCGCGGGCAGCCACAGGACCGAGGCGCGGATCAGCGAGGCGTTCGTCGGCGGCGTGGAACCGTCGTTGAGCATCGCGACCCGCAGCTTCAGCCACTTCTTGCCGAGGGTCTGTCCACCCTTGGCGACCATCAATGTGTCGTAGCCGACATACGCCACGATGGTGATGAGTTGGAAGACGAGCTGACTTCCGCCGTTGAAACTGTTGACGGTGTCGCTGAAGTCGGCGTCGTTGTCGGTCGCCCGCTTGTAGACGTCGAACGGGATGCCGATGATCGCGAGCGGGATGGCGACGATCAGCCAGTCGATGAGACGGGCGACGATGCGCCGGCCGGAGTCGGCGAGCGGCGGCATCCCGGCGAGCGGATCGGCGCCGCCGTAGCCTCCTCCGCCGCCGTAGGGCTGGGAGCCGTACGGCGGGGGCGGCGGAGCGTTGTCGTACGGGGATCCGTACGGGCTGCCCGGCGGCGGGCCCCCGGGCGGCGGACCACCCGGAGGCGGGCCTTCCGGGGGCGGACCTCCAGGTGGTGGGCCCTCGGCACCCTGCCCCTCGGGCGGCCCGCTCCCGTAGGGGGAACCCGACCCCGCCGACGGTGGCGTGGGGTCCTGCGGCTTCTTGAGGAACGGGTCGTCCTCGGGCGGCTGGCCGGACGTCGGCTGGTCGTTGCTCATGGGGGCAGTGCATCCCGCCGGCCGGGGCCCCGCAATGATTCGCCGCCCGTCCGGGGGACCGCCGAACGGGCCGTCGTGCGCGTCCCGGTCCGGGACACCGCCGAAGGGGCCCCGGACAGCCCTTAGGCGGCCACGAAGGTGTGGGACGCCTTGTCGTGCCAGCACTGGCGCCAGGGGCGGTCGAAGAGGCACCAGAGGACGTTGAGCACGCCGAGGACGAGCAGCCCGAGGACGCCGTAGACGAGCCAGCGGCGCAGGGCCCCGCCGAAGGTCGGCGGCTCGTGGGCCTCGATGTCCCGCACCTGGAGGCCGAAGAGCTTCTTGCCCGGCGTGCGGCCCCACTTGGCCGTGGGCAGCGCCTCGTAGAGCACGCCCAGCACGAGGAAGAGGGCGAGCGCGATCCCGAGGTTCAGGGAGGTGGTGCCGTCCAGGAGCCACACCTGGACGGTGGTACCGGTCTGCTTGGCCGCCTCGATCTTGCCGTCGATGTGGTCGAGCGCCTTGGTGACGAAGGGGAACGCCGCCGCCCCGGTGATCGCCCCGAAGAGGATCGTGTCGACGAGCCGGGCGGCCAGCCGCTTGCCGAGACCGGCGGGACGGGCGGCGGCCTGGGCCCGCGCGGCCTGGAGGAACGGGTCCTCGACGGGCGGCTTCCAGGGCAGGACGGGCTGCTCGGGGTCGGCCGTCCGGGCGCCGGCCGCCGGGGACGCCTGGGGCGTGGGCTGGGCCAGCCGGTGCACCTGCTGGGGCCAGGACGGGGCGCCGCCACCGGTGCCGGTCGTGACGGGCGCCGGGGACGGACCGGCCTGCGCCGCCGGGCTCTGCGCCGCCTGCTCGGGGCGGGGCGACGGCTGCGCCGGCTGGGGAGCCGCCGGCGCCTGAGGTGCCTGCGCTCCCTGGAGTCCCTGGGCCGCTTGGGCGCCCTGGCGGCCCTGGGAGCCGAGAGAACGCATCGTCATGGCGCCCTCGCCCGCGGGGCGGGGCTGCGCCTGCCGTACGCCGGGCAGCGCGCCGCCCGTCGGGTCGGCCGACGCCGGGGTCACCGGCATGCCGCCCAGCCGGGCGGGCGACGAGGGTGCCCGGTGCCCGGCCGGACCGGTCGCGGGGCGTGCCTCGGGCTCCGCGGCCGCCCGCGGGTCCTGACCGGGGATCCGGGGGTCGTCGCCCTGCGCCGGGCCGGGGTTCGCGGACGGGTGGCGGGGGTCGGCCTCCGGGGAGCCCCACGAGACCCGCTGGTCGCGCTCACCGCCGAAACCGGTCTGGCGGTTGACGTCCGCCTGCCAGGCGGAGGCCGGCTCGGGCGCCGGGCGCTCCGGGGCGAGCGGATCCTCGTCGAAGAAGTGGGGACCGGTCTCCTCGACCGCCGGCACGGGTGCCGGTGCGGGTGCCGGTGCGGGTGCCGGGCTCGGCATCGGTGCGGGTCCCGCTGCCGACGGCGCGGGCGCCGTCGGCGGCGCCTCGCCGTCCCCCGGCGCGGGCCGGCTCGTCCCGGGCACCCAGGCGGCCCCGTTCCAGTACCGGATGTACCCGGGAATGGACGGGTCCGGGTAGTACCCGGCCTGCGGTACCTCTCCGCCGCCTCCAGGAGGAGTAGCCACTGCCCCGACTCCGTTCCGTTACAACGCTGCTTCGACCATCGGGCCGCCGGCCCAAGGAGGACAGTAACGAAGAACGCGGCGCTGGGAAGATAGAGCCCGAGAGAAAGCCCGCCTTCGAGGGACATACCGCGATTCCCGCGACTCAGCGTCACGTTCGGGCCGGGGCTTTCCGGTAGGTCTCCGACTCGGCCGACGCCCCGTCACACAGCGTGGCGGAAGCGGGAGGCGAGTCAGCCCCGGACCCGCCCGCTCGGCGTGCGGACCCTGTGCGGAGGTCGTGCGGACCCTGTGCGGATCCCGCGTCGCGGGCCGCGGGGAAAGTTCCCGAGAAAAGTTCCCGAAGTCGCGTCATGGCCGGCGGCCACCCCTGTCTCTTCCGGTACGGGCCCACGCGGGGCCCCGTACCGGAGAGGACGTCGCACCGTGCAGAACACCGAGAACGACAAGCACGCCGAGAACGGCGGGCACCGTGCCGGGCAGGCCGAGAACGCCGCGCACGCGGAGAACGTCACGCGCGCCGAGGACACCGCGGCCGCCGAGCGGACCGACACCACCGGGCACTCCGTGGTCGAGCGCGAGCTGGAGCTGAAGCTGGTGCTCTCGCCCGAGCGCAGCATCCCCGTACCGGCCCGGCTCTCCTACCGCACCGACGACCCCTATGCCGTCCACGTCGTCTTCCACATCGGCTCGGACCACCCCGTCGGCTGGACGTTCGCCCGCGAGCTGCTCGTCGAGGGCGTCTTCCGGCCCTGCGGTCACGGGGACGTGCGGATCTGGCCCACGAAGGTGGACGGCCGCAACGTCGTGCTGATGGCCCTGTCGTCACCCGACGGCGACGCGCTGCTCGAAGCCCCCGCCACGCAGGTGTCCGCCTGGCTGGAGCGGACCCTGCGCGCCGTCCCGCCGGGCACCGAGTCCGAGCGCCTCGGCATGGACGAGGGGCTCGCCGGACTGCTCGCGACGACCGTGGTGGCCGACGAGCTGTGGCTGCGCGATCCGTGGCCGTCGGACGAGTCGCAGGACGGTGAGGAGTGAGCCGAGCGCCTCAGAAGAGCTTGCCGGGGTTCAGCAGGCCGAGCGGGTCGAAGGTCCGCTTGATGCCGCGCTGGAGTTCGAGCCCCACCGGCCCCAACTCCCTGGCCAGCCACTCCTTCTTCAGCACGCCGACGCCGTGTTCGCCGGTGATCGTGCCGCCCAGCTCCAGGCCCAGCGCCATGATCTCGTCGAAGGACTCCCGCGCCCGCCGCGACTCGTCCTCGTCGGCGTGGTCGAAGCAGACCACCGGATGGGTGTTGCCGTCGCCCGCGTGCGCGCAGACGCCGATGGTCAGGTCGTACTTGCGCGCGATGGCGGACGTGCCGTCGAGCATCGCGGCCAGCTTCGTCCGCGGCACGCACACGTCGTCGATCATCGTCGCCGTCTTGATCGTCTCCAGGGCGGTGAGGGACAGCCTGCGCGCCTGCAGCAGCAGTTCCGACTCCGCGGCGTCCTCGGCCGGTACGACCTCGGTCGCGCCGGCCGCCGCGCACAGCTCCCCGACGGCGGCGAGGTCCGCGCCCGGATCGGGAGTGTCGAAGGCGCACAGGAGCAGCGCCTCGGTCGTGTCCGGCAGCCCCATGTTCGCCATCTTGTTGACCGCCCGCACGGTGGTGCGGTCCATGATCTCCAGTAGCGAAGGAGTGTGGCCGCGCTCCATGATCGCGCAGACCGCCTCGCAGGCGGCGCCCGCCGAGGGGAACTCGGCGGCGAGCACCAGCTGTTGCGGTGGCCGGGGCCGGAGCGACAGGACCGCCCTGACAACGATGCCGAGACTGCCCTCGGAGCCGACGAACAGCCGGGTCAGGTCGTATCCGGCGACGCCCTTGGCGGTCCGGCGGCCGGTGGTGAGCAGCCGGCCGTCGGCGAGGACGACGTCCAGGCCGAGGACGTACTCCGCGGTCACCCCGTACTTCACGCAGCACAGTCCGCCGGACGCGGTGCCGATGTTGCCGCCGATCGTGCAGGTCTCCCAGCTGGACGGGTCCGGCGGGTAGTAGAGGCCGTGCTCGTTCACGGCCCGTGACAGCACGGCGTTCACCACGCCCGGCTCCACCACCGCGATCCGGTCGACCGGGTTGATCTCCAGGATCCGGTCCATCTTGACGAGCGAGAGCACGATGCAGCCCTCGGAGGCGTTCGCCGCCCCGGACAGGCCGGTGCGGGCGCCCTGCGGGACGACCGGCACCCGCAGGTCGGTCGCGACGCGCATGACGTGCTGCACCTGCTCGACGGTGCGCGGGAGCACGACGGCGGCGGGAGTGCCCGCGTCGCAGAAGCTCGCCATGTCCCGGGCGTAGGAGCCGGTCACGTCCGGGTCGGTGTGCAGCGCCTCGGCCGGCAGGCCCGCGCGCAGTCGTTCGTGGATCCGCGTCAGAAGATCGTCCATGCGTCCAGCCTGGCACCCGGGGCCATCGGTGTGAACCCGGCGGGCCTTCGGCTTCACCGAGCGGAGTGGACGCTTCGTGTGCTCTTCGTACTGCCCCACAGTGACGCCATGAAGCGCGCCATGAAGAGGGAGAACCTGTCGAGGACGGTGCTCGTCGCCGGGCTGGGCGCGGCGGTCGCGGCCACGGGACTGATGTACCTCCCCGCACTCCTGTCGGACCTGTTCGAGGACGGCCCGCCGTCCGCCTCCAGCCCCGCCGGGCGGGCGATGATCGCGGCCCAGGCCGGGGCGCCCGCGGCCCTGCCCGATCTGACCGCGCTGATCGCCGACCGGGAGAAGTGGCTGTCGGACCACGAGGACGACGACGCCTCGTGGGCCGTACTCGGGGCGGCGTACACGGAGCGGGCCGCCCGCCTCGGCGACGCCGCGTCCTATCCGCGGGCCGAGCGGGCCCTGCGGCGCTCGCTGGACGTGCGGTCGGCCGCGAGCGGGAACCTGGACGCGCAGCTGGGCCTCGGAGCACTGGCCAACGCCCGGGGCGAGTGGAAGACCGCCCGGACCTGGGCCGAGAAGGTCCGCACGGCGAACCCCGAGCGCTGGTCGACGTACCCCGTGCTGATCGACGCGTACAACGGCATCGGGGACTACAAGTCCGCGCAGAAGGCCATGGACACGCTGGAGAAGCTGCACCACGGCGCGACGGTCAGCGCGCGCGCCTCCCAGGTCCACCGCAACCACGGCTGGCGCGAGGACGCCTGGGCGGACGGGGAGGACGCGGTGGCGCGGGCGGCCGCGGTGCCGGAGAAGGCGGCGGCACTCGCCCGGCTCGGCGACCTGGCGTGGGAGCGGGGCGAGCCGGAGGAGGCGCTCGCCGAGTACGGCGTGGCGCTGCGGCTCGCGCCCGACCACGGGCCGGCGCTGGCCGGCCGGGCACGGGCGCTCGCCGCTCTCGGCCGGACCGACGAGGCGGTGCGCGACTACCGCACGGTGCTGGAGAAGCTTCCCCTGCCGGAGTACGTCCTGGAGGCCGGCGAGCTGTACGAGTCGATCGGCCTGGACGGCGACGCCCGGGCGACGTACGAGCGGCTGCGGACGACGGCCTGGCGCAACGGCGCCAACGGCCTGGTGGTGCTCGGACTGTACGAGGCGGACCACGGCGACCCGGCGGCGGCGGTGCGGCGGCTGAAGGCGGAGTGGGCGCGCGGGCACGGGTCCATGCACGTGGCCGACGCGCTGGGCTGGGCGCTGTACCGGGCGGGACAGCCGCAGGAGGCCCTGCCGTACGCGAAGCGGGCGACCGACGAGGGCATGCGCAGCGCGCTCTTCGCGTACCACCGAGGTGTGATCGAGCGGGAGGTGGAGCAGTACGGGCCGGCCCGCCGGCACCTGAAGGAGGCGATGCGCATCAACCCGTACTTCTCGCCGCTGCTCGCGCCGCGGGCGCGGGAGGCGGTGGCGGCGCTCGGCGACCCGCCGGACGACCTGCCGGAGGAGCTGCGCCCGGCGCCGAAGCCGTCCGCGTCGAAGCTGTCCGGGGCGACGGTGGCGGCCGGGAGTCCGTCCACCAGGGGGTCGGGGGGCGGCTCGGGGTCCGGTGGACGCTCGGGGTCCGGGGGTGCGGGCGGTGCGGCGTCGGGCGGGAAGGTGCCCGGGGCGGAGCCGGCCACTCCGCAGCGGAGCCCGAAGGCGCCGTAGGGCGCGAGCTCGACGGCGCGGGGACGCGCGGGCACGCGCGGGCCCGGAAGCGGCCCGCACGGAAGGGGGCTGTCGCCGGACCGGTCGTGCCGAGCGGCCTGCCCGGCCCCGGGGGCGGCCCGAGACCCACCCGTGACCTGCGGAAAGATCCACAACCGGGGTTACCACGGGTTCCGTCGCCATGCGCACAGGATCGTCACCGAACCGACATACCGAACGGTCGGAAACCCCTTACGCAAGGGCTATACCCATGAGTAACGTACGCGGACCACCAGCGCCACCCGCCCGTTCCCCGGGGCGCCAAGGAGCAAGATCGATGTCGTACCACCAGCCTTTCCCCGGCCCACCGCCCGTACCCCAGCACCCGAATGCCGGGCGGCACCGCCACGACGCGGCGTCGCAGTCCTGGGAGGGTGGATCGCCGTCCTGGGACACCGATCCACAGACAGCCTGGGACTCGTCCCCGCGAGCGTGGGACTCCTCGCCGCAGGGCTGGGACTCCGCGCAGCAGCCCTGGGACACGTCCCCGCAGCCGCAGCCGCCCGCCGCCACCGACGATCGTGAAGATCTGCACCGGCTCGGGTCGGCTTACCGAAGGCTCCGCCGCGTCGCCACCTTCACCGCGCTCGGCTACTTCGTCCTCTTCCTTTTCCTGTCCGGCTACGCCCCCTCGCTGATGACCGGCACCATCACCGGTGGTCTGACCACCGGTCTGGTCCTGGGGCTCCTCCAGCTGCCCGTGGCGCTGGCTGCGATCGCGCTGTACGAGCGGATCGCGCGCAACAACGTCGACCCTCTCGCCGCGGCGATCCGTGAACGCGCCGAGCAGGCGGCCGCGGCCGCCGCGCCCCGGCCGGAACGCCAGAACCGCTCCGGTCGTCCCGCGTGGCAGCGGCCCACCGGAGGTGCGCGCGCATGACCAGCTTCAGCTCCGAGGCCCAGACCATGTCGCTGATGGCGTTCATCGCGGTCATCACCGTCACGCTGCTGCTGTGCGTGATGACCGGCCCCGATCGTGACGACCTGGGCGACTTCTACACCGGCTACCGCTCGCTCTCCCCCATGCAGAGCGGCCTCGCGATCGCCGGCGACTACATCTCCGCCGGCACCGTACTCGGCACCATCGGCATCATCGCGCTCGTCGGCTACGACGGCGTCACGCTCGCCCTGAGCACCCTGCTCTCGCTGGTCCTGATGATGTTCCTGCTCGCCGAACCGCTGCGCAACGCCGGCCGGTTCACGATCGGCGACGTCTTCACCCGGCGCCTCCCCGGCCCCGCCGTGCGGATCACCACGGCCGCGGTCACCCTGACCGCACTGCTGCCGCTGGTGATCTTCCAGCTCGCGGGCGCCGGCGATCTCCTCTCCGTCGTCCTGGGCTTCGACGCGGACGGCTTCAAGACCGGGGCGATCGTGTTCCTGGGCCTGCTGATGATCGCGTACGCGGCGATCGGCGGCATGAAGGGCACCGCCTTCATCCAGATCGTCAAGACCGTCGCCCTGCTCGGCGCGTCCCTCGCGATCGCCGCGCTCATCCTCAACCGCTTCGACTTCAGCCTGCCCTCCCTGCTGGACGCCGCCAAGCGCGGCAGCGGGGCGGGAGACGCCTATCTCGCCTCCGGTCTGCAGTTCGGCGGCAACGAACTCGACATGATCAGCACGCAGTTGACGGTCGTGCTCGGCGCCGCGGTGCTGCCGCAGATCACCATGCGCATGTTCACCGCGCGCAGCGCGGCAGCCGTGCGGCGCTCGATGTCCTGGGCCGTGTCGACCGTCGTCGTGACCTGTCTGCTGATCGCCGTCATCGGCTTCGGCGCGGCGGCGATCGTCGGCCACCAGGGGATCGTCGCCGGCGACCCGCAGGGCAAGACGGCGTTCCTCATGGTCAGCCAGGCCGTCATGGGCGCGGACCAGACGACCGTCGAGACACTGCTGTTCACGGCCGTGGCGACGGCCATCTTCCTGACCCTGCTGGCCTCGGTCGCCGGGATCACCCTCGCCTGCGCCAACACCCTGGCGCACGACCTCGTCACGCACGGGCTGCGCCGCAAGGCGCAGCTGAAGGGCTCCACGGAGATGGCCATCGCCCGGACCGCCGCGGCGGGCGTCGGGCTCGTGGCGATCGCGATCGCCGCCGGTGCACGGCATCTGAACCTTCAGGCACTGCTCACCCTGTCGTTCTGCATCGGCGCGTCCGCGGTCGCACCGGCCCTCATCTACAGCCTCTTCTGGCGCCGCTACTCCCGTACGGGACTGCTCTGCACCCTCATCGTGGGCAGCGCCTCCGCGTTCATCCTCATGACCGGCAGCAACCTGGTGTCCGGATCGCCCCAGGCGATCTTCCCGGACCAGGACTTCAACTGGTTCCCGTTCACCACGTCGGGCATCCTCTCGGCCCCGCTGGGCTTCCTCGCGGGCTGGCTCGGCACGGTGCTCCACGAACGGGACCCGGCCGACCAGCGCATGCGGTACGAAGCGGTGGAGGAGACGATCCTGGCCGGCACGCCCGCGGCGAACAGCGCCTCCGCGTCCTGACGCGCACGCCCCGACGAAAAGGGCGCCCGGCCTGGAGTCCCAGGCCGGGCGCCCTTTCGGCTGTGCCGAGGTGCTTGAGGGCTTGCCGATCAGGCGAAAGCCCTAGAGGTTGCCGCGCTTCTCCTGCTCGCGCTCGATCGCCTCGAACAGGGCCTTGAAGTTGCCCTTGCCGAAGCCCATGGAGCCGTGGCGCTCGATCATCTCGAAGAAGACGGTCGGACGGTCCTGGACCGGCTTGGTGAAGATCTGCAGCAGGTAGCCGTCCTCGTCGCGGTCGACGAGGATCTTCAGCTCGCGCAGGGTCTCGACGGGCACGCGGGTCTCGCCCGCCCACTCGCCGAGGGTGTCGTAGTACGAGTCCGGGGTGTCGAGGAACGCGACGCCCGCGGCCCGCATCGCGCGGACCGTCGCGACGATGTCGTTGGTGGCGAGGGCGATGTGCTGGACGCCGGCGCCGCCGTAGAACTCGAGGTACTCGTCGATCTGCGACTTCTTCTTCGCGATCGCCGGCTCGTTGATCGGGAACTTGACCTTCAGCGTGCCGTCGGCGACGACCTTCGACATCAGGGCGGAGTACTCGGTGGCGATGTCGTCGCCCACGAACTCCTTCATGTTCGTGAAGCCCATGACCTGGTTGTAGAAGCCGACCCACTCGTTCATCCGGCCGAGCTCGACGTTGCCCACGCAGTGGTCGATGGCCTGGAAGGTGCGCTTGGCCGGCGGCTCGACGATCGGGTCGGCCGAGACGAAGCCGGGAAGGTACGGGCCGTCGTAGCCGGAGCGCTCGACGAGGGTGTGGCGGGTCTTGCCGTAGGTGGCGATGGCCGCGAGGACGACGGTGCCGTTCTCGTCCTTGAGCTCGTACGGCTCGGTGATGCCGGTGGCGCCGTGCTCGACGGCGTAGGCGTACGCGGCACGCGCGTCCGGCACCTCGATCGCGAGGTCGACCACGCCGTCACCGTGCTCGGCGACGTGCTCGGCCAGGAAGCGGCCCCAGTCGGTCGAGGCCTTGATGACGGAGGTGAACACGAAGCGGGCGGAGCCGTTCGTGAGGACGTAGCTGGCGGTCTCGCGGCTGCCGTTCTCCGGTCCGGAGTAGGCCACGAGCTTCATGCCGAAGGCCGTCGAGTAGTAGTGCGCGGCCTGCTTGGCGTTGCCGACGGCGAAGACGACCGCGTCCATTCCCTTCACGGGGAAGGGATCGGCCTGCCGCGCCGTGGAAGGGGTGGGGTCGATGGTCATCGAGTTGTCTGCCATAACGGCAGAGTCCCGCCGATCCACAAGCTGCGCAATAGTTCGTCGCAGGGGTGGGCAATCTGCACAGCGACTGGTCAGTATGGGCGGGCTATCTGTACATCATGACCATCGGGAGGTCGCCGTGGCGATCGATCATCTGGACGGCCGTCTCATCGTGCTGCTCGCGCAGGAACCGAGGATCGGCGTCCTGGAGGCGTCGCGCCGGCTCGGCGTCGCCCGCGGGACGGTCCAGGCCCGTCTCGACCGGCTGCAGTCCAGCGGCGTCGTCCGCGGGTTCGGACCGCAGGTCGATCCGGCCGCCCTCGGCTATCCCGTGACGGCGTTCGCGACGCTGGAGATCAAGCAGGGTCAGGGACAGGACGTGCGAGCGCACCTGGCGACCGTGCCCGAGGTGCTCGAACTGCACACGACCACCGGGCACGGGGACATGCTCTGCCGGCTGGTCGCCCGCTCCAACGCGGACCTGCAGCGGGTGATCGACCGGGTCGTGGGCTTCGAGGGGATCGTGCGGGCGTCCACCGCGATCGTCATGGAGAACCCCGTACCGCTGCGGATCATCCCGCTGGTCGAGCAGGCGGCCGGGGACGAGTCGCCGTAGGCCGTCGCCCGGGCGGCGGGGCGGTGTCCGGGACGGGCGCCGACGCCTGCCGGGACGCCTCGGCGGAACATGCAAAGATCCTATGCAAAGAACCTCTTGCAACTACTTCTTTGCAACTCTAGTCTTGAGTCATGTCCAAGCCCGAAGAGTTCCTGAGCCGCACACTGGATCCGCGATCCCTGCGCGGACTGGCGCATCCCCTGCGCATACAGCTGCTGCGCGCCCTCCGGCACCACGGGCCGGCCACGGCTTCCCAACTGGCCGATCGGCTGGGCGAGTCCAGCGGCGCCACGAGCTACCACCTGCGCCAGCTCGCCGCCCACGGCTTCGTCGAGGACGACCCGTCCCAGGGGAAGGGCCGGGAGCGGTGGTGGAAGGCCGCCCAGCAGGGGACGGCCTTCGACGCGGCGCTCTACAAGAACCCCGATCCCGAGGTGCAGGGCGCGGTGGAGATCTTCCTGCACGAGATAGCGACGATCCACACGCAGGAGCTGTCGACCTGGCTCGGGACGCGCCGCGACTGGGACGACGCGTGGGCCGGCGCCTCGGACATGAGCGACTTCACGCTGCGGCTGGCGCCCGAGAAGCTGCGCGAGCTCAACGAGAAGGTGCACGAGCTCATCGACAGCTACCGCGACGACGCCGACGCGGAGGCCCCCGACGCCCACCGCGTACGGATGCACCTGCACGCCTTCCCCCAGCGGGAGCACTGAGCCACGCTCCCGCGGCGCGGTCCGGGCGCCGATCACGCGCCTCGCGGCGACAGGCCGCGGGGCGTGAAGCCCCCGGCCCTCGCACCGCAGCACGCAGCACGCAGCACGCGTACCGATCCGTGGCCGGCGCGGTCACGGGTACCTCAGTCATGCACGGAAGGACCCGGAGTCATGCACGCCGACATTCACCTCCAGCTGCACCACCTGAACGCCACCGCACTGCACCACGAGGCGGCCGTCTCGCTGCCGTCCACCCCCGTCCGTGTCCAGCTGGGCTGGAAGCTCGTCGAGTGGGGGCTCAAGCTCGCCGTGACCCCCACCCGCGAGGGCGCCGGGGTATACACGGTCGCGGCATGAACGCGCCGGGGGGACGCACTCCGCTGACGGCCCTCCTGGCCGCCAACGCCATATCGATCACGGGCAACTCACTCACGCTGATCGGTGTCCCGTGGTTCGCGCTCGACCTCACGGGAAGCCCGGGGAAGGCGGGTCTGGTCGCGTTCTGCGCGGCCGTCCCCGTCGTGGTCTCCGCCATCGTCGGCGGCCCGGTCGTCGACCGGATCGGCCGCCGCCGGGTCAGCGCCGGCTCCGACCTCGTCTGCGCGCTCGCACTCGCCGCGATCCCGCTCCTGCACCACACGGGGCTGCTGGAGTTCTGGATGCTGTGCGCGCTGATGGCCGTGACCGGCCTGTTCCACGCTCCCGGCGAGATGTCCCGGTACGTCCTCCTCCCCGACCTGGCCCGCCTCGCCGCGACCCCGCTCCCCCGTGCCGCCAGCCTGTACGACGCCGTGGCACGCGGCGCCAGAATGACCGGCGCCGCCCTCGCCGGCGTCCTGGTCGCCCTCATCGGGGCGGACACGGTCCTGCTCGTCGACGCCGCGACCTTCGCGCTCTCCGCCGCGCTCGTCCTGGCGGGCATACGGAAGGTGGCCGCCGCCGAGCCACGGCGCGACGCCACCGGCTTCTCGCTCTCCGGCTACCGCGCGGACCTGCGCGAGGGGTACGCCTTCCTGTTCCGCTCCCGCCTGCTGCTCGGCATCACGCTGATGGTGATGGTCACCAACGGCCTGAACCAGAGCTGGAGTTCGGTCCTCCTGCCGGTGCACGCCCGGGAGGAGCTCGGCGGCTCCGCCGCGCTCGGGCTGCTCGTCGCCGTCTTCGCCGGCAGCGCGCTGCTCGGCGCCCTGCTCTACGGCGCGGTCGGGCACCGACTCCCGCGTCGGCCCGTCTTCACCGCCGGCTTCCTGCTGTGCGGCGCGCCGCCGTTCGTCGTGGCGGCGGTCAGCGACACCACACCGCCGCTGCTCGTCACCATGGCCCTGGCCGGGTTCGGGGCCGGCGTGCTGAACCCGATCCTCACGACGATCGTCTACGAGCAGGTCCCCGACGCCCTGCGCAGCCGGGTCTCCGGTGCCAGCACGGCCGGAGTGCTCCTGACGACGCCGCTGGGCGGGCTCGCGGCCGGCTTCCTGATCGAACGGGTGGGGGCGGCCCCCGCGCTGCTCACGGTCGGCGGGATCTACTTCCTCGCGACGCTCGCCCCGGCGGTCTTCCCGTCCTGGCGCGGGATGGACGCGAGCCCGCCGCCCGCCGCCGGCCCGGTCAACAGCTCGGAACCTTGTCTTCCAGACCCTTCTCCAGCGCCTTCAGGGACGTCACCGCGTCGCTGAGCGTGGACACGGGGATCAGCCGCATCCCCTGGGGCAGCTCCGCCTGCGCGTCGGAGCACTCGGCCTTGGGGACGAGGAAGACCGTCGCGCCGTCCCGTCCGGCGGCCTGGGTCTTCAGCGAGACCCCGCCGACCGCGCCGACGGTCCCGTCGGGCTCGATCGTCCCGGTGCCAGCGATGGTCCGGCCGCCGGTGAGGTCGCCGCCGGATCCGTCGCCGTCGAGCTTGTCGACGATGCCGAGCGAGAACAGGAATCCGGCGCTCGGACCGCCGATGTCGGCGAGGTGCAGGGTCACCTTGACGTCCTTGGGATCCAGCTTGAGATAGCCCAGGCCGGCGAGGATCGCGGCGTCCTGCGACTCCTTCATCTGGCCCAGGTTGTGCTTCTCCACCTCGGCGTCCGACTTGCCCGGCGGGTAGACGGAGTCGCGCGGCAGGACGGCCCGGTCGGTGCGGAACCAGGCGTCGGCGACCGCGGCGAGGTCGTTGTCCACGCTCGGCCCGGTGGCGACGATGGTCGTCATCAGGAGCTTGCCCTCCGTCTGACGGACGGGCGCGCCGCTGATGGTGATCACCTGCCGGCCCTTGTCCACCCCGAGCACATCGGCCGTCGAGCCGGGCTGCGCGATGGCGTACGGCAGCGGCGCCAGACCGGCGACCGCGAAGAGCGCGGCGACGGGCAGGGCGCAGAGCGCGAGAGCACGGGGACGCGTGAGACTGGAGAGCACGCGACCAATCTACTGGGCGCCCCGTGACCGTCGCCGGGGAGCCACGGGCGGCCGGGGCCCGGCCGCATCCGGACGCGGACCCGGGCGGGCCGGAGACCACGTGCGTACCGGAGTCCACCGGCCGGGGTCCATGCGGTGCGCGCCGGAATCCCTCATCCGGGCCGGGGCCTGGCAGGGCCTGTCCGAGAGGCCGTGCCAGGCGGTCCGGACAGCCCTTAGCGCAGGGCGTCCGCGACCTCGCGGGCGGCGTCGACGACGCGGGGGCCCACGCGCTCGGGCACCGCGTCCGCGAGCATCACGACGCCCACGCTGCCCTCGATGCCGGTGATCCCGACCAGCGGCGCCGCGGCGCCGCTGGCGCCCGCCTCCAGCTCGCCGTGGGTGAGGGTGAAGCCGGGGTCGATCAGGCTGCCCTGGCGCGCCGCGAGGATGGCGCGGCCCGCCGCGCCCCGGTCCAGCGGGTGCCGGAATCCGGCCCGGTAGGCCACGTGGTAGTCGGTCCAGGTCGGCTCGACGACCGCGACCGCGAGCGCCTCCGCCCCGTCGACCAGGGTCAGGTGGGCCGTCGCCCCTATGTCCTCGGCGAGCGAGCGCAGCGCGGGCAGCGCCGCCTCGCGCACCAGCGGATGGACCTGGCGGCCCAGCCGGAGCACGCCGAGGCCGACGCGGGCCCGGCCGCCCAGGTCGCGTCGTACGAGGGCGTGCTGTTCGAGTGTGGCGAGCAGACGGTAGACGACGGTCCTGTTGACACCGAGTTTGTTGGACAACTCGGTGACGGTCAGGCCGTGGTCGGTGTCGGCGAGCAGTTTGAGGACCCTGAGGCCCCGGTCGAGCGTCTGGGAGGTTTCCGCGGTCACGACGCCCTCTCCTTCGGAGTGAGTGACGGCGGTCCTTCAAACGAAAGCTGCGACACCGGTCCCGTCGGCGACGCACGTCAGAGGCCGCCGGCAGGCCATGCGCACCGGCTGCGCTCCGCGGCGGCGCTGCCACGGGGCGTTTGCATTGCGGGGGACAGTAGCGACCCACTCCGCTCAGCGGAAGACCTCGTCCAGAATCCGGGCGCGGGCGACCGGATAGAGACGGTTCGGGATCCAAGTCGGTCGGATCGACGACTTCGGCGGACAAGATCGACTATGTCGGTCCCGTGTTCCGGGCGCCCGCGAACGCCCTCGCGAGCGGTGTCACGGACCCTCCGGACCTTTTCACCCGAGTGACGAACGGGGCCCGTGCGCAGTCGTGCGCACGGGCCCCACCTGTCCGGAGTTTTCAGAGTTTCCGCAGGTCAGCGCATGCGGGTCGCCCACTCCTGCACCTTCTTGATCCGCTCCCGGATCTGTCCGGCCGTCGCCTCGGCGCTCGGCGGACCGCCGCAGACCCGGCGCAGTTCGGTGTGGATGACGCCGTGCGGTTTGCCGCTCTGGTGGACATACGCGCCCACCATCGTGTTGAGCTGCTTGCGCAACTCCAGCAGTTCCTTGTGCGAAACGACAGGCCGTCGCTCGGCGGGCAGCTCCAGGAGATCCGCTTCGGTGTCCGGTTTCTTTCGGCTGTGCGCGATCTGCCGGGCCTGGCGCTTCTGCAGGAGCAGCTGCACCTGGTCGGGTTCGAGGAGCCCGGGGATGCCGAGGTAGTCCTGCTCCTCCTCGCTGCCCGGGTGGGCCTGCATGCCGAACTCGGCGCCGTCGTAGAGGACGCGGTCGAAGACGGCGTCGGACTCCAGCGCCTCGAAGGGCAGCATGTCCTGTTCGCCGGTGTCCTCGTCCTGCTGCTTCTCGGCCTCCGCCAGTTCCTTCTCGGACTCGGCGTAGGGATCCTCCTCGCCGTCCTTCTTCGGCCGGTCGAGGACGTGGTCGCGCTCGACCTCCATCTCGTTGGCGAAGCCGAGGAGGTTGGGGATCGTGGGAAGGAACACGGACGCGGTCTCGCCGCGCCTGCGGGAACGCACGAAACGTCCCACGGCCTGGGCGAAGAAGAGCGGGGTCGAGATGGTGGTGGCGTACACGCCGACGGCGAGGCGAGGCACGTCGACGCCCTCGGACACCATGCGGACGGCGACCATCCAGCGGTCGTTGTTCTCGCTGAACTCGTCGATCCGTTTGGACGCGGCGGCTTCGTCGGAGAGGACGACCGTGGCCTTGGTACCGGTGATCTCGCGGATCAGCTTGGCGTAGGCGCGGGCGGAGTCCTGGTCGGAGGCGATGACGAGCCCGCCGGCGTCCGGGATGCCCTTCCGGACCTCGGTGAGTCGCCGGTCGGCGGCGCGCAGGACGTTCGGCATCCAGTCGCCGCGCGGGTCGAGCGCGGTGCGCCAGGCCTGGGAGATGGCGTCTTTGGTCATCGGTTCGCCGAGGCGCGCCGCGATCTCGTCGCCGGCCTTGGTGCGCCAGCGCATGTTGCCGCTGTAGCTGAGGAAGATCACGGGGCGCACGACGCCGTCGCCGAGGGCGTTGCCGTAGCCGTAGGTGTAGTCCGCCGAGGACCGCCGGATCCCGTCGTTGCCCTCCTCGTAGGTGACGAAGGGGATCGGGTTCGTGTCGGAGCGGAAGGGCGTACCGGTCAGGGCGAGCCGGCGGGTGGCCGGGTCGAACGCCTCCAGGCACGCCTCGCCCCAGGACTTGGAGTCACCGGCGTGGTGGATCTCGTCGAGGATGACGAGGGTCTTGCGCTGCTCGCAGCGGTTGCGGTGCAGCATCGGGCGGACGCCGACACCGGCGTAGGTGATGGCGACGCCCTGGTATTCCTTGCTGAGCGGTCCGGCGCTGTAGTCGGGGTCGAGCTTGATCCCTATCCGCGCGGCCGCCGCGGCCCACTGCTTCTTCAGGTGCTCGGTGGGTGCGACGACGGTGATCTGCTGCACGACGTGGTGGTGCAGCAGCCAGGACGCGAGGGTCAGCGCGAAGGTGGTCTTTCCGGCTCCGGGGGTCGCGACCGCGAGGAAGTCCCGGGGCTGCTCCTGGATGTATCTCTCCATGGCGCCCTGCTGCCAGGCTCGCAGCTTGTTGGCGGTGCCCCAGGGGGCGCGGCCGGGGAAGGCGGGAGAGAGGTGATGGGAGGAGGTGGCGGTAGTAGTCACGGTCTCCGGTTCGACGCTCGTCCAGATATGACAACCGGGCCACCTTACCGGTGCGGCCACCGCGACCCCGCCCGGACGAGGCCGTGGCGGGGGGTCGTGAGACCGTCCTCACAGCTCCCGCAGACGCTCCGCGATGCCCGGAATGTCCCCCAGCGCGCCACCGGCCACGTCGATGACCAGGGCATACGCCCGGTCCTGGTCCACGTCGGCGAGATCGACTCCGTTGACCGCCAGGAAGACGGCGGCCGAGAGCCAGGCCGCGCGCTTGTTGCCGTCGACGAAGGGGTGGTTCGTGGCGACGGCGTGCAGCAGCGCGGCGGCCTGCTCGTGGAGGTCCTGGTAGGCGCTCCGGCCGAACATCCGCGCCCGCGGCCGGTACACGGCGGACTCCAGCAGCCCGGGCGCCCTGAGCTCGGGCTCCGCGTCGCCGCCGAAGGCGATCCCGGCGATCTCGGTCACCTCGGCGAGCGTGAGGAAGCGACTGTTCATTCGCCGAGCCTCCGCAGCAGCGGGGCGTGCCGCACCGCCAGCCGTACGGCGTTCTCCCGGACGACGGCGGCCTCCGAGGCCACGTGGCGGCGGAGTGCCTCGGCGGCGAGCTCCTCGACTCCGATGCCGCGGGCATCGGCCAGGTCGGCGAGCTCGTCGCCGACGGGAAGGGTGACGGTCGGACGGATCATGGGCCTCAGGCTAGTTTCGGCGCGCCACGCGAGCGACCGGTTTCTCGGCCCCCGTCCACGGCGACGCCCTCGCCACGCCGCGGCTGCCCCCGCCGGGCGTCACCGCCGTGGGGCCGGGCCGCCCAACCGGGTCGCCACCCATGCCCCGGCCGCCGCCACGCCCGCCATCGGCAGGAACACGGCCGCGAACGCCGCCGGGTGGGACGCCGCCCCCGGCTCGCCCGCCACCCCGTGCCCGAGCGCCCCGCCGCCGAGGGCCGCGAACGCCGCGCCGCCCACCGCCAGCAGGATCACGTTGGACAGGCCGTCCGAGATCTGGAGGGCCGCCGAGTTCGCGCCCGCCTCCTCCGGGGCGGACAGCTTCAGCAGCAGCACGCTCGTCGACGCGATCACCAGTCCCATGCCGAGACAGCCGAAGGCCCAGGCCACCGCGACGATCCAGACCGGCACCGAGTGGATCAGGACCGTCGGCGCTGTCGCGATCGCGGCGGCCACGAGCAGCATGCCGATCACCACGAGCCGTTCGCGGTACGGCTCCGTCCAGGGCCGGGACTGCACGTACGAACCCAGCGCCCAGGTCGCGCCGCCGACCGCGAGCGACAGGCCGGCCAGCGTCGGGCTCAAGCCGCGCTCGGTGACCAGCATCAGCGGTACGAAGGACTCGGCGGCGATGAAGGAGCCCGCCGAGATGCCCCGCAGCAGCACCACGGACGGCAGCCCGCGCGCCGCCCGGTACGTGCCGCGCGGCAGCAGCCCGAGCGCGGCGGGGACGAGGAGCGCGGCCCCGGCGGCGGCCGGGAGCAGCGAGAGCCAGCGCAGGTCCTGCGCCGCGTACTGGAGCAGCCCGGCACCCACGGACAGCGCGAGCGCGAGCCGGATGCGCCGCCGGTCGTACGGCGGGACCGGAGCGGCCGGATCGGCCGGGCCCGAGGCGGTGCGGCGGATCGCCGGGAGGGCGAGGGCCAGCGGGAAGGCGACCAGGGCCGGGATGCCGAGGAAGACCCAGCGCCAGCCGAGCTGCTCGGTGATCGTCCCGGAGGCCAGGGGTCCGACGACGGAGGGGACGACCCAGGCCGCCGCGAACGCCGCCATGATCGCGGGTCTCAGGTGTTCGGAGTACGCCCGGCTGACGATCACGTAGAGCGCGACGATCACCAGTCCCCCGCCGAGGCCCTGTACGGCGCGGCCGAGGATGAACAGCCACATGGTGCCCGCGGTGCCGGAGAGCAGGAGGCCGGCGGCGAAGGCGGACATGCCGGTGGTGAGCGCCGCGAGCGGCCCGGCGCGGTCGGACCACTGCCCGGCCAGGACCATGCCGAAGAGGCTGGTGGTGAAGTACGCGGAGAAGGCGAAGGCGTAGAGGGGGATGCCGTGCAGCTCGCGCGCGGCGACGGGCATGGCCGTTCCCACGGCGGTCGCCTCGAAGGCGATGAGCAGGACGACGGAGACGATGCCGATACTGAGCGCCCGGTGCCCCCGGTCCAGCACTGATCCGTCCGCAAGGGCCGGACCTGCGGTTTCTCTGAACGGGGCGACGTCGGCGTCGCGGGGTTCCAAGGCGCTCATGCCCTTCAGAGTAAGGGCCGAACGAGCAAATGGCCCCTGTCGGGAGTCGCGATCCCCTCGTCCCTTGGTCGTAGGCCGGGCCCGTCCCTGCCGGGACGGTCGTGAACGGCGTGTGGCAGTCGTGTTGCGGCCCGCCCGGATCCCTTGAGCCCCTTCCGCCCCCGCCCTACGGTCGTTCCAGAGCACAACACGACCGTGTGCCCGAGTGGTTCAGGGGCTCGACTGCAACTCGAGTTACGTCGGTTCGATTCCGATCACGGTCTCTGGAGGATCCGCGCAGGACCGCTGCGCGTGTGCCGGAGTCCCGCCGGCAGGCGCGCGACGACCCTGCGGCGGCCGGTACGTCCCGAACCGGCCGCCGCAGGTCTCTCCGCACCCGCCGCCGGTCCCTCGGCGCCCGACGTGCGCGGACGACCGGACCCGCCGTTCCCGGCCCGCGCCGCGGACGCGCCGGGGCGTTCCCGCGCCCTCTCCACAGGGCCCCTCCCCCACCGCCGCCAGTCCCCTCCTTCCCCTTGAGTAGGCTCCTGTTGCCCTCGTAACCGGCAGGGCGAACGACAGGGGGGTTTCGCACGTGGAACGGCCGCGCCCGCACGAGGAGTCCGCGCGGCGGATCGGCCCGTACCGGCTGATCACCCGTCTCGATCTGCCCCAAGGCCACACGCCCTGCCGCCGGTTCGTCGCCCGCAACGCCGACGGCGGCCGTACGGTGCTGCTCAACGCCCCGCTGCCCGGCGCCGATCCCGCGCGCTTCCTGGCGGAGGCACAGGCGGGGCAGCGGCTGCTCGGCCCCTGGATCGCCCCGGTGACCGAGGTGTCCGACACCCACGCCTCCCCCTGGTACGCGACGCCCTACCTGCCCGCGCTCCCGCTGCCCGTCGCCCTCGCCGTCCACGGCGGGCCGTTGCCGGAGGAAACGGTCCGGGCCGTCGGCACCGCGCTCGCCGAGACCCTGGCCGCCGCCCACGCGCAGGGCGTCACGCACGCCGGTGTCTCGCCCTCCGCCGTCCTCCTCGCGGCCGACGGACCGCGGCTCGGCTGCTTCGGCGCGGTCCGCGCGGCGGCGCCGGAGGGAGAGCCGCGGGCCGGACTGCCCGGTCTCGAACCCGGCACCCTGGCACCGGAACAGACGGCGGGCGGACGGCCCCGGCCGGCGGGCGACGTCTACGCGCTCGGCGCGGTCCTCGCGTACGCCGCCACCGGGCACACCGTGCCGGAACGCTCCGAACTCCCGCCCGCCCTGCGCCCGTTCGTGTCCGCCTGTCTCACCCGCGACGCGGCGGCCCGACCGACCGCCGCGGCCCTGCTCGCCGACCTGGCGCCGCCGACCCCGCACGAGACGGTCCTCGGCTCGGCGGCGTCGCTGCTGAGTCCCGGCTGGCTGCCCGGCCGGCTCGTGGCGGCGCTCGCCCGCCAGTCGTCCGAGATACTCGCCGCCGAACTGCCCGGGAACTAGCCGATGCTGTCACCCCTCACCCACGACGACCCGGTCGCGATCGCCGCGTACCGCCTCCTCGCCCGCCTGGGCTCCGGCGGCATGGGCACGGTCTACCTGGCCCGCTCGCCCGGCGGCCGCACGGTCGCGCTGAAGACCATGCACGCCCGGCTCGCCACCGAGGCCGACTTCCGCACCCGCTTCCAACTGGAGACGGACGCGGCCCGCATCATCGGCGCCCGGCACGGCGCGGCCGTCTTCGACGCGGATCCGCGGGCCGAGACGCCCTGGCTGGCCACCGAGTACGTCCTCGGGCCGCCGCTCGACGACGCCGTCTCGCTGTGCGGCCCGCTGCCGGAACCCTCGGTGCGCGCCCTGGGCGCGGCGCTGGCCGGGGCACTCGGCCAGCTCCACTCCTCGGACGTCGTCCACCGTGACCTGAAGCCGTCCAACGTGCTGGTCACCGCCTACGGGCCGAAGATCATCGACTTCGGCATCGCCCGCGCGGCCGGCGACGACCGGCTGACCCGTACGGGCGCGGCGGCCGGCACCCCCGCCTTCATGTCGCCCGAGCAGGCGGGCGGCCAGGAGCACACCCCGGCCGGCGACGTCTTCGCGCTCGCCGGCGTCCTGCTGTTCGCGGCCGCCGGCCACGGCCCGTTCGGCACCGGCTCCCCGGCGGACCTGCTCTACCGCGTCCGCTATGCCGATCCCGACCTCGGCGGCGTCCCGCCGGACCTGGCGCCCCTGCTGGCGGACTGCCTGGCCAAGGACCCGGCGGCCCGCCCCACCACGGCCGAGCTGGCCGCGCGTCTCCACGACGGCCACGGCGACTTCGCGGACCACCTCCCGCCGCTCGTCCTGGCCGACATCGCGCGCCGTGCCACGGACGTCTGGCTGCACCAGCCGTACCGGCTGCCGCCCCCCGCGGACTCGGCGCTCACCCCGACGGCGCCCGGCTCCGGCCCGTCCCGCCGCCGCCTGCTCACCACGGCCGGCGGCTCCGTGCTGGGCGTGGCCGGAGCGGGCGTCGGGGCCTGGGCCTGGCTGTCGTCCCGTGACGGCGGCGGAGGCCAGGGCGGGGGCACGCCCGGCCCGACGGCGACGACGACCACGCCGGCCCCGAACGGCTCGGACGGTTCGCCGCGGCCGCTCTGGCAGGTCGACTCCTACGACCGCGACCAGATGACCTTCCCGATGCTCGCGGGCGACGTCGTCGGCTTCGAGGAGACGGCCTCCTTCCGGGTGCTGGATCCGAAGACCGGCCGGCAGCTCTGGGAGGACAACCTGGCCATCGAACCGCAGCAGGTGACCACCGACGGCACGTACTACTACGACTCGCAGAACATCGACTTCGAGAACGGGCTGGCGATCCGCACCTTCCGCCCCCGGGACGGTGCCGAGGCCGCACGCCCCGTCCATCTCAAGGGATTCGACGGCTCCGCGCTCAGCACGTACCTGCTGACGGCCGGCGCCGGAATGGTCGTCGCGTACAGCCGACTGGGCAAGGGGGACGACAGCCTCGACGAACGGGAGCGGAACCGTCACCTCGTCGGCATCGATCTCCGTACCGCCAAGGAGGCCTGGCGGCGGCCCGTCTCCCACGAGGGGGTGCGCCGGTTCCTCGCGCAGATCTCCGGCAGCCGGCTGATCATCGGGCGGCGCAGCGGCGACTTCAGCACCTTCCGGCTGGAGGCCCTGGACCTGCGGACCGGCCGGCCGCTGTGGCAGCGGAGCTTCCCCATGGCCGACGAGGACTACTCCCTCATCCCGGGTGAACTCACCCTGGACGGCCGGCACGTGTACCTCGGGGGGCAGAAGCTGCGCGCCGTGCGCATCGGCGACGGCGGCCTCGCCTGGGAGACCGGCAGGGCGAAGACGCTCTACGGCGTGCCGGCCGTCTCCGGCGACGCCGTCTACGCCACCGAGGGCGACCGCGGCCTGATCTGCGTGAACGCCGGCACCGGCCGGCGGCTGTGGGAGGAGAAGCCGCCCACCCGCGACCTCACTCCGGTGCTCGGCGCCCGGCCGGTGGTGGGGAAGGCGTACGTGTACGCCCCGGTCAACGGCGGCCTGAACGCGATCGACCTGGGCACCCGGCAGTCGGCCTGGGTCTTCCCCACCGACGCCACCCGCTATCTGGTGGACAGGCAGCGGACGCGGATCTTCGGCGCCGGCGAGACGTCGGTGGTCGCGTTGCCGCTGGCGTGACCCGCCCCCGGGCCGCCGGACCACGCCGGGCGGCCGACTTCCCCACCGGACGACTTCGAAGCAGAAGGCAACGCAGTGACCATGCAGTCCCTCGCCACCGGCGACCCGCTCCGGCTCGGCCCGTACCGCCTCCTCGGCGTCCTCGGCGAGGGCGGCATGGGCAAGGTGTACTTCGGCCGGGACGGCTCCGGCCGTCCCGCCGCCGTGAAGGTGCTCCGCCCCGACCTCGCCCACGACCGGCACCTCGCCCAACGCTTCGTCCGCGAGGCGGAGATGGCCCGCGCCGTCACCGGCAAGGGCGTGGCGCGGGTCCTGGACGCGCAGACCGAGGGCGGACGGCCCTGGATCGCCGCCGAGTTCCTGGCCGGCCCGACCCTGGACGAGGCGGTCCGCACCTACGGGCCGATGGACGAGCCCACGGTCCGTGCCCTGGCCCACTACCTCTCCCGCACGCTGCACGACATCCACGCGGCCGGCCTGGTCCACCGCGACCTCAAGCCCGCGAACATCGTGCTGACGTCCTCGGGCCCCCGCGTCATCGACTTCGGCATCGCCCGCCCGGAGCACGGCCTGACGCTGACGACGACGGGCCAGATCCCCGTCACACCCGGCTACGGCGCCCCCGAGCAGGTCCTCGGCCAACGCGTCGGCCCGGCGTCGGACGTCTTCTCGCTCGGCGCTGTCCTGGTCTTCGCGGCGAGCGGCCGGCGCGCCTTCGACGCGACGCACGTGGCCGCCGTCCAGTACGAGGTCGTGCACGGGACGCCCGACCTGGACGGGGTCCCGCCGGCGTTGCGGGACCTGATCGGACCCTGCCTGGCCAAGGACCCGGCGCTGCGGCCGGCGCCGACGCAGATCGCCGCCGCCTTCGCACCGCCGAAGGGCGCCGTCCGCGCCTGGCGCAAGGGCCCCCTCGCCGAGGACATCGCCCGCCGCGAGGCCGCGACCAAGCGGCTCACCGCGTCCGGGCACACGGTCGTGCCGGGCACCCCGACCCGGCGGCGCTTCCTGGGCCTGGCCGCGGCGGGCGCGGGTGTGCTCGCGGCGGGGGGCGGCGGCGCGGCCTGGTGGCTGACCCGGGAGGAGCGGAGCCCGACGCACGACGTGCCGCAGGCCGTCCCGACCCCCGCGGCCGCGTTCCTCTCGCTGATCGACGTCAAGCCGGGTGAGGCACCGGCCGCGTTGTGGGGGCCGCTCGACGTGACCGCGGCGAACGGACAGGTCCCGCTGCCCGTCCGCGACGTGGTGATCGTCCAGGCCAAGACGGGCGGGCTGCTCGCCCTGTCCGTCACGGACGGCAAGGAGCGGTGGCGGGCGAAGGACATCGACGCCGACGCGGGATTCGTCTCCGTCGCCGACCGGCTGGTCGTGGCCGTGGACGACGAGCGGGCCGTGCACGCCTTCGTCGCGTCCACGGGCCGGCACGTCTGGTCGACGGACGCCGACGCCGACCACCTGCTGGCGGCCGACGCCACCCACGTCTATCTGATCACCGCCGGCAACGAACTGCGCGCCGTCGACGCCTGGAACCCCGCCGTCACCTGGTCCCGCCCGATGCCGTCCCCCCGCTCGGCGATCCCGGCACGGGCGGCGGCGGGCGGCGGCCGGCTGGTCGTGCACGACCGGACCGGCCAGGTGACCTGCGTGGACACCGCGACGGGCACGACCAGGTGGAGCGTGAAGAGCCAGGGCACGAACGGCCCGGTCCCGGCGATCTCGGACGACACCGTGTACCTCGGCGGCTCCTCCCTGACCGCGCGCAAGCTGGACAAGGGCGACGTCGTGTGGACCGAGAGCGCCGACGAGCGCTCCAGGAACGCCGGCGTGGGCTGGGGCAGCCCGACGGTCGACGAGGATCGCGTCTACGCGGTGGACAGCTACAACGCCTACCGCTACGGCACCCTCGTCAACAGCAAGTCCCCGACCACGGACTGGTACGAGGTCCTGGAAGGCGTGGGCAGCACCGTGACGGCCCCGGCCGTCGAGGGCACGACGGCCTGGCTCCCCGGCCCGGACGAGGACTACGTGCGGGTCGTCGACAAGAAGACCCATGACTGGCTCTTCACCCTGACCATGAAGCGCGAGGGCCCGTACGCCATGGCGAGCGACGGCAACCGCGTCTTCGTGGACCGCGGCGGCCGGGTGCTCGCCATGCCGGTGTTCGGCAAGGCCTGACGGCGTTCGCGCCGGGGGACCGCGGCCGGACCGACGGCGCTCCCCGGGCGGGTGCGGGGGCACCGCGCCCGCCCGGGGTGACCGCCGGTCACGTCCGCCGGCGTTCCCTCGGCCTCAGTAGGCCGGCACACCACCGGCGTCGGGACAGCCCAACGCGACGGCGTACCGGCGGGCGAGATCCTGCAGGACCCGGACGTTCGCCTCCTTGGGGCTCTTCTCCCTCGGGCGCGGTCCGTAGACGAGCTGCGCGTGGACGAGGGGCTTGCCGACCCCGGGCACCTCGCAGGCGAACCACAGCTCGGCGCTCCCGGAGTCGCCGTAGGCGCGCAGCCCGACCGGAAGGCGGGCCAGCGCGACCTCCGCGGGCTGCGGCGCCGGCAGGCTCTCGACCTCCTCGAAGAGCACGGTCATCTTCGACGGGCTCTCGTCGGGGTCGGCGACGTCCGGCTCGATCACACACTCGGTCAGCTCACCGCCGCCCCGGCGCTCGGGATCGTGGAGGAGACCCTTGAGCGTCGGCGCCGTCCCGTGGGAGCGGTACGTGAACGCCTTCGTCTCGGAGATCTGCTCCAGCGCCTGTGCGGACCTGGCCGACAGCCCCCCGCACACCCGGGCCGCGGGCACGGTGTCCTTCCCGGACCCGGCCTCCTCGCCGGCGCCTCCGCAACCGGCCGACGCGAGCACGAGCACGAGACCCCCGACGAGCAGACGGGATCGCCGGGGGGTGTGCCGCCGCGCCGTCATCCCTTCGGGTCCGGGGTGACACGGTTGACGGCGTCCCCGCCGTCGTTGTACTTGCCCTCCACGCCGCTGTGTATCTTCCGCGCCCACTCGGTGCCGTCGAGGTTGTTGGCGGCGATGTAGGCGTCCATCGGCGTCACCGCGCGGGCCGAACCCAGCTCCGCGTACTCCCGGAGCTTCATGTGCTCCTGCACCGAGAAGTCGGGGCCGTTCTTCTCCAGCTCCCGGTTGATGTCGATGCCGAACTGGGTCATGCCGGCACCGGCGACCGCCCCTGCCACCTGGGGGACGGCGAAGGCGGCCACGGCCGCGCCGCCCGCCGCCGCGCCGGCGAAGGGGAGGGCCACGGCCCCGACGCCCACCGCCACGGCGGCGCCGACGCCGAACTTCTTCCACTCCGCGGCCTCGGCGAGCTTCTGCTCCGCCGCCTTCGTGGCCTCCCCGTAGTGGGCGTGGATGTCGTTGGCCCGGGCCTGGTCGAGCATGCCGTGCATCTTGGCGCCCGTCTCGATGACCTGTGCGACCTCGCCGTTCGGCTCGGGGTGCGCGCGCAGGCCGCTGGCCGTGTACTCCTGCTGGGCCATGGAGAGGATCTTGTACCCGTCCTCGTCCCCGCCCGCGACGGCGAGGAAGGAGGCCGCCGTGTCGTGCGACAGGTCGATGTGCCCCGGCCCGTCGTGGCCGAAGGCGGAGTCCCGCAGATCCTGGCCCGTGTAGGCGTTGCCGAAGTTGGACGAGGCCCAGTTGAGGTCGTCGATGTACCCCGCGCCCATCTTGGCGAGGCTGTCGGCCATGCCCTTGTGGTCGTCCAGGTATTTCGGCTGGTCGCCCACGTACACCATCACCTGCTCGGCGACGTTCGCCGTCATGTCGTCACGGCGGAGACCGAGGTCCGGCTGGTCGTACGGAACGCCCAGGGTCGCCGCCTCGATGGCGTGCCCGAGCTCGTCGAAGTCGTCACTGCCCTTGTTGTTGGGCATGTCCGGCCACTTGCGGTCCTCCATCAGGTACTTGAGCTCCGGATCCATGTCGTCCGGGTCCTTGCCCGAGCTCTCCCAGCCCTTGGCGCCGAAGAACTCCTTCGCGGCGTCGGGATTGTGCCCCAGCGCCTCCATGTAGCCGGCCATGGGGTCGAGACCGTGGTCCGTGCCGGCGCCGAAGTTCAGGAACGTCTCGTAGCCGTCGGGCTGCCAGAGCTTCTTGGGATCGGTGCCCTTGTGGTCCTTCTCGAAGTCGATCAGGCTCTTGCCGTAGTCGTGCAGGAAGTCCTTCTCGTACTCGCCGTTGCGCATGAGGCTGCTCATGACCTGGTAGCCGTACGGCCCCTTGGTCATCGTCCCCATGTTCATGTCGACCATGTCGACGCGCTTGCCGCCGAGGTCGATCATCCCCTTCTTCCACTCCTCCATCGCCTTGCTGTCGGAGTGCGAGGCGGTGGCCAGGGTGTACCCCAGGCTCTTCTGGATCTTGGCCGACTCCTTGGTCATGTCGTCGCCGAACTGCTGACGATCGGCGATCCGGGTCCAGAACTCGAGCGTCTTCTTCGGCCCCAGGCCGGTGGCGAACTGCTCGGCGAAGTACGGGTCGCCCTCGTGCTTCGACAGGAGACCGTTGATCTTCTTGATCTCGTCGAGGGTGTACGGCCGCTTGACGTTGGCGAGCTCGGTCAGCGCGTCGCGGTCCTTGTCGGCCTGCGCCTTGCCCTCCCTGGCGCCCTTCAGGCTGTCGTACGTGTTCGAGTCGAAGCCCTTGCCGCGGCCGTTGTAGTCCTGGCTCAGCGCCCAGTAGAGGATGTCGTCCGCCTCCTGCGCGGCCGTCACCTGGTTGCGGATGCTCGTCCGGTACGCCTGGATCGTCTCCTGGTACCCCTTGTTCATGGACGCCAGGTGCTCGGTCGGAGTGTCCGCCGGCGGGTCGAACCAGACCTCGCCGTCCGGCTTGATCGAGAGGTTCTTGTCCTTCTCGACGTCCGACCTGATCGTCTTGAGCTTGGACTGCGCCTCGGAGAAGACGTCGTAGGCGTCCCTCAGCAGCCGGTGCACGTCCGCCGCCTCGTCGGACGCGGCCGTTATCTGCTTGCCGACGAGGGAGACCTGCTCAAGCGCGGCATCGCGGGTCTCACCCTTCCAGTCGGACTCGGCGAGCCCCTTCTCGACCGTGTTGTCGTAGAGTCTGCCGGCCTTCCGGAACTCCTCCGGGAGCTTGCTCCACTTCCCCACCGCCTCCGACAGCGCGTCGAGATCGGCATCGAGAAGGGTCTTGTAGTCGAGCATGGATCCAGGATCTCCTCGATCGCTCAGGCGAGATTGCGGTTGGAGTCGTTGCCGGCCTTGCCGTCGTCCTTGCTGTGCCGCGCCTTCTCGGTCCGCTCACGGGCGTCGAACTCGGCGGCGGACTCGCGGAGCTTCCCCGCGACACCGTTCAGCAGCAGACCGTCGACGTACTTCATCTGCGATTCCCACCGCGTGGAGAACGTCTTGAAGGCGGGCCCGGACCTGAAGCCCTTGAGACCGGCCTGGATCTGCCCCGTCTCCTTGGCTGCATCGTTGTCGGCCTTGGCGAAGTCCGTTCGCACGATGTCGGCCTTGCCCGCTCTGCCGCGCAGCTCCGACGAGTCGACGTGCAGCTTCTTGCCCGTCGCACCGTCCTCGGGCGGGATCCCGTTGAGTCTCATGCGGGTTTCCTGATGCTGTACCGCGCTGGCTCGTGCGCTTGCCCACTCTTCGTCGAACGACATGATCTTCCGTTCCGGTGATCGCTGCGAATTCGTTTCGGTTGGCGCTCAGCAGGTGCCCTCGTCGACCGACGAGGTGAGGTCGTACTCGGGCACGACCGTGGTGGAACCGTCGGCCCCGGGCACGGCGAACCCGCCCGACTCCTTCTTCGTGAAGGCGAGACAGAAGGGGAACTCCCCGTCGGTGGTGCTCACTTGGAAACGGTCGCCCTCACCCTCCCGGGCGTCCGCCGTGCTCACGTCAAGCCGGTAGTACGGGCCTTCGCCCTCCGAGGCGTCCCGCAGCGCCTCCGTGAGCATCGAATCGGTCGCACCGGACGGATGGGCGTCGGCCTCGATCGTCTCGGCGGCGGCCACGACGACGGTCCGCATCTCCTCCCGCGTCCACGAGTCGCCGTCGGCGAAGTCCATCGCCCGGCACCCGGCGAAGACCCACACACCGGCGAGGAGGAGCGCGGCGAACCGTCCCACCCGATTCGCCGCGTCCGAAGGCTCGTTGGCCGCGGGATCGCGATACCGCCAGGCGCTGAGGCGCCAGTACAGGCGCCGCTGGTCGACACACCCGAGGACGACGAAGACGGCCGCGAGAACGAAGAAGAGGGCTATGACACCGACCATGACCCGATGATCAGCTCCGCCGGGAACGCATCACCGGAACGGCCACGGCCGCGCCGATGAGGACGGCGGCGCCGATCCCGAGACCGATCCAGAGGCCGGTGTTCCCACCCTCGTCACTCTCCGCCTGCGCAACGGGCCCGGGCGCGGGAGCCTTCGAGGCCGACGCGGACGCGGAGGGCGCGGCGGACGGTGACGCACTGCCGGCGGCGTCGAGGTCGGGAATGGGCCGGACGTCGGCGGGCCCGACGTCACCCGGGGTCTTCAGCGCCCGGAGGGGCCGGATGGCGCCGTAGCCGATGAAGTCGTTGCGCTTCTCGCCGGTGTTTGGACCGGCGATGGTGTTGAGCATCGCCTTGAGCACCTGGTTGTTGGTCCAGTCGGGGTGCTTGGACCAGACGAGGGCGGCGGCGGCGGAGGCGAGGGCGGTGGCGTCACTGGTGCCGGTCGTCTTGCATAGCCCCGTGCCTCCCCCGCAAGCGTGGATCGTGTCCTCTCCAGGCGCCACCAGGTCGACTTGAGAGCCGTACTGAGAGGTTTTCGATCGTGTCAGCTTCTTGTCGATAGACCCGACACCGACTACACCAGGGGTCGCACCTGGGTACTCAACCAGATTGCCCTGACCAGCACTGTTACCTACGGAGGCAAAGACCAATTTACCCTTGCCCAATGCGTACTTCACGGCGTCCGTGAGTTCCTGCGAGCCTGCCGTGGCACCCTGAGAGATGCTGATTACCTTGGCACCGGAATCTGCAGCGAAACGGATCGCCTCAGGCATGTACCTGTTGAAGTCATCATTGGCATCCTGCTGATTCTGATTTCCCCGGTCTGAGCCTGGCACTCGAATCGGAAGAATCTTGACAGAGGGGGCCAACCCGAAGGCACCGTTCCCTCCGTCCCTCTCGCCGGTACCGGCGATGAGGCCAGCCATACCGGTTCCGTGCCCCGTGTAATCGGTGAACTCGTCACCAGCTTTGTCGGGCGCAAGGTTCTTGCCCGCCAGCACCCTGCCACGCAAGTCAGGGTTGGACTTGTCCACACCACTGTCGATAACCGCGACAGTGACGCCTTCGCCCTTGCTGATGGCCCAGATCTCTTCGGCCTTCATGGTGTCGAGGTGCCACTGCTGAGCCCGGACGGACTCGGCATGGGCAGGAACGGATGCAATGCCCACCAGCAGCATCCCCAAGGCGGCCGATGCGACAGACCGACCACTACCCCAACGAATACTGCTGGCGCGCATTTACTTCCTCTGACTCAGTCGATGACGGGCGGGGCGACAGGCCGGCCACCCTGCTGCCAGGTCTCCTCGTCCTCGACGAGGTAGTCCGGGCGCTCTCCATTACGTTCGTCACGGCGGGATCCGGCAGCCTGCGAGCCGCCGTGCATCATGCCGCCTCGCCCGGTCTGGCCGGCGCCATGGCCGGACTCGCCCTGCGCACCACCACGCACCAGGCCGGAGCCTCCGGGCGTGAAGGGACGAGAGCCGGCAGCGCCGGGCTGCTGCGGACGGGCGCCGACGACGCCGCCGGTCTCGACGGCGAGGCGACGTCCGCCGCTGATGCCGTTCTGCCCGCCCATGGGATGAGTACCGCCCATTCCGCCCATGGGGCCGCGCCCCATGCCCGAGTTCGGGCCCGTGCCCCGCTCAGTACCGATCACGGTGCTGCGCGGGATGCCCGTCGTCGCCCGACCACTGTTGGGAGGAACCGCGCGTCCGCCACTGATGCCCTCGCGCGGCATCCCGAGAGGTCCGGTGGTTCCGGGGCCCGTGCGACCAGGGCCCACCGGTGCACGCGAGGCCATGGGAGGCGTGTTAGCCCGGGTACCACCCGTCACTGCCGGCGGGATCTGCCCGGGCAGCGTGGTCATCGGAGGCGTGAAGCCGTCAGGCTTGCTGACGGGCGGCGTCACCGAAGTCTGCGGAGGAGCGGTCGTCGTCGGAGGCGGCAGGGTCCCGACACTGTCGATCCCAAGATCAGCAGGAACCTCGGGGCGGACTACATGAGTCGGTCCGGTCTTGTCACCTGACGGAGGAACAATGCTCGCATCGGGTGTCGCTCGGCCGTCCTGAGAGCGCGTGGTAGCAATGCCCGAGTCCGCCGAAGGTCGACCATCGCCGCTTGACGTGGACCCGAAGTATGTCGACTGCCCGTCCTTAGCGCCGACGTCCTCAGGCACAAACGCAGCCGGCGGCGGCGGCAGCGTCGGCACCACCAGGTTCTGCATCTGGTGGTCGGACCACTGGTACGACCCCGACAGCTTCTCCATCTCGTCGGCGGCCGCCTGCCGGTTCGCCTCCGCCTTCGCCGCGAGGCGCTGTGCGACCTCCTCCGGCGTCAGGGCCTTCCCCTCGACGTCCGCCATCTGGGAGCGGGCGTTGGCCGCGATCTGCTGGGAGTCGGGGTCGTTGTGGAACTTCCGCGCCGCCTCCAGGTTCTCCTTTGCCTGCGCGTGGGAGGTGTACCGGGGGATGGCGCTCTGCGCCAGGGCGATCGCGTCCGACGCCTGGCTCATCCAGAACGACGCGTCGTCGCTGTAGTCGGCGAGGCTGTGCGTGCTGCTGGCCAGGCTGTCCGCCCACTCCATGAACGCCTTCTCCGCCTCGCCCTTCCACTCCACCCGGCCCGGGCGGTCGCGAAGGGTCTTGGCGATGTCGCGCATCTTGGTCGCCGCCTTCGTCAGGCGGTCGGCCGCGTCCTGGACGTAGAAGCTGCTGGCCTCGTCCAGCCACGCCAGCATCTGCTCGTGTGACATGGAACGGAAGTTGGTCGCGCTGCCGCCTCCGCCGCCGTCTGATGGGATCATCTGTCGCCTCTTCCCCGTGTCCCCGTCGTCCTCGAAGTCCGTGTCCGCGGACTAGCCGAGCGAACCGTCGCCCGTCGTCGTCTCGCTGCCCGGCTGCGCCGTCCCGGAGCCGTCCGTCGTGCCCGTGGTGCGGCCCGCGGCCTTGTCGGCCTCTTCCTTTGCGGTCTGCGTGCGCTGACTGATCGCCAGCATCCGCCGGCGGATGTCGTCGTCCGTCTGCTCGAAGCCGTCCTTCGACATCGTCACGGCGATCCCCATGCCTTCGAGGCAGTCGCCCAGCAGACCCGAGAGCTTGGTCAGCTCCCTGAGCACGTTGTCGTACGAGGAGAAGATGCCGGACGCCTCGATCCACGCGCCTCCGCCACCACCGAACTGGCTGCGGGAGACCGGGTCCGCCGCCATGTTCTTCGTGCCCGCGGGGGATTCGGTCAGCGAGACGATCAGCTCGTCGATCCCCTTCTTGAACTCCAGCATGGATTCGGAGTTGTAGGCCACGGCGCGCATGTACGCGCCGCCTCCTCCGTCCGCCATCGGTGCCAGCATGTGCACCACCCTCCCCCGTGTACCGACAACCAGCAAAGGCCGAGTCGAGCCTAGGAGTTCACTGTACCGAGAAGGAGTGTCAGGACGCACCTCCCGGTTGCACAAGCAACGCGGATCACATGGTTACGAATTGGGTACGGCAACCGCCGCCTGCGGCCTGATCGGGAGGCGGTTGACGGGGCGTCCGGTCGCGGCGCGCACTGCTGAAGCCACCGCCGCGGGGGCCGTGACCACCGGGACCGCGCTCGCCGCCTTGGCGCCGAAGGGGGCCACGACGTCGCGCTCCTCGACGAGTTTCACGATGCGAATGTCCGGGGCGTCCAGGGATGTCGGGAGTGCGTAGCCCGTCAGGTCGGGGTGACGGACCAGGCCGCGGGCCGTGCGGAGGTTCTCCGTGAGGGCCGCGCCGACGCCCTGGGTGACGCCGGCCTCGATGCGGGTGGCGAGCTGGGCCGGGTTGAGGACGCGGCCGACGTCCTGGGCGACCGCCATCTCCACGACGCGGATCGAGCCCAGCTCCACGTCGACGTCCACCACCGCGCGGATGGCGCAGAAGGCGAGGCCGACGAAGGCGTCGCCCTGGCCCGACTCGTCGAGCGGCTCGGTGGGGTGCGGGCGGCACTGGGCGGTGGCCCAGAGTTCCTTGCCGTCCATGGCCTCCGCGACCGTCATGGACAGGATGCCGTCGTACGAGGTGATCTTGCCGTCGGTGATCTGGAGGAGTTCGGTGGACATGCCGAACTTGTGGGCCAGCGGCTGGAGAAGCTGGGTGCGGACCATCTTCGCCGCGCGCTCGACGGCGCCGCCCGAGACCCAGGTGTGCCGGCCGTGGGTCGCGGGGCCGGCCGGGGGCTGGTCCGTGTCGACCGAGGCGACGTGGACCTCCTCGATGCCGAGGGTCTCCTGGACGATCTGGCGCGCCAGGGTCGAGAAGCCGGAACCCGTCTCGACCGCCGCGCAGATGACGGTCGCGACCCCGTCGTGGACCTTGACGGTCGCGGTCGAGACCTCGTCCGTCCCTTCGGCGCCGAGCATGTGGACCATGCCCAGGGCGTAGCCGACGCCGCGGCGCACCGCTCCCGGTTCGCCCGCGCCCTCCGGGCCGCCCGGCAGCAGCCAGTCGTCCTCGGGAGAGTCCTTGGGCAGGGCGGGGAGCGGGAAGTCCCGTACGGCGGAGAGGAGTTCGGCCACGGGTGCGGGGCAGGTGACGGTCTGGCCGGTGGGCAGGATGTCGCCGGTCGCCAGGGCGTTGCGCAGGCGGAGGTCGGCCGGGTCCATGCCGAGTTTCGAGGCGAGCTTGTCCATCTGCGCCTCGTAGGCGGCGCAGACCTGCAGCGCGCCCTCGCCGCGGACGTGGCCGGACGGCGGGTTGTTCGTGCGGACGGCCCAGCCCTCGATGAAGGCGTGCGGGACGACGTAGGGGCCGCAGGCGAAGGAGACGGCGGCGGCCAGGGACTCGGACGAGGCGTCGGCGTACGCGCCCGCGTCGAGCAGGATCTGTGCCTCGACCTTCACCAGCCGGCCTTCGGCGTCGGCGTGGTGGCGGTAGCGCAGCAGGGTGGGGTGGCGGTGGGCGTGGCCGAGGAAGGATTCCTCGCGCGTAGCGCTGAGCTTGACGGGGCAGCCGGTGCGCAGGGCGAGCAGGCCGAGCGGGATCTGGAAGCCGGGGTCCTCGCGGTCGCCGGTGGCGCCCGGGACGCCGGTGACGACGACCTTGACCTGGTCCGGGGAGAGGCCGAAGCAGGCGGCGGCGAGGTCGCGGTCGGTGTGCGGGTCGGTGGAGGCGGTGTAGATCTCGACGCCGCCGTCGGGGCGCGGGACGGCGAGTCCGGCTTCGGCGCCGATCGGTGCCGGGTCCTGGCGGCCGATCCGGTACAGGCCCTCGACGACGACCTCGCCGGCCGCCTCCGCGTCGCCGAAGCGCAGCGGGATGTGGCGGATGAGGTTGCCGTCCGGGTGCAGCGCCTCGGCCGCGAAGGCCTTCTCGGGGTCGGTGACGGGTTCGAGGACCTCGTACTCGACGGCGATGGCGGCGGCGGCGAGGCGTGCCGTGTCCGGGTGGTCGGCGGCGACTGCGGCGATGGCCTCGCCGTGGTGGCGTACGAGGTCGGAGGCGAAGACCGGCCGGTCCGCGACGGTGCGGCCGTAGGTCGCCGCTCCCGGGACGTCGGCGTGGGTGACCACGGCGCGGACGCCGGGCATCTCGGCGGCGGCCGTGGTGTCGACGGAGATGATCCGGGCGTGCGGGTGGGGCGAGCGCAGCAGCGCGGCCCACAGCAGTCCCTCGGCCCAGAGGTCCGAGGCGTACGGGAACGTGCCCTCGGCCTTGGCCCGGGCGTCGGACGGCGGGAGCGAGGCGCCGAGACCGTGCGGCGGGAGCTCCTGCTGGGGGTCGGGCGCCGTGGTGGTGGCGGTGGTCGCGTCGATGCTCACGCCATGCCTCCGTCGTGCGGGTGGGGGATCTGGTGCGGGATGCGCGCCTCGTCGGTCGACTCGGCCGCCGCGGCGGCCCCGCGCTCGGCGACGACCTCCTGCACGGCGTCGAGGACGCCGCGGTAGCCCGAGCAGCGGCACAGGTTGCCGCAGAGGGCCTGGCGGGCCTCCAGCTCGGTGGGGGCGTGGTTGCCCTCCAGCAGGTCGTGGACGGTCATGGCCATGCCGGGGATGCAGAAGCCGCACTGGACGGCGCCGCAGCGGGCCAGGGCGCGCTGGACGTCGGAGGGTTCGCCGTCGGTGGCGAGGCCCTCGACGGTGCGCACCTCGCTGCCGGCCGCGGTCGCCGCGGGGACGAGGCAGGAGGCGACGAGCCGGCCGTCGACCTGCACGTTGCACGCGCCGCACTCGCCCTGCGAGCAGCCGTCCTTGGCCCCGGCCAGGCCGAGGCGCTCGCGCAGGACGTAGAGCAGGGACTCGCCGATCCACGAGTCCGTGACGGGCCGGTCGGCGCCGTTGACGCGCAGGGTGTACGAGGTGTGCGGGTGCTCGTCGCTGTCCGCGCTGCTGGTGGTGGGGAGGGCGGCGGTGGCGTCGTCCGGGAAGGCGGGCTCCTCGGTGTACGACGGTTCGGCCGCGGGCTCGGGTGCGAACTCCGCCGCGGGCTCGACCGTGAGGCCCTCCGGGCCGTCCGGGCGCTCCGCCGGGTCGGTGGTGTGCTCCTCGACGTGCTCGGGGGCGGGGTCCGGCGCGTGTCCGGGTGCGTTCTCCGGCTCCGCCGCGTCCGCGTCCGGCACGGCCCAGGGGGCGGGGGCGCCGCCCGGCAGGGTCGCGGGCGCGCTGCTCGCGTACTGCGCGAGCATCGACGCCGTGTACTCGCCGGATTCGTCCGAGGAGTCCGAGACGACCGGGATGCGCCACTGTCCGGTGGACGCCGACTCGGCCTCGGCCGCCTCGGGGAAGCTCCACTGACCCGTCGCCTGCGGGTCACGCTCCGGCTCGGACGGCGCCTCGGGGGCATCGGTGGTGAAGTTCCACTGACCCGTCGCCTGCGGGTCACGCTCCGGCTCGGACGGCGCCTCGGGGGCGTCGGTGGTGAAGTTCCACTGGCCCGTCGCCCCCGGGTCGGGGTTCAGGGGCACCAGCGGCGTGATCATCGGCGGTACGTAGCCGTGGCCGGGCGCCTCCAGCGGGACGCCGTCGAGCATGAAGTCGGGCGGCAGCTGCACGAAGGCCGTGGCCTCGCCGTCGTAGCCCTCGCTCTGCGGGATCGGCTGCCAGCCGCCCCCGTACTCGTCCCCGCCGTCGTGGTGCTCGTTGCTGTGCCGGTCGTTGCTCACGACAGCGCCCTCCCCAGTGCCCGTCGGGCCAGCGCGGCGACCGTGCGCCGCAGGTGCAGTACGGCGGGCGGCAGCTGCTCGTCGCCCGGCGGGTCGGGGATGCAGGCGGCGGCGACGTACTCGCCGAACGCCGTCAGCGCCTCCGGTGCGAGGCCCCGGTCCCCGTCCCAGTCCACCAGGGTGGCGATCCAGTGCTCCGCCTCCAGCGGGCGCAGCGGCATCGGCGCGATCGCCCCCACCGCGCAGCGCACCCCGCGTCGGGCGGGGTCGAGCACGACGGCGACGGAGGCGGTGGCGCGGGCGGGGCCGGTGCGGCCGGTGGCCTTCAGGAAGACCTGGGGGGCGTGCAGCAGCGGCACCCGCACGAAGGCGACCAGCTCGCCGGGTGCCAGCAGGTCGCGGCCGGCCAGCAGGTGGGAGACGGGGATCTCGCGCGTGCCCAGCGGGCCCATGACGACCAGGTCGGCCTCCAGGGCGGCCAGGACGGGCAGCGAGTCGCCGGCGGGGGCCGCGGTGACGATGTTGCCGCCGAGGGTGCCCGCGTTGCGGATCTGGGGCGGGCCGGCGGCCCGCGCGGCGGCGGCCAGGGCGGGGATCAGGGCGGCGAAGTCGGGCCGGCCCATCCGGGAGTGGGTGAGGCCCGCGCCGAGCAGGGCGTGGCCGTCCTGGTACTGCCAGCCGCGGAGCTCGTTGATCCGGCTGAGGCCGACGAGTCCGGCCGGCCTGAGCTGGCCCTTGTTGACGGCCGCCATCAGGTCCGTGCCGCCCGCGACGGGCACGGCCGCGGGCATGGCGGTGAGCGCCGCCACGGCCTCGTCGAGCGAGGCGGGCAGCGTCACGGACTGCGCCGTCTGTGGTGCGTGCGTGGTCAACCCGCTGCCCCTTCCCGGTGTCCCCGGCGGTCCCCGACTCGTCCCCGGCTGTCGCGCCTGTGTGGCCGTACCGTACGTGCACACAGCCCGGACGTGGCAACTCTGGCACATCTTCCGACCCGTCCGACGCGAGGGTCCGCGAAGGACGGTTCCGTCCAGGACGTCCGCCAGGGAGTGGAACATCCGTTTTGCCGCCGTTGGGTGAAGGGCTGCCCGGGGAGCCTCACACGTTCGGGGGCGCCCCGTCGATGGGCCGCCCCGGCACGCCGGGGCGCCGCTGTCGGGGCGAGGGGCCGGCGGGCGGGCGGTAGTCCACGCCGAGGGCGTCCAGGCGCCGGTAGTGGGCGGCCATGCGCCGCTCGAAGTCCGCGAAGTCGCGGTCGGCGGGCGCGGGCAGCGCCGACCAGGCGACCTCGGCGAAGGCGGCGAGGCGCGGGAAGACCTGGTAGTCGACGCGGGCCCGGTTCTCCATGACCTCGGTCCAGACGTTGGCCTGGGTGCCGAGGACGTGGGCGACGGCCTCGGGCGAGAGGCCCGCCGGTACGGGCTCGAAGCGGTAGACGTCCTCCAGGGTGCGCACGTACCCGATGGGCATCGGCTCGTCGTCGCCCGGCGCCTGCCGGTGGTCCAGGTACACGTGCTGCTCGGGGCACATGACGACGTCGTGGCCGGCCTCGGCCGCGGCGATGCCGCCCGCGTAGCCGCGCCAGGAGGACACCGCGGCGCCGGGGGCCAGGCCGCCCTCCAGGATCTCGTCCCAGCCGATGAGGCGGCGGCCGCGGTCGGCGAGCCAGCGGTCGAAGTGGCGGACGAACCAGGACTGGAGCTCGTCCTCGTCGGCGAGCCCGAGTTCGGCGATGCGGGCCTGGGCGGCCGGGGACCGCCGCCACTGGTCCTTGGGGCACTCGTCGCCGCCGATGTGGACGAAGGTCGACGGGAAGAGGTCGAGGACCTCCTCGAAGACGCCCTCGTAGAAGCGCAGGGTGGTCTCGGAGGGGGCCAGGACGTTCGGGTTGACGCCCCAGGTGTCCCAGACGGCGAGGGAGGCCGTGTCGACGACGTCGCTGTTGCCGAGTTCGGGGTACGCGGCGATGGCGGCCTGCGAGTGGCCGGGGACGTCGATCTCGGGGACGACGGAGATGTGCCGCTCGGCGGCGTACGCGACGATCTCGCGGATGTCGTCCTGGGTGTAGAAGCCGCCGTGCGGCGTCTCGTTCCACAGCGGCGACGCCCGGTGGCCCCATTTCGTGCGCGCCCGCCAGGAGCCGATCTCGGTGAGCCGGGGGTGGCGTCGGATCTCGATGCGCCAGCCCTGGTCGTCGGTGAGGTGGAAGTGGAAGACGTTGAGCTTGTGGGCGGCGAGGAGGTCGAGCTGGCGCAGGACGTCGTCCTTCGGCATGAAGTGCCGGGAGACGTCGAGCATGAGCCCGCGCCAGCGGAAGCGGGGGGCGTCGGTGACGGTGAGCCGGGGCAGGTCCCAGACCCGCCCGTGGGGGCCGGCCGGCGCCTTGCGGTACGCGTCGGGCCCGAGCAGTTGACGGAGCGTCTGGACGCCCCAGAACACGCCGGCGGCGCTGCCGCCCTCGACGAGGACGGCGGCGTCCTCGACGGAGCCGTCGGTCGACAGCCGGTAGCCCTCGGGTCCCGAGGCCCGTTCGATCCCGGGGTCGACGCGCAGCCGGACGGCGCGCGGTCCGCCGCCGGGGGCGAACGGCAGGCCGGTGGCCGCGCCGAGGGCGGAGCGCAGCCACCGGGCCACGCCCTCGGTGCCGGGTCCGGCGTCGAGCGGGGTACCGGCGTCCAGCGCGATCCGGCCGGGCGCGGTCCGGGGCGTGCCGACGTGGGAGGGCGCGGGGATCAGGGGCGGCTGGTGGTCGTCGTGCATGGCATCGGCCTTTCGAGGCGGGGCGTGGCCCACGGGGCGGCCGGGGCGCGGGGGCGAACGGGCGCGGGGACGGCGGGGGACGCGGACGCGTCCCTTCCTGTCAGTCCTTCACGGCGCCGCCCAGTCCCGAGACCAGCCGGCGCTGGACGAGGACGAAGAAGACGAGCACCGGGATCGTCATCACGGTCGATCCCGCCATGATTCCGCCCCAGTCGTTCTCGTCGGGCTTGAAGAAGACCAGCAGCGCCATCGGCAGCGTGGACTGCGAGGTGTCGCTGATGAGGAACGACTTGGCGAAGAGGAAGTCGTTCCAGGTCGAGATGAACGAGAAGACGCTCGTGGCCACGAGCCCGGGGAAGACCAGCGGGAAGAGGATCTGCCACAGGAACCGGGTGCGGCTCGCCCCGTCGATCTGGGCCTGTTCCTCCAGGGCCTCCGGGACGGCCTTCACGAAACCGCGCAGCATCCAGATCGCGAACGGGAGGGAGAACGCGATGTGCGGCAGGATCAGCGACCCCAGCGTGTTGAGCTGGCCGAGGTCCCGCATCAGGAAGAACAGCGGGATCGTCAGCGCCTCGATCGGCACCATCTGGGCGACCAGGAACATGATGAGGAGCGTCGTCCGGAAGCGGAACCGGAAACGGGTCACGGCCGTGGCGGCCAGGAAGGCGATGAGTGCGGAGGCGAGGACGACGGAGCTCGCGACGACGAGCGAGTTGAGGAAGTACCGGCCGAGGTCCTGCTGCTCGAAGACGCGCCGGAAGGAGTCGAGGGACGGGGACAGGGTCCACGGCCTCGGGTGCGTCGACTGGATCTCGCCGGCGGGCTTGAGGGCCGAGAGCACCATCCAGTAGAGCGGGAAGGCCACGGCGGCCGCGACGAGCAGGGCGGCCGCCTCCGCCGCGAGCCGTCCGGGGCGGCGGGGCAGCCGGAGGTGCGGTGCGCTCACAGTTCTTCTCCCTGGCGTCGCATCAGGCGGAGGTGGACCAGCGTGACGGCGAGCAGGATCAGCAGCATGACGACGCCGATCGCGGAGCCCAGGCTGTACTGGGACGAGGCGAACGCCTTCTGGTACGCGTACACGTTGAGGACGAGGTTCTGGCCGGCGATGCCGCCGCCGCCCGTCATCACGTAGATCTGGGTGAAGACCTTGAAGTCCCAGATGACCGACTGGATCGTGACGACGACCAGGATGGGCCGGAGCATCGGTGCCGTGACCGAGCGCCAGATCCGCCACTGCGAGGCGCCGTCGAGGGCGGCGGCCTCCAGGACCTCGGACGGGATGGCCTTGATGCCGGCGTAGACGGTGACCATGACGAACGGGAACGAGCACCACACGACCTCGAGGAGGACGAGCGCGAAGGCGCTGTAGCGCCCGTACGTCCAGGAGAAGTCGCCGAGGCCGAGGACCCGGTTCACCGGTCCGAAGTCGGGGTCGAAGAGGAAGACCCAGACGGTGGAGCCGGTGACGGCGGGGGTGGCCCAGGCGCCGAGCGCGGCCAGCATCAGGGTGAGGCGCGGCACGGCCCGGACGCGGGTCAGGAGCACCGCGAGGGCGCAGCCGACGGCGAGCGTGGTGACGACGCAGGCGGCGGCGAACAGGACCGTGGCGAGGAGGACCTGCCAGAACTGGGGGTCGGAGAAGAGGGCCGTGTAGTTGCCGAAGCCCTGGAAGGAGGTCGGGGCGCCGCCGCTGACCTGGGCCTGGGTGTACTCCAGGAAGGAGATCAGCCCGAGCTGGTAGATGGGGTAGACCAGGAGCCCGCCGAGGACGACGAGCGCGGGGAGCAGGTAGAGCCAGGGGGTCCAGCCGGACCGGGAGCGGGGGCCGGCGGTGGTGCGGGGCCGGCCGGCCGGGCCCCCGGAGCCCTTGCGGGGGCCGGGGACCGGGCCGCCCGCCGCGACGGCGGGGGGTGTCACGGTCGCGCGGGACGCGGTGTCGTCCCCGGCCGCGGCGGCCGGCTTCGTGCCGTTCGGGGCGCTCATCGTCAGCTGCCCGCGGCCGTGAACGCGGCGTCCATCTTCCGGGCGGCGTCGTCCGAGGCCGCGGCGACGTCCTTACGGCCGCTGACGATCTCCTGGAACATCGTCGGGAGCACCAGCGAGGCGTCGATCCGGCCCCAGCCGGGCGAGGCGGGGACGAACTTGGCGCCCGCGCCGAGGGTGTCGATGAACGGCTTCACGAAGGGCTGCTTGCGGGCCGCGTCCGCGCGGACGTCGGTGTACGTCGGCAGGAAGCCCATGGCGTCGAAGAGCTTGCCCTGGGTCTCCTTGCCGCTCAGGGACTTCATGAGGTCGACGGCGAGGGTGCGGTGCGAGGTGCTCTTCAGGACGCCGAGGTTGTTGCCGCCGGCGAAGGCGGGGGCGATCGAGCCGGGCGTGACGCCGGGCAGCGGCACCACGGCGTACTTGCCCTTCACGGTGCCCGCCTCGACGGCCGCGTGGCTGAAGTCGCCGCCGATGGCCATGGCGGCCTTGCCGGAGGCGAAGGCGGTGACGGTCGCGTTGCCGCCCATCTGGGCGCACTTGGCGGCCGGGCAGTTGTCGTCGCCGAACAGGGAGGTGTACGCGGCGATGCCCTTGCGCGCGGACTCGCTGTTGACGGCGGCCTTGTACGACCCGTCCTTCCCGGTGGCGAGTTCGCCGCCGTTGGCCCACACGAAGGGCAGGGCGCCGTAGGTGTAGGCGCCGCCGACGGCGAGGCCGTACAGCTCGGGCCTGGCCTTGCGGATCTTCTTGGCGGTGGAGATCAGCTCGGCCTGCGACTTCGGGGCGGCGAGGCCGAGCTCGCCGAGGACGTCGGTGCGGTAGTAGAGCGCGCGGACGCCGACGAAGAGCGGGGCGCCGTAGACCTTGCCGTCGACGGTGACGGAGGACCTGGCGGTGGGGTCGGTGTCCTTGGCGTCGGCCCAGGCGCCGAACTCGGCGGTGATGTCGGCGAGTCCGCCGTCCTTCACGTAGCCGGCGGTGTCGGTGTTGCCGTACTCGACGAGGTCGGGGGCGGACCCGGGGTCGTTGAAGGCGGCCTTGATGCGCTGCGCGCGGGTGTCGACGGGGATGTACTCGACCTGGACGTCGGTGCCCTCGTGCCGCGCCTCGAAGGCGGCGATCGCCGCGTCGACGACCTGCTCCTTGGGCTTGTTGTTGACCTCCTGGAAGAGCCAGACGCGCAGGGTGCCGGACTTCTCGTCCGAGGCGGCCCTGCCGTCGGAGGTCTGCGGGGCGCAGGCGGTGGCGGTGAGGCCGGCCAGCACAAGTGCGGTGACCGGAGCGGCGATTCGGGCAGCAGGCTTCATACGGGGCTCCCACCAATCATCGTTGCAGCATGCGCAACGGGCGTTTCGTGCTGCACAACACGCTGGAGGTTAGAGCCGGGCCCCCTGCCCGACAAGTGGTCTCAACCACTCTGTGACCAGCCGACGCACCCCGTGCAACGCGCGGCAGGCGCCGGCCCCACGAGAACGGCCCCCGGCACACGTACCGAAGTACGCGTGCCGGGGGCCGTCCCCGTGGCGGAGGGAAGTGCTACTTGTCCTTGCCGCCCTTGTCCTTGTCCTTGTCCCCGCCGGGACCCATGGACTCGTAGATCTCCTTGCACATGGGGCAGACCGGGTACTTCTTGGGGTCGCGCCCCGGTACCCAGACCTTGCCGCACAGTGCCACCACGGGAGTGCCGTCGAGGGCACTCGCCATGATCTTGTCCTTCTGGACGTAGTGGGCGTAGCGCTCGTGGTCGCCGTCACCGTGGGACACCTGCGGCGTCGGCTCGACGAGGGTTCCCGTACCTGCCCCGCGCTCGGGCTCGAGAGTGCTCATAACAGCCAAGGGTACTGGGGCTCCCCGGGTACCCGCGCCCGGCCGGTCCGACGGGTCCGGAGGGCCGCGCCGGCTCAGTTCAGCGAGGGATCGTCCGGGTACGTCGCCACGATCGCGAGCTCCCCGCGCTGGCGGCGGAGCACCGAGCGCCAGAGCGTCTCCGGGGAGGGCGAGGAGACGTCGCCCGGCTCGGACTCGACGACGTACCAGGCGCCCTCGCCGAGCTCCGTCTCCAGCTGGCCGGGGCCCCAGCCCGCGTAGCCGGCGAAGATCCGCAGGGAGCCGAGGGCGGGGCCGAGGAGCTCGGGCGGGGTCTCCAGGTCCACCAGGCCGATGGCCCCGTACACCCGGCGCCAGCCCAGCGGCCCCTCGTCGCCGGGGATCACCGCCAGACCCAGCGCGGCGTCGAGCGAGACCGGGCCGCCCTGGAAGACCACTCCCGGGTCCCCGGCGAGCGGGGCCCAGGACGCGAGGATGTCACCGACCGTGATCGGAGTGGGCCGGTTCAGGACCACGCCGAGCGACCCCTCGTCGTCGTGGTCGAGGAGGAGCACCACCGCGCGGTCGAAATTCGGATCCGCCAGGGCGGGGGTGGCGACGAGCAGTCGCCCTGTGAGCGAGGACACCTCGGTCATGCGACACATGATCCCGCATCTTCGGCGTTCGCGGAGCTTCTCGGGCACGACGGGCGGACGGCGCGCACCCGGCGCAGCTCAGGGCGGCTGCGACGGCCACGAAGATCCACAAACGGACGGTGACGCTCCGCAAGATCGCGTGAACAGAGTGTGTTGTGCCGAATTCATTACATCTGCGGGGGCCCCTCGGTCTACCGGAACGGGGGTGATCGGCCCTTACCCTATTTCCCTGGCCCCTGCCCGACGACTCCGGAACGCGAGATCCATGACCGGCACAGACGATGTACTGCTTGTCCACGGCGGAACCCCGCTGGAGGGCGAGATCCGCGTTCGCGGCGCGAAGAACCTCGTGCCCAAGGCAATGGTCGCCGCCCTGCTCGGCAGCGGTCCCAGCCGGCTGCGCAACGTGCCCGACATCCGGGACGTCCGGGTGGTGCGCGGCCTGCTGCAGTTGCACGGCGTCACGGTCCGCCCCGGCGACGAGCCCGGTGAACTGGTCCTCGACCCGACACACGTCGAGTCCGCCAACGTGGCTGACATCGATGCCCACGCGGGTTCCTCGCGGATCCCGATCCTCTTCTGCGGCCCGCTGCTGCACCGCCTCGGCCACGCCTTCATCCCGGGCCTGGGCGGCTGCGACATCGGCGGCCGGCCGATCGACTTCCACTTCGACGTGCTGCGCCAGTTCGGCGCGACGATCGAGAAGCGGGAGGACGGCCAGTACCTGGAGGCCCCGCAGCGGCTGCGCGGCACCAAGATCCGTCTGCCGTACCCCTCGGTCGGCTCGACCGAGCAGGTGCTGCTGACGGCCGTCCTCGCGGAGGGCGTCACCGAGCTCTCCAACGCGGCGGTGGAGCCGGAGATCGAGGACCTGATCTGCGTCCTGCAGAAGATGGGCGCCATCATCTCGATGGACACCGACCGGACGATCCGGATCACCGGTGTCGACCGCCTCGACGGCTACACCCACCGGGCGCTCCCGGACCGCCTGGAGGCGGCGTCCTGGGCGTCGGCGGCGCTGGCCACCGAGGGCAACATCTACGTGCGCGGCGCTCAGCAGCGCTCGATGATGACCTTCCTGAACACCTACCGGAAGGTGGGTGGCGCCTTCGAGATCGACGACGAGGGCATCCGCTTCTGGCACCCGGGCGGCTCGCTGAACGCGATCCACCTGGAGACGGACGTGCACCCCGGTTTCCAGACGGACTGGCAGCAGCCGCTCGTGGTGGCCCTGACCCAGGCGTCCGGCCTCTCCATCGTGCACGAGACGGTCTACGAGTCCCGGCTCGGCTTCACCTCGGCGCTCAACCAGATGGGTGCGCACATCCAGCTGTACCGCGAGTGCCTGGGCGGTTCGGACTGCCGCTTCGGCCAGCGCAACTTCCTGCACTCGGCGGTCGTCTCCGGACCGACCAAGCTCCAGGGCGCGGACCTGGTCATCCCGGACCTGCGCGGCGGCTTCTCGTACCTGATCGCGGCCCTGGCGGCGCAGGGCACGAGCCGCGTCCACGGCATCGAGCTGATCAACCGCGGCTACGAGAACTTCATGGAGAAGCTCGTCGAGCTCGGCGCCAAGGTCGAGCTGCCGGGCAGCGCCCTGGTGTAGGGCCCGTACGCGGACGAACGGAAGGGCGGCCACCCCCTGACAGGGTGGCCGCCCTTCCGTCGCCTTCAGACCCGCTCAGAGGCCCTCGGGCACTTACTTGCCCTTGGCGGCTTCCTTGAGCTTCGAGCCCGCGGAGACCTTCACGCTGTAGCCGGCCGGGATGTTGATCGGGTCGCCGGTCTGCGGGTTACGAGCGGTGCGAGCGGCACGGTGGGTGCGCTCGAAGGTCAGGAAGCCGGGGATGGTGACCTTCTCGTCGCCCTTGGCGACGACCTCGCCGACGGTCTCGGCGAGAGCGGCCAGCACGGCGTCGGCGTCCTTGCGGGTCACCTCGGCACGGTCGGCCAGGGCGGCCACCAGCTCACTGCGGTTCATGTTGTTACTCCCGTGTTCTTCTTGCCTGTGAGGCGTGAGATCGAAGCCGATGCTGCCAGGGCCCTCGGACAGTCCCCGGACCCGGGTCTGCTGTACAGACCCTCGCGCCCGAATAGGCATCCTGCCCCCACCAGCGGCGGGAACGCCAATCCGGCACCCTCTGGGGTCACACGAAAAGCGCCACGGCCTCCGGCATGGTGACGTTCCGTCGACTCCGCCGAAACTCTTTGGAGCCGAACAGCCACCCTAAAGGCGGGTTTACGGCGCGGCGACTCGCGACGCGCCGTCCACCGGGCTGACGTGGGGCCTGTCACAGCCCGTTCGAGGAGGTCTCCCCACCCGCGCCGGCCGCCTTCGCGGCCGTGCGGACGGCACCCGCGACGGCGCCCGCGACCTTGTCGTTGAACACCGAGGGGATGATGTAGTTCGGGTTCAGTTCGCCCTCGGTCACGACGTCGGCGAGGGCGGTGGCCGCCGCCAGCATCATGTCCGTGTTGACGGCCCGGGACTGAGCGTCCAACAGACCGCGGAAGACGCCCGGGAAGACCAGCACGTTGTTGATCTGGTTGGGGAAGTCCGAACGGCCGGTGGCCACCACGGCGGCCGTCTGACGGGCGATCGCCGGGTCGACCTCGGGGTCCGGGTTCGCGAGCGCGAACACGATCGCGCCATCCGCCATGGCGGCGACGTCGTCCGCGCCCAGGAGGTTCGGGGCCGAGACGCCGATGAAGACGTCCGCGTCGACCACGGCCTCCTTGAGGGTGCCGGTGACGCCCTCGGGGTTGGTGTTGTCGGCGATCCAGCGCAGCGGGGTGCCGGGGGCCGCGTCGACCAGGTCCGTACGGCCCGCGTGGACCACGCCGTGGATGTCGGCGACGACGGCGTGCTTGACGCCCGCCGCGATCAGCAGCTTCAGGATCGCCGTACCGGCCGCTCCGGCGCCCGACATGACGACCCGTACGTCGCCGATGCCCTTGCCCACCACGCGCAGGGCGTTGGTCAGGGCGGCGAGGACGACGATCGCGGTGCCGTGCTGGTCGTCGTGGAAGACGGGGATGTCCAGGGCCTCGCGCAGCCGCGCCTCGATCTCGAAGCAGCGGGGCGCCGAGATGTCCTCGAGGTTGATGCCGGCGAAGCCGGGGGCGATCGCCTTGACGATCTCGACGATGGCGTCCGTGTCCTGCGTGTCGAGGCAGATCGGCCAGGCGTCGATGCCGGCGAAGCGCTTGAAGAGGGCCGCCTTGCCCTCCATGACGGGCAGCGCGGCCATGGGGCCGATGTTGCCCAGGCCGAGGACCGCGGAGCCGTCCGTCACGACCGCGACGGAGTTGCGCTTGATGGTCAGGCGCCGGGCGTCCTCGGGGTTCTCGGCGATCGCCATGCACACCCGGGCCACGCCCGGGGTGTAGATCATGGAGAGGTCGTCACGGTTGCGGATGGGATGCTTCGACGCCATCTCGATCTTGCCGCCGAGGTGCATCAGGAACGTACGGTCCGAGACCTTGCCGAGGACGACGCCCTCGATGCCCCGCAGTTGCTCGACGATCTCGTCGGCGTGCCCGGTGGAGGTCGCGGCGATGGTGACGTCGATCCGGAGCTTTTCGTGGCCGGAGGCGGTCACGTCGAGGCCGGTGACGGAACCGCCGTGGGACTCCACCGCCGTGGTGAGCTGGGAGACCGCGGTCCCGCTCGCGGGAACCTCCAGCCGGACCGTCATCGAGTACGAGACGCTGGGCGCCGTTGCCATGGCCGAGTTCCTTCGCTTTCCCTAGCTTCATTGCTACGCCGCCTCGGCTGGTTGCCCGGCGGCGCCCTCCGATGGTCGCACCTACCTGTCGGTAGCAGGTAATGCGGTCATTTTGTTTTCGGAAAGTAGTTTCCACCATACGAGAAGCCGACCGGAAACAGAAGAGGCCCCTGTCACCAGTGGTGACAGGGGCCTCTTCTTCGTACATACGCACGAAGAGTGTCCTGAGTGGCACCGACCCGCCATGCTCGCCTCGCGGCAAGTGGTCCCTCTGAGGGACGAAGGTTGGGCCCGGGGGCTTGGATCGAGCCGGTGCCACGACAAGGCTAACAAACCACCCTGGCAAGTGATTCCTACGGCGCAGGTTGACTTGAAATCAGCCCCTCACGGCCCAGGGCGGGCCGTCCGCTCAGTCCCTGAGCAGGTCCGGGACGCCGTCCGCGTCCGGCACGTCCCGGGCCCCGGACACCACCGTCAGCTGCTGGGTGGCCCGGGTCAGGGCCACGTACAGCACCCGCAGGCCGGCCGGCGACTCGTCCGCGATCTCCGCGGGCGAGACGACCACCGTGGCGTCGTACTCCAGGCCCTTGGCCTCCAGCGAGCCGAGCGCCACCACGCGGTCGCCGAGGTCGGCCAGCCAGCGGGCGGCCTGCTCGCGCCGGTTCATGGCGACGACGACACCGACCGTACCGTCCACCTGTTCGAGCAGCCGGTGCGCCTCGGAGCGGACGATTCCGGCCAGGTCGGCCTTGTCCGGGACCGCCACGAAGCGCGGCTCGACGCCCGTGGAGCGGACCGCCCGCGGCGACTCCTTGCCGGGCATCGCCAGCGCGAGCACCTTGGCGGCCAGTTCGGCGATCTCCGCCGGGTTGCGGTAGTTCACGGTCAGCTCGAACCGGCGGCGCGGGCGGCTGCCCAGGGCCTCGTCGCGCGCCTCGGCCGCCTCGTCCGGGGTGGACCAGGAGGACTGCGCCGGGTCGCCGACGACCGTCCAGGTCGCGTGGCGCCCGCGCCGGCCGACCATCCGCCACTGCATCGGCGTGAGGTCCTGGGCCTCGTCGACGATGACGTGCGCGTACTCGGTGCGCTCCGCCGCGAGCCGCTCGGCCCGCTCGCGCTGCGTCTCCTCGCGGACGGGCATCAGCTCCTCCAGGCCCGTCAGCTGGTCCAGCGGGTCGTACTCCCGCTTCCTGCGCGGTCGCGCCGGTGCGCCGAGCAGGGTGTGCAGCTCGTCGAGCAGCGCCACGTCGTGCACGGACAGGGCCTCGCGGCGCAGGGAGCGGGCCAGGCGCCGGACCTCGCCCGGGTTCAGGACGCGCCGGGCCCAGCGGCCGAGGCGCTTCTCGTCGGCCATCGCGTCGAGGACCTGGCGGGGCGTGAGCTCGGGCCACCAGGCGTCGAGGAACGCGACGAAGGAGTCCTCGGTGGAGACGTCCTCGTCGAAGGAGGAGCGCAGTTCGGCGGCGAGCTCGGGGTCGCTGTGCCGGCCCGCGGAGCCGGACTTGGAGTACAGCGCGTCGAGCAGCAGCCGGCGGGCCCGGGGGCGCAGCAGGTTGACGGGGGCGGAGCCGCCGAGGACGTTGTGCCGGATCCGCCGGAGCTCGTCGGCCTCCAGCTCGATGCGGCGCCCGAACGCGACCACGCGCAGGAGGGTGGGGGTGCCGGCGGGAGCGGCGGGGGTCTCGTCCTCGTCGAAGGAGAGCTGGTCGGTGTCCCTCCCCCGGCCGGTCGCGCCGCCGAGGGGCGCGGGGGTCTCCAGGGCGCCGCGGGCCGCCTTGCGCAGCACCGCGACCATGCGGGAGGAGCCCTTGACGCGGGCCACGGCCGGCTCGTCGTAGGCGGTGGCCTCGGCGCCGTCGACGAGGCTGCCGACCGCGCGGATCGCGACCTGGCCCTCCTCGCCGAGGGAGGGCAGGACGCCCTCGGTGTACGAGACGAGCAGCGGGGTCGGGGAGACGATCAGGATGCCGCCCGCGTAGCGCCGCCGGTCCTGGTAGAGCAGGTAGGCCGCCCGGTGCAGGGCGACCGCCGTCTTGCCGGTGCCCGGGCCGCCCTCCACGTACGTCACGGAGGCGGCGGGCGCGCGGATGACCAGGTCCTGCTCGGCCTGGATGCTGGAGACGATGTCGCGCATCGTGTGGCTGCGGGCCTGGCCCAGGGCGGCCATCAGGGCGCCGTCGCCGATCACCGCGAGCTCGCGCCCGTCGAGGGTGGCACGCAGCTCGGGGCGCATCAGGTCGTCCTCGACGCCGAGGACCTTGCGGCCCTTGGAGCGGATGACGCGGCGGCGCACCACGCGGCCGGGGTCGACCGGGGTCGAGCGGTAGAACGGCGCGGCGGCGGGCGCGCGCCAGTCGATCACGAGCGGCGCGTAGTCGGAGTCGAGGACGCCGATCCGGCCGATGTGGAGGGTCTCGCCGATCTCCGCGTACTGGTGGGACCCGTCGGACCGCACCGCGTCCTCGGCGGGCTCGACGGACGTGTAGGCGCCGTCGGGTCCCTTCTTGCCGTCCTTGCCGTTCAGCAGGTCGATCCGGCCGAACAGGAAGTCCTCGAACTCGTTGTTGAGCCGGTTCAGGTGGACACCGGCCCGGAACACCTGGGCGTCGCGTTCGGCGAGGGCGCCGGGCGTGCCGACCTGGCCTCGTTTCGCCGCGTCGTTCATCAGGAACTCCGCCTCGTGGATCTTCTCCTCGAGGCGGCGATAGACCTGGTCCAGATGTTCCTGTTCGATGCCGATCTCGCGGTCACGGACCGTGTCGACCACACCGACGGCTTCCTGCGCGGCCACCGAGGCCCCCTTCTGACGTGCACTGGGCAGCCGTCGAGCTTATGCCACAGAAGGGGCCTATGTCAGGCGTCGACCTCCACGAGGCGCTCGCCGTCGAAGGTGCGGACCTCGAAATGGTCGATGTCGTTGCGGTTCATGGCCGCTCCGCCGTGGACGTAGAGCGGGTTCCTCGCGGCCTCGGTGACGGCGCCGGGGATGCCGTAGCCCCACTTCGGGACGGCCCAGGAGGTGACGACCTCCTCGTCCCCGCTCTTGGACACGGCGACGAGCCGGCACTTCAGCGGACCCTTGACGTTCTTGAGTTCGAGGACGGCGTGGGTGCCCCAGCCCTTCTTCTCCACCCCGACGGTGGCGCTGACCAGGGTGGTCGGGTCGGTGGCCTGGAACTTCTCCTCCATGTGCTGGAAGAAGGCGTCCTCGGCGGGGCTGGTGGGGTGCGGGTCGGCGGCGACGTTGTTCGTCCCCCCGCCGGACGTGGCGACCACGGCGACGGCGGGTCCGCCGATGACGAGGACGGCCGCGGCGGCGACGAGGAAGAAGGTGCGGCGGCGGGTGCGGGCCCGGTGGGCGCCGACCTCGTCGACGAGCCGGTCGAGGAGCTTCGGGTCGGGCAGCGCACCGACCGGCGGCTCGCCCTTCCTGCGGGCGGCCAGGGGCACGGGCGGGCGGGGGGCGAAGGCGTCGAAGGCGCCGTCCGCGTAGGGGTCGATGCCGGAGAGGCCGGCGTCCCGGAGCCGGGCCCCGGAGGACGGGGACGGCGTGTCCGCGAGCATGGCCAGCATCGGCTCCATCCCGGCGAACTCCTCGAGATGCGCGGCACACACCTCACAGCCCCCAAGATGAGCTTCGAACGCGGCGGCATCGTCGGTGTCCAAGATGCCGAGCACATACGCGCCCGCCGCATCATGTGGCGACGTCATACCGTTACCCCCCTCTCCTCCAACGCGAGCTTCATGGACCGCAGTGCGTAGAACACCCGGGACCGCACGGTCCCGGCGGGTATACCAAGACTCTCGGCCGCCTCGTTGACCGTACGCCCCTTGAAGTAGGTCTCGACCAACACTTCCCGGTGAGCGGGCGTCAAATCTTCGAGTGCGTCAGAGAGCGTCATCAGCCACAGCGCCTTGTCGATCTCGTCCTCCGCGGGCAGGACCTCGAGCGGTGACGGATCGACCTCCTGAGGCCGGGCCTGCCGGCTTCGGTGGCCGTCGATGACGATGCGCCGGGCGACCGTCACCAGCCAGGGTCTGACAGAGCCGGTAGCCCGGTTGAGCTGGCCGGCGTTCTTCCAGGCACGGATGAGCGTCTCCTGTACGACGTCCTCGGCGCGCTGGCGGTCACCGGCGACGAGACGGAGTACGTAGGCGAGCAGCGGTCCGGCATGTTCGCGGTAGAGGGCCCGCATCAACTCTTCGTCTGGGACGGCGGGTCGAATGCGGGTCACCTCGTTGCGATGCCGGGCCCGATGCGGACGGTCATCGGCCACGGCCGCATCCTTGCGCACCTGAACCTCCCGGTCGAGACCCTGTTTGTCGTGCAGAGGTACGCACCGGGCGCGGGTTCTTCTCAATGGCGCGCGAACTTTTTCGAGCGGGTTCCGGCGCGGGGTCCTGGAGGGACTCAGGCGGCGCTCTTTCCACGTCGCGCTGCCCGATGCCGGGCAACACGCTCGCGGTTGCCGCACAGTTCGCTGGAACACCAGCGGCGCCGGCGTCCGCGCGAGGTGTCGAGAAAAAATCGGCGGCAGTTGTCGCCCTCGCACTGCCTGAGCAGTGCGCGGGCGGCCGGGTCGGTCAGCAGGTCGACGGCGTCGCGGGCGACGGCGGCGAGCAGGGAGCGGCAGTCCGGTTCGGCGCTCAGCACCCGGACGAGCAGACCCGTCTCGGCGCGGACGGCGCGCGGGGCGGGTGGCGCGGAGGCGGCGGCGAGGGTGTTGAGCCGCTCCAGGGCGGGGTCGGCGCGCCGCCCTTCGAGCTGGGCGCGGACGACATCGGCGACGCAGTCGCGCAGTTCGCGGAAGTGGACGACCCAGAGGGCGTCGAGGGAGCGCAACGGAGTGGCGGCCGGGACGAGTCCGGCGGTGTGGAGGAAGCGGTCGAGATGGTCCCCGCGGTCGAGCGGCAGGGCGGCCAGGTCCAGGCAGATCCGCCCGGAGTCGAACCGTACGGTCATGCCCCTGTCACCACCTCGCGGTCGGGAGCCCGGCGGGGCCCGCGTCGGGCTCCCGACCAGAGTGCCCGCGCGGGCCGGGTCCGGCTAGAGGGCGAGACGCGCGGGGGCCGGCGGGCGTCGCGCGCACGCCGGGGGTGGGGGGCCGGCCCTCAGCCCCGGGGCGGAGGGTCGTCGTGGAGGATGCGCTGGAAGATGTGGTGGTCGCGCCACTCCCCGTCGATGTGGAGGTAGCGGGGCGCGGTTCCGATCCGCTCGAACCCGCTCTTGGCGAGGACGCGTTGGGAGGCGAGGTTGTCGAACATGGTGCAGGCCTCGATCCGGTGCAGGCCGAGTTCCTCGCGGGAGGCGCGGCAGACCTCCTCGACCAGCGCGCTCGCCAGACCGCGGCCGGTGTACCGCCCGTCGACCCAGTAGCCGAGGGAGGCGCTGCGGAAGGGCCCGAGGACGATGCCGGAGAGGATGGCGGACCCGACGATCACCTCGGACTCCTCCCCCGCCTCCGTGGACACGGCGAACCACCGCCGGCCGCCGTCGGCGAGCCGCTCCGCCTGGCCCTCGGCCGTGTAGTACGCCTCGGTCCGGTACGGCTCCCGGGGGCGCATGTGCGCGCGGTTGCGCAGCAGGGCGGCCGCGAGCGCCGCGGCGTCGGAGGGCTCGGCGGGCCGGATGCGTACGGCGTCGGTGGTCACGGGGGCCACCGTAGACGCCGGCGTATGGGACCGGGACGCTGACCCATGTCCACGGCGGCGGGCCGTCGCTTGACTGGGGACATGACGACGAACGAGACGCACGGCAAGGCCGGAACGGCGGCCGGCACGGTACTGGCCGCGGCGACGGGGGCCACGGGGCTGGTCGCGGGGGTGTGGTTCGCGTACGTCTGCTCCGTGATGCCGGCGCTGGCGCGCAGCGACGACCTGGTCTTCGTCGAGGTGATGCGGAACATCAACGACGTGATCCAGAACCCGGTCTTCTTCACGGCGTTCTTCGGGGCGCTGATCCTCACGGCGGTCTCGGCCTGGCAGCTGCGTCGGACGCGGGCGCGGGGCCCGGTGCTCGCGGCGCTGGTCCTCTGCCTGGCGGTGTTCGTGGTCACCTCGGCCGCCAGTGTCCCCCTGAACGACGCGCTCGCCGCCGCCGGTGACCCGACGACGGCCCGCGCGGACTTCGAGGCTCCCTGGGTCGCCTGGAACCTCGTCCGTGCGGTCCTGACGGTGGCCGGTCTCGGCTGCCTGCTCGGCGCGATGCGCCGGCGCTGACGGGCCGGGAGGACGGTGGGGCGGAGGGCGTCCGCGGGTGCGACGCCCCTCCTCCTGCTGCCCCCTGAGCCCGGACACGCCCTAAGGGCTGTCCCGTCATCCCCGGCGGGCGCACGACGCCGGCTACGGCACTCCCCCAGCCTTCGGCCGGGGGTGCCCCCACGCCGCGTTGTCGGATCGCCCGAATACGCCCAGTATGAGAGCGATCCTCCGCCTTGCGATGCACCGCATCCGACGCCGTGCGCCAACCCACCGCGGATTACGGGACAGCCCTTAGCTTGATCTTTAACGTGCGTTGTCGAACGGTGGGTCGTACTTGATCACTCGGTTCGGTAACCGCCTTACACGGAAGCGGCCTTCGTCTGAACATGTGCTCCGACCAAGGAACACACACGTCCAGCACGAAGGCCGTGAGGATGAGTCTGCAGCATCACGATGCCCGGCGAGAGCCGTTGGCGGATCTGTCACGCTTCCGGGGCGAGTTCTACTCCTGTCTCACCTCCCGTTCGGACGCTCTGTTCGAGCTGACGGATGCAGTTCTGTGCGGGGACGGGCCGGTGAGATCACTGGCCGAACTGTCGCTGGTGGGCGAACACCGACGCGGGCACGGAGGGCTCTACGCCGCCCTCGCCCAGGGCCGCATCGACGCCGACCGGATGCGACACACCCTGGCTTCGGTGCCGCTGCCACGAGCAGTCGACGGCCGAATCGTCCTGGCCGTCGACGTCACCTGCTGGCTGCGGCCGGACGCCCACACCTCACCGCAGCGGATCCTCTGCCACACCTACGGCCGCGGCAAGGACCAGCACATCCCCGTTCCCGGCTGGCCCTACTCGATCGTCTGCGCACTGGAACCCGGCCGAAGTTCATGGACCGCGCCGCTCGACGCGTTGCGTCTGGCGCCCGGGGACGACACCGCCACCGTCACCGCCCGACAGCTGCGCGACCTGGTCGAGCGGCTCATCACCGCAGGCCAGTGGCAGGCCGGGGACCCGGACGTCCTCATCATCGCGGACGCCGGATACGACGCACCCCGCCTCGCCTTCCTCCTCAAGGATCTGCCGGTGCAGGTGCTGGCCCGGATGCGCTCGGACCGTGTCCTGCGTCGCCCGGCACCGCCCCGGCAGCCTCACACCAGGGGCCGGCCGCCCCGGCACGGAGGCGAGTTCGTCTTCGGACAGCCCGACACCTGGGGCACCCCGGACACCGACACCGTCACCGACACACGCCTCTACGGCACCGCCCTCGCACGCTCCTGGAACCGGCTCCACCCCAAGCTCACCCACCGCTCGTCCTGGGCCGCGGCCGACGGCACCCTCCCGATCGTCGAAGGGACGGTGATCCGTCTGGACATCCAGCATCTGCCCAGCGGCGCCACCCCGAAGCCGGTCTGGCTGTGGTGGTCGGGAACCGACGCAGACGCAGCGGACACCGACCGTCTCTGGCAGGCATACCTGCGGCGTTTCGACATCGAGCACACCTTCCGCCTGTTCAAGCAGACCCTCGGCTGGACCTGCCCGAAGATCCGCACCCCCGAGGCGGCGGACCGCTGGACCTGGCTGATCCTCGCCGCCTACACCCAACTACGACTGGCCCGACCGCTCGCGGCCGACCGCCGCCGCCCCTGGGAAAGGCCCGTTCCCGCGGACAGACTCACCCCCGCACGGGTCCGCCGCGACTTCCGGCACATCCGCCCGCAAGCCGCCTGCCCGGCCAGAGCACCGAAACCCACCCACCCCGGACCCGGACGACCACCCGGCCGCAAAAACACCCGGCCCACCCCACGCCACGACGTCCACACACCCCGCAACACACAGCCGGCCAACCAGCGAGCGAAGAAATCGACCACCCCACGGCCCCGCCGCACAGGTTAAAGATCAAGTTAGGCGTCCGCGTACTTCGCGTCCGCCGCCGGGTCCAGGGCCAGCCGGTAGCCCCGCTTGACCACGGTCTGGATCAGCTTCGGCGTGCCCAGGGCCGTGCGGAGCCGGGCCATCGCGGTCTCCACCGCGTGCTCGTCACGGCCCGCGCCCGGCAGGACCCGGAGCAGGTCGGCGCGCGAGACGACCCAGCCGGGGCGCCGGGCCAGCGTGTGGAGCAGGGCCATCCCGGCCGGCGGGACCGGGTGCAGGCGGCCGTCCACGAGGACGGCGTGACCGCGGATCTCGACCCGGTGCCCGGCCAGCGGCAGCGTGCGCGCCCGGGCGGGCAGTTCCTGGCAGAGCAGCTGCACCAGTGGCCCGAGGCGGAAGCGCTCGGGCTGGAGGGTGTCGATGCCCTGCGCCTGGAGCGGCAGCGCCGTGACCGGTCCCACGCAGACCGCGAGCACGTCGTGCCGCAGCGCCGCCAGCAGTTCGGCCGCCAGCCCCCGGTCCTCGGCCCGGGTCAGGAGCGAGGCGGCGGCGGGCGCGCTGGTGAAGGTGACCGCGTCCAGGGTGCCGTTCAGCACGCCGTCGAGCAGCCGGTCCAGCGGGTTGATGTCCTCCGGTGGCATCCACCGGTAGACGGGGACGCCGACGACCTCCGCGCCGCCCTCCGTGAGTGCCTCCACGAAGCCCGGCAGCGGCTCGCCGTGCAGCTGGAGCGCGATCCGCCGCCCGTCGACGCCCTCGCCCAGCAGCCGGTCGAGGACCTCGGCCATCGACTCCGAGGACGGCGACCACGTCTCGGTCAGTCCCGCCGCCCGCACCGCGCCCTTGACCTTGGGGCCCCGGGCGAGGAGCTCCACGCCCCGCAGGCAGGCGAGGAGTTCCTCGCCGTACCCCCAGCCGTCGGCCGCCTCGACCCAGCCCCGGAAGCCGATGGCCGTGGTGGCCACGACGACGTCCGGGGCGTGCTCGATGAGCTCCTTGGTGGCGGAGAGCAGTTCGGTGTCGTCCGCCAGGGGCACGATCCGCAGCGCGGGACCCTGGACGACGGCCGCGCCCCGGCGCCGCAGGAGGGTGCCCAGCTCGTCCGCCCGCCGCGCCGCCGTGACGCCGACCGTGAAGCCGGCGAGGGGGCCCTGCTCTTGCTCGTACATGACGACCGAGCCTGACGGTGTCGCGTGACAGACTCGGTTCGCTTGTATTTCCTGCCCGTTACGGACCACTCCGGATCACACCTCGGCGTAGCCGGGCTGCGGCTCGGCCGCGTCCGAGGCCGCTGCCGCGGTCTCCGCCGTGTCCGGTACGGCGGCGGGCCGCCGAAGGTATACCGCCCAGGTCACGACCATGCACGCCGCGTAGAAGACCAGGAAGGCGACGAAGGCCGCGGTGCCCGTTCCGGCGGTCTGGAAGGACTGGCGGAAGGCGAGGTTGATGCCGAGCCCGCCGAGCGCGCCCACCGCGCCGATCAGGCCCATGGCGGCCCCGGAGAGCCGTCGGCCGTACGCCTCCGCGGCCTCCCCGGTCAGACCCTTGCGGTGCCCCTGGGAGAGGAAGATCGCGGGGATCATCTTGTACGTGGAGCCGTTGCCGAGGCCGCTGAGGACGAAGAGGCCGATGAAGCCCACGAGGAAGACCGTCAGGGACTCGACGACCGAGGCGTAGACCACGACACCGGTCGACACGGCCATCGCGGCGAAGGTCCACAGCGTGATGCGGGCGCCGCCGTGGCGGTCGGCGAGCGAGCCGCCGATCGGCCGGATGAGGGAGCCGAGCAGCGGGCCGATGAAGGTGAGCGAGGCGGCCTGCAGCGGGGTGCGCCCGAACTGGGTCTGGAGCACGAGCCCGAAGGCGAAGCTGTAGCCGATGAAGGACCCGAAGGTGCCGATGTAGAGGAAGGCCATGATCCAGGTGTGGCCGGCCTTCACGGCCTCCTTGGCGGCGCCCGTGTCGTTCTTGACGGGCGCGAGGTTGTCCATGAACAGCGCGGCGCAGACGGCCGCCACGACGATCAGCGGGATGTAGACGCCGAGGACGATCCGCGGGTGGGCCGCCCCCGCGACGCCGATCACGAGCAGGCCGACGAGCTGCACGACGGGGACGCCGATGTTGCCGCCGCCCGCGTTGAGGCCGAGCGCCCAGCCCTTCTTCCGCAGCGGGAAGAAGGCGTTGATGTTGGTCATCGAGGAGGCGAAGTTGCCGCCGCCGACACCGGTGAGCGCGGCCACCAGCAGCAGGGTGCCGTACGAGGTGCCGGGCTCCATCACCGCGTAGGCGAAACCGGTCGGCAGGAGGAGCATCAGGGCGCTGACGACGGTCCAGTTCCGGCCGCCGAACCGGGCCACGGCGAAGGTGTACGGGACCCGGATGAGCGCCCCGACGAAGGTGGCGGTCGCGATCAGGAAGAACTTCCCGGCCGGGTCGACGCCGTACTGCGGCCCCATGAAGAGGACCATGACCGACCACAGGCTCCAGATGGAGAAGCCGATGTGCTCGGAGAACACGGAGAAGATCAGATTGCGCCGGGCGATCCGCTCTCCTCGCTCACGCCAGAAGGTCTCGTCCTCCGGCTCCCACCGTTCGATCCACCGGCCGCCCATCACGTACCTCCACGGTGTCGGGTCCGAGCATCCGGATGCTCCGGACCTCGTGCAGCAGACGCTAGGGAGGCCGCGTTTCAGACCGGTGGCAGGAAGTGACGGGTACGGAACCTTGCTCTCACCCGGGGCGACCGCGGGATGTGAGTACGCCCCGGGTTCCGTCGCGCCGAGGGCCGTCAGCCGGGACCGCCCTGCGGAAGACCCGCCTCGTCCTCCGGGAGCCAGGAGTCGGCCGGGCGCCGCAGCCAGCCCTCCCGGGCGCCGATCTCGGCCGCGGCGGCCCGCAGGGCGTCCAGGGCGGGATGGCGCAGCCCCCGCCGCCAGACCAGGCTGACCGGGGAGAGGGGCACGGGGTCGACGAGCGGCCGCAGGACGCTTCCCGGCATGGGCGGGAAGTCGACCACGGCGAGGACGGGCGTGCGGCGGCGCTCCATGAGCCGGCGGAACTCCTCCTTGCCCACGGCCATCGGCGCGGGCGGGGCGACCGTGATCCCACGGCCGGCGAAGAGCCGGGCGGCGAGATCGGTCCACTCCGGGGTCCGGTCGTTGCCGGCGCCCGCGTAGACCTGCTCGCCGGCGAGCGCCGCGAGCGGGACGGCGTCGAGCCCCGCCAGCGCGTGGTCCTGCGGCAGCACGATCGCCATCGGCTCGTAGCGCACGAACTGCGCGGCCAGCCCGGTCCGCAGCCGCGGGTCGAGGCCGCCGTAGCGCCCGAAGGACGCGTCGAGGCCGCCCGCCAGGATCTGCCGGGCGGCCCCGGTCAGTCCGCTCTCGAAGCGGGCCATCAGGTCGTGCTCCGGAGCGAGTTCGCGGGCCCGCTCCAGAACGCGGCAGTGCGCCAGGCCCGCGCTGTTGAGGTCGACGAGCAGCGGGCGGGCCTCGGCGCGGAAGGCGTCGGTCAGCGCGTCGCAGGCGGCCAGCACCGCCCGTGCGTACGGGAGGAGGCGTTCACCCTCCGGGGTGAGCGCGACCTGGCGCGTGGTCCGTACGAAGAGATCCGCGCCCAGGTCCCGCTCCAGGCGCCGGATGTCCCGGCTGAGTGCCTGCTGGGCGACGTAGAGCCGGGCGGCGGCGCGGGTGAAGTGGAGCTCGTCGGCGACGGCGGTGAAGGCGCGCAGGAGCCGTGGTTCGACGTCGTGCGGATGCGGGGAAAGGGCCACGCGGTATTTAACAACACAGGTGTGTCAATGGGCGCCGATCAGGTGTTGGACCGCCCGCCCTCCGGCCCGTGAGGCTTCTCCCATGCCGCCTCACGATCTCGTCCTGACCCCCGCGGGCCCGGCGCTCGCCCCGCGTTTCGCCGCGCCGGCCGGTCCGACCCTGCCGCCGCGCCCGCCGCGGCCCACCCGCCCCGCCAGCCCGTACGCACGGCTCTTCGCCACCCCCGGCGCCCGCGCATTCACCCTCGGGAACCTCGTCGCCCGCCTGCCCATGGGGATGTTCGGCGTCAGCGCGGTGATCATGATCGCCGGCGCGTACGGTTCCTACGCGCTCGCCGGCGCCGTCACCGGCACCGGCCTGGCCGCCACAGCCGTCGTCGCGCCCTGGACGGCGCGGCTCGTCGACCGGTACGGGCAGGCCCGGGTCGCGGTCCCCGCGACCGCCCTCGCCGTGCTCGGCTGGCTCGCGCTGCTGCTCTGCGTGCGCTTCGAGGCACCCGCCTGGACGCTGTTCGCCGCGTACGCCGCGACGGCGACCACCCCCAACACCGGAGGCATGTCCCGAGCCCGCTGGGCCCATCTGCACCGGGGCGACCCGGCGGCCCTGCACACCGCCAACGCCTTCGAGCAGGCCGTCGACGAGCTGTGCTTCATGCTCGGCCCGGTCCTCGCCGCCCTCCTGTGCTCCGCGCTCTTCCCGGAGGCGGGCACCCTGGCCGGGGCGGTCCTGCTGCTCACCGGCGTCCTCGTCTTCGCGGCGCAGCGCGCCACCGAACCCCCGGTGGCGCCCCGCGCCTCCGCCGCCGGCCCGCTGCTGCGGACGCCCGGCCTGGCGCCGCTGCTCGCGGTCTTCCTGGCCACCGGCGCGGTCTTCGGCGCGATGGAGGTGGTGACGCTGGCGTACGTGGACGGCCCGGCGGCCGGCCCCGTCCTCGCCCTGCAGGCGGCGGGCTCCTGCGCGGCCGGCCTGCTCTACGGGCGGACCCGGCGCCGCGCCGGCCTGACGGCCTGCCTGGTGGCGATGACGGGCCTGATGACGCTGCCGCTGCTGGGCGCCTCGACCGGCTCGCTGCTCGCCCTGGCGGGCGGACTGCTCGTGGCGGGCATGGCGACCGCCCCGACGATGGTCACGGGCATGACCCTGGTCCAGCGGCTCACCCCGCCCGCGCGGCTCAACGAGGGGATGACGCTGGCCGTGACCGCCCTGCTCGCGGGCGTCGCGGCGGGCTCGGCCACCGGCGGCTGGGCCGCCGAGCACGCCCCGACGACGACGTACGCCTTCCTGGCGCCGGCCGCCGCGGCGGCCCTGGCCCTGGTGCTGGCGGTGGCGCGGAGCGCCGGCATGACAAAGGCCCGGCGGTCGTCGTGACGACTGCCGGGCCTGTGCCCACATGGGATGAGGTGTCCGAGCGGGCATGGGCCCCTCGGGCGCTCGGTGGAGATGGCGGGAATCGAACCCGCGTCCAACGGTGCGGAATCAGGGCTTCTCCGTGTGCAGTCCGCTAGGAGTTTCTCAGCCCCGGAGATCACGCGGACAAGTCTCCGACGGGCTCAGTCACTGTTTGATTTCCCTCAGGCCCCCGTGACCGGGGCTAGAGGTTTAGATCCCTTGATGACGCCAGGATCCGGGTCGGGACCATCCCCGGGCTGACGCTCCTCACAGAGGCTTCTACTCGATACCTAGATTAGGCAGCGAGGGCGAAGCGGGAGTTATCGCTCTTGGAGTTGGCGATTATTGGTTGCGACATATGGTTTACGAGATCATTGCCGCTTCCTCGACACGCTTCCCCTGCTTCGACATCCGCTGTCGAAACCGATCATCCCCATGTTGATTTTTCAATGCGCGCACCCGCTGTGAGGTGCAGGGCCCATCGTACGTGACCGACGGGCGGCGTTGCCAGCGTATTCCGGCGAGGCGGCGCGGACCCTCCGCGAGCCCGGCCGGATCGGGGGGTCGGGCCCCGGTCGGCCCGGGCTGCCGGGCCGCCGCGGCGACCCCTGCCGGCTCAGACGGCCTGGGCCGCCCGCTGCCGCCGCTTCGCCGCCGCGATCGCACGGCTCGTCTCGCGCGTGTCCTGCTTCTCGCGGAGCGTCTGACGCTTGTCGTACTCCTTCTTGCCCTTGGCGAGCGCGATCTCGACCTTGACCCGGCCGTTCAGGAAGTACAGCGCGAGGGGCACGATCGTGTGACCGGTCTCCTGCGCCTTCGACTCCAGCTTGTCGATCTCGGCCCGGTGCAGGAGCAGCTTGCGCTTCCGCTTGGCCGAGTGGTTGGTCCAGCTGCCCTGGGAGTACTCCGGGACGTGGATGTTGTGCAGCCACGCCTCGTGCCGGTCGATCTGGACGAAGCCGTCGACGAGCGACGCCCGGCCCATCCGGAGCGACTTCACCTCGGTGCCCATGAGCACCAGACCACACTCGTAGGTGTCGATGATGTGGTAGTCGTGGCGCGCCTTCTTGTTCTGCGCGATCATCTTGCGCTCAGGACCCTTGTCCGGGTCCTTCTTCTTCGCAGGCTTGCCCTGCACGTTCACGAGTCCCTTTGCCATAGTGCGGCCATTTTCGCACTACGAGCCCCCTCCGAGGCCACTCAATACCGTTCTCGCCCGTGCCTCGGCCCGCGCCTCGGTCGCGCCGCCCACGTCCAGGTCGGGAGTGATGCCCCGGCCGTCCACCCCGTGACCCGCGGGGGTGCGGTAGTGGCCGACGGTCAGCTCGGCGACCGAGCCGTCGGGCAGGGTGCTGGGCATCTGCACCGAGCCCTTGCCGAAGGTCCGCGAGCCGACGGTGACCGCCCGGCCGCGGTCCTGCAGGGCTCCGGTGAGCAGCTCGGCGGCGCTCATGGTGCCGCCGTCGACCAGCGCGACGACGGGCCGGTCGGTGTCGCCGCCGCCCTGGGCGTACAGGGCGCGCTGCTCGCCGTCGACGTCGTAGGTGGCGACGAGCCCGCCGTCGAGGAAGGCGGAGGCGGCGACGGCGGCCTCGGCGACCAGTCCGCCGGAGTTGCCCCGCAGGTCCAGCAGGACCCCGGCGCCTGCCGGGGCGTTCCGCACCGCGTTCCGTACCCGCTCGCCGGCGCCCTTGGTGAAGGCGGAGACCTTGATCAGGACCGCTCCGTCGTCGAGGCGGCGCACGGTGACGGTCTCGACGGAGAGGCGGGCCCGGCGCAGGTTCTGGTTCCAGGCGGCGGTGCCGCGGCGGACGCCGAGCGAGACGGTGCTGCCGGGGACCCCGTCGCCGCGCAGCAGGGCGACGACCTCGGAGGCGGACCGTGCGGCGACGGGGCGGCCGTCGACGGAGACGAGCTGGTCGCCGGTGCGCAGCCCGGCCCGGGCGGCGGGGCCGCCGGGCCGCAGGCGGGTGATCTCGATCCGGCTCTTCCCGGCCCGCTCCACCCGGCGGGCGGACAGGCCGACCCCGGTGTAGCTGCCGTCGAGGGCCTGCTCGAACTCCTCGTACTCGGCCGCGCCGTACACCGCGCCCCAGCGGTCGCCGCTGCGGCTGACGAACTCCTCGGCGGCCTTCTTGCCGGACTTGCCGTCGGCCATCGCGTCGGACGCGGCACGGGCGAGGGCGGCCCGGTCGACGGTGCTGCCCGTCGGGGTGGGCAGCGTGGCCTTCGCGGCGGTGCCCTCCTGCCGTGGCAGTGAGCCGGTGACCGCGGCGGTCGCGAGGACGCCGGTGAAGACCAACGTGAGAACGGCCCCACGGAGGACTCCGCGGGGCCTGAGACAGAGGTCGGGGCGATGCCCCGGGCCGGCCGGCATGGGGCCCACTCTAGGACAAGCGAAAGGCGCCGTACGGTGGTTGACCGTACGGCGCCCGGGGACTCAAGCGGCGCTTCTCACACCTTGAGGTACTTGCGCAGGGCGATGAAGGCGGCGACGGCCGGCATGAGCAGCCCGATCGCGATGACGAGCGGCAGCTTGGCGAGGACGGCGTCCCAGCCGATGAAGTTGACGAGCTGCATCTTGTCGGCGAGGGCGATGCCGTGGTCGATCAGGAAGTACCTGCCGACCAGCAGCATGATGCAGGCGACGGCGCCGCCCAGGAGTCCGGCGAACGCGGCCTCCATGATGAACGGCATCTGGATGTAGAAGCTGGAGGCGCCGACCAGCCGCATGATGCCGGTCTCCCGTCGACGGCTGAAGGCGGAGACGCGCACCGTGTTGACGATCAGCATCAGTGCGATGACCAGCATCAGCGCCATGATGCCGAGCGCCGCGATGTTCATGCCGTTCATCAGGTCGAACAGGTTCTGGAGGATGTTCCGCTGGTCCTGCACGGACTCCACCCCGTCCCGCCCGGCGAAGGCGGTGGCCACGACCTTGTACTTCTCCGGATCGTGCAGCTTGACCCGGAACGACTCCTGCATCTGGTCGGGCGTGATGACCGTGGCGATCGCGGTGTCGCCGTACTGCTCCTTGTAGTGCTTGTACGCCTCGTCGGTCGTCTCGTGCTGGACGTTCTCGACGATGTCCATCTTCTTCAGATCGGCCTGGATCTGCTCCTTCTGCTGCCCGGTCACCGCACCCTTGGCGCACTTGGGCGAGGAGGCCGCGTCGTTCTTGTTGCAGAGGAAGATGGAGACGTTGACCTTGTCGTACCAGTAGTCCTTCATCGTGCTGACCTGCTCGCGCATGAGCAGCGCACCGCCGAAGAGGGCGAGCGAGAGGGCCACGGAGACGATGACGGCGAAGGTCATCGTGAGGTTGCGCCGGAGACCGACACCGATCTCGGAGAGCACGAACTGAGCGCGCATGGTGTTCTACCCCCGCCCGCTCAGTGCTGGTAGCCGTAGACGCCGCGCGCCTGGTCTCGGACGAGACGGCCCTTTTCGAGCTCGATGACGCGCTTGCGCATCTGGTCGACGATGTTCTGGTCGTGGGTCGCCATGACGACGGTGGTCCCTGTCCTGTTGATCCGGTCGAGCAGCTTCATGATGCCGACGGAGGTCTGCGGGTCGAGGTTGCCGGTGGGCTCGTCGGCGATCAGCAGCATGGGCCGGTTGACGAAGGCGCGGGCGATGGCCACGCGCTGCTGCTCACCGCCGGACAGCTCGCCGGGCATGCGGTCCTCCTTGCCGCCGAGGCCGACGAGGTCGAGGACCTGGGGCACGGCCTTGCGGATCTCGCCGCGCGGCTTGCCGATGACCTCCTGCGCGAAGGCCACGTTCTCGGCGACGGTCTTGTTGGGCAGGAGGCGGAAGTCCTGGAACACGGTCCCGAGCTGGCGGCGCATGTGGGGCACCTTCCAGTTGGACAGCCGGGCGAGGTCCTTGCCGAGGACGTGCACCTGGCCGTGGCTGGCACGCTCCTCCCGCAGGATCAGGCGGAGAAAAGTCGACTTTCCGGAGCCGGACGAACCGACGAGGAAGACGAACTCCCCCTTCTCGATCTCCAGGGAGACTTCCCGGAGCGCGGGGCGGTTCTGCTTCGGATAGGACTTGGAGACATTGTCGAATCGGATCACGGATGCACCACGGTCGGCCGGGAGTAGGTGTGCGCGACCTTACGCGACCGGGGATGGCCTGCGCAGTCGCGGTCCGCGCTTGTGTGCTTTATCCTTTTCGTCCTTCGCGGAGGAATGTGCGGTATCCGGCGGGGCGCGCCGAAACGCTCGGGAGCTGGCAGAGTGGTAGGGGGAACGCCTGGGTGCCGCCGGGCGTTGTTCCCGGTGTGGATCCCTGTGCGGGAGGAGGAGAGCGCATGACCTACGACCGACTGGTGTGCGCCAACTGCGCGGCCCCCGTCGCGGAGGGCCGCTGCCCCGTCTGCCGCGCGAACCGCGAACGACTGAAGGAGGAGGGCCCGCTCGCGGGCCTGACCCCGGCGATGCTGCTGACGCTCGTGATCGCCCTGGTGGCGGCGGTGGCGCTGCTCGCGGCGCTGCAGACCGTGTAGGGCCCGACAGGACCTGACGGGCCGCACACGAGCCGGAGAGACGAAAAGGGCCGGGGGTATCACCCCCGGCCCTTCCTCATGCCTCAGCGAGCCACTCAGACGGCGGCGCGCCCGCCGCCGACGAGGCGCGGCAGCATCCGGAAGCCGATGCCGCCGGCGATCATCGTCGCGGCACCTATGAGCAGGAACGAGGTCTCGGCGGCGCCGGTCTCGGCCAGCTCCTCCTTGGCCTTGCCCTGCTCGACGGGCTGCGAGCCGGCGTTGTTGGTGCCGGGGTTGTTGTCGACGCACTCGGCGCCGTCGAGGTCGACGGTGCAGGTGCCGGCGCCGCCGTCGGTGGAGGAGCCACCGTCGGTCGAGGAGCCGCCGTCGGTGCCGGCGCCACCGTTGTCGCCCTGGCCACCGTTGTTGCCGTTGCCACCGTTGTTGCCGGTGCCACCGTTGTTGCCCTGACCGCCGTTGTTGCCGTTGCCACCGTTGTTGCCGGTGCCGCTGGTCGTGCCGGTCGAGGTGCCCGTGGACGTACCCGTCGAGGTGCCGGTCGAGGTGCCCGTCGACGTACCCGTCGAGGTGCCGGTGGACGTACCCGTCGAAGTGCCGGTGGACGTACCCGTGGACGTACCCGTCGAGGTGCCGGTGGACGTACCCGTCGAGGTGCCGGTCGACGTGCCCTCGGTGGAGCCCTCCGTGGAGCCCTCGGTGGAGCCCTCCGTGGATCCTTCGGTGGAGCCCTCGGACGAGCCCTCCGTGGAGCCCTCCGTGGAGCCCTCCGTGGAGCCCTCGGTGGAGCCGAGGGAGGTGTTGCCGCCGTTCTCGCCACCCTCGGTGTCACCGAGGCCGGCCTGGACGGCGACAGTGCCGTCGTTGACCTCGGCACCGAAGGACACACCGACGGCGCTCGCGGCACCCGCCGCGGTGAGCGACGCACCGGCGGCGATCACGGCGCCGGCGGCTATACGCGCAACGCGGACACGCGTCTTCTTCGTCATCTGTTTGCTACCCCCAGTAGCTCATTCGTCATGGAGCCGCGCTCGGGGGCCTCGGACACCAGGAGCGGTCACGTCACCGGACCGGCCCCCATTCACACGCGCCCCAGAGATACGCATGCCGCATGCCACCCTTCCGACTTTCCGCATACGCGTCAAGGTCGTTGCGCGTGCGATGCCCGAAAGATCGTCAATTGCCTGGCATGCGGGGATGCAACTGTGACGTAAACCCGGAACTCCCGCCTCCCCGGCGGCAGTTCCCTTGTCGACAAAGCGTCAGGAGCGGCGCTGTGCCGCTTGCGCCCGCGAATCACCGTGGACGACGAAGACGCCGGGCCCGCCACACCTCTCGGTGCGACGGGCCCGGCGTGCGACCGCTTCGCGTGCGGTTACTTCTCCTGCTGCTTGCGCCAGCGGATGCCGGCCTCCAGGAAGCCGTCGATCTCGCCGTCCAGGACCGACTGCGGGTTGCCGACCTCGTGGTCCGTGCGCAGGTCCTTGACCATCTGGTACGGGTGCAGGACGTACGAACGCATCTGGTTGCCCCAGGAGCTGCCGCCGTCGCCCTTGAGGGCGTCCATCTTGGCGCGCTCCTCCTGCCGCTGACGCTCCAGCAGCTTGGCCTGGAGGACGTTCATGGCGCTCGCCTTGTTCTGGATCTGGGAGCGCTCGTTCTGGCAGGAGACCACGATGCCGGTCGGGATGTGCGTGATGCGCACCGCCGAGTCGGTCGTGTTGACGCCCTGACCACCGGGGCCCGAGGCGCGGTACACGTCCACGCGCAGCTCGGACTCGTCGATCTCGACGTGGTCGGACGACTCGACGACCGGCAGGATCTCGACACCGGCGAAGGACGTCTGGCGGCGGCCCTGGTTGTCGAAGGGGGAGATGCGCACCAGGCGGTGCGTGCCCTGCTCGACGGAGAGTGTGCCGTAGGCGTACGGGGCCTTCACGACGAAGGTGGTCGACTTGATGCCGGCCTCCTCGGCGTAGGAGGTCTCGTAGATCTCGGTGCCGTAGCCGTGCCGCTCGGCCCAGCGCAGGTACATGCGCTGGAGCTGCTCGGCGAAGTCGGCGGCGTCCACGCCACCCGCCTCGGCGCGGATGTTGACCAGCGCCTCGCGCTCGTCGTACTCGCCGGAGAGGAGCGTGCGGACCTCCATCTCGTCCAGCGCCTTGCGGACGGAGCCGAGCTCCGTCTCCGCCTCGGCGCGGGTGTCCGGGTCGTCCATCTCCTCGGCGAGCTCGAAGAGCACCCCGAGGTCGTCGATCCGGCTCCGCAGGGCCTCCGCCTTGCGGACCTCGGCCTGGAGGTGCGAAAGCTTGCTGGTGATCTTCTGCGCCGCCTCCGGGTCGTCCCAGAGGGACGGGGCCGCGGCCTGCTCTTCGAGCACGGCGATGTCGGCCCTCAGCTTTTCGAGGTCCAGGACGGCCTCGATCGACCCCATGGTCGAGGAGAGGGACTTCAGCTCTTCGGATACATCGACGACTGCCACGCGTCCAGCGTAACGGCTCGCCGCAGATCCCCGGTCCCCCCGGCTACGGCTGCGAGGACGTCTTGGAGTCCTGCGGCGGCGCCTCGGCGTCGCCGGCGCTCGCCAGATAGCCGCCCGCCGCGAGCGCGCCGGCCACCACGACCGCCGCGACGGACAGGGTGATGCGCCGCTTGCGGACCGCCTCCGCCTTGTGGCGGGCCGAACCCGGGCGGCGTGCGCCCGCCGCCCGGGGAGCCCGGGCGGTGCCCAGCGGGCCGCCGGAGAGCTCGTCGGGGGCGGGGACGCGCATGGAAGTGTGGGTGTCGCGGTTGGAGTCCGGCGAGGCGCCGGGCACCAGCGGCACGGCGGCCCGGCGCGGCGAGCCCTCGGCCCCGCCCGCCCCGGTCGGGTACAGGTCCTCGTCGGACGCGTCCGCGGCCGGTTCGGCGTCCGGCTCGTCCACGTCCAGCGGCGGGATGCCGGCGAGCAGCGGGAGCACGTCGCGCAGCCGGGCGCCGAGCTCCGAGGCGCGGAGCCGGGAGGCCGGGGCCTTCGCCAGGCACTGGACGATCAGCTGCCACAGCTCCTCGGGGATGCCGGGGAGCGGGACGACCGTCTCGGTGACGTGGCGGCGCAGGACGGCGCCGGGGTGACCGCCGCCGAAGGGGGTGAAGCCGGCCAGGAGCTCGTACAGGACGGTGGCGAGGGCGTAGATGTCGACGGCCGCGCGCGGGGGCAGGCCCTCGACGATCTCGGGGGCGAGGTAGTCGGGGGTGCCGATGATCCGGGTCGCCTTGGTGCGGCCGGGGGTGTCGATCAGCTTGGCGACGCCGAAGTCGGTGAGGAGGGCCGGGTGGGCGCCGCCGGGCCCGAGCGGTCCCTCCATGTCGAGCAGGATGTTCTCCGGCTTGACGTCGCGGTGGACCACGCCGGCGGCGTGCGCGGCGGCGAGGCCGTCCGCGACGTCGGCGATGATCGCGACGGCCGCCTCGGGGGCGAGGCGGCGTTCGCGGTCGAGGCGGGTGCGCAGGTCGGTGCCGCGGACGAGGTCCATGACGAGCGCGAGGTCGTTGCCGTCGACGACGAGGTCGCGGACGGAGACCACGTGGGGGTGGTCCAGCCCGAGCAGGGCGGTGCGCTCGCGGACGAAGCGGCCGACGAGTTCCTGGTCCGAGGCCAGGTCCTCGCGGAGCAGCTTGATGGCGACGGGGCCCTCGGGACCCTCACCGAGCCACACCGTGCCGGCGCTGCCCCGCCCGAGGATCTGGTGGGCCTTGTAGCGGCTGCCGATATTCCGTGCCAAGACTGCTCCCTCAGCGGCTGGCGGTCGCGACAAAGTTACGCGTCCCCGGGCGCCGGTCGTCACTTCCGAGGGGAAATCCCCCCTCGGAAGTCGATAAATCGGCAGCGTTACTGCCCCGTACCGCCGGTAGCACCCCCGCTGTCCGTGCCGCTGAGGCCGGAGACCCAGTCGCTGACGGACGTGATCGCGTCGCCGATGGCCTCCCAGTAGCCCTTGCCCTGGGCGACCCAGTCCTGGAGCGGGGTGAGCTCCCAGATGAGCCAGCCCGCGACCACGAACAGCACGATCGTGAACAGGCACCCCTTGAGACAGCCGAGGCCGGGGATCCGCATCGGGTTGGCGCTGCGCTGACGTGGCGGGCGCGGCTCGCGCGGGGCCGGCGCCTGGGGCGGCGGCTGCGGAGGCGTGTACGGCTGCTGCTGCTGCGGCCGGCCCCCGTACTGCTGGGGCTGCTGCTGGGGCTGTTGCTGGGGCGCGTACTGCTGCCGCTGCGGCGGGCGCTGCTGCTGATACGGCTGGGGCGCCTGCTGGGGCTGCTGGTAGGGCTGCTGCTGCGGCCGGCCGCCGTACTGCTGGGGCTGGTGCTGCGGGGGCTGCGGCTGGCGCTGGGGGCGGCGGCGCAGCGGGTCCTGGCTCGGATCCAGGTACTGGACCTGCGTCTGCTCGTTGCGGTCCCGGGCGGCGCGCAGCTGGCTCTGCCAGGGGTGCGGCTCCTCGTTCTGCGGGGACTGCGAGGGGACCGGGGGCATGACCGCGGTCGGGTCGGCGGCTCCCGGGCCTCCGCCGGGGCCACTGGTCGGCATGACGCTGGTCGCGGCGCCAGGGTCGTACTGGGACCCGCCGGCGGGCAGCACCTGCGTGGCGCCGGCCGGGTCCACGCCCGGGGTCTGCGGGACCGGCGCGGGCGCCGGGTCGGGGGCGAGCAGGGCGCCGACGCCGTCGGCGGCCTCGATCTGGGCGGGGGTGGAGTGCACGCCGATGCCGGCGGCGACCGCGCGCAGTCCCCGGGCCAGGTTCTCGGCACTGGGCCGGCGCGCGGGGTCCTTGCTCAGGCAGCGCTCGATGACCGTCCAGAGCGGGCCGGGAACGGTCGAGGGGCGGCGCGGCTCCTCGCTGAGGTGGCGGTGCAGGACCTCCAGGGCGGTGCCGCCCGCGAAGGGGGGCCGGCCGGTGACGAGCTCGTACAGCAGGATGCCCGCGCCGTAGATGTCGACGGCGGAGGTCTGCGGACGCCCCTCGGCGGACTCCGGGGCGACGTACGCCGGCGTGCCGACGAACTCGTGCGTGCGGGTCAGCCCCGGGGAGTCGGCGAGGCGCGCGATGCCGAAGTCGGTCAGCATCGGGTGCATCTGGCCGCCCTGCTCGGCGAGCAGCACGTTGGCCGGCTTCAGGTCGCGGTGGACGACGCCGTCCGCGTGGCTGGCGGCGAGCGCGTCGGCGATCTGCGCGGTGAGCAGGCTCGCGGCGACCGGGGTGAGCGGCCCGTTCTCCCGGATGTAGCGGTGCAGGTCCGGGCCCTCGACGAGGTCCATGACCAGGGCGAGGACGTCGCCCTCCACGACCAGGTCGCGGGTGCGCACGATGTTGGGATGGGTGAGCCGGAGCAGCACGGAACGCTCGCGCAGGAAGCGCATCACGATGTCCGCGTCGTTGGCCAGCTCCTCCTTGAGGACCTTGATCGCGACGGTCTCGCCGGGCTGGCCGGGCACCGCTGCCTCGGCCCCCGCCGTCTCCCGCTGGCGGGCTCGCCAGACGGTGCCCGTGGCGCCGCGGCCGAGCGGCTCCTCGAGCAGGTACTTGCTGCCGATAGGCCGCACGTCACGCGCTCCCTGCTGATCATGGTCCTGGGGGGTTCCCGGGGTCCTGTCGTCTGTTGTGACCCGTCCGGGTGTCCGACCCACTTTAGTGCCGCCGAACGGGTCACCGGTCGATCACACTGCCGATCGCCATGTGGCCGATTCTGACGCCCTGAGGCGCCGGACTTGTCCGAAAACAAGACGCGACAGCTGTACCCGTGGTTGCCGCGCTCGACGCAGGGTGTGCTCAACCAGGCATTTTTGCGTGCACAGCCGACCATTCAAGATCACTTGTGACCGACCCGCGGGCGTGTCGTCAGTGGCAGGTGCAAGGATGCCTACAGCACGTCGCATCGGGGTCGGGAGCCCCGCGCCGTGCCGACCTGAACCGGACGACGTGTCCGTGCCGGGCGGGGGGAGAGACACGGCGGTTCCCCTGCCGAGCACCGCGCGCAGAAGGGACCGCTGACGGCGATGCAGATCCGGCTGACCGTCCTCGCACCGCACGCCGGCCACGGCGCGGGGCGCTCCTGCGACGTGCTCGTCACCGCCCCGGCGGGGACGGCGCTGTCCGCCGTGGCCTCCGCCCTGGCCGCGGCCGTCTCCGGCCCCGACACCTCGACCTCCGGCACGACCGTGCTCTACGCGGGCCGGGAGCGGCTCGACGGGCAGCGCTGCGCGCTCGGCGAGCCCCCGCTCGTGGACGGCGCCGTGCTCACCCTCCAGGTCCCCGGCGAGGACGACCGGATCGGCGAGGGCGCCTCGGCCCGGCTCCACGTGGTCGCGGGACCCGACGCGGGCGGGGTCCACCTGCTGCACGGCGGGCCGATCCGGATCGGCCGTTCCATGGACGCGGACGTCCCGCTGGACGACCCGGACGTCTCCCGGGCGCACTGCACCGTGACGGTCGGCGAGGACGGCCGGATCACGGTCGCGGACCCGGGCTCCACGAACGGCACGACCCTGGACGGCGTGCGGGTCGGCGACCGGCCCGTCCGGCTGCGGCCCGGCTCCCTGCTGCGGCTCGGCGAGTCCGCGCTGCGCCTGACCGGACCGGGGGACGGCGGTACGGAGGCGGTGCCGACGGCGCCGGACGGCGAAGGCCACCTCCGGGTGGGCCCCGTGCCCGACGCGGACGCCCGGGGCGGCGCGGCGGACCCGGGTCCCGGAGCCGACGGCCCCGGCCCCCGCGGGGGTACGGCCGCGGCCACGGACCTCGCGGCCGGGAGCCGCGGACCGCACGGGCCGGAGCGGCACGGCCAGGGGGGCGGCCGGGACGGCCACGACGCCCCGCCCGGGGGGCGTCCCCACCCCTCCGCCCGGCCCGGCGGACCCGCCGGTGAGCACGGCGCCCGCGATCCGTACGAAGACGCCACCCACGGCGGCTCCCTCGGCCACGCGCGCGCCGAGGACTTCCCGGACGACGAGGGCGAGGCCCACAGCAGGACCCGGCAGACCCGCCGCCAGGCCCCGCCGGCCCGCGGCCGGCGCGGGATAGGAGCCTGGGCCCGCCGCTTCGCCGGGGGCCGCGAGGAGCTGCCGCTGCCGACGACGGAGACCGGTTTCCCGCAGGCCACGGCCGGGACGGGCGCCGGCCCCGCGCCCGCCGCCGACACCTGGCCCGACCCGGCCGCCGTGCTGCTGACGGCGCTCGGCCCGGGCCCCCGGCTCTGGGAGCGCGGCCCGGACCATCCCGAGTCCCTCGTGGTCCGGCTCGGGACGGCCGACCGGGCCGAGCTGTCCGGCGTCCCCGTCACCGTCGGCCTGCGCGAGGCGGGCTCCCTCGGACTCGCCGGCCCGGGCAACCGGCTGGCCGGGCTCGCCCGCTCCGTCGTGGCCCAGCTCGCCGCCCTGCACTCCCCCGCCGAGCTGGAGATCGTGCTGATCAGCGCGGACCGCAACCGGCCGCTGGAGGAACGGCGCCGCGCCTGGTCCTGGCTCGGCTGGCTGCCGCACCTGCGCCCGGCGCACGGCCAGGACTGCCGGCTCCTCCTCGCCTACGACCGCGACCAGGCCCAGGCCCGCACGGCCGAGCTCACCCGCCGGCTGGACGACGGACCGCTCGGGCCCGGCTGGCCGAGCGCCGACCGCATGGCCGTGGCCGAGGCGGCGGCCCACCACGACGGACCGGTCACGGTCGTGATCGTGGACGGCGACCCCGGCACGGCGGCGCTGCGGGAGGCGACCGCGCGGCTCGCCGGGGCGGGCGCCGCCGCCGGCATCCATCTGATCTGCCTCGCCGAGGCACCGGCCGCCTCCCCCGTCTCCCCCGTCGCCGCGACGTACGAGAGCGCCTGCGCGGCCTCGCTCGCCTTCCGCGAGTGCGGTGCGGTCGCCCTGCTGAGCGGCGACGTGGCGACGGCGCTGCGACTGCTGCGCACGGTGGGAGGCCGGGCCGCCGGTCACGGCACCGTCGGCGTCGTGGACGCGGTCTCGGTCGCCTGGGCCGAGCGGTTCGGACGGGCCCTGGCGCCCCTGCGCACGGAGTCCGCGGCGCCGCGGGGCAGGGCTGCCGCGGCGGCGCTGCCGCCGTCCGCTCGACTGCTCGACGAGCTCGGGCTCGCCCGGGCCACCCCGGCCTCCCTGATGGCCCGCTGGGCCTCCGCCGGCGACGGGACGGCGGTGCTGGGCGCCGGCCCGCGCGGACCGGTGTCGGTCGACCTGTCCGAGGAGGGCCCGCACCTGCTGATCGAGGGACCGGCGGGCAGCGGCCGCACGGAGCTGCTGCGCTCGATCGCCGCCTCGCTGGCCGCGGGCGGCCGCCCCGACCGCCTCGGCCTGCTGCTGGTCGACGGCGCGGGCGGCGAGCGCGGCGAGGGCCTGGGCGTCTGTACGGAACTGCCGCACGTCACCGAGCACCTGGTGGCCTCCGATCCGGTCCGGATGCGCGAGTTCGCCCAGGCACTGGGCGCCGAGCTGAAGCGCCGGGCGGAGATCCTGGGCGACGGGCACTTCGCCGACCGGCAGGCCACCGGCCGGCTGATCGCGCAGCGTCCGCCGAGCGCGGCGGAGACACTGCCCCCGGGCTCCCGGGCGAGCGTCCGCGTCCCCGAGGCGCGCTCGGCCGGCGGCCGGACCGGCGACGGCGGCCTCGACGACCGCCCGAGCACCCGGACCGGCCGGACCGGCGCCGACGAGCTGACGTACCTGCCCAGCGGCAGGACCCTGCGCACGGGCGAGGGAGCGGTCGGCGAACGCCCCGGCACGGGCTCTCGCTCCGGGGCCGCGGACCTGGCCGACCGGTCGAGCGGGCGCGTCGCACGCACGGCGGACGGGGACTTCGGCGACCGGCCGAGCGGCCGGCTGCCGCTGCGCGGCGACTCCGGTCTCGGTGACCGCCCCTCCGGACGGATCGCCCGGACCACCGCCGGCGATCCGGCCGACCGCCCGAGTGGCCGCGTGATGCGGACGGACGAGGTGGAGCCGGGTGACCGGTCCTCCGGCCGGGTCACCCGGGCCGCCGAGCCGGCGGGCGGCGGCGAGGCGGACGGCCTCGCCCGGCTGCCGCGGCTCGTCGTCCTGGTCGACGACTACGACGCCCTCGTGGCACCCGCGCTCGGCTCGCCCGGCAGGCCCGCCGCCGGTTCCGTCGTACGCGCCCTCGAAGCCGTCGCCCGCGGCGGCGCGCGGCTGGGAGTGCACCTGGTCGCGACCTCCGCGCGGCCGGACCGGACGGCGGACACGGAGCTGGCCCACGGCGCCCGGCTGCGGATCGTGCTCGACGCGCCGCCCGTGGCAGCCGGTCCCGACGACCCGGCCCCGGGCCGGGGGCGCCTCGGCCACCCGGACGGCCGGGTGACCCCGTTCCAGGCGGGGCGGGTCACCGGCCGCATCCCCCGCACGGCGACGCTGCGTCCGACGGTCGTCCCGCTGGAGTGGGAGCGGATGGGCGACCCGCCCACCCGCAGACCCGTCCGCGAGCTGGGCAACGGCCCGACCGACCTGGCGCTGCTCGCCTCGGCGCTGGACCGGGCGGCCCGTTCCGTCGAGGCGGCGCCGGTGGCGCCGCTGACCCCGGCCGTCCACCCCTGACCCCGGCCGGACCCCGCCCGGGGACACCCCGGCCACCCTGCCCGGCCGTGCCCCCGCCAGGTACCGGGCGGCCTCCGACCGCGTGCCGTCCTGCCCCGCCACGCCTGCCCCGGTACCGTCGCCGTACCGCCCGGGGACGGGTCCCGATCGCCCCTGACGTCACGTCACGAGCGGGTCACGATCTCCGAGTCGACACCGAAGGCGGTATTGCGGGCCCCGAACGCCCGGCGTAGACCTGTCGGACCGGGACGAGCACGCGCACGACAGAGACGGGGCAGAAATGCGTACAACTCTTCGTACACGCAGGGCCGCGACGGCGATCGCCGCCTTCACCGCGGTCACCGCACTCACCCTCTCCGGCTGCGGCTCCGACGCGGCCGACGACCCCGGTCCGTCGGGGACGAACGGACCGAGCGGCAGCGGGAAGACCGTCTCCTTACCGTCCCTCAAGGGCGAGAAGATCGAGGTCGCCGCCGTCTGGACGGGGCCCGAGCAGGAGAACTTCACGAAGGTCCTCGACGAGTTCGAGAAGCGCACCGGGGCCACCGTCACCTTCGTGCCGGCGCAGGACCCGATCGTGAACTTCCTGGGCACGAAGATCGCGGGCGGCTCCCCGCCCGACGTGGCGATGCTCCCGCAGGTCGGAGCGATCAAGCAGGCCGTCGCCCAGAAGTGGCTGAAGCCGGCCGGCCCCGAGGCCAAGGCCCAGCTCGCCGCCCACTACTCGAAGGGCTGGCAGGACCTCGGCGCGGTGGACGGCACGCAGTACGGCGTGTATTTCAAGGCCGCCAACAAGTCGCTGGTCTGGTACAACACCGCCGCCTTCGAGAACGCGGGCGCCTCCGAGCCGAAGACCTGGAAGGACTTCCTCGCCACCGCCGAGACGATCTCGGCCTCCGGCGTCACCCCGGTCTCGGTGGGCGGCGCGGACGGCTGGACCCTCACCGACTGGTTCGAGAACATCTACCTCTCCCAGGCGGGCCCGGCCAAGTACGACCAGCTGGCCAAGCACGAGATCAAGTGGACGGACGCCTCCGTCACCCGGGCCCTGACCACCCTCGGCGAGCTGTTCGGCAAGCCGGCGCTGATCGCGGGCGGCGCGAACGGCGCGCTCCAGACGGAGTTCCCGGTCTCGGTCACCCAGACCTTCACCGGCGGCGACCAGCCCAAGGCCGCGATGGTCTTCGAGGGCGACTTCGCCGCCGTCAACATCGCGGAGACCGATGCCAAGATCGGTACGGACGCGAAGGTGTTCCCGTTCCCCGCGGTGGGCGACGGTCAGGCTCCGGTCGTGACGGCGGGCGACGCGGCGGTGGCGCTGAAGGACACCAAGGGCGCCCAGGCGCTGCTGACCTTCCTCGCCTCCCCCGACGCGGCGGCGATCTGGGCGGGAGCGGGCGGCTTCCTGTCCCCCAACAAGAGCCTGGACCCGGCGGCGTACCCGAACGACGTGCAGCGGGAGATCGCCAAGGCGCTGATCGGAGCCGGCGACGACTTCCGCTTCGACATGTCGGACCAGATGCCGCAGTCGTTCGGCGGGACGCCCGGCAAGGGCGAGTGGAAGGCGCTCCAGGACTTCCTGAAGAACCCGAAGGACGTCGCGGGGACCCAGGCACGGCTGGAGGCCGACGCGGCCAAGGCGTACCAGAGCTGACGCCGTGACCTCGGCGCCCGCAGGCCGGCCGGCGAAGCCGGCCGCGTACAAGAGCGTCACCGGCACCCGCAGGGCGGTGGCGGCGGGGTTCCTCCTCCCCGCCCTGCTGCTGCTCGGTGCGCTCGTCGTCTACCCGATCGGGTACTCCGTCCAGCGCTCGTTCTTCGACAAGTCAGGGGACTCCTTCGCCGGACTGGGCAACTACGTCGAGCTGTTCACCGACGACACGCTGCTGACCGCGGTGAAGAACAACGCGATCTGGGTGGTCCTCGCGCCCACCGTCGCGACGGCGCTCGGCCTGGTGTTCGCGGTGCTCACCGAACGCGTGCGCTGGGGAACGGCGTTCAAGCTGGTCGTCTTCATGCCGATGGCGATCTCGATGCTGGCCGCGGGGATCATCTTCCGGCTGGTCTACGAGCAGGATCCGGACCGCGGGGTCGCCAACGCCGTCTGGGTCGGGGTCCACGACACCTTCGCGGAGTCCTCCGGCTTCCCGCGCGCCCGCCCCCTGCCGGTACACCCGCTGAAGGCCGCGGGCGGCGGGGCGTACGTCACCAAGGTCCCCGTCCGCAGCGGGGAGCCGGCGAGGCTGCCGCTGATCGGCGTCGCCCCCGCGCAGATGCCGAAGGACGCCCGGCCGGCCCGTGATCCGGCCGCGCGACCGGACGGGATCTCCGGCACCGCCTGGCTGGACTTCACCAAGGGCGGTGGCGGGCGGCCGAACGCCGTCGACGCGCGGGAGCTCGGCCTCAAGGGGCTGCGCATCGAGGCCGTGAAGGACGGCCGGGTCGTGGCGAGCACCACGGCGGCGGCCGACGGCACGTTCGGCCTGCCGGCCGCCGCGGACGGTGCCGTGCTCCGGCTGCCCGCGAGCAACTTCAGGGAGCAGTACGGCGGGGTGGAGTGGCTGGGCCCCTCGCTCGTCACCCCGGCCGTGATCGGCAGCTACGTCTGGATGTGGGCCGGGTTCGCGATGGTGCTGATCGCCGCGGGTCTGGCGAGCGTGCCGCGCGAACTGCTGGAGGCCGCCCGGGTCGACGGGGCGAACGAGTGGCAGGTCTTCCGCCGCATCACGGTCCCGCTGCTCGCGCCCGTCCTCGCCGTCGTCCTGGTCACCCTGATGATCAACGTGCTCAAGGTCTTCGACCTGGTCTTCATCATCGCGCCGGGCTCGGCGCAGGACGACGCGAACGTCCTGGCGCTCCAGCTGTACCGCTCGTCCTTCGGAACGGACGCGGACCTCGGAATCGGCTCCGCCATCGCCGTACTGCTCCTGCTGCTGGTCATCCCGGTGATGGCCTTCAACATCCGCCGGATGCGAAGGGAAGCCCGCCGGTGACGGGGTCCACGCACGACACGCCCGGAAAGGGCACGCCCGGGAAGGGCACGTCGGGGGCCGGCGGCGTCGGGGGCCGTCTCGCCGCCCGCGCGGCCGGCGGCGCGATGCGGGTCTTCCTGGTCCTGGTCGGCCTGTTCTGGCTGATGCCGACCGTCGGCCTGCTGCTCTCCTCGCTCCGCGGGCCGTCGGACATCAGCGAGAGCGGCTGGTGGCGGGTGTTCACCGCACCCGCCCAGCTGACGACGGAGAACTACTCCCATCTGCTCGCCGACGACACCATCACGCGCTCGCTGCTCTCCACGGTCCTGATCACCGTGCCGGCCACGGTCCTCGTGGTGGTCATCGGCTCGCTGGCCGGTTACGCCTTCGCCTGGCTGGAGTTCCCGGGCCGGGACTGGTGCTTCATGATCGTGGTGGGGCTGCTCGTGGTCCCGGTCCAGGTCGCGCTGATCCCGGTCTCGAAGCTGTTCGGGGCGGTCGGCCTCTTCGAGACGACGCTCGGCGTGGTGCTGTTCCACACCGCGTTCGGCCTGCCGTTCGCGATCTTCCTGCTGCGGAACTTCTTCGCGGAGATCCCGCGCGAGCTGCTGGAGGCGGCCCGGCTCGACGGGGCGGGTGAGATCCGGCTGTTCACCCGGGTCGTGATGCCGCTGGGCGGGCCGGCGATCGCCTCGCTCGGCATCTTCCAGTTCCTCTGGGTCTGGAACGACATGCTGGTCGCGCTGATCTTCGCGGACTCCGAGTCGCCGCCGATCACGGTGGCGCTGCAGCAGCAGGTCCGGCAGTTCGGCAACAACATCGACGTGCTGGCGCCGGGCGCGTTCGTCTCGATGGTGATCCCGCTGGCGGTCTTCTTCGCCTTCCAGCGGCAGTTCGTGTCGGGGGTGATGGCCGGCGCGGTGAAGTGACCGCCGGCGTCCGAGCGGCCGGGAGCGGGTGCGGACCGGCGCGGCGCGGCCCGGTGCGTACCGCGCCGCCCGGCCCCACCCGTACGCCGCGCCGCCCGGCCCCGCCCGGCCGTCAGGGGCGGACCGTGAGCGCGGCGACCGCGGAGCGCGCCAGGTCGTCCAGGTACCCCTGCGGCAGCTCGCCGCGCACCACCACGAGCCGCCAGTAGAGCGGGCCGACGACCAGGTCGAGCGCGCGGTCGGAATCGGCGTCCGCGGGCAGTTCACCCCGGTCGACGGCCTCCCGCACGACCTGGGCGACCACGCCCTGCCGGCCGTCGAGCAGGGCCGCCCTGATCGCCCCGGCGATCTCCGGCTGCCGGGCCGCCTCGACCAGCAGGTCCGGGATGACCTGCGAGGCGACGGGGTGGCGCAGGGCGTGCGCCGCGACTTCGAGCAGGGCGCGGACGTCCCCGTGCAGGGAACCGGTCGACGGTGCCGGCAGCCCCTCGGCGGCGAGGGCGCCGACGAGGTCGAGGACCAGCGAGAGTTTGGACTTCCAGCGCCGGTAGACGGCGGTCTTGCCGACTCCCGCGCGGCGGGCGATGCCCTCGATGGACATCCGGGCGAAGCCGACCGCGGCCAGTTCCTCGAAGACGGCGGCGCGGATGGCCTCGGTGACGTCCTCCCGGAGCACGGCGGCTCCCGCGGGGGCGCGGCGGGGGGTTCCGGGGGCTGTCGTCATGGACGGGATTCTATCCACCGGCCGGCATCCACGTCACGACGATACGGTTGCGTTCCGACGCTCGACCGTCCTAGTCTCCCCGTAGCGACGATACGGTCCCGTCCCGTCGCTCCTGCCGTCACCGTGAAAGCGACCCCGTGACCACCGAGACGCTCACCCCACCCGCCACCGCCGCGGCCGTCGCCTCCTCCCCCGCACCGGAGGACCTGCGGGCGCTCGCCCTGCGGCACGGCCTGTCCGTCAGCGGCGCCCGCCCGTCACTCCCCGTGTACGTCCGGGAGCTCTGGTCGCGGCGCGCCTTCATCGCCGCCTTCGCGACCGCCCGCCTGACGGCCCAGTACAGCCAGGCGCGCCTCGGCCAGGTCTGGCAGCTGATGACCCCGCTCCTCAACGCGGCCGTCTACTACCTCGTCTTCGGCGTCCTCATGGACGTCCGCCGGGACATCCCCGACTACGTCCCCTTCCTGATCACGGGCGTCTTCGTCTGGACCTTCACCTCCCAGTCGGTGCTCGCCGGCACCCGCGCCATCAGCGGGAACCTCGGACTGGTCAGGGCTCTGCACTTCCCCCGGGCGAGCCTCCCCGTGGCACTCGCGCTCCAGCAGCTGCAGCAGCTGGCCTTCTCGCTGTCCGCGCTGGCCGTCATCCTGTGCTGCTTCGGCGAGTTCCCGGCCTGGAGCTGGCTGCTCGCAATCCCCGCCCTCCTCCTCCAGTCGCTGTTCAACACCGGTCTGGCCCTCGCGCTGGCCCGGCTGGCGGCCCGCACCCCGGACATCGCGCAGCTGATGCCGTTCCTGCTGCGGACCTGGATGTACGTCTCCGGGGTCATGTGGTCCCTCCCGCACCTGGCGGCGAGCGGACGGCTCCCCCGGGGCCTGATCACGGCCCTGGAGGCCAACCCGGCGGCGCTCTACATCGACCTGATGCGCTGCGCCCTGGTCGGCGGCTTCACGGCCGACCGGCTTCCCCCGTACGCCTGGGCGACGGGGGCCGCCTGGGCCGTGGCGGCCTTCGCCGGCGGCTTCGTGTACTTCTGGAAGGCAGAGGAGAGCTACGGCCGTGGCTGAACACACCGGACCGTCCCCCCACCCCCGTCCCGCCGGGCCGTCCGCGCCGGACGGGGAGCGCACCCCGACGGTCGTCGTCGACGGGGTCCACATCTCGTACACCGTCCAGGGCGGCCGGCCCGCGAGGGGCGGCGCCACCGCCGCCCTCGGCCGGCTGCTGTCGCGCGGCGCCCGGCCCGGCGGGCGCACCGTTCACGCGGTCAGGGGCGTCGGCTTCGCCGCGTACCGGGGCGAGGCGATCGGCCTGATCGGCTCCAACGGCTCCGGCAAGTCCACCCTGCTCAAGGCCGTGGCCGGCCTGCTCCCCGTCGACCGGGGACGGATCTACACCCAGGGCCGGCCGGCCCTCCTCGGCGTCAACGCGGCCCTGATGGCCGACCTGACGGGCGAGCGGAACGTGATCCTCGGCGGCCTCGCGATGGGCATGACCCGGGCGGAGATCGACGCCCGCTACGACGACATCGTGGAGTTCTCCGGGATCAACGAGAAGGACGACGCCGTCTCCCGGCCCATGCGGACGTACTCCTCGGGCATGGGCGCCCGGCTGCGGTTCTCCATCGCCGCGGCGAAGAGCCACGACGTGCTCCTGATCGACGAGGCGCTGTCGACCGGAGACGCCGCCTTCCGCCGTCGCAGCCGGGAGCGGATCGACGAGCTGCGCGCCGAGGCGGGAACCGTCTTCCTCGTCAGCCACTCGCATTCCACCATCACCGAGACCTGTGACCGGGCGCTGTGGCTGGAGGCGGGCACGCTACGGCGGGACGGGCCGGCCGCGGAGGTCGTCGCGGAGTACGAGGAGTTCACCGGGAAGGCCGGACAAAAGAGAGGGAAATAGCCCAATACGGAATAGAGTGCGGGTCGATGACGACGCATGGACACCGCACTCCGCCCCCCTCGCCCGATGCCGGCCAGGGCCACGGTGCCGCCCCGGAACCCGGCGCGGGACCCGCCGACGGCACCGCGCCCCCGCCGCCGTCGGCGGGCGGCACGCCGTCGCCCGCCCGCCCGCCCGCGACGCCGGCGCTCACCGCCTCGCCGTTCGAGTCGGACACCTTCACCTCCGCCACCTTCGTCACCGTCGGCCACGGCCCGCTCCTCGCGCTCGGCGCCGTCTGGCTCCTCACCCGGGCCGGCATGCTGCTGCTCCTGCTGCGCGACAGCCTGGGCATCGGGGGCGTGGGCCGGGAGGTCTCCGTCCTCTACCAGTACTGGTACGGCCAGTTCGCCCACGGCACCTTCCCCGTGAACGACGTGACCTGGCAGTACCCGCCGGGCGCCGGCCTGGTCATCGTCTCCCCGGCCGTATTGCCCTGGCTCAGCTACTTCCAGGCGTTCGTCGCCCTCACCCTGCTCGCCGACGCGGTCGTGACCGCCGCCCTCGCGCGCGCCGACCGCCGCCGCGTCACGCACGGCGCCTGGATCTGGGTCTGCGGGCTGCCGCTGCTCCTGCACCTTCCGCTCGCCCGGTACGACGTCCAGGTCACCGCCCTCGCCGTGCTCGCCCTGCTCGCCCTCACCGCCCGCTCGGCCACCGCGCACCGCTTCGGCGGGGTCATGGCCGGGATCGGCGCCCTGGTGAAGGTGTGGCCCGCCCTCGCGCTGATCGGCACGCCTCGGGGCCGCACCACCCGGGACGCCTGGGTCGCCGCCGGCGTCACCGCGGCCACCCTGCTGGCGACCCTCGCCCTCTGCTTCTCGAACTCCTTCGACTTCCTTCGCCAGCAGGGCAGCAGGGGCGTCCAGATCGAGTCCCTGGGCGGCACGGCGCTGGCCCTGTCCCAGGCGACCGGCCTGTGGCCGGGCCAGGTGCAGTACCGCTACGGCGCCTTCGAGTACGTCGGCCCGTACGTCTCCAGCGTGGGGCGGATCGCGCTGCTGCTGACCGTCCTGGCCTTCGGCTGGCTGCTGATCTGGCGGCTCCGGGCCGTGCGGTGGACGGCCGCCACACCGCTCGACGCGGCGCTCGCCGCCGTCCTGCTGTTCACCGTCACCAGCCGGGTGATCAGCCCCCAGTACATGATCTGGCTGCTGGGCCTGGCGGCCGTCTGCCTGACCTCGCGGGCGACCGTCATGCGGCCGGTGGCCCTGCTCCTGCTGCCGGCCGCGGCGCTCAGCTCGCTCGCGTACCCGATCCTCTACCAGGACCTGCTGACCGGGTCCTGGCCGGGCGTGGCGGTGGTCGCGGTCCGCAACGCGACGCTGCTCGCGGCGGCGCTCCTCGCCGCCCGGCGCCTGTGGACCTCGACGGTGGCCGATCCGTCGTAGCCCGGGCCGCGCGCCCGCCCGCGGCCCGGGTCCCGTACGACGCGAAAGGGCCCCGCCGGTCACCCGGCGGGGCCCTTCGTCATCAGGTCAGCTGCGTGCCCGCAGGAGCTGGCGCATCGTGCGCATGGCCACCGAGAGGTTCGCCAGGTCGAAGGTCTCCGAACCCTGGATCTCCTCCAGCGTCGTGCGCGCCCGGCCCAGGAGCGCGGCGTTCGTCTCCTCCCAGCCCTTGAAGCGCTCCTCCGGCGTCGAGGACCCGTCGCCCGCCGCCAGCACGTCGGCCGTCAGGGCGGCGTGCGCGGCGAAGAGGTCCTCGCGGATGGAGGCACGGGCCATCGACTGCCACCGGTCCGTGCGCGGCAGCTCGATGATCCGGTCCATCAGCTGGGTGATCCGCAGCCGGTCGGCCAGGTCGTAGTAGACCTCGGCGACCGCCAGCGGGTCCTTGTCGGTACGGTCCGCGATCGCGACGACGTCGAGGATCGGGAAGGCCGAGGAGAATCCGGCGACCCGCAGGGCGAGCATCTCCGGAACGCCCAGCTCGGTCAGCTCCTCCAGGATCCCCTGGTACCACTCCAGGTCCGCGCCGCGCAGCAGCTGCGGCAGCTCGGTCCAGACCTGCTCCACGCGCTCGGCGAAGAAGTCGATCGTCTCCTGGAGCTGGAGCGGCTGCGGCCGGTTGCCGAGCAGCCAGCGCGTGCCGCGCTCGACCAGGCGGCGGGAGTGCAGCCGCATCCGGGTCTGCACCTCGGCCGGGACCTGGTTGTCGAGCGCCTCGACCGCGTCCCAGACCTCGCCGAGCCGGAAGACGGCCCGGGCGGCGGTCTGCGCGCGCACGATCTCCTCGATCGACGCGCCCGTCTCCTCGCGGAGACGGTGCAGGAAGGTCGAGCCACCGGAGTTGACGGTGTCGTTGACCAGGACGGTCGTGACGATCTCGCGGCGCAGCGGGTGGTTGTCGACCGCCTCGGTGAACTTCTCGCGCAGCTGCGCCGGGAAGTACGCGTGCAGCAGGCCGAGCAGGTACGGGTCGTCCGGCAGGTCGGTGCCGATCAGCTCGTCGGCCACCGTGATCTTGGTGTACGCGAGCAGGACCGCGATCTCCGGCTGGCTCAGGCCCTTGCCGTTGTTGAGCAGCTCGCGGATCTGCCGGTCGTTGGGCAGGAACTCGAGCGAGCGGTCCAGGGCGCCGTCGCGGCCGAGCCGGCGCATGAAGCGCTGGTGGGCGTGGAGCAGGGACGGCGACTGGGCGAACGCGTTGGCCAGGGCCACGTTCTGCGCGTAGTTGTTGCGCAGGACGAGCCCGCCGACCTCGTCGGTCATCTCGGCGAGGATCCGGTTGCGCTGCTTGACGGTCATGTCGCCTTCGGCGACGAGCCCGTTGAGCAGGATCTTGATGTTCACCTCGTGGTCGGAGGTGTCCACGCCGGCGCTGTTGTCGATGGCGTCGGTGTTGATCCTGCCGCCCTCGCCGTCGGGGCCGCCCTTGCGGGCGAACTCGATGCGGCCGAGCTGGGTCAGACCGAGGTTGCCGCCCTCGCCGACGACCTTGACGCGCAGGTTCTCGCCGTTGACGCGGATGGCGTCGTTGGCCTTGTCGCCGACGTCCGACTGCGACTCGGTGGACGCCTTGACGTAGGTGCCGATGCCGCCGTTCCACAGCAGGTCGACCGGTGCGTGGAGGATCGCCTGCATCAGCTCGGCCGGGGTCATCTTGACGACGCCGGGCTCGATGCCGAGGGCCGCGCGCATCTGCGCGTTGACCGGGATCGACTTGGCGCTGCGCGGGTGGATGCCGCCGCCCGCGGAGAGCAGCTGGGTGTCGTAGTCGGCCCAGGAGCTGCGGGGCAGCTCGAAGAGGCGGCGGCGCTCGGCGTAGGAGACGGCCGCGTCCGGGGTCGGGTCGATGAAGATGTGGCGGTGGTCGAAGGCCGCGACCAGGCGGATGTGCTCGGAGAGCAGCATGCCGTTGCCGAAGACGTCGCCGGACATGTCGCCGACGCCGACGACCGTGAAGTCCTCGGTCTGGGTGTCGTGGCCCAGCTCGCGGAAGTGGCGCTTGACGGACTCCCACGCGCCGCGGGCGGTGATGCCCATGCCCTTGTGGTCGTAGCCGGCCGAGCCGCCGGAGGCGAAGGCGTCGCCGAGCCAGAAGCCGTAGTCGACGGCGACGGCGTTGGCGATGTCGGAGAAGGTCGCGGTGCCCTTGTCGGCGGCGACGACGAGGTAGGTGTCGTCCTCGTCGTGGCGGACGACGTCGACCGGGGGAACGACCTCGCCGGCGACCAGGTTGTCGGTGATGTCGAGCAGCGCCGAGATGAAGGTCTTGTAGGAGGCGATGCCCTCGGCCAGCCAGGCGTCGCGGTCCGCGGCCGGGTCCGGGAGCTGCTTGGCGACGAAGCCGCCCTTGGCGCCGACGGGCACGATGACGGTGTTCTTCACCATCTGCGCCTTGACCAGGCCGAGGATCTCGGTGCGGAAGTCCTCACGCCGGTCGGACCAGCGCAGGCCGCCTCGCGCGACCTTGCCGAAGCGCAGGTGGACGCCCTCGACGCGCGGCGAGTAGACCCAGATCTCGAAGGCCGGGCGCGGCGCGGGGAGGTCCGGGATGGCCTGCGGGTCGAACTTCATCGACACGTAGGAGTGCGGGGTGCCGTCGGCCGTGCGCTGGAAGAAGTTCGTCCGCAGCGTGGCCTTGATGACGGTGAGGAAGGACCGCAGGATGCGGTCCTCGTCCAGGCTCGCGACCTGGTCGAGGGCGCCGTCCAGCTCCTCCAGCAGTCCGTCGATCAGCTCGGTGCCGGCGCGCTGGCGCTCCGGGGACATCCGGGCCTCGAAGAGGGAGACGAGCAGCCGGGTGGTGTGGACGTTGTTGCGGAGGGTGTCCTCCATGTAGTCCTGGCTGAACGTCGAGCCGGCCTGGCGCAGGTACTTGGCGTAGGCGCGCAGCACCATCGCCTCGCGCCAGTCGAGTCCGGCGGAGAGCACCAGCGAGTTGAAGCCGTCGTTCTCGGCCTCGCCGGTCCAGGTGGCGGAGAAGGCCTCCTGGAAGCGCTCGCGGGCGTCGTCGGCGAGGTAGTCGCCGCCGTTGGCCGTCGAGGCGGGCATCCGCAGGCCGAAGTCGTAGATCCACGCGTGCGTGCGGTCGGCGCAGCGCAGCTCGTACGGGCGCTCGTCGACGACCTCGACGCCGAGCCGGCTGAGGACCGGCAGGACGGCGGACAGGGAGACCTGGTTGCCGGTCTTGTAGATCTTGAAGCGGCGCTCGCCGGGGCCGGTGGCGACCGGCTCGTACAGCGAGAGCGCGAATTCGTCGCCGGTGCGGGTCAGCTGCTCCAGGTGGACCAGGTCGGCGACCGCGGCGCGCGGCGAGTGGTCGGCCTTGTAGCCCTCGGGGAAGGCGTTGCCGTAGCGGCGCAGCAGCTCGGCGGCGCGCTCCTCGCCGCACTCGGCGGTGAGGGCCTCGCCGAAGCCGTCGGCCCAGGAGCGGGCGGCCTCGACGAGCCGGGCCTCGATGCGGTCCTTGTCGGCGTCGGAGAGCTGCGGCAGCTCGGTGCCGGGCTCGACGCGGACGACGAAGTGGAGCCGGGACAGGATGGACTCGGTGTTCCAGGCCGTGAAGTCGACGCTGGTGCCGCTCAGCTCCTCCTTGAGGATGTCGATGATCCTCAGCCGGACGCCGGTGGTGTAGCGGTCGCGCGGCAGGTAGACGAGGGCGGAGTAGTAGCGGCCGTACTCGTCCTGGCGCAGGTAGAGCCGCAGCCGGCGGCGTTCCTGCAGGTAGAGGACCGAGGTGACGATCGAGCGGAGCTCGTCGACGGGGGTCTGGAAGAGCTCGTCGCGCGGGTAGGTCTCCAGGATCTGGAGCAGGTCGCGGCCGTCGTGGCTGTTCGGCGAGAAGCCGGCGCCCTCCAGGACCTCCTGGACCTTGCGGCTGACGACGGGCACGCGGCGGACGGACTCGGTGTACGCGGCGGACGAGAACAGGCCGAGGAAGCGGCGCTCGCCGATGACGTTGCCCTCGGCGTCGAACTTCTTCACGCCGACGTAGTCGAGGTACGAGGGGCGGTGCACGGTGGCGCGGCTGTTGGCCTTGGTGAGGATCAGCAGCTTGTGCTCGCGGGCCTTGGCGCGGGCGTCGTCGGGCAGCCGGCTGAAGGACGAGGAGACGGGCGCGTGGTGGCCGTCGTGCTCGCCGCCGTGCTGCGGGTCGGAGCGCAGGATGCCGAGGCCGGTGCCGGGGACGGCCGCCAGGGCGTCGCCGTTGACGAGCTCGTACTCGCGGTAGCCGAGGAAGGTGAAGTGGTCGGCGGCGAGCCAGCGCAGCAGCTCGCGGGCCTCCTCGACCTCGGTCGGGCGCAGGTCGGAGGCGACGGGCTCGTCGGGGAGGCCGTCGGCGATGCGGAGCGCGGCCTCGCGCATCTTGTCCCAGTCCTCGACCGTCTCGCGGACGTCCGAGAGGACGCGCAGCAGGTCGGCGGTGATCTGCTTGAGGTCGGCGCGGTCGGTCTCGCGGTCGATCTCGACGTGGATCCAGGACTCGTTCAGCGCGTCGTGCGGCAGCTCGGCGGCGGTCCCGGCGGACAGCACCTCGATGAGCTTGCCGGTGAGGTCGCGGCGGACGAGCACCTGCGGGTGGATCACGACGTGGATGCCGCGACCGTGACGCGAGAGCTCGTTGGTGACGGAGTCCACGAGGAACGGCATGTCGTCGGTGACGACCTCGACGACGGAGTGGCTGGAGGTCCAGCCGTTCTCCTCGACCGTCGGGGTGTGCACGCGGACGTTCGCGGTGCCCTGGGGGCGGTTCTCCGCGAGCCGGTAGTGGGAGAGCGCGGCACCGAAGACGTCCACCGGGTCACGGTCGGCGAGGTCCTCGGGCGCGGTGTGCAGGTAGTAGCGCTGGAGGTAGTCGAGCAGGGTGTCGCGGTCGGGCCGCTTCCCGTTCTCGGGCCCCGTCGGAAGTCGCCCCCCGGCCGGGCTGTTCTCAGCTACCCGGGCGGCCCTCGCGAGCAGCTCGGCCTTGGCTTCGTCCAGCTTGGTCTGCATGTCCTCTGGCTCCTGTCGCGCGCCATTGCGTGACGTCGGTGGAAGAAAGGACACAACGCCACGACGCGGTGCTACCGGTCGGAGACGACGTTATGCCGCGATGAGAGATGTCCGAGCCGATATCGGCCAATCTCGGCGAGGCGCCCGGACGGCGAAGAACAGCGAACGCCTTGTCGGCCCGGCCGCCGGAGCGGGTCGGGCGCAGGCCGGGGGCTTCGCTGCCCCCAGGGCGTATCGCGCTGATCACGGGAAAAGCCTATCGCCTGCCACCCCCGGGCCGTCATGGTCCGTATGTGTACAAAAGAGGGGGTGGAAGTTTGACGTTATGGACAGCGACACATGTCCTCTTGGCAAAGCAGGGCGGCGCGGGGAGTGTGTACCGCGGGGCAGCACCGACATCTGGGATCTGGGAGTCGTGATGGCGAAGATCTTGATCGTGACCGGGGACGCGGCCGAATCGCTGGAGGTCATGTACCCCTACCAGCGGCTTTTGGAGGAGGGGTACGAGGTCCACATCGCCGCCCCCGCGCGCAAGCAGCTGCGGTTCGTGGTGCACGACTTCGAGCCGGGCTTCGACACCTACACCGAGAAGCCGGGGTACACCTGGCCCGCCGATCTGGCGTTCGACGAGGTGGATCCGGGCGACTACGTGGCCGTGGTGATCCCCGGCGGGCGGGCCCCGGAGTACCTGCGCAACGATCCGGAGCTCCGCAAGATCCTCAAGTCCTTCTTCGACGCGGACAAGCCGGTGGCGCAGATCTGCCACGGTCCGCTCCTGACGGCGGCGATCGGCGGTCTGGAGGGCCGCCGCGTGACGGCGTACCCGGCCCTGGAGCTCGACATGCAGGCCGCCGGAGCCACCTTCCAGGACACCGACGCGGTCGTCGACGGCCAGCTGGTCTCCTCCCGCGCCTGGCCGGATCACCCCACCTGGATGCGCGAGTTCCTCAAGGTCCTGCGCGCCCGGGGCTGAGCGCCGGCGGCTCGCCGGGTCGGCGGGGCCGCGGGCCTCGCCGACCCGGCAGGGCCGGGGGGCGCGTCGGCCGCGTGCGGGACGGCCCTCAGGCCAGCTCCTCGGCGACGGCGACGGCCTCCGCCAGCGAGTCGACCACCGGCACCCCCACCGCCTCCAGGCTGGCGCGGCTGTGCGACCCGCCGGTGTACAGGACCGCCTTCGCGCCGACGTGCGCCGCCGCCCGGGCGTCGTCCGCCGCGTCGCCGATGACGACGACCCGCTCCGCGGGCACACCGCCCAGCGCCGCCAGGTGCCGCACCATGTGCGCCGCCTTGCCCTCGGTCGAGGATCCGACGCGCCCGTCCACCCGGACGAACCGGGTCTCGATCCCGTGCCGGCGCACCAGCGGGACCAGCTCCACGTGCGGGGCGAGCGAGAGCAGCGACTGCGTGAGTCCGGACTCCTGCCGGGCGGCCAGCAGCTCCGCCGCGCCGGCGGTCAGACCGCAGCCCTCGGCCCGCGCCCAGTAGTGCCGGTGGAAGACGCCGTCCATCAGCTCCCACTCGGTGTCCGTCGGCAGCCGCCCCATCAGGCGCTCGTAGAACAGCGGCACCGGCACCGTGTACAGGTCGCGATAGCGCGCGAGCGTGATCGGCTCAAGGCCCAGCTCGGCGAAGGCGGCGTTCGTCGCGCCGATGACCGCCTGGATGTCGTCGAGCAGGGTCCCGTTCCAGTCCCAGACCAGATGCTTGCCGTGCCTCGTTCCGTGCTTCCCCATGGCACGACGGTACCGGCAGCCTCCGACAGGGGTGCCCTGCCGGGCGGGCCGGACCGCTCCCGCGGGCCGGGGCGGGCGTCAGCCCAGCAGGCCGGGGATCTCCTGGATCCCGAACCAGAGCAGCTCGTGGTCCTCGGCCCCGTCCACCGTGAACTGGGCGTCGTCGTCCCCCTGGTCCGCCGCGCCCAGCGCGTCCGCCGCCGCAGAGACGTCGGCCTCCGCGTCGTCCGCGTCGGCGTGCACGGCCGCGGCCTTGGCCAGCGCGACCGCGCCGGCGATCCGGACCTCGCCGAGCGAGCTCGCGTCCAGGCCCCGGTCGGGATCGACGGCCGCGTCCTTGTCCGGCACGTCGACGGCGACGACGATCCGGCGCCGCGCGGCCGAGGGGTCGCCGGCGAGCAGGCGCAGGGAGGCCGCGGCGGCGCGGCTGAGCGCCGCGTACTCCAGCTCCTCGATGTCGTCGGAGACGTACCACTCGCGCAGGGCCGGCGTGACGGCGAAGGCGGTCAGCGGGCCGGGGCCCAGCTCGCCCGCCTTGTGCGCCTGTGCGAGACCGGGGAGGGTCAGGGGGACGTACACGCGCATGGCTGGCCGCTTTCGTAGTCGGAAACGCCCTCAGGATACGTGCGGAGTCCCCTTTCGGGGCTTCCGGGCCGCCCCTCGCCGGTCCACCGCACGCATGCCCCGGACCCGTGGGCACATGGCCGCCCGGCGTCCTCGCTCACCCTGATAGGTGAACCCGCCGGAGGGCCACCCGGCCGTCCCCGGCGCCTTGCGACGGCTCCGCGCCGCCCCGTACAAGATCCCCAACAGAAGTTACCGCCCGGTAGTCAGCCGGGTGCGAGGGAACGGGATCGCCCATGCAGACCTCCGTCACGACGACGACCACCGCCGCCGCGCCGGCCCTCGCACCGGAGGCCGCCGCCCGCCGTGCCCGCACCGCGCCCCGCGGCCCCGCCGGCACCGGCCCCCGCGGCCGTGCCGGAACCCGTCCCGGAACCCCCGCACCGGCCCGTACGGCGCCCCGCGCCCTGCCTCCCCACGCCGTCTTCGCCGAGCGGCTGCTCGCCGTCCTGAGCGGCGACCGGCCCGTCCACTGGATGCTCGGCCAGACCGTCGGCGAGGCGTACGAGCAGCTCGTCCGGCTGGCCCCGGAGACACCGCTGCGCTCCGGCGGGGCGCGGCCCGTCCTGCGCCGCTGTGCGGCCCACCCGCCCCGGACCGGGGTCGTCGAGGCCTTCGCGAGCATCGCCGTCGGGGAGCGGGTCAGGGCCATGGCGTTCCGCCTGGAGCGGGGCGCCGACGGCCGCTGGCGCTGCGCCGCCGTCGAGCTGGACGGCCTGCACGCGCGGGTACCGGCCCAGTCGCGGGCCGGCCGGGCATGACGAAGGGGCCGGACACCTCGTGGTGTCCGGCCCCTCCACCGTCCGGCTGCTACTTCTTGCGGCGGCGGCCGCCGCTGCTCTTCTGCGCCTTGCGGCGCTCCGCGCGGGTCAGTCCGTCACCGGCCGCGTCGTCGCTGACGAAGTCGCCCTCGACCACGGAGCCGTCGCCGTCGACCTTCGGCGCCGAGAAGTGCAGGCGGTCCGGGCGCTGCGGGGCGTCGAGGCCCTTGGCGCGGATCTCCGGACGGCCGGCGCCGGCCGGCACGGCGGCCTGCTTGTCGAGCGACGGGGCCGCGTCCTGCACCGGGACCTCCTCGACCTGCTGCTCGACCTGGACCTCCAGGTTGAACAGGTAGCCGACGGACTCCTCCTTGATGCCCTCCATCATCGCGGTGAACATGTCGAAGCCCTCGCGCTGGTACTCGACCAGCGGGTCCTTCTGGGCCATCGCGCGCAGGCCGATGCCCTCCTGGAGGTAGTCCATCTCGTAGAGGTGCTCGCGCCACTTGCGGTCGAGCACGGAGAGGACCACGCGGCGCTCCAGCTCCCGCATGATGTCCGAGCCGAGCGACTTCTCACGGGCGTCGTACTGCTCGTGGATGTCGTCCTTCACGGACTCGGCGATGAACTCGGCCGTGATGCCGGCGCGGTCACCGGCCGCGTCCTCGAGCTCCTCCACGGTGACCTTCACCGGGTAGAGCTGCTTGAACGCGTTCCACAGGCGGTCGAGGTCCCACTCCTCCGCGAAGCCGTCGGCGGTCTCCTGGCGGATGTAGTCGTCGATCGTGTCGTCCATGAAGTGCTGGATCTGCTCGTGCAGGTCCTCGCCCTCCAGGACGCGGCGACGCTCGCCGTAGATGACCTCGCGCTGGCGGTTGAGGACCTCGTCGTACTTCAGGACGTTCTTGCGGGTCTCGAAGTTCTGGGTCTCGACCTGGGACTGCGCCGAGGCGATCGCGCGGGTCACCATCTTGTTCTCGATCGGCACGTCGTCCGGCACGTTGGCCATGGCCATGACGCGCTCGACCATCTGAGCCTTGAACAGGCGCATCAGGTCGTCGCCGAGGGAGAGGTAGAAGCGGGACTCGCCCGGGTCGCCCTGACGGCCGGAACGGCCGCGCAGCTGGTTGTCGATACGGCGCGACTCGTGGCGCTCGGTGCCGAGGACGTAGAGCCCGCCGAGCTCCTTGACCTCCTCGAACTCCGCCTTCACGGCCAGCTCGGCGCGCTCCAGGGCGGCCGGCAGGGCCGCGGCCCACTCCTCGACGTGCTCGACCGGGTCCAGACCGGCCTGGCGCAGCTCGGCCTCGGCCAGGTCGTCCGGGTTGCCGCCGAGCTTGATGTCGGTGCCTCGGCCGGCCATGTTCGTGGCGACGGTGACGGCGCCCTTGCGGCCGGCCTGGGCGACGATCGTCGCCTCACGGTCGTGCTGCTTGGCGTTCAGCACCTCGTGCTGGATGCCGCGCTTGGAGAGCTGCTGGGAGAGGTACTCGGACTTCTCGACCGACGTCGTACCGACGAGGATCGGCTGGCCCTTCTCGTGCTTCTCCGCGATGTCGTCGACGACCGCGTTGAACTTCGCGACCTCGGTACGGTAGATCAGGTCCGACTGGTCCTTGCGGACCATGGGCTTGTTCGTCGGGATCGGGACGACGCCGAGCTTGTAGATCTGGTGGAACTCGGCGGCCTCGGTCATGGCCGTACCGGTCATGCCGGACAGCTTGTCGTAGAGGCGGAAGAAGTTCTGCAGGGTGATCGTGGCGAGCGTCTGGTTCTCGTCCTTGATGTCCACCCCTTCCTTCGCCTCGATCGCCTGGTGCATGCCCTCGTTGTAGCGGCGGCCGGCGAGGATACGGCCGGTGTGCTCGTCGACGATCATGACTTCGCCGTCGATGACGACGTAGTCCTTGTCCTTCTTGAACAGTTCCTTGGCCTTGATGGCGTTGTTCAGGTACCCGACGAGCGGGGTGTTCACCGACTCGTAGAGGTTGTCGATGCCCAGCCAGTCCTCGACCTTGGCGACGCCGGACTCGTGGATGCCGACGGTGCGCTTCTTCTCGTCGACCTCGTAGTCGCCGGTCTCCTCGATGCCCTTGAGCGGGTTGCCGGCCTCGCCCCTGGTCAGGCGGGTGACCAGCTTGGCGAAGTCGCCGTACCACTTGGTGGCCTGGTCGGCCGGGCCGGAGATGATCAGCGGCGTACGGGCCTCGTCGACCAGGATCGAGTCGACCTCGTCGACGCAGGCGAAGTTGTGGCCGCGCTGGACGAGCTCCTCCTGGGACCACGCCATGTTGTCGCGCAGGTAGTCGAAGCCGAACTCGTTGTTCGTGCCGTACGTGATGTCGCAGCCGTACTGCTCGCGGCGCTGCGCGGGGGTCATGTTGGCGAGGATGCAGCCGACGGTCAGACCCAGGAACTTGTGAACGCGGCCCATCAGCTCGGAGTCGCGCTCGGCCAGGTAGTCGTTGACCGTGATCAGGTGCACGCCCTTGCCGGAGAGCGCGTTCAGGTACGCCGGGAGCGTGCCGACGAGGGTCTTGCCCTCGCCGGTCTTCATCTCGGCCACGTAGCCGAGGTGGAGCGCCGCACCGCCCATGAGCTGGACGTCGTAGTGGCGCTGGCCGAGGACGCGCTTGGCGGCCTCGCGGACGGTCGCGAAGGCCTCGGGCAGCAGGTCGTCGAGGCTCTCACCGTCGGCGTACCGCTGCTTGTACTCCTCGGTGAGCGCCCGCAACTCGGCGTCGGAGAGGTTGACGAAGTCCTCTTCGATGGAGTTGACCTGGTCCGCGATGCGGTGCAGTTTGCGCAGGATCTTGCCTTCGCCTGCACGCATGAGCTTGTTGAAGACGGACACTGAGGCTGGTCTCCTTGCCGGTCGGGCCTGGCACTGGGTCGTGTGATGGACTCGGGCGCGGGCACGGCAGGTGGTCCCCACCGCAACGGCCATCGTAAGCGAGACCGCCGCCGCGCCGGGAGGCCCGCAGTGCCGTGGGGCAACTGCCGCCCGGAAAAGAGAACGCACAAGGCGGGCGGAAGGTGCCGCCGGGTGCGAAAAGTGCTCGCGTCAGCGCCGCCCGGTCACCACAATTCCGTCATGGAGCCCATCACCCTGACCACGGAACGTCTGACGCTGAGCACGTTCGTCCCGCAGGACGCCGACGAGGTCCACGACATCTGCCAGGACCCCGAGATCCAGCGCTGGACCACGGTGCCCTCCCCGTACGCGCGCCAGGACGCCCACGACTTCCTGAACCACGTGGTCCCGGCCGGCTGGCGCGACGACACCGAGTACTCCTTCGCGGTGCGGACCCGGGACGGCGGCCCCCTCCTGGCCGCGGCGGCCCTGCACCACCCGCGCTCGGGCAGCTGGGAGGTCGGCTTCTGGACGGCGAAGGAGCACCGCGGCCGCGGCTACATGACCGAGGCGGTGCTCGCGATGGCCCGCTGGGCCTTCACGGACCTGGGCTGCACCCGGCTGGAGTGGCGTGCCGAGGTCGGCAACGCCGGCTCCCGGGCGACCGCCGAGAAGGCCGGCTTCACCGTCGAGGGCGTCCTGCGCGCGGCCCTGCCGAACAACGGCACCCTGCGGGACACCTGGGTCGGCTCGCTGCTCCCCGCCGACCTCGGCCTGCCGGGCGCGCTGCCGTACCTCCCCGCGCCGCGGACCCCCTGACGCCGCCGGGCCTCGGGACGCGGCACCCGGCCGCCGGCTCGCCCTCACCGGCTTCCGGCTCCGCGTACCCGGATCCGGCACCCAGCCGCCGGCCGCCGGCTCCGCGGAACGCCGGATGACTGTCGGTGCCGCCCTCTAGGGTGCGGATCATGACGACTGTTCCGCCGCCCGCCGCCGAACTCTCCGCCGACGACGCCCGCCGGATCGCGCTGCGCGCACAGGGCTTCCTGGGCGCACCTGACCGGAAGGCCGGGGTCCGCGGCGTGCTGCGCCATCTGGGGCAGGTCCAGCTCGACACGATCTCCGTACTGGCCCGCTCCCACGAACTGATCCCGTACGCGCGGCTGGGCGCGGTGGGCCGTCGGACGGTGGAGGACGCGTACTGGACCGAGGCGCACGCCTTCGAGTACTGGTCGCACGCGGCCTGCATCCTGCCCGTCGAGGAGTGGCCGCACTTCGCCTTCCGCCGCCGCGGCTACCGCGACCGGCCGCACTGGGGCCACCAGCTGCCGGACGGCGCGTACGAAGCGGTCATCGGGCAGCTGCGGGCCGAGGGCCCGCAGACCGCCACCCAGCTCGGCGGCGCGAAGAACAAGGGCGAGTGGTGGGACTGGTCCGAGTCGAAGATCGCCGTGGAGCGCGCGCTGATGTACGGCGAGGTGGTCTGCACCGAGCGGCGGGGCTGGAAGCGGGTGTACGACCTGGCCGAGCGGGCCGTCCCGGACCACCTGCTCCACGACGACCTGGACGACGCCGAGTGCGTCCGCCGGCTGGTCCGGCAGGCGGGCGAGGCGCTGGGCGTGGGCACGCGCGCGGACATCGCCGACTACCACCGGCTCAAGGGCGAGCAGTTCGACGCGGCGGTCGAGGCCGCCGGCCTGGTGCCGGTCACGGTGGCGGGCTGGGCCAAGCCCGCCTGGGCCGATCCGGCGGCGCTGGCCGCCGAGCCGCGCGGCCGGCACCGGACGACGCTGCTGTCGCCGTTCGACTCGCTGATCTGGGAGCGGGCGCGCACGGAGCGGATCTTCGGCTTCACGCACCGGCTGGAGGCGTACGTGCCGAAGCAGAAGCGGGTGCACGGCTACTTCGCGATGCCGTTGCTGGCGGGCGGGAAGCTGGTGGGCCGGGTGGACCCGGCGCGTGACGGCCGGACGCTCGTGGCCCGCCAGGTGTCGGTGGACTCCCCGAAGGCGATCGCGCCGATGGCCGTGGCGCTGCGTGAGGCGGCCGAATGGGTGGGGTGCGACTCCGTGCGGATCGAGCGGGCGGACGACCGCTCCCTGGCGGCGGCGCTGACCGCCGAGCTCGGCTGACGGGTCCTCCCGGGGCTTCCTGTCCGTACGCCTCCCCCGCGGCCGCCCTCGGGAGAGGCGTACAGGCCCCCGGGAGGGGGCCCGCCGGCGTCACCTGATCTCGAGGATCTTCTCCCGCATCGCGTAGACGACCGCTTCCATCCGGGAGTGCAGCTGGAGCTTCTCCAGGATGTTGCGGACGTGGTTCTTCACGGTGTTCTCGGAGATGAACAATTCCTTGGCGATGTCCCGGTTGTTCATTCCGGTCGCGACCAGCTTCAGGACTTCCAGCTCCCGGTCGGTGAGCCGGGGAGCTGGCACGAGCCTGCGCTCGTCGGTGCGCTGGATCATGGATTTGAACTCGGTGAGGAGTTTCGACGCCATGGAGGGGCTGATCTGCGACTGGCCGTCGGCGACCGCGCGAATCGCGGTCGCGACCTCGTCGGTGGAGATCTCCTTCAGGAGATAGCCGGTCGCGCCCGCCTTGATCGCGTCGTAGAGGTCGGCCTCCTCGTCGCTGATCGTCAGCATGATGATCTTCGCGCTGGGTGCCACCTCCTTGATGGAGGTGCACGCCTCGATGCCCCCGCGCTTGGGCATCCGGACGTCCATCAGCACGATGTCGGGCAGCAGGTCCGCGGCCTTGTCGACCGCCTCGGCCCCGTCACCCGCCTCGCCGACGACCAGGATGTCCTCCTCCTGTGCGAGGACGATCTCGAGTCCGCGCCGGAACAGGGCGTGGTCGTCCACCACGAGGACCCGGATCGGCTCCTTCCGCGAGTCGCCGCTGTCCGAATCCGATCCCTCGGGGGTGGCCGCGCAATCGGGCTCCCGCCCTCCGTGCACCGGCCCGAAGCTGTCCGCCATCGTTCCTCCCCCTGAGGCCGTGGCCTGAAGTCGTGTTCGGTCCTCCAACCGCTGCTCACGAAGCAGCGGTTGGCGTGCACGACATGATTTCATGCCCGGACCCCGGCGTGGTGATCCCGTGGTCGCACGGGGGTGCCCCTGGGGGCGCACGGAGCGCTCCAGGGGCACCTTGAGGGACTGCTGAGTCTGGTGCGGCTGCGGGTCAGCCGCCCAGTGCACCACCGGCGCCGCCACCCTCGGCCAGGGGGTCGCTCTCCAGGTGGATGACGCCGTAGTCGTACGCGTGTCGCCGGTAGACGACGCTCGGCTGCTTGTTGTCGGAGTCGACGAACAGGTAGAAGTCGTGCCCGACCAGCTCCATCTCGTAGAGAGCCTGGTCGAGGGTCATCGGGGCGGCCTTGTGCGTCTTCTCGCGGACGACCAGCGGGCCTTCGCCCTGAACCTCGATCGAACCCATCATCGTGGTGGGTACCTTGCCGGGCTCCTCGGCCACGAGCTCGCCACTGCCGTTGAGCTGGGCGACACCCGGCACCACGTCGCCGACCTCGGCCGCCGAAAGCCTGCCGTTGCCACGGCGGGTGTACCTCTTGTCGTGCTGCTTGCGCAGCCGTGCCTCCAGCTTGTCGCTGGCGAGGTCGAGAGCTGCGTACGGGTCGCCTGCCGCCGCCTCCGCCCGGATCACCGGGCCTCGGGAGTGGAGGGTGATCTCCACGCGGTCGGACCGGTCGGCCTGCCGCGGGTTGTGCTCCTTGGACACCTCGACGTCGAGGCTGATCACCTTGCCGTCGAGCTTCTGGATCTTCTCCAGCTTCAGCTTCTCGGCCACGTGCTTGCGGAACCGCTCGGGCACCTCGGTCTTGCGGCCCTTGACGACGATGTCCACGCAGAACTCCGTTCCCGGATCGCCCAGATCGGCTCCTAGGCCGCTGGGCCTCTCCCTTTGCACCAGACTCCGATGTTTACCGGAGTCTCGGACTTGGCGACTTTCACCTCGTCCTCCCCAGTCGACAAGATCCCCACCCCACCGACCTGAGGTTAATTCGCCCTGAACTCCTGTCCTGTAGGCGCACCCGTATGCATTGGGTGAGGCCATGACTTTCGTCATTCCTCACAACCGAACATAGCTCGTTCGGACGGGTGTCGGCACCCGGTGCAGCCACTTACCTCCATTCGGGTGTTTTCACCTCTCACCACCTGCAACGATGCAACTTCCCTGTCAGTTCCGGTTTATTACGAACGACGAGGGCGAACCGGCCACGACCGCCGCCGGTGCCGGCGGGGCCGGCTGCGTCGGCAGGGCGATCCGGTCGATCCGGCGTTCCCTCCGGCCGCCCGGACGGCCGTGGGCGGTGAACGGCGGGTGTACAGGGCGTACGGCGGCCACGGCCCGCGCCGCCTCGGTCAGCGACGCGCCGGTGGTCATGAGGTCGTCCACCAGCACCACCCGTCCGGCCGCCAGCAGCCGCGCACCGCCCGCCACCACCTCCAGGGCCCCGGCCAGGTTGGCGAACCGTCCCCGGGCGTCGAGGGCGGACTGGTCGGCCACGGCACGGCTCTGACGCAGAACCGACGCCACCCGGGCGGGCCGCCCCGACTGCCGCAGCCGGCGGGCCGCGGCCAGCGCGATGCGCCGGGTGGGATCGTGGCCACGTGCCCGCACCGCGCGCCGCGACGAGGGCACCGGTACGAGGAGCAGGGGGGCGGCCCCAGGAGCCCCACAGGACACCGCAGCCGCCTCCACGGCCGCTGCCAGCGCCGCTCCCAGGGGCTTGGCGAGTCCCAGGGCACCGCGCTCCTTGTGGGCGAGGAGCGCGGCGCGCACGGCACCGTCGTAGGGCGCGGCCGCGTGGACGCGGGGCAGACCGGCGGGCACGGGGCGGGGCAGGATCCGGCGCGGACCGGACGCCGTCAGCTCCGCCCGGCACGACGGGCACAACTCGGAACGCGGCCTGCCGCAGCCACCGCAGGCGACCGGCAGCACCAGTCCGGCGATCTCGAGCCACCACCCCCGCATGGCTCCACTGTCCTCCTGCCGGAGCGGACCGGCCACCCCTGTGGACAACGGCCCGGAGGGTGGCCGGGGCGGGCGCCGAGGAGGGCGGGGCGGGGCCGGTGTCCGGCGCCGAGCGCCGGACCTAACCCGGGTAGACGGGGGAGGACCCGAGGACCTTGCCCAGACGCTGCCAGTTCGCCCCGGGCACCAGGCGCACGATGCCGTCGTTGCCCGAGTCCGCCACGAGCGGGGACCGGTCGTCGTCGGGCGCCGCCACCGCGGTGACGCCGTTGAGGCCCGGCAGCAGCGAGGAGGCCGAGGTCGCCCCGTCCGTCTGGATGTACCGGACCTGCTGCACGCCGCCGGCCTCCTTGCCGACCACGACCAGCCGGCTCGGACCGGCCCAGGACACCGCTGTGACCGTCTCCATGCTCGGCGCCACGGCCTTGAGGTCCTCGACCGAGACGGTCTGCTGGACGCCGCTGCCCTCGCGCATCACCCGCCCGATGTTCAGCGTGGTCCGGCCGTCCTGGCGCTTGAGCAGCAGGGCGATCCGGACGCCGTCGGCGGACACCCGCAGCGACTCGACCCGGATGCCGTCCGCCAGCCAGGGCGTCGACACCTCGACGCGCTGCCCGTTGCCGTCCGGGACCATCCACAGGCGCGGCCGGACCGGGTTGCGGTCGGCGACCCACAGGTCGCCGCGGCCGTCCCAGCTGGGCGCCGAGAGCCGGTCCTCGGGCCGCGCGGCGGTGCTCGTGACGACCGCGGGGGTCAGCTCCTCGTCGGAGAGGACCGACGCCACCCGCAGCTCGCGGCCCTCCTTGGCGACGCCCGCGGCGCGACTCTCGTCGCGGTCCACGGCGACCGACCGCAGCGGCAGCAGGCCCTTGCCGAAGGGTCCGGGCGCGGGCTGCGGCTCCTCGGCCGTCCTGCCGCCCACGAGCAGGGTCATGAGCTTGCCGTGCTCGTCGACGAAGAAGGGGTTCTCGGCCCGCTCGGAGGTGCGCACGGGCGCGAACTCGTCCCGCGCCTGCCGCTTGCCCAGCACGCACAGCGACGTTCCGTCGGACCGCTGCAGCTCCACCTGCTCGACCCGGACGGAGGTCAGGTCGCCCAGCGTGAACAGCAGCTGCGCGGCCATGCGCCGGCACACCTCCGGGCCGACCCGGTCGGCCTTGGCGTTGAGCGGCACCTTGAGGGTGGACTGGTCGTCCGGGGCGAGCGAGGTGACGCCCTTCTTCAGTTCCGTGCCGGAGGGGAAGCGGGAGACCGCGGCCTCCTGCAGCCACAGCGTCGGCCCTTCGAGCAGGGCCTTGACCGTCTGCGTCACCGGGTCCATCCGGGTGATCGGGTCCTGGCGCTGGCGGATGTAGACCGGGTCGGCGACGACCCAGTCCTCCCCGGAGGCGAAGTAGTACTTGTTGACCGACCGGTAGTTGCGCTGGAAGTCGGCCTCGCTCAGCACCAGCCCGGACGGCAGGTGGTCGATGCGCCACTCCTTGCCCTTGCCGTCCTCCGAGGGCTGCTGGACCACGTGGATCTCGTCCTGGAACTCGGCCCGGGCCGGCTCGTAGGCGTGGTACTCGTTCACCTTCGCCACCGTGCGTCCCTTGATGGGGAAGGACCGGCCGCGGCTCTCGGGGTCGTCCACGGCGACGGCCTGCTCACGGTCCGGGGCCGTGGCGAGCACCGTGATGGACGCCTCCGGCTTCCAGTCGCGCGCGGCCTGCTTCGTCAGGTACTTGCGGGCCGTGGCGAACCCCAGGTCGTCGCTGGTCATGGCCTCCAGGAAGCCGTCGACGATCTCGTCCGGGTCGGCGTTCTCGCGCGGCTGCACGGCGTAGACCCGGACCTGCGAGTCGCCCAGGCTGGACGCCTTCACGCTCTCCACGTCGCCGCTGTCGGGCATGGTGGCGCAGCCGGCGACGAGCAGACCGCCGCACGCCAGCAGCACGCTCGTACGCGCCGTCCGGCCGCCCCGCGCGGGGGTGCGCGACGTGCCGCCGCCGCGCGCCTCGGTCGCCGCGCCCGTCCGGTACGCCTCCACCCCTGCCCCCTGTCCCTGGTGCCCGTCGGCCTGCTTCCGCTCCCCTCGGGAGTCAGCGCCCACGTGTTCCGCCTTCCCGTTCGGTGTTCGACGTGGCCATGGCCTCGCCGCCGTCGGCGTCCCCCACGGACCGTGCCACCACCCGTGCTCCGCTGCCGGGCAGGGCGGTCGGATCCGCCGTGGCCCGCGGCGCTCCGGGCAGCCGCGGCGACACGGGCAGGGACGGCCGGTCGCCGGCGGTCTGCGCGGGCACCGCCGTCAGGCGCGTGCCGGTCTCCTGCGACGGGCCGGACGCCGCCTGCTCGCGGTTGCGCCGCGAGTCCTCGGGCTCCAGCGGGATCGGGGAGCCGCGCAGCGGCTCGTCCGCGGTACGCGGCAGCGTCAGCCGGAACTGGGAGCCTCCGCCGGGCTCGCCCCAGGCCTGGAGCCAGCCGCCGTGCAGCCGCGCGTCCTCGACGGCGATCGACAGGCCGAGGCCCGTCCCGCCGGTGGTGCGTGCGCGCGCCGGGTCGGCGCGCCAGAAGCGGTTGAAGACGCGGGTGGCCTCGCCCGGCTTGAGTCCCACACCGTAGTCGCGGACGGCGACCGCGACGGCCCCGCCCGCGGCGGCGAGCTTGACGACGACGTCGCGGCCCTCGCCGTGCTCGACGGCGTTGACGACCAGGTTGCGCAGCACGCGCTCGACCCGGCGGGCGTCCGCCTCCGCCACGACCGGCTGCTCGTCGCCGACGACGACGATCCGGCCACCCTTGCGCTCGGCGAGCGGCTCGGCGCCGCCGATGACCCGCCGGACGACCTGGCGCAGGTCGATCGGCTCCGCCTCCAGGGCCGCCGCTCCGGCGTCGAAGCGGCTGATCTCCAGCAGGTCGGCGAGGAGGGACTCGAAGCGGTCGAGCTGGTCGCCGAGGAGCTCGGCGGAGCGCGCGGTGATCGGGTCGAAGTCGACACGGGCCTCGTGGATGACGTCGGCGGCCATCCGCACGGTCGTCAGCGGCGTGCGCAGCTCGTGCGAGACGTCCGAGACGAAGCGGCGCTGCATCCGCGAGAGCTCCTCCAGCTGCTGGATCTTGAGCTGGAGGTTCTGCGCCATCTTGTTGAAGGCTTCACCGAGCCGGGCGATGTCGTCCTCGCCGGTGACCTTCATGCGTTCCTGGAGCCGGCCGGCGGAGAGGCGCTCGGCGATCCCGGCCGCCATCCGGACGGGGGTGACGACCTGGCGCACCACGAGCCAGGCGATGGCTCCGAGGAGCACCACGACGAACAGCCCGGCGGTCGCCAGCGTGCCCTTGACCAGGGCGAGGGAGTCCTCCTCCTGGGTCAGCGGGAAGAGGTAGTACAGCTCGTACTGGTTGCCCTCGGCGTCGTTGAGGCGCTTGCCGACCACCAGGCCCGGCTCGGAGTGCTTGCCGTCGGTGTAGTGGATCCGGGCGTACGTCTGGAAGGTGCCCGACCCCTGGGCGACGGAATGCCGCAGGTCGACGGGGATGCTGGTGGCGGGGTCGACCTCGCCGGAGGCGCGGGCGCCCCGGCTCGCGGTGCCCTCGGACTGCTCCAGGGACAGCGCCACGACGTTGAACGCGCTCTGACCACCACTGGCGAGCTGCTCGACCAGGGTGGAGCGCCAGTTCACGGACGCCCCGGCCCGGCCGCCGTCCTGCTCACCGGGCACGGAGGGGGTCGTCGCCGCCTTGTCCTGGGCAGCCGAGAAACCTCCGGCGGCCTGGCTCTGGGCGGCCTTCTCCTTGGCGTCGAGGAGACCGTTGCGGACCTGGCCGATGACGACCAGGCCGAGCAGCAGCACGACGCCGAGGGACATCAGCAGGGTGCCCGCGACGACGCGGAGCTGGATGTTCCGGCGCCACAGCCGCACCGCGGGCAGCAGCGGGCGGCGGAACCAGCGCATCACCAGCCGGAGCACCGGGCCACCCGGTGCTCCGTCCTGGAGGAGGCGTCCTCCACGGAACGGACTGCCGAATCGCGAGCCCCCCCGCCTCGGTCCGGCAGTCCGCCCCGTCCGGACTCCCGGCTCGCCGGGCTTCGGAGCAGTACTGCCTATGCTCATGTCAGCTCGGCCCCGCCTTGTAACCGACGCCCCGGACGGTCACCACGATCTCCGGCCGCTCCGGGTCCTTCTCGACCTTGGAGCGAAGCCGCTGGACGTGCACGTTCACCAGCCGGGTGTCGGCCGCGTGCCGGTATCCCCAGACCTGCTCCAGCAGGACCTCACGGGTGAACACCTGCCACGGCTTGCGGGCCAGCGCGACGAGCAGGTCGAACTCGAGCGGGGTCAGGGCGATGGACTGCCCGTCCCGCTTCACCGAGTGACCGGCGACGTCGATGACCAGGTCGCCGATGGCGAGCTGCTCCGGCGCGGGCTCCTCCGACCGCCGCAGTCGCGCCCGGATGCGGGCGACGAGCTCCTTCGGCTTGAACGGCTTGACGATGTAGTCGTCGGCCCCGGACTCCAGGCCCACCACCACGTCGACGGTGTCGCTCTTGGCCGTGAGCATGACGATGGGCACACCGGACTCGGCCCTGATGAGCCGGCACACCTCGATGCCGTCCCTGCCGGGCAGCATGAGGTCCAGCAGCACCAGGTCCGGCTTGGCCTCACGGAATGCGGCGAGCGCCTTGTCACCGTCCGCTACGAACGACGGCTCGAACCCTTCACCCCGCAGCACGATCCCGAGCATCTCGGCCAGTGCGGTGTCGTCATCGACGACGAGAACGCGTCCCTTCATATCGACATCATCCCATTTCCGTATCAGTCTCAAGGCGGCTGGTGAGATAGCTCACTGACCAGCGTCGACGTCTGTGATCGTCCACCGGTGGCTGCCCTGGTCGCTGTGGTCGCTGATACCAGGCATGCATGTCACCCCCGTAGCCGCCCTGAACCGTACCCTGGCCCCCCGCTCCGCGCCCATAGCGGAATGACCTCGTGATTCCGTGGATCTTCGGCCGGAGAATCCCGCCCGGACGGCCCGCTCCGCACCGCGGGACGCCCGTCCCGCACCCGGGCCCGTGCCCCGCCCTGCCGCCCGTTGCCACCGCGGCCCGTCCCCCTCGTGCCGGCGCACGCCCCGCACCCCGTCCCGCCCCGGCCCCCGTCACGTCCCCGCGCGATCCCGGCGCCCTCGGCGATCAAGGCGAGACGGAGGCCCTCACCCCGGTCCGCGGGCGGGTTCCGCGTGGCACGATGGCTCACGGTCGGCCGCCTCGACAGACAGCGGGCCGGCCGCCGAGACCGAGCCGGTTCGCCGATCCGGCCCCGCGACCATTCACTCGAGGTGGACGACCGTGAACGACACTCCGGGCTGGACCTCGCCCGGGTCTGCTCCCTCCGACGGCCACGACGGACCCGGAGTGCCCCGGCCCACCGAGCCCGGTGACGCGAACGGCTCCGCCCCGCAGTGGTCCAAGGACCAGCCGCCCGCCGGCCAGTGGTCCTCGCCGGGCGCCCCCGCCCCCGGACGCGCCCACACACCTCCGCCGAGCCCCGGCTGGGGAGGCGGCCCCGTCCACGGCCAGTGGGGAAAGCCGCCGGCCGCCAAGCCCGGCGTGATCCCGCTGCGCCCGCTGAGCCTCGGAGAGATCCTCGACGGCGCGGTGTCCACCCTGCGGGCGTACTGGCGCACCGTCCTGGCCGTGTCCGTCACGGTCGCGGTGATCTCCCAGACGGCCGACATCCTGGCCCAGCGCTACCTCATGCCGACCCCGCCGAAGGTCAATCCGGACGCGACCCCGGCCGAGGCCCTCGACCAGTCCCTGGAGTCCCTCCGGGTCAGCATGATCGGCCTGGCCCCGGCGCTCCTCATCATGGTGATGACGAGCCTGGTGTGCGCCGCCCTGCTCACCGTCGTGATCAGCCGGGCGATCCTCGGCCGTCCGGTCACGCTCGCCGCCGCCTGGCAGGAGGCGCGGCCGCGGCTGCTCCAGCTGCTGGGACTGACCCTGCTGCTGCCGCTGATGAGCGCGGCCATCGTGGGCGTCGGCCTGCTGCCCGGTCTCCTCCTCGGCGGCACCGGCGGCGATGCTCTGGCCGGTCTGGGCGGCACCGCCGGACTGGTCGTCGTCGTCTGGCTGATGGTCCGCTTCAGCCTCTCCTCTCCCGCCCTGATGCTGGAACGCCAGGGCGTGATCCGGTCGATCAAGCGCTCGGCCAAGCTGGTCGACGGCTCCTGGTGGCGCATCTTCGGCATCACGATGCTGACGCAGCTGCTGCTCTTCATCGTGGCGATGATCATCGCGATCCCCTTCGCGATCATCGCGATCGTCGCCGACGGCGGCGGCTTCAGCGGCTTCATCGACAACCCGGAAGCCGGCAACAGCTGGTCGTTCCTCCTGATCACGGGCATCGGCGGCGTGATCGCCAACGCGATCATCTTCCCGATCTCCGCCGGCGTGACCGTCCTCCTCTACGTGGACCAGCGCATCCGCCGCGAGGCGCTGGACCTCGAACTCGCCCGCGCCGCGGGCGTTCCCGGCTACACCTCCGGGAGCTGACGGGGTGACGGCCACGGGGGGCGCGGTCGTCGGGCGGTTCAGGCCGGCCGCCGACGACATTCCGCTGGACATCCCTCGCGATCCCGCCCGGGAGGCGGCGGAGCGGGAGCTGTCCAAGCCGGTCTACCACGAGAACGACCCCAACCTCCTCGAACGCGGCCTCGACCGCTTCTGGGAGTGGATCGGCGGCCTCTTCGACTCGGCGTCGGGGGCCTCCCCCGGCGGTGTACTCGGCCTGGTCGCCGTCGTCCTCGTGGTGCTCGCCGTGACGGGCGCCCTGTGGTGGCGGCTCGGCACCCCCCGACGGGCCGTCACCACCGCGGACTCCCTGTTCGACGACGGCCCCCGTACCGCCGGCGAACACCGGGCCGCCGCCTCCCGGCACGCGTCCGCCGGCCGCTGGAACCAGGCGGTCCAGGAGCGGATGCGGGCCATCGTCCGCTCCTTGGAGGAGCGCACGCTGCTCGACCCGCGGCCCGGCCGCACGGCCGACGAGGCAGCCGCCGAGGCCGGCCGTACCCTGCCCGCCCACGCGGACGAGCTCCGCTCCGCGGCGCGCGCCTTCGACGACGTCACCTACGGCGGGCGCACGGCCGACGAGCCCGCGTACCGACGTGTCGAGGAGCTGGACGCGTCCCTGGAGCGGACCAAGCCCACCCTCGACAGCGCTTCCGCGGGGGCAGCCGAATGAACCGACTGCTCACCAGCCCCACCTCGACCTCCCTCACCCCCCGTCAGATCTGGTCGCGCGTCCGTGGTGTGCTCCTGGTGCTCGCCCTGATCCTGATCGGCGGCCTCACCCTGGCGACCGTGCGATCCGCCGACCACCACGGCCTGCTCGACCCCAGGTCCGCCGACCCCGACGGCAGCCGCGCCGTCGCCGAGATCCTCAAGGCCCAGGGGGTCACGCTCCGGGTCGTCACCTCCCTCGACGAGGCCACCGCCGCGACCGGCACGGACACCACTGTCCTGGTCACCACCCCCGATCTGCTGACCGTCTCTCAGCAGTCCGCTCTCCGCGAGGCCATGAGGGCCTCGGCGGGCCGTACCGTCCTCGTCGGCGCCGGCGAGGCCTCGCTCCCGATCCTGGCCCCCGGTGTCTCCTCCGCGACCAGCGCCCCCGTCCGCAACCGGACCGCCGACTGCTCCCTGCCCGCCGCCGGCCGCGCCGGCAGTGTCGACCTCGGCGGCGAGCGCTACCTCACCGCCGGGGCACGGGCCGTCGCCTGCTATCCCGCGGACGGGCTGCCGACCCTGGTCTCCGTGCAGGACCCCGCCGCGGGCGAAACGGTCCTCGTCGGCTCCCCGGACCTCTTCCTCAACGACCGTCTGGACCACCAGGGCAACGCCTCGCTCGCCCTGCAACTCCTCGGCTCCCGGCCCCATCTCGTCTGGTACATCCCCTCCCTGTCCGACGCTTCCGCCGTCGATGGCGACGGCGAGTCCGAGGACGGGCCCACCGACGACTTCCTCTCCCTCGTCCCTTCCGGCTGGCTGTGGGGAACCCTTCAACTGGCCGTCGCCGCCGTCCTCGCCGCGGTCTGGCGTGCCCGCCGCCTCGGTCCCCTGGTGACCGAACCCCTTCCGGTCGTCGTCCGCGCCTCCGAGGCCACGGAGGGCCGTGCCCGCCTCTACCGCACGTCCCGGGCCCGGGACCGCGCGAGCTCCGTCCTGCGCGCCGCGACCCGCGCCCGCATCGCACCGCTCCTCGGCGTGCCCACCAGGGACGCCCACTCCCCCGAGGTCCTGCTCCCCGCTCTCTCCGCGCGCCGCACCGAAGTGGGCGGAGAGCCGGCGGACACCAGGGACCTCCTCTTCGGCCCGGCTCCCGCCGACGACGCCGCCCTGATCCGCCTGGCGGACCAACTCGACGCCCTCGAAAGAGAGGTACGCACCTCATGAGCGCCCCGACCCCCGAGACCGCTACGACCTCGGACGCCGCCCGCGCCTCCCTGGAGGCCCTGCGCACCGAGATCGCGAAGGCCGTGGTCGGCCAGGACCCCGCGGTCACCGGACTCGTCGTCGCCCTGCTCTGCCGGGGTCACGTCCTGCTCGAAGGTGTCCCCGGTGTCGCCAAGACCCTCCTGGTCCGGGCGCTCGCCTCCGCTCTCGAACTCGACACCAAGCGTGTCCAGTTCACCCCCGATCTGATGCCGAGTGACGTCACGGGCTCACTCGTCTACGACTCGCGTTCCGCCGAGTTCTCCTTCCAGCCGGGCCCGGTCTTCACCAACCTGCTGCTCGCCGACGAGATCAACCGCACTCCTCCCAAGACCCAGGCCTCGCTCCTGGAGGCGATGGAGGAGCGCCAGGTCACCGTCGACGGGACTCCCCGCCCGCTGCCCGATCCCTTCCTGGTCGCCGCCACGCAGAACCCGGTCGAGTACGAAGGCACCTATCCCCTGCCGGAAGCCCAACTCGACCGCTTCCTGCTCAAGCTGACGGTCCCGCTGCCCTCACGTGCGGACGAGATCAGCGTGCTGACCCGTCATGCGGACGGCTTCGACCCTCGCGACCTGCAGGCCGCCGGCGTCCGGCCGGTCGCCGGCCCCGCCGACCTCGAGGCGGCCCGCTCCGCCGTCGCCAAGACCTCGGTCTCCCCGGAGATCACCGGTTATGTCGTCGATATCTGTCGTGCCACGCGTGATTCCCCCTCGCTCACTCTCGGTGTCTCCCCCCGTGGTGCCACCGCACTGCTCTCCACCGCTCGCGCCTGGGCCTGGCTCACCGGCCGGGACTACGTCACCCCGGACGACGTGAAGGCCCTCGCCCTGCCCACCCTGCGTCATCGCATCCAACTGCGGCCCGAGGCCGAGATGGAGGGCGTCACCGCCGACTCCGTCATCCACTCGATCCTCGCCCACGTCCCCGTACCCCGCTGAGAACGGCGCCCCATGGCCCTCACCGGACGAACAGCGCTCCTGGCCGCCCTCGGTTCGCTCCCCGTGGGCCTCCTCGCCCCCAGCTGGGCGGGGATGCTCGCGGTCAACGCGCCCCTCTCACTCGCCATTCTGTGCGACTACGCGATGGCCGCACCAGTGCGAAAGCTGCAGTTCACCCGAAGTGGTGACACAACAGTTCGACTGGGTGACGCGGCGGAGGTGCACCTCATGGTCACCAACCCGTCGGGCCGCCGGCTGCGCGCCCACCTGCGCGACGCCTGGCCCCCGAGCAGCTGGACGCCCGGCACCGAACAGGCCGCGTCCCGCCGGAAGCTGGCCGTTCCGGCCGGTGAGCGCCGCCGGATCACCACCGCACTGCGCCCCACCCGCCGCGGCGACCGGCAGGCGGACCGCGTCACCGTCCGCTCCTTCGGCCCCCTGGGCCTGGCCGCACGTCAGGGGCGTCACGAGGTCCCGTGGACCGTTCGCGTCCTCCCGGCGTTCGCGAGCCGCAAGCATCTGCCGTCCCGGCTGGCCCGTCTCCGCGAACTGGACGGCCGCACGAGCGTCCTCATCCGCGGGGAGGGCACCGAGTTCGACAGCCTCCGCGAGTACGTCCCCGGTGACGACACCAGGTCCATCGACTGGCGTGCCACCGCACGGCAGTCGAGCGTCGCCGTCCGTACCTGGCGCCCGGAGCGGGACCGGCACATCCTGATCGTCCTCGACACCGGCCGCACGTCGGCGGGTCGCGTCGGGAACGTGCCGCGACTGGACGCGGCCATGGACGCCACACTGCTCCTGACGGCGCTCGCCTCCCGGGCCGGCGACCGTGTGGACGTCCTGGCCTACGACCGACGTCTCCGCGCCCAGGTCCGGGGTCGTTCGGCGGCGGACGTCCTGCCGGCGGTGGTGGACGCCCTGGCGACCGTCGAGCCCGAACTGGTCGAGACCGACGCCCGGGCACTCGCCGCCTCGGCGCTGGCCAGGGCGCCACGCCGCTCGCTCCTCGTCCTGCTCACGAGCCTGGACGCCGCGCCGATCGAGGAAGGACTGCTCCCGGTGCTTCCGCAGCTCACCCGGCGCCACACGGTTCTGGTGGCCTCGGTCGCCGATCCCCGTACGGCCAAGATGGCGGCGGGCCGCGGCACGGTCGACGGTGTCTACGAGGCAGCGGCGGCGGCCCAGGAACAGTCACAGCGTCACCGCACGGCGGATCAGCTGCGTCGCCACGGTGTCACGGTCGTCGACGCGGCCCCTGACGCTCTCGCCCCCGCACTGGCCGACGCCTACCTCGCCTTGAAGGCCGCCGGCCGCCTCTGATCCCTCCGCTGTGGGTCTTCGACTCCGGTCCGGAGCCCACACCGGATGCCGGGGGCTCGCGGGCCTCTGACGGAACGAATCTGCTCCGGAACGCAGAAAAGCCCCGCACCATAAGGTGCGGGGCTTTCCCACAATGATTGTTCGGCGGCGTCCTACTCTCCCACAGGGTCCCCCCTGCAGTACCATCGGCGCTGAAAGGCTTAGCTTCCGGGTTCGGAATGTAACCGGGCGTTTCCCTAACGCTATGACCACCGAAACTCTATGAAATAAACAAACTCCAGCCGACAAGGGGCGAGTTCGTTACTTCAGAACTAACACAGTGGACGCGAGCAACTGAGGACAAGCCCTCGGCCTATTAGTACCGGTCAGCTCCACCCATTACTGGGCTTCCACATCCGGCCTATCAACCCAGTCGTCTACTGGGAGCCTTACCCTCTCAAGGAGGTGGGAATACTCATCTCGAAGCAGGCTTCCCGCTTAGATGCTTTCAGCGGTTATCCCTCCCGAACGTAGCCAACCAGCCATGCCCTTGGCAGGACAACTGGCACACCAGAGGTTCGTCCGTCCCGGTCCTCTCGTACTAGGGACAGCCCTTCTCAATATTCCTACGCGCACAGCGGATAGGGACCGAACTGTCTCACGACGTTCTAAACCCAGCTCGCGTACCGCTTTAATGGGCGAACAGCCCAACCCTTGGGACCGACTCCAGCCCCAGGATGCGACGAGCCGACATCGAGGTGCCAAACCATCCCGTCGATATGGACTCTTGGGGAAGATCAGCCTGTTATCCCCGGGGTACCTTTTATCCGTTGAGCGACGGCGCTTCCACAAGCCACCGCCGGATCACTAGTCCCGACTTTCGTCCCTGCTCGACCCGTCGGTCTCACAGTCAAGCTCCCTTGTGCACTTACACTCAACACCTGATTGCCAACCAGGCTGAGGGAACCTTTGGGCGCCTCCGTTACCCTTTGGGAGGCAACCGCCCCAGTTAAACTACCCATCAGACACTGTCCCTGATCCGGATCACGGACCGAGGTTAGACATCCAGCACGACCAGAGTGGTATTTCAACGGCGACTCCACCATGACTGGCGTCACGGCTTCAAAGTCTCCCACCTATCCTACACAAGCCGAACCGAACACCAATATCAAACTGTAGTAAAGGTCCCGGGGTCTTTCCGTCCTGCTGCGCGAAACGAGCATCTTTACTCGTAGTGCAATTTCACCGGGCCTATGGTTGAGACAGTCGAGAAGTCGTTACGCCATTCGTGCAGGTCGGAACTTACCCGACAAGGAATTTCGCTACCTTAGGATGGTTATAGTTACCACCGCCGTTTACTGGCGCTTAAGTTCTCAGCTTCGCAACCCCGAAAGGTCACTAACCGGTCCCCTTAACGTTCCAGCACCGGGCAGGCGTCAGTCCGTATACATCGCCTTACGGCTTCGCACGGACCTGTGTTTTTAGTAAACAGTCGCTTCTCGCTGGTCTCTGCGGCCACCCCCAGCTCACGGAGTAAATCCGATCACCAGTGATGGCCCCCCTTCTCCCGAAGTTACGGGGGCATTTTGCCGAGTTCCTTAACCATAGTTCACCCGAACGCCTCGGTATTCTCTACCTGACCACCTGAGTCGGTTTAGGGTACGGGCCGCCATGAAACTCGCTAGAGGCTTTTCTCGACAGCATAGGATCATCCACTTCACCACAATCGGCTCGGCATCAGGTCTCAGCCTTAATGTGTGACGGATTTGCCTATCACACGGCCTACACCCTTACCCCGGGACAACCACCGCCCGGGCTGGACTACCTTCCTGCGTCACCCCATCGCTTACCTACTACCACCTTGGGTCAGCGGCTCCACCACTCCCCTTTGCCCGAAGGCTCCAGGGCGGCTTCACGGCCTTAGCATTAATGGGCTCGATATTGGGCGTTTCAAAGCGGGTACCGGAATATCAACCGGTTGTCCATCGACTACGCCTGTCGGCCTCGCCTTAGGTCCCGACTTACCCTGGGCAGATCAGCTTGACCCAGGAACCCTTAGTCAATCGGCGCACACGTTTCTCACGTGTGTATCGCTACTCATGCCTGCATTCTCACTCGTGAACCGTCCACAACTCGCTTCCGCGGCTGCTTCACCCGGCACACGACGCTCCCCTACCCATCACAGCACCCGTTGGGGCTTAATTGCTGCAATGACACGACTTCGGCGGTACGCTTGAGCCCCGCTACATTGTCGGCGCGGAATCACTTGACCAGTGAGCTATTACGCACTCTTTCAAGGGTGGCTGCTTCTAAGCCAACCTCCTGGTTGTCTCTGCGACTCCACATCCTTTCCCACTTAGCGTACGCTTAGGGGCCTTAGTCGATGCTCTGGGCTGTTTCCCTCTCGACCATGGAGCTTATCCCCCACAGTCTCACTGCCGTGCTCTCACTTACCGGCATTCGGAGTTTGGCTAAGGTCAGTAACCCGGTAGGGCCCATCGCCTATCCAGTGCTCTACCTCCGGCAAGAAACACACGACGCTGCACCTAAATGCATTTCGGGGAGAACCAGCTATCACGGAGTTTGATTGGCCTTTCACCCCTAACCACAGGTCATCCCCCAGGTTTTCAACCCTGGTGGGTTCGGTCCTCCACGAAGTCTTACCTCCGCTTCAACCTGCCCATGGCTAGATCACTCCGCTTCGGGTCTAGAGCGTGCAACTCAATCGCCCTATTCGGACTCGCTTTCGCTACGGCTTCCCCACACGGGTTAACCTCGCTACACACCGCTAACTCGCAGGCTCATTCTTCAAAAGGCACGCAGTCACGACCCATTGGGTAAACCCAATGAGCGACGCTCCCACGGCTTGTAGGCACACGGTTTCAGGTACTATTTCACTCCGCTCCCGCGGTACTTTTCACCATTCCCTCACGGTACTATCCGCTATCGGTCACCAGGGAATATTTAGGCTTAGCGGGTGGTCCCGCCAGATTCACACGGGATTTCTCGGGCCCCGTGCTACTTGGGTGTCTCTCAAGCAAGCCGTCAATGTTTCAGCTACGGGGGTCTTACCCTCTACGCCGGACCTTTCGCATGTCCTTCGCCTACATCAACGGTTTCTGACTCGCCTCACAGCCGGCAGACTGTGAAAGAGAGATCCCACAACCCCGTATGCGCAACCCCTGCCGGGTATCACACGCATACGGTTTGGCCTCATCCGGTTTCGCTCGCCACTACTCCCGGAATCACGGTTGTTTTCTCTTCCTGAGGGTACTGAGATGTTTCACTTCCCCTCGTTCCCTCCACATGCCCTATGTGTTCAGGCATGGGTGACAGCCCATGACGACTGCCGGGTTTCCCCATTCGGAAACCCCCGGATCAAAGCCTGGTTGACGGCTCCCCGGGGAC